>NZ_JBTOLJ010000001.1:0-2067161 GCF_054551995.1 Collinsella sp. BM28 | reverse complement strand
GGCGGGAAACTTTGCTCCTATGTAAACTCGCCATGAGCGAGATCTATCCCCGCATCCAGCAGTTCGTCCCGCATTTCGATCGTCTGCGCTTCTGCATATACGCGTATGAGCGGTTCAGTTTGGGAAGGCCTTAGCAGGATCCACGATTCGTCATCGAACTCCAGCCGCAACCCATCCATATGACTCACGTGCACCGGAACTCGACCTGCCACCATCGGAGGGTTGAGTCCTGGTAAGACCGTACGGAGCATTTCGACAATCTCCGGGTCTATTCGAAGGTCGCGGCGAGCATAGTAATACCGCCCGAAATAGCTTTCCAGCTCGTCTACAAGCTCCGCAAGTGACTTCCCCGTCACCGCCATCGCCTCACAGAGAAGAAGGTTGACCAGAAGGCCATCGCGCTCCGGCATATGGTGGGCAATGCCCACACCTCCTGACTCTCCGCCCCCTAGCAACACGTCCCGTTTTTTCATCTCACTATATATATGCTTGAAACCAACGGGTTTTATGGAGAGCTTACATCCCAGCTCACGTGCAACCCTTCGCGTGAGAATCGACGACGTCGTGTTGAGCACCACGCGCCCGTTCCATCCTCGGTTGCGGCATAAGTGACCGAGAATGAGAGCTATGACCTTTTGCGAATTCACAAATCTGCCGTGTTCGTCCACCGCGCCAATGCGATCGCCATCCCCATCGTTGACAAGCCCCGCACATGCGCCACACGCGACAACCTCGCGCTCGCAGTCGTCAACCCAAGGCTCAATAGGCTCGGGATGGGTTCCATCGGTCTCTTCATCTGGCGAACCATGGATCTCGGTCACATCAGCCCCCATGGCACGCAGCAAATCGGCGAAGCAGCCACTTGCCGATCCGTACAACGGATCGTATACGACCCGTAACTGCGCCGCAGCGATTGCCTCGGTGTCCACCATTGCATACAGATGGTCTAAATAGCGCGTAAGAAAGTCCGTCTCGGCGATTGCCCCGCGGGCAAGCGTTGGATCGGAATCGATGATGCGCTGTAGTTCTTCGTAGAAATCGTCCGACCCCACACCACCATCCGCCATGCGCAGCTTGATTCCCTGATAGTCTGCGGGGCTATGCGAACCTGTCACCATCAAGCCGCCCACAGCGCGGTCATCCCGGGCGACTGTCCACGCCAACGCGGGCGTGGGAACGTGCCTATCGGAAACCTTGACCGCCAGACCGTGCGCCGCAAGGACCTTGCCTGCAAGGCGCGCAAACTCACGTGCACCAGGACGTGCATCGTACCCAACATACACCAGCGCACCAGCTGCGCGGCGTGCCCAAAGAGCACCCGCCGCATCTGCAACTCGCACCACGTTATCGTTGGTGAAATCACCATCAAGGCGCGCACGCCAGCCATCTGTTCCAAATCGTATTATTTCGCTCATGCGCGTATGCACCCCTTACGGTGATTATGTCATCGCGTCAATGCATTGTTCGGTATACCCCAACCAAGGCGCGCCAACCGCAGGCGGTGAAATCTAAGCAAAGTGTAAGGATGGGGCTCGCAAACTAACAATCGCCCGCGCTGGGAACACGTCCCAACGCGGGCGGCCGTCGTCCGCTATCTCGCCTTACCCTTCTATGGTGATTCCCGACGATTCGAGATAGGCCAACCAGCGATTCATCGTGTCCTCGGAGAGCGCGTGCTCCATCAAACACGCTTCGGCATCGGCGCGCTCAAAGTCGACTCCGAGCTCGCCCGCGAGAAAGGCGCGCAACATGCGATGACGGCGCCAGACGGCGGAGCCAATCTCGCGCCCCTGAGATGTCAGACGCACTCTGCCATAGTGAGATTGCTCGACCATGCCCTGCGCTTTGAGCGCGGTGATCGCCTTGTTGACCGATGTCTTTGACACCTCAAGGCGCTGAGCGATGTCTACCGAACGAATACCACCCTCGACTTCTCCGCCGTTCTCTCCCTCGATTCGAACAATACACTCGAGATAGTCCTCGTTTGCCGTCGTCAGATGGGGCTCAGCTGTGAACTCGTCATGCTCCATGGCGTTTGTTCCCTTCTCTACCATTTCCGGCGGCAACGCATCGGCGCCGGACTCTGCCCGCTATGCGAAGCGGGCGACCAGATGCTTGAGGACCTCCACCATCTTCTCGAGCGAGAGGACGGGAATGAACTCATTCACGCCGTGGCAGCAATACGCTCCGGTCGACAAATTGGGACACGGCAGGCCGCGGAACGAAAGCTGTGCTCCGTCCGTACCGCCGCGGATGGGGATGACATTTGGGGTGACGCCGGCGTCCTCAAAAGCTTTTTTCGCCTGATCGATAAGCTCGGGGTAATCGGCCACGACCTCTGCCATGTTGCGATACTGGTACTTGATCTCGACCTTCACGCGCTCGCGCCCCTGTTCCTCATTCACAAAGGCGGCGGCGGAAAGCAGATGGTCGATTTTCGCTTGGAATTTCTCGCCATCGTGATCTCGGATGATGTAACGCGCCGTCGCGTGCTCGACCGTCGCACTCACGCCTTCCAGGTAATAGAAGCCCTCGTAGCCCTCGGTATACTCCGGGCGTTGGGCTGCTGGCAGCAATCCATGGAAGCGGTGGAAGAGCTCGCCGGCATTCACCATGCGTCCTTTCGCGTCCCCGGGGTGAATGGAGAACCCTTGGAAGCTCACGGTAGCCTCTGCCGCGTTGAAGCATTCCCACTCAAGCTCACCAAGAGGACCGCCGTCAACGGTATACGCATAGGTGCACCCAAACCCGTCGATGTCGAGCAGCTCAGCGCCGTGTCCAATCTCCTCGTCGGGGCACAGGCAGACGCCGATGGCGGGATGAGGCGTCTCGGGGTGCGCGCACAACTCGGCGAAGAGTGCCATGATCTCGGCGACACCCGCTTTGTCGTCGGCGCCCAAGAGCGTCGTTCCGTCGGTGCAGACCAGGTCCTGTCCAACAAGGTCGTTCAAAGCGGGAAGCACACTGGGGGCGATGGAAACAGGAGCGCCGTCCACCACACCACACACTAGGTCACCGCCCTGGTACGTGAGCACATGCGGCTTGACGCCAAAACCAGGTGCCTGCTCCGTGGTATCGAGATGGGCAATCAGACCGAGGCGCGGACGCTCCTCGGAGCCCGAGCTTGCGGGAATCCAGGCGGTCACATACGCATGGTCCGTCACCGTCACGTCGCGGGCACCCATCCCGCGCAGCTCTTCCGCAACCATATGCGCCAAGTCAAACTGAATTTCCGTTGACGGGACGCGATCGCAATGCTCGTCTGCCGACTGGGTATCAACTTGCACGTACCGCAAGAACCTCTCGAGCACATCGGACATGGGGGCATTCCTTTCCTCGGCGCCATGTAGCGCAACGTGATACAAACGAAAAGCACCCCCAGCGTATGCCAGGGGTGCTTCTGAGTCAAAGGGTGCTGGCGTTAGGGCCGGCGACGTCGACGCCCCCAGCGTGGAACCATCGGCCACTACTCCGCCTCGTTCTCGCCATCAGACGTGGCCGACCCCAAGATGTCGCCCGCCGTGGAGGCGCCTGAAGTATCTTGTCCACTGGTCTGCGGACCCTGGGGGTTCTCACCCGCATCGACCCTCTCCATCATATCGGCGAGCTTGCTCTCGTAAACAAAGACGTAGCTCACACCGTTAACGTAGGTCGTATCATCGGCATACGAGGGGACGTTGGCGACGTACATGTCATTTTCGACGTCCATGCCCCGCATCGCGTTGGCAACGGAGATGATATCTTGGGGGCTTAACGTGGTCATGACGACCTCGGAGAGCGCCTCGACAATGCCCATCACCGTCGTTGCATCGAGCTCGTTGAGAATCTTCGAAGCAAGGGCGGCGAGCACCTGGCGCTGGTGGCGCATGCGCGTGTAATCGCCATCGGCATAGGTATAGCGGCAGCGCGCGTAGGTGAGTGCCGTGGCGCCGTCCATATGCTGATATCCCGTTTCGATCTTGATATCGAGATGCTCGGGATCATCGACCTCCTCGGTCGCGTTGAGGTCGATGCCGCCCACCGCATCGATAAGCTGTTCCATGCCCTCGAAGTTGATCTCGGCGTAGTGGGAGATCTTCTGCTCGCCACCAAAACACAGCTGATTGACCGCCTTCACAACGCCCTCCGGGCCGTCAACAGAGTGGGTGGCGTTGATCTTCATCGTCTCGCCGTTATAGACCACCATCGTGTCACGCGGGATGGAGATGAGCGTCGCCTGCTTCTCAGTGGGATCGACGCGGGCGAGGATAATCGAGTCGGAGCGGTACGTATCTTCGCCCGGGCGACCGTCAGTGCCGAGCAGCAGGATGTAAAACGGCTCACGAGCGACGTCGGAGTCGTTCAAAATCATCCGGATGCCCTCGCCGAGCACTCCGTTGCCGGAGAGGTTTCCCGTTACTCGAACGAACCAGGCGCCGACCCCAACCACGCCCACGAGCAGCACCGCCAACAGGCCGCCCAGCACGCCGCGCTTGACCATGCGGCCACGACGGCGCTGGCGGGCACGTTCGGAATACCGGCCAACGTTCTCACGGCTATAGATGCGGCTGCTCGCTCCGGTTGAGGGGCGACGTCCCTCCTGGATGGGCTTCTTACGACGGCTCATAGACACCTGCACTCAATTGTTAGTCATCAATGGGATCGGGAAGGGAGAGGCGTTCCACTGTGGCGCCCAGCCCGCGTAGCTTGTCGACAAACCGCTCGTATCCGCGATCGATATGGTGGATAGCGGACACCTCCGTATAGCCCTCTGCGACAAGACCGGCAATGGCCAGGGCGGCACCGCCACGAAGATCGGGGGATGTAACCTGCGCGCCGGAGAAGCCCTTAACACCGTGGATCATGGCGTGATGCCCCTCGACACGAATGTCCGCGCCCATACGGACGAGCTCAGAGGCAAACATAAAGCGGTTCTCAAAGATGTTCTCGGTGATGATGGAGTTACCGTCGGCGAGCGCGGAAAGCACCATGACCTGAGCCTGCATGTCGGTGGGGAACCCGGGGAACGGCAAGGTTTGAATGTCAACAGGGGCAAATCGCTCGCAGCGTTGGACGCGCACGCCCTGCTCTATGCGCTCGATGCACACACCCATGCTCTCGAATTTCTTGAGGACCATCCCCAAGTGATGCGGATTGAAGCCGAGAACCTCGATTCCGGCGGGACCGGCGGCGAGCGCGCCGGCGACGATGAAGGTTCCGGCCTCGATGCGGTCACCCACCACGCGATGCGTCACGGGGCATAGCTCCTCGACGCCCTCGATGGTGACAACCGGGGTGCCGGCACCAATGATGCGGGCACCCATCTCGTTGAGCATGTTGGCGAGGTCTACGATTTCCGGTTCACGAGCGGCGTTGTCAATCACCGTCGTGCCCTTGGCTTTAACCGAGGCCATGATGAGGTTCTCCGTAGCGCCAACGCTGGCGAACTCAAGCGTGACGGACGTACCCTTAAGTCCGTTCGGTGCTGTAGCGTGGATGTAGCCGTGGTCGGTATCGAACGAAACGCCAAGCGCCTCGAGTCCGAGAATGTGCATGTCGATCTTGCGGGCGCCAAGGTTGCAGCCACCGGGCATGGCAATCTTGGCCTTACCGAATCTGCCGAGCAGGGGGCCCATCACGGCAGTCGACGCGCGCATCTTGGCAACCAAGTCATAGGGAGCCTCATATGAGTCGACCGCAGACGTGTCGATGCGCAGCGTATGCTCATCAAGCACATCGATCGTGGCGCCCATGCGCTTGAGCACCTTGCCCATCACATGAACATCGGAAATATTGGGGACATTCTCGAGCGTCGTGGCACCGGGCGCCAGCAACGTGGCGGCCATGAGCTTGAGCGCTGAGTTCTTGGCTCCCGAAACGACGACGCGGCCCTCAATTGCGTGCCCGCCCTCAACGCGGATGATATCCAAGCGCTTCCCTTTCAAAAAACATGCCCGGGTCGCCCCGGGCACGATGTCATAAACTGTGCGCGTCAAACGCGTCGCCACTGACCCTATTGGGATAGCAGCAGCTTGCACCATGCGATTTCATTATAGAGGTACGCACGGCGTGCATCATTCTCCGACATTTTCCCCAGCTCGTCTTCAAAACCGGCCATCTGGGCGGAGACTTCTTCGGCGTCGACCTTTTCGATATCAAGGGCGCGCTCAGCAAGCACGATGACCTCGTCATTCGCAACCTGGACATATCCATCGGTGACCGCGAAGACGCGGTCGGTCACGCCCATCTGCGACTCGGAGACGCGAATCCGTCCGCCATCAATCGTGCAAATCTCGCTCGCATGGTGTGGCAAGATGCCGAACTCGCCGACAGTCGTGGGAACGGCCACGTAGGCAACCGGGCCCTCGAACACGCACTCCTCGGGGCAGACGATGCGCAACTGCATGGCCATGTCCTACGCCCCCATCTTGGCGGCGCGCTCGCGCACGTCGTCGATGGTGCCGGCGTAACGGAACGCCTGCTCGGGCAGATCGTCGCACTCGCCGTCGATGATGGCGGCAAAGGAGCGAACCGTGTCCTCGACGCGCACGTAGACGCCCGGGTTGCCGGTGAACTTCTCGGCGACGTGGAAGGACTGGGACAGGAACTGCTGGATCTTACGAGCGCGGTTCACAGTAAGGCGCTGCTCATCGGAGAGCTCGTCCATACCGAGAATGGCGATGATGTCCTGAAGGTCGGAGTACTCCTGCAAGATCTCCTGGACGCGCACGGCCACGCGGTAGTGCTCCTCGCCGATGATCGCGGGATCGAGCGCGTCGGAAGTGGAGGCCAGCGGATCGATTGCCGGGAACAGGCCCAGCGAGGAGATGGAGCGGGAGAGAACCGTCGTGGCGTCCAAGTGGGTGAACGTCGTGGCGGGCGCGGGGTCGGTCAGGTCGTCGGCGGGAACGTAAACGGCCTGAACCGAGGTGATGGAACCGGTCTTAGTGGAGGTAATGCGCTCCTGCAGGTCGCCCATCTCGGTAGCCAGGGTGGGCTGGTAACCGACGGCGGAGGGCATACGGCCAAGAAGCGCCGAGACCTCGGAACCGGCCTGGGAGAAACGGAAGATGTTGTCGATGAACAGCAGCACATCCTGACCGCGATCGCGGAAGTACTCAGCCTCGGTAAGGCCGGCCAGGCCGATGCGCAGACGGGCTCCCGGAGGCTCGTTCATCTGACCGTAGACCAGGCAGGTCTTGTCGATAACGCCCGACTCGCTCATCTCGAGGTACAGGTCGGTACCCTCGCGGGTACGCTCGCCAACGCCGGTGAACACCGAAGTGCCGCCATGCTCTTGGGCGAGGTTGTTGATGAGCTCCTGAATAAGCACCGTCTTGCCAACGCCGGCGCCACCGAACAGACCCGTCTTGCCGCCACGGATGTAGGGCTCGAGCAGGTCAACGGCCTTGATGCCGGTCTCGAAGATCTCGGTCTGCGTGGTGAGCTGGTCGAACGAAGGGGCCGGGTGATGGATCGGGTAGTACGCGTCCACCTCGGGCATCTCCTTGCCGTCGACGGGTTCGCCCATGACGTTCCAGATGCGACCGAGCGTGCCCTTACCCACCGGCATCTGCATAGGGGCGCCCGTGTCGACGACCTCGAGGCCGCGCTGCAAGCCGTCGGTGGAAGTCATGGCGACGCAGCGCACGACATCGCCGGGCAGCTGGCTCTCGACCTCGAGGATGGTGTTGATGTGGCCGACGGGCGTGTCCACGTCGACAGTGAGGGCGTTGTAGATGTTCGGCACGCCGCCCTTGAACTTAACGTCCACGACGGCGCCGATGATGCGCGTGATGCGCCCGACGCCCGCGGTGGGCGTGGAGTCCACAGCGATGGTATCTGCCATTAGTTCTCCTCCAATGCAGCGGCTCCGCCCACGATCTCGTTGATCTCGGTGGTGATGGAAGCCTGGCGTACACGGTTATAGGTGCGCGAGAGGTCGGCGATGATGGCGGTGGCGTTCTCCGTCGCGGAGTGCATGGACTTGCGGCGGGCTCCCTGCTCGGCTGCCGCCGAGTCGATCATCGCCTGATGGACGATGGTGAGGACGTAGCTCGGAATGAGCTTGCTCAGCACATGGTCAGCGGAAGGCACGAACTCGAAGGGCGACGAGAGGCCCGTAGGCGCCTCGTTCTCGTTCGCGCGCGGGCCACGGGCGGTCTGCAGCACCAGCTGGTCGAGCGGCAGAATGCGCTCGAGACGAAGCACCTGCTCCACGCGGTTCTTGGCATGGAAGTAGACGATGTCCACGCGGCCAAGATGCCCCTGGGAATACGCATCGATCACGTAATTCGCGACGATACGCGCATTCTCGATCGTGGGGTCGTCGGACTCACCGACGATTGCCATCACCTTGTTGGGGTATTTGCGGAAGAACTCCGTCGCCTTGCGTCCACAGGTGATGAGCTCGACCTCTTTCGCACCGTGGCGATAGAAGTGCTTGATGCGCTGCTCGGCGGCGCGCTCCACCTGTACGTTGTAGCCGCCGGCCAAGCCGCGGTCGGAGCTGATCACAATCACCAGCGCTCGCTCGTAAACCTCGGGGTCGACGAGCAGTGGGTTGGAGACATCGACCGACGAATCCTGCGCAACGGTCAGCATGACGTCCGTGATGGCGGCGGCATACGGCTCGGAATCCTTCTCGCGCTGGAGCGCGCGAGCGATCTTAGCCGTAGCCACCATTTCCATCGTGCGCGTAATCTGCTGGGTCGTGGAGACCGAGTTGATGCGCTTTTTTATGTCGCGGAGGTTAGCCATGGGGCCTAGTTCTCTCCTGCTTCGCCGTCGAGCGCGGAGGCACTCGACGCCTGGGACTCACGGGAGGCCAGGAACTGACTCTTATAATCACGGATCGCCGTCTCGAGCTGGGATGCCATCGCATCGTCCATCTTGACGGTGCGGAAGCTCTCGAGCAGCTTGCGGTGGGCGCCCTCGAGGTAATCCACGAGGCCGTCACGGAACGGCACGACGTCGGCGAGGTCCATATCGTCCAGGTAGCCCTTGTTACCGGCGTACAGAACGGCGACCTGCTCCGTAACGTCCAATGCCTTATAGCGACCCTGCTTGAGGAGCTCGGTCATACGAGCACCATGCGTGAGCTGCTTTTGGGTGGTGGCGTCGAGGTCGGAGCCGAACTGCATGAAGCCGGCGAGCTCACGATACGACGCGAGATCGAGACGCAAGTTGCCCGCCTGCTGCTTCATGGCCTTGGTCTGAGCCGAACCACCAACGCGGGACACGGAGATGCCCACGTCGACTGCGGGGCGCTGACCCTGGTGGAACAGTTCGGACTGCAGGTAGATCTGACCATCGGTAATCGAGATGACGTTGGTCGGAATGTACGCGGAGACGTCGCCATCCTGCGTCTCGATGATCGGCAGAGCCGTGAGGGAGCCACCGCCGTTCTCCTCGGAGAGCTTGCAGGCGCGCTCGAGCAGACGAGAGTGCAGGTAGAAGATGTCGCCGGGGTACGCCTCGCGTCCCGGGGGACGACGCAGCGTAAGCGACATCTGACGGTAGGCGACGGCCTGCTTGGACAGGTCGTCGTACACGACCAGGACGTGACCGCCGGGGTTGGTGGCGCTGGCGGGACGGCCGTCCTCGCCGTTGTACATGAAGTACTCGCCAATGGCGGCGCCTGCCATAGGCGCGATGTACTGCAACGGGGCCGAATCGGCAGCGGTGGCGGACACGATGACCGTGTACTCGAGCGCACCGTGTGCGGCGAGCATCTCGCGAATCGCGGCGACCGTCGAGGCCTTCTGGCCAATAGCGACGTACACGCAGATCACGCCCTTGCCGCGCTGGTTGATGATGGCGTCGACGGCGATGGCGGTCTTGCCCGTCTTACGATCGCCGATGATGAGCTCGCGCTGGCCACGGCCAATCGGGATCATCGCGTCGACGGCAAGCAGGCCCGTCTGCATGGGCTCGCATACCGGGGTACGCTCGATAACGCCGGGAGCCTTGAACTCAATGGGTCGACGCGACGTCTGGCCGATGCTGCCCTTGCCATCGATGGGCTGGCCGAGCGGATTAACCACGCGGCCGAGCATGCCACGGCCCACAGGGATGTCCATGACGCGGCCGGTCGTGCGGCACTGGTCGCCTTCTTTAATGGAATCGACCTCGCCGAACAGGACCGCGCCGACCTCATCGCGATCGAGGTTCTGAGCCAGGCCGTACACCGTACGGCCCGTGATGGAGCTCGTGAACTCAAGGAGCTCACCTGCCATCGCGCTCTTGAGACCGAAGACGTGGGCGATACCATCGCCCACCTCGGCTACGTGGGATACTTCTTGGGTATCGACGGTAGCCGACAGGTCGAACAGGCGCTGCTGTAGGACTTGCTCGATGTTCTCGGCAGTAATTGCCTCGGACATTGGCTATACCTCCGAATTCTTAACTGACTGAGTCATGACCTTTCGGGCCTGCTCAAGCTGGTGACGCACCGACGCGTCACGACGACGCCCCTGCGCGGAGATGATCAAGCCACCGATGATGGACGGGTCGACGCGCTCGATCAAAAACACGTTGCAGCCCAGGTCAAGCTCGCACTTCTGCGTGATCAGCGCGCGCAACTCGTTGTCGAGCGGCACCGCCGTGGTGACGGTCACGCCGACCGTCTGCTGGTCGCCATCGGCCATCTCACTGTAGAGATCGAGGACGTCGGCCAACTTGTCCAAGTCGCCATTGACGGCCATCTGAGACAGGACGGAAAGGACCTCGGGGCTCGCATCTGCCTCGGCCTTGAGGGGGGCGAGGTTCTCGTAGACTCGATCCTCGTTCTTAGCCGCCTCGAGCAGCGTGCGGGCGTACGTCTCGAGCTTGCGCTTTTCGAAACGCTCGCTGATATCCTTATCGACCATTGATGGTACCCACTTCCGCAAGGTACTTCTTGATGAGCTCACGCTGCTTGGCTTCATCGCTGGCGAGTGTGTCGCCCACGATCTTGCCTGCCACGGCGACAGAGACCTTGGCGATGGTGTCGGTGGCGGACGCAAGGGAGCGCTTCATCTCGTCATCAGCGCGATCGTGCGCCTTGGCGATGATGTCCTCGGCCTCCGCGTGAGCGGCGGCGACGATGCGAGCGCGCTCCTTCTCTGCGTCACCGCGGGCCTCAAGGACGATCTCGGACGCCTTGCGGCGCGCCTCGGCGACAATGGCGTCCGCCTCGTCGCGAATCTCGGCAGCCTCAGCCTTGGTGGCGTCGGCTTCCTCGATGCTGTCCTCGATCTTGTGCTCGCGGGCATCGAGAACGGAGATGACCTTGGGCCACACGAACTTGGCCAAGAGGAACCAGATGATCAGGAAGATGAGGAGCGCGGGAACGAACTCCGCCATCTTGGGGATCAGGATATCCGCGCCACCGGACTCGGTTCCCTCGGCAAAAGCCAAGGTGGGCGTGAGAAGCACCGAGGCGAAGGCCCCAAGCGCGACACCTGCGCGTTCAACGTTTTTCATGACTTCCCCCTCGGGACGTATCGCCCGGTACTCTTGCGAGGACCCGGCCTATTTGACAACCAGTGCGACGACGAAGCCGATCAGGGCCAGAGCCTCGGCGAAAGCCGAGCCCATGATGAAGACGGTGAACACGCGGTCCTGAACCTCAGGCTGACGCGCCATGGCGCTCGCAACGCCATATGCAGCGAGGCCGATAGCGAGGCCTGCACCGATAACACCAAGACCGTAACCGATAACTCCCACAATTCCTCCTTGAGATCGCGCGCCTTCGTGGCGCACCTTGATCACGATACCTATCTCAAGCGCACGGCTCGAACCGCACGCAGGGTACCCCTACACGTATGGCTAGTGCCCTTCGGCCTCTGCGCCCTGGATGTACACGGCGGTGAGAACGGTGAACACGTATGCCTGAATCACGCCGACGAAGATCTCGATGGCGTAAATCACAAATAGGATTGCCGCGAACGCAAGGGACGGCAGAGCGCCAAGGGCGTTGGCGGCGCTGAACTCGGCAATGAGCGGCTCCGCGAACAGCGAAACCATAAGCGCAAAGGAGCCCAGAACGATATGGCCTGCGAACATATTGCAGAACAGACGAACCGCCAGCGTGATGGGTCGCAGCAGCGTGGAGATGACCTCGATCACCCAAATAAGTATGTTGAGCGGAAACATGACCCCCTTGGGCGCGAGGCTTTTGATGTAGCCCCACACGCCGTGGTTCTTCATGCCCACCCAAACGAAGTACACGAACGCGACGAGTGCGAGGGCCGCGGTGGTGGAAATCGTGCCCGTACCCGGCTTCATACCGGGAATGATGCCGATGATGTTGTTGACCACGATGAACATGAACAACGTTCCCAAGAACGGCAGGTGACGACGCCAGGACTCCTTGCCCAAGATGCCGATTCCCACGTCGTTCTCAAGGTACTCGATCACAAATTCGATCGCGTTGGCAAACCTGCCGTGCGGAACTACGGCGACGCGCTTGGCGAACGCGAACATAATGACAAGTAAGACGATCGAAGACACGATGAGCCAGAATGAATACTGGGTCACGCCGTGCATCAAGTCGCCCACGACGGGTATCGAGCTGAAGCTCGACACGAGGTGGTTGATCTCGCCCGGCAGCTTCTCAAACGCTTCCATGCGCTAACCCTCCTAGAGTCAGTGACTCATCGTTTTGGCGGCAAGTACCGCCCACATGACCAGGAACCCCATGAGGAACCCGACCGCGACCACCGGCAAGTCCTGCGGAACGGACATCCAAACCAAGGCAAATGCCGCCATGGCAAAAGCAAAGGAGACACCCAGTGCGGCCATCCCCCTGCCTACCGTTGGTTTAAGGCGCCCCGACCGCGCCAAAAGCACGACCGCGAATAAGGGGGCGAACGTTGCGACCCCTAAGCCCATCCCAACTGCAAGCATCGGCTACCCTTCCGCTGCGGGACATTCACGTGGAATGCGCGTGCCACAAGTTCCAAACCTGCACATACATGCAGTTTGATGCGGCAACGCACGACCTTGCGAATACCAGTGCTTCGCAGTATATCGCTCAATAATCCCCGCGCAAGTAAAATCGTACAACCGGATGATGTTTATGGACATTTGTTCACAATACGACATTCGTTCATTAAATTTGAGAACATATTGGGGCGTTTGTTGTTTATTTTAACCCAAACAAAAACGCGGTGCGCCGTCAAAACGCACCGCGTTACCGCACCGAAACGTGCCCCAATGGCACGCGCGAGACCCTACAGAGTGCCGAAGATGCGGTCTCCGGCATCGCCGAGACCGGGAACGATGTATGCCGCGTCGTTAAGGCCCTCGTCGATGGAACACGTGTACAGGCGAACATCGGGATCGTGGTCGAGCACCGTCTTGATACCCTCGGGAGCGGCAACCAACACGAGCAGACGCACGTCCTTCACGCCTTGACCACGCAGGTAGTCAATCGCCGCCGTGGCGGAGCCGCCCGTGGCGAGCATGGGATCGACCACCAAGCACGTACGCTGCTCGGCGTCGGCGGGAAGCTTAGCGTAGTACTCGTGCGGCGCGTGCGTCACTTCGTCGCGGTACATGCCCACATGACCAACGCGGGCAGCGGGGATGAGCTCAAGTAGGCCGTCCACCATGCCCAATCCGGCACGCAGGATCGGAACAATGGCAACCTTGCGCCCAGCGATCTGCTTGCCCGTGGTGGCGCAAATCGGCGTCTTTACGGGAGCATCTTCAAGCGGGAAATCTCTCGTGGCCTCATAGCCCTCAAACAGGGCGAGCTCCTTAACGAGCTCGCGGAACTGTTTCGAACCGGTGCGCTCGTCGCGCATGATTGTCAGCTTGTGCTGGACGAGCGGATGGTCAACCAGCGTGACGCGGCTGCTGTCAAATGATACGGACATATCGTCCTCCTATCTAGTCAAGCGCCATGACTTTGGCCACGCGGGCCTCATGGCGACCGCCTTCAAACTCCGTCTCGAGGAACGTCTTGACGATTTCCTTGTTGACGTCGATGTCAACAAAACGGCCCGACAGGCACACGACGTTACCGTTATTGTGCTGGCGGAAGAGTTCGGCAAACGGAACCGATGTGATGGACGAGGCGCGAACGCCGGCTACTTTATCGGCGGCGAGCGCCATGCCGATGCCGGTGCCACACACCAGCACGCCGCGATCCGCCTCGCCGGCCGAGACCGCCTGCGCGACCTTCACGGCATAGTCGGGATAATCGACGGAAGCATCGGAGTCGGGGCCCATATCGGCGACCTCGCAACCCAGCTCCTCGGTCAAGTAGCTCGCCAGGGCTTCTTTTTGCTCAAATCCACCATGATCGGAGGCAATGGCGACACGCATCGTGCACGTCCTTTCAACTGTTGAATGCAACGGTTTCACTCTAGCAGGTTCGCAGGGAACGTGCGTCCTTAACGTGAACGGGCACGCGCGACCGCATCGTGCCATCCAGAGAGGCTGCGCGCCACGACCTCCTCAGATGCACTGGGGTCGAACCTCTTGCCGGGCACGCGGTTTTGCTCCAGGTCATCGAGATCCTCCCAATATCCAACCGCAAGACCGGCGAGATATGCCGCGCCAAGCGCCGTAGTCTCCACATTTTCCGTCTGAACCACTGGAATGCCCAGAAGGTCGGCCTGGAATTGCATGATAAAGTCGTTGCGCGAAGCTCCCCCGTCCACCGAAAGGGTCTCTATCTTCACGCCCGCATCGCGCTCCATGGAGCGCAGTACGTCAAAGCTCTGGTATGCCATCGACTCGCACGCGGCACGCACGAGCGTGGCGCGATCGCTCGCACCCGTCAAACCGCAAATCAGGCCTCGGGCATCAGGATCCCACCATGGAGCTCCCAGGCCGCTGAATGCCGGAACCAGATAACAACCGCCGTTGTCGTCAAGATGACGGCACAGATCGGACGCCTCCTTGGTGCTGGAAATCAAGCCGAGTTTATCGCGCAGCCATTGCACCGTCGCGCCGGCGTGGAAAATAGATCCTTCGAGGGCGTAGGAGATCTTGCCGGCATGGGCGATGCCGATGGTCGAGACCAAACCATGTTCGGAGGCAACACACGCCTCGCCGGTGTTCATGAGCATGAAACATCCGGTGCCGTAGGTGTTCTTGGTGCAACCGGGCTCAAAACAGCAATGGCCGAACAGCGACGCCTGCTGGTCGCCCGCCACGCCCGTGATCGATGGCCCGTAGGTCATAATCTCGTTCGACACACTCCCGTAACCATCTGAACTCCAGCGCACCTCGGGAAGCATAGAGCGCGGAACGTCCAGTATCTTGAGGAGTTCATCGTCCCATTCGAGCGTGTGGATGTTGAACAGCATGGTGCGGCTGGCGTTGGTGTAGTCGGTGGCGTGAACCGCGCCTCCCGTGAGGTTGTAGATGAGCCACGTGTCGATGGTGCCGAACATCAGCTCTCCCGCATCGGCGGCGGCGCGGGCACCATCGACGTTGTCGAGGATCCACTTGATCTTGGTGCCCGAGAAGTACGGATCGGGCATGAGTCCCGTCTTGCTCCGAATGGTGTCCGACACACCCTCGGCGATGAGGGCGTCGGTGATGCCGGCGGTACGGCGGCATTGCCACACGATGGCGTTGTGGATAGGTTGACCAGAGTCGCGATCCCACACCACCATGGTCTCCCGCTGGTTGGTAATACCGATTGCCGCAATGCGATCCGAGTGGATGCCGCTTTTGAACTGCACCTCCATCATGACGGCAATCTGAGAGGCGAGGATCTCCATAGGGTCTTGCTCGACCCATCCAGAGCGCGGATACATGGTCTTGATGTGGCGCGACGCCTGGGCAACCACGCAGTCGTACTCGTCGACGATGATCGCGCGCACCGATGTGGTCCCCGAGTCGAGCGCCATGATGTAACGGCCGCCCAAGGGCGTGTACATGCGGTCAATCTTCCCGAGGTCTTTGAGCGAGAGCGCCATTGGAGGGCCTTTCTATGAGAGTGCCCGGCGCCCCTGATTGGAGCACCGGGCACAATACATGCCATTAGCATTGTTTCACGGGCACGGGGTCGCCACCGTGGCGCCTGCGGCCCATCCGATAGACGGGGCAATCAGTCGGTCAATGCACACATTTGGTGGGTGAAAGGCGTGGACCTACTTCCCTCCTCTGCGGCGAACAACCATCGCGATACCGGCGATGACCACGATGGCGCCAAGGGCTCCCAGCGCGATGACGGGGATCAGCGAGGAATCGCCCGTAGCCGGCAGACCGCCATTCGGCTTGGTCTGGGGAGAACCGGTGCCGGTATCGGCACCGTTGCCAGCGCCGCTGCCGCCGTTGTTTCCGCCGCCACTGCCACCGTTTCCGGATTCGCCCTTGAGTTTCAGTCCATCGCGAGCCGCCTTAAGGGCGCTCACCAGCTGCTCAGCCTCGGCCTGGGAAAGATTGTCTCCCTTCTCAAGTCCAACCTTGGCTGCCGCGAGAGCCTCGCCATATGCCTGCCAGGTCTCATCCGTGTACCGAGAGCCATCCGTGATCGCTCCGTTCACCAGCTCGGAGAGCTCCGTGCCCGTGTACTTGAGGACCGGACTGTTCAGCGCGGTCTCGATAGCGGCCTTGATGTCTTCAACTTGGTCGGCAGTCAGGCTCTCGGGGTGCGCAATCGCATCCTTCGCCTGCTCCACGGCGGCGTTCAGCGCATTGATGGAGTCAGTGGTCCAGGCGCTCGTGTCCTGCTGGCCCGCGGCATCGACCGTCTCCTGTAGCTCGGCGATGAGATCGGAATCCATACCGGAGAGCGCGCCCAGCAGGTAGATCTCGGAAATCTGGGGCGTCGTGCCCTCAGCCCACTCGAACACGAGGTCCTTCACCGCAGTGTACTCCGCGAGCGCGCGACCGTCGTTCTTGAGCTTTCCGAAGCTGAACTCCTTCAGCACCTTGTTGTCGACACCCAGCTCGACCGTCGTGGTCGTGCTGTACGTATCGTCGGTGTAGAGGACCGCCTTCACCGTCACATTGCTCGGCTTGCCATGGGAGACGATGCGGACGCCTTGGAGCGGCGTGCCATCGGCCTTGAGCGGAGCGGAAACGTGGTAGGTGAGCGAACCAGCCTCGGATCCCTGCGGTGTCCACGCGGTAAGCAGGTTCTTGTCGATTAGGTTCTGCGGAGTCTTGCCCTGCTGCTCCATCACCGTGGACTCAAAGTCGCCACCAGCATAGGTGGAAACGTATCCCCCCTTGTTGATGCGCAGCTCACCGATCTCGACCCAGCGATTCGGATATGCCTCGGTAAAGCGGATGCGCAGGTAACGACCGCTCAGGTCGAGGTCCTTCGCTTCGATGAACATGTTTCCGGGGGTCTCGCTGGAGTGCGTGAGCCAACCGGCTTCCTTGGCCGTCGACTGCGTGCCGGGGTCGGCGATCTTACCATCGCTGTTGATGTCGAGGACGAGCTTCCAATCCGCATCGGCGGCGTCGGGCGCGTCGGCGACCTCAACAACCGCATTGCGGATGAAGTCGAGGCTGGCCTCGGGCACGAAGTACTCAATCGAGTTGATCGTACGGGCCTGACCCAAATCGAACACGACGGTGCTGCCCTTGGCAGGAGCACCGGAAGACTTGGTGGCCGTGGTCACATCGCCGTCGAAGACCCTGGAGGCATCCAGCGTCTGATTGCCGGGAAGATCGCTCTTCACCAACGTGGGCGCAAGGGAGTTGAGATAGGAGCCCTCAAAACCCTTGAGGGTCACGGTTGCCTTGTCTCCCATAGCGCGGAAGCCCACATAGCGTGCGCGCTCCACGTTGGAGCCCTCGACAGGAATCCACTCAAGACCGTTCTGAGAATACACAGCCTCGGCGCTGGAGAGCGTCTGCTGGTCCAGGTTGGCAACCTTGATGTCGCGGCGGATGGAACCGAGGTCGAGCGCGAACACATCGCCCTTCGTGGGGAGGGCCACCGCGCCGTCGGTCGTCTTGAACGTGCCGTCACCCACACGAGCGGTGAGCTGAACGTCTGCTAGGTCGAACGAGGCGTAGAAGTTGTCCTTGGTGTAGGAGAACTTTTCGAACGCCTGGAGCTCAAAGAGCTGGAACCAATTCGCCGTAGCCGCGGTGGCAACGACCTTGATGCCGGTGGCCTCGACGCGGTTGAAGGTGGCCGTTTGGTCTGCCGCGCTGCCGAGCGTGGCAATCTCGGTCCAATTGCCGTCCTGCTTGGGCTGCTCATCAGTGGTGTAGTAGAGCTTGGAAGCCGTGAAGCGGTCGCCCTCGCCCTGGAGCATGCGTACCGAGTCGATGAACTTGCTCTCGCCGAAGTTCAGCATGACCCAGTCGTTCGCGGCCGTGTTGCGGCTGCTCCAGAACTGCGTCGAATCATTACCGTCGATGGCACGATCAATGCTGTTTGTGGTATACACGGGCATGTTGGTGGAAATGGCCTGCGTAGCCGCGGACATGCCGCAGGTCGCGTGCAGGTCGGCCACGCGCCACCAAATCTTCTTGTCCTTGTTGTTCACGACCTTGATGGCCTTGGCCTCAACCGGGGCACTCAGCTTGACGACCTGATTCGTCTCACTCGTGATGGCACCGGCCGGCTGCCAGGCACCATTGGTGTCCTGATAGTACGCCGTGCCCTCGTCGATGACATCGCCCGCCTGGCTCACGCCCTGCTGGAACACGATGGCATCGATGGTCTTGCGCATGTCGAACGTAACGATGACGGCCGCGTCCTTGACGGTACTGTCGTCCTTGTTCGGCTCGGCGGCCTTGTGCGTGAACCACGCCTCGGTGTCCTTGCCGTCGGAGGCGTTCTGCAGCGGCTTGGAGGTATCCGCCGTTTCTTGTTTAGCGAGCGTTACCGTACCGGTGAACATGCCGCTCGTCTCGACCTTCTGGTTGACCATGATCTCGTTGATGGTGGGCCAAGCGTCGAGCTTATTATCGCGAACGGCAACCAGGCGTACGCCGTCGACCTGCTTGAGGCCAAGATCGGTCACCGCGACGGTGCTCGTGGTGTATTCCTGAGCATTCGGAACGTCGCGCCACTCACCATCCTTGAGATACTGGACCTTGCTGCAGTCGAAGAAGTTCTTGCCGGTGCCCTGAACAAACGTCACGGTATCGAGGTCGAACGGCTTGGTCTGCATCATGCCAAAGTAATCGTCCTTGGATACCTTGTTCGGAGAACGATACTCGGCACCCGTGGCGGGATCACCGTCAAAGACGGCATCTTTGCTGCCCTCGGGCGTGTCGGTTCGGTTGGTCACCAGCTTGGTTACCACCGCGTCCGGGTCAGCGGCGAGTGTTGCCTTCTCAGCCACATAGTCGTTCAGCGCGTTGACTGTGGGCGTGATGTACGCCTTGCCCACGCGAGCCTTCTCGTAGTGGTCGATGTACCACAGCTGATTGTTGTTCGCGGCCTCGAGCGCTGAGGTGCCCTCGGCGAACAGCGTGATGAGCTCGTTGGCGCTACCGCCGATGGAAGCCTTGACGGCATTCAGCTCGGTGATGGCGGCACGGGTGATGCCGTCGAATGTGTCGACCCAGGGCGTCATCTGCTCAAGCATCGCCGGAGTGCCCGCCTGCTCGCGGAACGTCTTGGAGTCCTTCTGGATCTCCTCGAAGACGGCGATCATCTTGTCGCAATCCTCGACAGTCACCGTGTCGGCGGCAAGCTTGGCAACGAAGTCGTTGAGCTCGTCCTTGATATCCGCGGACTCGCCGTTCTCCCACGTAGCGCCGCCGCCGTACATACGCTTCATATGCTCAGAGAGGTCATGCAGCGCGTTAGAGCCCTCGGTGGGAATCGGCGAATTGTGATCGATGTAACTAAAGGAGTTCTCCCAGGTGTCATCGGCATGGGCCTCGGACTCCCAGAGGTTCCAGGTGAAGTCCGCGTTCATGAAAATGCCCTGCTTGGAAGGCTCGGACTGCTGCATGGGGTTGATGACAACGCCCTTGACCTGACCCGGCTTGAGGTCGGAACCCAGGAAGTTGTTGTGCCCACCCATGTGGAGGGCGTCCTTGTCGTTATCGGAGCAGGGCCAGTTGATCCACATGAAGGGGGCAACGCCGGAGTTCTTCTGGAACGTCGAGGCGAAGCTGTTGTCAATCTTGCCCCACACGCGTCCACCGGTATTGATGACCTGGACGTTCTCGGGAAGCTGCCTGTACCAATCCTCACCATTACCCATGTAGTTCACCGGGCAGAAGATGAGCGTGTCCTTAAGGCCGGGATACTTGACCGCACCGTCCGCATTCTTGGCCTTCTGCTGCTCATGCAGCCAGTCGGTCATCTCTTTGCAGAGCTTGATGTACAGATCCTTGCCCTGGTTACCCGCATCGTCCGCCAGGATCGCGATCTGGCGAACCCCGTGATCCATGACCTGGGTGAACTTTTGCTTGAGGACCTTCACGGACTCGTCGTAGTTCGCAGGCGTGATCGGGTTGCTCATGAACGGATGCAGCGCGAAGACAAAGCGACACTTGGACTCGTTGCCCGCCTTGGCAAGGGGCTCGATCTTGTCGCGCAGCTCGTCTTCGGTGTATAGTTCGCGCCACTTGGCGTTGTGTTTGGGATCATCCTTGGGCGCGTAGAAGTAGGCATTGAGCTTATAGTAGCCACCCCACTCCATCAGGCTCACGCGATCCTCGGTGCTCCACGGGTTTCCGTAGTAGCCCTCGATAAAGCCGCGCGTGGTCACGTCCGCGTAATCCGAGGCAGTAAAGGCGCGAAGCGTCTTGCCTTCTACCTGCTGGAGGATTTGATACAGCGTCGTAAGGCCGTAGTATGCGGCGTCCGTATCCTTGCCCAGCACGATGATCTGGTTGGAACCCGTGCTGCTTGCCGGCAGCGATGCCAGCATGTAGCTATCGGTCTTGTCGAACAGACCGTCCGTATAGGAGAGCTTACCCTCCTTTACGAGCTTCTCGACATGACTGTCGACCGCGCCCTTGGAGCCCTTAATACCCACAAGCAGCGACGTTTCACTGCCGCCTGTGGGAACCGAAGCGCCCTGAGCGGCCTTGAGCCCTTTGAGGTCGAGCGCCTCGTTCATGCGCGTTACGGTGTCCGCATCGATACCACCCTCGACAACCGTGGTGATGGTGTCGCTGAGTGGAACCTCGCCGTTTGCATATGTCACCGTGTGCGGCGTCGGGTAGATCTGGTAATCCCCTTCAGCCGCATGGGCGATTGCGGGCGATACGCTCAGGCCCACGACTGCACACGCGCAGGCGATAGCCTTCGCAATCTTCCATCGTATTCCTCTCGCCATCCATTTCCCCATCTCGTTCAACGGGCACTCCGCTCGCTCGAGACAGAGCCATCCCTTTGTACATAACGCATCAATCTTCCCGTAGGAGGCTGCCCCTCCCCGTTCGCGATTTGGCGAGCGGCACCTTATCGAACGTTGAACGGTTCAGCCTATCTCTTTTATGTGGATTATTGTTTCCGCTGGTATTTACTATTGAGTACCAACCTAGTGGGATAATCCACGTTTACCCGCGAGGGGGTTCGTCGCGCCGCTTGACGCCGGCAATCGCCGCTGCCAACCCAAGACCACCGAGGACGACAATCGACAGCATCGATGCATCGCCGGTTCCCGGCAGCGTCGTGCCCGGCTTGTTCGCGCCGGAGTCACCCGCGCCAGAACCGGTATTGCCACCACCGGGGCTCACCGGCGGGTTGGGATCCGTATCGGGATCGATCGGGGGCACGGGATCGGGGCCGTGATCGGGCTGGGAGGCCTTGTTCACCGTGACAGACAGAACGGCGTCGCGCTCGCCATAGGTGACCTTGATGTCGACCGTGCCCTCCTCATCGAAGGCGGTCCCGAGCGCGGGATCAAAGGTGAAGTCGGCCTTGGTGTCCTCGCCGTATGCGACGTGTTCAATGTCACCGTTGCTGTAAGAAAGCTCAAGCTCCATGCCGGCCGGGTCGAACGCCTCACCCACGGTGTAGATACGCTTGGCGGGCTGCGTCTCCACCGCAATGCCCGTAAGCGTACGGCCGTTGAGTTCGATGGTGAAGTCATGCTCAATTGTGCCGGAGTAGTCACCAATGCCCTCGATAAGCACCTTGGCGGTGCCAACAGCAGTGTTGTTTTGGAACGTGAGTAGGTAGTCCACACCATAGACGAGCACCCGCTCGCCATCGACGATACGCTCATCAAACTGGTCGGCGAGCACCGGATGATCCGCGTCAACGCGATTGACCTTAACGACGCTCGGAAGGTCGGTCTGCAGCGTGTTGAGATCAACCGTCTCGGCGGTCTTGCGCAGACGAATCTCAGCGGCGGACATGAAGGTCGTGCTTTTATCGGCTTTGTCGGTCAGGGACTTCTCGGCCTTGAAGCGGAACTGGCTGGCCGTTACCGGTTCGTCGAACTGGGCGATCTGCCACGAGCGATCGTTCGTATCCCACGTTCCCTCGGCGCACTTAACCCACTCTTCATCAGCACCGTTGCGATACCAGATGGAGTACTCCTCGATGAGACCATTGGGTCCCTGCTGACGGGGCAGATACCTCAGGGCTTCAATACTCGTCGGCTCCTCGAGCGTCATGTCAACATAGAGCTCATCTTGCGGAGTGCCGCTCCACAAAGAATGGTAGATGGAGTCGTGATCGCCATCAAAGGCGAACTTGACCGGGCCTTCCTTGCCGCTTTGCCCCTGCTCGTTCGATGCCGCGGGCGTCATATCCCCAACGGGGTAGTCGCGCGCATCATCATCGGCCCCAAGGTCCGGCGAGACCGTGTCGGAGCCAAGGTTGATGACAAACTCACCGGTCTTGGCGTGGTCCTCGGACTCGAGCAGGATCTTGATTTGGTTCTCATAGGCGGGAAGGATGGTGACCGCGGCATTGTCTTTGCCAGCAGCGGCGACTTCGGCCACAATGGCGCGCGTGTCATAGCTGCCCGAGGCAAGAGCACTCGCCGACAGATCTTTACCATTCACGTTGAGGCTCTTGAGCGCAGCTTCGGCTCCCACCGGGTAGGAAGTGGTCGCCTTGATAAGTTCGACCTCGGTAATCATAGTGCAGGGCTTGTTGCTGCCCGTGTCGGTTGCGGTCGAGTTCACAATGTTCATGCGAACGAACACGGCCGTGACCGGTTCAAAGTCATAGGTGTAGAGCCTGACATTGGTGCTTGCGTCGGTCTCGGCAATCGTCTCGCGAGCCTCGACCTTCTTCCACGATCCCTCGCTACCGTCCTCGGACACCTCGAACGTGACGGTATTCGCATCGGGATACCTGCCGGAGCCCCCATCCCTGCCAAAGTACACCTTGATCTGACCGAGCGGCTGCTGAGTTGCATAGTTAAAGGTCAGCTTCGATTCCCGGTGACCGTCCTGAGCCCACTGCCAATTCGACCAGCAGCTCTGGTTCCTGCCACCGCCCGTGTTGGCGTCCATGGTGGTCGACCCGTTGCGAATCGCCTCAAGGGTGTCGGACGTCTTATCCTCGGGAATATCCTGGGTGAGCGTCATCGCGTCGGGGGCGATGTTGGTGCCCAGGGTGATGTTGCCCTTCTGAACGCGGACGGTCGCAGTGACCGGCATGTCCTTGCCGAACACGCTCGCGTGACCTTCGATTACGACCTCACCGGGCTCTGCGAAACGCCCAGCCTCCGGCTCATCCCATGTGACAGGGAAGCTTGCGTTCATGATCGTACCGTCGGGCATGATGGCCGGACGGGAGGCAGGAAGCACGGGCTCGCCCTTAACCGGAATGGTGGTCGAGTAATTGCGCAGTGCAACGACCTCGTCGACGATCGTGACGATGGCGCTGATCTCCGTGTTGGCAACGGTGCCCTTAACGGTGAACGAACCAGGCTGAGTAAGCTTCTCCTCGTCGATCGCGTTCCAGCTGACCTCTTCCTGCGAACTTGAGCCATCCGTGTAACGAACCTCGACCTGGGAGGGAAGCGTAACGGACGCACCCATCTTCACATAGTGGTACCGGGAATAGACCAGGGCATCGACTTGCTTCTGCTCGGACGGCTGGTCGGCAACCTTTTCAACCGGAATCTCGACCGTTGCAGGCGTGAGACCATCGGCGCTCACCGTCACCGTAACCGTGCCCGCATTCTTTGCAGCGCGCACGATGCCGACGAGCTGACCGGCATGGGCAGCGCGATTGTCGTCGCGGAACGACTGGTGATCAGCCTGGACTCCGTTGTCAATGCCGGCGAGCACGCCCGCACCCTCAACCGTGAAGGTAACCTTGTTCTTGGCCGTGGGAACGATGACGCCATTCTCATCCTCAACGTTCACGGTGAGATACGCGAGGTCGGTGCCGTTGGCCTTCATGGCGGTACGGTCCACGTCAACCGTCAATTTGGCAGCCGCGCCGGCCGTCTTCACGCTCTTGCGCCCGACCCAATTCTCGGTGGAAACCTCCTGACCCTCGTCGTTGTACGCCTTAGCGGAAATGGTGCCATCGGCATAGGGAACGTTCCAAGTGAGGTAGAGGTCCTCATGAGTCGGGGTCTCGGTGCCGTCCTCGCCCTTATAGACGCGGTAGGTGTACTTTCCACCCTCGGACGTGACCTTGCTCAGTTTCTTCTTACCAAGGCTGCGCGCCTCACCACCATCCGCCGGCGTGAAGAACAGCTCGACTTCGGCCGCATCGGTGTAGACGACGACCTCGACCTGCTTGTCATTGCCCGTCGTCATGACCGCGTTCTCATTCCACGCGGGCAGGATGTGGAGGGTGTTGACGTTGTCGTTCCACTGGCTCTGATAGAAGTAATACGAATCTTTGGGCAGGCCGGCGGTATCGATGATGCCAAAGTAGGAGCTCTTCGGCGAGGGCCATGCGCCCTGCGCGCCGGGGACGGTGCCGTTTGAGGGCGTGGGTTCTCCCAGATAATCAAAACCGGTCCACACATATTCGCCAGCCATAAAGTCGTTGGTGATGATGTCGAACCACGCCTTGGAGGCGGTGTGACCCCACGACACCGCGGACTTGTCGTACGACGTCAGCAACTTGTCGGCGTTGAGCCTGTTGCTGTCCTTGGTGGTGTACACGCCACGGCTGTTGGTGGCAGAAGCGGTCTCGGATCCGTAGAGCTTCCACGTGGGGTGCTTTTGGTGAACATCCTTGTACCGGTTACCGTCCATATAGTTGAAGCCCACGATGCCGCCAGCATCGGCGATGCCGGCCGGGTTGAGCTCGGTCGCCTGCTCGCCGCCTTTGAACTTGTTATCGCCCGTGGTGATGGGACGTGTGGTGTCAACTGCCTGCGCCCACGTAATGAGGTTCTTCTGCACCTGCTGAAAATTCGCAATGCCGCCCGTTCCCTCGGTCATCTCGTTGCCAAGGGACCACATGATGACGGACGGGGCGTTGATATCGCGCTTCATGGATTGCTCGAGATCAAACTGGGCCCACGTTTTTGAGGCCTCGCCGTCGATGAGCTCGCTTTCGCCCATCGCCTGATTGAAGAAGCGGGAATAGTCGTTGCGGTTATCGTTCTTCGCGGAAGTCCAGCCGTCGAACATCTCGAGGACCAGCAGCATGCCCTGCTCATTGCAGATCTCGGTGAGCTCGCGAGAATGCGGGTTATGGGTGGCGCGGATGGAGTTGCACCCCATGTTCTTGAGGAGTTTGACCTGGCGCTCGAGGGCGTCGTGTGTGTCCACGGAGCCGAGTGAGCCCTGGTCATGGTGCATGCAAACGCCCTTGAGCTTCATGCCCTCACCATTGAGGGAAAACCCCGTATTGGCGTCGAAGTTGAAGAAACGGTACCCGAAGTCAACGTCATACGAGTCGACGACACGATCTTCCTGCTTGATCTCGGTGCGAACGGTATACAGGTTAGGATTATCCAGGGTCCAGAGCTCGGGGGCAGCCGTGGTGATGGCATCCTGCTCGACCGTTGCGCTTGCGCCCGCAGCGATGTTGGTGGCAGCGCTCTCAACGCGGGCAATTGCCTGCTCAGGAGTGCCACCACGGGGGATCACCGTCTGCACGACCTTGACGGAGGCGTCTTTGTTCCCCTTGTTGGTGACGACGGTCTTGAGATGAGTCTTCACCTGGGTTTTGTTGGAGTCGGAAAGCTCTGGAGTGGTCACGACTACGCCATCGCGATCGACGTGCACGGGATCGGTGATCACGAGATCGACATCGCGACCGATACCCGATCCGGAATACCAACGGCTCGACGGCGTCTGATGGTTCGCCTTTACGGTGATCGTGTTGGATTCACCGAACTTAAGGTACTCGGTGATGTCGTACGAGAACGGCGAGTAGCCATAGGGGTGGTTGCCAAGCTGGTGACCGTTGACCCACACCGTAGAGTCCATGTACACGCCATCGAAATCGATACGGACCGTCTTGCCCTTGAGGGCTTCGCCCACCGTGAAGCTCTTGCGGTACCAGCCGATACCACCCAGCTTGTAGCCACTCTCGGCCTCACCGGCGGTGGTGTATTCCTGATCGATGCTGTAATCATGCGGAAGGTCGACGTTCTTCCATGCGGAGTCATCGAATTGCTCGCCCTCGGCGCCACTTGCATCGCCAAGGTAGAACTTCCAATTCTCATTGAAGTTCTGCGTGCGCACGGACGAATCGCTCACGGTGTTGATGTAGACGAGCTCGGGCTCCGAACTCATCTGCGTCGACGACTGCGACCGAACGTCGGGTGCGATTTCGGCCCAAGCTTGTGCGAGCGGTGCAGTTGCGATAAGGGCACCTGCGGCGAGCGCGCAGACAAACTGGCTCCTCGTTCGTCCATGAGTCAGACGTGCCTTCATTCATATCCCCCTTCGCCTAAGGGGCTCCGCCTCGCGGCAGGACCCACCTACAGATAGCGACATTCAAGGAAGGATTTTCACATGGCTCACATCGGACTCGCCATTCAACTCACATGAACGGTGAGTTATTGGGGGCTGAATGGTATTTCCCCTGCTCAAACGGTATACATTGGTCTCTTTTCTTAACTACCACTTGAGTGGGTTGTCAACCATCGGCCGCAACGGAAGCTACGCCAGAGCCTCGTATATGTCTTTTGCGGCAAGCGCCCCCTGGCGAAGGATCGTCACCTCTCCGCCCTGTACGGCTACGATGGTCGACGCATCCCTGCACGGGGTCTCCCCCGCATCGACGGCAACATCCACCCCGCTCAAGATGCGTGGCTCTACTTCGACGAACGAAGTTGGTGCGGGTTTGCCATGCGTGTTGGCAGATGTCATGGCGAGCGGAGAGTCACAGAGACGGATCAGCTCCTGTACCACCGACGACGCCGATGCGCGCAATGCAACCGTGCCGTCAGATGCGCGCATGAAGGCTGGGACTCGCGGCCCCGCAGGCACAACAAGGGTGAGGGCGCCGGGCCAGAATGCCGCGGCAAGGTCGCGAATCGCCTGCGGCACATCAACTCCGTACTCATCAAGCGCCTCTGCTCCCGACACGAGCCAGGGAACCGTCTGGGCGGTATCGCGGTGCTTGAGCGTAAAGATACGCCCGTACCCCGTGGCGGGCCCCGGCATTTCTGCACACGCGGCGTAAGCCCGAACCGCAACGCCAACGCCATACACCGTCTCGGTGGGCACCAACGCGAGGGCGCCTGAACTCATTGCCTCGGCGGCGACCCCGAGTAGCTCTCCATCGGGCGCGGGCACGCCTTCGCGCGCTCCCCCTGCTGTAACGCGGTACACCTCGACCATCATCGCCCTCTCTCGCTGGTTCTACCTCTTCGCAACGAACACGTACTCTTTCAGTCTGCCGAGCGCTTCTCTCAAACGCTCAGTGGGCAGCGCCAAGTTCAACTTAATCGCTTAGGGTCTTGCTAAAACCCACGCATCGCCGCCTGCGCGTCATACGCGATGGCGTCCTTGCCTGTCCTGTCGATTGTCTCGGTAAAGTTGAACATACATCCCTCCAGCTGCTACTTCTTTTGCTGCGTCTATTAGCCTATTGCCACCTGATCCAACGGCTGAATGTCCTGCAGGTCAGCCCTCTCCACGTGTCACCGCGAGATGCCGGCCTACACGCGAGCGAGGATGATGCGGGGGCGATTGGTAAGATCGTTGACGACACGGACCTCACGCATGCCGGCGGCGCGGCACAGGGAGGCTGCCTGGTCGAGGTGTCCCTCATAGAGCTCGCATGCAAGAAGTCCACCGGGCTTGAGCATGTGGGGGGCGGCATTCACCAGACGCCTGAAGATGTCCAGACCATCTTCCCCGCCATCGAGAGCCAGAGCCGGCTCATAATCCGCCACCTCGTGCGGAAGGTTACCCATCACCGATGTTGGAATGTAGGGGGGATTCGACACCAACACATCGAACGTCCCCCACTCAGTCTCACGATTGAGGGGCGAGACGAGGTTGCCCAAGCGCACATCCACAACATCGGGCGCAATACCCAACGCGTCACGGTTGCGGATGGAAAGGTCGACAGCGCGCGGCTCTATGTCAATCGCAACACAGCACGTATGCTCCGGGCGCTCGGCGGCGATGGAAAGCGAGATGCACCCGGTTCCGCAGCCGACTTCCAGCACACGAGCCACCTGCGATGCAGAATCATCGTCATCCGACGTGTTCACACCGTTTGCGCTCGTGGCGCCCAATGCGCCCTCCCCATCCCGAGGAACGGCGGTTTGCAGGCCCACCTCATCGCCAGAATCACCAGAATCTCCGGCCTCAAGCTCGGCATCCTCTTCAAGCGCCGCGATGTCCTCCTCCGTGAGCTCGCGTTCGACAAGGCGATCCTCGCTCTGGGCTGCCGCCGTTGCCAACTCCGCTTCGCGCGCCGCCTGAATCTCGGCGTTCCATGGCAGCTCAACACGGCTGCGCGGCCTGCATGCAGCAGCACCCAAAACGTCGGCATCGATGTACTTGAGGGTTTCCTCAACCAAAAGCTCCGTTTCGGGACGCGGAATGAGGACGCCGGGGGCACACGCAACGGTGATGGTTCGAAAATCCGTCTCCCCAATGATGTACTGCAGCGGTTCACCCTTGGCCCTGCGTACCACGGCGCTATGCATGCGAGCAAGCTCCTCAGGCGACATGGGCTTGTCGAAGCTCATGTAGATCTCTGTCCGTGAGAGCCCCGTAACCCCGGAGAGAAGCCACTCGGCAGACAGGCGCGGACGCTCGTCGCCCTTATCTCTCAGGTAGTCGCGCGTCCAATCCAGACACCGCTTGATGGTCCAAGTCTCGTTTGGCATCTCGGCCCCCGTCCTCATGTATTGCTCATCCGCGATTCTACGGCACGGCCGTCGCCCACCTTTCGGAAATGGCAAATTACAGCATATCCCGGCCAAAGTCGTTCGTAAGGCAGAGAACTTCCGGCAAGACCATGCACACATCAAACAAGGGCGGCTTGCAAACAAACCGCCCTCACACACGCTATATGGTTGTGACGCGATGGCTTATACGGCCTCGGCCAACTTTGCTGCACGGTCGGCGGCGGCGAGCGCGTCGATGACGCCCGCGAGCTGGTCGCCCAGCAATACACCGTTGTACGTGGAGTTATAGCCGATACGATGGTCGGTCACACGGTCCTGCGGCAAGTTGTACGTGCGGATCTTCTCCGAACGGTTGCCGTGGCCGATCTGCGCGGAGCGCTCGGCACCAAGCTCAGCCTGCTGCTTCTCGAGCTCCATCTCGTACAGACGAGCGCGGAGCATCTGCATGCAGACCTCGCGGTTCTGGATTTGAGAGCGCTGCTCCTGGGACTGGACCACGGTGTTCGTGGGCAGGTGGGTGATGCGAACCGCCGAATAGGTGGTGTTGACGCACTGGCCGCCAGGACCGGAGGCACAGTACGTGTCGATGCGCAGGTCGGACTGGTTGATCTGGATGTCAATCTCATCGGCCTCGGGCAACACGGCAACGGTCGCGGTGGACGTCTGGATACGGCCCTGCGACTCCGTCTTGGGAACACGCTGGACGCGGTGCACGCCCGACTCATACTTCATGACGGAGTAGACCTTGTCACCCTCGACCTTGAACTCGATGGACTTGAAGCCACCCGCCTCGGATGGGCTGGAGTCGAGGACCGTCATCTTCCACTTTTTGGACTCGATGAAGCGCTGGTACATCTTAAAGAGGTCGCCCGCAAAGATGGCAGCCTCGTCGCCGCCCGCAGCGGAGCGAATCTCGACAATGGTGTCCTTCTCGTCCATCGGATCACCCGGAATGAGCATGATCTTGATGTCTTCCTCGAGCTGGGGGAGCTTGGCCTCGTTCTCGGAGATCTCCATCTGGAGCATCTCCTTCTCGTCGGCATCGCTGGCATCGTGCAGCATCTCCTTGGCCACCTCGATGTCATCGAGGGCACCAAGGTACTCGCGAGCTGCCTTCACCAAGTCAGTCTGGTGCGCATATTCCTTGTTGAGGCGCGTGAATTCCTTAATGTCGCTGGCAACGGCCGGGTCGGAGAGCTTCTTCTCGAGCTCTTCGAAGGCGATGATGATTTTCTCAAGCTTGTCGCGCATGATGGCTCCTTGTATACGCGTAGGAATAACGGGGGCGCCGATGGTTTGATCGACGTGCGGGATGAGTTATGCCGGACAACGTCCAAGCAAAAATGCAGGCGTAGCTAGAGCTTATCGAGCGCGATGTGCATGGTTCCTCCTATAGTCTGCTGGATATGATACCCAAAACGCGCGGCGGCGGATAGCAGAAACGGGCCGCTGCCATAGGACAGCGACCCGTCTGAAGCACGTGTGTCTCGTGCGGTCTATGGGTTACTCGGACTTACGACGCTTGGCGACGATGACACCCGCAACAACGGCGACGGCACCAGCGACGCCCAGGGCGACCATGCCGATGGCGCTCGTATCGCCCGTCTGGGGAAGCCCGTTTTGGGGCTTTTGCGCGTTGGTGGTGGAGCTGGCCTTCACCCAGCCTCCGTAAAGCGTCATATCTGCCGTTACGACATCCTTGTCAAAGTTCCACTCGCCAGACACGGACCCGTCGGAAGCCTTGACCTTAAACCAGCCAACGAACTTCCACCCTTTGTACGTGGGGTCGGCAGGACGGGTAAGCTTGGAGCCCGGCTCAACCTCTTGCGTAAAAGAGGAACCCGCACCGGTCTCGAAGGTGACCGTGACTTTGTCAACGGGCTCGGGAGCGACACCCGAATCAACCAGCTTAACCTTGAGCGTGAAGGGCGCGACCCCAGAGGAGGCCTGTGATGCATCCGCCTCTTTTTCAGCACTGAACTCAAAGGAGAATTCTGCCGAAGTGTCGGCTGCCGCGATGGCCTTATTCAGGGCCGCGAGGTTAGCGGTGTCCACCTTGATGGCGTAGCCACTCTTCTCGACATCCACGTTCATGCCCATCAAAGCTAGAAGGTCGGCTTCGGTGATTTCCTTACCAGATGCCACATCGTAGACATACACGCCGTCGACGACCTTGTCGGCGTTCGGAACCAGCTGCGCACTCACGGCAACTAAGTTGCCATCCTTATCAAGCTGCAGTCCGGAGCCGGAGACGATGAACCCGGCAGCGGGAGGCTCGCCCACAAATGTGCCGCCGGAGATGGCAATATCGCGGCCGACCGTAGTGCTTTCGCCTTCCTTGACGAAGTACAAGACGGTCGCGCCCTTTTCGCTCTCGAAGGTGCCGCCCTGGATATCCAGAGAGATGTCGCGATCGTTATAGCCGCTTTCCACGTAGATGGCTGCACCGGTCGAAATCAGATTGCCAGAGGGACTGCCGTCGTAGTAGTCCTCGGGGTTTTTCTTCTCGCCGGTAGCCTTAATATGGGTATCGCCCTCCGCGACAACCGAGCCACCCTTAATGGTGACGCCGCTCTTGGCCTCAATGGAGGTGTCCTCGATAGTCAGCGTGCCGGACTTCGGCGGCCAGTACACTGCGGTGGTCTCGCACGTGATATTGCAGTTCTTGAGCGTCACGTTCTGGTTGGAATTGAGTCCCTGAACGCCAATGGCCTGGTCAACCGTTTGAAGCGTAAGGTCTTCCAGCGTCACGGTGATGTTGTCATTGGTGGCGTAGGTATACAGGCCGTAGCTGTCCTTGTTGGTGTTGACGATTGTGCCGTTTTTTACCGCAAGAGTCACATTGGACGCAGACACCGATATGGTATCAGCGCTGTCGAGCGTGATGGTATGACCCGCCAAGTCGATGGTCGCCTTGGTACCGGCCTCGGTGATGTTGATGTACTTGTCTTTGCCAGCAGAGACCTGATCAGCGCCCAAATCGCTCAGAAGGGTGACCGTGCCGCCATTTTTGGCAGCCGCGATGCCCTCTTCAAGCGTGGCGAACTTCTGACCGTTCACCTCAACAGCGTAGACCTTGATGTCCTCGGTCGCACCAGGGTTGGCGTTTTCCGCAGCGGCAGGCGTTGTGTAGTAGACCTTCTTGCCGTCCTTCTCGACGAACGCACCCGCGCCTGCGACGGCGTCGGCCTCGCTCACTACAGAAACGGATCCCTCTTCGTTCACCAGCATGGCGCTGTCGTCGGCCAAAACAGCACCGGGAAGCTCGGTGTTGGACGTACCGCCCTTTACGAATCCAGTGCAGTCTTCGCTATAAATCGCCTGCGATGCATCGGGTGCGTTGGTCTCGAGTGCGCCACCCGTGACGGCAATCTTGACCTGCTCGATCGCTTCGGGATCGTTCTTTTGCGGATTGCTCTCATGCAAGGCGTAGGTTCCGGAAATCTTCGCGTTGCCTGAGATCGTAACGTTGATGGGTTGCTTCGTGGCGTGCTGAGCAATCGCGATACCCGCTCCGGACGACGTGCTGCCGCTACCGTTGGGGCTGGACTCCAGCGGGCCGATGCCTGAAATCTGGGCGTTTCCCGACACGGTAAGCTCGCCCGCACGAATTTCGATACCCGTACCTCCGGTAATGGTGCCGCCGGTAATGGTGGCCGTGCTATAGAAGGCAGGCAGGTAGAGCGCGGGGGCATCCTCTGCGGTGGACGTGATGGTACCGCCCGTCATGACGAAATCAACGCCACCGATACCTTCGGAGCCGTTGGTGCTAAATCCGAATATTCCCGCCTGGATTTCTCCGCCGGAGATCTCGACCTTCGCGCTGTGCTCGGTTCCGTTTCCAAGAGCGCAGATGCCGTAGTCCGCCTTGATGGTGCCGCCCTGTAGAAAGACGTACGCATCCGTATCGTCCTTGGTGGTGTAGATGCCGTACTCGGGAACCTCGAGCGTGCCGCCCTTCATGACCACCGAGCCTTTGGACCCGGTCACAATACCCAGCGAAAGCGTGCTGCCGACCTTGTTGACCTTGAGCAGACCGCCGCCTACGGTGTCATCGAGCGTGAGCCTGCCGCCGGAGATTACATTGAACGCGCGGTTGTCCACCTGGACGGTGCATCCGTTCAGGTCCAGCGTGACGGAGACGCCGTCCACGCGACCCGTGGTCATGGTCGTGTTTGCCAGCACCCTGACCGTTTGGCCGTCTTTAGCAGCCGCAAGTGCCTCGTTGAGCGTCGGGTACTCGACGCCGTCAATGCTCGCAACCACCCCTCCGGCGCGCTCGGAAACATCCTCATCGAGAGAGAGTATGGTTGCCTGCTACTCGGTCGTCCGAACTGTAGGGACGGGCTCCTCATGCGCATACGCCACGGACGGCAAAAAAGTAGCCGTAGATAGCGCCGTGGCCAACACGAGGATAGCGGTTGTACATTTCTTTGTTCCGATACTCATACCCACCTCGTTTCTCTTGGGGTCCGACTTCTCGTTCGTCAACGACGCCATCGGGGCGATCGCGTCGCCGGGTGCTTTCATTGTACAGTTCCAGCACTTGAGCATGGGGCAAAACATTGCCCGTATGACAAAGGGTGCCGCCGACTGTTTCACGCCGGTGGCACCCCTAATTCCCTCGTCTGTATGCAAAACGAGCCATTCCCTTACACGCTAGAAGCTCAGCTGCTCCAGACGCGTAAAGACCGTGTCGATGCGGGTGAGGAAGTCCCACGGATCGAAAATCTCGTCAAGCTTTTCGGCAGGCACCGTGCACTCCGGATCGGCCTCGAGGCGCTCACGCAGCGTCGGGCCATCGACGGCAGCGTGAACATCGTCCCACACGGCCATGGAATTGCGCTGGACGATCTTGTAGGCGTCCTCACGCGTAATGCCCGTGTCCACCAAGGCGAGCAGCACCTTGGAAGAGAAGATGAGGCCGCACGTAAGGTCGAGGTTCGCCTGCATGCGTGCCGGATACAGAATCAGGCCGTCGACGATGCGAATGAGGCAGGTGAGCATGTGGTCGAGCGCGATGAAGCTGTCGGCCTGCGCCACGCGCTCGGCAGAGGAATGCGAGATGTCGCGCTCGTGCCACAGGGCCACATTGTCAAACGCAACCTGGGCATTCGCCTTCACCACGCGCGACAGGCCGCACACCTTCTCGAGGGTGATGGGATTGCGCTTGTGGGGCATCGCGGAACTGCCCTTCTGACCCTTGCGGAAGGGCTCCTCGGCCTCGAGGGTGTCGGTCTTCTGCAAATTGCGAATCTCGGTGGCAATGCGGTCGCAGGTCGCGGCGGTCGTGGCCAACACGCCGGCGAGATATGCATGATGGTCGCGCGAAATAACCTGCGTAGACAGCGGATCATGGGCGAGACCGAGGTGCTCGCACACGTACTCCTCGACAAACGGGTCAATGGAGCTGTACGTGCCCACCGCGCCGGAAATCGCGCCGAACGCGACGTTCTTACGCGCGTCGATGAGGCGGTCGAGGTCGCGCTTGAGCTCCCAGGCCCAGCTGCCGAACTTCATGCCGAACGTCATGGGCTCGGCATGGATGCCATGGGTGCGACCCACGCACAGGGTATTGCGCTCCTCGAACGCACGGCGGCGACAGATCTCGCCGAGCTTGCGTACGTCCTCAATGATGATGTCCGTGGCCTGAACAAGCTGATAGCACAGGGCAGTGTCTCCCAGGTCTGAGCTGGTCATGCCGTAGTGCACCCAGCGGCTGGGCTTGGGATCGCCCTCGGGCACATCGGCGTCGATATAGGAGCCCATGTTGGTAAGGAACGCGATGACGTCATGATTGGTGACGGCCTCGATTTCGTCCACCTCAGCCTTGTTAAAAGCGGCGTGCTCGCGAATCCAAGCGGCCTCCTCCTTGGTAATACCGCATTTGCCGAGTTCGGCCTGCGCCTCGCAGGCAAGGACCTCAATCTCCTGCCAAATAGCGTACTTATTCTCAAGCGAGAAGATGTGGCCCATCTCGGGACGGGTATAGCGGTCGATCATGGCGGCTCCTTTTTGAGTATTGGCACGCAACGTACACGCTTTATTGTACGTGCACGGACTTACACATGCACGCGCTGCAAGAAGCGAACAAAACCACTCGCACGAGACCCCCGCGCTTCCCGCGCACCATGGAAGTGGGGGTGTGTGCCAGGAATCGGGCGAAAAGGTAACGAGTTTTCGAAGAGGCCGAGTAGAGCGTCAGTTGAGGCGGCAAACCCCCAGCTCGCAAGCTGTCAAAATCCACGTCTACCCGGCGTATCGAATTCTTCGTTACATTTTCGCCCGATTCCCGGCATCGCCTGATGAAGCTGAGGTCATCAAAAGCGCAAAAGGGTAGCACAACTCGACAAAACTTCGTAAAATGCCGGAGTTTTGTCGAGTTGTGCTACCAATTGAGGGCTCCGATCCCGGCGCGCACTCGAAAAGAGCCCGGTGCCGCCATGACACCGGGCTCTCTAGCTCTCAATGGAGCGGGTAACGGGACTCGAACCCGCGAATGTCAGCTTGGGAAGCTGATGCCTTACCACTTGGCGATACCCGCATGAGCGGTATCATACCACGCCAGCGTCTCTCTGGGCAATCTTTCCCATGTTTACGGAACCGAGCCTTGCGCGTCCTTGCAGGAAGGACCCAGCGGAGCCATTGCTGTACTCCACCGGGCCCTTTACCGCTGTGGGCCCGACCAGCGTCTCCCCAACCGCCGCAAGCGACTACTGGTCGCGACGGCGACGGTGGAAGAACGCGCCGAGCGCAGCGGTCACGGAGCCGATGATGCCCGTGCCGGCCACGGCCACCACGGCAAGATCGCCCGTCTGGGGCAGGCCGGATCCCGGCTTGTTAGTGTTGCCGGGATTGCCGCCGTCCTGACCACCGTTTCCATCCGGGTTCTCCGGCTTGGGATCATCCGGATCGGGGTTCGGGCTGGGATTCTCCGCCTTGGTCAAGCCAGCGTCGGCCTTGACGAGAGCGTCGAGCGCGGTGTCGACCTCGGACTGGGTGGCGTCGGCCTTGTCAAGGACCGCCTTGGCACCCTCGAGAGCCTTCTGGAAGGCGTTCCAAGAGTCCTCGGTGTAGCCGTCGTTGGCCTTGCCCTTGAGCTCGTCGTACTTGGCCTGGAGATCGGCCTTGTTCACCTCAGGCACCTCAGGCTTCACGAGGCCGGCGTTGGCGTCGGTGAGGGCCTTGAGCGCGGCGTCGACCTCGGACTGGGTGGCCTTCTCGTTGTCGAGAATCGCCTTGGCGCCCTCGAGAGCCTTCTGGAAGGCGTTCCAAGAGTCCTCGGTGTAGCCGTCGTTGGCCTTGCCCTTGAGCTCGTCGTACTTGGCCTGGAGATCGGCCTTGTTCACCTCAGGCACCTCAGGCTTCTGGTCGCCCTCGGCGTAGTGAAAGTTGATCTCACGCAAGGTGAGCATGCGGTTCTTAGCCTCGTCGCCCTGGTAACCGTTGGCGGTGCCGTCGGAGGTGAGCGGCGTGATGTCGACGCTCTTGACCTTCTTGGTGTTGTCGGCGGTCAGGGTGTAGACCTCCTGCTTCTTGGCGAAGCCACCGTCCTTGAACTCTGTGGTGGAACCGTCGGTGTAGGTGATCTCGGCCTCGAGGGAGTTGACGGAACCGTTGGAGTTCTTGCGGTTCAGGATCTGAACATCGCGCAGAACCATCGGGTCCTTGAGCTCGAAGTGCATCGTGGTCGGAAGCTTCACGTACTCGGGCAGCTTGCCGTTCACGTAATTGTAGTCGAGGTCCCACTTGAACTCGAAGTCGTTATCCGCGTCACCCTCCTTGCCGTTGAAGAGGCCATCGTACTTCTTGCTCTCGACGAGCTTCTCAACGTTGGTGCCATCGTCAGTCGTGAGGATATCGTTCGTCATCGTGATGCCGAACTGCTCCTGAGCGACTTCCTTGATCTCCTCCTGAGGCTCCTCGCCTTCAACGTAATTGAAGTTGATCTCGCCAATAGTGAGCATGCGGTTCTCGGGGTTCTCGATACCCGTGGCAACACCCGTGGAGGTCAGAGGCTTAATCTCGACCTTGGCAACCTTCTTGGCCTTGTTTGCCTCGAAGATCTCGAAGTTATAGGAAGGCTGGTTCTTGGCAAAGTCGCCGTCCTTGAACTCCTGCGTGGTGCCGTCCGTGAAGGTAATGACCGCCTCGAGGCTGTTGATGGAGCCGTTAGAGGTCGCAGCACCGTTGAAGAGCTCGACGTTCTTGAGCGTGCGAGGCTCCTTGAGCTCAAAGGTCAGATTCGCCGGCAGGCCGACCTTCGTGTCGAAGGTCTCCGCATCGGTGAACCACTTGAATTCGAACGCACGGTCGTTATCGTTGTCGTTGAACAGGCCATCGTAGTTATTCTGCTGAACGAGACGCTCGACGTTCTTGCCGTCATCGGTGGGGTAGCCCTCGTTGGTGATGCTGATGTTGAACGCATCCTGCTTGAGCTCCTCGACCACCGGAGCCGGGTCGGCGTCCGCGGTGATGAAGTCCTGCGTGGGACCGATGAGCCATGCCTGGCTATCGAGGTTGACCTCGCAGTCCTTCTTGGCGGTGAGCTGGAAGGTCGCCACATCCTCAGAACCGTTCCACAGGTTCTTGTCGCCCCTGTTGGCAAGCGCGATATTCACGGAATTGGTCGGCTCGTTGAAGGTATACATACCGGAGTGGCTCTCCATGCCCTTCGTGCTATCCGCGACCTTGAGGCTGTCCTTAACGAAGTCGAAGTCTGCAACGGGGTACTTAACCAGGGCGCCCATAGCATTGACGTTCTTGCCGTCCTTGACCTTGACGGCAACCGTGATGGTCTCGCCCGCCTTGACGGAAGTCTTCTCGGGGACAACCGAGATGGCACCGGCAACCTTGCCGTCCTTCTTGGTGCCGCCGTTAAGCTTGGACATGGTGAAAGACATGTCGTACACGTCGTAGGCGTTGTTCAGGTTGTAGTCAGCGTTGGATTGGACGATGTGAGAGGTCCAATCATTCGTACCAGTACCGCGATTCTCGCGACCATAGCAGTTCGGGAGATGGTTCGCGTCTTCCTCGCCAACCGTGCCGGGAGCCTTGAGGGAGCCGGTCTCGGCAGCCTCGGTCTTGTCGGCCTTGTAAAGCGCGAGCTCGGTAGCGGAGAAGAAGCCGCCCGTGGACTCCTCAACGGTGAGACGCAGGTAGCGAGCTGACTTACCGTTAAGGTCAACGGTCTTGGGCTGCATCTTGCCCTCGCCCTTGTTATCCCACGTCTGAACACCCAGATCGGTCCAGTTTGCGCCGTCGAGGCTGATCTCGACCTTCATCTTGGACACGTTGCCGTTGCCGCCGTTGTCCTGGCGCGGCGTGTAGACGAACTTATCCAGGCTGTAGGTCTTGCCGTAGTCGATAGTCATCGGCATGCCGATAACGCTGTCGGTAGAGTGGAAGCTGCTGCCGCTCTTGTCGTCGTGGTCGAACGCAAGGTCCAGCTTGCCCCACTTCTCGCCGCCTTCCCAATCAACGTGGACAGGCTTGGGGGCATTGCGCCACGGGTCTTCAAGGGTCTTGACCTTGAGGGGCGCGCTCCACTCGGAGTAGCCGGTAGCGGTGCGAGTGCGAATCTTGAACTCGTGTTCCGTGTTGTACGGCAGGTCCGTCACGTTGAACTCGACGGTATCGCCACTCGGGATGTTGTTGACCATGCCATCGATCTCGATGTCGTACGCAGTAGCACCCTCGACCTTATCCCACGTGAGCTTAATGCTCGTGGGGGTCAGGCCATCCTCGGGAGCAGCAAGGTTCGCGGGAGCCTTGAGGTTCTTGTCGAGCGTGTTGCCCGGCAGCTCGCCCTTATTCTCAAAACCCTTCACCTCGAGCGTCTGCTCACTGCTGTTCACATCGGTCTTGGCAAACTTGACGTGCAGCTTGGGCGTGGTGTTAATCGGCTGCTTGGAGAAGTCCTCGTTGCGTACCTGCTCGCTCTCGGCGGTGGCGCCGTAGTTGAGGTTCGGGGTCTGCTCGTAGAAGTAGACGGCCTTGCCCTCAGCAGGCTCCGCCTTCTTGAAGGCGTCGAAGGAGTCGACCTTCTCGACAGTGAGCTCCTTATCGCCGTTCTTGGCGACAACGGACTCGGGCTCCTTGGACACGTTCACCGTAAAGACGGTGGTGCGGTTGGAATCGTAACCATCGTAGGCACCCTCGGACTTGCCCGCTTTGAAGGTAGCGGTGCCGGACTTGGCATCGGCCTCGGACGTGAACGTGGTCTTCACGCTCTTGCCGTAGTCGATGTTGTCCTCCTTGCCGTACGCCTCGTTGGAGGAGTCCGACTTGTTCTCGATGTAGGTACCGGTGTCCTCGAACAGGGTGTACTCGCCCTTGCCGGACGTAGCGAAGAACTCCACCTCGCGCTTGGTGCGATCGATGTCCTCGGGGTTGTCGTTGGGCTCGTACATCGGGACGATAGCGTTAGCCTTCACGAACAACGGGAGCTTCCACAGCGGGGCATTGAAGTTGTTGAGCACCTGGCCGCCGCGATACTGGTCGCCCGTGAAGTAGTCGATCCAGATGGTCGGCTCCTCCTCGGTACCATAGTTGGGCAGGTAGATGCCGTTGCGGAGATCGTTGCCGTCACCAATACCACCATTGGCGGCATCGCCGTCGGTGTTCTGGTACACAGGAGCGACCAAGAAGGAGCCACCGAAGGTGTACTCGTACTGCGTCTTGGTGCTCTGAGCGTAGGCAGAATCATCGTTCAGCAGGATGGCGCGGATCATCGGCAGACCGGTGTCACCGTTGCCCGTGTTGATATTCGCCGCGGATGCTGCAGAGGTGTAGATGTACGGCAGGAGCTGGGACTTCAGCTTGAGGTACATACGGGAAATGCCGGTGTAGGGGTCGCCGTGCGTCTGCGGAGACTTGACGTGGGAGCCCCAGCCGTCCATGTCGAGCATGAGCGGAGTGAAGGTCTTCCACTGATAGTCGCGCGTGGCAATGACAGGCTGGCCACCGAAGATGCCGTCCATATCGGAGCCGATGTTAGGGTTACCGGAGAGGGACTGACCAATGTAGGTGGGAATGTGGAAGCGGATGTACTCCCAGTTGCCGCCGGTCTGGTCGCCGGTCCAGATGCCCGCGAAGCGCTGGGTACCCGCCCAACCGTCGAGGGAGATGATGTTCGGACGGAAATTGACGTCCTCGGTGATGATGTCGTAGGCCGTCTTGACGCCGTCGAGCGCCATGGAATAGCCGTTACCGACCCATGCAACGTCGGTCTTGAGGGTGGTCACGCCGCCGGTGTTGACCTCGGCCTTGAAGTCGCGGAGCAGCTGCCACTGCGTGTCGGGATTGGAATCCGGGGAGAGCTGGGACTGCGTCCACAGACCGGTCGCAACACCCTTTCCGTTGGCGTAATCAGTGAACTCCTTGAGGTTCTGCACGTTAGCGGCGACCGCGGCGAGGCGCTCGGCGGAGCTGGTGCCGTCATCATTGACGCCGCCGGTCTTGCCAAAGCCATTCACGCCGTAGCCCGCGCCATAGCCGTCGTTGGGTAGGAAATAGCCCAGCGGCATATCGTTCTCGAGGTAGTTGTCCAAACGGGACTGAGCGGAGAACTCCTTGGGGAAGTCAGTGCCCTCGGGGATATTTTCGCCCTGCTCAGTGGCACCGTGGCCGTTCAGAGACTCCACGTGAGAGCCGGGCTGCATGGAAGTACCGGTGCCGCCCTTCTCATACTGAACCTTACCCGTGCCGGCCCCTGCGGGCTCGCTGCCCTTAATCTGCCATTTGCCGTATCCGTCCTTGGCCTCGGAGGACCACATGTCGCGGTTCCAAGCATTCAAGTGACCAACATAGAAAGCGTACTCGGGCAGGAGCACCGGATTGCCGGTGACCTGGAAGTAGTCCTGGAGCAGATCCTGGGCGATCGGCGCGGTGGCCTTGCCCTCCTTAGCATCGGCAACGAAGTAATAGGCGTCGAGCTCGTTCTCGTTGTGACGGGCAGTCGTAACACCGGCATCGGTCGCGCCAAAATCATACGAGCCGTCGGCAAACGTGTTGCGCATGACGCCGTAGCCGTTATCGGACCAATAGAACGGGTTCGGCGAAGCCACGCCACCGTCAACCCAGTTGCTCTCATTGGCGATATTGATGGTGGTGCCCGTGTGGATGAAGCGGCCGTTCTGGGTGCCGCCGCCAAAGAAGTCTTCGCCGTCGTGCTTCTTGAGCGTCTGGACGGTGCCGGCCTTATCTACGTCGAGCGGGGAGGTCTCTTCCATGACAACCTTACCGCCGCGTTTGACGGTCATAAGGGCGCTATCCTTGGCGAACTCGATGGTGGTATCACCAGAAGTGATGACGAACCTATCGCCCTCCGCCTTTACCTGAGCATCGGGGTGATTGTACTTGCTCGAAGAATCCGGCTGTGCCTGAATCCTGGCCTTATGGGCCTCGCTCTTCGGCTCCGCATACTCGCTAAACTCACCCGAGGGATCCACGTTGTAACGGAAGATGTCGTCCTCAAGGAACGTAATCCTACCGGTAACCTCATCATCACCCTGCCGGAATGTCACGGTAACGACGTTCTTGTCGGCCTTGGCATCCTTCACACCCGTAAGAGGTGCCGCCTGGGCAGGCACCGCAAGGGCAAGCGAAAGCGCCGCAGATGCAATAACCGCCGAACCGCGCACCCAATTGCGTTTCAAGATTGAGCTGTGATGCACGTGAGTCCCCTTCCCATTAGGTTTCTACGCTGTACACAGGACAACTGGTATGTACCAGCAGACCTATTAATCCTACGTAATGAATTGTAAGGGGACTCTCATATTCACTTGATTATCCTTGGGTCGTTAGCGGCGAATGGTAGGATACCCCTCCCCAACGTTTTTTTGGAACTCAAACTGGTATTAGTTCGAAAAGGCCATTTGGCTCAGTATTCATACTTTCTCTATAAGTGTTCGACGGAGCAAAGCGGCCATTCAGCCGGTTTCGGCCCAAAACGACGAACCGAAAAGATCCGTTTCCGGCAACTGGAACCGTGAGGGCGTGGGGAGGCGCCGAATCAAGATCAAAGCCGATCAATCCGCCCCGATGCGAGAAATCGACAACCAGATGACACCTAGAAAGCCACTAGAAATCGGCTGATGGTTTTCCATTTCCTCAGGTTTGCCCGTCATGAGGCATTAAGAATCATTGCGTAATATTCAGCGGGCAACAAGAAAGCCGGGGACGACACCACCGATAGGTGTCGCCCCCGGCTAAAACGCACATGAAAGCCTGACTCCCACCCGCGCGCTACAGATCCTGCAGCGCGATGACCTCCATGCCGTCGCCAAACTGACGGGCCTCAAGGGCGGCAATGTAAGCATTCGCCGCCGTGAGGGCGGTCACGCAGGTCACGCCGCGACGGACTGCCTCGGTGCGCAGGCGGTACCCGTCGCCACGGGATCCAGGACCATACGGTGTGTTGATGATGAACGCGATCTCGCCATCCGCGATCATATCGAGGATTCCGCGCTCGGCTTCCTCACCAACAACGAGTTCGGCGTCATCAGGGGCACCGATCTTGCCAATGACCTCGCACGGCACATTGCCGCCGCGCAGCACGCGCGCCGTACCGGCCGTTGAGACGATATCGAATCCCAGGTGACGTAGGATACGCGCAAGGCTCAGGATATGACGCTTGTCGCGGTCGCACACCGAGATGAACACGCGCCCATCCTCAGGCGTGGGCAGCTGGTAGTCGATAGCGAGCTGCGTCTTAGCGTAGGCCTCCGGATAGCTCTTCGCGATACCCATGACCTCACCCGTCGACTTCATCTCGGGGCCAAGAATGACCTCGGCGCCGGGGAAGCGGCCCCAGGGCATCACGGCCTCCTTCATGCAGAAGTACTCGGGCTCGCGATACTCGCCCGTCAAGCCAAGCGACTCAAGGCTCTCCCCCGCCATGATACGGGCGGCATAGCGCGCCAGCGGCACGCCCGTGGCCTTCGAGATGAACGGCACCGTACGACTCGCGCGGGGGTTCGCCTCGATGACGTAGACCGTTTCGCCCTTAATGGCGAACTGCACGTTCACCAAACCGCGCACGCCCAGGGCCAACGCGATGCGGCGCGTGGTCTCGCGGAGCTTCGCCTTGAGGCCCTCGGAGAACGAGAACGGCGGGATGCACGTTGCAGAGTCACCCGAGTGGATGCCCGCCTCCTCGATATGCTCGAGGATGCCGCCAATATAGACGTTCTCACCGTCGCACAACGCGTCGACATCGCTCTCGTACGCGCCCTCGAGGAATCGGTCGAGGTAGATAGGGTGATCGGGACTCACGCGCGCAGCCTCGGCCATGTACTCGCGCAGGTGCTCGGCGTCGTAGGCAATCATCATGCCGCGACCGCCCAAAACATAGCTGGGGCGGACGAGCAACGGGTAGCCGATGTGGGCGGCGACGGACTCGGCCTCTGCAAACGAGGTTGCCATACCTGCCGGCGGATACATGACGCCCAAGCGGTCCAGCAACGCCGAGAAACGCTCGCGGTCCTCGGCGAAATCAATGGCGTCAGGCTGGGTGCCCATGATGGTCACGCCGCTCTCGGCCAGCTGGCGCGTAAGGTTGACCGGCGTTTGGCCGCCGAGCGTGGTGATGACGCCGACGGGACGTTCGACGTCGACGATATCCATGACGTCCTCATACGTAACCGGCTCGAAGTACAAACGGTCGGAGGTGTCGTAGTCGGTGGAGACCGTCTCGGGGTTGCAGTTGACCATGATGGTCTCGTATCCGCGCTCGGCCAGCTCGTAACAAGCGTGTACGCAGCAGTAGTCGAACTCGATGCCCTGCCCAATACGATTGGGACCGGCGCCCAAGATCATGACCTTGGGCTTGTCGCAGGGGCGTACTTCGTCTACCGCCACGCTGCGGTGAGCAACGGGAGAGACACGCATGAGGTTCTCGTAGGTCTTGTAGTGGTACTCCGTGGCGCTCTCGAACTCGGCGGCGCAGGTATCGACCGTCTTCATACTCGGAACCACGCCCAAACCCTTGCGGTACGCACGCACAAAGCGCTCGTCGCTGCCGGTAAGGTGCGCGATTTGGGCATCCGAGGTGCCGTATTGCTTAAGCAGGCGCATCGCGTCGGCGTCGATGTCCTCAACACGCAGGCCGCGAACCGCCGTCTGAACCGCGATCATGTCGTGCATGCGCGAGAGGAACCACGGGTCGATGCGCGTGAGGTCATGCAAACGCTCGACCGACCATCCACGACGCAGTGCCTCCGCCAGGTAGAAAATGCGCTGCTCCGTAGCGCGGGCGACATGCTCGGCAAGCTCTTCGTCAGACAGTTGCTCAAGCGCGGACGCCTTGGCATCGGCCCCCAGGCCGCGATGGCCGTCCTCAAGCGAGCGCATGGCCTTGCCGAGCGCCTCCTCGAAGGTACGTCCGATGGCCATGACCTCGCCCACAGCCTTCATACGCGTGGTGAGCGTGGTGTCGGTGCCTTTGAACTTCTCGAATGCGAACCTCGGCACCTTGACCACACAGTAGTCAATGGAAGGCTCAAAGCACGCCGGCGTGGCACGGGTGATGTCGTTGGTGATCTCGTCGAGCGTGTAGCCCACGGCCAGGCGCGCGGCCGCCTTGGCGATGGGGAAGCCCGTCGCCTTGGAGGCAAGCGCGGAGGAACGGCTTACGCGCGGGTTCATCTCGATGACGATAAGGCGCCCGTTCTTGGGGTTGACGGCGAACTGTACGTTGGAGCCGCCGGTCTCGACTCCGATCTTCTCGAGGATGGCGAGCGAGGCGACGCGCATGCGCTGGTACTCGAGATCCGAGAGCGTTTGAGCGGGGGCGACGGTAATCGAGTCGCCGGTATGCACGCCCATGGGGTCGAGGTTCTCGATGGAGCACACGATGATGCCGTTGCCGGCGCGGTCGCGCATGACCTCCATCTCATACTCTTTCCAGCCTTCAATGGATTCCTCGACCAGGACCTCACCTGCCGGGGACAGCTCAAGGCCCTGCGTCACGATTTGAATGAGCTCTTCCTCGTCGTGCGCGATACCGCCGCCGGCACCGCCCATGGTGAAGCTCGGACGCAATACGCAGGGATAGCCGGTGGTTTTGACAATCGAGAGGGCATCCTCAACGGAGTACGCATAACCCGAGCGCGCCACTTCGAGACCCAGGTCAGCCATGGCCTCGTTGAACAGCTTGCGGTCCTCGCCGCGCTCGATGGCATCAAGGTCGCATCCGATCATCTCGACGCCGTAGCGCTCGAGTACACCGGACTTCGCCAGCTCGACGGCGGCATTGAGGCCCGTCTGGCCACCCAGGGTGGGCAGCAGGGCATCGGGGTGCTCGCGCTCGATGACCTTCTCAATGAACTCCGCCGTGATGGGCTCCACGTAGGTGCGGTCGGCGAGGCCCGGGTCCGTCATGATGGTCGCGGGATTCGAGTTGACCAACACGACCTCGTATCCGTCTTCTTTGAGTACCTTACAGGCCTGAGCACCCGAGTAGTCGAACTCGCATGCCTGGCCAATCACGATTGGTCCGGATCCAATAACCAAAATCCGCTTAATATCGGTACGCTTGGGCATGCTAGTTCTCCTCCGTTGCGAAATTCCAGCCGTGCAACCGGTCGGCCGCGATGTCGATGCCCAGGTAATCCGGGTCGCCGTCCATGAGTCGCGTGAAAGCGGTGAACAGGTAATGAGCGTCGGTGGGGCCAGGAGAGGCCTCGGGATGGTACTGCACGCTAAAGCAGGGGACGTCGAGCAGCTGAATGCCCTCGGCGGTGCCGTCGTTAAGGTTCACGTGGGTGAGGCGGATACGGCCAAAGCGTTCGTTTCGCACAACGGGTGCCACTCCGCGCTCGACCCAAAAGCGCAGGTCGCTCTGGGTCGAATGCTCGCTCACGCCGCCAGAGAGCTCGGGTACCAAGTTTCCCAAGCTGGGGAACACCAAACCAAAGCCGTGGTTTTGCGCCGTGATTTCAACACGACGCGTGAGCAGATTCATAACGGGCTGGTTGCCGCCGCGATGGCCGAACTTGAGCTTCTCGATCTGCGCACCCGCCGCAAGGCTGATCATCTGGTGGCCCAAGCAGATGCCGAACACCGGTACCTTGCCAACAAGCTGTTGGACTTGCATGTATGTCTCGGGTACGGCATCGGGATCGCCGGGACCGTTGGAGAGGAACACGCCGTCTGGGTTCTGGGCAAGAACATCCTCTGCGGGGGTATCCCACGGCACAACGGTGAGGTCGCAGCCGGCACGAACCAGACCTTCGAGAATGCCCCGCTTGACGCCGCAATCATATGCGACCACACGATACGGAGCGCGACGGGTCGCTGTGGCGGCAAGGGCAAATTCATGGGAGACCGGCAGGTCCGAGGAGTCGTATGTATGAGGCTGGGGGCAGCTCACCGTTTTGACCAGGTTCTCGCCAACGAGCTGTGGAGCGGCCGCCAAACGATCGGCAAGGACATCGAGGTTGAATTCCTCGGTGGAAACAATGCCCATCTGCGAGCCATGGTCGCGAAGATGCTGAACGAGGGAGCGGGTATCAACGCCCTCAATCGCGACGACGCCCTGCTGGGCCAGGTAGTCTGGAACGCTCAACGAGCTGCGCCAATTGGACGGCGTGCGGCACATATCGTGCACCACCATGCCGCGCAACGCGGGGGCAGATGCGGGACGGTCGGCGTCTCCGGGATACGCGCTCTGAACATCGGCAAGGTCGATACCGTAATTGCCGATCTGTGGATACGTCATGGTTACGATTTGTCCCGCGTAGCTGGGATCGGTGAGAACTTCGAAGTAGCCCTCAAGCGAGGTGTTGAAGCACACCTCTCCCGTCGCCGTTCCGCATGCTCCGCACGCGCGGCCGTAAAACACGGTGCCATCTGCCAGCAGCAGAACAGCGGGGAGCGTATTGCCTTTTGTGGTTGAATCCATGATGCGTTGAGCCAGGGGGCTCATAGCCGTGCGCGGCAGGGCGGATGCGCAAGCACCCATAGGGTGATTTGAACCCATCTCGTCTCCTTTTCGGTCTCTCGGTACCGGCTTAAAGGCCGTATGGTTTCACAGTATTGTACGCGCTTATCCATCTATGTTGCTTAAAAAGTTCTAATATGCAATTAATGTTACATAATGGCCTGTTCTATTCACTGTCACTGGATTGCCAATTCTCTTCCGCGTGCATCCCTTACCGTTTACAACAAAAAACGCGAGGGGCATCGCTGCTCCTCGCGCCTTCTCATAATGGTGGGTCATCAGGGGTTCGAACCCTGGGCCTTGGGATTAAAAGTCCCCTGCTCTGCCAACTGAGCTAATGACCCGCGTGCCGTATTGTAGCAGAATTTGCCACTAAGCGATTCACTGCAGCAAAGGAGCGGCGACGCAGACGAACCCGTCTGTTACGAATCACCCGCAACCGACTGCGGCGGCTGCCTGAACTGGCTTGCCTGGGATCCCATTCCCCAGCCTGCAGTAAAAGTTGAGGTTTTTCGTATCAATCTCGGAAAATCCGAAGTAGTCACTTACATGCAGCGTCGCGTTCCTGCGGTTTTATGCCGCCCATATGAGAGTGTACTCGACATATTGGAAAATCAATACGAAAAACCTCAAGAAGTTCCACTCAGTCGCCGTGCGCGCGCATCGATCCGAAGGTTTCCGATATGTCCAAGGTTGCCGGAGGCGAGGGCGTAGCGCACTGGCGCACGCAAGCCCTCGACCTCGTGACGGGTCCGGGCATCTGGTGAACCAAGCTACTCCCAGGTCCACTGGCCGTTTACGAACACCGGGATCTCCTCGCCGTCGGCGGTGACGCCCATGATGTCCAGATCGTCTGCTCCTATCATGAAGTCCACGTGAGTACCGCTCTTGTTCAGGCCAAGGTCGCGCAGGTCATCCTGCGTCATGGCGTAACCGCCCTCGTAGCACTCGGGGAAACCAGAACCCAGCGCCAAATGGCAGCTCGCGTTTTCATCGTACAGCGTGTCGTAGAACAGGGTCTCCGTCTCGCGGATCGGCGTGTTCTTGGAAATCAACGCGACTTCACCCAAGCGGCGGGCACCTTCGTCGGTGTCGAGAATGCTCGCCAGGGTGTCGCGACCCACCTCGGCGTCAAAATCAACAACCAGACCGTTCTCAAAGCGCAACCAGAAGCGGTCGATCTTGTTGCCATGTCGTACCAGCGGCAATGCGGAGTACACTACACCGTCCACGCGCTCGCAATGCGGTGAAGTGAAAACCTCCTCCGTAGGGATGTTGGGGAAAAAGACATGGCCATCGGGGGTACTGCTCGAGCCTCCCTCCCACACGTGTTTATCGGTCATGCCCACCCACAAGTCGGTGCCATTCGCGGAGGTATAGTGCAGTCGATCGAAGTGGCGCTCGTTGAGCAGACGCAAGTTCTTTTCGAACGTCGCATTGTGCAACTCCCAGGCGGCCTCGGGATCGTCCCCGTCAGCGCGGGCAACGGAGAGGATCGCGCACCACAGACGGTACGTCGCAACCTCGTCCTCGACACCCGGATACACCTGTCGCGCCCATGCCGCAACCGGGGCACCGGCAATGCACCACGGGTTGATATTGAAATCCATACCATGTCGGTACTTCACGCATTGGGTGTTACGTGCCTTGGAGGCGGCAGCGGGTTTGGCGGGGTCAATGCCCTTGAGCGCCTCGGGATCCGCCCCTTCGACGAAGATGAAGCACGCGCCGGCCTCGGCAAGGGAATCGAGCTGCTCGCGCTGCCAGGCGGGGACCGTCTCAAACCATGAGGCATCGACGTTCTCGTACGTCAGGCGCGTCACCGCATCATCGTTCCAAATCACCGTGACATGTCCGGCACCGACAGCGTAGGCGCGGGCGACAAGCAGCCGAACGAACGCTGCCACGTCAACGGGAGCCTGCACCACGACCTCCTGGCCAGGCTTGACATTCACCCCCTTGCGAACAATCAAGTCGGCATATCGCTCGAGCTTGGGTTTGAGGTTCGCCATCCCGGAACGAGCTTCCTCAACGGTTAATTCGGCCCTAAACATGCTGTTCCCTTCTTTTGCTGAACGCCAGAGACGCAGTGCTGCAATTGGGGTACGCCCCCGATTGCACCGCTTTGCAAAAGGCGCACCCACGCCTTCGCGACATGAGTGCGCCTTGAGGCAAATCTCGCAAACGGCGCTTATTTCTTGGACTTCTTATCCTGCACCGATCGGGCAATCGCCTCATTAAGCTTGGACTCGCTCATACCCGAAGCGGCAGTACGGCAGGCGTTACGGATGGGACGAATCTTCATGAAGTCAAAGATGAACGCGATGATGATGGCAGCGTAGGCGACGATGATCAGCCCCATCTGCACCGTCTGGGCAAGCTGGGTATCGGCCCCATCCTTGCCAAAGACGGCGAGCGCCACCCATGTACCAACCAGCGCCGCAATGCCGATGCCGAGGAGCACCCACCAGATACGGCGAAAACGAACATAGTCCTCGTTCTCGTTGAGCAGGGCGTTCGATGCCGTATACACCCGGTCCTCTTGACGGCGAAGCTCAGCCTTGCGTGCCTTCTTCTCCTCTTTGGACAAGCCGGAAAGATCCTCGCCGCGCTCCGCTGCGGCGCGCTTGGCCTTGGACGACGACGGTACTACGCGCACGGAGCTTCCGGCGGCGCGAGCGGGCTTGGCGGACGAAGCGGATTTGCGCGCCATTCCCTGACGGTTTTCGCCCTGCAGCTTTTCCTGGGTACGCTTGTTTTGGGCGCTACGGGTGCTCACTTACTCGTTCTCCTTAGATACTTACTTGGACTTCATAGGGACGAACTTCTCGCCCGTGATGATTTCATACGCCTCACGATACCGCGCGGACGTGCCCTCAATCACCTCGGCGGGCAGCTGCGGCGCGTCACCGGAGAAGTCCCAATTGACCTTGAGCCAATCGCGCACGTACTGCTTGTCATAGCTGGGCTGGACCTTGCCCTCCTCGTAGGAATCGGCGGGCCAGAAGCGGCTTGAGTCGGGCGTGAGGCATTCGTCGATGAGGGTGACCTTGCCGTCAATCACGCCAAACTCGAACTTGGTGTCGGCGATGATGATGCCGCGCGTGGCCGCGTACTCCGCCGCTGCCTTATAGATGGTGAGGGAGAGGTCGCGGATCTGAGATGCGATGTCCTCGCCCACAAGCTCCACGCAGCGCTCGTAGGAGATGTTCTCATCATGGTCGCCGATGGCCGCCTTCGTGGACGGCGTGAACAGCGGCTCGGGGAGCTTGGATGCCTCGGTGAGGCCGGCGGGCAGGGAGATGCCACATACGGTTCCGTCGGCATCGTAGGTCTTCTTGCCGGAACCGGTGAGATACCCACGAACGATGCACTCGATCATGATGGGCTCGGCCTTCTTGACCAACATGGTGCGGCCGGACAGATAGTCGCCGTAATCGGCGAAGTCAGCCGGGAAATCGGTCGTGTCGATGGACACCATATGGTTGGGCACGAGGTCGGCGAACTTATCGAACCAGAACGCGGAGATGCGATTGAGCACCTCGCCCTTGTAGGGAATCTCGTCGGGCAAGATGTAATCAAATGCGGAGATACGGTCGGAGGCAACCATGAGCAGGTTGTCGCCGGCGTCGTAAATGTCACGGACCTTGCCCCGGGAATCGGGACGGCGCTCCATCGTGGTCATGTGCGTCAACTCCTTACGCGAATGTCATCGCCGCTGTTGAGAAATCTTCCCTCACAACGGCCTGTTCCTGGCGGAGCGGCAGCGGCGTTGTCCCGCTCCTTTACCGCCATAGCACAGCTAATATTTCATTGTAGTGGATGACGCCTCCTCTTCCAGCTCACGGGGAAGATGAATCGTAAAAGTCGTACCCTTTTCAAGTTCGCTCTCCACCGCGATGAAGCCATGATGGCGCTCTACGATCTGCTTGGTCACGGCCAAGCCAACGCCCAGACCGCCTGCCTCACGAGCGCGGCTGGCATCTGCGCGCCAAAAACGACCGAATATCCTCGCAAGATCATCTTTTGCGATGCCAATACCCGTATCTGATACCGTCACCATCACATGTTTGCGGTCGCCATGGATCGAAACAACCACCCATCCATCTTCGGGCGTATAGCGCATGGCGTTGCTCATAAGGTTGATAATGCATTGCGTGATCATGTCCGCGTCGCACGTGATGACCGCCGAACGACCTTGCATCTCATTAACGAACCGCAGATGAAGCCCCTTGTTGTGGAAGAGTTGATGCTGATTGTTCACGATGTTTTGCGCCAGCTGCACAATGTCGACCTTGTCGAGCCTGAGGGGCGCGGTGTGATTCTCCAATCGGGAGAGGTCGAGGGTCTGCTGCACGAGACGTGCCAAGCGGCGAGTCTCCGCGGCGACCGTCTCAAGATGCTCGGCGTCTGTGGGATACACTCCGTCTTGCATGGCTTCCACGGTCGCCTGCATGGCCATGAGCGGCGTGCGCAGCTCATGAGCCACGTCGGACGTGAGACGACGTTCGCGCTTGAGGTCGCGCTCCAAGCTGGCGGCCATCTCGTCGAATGTCTCGCCCAGCTGATCGATTTCATCCTCTCCCCGCATGTTCGTCCGTGCCGAAAGATCACCCTCGCGTATCCGGCGGGCGGTGTCGGTGATGGTGCGGACGGGATTGGTAAACATGCGCGAAACAAGGAAGCCAATCACCACCGCCATAAGGACCGCGATAAAAGCAGCGAGTCCCATGGCGTTGAACGTCCGCTCGCGAAACGCCGTGTCTGCCTTGGTGAGCAGTGCATCACTACCCAACACCCAAAGACGGAGAGAGCCGATCTCGCCCCCATTGCTATCCACGATGGGGGCGACCACGGCGGACTCGGGATCGGTTGGGGCTTTAGAAACGGGGCTGCGGGTGCCCAGCCCTCCATCTGACTTGTCGGCAGTACTCGCCATTGCGGCGGCAGGCCACGTGTCGTCATACATGATAGCGCCACCGGCATCTTTGACCTGCATACCGATGTCGTCTGACAGGGTGCTTGACTCCGCCACGGTCTTAATGGCATCGACGCTCCACTCGCCGGCATCCTCGTATCGCTCGGCGAGCTTCTCGGCGGCAACTTGGGCAATCTCCTCGACATTGGCACGTGTGTAATCCGAAAACGCGCCACCCCAAACCACCGTGACCACGAGTGCCAAGATAACGACCGTTACAAGCGATGTCATGGCGAACGAGAGCGCCATGCGCCCGCCATAGCTCATGCCCGACCGCGGCATGGGATGAGGCGTATTCCAACTCGCTCGCGGCGACGGCTGCTCCGCCTCGGCTCCGTGTTTTCCAATGACCAGGCGCTCCATGAATCCCCCTACCGCACCACATAAAATGGGCGCCACGTGATGCGGCGCCCGGCGTGAGTCGTGTTACTTGTCCGCCTTGTCAGGCTGCGCGGATGCCTCAAAACGATATCCGACACCGTGCACGGTATAGAGCCACTTGGGCTTTTTGGGATCATCCCCCAGCTTGGCGCGCAGGTTCTTCACGTGACTATCGATGGTGCGCTCATAGCCCTCAAAGTCGTAACCGAGAACCTTCTCCACGAGCTCCATACGGTTGTACACGCGGCCGGGATGGCGAGCGAGCGTGGTGAGGAGCTTAAACTCGGATGCGGTGAGGTCAACTTCCTTGCCCTCAACAAGAATCTTGTGCCCAGAGATATCGATGACCAGATCGCCAAAGTCGAGGACCTCGACCTGCGGCTCGTCGGCAAGGTGAGTGCGGCGGAACAAGGCGCGCACGCGCGCCACGAGCTCACGCGGGGAGAAGGGTTTGATGAGGTAGTCGTCCGCACCGAGCTCGAGGCCGATGATACGATCCTCAACCTCTCCCTTAGCGGTAAGCATGATAATCGGCACATCAGAGGTGTCACGGATGGCACGGCACACACGCTCACCGGAAAGCTTAGGGAGCATAAGGTCGAGCACGATCAGGTCAAACTGGTGCTTCTCGAACTCCTCAACGGCGGATTGACCGTCGCCAACACCCACGACCCAATAACCTTCACGCTCAAGATAGGCTGCCACCGCGTCGCGGATGGCCTTTTCATCCTCAACCAACAAAATCTTACGTGCATCTGAAGCCATGGGCGGCCTCCTCGTCTCGCAAACAAACGTCGTTTTATTCTAGCGCACACAAATGGCGCACACCTTTAACGAAGTATGCCCAATCTGCGGAGTGCTCAATCATTGGCGCGGGCGGCATTGGATAGCAGGCGCGCTTTACAGGGCGAACACCCGCAGACGCACCAACGCCGGTAAGCCGTCGTCACCTCGCACGGTGGCATACGTCACCAGACGATCCGTCGTTCCCTCGCTTGCCGGATAGTCGCCAAAATCAAGCGCCTTATCTGGGGCCGTGAGGATTGCATAGGTCTGGGCACTTGTGTCGACCACAAAATGCGAGGACTGGGCTTTGATGACGTACAGACTCCCCTTGCCCGTGACGCAGGCGAGCGGCTCGCGGCTCAAATATACGAACGGACCACCCGAGTTGCCGATGAACGTGCCCATGTTCCCCAGGCTGCCGCCGTATCCGTAGTTTGCCTCGACCGAAAAGGCAAAACTTTCGCCCATGAACACAGCTTCGAAGGGACTGACCGTTTCGGGCATGACCAGCTGGGCGGCAACCTTATTGTTATTCTGCAGGTCAAGCGCGGTGAGCCCGTAATATGTACCATCATCGGAATTGACGCGGGGGGCGATGGTGAGGTAACCGTCGCTCACACGCGGCCACGTCGCAAATCGACCGGGACTCTCGTACAGGTCCTCACCCTTTTCGTCTCCCACGTTCCACAGGTAGCAATGGGAGAACTCCGAGCTCTTGGCTCCCGTCGCAAAGGGCATTTTCTGCCAGATGACCGAAGAACCCGTTGCGGTAAAACGCGCCGGCTCCCAATCGGCGTCGCCTTTGTCGAGCTCAACAGGATCTCCAACAAGCACCCCGTTCTCGAGTGCCTGGGCAATGAGTACCCAAGCTCCCGCCGCATAATCCATTTCAACCCACGCGTACACCTGCTCCGAGCAGCGAACATCGTGGAACGCATGGGTCTTTCCCGCTACCGGTTCCGACACCAGAGTCGACGTGTTTCCGCTGGCGAGAGAAATGATGCCGAGCGTGTTGATCGTGCGGGCGCTCGCCGGGGCCTCCAGCAGTGCCGCCCACGACCCCTCGCAGTGGAACGGGACAGTGCCCAAGGGAAGGTCCCATTCGTATTGGGCGGTCAGGGTGTTGTCCACCCCCTCGAAGTCATCGGTGACGTTGGTGATCTTCGAGTCGTCAGTGATGACCTGCGGCTCACCGCTCACATTCGCAGCGCCGCCATCTGATCCACAACCCACAAGGGATATTGCCGTGAGCGCTGCTCCGGCGGCCGCAGTTCCCTTGAACAGCGTTCGGCGGCTCACGCTGCGAGAAGCAGTGGCACGGCGATCGGTCCGCGAATCGAAATGGTACTCCCTAGTTTTCATGGCAGCTACGCCCGAACCTTGGCCTGTGCTTCGCGCAAGGCAAGCGTGAGTTGATCGGCACAAGAGGTCTTACGCGGCCCGCAGGTGTTTCCCTGCAAAAGCTCGACGATGGAATCGACCGGTTGGCCGGCGACAAGCCTACCGATGGCCTTGAGGTTACCGTTGCAGCCTCCGTCGAACGCCACATTTTCGATAGTCGAGCCATCATCCGAGAGTTCCACGTGAATCATACGGGCGCACACGCCGCGCGGTTTGAAATCAAGATCGATCACAAAGGTGCCTTTCCCTAACATTTTTCACTGCTGCCAGTATGCCACACAGCATGTATCGGCAACATGACTCCATCTTGTCATCGTTATGGAAAGGGCGGACCCTAAAGGCCCGCCCTTTTCGGTCGTTCTTGTTGAGTGCCCTATTCGGAAGCCTCGAACAGGAATGGAGTGGTCCAGCCATCCGGCACGGCACCCTGCTGGCCGTCGCCCAGGTCAACCTTGCTCCAGCCCTCGGGAATGCCACCTTCGCCCTCCCAGGCACCAACCTGGTGGCAACCGGCACACGTGAAGACGCTCTGGTCGTGCATGCGGTGGCAGGAATTGCACTGCTGTACGCCGTGGTAATCGCTATGCGGATCAAACGAGAGGTCCTTCGTGGAAGACTCGCTCGCGCCGGGCATGATGCCGGCACCAGCGTGGCAACCGCTCTGCAGGCAGAACTCATTGGTATAGGTCACCTTGGCGAGCGGCGTATCGTGATCGCCGGTCAGCTGGGACTGCACCATGCGGGCAGAGGTGCCCAGGGTGTTCTCATGGCAGTCAAGGCACTTTCCATTCACAACGGCCTTGTGGGCATACGCCAAAGAATCGGTCTGATTCTCGAACGTGTCGTAATACTTGCCCATGGTGCTGTGGCACAGAGCGTCGCAGTAACCGGGGGTAGCACGCCAGGCCCAGCCGGCAACGCCGAGAACGGTCGCCGCCACCACGACGGCAATCACGATGGGCAGGCGCTTGCCCTTCCAATCGCGCTTCTTCTTGGGAGTCTCGGGCGTGGCCTCGGCCGCGCTCGTCCCCTTGATCTCATCAGCCATACTTGCTCCTCTAGATCAGACGGTCTACGCAGACAGCGCCGGGTTGTCGCCGCAGTACTTCTCAAGAATATGGTCGTACGTGCGCGTGCGCTTGTCGTACGAGGTGCCACCCTCGGTCAACAGACCGCGCGACTCAAGATCCTCGGCGATATCGCTCATGCCAAGGTCGTTCAGGCACTCCTTGGTGGGGCAGCCGAGCTTTTCGTCCCAGCCAAAGCGCTTATAGAGCATGGTAAGGGCTTTCTTCCAGTCCTTGCGCTCCATCTTGTCGGTGCCAGGGGTGAAGGGCTCGATATCCGGATCCTTCTCGAAGACCCACTCGGTAATGACATCATGGACATTGCGCATGTCGTTGCAGCCCACGTTGCCGTCCTTGTCCTTCATGCCGCGCACGGTGTTGGCGCGCTGGAGCGTCATGATACGCTCACCAGCCTTGTACAGGTCGTCAATGGTGACTTTCTGGCCGGTGACCGCGGTGTAGAACTGGGCTTCGAGGTCCAGGTCGCCGCGATAGCTGCGCTCCTTGGCGGGGGCCATGGCCATCGGCCATACCCAGTTGCACAGGACGAGGGAGTCGTGCAGAACGTCGGTGACGATGCTCCACCAGGCGAACTCGGCTTTAGCCTCGTTCATGGGGGTGTAATCCTTGGTGGCGTCGATAGCGCCCTCGCCCCACATCTCGGCAGCCATCTCCTCCTTGAGCTCCTGCGGCAGACCGCAGCCCTGGAAGTTGACGGCGGAGTGGATCATGTCATCGCGGTTGAACATCATGTTGTACAGACCGCCAGTCTGGCCGAAGCACTCGATGGAGTGGTGGACCGGCCAACCGCGGTAGTTGATGAGCGCGGACTTGGCGTTGTCGAACCAATCCTCGCAGCCCCACTCCTTGGTCCACACGATGGGACCGTGGCCGAGCCAGGAGATCGGCTTGTTCTCCGTATCGTTGGAAGCGATGTCCAGCAGGATCTTCACAAAGCTGGAGGGATCGCCGCCATGGAGAATCGCGTCGAAGTTGTACTCGGCCATCTGCTCGGCGGGAACGTGCTTCTCGAGGATGCCCGCGGAGTAGGTGTAGGCCAAGTCGCGGTAGAGCTGGGCATAGTTGCACCACAGGCCAAGGTCATCGACCGTGGCGGAGATAAGCATGTTGTAGTTCACGGAGAGGTCGGTCAGGGTCTTGCCATCCTCTTCGTAGATCCCCTCGGCCTTGAGGAAGGACTGCATATAGGCCGTGAAGGGGAAGTTGGGCACGCAGGTGTTGCCCTGGGACTCGTAACCGGTCTTCTCCTGGACGAACGGCACGTGCACCTGTGCGTAGCAACGAACGGGGCAGCCGTGGCAGCCGGCCATCTTGACCGTGTACTTCTCGGCGGCGGGGCCCATGTCCTTGGTGGACTTCATGCAGCGGTATCCCATGGTGTTGGGCTCAAACGGCTTGGGCTCGCCAGTCTCGATGGGACCACCTTCGGCGGCAGCCCAATAAAGGCCCTTCTTGGCGGTCCAACGGGAACCGGCGTCGTAGTACTCAGCCCAAGACTGCTGGGTGCTCGGGACGACGTGGTTGTTGTTGGAGCCGATGACCTGGGCGATCATGTAGTCGGAAAGGTCGGCGACCATCTGCGGGTCGGCCACGTGCACCGCCTTGGTGCCGCGGATAACGACGGCCTTGAGATTCTTGACGCCAAAGACGGCTCCCAGGCCGGCACCGGCGGAGTGGGAACGGGTATTCATCACACAGGCGTAAGGCAGCAGGTTCTCGCCGGCGGGGCCGATAGCGGCGACGCAGCACTCGGCACCATGCTTCTTGCACAGGGCCTCAGTAGTCTCGCGCGTGCCCTTGCCCCACAGGGCGGAGGCGTCCTCAATCGAGATCTTGTCGTCGTCAATGAAAATGTAAACGGGCTTGTCGGACTTGCCCTCGATAATCAGGCCGTCGTGGCCCGAGTACTTGAGCATGGCACCGAGCTGACCGCCACAGTGCATGTCGACCACGAGATGGTCAGTCGTGAACGTGGACAGGGACGCCCAGGTGGAGCGGCCCGCCAACGGCACACCGGAACCGGTCAAGGGACCGACGGCGAGAACGGCCTTGTTCTCCTCGTCCATCCAATCGACCTCGGGGCCGACCTCGTCGTACATGATCTTGTTCGCGAAGCCCATACCGCCGATGTAGTCCTTCTGCATCTCGACATCGGACTCTTCGGTGATATCTCCGCTCGTAAGGTTGACGCGGGCGATCCAGCCAGCCCAACCGTAAGAGGTTTCAGCCATTGCGCTTCTCCTTTACTGGGCGATCTTGCCGCCGCCGACGAAGTCCTGGACCTCGCTGACGTAGGGCCACTTGATCTCGGAACGGGTGGGACCGGAGGAGTGGTTCACGTTCTCCCACTTGATGAGCTCGAGAGCGCCGTTGGGGCACTGGTCGGCGCAACGGCCGCAGGCGATGCACTTGGTGGACTTGTGGGTCTCGGTGTTCACCACGGGCATGTGCCACGGGCAGGCGGCGACGCAGGTACCGCAGCCCACACACTTGTCGGGGTCGACGGTGCGCGTGCCGTTCTCCATGGTGATGATGGCCCCATGCGGGCACGACGTCTGGCAAAGAGCGGTTGTGCACATGTGGCAGGCGCGGATCTGCCACTCGCAGGAATAGTAAATGCCGTCGAAGGACTCCCAGTCGGAGCCGAAGTTGAAGCCGTCGTGCACGTGGATGCGGGCGGCGGCGGGCTGAGATGCACCATCGTTTTGCAGGGTGCACATCATCTCGCAGCGCTGGCAACCGGTGCAGCGAGCACGGTTGACCTTGAGCACGTGGGCCGGGGTCGCGTAGTAATCGACCTCGCCCTTTGAGCTCGTGGGGGCCGCGGCGGCGGAATCCGGGAGCAACCCCAGCGCCACCATGCCAGCCACGAACGCGCCCGACACCTTCACAAACCCACGACGGGTAAAGAAGGAGTCGAGACGATCCGCACCGGAGCCGACCTGCTCCATGGCGGTGTTCTCTTTCATAGTTCCCTCCCCTATTTGCTTCACGGGTGAGGCTACACCCGCGGAACCTTGAAGCACTGTGCGCGGCGAAAATGCGCACATGCAGACACGTTCAATTATGCCTGAATAAGGCGTTTAAGCCGCAGATGCTCATTATTCTATTTGGAGAATAATGAGCATTGTTCTTACGTACCTGAGAAGGGCGACCGTACTCGGACACCAGCCCGTGTCGGCGCGTGGCGCTACTCGATCTCTCCGACTTCGCGCAGCTCCTGGTCCACACGCTCGTCGCGCAGGGAGCAATTCTCGGTGAGCAGGCAGTTAGGGCACATGCTTTCGCACCTGATAACCTCGTTGAGCTGGGCAAGGTTGCACCCCTTGATGCGTAACAGGTAATCGCCGATGATGGCACGCACGGCCTCGATGGCGTAGGTGAGGGTGTACTTGCGGCCATTCGGCAGGCCACCCACTGCCTCGAGGATGTCCTCCTTACTTATGGCGAGTGCCTCCTCGAACGTCTTGCCGCGCAACATCGTGGCGAGCGCGGTAGCACAGGCGATGGCCGCGAGGCAGCCGTGGCTGCGAAAGCCCACCTCGACGAAGGTCTCGGTTTCGGGGTCGATCTGCGCGAACAGTTGCATCTGCACCGTGCCGCGCTTCTCCTTGCCCACGCTGCAAAACGCATTGGCCCCGTCGGGGATGCCGCCGTTTTTGGCATCGGCGATGAGGTCGAGCGAACGCTCGGAGTACTCCGTGATGGGCGCGTCGTTCTCGATCTGGTACATGTCGGGCGTGCGCAAAAACGGTGTGTCCTCGGTCAGACGGCGCTTTGCCATAAACGTTTCCCTTCTCCCATTCCCAATCGGGGACGTAGTCGTTTGGTAAGTCGTTTGGTACACATGTCGAGGAGGCGTGCCCAAATGGCACGTCCAATGGCACGGCAGGCGGCTCGAACTCCTATGGATTGCGGAACTTCTCCACGCCGTACCATTCGGCCAACGCCTTGCCCTGCGCAGGGCTCAGATGGCGCGTGGAATAGAAGAACGACTCGTTCAAGCTGGTCGTGGTGAGCTCAATGTCCGCATACGCGTCGTCGCCTGTCGCGCGCTCGTAGAGCTCGGTAACCTTCGAGGCGGACCACAAGTAAGGGCTGTTGAGGAAGTCAGACGCCGCCGTAGGCCGCGGATACACGCGAGACTCCGTGCGAATCACATCCGCAAACGTCGCTAGGTCATCCCCCTCCGCCGTGTTGAACAGTGCATGGGCAAAGCTGTGGGACATGATCGGCTTGGAGTACAGGTACACCCCGGACTTGCCGTACAGCACCACGATATCCGTCACGTCGGGCTCGGTTAGAGGATCATCCAGGCCCAGCTCATCGAGCTCGGGACGATCATCATACCCCACAGGCACTTCCCGCCTGCCGATTGCAGGGGAGTCCTCTGCATGCGGATGCTCCTCAATATAGGAGAGCAGCTCGTCCCCGAACGCTTTCGCATCCACGCCCGCCGGCGCGAACGCGCGCTTCACCCAGCGCTCGGGAGAGGTGAGCTTGCCGTCCGTCGACCGACGGCGCAGGTCGGCGAGGGCCTGGTCCGCTGCAATCAACCAATCGTTGCGGGCGTGAATAGCGGCGAGGCCCTCAGGCGTAGGGGCTCCAACGTCCTTTTCACCGTCATCGTTGGGCGTGGATGAGGGGGCGCTGTCGGATCCACCCGGCGCGAAGTGCGGAGCCTCGACGGCAACCGCATCCTCGACAGCGGTGTTGGCAACGCATCCCGCACACCCTTCTACCGGCTCAAATTCCTCGCTCATGACTCACCTCAAAACTCCGCCCCGCATGTAATGGAAAAGGGACGGGACCGATCCATATGCATGCCAGTGTACCAGCATACCTGTGAATCGGCCCCGTCCCCTATCGTGCGAATGAAGCCAGGCCGGCGCGAAGCCTACCTAAAATGGTGCAATTGGGGTACGTCCTCAATTGCACCATTGCACTATTCGATTACTTGACGGCGCGGTTCGCCGCCTTCTTGCGGTCGGTGGCGTTCAGCAGGCGCTTGCGCATGCGAATGTTCTTGGGGGTGACCTCGACCAGCTCGTCGTCGATGATGTACTCAAGCGCCTCCTCCAAAGAGAAGGTGCGTGGCGGCACAAGCTGCACCGAGATGTCAGCGGTGGAAGAACGCTGATTGCCCAGGTTCTTGGTGCGCGCGATGTTCACGACCATGTCGCCCGGCTGGCTGCGCTCGCCCACGAGCATGCCCTCGTAGCACTCGGTACCCGGCTCAACGAACAGGGAACCGCGCTCCTGCAGGGTACCCAAAGCGTAGGCGACGGCCTTCTCGGTGGTCATGGCGATCATGGCGCCGTTTTTGCGGCCGCCGATCTCGCCGGCATACGGGCCATACTCGAGGAAGGTGTGGTAGAACACGCCCTCGCCGTGCGTGACGTTGAGGATGCGGTTCTTGAGACCCATGATGCCGCGGGTGGGGATGCGGAACTCAACGTGAGTGACGGACGTGCCCGTCTCCATGCCGGTCATAGTGCCACCGGCGTTGCCGAAGATCTCGATAACCTTGCCGGCGTACTCGTCGGGGCACTCCACGACGGCCTGCTCGATGGGCTCCTGCAGGGTACCGTTCTCATCCTTCTTGAACAGAACGCGCGGGCGACCAACTTGGAACTCGTAGCCCTCGCGGCGCATGGTCTCCATGAGAACGGAAAGATGCAGGATGCCACGACCGCTCACCTCAACGCCGCTCTTATCGGGCAGCTCCTCGATGCGCATGGTCACGTTGTTCTCGCGCTCGTTGAACAGACGCTCTTTGAGCTGGCGAGCGCCCACGATGTCGCCGTCGCGCCCCACGAGCGGAGACGTGGAGGCCTCGAACACGATGGACAGAGTGGGCGGGTCGATCTCGATGGGGTCGAGCTCGACGGGATTCTCGGGATCGGTATACACGTCGCCGATGTCGGTGTTGTCCACGCCAACCACAGCCGCCAGGTCACCGGCGCTCACCTCGGAGCACTCGGTACGGCCCAGATAGTCGAAGGTGAAGAGCTGCTTGACGGTAGCCGTCTTGCGCTCGCCATCGTTCTTCACGACGAGAATCTGGTCACCCGTGTGGATAGTGCCGGAGTACACGCGGCCGATGCCGATGCGGCCAACGAAGTTGGAGTGGTCGATGGTGACGCACTGCATGGCGAGCGGTCCGTCGATGTCCACCTCAGGCGCGGGGAGGTCGTTCACGATCATGTCGAGGAGCGGATACATGTCCATGTTGCCGTCCTCGGGGTCGAGACGGGCGTAGCCGTTTACGCCCGAGCAGTACACAACGTGCTCCATGGCGAACTCAAGCTGCTCGTCGGTGGCACCGAGGTCGGCCATGAGATCCAGACAATCGTTGTATGCCTTCTCGGGATCAGCACCGGGACGGTCGATCTTGTTGATGACGATCATGATGGAGAGGCCGGTGTCGATGGCGTGGCGCAGCACAAAGCGGGTCTGGGGCATCGGGCCCTCAAAAGCGTCGACGAGCAGCAGCGCGCCATCGGCCATGCGCAGCACGCGCTCGACTTCGCCGCCGAAGTCGGCGTGGCCGGGGGTATCGATGATGTTGATCTTGACGTCGTTGTAATCGATGGAGATGTTCTTGGCGAGAATGGTGATGCCGCGCTCGCGCTCCTGATCGTTGGAGTCGAGCACGCGGTCTTGCACCTCCTGGTTGGCGCGGAAGGCGCCGGCGGCGCGCAGCAACTTGTCGCACAGAGTAGTCTTGCCATGGTCGACGTGGGCGATGATGGCGATGTCTCGCAGATTATCTACGCGCATGGGCTTCCCCTTATCCTTTAGCTCTTCGATGCGCAAGCCTTCATCCGGCAAAGCGCCCAACATAGTCGGTAATCGGTTTTTGCACGGCGGTATTGTATCTGTTGTGACGCTCACAAGCTGTTGTATCCAGCGGTTTTGCCGCCCTACACATAAGTGTGACAAAGAATGGGGCGCCTGCACCGCGCGATGTGGCGCAGACGGCCTACAACAGCGGGGGCTCTTCGCCAGCAGGCTCGGGATCGCACCAACGGAAATTCTCACCAGTTCCGGCACCCTCGTAGAGTACATATGCCGAATAGCCCAGGGACATGCCGCGCTGGTAAAAGCTCACGACGATGGCATCTTGGAACTCGCAGTCGAGCTCCACACCACCTGCGTAGGCGATGGCGTAGCGATCGAGCGGGCCAACGTGATCGGACTGGATGCCCGTCGCGTTCGACTCGACAAAATGCTTGGCACCCTCCAGGCACGCCTCGGGGCCATCCTCGGTAAAGCAAGCTTGATAGCGATTGGCACGAGCATCCTCGGCAATGAGGACCACACCGAGATCCTCGCCGTCGGCAAGTGCATTGAGATAGCCGTCGAGCAGATCACACACCATGGAATCGAGCTCGGGGGAAACCTCGTCCTGCTGCACGTCGTTCATCTCGTCTGCCATGACCTGCTCCTTAAAAGCAAAAAGGCACCGACTATGCCGATGCCCCATCAGTTCATATGGTGGAGGTTAGGGGGATCGAACCCCTGACCTCAGGCTTGCAAAGCCCGCGCTCTCCCAGCTGAGCTAAACCCCCACTGTAGTAATAAACACCCCAGCGGCGACTCGGCTCTCGCTGGGGTGTTTATTGCGAAAGAGGTGGTGGACCTGACAAGGTTCGAACTTGTGACCTCCCGGTTATCAGCCGGACGCTCTGACCAACTGAGCTACAGGTCCAACGCGGGGATTAATATAGCCCAGGCACCAAAGGCGCGTCAACACCTTTTTTCATTATTTTTGAGGACGGCTTTTTGAGGGCGAATTTCCCACGGGCTCAGAGGGCCCCAATGTGAACAAATACACGGACTGCGATCGAGTCTGGCTTCATCGCGACATTTGGGTATTATGTCTGTTCACCGTCCGCAACTCGCCGTGCACATCTGGAGGTTTGCATGATTCGCGTCGATATCGAAAGCATCGTCATGGCCTCGGGACCGGTGCCCTCCGTCGTCGTCCTGCGCGAGCGCAAAAACGGCGCCACCGCCGATGCGCCCCTGCGAGCGCTGTCCATCCAAACCGGAGCCTACGAGGCCGCCTCTATTGGCAATGGCATCGACTCCGACAAGGCGGCTCCGCGACCCATAGCGCACGACCTGCTGCTCAACACCGTTAAGGAGTTGGGAGCCCGCGTGGAACGCGTGGAGATCAACCGTTGGGATGCACCTGTGTTTTATGCCGACATCGTACTTGAGTGCACGGGGAATGCCGCGGAGTCCAAGGTGTCGGAGCAAGGCGATGGCGTGCGCGAGATTAAACTCGATGCCCGTCCGAGCGATGCCCTCGCCCTCGCCACGCGCTCAAACGCACCCATTTACGTTGAAGACGATGTCATGAACCGCGCCGGAAGCATCTCGTACCAAGCCGCGCGCGATGAGCAGTCGTCGCAAGAGGAAATCGAGCGCTTCGATGAGTTTGTCAAAAACCTGAGCCCCGACGATTTCTAGGATTGGGTCATCATCCCAACCATGGCGGCCGAGCCCGATGCGGGTTCGGCCGTTTTCTTTGTCGTGCGGTCTCCTCATCTCTCGCGAATGCTGCGGACGAGTGCGTGAATGATCCGCATGAACCCTGAGAGGTAGCGCCCGTTCAGCATGTTCACGAACCCCTCAACGGCGCCGAGCGGTACACCGCTGGTAGTAAGCGACCGCAGCGGCATGTCTGCCGCCATCTCCTTCATCATGGTGCGCTGTATATGATCCATCTTGCTGGTGGGATCTGCCATCACCCAATCGATGATGCGAAACATACGGCGACCGAGCCAGCTCGCTTCCATGTCCTCAACGGTAGAATCGACGGTGAACGGGACGACCGGTGGGCGGACGGGCAGCGGGGAGCTATAAAGGCCCTCAAATGCGGCAATCGCCCCCAACGATGTGAAGCATCCCGGATAAGGTTGAGCATACATGTTAGGAAGGGCCGGAGCCACTGAGGTGGCACCCCCAGCGTCGCCTTGGGGCGTCGGTGCGGGAACGTCGATCCATCCCGAGAGGCGCACATCTCTGCTCGAGGCGGCGGCGCGTACCTCGTATGCGCCGGGCCATACGCGCCACGCATGATCTTGCACGTCCCAAACGCGAAACGCCTCGTCATCAAGAGCGAATTCGATGCGGTTGGATTCGCCGGGCGACAACACGACCTTCTCAAACGCAATCAGGTGCTGCGGCGGGCAGGGCGATGGAACCACGCCGGGGGCGGGAGCCACATAGAGCTGCACTACCTCGGCGCCGCGGTACGCTCCGGTGTTTTCCACCGTTAGGCGCACGCACCTCTGCGTGAGTTCGAGGTCGCGGTAGGCAAACGACGTATACGACATCCCAAAGCCAAACGGATACGCCGGTTCGATATTCGCCGCGTCGTAATATCGGTATCCCACAAATGGCCCTTCGCGATAGTACACCTCGCGGTCCATGTCGGGATACGTTACTCCCAGCGCGGTGTCTCCCAGACAGATAGGCCAGGTTTCCGCCAGCTTGCCACTGGGGCTGACATCACCCGCAAGGATGTCAACGGCGGCACCGCCGCCCTGGCAGCCCGAGAGGTACATAAGCAGAATTGCAGCAGGCTTGTCGCGCCAGGGCATTTCCATGGGGGCGCCGCCCTGCAGCACCACCACCGTCCGCGGATTCACCGCACACACTCGCTCGATCAGCTCGACCTGACCTTTGGGCATGGTCATGAGTTTGCGATCGAAACCCTCGGATTCGTATCGCGCGGGAAGGCCCGCAACCACGACCGCAACATCCGCGTGCGCTGCGGCCTGCTCCGCATCACGCAGGAGTCGCTCGCTCGTCTCGCCCATAATCGGTTCGTAGCCGTCCGCATAGCGCGCGGCAAAACCCCGTTGCTCCAATCGATACCACAGATTGTCGATGAACTTTGGATTGATGCGCGATGAGCCCGAACCTTGGTAGCGAGGCATGCGGGCAAAGGCACCGATCACCGCCACCGATTGCGAAGTCTCAAGCGGCAGCGCGCCCTCGTTTTTAAGGAGCACCGCGCTTTGCGAGGCGGCCTCCCGGGCAAGGTCGGCATGGGATCGATACAACTCCTCATCGGGCAGCGTACTCGCGGGAACGGCGCGGCGTCCTTCATCAACCCTACATGAGAGATGCGCGATATGACCGACCGCCTCCGTTACGTGGCGCTCGTCCAGCTCTCCGGCGTTGACCGCCTCTACCAGGGCGCGCGCGTGATCAGCGCGGGGGCCGGGCATGCACAGGTCGAGACCGGCGCGCACAGAGGAGACGCTCGAGCTCATGGCTCCCCAGTCGCTCACAACTACACCGTCAAACCCCCACTCGCCGCGAAGCACATCCCGCAGAAGCCACTCGTGCTCGGAGCAATACACGCCGTTAAGTTTGTTGTACGCCGTCATGACGCTCCATGGATGCGACCGGCGAATAACGCGCTCGAAGGGCGCCAGATACAGCTCGCGTAACGTACGCTCGTCGATAACGGAATCGGAGACCATGCGTGCGTGCTCCTGGCTATTGCCAGCCAGATGTTTAAGGCATGCGCTGACTCCTTTGCTTTGGATGCCGCACACCATAGCGGCACCCAACTCGCCGGATATCAGGGGATCCTCACTGAAATACTCAAAATTGCGGCCACATAGTGGGTGACGCTTGATGTTCACCCCCGGCCCGAGGACTACGTCGACTCCCTGCCTGCGGGCCTCCTCGCCAATAGCCGCGCCAACACGCCGGACGAGATTGGGGTCGAACGAGCACGCGAGCGCCGAGGCCGTGGGAAAACATGTTGCCTGACGACTTTCGGCAATGCCCAGGTGGTCAGCGTTCCCCTCCTGCTTACGCAGACCGTGCGGACCGTCGGAAAGTACAAGCGACTCGATGCCGCATGCACGCAGTGCGTGCGTACGCCAATGCGATGCGCCGGCCAGCACCCGCGCTTTTTCTTTGAGCGTCATCCCCACGGCCTCCCCCGCGCCTGTCGACCACAGAAACCTTGTACCCACGTATGAACACCCGGCGCGAAAGCGCGCACCCTTTCCCGCGGAGGGCGGGGCCGTCGCCCCCTGGCGACGCTTAAGGCACGAAGGGATGCCGGGTCCGTGCGCAAAATCACCCTCAGGAGCCACGAGGCGCACGGAAATACGCAAATGCGGGGATAATCTCGGGATCTGCAGAGCATATGCGGTTCCCAGGATGAAAAACATGCAGGTCAGGGAATTGATGCATTTCTCCCATACTTCCACCTTCGCCTTTTATCCCCGCATTTGTGCATTTCGGCGGGGGGGGCGGGCACGCCACCCACCAGAAAGGCCCCTTTACGGGGCCTTTCTGGTGAAGTGCGCTGTGTCAAACGGGACTACTCGTCCATCGTGTCCTCAAGTGGCTCGCTGCCGGATCCGATGTCCACGCGGACCTCGCTGCCGGGAGCCTCGGCATCCGTCTCGCCTTCGGCCACCAAGTCGGATGAATCCCCGCCCTCTGTCTCGTCGGAATCCTCGGCCTCCTTCTTGGCGCTCGTCATGCGAGCCACAGCCGTCACGCGGTCGCCGTCATCCACGCTCATCATCTTCACTCCCTGTGTGGCACGACCGGTCTGGGAAATCTCGGCGGTCTTGACGCGAATGACCGTCGCGCCCTCGGTAATGATAAAGAGCTCATGCTGCGGACCCACGACCTTCATGGCCGCCAGTGCGCCCTTGCGCTCGGTCATCTGAATCGTGTAGACGCCTTGTCCGCCGCGGTTTTGCTCCGGGTAGTCGGAAACCGGGGTGCGCTTGCCGTAACCGCGCTCGGTGATCACGAAAAGCTCGCCCTGGCCGCTGGTGATCTCCATGCCCAGAACCTCGGCGTCGCCCTTCATGCTGATACCGCGCACGCCGCTCGTGTCGCGGCCAGTGGCGCGCACCTGGTCCTCGCAGAACATGATGGCCTTACCGGCGGTGGTCGCCATGATGATCTTGTCGCCAGGCTTCACGCGGCGCACGCCCAGCAGGCGGTCACCGCTCTTGATGTTGATGGCGATAATGCCGTCGCGGCGGGAACGGTCGTAGGCCGCCATAGCCGTCTTCTTTACCATGCCACCCGCCGTGGCGAACATGAGGTACTCGTCCTCAGGGAACTCGCGGCAAGAAATGACAGAAGCGATCTTCTCGCCGTCCTCAAACGGCAGTAGATTCACGATAGCGGTGCCGCGCGCCTGACGCGTGCCCTCGGGCAGCTCGTGCACCTTGAGGCGGTACACCTTGCCACGCGTGGAGAAGAACAGCACGTACTCATGGGTGCTGGCGATGAACATCTCGTCGATGACGTCGTCTTCCTTGAGGCTCACTCCCGAGACGCCCTTGCCGCCGCGTTTCTGCGCGCGATACGCGGCCACCGGGATGCGCTTGACGTAACCGGTGTGGGTGATGGTGACGACCATGTCCTCGTCGGCGATGAGGTCCTCGACATTCAGGTCCTTCTCGGCACCGGTGATCTGGGTGCGGCGCTTGTCGCCGAACTTGCGGGCGATCTCGCGCATCTCTTCCTTGATCACGCCGAGGATCTTCTCCTCGTGCGCGAGCAGGTCCTCGTAGTAGGCGATGGCGCGGCGCAGGCCGGCGAGCTCTTCCTCGATCTTGTCGCGTTCCAGGCCGGTGAGACGGCGGAGCTTCATCTCGAGGATGGCCGTGGTCTGCTCGGGCGTGAAGCCGAAGCGCTCGATGAGGCGCGCGGAGGCCTCCGCGTCCGTCTGCGAGGAGCGGATGATGGAGATGACCTCGTCGATGTGGTCGAGCGCGATGAGGTAGCCCTCGAGAATGTGAGCGCGGGCCTGGGCCTTCTTGAGGTCGAACCGGGTGCGGCGGGTCACGACGTCGACCTGGTGGTCGATGTAGTGCGAGAGCATCTCACGCAGCGACAGGCACTTGGGCACGCCGTTCACGAGCGCAAGGTTGTTTGCGCCGAAGGTCGTCTGCAGGGAGGTGTACTTGTACAGGTTGTTGAGCACGACCTGCGGGATGACGCCCTTCTTGAGCTCGATGACGAGGCGCAGGCCCTTTTGCGTGGACTCATCGCGCATATCGGAAATGCCCTCGATGCGCTTCTCGTTGACGAGGCTCGCGATCTTCTCCTGCAAGGTGCCCTTGTTCACCATGTACGGAATCTCGGTGAAAACGAGGCGACTGCGGCCGGTCTTGGTGGACTCCACATGTGCCTTGGCGCGCACCGTGATGGAGCCGCGTCCGGTCTCGTAGGACTGACGGATGCCGTCGGTACCCATGATGAGGGCGCCGGTGGGGAAGTCGGGGCCGGGCATGATCTGCATGAGCTCGTCGACCGTCGCGTCGGGATGGTCGATAAGGTAGCAGGTCGCCTCGACGGCCTCGTTCAAATTGTGCGGTGCGATGTTGGTCGCCATGCCGACCGCGATGCCCTGACTGCCGTTGACCAGCAAGTTGGGGAAGCGCGCGGGCAGGGCGGTGGGCTCAGCGAGGGACTCATCGTAGTTGGGCTGCCAGTCGACCGTATCCTTCTGCAAGTCGCGTAGGAGCTCCATGGCGGGCTTTGCCAGGCGGGACTCGGTATAACGCATGGCCGCCGCGCCGTCGCCGTCGATGTTGCCGAAATTGCCGTGACCGTCGATGAGCGGCGTGCGCATGGAGAACCACTGGGCAAGGCGAACCATCGTGTAGTAAACCGCGGAGTCGCCGTGCGGGTGGTACTTACCGATAACTTCGCCGACCGTCCACGCGGACTTCTTGTGTGGGCGGTTGGGGAAGATGCCGCTCTCGTTCATCGCGTACAGGATGCGGCGATGGACCGGCTTGAGCCCATCGCGCACATCGGGCAGAGCACGGGCGGTAATGACCGACATGGAGTACTCGATGAAGGACTGCTTCATCTCGCGGCCGAACTCGCTGATCTGCAGGGAGCCGCCGTTAACATCGGTGCCGGCGTCCTCGCCGCGGTCGTTGGCGCCAAAGCTCTCCTCGAGCTCCTCGTCGTCGCCCTCTTCCTCGTCGGAGTCGGCATCGGGGTCGTATCCGCCGTCCTCGTCCTCGTTCGCGCGGGCGAGCAGGCGCTTGAGGTCCTCGGGCATGCCCTCGGATGCGCCTTCGAACTCGCGCTCGTCGTTGTTCATATCGTCAGCCACGTGTCCTCCTTAAGCGTCCAAGAATCGAGCATCATGAGCATGCTTTTCGATGTATTCGCGGCGGTACCCGACCTCAGAGCCCATGAGCTCGCGCACGGCGCGGTCGGCCACCACGGCGTCCTCGATGGTGACGCGCTGCAGGATGCGGGTCTTGGGGTCCATCGTGGTGCTCGCCAGCTGCTTGGGGTCCATCTCGCCGAGGCCCTTGTAGCGCTGGACGGTGTAGCCCTTGCGCTTTTTGGTGACCTTTCCGTTTGCCTGCTCGTCATCGCCCTCGTCGGGGTTGAGGCCGAGCGCGGCGATGGACTCGCGCAGAATCTCGTCCTCAGCCTGGCGTCCGTTGGGGTACACGTAGTGGATTTTGTTGCGGACCTTGATGCCGAAGATCGGCGGGCAGGCGACGTACACGTAGCCGGCATCGATGAGCGGGCGCATGTATTTGTAGAAGAACGTGAGCAGCAGGATGCGGATGTGCGCGCCGTCGACGTCGGCGTCGGTCATGATGATGATCTTGTGGTAGCGCGCCTTGGTGATGTCGAAGTCCCCGCCATCGCCGTTGCCGGTGGTCACGCCACAACCAATGGCGGTGATGAGGGACTGGATGGTATCACTCGAGAACGCGCGGTGGTCACCCACGCGCTCGACGTTCAGAATCTTGCCGCGCAGGGGCAGGATCGCTTGGATGTCTCGGCGGCGGCCGTCCTTGGCTGAGCCGCCCGCCGAGTCGCCCTCGACGATGAAGAGCTCGGTCAACTCAGCGTCACGCACCGAGCAGTCGGCGAGCTTGCCGGGCAGGCTCGCGGTCTCGAGCAGGGATTTGCGGCGCGTGGCCTCGCGGGCCTTGCGGGCGGCGTTGCGGGCCTTGCTCGCCTGCTGCGCCTTCTTGATAATCTCGCGCGCCTGCTTGGGGTGTTCTTCCATGTAATCGGTGAACTGCTCGGCCACGATCTTGCGAACGAGGGTGCGCATGAAGGAGCTGCCGAGCTTCGCCTTGGTCTGGCCCTCGAACTGGGGGTCGGCCAGTTTGACGGAGACCACAGCGGTAAGACCCTCGCGAACATCGTCGCCGGTAAGGTTGGCATCCTTCTCCCTGAGGATGTTGTTCTTACGTGCATAATCGTTGATCACGCTGGTGAGGGCGGTGCGGAAGCCCTCCATATGCATGCCGCCCTCGGGCGTGTTGATGTCATTCGCGAAGCTCATGACGGTCTCGGAGTACGAGGTGTTCCACTGCATCGCGATCTCGACCTCACCGGTCTTCTCCACCGGGGCGTCGGGCTCGGAGGCGCCGGAAAGGTAGATGGGGTTCTTGAGACCGTCAGGCACGGTTTTGCCGTCGTTCAGGTACTTGACGAAGTCGATAATGCCGCCGGCGTAGCAGAACTCGTCCACCTGGGGGGTCGACGCGCGTTCGTCTTTAAGGACGATCTTGAGGTTCTTGTTGAGGAACGCCGTCTCCTGCAGGCGATCACGCAGGGTGTCGTAGTTGTAGACGGTGGTCTCGAAGATCTCCTCGTCGGGCCAGAAGGTGGTGGTGGTGCCCGTGGTGCCGCAGGTGCCGATCTCGCGCATCTTCTGGGTGGTCTTGCCGCGGCTGAACTCCATCTCGTAGATCTTGCCGTCGCGACGAACCTGAACGTTCATCTTCTTGGAGAGCGCGTTGACGACGGAGACGCCGACGCCGTGCAGGCCGCCGGAGACCTTGTAGGCAGCGTTGTCGAACTTGCCGCCGGCGTGCAGGATCGTCATGACGACCTCGAGCGTCGGAATCTTTTTGACCGGGTGCTCGGCGACAGGAATGCCGCGGCCGTTGTCCACAACGGTGATGGAGTTGTCGGGATGCACCGTGACCTCGATGGTGGTGCAGAAGCCGGCCATGGCCTCGTCCACCGAATTGTCCACGATTTCCCACACCAGATGGTGCAAACCGCTCACCGAGGTCGAACCAATGTACATGCCTGGGCGCTTGCGGACGGCCTCGAGGCCCTCGAGGATCTTAATCTCGCCCGCGCCGTATTCGTTCTGATCCGCCACGTAATCTCCCTCTATGCTGTGAAGTATGGCTAACCTTTACAGTTTATCGCATGAACCAATGGCAAAACGCGATATCGACCACATCACAAATACCCCTAGAAGCCAATGAGGGCTCATTTAGGGCGATAGAGGGCTCTTCTGCGTCCCTCCCGCCTCCTCATGAGAGAAGTGCGCTCAAGGGCGATGTGTCGGCTTGAACCCAAGAGTCCAAAGAGTCTCGCTCGGAGACCCCATGCGCTATGCGCGCTCAAACCCCGGGCGCGACGTCTTGACCACGATGTTGCCCACGGCGCCGCCCAAGCGCTCCATACGCGCGCGGATAATCTCACGCATCATGCTCAGCTCTTGCGTCCAGGAGGCGCCGTCCGTGTACACCACGAGCTCGTCCCGTTCGGGCACGTAATGCAGGCCGGTCACGTGCTTACCCTCGCGGGAGTTGGCGCACACCTGATTCCAGGCATGATAGATCTCATGCCGACGCTCCGCCTGCCGAAACTGCTGCCGGCGCTCGGGGGTCGCGCCGTCAAACAGACGGCTGCGTTCGGAATTGATAAAGTCCCCTAATCCGGCTGTGGCGTTAAGGCGCCCTTTCTCGGTCACACGACCCATCCGCTCCTCCTTCTGCGGGTCCGCACCAAGCTCGCGCGCCAAGGGGAAACACGCCCCCTGGCACGCGGCCACTCATCAATCGATGGACCCCACGCGTACGACCTTTGCGCCGTCGAGCACCTCATCCGAAAAATACCCGAGGTTCGTCGTGGTAATGACCGTTTGGACCTCCTGTGCCACGAATCCCATGATGGCCTCGCGGCGCGTGGCATCCAGCTCGCTCATCACGTCATCCAGCAGCAACAGGGGCGGGCGGCCCAAGATATCGCGCGTCACCTCCACCTCGGCGATCTTCCATGCCAGCACGATGGAGCGCTGCTGGCCTTGGCTCCCAAAGTCGCGCGCCGAGCGCCCATCTATGGTGAAGGATATCTCATCGCGGTGCGGGCCCACGAGCGTGAGCCCCCGGCGCACTTCATCCGTGCGGCGCTCGCGGAGTGCCCCTAGGAACTGGCTGGATACCTCCTCGCGCCCCTCCCCCAGCTCACCTATCGTGGACTCGTAGGCCACATCTGGCTCCTCATGCGGGGCAATGACGCGATAGACGTCAACAAAATGCATTCGAATGCGCGCGAGCAAGGCGCGCCGATGCATGAGAAGCTGAGCCCCGGTCGCCGCCAGGGATTCGTCCCAGGCCTCAAGCAGCTCCGATGCGGGGCAATCGCGCAGCAGGCTGTTTCGCTGCTCGACCGTGCGCTCATATGCCGAGAGCAGCTTGGCGTACTGAGCATTCAGCTGGACACCAAAGGAATCGAGAGCGGCGCGGCGAACCGAGGCCGAGCGTTTGACCATGTCAAGGTCATCCGGGCAAAACAGTACGCTCGGCAAAACGCCGCGCACCCCAGCGGCGGTGGTGCGCTTGCCGTTACGGGTGAATGCGCGCTTACCGTCCGCGAGTTCAAGCCCCATCTCGAGCGCTCTTCCGTCACCCGCAAGCGAGAGCCGAGCGCGGCCCGTCGATGCGCCCTCGCGCAGCAGCTCGGATGGAGACGGCTTGCGGAACGACGAACCGGCAGTGAGTAGCTGCAGCCCCTCGACGAGATTGGTCTTTCCCACGGCATTGCGGCCCACCAGTACCGTCACATGCGGGCTGAGCGCCAACACGCACTCATCGAAGCTGCGGTAATTGACAACGGAGAGCTCCGTCGCGGTGATGCTCATAGAACGAAAAACCTCAGATGGTCGGAATGGCGAAGGGACCGGGAATGTGGTGCGGTTGGTGCAGTTGGGGACGTAGCATGTCAACACAATGGCACGCCGGGTGGGCGCGGTGGGCACGCGCAGCCGGCGGGCGCGACGCGCTCGGCCGCCGACCCGCGGCGGCGCTAAATACGCACCGGCATGACGAGGTACAGGTAGTTGATCTTGTCATACGACTTGAACACGCCTGCTTGGTTATAGCTCTGCAGCTCGAGCGTGATCTCCTTTTCGTGCGATAGAACGTTCAGGCAACCAAAGATGTAGTGGTAGTTGAACGCGATGACGCCCGATGCGCCCTCCGCCTCGACCTCGACGGTGGCGGTGGCGGCGTCCTGGTCGTTGGAAATCGCGGAAAGCACCATGGTGCCCGTCTCCGCGGAGATATCGAACTTGACCGCGGAGTTCGCCTGGGCGACAGTCGAAACGCGCTTGAGCGCCGAACTAAGGGCGGCAACGTCGATCTTAACCGTTGTGGCGCAGGCGGCGGGGAGGAGCGCCTTGTAATTGGGGTACGTGCCCTCGATACGACGGGCGACGTAGGTGGTGTTGCCCGCCACGAAGACGACCTGCGTATCGGTCGAGCCGATGAGGATCGAACCCTGGCCGCCGGTGATAGCCAGCGCGTCGTTGAAGGCGTCAGCGGGGACGTTCAGCTCGAAGCTGCCCTCCAGCGTAGAGGTCTCCACCTGCGTGTCGCACACGGCAAGGCGATACGAGTCGGTGGCAACCAGGCGAATCGTGTTGTTTTCAACCGTCATGTAGACGCCGTTGAGCACGGGGCGATTCTTGTCGGTCGAGGTGACGCGCCACACGCGGGAGACCATTTCACTCAAGATGTTCGCGGGGAGCTCGACGGAGCGCTCAAGGGCGAACGTGGGGAACTCGGGGAAATCGCCGGCGTCGAGCGTGTTCAGTCGGAACGTAGAGCGCTCGCACGTAATGCTCACCTGGTGTTCGGTCACATCGAAGGATACGGGCGCATCGGGTAGGGTCTTGCAGATGTTCGAGAGCATCTTGCATGGAATGACGACCTGCCCCTCTTCGTCCACACGCGCGGCGATGCGATGACGGATCGAGATGGTGTAGTTGGACGTCTGGAATTCGAGGACGCCGTCTGCTGCGCGCACGAGCACGCCGGAGAGGATGGGAAGGGTCGATGAGGGGGCAATGCCCTTCATGACGATGGCGATGGCATCAGAGAGCGCAGATTGGCTGACCGTGAACTTCATCTCTTTTTATTCCTCTCTTAAATATATATAAGTAACAACAGTAATAACCCGGTGGATGGTGTGGACTACGCTTGTTTGCCCAGTTACACCCATTGATTTCTCTCAACAATCCATTGTAGACAACCGTTGAGTTTTGCCCATCGTGAGTCGACCCATATTTTTCTCAACATGGACGGCCGCGTTGTCCCCAACTTCTACCCCCACCTTCCAACAGGTTTTCCACAGGTGTCTTCTACGATTTGAGCATGATCGTGTTCTTGAGGTTTTGGACGTCTTCGTAGATCCGCCGGTCCTCGCGCATCTTGTTTTCCACGACCTTGAGCGAGTTGAGTACGGTTGAATGGTCGCGACCGCCGAACTCGGATCCGATGGCCGGTGTGGTCATCTCGCACAAGTTGTTGGCGAGATAGACCGCGACATGACGCGCGAAGGCGATGGTCGCGGTGCGCCGGGGACCTATCAGCTCCTCGTGGCTCACGTGGTAGAACTCCTCGACCACCCGCTGGACCATATCGATATGGATGATCTTGCGCGCGGTGTTGAAGTAGGTCTTTGCCGTCTCATCGATATCCGACGCCGAGAGTTCGAGCCCTGACGCCTCGCGCTCGGCAGCGAGTCCCGCGCAGCGTTCGCAGAAACTTTCGAGGTTGCGGATGTTGTTGCCCGAGATCTCCGCCATGTGGCGCAGATGCTCGTCAGTGAGGTGCCCCTCGTGTTCGGGTAGCATTGACAGCAGGGACGTGTCGACGTTGAGTCCGTCGAGATTGCCCGAGCCGTTGATGATGTTCTCGTAATAGCGTTTGAGGATGACGTACTTCATCTCAAATCCCGGCTCGGAGACGAGGCACAGCATGCCATGGCTAAAACGGCTGGTGAGACGTTCGTCCATGGCGAGGTCCTTGGGCGCGCGATCCGATGCGAACGCGACCTTTTTGCCATCGCGGATGAAGCTGTCGACGAGTTGGAAGAAGAACTCGACCGACGCCTGCTTGCCCACGATGTTCTGCACGTCATCGATGATGAGGATGTCCGCATCGCGATACTCGCGCATGATGAGGCTGCCCGGACCTCTTTGCCCGCCGAGTTCGTTCATGTAGTCGTCGAGATATGCTTGGGAATTCGCGTATTTGACGCGGATATAGGGTTTTTCCTTGGCAAGGTAATTGCGCACGGCGAAGAGCAGGTGAGTCTTTCCAAGACCCGAGTTGCCGTAGATGAACAGCGAGGGGCATTGCCCAGGCTCCTCGGCAAACGCCGCGAAGCGCATGGCACTGTTGAAGGCATGACGGTTCTCGTCGCCCGCGACAAAGCTGTCGAACGTGTATTTGGCGTTGATGTCGCCCGCCGGGCCCCTGCCTGGCTGGGAGCCGTCCCCCGCCGCCGCGCGCACCATCGTGGGGTTGTTTCCGCGCGCGGCGGCTTCTCCTGTGGAGGGCTTCTTTGCACCTGGGTCGCCCGCGCGCATCTCCTGCATCATGCGGCGGAAGGTGTCGGGGGACACGGTGTTCACCACGCTGATGCCCGATCGGCCGGTCTCGCCGCCCGTGGGAGTCGAGACCGCTGCGTCGAGGGGGTGGGTCGCGGCTGGCACGCTCTCTTGGGGAGCCGCGCCGTTCTCGTTGGAGGGGAGGGGATCCTCCCTGCGCATGCTTTTGGTATCTGCGAGTATGCTCGCGAGGGGAGGCTCCGCCTGTCGGCGTGAGGCCTCCCGCACACTTGCTGCGGTGGCCCTCGATTCTCCAGCGGCACCTCGTCCGTCGACGACGACCTCAAGCCTCATGGGCATGAAGGAGATCTCCTCGAGGTACGCTTCGATAGACTCGCGCTGTTTAACGAGGTAGGTATAGGCGAACCGGCTTGGCACCTGCACGGTGAGGGACTCGTCGTCGAATGCGACGGCCTGACACTGTTCCAGCATATGTATGAGGCGCGGCTCGCGCTCGTCGCGCCGGCAAAACTCGATGACGTCATCGAGGAGTATGCGCGCTTCGTTATCCATCTTCCCCATTCCTTATCTCTGCATCGAGGGGCGGTCCAACCGTCGTGCGTGGGCTATTGTTGCTGCGCCCATCCTTGACCCAATTCGGTGAGCACGTATTTCTGACCACGTTTATATATGAGCCCCGTCCCCGAGAGGGTGTCGAGCTCGCGCGACCACGTTGCATCTGAATTTCCGTAGGTGCGCGTGAGGTCGGTTGGGCCTCCCTTGCCGTTTTGTGCGATATAACGCAGAGCAAGGGCCCCACGCTCGCTCACATATGGTCTTGGTGCGAGCGAGGGCTGCTGCTCGCCGGGTATGGCATTCGTCGGCATGCCCGGCGTTGGCATTGCTACGGGCATGGCCGCGCCGGGCATGGCTGTCCCGGGTGCCATCGACGCGGGCGCCGTCTCTGCGCCGCCGGTCATGCCGCCGAGATTGGGCATTCCCATCATCTGCCCGCCCATCATCGCTTGATGCGACTGCTGCCCCAGTTGCCCCATCTGCATTGGGTATCCTTGCGGGATACCGCCGTATGGCTGTGTCATGCCGTACGGATTGCCATATGCCGGGTAACCCACACCCGCCCCCGGCGTCCATGGATACCCTTGTGGGTACGGCGGGGCCATCGTCCCCATGGATATCGCCCGCGGATCGGTTTCCGCCTGCATTCCCGTTCCCCAGTTCGGATTCGGACTTGTTTGCGCCCCCACGGCCCCGAATCCACTTGGCTGCGCGCCCGCCTGCATGGGTACCTCATCATGGTGCCCACTGCGCACGGCTGCTCCACGTGAAACGGCCCGCTCGATCTCCTCAACACGCACGGGATTCACGCTCACCGTGACCACCGTCCCCGCGCCCAGGTTATCTTCCACCGAGATGGCGCCCCCGGCGGCCTCGACATATTGCTGCACCATGGGGAGTCCCGCGCCGGTTCCTCGGATGTATCGCTTTTTAAATCGATCCGCACTCGTCACGCCGAATTCAAACGCGCGCTCCTTGTCGTCGATGCCGGGGCCCTGATCCGCAAAGCGAATCGTGTCGCCGTTGTCCAATATGGAAATGACCGGCTCGCTGAACTGCGCGTGTATGAAGTTTTCCACAAGTTCGCGGATGATCATGAGCGAGAGGTGACCGCCCTGTTCCTTCATGGTGCGATGGACGGTGTTGGTCACATCTTCCAGGTACGTACGTACATCCGCCTGTTCGACTACGATGACGCGCGGTGTGGACAACATGTCGTCGTACACCGAGATTCGCGTCGTGTATGCAGATTGCGACCGCTCCGTCGCCCCCGTTGAGGCGCCGCTACGGTTGGCTTCCTGTATTGGCGCTGCTCCCGTGAGGTGGGTGTTGTCCGGAGCCGGATCGCCGGAATCCACAAATGGGTAGAAGTCTTCTGACATGGTGCGTTCTTTCTACGTTTGCCGTGAACCTAGGATAGCAGGTCACGTTGGAAGCTTTCAAAACTTTTCAACAAGTTTTCCCATTGTGTTGAAAAGTGTTGGAAAGAACTGAAAAGTTATCCACATACTGCTAACAACCTGTTGATAAGTGCATGAAAAGTTATGAAAGAAACGGTTCGTGACGGGAGGCGCCAATGCCCTTGATCGCGCACCTTCGAAAAGTATGCGTATTTCATGGTTGCGAGATTGACATTCCCGCACCATATTCCCTACAATCTCTTAGCTCACGCGTATATTTTTCGAGTAGTCGAAACGCACCAGGAGGATGTTAACCATGAAGCGTACTTACCAGCCGAACAAGCGCAAGCGCGCCAAGACCCACGGCTTCCGCGCCCGTATGGCCACCAAGGCCGGTCGCGCCGTTCTCGCCCGTCGTCGCGCTAAGGGCCGCAAGCGTCTCACGGTGAGCGACAACTAAGCTCTCATGCAGACCATCAAGTCCCATCAGGACTTTGAGCGGGTGTTTACTCAGGGGAAGCGGCTCAACCATCCTCTGATTCGCATGGTTATATGTGATTGTGTCAGCGAAGGCGATCCGGCTCGGGTCGCCTTCGCTGCTGCCAAAAGGTTGGGAAATGCCGTGGTCCGCAACCGCTCCAAGCGTGTGCTGCGAGAAGCCGCGCGTTCCTGTGAGCTGCCCATCGAGGGCCACGAGATTATCCTCTTCGCGACGCCCCGCACTCGTACCGCTTCTCCTGAGGAGATGCGGCTGGCTCTGCTCGCTCTTTTGCGTCGGGCTCACGTTGTCCACAACAACTGAGCAGGATGTGGAGTACGGGGATGTTCAAGCGCTTTTGCCTTGCCGCGATTCGCGGGTACCAGCGGTATATTTCGCCCCTTTTACCCGATGCGTGTATATACATCCCCACCTGTTCTCAGTATGCTGTTGAGGCAATAGAGAAATATGGCGTGGTCAAAGGCTGTTGGCTGGGTGTGCGGCGTATTTTGCGCTGTCATCCGTTTCATGCCGGCGGGTATGACCCCGTGCCGTAAGTATTGGTTCCTACTGTAAGGATTATTGGTATGTGGGACTGGATTGTTCAGATTCTCTTCCAGGCGCTTCAGCTCATACAGGGCTTTGCGGGCGACTGGGGTCTTTCCATCATCATCTTGGTGGTGATTATTCGCCTCGCTTTGACGCCCATGATGCTCAAGTCGACCAAATCGACCGCTCGTATGCAGGTGCTGCAGCCTAAGCTCATGGAGATTCAAGAGCGCTACGCGGACGATCCCCAGCGGCAGGCAGAGGAGATGCAGAAGTTCTACTCTGAGAACAAGTTCAACCCCTTTGGCGGGTGCCTGCCCCTGCTCATCCAGATGCCGATCATGATCGCGTTATTCAACCTCCTGCGCGACCTCGGTCATTACTTCCCCAGTGCTGCTGAGCAGGGCTTCTCCTTTTTCAACATCCTGCCCAACCTCGTCATGTCTCCCTCCCAGGCCTTTGCTGGTGGGTTTGCCGAGGCTCTGCCGTACCTGCTCGCCCTGATCCTGTTCGGTCTGCTGACGTTCATCCCGCAGCTGTACATGACGCGCAACCAGACGGGCGCCCAGGCGCAGAGCACCAAGATGATGATGGTCGTCATGACCGTTATGATGCTCTTCATGGGCTGGGGTCTTCCCGCCGGCGTCCTGTTGTACTATGACGTTTCCTCCGCATGGCAGGTCATCCAGCAGATCTTCGTCACCCAGAAGGTCATCGAGAAGGCTAAGGCCGAGGAGGAGGAGCGCATGGTGAACGCTCCCATCGAGGTCGATGTGGTTCGTCGCGAGCACAGGAAGCGCCCCCATAAAAGCCGCTAATGTCGCTAGCTCACGTAGCGGATTGTAATCTTATTTAGGTACCAAACTATGGAGAAGATCATGGCTGACGAACTTGTTGAAGAGATTATCGACGAGGCTGTAGAGTCTGCTGATGAGCAGATTGTCGGCCAGTATCCCGAGATTGCCGTCCATTATAAAGAAGGCGTCGCCTTAACTGATGAAGAGCTCGACACCATTGCCGATGTCGCCATTTCCGTGGTGCGCTCCATCCTTTCTCATTTCGATGCGGAAGGGTCTTCCATTGACGAGTACGAAGGTGATGAGGGTGAGCTCATTCTGGATATTACTGCCCCCGACTTAGCTGTCCTGATTGGCCGCCATGGTCGCACGCTTGAATCTCTTCAGACGCTTGTCTCCCTGCTTGTGAGTCGTAAGCTTGGATTCCGTTATCCGGTGTCTATTGACGTTGAGGGTTACAAGAGTCGACGCCACGACAAGGTTGTGAGTATGGCAAAGAACGCTGTCTCTCGTGCTGTTTCTCAGGGTCGTTCGGTTAACCTTCCTCCTATGTCGGCATATGAACGCCGTCTTGTTCACATCGCTCTTCGTGAAGACGATCGCATTGATACTCACTCCGAAGGTGTGGAACCTGAGCGTCGCGTGGTCATTACGCTTCGATAAGCTTCAAGGTATTTGCTTGCGAAAGGGCACCTTCGGGTGCCCTTTTCTTATGACTGAACTTCTTGATACACTAACCTCAGTCATTTTGATTGGATGGTGTCTATGTCGCAAGAGACGTCTCGCAGGATTCAACTACATGCACTCGGTGAATCCGAGGAGCAAATTTCAAACCTCGTAAATGAGCTTATCTCCTACTGTTTAGAGCTTGATATTGAGGTCAGTAGGGACGAAGCGGAAATGTGTATCAAGCATCTACTCATGGTCAATCAGGTCAATGAGTATATGAATCTCACAAGGATTCAAGATATTCACGATGCCTTGATTCTGCATATCGTCGATTCCCTTGCCCTTACCAGGGATCTGCCCATTGAACCGGAAAGATTCTTGGATATTGGTACCGGCGCCGGCTTCCCTGGTATTCCGTTCTGTGTTTACACCGGCTGTGATGGTGTGTTACTCGACTCGGTTGGTAAGAAGGTTCAAGCCGTTCAGGCATTTATAGAGGAACTTGGATTAGAAGGTGTCGAGGCTGTTCACGATCGCTGCGAATCATATGCTACCGCGCATCACCACGCTTTCGATATCGTCCTTGCGCGCGCAGTTGGACAGATGAATCTCATTGTTGAATATGCCACTCCATTTCTTGAAGAAGATGGCTATTTGATTGTTGCAAAGGCAAACCCCTCCAAAGATGAATGTCATATTGCAGATCAAACAGCTTCGATATGTGGATTGGAACTCATTGGTTCCGATGAGTTCGAGTTGCCTCGTGGGTTGGGTCATCGCACAGTGTTTCTTTACCAGAAAGTCTCGAATCCAAAGATTCATCTCCCTCGACCTGTTGGTCTTGCTAAGAAACAGCCCTTGGTTTCTTAGTCTCTTTTCCAATTCATGTCTGTTTTATTGTAACCACCTCATGTTTGGGGGTGGTTATTTCTTTATTCGTCTTGTCTTTTACGTTATGCGTTTCTAGTTTTGAGTTATGTTCGAAGTGTTGGTTATTGTGTTTTCCAACTGAACCAATCTAAATAGATCATCCATTCATGTCGAGAATGCTATTAAAAGAAGAAACAGGTATTGAAGGGTAACACAATCGCGTTTACCCTCAGTCTCCCGATCTTGTTTCACGTGAAACTGTGATTCATCTGGCTTGATGTAATGCAGATGATTGTTAAATTTCTAGCTAGTTCATGGCTGTTTGTTTCTTAAGAGATCTAATCCTCTGGCAACTAAGCATATAAGTACTATGTTCAAAACAATCACGAAGCATCGGTATTCAGTGCGCAAATAGTGTTCGCTCAATTGGAATGGAAATTTCATTATTGATATCCCAATGTGAAGCCATAAGCAGCTTGAATTGACGGCATAGGTGAATTTAAAAACAAGATATCTCTTACTAGCTGTTTCACGTGAAACATATTAAGATTGTTAATGAGTTATATCGTTGGGACAAAAGGACGTTGTTGTGTCCGCAATGTTTCACGTGAAACTTGATCCCTATGGGAGTAATGCAGCATACATATTGAAGATCCAGGAGGGAATGTGGGATTTCGCGACGTTAAGCGCTCGAAAAGTGCTAAGCCATTGCACACAATTGCAATAATCAATCAAAAAGGTGGCGTCGGAAAATCGACAACAACGGTAAATCTTGCAGCAGCATTAGGAAAGCAGGGACGTAAGGTTCTGATTGTCGACTTTGATCCGCAAGGTAACAGTACGAGCGGAATCGGAGTCGATAAAGAGGAACTTTCGCAATGCATCTACGATGCGCTCCTGCATGATGTTCCCGCAGAACAACTCATTCACGATACGGTTAGTGAACGGGTATTCATCATTCCGGCAACTATTCAACTTGCCGGTGCCGAAATTGAGCTCGTTTCTGCTATGGCCAGAGAGACACGTCTGAAAGATCTTCTGGATCCCGTTAAAGAGGAATTCGATTTTATCCTCATAGATTGTCCACCCTCACTTGGCTTGTTAACGATTAATGCACTTGCTGCCGCAGACAGTGTACTCATTCCGATTCAATGCGAGTATTACGCACTTGAAGGCGTAACGAAACTCTTGGAGTCGATGCGTATGGTTAAAGGTCGCATTAATAAAGACCTTGATACCTATGGTGTGCTAATGACCATGTATGACTCGCGAACTTCTTTGTCGAATCAGGTCGTTGAGGAAGTACAGAACTATTTTGGAGATACCGCCTTCAAAACCTGCATTCCTCGTTCTGTAAAGGTGTCTGAGGCTCCTTCGTACGGTATGCCTGTGATTGAGTACGCGCCACATAACAAGGGCGCAATTGCCTATATGGATCTGGCTACAGAGGTGATTCGTCGTGCCTAGTCCAAAGAAAAAGCCCGCGCTCGGACGTGGTCTGGGTTCTCTTATGGGGGAAGCTCAGTCTGAGACTGGATTTGCAGCCCCTGAGACGGAGATGCCGTTGGAGCAGATCGTTCCAAACCCCAATCAGCCACGAACTCATTTCAATGAATCTGAACTCGAGGAGTTGAGTGAGTCAATTCGCGAGAATGGTGTCCTGCAACCGCTCCTCGTGCGAAAGAATGGCTCTAAATATGAGATTATTGCCGGTGAACGTCGGTATCAGGCCTCGAAGATAGCGGGACTCGAAAAAGTTCCGGTTATTGTTAGGGACGTTGACGATCAGAAGATGCTCGAACTTGCGTTGATCGAAAATCTTCAGAGATCCGATCTTAACCCCATAGAAGAGGCAAAGGGTTACAAGCAGCTCATCAAGGCGAGTGGAATGACACAGGAGGCTCTCTCGAAAGCTGTCTCTAAGTCTCGTTCAGCGATAACGAATTCACTTCGTCTCCTTGACCTTCCAGAGTCGGTCCAGCAGATGATGTACGAGGGTAAGCTGACTGCTGGTCATGCGCGCGCCATTCTTGCTGTTCCCTTTGAGGATGCAAGGATTAAGCTTGCTGAAAAAGTTATTGCTGAAGGTTTGTCAGTTCGTGCGACTGAAAACCTTGCTCCGTTATTTTCAGTCGGAGATTCGCCGCGTGCACCTCGTCCGGTCACACCGCAGTCGTATAAAAAGGCAGCGCGTGTGCTGCGGCAGATCTTCAATACCAATGTTAAGGTGCGCGCGACACGGGGTAAGAATAAGATTGAAATCGAGTTCAAGGATGAGGATGACCTGCAACGCATCCTTGAATCTATGGTCGATGTAAATAATGATTGAGGTAAACGATGAGCAGGGCATCTGAGATTGCTTTAACTTCGTTGGCAGTGGGGCTTGGAGCTGTTGTTGGATTCATTGTTGTGACGCGGCCCGAGTCCATCGAACGAATGAAAAATGGTGTGACCGATATCTTCTCAACTTCGAAAAAGAAGGTAGACGAGATGTCGGAAGAAGTTGCTCTGCGAACAGCACGGTTGACCAAGAATCCTCAAGTCAATCAGGACTGGGTGGAAAGACAGTGGGAGTCAATAGGTTATTAGGTACCTAACAATAAGTAGGTGTGAAATACTCGGGAAGACACCTCAATGCTTTTGATCCACCCAATGCTAAGCATTAGCCTCAGGCTTTGAATAACACCTCCTTCATGTGGGTTGATGAGAGAGATATAAACATAGGGGTCGCGAACACAATTCGCGACCCCTACTTCGTTTCATGTGAAACACATCACCCGTGGATTGATGGTCTCCCCTGGGTGGTGCCTCCTGTTCGCCCCATAGGAAGCGCTCTTGGACAGTTCTCCCGGCTGGACCCTTGAGTAACTACCTGGACGACGTCTCCTTGGCAGTGTCCCCTACTGAACGCGGAAGCGGCGCTGCTTGAGCTGGCCGCACGCGGCATCGATATCGCTGCCGCGAGAATTTCGAATAGTCGTCTCGACGCCGTGCATGGTTAAGCGGCGCTGCAGCGTTTCGACCTTCTCGATGGGAGAAGGACGGAACGGACTGTCGGGAATGTTGTTGAGCTGAATGAGATTGACGTGGCAGAGCGTCCCGGCGCAGAAGTCGATCAAAGCCTGCATCTCGGGATTGGTGTCGTTGATGCCGTCGATCATGGCAAACTCGTACGTTGGGCGGCGGCCGGTCTTCTCAACATAGAGCTGGATGGCCTCGTGGAGCCGGGGAAGCGTGTACTTCTTCACGCCAGGCATGAGCTGGTTGCGTGTTCCCTGGACGGCCGAGTGCAGAGAAATCGCAAGCGTAAACTGTTCGGGAAGCTCAGCGAATCTGCGAATGCCGGGGATAACGCCACAGGTGGAGACGGTGAGATGGCGCGCTCCGATGGCGAGTCCATCGGGATCGTTGAGCGCTCGCAACGCGTCGATCGTAGCGTCGAAGTTAGCGAAGGGCTCACCTTGACCCATGAAGACAACGCTCGTAACGCGCTCGCCGAAGTCACGGGAGACATGGAGCACCTGATCGACCATTTCTTGAGCCGTCAAAGAACGGGAAAGGCCGGCAAGGCCGGTCGCACAAAAGGCGCATCCCATGGCGCAGCCCGCCTGAGAAGAAATGCAGACGGCCAGCTTGTTTCGATTAGGCATGCCAACGGTCTCGACGGAGACGCCATCGGCAAATTGCAGGAGGTACTTGCGAGAGCCATCCTTGGAGACCTGTTTAACAAGCTCAACCGGTACATTGAAGGAAAAGCGCTCTGATAGCTTCTCACGCATTGCCACAGGGAGATTGGTCATCTCATCAAACGAACATACGTTCTTCTCGTGAATCCATTCGTTCAATTGCTTGGCGCGAAAAGCAGGTTGACCGAGTTCTTTGACCAAATTCTGCAGTTCCTCTAAATCGAGGAGACGTATATCGCGTGCACGATCGGTGCGTTCCATTTGTCGCCTTTCGGGTGGTGAGATGCTCGTGCGTCTCAAGGGCATATATACCTATACAATAGGGTATTGTTGGGCATTTGCGATGCAGATGCGCAGCTATTGCGTGAAATGGACACCGCTCCCTCGCCATAACGGGCTTTGAGGGGGATTCGAGCCTGAAAGGTGACATCATGAGCGACAAGACGCGCCAGGACATGAAGATTGCAGTCCTTGCGGGAGGAATCTCGGATGAGCGCGAGATTTCCCTCGCTTCGGGTGCTCATGTCGTACAGGGGCTCGAGGAGGCGGGTTATGGAGCGGTGGAGCTGGTTGATCCCGCCGACCCGTCGTTTCTTAACACCATGTCCACGGGGTCGTTCGATGTGGCGTTTATCGCCCTCCATGGCCGCGGTGGCGAGGATGGCATGACCCAGCACGTGCTGGAATTCATGGGCATCCCTTATACGGCTTCGTCTCCCCTTGCGAGCGGCATCGCCATGGACAAGGACCTTTCCAAGCTGCTCTATCGCCGCGCCGGCCTGCCCGTCGCGCCGAGTGTGACGTTCGGCCGCGCCGATATGCCTTCGATAGAGGAGATCATCGAGGTTGTGGGGCCTCAGAGCTTCGTAAAGCCGGTGGTGAACGGCTCGAGCTACGGTATTTCCCTGGTGAAGGACCCCTCGGAGCTCGCCGCTGCTATTGAGTTCGCATTCGAGCACGGTGAGAAGGTCATGGTGGAGCGTCGGGTCTTTGGTACCGAGTGTTCAGTTGCCGCCGTTGGCGATGGCGACACCCTTCGCGCTCTGCCCGTGGTGGAGATCCTCATGCCCAAGCAGTCGGAGTTTTACGACCTCGAGGTGAAGTACGCCGACCCCGCCGAAATCCATCGGATTCCAGCCCAGCTGCCTGAGGATGTCTACGCACAGGTGCAGGATATCGCCTGTCGCGCGCATGAGGCGTTGGGTCTGTACGGTATCTCGCGTACAGACGTAATTGTCACGGAGGAAGGCCCCGTCATCCTCGAGACTAACAACATTCCCGGCATGACGCCTGAGTCTCTCGTGCCTGATGAGGCACGCCACGCCGGTATCGCGTTTAGCGATCTGTGTGTCGAACTGGTCGATCTGGCCCTCGAGCGAGCCGGTCGATGAGCGCCTCCGCCGCGGCATCACCGCTCGCGATGGCTGCGGCGGTGCTTCCGGGCACTCCGCAGCAGGTTATTGACGCATACGCAACGCTCGCCGCCCGTGCCGAGACGCGTTCGTTTGGCCTGATAGAAGATGACGTGGTGGTGCTCGATACCGAGACCACGGGGCTATCCCATCGTGAGAACGAGCTGATTGAGATCGCCGCCGCCCGTTTGCGCGGTCGCGAGATCGTCGATCGCTTTGATACGTTCGTCAAGCCCTCGGGGCTTATACCGGCCGAGATTACGGAGCTTACGAGTATCACGAATGCCGATGTTGCTCACGCCCCTTCCGCCGAAGGGGCGGTTGCCGCTCTTGCGGAGTTCGTGGGTGGCGCGCCGGTGATTGCCCATAACGCAGCCTTCGACCGAGGGTTCATAGAGGCCGTGAGTGGCGGCTCGGAAGTGTCGGACATCTGGATTGATTCTCTCGCCCTCTCGCGCATTGCATTGCCGCGTTTGAGTTCACATAAGCTCGCGTCCATGGCCGAGCTGTTTGGGTGTGCGAGCGTGTCTCATCGTGCGAATGCCGATGTCGAGGCGCTGTGCGGTGTCTGGCGCATCCTGCTTTGCGGGCTTGATGACCTGCCGCTCGGCCTCATGCGCCGTTTGGCGGATATGCACCCCGATGTACCGTGGAGCTACCGGCCGATCTTTAGCTTCTTGGCCGGCAGCCATCCCGAAGCAGTGTTTTCGCTGGTAAGTGCCAGACATGACATTTTGGCCGCCGACTCTTCGTCTGCGGCGGGATTTGGTGCGCGTATCGATGCCGATGAGCTTCCGGGACTCAATATGCCCTCGCGCGAAGAGGTCGAAGCGTGCTTTGAGCCAGACGGTCTCGTCAACCGCATGTACCCTGGTTACGAACCGCGCGTGGAGCAAATGCAGATGGCAGCCGAGGTACGTGATGCCCTGGCGACTTCTTCGCATCGCGTGATCGAAGCTGGTACCGGTGTGGGCAAGTCAATCGCCTATCTCGTGCCCTTCGCTCAGGCGGCAAAACGCAACAACATCACGGTTGGCATCGCCACGAAGTCGAATAATCTGGCGGATCAGCTGATGTATCACGAGCTGCCCCGTCTGGCCCGTGAAATCGAGGGCGGTCTGACGTATTGTGCCCTCAAGGGCTATGACCACTACCCATGCCTGCGAAAACTTGAGCGCTTGGCGCGCGCCAGCGAGGTCCACACCACGCGCGACCCGGCAGACACGCTCACCGCCATCGCCGTTATCTACGCCTACGCCTGCCAATCGCCCGCTGGCGATCTCGATGGGTTGGGCATTCGCTGGAGGAGTGTGCGAAAGGCAGATCTCACCACCTCCTCTCGCGAATGCGCTCGGCGGCTGTGCCCCTTTTACCCCGACAAATGTATGGTCCACGGATCTCGCCGGCGCGCCGCCCGCGCGGATGTGGTGGTAACCAACCATTCGCTGCTCTTCCGCAATGTCGCGGCGGACGGAAAGATCCTGCCGCCTATTCGTCATTGGGTGGTTGACGAGGCCCATTCGATCGAAGGTGAGGCTCGCAGGCAGTGGGCGGTCACGGTCTCTGCGGACGAGAGCCGATCGATTTTTGAGCGGTTGGGCGGTGCGCGCACCGGTTCGCTGGGGAGGATCACCCGAGACCTCGCAGCTTCTGACGCCGCCACGTTGTTCATGGGTTTGACCGCCAAGGCGACCTCGAGCACGCAACGTGCATCCCTGGCCATGGCCGATCTTTTCGATGCCGTGCGCGATCTCGCGCGATCTGCCCGCTCGGATAGCGGATACGATACCGCCAACATGTGGATTGGCCGCGAGGTGCGGGAAAGTGCCGCATGGGGTGTGTTCGCCGAGGTCGCGAATACGGCCATCGACGCACTCGATGAGGCATCAAAGAACCTCGCCTCACTCGTTGAGACTGTGGCGGAGGAAAAGCCGGAGCTTGTCGCAGACGTCGCAGATGGGCAACGCCGTCTCAAGGAGCTGAACGACGGACTCAAGCTGGTGGTGGAAGGCACCAACGACCGTTATGTCTACTCGTGCCAGGTCAACCGCCGCATCAAGGCGGGTGGGGAGAGCCTAAGCGCCGAGCGCCTTGATATTGGTGAGGCTCTTGCTGAAAATTGGCTGCCCGAGATGCACACGGCGATATTCGCCTCGGCGACCATGACAGTTTCGGGCAGTTTTGATCATTTCACCCATGCCGTGGGGTTGGATCGCTTGGGACGCGAGTCCTTCCAGACTCTACACCTCGATTCGAGCTACGATTTCGAGCGAAATATGGCAGTGGTGGTTGCGGGCGATATCCCCGATCCGCGTAATCGGGCGGCATACCTCGATGCTTTGGAAAACCTGCTGGTAGACGTACATATGGCAATGGGGGGCTCAACGCTCACTCTCTTTACGAATAGGCGTGACATGGAGGAGTTGTTCGACCGCGTGTCTCCCCGCCTGTCAAAGGAGGGCCTCGCTCTCGATTGCCAGAAGAAGAACACGTCCGCCAAGATCCTGCGTGATCGATTCCTCTCCGACGAGACGAGTTCCCTGTTTGCCCTTAAGGCGTTTTGGGAGGGTTTTGACGCCGCCGGCGACACCCTGCGCTGCGTGGTGATTCCCAAGTTGCCGTTCTCGAGCCCGACGGACCCGCTCTCGTGCGAACGCGGTGTGCGTGAGGATCGCGCATGGGCCCGCTACTCGCTGCCCGAGGCGGTGTTGGAGGTCAAGCAGGCCGCTGGTAGACTGATTCGCACGTCGACCGACGCCGGCGTTTTGGTGTTGGCGGATTCGCGTTTGGTGACCAAGGGGTATGGCAAGAAGTTCCTCTCGTCTCTGCCCGCCGCGTACCAGCGTATCGAAAGCCCACAGGTAGGTCGCTATCTTGAGCTTTGGCGTGCCAGCCACCGGTAGTTTGGTCGCCGCGCCCCGTGTCTATCGTGCGTAGGTGATGAGAGCAGCTCTGAGCTCATCCGGCGCCTCGATGATGAGCTCTCCACCGGCAGCGAGCACCTGGTCGAAGAGCCATGGCGTTGAGGTATAACTCACGTTCGCCTCGACCGTGCCATCGTCGTTGCGCTTCGCGCTATCGCGGTCGATACCCGCCCATGTGGACGCGTCGAACGCCTCTTGGGTGCTCCATCGCATCTTGGCGGTGTCTCCATGCTTTTGCAGGCTTTCCGCGGCGGAGAGGCGGACAAAGGGATGGTCGATTACGGAATCCTCGGTCAACTCGACTGAATCGATGCGATCGAGTCGGTAGCTGCGCTGCCCACCCTTCACGACATTCCACGCCACGAGGTATGCGGCATCACCCGCGACCTCGATGTACCCGGGGTCGATGATTCGCTCGCACGGGGCATCTTCGGATATGGCGCGATACTTCATGCGCAGGCGCACCCCATAGGCGATTGCCTCGGCGACGGCGGGATAGAATCCGCCGAAGAGGGCATCGCCGGAGAGGAGGCGCTTGCCTGTGGCTTCATGCGTGATGGGGGCGAGTGCCGTCGCGATTCGCTCCCGCACGCGGTTGTCGAGGTTGCAGCGTTCAAGCGCTTGGTTGAGCGCAAGTGCCTCGGGAGCGGTGAGGCGAACGGGTTCTATTGCTCCGGCGTTGCCCATGAGGGAGACGCGATCTTCGTCCCGCACGATGGCGATGCGCGCACCCGTGCGTTCATCGGCGATTGACTGGAGCAGTTCAAAAACGCGCTCGAACTGGGATGAACTGATACCGAACTTGCGGCAAAAATCCGTGATGCGTATATGGCCTCCTGTCGATGCGGTGAGGGAAGTGAGAAGAATTAAGCACAGATTCGTAATCTCGTCCCTACCCAGGGGCTTATCATTGCTGTTCATGCGCCATTACCGCCTTTTGTTTTATAAGGTTCACGCAGTCGACGAGCACCTTGGGTCCACGAACGGAAAGGCCGATATGAGCGTGCTCGAGGGCAAATCGCGCTGCGGCATCAACGTCCCGTACGTCGACGGACCATTGCGTCGACCCGTCCTCCTCATCGCGTGTCTCTCCCCTGCCTTTGGTGATGAGTTCGATCTCGTGAGCGCCCACGCCGGGCGAAAAGGAGAATTCCGCCAAGACGGGGTTGCATGCGGAGAAGTCAAAGGGGAGGAATTGAGAGCCGGTGATGTCGAACTCGGAGGGAATCACGTAGGGCCTGCTCGATTCCGGTGAGCTTTTTGCGGAGACAACGCGGTCGGTTCTAAAAGTGCGCAGCCCGTCTGCCCCATGGTCGCGTCCGACAAGATATACGTAGCTCCCCCGTTCAAAAGATCCGTAGAGGTCGACGGTGTGGATGTTCTCGTTTCCGCGTGCGTCGCGATAGGTAAACGACGCCGGCCTTCTGCGCGAAAAAGCGTTCCACAAGTTGGTGAGATCGCGCTTGATGTTCAGCGGCTGCGTGCTGGAGCCCTCCGGGGAGATGCCCGCGGTTTCACACAGTTTGGTGCGGGCCATTTGGAGGGGCCAACGCGCTGGATCGTCGGCGTGAAGTGCAAATATCTGGTCGATTGCCGCAACTGCCTCCTCCGCATCGTACGGCGAGAGCGCGGCAGTGTCGGCATGCGTGGAAGTTCGGTCGATCTCCCAGCTCCGCTGCTCGTTTTTGGCGTTGTGGGAGTCGGACGCCTCTCGAATATGGACGCCGAGAGAGGCCAAAGATTCGCGATCGCGGGCAAACGCCTTGATGCGCGATTCGCGAGATGGACTGGTGTAGCCGATCTCGGGGTCGTTGATGATGTGCTCAGTGGTGAGGGGTTCTTGTGCCACGCTGAGGGAGAACATGAGGTTGAGCATGCGCCGCGCGATGTCTTCGGACTTCGTCCACGCACGCGGTTTCACCTCGTCATGTGCGGCATTCGAAGTTCCGTTCTGCATGCGCACCCTCCCGTTTCCCACTTGGTCAACACCTGCTCGTTGGTTACCTCATTCTAGTGTAAGGAGGTGGGGTGTTCTGCTCATGTTCGCCGTGTGTTAATGGGGAATTGCGACTGCAGGAACCATATTGAGGGGTTGAAATTCTGCAGGTAAAGCATAAGTAAGGGTATACTTGCGACTATACATGCGCATCGTGAATTCGATGCGTTTGCACATAAGCGAGTTCGATGTGGAGCCCACATGGCGAATACGAAACAATACCTGAGCCACCTACTGCAGAACACGGGTATCACTCCGGCGTGTAGTGAAGAGGAGCGCGAGGCGGCCAACGTCATCGCGAAGATCTTTGCCGATCACGGATTCACGCCCGAGATGCAAGAGTTCAGCGCGAGTGGCATGACCAAGGTTGCCCAGGCCATCTTGGGTATCGTCGCTTTCGTCGGTGCCGTGCTTTGCGGCATTGGAGGGGCCCTTGGCGTGGTCGGCCTGCTTTTGGCCCTCGCCGCCGCCGTTGTCTACGTGCTCGAGCGCACGGGTCGCCCCGTGATCTCCGGTTTGGGCTCTGGTGGTTTGAGCCAGAATGTCATCGCCTACCATCGTGCTTCCGGCCCGCTCGCCTCGCCCCGCAACCGCCCTGTCGTGGTGGTCGCCCATTACGATTCGCCGCGTGAGGACCTGCTTGCCCGTGAGCCGTTCGCGGCGTACAAGCCCCTCATCGTCAAGTTGCTGCCCTTTGCGATGGTCGCGCCCGCGGTTCTCGCGTTCATTCGCCTGTTCCCCGTTCCGGGTGCCGCCAAAGCGGTGCTTTGGGTTCTCGCCATTCTTGCTGCTTTGGTTCCGCTGGCGAACGGCGTTGCGATTATTGCCAATCGTTTCGTGTTGCCGTATACCACGGGCGCCGTGTCGAACAAGTCTTCCGTTGCCGCGATGCTCGGCGTGATGGATGCCGTTTCGCCGTACGAGCTTGGTGAGGAATTCCCGCATGATACGCCGGCGGACGAGTATTTCGCCGAGCAGCAGCGCATCCTCGAAGACGCGATCGCCGCGGCAGAGGCGGCTGCTGCCGCTGAGGCGGAGGCTGCCATGGCTTACCCCCACGAGGTTGAGGGGCAAGACGAGCAGAATGGCGAGGCGGACGAGGTTACCGAGACCGCCGAGGTTGGTAAGGTTGTCGAGCAGGTTCCCGAGGTGCCTGTGGTGCTCGAGCCCGTCGACGTGCTCGGCGCGACGGCTACCGATCTTCCTGCTGTTGATCTTGGGTCGACGGTGACCATGAATGTCGAGAACGATGTCGCTCCCGCGGAGGATGAGGTCGAGGAGCAGCTCGACGCCGATGCCACGGTCGCCACCATGCCCGCTATTGATAGCGCGCCTGTTGTCGAAGAGGACCTGGAGAGCGAGGAAGAAGATCTCGGTGCCGGGACGCAGTCCGAGCTTGATTTGGATGCCGCCGCCCCCGAGCCCAAGCTTCCCTTCTACTTGAACAGCGCGGGCAACGTTCGTTTTGGCGCTGACGTGATTCGCGGTTTGGGTATGCTTCCCGAGAGCTGCGTCGTGCTGTACGAACCGGGTGATGAGCCCGAGCCCGAGACCCCAACCGCGTTTGAGGTTGAGCATGAGGAGGAGGCTCCCGCCGCCGTCGCGTATGACGCATACGACACCTACGACGAGGATGTTGAGCTCGAGCAGGATTATTCCGAAGAGGACACTAACGATGAGAGCGAGCTCGCCGAGGCCTACGATGAGGCTGAGGATGAGGACGGATTTGAAGAAGCGTTCGCCCCTCAGGAAGAGGTCGAGGAAGAAGACGACTTCGACGTCGTGATGGAAGCTGAGTATGAGGTCATCGAGGACGAGGCTGAGGACGAAGCTGCTGAGGAGACGGCCATGGCGGCGAGCGACGAGACTCCTTCTGAGGATGGGAACGCCGCCGTTGACGCTGCTGCAGAGGAGGCCCCTGCGGGGCAGCCCGTTGAGGAAGAGCATCACGTGGAGGAGGATCACGAGGATCAGGACGCAGCTGGCGCTACTGAGGTGTTCGCGATGCCCTCTGCCACGCCTCGCGGAGAAGCCGACATGTCCGGCACGATTGCCATGCCCGTCCAGCCCTCCGTCCAGCCTGTGGAGACGGTTGACTCCCTCATGGCCCAGATAGACTCTGCGGTGCCGGCACGCCCCAAGCGCACCATCAACGTGCCGAGCACGGCGGACGCCCCTGTGCCCCGGGTACCCCAGACGGCGAACCGCGCCTCCTTGTTCGATTTACCTGATCCTTCCGCCGCCCCGGCCGATCCGTTTGGCGTTCAGGGTGTCCCAAATGTTCCGAACCAAAGCGGGACCGCTGATGTCGCCTCCGAGGCCCGCAGTGCCTTTACGGTCATCAGTTCTCCCGAGCCCGTTGCAGCTCCTGAGCAGTCGTTTGAGACCATCAGCGCCCCGGCGCCCGCTCAAGAGAAGCCGCACCGTGGAATCGGCCGCCTCTTTGGACGCAAGAGGAAGAACGATGACAGCATGAGTGAGTGGCTTGGTGTCGATGGCTCGTTTGATGCCAAGTCCACGGGGAACGACATCGGTTCCTGGGACAACTTCGACGACGGATGGAAGGGCGGCGCCGCTGGCTACGACGGCGCAACCGAGGAGGAGCTGCGCGAGGCCGTTGCCGACATGGGCGATGACGAGCTTTTGGGACACGACATCTGGTTCGTGGCCACGGGCGCATCCGAAAACGGCAACGCCGGCATCCGCGCCTTCCTCGATGCCCATCGTGACAAGCTTCGCGGTGTGTTCCTCATCAACCTCGAGAGCGTGGGTGCGGGTCAGCTCGCCATGCTCGCCACCGAAGGTGAGCAACGCGTCTTCAAGGGTGACAAGCGCATCATGAAGTTGGTCCAGCAGGTGAGCAGCGACTTCCATCGCGAGTGTGCGACGGTCGACATGCCGTACGTGACAACCGATGCCCATGTCGCCATGGGTATGAGCTTGCGCTCCCTGACCATCGGTGGTGTTGAGGGCACCGGCTTCGCCCTCGCCCATACGGAGGAGGATCAGCCGTACAACGTGGATACGGACAACGTTGCCTTCGTGTCCGATGTGGTCACCGAGGTCATCCGCCGCTCGTAAAAGCGGTACACATGCTATAGGGGAGAGACCGTGTTCAGGTACATCAAGGAACATTGGGTTCAGTATTTGATCGGGGCGACCATCGCCGTCTTGCTCGGGTTGGGCTTGTCGTACTATCTGGGAGAGAAATGGTCTACACCTGATAGCGTGCGCGCTCAGCGAGCTGAGGAGAATCAGGCTGTAACCCAGGAGGACGAGGAGCTAACCGAGTGGGTCTCTAGCTAACCGAGTAGGCCTCTGGCGCCCGCCCTTGTCGTTTGCCCCCGGCCCTAGCGATATGCCTGAACTGCCTCCCATTTCTTGGACACAAGAAATGGGAGGCCCTTTTATGGCTGGAAATGCTTTGTACGAAGTGGTCGCGATCGTGCTTGCAGTTGGACAAAGATCACGATGGTTCTTGTGCACTCTCCTTCATGGGGTGACGGGCAGGTCACCAAGCTGAGTACACGGCGAGCCCGTTCGATAAGTTCCTCCTTGTTTTCGGCGCAGCATGAGGCGTCTTTGGAAAGGGAGCGCAAAAAGGAGCGCAGACCACTGTTGCTGGCGAATCGGAACTGCTGGATGTCTGGGTATAAGGCATCGACGTTGATTGCCATGAGAGGCTTAAACGTTGCATCTCCATGCTCGGGGGTTGACCAATGCGCGTCTCCGATGAGTGAAAAGGTCTGCTGTTCATAGGCGTGCGAAAGCGGCGTGAACATCGAGTCTGGCGCATCCACGGTGTGTCCATAGATGAGGATATGGGAAGCTTCCGTAGTGCAACGGGGGTCGATATAGGGACAGCCCAAGGTGCTTGCCCTCCCCCAGAAATCGTGTTTCAAATACCATCCGCCAGCATGCTCTCCCCGTTCTGATGTAACGGGGTAGCTGATGCTCGTGCCCTCAACCGTTAGCCATCCGACTACATCGGGGTTCTCCTTCCTCAGAGAGGGCCAGTCGATGCCCTCTTTTGCCGCGTTGTTTGGGGAATCGCCAATCACCTCGACCTCAAGCGTGCTATATCGAGATAGTGAGCGTGACGTGCCGGCGGCCATGATGCCCGCCGTCGCGGCGAGCAGCGTTGCAGTGAGCATCATGGCGCGCTTGAAGAGCGGTCGAATACGTCGTCCTCCAACGCTCATGATCGCCGTTTGAGATAAGGGCGCTGCGGCCGAACACGTGCTCTCCTGCCGCAGGCGAGGCCCACACCGCCGGCGGCTAGTGCCCCGGCAAGCAGGAAGGCCGCCGGTGATGCCCACCCCGTTTGGGCGAGCGGGCCCTTGGGTTCATTGCCCGGCGTTTGGGTTACGTAGTCTTCGTCATGGTCTTCGAGTCCGGTACCGCCTCCGTTGCGATACAAATCCACGTGGGCTGAATTAGACAAATCGGTGCCGGCGAGATATTCGCCGGTCGCGCGCATGTGAATGACTGCGGGGGACAACGACTGTTCCGCTGGATTATCCCCCTCGCTCTTTGAGCTTTGCGCGCGCTCGATACGGTCTAGATCATCGTGCGGATCTTTAAGGTCATCACGCTTCCAAGAATCGCGCCGTGACGTAAACGACTGCTCCACTCGACCATACTCAAGGCGAATACCCGTGATGTATTCCCCCTCACCTAGGCCAAGGTCCTTTGCGAACAACATGTGGGCTTCGTCTGCCGGCAGGTCTTGTGTCCACAGGGCCCAGCCCGCATAAGAGACCGCGCGACCATCATCGCCTAGATGCACCGTGGCGGGGTCGGTGAGCCAGGGGTTGTCGTGCCCATCGTCACGCGTCGCGTTTGCACCACTTTCATCCATATGGTCATCATCGATGTTGTTCGTGGTGTACCACACGTTGAGCTTGCCGTCGAAGTCCTCGCGCGCAACCGGCGTCGTGATTCCCTCGAATATCGCCAGCCCCTCGCGCACGGCATCCAGGTCATCGGTGACGGTGAACTCGTCGACCCAGGTGGAGCTTGTGTTTCTAAAGTCGATGCTGTAGTCGAATCGGCCTTCGGGGGAGACCGTGACGTTCGCTTGATTAAGACCGTCTCCGTTTTCGACGGTATCGGGTGCCGTTGGGTCGGCGATTTCCTGACGCTTGTCGATTTCCCCTTGAACGGTAACGGGCTCGTCGTACATGGTGACGGTCTGCACCGCCCCCGTTTCCTCAACGGTGAACGCGACACTCTTGGCCTTGTCGTACCCGCGTGGGGTCATATCCTCAACGAGCGTGTAGGTACCCGGTGCGAGTCGATCGATACGATGGGCCTCACTTCCGCTCGTCCACTGCTCAACGACTTCACCCTTATTGTTGAGGATGCTCAACTTGGCTCCTTCCACCTCCTCTTCGTTGGTGATATCCCTTTTGGAGATCTCGACTTTTGTGTAGTCGTTTTCTACGGTCACGGTGTGGGTTTGCTTACCCTCAATCTGGCCATGTGCGTCGACTGAGAAGAAGATAGGAAGGTATGGGCCAATAAAACCAGGGGGAGCCCCCGTTTCTCGCAGGCCATACGCCCCCTCCTCCAGGTGCTTTACGGTCAGAGTTCCGCTCGCATCCGTGGAGGCGTCGAACGTTGTGGCGCTGCCGGTAAGAAGGATGGGGAGATCTGTCCACGTCCCCGAATCGAACATGGCGTATGAGGCGGTGGTTCCCAAGGTTGCGGTGTGCGCCTCACCTCCATCGACGGTTAGCTCGTAACGCCCGGCAGAAAGATCGCTTGCTGTGTAAGCGTTGTCTTCTTTCCGATACGTGAGCTCAACCGGCTTGCACGCATCTCCCGCATGCGCGAGTGTCGCGCTCGTACCGAACACCCCTTGTGTGATGGAAAGAACATATCTCTGGTTTTCGACGATGTCGAGTTCCTTGAGGTCGATGTCGAGTTGCTTGCCATCGCGAATAACGGAAAGCGCGTATAAGCCGGGCTCGAGGTTGGTTTGGGATGTTGTGAGTTCGAGGGGAGAGCTTCCCTCACGCTGGAGGGAGACGGATATGGCGTCTGGCTTGACGAGCTCGATGACGGCGTAGGGAACGCGCTGCTGGGCGCAGACGTTTGATCCCTCGGGAGCACGCACCGCGATCGCGCCGCCCTCGTTCGGAGAGACGGAGATCTCGTCTCGTCTATCCCACAAGGAGAAGGACGCACCTTCCAAAGGAGCACCGTTGTCCGTAATGTTCTTATCGACTTCAAGATGCGTGGGTTCATTGGCCGCTTCGACATCCGCATACACGAGGTTCGTGGAGCTGTCTTGGTATGTGAGGGTGAATTCGAGCGGCGTCGCGTCAAGAACGTGCCCATCTGGAGCCTTCGTTTCAACGAAGGCATAGCGCGCGCCGCCCATCCCTAAGGGCAGTTCTCTGGACTGTGCCCAGCCGCCTTCCTGCGTCACCACGTGATCGACGATCTGTCCGGCGGTTGCCTGAATGGTTCCATCGGGGCTGATAACGTCATCGAGGGCCACCACATCGAACTCGGCGCCTGCAAGGCCATAGGCTGCATCATATTTGCTCTGGGATGATATTTTCCCTGTTTGAAGCGATTTGCTGGGCTCCTGAAACTCGGTAAGGTGTGGACAATCATCCTTTTCAGAGCAGGTCTTGTGGATGGATGCGACTCCCCGTGCCTGCTCGTCCGCCACACGGACAACAGTCACCGGGCCGGTTTCATGCTCGTCTGAAATGACGACCTTGACATCCTTGTTTGGAAGAAGATATGGCTCCCGCGCCGCCACCTCGCGAAGATAATACGTTCCCGACCTGAGTGCCTCGGGAAACGTGACGGTTCCCGTCTCGTCGGTTTCGAATATGGAGACTTCACTGTGGTTGGGATACCAAACCTCTTGGGTAATAGGCTTGAGATCTTTGTCCAAGAGTTGGAAGGAGAAGCCGGCGAGCGGTACGGTTTGCCCGCTTTCGGCATCGGCCTTGACCACCTGGATGCGCGAGGTGATGAGGTCGTTATCGACGATGTAATGTAGGCTCGCCCCGTCTGCCATGGCGTCCACGCCGATGGTCCAATCGGGACAGGGACGATAGCCCTCAGGTGTGGTGGAAGGATCTTCGCGGACCGTATAGCCCTTGGCATCATAAGGGAGCGCGCCGGATATGCCCTCCACGCGTTTTCCCTCGCCCATCCAGGGTTTCTGCGGGTCATCCGTCTTGTCGGCGGCAATCGCCTCCCGATTCACCGTCTCGGCGCGATCGGTGGACGCTTTGCCGTTCTCGTCGGTGATGAGGGAGCCAACGGTTTTGCCGGTTGTGTTCGAGATGATCTCGAATCGGATGCCCGGCCCGGCATGTTGCAGCCCCGATCCCTCGGCCCCGGTGTCACGGTATTTGACGATGTCGATGTCGAACGCGATGACATGCTCGATGAAATCATCGGGCTCAAGGGTGATGACCTCGGCATCTCCCAGCTGATCGGCGCCGACCGTGTAGGTATGGGCGTTTGGATCAAGCTTGTATCCCGCAGGTGCCTTGGTCTCGGTGACGACGATGTTTCCGAGCGGCACCGCGTCGAACACGACTGACCCCTCTTTGTTTGTGGTTCCCGTTGCGCTCCAGCCGGATGTGGAGGTTGATGTCACGCGAAACTCAGCACCCTCGAGCGATGCTCCCACCTGCGCTTTCCCGCCCGTGGCGGAATCCTTTTTGGCGATGATGAGCCGTACGGTCCCCGCCTTGTCGGAGAGGGGGACCGAGCCCTCGGAATCACCGGTGGAGAATTCGATGCGCTGCTTGTTGAGGCTGAACCCTGCCGGCGCTTTGACCTCTATGGCGTAGTATGAGGTGTTGGGCGTGAGCTCGCAGGAGGCGTGCCCATGCTCGTCCGTTGTTATTGAGGTGACTTTTGCCCCATCGGACGCTCGATAGATGTCGTAAACGGCGCCTTTGAGGAAGTACGTCCCGTTTCCCTTGGTGATTTCGACATCCGCCGACGTCTTGGTAAACCGTACTGTTACCTTGGGGTTGTAGCGCAGGTGGATCTCTCCCATCTGCTGCGTTCCCCACATCTCGCCTTCGAGGAACGCGTCGGCGTTTGCACCGCCGCTCGTGTTGGAGTGGATGACGATGGAATACGTGCCGTCCTGCTGGAGAGTTCCCACATAGTCATAGGTTCCGTCGTAGGGGACGGCGTAATGAATGCCCGAGATGCAGCGCCCATAGGCGATCTGCGTCGACCCATCGGGAAGATGGATCGTTGCCTTGCATTGGGCCACGGCACCTTCATAGTATGCCTGCTGTTTGTTCGTAATGACGATGTCCGCCTTGCCGGTGATCGTGCTGGGTGCCGCATATGCGGTAGGTGTAGCCTTGCCGCCCTCCATCGTTCCCGCCAGCATGCCCAGCGCGACAACGGCGGCCACGGCGAGCGCGGCGAGTAGCTTGGGAGCGGGACGTCGCGGTTTTGCACGCGGCCCTCTCGATGCGATGAAGTGATCGTGTCGCCGGCGCGCGGCGAGGTGTGTCCGAAAGCGTTTCACCGTTCCTCCCGTTCTCCCGTGTTGTATGGGGAGGAAAGCGTAGGGGACGCTTTTGTCCCTTTTTCCCGCATGATGCCCGGATTGTCTGGCCTGGGCACCGGTAACATCTGACAGCACGCAAAAATTCAAGCTAGGAGGTAATACACTGCCAAAGGAGCGAAGGCAACGGGGACAACCGCCCTCGGAATCATCGGATAATCTCCCCATATCCGCACGGCCCGTCACCCTTCGGCCAAGGTTTCGACCAGCCGGTGAACGCACATGCGGATACCCGAGAAACAAGTAGGCTAATAGCTGGCATTTCGCCGGTCTCGGCTATACTTTGAAGCGTTGTAGACACAAGACCGAGAGGTACTACCATGGATAACGCTTCCGAGAAGACCCCGCTCGTCGGAATCATCATGGGTTCCAAATCCGATATGCCCGTCATGGAGGGCTGCACGGCCGAGCTCGACGCCCTCGGCGTGCCCTACGAGCTCGTCATTGCGAGCGCCCACCGCAATCCCGCGAAGGTCCACGAGTGGGCGGAGACCGCTGCCGACCGCGGCATCAAGGTCATCGTCGCCGCGGCTGGCAAGGCGGCCCACCTGGGTGGTGTCGTGGCGGCATTCACCCCGTTGCCGGTGATTGGCGTCCCCGTGAAGACAAGCGACCTGGGCGGACTCGACTCCCTGCTTTCCATGGTTCAGATGCCTTCCGGCGTGCCGGTTGCCTGCGTGGCCATCAATGGCGCCAAGAACGCCGCAATTTACGCCACGCAGATTCTCGGCGCCACCATGCCCGAGTACCGTGATGCGATCGCGCGGCTCAAGCGCGATATGGCCGAAGCGTAGCCCGGTATGGCAACCGGAGGAAGGCACTTTAAGCCCAGTGGTGCCGCGCCCCAGCCGAATACGACCTCAATGGGAGGCGCCGCCGCCTCTCAGAACCGGGGGTCTCATGCCGCCTCACCGCCTCGCCAGATGTCGCACGTCACCGCGCCGCAGAACCGGGCGACGTACAATGCCGCGCCCTCAAGCGGGGCGCGGGTGTCCCAGCCTATTCGGCCGCCCCGCGTAGCTCAGGCTTCTCCTTATGCGCGCCCCCAAGGCTCGACGGGCACGCGCGGCGGTAGGCCCGGGTCGACGTCGAGCGCGCCACGACCCCGCCGTGGTCGCAATATCGCGTCGTACGTGCTCATCGCCATAGGGGTCGTGCTATTACTCGTGGCCGGCGGTCTGTTCGTTCATGCGCAGATTGGTTACAAGCAGGCGGCGGATTTCTACGATGGCCTTACCAAAGAGGCGGTCACGCTCTCCGATGAGGGCGGTGATGGTGTGCCGGTCATCGACTTCGATGCGCTCAAAAAGGTGAACGAGGACGTGGTGGGCTGGATCTACATCCCCGGCACGAACATCAACTACGTCGTCGTCCAAGGCAAAACCAATGACACCTATCTGCGTACGCTGATTTCGGGCGACTATAACGCCAACGGCACCGTCTTCCTCGATTCCGAAGGAACCGCGCCGGGTCTTGTTGACCAGCAGACGACGCTGTACGGTCACCACATGAACGACGGCTCGATGTTCACGCAGGTGTACGATTCGCTTGATCAGGAGAAGTTCGACTCGATAGAGAAGGTCTACTACATCACGCCCGAGAAGACCTACGAGCTGAAGCCCCTGTTTACGATGCGTGTTGATGACGACTACGTCGAAGCGCGGCAGACGTCGTTCGAGGGTGATGGTGGTCTGGCGCAGTACCTCTCTGATTCCATTAAGCACGCCGAGGCGAAGGCGACGGACGCCGACACGGAGTTGAGCAACGCAACCAAGGTGCTCACGCTGGTGACCTGCGACGATGCTTTCTTGGCGCAGACCAAGCGCGCCGCAATGGTGTGCACGCTCATCGCCGAGTACGACACCGTCCAGCCCTAAGCGCAAAACTACCTGCGCTCCAAAAAGACATCCCCGCTCCAAAGGGGGTACGTTCCCAAACGCCAAACCGCCCGGCGTGCCATTTGGGGACGTACCCCTTTTGGCACGCCGGGACCCTGTTGCGGGTGGAGTGCCACGAATCGGGCGTTTTTGTAACGAGTTTTGAGGCGTGCCGAGTAGAGGGACATTTTTGGCATCATCGCCGCAGATAAAATCTTTTATCATTGTCCCTCTACTCGGGGTGTTCGGAAACTCGTTACAAAATCGGCCGATTCGTGGCTTTAAGAAGTTGAGGAATGGCCTCGGGACGCGTCCGAGGGTCTGCGATAAATCCCACACTTTTTGATTGAGGTACTCGTTTCTGGAGGCTGTTAATATGGAATACTGACAATAATCACTAGAAAAGTATACAAAGTGTAGTTGTTTCTACTATAATTTGTCAGTATGAAGTTCAGAGACTACATAGAAAGAAATCAAGTCTTCACCGTTGAGCAGCTTATGTCGGAGTCTGGTATGTCTGCCGCATCGGTGAGGACAACTTTGGATCGCGCGATAAAGCATGGAAGCATCGAGAGAATTCGACGCGGCGCATACGTTTCAAAGATTGGGGATTATTCTGGCGCGGGCGTGAGTGCGCTGGATGTCCTTGCGGCGATCGATCTAGATGCAGTCATTTCTTTTCACTCTGCCCTTGAGGTCCACGGCGTTGCTCATAATGTATCAAGCATGTGTCAGTTTAGGTCGAGAACAATAAAGACCAAGTTCTCCTATGGCGGTGTTTTGTATATACCATACGCTTGCGACAGATCGATTCGCTATCAGTTGATAGGAGCGGTTGGCGCTAATGGGGCCGGAGTTACCACGCGCGAGCAAACGCTAGTCGATTGTTTGCGCTATACAGATAGGGCGGGTGGCGTAGAGGAGGCGCTGCGATCCCTTTCGCTTTTTCCCTACCTTGATGTTGATGAGCTGCTTGCTCTTGTGGAGCAAGGGTCAGCCTCGCTTGCTGCGAGGGTTGGCTGGTTGTTAGAGCAAAAGCAGCGCGATTGGCGTGTGCTAGATGAGCAGCTCGACCGACTAGAGACCATGGTGACGGGCGGACCATACAGGTTGGACAAAAGACAAACGCGAAGCCCGGGTTGGTCAAAACGCTGGAACCTGTGTTTGCCTGCGGATCAAGAGGAGCTGCGCTCATGGGTCCTATAGATATTGAAAGCTTCCGACCGGAAACGCTCGACAAGGTCAACCGCCTTTTGGAGCTGCTGGCAGAAATGGGTCGCCACCCAGATTTAAAGGGCAAGCTTGCGATGCATGGTGGTACAGCGATCAACCTGTTCATGTTTGGTCTTCCGCGTTTGTCGGTTGATATAGACATGTCGTACGTGGGGAGTCTTTCACGGGCGGAAATGATGAGAGAGCGTCCAGGGATCGAGCGCGGCATACAGAAAGTTGCAAGCTATTTAGGATATAGAGTTGACGCTCGCGAAGGCGGACATGCGGGACGGACATTTGTATTGAGGTATAGGGGAAACTGGGGAAATGATCATGTAAAGATCGATTGCATTTACATGAATAGGTCGCCCCTGATTCCGCTCCGAGTGAGGCAGTCTCCGCTGCGCCCCGATTTGGATGTTTTGATGTTTGACGATTATGAATTGGCAGGGGACAAGGTCAAGGCGTATTTTGACAGGGTCAAAATACGCGATTTGTACGACATCGGAAATCTGGCGGAGCACTGTAACGGCGTAGAGGCGCCAGACGAGCTGCTTCACAAGGTGCTGCTGTACTATGCTTCGCTGTCCGCTCATTTTCCAAACAGCTTTATTGGCAGGTCACTTCGTTTTGAAAAATGTGAAAAGGAGGTCGAAGAGCAGCTCGTCCCCATGTTGCGCCAGCTTGAAAAAGCCCCGACTCTCGATAGTCTTATGCAAAAGGCGGAGAGGTTTGTCGAGAGTTTCGTCCTTCCCAAAAACGATTTAGAAAAAGAATACCTGGAGCGATTGTCCCAAGGGGACTACTGCCCAGAGCTTCTTTTTGGAGATGGTGAAGTTGCGCAGCGCGCCGCGCAGAGTCCTGAGGCACAATGGAAACTGCTCAATCTAAAGAAGATGGGTGGTTGATGTGCTGGCGGCGCGATGTCCGCGCTTGCCATGCGAGTCGTCTCAGGTGTTCCAACAAGGGCCATCTGGCAGAAAGCGAGTTTACCCATGGCAGATATGCCCTCTATCGACGCGTGGTTGCGCGAGGCCAAAGCGGACCCGTCGTTCCGCGCGTGCGGCATGTACCTTGTCCACAACGGCACCGTGCGTGAGACCCCCAAAGCCGAAGCACGCGGAATCGAAACCGATGGCGTCCAGCCTGGCGACAAAGTCACCGGCATGCACTTTTCCTACGACGAGAACAAGGTCGCCGCTGCGGTAGAGGAGGCGCGCACCCTGCCCGGCATTGGGTACGTGCGCGTATGGCTCAACTCCGGTGAGCTTGCGGTGGGCGACGACATCATGCTCGTGCTCATCGGCGGCGACATCCGCCCGCGTGTGATCGACGGCCTGCAGCATCTCGTGGCAACCATCAAAAACGAGTGCGTCAACGAGATTGAACATGGGGAGGGGCGGGCGCAGTGACGCTCGATTGCGTTCTGCCCGGAAGTTCAATGGATGTGGATCGTATATATCCCCGAAGTGGCTAAAAACTACCGTTTTGTATCGCTCGTCCCGCCAACGACACCTCGGCCAAAGGACCGAGATTGGAAAAACGCCTGTTCACGTGGGTGTAGTGTTTCCACGAATCGTTTTCGCGACATGATGCACCCCGGTTAGGGGCGCGTTTAGGGTGAAATGGGCAGCATGGCGCCGCGCTTATGGATACAAATCGGTATTTTTTAGCCAGTTTTGGCGCGCCTGCAGATATGAGGTGTCTCGGGTCATTCTCCTTCGCCAAGGCTCGCGTGCCAAGGGGCTCGCCCCCCCCTTTTTGGCATGTTGCGGCTGATCCTACGCCTCCGTCTTGGGCGAATCCACGCGGCTCGAGGTCTTGGGGTGGATCGTCATGCTCTGGAAGCGATGCTCCATGTACGCGTTGTCGAAGTGCTCGGCGTAGAACTCCTCGACGGGCGAGCTCGGCGCGATGCCGCTCTCACGGCAGAACCAACAATCGAGCGCCTGCAGCGTCATGACGCCGTTCGTCAACATGAGCGCGGCCACTACCGTGGTGAGTGAATAGCGCATCTTCCAGGGGATCAGGTTGATGAGCTTGAGAAGCCTGGGCAGGCACAGCTTGATCCAGAATAGGCCGAGCGTGCCCCACATGAGCATGAACGGCGTAGACGTGCGCCCGGCGAATAGGATCGCCATCGGATCGGACACGCCGGGCAGCAGCTCATAGGAGTAGCTCCATGCGATGGCGCCGAACGACGTCTGCATCCACCAACTCGCAGCAGCCTCGAACACGCCGCCGATAACGGCACTCACTAGGAAGATAATGACGAAGCTCTTCTTGTAAAACCGGTTGAGCGCGATGGTGAGCAGCACGGCGCCAAAGCCGTAGATGGGACTGAACGGCCCGAACAGAAGGCCGGCTCGATCCTGGTAGACGCCCGGTTCGACGTACACCATATGGAAGATGACCTCGATGATGAGACCGAGCACGCAGCACACCATGAAGACCCAGAACAGGTTGAAGAAGTTCAGCTTAATGTAACCCTCACCTGTAAGATCGCGGCCGAGCATGCCGCCTGCCGCGGCAACGCGGTCTTCCAGGTCGCGCAAGTGGCGCTGGAGTTCGCGTTCCTCGCGCAAGGTGGGGTCGATGGTGGTCGACAGACCGGTGAGGATGGCGAGCTGGATGGCGGGGCGGATGAGGTGCACGCCGATGCCCTGGAGCATGACGTCGATGAGGATTTGCCCCACGGTCATGACGATGAGCGCGTATGCCCAGCGTCCGGCGTCGCGGCGGTAGCTTTTGAGAAGCGTCCAGCCAAAGATGATGAGCGCGACGGAGGAGATGAAGGTCAGCACCGATCCGATGGCCGTCATGGTGAAGGTGAGCGTGAGGTCGGAGCCAATCAGCGCGCTTTCCTGTCCAATGGCGAGTCGGTACAGGATGATTCCGAAGTACGCGCCCATAAGCGGGAGCGCGATGATGCCGTCGAGTGCGCAAAGCGCCCCGTACACGCGGATGATGAGCGGGATGGTCTTGCGCTGCTCGGCGGTGAGGTTGTTGGGATCGAGGTCGTTACCGGGCAGGTCGTAGTCGGGGTTGGATGCTGTACCGGCCGCGGCGCTCGTGCTGCTGGTCACGTGCTGCTCCTTGCGTGCGTTCGAAATGGGCTGTGTACTCATGGTACCCGTTTTGGCATGCAAGGGGGGAGCGGGCGGCCTGCGGGCATGGCGTGCACAAAGGGACGCGTACGCATCGGTCGGCGCCGGGGTCGGCTGCGCAGTTCATGCCCAATGGCACGCACGATGGCGTCCTGCCCGGGCTCCGCAATCGCCGCGGCGCAAAACGGCCCGCCGACCGTGTGGTCGACGGGCCGGATGCCGTTATGGGAATCGCGGAGCGCTTACTCGCCCAGCAGCTCCTTCTTGATGGAGGCGGCGGCCTTCTTGCCGGCGCCCATGGCGAGGATGACGGTGGCGGCACCGGTCACGATGTCACCGCCGGCCCACACCTTGGGGTTGCTCGTGCGGCCGTCCTCGTCGGCCTCGATGAGGCCCCAGCGGTTGAGCTCGACGTCGGCGCAGAGCTTGGCGAAGGGGTTGGCCATGGTGCCGATGGCGGTGATGGCCACATCGCAGGGGATCTCAAAGGCGGAGTCGGCCACGGGGACCGGTCGGCGACGGCCGGAGGCGTCGGGCTCGCCGAGCTCCATGCGCTCCAGCTTGACTGCGGACACAAAGCCGTCCTCGCCCTTGATGAACTCGAGCGGGTTGACGAGCTCCAGGATGTGCACGCCTTCTTCCTTGGCGTGATGGACCTCGGCCAGTCGCGCGGGCATCTCGGCCTCGGTGCGGCGGTAGGCCAGCGTCACGCTGTCGGCGCCCAGGCGCAGAGCGGTGCGGGCGGCGTCCATGGCAACGTTGCCGCCGCCGAACACCACGACGTTCTTGCCCTGGCGGATCGGGGTGTCGTAGACGGGGAAGTCGTACGCGTGCATGAGGTTGGTGCGGGTGAGGTACTCGTTGGCACAGTACACGCCGGGCAGGTTCTCGCCCGGGACCTTGAGGAAGCGGGGGAGACCGGCGCCCACGGCGAGGTACAGGGCGTCGAAGCCCTCCTCGTTGAAGAGCTCGTCGGCGTCGAACAGGCGGCCGGCGACGGAATTGTACTCGAAGTGCACGCCGAGCTGCTCCAGGCCGTCGATCTCGCGCTTGACGATCTTCTTGGGCAGGCGGAACTCGGGGATGCCGTAGGTCAGCACGCCGCCGCCGGTGAAGAAGGCCTCGAACACGGTGACGTCGAAGCCCTCGCGTGCGAGCTCGCCGGCGCAGGCGATGCCGGAGGGGCCGGAGCCCACGATGGCGACCTTCTTGCCGTTCTTGGGCTTGCACGCCGGGGCGCGGCCGACCTCGTCGGCCATGTCGCCCACCATGCGCTCGAGTTGGCCGATGGCCACGGCCTCGCCCTTGCGGCCGAGGATGCACTTGCCCTCGCACTGGTTCTCCTGCGGGCACACGCGGCCGCAGACGGAGGGCAGCAGGTTGTCGCCCTTGATGGTTTCGAGGGCGCCCGCCCAGTCTTCATCGCGGATCTTGGAGATGAAGCCGGGGATGTTCACGCCGACGGGGCAACCCTGCATGCACAGGGGCTTCTTGCAGTCGAGGCAGCGGTTGGCCTCGGCGATGGCGTCTTCCTTGGTGAAGCCCGTGTCGACCGGGCGGAAATCGCACGCGCGCTCAGCGGCCGGCTCCTCGTTCGGAGCAGTGCGGGGAGCGCCGATGTTCGGGCGATACTTCTTTACTTCTGGCATGCGCAGGCCTCCTCATGACGCTTGGTGGAAACGGCCTCTTCGCCGCGGTAGCTGGCCTGGCGCGCGGCCAGGTCGTCCCAGTCGACGGCGCTGGCGTCGAAATCGGGGCCGTCGACGCAGGCGAACTTGGTCTCGCCGCCCACCTCGACACGGCAGCAACCACACATGCCGGTGCCGTCGACCATGATGGGGTTGAGGCTGGCGATGATCGGGATGTTGTGCTCGTGGCAGGTGAGGGAGGAGAACTTCATCATCGGCACGGGGCCAACGCAGAAGGCGTGGTCGATTGCGTCCGTCTCGCACAGGCGCGCGAGCGGCAGAGTCACGACGCCCTTCTCGCCCATGGTGCCGTCGTCCGTGGTGACGTATAGGCCGGCGAGCGGCAGTGCGTCGAACTGCTCATGCAGGATGAGGAGGTCCTTGGTGCGGGCACCCATGATGACGTAGACGTTCTTGCCCTGCTCGCAGAGCATACGGGCTACGGGGTAGGCGATGGCCAAGCCCACGCCGCCGCCGATGACGGCCACGGAGTCGCCCTCGATCTCGGTGGGCTTGCCCAGCGGTCCGGTGATGTCGCGGATGAAGTCGCCCTCGTTGAGTTCGGAGAGGCACTTGGTGGTCTTGCCGATCACCATGAAGATGAACTCGATCCAGCCCTCCTCCGCATTCCAGTTGGCGAAGGTGAATGGCACGCGCTCGCCGGTATCGTCGATGCGCACCATGAGGAACTGGCCGGCGTGAGCTTTCTTGGCCATCCTCGGGGCGTGGACGCGGAACTCGAACACCTTGTCCGAGAACTGCGTCTTTTTCAGGATTTCAAACATAGAACCCCTCTCTGATTGGTCGGGGGCGTTTGCGCAGGTAGCGCGCACGAGTTCCCCGATGAAGCCTAAGCGGCATATGCGCATGGCGAATATGCGCATACGGTGTTCAGTATACCGCGCGTTTCCCATTCGGGGTTCGAACCGATGTGCTATCGGGCCAATGGTGGGCCGTTGTTCGGTGGGCGTTGCTGGGAAGCAGCTAGGGATAGTTTTACAACGACTGCCCGGCGGTGCTCGTTGGCGTCTCCATCTCAATTCGGTGCCTGTCCCTAAATTGAGGTTGGGCTCCTAGTGCTTGCCGTTGGATCCCGCGCCGCCGTTGACGTGGTCGCGGGCAAAGATGACGCCGCGCGTCACGGCCAGCGCGGCGGCCTCAGCGGCGGCTTGCGTCATAAAGCCGAAATCCTCGGCCTCCTTGGCGCGCAGTTGCTTGAGCACGAAATCGGCCACGGGCATACGTCCCGGAGGGTCGCCAATGCCGGCGCGGACGCGCGAGAAGTCGCGACTGCCGAGTTTGTCGATGATGGAGCGCAGGCCGTTGTGGCCGGCGTGCCCGCCGCCGACCTTAACGCGTACGTCGCCCGCTGGGATGTCCAGCTCGTCGTGGATCACGAGCAGCTCTTCGGGCTTCACTTTGTACTGCGCGCAGAGCTTGGAGATGGGCCCGCCGCTCGTGTTCATGTACGACTGGGGCTTGACCAGCACGACTTCGCGCTTGCCGCCCTCCTCTTCGGGGTCGTTCACGCTGATGAGCGCGACCTCGGCGCCCGCCTGGTTCTTCCAATAGCTTACGCCCGCCTGCCGAGCGAGGATGTCGATGGCGCAAAAGCCGGCGTTGTGGCGGGTAGCGGCGTACTCGTCGCCGGGGTTGCCGAGGCCGGCGACCATACGGATTTTCTTGGGCTGTGCTGCGGCCATGAGGTCTCCTTGCTGTTGATACTTCCTGCAGAACATGGTGCGTGTGCCGTGCGGCGCTGTCAACGACCCCCGCAGGGAGAGCATAAGTTGGGCGATGCCCCCGTGAGTTCCGAGGGGCTTACAGAAAACGGGTGCACCAATCGCTAATAGTGGGGGGAGGCGCATCGTTGCGAGCATAAAAACTGCCAGATAGCTTTGATAATGAACCAACACACAAAGTTGACAAAGTGTGCGGGGGGGGGGCTATAACTAATAAATCCTGTGTGTCTAATCGTAGGGGTCGTTTTCGACCCTGCGCCGCGTCCTTGGCGCGACGGCACGAGATGGTGTGGAAGATGTTGACTCGGATTTGGAACGCGGTGCTGGCGGTACTGCTTGCGCTGGTTGCCGCATTGGTCATAGCGTTTGCGGGGGTTCGCTTGATCGGACTCACCCCGTATGCCGTGCTTTCCGGATCGATGGAGCCGGAGCTTCCCGTGGGGTCGCTCATATATGTGCGCGCCGTCGACCCATCTGAGGTCGTGGTCGGCGATGCCATCACGTTCAAGCTTGAGTCGGGCACGCTCGTGACCCACGAGGTCTATGAAATCGATTCCGCCGCGCGCGAGTTCAAGACACATGGTATCGCCAATGTTGACTCACAAGGAAATATCTCGCCCGATGCGGCGCCGGTCCCGTGGTCGAGCCTGATCGGCACGGTCGTGGCGTGCGTTCCGCTGCTGGGCTACGTCAACGCGTTCGTCACGCAGCCACCGGGGGTCTTCATGGTCATTGCCGGCGTTGCCGTGGTGATAGGCGTGAGCATCGTGCTCGAACTGCTGAGCATGCGCACGCCTGACAAGCGGGTGTCGGAGACTCCGGCCCCAAAGCACATGAGGTGACACGGGGCGCCATACGCCTTGGCACATAAGAGGAATCCAAAAGCAGAAAGGATGGACACCATGGATTCGAAGCAAACAGGTAGGAAGAGGACGGGCCTGGTGGTCGCGCTCGCGCTCTGCTGCATCCTCGCGGTGGGCGGTGTCTTTGCGTGGTTTAGCGCGCAGGATAGCAAGACCAACACCTTCGTGCAGGGCAACGGTATCACCGATCCCGAAGTGAAGCCCAATCCTAATAGGCCTACGGAGCCCGGAACCGACCAGACCGATCCCGACACTGACGGCAACATCATCGAGACCGACTGGGATGACAAGTCTCCTCTGACCCCAGGGTCCATTACGCCGAAGAACCCCAACATGGGCATCGGCAAGGATTCTAGGCCGACGTACGTCTTCGCTATGGTTGAGAATACCCTGCCCGCCGATGCGTACTTCGTGCTTGGAAAGGGTTGGAAACCGGTTGAGGGTTACTTTACTAAGTACTCGGGCAGCAAGAACGCTGCCATCACCGACGTGGACGCCGAGACTTACACGAAGGGCCTGTTTGTGTATGTTGGCGACAGTGGAAGCGATTGGGCCATGCTCGCCCCGACGCCTGGCGTCCCGGAGAACAAGGCTAACTACACCGGCGAGCTCTTCGACAAGATTTATACCAGTGATGGGTTTGACGCGACCCAGATTACCGATGACAAGAACAGCATCACGGTGAGCGCCTACTTCGCTGCTGCTTCTGGCGACCACGAGTATGCTGACGGCAGCAAGAACCAGCTGACCGACGAGGCCAAGAAGGAAATCGAGGCAAACGTCAAGAAGTGGGCGGAGAAGGTTAAGGCCTAACCCAGCCCGTTACCTCGCTATTTACCATGCGTGAAGGAATATAAACAGATCGCCGGGGGCGGGGCCTCTCCCGCTCCCGGTATCCCGCGTTATGAGAAAGGGGGTCTGCTCATGCCTGCGGACAATACGCAAGCTACAGCCGACTCAACGAAAACGCGCAAGCGGCTCTGGATGCTCCTGGTTGCCGTAATCTGCGTGTTCGCCGCTGCACAGACCCTCTCTGTCATCACGCGAGAGAAGCCGTTTCTCGATCGCCTGCAATTCGGCGCGGTCGGGATCGAGACCACCATCACCACCTTAGACGAGACCGGTGCGGAGATCCCTGCGCCCGAAGGCGGCGAGCTGGGTACCGGGTCGGTCCACATGGAGCGCATCGTCCGCGTGAAGAATACAGGCAACCACGCCCTGTTCATCCGCGTCAAGCTGCGCTTCGAGTGCATCGACGCCGCCGGCACGCCGCGCCCGGCCGACGACCTCGTTTCCTACGACGTCGGCAACGACGCGTGGATCCAGCGTAACCCGTCCGATGGCTACCTATATCTCACTGCCGCGCTCGAGCCTGGCGAGATTTCAGAGCCTGCCGTCACCGGTGTGGACGTGGATACCGCCGCCGCCATCGCCCGCCATGGGGAGGGGTGCACCTACCGCTTGGTGGCCGACGGCTACGCCGTGCAGAGCGAGAACCAGAAGAGCGACGACGTGCTTGAGGCTGAGGGGTGGCCGGCATGATGAGCAGCGTGAAGAGGCAACCGGGCGGTATTGCTCACGATGCCCGCGTTGAAACGAGGACGGCGGCGCATGGCGGCCGCGGGCTGCGCGCAGTGGCAGGCGAGGGTGCTCCTGCGCCCCGGAGTCCAAGAGGCGTCGTCCTGGCTGCCGTGCTGGGCGCCCTCGTCCTGGCGGTCTGCTCGCTCGCAGTGCCTCAGGGGGCGCTGGCCCTCGACCGCGGTGTCGATCCCATCCTGGTGCACGACGTCGATGAGATGATCGAGCTCATCAAGCAGTCGCGCGGCATGGTGGACGGAAACTACATGAGCTTCGAGGGCAAGACGATCGCGCTCGAAGCCGACATCGATTTCACATCCATTCCCGACGGCGAGGGAAAGATCGACCAGATCATCACCGAGCTGGGGTCGCTCACCTTCGGCGATAAGGACCACCCCTTCAGGGGCGAGTTCGACGGCCGCGGCCACTACATCAGGCACCTCGACTACCATCGCGACCTGTGGAAACCCAAGGCGAACACCGGCCTGTTCAGCTTCACCGAGGGCGCCTACCTGCATGACGTGCACTTCTCCGATTGCTACGTCGGCGCGGATTTCCGCGGCGGCGTGCTGGTGGGCCAGGCCAGAAACACGCGCATCGAATCGGTGCGCATGGAGGACTGCACCATCTCGGTCACGCCGGCCAACAACGCGGTGTCGCTCATCACCAACGCGGGCGTCATGGGCGGCATCATCGCGGGCGAGATGCTCGACAAGTCGTACATGTACGACTGCACCGTCCAGGGAGGCCGTGCGGTGAACAACTCCGTCGTCGCCGTCTCGGGCCTGGGCGGCGAGGGCTTGTACCTGGGTGCGCTCGTGGGCTCGGCGGAGGACTCCCAGATCGAGTATTGCCGTGTGCTCCCCAACAATCAGTACTACATCGATCGGTCGGCGAAGCCTGATACCAGCGTGTACGCTCGCGACGACAACGGCCATTACAAATATCAAACCGAGGTCTACAACCGCTATGAGGTGGCGGTCGGCGCCGTGGCGGGCCAGGGTGTGTATGCAGGCGGTATCGTGGGCTATACCAACGACGTCGATGTGGTGGACTGCTTCTCCACGGCATGGGTGCATACCTGGGTCGCCAACTACGTAGGCGTGGGTTCGGGCAACATCGGCTACGTGGGTGGCATCATCGCGCATGCGAAGAGCGGGAGCGAGGGCGCCAACGCGAGCCAGGTCATCCGCTGCCATTACGCCGGCAACATGGAGAGCTATCAGTGGAACGCCGTCGCCGTCATCCCCATCATCCAGAGCAACGTGTACCTGTCCGGCCTGGTGGAGCGCGACTGGAACGAGGATACGGGTCTCTACAACTCGTACTTCAAGCGCAACGATATCGTGGGCAAGGACTCTGCCATCAAGCCACATCCCAACGGTTACGTACGCGCCTGGGGCGACTGGCTGGGCCTCAACTATAGCGGCGGCGAGCACGGCCCGTCTGCCCAGGGCTTCAGCTACGGCCCCATCGTGGACGACGCGAAGTACGCCGACCGCCTGTTCTGGGAAGGGGAGGGCTATGACTTCGAGGGAGATGAGGTGCGCCTCTCCACGATCGACAACCAGATCCCCGGTCATGTGAACAAGTGGATCATGGACGACTACCTGGGCATCCCCGTCCACGGCGACTCCGTGAAGGCCACGCTCGACTTCCCGGGCGCGGGTGACGTGACCATCTCGCAATCCACGCTCGGCAAAGAGCAGAAGACGGCCGATCCGTACAACTTCGCCGTGCAGCCGGTGAGTGCCAACGAGACCGAGCTGACGTTCACGGCAACGGTGAACAACGACCGCGCTGCGAACACGGCGCTGGCCATGGTGTCTTCCGATGCCAACGAGGGCTTCCGTTTCCAGGGGTGGTTCCGCAACAAGGGCGTGACGTCCAACCATATCCAGCAGGGCAAGCACGCGTTCTTCGACCCCATGGTGCCGCCCGAGCCGAACGGCGAGCAGGTGAGTGCCGAACTTGAGCACGTGGCGACCAATTCTGGAACGGGCGCCGACGAGGGCGCCCAGTTCTCGGATAACGACCTGTTTGTTGCCTACTACCAGGCCCAGGTGCTGTTCCACGATGTGAAGGGCGACGTGATCGACAAGGACAGCTCTGCAACGGAGGCGACGCCGCAAACGGATGACGATTGGTACAACCACCAGGACGCGCTGCCCGGCGTGGGCGAGCCGAAGGCCGACCGCGAGGGCGGCGAAAACGCTCCGGTGGCCGGTGCCGCGAAGTTCCTGGGCTGGACCACGCAGAAAAACAAAGTTACCGGTGGCGGTTGGCCCGATGTGACCACGCCCGAGCTCAATGCCATGAAGGCCAGCGGCACGTTTTTCGAGGGCGGCGAGCCTATCGAGCGTCCCATGGACCTGTATCCCGTCTACGCATCGCTCGGCGCCAACATCAATGTGATCGCCGAGGGTCACGAGCTCGATTCGACCAGTTCGGATGTGAATGTGCGCGAAGGCGTTGCTCAGGCTACGGTCACTGCGAAAGACGGAAAATACGAGCTGGGAATCAACGGCCTCAGTGCCGAAGGCGCATTGCCCGATGGCTACCGCTTCCTGGGCTGGTACGAGGTCAAGCAGAACGCGAACGGCGAGCCGGTGTATAAGGAGAAGCCGGACGTGGTGTATAACGCGGCGGGTGATAGGTCTACGGCGTATCAGTACGAGTTCGGCAGGAAGTTGAGCGGCGATCCGGTGGTGACGATTCCCGACGATGTCGACCTAACGCAGAAGCATTACTACTACGCCCGCTTTGAGTACCGCGTGGATTACTACGCCTCGGCGTATCTTATGGGTGGAATCGCTGAATGGGAATCCCCTCGTTTGTATACGGAGCGCTGGAAGACGTATTGTTCCAGCTTTGACAAGCTGAGGGGTCCTGAGTTTTATCGCGAAACCATCGACCACTGGTCTTTGAACGAAATGATTGGCGGCCATGTTTCCGGCGATGACGCCGCAACGTTGCTCGCGGGTGGCATTGTTGCCCATCATGTAGTGAATGGGCATAACGAAAAAACTAGTGGTGGCGTGTACGATATCGTTGCCACGTTCGATTTTCCCAATTCCGCACGTATCTACATGAGTGGCAACCCCGATAATATCGGTAAAAACTTCGAGCTGAAAGCTGAGCCAACAGACCCCGCAGGGTTTAAGTTCATCGGATGGTCGTGGCAGCAGAATAGCAACGAGGGAACCAGCCCGAACAATCCGTGGGAGACGGGTGCACACTTCACCAAGCCGAATCGCTATTCATATGAGGCCCATCTTGTTGCTCAGGTGAGATTTGTTGACGCTGGCGAAAATGTCGGAGACAAGGTGGTGAGCCGTGCGTATTCGGATTATGCCGGTGATGCGGGGTTCACAGATGGATTCCAGAAGGTGTTCATGGAGTCGGATTCTGAGTACGAATTCCGCTATTTGAAATACACCGGTGGCGATGCAAGCGAAGAGCCTAATGGGTTGAAGGTCGCTATCGAAGCGTCTCCGTCTGATGAATATATGCAGAAGAAGCGCCCCGATTCGCTGTTCCTGGGCTGGATCGACAAATACGAGCTTAAAGCGGGAACGATGACGGAGGGCGAGTACGAGAGCCTATATAGCGAAGATACGCGTACGGCGAAGGTATCCATCGACACGATCGAGCCGTATTTGGTCAAGGAAGACCGTCTATGCGATCGCCCCATGATGCTGTATCCCGTGTATGCAGACTACAGTTGCGAGACTACGACCAATATCACGCGTGGCACTGCACTGACTGAGCCTGCGAACCCTGAAATCACCCCCGCGTTGGCCGATGTGGCAATTAACGGTGACGGCACCAAGACTGTTGCGGTGAAGGCCGACATCGAATCGGCTACGGTTGAGAAGTATTCGCTGGCATCTTGGACCATCGAGAGTCCCGAGGGCACGGTGATTGACACCATCCGCGCGACGGACGGTAACGGCAATCCGGTCACGAGCGGCGGCGCAGCCGTGGGCAACGACAACGCGAAGCTCGTCTACACCATCAAGGCCGGCTCCCATTACGTGATCGTGGCGAACTACGAGGCGACCCGCGATGCTGAGCTGGATGTGACGTATCACGTGCGTCCCTCTGGTGAAGCAGGCTCCGCGACCAAGGTTGTCGCAAAGAAGGCGGGCGAGCCGCTCGGCCGCGGCCCGGTGCCGGAGTTCAAGGTGGATGGCGCCGCCTTTGTGGGCTGGACCGAGCAGCAGCCCGCCAAAGGCGCCGAGTACCTCATGTTCGATGCGGCCGACGCGTCCAAGATGGTTGACGAATACACGATTGTTGAGCACTCGATGGAGTTGTGGCCGATATACCGCATCATCGGCACCGAAGGCGATCAGGCCAACGTGCGCGTGAATTCGAACATCGACAATACGGACGGCGTCGGCGTGGATCACCGTCGTGCGACGGTGAAAACCGCAAGCACCCCGCAGGGCCCACAGACTTATGTAGCGCTTGAGGCCGATGCGGTGGACGGCTATAAGTTCATCGGCTGGTACAAGGATTACATTGACATGACCGTCGACGCGGATGGCAAGGCCACGGTTGAAGGCACGCCCGTGCCGGGCAGTCGCGTGACGGGCGATGAGATGTTTGCCGGCAATCTCTATACCGCGGTCTACCAGAAGACGCAGGTGTACAAGGTGGTTTACCACTTCCCGGACATGGACGGGGCGGACGGTCCGCTCGAGGCAAGCACGGACACGATCGAGTTCACCGCCGATGACAAATCAGCTTTTGTGCAGAAGATAACTGTCCAGAAGCCCATAATCGGACCCGACGGCAACCCTGTCTATAACCCCGACGGCACGCCTCAGATGGAGGACGTCGAAGTTGAGGCTACGGTCGTCGGCGGCGAGCAGACGGCCGCCATGGAGGGCTTCCTGTCCAAGAAAGACGCCGAGGGCCAGGTGAAGGAGCTCTTCAAGGAGTGGGAGTGGAAGAAATCCGACACGGAGACCGTGCCTTGGGATGCGTTCTGCAGAGCTTCCATTGTCGAGAGCATGACGAATGCGGGCGTGACGGAGATGCACCTGTATCCGGTGACGCATCGCCTGAACGCACTTGACCAGGATGGCGCGCCGTACGCCGCTTCCAATCTGGTGTGGCAGATAGACCCTGCAGCACTGGAAAAGGAAGTTGCCGATCCCAACGCCGAAGGCGCAACGCCCGCCGTCAAGATTGCGTTCGGTCCTCGCACGCTTTATTTGGGCGACACCCTGACTGTCCATATGGATCAGGTTCACTATGCGAAGCCTGAGGCGGACCGTGCGGCTTCTGTCGACGGCAAGCTCGTTGCCATCTTCGACAACTTCGACTTTACGAAGGCCAAACAGCTCGACAAGAAGGCGACGGGGCATCTGGGCGTGGGCCATGAAGGCGATGCCGTGTTCGAGTTCGATACCACAGGTTCGCTGACGATCGAAAAGACCGCTCCGCTTATGGCTGCCGGCTCCACCTTCACCTTTACGGTGACTGAATGCGACGAGAACGGTGAGGTTGCGCAAGATGCTAAGAGCGCGACGGTGACCATGACTGCACAGGACAACGGCCAGGGCGCGGCAACCGCTTCGGAGACGATCAACGTGCCGTGGGGTTACTACAAGGTTGTTGAAACCAGCTGGGGCTGGCGCTACAGCCCGACGTATCAGTTCTTCGAAGGCGGCATGACCGTCGAAGGTAGGCCGGATAACGTCGTGCTGGTCCGCAGCCAGGGCACGGCCAAGGTGACCAACGCGCTTACGAACGACAAGTACCTCGACGGCGAGGACCGTGCGAAGAACGTGTTCGGAGTCGGCAGGAATCCGGTTGAGAATGGAGGTGGGCGCTGATGGCGAGCGGCAAGCGCGATAGGGACCGTCTTGGGGCGGGCACGCCTCAGGGCTCCCGGGGCGCCCATTTCCGCCCCGTCGGCAGCGCCGATGCGTGCGGGTGCGCTGGGGAGCCGACACTGGGGGGCGCGCCGGTGCGTCGCGGCGGCCGGCGTCCCCTCAAGCGCGCCGTGATCGTCGCCGTCGCCGTGCTCGCCATGTGCGGTGCCGGCGGTGCGGTGGCGTGGTTTGGAGTGCAGGACAACGTGCTCAACACGTTCACGCGTGGCGAAATTCAGCCTTCCATCGAAGAAGCGTTCGATGCCTCTTCCACGGTCAAAGAGAACGTCTTCGTGAAAAACGAAGGTACGGCGCCGGCATACATGCGTGCGACCGTATCCATCTATTGGGAAGACAAAAATGGCAACCAGCTCTGGGATGCGCCGCAGGAGGGCCAGGGCTATTCGATCACGTGGGGCGATGCCCTTACGGCGTCTACGGGCGAGCGCTGGATCAAAGGCGCCGACGGCTATTACTACTGGTCCGTGCCCGTGGAGGCTGGTGGCAAAACCGAGAATCTCATCGACGAGGTTCGACAGACGGGCACGGTGGCGGGCAAAAGCCTTGTGGTCGATATCTCGACTCAGGCTTTGCAGGCCAATTTGTCTGCCGGCGAAGGGTTCGACAAGGTGTGGTCGGCATCGAGCGGCCTTGCGGTCGGCGTCGACGGTGTGCTTGTGAGGAAGTAGGAGGCGATATGGTGAAGAGGCTTTTCGCAACGATGGTCGCTGCCTGTGCCTTCGTGCTCGCTTTCGGCTTGCCGTCCGTTGCCTGCGCGGCTCCCGCAGTTGGCGAGCCGTTGGTGGTGTACGACGGTGCGGCGAAGGCGTGGCACAGCGAGAACCTGCAGGAACAGGATGTTATCGCGACGGCTGCCGACGTCTTTCCCGGAGACGTGATCGTGCAAGAGTTTCAGCTCGCCGCCCGCCATGTCGAGCGGGGCGTGACGCTGAGCATGCGCCCCGATGCGTCCGGCGCGACGCTGGACGCTTTGGGTGATGCGACGATCGAGGTGTGCGACGATACGGGTTCGCTCGTCGCGCAGGGAACGCTCTCCGGGCTCGCCTCGGCGGAGGGGGCGCCTCTCGACCTCGGTGCCTATACCGCCGATAACGCTCGGGGCCTGCGTATAACGATGACGGTGCCCACGAGCATCGGCAACGAGCTCCAGGGCCAGTCGCATGAGATCAAGTGGATCTTCACCGCCCAAGAAGACGGCGAGAGCGTATCGGCGGGGTCCGACGACCTCCTTGCGCAGACAGGCGATAACTTGCTCAGCACCTACGGTCCGTTTGTTTTCGGTGTACTGGGCGTGCTGTTAATTACGGGCGCCATCATTCTAAAGAAGCGGCGGTAGTTCAAGGCAACGCTGTCAATCCCGCGTTTAGTCGCGTCTTATGTCATGACGCGGGGGCTGTCTATCTTGAGAGGGCGGCCGCCTGGGCGCGCATTCCGTGATGACCATGCAGCCACGTGGCCCGCCGATGCGGATCGGCGGTGTTAACGACCCCGCAGGGAGAGCATAAGTTGCTGGTATCCCGAGCAACATGTAGCGCTACACGGGCTTAAGCCCCACCGCACCTCGAAGGGCGTTGAGCAGGTTTGCCTGCTTGGCGCGATGGCCTTTTCCTTGGTACCTAAACCGCATGTGGGCAAAGCGGTATATGGTGCGCGCGATGGCCTCGAGCGCTTGGATGTCGCGCATTTGGTCGCGTTGAATAACGATAACGTTGATGCCCATGCAGCGAAGGCCGTTGTTGCGGTTGCCGTCGTGGATGCGAGCGGGGAGCTCCTCGTGTCCCGTGCCGTTGTATTCGACGTCGACATTGGCTGCGGGAATGAAACAATCGGCAACGGCATAGGGCATACCCGATGACATGAGCACCGCGTCATGCGTAAAGTCGATGCGGTGGTTGAGCAACATGCCGTCGGGTAGCGCGGCGCAATTAAAGCCTCCGTACTGCATGGGGAATCCGAGCATGCAGTACTGGATGGTTTCTGCCGGCGAGGCGGAATTGGGTGCGACGAGGTCGACCGCTCGGCGAAAGGCATGGTCACGGCTGCTTTTGGTCCACTTCGCGATTGCCCTGAGTTGCTTTTTGGTGGCGGCCGGCTCGCATGAATAATGGGTCTGTTCAATCTTGACCTGCTGGTTGCCGTGTGTGCGGTGCGTTGCTGTTCCATCGGGCGCGCCAAGGGGCGTATCGGAGACGTCGTTAATCTCGGGGTCGGTCTCGGCGGAGGTGTCGAGGCCGCTGAGGTGCGTTTCGGCTGACGCGGAATTGGGGAGCCGGATGCCGTCCATTGACGACCACGTTTTGCCCCTCGCAATGGAAAGCGTTGCATTGTGAGGCAGGGAATACGTTCCAAGAAGCTCCATGAGGAGCGCGGCGATTTCTGGGACGGAGCGGCCACGCGAATAGAGATATGCGGTGAACGCGGGGGAGGTGCAGTAAAGACCGCGCTCGATTTCGAGGATGGATCCAGCGGGAAGATCGCGCGACATAACATGGCACGTCAGGGGCTTTCTGGCTCGGCGACATGTTGGGTCAGATACGAGAACGTCAAGGCGCTCACCGTCCTCGCCATTCCAAAGGGCATGGCGACCAAGATAATCAAAATCGAGTGTCGAGAGGTTGGGCTTGCAATTCGCCAGAACTCGGCGTTGTTCGGCGACGGTAAGCGACCTCCACGGAACGGCAGAATACGCCCCTCGTGCACGCCTGATTGCGCGCAAGGCCGAGATATGTGAGAAAACAAGTGCGTCCATGTAAAGAAGCTACATCAAGGCGCGCGCCCGTGGCACGAGAAACGTGAATTGAGAAAAATGGCTAAAAATTACCGTTTTGTATCGTCCGTCGGCTGCTGGAGGACGATTCCGACGGTCTTGGGCTCTTGAAGTCAAAGAAAACACGGCAAAACTGCTTAAAAATGAGCACAAACAAGCGGATATGGCCGAATGAGGGTGGCTGATGGCACCAAGAACTGCTTCTAGGGTCATTTGGGGGATACAAAACGGTAATAATTAGCCATTTTTCTAGAACCTAGATGCTTCTTAGCTGGAGCACCATGGAGGTAAGGTTCTCCATGGACGAAAACGGAGTTGATCGGAAAGAAAAAGCCCCCGTTTCCCAGACTCTAGCCTGGAAGACGGGGGCAACCTACCGCAGAACTCTGCTTGGTGCAGCTATGAGCGCGGCTACCTTACATGGCGAAGTCGCCGCCCACGAGCGTGCTTACGGACTGCTCGTAGTACACGGCGGAGATGGTCTCGGCGAACTCACCGGCGACGGAGATGGTCTTGATCTTGCCGCCTTCCTCAACGGGGATGGCGTCGGTGACCAGGCACTCGACGATAGGCGCATCGTTCAGGCGCTGGATGGCCTGGCCGGAGAAGATGCCGTGGGTTGCGCACACGTAGATGTCGCCAGCGCCGAGAGCCTTGAGCTCGCGCACGTTGGCGCACAGGGTGCCGGCGGTGTCGATCATGTCGTCGTTGATGATGCAGGTCTTGCCCTCAATATCGCCAATGATGCCCATGACTTCGGCCGCGTTGTGGCGCGGACGGCCCTTGTGCGCGATGGCGAGGCTGCAGCCGAGCATGTCGGAGAGCTTCTTGGCGGCCTTGGCGCGACCCACGTCGGGGGAGACAACGACTAGATTGTCGGTATCGAAGCCCTTGGCGTCATAGTAATCGGCAAAGAGCGGCAACGCGGAAAGGTGGTTCACCGGGATGTCGAAGAAGCCCTGGATCTGGCCCTGGTGCAGGTCGAGCGTGATGATGCGGTCGACGCCGGCGCACTCGAGGAGGTTGGCGACGAGGCGAGCGGTGATGGGCTCACGCGGGCCGGCCTTGCGGTCCTGGCGGGCGTAACCGTAGTGGGTGATGACGGCGGTGATGGAACGGGCGGATGCGCGCTTGGCGGCGTCGGTGGCGATGAGGAGCTCCATCAGCATGTCGTTGACGTTCCCGCCGGCGACGGACTGGATGAGGAACACGTCGGCGCCACGGACGGTCTCGTCGTAACGGGCGTAGATCTCGCCGTTGGCGAACTGCTTGAGGGTGAGTCCGGAGAGCTCAACGCCGAGCTGGTTGGCGATCTTCTGGGCAAGCGGACGGTTGGAGGAACCGGAGTACACTCGCAGGATCTTGCTCATATCAACGGTCTTTTTGGGATCGGTTGTTGGCATGACTTCTCCTTTATACGCCACAACATCCATACACGCTCTATATATTAGCCACTTTGCCAGCTATTTGACCATCGATAATCCGCCCAAGGAAACTTCATCGGTGAGAGGAGCGGTGTTTCAATTGGGGACAGGTACAAATTGAAAATATGCTGGGCTTGCGGCGTTCATGAAAAAGCCGGCCTTCCGAAGTGACGGATGGCCGGCGGACCCTTGGCGAAGCACCTCGGGCGGCATGTTCAATTTGTGCCTGTCCCCAATTGAAACTTAGAGGCGAGCGCGGCGCTTCTCGGTGTAGCCCTCGATGATGCGCTGGTCGTTACGCTCGACGGCGAGCGCGCCGCTGGGCACGTCACGTGTGATGCAGCTGCTCGCGCCGGTGATCGCGTCGTCGCCGATGTTCACGGGGGCGACCATCATGGTGTCCGAGCCAATGAACGTGCGGTCGCCGATGGTGGTGGCGTGTTTGTTCTTGCCGTCGTAGTTGCAGGTGATGGAGCCCGCGCCCACGTTGACGCCGGCGCCCATGGTGGTGTCGCCAATGTAGGAGAGGTGCGGCACCTTGGAGCCCACGCCAATGGTGGACTTCTTGATCTCCACATGCGTGCCCACGTGCGCGCGGTCGAGCAAGTGCGTACCCGGGCGCAGGTAGCAGCGGGGGCCGCAGGTGACGCCGTTCTCGATCGCAACGTCGATGGCCACGGTTTCATCGAGCGAACAGTTGTCGCCGGCGACCACGTTGGTGAGGCGGGTGTTGGGGCCGAGCTGGCAGCCCTCTCCGATGCGGCAGGTGCCGATGAGGTGCGTCTGCGGCCACACGACCGTGTCGCGACCGATTGTCGCGTCGGGGGAAATCCACGCCTGGGCGGGATCGATGAACGTGACGCCCTCGGTCATGAGGCGCTCGTTGATGCGGTCGCGCGCGATGGCGGTGAGCTCGGCGAGCTGCACGCGGCTGTTCACGCCCAGGCCGTCGCGGTAGTCATCGCAGTGGAAGATGGTGACGGCATGGCCGTGGTCCTTGAGGATCTCGACCATGTCGGGCAAGTAGTACTCAGCCTGCGCGTTGTCGTTGCCGATTTCGCCGATGTGGGCGGCGAGCAGCGCACCGTCGAAGGCGTAGCAGCCGGCATTGCATTCCAGCAGCTCGGCATCCTGCTCGGGCGTGCAGTCCTTCTGCTCGATGATGCGGTTGACCGAGCCGTCTGCGGCGAGCTCGATGCGGCCGTAGCCGAAGGGCGCAGGCGGAGTGAAGGTGAGCACCGCACCGGCGTGTGTGCCGTTGGCGACCGTGTTGGCGAAGGTGCGGATGGTGTCGGCCTGGATGAGCGGCAGGTCGCCGTTGAGGACCACGATGGGTCCGGCATCGATGCCGGTGGCCTCCAGCGCGCAGCGGACGGCGTGACCGGTGCCGAGGCGCTCGGCCTGCTCGACGCACTCGACGACACCGGCGGCAGGCGTGCCCTCATAGGCACTGGCGATCATGGCGCGGACCTCATCGGAGTGGCTACCCACAACAACGATGACGCGGTTGCAGCCCGCCGCGAGCGCGGAGTCGATGACCCAACAGGCCATGGGCTTTCCCAAAATCTTGTGAGACACTTTGGCATGGTTTGACTTCATGCGCGTGCCCTCGCCGGCGGCCATTACAATCGCGGTAACATCCATATATGGCTCCCAAAGATTGGTTGCAGGTTCCACGCGCGCATGGCGCGCGTAATGCGATGATACCGCAGCGTGGGAGGCGGATGGTGCGCACCGGGGGATGCGCGTGCAATTGTCACAGGGGAGGTGCGCTCTTGGCTCGGGCAGTACGACACACGGCGTTCGACGCCATGCACCCCGTGGTGCCCGCGGTGTTCATCACGATCACGCTCGCTCTTACCATGTTTTCGATGCATCCGGTCTTGGTGGCTATCTCGTTCGCCGGCGGATTTGCATACGCGGCGTGCGCGCGCGGCATCTGGGCGGCGCTGGGGTCACTGCGCTGGCAGCTGCCGGTGGTTCTCGTGATCACCCTGGTGAACCCCCTGTTCGTCCACATGGGGTCGACCGAGCTGTTTGTGTTCTTTGGGCGACCGGTCTTTATGGAGAGCCTGCTCTACGGCTGCGCGATGGCGCTTTTGTTCCTCGCGAGCGTTCAGTGGTTCGCCGCCGCCTCCGCGATGCTTTCGTATGACAAGGTTTTGGGCTTGTTGGGAAATTCGATTCCCGTTGTGGCACTTATGGTCTCGATGACGATGCGCCTGGTGCCGAGGTTTTTGAGGCAGGGTCGCGCGATTGCGTCAGCGCAGGATGTGGCGCGGAGCTGCGCGGTGTCTGCGGGGGGCGGTGCTGAGAACGGTGCAGAGGCGAGGTCGAAGGAGCACGGTTCGCAGGGGCCGCGTGCGTCGCGGGCGAGCGCGGAGGCCGTTGTCGGCGCGTCGGAGTGGCACCTGCCGTTGAGATCGGGGGGACGCGCTGCCCGGGGTCGAGGGCTGCCCGCCGGCGTTGCGAGCCGGTTGCGTCAGAGCTCCGTGCTCATGGGGTGGGCTATGGAGGACTCGCTTGAGACGGCCGACGCCATGCGCGCCCGGGGCTGGGGCGCCTGCAAGCACAGGACGACCTACATGCCGTATCGGTTCACGCCGCGCGATGCCGCCGCGGCGGCGATGCTGCTGATGGGAGGGCTCCTGTGCGCGTGGGTCTCCTGGACGTTGACCGCGCCCTACGCGTTCTACCCGCGTCTTAGCCCTATTGATATGTGGTGGGGGTACCTGCCGTACGCAGCCTGGATGTTCACGCCCGCCGTGCTCCATATATATGAGATGAGGAGATTCACATGAGCGATTGCCAAGCCGGTACGGGCAACAGGGGGCTCGGCGTGGATGACGGAGGGCCCTGTGCGGACGATGGGCTTTGCACGGGCGGCACGGGGTGTCGTGCGGACGACGGCGGAGCTCGCGCGCAGGCCGAAGCCCCCGCACATGCGCTTGCCCCGGCGCTCTCTTTCCAAGGTCTGACTTTTTCCTATCCCGATTCGCCCGCGCCTGTTCTAGAGGATGTCTGCCTGAGTATCGAGCCGGGCGCGTTTGCCCTTTTGGTGGGCGATACCGGTTCGGGCAAGTCCACCCTGCTGTCGCTGGTGAAGCCGCAGATTGCGCCAGTTGGCCGCCGGGCAGGATCGGTTCGGGTATTCGGGCATCCGGTGGACGACCTTTCGGACGAGGAATCTGCCCGTACGGTGGGGTTTGTCTTTCAGGATCCCGACAACCAGATCGTGTGCGACAGCGTATGGCACGAGATGGCGTTTGGCTTGGAGAACCTGGGCGTTCCCCAGGCCGAGATACGGCGTCGCGTGGCGGAGGCGGGGTATTTCTTTGGCATGGGCGACTGGTTTCGCTGCGCCACGGACGCGCTCTCGGGCGGGCGCAAACAACTTCTGGCCTTGGCATCCACGCTGGTGATGCAGCCGCGCCTGCTGCTGCTCGACGAGCCCACCGCGCAGCTTGATCCCATTGCGACCAAGAATTTCCTGCATGCGCTGTTTCGCGTGAATCGCGAGCTGGGCTGTACGGTGATCGTGGCCACCCATGCGCCGGAGCTCATGGCAGATTACGCCACGTGCGCGTTCGAGCTGCGGAGCGGCCGCGTGCACGAGGTGGCGCTCGAGGAGTTTGGCCGCCGCGTTTCCATACGAGGAGCTGCAGGCGAGGCGGCTGCTACGACCACGCACGCTGGTCGGATGCGCGCCGGTGCCGCGAACGGCGGCACTGCCGTCGAGGTGCGTGGTGCGTGGTTTCGCTATGGACGCGACGAAGATTGGGTCCTGCGCGGCACCGAGCTGTCCGTGCGCACGGGCGATCTGCACGCACTGGTGGGTGGCAATGGCTGCGGAAAGTCCACGCTGCTGGCGCTGATGGCGGGAACGAAACGCGTACAGAAGGGTGCCGTTTGCATCGATGTGCGCGAGAGGGCCCTACTGCCGCAGAACCCCAAGGCATTGTTCGCCGAGGAGTGCGTGCTAGACGAGCTTATGGAATGGTCGAGCGTTGGAGCTTACGGGCCGCAAGAGGTCGAGGCCATGCTTTCGAGGCTCGGCCTTGCCGACCGCGCTGCTGCGCATCCGTATGATTTGTCGGGCGGTCAGCGTCAGCTGCTTGCCTTGGGCAAGGTGCTCCTGGTACGGCCGCGCTTGCTGCTGCTCGATGAGCCCACCAAGGGGCTCGACCGCGCGGCTCGCCGCAGGGTCGCGGAGGTGCTCGAGGAGGAACGCGCGCGGGGTGCCACCATCGTTATGGCGACGCACGACCTGGAGCTCGTCTCGAGCCTTGCCAACAGCGTCTCGCTGCTGTTTGACGGCGAGGTTGCCTGCACGGAGCCTGCCGACGAGTTCTTCCGCAACAACATCTTCTACCGGCTGTGATGTACATGAGGTTTGACGACGAGAAACAGCGTGCTGCGGCATCGCCTGACGGGCTGGCCGCCTATCCCGGAGGAGCCCTGCTCGAGGTCGTGCTCCTCGCTGCGGTTCCGCTTGCGATGGGATTGGCCCTCGTTGCGGGCTTTGCCCAAACGGCGCTGCTCATGTTGCTGGTGGTGACGGTGGTGCTCGCCTTGTTCTTCGCGGGGTACGAGGCGGGTCGTCCGGCGCTGAGGCAGATTATGCCCACGCTTGTGCTCTCCGCCCTTGCGGCCGCCGGGCGTATCTTGTTCGCCGCGGTGCCGGACTTCAAGCCGGTCTCGGCCATCGCGATCATCGCCGGAGCCACCCTGGGCCGCCGAAACGGCTTCATGGTTGGGGCCCTCGCCGCGCTCGCCAGTAACTTCTTCTTTGGTCAGGGCATGTGGAGTCCGTGGCAGATGTACGCCTGGGGCATGGTCGGATACCTGGGCGGAGTGCTCGCAAGCGCCGGCGTATTCGACAACCGCGCCACGGGTAAGCCGCGTATGGTGACACTCGTCACATGCGGACTTGCTTCTGGGGCCCTCTACGGCGTGATCATCAACGCCTACGGCGTCTTGGGGTTCGTGCGCCCGTTTACCTGGCCTGGCGCTCTGACGTATGTGGCGGCATCTCTGCCGTTCGACGTCATTCACGGTGTGGCGACCGCGGTGTTTCTTGCGGTCCTGTATGGCCCGTGGACGCGCCGCATCAACCGCGTGGCGCGCAAATACGGCCTGCGTGGGTAGACTGATCTCATGCAAACATCGTATGTAGCTGATTCGACCGGGCGCGTGCCCACCCGGAGGTCCACATGCACGGAGACAGCATTCTCCTCGCCACGTTTGTCATCGCCCTCGTCGCGGCGTTTTTGGGCGGCATCCTCGCCCGTGCCGCGCGCCTCCCACCGGTTGTGGGTTACCTGCTCGGCGGTCTTGCGGTAGGGCCGTTCACCCCGGGCTTCATCGGAGATTCGCATGCGATGAGCCAGCTTGCCGAGGTGGGCGTCATGTTCATGATGTTCGGCACCGGCCTGCACTTCTCCTTCGACGACCTCGTGGCCGTGCGTCGCGTTGCGGTGCCGGGTGCCTTGCTGCAAACAGCCCTCGGCACACTCACCGGCTGTGGGCTGGGCCTTGCTCTGGGCTGGCCGATCGAGGCGGGCATCATGCTCGGCCTGTCCGTATCCATCGCTTCGACGGTCGTGCTCATCAAAAACCTGGCCGACGCGGGCCTCGCCGACACCGAGGGCGGTCGCATCGCGACGGGATGGCTCATCGTGGAGGACCTGATCACGGTGGTTATTTTGGTGGTGCTCCCGGTGGCGTTTCGCGCGGGGCTCGCAAGCTCGCTCACCATTGCGGCAGGTTTGTCGCAGATTGGCGAGTTCTCGTTTCTCATTGGACAGACGGGCATGGCGCTCGGCGTGCTCACGCAGGATCAGTACAGCCTGATTCTTGGCGCGGCGGTGCTGTCTATTGCGCTGAACAGTTTTGTGTTCAAGGCGCGCATGCCGCTTGAGCACGCGTTGGGTGGGGTTCCCGCTCTTGCGCGGCTGTATGGCGAGGCCGTCGGCACTGATGCGCCCGGCGCGGGCGCGCTGGATGGGTTCTCGTCCGGCAAGGTCTTGCTCGATGGTGCCGCGCCCGAGGGGGTCGATGCTGGCGGATTGCGGGATTCGGTGCCGCGCGCGGATAACGCGCTTCGCGGCGGTACGGAGACGCGCGGGAGTCGACGGCAAAGGTGCGCGCCATGCGCCCGCCCGCCCGCGATTGCCGTCGTTGCTTACAGCTCGATCTCCAGCGTGACGGGGCAATGGTCCGAGCCGAAGATGTCGCTGCGGATGCCCGTGGCGCGCACGCGGTCGGCGATGGAATCGCTCACCAGGAAGTAGTCGATGCGCCAGCCCGCATTGTTCTTGCGTGCGTTGAAGCGGTAGCTCCACCAGCTGTAGGCGCCCTCGAGGCCGGGGTTGGCGGCGCGGAAGGTGTCGGTGTAGCCGGCGTCGAGCAGCTCGCCGAACTTGGCCCGCTCCTCATCGGAGAAGCCCGCGTTGCCGCGGTTCGACTTGGGGTTCTTGAGGTCGATCTCGTTATGGGCGACGTTGAAATCCCCGCAGGTCACGACGGGTTTGCCGGTCTCGTCCTCGAGGGAGCGCAGAAAGGCGCGGTAGGCGTCGTCCCATGCCATGCGCACGTTCAGGCGGGCGAGCTCGTTTTGGGCGTTGGGCGTGTAGACGTCCACGAACCAATAGTGCTCGAACTCGAGCGCGCACACGCGGCCCTCGGTTGCCGCCGCGGCAACCAGCTCGAGGCGGTCGTCGTCGAGTCCCGCCCCGCGGCCCGCGTCGAGCACGGCGTCGGCGTGGCGGACGGAGAGGGGCTCCTCGCGGCTGAACACGGCGGTGCCCGAGTAACCCTTGCGCTCGGCGTAGCTCCACGTTTGGTGGTAGCCGGGCAGGTCGATGTCGACCTGGCCCTCCTGCAGCTTGGTCTCCTGCAGAGCGAGTACGTCGGCGTCGAGCTCGGCGGCGATGTCGGTGAAGCTCGGGTCCTTCTTGAGGACGGCGCGCAGGCCGTTCACGTTCCAAGAGGCGAGACGGTAAGTCCGGGTGGCGGTCATAGAGGGCTCCATTTCTGCACCTGCAGAGTGCGTCAACGAGCTACATCTGCAGGGCGATGTAAGGTTTCATTCGGGTAACTATACTAGAGGAAATGGGAAATCGCGTGCGAGTGTGACGCGCCTGCCCTCGCTGGATACAATAGAGGGACTCGAACGTTCTCGAAAGGATCCTCATGGCACGCGATTCCAAAGTCTGGCGCTGCGGCAAGTACGAGCTCAAGTTCGATCGCCCGCGCATCATGGGCGTCCTGAACGTGACCCCCGATTCGTTTAGCGATGGCGGCGAGCACCTCGACACCGATGCCGCGATTGCGCACGGGCTCAAGATGCTCGACGACGGTGCCGACATCATCGATGTCGGTGGCGAGTCCACACGCCCCGGCTTTACCCCGGTCGATCCCGATACCGAGGCGCAGCGCGTGTTGCCCGTGGTCAAGGCCCTTGCGCGGGCGGGTGCCATCGTGTCGATCGACACGCGTCACGTGGAGGTTGCCAAGGCCGCCGTGCGCGTGGGCGCGTCGATCGTGAACGACGTGACGGGCTTCACGGACCCGCGCATGGTCGATTTTGTGAAGGATAGCGATTGCGGCCTCGTGGTCATGCATGCAGGTGAGGTGGGCGAGTTTGAGCGTCCGCGCACCCACACCGCCGTGCAGCTTGACACCTCGGCCGCCGCGTTCATGGCCGAGAAGGCTCGTGAGGCGGAGGCCGCGGCCCGCGCCTTGGGTGCAACCGGCAAGTCCAAGCGCGCTGCCAAGGCCAAGCTTATCTCGGGCATGATTCAGCCGTTGCAGCCGCAGCTCCCGTTCGATGCCGCGGCGGTTGGCCCGAACGGCGACGCCGCCGCGCTCGGCGACGAGTCTCCCGCCGCCGAGAGCGAGGTCGTCGCGCTCGATATGCCCCAGTCCGCCGCCGTTGCCGCGGAGCCCGCAGTAGCCGGCGACGACCTCGCCTCCGTTATGGCACGTTCCGCCGCTCGCACGGGCTCGGGTAACCGCACGTCGCAGCTCCGCCGCTTCACCCTGCCCGATTCCGCCCCCATCATGCGTCGCGTCATGGGTTTCCTCTCCGATCAGGCCCGCGCGCTCATTCACGCGGGCGTCGACCGCGAGCGCATCTGCCTCGATCCCGGCCCCGGTTTTGGCAAGGATGCCAACGAGGACATCGTGATCCAGCGCGAGATGGGCAAGATCGCCTCGCTCGGCTATCCCACGCTGTGCGCCGTGTCGCGCAAGCGCCTGGTGGGCGCCATCGCCGGTGTCGAGGACGCACATGACCGCGACATCGCCACCTTCGGCGTGTGCCTGGGAGCTATCGAGCAGGGTGCCAACATTGTTCGCGTGCACGACGTTGCGGGCTTTTACCAGTTCCTCAACGGCTTCTGGGCCATTGCGCGCCCTCAGCCTCGCCGCGCATACGTGGCGCTCGGATCGAACAAGGGCCAGCGAGAGGAGAACATCCGCGCCGCCCGCGACCTCATTGCGCAGATTCCCATGACGTGTGTCTCTGCCAGCTCGCGCATCTACGAAAGCGAGCCCGCGTACGAGACGCGCCAGCCGGCATTCGCCAACGCCGTGGTTGAGATCAAGACCGAGCTCGCTCCGCTCATCCTGCTCGAAGAGCTCATGAAGATCGAGCAGAAGCTCGGCCGCACACGCGGCAAGGGTACACGCCCCAACGGCCCGCGCGTTATCGACTGCGATCTGCTGTGGATGGATAACGAGATCCATGGCGGCGAAAAGCTACGCCTCCCGCATCCCGGCCTGGGCGAGCGCGATTTCGTGTTGGTTCCGCTTGAGGACCTCATGCATAACCCGGCGCGCTTCTTCCGCTACGAGGGCCTCGACGTCAAGGAGCCCGAGGACCGCGTGGGCCACGTAGTGGCGGAGCTCGGCACCCTGTAAGCCGCCCGCTCGCGTCCGCGGTGGGGGAGCGCATGCAGGCACCGCGCTGGGCTGAACTGGGTCAGGCTGAACGGACCCAGCCCAGGCCAGCCTGACCCAGTTTGGGCCGGGTTAGGCCAGGCGGCGGTAGATCTCGCAGATGCCCTTGATGGTGAGCTGGGTGTCGACCACATCGAAGACGTCGGTGGCCTCGGAGACGATGCCCGCAAGTCCGCCCGTGGCTATGACGCACGCGTCGTCGCGCCCCAGCTCGCGCTTGATGCGCGCGACCAGCCCCTCCGCCATCGCGGCGGCACCCACCACCGTGCCGCTCTGCACCGCCTCGACGGTGTTGCGCCCGATGGCATGCGCCGGAGCTTCGAGGGGCACGCTGGCCAAACGGGCCGCGCGGGCGGTAAGGGCATCGAGTGACACGCGGATCCCGGGGGCGATACACCCGCCGATATACGCTCCATGTTCGTTCACCACGTCGATGTTGGTCGCTGTGCCAAAGTCCACCACGATGCTCGGGCTGCCATAGAGCGCCGCTGCCGCGGTGGCGTTGGCAATGCGGTCGGCGCCGACTTCGGCAGGTGAGGCTGCCTCAATTGCGGTTACGGCGGAGGTTTGCGCCCCGACCACGATAAGACGCGCGCCAATCACTTCGGCCACGCCCTCCCATTCGCGCATGAGCTGAGGGACGACTCCGGCGAAGGCAATGGCATCCACGCAGGAGAGCTCGAGTCCGTCTTTGCGGAAATAGCCGAGCAGGCGCACGTGTATCTCGTCTTTGGTGAAGGCGCGGTCGGTGGGCATGCGCCAGGCATGCAGGAGCTCGTTGCCGTCAAACAGGCCGAGGGCGGTTTGCGTGTTACCCATGTCGATGGCTAGCAGCATGATGATGAACCTTCCGTTAACGGGGAGGAATTGCCGCACGATGCGGCCTGCCAGCGCACATTGTATACTTATTGGCTGTCAAAAACGCAAAGAGCGCCGCCATGGGCTCCCGCCGCGTCGGGGCGTCCGCGTGGCGAGGGCATGAGGAGCGACATGAACAAGAAGGCCAAGCGTCGTTTAGTGGTGATGGGCGGCATCATTGCCATTGCCATGCTGGTGATCGTGGCGATTGCGGGGGCGGGTGGTTCCGCTTCGTCGGTTACGGTCGCCGACGTCGCAACCGGATCGTACCAAGGTAAAAAAGTCCAGGTGAGCGGCGTGGTCGTGGCAGATTCTATCGAGAAGGACGGCGCGCGTGTGACCTTTGACATCGCGCCTGAGGATGAGTCGGGCGCGCCGAACCCCTCGGTTCGTCTGCGCGTTGGCTACGAGGGGGCGCTGCCCGCGACGTTTGGCGCGGGTGTTGTGGCCATCTGCACGGGTGACGTGGACAACCCGCCGTTCCTCAACTGCACGGAGATGGTCACCAAGTGCCCGTCCAAGTACGAGAGCGCCGAGGGATCCCTCACGGTGAAGGGTCTACTCGACCAGGCGGACGCCATGCTGTTCGAGGACACCAAGGTGTGCGGTTATGTTGAGGGTGACGTCAACGATGCCAGCTCCGCCATTCGATTCACCATCGAATCCCAGGGCGCTACGCTCAACGTGGTGTATAGCGGAGGGCTTGATGAGCAGATCGCGGACGGCGTCGCCGTGGTCGTGTCCGGTCATCTTGATTCCGATGGCAACTTCGTGGCGACGGAGCAGCCTGCAATTGATGCCTCCATCACCAAGTAGGAACGTAAAGGACAACGAAATGGGCCCGTGGGCGCGCATGGCGTCGACGCGCGGGATGTCGAGATACGGGAAAGGTGCTGCATGGTATCGACGATAGGTAATGTATTCCAGGCGCTCGCCCTGGTATTCGCGCTGGTGTCGGCAGTGCTGCTCGTGGCGAGCGGCAAAGTGGCAAGTACGGGGGCGGCAGGTTCCGGCGCCGCGCCCTCAACGGCCCCGGAACCCTCGGTGCCGATTGCGCGCATGCGCCACGCTGGGCAGGCGTTCGTCTACGCGAGCTTCGCCCTGCTGACGGCATGTGTGGGCATCATCCTCGTGTGCATGCTCACGGAGAATTACAGCCTAGCGTATGTGGTTTCGAATTACCCCGCGACGGACAGCCCCCTGCAGCCGCTCTACCGGGTGAGTGCCGTGTGGGCCGGTCGCCAGGGATCGCTGCTGTTGTGGACGTGGCTCATCTCCGCCTTCGTTGCCGTGCAGGCGTGCCGTCGCCGCCGCGCACATGAGGACCTCACGTTGGTGGCCCTGGGCGTGGCGCAGGTCATCGTCGCCCTGTTCGTCGCAGCGCTCGTGTTCTCGAGCTCCAACAATCCGTTCATGCCCACCGCCGCCGAGTACCTCAACGCCGACGGCACGCTCGCCAGCAAGATCGGCGGCATGAACCCGTTGCTCATGCATTGGGCGATGATTCTCCACCCGCCGGCGACCTTCATCGGCTACGCCGCCATGACGTTGCCGTTCGCGTACGCCATGGCGGCTCTTATCACGGGCGATCTTTCGGCCCGCTGGGTCGAACTGTGCGACCGCGTTGCGGTGTTCGGTTTTATCTTCCTGTCCATCGGCATGGGCCTGGGTGCCGTGTGGGCGTACGTGGTCCTGGGCTGGGGCGGTTTTTGGGCATGGGACGCCGTGGAGAATGCGAGCCTTATGAGCTGGCTCACCTGCGTGGCGATGATCCACAGCTTTACGATGTACCGTAAGCACGGCATCTTCAAGCGTTGGAGCATGTTCACTGCCACCATCACGTTCATTTTCGTGGTGCTTGGCACGTTCATCACGCGCTCGGGCTTGGTCCAAAGTGTGCATGCGTTTGCCGAGGACCCGGTGTCCACATATTTCTTCCTAGCGATTATGGTGGCAAGTGGCCTAGCGTTTTTGCTTGGCCTGCTGTACCGTCACGGCGAGATCGGCGAGGATGACGACCAGATCGAGTCGATGCTCTCCAAGAACGGATCGTACTATCTCACGAACATCATCATGGTGATGGCGGGCGCGCTCGTGGCCTACCTTACGGTGTCGAGCGCCCTTCCCACATGGATGCCGCTGGGCGGCGCCGTGGTCGCGGCGGGTGCGTATAACGCCGTGGCGCGGCCGGTCGCCGTCGTGGTGCTACTGCTCATGGCTGTGTGTCCGCTCCTTGGTTGGCGCAAGACGCAGGGCCCTGCGTTTTGGGGGCATATGCGCCGTCCGCTTGCGGTGGCCGCCTGCCTTTTTGTGGCCGGACTTGTGCTCTTTGGGACGAAGCTGATGCCCACCTACAGTGCCATCTTGGCCGATGGCGGATCGGCTGCCGACGCTTTGGCCGAACAGGGGCCCGCGGTGTATTACTTCGCGCTGACAATCGTGGCCCTCGCGGCTATTTCGCTGCTGATTGCCGCTTCGGCCTACCTTTTGGTGCGCGGGGTGCGGGCCCGCATGCGGAACAAAGGAGAGGGCGCGCCGGCCGCCGCGTTCAACCTGTTCCGTCGCTCGCCTGCGCAGGCCGGCGGCTACCTGTGCCACCTGGGCATTGCGATCGCCGCGCTCGGTCTGGTGGGTTCCATGATGTACGTGCGCGATGTGACGGTGAGCCTTGCCGGCGAGAAGGGCGAGTCGGTCCAGGTGGGGGGCTACGTGCTGACCCTGACCGATACCGAGCGCTATGCCGACAGCCAGGATAACGAAGTCATGCGCGTGGAACTTGATGTGGCTGATGAGCAGGGGAACCTAATGGGGCATGTGGCACCTTCCATGAAGGTTGCCGCCGCAACGAGTCAGTCGACCCTCGATGCCGCGGTGCTTACGCGTCCGCTCGAAGACTTGTTCGTGGCGTTCCAGGGCCTGAACGCCGACGGCACGCTTTCCATCAACGTCAAGGTCAACCCGCTCATCCTGTTGACTTGGGCGGGCGGCGCCATCTCGACTTTAGGCATCGTCTTGGCATTCGCGCCGCGTCGTGCCACGCCGCTGCTGGCGGCAGACGAGCGCGCTCGTGCCCAAGCGAAGGCGAATGCGCGATGACGGCCCGTCCCCTGCCGTTTGCCCCCGGTTCCCGCGATGGGGCTTTGGGAGCGTGCGATCCGTTCGCCATTGAAGCGCGTGGCCTTGTCAAGCAGTTCGGCGGCAGGCGCGCGTTGGATGGGGTCGACCTCGTGCTGCCCCAAGGCGCCTTCCTCTCAATATTTGGCCCCAACGGCGCCGGCAAGACAACGTTACTGCGCGAGCTCGCCTTGCTGGCGCGCCCCACATGCGGCGAACTGCGTATGCTCGGCGTAAATGCCCTGGAGGAGCCCGATGCCTTGCGCGCTCGCGTAGGGCTCATTTCCCACAAGCCGATGCTCTATGGAGACCTGACCGCCCAAGAGAACCTGGCGTTCTTCGCCTCGCTCTACGGCATGGCGGGTGCTGCGGCACAGGCGCGCATCGACGATTTGCTGCGTTTGGTCGAGCTCGATCATCGGCGGAACGACTGCGTGCGTACGTTCTCGCGCGGCATGCAGCAGCGGCTCTCGATTGCCCGGGCACTTATCAGCGACCCCGAGATCGTGTTGCTCGATGAACCCTATTCCGGACTCGACCCTCATGCGGCGGAGCTCTTCGACCAGCTTATCGACCGTGTGCGCGAGGGGCGGACCTTCGTGATGGTGAGTCATGACCTCGAGAAGGGCTACGACCTATGCACCCATGCCCTCATCCTGGCGCAGGGCGCGGTCGTGGTGTGCGCCCAGAAGGCCGACGTGGACCGCGGGGCATTCCGCGACTTGTATTTGGCGACCGTGGGAATGGGGGTGGCGTAGATGGAGGAGAAGCGGGAGAGCCTGCGTCGTGGTGACGTGGGGGCGCAGGGTGCCGTTGTCGCTCCGGGTGCCGCCGTTGGCGCGGGTGCTATCGGCGCCCCGCGCGCCTCGGACGCCCCGGCCAAGCCCTCAACCTCCAAACCCTCGGCGTTCGCCCAGTATCGCGCCCTGTTGGGCAAGGACGTGCGGCAGGAATTGCGCACGCGCGAGATGCTCACCTCGATGGCTGTGTACTCGCTTTTGGTGCTGACGGTGTACGGGGCCGCGTTGGCGCAGGTGGGGGACAAACTGCAGGTTGTCTCCTTTTCCGGCGGTCTGCTGTGGGCACTTATCGTGTTTACGAGCCTGCTTGGTCTCAATCGCAGTTTTTCGCACGAGACCGAGTCGGGCTGCCTGGAGGGCATCCTGCTGGCGCCGGTTGACCGCGCGGTCGTGTTCTTGGCCAAGACGACTTCGAATCTGCTGTTCCTGCTCGCCGTTGAGCTGGTGACCGTACCGCTGTTCTTCGTCTTCTTCCTCTCGGGTGCACCGCTGTCCGCCACTGCGCCGATGATCGTGCTGCCGTTGTTGGTGGGCACGGTGGGCGTCGCCGGTGTGGGCACCTTGCTGTCGACCATGGCGATCGACACGCGCGGCAAGGACGTCTTGCTCGCCATCCTGTTCATACCGGTGGCGTTTCCGCTGCTGTATGCATGCGTCTCGGCCACCGGCGTCGCGCTCGCTGGCGTTGAGGGAACCTTTGCCACGTTCTGGAGGAGCCTTGCGCTCGCCGGCACCTACGATGTCGTGATGATTGCAGCCGCTTGGGGCCTCTACGAGTTCGTTCTCGATTCGTGATCCAACGAGCTGGTACCATACCTAATCAAAAAGGAAGGGGGTCTTGTGACCTTGAAGAAATCTAATGCAATGGTGCCCGCCCTGCTCGTGCTGGGCGCGCTGCTCATCGCGACTGACGTGGTATGGACGTTCACCTTGGCGCCGCTCGTGCAGGGTGCGCGACTGTCCGAATCCGTGGTGATTGCGGGGCAAATGGTCACCACCAAGTTGCTGCTGAGCCAAAAGATCTTCTACTTGCATGTTCCCGTTGCGATTGCCTCGTTCGTGTTCATGGGGGTGGCGGCTTACCACGCCCTGCGGTTCCTTGTGACCAAGGACCGTGCGCGCGATGTGCGCTCGCGCACCGCCATGCAGGTCACGCTTGTGTTCATCGTGGCAACCATGATCTCGGGCGATCTTTGGACGCGCTTCGAGTGGGGCGTCTGGTGGGTGTGGGAGCCTCGACTCACTACGTACTTCATCCTGATGCTGCTGGTGATTGGGTACTTTGTGCTGCGCAACGCGCTCGATGATCCCGAGAAGATCGCACGCTTCGCCGCAGTGTTTTGCGTTGTCTCGTTTGTGGATGCGCCCATTTCGTTCCTCATCACGCGCTTGGTGCCGAGCTCGGTGCATCCGGTGGTGTTCAGGACGGATTCTGGTCTGCCGCCGCTTATGCTCATTCCGTTTTTGCTGGGTATGGCGGGTGTGCTCATGGTCGCGTTTGCTCTGTATCGCTATGCGCTGCGGGTGAATGCCGCCGCCGATGAGGTTGAGGAGCTCAAGCGGCGCCTTGAGGATTTCGATTCCGCCGCGTCCCGTGCGGCCGCCGCCGAGGCGCTTGAGCGCCTGCGGACAAAGGCCGCGACCGTCGTTGCCGATGGCCGCGATGGCGCCAGCTGCGCCGCGGTCGTTTCTCCCGCAACCAACGAGCCTGAGGAGGGCTAAATGGATCCGATTCTTTCCGAGGTCTATTCGACTGTTTTGCCTGCGGCGCCCTTTGTCTTGGCTGCGTATGTGGGCATCTTGCTGGCGTTGTTTGTGTTCGTACTCTCCTTGTGGCGCAAATCAAAGCGCACGGAGGCCGACATCGAAGCGCTCAGGCGCGCGCTCGAGGAGCGGGAACGGGAGTCCCGATAGGGCACATTCCTTCTTCTGCGAAAGCTTAAACCCCTATAAAGCCAAAACGGCCCTTGGCAGGTGGCTGTCAAGGGTCGTTTTCCGTATATCACGTGAAGATGCGTGTGCCTTACGATGCCCTTGTGAACGAAGGTAGGGGTGCTGAGCTGGGGTGTCAGAACATGCGGACTCAGGTGCAAGCCATGCGTGAGAAGCCGTTGGAGAACTGGTCGGAAGCGCCTGATACGCTCGTGCTCCACACAGAGAAGGAGGACGAGATGACCGGGTTGTGCGTGAAGGCGGATCCAAATGCGGGACCGCGGGGCTTTTTGGAACAAGCACTCATCGATTCGGTGAGCGATGAGCAGGCGGGTGGGGACAGTTGGTGCGGAGTACCGCTCGGCAGATGGCTGCGCGATGAGGGCCGTGTTCCCATGCGAGCGGCAAAGACGCATCTAAGCAGGTTGGCGGCGTATGCCAACAGTACGGGGGAGACGATCACCGTGGTGAGAAACGGCATCCCCTGGTTCGAGATACGACCCCTTGCCGCCGATTTCATGTCGACGGTGTAGCCACACGCAAAAACTTCGCCCACCCGTACCCGCAAAGCGCGGTTCGGGTGGGCGAGGCGAGGGATTGGGCAAAGATGCGGGGGCTTGTCCGCTATTCGAGTTCGAATGCGCCGGTGTAGAGCTGGTAGTAGTAACCCTTCTTGGCGATGAGCTCATCATGCGTGCCGCGTTCGATTACGCGACCGTGGTCGAGGCAGATGATCACATCGGAGTTGCGGACCGTCGAGAGTCGGTGCGCGATGACGAACGTGGTGCGTCCCTGCATAAGGGCATCCATGCCGCGCTGGACAATCGCCTCGGTGCGCGTGTCGATGGAGCTCGTCGCCTCATCGAGAATCATCGCGGGCGGATCGGCGACGGCGGCACGGGCGATGGAGACGAGCTGGCGTTGGCCCTGGCTGAGCTGCGAACCGTTGCCGGTAAGCATGGTGCTGTAGCCATCGGGCAGGCGGCGGATGAAGTCGTCGGCACCTGCGAGCTCGGCTGCCTTGATGCACTCCTCGTCGGTCGCATCGAGCTTGCCGTACCGGATGTTGTCCATGACGGTGCCGGTGAACAGGTTGACGTCTTGGAGCACCACGCCCAGGGATCGGCGAAGGTCTGCCTTCTTGATCTTGTTCACGTTGATGCCGTCGTATCGGATCTTGCCGTCCGCGATGTCGTAGAAGCGATTGATGAGGTTGGTGATCGTGGTCTTGCCTGCGCCCGTAGCACCGACAAACGCCACTTTCTGACCGGGTTTGGCGTAGACCGAGACGCCGTGCAGAACCTCATGGTCGGGGGTGTAGCCAAAGTCGACATCGACCATGCGGACGTCGCCGCGCAGCGGAACGTACGTCACGGTGCCGTCGGCCTTGTGCGGATGCTTCCACGCCCAGAGGCCCGTGCGGTGATCAGCCTCTTCGATCTCCCAGGTGCTGGGGTTGACCTGGGCGTTGACAAGCGTCACGTACCCCTCGTCAACCTCCGGCTCCTGGTCGAGCAGCTCAAAGATGCGGTCCGCTCCGGCGAGACCCATGACCACGGCGTTGATTTGCTGGGAGACCTGTCCAATCTGGCCGCAGAACTGTTTTGTCATATTGAGGAAGGGAGCCACCACGGCGATGGACAGCGGAAGGCCGGAGAAGGAGAGGTTGGGCACGCCGAGCGCCAAAAAGACGCCACCGGCAAGCGCAACCACGACATAGATGAGGTTGCCGAGGTTCATCAGGATGGGCATGAGGATGTTGGCGAACATGTTGGCCTTCTGCGAGACCTCGAAGAGCTTCTCGTTGCGCTCGTCGAAGTCCTCCTCCGCCGCATGTTCGTGGCAAAACGCCTTGACGACCTTCTGGCCGTTCATGACTTCCTCGATGTGTCCCTCAACAACGCCGAGCTCGGTTTGCTGCGCGATGAAGAAGCGCGCGGAGTTGGAGCCGAGCAGCTTGGTGAGGAACGTCATGACGGCTACACCGGCGATGATCACCAAGCCCATCCATGCCGAGAAGTAGAACATGATGAACAAGACGGTGGCGAGCACGATGACGGTTTGTAGGAGGTTGGGAAGGGACTGCGAGATCATCTGGCGCAGCGTGTCGATGTCGTTGGTGTAGTGCGACATGATGTCGCCGCGCTGGTTGGTGTCGAAATACCTGATGGGAAGGTCCTGCATGCGATTGAACATCTTTTCACGGAGCTTCTCGAGAGAGCCCTGCGTGATGACGGCCATGTAGCGATTCCAGAACAGGGAGGAGAGGTTGCCTATGAGGTAGATAATGGCGAGGGCGGTCACGAGGCCCACAATCTTGGGCTGTGCCGCCGCCCAGTCACCCGTCTGCCAAGAGGACGAGATGACTTCGAGGGCTTTTTGCAGGAAGAGCGAGCCAACTGAGTTGATGAGGCCGCATAGGAGTACGCCGGCCATGACCAACGGCAACAGGACGGGGTAGAACGAGAACAGCATCTTGACGAGACGTTTGAGCGTTCCGGGGCGGCGATTCTTTGCGCGAGCTGCGGTGGTTGCCTTACTCATGCGCCTCACCTCCTTCCTGAGCCTCCTCGCTCATCTTGTTTTGAGAGACGAATGTCTCGCGGTAGATCTCGGAGCTCTCCATGAGCTCGTCGTGCGTACCGATGCTGGCGATGCGGCCGCCCTCCATGACGATGATGCGGTCGGCGTCCTGCACACTCGTAATGCGCTGCGCGATGATGAGCTTGGTTGTCTCGGGCAGGTATTCGGCCAGACCGGCGCGGATCTTGGCGTCCGTCTTGGTGTCGACGGCGCTCGTGGAGTCGTCGAGAATCAAGATCTTGGGGCGGCGGAGCAGGGCGCGCGCAATGCAGAGGCGTTGCTTCTGGCCACCGGAGACGTTGGAGCCCCCCTGCTCGATCCACGTATCGTAGCCCTTGGGGAAGCCGTCGACGAACTCGTCGGCACAGGCCAGGTGTGCCGCCTCTCGGACCTCATCGTCGGTGGCATCGGGATCGCCCCAGCGCAGATTGTCGGCGATGGTGCCGCTAAAGAGCACGTTCTTCTGCAGAACCATGGCGACCTGATGACGCAGGGAGTCGAGGTCGTAGTCGCGAACGTCACGCCCACCCACACGGACCGTGCCCTCGGTGACGTCGTATAGGCGTGCGATGAGGTTGACGAGCGTGGACTTCGCGGATCCGGTACCGCCGATGATGCCGATGGTCTCGCCGCTGGCGATGTGAAGATCGATGCCATCGAGCGCCTGCCGCTCGGCATGCTCGGAATACTTGAAGCTCACGTTGTCGAAGTCGATGGAGCCGTCCGCGACCTCATAAATGGGTTCGTTCGGATTGGCGATGGTGGGCTCGTCGTGAAGCACCTCGACGATACGATTGGCGCTTTCCTCGGCCATGGTCACCATGACGAAGATCATGGAGAGCTGCATGAGGCTCATGAGAATCTGGAAGCCGTAGGTGAAGGTGGACGAGAGCTGGCCGACGTCGAATAGCTCGCCCTGGCTCGTGATGATGAGCTTGGACCCGAGGAAGATGATGAGGACGAATGCGCCGTTGACGCACAGGTTCATCATCGGGTTGTTGAAAGCCAGAAGCTTTTCGGCGCGGGTGAAGTCGGCGCAGACGTCCTGCGCGGCGTGCGCGAACTTCTGCTTCTCGTAGTCTTCGCGCACGTAGCTCTTTACCACGCGCATGCCGGTGACGTTCTCCTCGACCGATTCGTTGAGCGCGTCGTACTTGTGAAACACGCGGGTGAAAATGGGGCCGACCTTGTGGATGATGAAACCAAGACCGCCACCGAGCAGCGGAATCATGGCGAGATACACGAAGGAGATGGAACCGCCCATGGCGTAAGCCATCGCGAACGCGAAGACCAGCACGAGCGGCGCACGGACGGCGATGCGGATGATGAGCATGAACGCCTGCTGGACGTTGGTGACGTCGGTGGTGAGGCGTGTGACCAGCGAGGAGCTGGAGAAGCGGTCGATGTTGGCGAACGAGAACGTCTGGATCTTGTAGAAGAGGTCGTGACGGAGGTTCTTGGCGAATCCACAGCTCGCGTAGCTACAGGTAATGCCCGCAGCGGCACCGAACAGCAGCGATATGAGAGCGATGACGACGAGGACCCCGGCCGTGGGCAGGATCTCGGCGACCGTTGCGCCGTCTTTGATGACGTCGATGAGGTTGGCAGTCACAAAGGGGATCGCCATCTCGCAGGCGACCTCGAACAACACCAAGATTGGCGTGGCGATTGTGGGCCACTTGTAGTTTCGAATGGATGCAGCAAGCGTATTAACCATCTAACTCCTCCCAGGTCACACGGATCTTCTCGAGCATTTCGGCGAGTTGTTCTTGCTCTTCGACGGTGAGTGCCGAGAACGCGGCGCGTCTGAAGGCCTCCCGCTTGTCGTGCTCGTGCTGGGCGAGCTCCCGACCCGCCTGCGTGAGGTGCACGAAAAGCTGACGGCGGTCCTTGGTGTCGCGCGTACGCTCAATGAGCCTCGCACACTCCATTTTGGATAGGATCTCCGACAACGAGCCGGGCTTGATCTCAAAGCGAGATCCGAGTTCCTGCTGCGAGAGTCGGCCCCCACAGCGGTCGAGCATGCACAGGATGGGCACCTGCCCCGATCGCCCACCGCCGTGAAAGTGCATATAGTGCCCGCAGAAACCCAGGCCCTGCAGGATGCGCTTGGCACGGGCAATGTCCTCGTCAGTCTCCGCCGGGGCGCTCGCGTCAAGCGCCTCGTGGTACTCATGGTCTGTCATCTCCACCTCCCATATATGTCATTGTTGTTTGGCCGTGTAGAGATTAGGACTCTTGCGAACAACAGTCAAGGTACCAAATAATCAGGAACCGAATTAATTTTTGGTTCGTGCACAACCCGTTTTAGAAGCATTCCGTCAAGCTTGAGGTTTTGCCGCATTTTGACTCCCCGCTGAGCGGCCGATTGATTAGACTCGCAAACACGCAGGTAGAAGAGGTTCTACGGCTATGAATGCTTGGGAATTCGCGCAAAACTGCGACAGACTTTCGATGGTGGGGCACCGGGCTCCGTAAAGGGGCTTCGCAGAGCGAAAAACGGGGATAATGGATGCAACGGCGCCCGATTGGAGGCGCCAGCCTGGCGGGGTTGCCATGTGCGCCGCTTCGCCCTCGATTGAAAGGTCCTGCCATGTCGACTGTCACCACCATTGCCAAAGGCAACGTCACCGCTCAGATATCATCCATGGGCGCCGAGCTCACAAGCTTCGTCGTAGATGACAGGGAGTATCTGTGGCAGGCTGATCCAACGTTTTGGGGCAAGCACGCACCGGTGCTGTTTCCCATCGTGGGCTCCATCCGTGGCGGGGAGGCAACGTGCTCAGAGGGCGCCTGCCGCATGGAACGCCACGGCCTCGCCCGCACCGCGGAGCACGCCGTCGTCGGCATGGCTGAGGATGGGTATGCGGTGACGTTCGAGTACCGCGACACCCCCGAGACTCTCAAGGCCTACCCATATCACTTCAAGCTCAACATGACCTACGCAATCACGGGCGATGCCACGCTGACACAGACGTTCACCGTCACCAACACCGGTGACGTTGATCTGCCGTTCTCCGTTGGCGGCCACCCCGCGTTTAACGTTCCCGCGCCGGGCGCCGAGAGCGAGGACTTCGAGGATTACGTTTTCGAGTTCGCCGAGCCCTGGACGTGCACCGCACCTCGCATCGCCGAGGGCGGCCTCCTCACCTTCGATGAGTCCTTCGTCCCAGTCGAAAATTCGGACGTGCTGCCGGTTACGCGGAGCCTGTTCGCGCACGATGCCGTTATGCTCACCGATGTCCCCGGCGGAACGCTCACGCTGCGCGGCACCAAGAGCGGTCGCGGCATGCGTGTCGACTTCGCCGACTTCAAGTACATTGGTCTGTGGTCCGCCCAAGAGGGCAACTCGCCGTTCATCGCGCTGGAGCCTTGGACCGGCCATGCCACGCTCACGAGCGAGGACGACGTACTTGAGCATAAGCGCGACATCACGATCCTGGCGCCCGGCAAGACCGCGGAGTACAGCTTTAGCATGACCGCGCTTTAATGCTCGGACCGATCGCGTATACTCGGGCAAATCGCGTGCGCCGAGCGTGAACTGGGACAAGCTTTGTGCCGCATGAGAGAGCGTGCCGATGGGCGGGTCGTTGCCACGGGGCGGCGGCCCGCCGTGCGTGGGGCCATTTTCGTGCGAGGCGTGGCGTGGCTCAGCTGCGCACGTCGGAGCTTGAAGCGTTGTGCTGCAAAATTCCCTTTCAGTAAAAGCACCCTATCTAATTACTGAGATCTCCGGTTCCTCGCTACTGAGATCTCCGGTTCCTCGCGGAGCCACCGCGCTTCAAGTCCGACCCGTCACGCGGCCGGGTTCGTGCGTGTTCGGCCTCGTGGGACATCTTGGCGCTTATGCGCCGCCCGGCGCGTTGGATGGGCCGAACCACAGGGCGGGCAACTTTCTTGACAGGTTCGGGCATCTTGTGCGGATCGAATTCCGTGGGGCTCATGATGTTGAACCGGATGGACCACCAACGGATGAACATCGTGAGCGCGACGCTGATGAACGCAGCAGCGATGTTCCACATTCCCAGGCTTTCGATGAGAACCATATAGGTGATGGCGCCGGCGATTGCCGCCATGGCGTACAGGTTGCTGCGCCGGAAGATATAGGGTACGCGCGCAAGGCATATATCGCGCAGCATGCCGCCGCCCACGGCGGTGATGAAGCCCATCATCACGCAGGTGATGGGCGGGTAGCCGTATGCCATTGTTTTGTCGGCACCCATGACGGCGAACAGGCCGACGGCGAAGATGTCGAGAACGGAGATAAGCCGGTCGGGCTTTTCGACCATCCAGGGAAAGGCGAAGACGGCCGCCGCGGTGCCGATGGATACCGGCAGGGCGAGGGGTTGCTGCAGGATGTAGACGTTGTGCTCCTGAAGAATGACATCGCGGGTCAAGCCACCGCCCAGCGACACAAGCACGGCGAGGCCGATGGCGCCGATGAGGTCGAGCTTGTTTTCGCGCGCGGCGAGCACACCAGACGCCGCCGCCACGATGACGGCGACCATTTCGAACGCAATGGGGATCGGGACCATCTCTTCGCCCAAGGCCATCGCGTTGGCAGCGTGTGCAGTAACTGCCAAGACGGCTGGACTCATGGCTGGTCTCCCTTCACGATGCGCCTGCGATGCGAGCCTGCAGTGCACTTGCCCTGCGCGCCGACGCCCGCGCCTTCGATGCGCAGCGGTGCCTGCGCCTATCAATCTTAGCCGAGGTATGGCGCGGGGCGAAGTACGCATCGATATTTGGTCTGCGCGGCCGGGGTCCGTTTTGGATGTGAGGAATCGTGGGTTTGAAACAGAATGGGAGTTTCAAACCCACGATTCCTCACATAAAGGGGCATGGTAATGTGATTTATCATGGGTTTGAAATGATGCGTTCATTTCAAACCCGTCTTTTCTCACAAAGTGCGGAGCTCGGGCTGCCCAGGGGGCCAGATGGGACTCGAGCTACCCAAGGACCCGAGCTGCCGAGAGAGGCCAAGGCGCCAGATGGGGCACGCGATGGGTGCTTGGGCCCGGGCGGTGACGGGAGCCTGCTGGCGTTGACGGGTGCCCGCAGCCCTGACGGCACTTGCGGAGGGGCGATGGGCACCTAACGGGGGGGGGTGATGGGCGACAGGGCTCTATCGACCCGCTGGGTCTCTGCGGATTCCCGCCATGGTCACCGTCTTCCCGCGCTTATCGAAACGTGTTGCGCTGAGTGTGCTAAGTGTTTCGCTGAAGTTGGAAATCAAGAGGCCCGCCGGGTTTGGCAATCTTTCTCACAATTTCACTTGCGCGCGTGGGAAAGTACGGTACAATAGCCCCTGCATTCACGGAGAGTTGTCCGAGTGGCCGAAGGAGCACGATTGGAAATCGTGTAGGCGCCAAAAGCGTCTCCAGGGTTCAAATCCCTGACTCTCCGCCAGAACTTTCAGCGGCACGCATCCATATGGGTGACGTGCCGTTTTCACTTCTTACGGAGGAGTGGCAGAGTGGTTGAATGCGGCGGTCTCGAAAACCGTTTACGGGTACTCCCCGTACGAGGGTTCGAATCCCTCCTCCTCCGCCATTTTCGAAACAGAGGCGAGCCCGCGCGGCTCGCTTTTTCGTATCCCCTGCGTGGATTCGAACCCGTGAGGGGGCGGAGCTGAGGAAACGCGGCAGCGTTTTCCAGCGTAGCCCGCAAGCGCCGTAGGCGCGCAGCGAGGGGAGGGCGCGGAGCGCCCGGCGAATCCCTCCTCCTCCGCCATTTTCGAACCAGAGGCGAGCCCGCGCGGCTCGCTTTTTCGTTTACCTTGCATGGATTCGAACCCGCGAGGATCCTTACGGTTGACTTGCGCTCGTCTTAAGCCCTGCTTAATCCCGTGCACGCGCGTGTACAGGGGGCGTTCATCGGGATACACTGCATCTTGAAAAAGATGTCCAACATGGAGATGAGGCAGAATGAACGCACGAAACCTGGGATTTGTATCCTCATGGCATATGCTCACGCGCGATAAGGGCTGGCTTAAGCCGGTCCTGGTGCTGACGTTGGTGGGCTGGATTCCCATTTTGGGGCAGATTGCCTTGCTCGGCTATGGAATGGAATGGGCGCGTCTCACCGCTTGGGGTGTAGACTCGGCACCCAAGCAGCGCGGGGTCGATTACGGCAAGGTGCTCTCCACCGGCGGCCGTGCGTTTTTGGTCACGATTTCGATGGGAATCGTGGTGGCACTGATTTTGCAGGTCGTGTTCCCCGGATCTTTGTATCTGCTCGTCTCCGGCCTGACGGGCGGCAACGCGGTGAGCACGATGCTCGCCGTAACGTCCGGTGCGACGTTCTCGTTGTTCACCATCTTCGCGAGTGGTCTTATGGGTTCGTTTTTGCAGGCGGCGTCGCTTCGTTCCACGTTGTACGACAGCTTTTCCGCGGGTTGGCGTCTCGACCGCCTCTTCCAGATGATCGGCCGCGATTTCGGCGGATTTCTACATACGTTTGGCGTCGTGTTCATAGGTGGGCTTATCTCGGGCGCCTATGCGTTCATCGTCACGCTTGTTTGCGGTCTGGTTGCCGTGGGCAGCCTCATGAGCGCCACCGCATTCATGGGCATCTCGGGGTCCTATATGAGCGGTTGGCATTTCATTCTCGAACGGCTGCTGCAGATCGGCGCTGGTCCGCTGCTGCTGTTCTTGCTGTGCGTCATCGCCCTCACGTTTATTGGCGGAGTGATCAGCACCGCAATGAGCCTGGTTTCGATGAACGCGATGGGACAGTGGTTCTGCCGCTTTGACGTGGACCGCTGGGGTGTTTCGGGCGATCCGTTGCCTGCTGACGTGCCGCATCGGGATGGCTACGCGTCTGGCGTGCAGTCCGCTCCCGTTCCCCCCGTCACCCCTGCAGGCGCGACGAATACCGATTTCGTTACCGAGCCGTCCACGTCCGTTCCCGCCGAGCCGTCTGCCCATGCGGCGCAGGAGCCCGCCGCATCGCCTGTAGAGCCGTCGACCCCGCAGGCTGACCCGGTTACGCCCTTGTCGGAGGATGCCGATATTCCCGTCGATCCGGTTGTTCCCTTGGACGCGGAGGAGGGCTCTTGCCCGTCCAGCGATGCGGCAAGTTGCACCGACTCCTCGGGCGAGTCCGAGCAGGGGAGCGCGGAGGATTCTAAGGAGCCTATCCTTTTGGGCCCCATTACCTCGGATGATGAGGCCGAGGACAAATAAGGTCCGGAAAAGACCCGGTACCTTGTGTGCATCGTGTGAAGACGACGTGAGCCCCCGTGCGTGGTAGTTCTGAGGAGAACCCACGTACGGGGGCCATTGCATGGCGGGGTCGACGTGCCGATGACCTGCGAGGGCGTGGGTCGTGTCGGATGATGCGGAAAGGGCGGTCAGGGCTTGCGCTGCAAAACGCAGAATTGTGTCGGGATGGCGTGGCATGCTGGTGCCATGGCGGATCACACACGCGAGCGCCGGGGCAGAGGCTCTTGCATTTGTGGAGGTCATGGGGTGGATGATGGGGCACCTTGCAAGATGTGCAGACTCGGCTATAGTTAGCACGTCTTTTCCTGCTTCGGGCGCACCTTCACGACCCGAAGCCGTTTGTCCAGAGGAGGTGACCACATGAAGGCTTATGAACTGCTGTTCTTCGTTAACCCCAACCTCGATCCCGAGACTCGTCTCGCCGTGATGAAGCGCATCGACACCACGATCGCCGAGGGCAATGGTAAGGTTGACAACGTCGACGAGTGGGGCAAGCGCAAGCTCGCTTACGAGATCGACAAGCTCACCGAAGGTGACTACACCCTCATCAACTTCCATGCAGACCCGGCTTCCATCGCGGAGCTCGATCGCGTGCTTCGTATTACCGACGCCGTGATCCGCCACATGATCGTCCGTCGCGACGACCAGGAGTAGGTCATTTGTATGGATGCGGCACCCATATGCGCCGCATGAGAGGTAGTGAACACGTATGAGCATCAACCGAGTCAACATTTCCGGTAATCTTACCCGCGATCCCGAGTTGCGCGTTACTTCTGGCGGCACGCAGGTCCTGAGCTTCGGCGTGGCCGTCAACGACCGTCGCCGGAATCCTCAGACGGGCGAGTGGGAGGACTACCCGAACTTCGTGGACTGCACGATGTTCGGCACCCGCGCGGAGGCCGTGAAGCGCTATCTCTCGAAGGGGTCGAAGGTCGCGATCGAGGGCAAGCTCCGTTACAGCTCTTGGGAGCGTGACGGTCAGCGCCGCAGCAAGCTCGAGGTCATCGTCGATGAGATCGAGTTCATGTCCCGCGGTCAGCAGGGCGATGCGGGTGGTTATGCGCCTGCCCCGTCCTACGGTCAGCAGGGCGGCTACGCTCCTGCGTCCGCTCCGCAGCAGGCTCCGGCGCCCATGGCGGCTCCGGTTCCCCCTGCGGTCGACGTCTACGATGAGGACATCCCGTTCTAGGGGTGATTTGTAGTTGACGGCACGGCATAAGCCGAGCCGTCGTTCACGAAAGGTATTGAGACATGGCTAATGATTATTCTGCCCGTCAGCCGCGTCGCAAGTACTGCCAGTTCTGTAAGGAGGGCACTGAGTATATCGACTACAAGGATACTCAGCTCCTCCGCAAGTACATGACCGACCGCGGCAAGATCAAGCCGCGCCGCGTCACTGGCGCCTGCACGCAGCATCAGCACGACATCGCGAACGCCATCAAGCGCGCCCGCGAGATGGCTCTCCTGCCGTACGCCGTGCCCGTGGTGTCCACCCGCGGTCCTCGCGAGAAGAAGTAGGGAGGGTACCCATGAAAGTTGTTCTGCTTGACGAGATCAAGGGCAAGGGCGGCGAGGGCGACATCATCGACGTCGCTCAGGGTTATGCCGAGAACTACCTGATTCCGCAGAAGCTCGCCGTTGCTGCTACCAAGGGTAACCTCAAGCAGCTCGAGGAGCGCCGCAAGAATATCGAGAAGCGCGAAGCCGTCCGTCTTGCCGATGCTGAGGCTCTCAAGGCCAAGCTCGAGGGCCAGAAGGTCCTCGTCGATGCCAAGGTCGGCGAGGAGGGCATCCTCTTCGGTTCCGTCACCGCCGCCATGATCGCCGACGCGATCAAGGCCCAGCTGGACGTCGAGGTCGACCGCAAGCGCATCGAGCTCGGTAAGCCGATTAAGGTTGCCGGCGCTCACGAGGTGTCCATCTCCATTTACCGCGAGATCCGCACCTCCATCATCGTCCTCGTGGGCGTTGAGGAGGCCGAGGCTGACGAGGCCGAGGCTGAGGTTGTTGCCGAGGAGACTGCCGAGGTTGAGACCGAGGCTGCCGCCGAGTAGCACGTGCCGCACGCATAGCATATAGCGACTCGAATGGGGTCCCGTGCCAAGCGCGGGACCCCATTTTGCTGTTGGGCCGATGCGGGCGCGCCAAATGAGGACGTGATCCACTGGCGCCCCGATGGCGCTCGAGGGGTCACTGCCGGACTCAAGGCACGCGTGCCATCGGGGCGCGTGCCGGTGTGTGCGGCTTGGGCCTGCGCGGGAATCAGTCAACAGCGGTGTTCAGCGTGTTTTCAGTCTGCGCTCATGACGGAAAGATTGGTAGGTACCACAAATACCAGTCTGAATAAGACCTGATAAAAATGTGGAAGGTATCTTCTGGTTGTAACCAGTACTGACCGTTTGCCGATGATAATCGGCCGTTGGCGGTGCCCCCCCTCGTATCTAAACCACTTACCCGCTTGGGATATGGTCAATCTGTTTAATTGGGGGCGGACTGTGCAGATGGTCCGCAAGTGAGGAAAGGGGGGTGCGGATGAGGAAGAGCAGATTTGCGACAGTTGCCGCTTTTGCAGTAGCTGGCGTGCTCAGTTTTTCTGCTCCGGCGCAGGCAATGGCGGCGGGTTACGGTAGCGTAATCGCCAATAAAACCGGTGATACCGTCACAATGGGAAACGATGCGATATCGCGTACGTGGTCCATCAAGGACGGTGTCCTCAAGACCACCGAAATAAACAACAAGCTTGGAAAATCGAAATTCACGCCTCAGGAGGGCTCCGAGGAGTTCTATATCGAGCAGCTCGTTGAGAGTTCTCGCGTGGAGCCAAGTGAGGCGCTGACGAGTGTCAAACCCGCTGGGAAGGCGCCCGCGACGGCGACCGTCGAGGTTTCGTCGACTATGGACGAGGCGGGGAACGCCGCCGCAAACGCGATTGACGGCGATCCTGCCACCTACTGGTGCTCCGAAGACACCAAGGGCGGGCAGTCGATAATCATCAACTTTGACGGTGCGAAGACTGTCGCGTCCTTTGAATACACGCCGCGCGTAAGCGGAACCAACTGGGACTGCACCGGTCGTATCAAGAAGTACGTCCTTGAGTATAAGCAGGGCGACGCTTGGACTGAGGCTGCGCGGGGCGAGTTCAACGCTACTGGCAAGACTGCGGTTCAGCTGAACAAGGCCGTTACCACCACGGCGCTTCGCCTCACGGCGACTGAGTCCCATCACTGGGATGCTAACAAAATCAACACCGCGATCAACGTCGCTGAGTTCGACGCCAAGGACGCCGCTGGCAAGAGTGTGGTCACCGCCAGTGCCACCACCTCGTGGTCTGCCGAGGCGAGCTCGGTGCAGAACGGTGACGGCGGCGGTGTCGCCGCGCTGTTCGACGGCAACGTTGGCACCTACTTCCACTCTCGCTACAACAACGATGGCACGGGCACTACGAACCAGATGCCCGTGGACATCACCATCGATCGCGGCGAGGGTGCCAAGTCCGCCTTCCAGACCGTCGGTTACGCCGGTCGTCCGGGCAGCGCCACCTCGAACGGCAATGTGCAGAAGTTCGAGCTGTACGTTGCGGACAGCAAGAGCGACCTTTATAAGGAGACCAGCAAGAAGGGCTCCTTTACGGTCGACTACGCCGGTGCCTACGATGGCAACACGTCCAAGATGATCTACTTTGGTCTCGATGAGGCACAGAGCGGTCGCTATGTGGGCTTCCGCGTGACGCAGGGCGCGAACGGCAACTTTGTCTCCGGATCTGAGCTCGACTTGTTCGCCGAGAAGTTCACCTCCGTTCCCAAGGGCGAGGGTTCGGGCTTTGCCGCCAGCAAGCTCAAACTCAAGGACGTGGCGATTTCCGATACCACGGACAAGCCCGGCAAGATGATCGCCTTCACCTTTGACGCCGCCCAGTTCGGCTCCGCCGACGGCACCGTGGTGGAGAAGGTCGTCATGTACGACGGCGACCACTTCATGCGCAAGTTCCTCGAGGTCAAGCTTGAGGACGAAACGGCTCGCATCAACTTCATCGACGGCGAGCACATCGTCACGTCGAGCGATGACACCATGTGGACGGTCCCCAAGGAGTCCGGCGTCGTGCAGATGGACGCTGCCAAGGCGACGCTCGGCCAGCCCATCTACGTGAACGGCCTGTTCATGGGCTCGGAGTTCCCCGAGACCGACACGCAGATTGCCGACAGCCTGGGCCGCACCCGCTATTGGACGGGCAAGAACTTCGCCGATTTCAAGCGCGACAACCAGCTCACCACGGACGGAAAGTACGTCTCGTGGCAGACGGTCTGCGGTGCCACCCACTCGAACGGCTCCGACATGAACGTTGTCCAGTCCGACTTCTACGCCTACATCACGAGCATCTCCAAGCCGAGTGAGTTCCGCATCCAGTACAACTCCTGGTTCGACAACATGATGTTCATCGACGACGAGAACATCATCGAGTCGTTCAAGGCCGTGGATAAGCAGCTCTCCGAGACCGGCGTGCGCCCGCTCGAGTCCTACGTGGTCGACGATGGCTGGAACCAGTACCGCAAGAACGAGACGCAGTACACCACGGGCGACGATCTGCGCAGGAACGGCTCGGTTGACGGCAAGTACGGCGTCAACAACACCGGTTTCTGGCAGTTCAATAACAAGTTCCCCGACGGTCTGACCCCGTCTTCGAACTTGGTGCGCAAGCTCGGCTCCAACTTTGGTGTTTGGATCGGCCCGCGCGGCGGCTACAACTACTACGGCAACCTTGCCTCGATCATCCAGGATGCGGGTAAGGGCTCCTCTGCCGGCGGCTCCATCGACGTGGCCGACCAGCGCTACGTGACCAACTTCACCGACATGGCCGTTACGTGGATGGAAGATTACGGCGTCAACTACTGGAAGTGGGACGGCTTTGCCGACAGCGCCCAGTACGGCGCCTTTGCCTCGGGCGAGAGCGCCGTGGGCTATGACGAGGCTCACCAGCATATGTACGGTGGTCCCAACGGGTACTTCCACGCCACCGACCTGTGGGAGAAGTGGATCGTCCTGTTCGACAAGGTGTGGGAGACCGCCAGCACCGAGCAGATCGAGGATCTGTGGATCTCGCTCACCTGCTACGTCAACCCCAGCCCGTGGTTCCTGCAGTGGTCCAACTCCGTGTGGATCCAGTGCGTGGGCGACCGCGGCGAGGTCCACGGCGGCGCGGGCAACGACAAGATGAACACCATGCTCACGTACCGTGACGCCTGCTACTACGAGTTCATCAACTCCAACCAGTTCCAGTTCCCGCTCGCAAACCTCTACAACCACGATCCGATCTACGGCAAAGAGGGCACCGGCATCACCGCCGACTCCATGGACGGCGAGCAGTTCCGTAATTACCTGTTCATGCAGGGCACGCGCGGCACCGCCTTCTGGGAGCTCTACTACTCCGACTCGCTCTTCAACGACGAGAAGTACCTCATCAACGCCGACTTCCTCGCATGGGAAGAGGGCAACTTCGACATGCTCCGCAACGCCAAGTGGATCGGCGGCGACCCCGCGTCGAACGCTGGCTTGACGAGCAATCCCACGGTCAACACGCCCGGTACGCAGGAGGCCTACGGCTTCTCAGGTTTCAACACCGCGGGCAACGAGGGCATCATCTCCATGCGCAACCCGGCTAACGCCGAGCGCACCATCGAGTTCACCCTCGACGCCGGCATTGGCTGCACCGAGGATGGCACCTATCAGGTCGTGCGCGACCACGTGTACACCCAGGGTGGCAAGAGCGCTGCCGAGGCACCCAGGACCATCGCCAAGGGCCAGAAGGTCTCCGTGACCCTGAAGCCCGGCGAGACCCAGATTTGGCACCTCTCCAAGGGTGGTGACACAACGGCGCCTACCTTTGAGCGCCTGTACAACGAGGGCAATACGACGCTGCGCGTTCAGGCTTCCGAGCACGTGTACAATACCCAGCTCGAGGTGCTGATCGACGGTAAGAAGGTGGAGCTGGCCGAGGACGCCATCACCGCCTACGCCGACCTCAAGACCTTTGACATCACCCTGCCTGCCGCTCCCGCCAACGGCGCGGCGGTCGAGATCAAGGCGATTGCCGGTGCCGATTCTGCCGGCAACACGTTTGAGGGCTCCATTGTTCGTACCTTCCATGCCGACGGCCTCATCCTCACAGGGACGCGTGCCGCTGGTTCCGTGGAGGGTCCGAATGGCTTTACCGTTGTGGCGACCGTCAAGGACGCCGCAGCGGATACCGTCCTGCTCTCCCAGGGCGATCAGTGGGCGCTCGGTATCGATGCCGAAGGCAAGGCCTACTTCACCGTTAACGGTGTGACCGCCACGTCCGAAAGCACCGTCTCCGGCATCACGACCATCAGCGGTGCCCGTGAGAACAACGGTATGCTCAAGTTGTACGTGAACGGCGAGATTTCCGGCAACGGCTACGATGTCGAGAAGACCGCTGGTTACAGCATCAAGGCGGGCGAGATCAAGGTCGATGCCGCCGCGACCGATTACAAGGTGTACGACCGCGCACTGGGCTACGACGAGGTTCCGGCCTCTCCGCTCGAGGACCTTATTGCCGAGACCCGCGCCCTCAAGGACAAGGTGACCGCCGAGTCCTGGGCCGCGGCGAACATGGATGCTCTGCTTGAGCAGGCCGAGGAGGCCTTGAAGAGTGGCGACACCGCTGCCCAGCAGGCTGCCTATGACGCACTGCGCGCCGCCCGTGCCAAGCTGGTTCCCGGCCTGGGCGAGCCCGAGTTCGTGAACCACGCAAAGGGCAAGAACGCCTCCGCGCACTGGACCGCGGATGATTCCGCCGCCGAGAACAACCCCGATCGTCCTGCGAGCATGGCGGTCGATGGCGAGAAGGGCTCGAGCGCCATGTATGGCGAGTTCGGCCATGACGACCGCGCTGAGAGCTCGTATCTCCAGGTCGATCTGGGGGCCATTGAGGACGTGACGGGCATCAACCTGGTCCGCTTCTACAGCGACGGCCGCACGTATCCCAACACCACCATCGTCCTTTCCGAGGACGAGACGTTCGACGCGGACGACACGATCGTCTACAACTCCGATGCCGACAACAAGAACGGCTTTGGCAAGGGTGAAGACGAGGCGTACGCCGAGACCGCCGAGGGCAAATCGTTCGACGTCGCCCGTGGAACGAAGGCGCGGTACGTGCGCGTGTACATGAACGGCAACACGCGCCCTGGCCATACCGGTAATACGAACCACGTCGTTGAGCTTGAGGTCATGGGTCCCGAGCAGCAGACGCTGGGCGATCCGTTTGGCATCGAGAAGCTCGATGCGATCATCGCCCAGGCAAAGACCGCCCTTGAGAACAAGGACAGCTACACTGCCGATTCGGTGGCGCAACTTGAGACCGCGCTGAAATCCGCCGAGGAGTTTGCGGCCAAGGTCCGCGCCGAGATCGAGGCGGGCACGTTTGAGACCACCTATGGTGAGTTCGACGCCGCGTGTGATGCGCTGCAGAAGGCCATCGACGCGCTGGAGCTCGCTAAGCCCGAGTCCCAGCAGGAGCACACGGTGACCTTCGACTACGGCTACGAGGGCGTGGCGCCCGAGTCCGTTACCGTTGTCGATGGCAAGGCGGTTACCAAGCCGAACGACCCGATCCGCGCGGGCTACGTCTTTAAGGGTTGGACGCTCAACGGCAAGGTCTACGACTTCTCTGCTGCCGTTACAGGTGACATCACGCTCGTGGCGCAGTGGGAGAAGGCCGGAAGCACCAATCCGGACGACCCCTCGAAGCCCGGCTCTGGAACCACCGAGCCCTCCAAGCCTGGTACGGGCCTTCCCGGCACGGGCGACTCTACGCTCCTGATGGTGGGCGGCATCGCGATCGTGGGCATCGGCATTGCCGCTGCTGGCCTCGCGCTTGCTAAGCACCGGAGGTAGTTCAAGCTGCAGGTTGCAGCATAGGGACATTACGAACCCTATTCCCTTGGGACCCCGCATCGTTGTGCGGGGTCCTTTTTGCTGTCGCTTCCGTGGGAAAACTTGAGAGAAATCCACAGGGCCTGTGTCTTGGCGTGCGAACATGTGAAAAAGTCCCAGTTGGAAGGGGCTGGGCTCAAGTTCAAGTACCACTTCAAGGTTGCAAGCCCTCTACCAGCGAACATACTCAAAAAGTGGCCTTTACCTGCGTGTTCACCGAATCATCATATAAGCTGTATGCAAAGAAACCTTCTCTAGCTGGTAAAACGTTGAAAACTGCAGGTCAGAACTGCATCTGTGGAAAACCATCACGGGTCATCGTACAAAAATGTGGAAAACGTTGATAACCCATGCGCGCCCAGATGGAGAAGCCGACTTTTCAACATCCGTCTGTGGAGTGCGCTCTGTCCCCACAAAACGCTTGACTTGAGCTGGGATTGTGCTTTTCGGAATCGTGGGGATACCCTACCATTGGTTGTCCAGCCATATTGCGGGCCTCACCTTGGGTGCCTGCGTGAAGAATGTGGGGAAGGAGCGCGCGTGGAGATCGTGAGCGACGGATGGTCGCAGACCGGTTCTGCCGATTTGGGAGCCCTTAAGGGGTTGCCCAACAACATAGAGGCCGAAGGCAACGTCTTAGCCGCCATGATGCTCTCGGGCGAGGTTGTCGAGGAGGCCCTCGTCGAGCTGCTCCCCGATGACTTCTACCGTCCCTCGCACAAGACGATCTTCACGGCGATGTCCGGCATGTACGAGAGCAGCATGCCCATCGACTCCATCTCGCTCATCGACTATCTGCGCTCCATCGACAAGCTTGAATCGGTGGGCGGCGAGGCCTATATCCTCGAACTCATGGGCAACACGCTCGCGCTTGCGCACTGGCAGCATCATGCCGAGATCGTGCGTCGCGATGCCATGCTGCGCGAGATCATTGGCGCGACCAATCAGATCAGCGCGCTCGCCTACGATTCTCCGCTCGACACCAAGGAGGTCATCGAGCGCGCCGAGTCCATGCTGCTCTCGGTCACCGAGCGCGAGGTCAAGAGCTCGTACAAGGGTCTCACGGACTTCATGACCGAGGCGTATCAGGAGGCCGAGGAGGTCGCGCGCGCGGGCGGCGACGTCCATGGCGCCCCCACCGGATATCCCAGCCTCGACCGCATGCTCATGGGCCTGCGCGAGGGCCAGCTCGTGGTCCTGGGTGCCCGCCCGGCAGTCGGTAAGACCTCGTTCGCACTCAACTTGGCACTCAACGCCGCCGCCGATGGCTACACGGTCGGCTTCTTCTCCCTGGAGATGAGCGGCAAGGAAATCGCGCAGCGCTTCATTTGCGCTCAGGCCATGGTCAACATGTCGAACTTTCGTACCGGCCGCATCTCGCCCGAGGAGTGGGCGAACATCAACGAGGCGATCGGCGAGCTCAGCCGCCTCGATATCCTCATTGACGACACGCCGGGCACCACGGTCACCGAGATCCGCGCCAAGGCGCGCCGTATGCTCCACAACAAGGAGCGGGCCGTCATCATCCTGGACTACCTGCAGCTGGTGAATCCTCCGGCGGGCAAGAACTACAACGGCAACCGCGCCGTCGAGGTCTCCGAGATGAGTCGTGGCCTCAAGATCATGGCCAAGGAGCTCGGCGTCCCCGTGATCATGCTCTCCCAGCTCAACCGTTCGCTCGAGGGACGTACGGGCAAGCGCCCGCAAATGAGCGACCTGCGTGAATCGGGCTCCATCGAGCAGGACGCCGACATCGTCATGCTGTTGGACCGCTCGAGCACCGAGAGCGAGGCAGAGCGAGAAGACCGCCCGGACTTTGGCATCACGCGCGTGATCGTGGCGAAGAACCGTTCGGGCCCCATCGGAGATGTGGACCTGATGTTCCTGCCCGCTTCCACGAAGTTCTACGAGATTGACGAACACGCCGCCGAGTAATGCGCGTTCAGCCCAAACCCCCCCACGTCTGCGACATTTTGTCGCAGACGTGTCGCAGCGTGTTCGCCGGCAGGGGGCGTGTCTAGCCCTATTGAGTAATGGTGGAATGAGGCCCCGTGCCGCATCGCTGGCGGCGCGGGGCCGTAGTACGCCTATAATGGGAACGCTGGGTCGATTTTGCCCGGCCGTGCCGGATAAACCCCCGGCGTACAAGACGACTCGTGCGGATCAAGCCTCCGTGCGCACGGAATGAGGAGTAGTCATGCCGTCAACAGTGTTGGTGGGAACCCAGTGGGGCGACGAGGGCAAGGGCAAGATCTGCGACTTGATCGCTCCCGAGTTCGATTGCGTCGTTCGCTATCAGGGCGGCAACAACGCCGGTCACACCATCGTGGTGGGCGATAAGAAGTACGGCCTTCACCAGGTTCCCTCGGGCATCATGTATCCCGAATGCATTTCGGTCATCGGCAATGGCTGCGTGGTGAACCCCGCGGTCCTGCTTGAGGAGATCGACATGTTCGAGGGCGATGGCATCTCCACCGCCAACCTCAAGGTCTCCGGCAACGCGCACGTGATCATGCCCTATCACATCGACCTCGACGGCGCGTACGAGGAGCTGCTCGGCAAGAACAGCATCGGGACCACCAAGCGCGGTATCGGCCCGTGCTATCAGGACAAGATGGCGCGCATCGGCATCCGTATGCAGGACCTGCTGGACGAGGAGACGTTCCGGTCCAGGCTGTCCGCGGTTCTCGACCGCGTGAATCCTCAGCTCGAGCGCATCTTCAACCTGCCCACCTACACGGTTGACCAGATTTCCGAGACCTACCTCCCCATGGCCGAGCGCCTGCGTCCCTACATCTGCGAGACGGGACTGTTGCTCAACGATCTGGTCGAGCAGGGCAAGACCATTCTGTTCGAGGGCGCGCAGGCCACGCTGCTCGATATCGACCACGGCACGTACCCGTTTGTGACCTCGTCCAACTGCACCGCTGGTGGTGCCGTGACGGGCTCCGGAGTGGGCATGAAGAACATCGACCGCGTGCTGGGTATCATGAAGGCATACATCACCCGCGTGGGCTCCGGCCCCATGCCCACCGAGCTCGACTATGAGACGAGCCAAGAGGGCCGCACTCTTACCGAGGTCGGCTACGAGTACGGCGTGACCACCGGCCGCCGCCGTCGTTGCGGCTGGTTCGACGGCGTGATTGCCCGCTATGCCACGCGTGTGAACGGCCTGACCGACATCGCCCTCACCAAGCTCGATGTGCTGTCCGAGTTCGACACCATCAAGGTCTGCGTGGCCTACGACTGCGACGGCGTTCGTTACACGAGCGTACCCGAGCACGCCGCCGCGTTCGCGAGCGCCGTGCCGGTGTATGAGGAGCTGCCCGGTTGGAAGTGCGACATCACCGGATGCCGTACGTTCGATGAGCTGCCCCAAGCAGCGCGGGATTATGTGGCCTACATCGAGAAGCTCGCCGGCTGCAAGATCTCGTTCGTTGCCGTGGGCCCGGATCGTGAACAGACCATCGTCCGCGACTGGTAACGGACTTCCCAGCCACCCGAAGCTCGGGGTTCACTCGTCGGTCGCCGCACGCTAGGCGTGCTCCCTCCTCGTTCACCCCGATCTTCGGCACCTGGAAAGCCCGTTACCTCGGACCTGAGATACATCTCTGGTTGAGTTAATTTTGAGCGGGCTCCGTTTGGGGCCCGTTCGTGCATAAGGAGGACGCATGAGCGCAACCGAGAACACTATCGACATCCTGCTGCTCGGCAGCGGCGGTCGCGAGCACGCCCTGGCGGCGAAGCTTGCCGAGTCCCCGCTTTGCGGCACCCTGTACATCGCCCCGGGCAATGGCGGAACGCTTGCCGTGGGCGAGAACGTGGCGCTTGATGCCGAGGACCCCGCCGCCGTGGCGGACTTCGCCCGCGAGACCGGCTGCGGCTTGGTCGTCATTGGTCCCGAGGCTCCGCTCGTGGTGGGCGTCGCCGACGCGGTGCGCGCAGCTGGCATCCCGTGCTTTGGCCCGGGTGCCGAGGGTGCTCAGCTTGAGGGCTCCAAGCGCTTCTCCAAGGAGCTCATGGCCCGCGCCGGCATTCCCACAGCGGCGTACGGCTCCTTTACCAGCGAGGATGAGGCACTTGCGTACGTGCGCGAGCAGGGCGCCCCGGTGGTCGTGAAGGCCGATGGCCTTGCGGCAGGCAAGGGCGTCGTGGTGGCGCTCACACTCGACGAGGCGCTGAACGCCGTGCACGGGTGCTTCGACGGCGCCTTTGGCGACGCGGGCAGCACCGTGGTCATTGAGGAGATGCTCACCGGCCCCGAGTGCACGTTGCTGGCCTTCACCGACGGCAAGACGGTTCGCCCCATGGCCACCTCGCAGGACCACAAGCGCGCCCTCGAGGGCGATTTGGGCCCCAATACCGGCGGCATGGGCGTGTACAGCCCGGTGCCGATCGTGACGCCCGAGGAGCATGCCGAGATGTGCCGCATCCTCGAGGAGACCATCGCCGCCACGCAGCGTGAGGGCATCGACTATCGTGGCTGCCTGTACGGCGGCTTCATGCTCACGCCCCAGGGCCCCAAGGTGATCGAGTACAACGCGCGCTTTGGCGACCCCGAGACTGAGGTCCTCATGCCGCGCCTTAAGAGCGACCTGGTCGAGGTCATGCTGGCCTGCGCCGAGCGTCGTTTGGATGAGATCGAGCTTGAGTGGCGCGACGAGTGGGCCGTCTCCGTGGTTCTCACGAGCGCCGGCTACCCCGGTTCGTACGAAAAGGGCAAGGCCATCACCGGTATCGAGGATGCCGAGGCCATGGAGAACGTGACCGTGTACCACGCCGGCACCGCCATGACCGACGCCGGCGAGCTCGTGACCTCGGGCGGCCGCGTGCTCGACGTGACGGCGTTGGGCGACACCTTTGAGGCCGCCCGCGACTTGGCGTACGCTGCCTGCGATAAGATCGACTTCGAGGGCAAGACGCTTCGTCACGACATCGGTCTGCGCGCCCTGCGCGGCCGCGACGCCTGGGACGCATAGGGTCGCCGTACTTTGCGCTGACCGCTCTCATGGGACGAAGAGGGTAGGAATGTCGAAAATCGGCGTCAAATTTCGACGTTTTTTCGACATTCCTACCTCTCATTTCAAAGATGCAAGTAGGAGGATGACGATGATGGACGAAGGGCGGAACGAGGAGTTCGAAGCCGAGGTCGTTGAAGCGGAGGCTAACGAGATGGAGCAGACCGAGCCCGCCTTGGTGCTCGGCGACGACGATCCGCGCGATGCTGGGCTGCACGAGCGCATCCTCTCGGAGGAGCAGGCCTGGAAGGGCAAGTTCCTCGATGTGCGCAGCGCTCAGGTCGAGCTGCCGAACGGGCGCATCGCTGGTCGCGATCTGGTTCGGCATCCGGGTGCCTCCGCCGTGGTTGCGCTCACCTCAAGCGGCAAGATTGTGCTGGTGCGTCAGTATCGCACGGCGATTGATCGCGTGACGGTTGAGATACCCGCCGGAAAGCTCGATCCGGGCGAGGACCCGATCGAATGCGCAAAGCGCGAGCTGCTTGAAGAAACAGGCTTTAAGGCATCGCGCATTCAGTACCTCACCACGATTGCGACCACGCCCGGCTTTTGCGATGAGGTCATTCACATCTACATGGCCACGGGACTCACGTTTGCCGGCGCGCACCCGGATGACGACGAGTTCGTGAACGTGGACCTGGTGCCGCTTGCGGAGCTCATCGATGCGGTGCTCGACGGCAAGATCGAGGACGCAAAGACCGTCGTGGGCGCGCTCGCCTGCGACGCGATCTCGCATCGGCTGTAGCTGGCCGGCGGCGGGGGAGGGTATTTACACCTGGGCTGGTCCTCGTTCCTGCGGAATCGCCCAGGCGCAAAAACCCTCCCCCGCCACCTGCGTTGACCTGCTCGGCGAGATTGCGGCGCGGGGGAGAGCGCCCGTGGGACGGTCGGGTTTGCTAGAGTGAAGGGTTTGTTGAGGGCTTTGCCTATGTTCAAACGGTTTCTTTCCTATTATGGGCCCGAGAAGGGACTTTTTATTGCGGACACGCTGTGTGCACTGGTGCTTGCTGGCATTGACTTGGCGTTTCCGAGCATCCTGCGCGGCCTGACCAACGGGCTGTTCACCGAGGGGCAGGTCGCCATTATGGGCGCGCTGGGGTATATCGCCGCTGGCCTCATCATTCTCTACGCGATTCGCTGCGCGTGCCGGTACTTCGTGTCGGCGCAGGGCCACATCATGGGCGCCCGCATGGAGTCGCGTATGCGCGAGGAGCTGTTCGACCAGTACGAGCGATTCAGCTTCGCCTATTTCGACGCCCACAACTCCGGCGACATGATGAGCCGCGTGGTCAACGACCTGTTCGACATCTGCGAGGCGGCGCACCACGTGCCCGAGTGGATCATCATCTGCGGTATCGAGATCATCGGCGCCTTCGTGATCCTCTTCACCATTTCTCCGGTGCTGGCGGGCGCGATGGCACTCATCACCGCCGTGTTCGTTGTGATCATGGTGCGCCAGAACTTCCATATGCGCGCCGTGTTCGCCGACAACCGCCATCGCATTTCCGACGTGAATGCGCAGCTCCAAGACTCGCTCGCCGGGATGCGCGTGGTGAAGTCGTTTGCCAACGAGGAAACGGAGCGCGCCAAGTTCCGCGCCTCCAACGACCGTTATCTCGACTCCAAGGTCGCGCAGTACCACGTGATGGGAAGTTACCAGGCCACCAGCGCGCTCATGACTGGCGTGCTGTACGTGACCATCGTGGTGCTCGGCGGCTATCTGGTGGCTCAGGGGCAGATGACGGCCGTCGACATGGCGACGTTCGCGCTGTACATCTCGCTGTTCGCCACACCCATCGAGACGCTCGTGAACTCCACGGAGAACTTCCAGAAGGCCGCCGCAGGTTTCCACCGCATGGACGAAGTGCTGCAGACAGCCCCCGACATCCAGGATAGGCCCGGTGCTACCGAGCTGCAGGTACGCCAGGGCGCCATCGAGTATCGCGACGTCTGCTTCTCCTACCCCGACGCCGAGATCGGAGAGGACGGCGCCGAGCGCGAGCGACCGGTCATCGACCACATGAGCCTCAGCATTCGCCCGGGCGAGACGATCGCGCTCGTGGGGCCCTCCGGTGGCGGTAAGTCCACCACGTGTTCGCTGCTTCCGCGTTTTTACGATGTGACGTCCGGCTCGATTTCCATTGACGGCCAGGACGTGCGCTCGGTGACGCAAAAGAGCCTGCGCCGCGCCATCGGTTTGGTGCAGCAGGACGTCTATCTGTTCGACGGCACGCTGCGCGAGAACATCGCCTACGGCCGCCCGGGCGCGACGGACAAGGAGATCGAGGACGCGGCGCGTAAAGCGAACATCCATGATTTCATTGCCAGCTTGCCTGAGGGATACGACACGCTGGTGGGAGAGCGCGGCAGTCGCCTTTCCGGAGGCCAGAAGCAGCGCGTGGCCATTGCGCGCGTGTTCCTCAAGAACCCCGCGATCCTAATCTTGGACGAGGCGACCTCTGCCCTCGACAACGAGAGCGAGGAGGCCGTTCAGGAATCTCTCGAGCGCCTTGCTGCCGACCGCACCACGATCATCATCGCGCACCGTCTCTCCACCATTAAAAACGCGGATGAAATCGCGACGGTTGAGCATGGTCGCGTTGTGGAGCGCGGCACGCACGACGAGCTTCTCGCGCGCGGCGGTACGTATGCCCGTTACTATCGGATGCAGTTTGAGGGCACGCGGGCGCGCGACGTGAGGTAGGCGATGAGCAGCAAGCACAATATGACACCCGACGAGGCGGAGGAGCTTTTTTCCGAACTCGATTCCTCTGGCGTGCTCGATCCCAATCGAGCAGCAGCGCGCGAGGGGAGGCTCAAGCGTCGGCTGCTCGCGCGACGGACGGCGGGCGAGGCCGCGGAAGCTGAGCGCGATGCCGCCGACCACGAGCGCTCGCAGGCGCGTACCGGCAAAATCGACCCGCTGTCAGAGCAAGATCCGTCGGGCTCGCAGGTAAGTAAGGCGATTTCCCGCACTGCCATTGCGGTTATCCTGGGCGTATTCGTGTTTGTGATGGGCATGCAGATCGTGTACGGCGTGAGCAGGCGCCTGAACACGGCGAACCTGTCCGAGCGCACCAACGTCGACACGGTCTCGCACGCAATGGAATCGGGCGTGGAGTGGGGTAACGGCTTCACGCAGTTTCCCGACGATTTCACGGTGGATGAGGCGAGCGAGAAGACCGGAGCGGTCGAGGTCTCCGTGGTGGACACGGATTCGCGCAACGAGCTTGAGATTCTGTCGAACTCGCAGATTCAGGCGAGCGCCTTGGCGACCAACGCGCTGCTCAACGATAAGATCAACCGTGTTGTCTACAACGTGTACGCGCTTGTGGATAGCAAAGGCGCGTATCAGCACGATAGCCTGTTCGGCTTTGTTCCCGCGCGTGGAACGCGTCGCGCGATGCTCACGTTTGTGTGGACCAAGTCGCAGTCGAGCACGCCGACGAACATCGACTGGGAGCTCAAGATCATCGGTATGGATGACGACCTTGCCGAGGCTATTCAGGAGCAGGTGAATTCGGTGAGCTCGCTCACGGAGAACCCCGGCGCCACGCAGAGCGAGATCGACGAGGAACTCACCCTGCGCGACAAAGACGCCCTGTTGGCGGAGTAGGGAGCGGGCCGCGGCGTCGGCCGTGCCAGTCCGGTCCGGGGCACTTGGCGTGCCAATTGGGGACGTGCCCCTTTGGCACACCCAGGGGTGCACCGCGGGTGCGGCGCACGCGGGCTTAGCCCAGCAGAGCTGCGACCTTGCCGAGGGTGGGCTCGAAGGAGACGCCGCGCATCTCGAAATCGGGCTGCTCAACGGTCACACGCATGGCGTCGCGGACGAGGTCGCCCGCGAACTCAACGGCCTCGCGCGTGGTACGGCCGGTGTAGATGGCGGCGGTTAGCGCGCTGGCGAACAGGTCACCCGTGCCATGGAGCATGTAGGGGAGAAGCTCACTGGAGACCTCCTCCACGGCGCCGCCGTCGGCTGCGCTCGCGATGTAGTTGTGGATGATGGGCTCGCCCTCGTGCACGACGCCCTTGATGACGACGGTCTTGGCGCCCATGTCGAGTAGGGCGCTGGCGTTTTTCTGCACGAACTCAATGGAGACGTCCTGACCCTCGTAGGGGATGCCCGTGAGGATGGACGCCTCGGTGAGGTTGGGTGTGAGGACGTCGGCACCGTCGACGAGCGCGGCCATGGCCTTGCACAACTCGTCGGTGTAGGTGGGGTACTTCACGCCACCGTCGCCCATGACGGGGTCGACGATGCGCAGGGCGTTCGGGTACTCGCGGTACAGGCGCTGGATGACGGCGACCTGCTCGGCCGAGCCAAGGAAGCCCGAATACACGCCGTCGAGCTCCACGTTCTCCTCGCGCCAGGCGTCGAGGTAGGCCTCGAGCATGTCGGTGGTGTCGTGCATGTGGAAGACGGGGAACTTGGTGTGGGCGCTAAAGAGGGCCGTGGGCACCGGGCAGACGTCGACGCCCGCCGCACTGAGCACGGGGATCGCCACGCCGAGTGAGCACTTGCCGTAACCGCACATGTCGTGCACGGCCGCCACGCGCGGAATGTACGCGCCTTCACGCTGATAGAGTTTGGTCATGATTCAATTCCTTTCCGCGGACTTATGGACCAGCGTACGGCTCAACAGGATAGGTCAATTCCCGATAAGGTACGTAGGAGTTTTACAAATGTTCATCTTGTATTTGGGCTAGATGTGAGTTGGGAAAATCGCGCCATTTGCCCTTTTGACCCCTCACCGAATATTCCGCTTGCGACTCGGGGAATTTGCCACGCCTGGCGGCATGAGGGCGTATGATGCAGATATCCGCGTCCGTTTTGGGCGGGCGCCGCACGGTAAGTTGGATTGGGAAAGGTAAGACCATGGCTGATGTGCATGAGCTTCTCGCCACGTGGATCGAGAATGTCACTGATGAAGGGCTTCTCGCCGAGCTGAAGGCGATGAAGGAGGCGGGCGACGAGAGCGCGATCACCGATGCGTTCTTCCAGGACCTCGCATTCGGCACTGCGGGCTTGCGCGGCACGCTGGGGGCCGGCACCAACCGCATGAACATCTACACCGTCGGCCGCGCCACGCAGGGCTTCGCTGACTACCTGGTGAAGAACTTCGAGAACCCCACGGTCGCTATCGCGCGCGATAGCCGCAACAATGGCGAGCTGTTCGTTAAGACCACCGCTGCCATCCTCGCGGCGAACGGCGTGACCTCCTACGTCTACCCCAAGATCTCCCCGGTGCCCACGCTCTCCTGGGCCACCCGCTACCTCGAGTGCTCCGGCGGCATCTGCATGACCGCGAGCCACAACCCCGCCGCCTACAACGGCTACAAGGCCTACGGCCCCGACGGCTGCCAGATCACCTCTGAGGCCGCTGACGCCATCTCCGCCGCCATGAACGCGTGTGACCCGTTCCATGACGTCAAGACCATGGACTTCGATGCCGCCGTCGAGCAGGGCCTGGTCAAGTGGATCGGCGACGAGGTGCTGGACGCCTACTACGACGCCGTGGCCGCCAAGTCCGTGAACAACCTCACGCCCGAGCAGATCGCCAACGCCCCGCTCAAGCTCGTGTACACGCCGCTCAACGGCACGGGTCTGATTCCGGTCACTACCGTCCTCAACAAGGTTGGCGTGACCGACATCACCGTGGTCCCCGAGCAGCGCGACCCGGACGGCGACTTCCCCACCTGCCCGTATCCCAACCCCGAGATCCGCGAGGCCATGCAGAAGGGCATCGATCTGTGCCAGGAGGTCAAGCCCGACTTGCTACTCGCGACCGACCCCGACGCCGATCGTGTGGGCGTGGCCTGCGCCGATGGTGACGACTACACGTTGCTGACCGGCAACGAGATGGGCGTCCTGCTGCTCGACTACATCTGCAAGATGCGCGCCGAGCGTGGCGAGGATCTCTCCCGCAAGGTCGCCGTCACCACCATCGTGTCCTCTGCCATGGTTGACGCGCTGGCCGAGGAGTACGGCTTTGAGCTGCGCCGCTGCCTTACCGGCTTCAAGTACATCGGCGACATCATCACCGGCCTGTCCGACGCCGGCGAGGTCGACCGCTTCATCTTTGGCTTCGAGGAGAGCTACGGCTATCTGTCCGGCGACCACGTGCGCGACAAGGACGCCGTCAATGCCTCCATGCTCATCTGCCAGATGGCCCAGTACTACAAACTGCAGGGCCTCAACCTGGTTCAGGCCATGCGCGCGCTGTATGAGAAGTACGGCTACTATCACAACAAGACCGTCTCGCTGAGCTATCCCGGCGCCGACGGCGCCGCCAAGATGACCGGCATCATGAAAGCCCTGCGCGCTGAGGCCCCCTCTGAGATCGCCGGCGCCAAGGTCGAGGCGGTCGTGGACTACGCGAACTGCGTGAATGGCCTGCCCAAGGCCGACGTTATCGAGTTCGACCTCGAGGGCGGCAACAAGGCCATCGTGCGTCCCTCCGGCACCGAGCCCAAGATCAAGCTCTACATCTTTGCCAAGGGCGAGGACGCCGCGGCCGCCGATGCACTCATTGCCGCAATCGAGGAAGATGGCCGCAAGCTGCTGTCCTAGCGCGCAGTGATGTGCAATTAGGGACGGGTGCGTTTTATACATGCGTTTTCGCGCGTGTCCTGGAGCTGAAGACGGGCCGCTCGCTTTTGCGGGCGGTCCGTCTTTTGATGTTCGGCTGCGCTTGGGGCGCGTGGCGGGCGGTTGAGACGCGCCGAGCGCGAGTTGGGTGAGGTTTTTCGTATTGATTTTTAATTTCGGTTGGTAGCAGACATGGTTTGCAATGAAAAACGCAGGTCGGACTCAGCTGAAATTACCTTGTACTCGCGGAATTGCAAAATTGATACGAAAAACCTCATCGAACTTGGCGGTCGGCGTGGCCATGCCGATCGCGAGGGGCTGTGAAGCCCGATGATGAGAGCGGGTTGATGGGCGAGCTGATGGACGGAGGGCCGTCGTCCGACAGCTGCCCGTTCGGCAACCGCGCTTTCGACCACCGCCCTTTACCGTATGGAGCTGATGAGGCGCGCTTTGCGGATGCAGGCGGGGATACGCTTGCTGAGGAGGGTGACGTCCTCGGCGGTGATGTCGCTCGCGAGCGAAAGGCGCAGCGCACCGCGGGCGCACTGCGCGGGAATCCCCATGGCAGTGAGTACGTGCGAAGGTTCGGTTGAGCCGGTGGAACAGGCAGAACCGGTTGCCGCCGCGACGCCTGCCCGGTCGAGCAGGACCACGAGGAGCTCGCCGTCAACGTCGTCGCAGGTGAAGGATGCGATCGAGGGGAGACGGCCGATTGAGGGAGAGCGGTCTAGGGCCTCTCCGTCGGAGGCAGCGCTGGGTTCACCGGTCGCGCCGCCATCTGTGGCGCGGGAGACTGGTGCATTGCGGTCCGGGAGAGCTGACGCATCGCAGGCCGGGGTGCACGGGGTTTTCGTGCCATCGGCTGAGGCGTATTTGATTGGCGTGCCGGTGAGGGCCATGTCCTCGACCTCGCCGAGAAGGTGGCGAATGAGCTCATTGCGTAAGGATGAGATGCGCAGGATGTCGGACCGGAGCGTTTCGCACGCTTCCTCGAGGGCGGTGACCATGCCCACGATGCCTGCGACGTTCTCGGTACCGGCGCGCTCACCGCGTTCCTGGGCCCCGCCGGTGATGAGCGGTGGAATGGAGAAGCCCTTGCGCAGATAGAGCGCCCCAACGCCACGTGGGCCGTGGAACTTGTGCGCGGAGAGCGAAAGGGCGTCGATGCCCAGTTCTTGTACGTCGACGGGGATGTGCCCCACGGCCTGCACCGCATCGGTGTGGAAGGGAGCACCGTGGGCGTGGGCAACGGCGGCGAGCTCGCGGATGGGTTCGATGGTGCCGACCTCGTTGTTCGCAAGCATGATCGAGACCAAGGCAGTGGCGGGCGGGGTGGCGAGTCCAGGGGCATCGCCACCCGCGGAGGCAGTGATGTGCCCGGGAGCCGCGGCGAATCCGGGAGCCTCGATACCGCATGCGGCGGCGCGTTCGTTGGCGGTGAGTGCCTCTTCGAGGTCCTCGGCGTGCACGAGCCCCTGGCGATCAACGGGCAGGTACGTCACCTGGACGCCTTCCCGCTCGAGCGCCTCGCAGCAGTGGAGGATCGCATGGTGCTCGATGGCGCTCGTGACAATCCGAACGGGCGTAGCCGCTCCGTAGAGGTCCCGGTAGCGCTGCACGGCGCCGCGTAGTATCCAGTTGTCCGACTCGGATCCGCCGCTCGTGAAGTAGATGTCCGACGCGTTCGCCGCCCCAAGGAGGCGCGCCATGTCGTTGCGTGCTCCGTCGAGCGCGCTGGCCGTCTCGCGCGCCATGCGATGGATCCCGCTTGGGTTGCCGAACTTCGTGGTCAGGTACGGCATCATCGCCTCAAGCGCACGGGGCGAGAGCGGTGTGGTTGCCGCACTGTCGGCGTACACATAGGGTTCGTTGGCGTTGGTCATGGCGGTCAATGGCGCTATCGAAGAACGAAGAACCAGAACAGGGCGAGGGCGATGGCGGCAAGTATCAAGATGAGCAGGAGGAGCTGCACGCGTTTGCGTGCGCGATCATGCCGGGACACGAAGATGGATCGCCCTTTTTTAGGCTGAGAAATATAGCTGCTCGGCTGGCCGAGGCCCTGCTCGCCGCCGCGCCCGCGAACCTGCAGCGTGGGAGTGCTCGGCGGGATGTATCCGCCCGTGCGTGCCGTGCCGCCACTCGCCTGGGCGGAACCACCCTTTCCAAGCGATGCCTTGCGTCTGGGTATGTGCGTCGCGCGATTGCTTGCAGGTGCTCGAGGGTTGTCGACGGGCGGCAGATAGGTGGGGTCGCTGGTTGCGATGCCCATGTGCTTGCGACCGGGTCGCTGGTGCGTGCCCTCGGAGACTCCGCGCGGGACTGCCGTTGGGCGCGGTGCGTTCTGCTCGTCCATGTCCACCTCGTGGGATAGCGGGTGTAATACCGCCATTGTATGGTGAATCATGCGGGAGTGCGCCCGTGGTGCCGCTGTTCGTTCCAAAACGCCCCGTTTCACCATACCGCCGCGACCTCAATTGAGGGACAGGCGCTAAATTGAGGCCATGAATGGGATTTGAATGAATGGGATTTGAGTCGCGAAGCCATGTCGTTTCGGCGTGCGCGCAGGCAGAACGCTTTGCGAGCGTATAATTCCCAACGTATGACCGCGCATGGTATCCAGAGGGGAAGCCGCATGTCTCTCGACACCAACCTGTCCGAATTCACCGCGTTCGATTCCGACACCGATCATCCGCACGACGAGTGCGGCGTGTTCGGCGTTTGGGCGCCCGACCGCGACGTCGCCCGTCTCACCTATTTCGGCCTGCGCGCTCTGCAGCACCGCGGCCAGGAATCCGCCGGCATCGCCGTGGGCGATGGCGGAACCGTCATGGTCCGCAAGGACCTGGGCCTGGTGAGCCGCGTTTTCTCCAACGCCGACATTTGCTCGCTGCCCGGTCAGCTCGCTGTGGGTCACGTGCGCTACGGCACCGCCGGCGCTAAGAGTTGGGAGGCATCGCAGCCCCACCTTGCCACTATCGGGGAGGTCATCGTCGCCCTTGCCCATAATGGCACCCTTGTCAACACCGACGAGCTGCGCCGTCAGCTCATCGAGCTCGGCGTTCCCTTCAACTCAAATTCCGACTCCGAGGTCGCAGTCAAGCTCATCGGCTACTTCACGCAGGAGACGCATCACCTGCGCGAGGGTATCCGCAAGACGATGGAGCTCATTCGCGGCGGCTACGCCATGGCGCTTATCAACGAGGAGGCACTGTACGCCTTCCGCGATCCGCACGGTGTTCGTCCGCTGGTGCTCGGCCGTCTGACCAGCGACGAGGGCCTCGCCGCCGCCGATGCCGCCGCCGCGGCCTCCGCGCTGCCGAGTGATGCCGCGTCCGCCGAGGACTTGGTGGGCGATGAGGTGCTCGCCTCCACCGCAGGCTGGGTCGTTGCCTCCGAGACCTGCGCGCTCGACATCATCGGCGCCGAGTACGTGCGCGATATCCGTCCCGGCGAGATCTTGCGCATCAGCGCCGAGGGTCTCGTGTCCGAGCAGGGTGTCCCTGCCGCCGAGAAGAGCGCCCACTGCATCTTCGAGCAGGTGTACTTCGCCCGTCCCGATTCCATCGTGGATGGCAAGTCCATCTATGCCTGCCGCTACGATATGGGTCGCAAACTGGCGCTCGAGTGCCCCGTTGAAGCCGACATGGTCATCGGCACGCCCGACTCCGGCCTGCCCTCCGCCGAGGGATACGCCTTCGAGAGCGGCATCCCCTACGGCACCGGCCTTATCAAGAACCGCTACGTTGCCCGCACGTTCATTGAGCCCACGCAGGAGCTGCGAGCCATGGGCGTGCGCCTCAAGCTCAATCCTCTGCGCGATGTGATCGAGGGCAAGCGCATCGTTGTCGTGGACGACTCGATCGTGCGCGGCACCACCATGGTCCAGCTTGTCCGCATGCTGCGCCAGGCGGGCGCCAAGGAGATTCACATCCGCATCAACTGCCCGGAGGATATCTGGCCGTGCTTCTACGGCGTGGACACCGGCGAGCAGAGCCAGCTCATCTCCGCGACCAAGTCGGTCGAGGAGGTCTGCGAGTTCATCGGCGCCGACACGCTCGCATTCTTGTCTGTGGACGCTTTGCTCGAATGCGTACCCAAGGCGGGTTACTGCACCGCTTGCTTCACCGGTGAGTATCCGGTCGCGATTCCCGAGAGCTTCGGTCGCGAGAAGTTCATCAAGGGATACGTGCCGCGCAACCTGACCAAGCCCGAGCTCGTGACCGAGACGTGCGTTGTTGATAAGGCCGAGGACCGCAGCTGGGAAGAGGCGCACGAGGGCTAAGACGAGGCGTGCCGTCGCGTGCCAATTGGGGACGTGTCCCTTTGGCACGCGTCACGCGTAATGCGAATAGAACGGGTGCGCGCGTGTAACGTCGAAAATGACGCGCTTCAATCGCGATTTTTTCGACGTTACACGCGCGGCCCTGCAACGAGGCGCCCGCGACTGGCCGCATCCGCTCCCAATTGAGGGGTTTGGTCGATGCGGGCTGTGCCCTGCTATCATGCTGTACTAGGAATTCCCTGGGTCGAAAGGAACCTCACATGGCCGAGAGCAAGCACGTTACGTACGAGGACGCCGGCGTCGACACCGCCGAGGGCGGCCGCGCGGTCGATGCGATCAAGCAGATGGTCGCGCAGACCAACCGCCCCGAGGTCATTGGCGGTATCGGCGGCTTTGGCGGCCTATTCTCCGCCGCGGCGCTCAAGGACATGGAGGATCCGATCCTCATCTCCGGCACGGACGGCGTGGGCACCAAGCTCGTGCTCGCCCAGATCCTCGACCGTCACGAGACTGTGGGCCAGGATCTTGTCGCCATGTGCGTGAACGACATCCTCGCCTCCGGCGCCGAGCCCCTGTTCTTCCTCGACTATGTCGCCATCGGCCACATCGAGGCTGAGCACATGGCCAAGATCGTCAAGGGCGTCGCCGATGGCTGCAAGCTCGCGGGCTGCGCGCTCGTGGGCGGAGAGATGGCCGAGCACCCCGGCGTCATGCGTCCGGACGACTACGACCTCGCTGGCTTCACCGTCGGCGTCGTCGACCGCCCCAAGATGATCGATCCCGCCAACGTGCGCGAGGGCGATGTCATCATCGGCTTGCCGTCCACGGGTGTCCACTCCAACGGCTACTCGCTCGTGCGCAAGGTCATCGGCGTCGACGGCATCGTGCCGGGCACGCCCGAGGCAGAGGCCAAGAAGGCTGAGCTCGAGACCATCGAGGTCGCGCCCGGCGTCCTCCTCGCCGACGCGCTGCTGGCTCCCACCCGCATTTACGTCAAGCCCATCCTCGAGCTGCTCCGCGGCGAGGCCGGCAAGCATGTGCACGCCATCGCCCACATCACCGGCGGCGGCATCACCGAGAACCTTAACCGCGCCCTGCCCAAGGACGTTGACGCCCTCGTGCTGCGCGACGGTGCCAAGATGGGTTGGGCCGTCCCGCCGGTCATCACTTACATCTCCGAGCATGCGGAGCTCGCGCCCAACGAGGCCTGCAAGACCTTCAACATGGGCGTCGGCCTGATGCTCATCGTCTCTGCCGAGGATGAGGCCGCAGTCACCGAGGCCCTCGTCGCCATGGGCGAGAAGCCCTTCCGCGTGGGCACCTGCGTTGCGGGCTCCGGCGAGGTGAAGTACGCAGATGAGCAGTAGGGACGAGGCCCAGGCGGCCGCCGACGAGTACCGTCGCCTCATCGAGGAGGCGGCCCTCGCCCCCGAGGCGCTTCCGAGCGACGTGTTTTTTGGCGATGCCGCAGAGCGCGAAGTGGATGCCGGAAATACCGCCGCTTCGCATGCGCGACCCGGTATCAACGAGCTGCAAGACGAACGCGCCGCGCAGGACCAGGCGGACCGTGCCCCGTTGCCCATTGGTGTGCTGCTCTCGGGCTCGGGCACCAACCTCCAGGCGCTTATTGACGCAATCGATGCCGGCGAGCTCAACGCGGAGATCAAGCTCGTGGTGGCGAGTCGTCCTTCCGCGTACGGCCTCAAGCGCGCCGAGGCTGCGGGTATTCAGACCCTCACGCTCTCCAAGGAGACCTATGCCGACCCCATCCAGGCGGATGAAGTCATCGCGCACGAGCTTCTGGCTGCCGGTTGCGAATACGTGATCATGGCGGGCTATATGCGCATGGTGCATGCACCACTGCTCGTCACGTTCCCTGATCGAGTGATCAACATCCACCCCGCCCTACTTCCCAGTTTCCAGGGTGCCCATGGTATCCAGGACGCGTTCGATCGCGGTGTCAAGGTGACGGGCGTTACGGTGCACATTGCCAACGCGGTGTACGATATGGGCCCGATCATCGCCCAGCGTGCGCTCGTGGTCGAGGAGGGCTGGGACGTCGATACCCTCGAAGAGCACATCCACGCCATCGAGCATGTTTTGTATCCCGAGGTGGTGCAAATGCTCGCCGATGGTCGTGTCCACGTGCGGGAGAACCTTACGGTCGAAGTGCGTTAGTCGTGTACGAGAAGCGCGCGCCGGTGTCTTATCCGGCGCGCGTTATTTGCAACTCGCCATGGTCGACCCTTCGAGCTCTCTTCTCGCTTCCTTCTGAAGCACCGCTCTTCCATAAGGTGCGCCGTTTACCGATGTATTCCGTCCGTCTGCCATTTCACATAAATGTGGCGGGAATCAGAAAAATCGGAAGAAAGCCCCTAGAATGCCTTCCTGTCTAGTGGGTTAAACAATTGGGGGGCGAAAGACCCTCAGTGTCAAATGCACATACCGCTATTAGACCAAGTTGGATACGGGTGACCCCCTAAACGTGTCCGCGCGCCCCTCTAAGATGGAAGTCGCCAGACAAACCCATCGGAGAAGGAGCGCGCGTTGTACGACATGATACTACAGGGGGCACGGTCCCTGGGCGTCGAGGGCATGGAGAGGCTCGTCGCCGACCTGAAGGCCTCGATCCTGTCGGCGCTGGCCGGCGGCTCGCCGGGAGCCTGGCCGGACGCGTGCCCGAGGTGCGGGTGCGCCCGCGTCGTCAGGCGCGGGCGCGGCGCCGGCGGCTCCCAGCGCTGGCTGTGCCGCGGCTGCGGGAGGTCGTTCTCGGCGTCGACCGGGCGCGTGCTCGCGCTCTCCAAGCTCCCCGCCGCCACCTGGGCCTCCTACGTCGAGGGGATGGCCGCCGGCGAGAGCCTGGCGCGCCTCGCCGCGCGCTGCGGCGTGTGCGTCAAGACCAGCTGGTTCATGAGGATGAGGGCCCTCGAGGTGATGCGCTCGCAGCTCCAGCCGATGCGCGGCGGCGACGGGGTGTCCGCGCAGGCCGACGAGCTGTACCTGAACGAGTCGTTCTCGGGCAGGAGGTCCGGGATGCCGAGGGAGCCGCACGCCAACGGGCACGGGGTGCGCTCCCGCGGCATATCGTCGCTGAAGGTCGCCGTCGTCACCGTCGTCAACGACCTGGGCGACTGCACCGCGGTCCTCGCCGCGCGCGGCCGCCCCGGCGCCGAGCAGATCCGCGCGGGGCTGGCGCCCGCGTGCGTGGCGGGCTCGGAGGTGTCCACCGACATGCACTCCTCGTACGCCGCGCCGCTCTCCGAGGCGGGCGCGGCGTCGCACAACCGCTACGGCGCGGCAGACGCGGGCGAGGACGAGCTCGGCATGGTCAACGCGCTGCACGAGCGGCTGCGCGGCTTCCTCTGGAGGTTCAGGGGCGTCTCGACCCGGCGCCTGCAGAGGTACCTGTGGTGGTTCTGCTGGGAGGAGCAGGTCAGGCGCTCGGACGCCTCGCGGGAGGCGATGCTTCGCTCCCACGTGGCGAACGGCTCGTACGAGTCGACGCGCCGGGACCTCGAGGAGGAGCCGCAGCCGTTCTGGGACTTCTGGGAGTCACGGGACGAGTCCGACGTATCCAAATTGGTCTAATAGCGGTATGCACATTTGTATATGCATAACAACAAAGCTGGTATCTTTCTGAAAAAACCAATAGAAAATGAATAAAATCGAATAGAAGATGCATAATCCGAGTGGATTTCTCCTTCACGCGCACCAACGTGAATCCGTACAGTGAAGCAATCTATGTTGGGGATGCCCATGGATCGGCAAGGCGTTGGTTGCTGCGGATTGGCGCTCGGACGCCAGCCGGTAAGGTTCCTTGCCGAGACGGGGATACGCAAACGGAAGGGGATGCGTATGAAGAAGCTACGCTGGGGAGGAGTCGTCGCGTGGTGCCTTTCGGCGCTGTGTGCCGCGACGATGCTCCTGCCTGCGCAGAAGGTGTACGCCGCCGAAGGCAACTTGGCGCTGAACAAAAACGCCGTTGCCGACAGCCAAGAGGCCGATTCGGTTAAGGCGAAGAACGCGACCGATGGCGACACGACTTCGAAGTCGTCTCGTTGGGGTAGTGCGGTTGACGCCAGCCATGGCGAGCATTGGATTTACGTTGATCTGGGCAAGGACGAGAAGGTCTCGTCCGCAAAGGTCTACTGGGAGGCCCGCAAGGCCACGGGATTCAAGATCCAGGTCGCGAAGGCCGAAGATGCAAAGGATAACGACTCGACCAAGTGGACTTGGAAGGACGTCTATACGACGACCGAGCGCCCCAAGGACAAGACGAGCGTCATCAATTTCGATACGACGTCTGCGCGCTATGTTCGGCTTCTGATCACCGGCTTCACGGGCAATGACCCGTATGGCGATGCCGTCGATTGGGATGCGGTCTCCATTTACGAGCTCGAGGTATATGCCGACAAGCAGACAGAGACGCCTGATGAGCCGACTACCGAGGCAACCAACCTCGCACTCAAGAAGGCCACCAAGGCCAGCAAGGACTACCACAACAAGAACGGTGCCCGTGCAGTCGATGGCAAGAAGGAGAGCAAGAGCAACGATCGCTGGATGACCGAGACCGCGCCGACCCAGTGGCTGCGCGTTGATCTGGGTAAGGAAGAAACCATCAAGCACTTCAACATCCAGTGGGAAGATGCCTCCAACTACGCAACCAAGTTCGAGGTGTACGTCTCCAACGATGAAAGCGTCTGGAACGCCGAGGGCGACAACTACCAGAGCTGGGGCGCCCCGGTTGTCAATGAGCAGAACAACACTAAGGGTCTCAATGAGATTACCCTGAAGACTCCTGCGACCGGTCGTTACCTCCTACTGCGCGTCACCGGTATGAGCACAGGGTATGGTGTCTCCTGCATGGAGTTCGAGGCATGGAACCAAGTGCCCGCTGCGCCCGAGAAGCAGCCTGCGGACTACCTCAACGACATCAAGGTCGCCGAGGTCACTGCCGACACCAAGACGCTCTCCTATACCCTGCCTGAAGACGTTCCCGAGGGCTACAAGATCAAGTACAACGGCACCGACTACGAGCAGGTCATCGATCTGAATGGCACCATCTACCGTCCGATCTCCGACGTGACCGTCAAGGCCTCCTTCAAGATCGAGAACACCAAGGACAACACGGACTACGCGTTCAAGGAGTTCGACGTCAAGGTCCCCGGCAGCATGACCGCCAAGGCCGAGGCTAATGCCGCGCCGCAGATTCTGCCTGAGCTCCGCGAGTGGGTTGGTGGCGAGGGACAGTTCGCCGCATCTGCCGCCAAGCGCGTAGTGTACGGTCAGGACTCGCTCAAGGTCATGGCCGAGGACTTTGCCGCGGATTTCCAAATCATCACGGGCGTTAAGCTCGAGGTGGTCCAGGGCACCGCAGCCCAAGCTGGCGACATCTTCTTCACGCTCGGCGCCGACAAGGCTCGGGGCCTCAAGGATGAGGGCTACCTGCTCGAGGCGAGCGCCAACAGCATCACCGTCAAGGCCGAGGCCGTGGCGGGCGCCAACTGGGGCGGCAAGACCATCCTCCAGGGTATGAAGACGGGCAACTCCACCTTCCCGGTGGGCACCACCCGCGACTACCCCCTCTACAAGGTGCGCGGTCTCATCCTCGACGTGGGTCGAAAGACCTTCACGCTCGACTGGCTCAAGCAGATGACCGAGCAGATGGCATGGTTCAAGCTGAACGACTTCCAGATTCACCTGAACGACAACTATATTCCGCTCGAGGAGTACACCAAAGCGGGGAAGGATGTCTTCCAGGCGTACTCTGGCTTCCGTCTTGAGTCCGACATCAAGAAGGGCGGCAACGACGGCAAGAACCAGGCCGACCTCACCTCCACCGACGTGTGGTACACCAAGGCCGACTTCAAGGAGTACATCGAGCACTCCAAGGCGCTTGGCGTGAACATCATTCCCGAGATCGATACCCCGGCGCATTCGCTGGCGCTGACCAAGGTGCGTCCCGACCTGCGTCACGGCACCGATGGACGCCAGAACGACCATCTCAATCTCACTACGCTGTATAACGATAGCCTCAAGTTCGTCCAGAGCATCTTTGACGAGTACGTGAAGGGTGGCGAAAATGCCGTTTTCGCCGGCTCAGATGTCATTCATATTGGCGCGGATGAGTACAGTGCCGACGGCAACGCATACCGCACGTTCGTGAACGATATGTTCAAGTATGCCGAAGGGAACGGAAAGACTGCTCGTGTGTGGGGTTCCCTCACGAGCATCAAGGGTACAGTTAATGTCAGCGGCATCTCCGAGTCTGGCCAGCGCCGCCAGATGAATCTTTGGAACCCTGGTTGGGCCGATCTTAAGCAGATGTACGATTTGGGCTTCGAGCTTATCGACTGTCAGGACGGTGTCTTCTACGTCGTTCCGAATGCAACGTACTACTACGACTACCTGGGCGATGCTGCTTACACCGACGGACTGAACAGCATTAGTGGGTACTCTGTTCCCGCTGGCGATCCGCAGATGATCGGTGGTGCATTTGCCGTCTGGAACGACATGTGCGACAACCAGGAAAACGGCATGTCCGAGTATGACATCTATGACCGCATCAACCGCTCCGCTGGTCTGTTCGGTGCCAACAGTTGGGGCAAGAGCGGCTCGATTGATACCGCTGCCGCCAAGGAGATCGTTGCCAAGCTCGGTGACGCCCCCGGTAGCAACTTTGGTTACGACGTCGCAACTACCGAGGATGGCACCATCGCTCAGTGGAACATGGACGACTTGTCGGACGCCTCTGGCCTGAAACGCGACCTTGTCGAGGGCGAGAACGCCAAGATTGAGAAGGTTGACGGCCGCAGTGCCCTCAAGCTCAACGGCGGCGAATCCTACGTGTCCGTCAAGGACGACGCCCTTACCACCCTCGGTTTGGGCAGCGATCTGCGCGTGAAGGTTAAGCGTACGAGCGCGTCGACTGACGAGCAGGTTCTGTTCGAGTCCGAGTACGGTGCTATCAAGGCGGTTCAGAAGGACACCGGCAAGGTCGGCATCACCCGCGAGAACCGCGATTACTCCTTCAACTACACCCTGCCGGTCGACGAGTGGGTTGAGCTTGAGTTCAAGAACGAGTTCGAAGTCACTACGCTGTATGTCAACGGCGAGAAAGTAGAGACTATCGGCTCGACCGGTAACGGTAGCCGCGGCAAGCTCAAGGCCACGTGCATGCTCCCGGTCAATACGCTGGGCTCTGCCACGAACGCCTTTGAGGGTTATGTGGACGATGTGCGCATCTCCAAGGCTGGCGAGTTTGCTTCGACGATGCCTCTCGATTACGCGGTCATCACCGCCGAGAAGGTTCTTGCCGAGCAGGATGTTCCTGGCCTGCGCGACCTTCTTGACCAGGTATATGCCCTGTTCTTGAACGCCAATCCGGCCAAGTCCGACATCGATAGCCTGGCCGCGCAGATCAACGCGCTTCTCGCCGACGAGGAGGGTAACCCCTCCTACAAGACGGCCGACTACTGCCGCCTTGACGCCTACGCGCAGCTTCAGCTTGACGGTGACGCCGTAGCACTGTTGAACGAGCTCTTTACCGACGCATCCGTCGCGCGCGTTCAGGCCGCATGGGCTCAGATCCGCGAGAACCTGCCTGCGAGCATGCAGTCCACCGTCGATTCGTATGAGAATGCCATCGTGAGCGCGCTAGACGCCCTTGAGCTCAAGACGGGAGGTGACCTCAACTTTATCGACCCCGCCCAGCTCGAAGCCACGGCCTCTGATTATCAGAAGGATGGCTCCGATCCCAAGAACGTGCTCGACGGCAACCTTTCGTCCATGTGGCACAGCGATTGGACTATCACGACCGGCGAACACTGGCTGGATCTCAAGTCCAAAACGCCTATGAGCGTTGAAGGTGTCGTCTACACACCGCGTCAGACCGGCGCAAACGGTAACATCCAGAAGTACCGTATCGAGGTGAGCACCGACGGCACAAGCTACAAGAAGGTGAAGGAAGGCGACCTCAAGGTCTCCGGAACCGACCCCATCGCCATCGAGTTCGATCGCCAAGATAACGTGAAGAACGTCAAGCTCGTGTGGGTTAAGGGCTCCAACGGTAATGCCGCCGCCGCCGAGATTCGTCTGCTCGATGCGGCCGCCGCGCCCGACTACACGACCCTGCAGACGCTGGTTGACGCCGCGAAGGCCATTCAGAAGGACGGTTCGTGCGAGCACGATGCCTTCACGGCCGAGACATGGGATGCCTTGCAGGCCAAGATCGCCGAGGCCGAGAAGGTCATTGCCGATCAGAGCGGCGACGTCAACTCCGTCTTCGCACTCAAGGGCGAGCTCGCTCAGGCAATTGAGTCTCTGCGTCTTGACGAGAAGACAGCCGATCCCGACGAGGACGAGTTCACCGTCACCTTCGACGATCGCATTCCCGGACATGAGGATCGTGTAATCGTGGTCAAGAGGGGTGACAAGGTCCCCGTTCAGCCCATGCCCGAGCTTGCCGGATATCTGTTCGACGGCTGGTTCACCGATGGCTATAAGGGCGGTTGGAAGAACAAGTGGGACTTCGACACGCCGGTCACGAGCGACCTTATGCTCACGGCCAAGTGGGTCGAGGACGGGGATGCTCCCGTTGCTCCCGAGACGCCCGATGATCCTTCCGATGAGCCTGGCGCGAACAAGCCCAACGGCGGACTGCCGACCACCGGAGACAATTCCATGCTCCTGGTGGTGGGTGTGGGCGCAGCTGCCGTCATCGCAGTTGCGGCAGGTGCGGTCATGATTGCCCACAGCCGCAAGACGCGCTAGCGTCGTCCCCCGCACTCCCTTGGTGGCACGGGGCTCTCTGCGCATGCGGAGGGCCCCGTGCCTTGTGTGCTGAGGGCCCCGTAAAGGGAAGTGTGTGGGAATGCTCGAATACCATCCGCATCTAAAAGTGCGTGTGAGACAATAACCAAATGTGTGAACACGGGACTCGTCGCCCAAGCGACGAACCATACAGAGCTACGAAAGAAGACCTCAAATGGCAGTGAGTAAACGAAGCGCCAAGATCAAGCGCGACCCGGTGCCCGAGGCGGCGCCAAGCAAAAAGCAGGTGAAGCAGGCGCGCAAGGAAAAGCTTTCCAAAGCAGGCAAGATTGTGCTCGTGGTGATTGGCATCGCCGCCATGTTGCTTTCCGTGAGTGCGATGGCGTGTTCCGGCGTGCTCAACCAGGTGCAGAGCCAGGAGGACTATAAGCTCACGGGTGGCGTCGCGGCAACCGTGAACGGCGTCAACATTAAGGAAGACACCGTCACCGAGCAGATCATGAGCCTGCGCCAGAGCTCGTATGAGAGCGATGAAGACTGGGCGACGTACCTGTCTCAACAGGGGCTTACGCCCGAGAGCTATCGCGAGAACGTCATCGATTCCATCGCCCGCCAGTACCTGCTCACGCAGGCGGAGAAGGAGTACGACATCACCGTCTCCCAAGATGACCTTGACGAGGCCTGGGACGAGGCGGTTGAAAACTACGGCGGCGACGAGGACACCTTTGTTGATATGATTACCCAGTTCGGGTTCACCAAAGAGACCTACCAGGAGAACACCAAGAGCTCGCTCGCTCAAGAGAAGCTGCGTGAGAAGGTCGCATCTGTCGAGGACCCCACCGACGACCAGATCGTCTCCTACATCAATGAGAATCTCGACACCTACAACGATGCCCGTCGTTCGTCCCACATCCTGTTCAAGGTCGCCGACGATGCAACTGATGAAGAGAGCGCTGAGGTTGAGGCCAAGGCTCAGGAGGTGCTTGACAAGCTGAACGCCGGCGAGGTCGAGTTCGCCGATGCGGCGAAAGAGTACTCCGAGGACTCATCCGCCGATGACGGTGGCGACGTGGGCTGGGATAAGCTCACCACCTTTGTGACCGAGTATCAGGATGCGCTCAGCGCGCTCTCCACGGGGCAGATGAGCGGTCTGGTAAAGACGACCTACGGGTACCACATCATCCTGTGCACCGATCAGTTCAACGTCGAGAGCGTTTCTTCCGCTGACGAGATCCCCGAGGCTATCCGTGATGCGATTTCGAGCAAGATCAAGACCGAGGAGGAGAGTGCGAAGTACTCCACGTGGCTGAATGATTACATTGACAAGGCCGACATCAAGATTAACGAGATGCCCGAGGATGCTCCGTATAACGTCGATATGAGCAAGGCGAAAGCGGACGAGGACACGGATTCCGAGGAGTAGGGGATAGTAATGACGTACGAAGAGCTTCATGCCGAGATGGTCGCCGCTATGAAGGCGAAGGATAAGGTTCGTTTGGGCGTCACCCGTCTGGTGCTGGGCGAGCTCAAGAACGCCGCATCGCGCGGCGGGGCGCATGAGATCACCGAGGAGGAGACGACCGCCCAGATCAAGCGCACGCTCAAGCAGACCAACGAGACACTCGAGATGTCTGAGAAGGCGGGCAACAACTCCGAGCGCACCGAGAACCTTCGCGAGCAGGTGGCCGTGCTCGAGAGCCTGCTGCCCGCTCAGGTGTCCGGCGACGAGCTCGCGGCCCTGATTGACCAGGTTATCGCCGAGATCGGCGCGGAGTCCAAGAAGGATATGGGTCGTGTGATGGGTGCGCTTACCAAGGCGACGAACGGGAACTTTGACAAGCCCGCCGCCGCGCAGATGGTGGGAGCCCGCCTGGCATAGCGCGTGTAAAAAGGGCACGTGCAAAATGGGGGCAGACCCCTTTTTACACATCACGGGCAGCAGGAGGAGGTCCTGCTGCCCGTTTTGTTTTGAAGCGGCTGCGCATCCCGCGCTTTTCCCTCAACCCGTATCTTCAAAAAATGCTTGCACTGTGTATAGGTGTGTATATACTGTAACTATCGAGTATATACAGTATGCTCGGTTGTGGTCGCCTCATGACGTCTGGGAGCGACCGTGGCGCGACGGGGACGCCCAACGCGCAGACGGGAAGGGAACATTGATTCGTGGAAATCATCATTTCGAACTCGAGCAACCAGCCCATCTACGAGCAGATCGTCCGACAGGTCAAAAGCCAGATCATGGCAGGCGACCTGGTGGCGGGCGAGCAGTTGCCCTCGATTCGCGCGCTCGCGAATAGCCTGCGGGTGAGCGCCATCACGACCAAGCGCGCCTACGCGGACTTGGAGACGCAAGGGTTCATCGAGACGGTGCAGGGCAAGGGCAGCTTCGTGGCAGGCGGCAACGCCGATCTGCTGCGCGAGGAGCGGCTCCGCGAGGTCGAGGAGCGCCTGCTTCAGGCCATCGAAGCTGGCAGGGCGCTCGATTTGGGCGATGAGGAGCTCATCGAGATGATGAGGACCCTTTTGGAGAGTGACGACTAGCTATGACTTCATCACGAGTGGGCGCGCCTCTTATCGAGGCTCGCAATATCACCAAGCATTACGACGGCTTCACACTGCAGGGCGTATCCCTCACGGTGGAACCGGGGCAAATCGTGGGTTTTATCGGGCAGAACGGCGCTGGTAAATCAACGACCATCAAGGCCCTGCTCGGCATCATCGGTATCGATGCGGGCGATGCCCGAATCTTGGGTGTCGATGCGCGCGGGCTGTCCGGCGCCGACGCCGCGGTGAAGGAGCGCATCGGCGTAGTGTTCGACACCGTTTCGATGCCGCCGCATATCAAGATCGCCGAGGTCGGCAAGCTTATGGAGCGCGCGTATCGGAATTGGGACGCGCGCGTGTTCGAAGAGTATCTTCACCGGTTCAAGCTCGATTCGAGGAAGGCGATTAAAGAGCTGTCTCGCGGTATGGGTATGAAGTTGAGCTTGGCTTGCGCCCTGGCGCACAACCCGCAGGTGCTCATCTTGGACGAGGCGACCGCCGGGCTCGACCCCATGGCACGCGATGAGGTGCTCGACATGCTGCGCGAGTTTGTGGCGGTGGAGGATGCCGCGGGAAACCCGCAGCATGCGATTCTGATGAGCAGCCATATCACGAGCGATCTCGACAAGATCGCCGACACGGTGGTGTGCATCGATGACGGGCGTATCGTGTTTGCCTGCGACAAGGACGAAATCTGCGACCTCATGGGAGTGGCGCGGTGCCGTGCGGCGGAGGTCGAGCAGGTGCTGGCGAGCGCGCAGGCGCCTATGGAGGTGCGCGTTTTGCATCACGACTATGGTGTGGACCTGCTCGTTTCCGATCGTTTTGAGTTCATGCGCGCGTTCCCGCAGATCCCATGTGACCGCGTGTCGATTGACGACTACATGGCGCTCGTCCTCAAGGGCACGGTCCTGCATCCGCGTGACGGCGTCCAGAAAGGCGGTGATGCGCGATGATGCGCATGCTCAAGATGGAGCTCACGGTGTCTGGGCAATACCTCAGGCAGCTGGCGTTCAGCATCCTGTTCATGGCGGTGTGTTTCACGGTGGGCATGGGCAGCACTTCCATGTTGCCGGGCATCATTTTCATGATGGGGATGTTCAGCCTGTCAAATAGCGCGAGTCATTACGACGAGCAAAACGATTGGGCTGCGTTTAGGTTGACCATGCCTGTGCCGCGCAGAGATGTGGTGTTGGGTCGCTATCTGTTCGTGCTGGCGGGCACGCTGATCGCGTCGCTGTTCGTTTCCGTAGCGGCGTGCCTGCTGTCCTGGATGGGCGGGGCTTCGCTGCTTCCCGAGGTGGTCGCCAACATGGTGCGCCTCGATGCGGATATGATTCGGGCGGGGGTGTTCGCCCTTGCGTTCTGCAGTGCCATGGGGTTTGTGATTGCATCGGTGTCCATGCCGGTGTTCTTCAAATTCGGCCAGACCAAGGCGACGCAGTGGCTGCCCTTCATCATGATGTTCTTGGGAGTTGCGCCGTTAATGGTGGGCGGCTTCATGGGCGAGGAGGCCATTATGGCCATGCAACAGGCGCTTTCGTTCGCGGAAACGCCTGAGGGCCTGACGTCGTTTGCCATGGGCGCTTTGATCTCCGGTGTGGTGTGCTATATCGTGAGCGCGCTGGTCTCTCTGCGGGTGTATAAGGCGCGCGACCTGTAAGGGTGCGCAAATGCCAAACAGTCTCAATTCGGGGACTGCCCCAACGCCAAACGTTCAATTCGGGGATCATCTTCATCCAGGGACCATCTTCAATTTGAGAGAGCGGGGCGGGTGCAATGGAATCCGCCCCTTTGTTTTGGCGATTCGGGCATTTCGAGGCAGAGCGGGATGCCGTAAACGTTGCGTAAGCAAGTGGCGAACACCGAGCGATACGATGTAGTGTACAAACCGCATGGAAAAATCCAGCGTATGAGAGCTTCGATTCGCAAGGTGGATTGGCACATATGGAAATTGCAACTGAGCGGCGCGATGCCGCAGTTCATTCCGCCGGCCCCCAGCAGCTTCCGCTTGCCCGCGTGAGAAACGTGCGCGATTTGGGCGGGTGTGCGTATAGGGCGGAGGACGGCTCGCAAGGGGAAACGGCATACGGCATCTTTCTTCGCGGCCCGTCTCTTCGCAAATTGACACCTGGAGACTATGAATATCTGCAGGAGTACGGAGAGGGTCTGAAATGCGTTGTCGATTTGCGCAGCGATTTTGAGGTTGGTCATTGGCCCGATCCTTATGCCCGCGGCCGAGACGGTGTGGCGTACGTGCATGTTCAGATGCTCGACCAGCTCAATTCGGGAAAGTTTCGTGACGCACTGCCGGATCGCATGTCGACGGTGTACAAGGGGCTGCTCGACAATCACGCTTCGAGCATCCGACGCGTGATGGAGTCGATTGACGCCTTTGGGCAGGATGGCTGCACGCTGTTTCATTGTCGGGCGGGCAAAGACCGGACGGGCGTTGTGGCGATGTTGCTGCTGGGACTCGCTGGGGTTTCGGATGAGGACATCGTTGCGGACTATGCGGCTACGCAGCGGTATCTCGGGCGGGGGATGCGTGCTCAGCGCGTGGCTGTTTCCGCACTTTTGTGTCGTCGCGCTCCTCGTTGCCTGTTCGAGGCGATTCCCGCCGAGATGGAATTGACGCTTGAGCATCTGCACGAGCGCTACGGAACGGTCCGGGAGTATCTGGAGGGTCACGCCGGGGTTCCCGTCGCCGTGCTCGACCGGATTGCGCATCGACTGAGGTTTGGGTGATCGCTTCGTGGGGGGGTGCGGCGTGTCGGAAAGTTCATGAATGGGACTTTTGGTAATTAGAATTCGAAACCGTGAAATGGCGGGTGAGAAGTTGGGAGCCCGACCTGCGGATTTGTCTTGGCGTTGGGGTTGTCTACCGGGCAAGGTCGGAAAGTAATTACCAAAAGTCCCTCAAGTGAAAAACGGAGACGGCAATCATATGCAAAACCCCTGCATGTTTTGATCGCATGCAGGGGTTTTGACGTCATGATATGCAGAAGCGGGCCGAGCGCTTGCCTCTTGACCTTTCGCTCGGGTTACTTGATTTGCGTCGTGCCGGGCGCGAGGTTCGGATCGGTCTCGTTCGCGGCGCTCTGGCGAAGCTTGGTGTACACATCCTTGCCGTCGCCAAAGAGCTCGTAGTACTGAATCGTGGCGTACTCGGAGCGCGCCTGCATTGCCTTTTGCAGCGAAGTATGGGCATCTCCGCCGTTCTCATCCTCCTTGACGCTGGACAGGTAGATGGTGCCGGTGGCGTCAAGGTAACCGGTGGTGTTGATGGCGGGCAGCGCGTTGCGCAGGGTGAGCTGAGCCTTCTGGTAGTCGTTGAGCGGCGCGCCGATGATGTTCATCATCTCGGTGCCCAGGTAGTTGGTGGAGAGGTTGTCCACATGGCTGTCCTGGTCGTTGCCGGCGACATCGTAGTTCGCCCAGATGAGGTAGTCGGTGGTCCACAGGCGCATGTTGTGCTCGGCCTTATCCTCATTGGTGAACCAGCGGTTGTTGTACTTGTCGGGGAAGAACGGCTGGTGGTCGCCAAAGAACACGAGCACGACGGGGCGGTCGAGCTTGCGCAGCTTGCCAACGAAGTCCTTGAGCGCGCGGTCGGATTCCTCAATGAGGGACAGATACTCGTTGACCTCGTTGTTCACCGCGCCGTCGATCAGGTAGTTGTTCAGCTTATCGGGCGGGAGCAGGCCGGTGTCATAGCCGGAGTGGTTCTGCATGGTCACGTCGAAGATGAACTGAGGCGCGGAGTCGGACTCGAGCATCTCGAGGATCTTGTCGTAGGTGGCGGCGTCGGACACCATGCCGCGGAGCTTCTCGGCATCCTGGAAGTCGTTGATCGTCATGAAGCGATCGAAGCCGAAGCCGGAGTAGACGTTCTCGCGGTTCCAGTTGGTGCCGTGGTTGGGGTGCATGGCCGTGGTGGTGTAGCCCAGATCCTTGAACTGCTCGGCGAGATTCTTGGTGTCGAGCAGGTCGTAGATCGTGTAGGGGTACACGCCCGACCCAAGGTAAGACATGGAGTTACCAGTGAGGAACTCGAACTCGGTGTTGCAGGTGCCGCCGCCGTACGCGCTCACGTAGAGGGTGCCGCGCGAGAGGGTGTCGGGGAGGTTCTTGAAGAACTGCGGGCCGTTGTAGCCGGCATGCATGTTCTGGTAGATGGAGAGGTCGGAGAACGTCTCGTTCATGATGGCGATAACCGTGGGCTTTTCCTTGGCGAATTGGGCCTCGGCATCGGTGCGCTGCTGGGTCTTGCCGGCAGTCTCGTCGTACTCGCCGGCGAGCTTCTTCTCGAGCTTTTCGGCCTTGGCCATATCGTAGTCTTTAGGCACGGGCGGCTTGATGGTCTGCGCGGAGGAGATGAACGTGGGGATGAAGCCCTGGCGGTAGTAGCTCTCGAGCGGGCGCCAGGTGTACACGGTGATGTTGAGGGTGTTGTAGTAGTCGATGAGCGTGACGTGGGCACCAACGCCAACGAGGCACAGGGCACCGATCAACAGGTTGGTGAGGAAGAGGCGGCGGTTGCGCTTGGCGGGCTCGGGGCGGAAGACGCCGGCGAGCGAGCACAGCAGCATGGAGATGGCCAGGAAGGTCATGCCGTACAGGCCGAACGCGCTGAAGATGTAGGTGAAGCCGCCACTCACCGCAGCGGCAGTGCCCAGGGCGGAAAGGTCGGCGGGCTGGATGGGCATGGACTTGAACGTGATGACGAAGAACTGCGCCATGCCGATGCCCCAGCATAGGAAGGCGACGAACGCCGGGGCGCCACCGCGACGCTGGAATAGGTAGAACAGGCCGGCCATGACGGCGGTGATGAGTGCCCACTCAAGCAGGATGCACAGCGGGTAGCACCAGGTGAGGTCATGGTTGGAGGGGGTTTCGAGCCCGAGCATGGCGAACAGGCCGGCGAGCAAGAGCAACATCACGCAGACCGCGGTGGGGCGGTGCAGCGCGATGCGGAGCTCGTGGGCGCGGCCGCGCAGCTTACGGCCCAGGCGACCGATGCGGGAGAGGTCCTCGTCGCGGGTGATGCGATGTGCGCACGCATCGTACTTGTCACATGCACCGCAGTCGGGTCGGAAGGTGCGGGCGGCGAGTTCGTCACCGAAACGCATGTAGGATTCGATGCGCGCCCAGGTGATGTCACGCGCGAAAGAGGCCCAAGTGCAGGCGGTGAGCACGGCGTTCAGGATGATGGGAGAGAGGATGTCGTCGGGCGCCATGCCGAGAAAGCCCAGCGCGACGGCAATGGCCTGCATGATGCAGAACGTGATGCCCCAGCCCATGCCGGAGCGATCACCCGATTCCTTGCGACGGGTGAGCTCCCGACGGCCCAAGTAGGCGGAGGCGACAAGCCCCGCGATGGATACGATGGCAGTGAACATACGACAACCTCTTCTTCGCTCAACGGATGTTGAAGCAGGCGGCGTGCCCAAATCCTGGACAGCGCTTACCCGGCCTTGATAAACATGTGCTACGCGCGGAAGGCGACAAGGGAACATACTACCCACGGATTGTCGAGATTTAGTCGATAAGCTGCAGGTATCCGTTGTTTCCATAGAATGGGCCAAGAAGCGTAACCGATGCTTGAGGACGGCGGTAAATGGGAATGACGGGAAACGCGGTGCTCGACTGCATCGAGCGCAGGAGCTCGACACGGCAGTTCGACTTGACGGTGGAAATCACGGCCGAACAGCGGGAGGCCGTGCTCCATGCTGCGAGTAGGGCCCCAAGCGCCGGGGCGATGATGATGTATTCGATTATCGATATTCGCGAGCAGGCGACGCGAGATCGCCTCGCGGTGCTTTGCGACAATCAGCCGATGATCTCCAAGGCGCCGTGGGCGCTGGTGTTTGTGGTGGACTACTGCAAGTGGACCGACCTGTTCGAGCACGTGGGGTGCTTGACCGAGGAATTCGCGACCGAATCTGGCTGCACTGCCCGCCCGCATCCCGGTCTGGGCGATTTTGGAATCGCGGCGCAGGACGCGGTGATTGCGGCGCAGAATGCGGCAATTGCCGCCGAGGCGGTGGGATTGGGCACCTGCTACATAGGCGACATCATAGAGAACGCCGAGGAGGTGCGTGACCTTCTGTATTTGCCCGAGCACACCGTGCCCTTGAGTATGCTCATCCTTGGAACCCCTAAGAAGGAGCGCCCGGCAACCCCGCATCCGACCGTCAACCTTGTGATGGAGGAGCGCTATCGCCGCGCCGACGCTCCGACTATGGACGCTCAAATCGCCGAGATGGACGCGATGTTCCGCCCTCACGCAACGGAGTCCGGGGCGCGTGTGCGCGACATTTACACGCGCAAGCACACGAGCGACTTCATGGCCGAGATGAGCCGGTCGATGGACTTGTGGCTTCGGAATTGGCTTGGAAAGGGCTGGTAGAAACATCTCAAGCGCGATGCTCGGGGCTCCGCTGGGGCCTCGGTTTCGTGGCGAACGTCCTGGTACGCGCAAACAAAAAAGACCCATCCGGTTGGATGGGTCTTTTTGACATTCAGTGAGATTGCGGAGGCGCTCGTTAGCAGCGCTCATCCATGGCGACGCGTGCGATGCGGTCGACCGGCTTGAACTTGGTGAACAGCGGCACGTACTCGTAGAACACGCTGGAGTTCTCCAGGCCGAACCACTGCACCGGCGAACCGGCGAAGCGGCGGATCGCGTACTTCATCGCGATGGCGTGGCGCTCACGCTGCTCGACGTCGGACTCGGGCGCAAGCGTCTTGCGGATCAGGCAGAAGCGGAAGGAGCCGACCACACCGGGCTTGTCGTACACGGAATAATCGTGCACCTGCGGCGGCAGCTCACCGGACGCGGACAGGTCGGAAACGATCTGGCGCAGGTAGGCGTTCACGCGCTGATTGACCTTGTAACCCAGGTGGAGGTGCACGCGGTACACAAAGTCGGTGCCGTAGTTTTCCACGGAGTACTCGAAGGTGTGCGGCTCATCGGTGACCTCGACGTTCAGGAACCAGTAGGCGCGGGCGCGCTTGGGGTGCTTATCGAAGATCGAGTACAGGATGTCGCGGTCGAGCATGTCGGTCGACGTGCTGTTGGTGAGGTAGACCAGGTTGTCGCAGAGCGTCTCGTAGTGCGAGTCGTTGCGTAGACGGTCGAGCTGGTCGATGTATTTGCGCACGGGGAGCATCGTGTACTGGCGGCGCTCGACGCGGCTGCCGTTGTACCAGCTGACCATGACGCCCATGATGAGCGCGGCCATCAGGATGGTGAAGTAGCCGCCATGGAAGAACTTCGTGAGCGAGGACACGAAGAAGAAGCCCTCAAGCGCGACGAAGAAGATGACGAAGGCCCAGGGGAAGACCTTCATCTTGCGCACGCCGTGCAGGTAGAAGAAGAGCAGCACGGAGGTGCAGATCATCGTGATGGTGATGGCCAGACCGTAGGCGGCCTCCATGTGAGCGGAGCTCTGGAACAGCAGCACGACGATAACGCAGCCGACCCACATGACGTTGTTGACCATGGGGATGTAGAGCTGGCCCTTGGTCTCGGCGGGGTAGAAGATCTGCATGTGGGGCATGAGATCGAGGCGGCTGGCCTCGGACACGAGCGAGAACGCGCCGGTCACGAGCGCCTGGCTCGCGATGATCGCGGCGCAGGTGGAAAGGATGACGCCGAACGGACGAACCATCTCGGGCAGCATCTGGAAGAACGGGTTGAGGTCCTCGATGAGGGCGAGCTCGGGGTTGCCGGCGTTGGCGAGCAGCCAAGCGCCCTGGCCGAGGTAGGACAGGATGAGGCAGATCTTGACGAAGGGCCAGGTAGCATAGATGTTGCCGCGGCCGACGTGGCCCATGTCGGAGTAGAGGGCCTCGGCGCCGGTAGTGGCGAGGAAGCAGCTACCCAAGATCATGATGCCGGCATGGTTGTTGGGAGACAGCAGGAAGCTGATGCCGCGCAGCGGGTTGAACGCGAGCAGGACAACAGGGTTGCCGAGCACGTAGATGAGACCCGCGCCGCCGAGGAACAGGAACCAAAACGTCATGACCGGGCCGAAGGCATGGCCGATCTTGGAAGTGCCCACGCGCTGCACCGCGAACAGCAGGCACACGATGATGAGCGTGATGACCACGACGTTCATCTGGTTGTCACCCATGATGTCGTGCACGGCGGGGATGGTGCGCAGGCCCTCGATGGCCGTGGTGATGGTCACCGCGGGGGTGAGGATGCCGTCGGCGAGCAGGGCGGCACCTCCGAGCATGGCGGGGAGGATGAGCCATTTGCCGTATTTGCGCACGATGCTGTAGAGCGCGAAGATGCCGCCCTCGCCGTGGTTGTCGGCCTTGAGGGAGACGAGCACGTACTTGACGGTGGTCAGCAGCGTGACCGTCCAGATGACGAGCGAGAGCGCGCCGAGGATGAACTCCTCGGTCACGGTCATGATGCCGCCTTGGCCCGCAAGCAGCGCCTTGGTGACGTACATGGGCGACGTGCCGATGTCGCCGTACACGACGCCCAGGGTGACGAGCATCGCGCCGATGCTTACCGGGATCGCGGCAGAACCGTGCCCGTGCTCGGATGATTCAGTTGAGTGTGCCATTGCGGTATTGCTCCTTGGCGAAGATGACCCGGCGCCGGCCTTCCCCCAGCGCGCCGAGAGGCATATGCATGCCATCTAACGTTCAAGCCATTATAGGGATTGTGCAGGGCAAACGCTATATGTCACAAGCTGCAGGAACGCAAATAGAAGGGTGGGTTGCTTCCGTTTCCTTCCCCTGTCCCGTGCCCTCCTCCCGCGAAAGTTAACTCTCGCGGGAGCTTTTCTCCCGGTTCGCCTGATTCGTTCCCCGAGAGTTAACTCTCGGGGAACGCAGATACCGAAGAGTGCACGCCCCTTAGGCCCTCATGTTGGGTCAGCGCCCGCCGCGCGCATCGCGGCGGCGCGTCTTTTCGCGGCGGGTGTTGCTGCCGCTCGGTTCGCTGCTACGTGCATCGTCATGGCGCCGGGCGTTCTCGCGCAGCTCGCGCGTGCGCTCGCGAATGGCGCTCTCGTCCATGCCCACCATGCGCATGGCCTCCTCGGAGGTGTGGCGGCGGACCAGGTAGCAGTGGTGAATGCGCTGGTTGCGGGCGAAGTCCTCGGGGATGGTCTGCGCGGTGATGTCGGTGAGCACCACACCGGCGCGTGCGAGCTCCTCGGTATCGGGGCGGAAGGTGCGCAGGTTGCAGGAGAAGATCGCCTCGCCCTCTCGGGAGAGCAGGCGCGAGAGGCCCACGAGCAGCTCCACGTGGTCGCGCTGGACATCCCACGTGCGGCGACCCATTTTGCTCGAGTTGGAGAAGGTGGGCGGGTCGCAAAAGATGAGGTCCCAGCGGTTGCGTGTGGCGCGCATGTCGCGGATCCAGCTCATGACGTCGGCGCGCACGTAATGGTGGTCGGGGCCCACAAAGCCGTTTTGCTCCATGTTGCGCTCGGCCCAGTCCAGGTAGGTGTTGGAGAGGTCCACGGTGACGGTCTCCTCCACGCCGGCGTCGGCCGCGTAGCAGGTGGCCGTGCCGGTGTAGGCGAACAGGTTGAGGAAGAACCGCTTGCCGCGGGCGTGCTCGCGCACCAGGCTGCGCGTGATGCGGTGGTCGAGGAAGATGCCCGTGTCGAGGTAGTCGTTGAAGTTGACGGCGAAGGCGAGGCCGCCCTCTTCGATGAGGGGGAGCCTGCGAGTCCGGATGTCGGACGGGGTCCCCGCGCCGGTGCCCTGGGGTGCGCGAGCGGCGGCTTTGGGGCTCGGGCCTTGGCCGGCGCCGCCCTTGCGCACGCCGACGACCCCGTTGCCACCCATTGCCGCCGCGGACGTGCCGCCCGCCTGCTTGCCGTATTGCGACCCGCCGCGCGAGCGGATGCGGGCCTTGGCGAATACGTTTTCGGGGTTCACGTCGAGGATGCGCGGCGCGATGGCGAGCATGTCGAGCAGACGCGCCTCGGCGAGTGCCGGGTCGATGTGGCGCGGGGCGGCATACTCGGCAACCACGAGCCAGCGGCCCGGGGTCGTGGCACTGCCTTCGTACAGGTCGATGGCGGCGGAGTAATCGGGCAGGTCGGCATCGTAGACGCGGTAGCAGGTGATGCCCTCGCGCTGCGCCCACTTGCGGCGCTGCTTAGCGACTTTGCGCAGACGGCGCGCGAACTGCTCGGACTCGGGCAGCATGACGGGGCAGGGCTTACCATCGCCCAGGTCGATGGCGGTGGTGCCCGCGGGTGCGACTCGCTCGTCGTCTGCGGCCTCGGTGTCCTCGAGGTCACCCTCAGAGAGTTCGACGAACGTGAGGAGCTGGGCCCCCTCGTTGTTCGGCATGATGGACAGGCGACCGCGGGGGGTGCCGAGGGCTTGCTCGAGGACGTTGTCGCGCGTGAGGACGGTGACGGGCTTGCCGACGAGGGCTTCCCCAAAGGGTGCGCCCGCGCCGGTGCGCAGGTCGGTAACGAGGGAGAGAAGGCGCGGCAGCTTGGTGAGGGGGACCTCGGTCGTGTCGATGACGATGCCGCCGACGATCTGGGTGTCGCCGATAGCGGGAATGGCGAGTTTGCGGACGATTTTCTGCGCGTCGGGCTGGGCGAAGATCACGCGGTCCGAGAGGCCGGATGCTTTGAGGACGCGGCGCGCGCACGAGACGGCGTCACCGGAAATGTCGGTGGCAAGAATGCGCGCCGTGCGGTCGCGCGCCGCGTCGATGCGCCCGAGCGCCTCTTTGCGCAGGGAGAGCCACGCGGATTCGTCGTACTCCGCCCATGCTTTGAACCCCCAGTTGTCGCGCTCGAGGCCGGGCGCGCGGTCGGCGAGGATCTGGGCTGCCTCCAGCACGATGCCGCCGCCAGCGCAGCAGGCATCGACCAGGATGGGGAAGACGGAGGCGGTGCCGTCGTCCGCGGTGGAGGCCGCCGTGTCGCTCGCGCATGCCATGGCGTGCGAGCAGGCCTGTTGCCAGCCAAGCTGCGTCAGGGCCAGCGCGGCGTAGTCGGGCCGCAGCACGTGGGCGGCGCCGGGGCGGATTGCCTCGCGCGGGAGGCGCTTGAACAGCGGGTCGCCGGAAAGGTCGAGGTGCAGGCTGGCGCGGTCTCCGCGCAGCGTGAGCAGGATGCGCGCGTCGGGGTCATCCACGTCCACGTTGGGGCGACGGCCGGCGATCTCGACGAGGCGGTCGCACAGGGCATCCTTCACGCGCAGGGCGGAATAATGGGAGTTGCGCAGCTCATCGCTCGTGCCGCGCGCCGAGATGGCGATGGTTGCGCCAGGCGCGAGGACGTTCTCCCAAGCGATGGCGCGTGAGCCCTCGTACAAGTCGTCCGCGGTGACGCAATCGAAGCGGGCGAGGGTAACAAAGACGCGGCTCGCCAGGCGCGACCACAGGCAGGCGCGGTAGGCATCGAGGGGCGCGCCCGCGAACGTGACGCGGCCCTTGAGGCGACGAACCTGACGCAGGCCGAAAGAGCGCAGTTCGTCGGCAAGGGCGGCTTCAAAGCCCTCGGGGCAGCTCGCGTAAAACTCGTGCGCGGCAGTGTTGGGAGGCGTGAGGGGCGTCTGCGCCATGGTCACTCCTAATATAAGTGGCGGCAAATCGTGTGTATGATGCGCGGCCGTCTGTCCATAATCTCTTTGTATTATGGCAGCTTCCTTACGCGTACGCTCCTCTTCTGTGCTGATGAGCTTGCTATCATGGTTCGAGCACAAGAGAGGGGAAGGATATGTATGCTCGATGATTCGAGTGCGGTTTGGACGCCCCTTGCGGGGGCCTCTATGGAGGCCGGAGCGGCTTTGGCTACATCGACGGCGCGCGGATTGGGGGACTCCTCGGCGTCGTTGTTCTTCGATGTAGATGGCACGCTCGTCTGGGTGGACCCTGCGAACATCCCCGAGGGGGAGGATTTCACCAAGATCTTGCCGACGTCGGGCGTGCTCGACGCAATCGGGCGGTTGCGGGAGCGCGGGCACCATGCGTACGTCTGCACGGGGCGCCCGCTTTCCATGGTGAGCGACGCGCTCGTGGCCGCCGGGTTCGACGGCGTGATCTCCGCGGCGGGGTCGTGCGTGTCGCTGGGCGGCGAGGTCGTGCACGAGACGCTGATCGATTCCGAGCTGGCGGCTGAGCTCATTCGCCTTGTGCTCGCCGTGGACACGACGGTGATGTTCGAATCGCGCGAGACGCCGTTCGTGGTGTCGCGGACGCTGGAGGCCGTCCCGGCGTTTCCCGACATGCCCGTCGCCCATTCCCTCGAGGAGGCGCTGGGGCTCGCTCCCGAATTGCGGTTTTGCAAGTTCACGCAGCCCGGGATGTTGAAGGCGCCCTCGATCATGGGCGACGCCCGCCTGTGCGAGCTGGTCGAGGCCAATTTCGACGTGTGCGATATGGGCCTGGCGAGCGAGTATTCGCAGAGGGGCGTGACCAAGGCGAGCGGCATTGCCAAGGTGCTGGAGCTGGAGGGGCGCGAAGTCGCGGGCACGTTCGCGTTCGGTGACTCCGAGAACGACCTCCCGATGTTCGATGCGGTGGAGACGAAGGTCGCCATGGGTAATGCGATGCCGGTGCTCAAGGAGCGCGCGGACTACGTGACCGACCATGTGAAGGACGATGGCGTGGTCCACGCGCTGCGGCATTTCGGTTTGATTTAGCATGTGCCCGGAGGGCACCGTTGGGAACGGCGTGTCGATTCCAACGGGGTTGAAAGGTGTCAGAATTGTGAAGACACTTAAGGAGGCCCTTGCAATGAAGGGGCTCTGCGCGTAATATAACTCCTTGCGCACACGGTGCATCCAGACATTGCGGGGTGGAGCAGTCTGGTAGCTCGCCGGGCTCATAACCCGGAGGTCGTAGGTTCAAATCCTGCCCCCGCGACCAAGAACTTTTAGCAGCTCAGAGGTTAAATCTTCTGAGCTGCTTTTCTTTTTTGATTCCACCTTCGCTTAAAAGCCGCGAAGAATTTGCGAAGAAAAAGCCAGATGCTAAGAAGCGGAGAAGGCGGTTATTTGTAAACAAAAGACGCTGCTGGCAAGTATTGACCAACGGACGCCCCCATTCCCTAACGAGCTGAAAGCAATAATAAAGTCCGGACGAGAGGGTAGCTTATCGCTATCGGGACTGCTCCGGCGGATGGGGTGTGTATTCGGTGGCGTATTCCAGTTGGCTTAAGTGGAAGTGAGGAACCCATGGGCCGCAGGCATCTCGTTTGCCGATCATATCTATGAATGACCCGCTGTGGCAAAATGAGGACATAACGTCCTGTTAGTTATCCAGAAGGTACGTCATGCAGTTTTCAACAGATGAGGTAAAGGCCAAAAGGCAGGAGCTGGGCCTGACCCAGAAGGAGTTCGCCGCTGCGCTGGGCATGGGTCCCAACGGCGAGCGCACGGTGCGCCGTTGGGAGACGGGCGAGACGAGGCCCACCGCAGCTGAGTCGAAGTACATCTCCACCCTCGGCCACCGTGCCCCCTTTGCGCCCGAGGAGGAGGGGGAGCCCGCATTCACCTTCATCGACCTGTTCGCGGGCATCGGCGGGATCCGCATGCCGTTCCAGGAGCTCGGCGGCAGGTGCGTATTCTCGTGCGAGTGGGACAAATTCGCCCAGAAGACCTACCGCATGAACTACGGAGAGACCCCGGCGGGCGACATACGTGAGGTCGCAGCATCCGATATTCCCGACTTCGACGTACTGCTCGCGGGCTTCCCATGCCAGCCGTTCTCACTCGCGGGCGTGTCTAAGAAGCGCTCGCTCGGCCGCGCCACGGGTTTCGAGGACAAGACCCAGGGCACACTCTTCTTCGAGGTGGCCCGCATATTGAGCGAGAAGCGCCCCAAGGCCTTCCTGCTCGAGAACGTGAAGAACCTCGTGAGTCACGATAAGGGAAACACGTTTGACGTCATCATGCAGGTCCTGCAGGACGAGCTCGGCTACCACGTCCACTACAAGGTCCTGGACTCCAAGGGCTGGACGTGCCAGCACCGCGAGCGCATTTACATCGTCGGCTTCCGTGACGACGTCGACTTCTCGTGGGACGACCTCGACTGCCCGAACAGCGGCCAGAAGGCAGCGGAGATCCTAGAGGAGGACGCGGACGAGAGGTACGTGCTCTCCGACAAGCTGTGGTCCTACCTGAAGGCGTACAAGGCGAAACACGAGGCCGCCGGCAACGGGTTCGGCTACGGCCTCATCACCCCCTCGGATACCACGAGGACGCTCTCCGCGCGCTATCATAAGGACGGGAGTGAGATCCTGGTCTCGCGCGGCGAGGGTGAGAATCCCCGCAAGCTGACCCCCAGGGAGTGCGCGCGCCTGCAGGGATTTCCCGACCGGTTCATTATCCCGGTCTCCGACACACAGGCATACCGCCAGTTCGGCAACTCGGTGACGGTGCCTGTCATCCGCTCGGTGGCCAAGCTCATGATGGGGGCGTGCAAGGATGGATTACGGGGCGCTTAGCAGCTACTTCGACGGCGCGGTCTCGAAGGTCCTCGCTGACGTCGACATCGACGCGGGCAAGAGCAACCAGCACGAGTTCAACGGCACGCTGCCGCTGAGGTCGCTGTTCGGCGACGACGACATCCGCGACATCCGCACCACGTTCGCCTACATGTGCGACGAGGCGGAGCCCGAGATGTGCGACGGGACCGTGACCTGGTACGACGCGCGCCGCAAGCACCCCACGCGCACCGAGTACCGCCTCTACTACAAGGACAACCCCGCGATACGGCAGGCGCGCACCGGCGATCTCATGGTGCTCGCCAACTCAGACGACTTGGGGCTGCTTATCCTTTTCGCCAAGAAGGGCTCGAGTATCGAGTCCCAGCTCAAATGGCTGTTCGGTTTCGAGGAACCGGACCGCTCCGGCTACGCAGTGTCGAAGGGCGAGCGCAACCGCATCGGAGCGGTGGCCTCGCGCATCCTCGGCATGATGGGCATCGAGACCCGCGCGCCCTTGAGCGCCGACGCGTACCTGGACGACATGGTGGGGAGGTTCGGCCACGCGTTCCCGCGCGGGCTGGACTTCACCGAATACTCCGTGTCCACGTTGGACGACCTCGACTGGGCGGGCGACCCCGACGGCAGCCTGCTTTCCTGCTACGAGCGCGAGGAGATGCTGTTCAAGGTGTTCGAGCGCCACCTGCTCGAACGGGACCTCGCGCCCTACCTGAACGGCCAGCTCGACGTGGACGGCGTCCTCAAGACCACCATGTCCACCTTCCAGCGCAGGAAGTCCCGCGCGGGCACCGCGTTCGAGCACCAGCTCGAGTTCCTGTTCAAGGGCAGGGGGATCCGCTACTCCGCGCAACCCTACACCGAGGGCAAGTCGAAGCCGGACTTCATCTTCCCATCTATCGAGTGCTACCGCGACGAGAGCTTCCCCTCGGCGAGCCTTACCATGCTCGGCGCGAAGACAACCATCAAGGAGCGCTGGAGGCAGGTTCTGGAGGAGGCGAACCGCATCGAGCGCAAGCACCTCATCACGCTGGAGCCCGCCGTGAGCACGGACTACACGAACGCCATGCGCGACAGCAGGCTCCAGCTCGTCATTCCCGCCCAGCTCTTCCCGACCTACACGCCCTCCCAGCAGGAGTGGCTCATGGATGTCGGCGGCTTCTGCGAGATGGTCGAGAAGAGGCAGCTAGTGCTCGATTAGGCCGGGACAATGAGGGCGTTGAGGCGACGAGCAAGTGACCTGAGGGGCTTTCGCTGAGCCTGAATGCCGAGTTTTTCTAGAACTGCAAGGCTTTCGGTTTCCGACATATCGAAGACCAGTCTAAGCTCATGTTTTGCTCTGGAAGCTCCGGTGTAGAACATGAGTCCGTCGCCTGAGTCGTAGTCGCCGCTCAATTCGGCGTCATCCCATAGATCGCTATTGATGTCGACAAGAATAACAGCGTCAGCTTCGAGGCCTTTGAAGCGTCGGCAGGAATAGAAGGGCACGTCGCTCCCGCGCCAGCGCTCGTCGACAACCTCCTCATTCAGGGGAGATTGCGTTACAGATGAACAGGTGAGGATCACAATGTCATCAATCCCTGCTGATTGTAAGGCGGAAATCTCCCGGTTGATGAATTCGATCATCTTGCCGACGTTGGTTGTCGCTATCATTTTCGGGGCAGATCCAGGTGCGGAGGTGGTCTTCGTCTCAATTCCCGGATTTGACTCAAGAGCCCCGTATGAGCATCGGGCGATATTGACAGAGTTCCTGCAGTTTACATAGAGGGATAGCTTGCAGTCAGCCTGCAACAAGAAGCTTGGAAGCTCAGAGCCTTGGATGAACTGGTTTTTGTCGTAGAAGAGGTAAAAGCTTCCATCTTTTTTCTTGATGAGGTCGAAGAGTAGGTCCAAGATCTCCGACTGTTCGATTTCGGCTATTCCAAAATCTTGTCCTTCATCGATGACAACATGTTTATATGGGAAAGAGTTCTCATCGAGAGTAAGTAGATACTCCGCGAGGCCTTCGTAGCTAGGGGGAGACGTCAGGCATTTCTCGTGCGCAAGTCCTGCGATGGTTTTTACCTCGATCCGGCTGAATTCGGCGAGTCGACTGGCAATGTCGTTCTTTAGCATAGTGTTGAAACACAGGAAAAGGACCTCGTCTCCGGTGCTCGCCGCGCGTTTTGCACGCTCGACGGCGATGAGGGTCTTTCCAGATCCTGCCGGTCCGGAGATGATTGCGCTCTTTTGCTCAGAAAGAAAATCCAGAACGCGTTGCTGAGACTGAAGCAATCTAATGAAGGCAAGCTCTGCTAGATCGTATGAGAAGCGTTTGCTGGGAATTAGGTTAAGCTCGGGGCAAAGAACCTTCGATATGACCCTGTTTTCATCATTTTCTGATAGCTGCGTTGCGGTTCCAGCGACCTGAAGAGAGAAGATTCGCCGAATCGAAGGCTCTGGATCAATAAGGTCGTTGGAGAAGAGAGTAATCTTAAGATCGCCCTCGGGTGGAAGGCAGTATCCGCAGAGCGCCTCCCTTCGGACGGAGGGGAACCACACCGCGTGAAGCAGCTTGCAGTGCCTTAGCGTATCTCTCATACGGAGCTGCTCGAAGCGATCGATGAGCCTGTATTTTGAATTTGAAGCTTGGTTGTATGGGCCTCCGCGCGGCATCAATAGGCCGCTTCCGTACCGCCACTCCCCGGCTTCATACTTGACTTGTCCCGCCTTGGCCTCAATACACAGAATTCCAAGATCTCGGTGGAAAACGATGAAGTCGGCCTCGTTTTCCCGAAGGTCGTCACGTAGCGAGGTGACCATGCGCATCGAGTGAACCACGACGAATTCATCTGGGAGTGAGGCCAAGGCATCATAGATTATTCCTTCTTGGCTCGCAGGGGTAAAGTCGCGTGGGCCACGCGAGGGAATCATTCTAGCCACAGTTATTCTCCAGGATGTTGAGCAGTTCTTCGGGGGCGGGAGCGTCGTCTATTGCATATACGTCCCAACCGCGCGCGGCATCCCGCAGCTCTTCAAGAGACATCCCGCTGTCTTCAACATCCTCTTGGGATAGAAGGGCGACACGGGCAACCGCCCATCCAAGGGTGGCAGGTATCTCTATGCTCTGGTTGCCGATTATGCAATTTGGGGCTGGATGCTCTATGTGCTTGAAGGATAGGGCGTCAGAAAGAAAACTAATGTATTCGGCTTCTGATGGTTTGATGCCGTACGAAGCGGATGAACAGATATCAGCTACGGATGTTTGGGAATAGTCGGTATCGTCCAGAAGGCTCAGCGGCTCCCTTACGGCCATTTGGCTATCGTTCGATATAGGGCCGCCGTCAAAATTAAACAGCCCAATACTCGGGTCTTCGAGCGTCCCAGTCAGCATTGCCCTATCAAGAATCTTATTTGCGTTCTCACAGGATGTTTCTGGGACAAGGGCGCAGCTGTAGCAGGCGGCAAGGTTGCACGACCCCTGCCCTTGCCCGGGGGATTCGATGCAAACGGGGTCTGAGGAGCACCATCGCGCATCGGAAATCGCCTTGTCGAAGATTCGCTCAAAAATACCGGGACGACCCGCACGGACGAGTCCGCCTAGCGACCCTTCGCTATCATCAGAAGCGGTGTAAATCAGGATTCCGTTCATAGATTGATCCGAGGGATCATCAAGGGAGCGGTTGCAGTAGATCCGCTCGCGTACAGATGCCGTTGGGTAGCCGCATTCCTGCGTTATCCCTAGCATGAGTATGTGGGCGAGGGTGTGCAGCGCAATGTAGCGGGGGTTAAGCGTGCCATCAGCTTCTTGAGCGTTAAAGCTGTTCGCTGGGTGCTTTAGATTACTTTCAAGCTGTTCGGTTCGTTTCCGCACGGAGGGGATAGAGCTCCAAGCGTCTAGTAGTCCCTCGTTCAGCTTGAGAAAGACGCCCTCTCCGGTTAGTTGGGTTGCAAGCGCCCAATCGAGCCTATTCCGTGATAGCATCGAACGCTGTTCGTCGAACGATACGCCGGGCTTTACATTGGGGTAGAGGCGAGAAAACCCGATAAGAGCCTTTGTTTCCTTAAGGGTTGAAATCAGGGATATCGATTCAACGGCCGATTTCAGCAGCCTTGATGAGTACTCCGAAGAGGGTAGTGCGCTTCCCTCAAACGATTCTAGGTCGCTTTTGAATCTGTCGGGGTCGGATAGGACGCCATACTCCTCATGCTTATATGCAAGCTCCGAGCGCGTCGATTGTGCGCCTTGATCTTCCTGCAGAGACTGGAACGCTGCAAGCAGCTCGTCGGTGTTAATTCCAGCGCGTCTCGCCTCGTGAGAAAGAACCTCTCTGAATGCTTCCCCTCCACATGCTGAGATGGTGGTGAGGTAGTCGTACTTTGCTTCCGCATAGTCGAGAGCGGCTTTTCTATGCGTATCTGGGATATAGATAGAGCTGATCGTTTGCGAGTACCATACGTTGGTTCCGCCTCGCTGAATGACTCGTAGGTCCGAGGTAGGTGCGTCGCATGGAGAAGAGGGGGTTTCTTCGAGCCAAGGTCTGCTGCCGCGGCAATGATACCCATATTTCTCCAAAGCCCCAGGAGAGGCTATGGTGTCAAGTGGGATGCCCTTGTTGCATTTTTCGCAATAGTAGTAGATGTCTCTAAGAGTCCCGCTGCCTCCGCGCGTTTTTCTTACTAGAACATGCTCTTCCGGATTAACAGGTTCGCCATGGATGAGTTCTAGGAGGGGCAGGTCATCAATATGTCCATTTGGGCAAGCGACGACAAAACGCTCTGGAACCAATTTGCAATGATTGCAAGAGGGTTTACCGCAACGCGGAATCGATGTTTCAATGGGTTTGCTTTTGTACATCGTATGGCACCTAGGACAATACATCCAGAGAGGGAATCTGACTGCATAGATTCTGGTGCCCTCATTCGTTGGCGGTTCAAGCAGGCGGGTGACGCCGATGAAGCTTGCAAGTCTTCGATCGTGAACCTGATTCATATCTTTTTGGAAGGGGAACTCATCAAGTCCTGCAATCATCAACGACGACCCGTCAGGGCATGGAAGTATCGCCCCGGGACCCCATGGGCCGAAAAGCTGGTTTTTGCGAAGGCTGCATTTCTTCTGGATTTGATTGTGATTGCTTTTGGAGCGGTGGTTTCTAGACATCATCTGCCTCCCCATCATTTCGTCGCTGGAGAACGGCGACCTGACAGTCTCCATCAACGGTTCTCATTGCTGTGGGGGCCTCAAACCCCGCGTTTCCCCAAACTGGATTAATGACACCGACGGGGTGGATAAGCGGTGTGGGTGTGTCTGGTTGGGGGAAGCCCAAGTCGTACCAGACGTCGTAACCCTCGTTCACCCACTGCTGTATGCAGTAGTCCAGATCGGCTTCGGCATCTTTTACCTCATTTGGGTCGATGCTGTTGATGCGTGTGAGTATGATCTGCTTTGCCGTCTCAATGGCGCGGAGCTGAGGATTGTTCGGAGAGGCGAGCGACGGGTTTTGCATTCGATAGAGGGCGACGAGGATTGCGGGTAGGGCGCGGTCCCTGACCTGCTGACAGAACGCAGTGGCGCTTGAGGGCTCGACGTGCTTGTAGAAACTCTGATGGTAGTTCTTGAAGTTTTCGTAATGGGATCGGTCCCTTGGCTTCGATGCGTTGTACGCCGTGAATACTATTCCATGGTTATCACTTCTGCCGACTCGGCTGGTTGCCTGGATGTATTCCGACGTCTCTTTCGGTTGTCCTGCGACGACCATGGTTCCTAGCCTGCCGACATCAAGGCCGACAGAAATCATGTTGGTTGCAAGGCAAAGGTCTATAGAGCGATCGTGGCCACCATTCGTTGCATGCTTAGCAGACAGTCTTTCTAGCCCGTCCTGCACATCCGAGGCGCTTTTGCGCCCGGTAAGCTCAAGGGTTCGATTGAGGTAGCGGGGCTTCTCCACAGGATTGGCTCGGCGCTTTTCGAGCAGGCGTTCAGGGATGTCGGCAACTGTCCAAGTCAAAGCTTGGCCGAGCTCCCTAGTGGTGTTGTAGTAGCCGGTAACGGTCCAGTATGGGTCGATGACATCGTCATCCACCTGCCAGGTGCAAGGCTCCCAAAGCAACTCGGTATAAAGGCGGATGGAGGCGGTGGCAGCGGTGATGCTGGGGGCATAAAGGCCGACGTACCGTCTGCCGTCACCCCCATGATCGATGCGTGCGAAGAAGGAGTCATCATATCTGATCCCAGAAGGGGGGAACTGGCAGACATTGTCCATTGCGCAGGCGAATATCTGGTTGCATTGCTCTTTGGCGCGACTTACGGTCGCGGTTGAGGCGATGATTTTTGGAGATGCCCCAGTACTACCGTAGCTGCAAAGAGCGTCAATCAACGTCTCGTAGCACGCGACCATCGACCCGAGTGGCCCAGATATTAGATGTAGCTCATCTTGGATGATCAGCTTCGGGGTGTGGAATCTCTCGCCTCCGTCTCCTATGCCGAAGAGGCGGAACGATTCCTTCCTATATGGAATCATCGCAAATTTATCTACGGTGCCAAGTAGCAATGAAGGTGGATTCTCATAGATCTCTTCATCCACCACTAATAGCGGGAGAGAGTCGTCTCCTTGATGGAAATGGCATTGATGGTTCGGGCAGAAAAAGCGAAGGTAATCGGTTCTCTTTCCAGTGGAATCGCGCTTTCTGGTCTTGATATACCCCGCTGCATCCTTTGTTGCCTGTCCCATGGGCTCGCCGCACCAAGGGCACTGGAGTATAGGAAGACTTCCTTTGTCCTGTTCGGGCTCGATGCCCCTTCTTAGGTCTCCATAGAGCTGCAATGCTTGTTCCCAAGTATTTGGAGTGGTTGAGCGTCCGACCCACAGTCCGATAGAGAAGCGCTTGCTGCCAAGCCTGTTTGGATTCCGCGCGCGCATGACTTCTAGGGCGCAGATGAGGGCCGCCGCACGAGAGAACTGTTGTTTCGTGAGCAGTCTGAGCGTATACCGCATAATAACGCTCGTACCGTCACACTTCTCGCCGTTGAGTCTCTCTAAGATGAGCGTGAAGGCGGTAAGTCCAAGGTACGCCTCGGTTTTGCCGCCTCCGGTCGGAAACCAGATTAAATCGAGTAGGGAGCGGTCGTCACTTTCGGGTTTTGACATGGAGGTGATGTTGAGAAGGATGAACGCGATCTGGAAAGGCCTCCAATCGCGCGGTTTTGCTGCTGCGGCTTCGAGGGAGTCTGCAGCCCTGGATGCGATGCTGTAATGCAGGTACTGCTCATACATTGCTTCGTTCGCCATGATGAATGCACTTCGAACAACTCCATCGACTGTGAGCAGGTCGAGGCCCTCTCGCATTCGGCGAAGGCAGGCGCGGCATTTATCCAAATTAGCCGTAGCCGGCTTGAGGCGCCAATCATGGAGATCTTGAGCGGTGTCGGAGGTGTCCGAAATCCACCTCTCGTAGGCATCGCAAAGAGCCGAGAGAGCGGCACGAGTCTCTTCCCAGTTGGACTCTTCGGCGAATGAGCGCATCTCGAATCGAACTTCGGAAAGTTCTTCAATCGTCGACAGGGTCGGTCTTACTTCTTCAAGAGGCAGAATTCGTGTCCTGACTGTCTCTGGGGCCGCTGAACCTGAATCCCAATCGGCGGCACAGCCGTGCCCCAGCGCGTAGTTCTTTACAGGGGAGTAGATGAGATAGTCGGAAAGCTCTTCCTCTGTCATTTGGTAATCATCCGGCCGTTGAAGTTCAACCGGGAGAAAGGCGGACGAGGAGCTGACGGTTAGAGAGCACTGGAAGTAATGTTTACCAAGGCCGGAACGGCCGCTGTCTGATGCCTTATTTGTGTTTCTCAGTGCGATGCTGAGAACCGTTGAGTAGCCATCTGGGCGATAGCGGTAGACGGCGACCAATTCCAGATTGGTTTCTGGAACACCGATCTGCTCCCGTGGGTTATTGCTGCTGGGAATACGGACAGTGCAGTTCCAGGTTATGGGACGGCGACGATAATTCGTCTTGTCGGACTTCTCCTCCTTGTAGGTGGCGGCATGGACTTCGACCTTCAGGGAGCTGTCGTCCGGAATTCGAACGGTCAGGCTGATTGCCGATTGGAAGTTGGAGTTTGAGAGCGAAATGGGCTCTTCGTAGTCTGAAAGATCGCTGGATTGTGGCTCAATCTCATCGGGGGCAACGATTTCGTCTGTATTGGAAGCGTTGTTTTGTGGGTCGTCCGTTGATTGTTGGGCATCGCTTTCATCATGATCCGGAGTCTCGGAAAAGCTGCTTCCAACTGGGTAGAGTACGCCCGCCGCATATCCCGCATTGCCCAGGGGATATCGCTTGGTGAGTCCTGCGTCTTCTGAATCAATCGGACCGACAAAGTTCTCATAGACGGCGTTGTAGAGCGCGTCTCTCATATCGTTATCTGTCATTATTCCTCCATGTTACTACGAATGACCCAGCCAAGCTTTTTCCTGGGAACAGCAATCCGGTCGCTGACTGTGTCCACCCGAAGCAATTCAAAGGTGCAACGTCCCTCTGACTCCTTGTTGCATTCTTGAAGGGCGGCTTGGGCCGATCCAAGTGAGAGGTAGTGGAACATGAACCTATCGGTTCCATCACTCACGAAGTCCCTGCCCTTTGTAATCCGCTCTCCTCGACAATAGCTGGCAGCTTCTGACATCTTCCGGATATCCTCCTCGCTAAAAGGCATGGAGAGTGCCTTTCCGATATATTCGACATCCTTTTTGCTGTGCGGCATGATTAGGTCGGGATCGTCAATCCATCGAGAAATCGTCGCAAAGTTGCGCGAACACCCAGCGTTTGAAATACGGTCGACAATCCTGCTTCGCGACATATATCTCAGCGCGGCATCAATAGGAACGTGCCAAGCGCGTGCCTCCGAGAAGGCGATGGCGTATTGGTTGGAATACAGCTCGGCGTCCCCAATGCGGTCTGCATCGCTTCGAATCCGGAGGACTGCGTCTCCGGGTTCCAAGGAATCAGCATTTTTTCTGAGGCACCCGTATGCCAAGTTGGATTGATCGGGCACAACGCATGGCCTCGTGCCTCCTGCCGGCGCGCATTCTAAGAAGCAGTAATCTCCATTCGAGAAAGATACCTGTCGCGCGAGGCGCTCGTCACCTTCCAGTCTGATTATGCGCGTCTGGTCGGCTACCCTTCCCAAGCGCTCACGGTTCTCCATCGGGTCACCTTGGTCGTCTTGCGACGAGAGGGGGCTGGGGGTAGGACTGGACTGGAGGATTAGGCATTCGGGTAGAGATACGCCGAGCTTTTCGAGGCAATTACGATTCCATGCGGAAGCGCTGACCTCACGGCGATTCCAAGCATTTGGAGCAAGCTTGTACCAATCGACCTCTAGTGCCTCGCCGGTGTATAGGAGTAGATAGTAGAGTTCTGAATTGCCCGAATTAAGAATTTGGTCCATTTGCGATCTATTGAACCATCCGCTTACAACAACTGCTTCGCCATTTGCGGACGGGCCTTCTTTTAGGAATTGCCTTGGTGTGCAAAATCGCAAGTGCCCGGGGTCGAGCCCCAGTCGCGATGCCTCGCCTCGCCAAAAACGGCTTTCGGTCATTCTGGAATCCTCGTTGGGCACAATTAGGCAGAGGCGTTCATTTTTTCCAAGGGTCTCAAGTCTGCCTGCGATTGCTGCGGCCTTGTTTGGCAAGGTGCTCGGTGTGGAAGAGATGAGGATTTCATCGCAAACGGCGCGGACTACGGAGGTTTCCTCCTTGGTCAGCGAATACCCGCCCAAATCTCCGCATAATGATCTCTTGATGCTGTCGAGCTGGGAGACGATCTGCTGATGTATGTCGAGGGGGAGTGGCGCTGTTTGGCGAAGAGCTTGGTAGTGTAGGCGGGTGAGCTGAGAGAGTGATGCCTGCTCATCAAGCGTCATCTGCTGCTGAGCGGACCACAATGCTTCGAGTCCTTTTGCAGAAACCGCTATTAGACCAAGTTGGATACGGGTGACCCCCTAAACGTGTCCGCGCGCCCCTCTAAGATGGAAGTCGCCAGACAAACCCATCGGAGAAGGAGCGCGCGTTGTACGACATGATACTACAGGGGGCACGGTCCCTGGGCGTCGAGGGCATGGAGAGGCTCGTCGCCGACCTGAAGGCCTCGATCCTGTCGGCGCTGGCCGGCGGCTCGCCGGGAGCCTGGCCGGACGCGTGCCCGAGGTGCGGGTGCGCCCGCGTCGTCAGGCGCGGGCGCGGCGCCGGCGGCTCCCAGCGCTGGCTGTGCCGCGGCTGCGGGAGGTCGTTCTCGGCGTCGACCGGGCGCGTGCTCGCGCTCTCCAAGCTCCCCGCCGCCACCTGGGCCTCCTACGTCGAGGGGATGGCCGCCGGCGAGAGCCTGGCGCGCCTCGCCGCGCGCTGCGGCGTGTGCGTCAAGACCAGCTGGTTCATGAGGATGAGGGCCCTCGAGGTGATGCGCTCGCAGCTCCAGCCGATGCGCGGCGGCGACGGGGTGTCCGCGCAGGCCGACGAGCTGTACCTGAACGAGTCGTTCTCGGGCAGGAGGTCCGGGATGCCGAGGGAGCCGCACGCCAACGGGCACGGGGTGCGCTCCCGCGGCATATCGTCGCTGAAGGTCGCCGTCGTCACCGTCGTCAACGACCTGGGCGACTGCACCGCGGTCCTCGCCGCGCGCGGCCGCCCCGGCGCCGAGCAGATCCGCGCGGGGCTGGCGCCCGCGTGCGTGGCGGGCTCGGAGGTGTCCACCGACATGCACTCCTCGTACGCCGCGCCGCTCTCCGAGGCGGGCGCGGCGTCGCACAACCGCTACGGCGCGGCAGACGCGGGCGAGGACGAGCTCGGCATGGTCAACGCGCTGCACGAGCGGCTGCGCGGCTTCCTCTGGAGGTTCAGGGGCGTCTCGACCCGGCGCCTGCAGAGGTACCTGTGGTGGTTCTGCTGGGAGGAGCAGGTCAGGCGCTCGGACGCCTCGCGGGAGGCGATGCTTCGCTCCCACGTGGCGAACGGCTCGTACGAGTCGACGCGCCGGGACCTCGAGGAGGAGCCGCAGCCGTTCTGGGACTTCTGGGAGTCACGGGACGAGTCCGACGTATCCAAATTGGTCTAATAGCGGTTTGCAGAATTGGAAATCTCTTGCTTCGGCTCGATGGGAAGAATGGCGCAGCTTTGATTCACGAGTGCCTGCTGTGCTCCGCTCAGGCAGAAATCGGGAAATAGGTCCGCATGGTGCGACAACAGCCGTTTTGACCAGATGAATCGCTCGTAGTTCAGGTCATCGATATGTTCAATTTCCGCTGCGACCGCCGCGTCGCAGAAAATCATGGTATGAACTCGGTGCTTTTCCCAAAGGTCCCTGAGTTCGCCGATGTAGCCGTTCAGTCCCTGGGGGTTGGAAAGCTCGACTATGACGCACGACAGCTTCCCCCCTCGTTCGAGGTAGTCAACAAAGTCAAATAGGTCCGAATTTCCGTCCCGATCGCGTTTTGCGGAAACGACAGAAGGCGAAGCATCGATTTTGTACGCATAGTCGAGATGGTAATCTCCGTCACCCATATAACGCGCTATGGGTAATAGTTCTCTGAGGCTGTAGCGTTTATGCTTGACTTCGATTTCGATTGACCCAAGAGTCCTGGGTGCAACGTTGGGCAGTGGCGTGCTTGGAACTCCAATGCCGATTGCCTCGGGTATGTACGAGCAGACATCGAAGATGTGATTGAGGGATTTGGGTTTGTCCCTGTAAGCCTTAATCTGCTTACTTAGGGACAGCCTCTTCTTATTGAGCACATTGACTGTGCTCCCTGAGCGAACCCGATGGAGCTTTGGGAACCTGTCAAGCTTCATCTTCCTGCCAGGGCAGTATTCCAAAACTGTGCCGAGATCGGGATGTTCGCTTGTGCCTCTATATTCCATTACCGTGTCAGAGAAGCCAATCAAATCGCCGAAGCGGAGCTTCTGAGGCAGAGTCGAATGTCTCACCCTAGTGCGCAATGCGGTTGAAAACGCAAGTTCGAGGCAGAGCATGAGCGCTTCGCGCTGATAGTCTGATACGCCGATGACCATGCCGGGGAGTCCGAGCTCCTTCATGCGCTTCAAAAAGCCAAGCGATGTGGAAGTGATTCCGGTGTTCGGATATAAATTTAGGGCGGTGCAGCGCTGCCTTCTAGAAAGAGTGTGAGTGGGGTCGAGAGATCGATCTAGAAACTCGCACCAATTCAAAGTGGGTGTATTTGCATCCTTGGCGAAAGATAATAAAGGGTCATCCATAGATTCTCCTGTCCGATGTTCTGACAAAAGTATCCCATAGAAACTGGGGTGTTAGTGCTCGGGTATTTGGCGTGTCGGCAGATGGGGCTGTGAAATAAGGAGGCTTGGGCGGGGGTGTGGTTTTGTCATCGCTTTCCCTCACAAGCCAGCGTCCGCTTTGACGCCGTATCGCCTTTAGCTCGCCTGCGCGTTCCATGAAGACGTCGAACCTCTCGACGAGGGTGCCGAACACCGCTCACCCGTCCGTCACGCGGCGGGCGGTTGTCCTTATGGGTCAGATCTTGCCGTTGGGCAAGATCAACCTCTTGGGTATATCCCCATCGCCGTTGAGCCTCCCTGGAAGGCGCTCCACCTCGACATGGGTGCGTTTGCGTTCTAGTGGGATCCCGCAGGTCTCCGACAGATTATTTCCGCTGAGCAACTTAATCACTTCCCTCCGAGGTGATTGTAGGGTCTCGTCAGGACATGGCCGTGGTATGCGCACCCGCAGGGGGATGTCTTTACGGCTTCGCTGGCAGGGCGGAGATGATGAGCACATTCCGTGCTCACCCTGCTCAGATTTTACTGCCCATTCGGGACTGCGGTGGGAATCCTGGACCAAAGCGGGACAGGAGGAGAACCGCATGTACAGCCAGGGGCAGAGGAAGCGCGCGATAGAGACCTTCATCAAATTCGACCATAGCTACGCCGACACCGTCGCAGAGTTAGGATATCCGACGAGAGCCTGCCTGCGTAACTGGTGGAACGAGTACAAGAAAACCGGTGAGGTGCCCGAGAGCAAGTTCGCCACCGACCCGAGGTACACCGCAGAGATGAAGCAGCGCGCCGTCGAGCGCTACCTCGAGCATGGAAAGAGCCTGGTGAGGACGATGAGGGCGCTGGGATATCCCAAGAGCCGCGAGGTGCTCGGCGACTGGATCGACGAGATAGCGCCCGGGCAGCGCAAGTATAGGGGCCCGAACCCAAAGACGCCGCCGATTCCAATCGAGAAGAAGGTGCAGGTGGTGGCGGAGCTGGAGGCGAGGACTGGGCCCGCCGCGGTGATAGCCGAGCGTCACGGCGTGTCGAGGACCGCACCCTACTTCTGGCGCAGGGAGATGATGGGCGATAATGACGGGGGACCCGAGAAGAAGGGAGAACCCGTGAGCAAGGAGCTCGACGACCTGCCCGATGACATCGAGCAGCTTCGAGATATGCTGCGAGAGGCGAAGATGCAGCTCAGAAAGGTGCAGCTTGAGCTCGACGTACGCCAGGCGACCCTCGAGATAGTAAAAAAAGACCCGGGCGCCGACCCGGGCCGCCTGGCCAACGCGGAGAAGGCGGCGATGGTGACGGCGCTGAGGACCAAGTATAAGCTCTGCGAGCTGCTCCCCGTGGTGGGCATGGCCAAGAGCAGCTACGAGTACGCGAGGAACGTGCAGCTCAAAGGCGAGGCCGAGGAACACGCGGCCGCCAGGGAGGCGGTAATAGCGGCGTTCGAATCCAGCGGCGGCACCTACGGCTACAGGCGCATCGTCGCCGAGGTCAACGCCGGGTCTGGATCTGAGAGCCGAGTCGGCGAGTGGACCGTGCGTGCCATTATGGCCGAGGAGAACCTGGTCGCATGCGCCGCCAAGAAGAAGCGGCGCTACAGCTCCTACGAGGGCGAGGCGTCCGCAGCGCCTCCGAACCTACTGCTAGACGAGCGGGGAAAGCACCGCTTCCGCGCCGACAGCCCGAACGAGACATGGATAACGGACGTCACCGAGTTCCGCATCCCCGCCGGCAAGGCCTATCTCTCGCCAATCGTCGACTGTTTCGACGGGATGCCGCTGAGCTGGTCGATCTCCACGTCTCCCGATGCCGAGATGGCGAACTCCTCGCTGCTCGGAGCATGTGAGTGGCTCGACGAGGGCGACCACCCGGCCGTGCATTCGGATAGAGGCGGTCATTATCGCTGGCCAGGCTGGATAAAGATATGCGAAGAGAACGGCCTGGTCAGATCGATGTCGAGGAAGGGCTGCAGCCCCGACAACGCGAGGTGCGAGGGCTTCTTCGGAAGGCTCAAGGTGGAATTCTTTTACGGACGCGACTGGGATGGGGTTACGATCGAGGAGTTCATCACCATGCTCGACGCGTATCTGAGATGGTATCGTGACATCAGGATCAAGAGCGACCTGGATTACAAGAGCCCCATGCAGTACCGAAGGGATTTGGGGCTAGTCGCATAGGATGGATTTGGTCCAGGATTCCCACCGCAGTCCCTTCTGCTCAAATCTACTTGACGAAACACACGGTCTACACGGAGCCCGGCGGGACGAAGGTCCAGCTGACGCTCGAGAACAACATCGTGGCGCGGACCGTCAGGAGGAGCGAGGCGCTCGAGGACAGGGTTTCGCCCGAGGCGATCGCCTCCTTGGGGGAGTATGAGCTCGCCGCCGTAAGACTTGCCTTCACGAATGGAAAGGTGACGGCAAGGGAGCTCGCGGAGCATATTGGAAGGGATCGTCGAACGGCAAGCCGGTTGCTCGGCAAGCTGGTCGGGGAGGGGGGATTGCTCGAATGGCACGGCTCCTCTCCCAACGACCCGAGGCAGTTCTACACGATAAGGTAGGCGCTCGGCTCAGTTTCGCACCTTGTCGCAGTAATGTCGCACCTTGTCGCAGTAATGTCGCACCTTGTCGCAGTAGCGCCCGAGGCTGATTCCTCGCGAAGAATCCGCGAAGAATCAGCCTCGGATCATCTTCGCGAAGAATTTGCGAGGAAAGAATTGAGCGAAGTCAGGAAATGCATACCTGCGGAAACAAGGGGATGCGAAGGATTGCCGCTAATGAATAGCGATGTAAACGGGCTCATAACCCGGAGGTCGTAGGTTCAAATCCTGCCCCCGCGACCAAGAATTTGCAGCTCGTCGGCATAGCCGACGAGCTTTTTTCTTATCTGGGGGCTGTGTTATCGGCCCGATTCTCAACTTTTCGGTCGAAAATCTCAATCTGTAACAGGTAGACCCGATTTGGCCGGCTAGGTATTACAGATCGAGACATTTGGACAGAGCGGGCCCTGCATGCCCAATCTGACACAAGCCAGCAAGGTGCAAACTGAGGAACTTAACTAGGGAACTAGGGAACTAAACTGCGGAACTAGGGAACTTTACTGCGGAACTAGGGAACTTTACTGCGGAACTGGGGAATGGCTGGGGTATAGTAGGGGGCTGACTAATGATTCAATCGAAGGACAGCTATGTTCATAACGAATGATATCGAGTTGGCCGCTGCGGTTGAGCACATGAGGGCCGCAGGGACGGACCTTGCCGAATACGAACTCAAAACCGCGGCAGGCGGTTTTCCCAAGACGATGCCGGATTCGATTTCCGCTTTTGCTAATGGAGCTGGCGGAACGATCGTTTTCGGCATCAGCGAAAAAGACGGCTTCCATTCGGTGGGCATCGATGTGAAGATGATCCAGGCGCATAGCGCCCAAGCGGCGAGGGAACTCGTTGAGCCTCCCCAGATGGTCGACATCATGGTTTTGGAGTTTGAGTCGAAGCCCGTCGTTGTGGTTAATGTTCCCGAGGCTCCGCCACGGGAGAAGCCATGTTATGTCAAAAAGCTCGGTCAACGCCTTGGCTCATACATAAGAACGGGCGATGGCGACCACAAGATGTCATCTTACGAAATCGATCGATATATCGAAAATCAATATCGAAGCGCGCGCAACGATGCTGTTGTTGTTGAGGGCGCAACGATCGATGACTTTGATCAAGAATTGCTCGCAGGATGGCTCTCGCGCGTGAGGTCGACGACACTGGGCAGGTCCGCGGCTTTAAGCGATGAGGAGCTCATGGCGAATCGGCGTGTAGTTTCTCTCGATGCTGAAGGGGTTTTGAGGCCGACCGTTGCCGGCATTATGGCATTGGGGTTTTCTCCGCAACAGTTTTTTCCTCGTGCCAACATTGTGTTCACAGCCTATCCGACACCGAAAAAGGGCGAAGTGGGGAGAGCTGGGGAACGTTTTTCTGATTCGGTTGATATCGATGGGCCAATACCCATCATGGTAGTTGATGCGGTGCGGGCTGCATCGCGAAACATGAAGCATGGCGCAATCGTAAAAGGTGCGTTGAGAGAAAACGTGCCGGACTACCCGTTGGCTGCAGTCCGTGAGGCTGTTGCCAACGCGTTGATGCATAGGGATTATTCTCCCGATGCGTTAGGCACCCCGGTAATGATTGACCTTTACCCCGATCGTATGGAGTTGTCCAACCCCGGCGGCTTGTTCGGCTCGTTGACGGTTGAACGTTTGGGACAACGAGGCGCAACGGCTTCGAGGAACCAGTTTCTAGCTCGAATTCTCGAGGATGTGCCCTACTCTGATGTTGATGGCAGGGTTGGTCGCGTCGTCGAGAATCGAGGCTCAGGCTATCCAACAATTAATAGGGAGCTCGAACAGGCCTTGATGCCCGCGCCGATTGCGAAGAGCACCCTCGATGAGTTTGTTTTGATCATGAGGCATCGACGCATGGCGGACCAGGAAGACCGCTCATACACAAAGGAAAACGTTAAGACTGCCATCCTTGGTTACATTGCCGATCGCGAGAGCGTAAGCACGTCGGAACTTGCGAAAGCGTCGGGTATGTCAGTGAAAACGGTGCGCCGATATCTGTCTGCGCTTATGGAGGAAGGAATTGTCGAGGGAATCGGGGCGGCCAACAGCCCCAAGCGACGCTATCGTTTGCGTCGGTAGGAGCAGTCTGGTAGCTCGCCGGGCTCACAAGCCGGAGGTCGTAGGTTCAAATCCTGCCCCCGCGACCAAGAAACTGCAGCTCGGAGACGTGATCATCTCCGAGCTTTTTGTTGTCTGTATGCTATTTACATGACCTCGACAAGTGCGGCAACCGCTCGATAAGGACGGCCGAGCAGGTGGAGGAAAAGATCGAGTCGCTTCTTGTCGATGACGACTTCAAATACTTCTCCATCGACGAGGCGCAGAACGCCCGAGACTACGAGGAGGTCGTCGGGCGGATCGTCGACAAGGACATCAGGTCTCACAACAAGATCCGGAACATCGATACGTCCAACCGCGGCATGACCTACGCCAGCAACAACTACGGAGCCCCGACAAGCCTCACCAACCTCCACGACCGCTTCACCAAGACGGAGCGCATCGCCGTTGAGCGGCGGACGATCGCCGTCTACATCCAGGTCTCGATGACGATCGTCGATGGGGGCGTGGAGGAGCGGGGGTACAGGCCGTTCGGCTACATCAGGGACGGATGCTCGCGCTACCTTTTCGCGCTTGACCCCCCCTGCTGCAGGAGAGGGACGGCGTCAGGCGCCTTAACATGGCGTCGTTTATGCAAGATGGCGGCGATCTCATCTGAGGTGATGCCGGGCCTTCTTGCTCCCCGGTGCGCGAACGGCGTGGACGCCGAATGGGAGCCGTTGCTGCCGGGCCGCGGGTCGGCGTGGCCCGTACCCACACGAACTTGCGAAGCCACGAAAAAGTGCGATGCATTTCAGCCAATCTGACTTGAAAATAGGCCAATGCGCCGCTCCTCCGGCCTTTTGAGCAAATGAACTGCTTTGCATAATGCGTGTCGGGGCTGAGCTGCGAGTGGCGTCTTGAGCTTTTTCGTATTCGTTTTCGGAAAAGCCGAGTACAGCGGGTTTCAAGTTGGGAAAAACCGCAGGTGACGGTGGGTCGTCTGTCGGGGCTACTCGCCATTATTTGATTTGAATACGAAAAAGCTCGACTTGGTGGATTCGGAGGTCGGTTTAAAGCCCGTCATGCAGGTGGAGCCGCCCTTGACGGGCGGCTCCACCTGTTCAGAACGACGTATTGATGTGCCAAATGCTAGCATGCGAATCGATATGGGCTGCGGCGTGCGGATCGGCGCGGCGCGGCACTATTCGACTGCTGCCAAGACGCGTCCCGAATCCCGAGGCAACGCACGTGGCTTAGGCGCAAGTCCTACGCGGCGCGGGACATGGCCTGCTCGAAGTCGCGGGTGCCCTTGAAGACCTCGTGCTTGTAGGGGTTCACGCCGAGCTTCTTGGCGCGGTACATGATGTAGCCAAAGGCTGCGATGTTCACCGTGAGTGCGATCGCGGAGACCGCCAGGTTGACCTGCGGGTTGTTCACGGAGTTCGTGGAGAACACGGAGTAATCCTGGAACATCGGGAACACTTGGGCGAACATGCACCAGATGGCGAGGGTGTTTGCGCGGTTCTGGATCCAGCCGCCCTTGTTCCAGAAGAAGTTCGCCACGGTAGGCGCGAGCAGCAGCGCCAGGCCGCAGTACCAGGCGTGCGTGGGCAGGCAGTTGTAGGTGTAGCAGAAGTTCCACAGGTCGTAAGCAACGATGTAAACCCAGGTCATGTCGGGCCACAGCATGTCGTCGCCCTTCTTGGAACGGTAGATGCCCCACCAACCGGTCATGCAGAAGATGTTGATGAGGCCGGCGATGCCGTTGAACACGTTGTGCCAGCCGCCCATGAGGGTAACGCCCTCGGAGGAGACCCAGGTGGTGCCAAAGGCACGCACGGCACTCTCGAAGTCGCTCACCACGGCGATGAGGATGTTGATGGCCACGATGGCGAAGGGGAAGACCTTGAAGGCCTCGCTACGCCCGAGCTTGCCCCAGCCGTACTTGAGCATCATGAAGCCGATGCAGCCGGCGGTGGCGGCGTAGAGCTTGGCGTAGTGGAACCAGCTGCCCATGTGCAGGTACGTGGGGTTGTTGAGCGCCCACTCCATTCCCATCCCGGCGCATACGTAGATGGAGATGAAGTACACCGTGAGCACGGCGGGGATGCCGAGGAAGCACACGATGCCGCCGATCTTGGAGCGGCGGGCGATCTCGTTGGCGGCGATGAGGCCCGCAAAGACCATAATCCATCCCAGCCACTGGAACATGGCGTTTTCGCCATAAACCTGGAACAACATCTGTTCCCCTTTCTATCTCGGGCCGTAACGGCCTTGATCGACATTCGAGGAGGAAGCCCCTAGCGGACGGGGCGGCGTTCGGGGTACTTTGCCGTGTAGCCCTCGATGTGCAGTGTGCTCGCGATGATGTCCTTGATGGTTTCCTCAGGTGCATCGGGGTGCGTGCGCACATACATGATGAGACCGGTGATGAGCACGTAGAACGTTTCGTACAGGTGGTCGATGCGCACCTCGTGGCGAGCGGCGAAGTCAACGACGGTCGACGAGCACACGTAGCGGGCGGTGCGGTCGGCAACGCGATGTACGAACGACGCATAAAGCGAGGCATCTCCCCCGTGCGCCACGGAGCGCGCCGTGTGGTCAGAATCGCCGCGCACCATGGATTTGAGCAAATGGGCCGCCTGGTCAAGGGCGCCCTCGATGTCTCCGGGCACACGGCTGGCGTTCCAATCGATGAGCCGCTCGACAAAGGCGTCGATGCTCTGGTCGAGGACGGCCTGCAGCGCGTCTTCCTTAGTGGGGAAGTAGTGATAGAACAGCGAGCGCGTGCAGCCCACGCGCTTGGTTATGGAAGAGATGGACAGGCGGCTGATCCCGTCTTCCTCGATGGCGGACCGCACGGCAGCGAGGATGTCGCCGCGCCGATCGTCGTGTGCGAGTCGCTCGTGGTGACCGGGTGCTTCGCTGGCCATGACCGTTCCTCCTTGTTGTCCCTGCCTTTACCGATTCCAGTCTTGACCTTTGTTGACAAAACGTCAATATGTAATTTGACAAAGTGTCAACGAATTCGCTGAACGGCATATGACAGGGAAATGCCAGTTGGGAGGGCTCATGGGAGATGTTCGCGTTATTGAGGTCAAACAGAGCGTATTCGCCGATAACGATCGCAAGGCGGAGGAGCTGCGCGGGACGCTGCGCGAGCGCGGGACATTTCTGCTCAATCTGATGTCCAGCCCGGGCTCGGGCAAGACCACCACGCTCACGCGCACGATCGAGGCGCTGCGCGACGAGATGTCCATCGCGGTGATGGAGGCCGATATCGACTCCGATGTCGACACGCGCACCATCCTCGGCACCGGGGCCCGCGCCATCCAGCTGCACACGGGAGGCATGTGCCACCTCGACGCGTACATGACCGAGCAAGGCCTGGACGAGCTTGTGACGAGTGAGGGCTCCGACGGCGAAGAGGCCACCGGGGCGCCAGTCGACCTAGCGATTTTGGAGAACGTGGGCAACCTGGTGTGCCCCGCCGAGTTCGACACGGGCGCATCGGCCAACGCGATGATCCTGTCGGTGCCGGAGGGCGACGACAAGCCACTTAAGTACCCGCTCATGTTTAGCATCTGCGACGTGGTACTCATCAACAAGATCGATGCACTGCCCGTGTTCGACACGTTCAGCATGGAGCGCGTGCGCGAGAACATCCTCATGCGCAACCCGAACGCGACCATCATCCCCATCAGCGCCAAGACGGGCGAGGGCATCGACGTCTGGGCCGACTGGCTGCGCACGCGCGTGGCGGAGTGGAAGACCGCGGATGAGGGGCGCCGGGCCTCGATATAGGGATGACCTCGATGTGGAAAAGTCCTCCCAAACAGGGTACCTCCCAAAAAAGCCGTCTCTACATTGAGGCACTTTCACACAGCACGAAAGGAATCAACATGATCGTAAACGGTCCCGGAATCTCGTTCACCGAGCCCGATATCGGATCCGAGTTCGTCCCACCCATCCCCGAGCACCCGCGCGAGAAGATCGTGGCGCTGTGCGAGCACTGCACCAACCGCCTGTTGGGCCGCAAGGAGCTCAAGCCCTTCGAGTATTGGGCGTTCGCCGAGGTGACGACCGACGAGATGGCCGACGTGCTCCTTAAGATGAAGATGCGCCGCCCCTACACCCTTACCGACGCGGCGAAGGCCACCGGCATGGATTCCGAGCCGCTCGAGAAGCTCCTCGACGAGATGAGCTACATCGGCCTGCTCGAGTACAACTGGGAGAACCCCACGCGCACCAAGCAGTGGGTCCTGCCCATGCTCGTGCCCGGCTCGGCGGAGTTCCTCAACATGCGCCAGTCCCAGATCGACGAGCACCCGGCGGTGGCGAAGTTCTTCGAGCAGGCCTCTAAGGGGGCCCTCGCGAAGGCGACGCCCATGGTGCCGCCCGGAGGCGCGGGCATCGGCATGCACGTCATCCCGGTGGAGCAGGCCATCCAGATGGAGGATCGCTCCGTCTCCATCGAGCACATCGAGCACTGGCTCGACAAGTACGAGGGCAAGTACGCCGCGAGCCCCTGCAGCTGCCGCATGAGCCGTGCGAAGCTGGGCGAGGGCTGCGGCGACGACCCGAACGACTGGTGCATCGCCGTGGGCGACATGGCCGATTACGTGGTGGAGACCGATCGCGGCCACTACATCACGCGCGAGGAGGTCTACGAGACCCTGCGCCAGGCCGAGGCGAACGGCTTCGTGCACCAGATCACCAACATCGACGGCGAGGACAAGATCTTCGCAATCTGCAACTGCAACGTGAACGTGTGCTACGCGCTGCGCACCTCGCAGCTGTTCAACACCCCGAACCTGTCCCGCTCGGCGTACGTGGCGCGCACCGAGGCCGACAAGTGCGTCGCGTGCGGCCGCTGCGTCGAGGTGTGCCCCGCGGGCGCCGTCAAGCTCGGCCAGAAGCTCTGCGCCGCGAGCACGGGCAAGGTGCCGGAGTACCCCAAGCAGGAACTGCCGGACGCCGTGAAGTGGGGCCCCGAGAAGTGGAGCCCCGACTACCGCAACAAGAACCGCATCGAGACGTACGACACGGGCACCTCCCCCTGTAAGACGGCGTGCCCCGCGCACATCGCCGTCCAGGGCTACCTCAAACTCGCCGCCCAGGGGCGCTACCGCGACGCGCTCGCCCTCATCAAGCGCGAGAACCCGCTTCCGGCGATCTGCGGCCGCATCTGCAACCGCCGCTGCGAGGACGCCTGCACGCGCGGCCGCATCGACGCCGCCGTGGCCATCGACGAGGTGAAGAAGTTCATCGCCCAGCAGGACCTCGTGGCCGAGAACCGCTACGTGCCGGAGGTCGTGACGCCCACGCGCGCCGGCGGCTTCGACGACAAGATCGCCGTGATCGGCGCCGGTCCCGCGGGCCTCTCCTGCGCGTTCTATCTCGCGGAGAAGGGCTACAAGCCGGTCATCTTCGAGAAGAGTGCCCGCCCCGGCGGCATGCTCACCTACGGAATCCCGAGCTACAAGCTGGAGAAGGACGTCATCGAGGCCGAGGTCGAGATCATCCGCGAGATGGGCGTCGACATCCGCCTGGGCGTCGAGGTCGGTCGCGATGTGACCCTCGACGAGCTGCGCGAGCAGGGCTTCAAGGCGTTCTACGTGGCGATCGGCTGCCAGGGCGGCCGTCTGCCCGGCATCCCGGGCGAGGACGCCGAGGGCGTCTCGGTCGCCGTCGATTTCCTCCGCGGCGTGGCCGAGCAGCAGGACGGCGGCGGCGAGGCCGCGCCGATGCCCGGCCGCACCATCGTGGTGGGCGGCGGCAACGTCGCCATCGACGTCGCCCGCACCGCGGCGCGCCTGGGCAGCGAGCATGTCGAGATGTTCTGCCTGGAGAGCGCCGAGGACATGCCGGCCAGTACGGAGGAGGTCGTGGAGGCCAACGAGGATGGCGTCCACATTTCCTGCGGATGGGGGCCGGTCGAGGTCCGCACCGGCGAGGACGGCCGCGTGCGCGAGGTCGTCTTCAAGCGCTGCCTGCGTGTCTTCAACGACGAGGGCCGCTTCGACCCGACTTACGACGAGGGCGAGCTGCGCACCGTCTCCGCCGACCGCGTGGTGTTCTCCATCGGCCAGTCCATCCTGTGGGGTGACCTGCTCGAGGGCGAAGCGGTGGAGCTCGGCCGCGGCCAGGGCGCCGTCGCCGATCCCAAGACCTATCAGACCGCCCAGCCTGACATCTTCGTGGGCGGCGACGTCTACACCGGCCCGAAGTTCGCCATCGACGCCATCGCCGCCGGTCACGAGGCCGCGATCTCCATCCACCGCTTCGTGCAGGACGCGACGCTCACCATCGGGCGCAACCCGCGCGCGTATCGTGAGCTCAACCGCGATGACGTGGAGTTCGGCAGCTACGACACCGCGAGCCGTGGTGACGCAGTCCATAACTACGGTCGCGAGAAGGCCCAGCCCTTCCGCGAGTACGTCGAGACGTTCACCGAGGAGCAGGTTCGCGTCGAGACCGCGCGCTGCCTAGGCTGCGGTGCGAGCATCGTCGACGAGAACAAGTGCATCGGCTGCGGCCTGTGCACCACCAAGTGCGCGTTCGACGCCATCCACCTGCACCGCGAGCATCCCGAGTGCAGCAACATGGTGAAGTACGAGAAGAAGGTCCCGAGCTTGGCGAAGTACGCGCTCAAGCGCGAGATCAAGATCCGCTTTGGCTCAAAGGGATCCAAATAACCCATCTTGCCTCTCAGCCGGGGGGGGGTGACTAAAAGGTCTAGCCCTCTCGGCTGTCAAGGCGATCTGGGCATTTTGACCCTTTGAGTTTGGAGTACTGTTCATGCATGAATTGGGCATTGTCTTCCATATCATCCGCAGCGTTGAGGAGGTTGCGGCGCAAAATAACCTGCGTCGCGTCTCCTCGGTCACGTTGGAGCTCGGCGAAGTGTCGGGCATCATCCCGAGGTACCTCACCGACTGCTGGAACTGGGCGTGCGCCAAGCATGACCTGATGCGTGGGGCGGAACTTGTAATCGAGGAGGTGCCCGCCGTCACGTTCTGCGAGGCCTGCGAAAAGACGTACGGCACGGTCGAGCACGGGCGCATGTGTCCGTATTGCGGCAGCGAGCGCACCTATCTGGTGCAGGGCGACGAGTCAGTTATCAAGGAGATCGCCACTCCCGACGAGGAGGGGTCCGCTGTCTCGGCTGCTGATGGGTGCGCCCACGAAAGCTTGCATTGAGAGGTGGCGTCGAGGTCGCTGTGGGGTCCCGCGTATTATCCGGTTCCTCGCAACGATGCCCGGTTATCGCTCGAATTGTTCGGCGAACTGCCTCGCGAGGGCGCTCAGCTCGTTGACCTGCTGCTCGAGCTCGGCGATGCGCCGCGCGTTGCCCGCGATGCCCTCGCGGTTCATGATCGAGTCCTCCTCGACGGGGTCGGGCATGTTCTCTCGGTGGCAGCTTGCATCGAAGCTTTCGCTCATCACGCGGCATCCGTTGCGCTTGACCACGCGTCCGGGGATGCCAACAACCGTGCAGTTGTTGGGCACGTCCTTCACCACAACGGAGTTGCCTCCGATGCGTACGTTGTCGCCAATATGGATATTGCCCAAAACCTTGGCGCCCGTTCCCACGGTGACATTGTTGCCAAGCGTGGGGTGGCGCTTGCCGCTCTCGTTGCCCGTGCCTCCCAGGGTGACGCCTTGGTACAAGACGCAGTCGTCTCCGACAATGGTCGTCTCGCCTATCACCACACCCATGGCATGATCGATGAAGAGACGCCGCCCAAGCTGCGCGGCGGGATGAATCTCGACGCCGGTGAAAAACCTCGTGACCTGCGAAAGGACGCGAGCGAGGCCGCGTGCTCCGTGCTCCCACAACCAATGTTCGGGTGTGTGCATCCACTTGGCGTGGAGCCCTGGATAGGAGAGGAAGATCACAAGGCTGCTCTGCGCGGCGGGGTCGTTGGCCTTGACGGTCGCGATGTCCTCGCGGACGGTGGCGATGGCTCCCATGTCTTCCTCCTGGGGCGCTTGGCTTTTTTGGCGTGTGAGGTGCAAGTGTACGCGCCCTCCCGTGTAATGTCGAGAGAATCGCTAGGATTAACAAGATGGAGACAGAGGCGGGGTGCACGATCGCGCAGTGTCGCACACCTCCCATGTCAAGGAGGTTCTGGAAAGACTGCGCACATTACCAAGGCGTTATGCGCGACCGCTATTATGGTGAACATTGCATTTTGCAGCAGTTGATCAATGCAGTCGCTTAGAAGGGCATCACATGCAAGAGGCATTCTTCAGTTTCATTAGCCAGTTTGGCTACTTCGCGGTCGCAGGCCTCATCTTGTTCGAGAACGTGTTCCCTCCCATCCCGAGCGAGCTCATCCTGCCACTGTCCGGTTTCCTCGCAACGCAAACCGCGATGACGCTCCCGGGAGTCATCATCGCTGCCACTGTGGGCTCCGTTGTGGGCGCGTATTTCCTCTACGGCATCGGCCGTCTGCTTTCGCAGGAGCGCCTCGAGGGCTTCTTCGACACCAAGCCCATGCGCATGCTCGGCTTCCATTCCGACGACGTTGCCAAGGCCATCGGTTGGTTCGACCGCAAGGGCCAGATCACGGTGCTCATCTGCCGCTGCATCCCCGTGGTGCGCAGCCTCATCTCCATTCCCGCCGGCACCGCCAAGATGAACATGGTGCGCTTTGCGATCTACACCCTCGTGGGCTCGCTGGTGTGGAACGCCATACTGTGCACGCTCGGCTTTTGGGCCGGCGGCGCCTGGGAGCAAATCACCGCTCAGGCCGAGTGGGTGTCCAGCGTCGTGAAGGTCGTCATCATTGTCGTGGCTGTCGCTGTGGTGGCTTGGTGGATCAAGTTCCGCATCCTGCCGGCGCGTGCCGAGCAGAAGCGCCGTGAGGCCGAGGGCGAGTAGGGACGCGGGCGCGGGTTCGGCCCGTGCGCCTGCGGTGAGCGCCTGCCCGTGACATCGAGGGTAACAATGTCGAAAAACCGCCTGATTTGGATGGCGATTTTTGACATTGTTACCCTCGATTTGACTTCGCATACGGGGCGCGGGTGCATCGCCGCGCGAACCGTTTCGCGGTGATTAATTTTGCCGACACTCCATCGTGGCGGAGTACAATCAAGCGTACATGCCGTTGCCGGGCCATGTGCCCGGCATTCTCGTTTGCAAGGGGCCTCCGCCTGGAGGGCCCTTACGTTGAACGCGCGCCCCCGACGAGGGGCTTCATCGAGTAAGGAGTTCGCGATGACCGTTGAGAAGAAGGACCTGGACTGGGGCAATCTCGACTTCAGCTACCGCAAGACGGATTACAGCTACGTATCCAACTACAAGGACGGCGCGTGGGACGAGGGCGGCCTCACCACTGACCACACCATCACGCTGTCCGAGTGCGCGGGCATCCTCCATTACTGTCAGGAGGTCTTCGAGGGCCTCAAGGCCTACACCACCGAGGACGGCTCCATCGTCTGCTTCCGTCCGGACATGAACGCCCAGCGCATGGCTGATTCCGCCGAGCGCCTCGTGATGCCCGCCTTCCCGCAGGACCGCTTCGTTGAGGCCGTCAAGCAGGTCGTCGAGGCGAACGCCGCGTGGGTGCCGCCGTTCGGCTCCGGCGCCACGCTCTACGTGCGCCCGCTCATGGTCGCCACGGGCGACGTCATCGGCGTCAAGCCTGCCGACGAGTACCAGTTCCGCATCCTCGTGACCCCGGTGGGTCCGTACTTCAAGGGTGGCGACACGGCGGTCAAGCTGTGCGTCTCCAAGTACGACCGCGCCGCGCCCCACGGCACCGGCAACATCAAGGCCGGCCTCAACTACGCCATGAGCCTCAAGGCCGGCATGGACGCGCACGCCAATGGCTATGCCGAGAACCTCTACCTCGACTCCGAGTCCCGTACCTACGTTGAGGAGACCGGCGGCGCCAACGTGCTGTTCGTCGCCAAGGACGGCACACTTGTGGTGCCCAAGTCCCACACCGACTCGATCCTGCCCTCCATCACCCGCCGCTCGCTCGTCCAGGTTGCCCAGGACCTGGGCATCACCGTTGACGAGCGTCCCGTCACGTGGGCCGAGGTCACCTCGGGTGCCTTTGTGGAGTGCGGCCTGTGCGGCACCGCCGCGGTCATCTCCCCGGTGGGCGAGATCCACGACGGCGACACGGTCGTGGTCTTCCCCGACGGTCACGAGACCTCCGGTCCGGTGATGAAGAAGCTTCGCGAGACTCTCACCGGCATCCAGGGCGGCAGCATCGAGGACAAGCACGGTTGGGTCTGCAAGATCTGCTAAGGCGTTTCCAGTCCAGGTTGCTCCGCCCGAACTGCATAGATGATGGTGTGGACGTTCGATGGTAGTCGGGCGTCCATGTTTTTCAGCGGTGGACCTCAATTCATTTGACAGATCGGAAGACTCGGGAAGCGAGGCGAACACCGCGCCAAGGGGAACGAGCGGCATGAAATGCGGAGCGAACGCAGCGAAAAACGGAACAAGCGGCATGAAACGCGACGCGAGCGGACGAAAAGCGGCGTGAACGGTACCTGCTGTATCGCGGTAAAGACGCTGGGCATGAGGGGTGTAATATGAACGCACGCGTCTGCCGTTTTATGCTGCCTGTGAGGTGCCTGCTATGTTCGTTATCGGAATGAAGTTCGGAAAGGGGGGTGCTCGTCGATTTAAAGTCGGGCACCGTCTGCTGATGGGTGCCGGTGTGCGCGCCATTGTCGCCGTCGCGTGTGCTGCGGCGATGGTCTTGGGCGCCATCCCGCCAGGAGAGGCCCATGCGGCTCTCGCGGACGATCTCCAAAAACACCTCATCCAGACGGTCTCGCCTTCGGGCACCACTATCAACCTGTTCGATTATTGGGTGAACGACGCCGATGAGAGTGCGATCTCGGGCGATAACGGCGGAATCAACCGCGGGCACACCCTCAAATTCAACAACGGTGACCTCAACGGCGGCGCTGCCGGCTCTGGCGAAGGCCCCAATGCGTGGACGGGCGGGGCCGACCGCTACGGCGGAATCGTGAAGGACAAGCTGGAGAATGGCTACCCGGTGCTTTCGGGGACGAGTTATCTTGATGAGGAATCGCTCGCGTACCTGTTCGACGCCTTCTCGGGTTCAGGCAAGAAGGCTCACATCGGCACCACGGGGCTGCTCAAAGCTGCGAACGGGTATTACGTGTATGACACGACGAATTTCGCGTCCTTCAACGTCGACTCCAATAGCTTTTCCGTCTACGACACATGGGGCATCAAGGGTGCGGGGGCGAGCCACAACGCCAACGGCCAGTTCTTCCCGTTCGCGCCCATCGACGAGGTGTTCGAGGAAGAGCGGGGAGGTGCCCTTGTCCAAACGGACGTCAACGCCGATGCGTCTGGGCTGAACCATCATTTCGGCATGTCCATGTCATCGCGGTTCGTGCAGCCCAAGGACGGCGTGACGCCGCAGGGTGACGCGATGGTCTTCGAGTTCTCCGGAGACGACGACGTATGGGTCTTTGTGGATGACATCTTGGTGGGAGACCTCGGCGGCATCCACAACGAGGCGACGCTGAGCATTGATTTTAAAACGGGCGCCGTCAAGATCAACGGGCGCTCGGATGGCACCATGAGGGGCAAGTTCGAATCTGCGGGGCGGAGACCTCCGCTTTCGACGGTGGTTCGAGCAGATTCAAGGACGGCACCCAGCACACGCTGCGTTTCTTCTACCTTGAGCGGGGCGCGGGTGCCTCGAACATGAGCCTCAAGTTCAACCTCGTGAACGTTCCCAACACCGACATCGTCAAGGTCGACCAGCACGGCGACCCGGTCGCGGGTGCGGGCTTCACGCTGTATCGTTCGAACGCGAACTGGGACGAGGTCGCGCAGCTCGCCACCGGCGTCACCGACGTCAACGGCGGTATGGTGCTCACGGAGGACGACGGCACGGTGCTGAGCTTCGATGAGCTCTATGAGCGCGATACGTCGCCCAACCATGCCGATAGCACGTATTACCTGCTCAAGGAGACGAGGATTCCCGCCGGCCACAAGGCGCCCCTCGAGTACACGGACAAATGCATGCACCTTCAGTACATCTACTCCGACCAGATGGGAAGCGGTTACTTCGTCGATCCGGCGGGGACCGAAACCTCCGATAGCTGGATGTGGAAGAACGGCGCCTCGATTGTGGCGAAGGAGGTCATCACGGCCCCGAATGACCCCGTCGAGGATGAGACCGGCGAGAAGGTCGATGTGTCGCAGGGCACGCTGTTCGCGGTCGCATTCAAGAAGACGAAGGCGGACGGTGTCGATTCGTGGGCTCCCATATACGGCAGCCCCGTGGAGGGCTACAAGGTGCTTTCGGGCGGCGCCTGGGACGACGTCATCGCGGCGGCAAAAGGCGACGAGCACGTCTTCACTCTGACGGCGAGCGGTCAGCTCCAGGTCGAACTCGACGACTTGCCGGGTGACATAGCCAAGTATTACCTGCTCATGGATGAGGACGAGCGCGATCAGGCCGAATATACGGTGGCGCTGTACTTCACGACTGCCGCAAACGGCCTGAACGGTGCGACCGACGCCAATACGGTGCGTCTGAAGAATGACGGTTTCGAGCGCCAGTTCGCATCGACGATGTATATCACAAACGTTAAGGACCGCCTGTTCGTCATGAAGGTCGACGATGCAGGCAATCCGGTCGCCGAGGCCGAGTTCACCTTGTACAAGGCAGATCAGGTGAATACCGACGGCGGTGTGGTGCGCCCGATCGACGAGGACGTCTACTACGATCGACTGGTGACGCAGGAGCAGCTCACCGCGCCCGTCAAACTCTCCGGTGCGGGCGTGTTCCCGATCACGGCGGAGCGGTTCAACCCGCTTTCAAACGGCGTGTACTACCTCAAGGAGACGGGTGTTCCCGCTGGCCATGAGATAAACGACGAGTACGTCAAGGTCATCGTCGATGATACGGGCGTCTATGCCGATGCCGGCGCGAAGGATGACGGCATCAAGACCTTCTCGGGCGCGGGAAACTTACTGGCGTCGCTCGGTCAATACGGGGAAAACGACGATGTGAACAACACGCTGACGTGGATCAGGGGGTCCAAGCAGACGGGCGTGCTGGGCGATGCCGGCGCGATTGAATGGGGGAGCCCGAGCACGGCGCCCGACGACATCGTCGACCTCGAGTACGGGGCTGCCGGAGGCGCCTTGCAGTACGGTCCTGCGGAGCCGGGAGGGGCGTTTCGCATCTACTGCGACGAGGGCATCAATCGCCTGTACATCCAACAGGCCGATGAGAACAAGGACCCTGACTCCAAGGGCACTTGGACGAACCTCGGTGCCATGCAGATCAACCAGCTGTTCACCGGGGCAACATGCGTGCAGGTGACCAATGAGCGCACGGCATCCATCGAGGTGACCAAGCGGGTGTCCGCAGCCGCGGGGCTTGCTCCCGACCCGGATGCCGCCTTCCCCTTCGAGTTCACGTTCGACGGCGCGGGTTCCGACGGTGCGCTTACGTACAAGGCGCGTGTGTTCGAGGCCGATGGCAGTCCCGTGGGCGATGCCGACCTCGATATAGAGACTGGCAGCGTGGTGACGCTCAAAGCCGACCAGACCATACGCGTGTACGGCGTGCCCGAGGATGTGAGGTACACGGTCCGCGAGGTGACGACTGCCGAATCGCCCACGCTGTTCAACCTGTTCGGCCTGCTGAACGCGGCGAATGCGCCCCAGATGCCCGAGGGCTTCACGCTGGTCTCGCGCACCCTCAATGGCGAGGAGGTCGCAGGCCAGGGGGATGAGATCGAGGCGGTCGCGGATGCGGTGGCGGACGTCTTGGTGTTCACGAATCTCTATGAAGTCAAGCCGGTCGTGCTGCCGGACGCCGCGAAGATCTCCGCTAAAAAGGTGCTTACGGGTCGAACGGATGACGTGTGGATCGAGGCGGATGCGTACACCGTGGTCATGGGCCTGCCCTCCGTCCAGCCCGCCGGCGGGGGTGCCCAGGTTGCCGCGGACGACACGGCGAGTGTGACCATCACCAAGGACACGCCGGATCATACCGCGACCTTTGGGCTGCCGAGATACGATGCGCCCGGCGACCACGTGAGCTATATCTATGAGGTCGACCCGTCCGTGGCTTCGGGCGAGCGCGTGCCCGGCGTGACGTATTCCGATGCGCTCTACCGCGTGGCCGCCACGACGGTCGATAACGGCGACGGCACCATGCGGGTGACCAAGGTAGTCCTCGATATGCTGATCGACGATGTGGGCAATGCGGTTCCTGTCGATAATCAACTCGTCGGATCCGTCACGTTTGACGAGGACGGCACCTCCGCGACGCACGGTGCCATGACCGTCGTGATCAAAAACACATTCCAAAACGACACCGCCACCGCATCGCTCCAGGCGTTCAAGGTCTTTACGGACACCTCGGGCGGACATACCCTCGCCGGAAACGAGTTCAAGTTCACGCTGAGGCCCGTGAGCGACACGGTGGATGGCACCACGAATACGGACGAGATCACGCTGGCGAGCATGCCCCGCCCCCGTAACGCGGCAACTCCGGAGGATGGCTCCGCGTGGCCCATCGAGCAGCCCGTGGTCGTCGCGGGCGAGGCCTCGTTCGGTGATTTCACCTTCAGCACGGAGTCCAACGCCGGCCACACGTATGTGTACGAGCTGACGGAGGTCATGCCCGCGGGGGCGACGGCCGAATCCGGCTACACAGTCGACGGCATGAGGTATGACTCCAAGGTGTACCGCGTGGAATACGCCGTGAGCAATCCGGCGGACACGAACCCCGCGGGGGACCTCGCGGTGGGTGTCTCGTGGAGCATCAAGAACGAGCAGGGTGAGTTCGTCCCCGTTGATGAGGGCGACCTGACCGATCGGGGCTTCCCGTACTTTTCCAACACGTACCAGGCTCTTCCCACGGAGTTGCCGTTGGAGCTGTCCAAGGCGGTCGACGGCCGTTCATGGGGCAATGGGGAAAAGTTCATCTTCGACGTGGCCGTGACTTCGGGCGATGCGACGGCGGTCGACCTGCCCGGGCAAGAGGACGCCCAGGAGGCGGGTGTGTATGAGCTCGAGCCCCCGGCAGGCACGGCACTCGCATCCGGTGAGCCGTTGAACATGCCGATCGGCAATGTCGCGTTCTCGAAGGTCGGAACATATGTGCTCACCCTGGCCGAGCGCCCGGGTTCGGCTGTGGGCATGGCGTACGACACCGCACCCCGCTCTGTAACGGTCGAGGTGGCGGATGACGGGACGGGCAAGCTCGTCGCAACGGTCCTCGATGCATCGGGGGCAGTCGCCACCGAGCAAAAGATCGTGGCATCCTTCACCAACATCTACCGCGCAACGGGCGCGTTCGCGGGCATCGACGTGACCAAGGTCATGGAGGGTCATGACCTGCTTGAGAATTCGTATGAGTTCACAGTCGAGCGCACCGCCTATGATTCCTCGGGCAATGTCATCGAGGACAGCCGCCGTTCCGAGAGCATGAAGTGCGGCACTGCCGCCGCTGGCGAGAAGTTCTCGTTCAACGAGGACTACGGTGATGTGTTCTTTGAGGGCAAGCTGACGCAGGAGCAGATCGGCTGCCCGCATATCTTCCGTGTGACCGAGGCCGCCGTCCATCCCGGGACGGTGGGATATGAGGACGATGCGAATGCGGGCTATGTGGTACTGCGCGTGGTGCCCGATGCGGATGATGCCTCGGCGCTCCATGCCGAGTATGCGGTCGCCAAGGGGCCCAAGACTTCCGACCTGGTGGGGAGCGACGGTTCCAAGCGGGCGAAGCTGCTCGATGAAGCGGTACTTGAGGGTCTGGGCGACGAGGTCGTGCGCGGTTCCACCGAGAACGGAGCTGCCGCGGGCGGAGTCATGCCCACGGTCAACTTCGCCAACAAGTACGAGGCAGTGGAACTGGACTACGGTGCCGCCGGAGGATTGGTTATCGAGAAGACATTCACCTATAAAAACGCCGCGAGCTGGCTTACACGCGACTTCTCCTTCACCGTGACGCCCAAGGCGACGGAGGTGTCCCGGCCCGATGGCACGACTCAGCAGCTGACCTCCGCGGGCGATGCGGGCGCTTTGCTCGGCATGACCGATGAGGAGATTGCACAGGGCAAGACCATCGCCATCCCCGACGCGCAGGCGAACGCCGACGATCCTGCCACGGTGTCGCTTGTTCCCTCGGGCGGGCTCACCTTCGAACAGGGGCACATCGGGAAAACCTACACCTATGAGGTGCGCGAGGTCATACCGAGCACCGCCGACGGCGTGGCATACGACGATTCTGTCTACACGGTGACCATCGCCGTGAGGGACAACGAGGATGGCCGCATCAAGGTCGTCACGCAGGTGGTCAAGGACAGCTATCTGTCGGTGTACACCTATGTTTCGGGCGAGGAGGTTTCTCGGGAGAACGCCGCGCGCGTGCCGTTCGCGAACGCCTACGCGCCGATTGAAGCGGATGTCTCGGTTGCGATCAACGCCACCAAGCAGTTGACAGGGCGCCCCCTGGTCGATGGTGAATTCGCCTTCGAGGTGCGCAATGCCGCTCCCGCCGCGACGGGCGACGGCCCCGTTTCGACGGGCGTAAACGACGCTTCGGGCAAGGTTGCATTCGACAACATCACCTATACGTTGGACAAGCTGTGCGCCGATGTCGATGCCGGCAAGGCGACCGCATCCGCCTCAGGCGATTCCAACGCGGTGACATACACCTATCAGTACTCCGTGTCCGAGGTCACCGACGGCTTGGCTGACCAGGGTATCGCCGGTGTTGCGACCTCCTTTGCAGTCACCGTGAGCGTGACGGATGACGGGACGGGTGCATTGAGCGCGGCTGTCACGTATCCGGAAGGTTCGGGTGACGTTCTGGCGTTCAAGAACGCCTATGGATCCGGTGCCACCACGACGGTGAGTCTCAGCGGCACGAAGGTGCTCGACGTGGAGTCGGGCGACAACGCGCCGACCTTGAGCGACATCGCCGGAAAGTATGAGTTCACCCTCGCTCCAGCCGAGGGTTTTGAGGGTGCACCGATGCCGGGCGATGCGACCGTGCGTAACGATGCCGCGGGCAACGTCTCCTTTGGCGAGATCACCTACACCATGGAGGATGTGTTCGGTGCCGATCCTCTGGATGGGGAGAGCGTGTCTGGAGGCAGCGACGCCTCGGGTGGCGAGGCGGGCGCTCCGTCCGAGATGGGCGCATCGTCCGAGGCGGAGGTTCCGTCTGAGGTGACTCCCACGTCTGAGGTTGCTCCCGCCGAGCGCACCAGGGTCTTTCGCTACACAATCTCCGAGAGCGGCACGGTGCCCGGAATCGCCAACGATCCCGATATCAAGACCGTCGAGGTGACGGTGACCGACAACGGGGATGGCACCATCTCGGCGATCGCCTCCAAGATCGAGGGCGGCGCGAATTTCTCCTTCACCAACACGTATTCCGTCGTGCCTACCTCTCCTTCATCTGTGAGCGACGCCATTGCCATCACCAAGACGCTGGGCGGGCGCAACCTGCGAGAAGGCGAGTTCAGTTTTGAGCTGATCGAGACCGTTGACGGAGTGGAGAGGGTCGTCTCTGAGGGCGTCAATGCGGCGGATGGCTCTGTGGGCATGCGGCCGATCGCCTATGACGGCCCCGGCGTGCACAGCTACGTGCTGCGCGAGGTGCACGGGTCGGCCGACGGTGTGACGTACGACGATGCGGCCCACCGCGTGCAGACCACGGTGAAGGACAGCGGAGACGGCACGCTTTCGGTCTCCCATGCGCTGCTCGACGCGAATGGCAACCCGGCCCGCGATCAGTCCGTGGTGTTTGTGAACAGCTATACCGAGCCGAAGGACCCCACCGATCCCATTGACCCTTCCGATCCCGGAGATTCGGGTGACCGACCCGCTTCGCCCGACGGTGGAAGTGGAGATGGAAAGACGGACGGATCTCGCCTGCCTGGGACGGGCGATCCTGCCGTGCCTTCCGCCATCGCCGCGTGTGCGTTCGTCGGATCTCTTCTGGTGGCGACGGGAGGTGTGCTGGTGCGCAGGCGGGTTCGTGACGACCGGGCTGGGCGTTCGTAGCCGTTCGTGGCCGGAGGGTTTTGTGAACGTGCCATCGGTTTCTCTTGTCCATGGGGCGCGGGTTCTTCATACTGTTCGTATCGCTTCTTGTGGCTTTGCCGCAAACGAATCGCAAACGCACTTCCCTTACGGGGGCAAACCAAGGAGGACTGATGGCTCAGTCACGCAACAAGGCCGTAATCGCTGGCCTCACCGCTGCACTCACACTCGGCAGCGTCACCTTGCCGGCGATGGCGACTACTTCCAACAGCACTCCCATGACGGATTCCGATCCCGACGGCATGGGAGTGCCCCTGCCGGGCGACTACGACAAGGCGGACTATTACGAGGGCTCCGAAGGGGTGACGACGTTCGCCTCCGTGCGCTCTGGCTCCACGCTTACCCCGGTCGCGCTGTCGGACGAGATGAAGTACTTTACCAAGTACGAGAGCGGCTGCAATTACGACAAGGGTCTCTCGTACGGCGACGGTTACAACGCGATGGGCTATTATCAGTTCGATCGTCGTTACAGCCTCCTGTCGTTCATCCAACAGGTATACAGCTACAACCCCACCAAGTACGCCATGTTCCAGGCGGTCATTGCTCAGCGCGATACACTCTCGAATCCGTCGTACAGCATGTACGACTACACGACTCGGCAGCTCACCGCTCCGGCGCAGATTCTGAACGAGGCGTGGCACGCGGCTTATGCGGCGGATCCCGCCGAGTTTTCGGCTCTGCAGGACGCCTACGCATACAACAATTACTACCTGCCGGTTCAGAGCTCGCTGCTCAATACCTATGGCGTTGACGTGCGCAACCGAGCCGATTGCGTCAAGGGGCTCGTGTGGGGCATGTGCAACCTGTTCGGCCAGGGAGGCGTGCAGAAGTTCTTTAAGGCCGCGAACATCAACAACGCGATGAGCGACCGCGAGCTGGTCACGGCGCTGTGTGATACGGTGGTCAACCGTGTGGCGGAGTGGTATCCCAAGCAGCCGCAGTATCACCAGGGCTGGCAGAACCGCTATAAGAAGGAGAAGGCCGCGTGCCTGGCGTACCTGGACCAGCATGATGCGGAGCAGAACGCGGGTGGCCAAGAGCAGGGCGGCGATGCGTCGAATGGTGGCGGCGCCGCCCAACAGAGCCCCGGCACCGGTGCGCCGAACGAACCCAGCGTGGGCACTCCGGACAACCCCAGCGCGGGCGACCAGGGAACCTCCGGCCCCTCCGGTGGGACGAGTGACAGTGGTTCCGATAACGGCGGTAACACCGGCGGCGGCAGTGCCAGCGACGGCAACAACGGTGGCTCCAGCTCGGGCAGCGACGCCGGTACTGGTGAAAGCGGTGACGCGTCGACTGGCGACACCTCGACCGGCGACGGCGCGGGCGACTCCGGCTCCGGCGACCAGGGGGGCAACACCTCCAATGGCGGCACGACTTCCGAGGACGACAAGCTTCCCGACGACGACTCGTTCGACTCTACCGACGATGCCGGGGACGATTCGGATGAGAGCGCGCACACGCACACATTCGTTAAGGCTTGGAGCCATGACGGGAAGACCCATTGGCATGCGTGCGAGGACGAGACCTGCACCGGGCACGGTTCCGAGGAAGCGCACACGAGCGATACTTGGGTGGCGAACAGCACCGACCACTGGAAGGTTTGTGAGGTCTGCGGTACGGCGTTCGACATCGCTCCCCACGACTTTGGGGAGTGGCGCATTACCAAGCAGGCTACCGAGGCCGAAAAGGGCGTTCGCGAGCGCACCTGCAATACCTGCGGGAAGGTCGTATCCGAGGAATACGAGGCCGAGTCTGCAAAGACAACGGGCGCGCAATCGACCTCGGGTGGCTCCTCCAAGGAGGGCCTGCCCGGCACGGGCGACATCATCTCGATGGTCGCTGTGGGCGCGACGGGTCTCGCCGTGGCCGGCGGCTCCTTCCTCTCGCTCGCAAAAAAAGAGCGCGACGAGGAGTAGCCTCAAGCGTCGCACAGTCTAGCTACTCAACCTTACAATTCCACCCGTTCCGCGGTGGCCCTCCGGCCAAAGCGCGGGGCGGGTTCTTTCTGGTACCCTTAAGGCGGTAAAACACGTGCTTGGCACGCGTACGCCCGCATTGGACCGGGCGGCGCATGCTATGGGAAGGGAGGCCTCATGGAGGCTTACAAGCAGGAGTTCATCGAGTTCATGGTTGAGTCCGATGTGCTCAAGTTCGGCGACTTCACCCTCAAGAGCGGCCGCAAGTCCCCGTTCTTCATGAACGCTGGAGCTTACGTGACGGGCGAGCAGCTCATGCGCCTGGGCGAGTACTACGCCCGTGCCATCCACGACAACTTCGGCCTGGACTTCGACGTCGTATTCGGTCCTGCCTACAAGGGCATTCCGCTGTCCGTCGTCACCGCCATCGCCATGCACAAGCTGTATGGCAAGGAGGTCAAGTACTGCTCCGACCGCAAGGAGGTCAAGGACCACGGCGCCGACAAGGGCGGCATGCTGGGCTATGAGCTCAAGGACGGCGACCGCGTGGTGATGGTCGAGGACGTGACCACCTCGGGCAAGTCCATCGATGAGACCTACCCCAAGCTCATGGACGCCGCGAACGTCGAGGTCAAGGGCCTCATTGTGAGCCTCAACCGCATGGAGGTCGGCAAGGGTGGCGTGACCACCGCGCAGAAGGAGATCGAGGCCAAGTACGGCTTCCCCGTGGCGAGCATCGTGTCCATGGCCGAGGTGACCGAGCACTTGTATAACCGCGAAGTTGCCGGCCGCGTGGTGATCGACGACGAGCTCAAGGCAGCCATCGATGCCTACTACGAGCAGTACGGCGCCCGCGAATAGGATTTCCGTTTGCCGATTGGCGCTTGCCGCCCGGGCGGCGATTTGAGGGGCATCCCCTCAGGTGTTCGGAGGTCTGATACCATCAGGGTAATTTGATGGGTTGGCGTTCGAGTGCGTAAGAGAATGACCCGTCACCGGCATCGGGAGGAAGCGATGAAGAAGAAGTTCTGGGTCATGCCCTTGGCGGCAATCGCGGTCGTATGCACCGTGCTGCTGAGCGCGTGCGGCGGCCCCTCGGTCGAGGAGCTCATTCGTGAGGACGTCGAGAAGGCGTTTTCGGAGGTCTCCGCCGACAACGAGGACCTGATGGATGCCATGGTCGCGAGCTCCGACGGTGCGTTCGAGCAGCTCGGCCTCGACACCAAAGAATTCGCCGAGGCGTATCTGGACGGCTTTGGTCACGAGATCAAGGAGGTCGTGGTTGACGAGGAGGCCGGCACCGCCGACGCCAAGGTGATCGTCAAGATCAAGTCCCTTACCGCGATCATGGCCGATTTTGCCTCGCAGTTCCAGGAGTATGTGAACGGTCTTGACCTATCGACCGTGAGCAGCGAGGAGGTACTGTACGCCCAAGCAGGCCAGATTCTGATGGATGCGGTCAAGAACGCCGAGCCCGCCGAGACCGAGTGCACGTTCTCGTATGAGAAGGACGACGAGGGCAGCTGGTCCGCAACGGAGGATACCGAGACAGAGATCCTCAACGCGATGCAGTAAATGCGGCGAGTAAGAACATATGGCGCAAAGAAAGGGGAGGCGCGAACCTCCCCTTTCTCATATGGTGTTTCGCTGCGCCTGGCCGGTCGCTACTCTTCGCGGTCGAACTCTTCGGTGGCGTCGAGCGTGCGTCCCGAGTAGTTGACGTGCCCCGTCACCGCCGCCGTATCGCCCGTCCCGATGAACCGCGCGGCAGCTTGTTGGTAATCGTCGAGAGCGCGCTCGAACAGTGCCGGGAAGCTTTCCGCGCGAACGGCTTGAGTGAAGGGGTCGGTCCATTCGTTGCGCGCCAAGTTTCCTGCGCCCGCCGGCGGCTCGGCGGTCACGCGATGCGCCAGCGCCTGCAGCAGGGAGTAATCTTTGACGAGGCCTTCGAGGCGAGCGAGGGCGCACGTTCGTACAGAGCCAGCCGGCTCGATCACGCGGTAGGCGAGCTGCATGTCCGCCACGGCACCACCGTATTCATTCGCGCCTACGCTTATGCCGTACACGCTGTTCGCGACAAAGCTCGTGAGCGCGCCCGCCACCTTGTCGATGCGGGCGCTTGTGACGAGCTCGCCGGCGGGCGGATAGTCCGCCACGGTCGCCCCATCGCGCTTGATTTGGAGCATGAGCACGTCGAGGTCGCTTTCGATCACTGCATGAACTTGGCTTCCCGCGCCCGTAAGGTCATCGTCCGCCTCTTGAATGTCCCATTGCTGCGCATATACAAAGGGATGGGCGTTGCGGTCCAGAATGTAGTGGGAGAGTAGGCCGAGCGTCCATGCGCGGCCAACGCCCGCATCGGCGGGCTGCAGGTGTGTCACGCCGTCGCGCAAGGCGGCAAGCTGCTTTGACATGCGGCTGCGGTGCATGACGCGCGCGAGTTCCATGCAAGTGCCCATGTGGGGCGTGCGGACCCGGAAGAAGAACGGGTCGGGGCCCTGGTTGGCGAGCAGGAAGGCGGCGCGCTCGTCATCTGAGGTTATGAGCCCTTTGGGAAGACGCTCGATGCTTTCCTCGCCGAACAGTCGATGGGTGATCAGTGCGGGCATGGGGACTCCTTTTTCAAAAAAGAAACGTCTGTCGCTCATTATTCCCAGCTGGGAGCAGTTATCTCATGCGATTTTGCGATGTGAGGGGGCGCTCTCGCAAGCGGGCTGCGAGGGATGTGCAAAATAGGGACGTATCCCCATTTTACACATCCCTCCGGCGCGGGTGGGCGTTCCGGCGTTGCCCCATCCGACTGCGCCAGAAACGGTATCGAAATGGTTTTGAAATCCATAATGTTGCGCGTAGCTGGGGAAATAAGGTATAACAGGCTCTTGTTTGCACGGAAATAAGGGGGGATCGCATGGCCAACATGATTGAGATACACGGCCTGAACAAATACTTCGGCGACCTGCATGTCCTCAAGGACATCGACCTCACGGTCGCGGAGGGCGAGAAGGTCGTCATCATCGGACCGTCTGGGTCGGGCAAGTCGACGCTCATCCGCTGCGTCGATTACTTGGAGGAGCCCACCAGCGGTGAGGTCATCATCGATGGCACGCCGCTCACCAAGAAGAACCACCTGGAGATGGCCCGTACGTACAGCTCCATGGTGTTCCAGCAGTTCAACCTGTATCCGAACATGACCGTGCTGGGCAACCTCACGCTCGCGCCCATCAAGCTGCAAAAGAAATCCAAGGAGGAGGCGAACGCCGCCGCCATGGCGGCTCTCAAGCGCGTGGGCCTCGCCCACAAGGCAGGGGAGTACCCGCAGAACCTCTCCGGCGGCCAGCAGCAGCGCGTCGCCATCGCCCGCGCCCTGTGTACCAAGCAGCCCATCATCCTGTTCGATGAGCCCACCTCGGCACTTGACCCCGAGATGGTCCAGGAGGTGCTCGACGTCATGATCGAGCTCGCGCAGGAGAACATCACCATGATCTGCGTGACGCACGAGATGGGCTTCGCCCGCCAGGTCGCCGATCGCGTCATCTTCATGGACGACGGCCGCATCCTCGAGGAGGGCACGCCCGAGCACTTCTTCGACAATCCGACGAACCCGCGTTGCCGCGACTTCCTCGCGAAGATCCTGCACTAAAGGCGAGGGGATGTGTATGAAGGACATGATGACGTACGGGTGGCGCGACCGCCTGCCATTCGCCCCCGGCGCCGGCGATGGGCTCGTCGCCAATGGCCGCGGCGTCTCCTGCACGGGTACTCGATGCGGAATCGAGCCCAGCTTGAGCCGTCGTTCGCTTCTGCGCGGCGTCGCTGCCGCGGCAATGCTCGCCGGAGCCGGCGCGCTGACGGGCTGCGGTGCGGACGGAGCCAGCGCCGGCTCCTCGTCCGTCGCCACGCCCGGCTCCAAGCTCTCCGCCATTAAGGCGCGCGGGCAGCTGAACGCCGGCGTTAAGAAGGACGTGCCAGGCTACGGTTACTACGACCCCGCCGCTCGCGCCTACGAGGGCATGGAGATCGACCTGTGCTACCAGGTCGCCGCCGCCATCTTTGGCGTGAGCTACGAGGAGGCGCGCGAGCGCGAGCTCGTGGCGTTCACCGACGTCACGCCCAAGACCCGTGGTCCGCTCATCGACAACGACCAGCTCGACGTGGTGTGCGCCACCTACACCATCACGCCCGAGCGTCGCGAGAGCTGGGACTTCTCCACCGCGTACCGCACCGACTACGTGGGCCTTATGGTCAAGAAGCGCAGCGGCTTCGCCCGCATCGCCGACCTCGATGGAAAGATTATCGGCGTGAGCCAGGGCGCCACCACGCAGAGCCTCATCGAGCAGATGCTCGTGGACGAGGATATCGACGCGACTCCGGAGTTCCTGGCGTTTTCCGGTTACCCCATCATCAAGAGCTCGCTCGACGCGGGCAACATCGACTGCTTCGCCATGGACCGCTCCACGCTTGCCGGCTACATGAACGAGACGGTCGAGCTGCTCGAGCCCGAGGTGAAGTTTGGCGAGCAGCAGTACGGCATTGCCACGAAGAAGGGCAGCGACCTGTCCGCCGTGGTCGACCAGTGCGTGCAGGACTGCGCGGCGAGCGGCTGGCTCGACGAGGAGATCGAAAAGTGGGGGTTGGTGTAAATGCTCGAAGGACTACTTGATCCCCAGCGCTGGACGCTGACGTTCGCCAACATGGGACCGTTTTGGGAGGGCTTTGGCGTGACCTTGCGCGTCGTCGCCGCGGGCCTCGCCCTCGCCCTGCTGCTGGGCACACTGCTCGGCGTCCTGTCCACCACGCGCTCGCGCATCCTGCGCGGCATCTCCCGCGTATACGTTGAGTTCTACCAGAACACGCCCCTGCCCGTGCAGGTGCTGTTCATGTACATGGCCGGCCCGCAGTTCCTGCAGGCCATCACCGGCGCGGCGCAGCCCGTGCGCATCGCCCCGTTCGCGCTCGGTGCCCTCGGTGTGGGCCTGTACCACGCTGCCTACGTGGCTGAGGTCATCCGCACCGGCATAGAGGCCGTCCCGCGCGGCCAGATGGAGGCGGCGCAGAGTCAGGGCTTCTCCCGCGTCCAGACATACGCGTACATCGTGTTGCCGCAGACGTTCAAGATCATCCTGCCGCCCCTGTGCAACCAAGCACTCAACCTGGTCAAGAACACCTCGGTGCTTGCGCTGGTCGCTGGCGGCGACCTCATGTACCGCTCTGACAACTTCGTGAGTCTCTATGGGTACCTGCAGGGATACATCGTCTGCTGCTTTATGTACTTCATCATCTGCTTTCCTTTGGCCATGCTCGGTCAGTGGCTCGAGCGCCGCAGCAAGCAGCGCCCGCGCGCCAAGGTCATCCCCGGCGTGACGGACGTCGCCGGCGCTACGGATGCCGCTGCCGTGCCCGCCCCGGCTACCGGAAAGGAGGCGTAGGCGATGGAGATCTTCAACGCGACCAATCTCATCTACATCTTGGGTGGCTTCGTCAAGACCGTCGAGATCTCGGTGCTGTCCATCATTTGCTCGGTCATCCTGGGCACGGTGCTCGCGCTCATCAAGAGCTACGCGCCCCGTCCGTTCCGTTGGCTGGTGAGCGCCTACATCGAGCTGTTCCGCTGTACGCCCAACCTGCTGTGGATCCTGTTCATCTACTTCACGGTGCAGGGCATTGACATCTTCATCTCGACGCTCGCGTTCACCCTGTTTACGAGCGCCGTCATGGCCGAGATCGTGCGCGCGGGCCTGAACGCCATCCCCGCCGGACAGTTCGAGGCGGCGCGCAGCCAGGGCTTTGGCTTCTTTGCCACCATGCGCTACATCATCCTGCCGCAGACGTTCCGCACCATCACGCCGGCGCTGTTCGGCCAGTGCACCACGGTGATCAAGGACAGCTCGTACCTCTCGGGCATCAACGTGGCGGAGTTCATGTACACCACCAATGTGGTCATGGCGCACGCGATCGCACTCGATCAGGTGCTCATGCTATACGGTTTCGTGTTCGCGCTGTATTTTGCGCTGAACTTTGGCATCTCGCTGCTGGTCCGCCGGTACCAGCGTAAGGCCATCGCGGCATAGTCGGCGCGCCCGGACACCCCGCCTTGGTGCTCAGTTGGCCGTTTTCGCACGGGCCTGGCGCCTCGCAGCGGGCGAGCGTCTTTCCCTGCACGCCAATCTGGGGCGCCCGGATGCGCCTTGAGCTTTAATCGGTTCTCTCGTAAGGAGAAGGAATGGGTTACCTAAAGAATCGTTTCGAGCGTAGGCTCGCTGCCGAGCAGGAGGCGCGCGCCGATCAGCCCGTGGTCATCACCATTGCGCGCGACTACGGCGCGGAGGGCCACGAGATCGGCAAGATGCTTTCCGTCGAGTTGGGCATCCCGCTCTATGACAACGAGCTGCTCGTGCGCTCCGCCACGCGCGCGGGTGAGGCGCTCGACAAGGTTGCCGAGTACGACGAGCGCATGGCCGCGGAGTTCATGGCGTTTCTGCCCGACCGCGCAGATTCGCGCACGCTCTCGGACAAGCTCTTCAAGTCGATGAGCCAGGTGATCGTGGACTTGGCGGCTACGCGTAGCTGCATCATCGAGGGCCGCCTATCCGATTACCTGCTGCGCAACAACCCCAACCACATCGCGGTGCTGGTGACGGCGCCGTTCGATGCACGCGTTGAGATCGTGCGCGGCAAGCGCGGGCTGGACAAGCGCGCCGGCGCCAAGCTCGTGCGCGAGCGCCAGCATGCGCGCGAGGCGTTCTACAAGCGCTACTCTGCGGGCAAATGGAAGATGACCGATGGCAAGGATATCGTGGTTAACCGCGCCAAGCTTGGGCGCCAGGGATGCGTGGACGTGATCGCGGCTGCGTACCGCTCCAAGCTACGCGAGGCCGAACAGGCGAGCACGTCTACCGATTTGCGGCATTGAATTGAGAGGGGGCAGCGGACGGAGCGCCCGCGAACCCCACCGAAGCATCGAGAAAAGATATCTAAGTCAAGTACACTTAGATATGATGACAATATGACGCTTAAAAAACTTGTGCGTCTGTGAATAATAGGCGGCGATGCGGGCATAACCGGATTGTCAAACAAAGACGCGCGCCCCAAAGGGCACGCGCAAAGGCGCGAGACACCCCGCCCCGCGCGCATCACGAAGGAGTGATCGATTATGGCAATGGTTCCGTATCGTCAGGGTTATGGCGTCCTCCCCGTTTCCACCAACTCGCTGTTCGACATCTTCGACGACATGATGGACATCCCGCGCACGGCGCTTGCCGCGAAAGCGTTCCCCATCGACGTTGAGGACAAGGGCGACGCCTACGAGGTCAAGGCGTATCTCACCGGTGTCACCAAGGACGATCTGGACGTTGAGCTCAACGAGGGCCGTCTGTCCATCTCCGTCAACGTTGAGGAGAAGGAGGAGGACAAGGGCAAGAACTACCTCCAGCGCGAGTTCACTTCCTATAGCGCCACGCGCGGCGTTTATCTCAAGGACGCGGCGAGCGAGGGCCTGTCCGCCACGTTTGCCGACGGCGTCCTCACGGTTAACGTGCCCAAGTTCGTCGAGAAGAAGAACGTCACGAAGATCTCCATCGACTAACGTGGCAGCGCGTTAGAAGATTGATATCGGACGGTTTTGGCCGGCGCTTCGGATGCGGAGCGCCGGCTTTTCGCTGCCTCGGTCGAGTGTGGCGCTCGAGCCCAGCTCGTCGTCCAGCTGTGCCCCTACGGCTTCGGCCAGTGCGCGCACGGCGAGGCTCGGGCGGTTATTCTCCTGCGAGATGTGCATGGCGACCACGTGCTCGGTTCGGCTGGTGATCAGCTGCGGTAGCGCCTCGGCGGCTTGCGCGTTGGAGAGGTGCCCGCGTTCGGAGATGATGCGGTCCTGCAGGTAGCGAGGATAGGAGCCGGTGCGGAGCATCGGCACGTCGTGGTTGCTCTCAAGCGCGAGAATGCGCACATCGGCAAGCAGACGCATGGCGCCAGGCGGCAGGGTGCCGGTATCGGTGGCATAGCCGATCGAGTCTCCATTGCAGGAGAATCTAAAACCCACCGGATTGACGACGTCGTGCGAGGTGGGGAAGGTCTCAACGCGCACTCCGGCGACTTCGAGGACCTCGCCCGGCATGAACGTCTCAAAAGGCAGGCAGGCGAGGTATTTGCGCGCTTCCGCCGTGCCCGAGCTCGCGAACAGAGGCCCGTCGAAGCGTTTGACCCACACGGACACGCCGCTCACATGGTCGCTGTGCTCGTGCGTGAGGATAAGCGCACGCACGTCGTCCTCGTTCAGGTCGAGGTCGTGCATGCGGGTGAGCACCTCCCGGCGGGAAAAGCCGTCATCGATCATGATGAGCCCTTGAGGCCCTTCGATGAGGGCGCAGTTGCCCTGCGACCCGCTTCCGAGGATGTGAAGGTGAAGGGGACGCGGGAACGGCGTTGCGACTGGTTGCTTCATGGCGTTACAGGCTCCTCGCAGATACAATGCGTACAGGTGGATATGGCAGAAGGGGTGGGACATGCCCACAGTTTCCCAACGGTATGGCACGCGACGCGCCACGGCGCCCGCCGCTCGGGCGCTCGAGCGGCGCGCCCCCGTTGTCCTCATGGTATCAGGCGGTGCGGACTCAACGGCGCTGTTGCTCCTGGCGTGCACGGGAACGCTCGATATGGACGACGGTAGGGGCCGCACGCGCATCGCTCGCGAGCGCCTCCATGTGCTTCACGTGAATCATCATCTGCGGGGAGAGGCGTCCGATGGCGACGAGCAGTTCGTGCGCGCCCTCTGCGAACAGCTGGGGGTGCCGCTTTGCGTCGAGCACGCGAGCTTTGCCGATCTGGGCGGGCAAAACCTCGAGGGTGCCGCACGCGAGGTTCGCTATGCCGCAGCGCGCCGGTATGTAGGGGAGCTCTCGCGAAAAGCGGGAACCCCTCGCTCCGCCGCGCGGATTCTCACGGCTCACACCTCGAGCGATCGAGCCGAGACGTTTTTCATGAATGCCATCAAAGGCTCCGGCGCGGCTGGGCTCTCGAGCATCCCGCGCCGGCGAAACATCATCGTGCGCCCCCTGCTCGACCGAACGCATGAGGAGCTGGTGCGCTATTTGGAGGTCGCCGGCCAGCCGTGGCGCGAGGACGCGAGCAACCAAGACACGAGGTATCTACGCAACTACGTGCGTCACCGCCTCATGCCCGTTGCGCAGGAACGCAATCCGAACGTGGAGCGCAGCGTGAGCGCGGCGTGCGACATCTTGGGCGACGAGGACGCGTTCATGTCTCAGCTCGCCGCGACTGCCCTGCGCGGTTGCGAGCGCCGTCGGGCTGCGGGGCTCATCGTGCTCGACGCCGCGCGTCTCGCGGCGGCGGAGGTTGCCATCGCGCGACGCATCGTGCGCCTGGCCGTACGCGAGCTCGATACCGAGGCGCGTTTGGAGATGCGCCATGTGGAGGCGGTCCTTGCCTGCGTGGCTCGCGCGGAGGGCTCCGTGACCCTTCCGGCGGGAATCGATGCGCGCATCGAGTTCGGCACGCTCGCCCTGCGAACGCCCGAGGAGCGCGAACGCGCCACTGCAGGCTGGCTTGCGATTCCCGGGCAGTTGCGCACGGCGGCAGGTGGCGTGGTCGAGGCGGAGTTGGTGGAGCTTCCCGCCGGCACCGACGGCGTCGCCTTGGCGCGGGAGGTGTCGTCCGCACGTGGGGACGCGCTCTCGGCGACAAGCGACGCGCCCGCATCGGTGCTGATCGACGCGGCGGCGCTCGGCTATGCGGCGCACGATCTCCCGCGCTTGGCGGAGGACCAGCGTTGGGGCGTTGCGGGCTCGTCCGTGCCGAGTCGAGACGGGCTGCGCCTGTGGGTGGATGTCCCGGCGCCGGGCGACATGCTCTGCCCCTTTGGCATGTGCGGGCGCAGCAAGAAGCTTTCGGATCTCCTTAATGAGGCGCAAATTCCACGTTCCGAGCGCGCGTACACGCCCGTGGTGCGGACTTCCCCCGGCGGTGCGATCGTGTGGGTGGCACCAGTTCGTTTGGACGATCGCTTTAAATGCACCGCCACCAGCAAAGTCTTGGTAAAATTGACATTTCGTCCCGTTGCGGACGTGCAGTAACTCCCAAACGGGTATGCTGCAATTATCTGCATACGCGCCATGAAAGGGTATCCATGGAAACGATTCATCCCGATGTTGAGAAGGTCCTGTTCTCGGAGGAGGACATCGCCGCCATGGTCAAGCGCCTGGGTGCGCAGATCTCCGAGGATTACCAGGGCAAGGACCTTGTGCTGATCGCCGTCCTGCGCGGCGCGGTCGTCTTCATGGGCGACCTCATGCGCGCCATCGACGCTCCGCTCTCCATCGACTTCATGGCCGTGTCGAGCTACGGCGACGGCGCCAAGTCCTCGGGCATCGTGCGCATCATCAAGGACCTCGACATCGACATCAAGGGTCGCGACGTTCTCATCGTCGAGGACATTCTCGATTCCGGCCTAACGCTCAAGTATCTCATGGCGAACCTCGCCAGCCGTGGTCCCGCTTCGCTCGAGGTCTGCACCTTCCTGTGGAAGGACGTCGAGGGCAAGCAGGCGGCCATCGATCCCAAGTACGTGGGCACGCACTGCCCCGATGCCTTTGTGGTGGGCTATGGCTTGGATTATGCCGAGCATTACCGCAATCTGCCTTATGTGGGCGTTCTCAAACCGGAGGTTTACGCATAGCATGACCGATCGCACAGACGATTACGCACGGGGACCCGTCGCCCTCCTTGCTGAGGGAGGCGGGTCCGGCAATGGAAATGGCGGGCCAACGCCCCCGCAGGGAGTGGGTCCTACGGACGATGGTGGTAACCGGGGCGGCAATGGCTTCGGGCCCTTTGGTGGACCCGAAGGGGCGGGAGGTCCCTCGCGCACGGGATGGATCTACTTTGCCTTCGCCTGCATTCTGCTTGGTTACACGTTTTGGAATCTCGGTGGCGGTCTTCGTCAGGGTGATAAGCCCACGGAGCTCGCTACCAGTGATTTTGTTGCCGCCGTGGAGGCAGGTCGCGTTGACGAGGCAACTTATACGGTGATCGACGGTACGGTGAGCGGCACGTATTGGCCCGAGGGCGAGAGCCGGTCCAAGAAGAACTTGGAAACGTTCACCTCCACCTATGTGGGCTCCGATTCGCTGGCCGAGCTCATGGCCGAGCATCCCAAGACCACGTACAAGGTGGATACCGAGGATCCCGATGCATTGATGAACCTGCTGCTGGCAATTCTGCCCACCGCCGTAATCATCATCGCGATGATGTACTTCATGCGCCAGATGATGGGCGCCAACAACAAGGCCATGCAGTTTGGCAAGACGAACGCCAAGACGACTCCGGCAACGCGTCCCAAGGTCAAGTTCAAGGACGTTGCGGGCATCGATGAGACAGTAGAGGAGCTCGAGGAGGTCCGTGACTTCCTCGCCGACCCCGAGCGCTTCCGTAAATTGGGCGCCAAGATTCCGCGCGGCGTGCTATTGGTTGGTCCTCCCGGCACGGGTAAGACCCTGCTTGCCAAGGCAGTCGCAGGCGAGGCGGGCGTGCCGTTCTTCACCATCTCCGGCTCCGAGTTCGTCGAGATGTTCGTGGGTGTGGGTGCCTCGCGCGTGCGCGACCTCTTTAAGAACGCCAAAGAGCAGGCTCCGGCGATCATCTTCATCGATGAGATCGACGCCGTGGGTCGTCAGCGCGGCGCGGGCCTGGGCGGAGGTCACGACGAGCGCGAACAGACGCTCAACCAGTTGCTCGTCGAGATGGACGGTTTCGAGGAGAGCGAGAGCGTGATCCTCATCGCCGCTACCAACCGCCCCGATGTGCTCGATCCGGCGCTGCTGCGTCCGGGCCGCTTTGACCGCCAGATCACGGTCGACCGCCCCGACGTACGCGGCCGCGAGCAGATCCTGCGCGTGCACGCGGCGAACAAGCCGCTCGACACGGACGTGAGTTTTGAGAAGCTCGCGCAGCTCACGGTTGGATTTGCCGGTGCCGACTTGGCGAACCTGCTCAACGAGGCGGCTCTGCTCACCGCCCGCCGCAACCGCTCGCTCATCTCGATGGACGAGATCGAGGAGTCCATGGAACGCGTCATGGCGGGTCCGCAGCGTAAGAGCCGCGTGATGAGCGAGGCCGAACGTACGACCATCGCCTACCACGAGAGCGGTCACGCACTGGTGGGCCACGTTTTGGACAACGCCGACCCGGTGCACAAGATCTCGATCATCAGCCGCGGCCAAGCGCTCGGCTACACCATGCAGCTGCCGGCCGAGGACCATTTCCTTAAGACGCGTCGCGAGATGCTCGACGAGCTCGCCGTGTTCCTGGGCGGTCGCGTGGCAGAGGAGCTCATGTGCACGGACATCACGTCTGGCGCGAGCAACGACCTTGAGCGCGCCACCAAGCTGGCTCGCGAGATGGTCACGCGCTTGGGCATGAGCGAGGAGCTGGGCACGCAGGTGTTCGGCGAGGCCCAGCATCAGGTGTTCCTCGGCCGCGACTACGCCGACCATCAGGATTACTCCGAGGAGACGGCTCGTCGCATCGATACCGAGGTCCAGCGCATCATGCGTGAGGCGCATGAACGCGCAGCCGAGATCCTCTCTGCCCGCCGCGATCAACTTGACCTTATGGCCAAGGTTCTGCTTGAGCGCGAGACCGTTGAGGGCGAGGCCGTCGATGCCCTGCTCAACAACGAGTGGGATGCGTATCTGGAGCGCGAGGGCGATATCGCTGCCGCCAAGGAGGCGCGCAACGAGGCAGCCGCCAACGGTGCCGACCCCGCTGTTGTCGAGGCCGAGCGCGCCCGTCGCGCCAAGCCGCGCCAGAGCGACGAGGAGATCGCCGCCGAGGCGGCTGCGTTCGCGCAGGCAGCCGTTGCAGACGAGGGCGTCAGCAAGCCGTGTGCCCCCGACGGGGATGCTTCCGTTGGGGCCGACCCTTCAGCCAAGTAGCCCATGCCGCTCGCCGGGAAAATCAGACCGTTCACAAGAAAAAGAAGGCTCCATCAACTTGACGATGGGGCCTTCTGGTTTTTATACTCTCGCCTGCAAACAAGAAATGCGGAAGGTTACCTCGAACCACTCTTGGGCCTCACCAAACTCTTGGACTGCTCGCGGCCATGCCGGCAGTCTGTTTGGTGGGGTTATTTTTATGCCGCGACGCGGCGAAGGAGTGAGAACCATGGGTTTCCTTTCCAATCTCTTTGGCGGCAAGCAGGCCGCGGAAAAAACCGCTTCCCATAACGAGAACGCTGTCGCGGAGCAACCCTCCACCGAGGACGCGCCGGCAGCTGCAACTGGCATCTCGGCGCTGTGCCCGGTTCCCGGCACCGCCATGGATATCGCCGAGGTCGCCGACCCGGTATTCTCCAGCAAGGCCATGGGCGACGGTATTGGCATCAAGCCCGTCTCCGGTGAGCTCGTCGCGCCCTTCTCGGGCACGGTCGAGGCGCTGTTCCCCACGTGCCATGCGCTCGCCATCAAGAACGAGAGCGGCGTGGCTGTTATGCTGCATATCGGTATCGACACGGTCGACATGAAGGGCGAGGGCTTCACCGCCCACGTCGCCCAGGGCGACTACGTCGAGCAGGGCCAGCTGCTCGTGACGTTCGACCGCGACAAGATTGCCGCCGCGGGTTACGATGACACCACGATGGTGATCGCCGCCGAGGTTCCCGCCGGGCTTACCGTTGCTACGTGCGAGCCGGGCTCCGTCGCCTTCGGTGAGCGCGTGCTGAGCTTCGCCTAGGCGTATCGCCAAGACGGGCACGGGATACACGCGGGAGCGGTTATGGTCATCAAGCGCATTTACAACAACAATGTAGCCATGGTCGAGGACGAGGGCGTCGAGCGCATCGCCATCGGCCGCGGCATCACGTTCGGCCGCTCGCGCGGCGACGAGCTTGACACATCCGCCGTTGAGAAGGTATTCACCCTCGACGATCCCGATTCGCTCAACCGCCTCGAGCGTCTCATCAAGGGCATTCCCAGCGAGTATCTCTCCGTTGCCGAGGATATTGTCGCCATGCTCCGCGCGGAGCTGGGAAGCGATGTCGACGACAACGTCCTCATCGCGCTGACCGACCATATCTCCATGGCCATCGAGCGTGAGCGCGCTGAGGTTCCCTGCGACAATCCCCTTCTTATGGAGACTCGCCGGTTCTATAAGAAGGAGTTCGCCCTGGCCCTCCGCGCGCAGGACATCATCGAGGACCGCCTGGGCATTCGCGTATCCGAGGGCGAGGTGGGCTTCATAACGCTTCACATCGTGAACGCCACCATGCGGCAGCGCGCCGACCACCTCATGCTGTCCATCAGCATGATCAATGAGATTTTGGGTATCGTGGCCGAGGCATTCGACCTCGTGTACGACGAGGAGTCCATCCAATACGAGCGCTTCCTGCGCCACTTGCAGTTCTTCGCCCAGCGCGTGCTCGACAAGAGCGTCGTGCAGTCGGAGGACACCTTCCTGTTCCATTTGGGTAAAGACCAGTATCCCGCCGCGTTCGAGTGCACCGAGCGCATTGGCGGGCACGTGGCGAGCACCTACGGGTGCGCGGTCGCGGACGCCGAGAAGGGTTACCTGGTGTACCACATCATGAATCTCGTCAATGCCGCACGCGCCGAAGCGCCAGCGGCCCCATCCGCCGCCGAGTAGAGCGCGGGCAAGAAGAAAGGAGTTTTGGGTAATGGCAAATCTGAAGAGCGCGTTGGAGGTGTTTTCCAAGTCCATCGTGCAGCCGTTGATGTATCTTTCCGTGGCGGGCACCGTGCTGATCTTGGGTATCCTCCTCACCAACCAGACCATCGTGGCTGCCGTTCCGTTCCTGCAGCTTCCCGTGTTCGCCGTCAGCGGCAAGGTGATCTACAACAGCCTTATGTTCATCGTGAACAATCTGGCCGTGCTGTTCTGCGCGGGCATTGCGGGCGCCATGGCCAAGAAGGACAAGGGCCATGCCACTCTCATCGGCCTCATGTCGTTCTTCCTGTTCCTGAACGCCAACAACATCGTGCTCGAGGCGATGGGCATGCTCGCCGAGCCCACGCAACTCGGTCTCGTGGGCACCGGCCAGTCCTCCGTCCTCGGCATCCAGGTCCTCGACATGGGCGTGTTCGGCGGCATCGTGCTCGGTTGCCTTGCCGGCTGGGTGTTCAACAAGTTCGGTGGCAAGCAGTTCCCCGTGGCCCTGTCCATGTTCTCGGGCGTGCGTTTCCCCTTCCTCATCATGATCGTGATCTCCCTTGTTCTGGGTGCCGGTGCTTGCGTGGTGTGGCCGCCCGTTCAGGGCGCCATCGCGTCGCTCGCTGGCATGATCCAGGAGAGCGGCAGCATCGGCCTGTTCGTGTACGGCATGCTCAACAAGCTGCTTGTTCCTCTCGGCCTGCATCACCTCATCTACACCCCGTTCCAGTTCTCCGATGTGGGCGGCACCCTCGCCTTGGGTGAGACCGTCATCGCCGGCGCCTACCCCATACGCGTTGCCGAGATGGCCATGGAGGGCGTGCCCTTCTCTCCCAGCACCTACTTCAACAGCTACACCTTCAACAACCTGTGGCCGTACCTGGGCATCGGCGCCGCGTTCATCGTGACCGCCTATAAGCAGAACAAGGACAAGACCCGCGCCGTCATCATCCCGCTCATGATCACCGCGGTCCTCACCTGCATCACCGAGCCCATCGACTTCCTGTTCGTGTTCTCGGCTCCCGTCCTGTTCGTGGTCCACTCCATCCTGTCCGGTATCAGCCTCGTGCTGCTGCAGGTCCTCAACATCCCGGCTTCCACCGCGGGTGGCATCATCAACATCGTGGTGTCCAACCTGGTGCTGGGTGTCGAGAAGACCAACTGGCCCATGATGCTTGTGCTCGGCGTGGTCAATGCCGCCCTGTACTTCGTCATCTTCACCGTTCTCATCAAGAAGCTCAAGCTGCACACCCCGGGCCGCGAGGGCAATGAGGACGACGCCTCCGCCGTGGCCGCCCCCGACGCCGCAGCTCCGGCGGCCGCTGTCGACACCGCCGGCGACGATGCCATCCTCGACCTCATCAAGGGCCTGGGCGGCAAGGAAAACATCCAGTCCGTCGAGAACTGTTTCACCCGTCTGCGCGTGAGCGTCGCCGACGAGAGCCTCGTGAACGAGGACTTCATCAACCGCATGGAGAACAGCGGCATCGTGCGCAAGGGCAACGACGTTCAGATTATCTTCGGTATGAAGGTCGCCAGCGTGCGCGGCGCCGTCGAGGACGCGCTCGAGAAGATGTAATCGGCTCCCATACCGTCATGTTTCCCTAACGGCGGTGGGAAACCGGGGCCGGGCGCGCAAGCCCGCTCGGCCCCGCATGGGGGTGCCATCCGGGCACCCATTTAGGCAAGCGAAGTTCGCACTCGTAATTCGTGTCACGAAAGGAAGCGTTACTTCAATGATCATTACTCTGGCTGGTGGCGGCTCCACCTTCACTCCCGGCATCGTCAAGTCTATCGCCCTGCGCAAGGACGAGCTCGAGGTCGACGAGATCCGTCTGTACGACATCAACGAGGAACGCCAGCGCAAAGTGGGCGTGCTCGTCGACTGGATTTTGCATGAGGACCTCAAACTCGACATCAAGCTCACGGTGACCACCGACAAGGCCGAGGCCTTCACCGACGCCGATTTCGTGTTCGCTCAGATGCGCGTGGGCGGTTACGCCATGCGCGAGCAGGACGAGAAGATCCCGCTGCGTCACGGCTGCGTGGGTCAGGAGACCTGCGGCTGCGGCGGCCTCGCCTACGGAATGCGCACCATCTTCCCCATGATCGAGCTTATCGACGATGTGGAGAAGTACGCAAAGTCCAGCTACTGGATCTTGAACTACTCCAATCCGGCGGCAATCGTGTCCGAAGCCTGCCGCAAGATGCGCCCCAATGCCCGCATCATCAACATCTGCGACATGCCCATCGCCATCATCGACCTCGTGTGCGCCGCGCTCGAAATCAACAAGAAGGACGTTGAGTACGACTACTTCGGCCTCAACCACTTCGGCTGGTTCACCAGCATCCGCCACAAGGGCGAGGAGGTGCTCCCGCAGCTGCGCGCCTACATCAAGGAGCATGAGATCCTGCTGCCGAGCAGCTACCTCAAGGGCATGAGCTCGCTTATGAAGTCCAACACCGACAACGAGGACGAGAGTAAGCAGAATCGTCATACGAAGGGTTCCTGGTACTACGTGTGGAAGGGCGTCTACGAGATCATGGAGCTCTTCCCGGAGTACCTGCCCAACACCTATCTCAACTACTACCTGCAGCAGAAGGAGTTTGTGGAGCACTCCAACCCCGAGCGCACCCGCGCCAACGAGGTGGAGGAGACCCGCGAGGCCAATCTGTTCGCCGGTATCGACCGGTACGAGAAGACGGGTGAGATCGACGAGAGCACCTTCTACGCCGGCAGCCACGGTGACTGGATTGCCGATCTGGCCGTCGCGTTGAAGAACGACACCAAGGCCCGCTTCCTGGTGATCTGCCAGAACAAGGGCGCCATTCCCAACATGCCCTATGACGCTATGGTCGAGCTGCCCGCCTATATCGGCAAGAACGGCCCCGAGGTCATTTCCCGCGACAACATTCCGCTGTTCCAGCAGGGTCTCATGATGCAGCAGCTCAACTCCGAGAAGCTCGTGGTCGAGGCCTGCATCGAGGGCTCCTACGAGAAGGCGCTCCAGGCCTTCACGCTCAACAAGACGGTGCCGTCCATGACGGTGGCCAAGGAGGTCCTCGACGACATGATCGAGGCCAACAAGGACTTCTGGCCCGATCTGAAGTAAAGCGGATTCGAACCATCGCATATCTGGGTAGTTTTCCATAATGCGCTGCCCATCCCAGAGCGGGTCTTCCTTGGCGAAGGCCCACTTTTTCAATTCGGTTGCTATTTCGATATTCGTCTGCTTCATAGCGGACGAGAATGCGTAAAATGCGTCCAATTGTTACCACCTTGGTGTAAGCAACGTTTTGGCACTTAACACCTAGGCCGCCATGCTGTGCATCTCTCTCGCAAATTTCAGTTAATTCGAAGCAACGTGTCAGATTGCTTCGCCGTCGTGGGTATCATGGGGCAAAACCAACCGCACGGAAACGGGGCTGCTATGTTGAACGAGACCATGTACGCATACGGCGCGGCAAGTTCGAAGATTCGCGAGATCTTCGCGTACGGATGCGAGCGCAAGGCCCAGATTGGTCCCGAGAACGTGTTCGACTTCAGCCTTGGCAACCCGAGCATCCCCGCGCCCGATGCCGTGCGCGCTTCCATTGAACGCTCGCTTGCCGAGCTGAGCCCCGAGGAGCTGCACGGCTACACGCCCGCGCCCGGCCTGCCCGCTGCGCGTGCCGCGGTGGCGGCGTCGCTCAATCGTCGGTTCGATACGGCGTATGAGGCCTCCGATGTGTTCATGACCGTGGGCGCCGCCGCCTCCATCTCCTGCACGCTGCATGCCCTCACCAACCCCGGTGACGAGGTCGTCGTGGTGTCCCCGTATTTCCCCGAGTACAAGGTGTGGATCGAGTCGTGCGGTTGCACGTGTGTGGAGGCACCGGCGAAGCCCTACACGTTCCAGCTCTCGGTGGGTAGCATCATGCGTGCCATCACCCCGCGCACGGCGGCCATCATCGTGAACTCGCCCAACAATCCCACGGGCGCGGTCTACTCCCGCGATGTGCTGGAGCGCCTTGCAAACTGCCTGCTCGAGGTGAATCGCGACCGAGAGGCCCCCATCTTCATCATCTCGGATGAGCCCTATCGCGAGATCACGTACGGTGCGGAGGTCCCGTGGGTTCCGTCCATCTACGAGCATACGGTGGTGTGCTATTCCTACTCCAAGTCGCTGTCGCTGCCGGGCGAGCGCGTGGGCTGGGTGCTCGTGCCCCCCAGCTGTCATGAGAGCGCCCGCGTCATGGCGGCGGTGGCGGGCTCCGCTCGCGCTCTGGGGTTCGTGTGTGCGCCGTCGCTGTTCCAGCGCGTGGTGATCGACTGCGTTGACGAGCCCTGTGATGTCGAGGCCTACGACCGTAACCGCCGCGCGCTCATGCATTCCCTGGGGGAGATGGGGTACTCAATGGTCGAGCCGCAGGGTGCCTTCTACCTGTGGGTTCGTGCGCTTGAGCCGGATGCCGAGGCGTTTTGCGAGCGCGCCCGCCAGTTCGAGCTGCTGCCCGTGCCGTCCGATAGCTTTGGCACCCCGGGTTGGGTGCGCGTGGGCTACTGCGTGAGCTACGAGACCATCGAGCGCTCGCTGCCCGCTTGGCAAGCGCTCATGGATTCGTATCGCTAGAACCGGGCTCCTCCGGGCATTGCGTCGCGCTGCTCGTTCGTCGCCATCTGCCATGCGTCCGTGCCCCAGATGCACGGGTGCTTTCCGTGCGGGTATCATGTACGGAGTCCGCAATCGAGGAAGGCAGGCACCATGGCATACCGTATCTTGGGAGACGTCCACACGCACACGCTCTACTCGCGCCACGCGTATTCGACCATCCAGGAGAACGTGCGGGCGGCCTCTGCCGCCGGCCTCGAGATCTTGGGATCGACCGACCACTTGAGCAGCATGCTCTACCCCGAGCAGCATATTCGCAACTTCCAGTTCTTCCTCAACACGGTGATTTGGCCGCGAACCTGGGAGGGCGTCACCGTCTTGCACGGCTGCGAGGCGGACATCGAAGGGCTCGACGGGTCGCTGTTCGGCCAGGATATCCCCTGCCGCGAGAGCATCACCGGCGGCACGTATGCAAGCGAGCGCTCGCTGTTCGAGCGCGTGACCGAATCGGCGGATTACGTCATCGCGAGCGTCCACAACACGGATTTTGCCAAGGGCTGCTCGATCTCCGACATCACCGACATGTACGTCGCCGTGCTTGAACAACCGCGTGTCTTCATCCTCGGCCACACGGGCCGTTCGGGCCTGCCGTACGACCTCGACACGGTGCTCGCCTGCGCCAAGGAGCACCATAAGCTCATCGAGGTCAACGAGCACTCGCTGGAGGGCGGTAGCAAGCACGAGGGCGTGTGCCGCAAGATCGCCGAGCGTTGCGCCGAGATGGGCGTGGGTATCGCCGTGTCGAGCGACGCGCACATCGCCCCGCAGATTGGGCGGTTCTCCGCGGTCGAGCGCATGCTCGAGGAGATCCATTTCCCCGAGGAGCTCATCATGAACCGCGGTCGCGAGCCGTTCCTGCGCGAACTTGCCGCCTCGGGTGTATGCGATCTGTCTCAGGTGCTGGGAGAGCAATCATAGCTTCTTAAGAAACCCCCACCAAAATGTAAGGTTTTCGTCACACGCCGAGCGAGCGCGCCTGATATTCTGAAGCCCGATGCGAGGGAGGCGGCTCATGGCAAGACGATCGGGCAGAGTGCGCGCGGTGCTGCGCCGCGTTCCGCTGGCGTGCCTCTTGCTGCTGATCGCAGGGACGCTCACCGCTTCCGCTCGTCTGTATACGCGCCGCGTCCAGGAGTCTACGCGTGCGAACGTGACGGCTTCTTCCGCTCTGCCCGCGGCGTATGGCGAAGAGGCTCCGCTGCCCGCGCGTTTTAGCGCCGAGCTCACCTACACGAGCCTCGATGCTCCCGGCAGCGGGGAGGCGTCCACAAGCGTGACGTGGGATGATTCGTGGTTCACCGGAGACGAACATGTGTACAACCATGAGCTCGCGCGGGCGAGTTCCGTTTTGGCGGCCCTGGCGTATTCCGAGTCTGGTTATTACCAGTCGGGGAGCAACCAGCCCGCGTATATGGAAGAGGCTCTGGCGCAACTCGGCTTTGACGAGGTGTGCACCGATTCGTATCGGTTTCGCAGCGAGGTGCTGGACGAGGTCCTCAATCTGGTGACGGACGATGCCGACGGCGTGGCGTACACGATCGCCCGCAAACGTCTGGCATTATCGGGCGGTGACGGCCAAGAGGGCTCGCCCCGCGATGTGATCCTGGTGAGCATACGGGGAAGCTACGGGTCCGAATGGCTGAGCAACCTCGATCTCGCAACGGACGAGACGAGCGACCACGGCGGATATTGCCGTGCCGCGCGGGAGATCTGCGGTGAGGTGGCTGCATGGGCGGATGAGTCCGCTGGCGATGGCGCGGAGGTTTCGGTGCTGTTGGTGGGCCACAGCAGGGGCGGTGCAATCGCGAACCTCGCCGCCGCGGAAATCGACGACTGCCGGGCCGGGACCGTCACCTCATCTGTTGCGGGCGCCGATTCCCTCGCCGGCATTGACCGGGTGTACGCCTACACGTTCGCTTCTCCCGCCACCACGCTCAACGCCCAGGCGCACGATGCGCGATACGCCAATATCTTCAACATCGCGAATCCTTCCGACATCATGCCCTACCTGCCGTTGCGTACATGGGGATACGAGCGCTACGGCATCGACAAGGCACTCCCCGCGGTTGATGCAGAGGGATTCGATGAGCTCCGCACCGCGATGGAGCGCTTGTATGAGCAATCGGTTGGAGTGGCGTGCGGCGCCGACCCGTCCGACAAACACGTGGTCGATGCGGTGCTGACCGACGTCGCGCAGGGTATCGGGTCGGTTGAGGAGCTGGTGACCCCACGCGGTGCATGTGCGGTCTTTGCGTCCGTCGCCGCGCGCGTCGATCCGGTCCGCATGCTCTACAGCCATTATCCGAGTACGTACATCGCTTGGATGAACGCGATTGACGAGGATGACCTGACGGAGAGCGGTGCCGTTTAGATGTGCGCTCGCGTGAGGGTCGCAACCATCTCCGTATGGCTTGTGTGGGGGAAGAGGTCCACGGGCGTGAGGCGTTCAACGCGGTAACCGTTCTCGCCGAGAACCGCGAGGTCGCGCACATGCGTTACCGGGTTACAGCTGATGTAGACGATGCGCCGCGGGGCGAGCGCCGCTGCGGCTTCGATGAATTCCGGCGTCGACCCCGCCCGCGGAGGATCCATAACGACCACATCCACGTGCATGTGCGCGTCGGCGGCCTCTCTCATGTACTCGGTCGCGTCGCGGGCGATGAATTCCGCCGTGTCCGCCAGGCCGTTGATCTGTGCGTTCCGCACGGCGTCGCGCACCCCCTCCACATTGCGCTCCACGCCCACGAGGCGTATGCGAACGCCCTGTTTGCGGGCGTGAGCGGCCGCGGCGATGCCGATGGTGCCGCTGCCGCAGTACGCGTCGAGGACCACGGTGCCGTCTTGCAGGTCCATGCCCTCGATTGCCTGTAGGTAGAGCACTTCTGTCTGCTGCGGATTGACTTGGTAAAAGGAGACGGGGGAGATCTCGAATGTGCAGTCGAGCAGCTCGTCGCGCATGCGGGGCTCGCCGTGTAGGATGCGCGTTTCGCCACCCAGGATCGCGTTGGTAACGCGTGGATTGACGTTTTGGGCGATCGTCACCAGTTTGGGATGGGCTTGGGAGACGAGTTCGACAAGCTCCTCGAGGTGCGGCACCTCGCGCGTGCGAGTGACAAGGGTGAGCATCGCCTCCTTCGTGCGCCATCCGCAACGGAGCACGGCGTAACGAAGCTGGCCGCGGCGGAGGTCCTCGTCGTAAGCGGGGATGTTGAGTTCGGTTGCGAAACGCGCGACGTCGCCCAGGAGTTCACGCGCCCCGGGCGCTTCAACGGCGCAGGCGGGGCAGGGGACGATATCGTGCGTTCCCCGGGCGAAGAAACCGCTGCGTACTTCGCCACATGCGCCGGGGGCGAAGGGCGTGGCCGCTTTGTGGCGAAACGACCGCGGTGCCGGGAGTGGTGCATCCGCCACGGTGACGGGCCCCGTCTCGCGCGAGGGTCCTATGCCGAGTACGGGGTCGACATCGACACGCCATCCAAAGCGCTCGATGAGAGGCCGATACAGGTCGGACATGGCGAGCTGCTTGCGGGCGAGCTGCTTGCGGTAGGGGAGCCCCAGCCATTCGCATCCGCCGCATTGGCGCATGATCGGGCAGGGTGCCTTGCGATCCGCGGATGCCGGTTTGTTCTGCTTCGCCATGGGCAATCCATTCGCCAAAGAAGTTGGTACATTGAGGCCAGGCCCCATTGTACACATCTCATGAGGTGGCCCCGTAACAGAGCGGCAATCTCGATGGTGTTCCTTGCGCTTCGTCAAACTAAAGTGTTATTCTTCCAACCGTTGACCATCACACTTTAGTTAAGTAAAGTGCATACAGGGGAAAGGACACAGTATGAATAAGGACCAGAAGACCCTCTCCGTGACCGCCGCCCGCTCCATGACGCGTCGCTCTCTTGTGGCGGGCGTCGCCTCTGCTGCCCTCTCGCTCACGCTGCTTGCCGGCTGCGGTGGCACGCCGGCCGCCACCAACGAGGGCTCTAGCGCCGGCTCTGCCACCAAGGCAGCGGCGGATACCTCCGCTGCGGCCACGGGCAAGCTGATTGTGGGCTTCGACCAGTCCTACCCGCCCTATGGCTATGTGGGTGATGATGGCGAGTACACCGGCTTCGACCTCGATCTTGCCCAGGCGGTCGCCGAGAAGGAGGGCTGGGAGATCAAGCTCGAGCCCATCGACTGGGACGCCAAGGACACGTTGCTCGACTCCGGTGCCATCAACTGCATCTGGAACGGGTTCACCATGGAGGGCCGTGAGAAGGACTACACCTTCTCCGATCCCTACATGCTCAACGCACAGGTCATCGTGGTTCGCGCCGACAGCGGCATCGCTTCGCAGGAAGACCTCGCCGGTAAGACCGTCGTGACCCAGGTTGACTCCGCCGCCGAGGATGTGCTCGAGGGCGATGCCGCCGACCTCGCCGCCACCTTCGCCTCGCTCGATACCATCGGCGAGTACAACACGGCGTTCATGCAGCTCGAGTCCGGCGCCGTCGACGCCGTCGCCTGCGACCTCTCCATCGCGCGGTATCAGATGGCCGCCAAGCCCGATGCCTATGTCATGCTCGACGAGTGCCTCTCCGAGGAGAACTACGCCGTCGGCTTCAAGAAGGGCGACACCAAGACCGCGAAGGCCGTGACTGAGGCGCTAAAGGCGCTGTACGAGGACGGTACAGTCGAGACGATCGCGGCCAAGTACGCTGATCAGGGGCTGAGCATGGACAACTGGCAGCTCAAATAGTCGGCCTCCCCAAGCACCCCACCTCCGGCCGAACCCAAAGGCTTATGTACCACCGTACACCGCGCCTTTGGGTTCGGCCGGATCTGGGGCACCTGGGAAGCCCGCTGGTGATGGGCGCTCTTGCGTTCGGGCGAACCTGGGGCACCTAGAAAAGCCTTGCGCGTTGCTTGGGCCGTATCCGCACACCGCGCCTTTGCGTTCGCGCCGATCTGAGGCACCTGGAAAAGCCGTTCGCGTGGTTGGAGGCGCGATTGCCTGCTGCGGAGGGCGTTTGCATGGTAGAGTCGTTCAGGCGGTAGAAACAGACCGGGAGATATCTTGGAAATCACGACTATGGTTCAAATGCTGGGAGAGGGCTTTCTCACCAGCTTGCAGATCTTCGCGTTTACGCTCATCGGTGCGCTTCCGCTTGGCGTTCCGGTGGCGTTGTTGCGCGTGAGCCGCTTCAAGGTCGTGCGCGGGATCACGCGCGCCTATATTTCGGTTATGCGTGGCACGCCGCTCATGCTGCAGATGTTCGCCATTTACTTCATGCCGTATTACGTGTTCGGCATTCAGCTCACCACAGACTCCAAGTGGCAGGCGGCCATCGTCGCGTTCATCATCAACTATGCCGCGTATTTCGCCGAGATTTATCGCAGCGGCCTGCAATCCATCCCCCGCGGCCAATATGAGGCCGCCGAGGTCTTGGGGTATTCCAAGGCGCAGACCTTCCTCTACATCGTGCTGCCACAGGTGGTCAAGCGCATCATGCCGGCGATTGGCAACGAGGTCATCACGCTGGTGAAGGACACGTCCCTGGCATTTGCCATTGGCGTGGGCGAGATGTTCTCCACCGCCAAGGCCCTTGTTGCCTCGCAGGTGAGTATGGTGCCCTTCGCAATCGCCGCCGCGATCTACTGGGTCTTCAATTTCGCTGTCGAATTGGTGTTGGGCCGCATCGAGAAGATGCTCTCCTACTACCACGACTAGCTTTGACGCGCGCATCGTCTAAGGTCCGTGCGCTGCATCCGCCCTCGGCAATTTCAAAGGGGTTCATATGCCTGTCGTATCTATGAAAGACGCTCGCAAGGCATTCGGGGGTACCGAGGTGCTGCGCGGCATCTCGCTCGAGGTTGAGCGCGGCGAGGCCGTTGCCATTATCGGCCCATCCGGCGGCGGCAAGTCCACGTTGCTGCGCTGCATGACGCTGCTCGAGACGCTCGATGGCGGCGCCCTGTCCTATGGTGATCTTGCCGTTGCGACGGAAGGCGCCTCCGGTAGGTCGGTCTACGCCAAGGGGGAGGCGCTCAAGCAGGCGCGCGGCAGATTCGGCCTGGTGTTTCAAAACTACAACCTTTTCCCGCACTTCACGGTGATGCGTAACATCACCGATGCCCCGTTGCGCGTGCAGAAGCGCCCGGCGGGGGAGGTAGAGCAGCGCGCCCGGGAGCTCATTGCCAAGATGGGGCTCGAAGGGTGTGAGGACAAGGTCCCCTGCCAGCTCTCCGGTGGCCAGCAGCAACGCGTGAGCATCGCCCGCGCACTGGCCATGAACCCCGAGATCCTCTACTTCGATGAGCCCACAAGCGCGCTCGACCCCGAACTCACCGCTGAGGTCCTGCGCGTGATCAAGGGCCTTGCCGCCGAGCAGATGACCATGGTTGTGGTGACACACGAGATGAACTTTGCGCGTGAGGTCGCCGACCGCGTGGTGTTCATGGACGGCGGCGTGATTGTGGAAGAGGGCCCCGCCGAGCAGGTGATCGACGCCCCCCGCGAGGAGCGTACCCGTGCTTTCCTGACTCGCGTGGGCGAATAGACGACGCCTAGGATCTCCCGGACGGCGCGCGCTTCCGCTCGCGGGAGTGGCGGGCGGGCACCGCATGCTTTGATAGGATGGAGTGAGCAGTTACACCCGCCCGATCGTGCGGGAGAATGGGAGCGGTCGCCATGTCGGATAAGCTGTTCAAACTTCCCCTGTTTGCCAAGACCACGCAGCTCAGGGAGCTCCCCGGGCAGGAGCGGGGCCGCGTGTTCATGATCGTCGAATCGATCAGGCCCCAGCCCGAGAAGAGCATGGGCTACCTAGTCGAGCCGGTGGCATCACGTAAAGTCAAAATCCACGCCTGGCTTGCCCTCGGGGGCGCTGTCTACGAATGCGACGAGCCTCTATCCGAGCGCCCCTCGCGCGACGCCGATGCGGGGATGTCCAAGGACGACGAGGGCGACGCGTTCTTCTACGTTCGCCCCGAGGGTAGGCCGGTCAAGGTCGTACGATTCACCCAGCGCCCTCAGGACTATAAGCTCACGGTTGCCACATCGATGAACGATATGGGCGCATATGGCAAGGGGGCATACGACATCGATGAGATGGGCGCCGCGTGCTTTGTGCTGTACCACGTGTTGTCAAAGGAGCGGGGCGACGCCAGCTCGTTCTTGACCGTTGGCGACATCCTCGACGGCATGATCGGCTCCGCGTATCCCGATGCGCTCGATGAGATCGTGTATCGCGGCAGGCGCGAGGGCGCGAGTGATTTCGAGCGCTTCGCTTCCCGCACGTTGATGGATGCCGGTGCCGAGGGCGTGCGCCCAATCGCCGCCGCGCACGACATCGACCTGCGCCGGCTCGGCTCGACGGGCCTGTTTTGGACGGGCTGCGACAAGCGCGAGCTGACCCCACAGCAGGTGGACACCCTCCAGGCGGTGGAGGGCGCGCTCAATCGCCTTGTGTTCATGGAGCATTATCTGGGTGAGGAATCCTCGCCCATGGTGGGGGTCATCAGCGAGCATGAGTGCGAGCGGGCGGCCCTCCAGTCCCTGAGCTCCTTTGCCGAGGTGGCCCGCACCGCGATCCGCGCGAGCGACCGCAAGAGTGACTACAGCAGCCTGCTTGGTACAGATGCCGCGCGCGGCGGAGAGTGGGACGTGCGCACTCGTTTCGCCGCGGCGGCGGAGGGGCTGCGCGCGCCGTTTGGCTTCGACTACCTGTTCGGCTGCGATGCGTCGGCGGGCGTGTTCTCCATCGATGTCACGGTTCCCGTAGCGAGTGCCTTTCCGGCGTCTGGCACTGCGCTGACGTGCGATGACATGCAGGTGGCCTACCTGCTCCGCCTGAGCATGGCGCTCGCCGCCATCGCCTTCGGATCCAGCGTCGGCGTCATTCGCGCGGTGGTGACGACGCACGAGCGCGACATCGACGGAGCGGTGGTGTGCTCGGCCGAATTCAGCCGCCAGTTGTTCACCATGGAGACGGTGCCGGCAATCCAGACGGGTGCGATCCTCGAGGCGTCGCTGTCCGTCGAGGAGCTCATCAAGATGCTCTCGCTTCGCGCCATCAACATGGAGCGGGACGTGGACGGCTCGCTTGTGCCGGTCGAGCGCATCGATGCCGGCCTGCCCAACCGCGATATCAAGATGGCGAACGACAAGCGTTCGCTCCCTGCGCACCTGGTCGGCCCGCTGCGCGCCAAGACCGTCGCCGAGCTCGATATCTTCGACGTGGGCGACGATCCCCTGCGCGACAGGTACCGCGAGCTTTGCGACAGGGTGCACGAGCAGGCTGCGCAAGGCGATGCCGCCGCGGCATCGGCGACCGCGGAGGTCTCCGACATCATCGCCGCTTACGATGCCGCGGACGTACTGCAAGAGAGCGATGCGCGCCCGTTGTACTGCTCGAACATGATTGCACGCATCGCAGTTGGGCTGTTCGACGAGGATCCTTCGACGACGTATCGCAAGATTCCCGATACCGCGTTCGACGCGCGCTCCCTGCTATGCCGCCTATACCGTGACCAGGGAAACAACGAGGACGCGATTCGTTTGGGCGAGGAACTTGTCCGGTTGGCGCCCACGTCGTTCGTCTCATACCACACGCTTGCGCTGTCGTATCGCGAGGCCGGCCGTGACTCCGATGCGGCCCGCGTCATCCTCGACGGCATGCGCGTCGCGGTGGATCCCAACGATATCGCCTGCGGTTACTACCGCTTGGGCTTCCTCTTCTGGCAGGGTGGCGATCCGTCGCTCGGCCTTGCCTGCTATGCCATGGTGGCGCGCGACTCGTTCTTCTATGGCGAGACGCAGGCGGAGATGCGCGAGCTCATGCAAGAGGCGCACCTGGGCCGTCCTCCGGCGCGCGACGAGGCGGTGGCCCTGCTCCGCGCCGAGGGCGTACCGGTGGCGCCGGTCAGCCAGCTGCGGGATCAGGCGGCGATGGCGGCGATAGGCCTGGTTGACGCCGGTATCTTCAACGCAGCCACTGCGCTCGTGCACTTCCTGTCCACGTTTGATGTGGCTCCCAACAGTTTCGATGTCCTCGCATCGGTGCGCCGTTCGCTGATGCAGGGGTAGCTGCAGGCTCTCTCAGAATGCGATCTGTTTTACCCGGCGCTTGGCCTGTTTGCACCCGTACCGCTTCTCGATAGCTTGTATCGCGCGTCAAGCCCTTTACCGTGCCTGAGTGCACGCTGGTCGAAAGGCCAATATATCCGCGTGTAAAACTGGGTAGGCTCATGCCATACGGCTGTCGTGCGGGGATGCACAGGGCACCTCGCACGCATTTTCGGCGCGCTCGCAGCGCGCTGGGAAAGGGAGGTGTCCCATGGGTGCGCCCAAGACTGGCAATGTGAGGAACGTGGTGCTCGTAGGCCAAGGCGGGGTGGGCAAGACCTCGCTCGCGGAGGCCATGCTCCACCTTTCCGGCAAGACCGCTCGCCTGGGCGGTCACGGCGGCACCAAGCCCACGCTCGATTACGATGCCGAGGAGGTCAAGCGTGAGTTCTCAATCTCGACCTCCATCGCGCCGATCGACTGGAAGAACGCCCGCATCAACGTGCTCGACGCCCCGTGCTACCCCGACTTCATCGGCGACGCCTATGCGGCGATGAGCGTGTGCGAGACGGCCCTGTTCGTGGTCGACGCCGCCGAGGGCCCGCAGCCCACCACCGTCAAACTCTGGTACGCGGCCGAGGATCTGCGCCTCGCGCGCGCCGTGTTCGTGAACCGCGTGGACAAGGAGAACGCCGATTTCGACATGTGCCTCGAGATGCTCCGCGAGCGCTTTGGCACGCGCCTGGGCGCCGTCACGCTCCCGTGGGGCACGGGCGATGACTTCAACGGCATCATCGACCTTGTGCGCATGAAGGCCCGCCATTGCGATGGCACCAAGCAGACCGAATCGGAGATTCCCGAGGAGCTCCGCGACAGCGCCGAGGCCGCCCACGAGACCCTGTGCGAGCTCGTGGCGGAGGCCGACGACGACCTCATGGAGAAGTACCTCGAGGGCGAGTCCCTCACTCAGGACGAGGTCGAGGGCCTGCTCGCCAAGGCGATCGCCAAGCGCCTGTTCGTCCCCGTGTTCGCCGGCTCCTGCATCAAGGAGCAGGGCGTCAACTCCCTCATGGACGATATCGCGACCTACTTCCCCGCGCCCACCGATTACGGCGAGATGCCGCTCATCGACGGCGACACCCTCAAGATTTCCAGCGAGGATGAGCGCCCCGTCGTCTTCGACTTCAAGACCCTGAACGATCCCCAGCAGGGCCGCCTGTCCTTCCTCAAGGTGCTCACCGGCACCATCGAGCCCGGCATGGAGCTCGTCAATGCCCGCACCCGCAAGGGCGAGCGCCTCACGCACCTCTACGTGATGTGCGGCCGCGAGATGACCGAGGTCGGCCACGCCTACGCGGGCGACATCATCGTGGTGCCCAAGCTGAGCGCTGAGACGGGCGACACCCTGTCCGTGACCGGTAAGGTCGAGGCGGCGGCGTTCGCGTTCCCCAACTCCCAGTACCGCATCGCCATCGAGGCGGAGAACCGCTCCGACGAGGACAAGCTCTTCACATTCATCGAGAAGGCGTGCGAGGCCGACCCGACCATGAGCATCGACCGCGATGAGGAGACCGCCCAGACGATTATCTCCGCGGTGGGCGAGGCTCAGGTGAGCGTCCTGCTCAACCGCTTGGAGGACCGCACCAAGGTCGCCGCGCACATCGTTCCGCTGCGTATCCCGTACCGCGAGACCATCCGCCGTGTGGCGAGCGCCCAGGGCCGCCACAAGAAGCAGACCGGCGGCGCCGGGCAGTTCGGCGACTGCTACCTGCGCGTGGAGCCGCTGCTCGACGGCACCGAGTACGAGTTCGTGGACGAGGTCGTGGGCGGTCGCATCCCGCGCGCGCTCATCCCCGCGGTGGACAAGGGCGTCCAGGAGACCATGAAGGACGGTGTGATCGCGGGCTATCCGCTCACCGGCATCCGCGTCGCCTGCTACGACGGTTCCTACCACCCGGTCGACTCCAACGAGATGGCGTTCCGCACCGCCGCGCGCATCGGCCTCAAGAAGGCGTGCGAGGATGCCGATCCCGTGGTGCTCGAGCCCATGGAGAACATCAAGGTGACGATCCCCGAGAGCTACGCCGGTGCGGTCATGGGCGATGTTTCCGCCAGCCGCGGTCGCGTGACCGGCATGGATTCCAGCGACCGCGGCGAGACTGTGGTCACCGCGACCGTGCCGTATGCGGAGCTCGTCGATTACGCCACGCGTCTGCGCTCGCTCACGCGCGGCACCGGTGACTTCACCATGGAGCCCGCCGGCTACGAGCAGGTGCCCTACGACGTGCAGCAAAAGCTTGTGGAGATCTACGAGCACAACCGCACCCAGGGCAGGTAGCTCGGGCGACACGCGTGGCAATGCATCCACGGTGTGATTGGTGAGAGGCGGGCGCATCCAGCGGTGCGCCCGCCTTGCCTCAATATGGGGACAGGCACTCATTTGAGGTCTCGCCCGAGGTCACCCGCCGTGAATAAAAGCCTTACGTTCCTGGATAAAACCTGACATTCTTTACCGTAACCTTGCCTTGAGCTGACGGCACGGCATGCAGCTAGCTAACAGATGTCTCCCATACTGAACGCGGTGGTCGCCATGGCGGCCCTTTTGTTGCCGTTTTCGTCGATGGGAGTCGATGCATGCTGGAAAAGGAAATCAGTCGCAGGAATTTCGTTCGGTTCTCGGTGGTCGGGGCGGGTGCCACGGCTGTCGCGATGTCCGCCGATCCGTATGAGGCAGCGGCCGAGACGATCGAGGCTGGCACGGATTACCCCAACCAGATCAAGATCGTGCACCTTTCCGACGTGCACTACTTCTCCCAGAAGCTGTACGCGGATTGCGGTGACTTCACTATCGCCGAGAACTCCGACCGCAAGATGTTTCGCGAGTCAGGCGCCATCGTTGATAAGGCCCTCGCCGAGATCGTGGCGTATCAGCCCGATCTGGTGATCCTTTCCGGCGACCTCACGAAGGACGGCGAGCTCGTCTGCCATCAGGGCATGCACGAGAAGCTCGCGGCGGCCAAGAAGCAGCTGGCGAATGCCGGCAAGCAGGCCATGTTCTGCGTGATCAACGGCAACCATGACATCAATAACGACGACAACGGCCGTGATTTCTCGAGCGGCAAGGCGGAGCACACCGACCTCGTCGACCCGCTCGCGTTCAAGGAGCTGTACGCCGATTGCGGCTACGACGACGCGATCGCGAAGTTCGATGAGGGCGGCAGTCAGGGCGGCAGCCTCTCCTACGTGGTGCGCCCCGCCAAGGGCGTCACGCTCATCGTGGTCGACTCCGGCAAGTATTCCGCCGACCAGAATGGGCTCGGCCGCGATGAGCACGTCACGTCTGGTGTGGTGGGGGAGAAGCTGCTCGCGTGGGTGGAGAGCCAGGCCAAGCAGGCCCGCGCGGCCGGGGATATCGTGTTCGTGACCCAGCACCACGGTGTGATCCCGCACTTCTCCATGGAGCCCGAGCTCATGGGCGAGTACCTGGTCGATAACTACGAGGATTGCCAGCGCCGTTACGCCGATGCGGGAGTCTCGGCGGTCTTTACCGGCCACATGCACGCCAACGACATCGCGAGTATCACCACCGAGGCGGGCAACACCCTCTACGATATCGAGACCTGCGCGACCGTTACCTATCCGAGTGACATCCGCTTCGCCACGCTCTCTTGGAAGCGCGAGGAGGGGACGGCGAATGTCGAGGCGACCCTTGCCGTCGAGAACCATCCGCTCGGTTCGGTGGATTACGTCGATTTCGACACCAAAGCTACTACGAAGATCGCCGATATCACGGCGTATGGCGAGGAACGTCTCCTTACCGTCGACGTGGTCAAGACCATGATCGCCGATGCCCTGGTGTCGCCGGCGATCGACGATATGGTTGCGAACGGGGGCGTCAAGCCCGCGCTGGCCGGGCTGCTGGGCGGCCTGAATGTGGGCGATGGCACCGCCGACGGCCTTGACCCGGCGCTGTTCAACATGCTGCTCACCATGCTGCCGCAGTCCCAGGACGAGGCGCTTGCCGTCGTGCTCGGAGACTTGAGCTTCCTTCTCAAGAGCTACGGAACGCTCGGCATCTGGTCGGACGCGGCCCAACAGCGAATCATTCTCGAGCAGCTGGATGGGGTTACGAGTTCCGCGCAGGTGCTCGCGCTGTCTCCCGACCCGTCGTTGGCCGCCGAAATCGAAGGCGTTGCTGCTTCGGTTCCCATGGCCGCTGCGGGATACTGGTCGTACTACATCGACGCTACCTCGTTTGCGAAGTTCATGGCAACGCTGTATGCCAATATCGATGCGCAGCTCTTGCAAGAGGGCAGGGGCGATACCTTGAACCTCCTGCGTTCTTTGATTGAGGTGCTGGTCAACGAGCAGGTTTCGGATGACGGCAAGACCCTGTTCGACCTCATCAAGTTCGCCTATGGCGATCATCTCTACGGTGACGAGACGTGTCCCAGCTGGGTCGAGGCAGCGACTGCGAACATGCGGCTGGCGGGTTCCGATTCCGAGGGGAATCCGACAGCGGACGGATCGCTCATCAGCTATTTGCGCGGTGCCATCAACAATGAGGAGAACTTGAAGGCACTCACCACCTTGCTCAAGAAGGTGAAGTTCAAGCTTGGCGACCTGTGCGTGAAAGACCAGGGCAGCGGCCCCATTACCCTGATCGGTATCGTTGCTTCGAATGTGGGATCGGTCCTAGGCTTCCTGGGCGATAATCCCGCCGACATGATCCCGAACATCCCGCAGCTCGCCGAACTCGCCCATGGCGCGCTGTATTCGCTCACGCACGACGAGAGCGTGCTGACCGACCGTAAGCTCGACCTCGCCTCCACTCTGACCGATCCCGACTGGAAGCCTGCGGGATCTGGTAGCACCGATGGCGGTAACGACGGTAGCGGCATCGCCGGCACGGGCACGGGCAACGGGACCTCAAACGGTAAGGGCACGGTCTCGAAGAAGAACCCCGACGGTACGCTGCCCCAGATGGGCGACTCGATGTCGCTTGCGTCCTTTGCGCTGATGGGCCTGGGTGCCCTCGCGGCGGCCTTCAAGGTCGGCCGTGGCAAAGATGCCGACGAATGGGAGTCGTTCGACGAGTAGTTAATCTCGGCAGACACACGGCACTGAGTGCTGCGAGCGCAAAGAGGGCGGCGGGACATCTCCCATCGCCCTCTTTGCACGATACGCAAATGGGGATAGCCCCTTTTTGCACATCTCTCTACAGGTCGTCCACCAGCGCGGTGCTCTTGGCATATGCGGTGGACTTCGCCTCGAAGAAGTCGGTCTTTACCATGTTCGCGTTGGAGTACTGGCTCACCCACGCCATGTCCTCGGGCTCGGAGCGATAGCCCTCATATAGCTGGCCAAATCCCAGCGAGCTCCAGCGCAGGTTGCCGAGGTACTTGATGTAGCCCTCGACCATATCGCCCGTGAGCCCGGGAATCGCATCGCCCAGTACGTAACGGCCCCAGGCGATTTCCTGGTGCACGCCCTCCTCGAGCATTTCTCTCAGCATCGCCACGTTCTCATCGGAAAACAGCTGCGGCTCCTCCTTTTGCAACTCGAGGATGATGCTGCGGAACAACCACAGGTGCGTGTTCTCGTCGCGGTTGATGTAGCGGATCTCCTGCGCGCTGCCGGGCATTTTGCCCATGCGTGCGAGGTTGTAGAAGAACATGAATCCGGAATAGAAATACACGCCCTCCAAGATGAAGTTCGCCATGAGGACGCGCAGGAACGTGCGCGCGTCGCGGCGCTCTTGGAACTCGTTGTACAGGTCGCCGATGAACGTGTTGCGCGCGAGCAGGTGCTCGTCGGTCTTCCATTGGTACAGAATCTCATTGCGCTTGGCGGGGTCGCAGATGGTGTCGAGCATGTACGAATAGCTCTGCGAATGCACGCTCTCCTGGAACGCCTGGATCGAGAGGCAGAGATTCACCTCGTTGGCCGTGATGTACTCGGCGATGTTGGGAAGGTTCGCCGACTGAAGGGAGTCGAGGAACACGAGGAACGACAGGATTTTGTCATAGGCGGCGCGCTCGGCGGGGGAGAGGCGCGGGTAATCTTTAACGTCCTGGGTGAGGTTGATTTCCTCGGGGATCCAAAAGTTGTTCATCGCCTGGCGGTACCAGCTTGAGACCCAGGGGTACTTCATGTTGTTGAAGTCGTTGAGGTTGGTGGTGTTGCCGCCGATCAAGCGGCGGTCGCGCACATCGATGTCGCCATTGGGGTTGAACAACGGTTTCTTAACGAGTGCCTGGCGATCTTCGATGGTCATGGCGAATTCCTTCCTTCCCGTTGGGCGCACGTATGATCCTTAGTGGTTTTAGTATACGATACAAAAATAGAAACAGTTAGGCTATGCTTATATACCCGACATATTGATAGAACGTATCACTCAGATGTCTATATATAGTGTTTTCACCGAGAACGCAAGGAGATGCCATGGTGCACGCAGCGGACGTCATCAAAAAACGCGATGGGCGTATGGAGGCCTACGAGGGCCGCAAGATCGTCGAGGCGATGCGTCGTGCTTTCGAGGAGGTCGCGCTGGGGAAGGCGGGCGCGTCCTCTGTCCCTGCGGTTTCGGCCGACGAGCTGGCGGCGCTGCTGTCGCATGTGGAGTCGGCAATGGCGCGTGAACAGGTCACGACCGTCGAGGGGATTCAGGACCTTGTCGAACGCGCCCTCATGGAGCGGGGACACTTCGACGTGGCGAAGAGCTACATCCTGTACCGTCACGAGCGTGCCGAGAGGCGTTCCGTCCGCTCCGATGTGGCGAATGCGGTCGCTGCGGGAGACGCCGACCTTGCCTCCGGATTGGACGATGCCCTTTCCCGCATCCAGCGGGACTTCGATGACCCCGTCTACGACCTTGCCATGCTTGCCGCGCGCTACCGCGCCCTCATCGGTGCGGACGCCACCGCGTCGGACCGTATGGCCGCCTTGGTCCGTGGCGCGGTTGAGCTCACGAGCCAAGAGGCGCCTCGCTGGGAGTTCATCGCGGCGCGCCTGCACGGGTTCGCGTTCAGCCGTGAGCTCATATCGACGCGCCGCGCGCTCGGCATCGACACGTTCGGCCAACTCATCCGCCATCTCACCGACCAGGGCCTGTATGGGGCGTATATCCTCACGGCCTATTCGGTCGCTGAGCTCGATCGGGCCGCGTCGTTTCTCGAGCCCGCGCGCGATGAGCTGTTCACCTACTCCGGCCTCGATTTGCTCATTCAGCGCTACGTGATCCACGCCCACGACCACACGCCGCTCGAGAGCCCGCAGGAGATGTTCCTTGGCATCGCCCTGCACCTTGCCATGAACGAGGACTCCCAGACGCGCCTCGAATGGGTTCGCCGTTTCTACGACATGCTCAGCAAGCTCGAGGTCACCATGGCCACGCCTACCATGAGCAACGCCCGCAAGCCCGATCACCAGCTCTCCAGCTGCTTTATCGACACCGTGCCCGACAGCCTGGTGGGCATCTACCGCAGCATCGACAACTTTGCCCAGGTGAGCAAGTACGGTGGCGGCATGGGCATGTATCTTGGCAAGGTCCGCGCCACGGGTGGATCCATCCGCGGCTTCGAGGGTGTTGCCGGCGGCGTTATCCGCTGGATTCGCGTGATCAACGACACCGCCGTTGCCGTCGACCAGCTCGGCATGCGTCAGGGCGCCGTGGCCGTCTACCTCGACGCCTGGCACCGCGACCTGCCCGAGTTCTTGAACCTGCGCACGAACAACGGCGACGACCGCATGAAAGCGCATGATGTTTTCCCCGCCGTATGCTATCCGGACCTGTTCTGGCGCATGGCGGAGGAGAGCCTTGATCAGGATTGGCACCTCATGTGCCCGCACGACATCTTGATGGTGAAAGGCTACGCGCTGGAGGACAGCTACGGCGAGGAGTGGGAGCGTCGGTACCGTGACTGCGTCGCCGACCCCCGCATCCCCAAACGCACCATTCTCATCAAGGATATGGTTCGCCTCATCCTCAAGAGTGCCGTCGAGACGGGTACCCCGTTCGCGTTTATGCGCGATGCGGTCAACCGGGCCAACCCCAATCCGCATGAGGGCATCATCTACTGCTCCAATCTCTGCACCGAGATCGCGCAGAACACAAGTGCAATCCAGGAGGTTTCCCGCGAGGTTGTCACGGAGGATGGCGACACGGTGGTGGTGACCACCGCGCGTCCGGGCGACTTTGTGGTCTGCAACCTCGCGAGCCTTTCGCTCGGACGCCTGCCCGTGGAGGACGACGCCGTCATGGAGCGGGTGATCGAGACGGCCGTGCGCGCGCTCGACAACGTCATCGACCTCAACTTCTACGCGCTTCCCTACGCCCGGCTCACCAACCATCGCTACCGTTCGATCGGCTTGGGCGTATCGGGGTACCACCATATGCTCGCCAAACGCGGTGTGAGCTGGGAGAGCGATGAGCATCTGCGTTTTGTGGACGAGGTGTTCGAGCGCATCAACTACCACGCGATCAGCGCGAGCGAGCGTTTGGCGGAGGAGCGCGGCGCGAACGGGGTCTTTGAGGGTAGCGACTGGCAGAGCGGTGCATACTTCGAGAAGCGCGGGTACCTGGATGGAGAGCCGAGTCTGGGCGTTGGGCGCTGGCGCGAGCTCGCTGCGCGCGTACGCGAGCACGGCGTGCGCAACGCCTATCTGCTTGCCGTGGCCCCCACCAGCTCGACGTCGATCCTTTCGGGCACCACCCCGGGCATCGATCCCATCATGCGGAAGTTCTTCCTGGAAGAAAAGAAGGGCGCGATGCTGCCTCGTGTTGCCCCGGACCTTTCGCCTCGCACGTATTGGTACTACAAGCCGGCGCACTATATCGATCAGCAGTGGAGTGTGCGGGCGGCGGGTGTGCGCCAGCGTCATATCGACCAGGCCCAATCGATGAACCTGTACATCACGAACGATTACACGCTGCGCCAGGTGCTCAATTTGTACCTCGAGGCCTGGCGACGGGGCGTCAAGACCATCTATTACGTGCGGAGCAAGTCACTCGAGGTCGAGGAATGCGAATCCTGTTCCGCATAGAAGGTGGGGAGGGGCGTCCGCGAAGGTCTGCGGACTGTTCGTTTGGAAGTAACATATGTCCATAAACTCACAGATGTGCTCTCTCTGTGCGCTTCGACATATACCTGTTTTTTAAGTGGGCTTACGTATGAGGGCAATCTATACTGGCACGAATCCGATATACCCGATATGCCGATCAACGTAACAGAAACGAGCGACTCGAGAGGTGAACCCCGTGGTGGATCAAAAAACAGGACGAGTGTACAGTGCTAAGGTGCGCCGTCAGGCGGTCGCCGCGCTTTCGGAGGGTGCAGGTCATCGCGCCCTTGCCTCGAAGTTGGGGATACCCGATGCGACCGCACGTCAGTGGGCGCGCGCCTACGCGGTTGGCGGTAGGGCCGCAGTGCTCAACGCCGGTTCGCGCCATCGGGTGTATCCCTATGAGCTCAAGCTTTCTGCCGTGAAGGATCGCTTGGAGAACGGCATGACCGTGCGCGAGGTCATGATCAAGCATGGCATCCCGAGCGAGTCCTCCGTCAAGACGTGGTGCCGCCAGTATCGGGAGCATGGTGCCGAGGCTTTGGTGAATAAGCCCCGCGGCGTCAAGCCAAAGAACCGCCCCCTTGACTAATCGCTCCGCTGTTAGAGCGCGGCATGGGGTTATGTTCCCATGCCGCGCCCTCTTTTTGCGCACATGCTAGAATGCTGTCTCGAATCAGCGGCTGCAAACATGGCAGAAAGGATTCAACATGCTGAATGCAATCGAGATCTCCCCTAAGGTCTGGTGGGTTGGCGGCATCGACTGGAACGAGCGACTGTTCCACGGCTATACCACCGAACGCGGTATCACGTATAACGCTTATCTCATCATGGATGAGAAGATCACCCTCATCGACACGTGCAAGGCAACGTTCGCGGACGAGCTCGTCCAGCGCATTTCCCAGGTGGTCGATCCCGCCAAGATCGACGTGGTCATCACCAACCATGTTGAGATGGATCACTCCGGCTCCCTGCCGGTGATTCACAAGATCGCCCCGAATGCGCAGATCTATGCCAGCGCTGGGGCGGGCGTCAACGAGGTCCGCGCGCATTTTGGCATCGAGGCGACTCCGGTCAAGAGCGGCGACACCCTGTGCATTGGCGAGCGCACGCTCACCTTTGTGACCACTCCCATGGTTCATTGGCCCGACAACATGGTTACGTATTCCGACGTCGACCAGATCCTGTTCTCCAACGATGCGTTTGGCCAGCACTACGCCACTACCAAGCGCTTCGACGACGAGAACGACCTCTGCGAGATCTTCAAGCAGGCCAAGAAGTACTACGCGAACATCGTGTGGCCCTACGGTATGCAGGCACACAAGGCCCTCGAGGCGGTCAAGGCCCTCGAGCTCAAGATGATCGCCCCCAGCCACGGCTGCATCTGGCGTTCGCATATCCCCGAGATCCTCGAGCGCTACGAGGCTTGGACCACGTATCAGACCGAGGAGAAGGCCGTGGTGGTCTTCGATTCGATGTGGCATTCGACCGAGTCCATGGCGCGCGAGATCTGCGACGCGTTTATCGCAGAGGGTGTTTCCGCCCAGCTTATCGATGTCAAGAACACGCACATCTCCGACATCATGCTCTACATGTGCGATGCCAGGTACGTTGCGGTCGGTTCGCCCACCCTCAATTCCAACATGCTGCCCACCGTGGCGAGCTTCCTCACCTACATGCGCGGTCTTTCGCCCAAGAACGACCAGCGTATCGGCCTTGCCTTTGGCTCCTACGGTTGGGCTCCGCTCGGCCCCAAGCAGGTGTACGCCGAGCTCGAGAACGCGAAGTTCCAGCTGCCGGTGCCCGTGGTTGCCCAGCAGTGGATTCCGAGCGAGGAGAACCTCTCCGAGCTGCAGGACACGGTCCGCAAGATGATCGAGGCCGCCCGCGCGTAGCGCGCACGATTGGTCATGCGCGCACGATTATGCAATCGAGCGACATGTTCACCGTGATGGGGCGTCATAAAACAATATGTGTGGGGTTTATTCGGAACGACCGAGTAGACCCCCATTTTTTATCGCGCCTTGCGGGAGTCCCACGAATGACGGCGCCATGGGGCAATGACGGCACAATTGGCGATCTCACGCCGCTTGCCGATTGAAAGGACTAAACTTATACGTCTGACATAGTCTGCCGCAGTACACCTGCCGCTTTGCGTGTGAGCGACAGCCCAATGGAGGAGAGGGACCTATGGGACTGATTTGGTGTTTGATCGCGGTGCCGTTGATCACGGCCGCACTGTTGCTCGTCTTTAAGGGCGAGCGGGCGCGTCGACCCATCACGATTGGTGGAGCGGCGGTGACGGCGGCGATGTCGGTGCTCGTTGCCGCGCAGACGTTCACCGTTGAGGCGGGTGCCCTGCATGCCATTGCAAGCTTTGAGTTTTCGCAGTCGACGAGCTATGTGATCTCCTGGGTCATGACGGCAGTCGACATCGTGCTGTGCGCGGTGATCTTGTGGAGTGCCATTCGCTACAAGAATCGCATCGCGCTCGCGCTTGGCCTGATTCAGACGGTGGGCATCGTGCTCTTTGCCCAAATGACCTTGGGAGCCGGCCCGAGCCACATGCTTGCCGTGCCCGTATATGTGGATACGCTTTCACTTATCATGATCTTGATCGTGGGCCTGGTCGGTAGCGCCATCTGCGTGTACGCGTTGGGTTACATGCATGACTTCCAGCACCATCAGCCCGCCGATGCCCCCGATCGCCGCCATGTCTTCGCGGCGCTCATGTTCACCTTCTTGTCGGCCATGTTCGTGATCGTGGTTTCGGATAACCTGGAGTGGCTGTTCACCGGATGGGAAATTACCACGGTCTGCTCCTTCCTCATGATCGGCTACACCCGCACGCCCGAGGCGATTAAGAACTCGTTCACGCAGATCAACCTCAACATGGTGGGCGGTCTGGCGTTCCTCGCCGCGCTCATCCTCGTGCACGCGGCGGGGCTGCCCATGTCGCTCACGAGTCTGATTGCGGCGGGGAAGGGCACCCAGGCGGATCTGCTCATCGTGCCCCTCATGCTGCTCTCGGTTGCCGGCCTCACCAAGGCTGCGCAGATGCCGTTCCATCGCTGGCTGCTGGGAGCCATGGTCGCCCCCACTCCCACGAGCGCGCTGCTCCACTCCTCCACCATGGTCAAGGCGGGCGTGTTCCTGCTGGTCAAGCTTGCCCCCCTGTATCTGGTGTTCCCGGCGGCATCGACGATGGTGGTGCTCGTGGGTGGCATCACCTTCGTGCTGTGCAGCTTCATGGCCATCACGCAGAGCAACGCCAAGCGCGTACTCGCGTACTCGACCATCGCCAACCTGGGCCTCATGTCCGCATGCGCGGGTGTGGGCACCGCCGAGGCCGTTTGGGCCGCCATCTTCCTCATGATCTTCCATACGGTGTCCAAGTCCACCTTGTTCTTGTGCGTGGGCACGGTGGAGCACCGCATTGGCAGCCGCAACATCGAGGACATGGATGGCCTTTTCAGCCGCCTGCCCCATCTCACGCGCTTCATGATGCTCGGCATCATGGGCATGTTCGTGGCGCCCTTTGGCATGCTTGTCTCCAAGTGGGCGACGCTGGTGTCCTTCGCCGAGACGGGCAACGTGCTCTTTCTCATCATGTTGGCGTTCGGTTCCGCTGCTACCTTCTTCTATTGGGCCAAGTGGCTGGGCAAGCTCTCGGGTGTTTCCCAGAAGGCCGAGAACCAGGAGGCGGGTGTCCACAAGAGCGAGTGGGCGGCCATCGGTTTTATCTCCGCGCTGCTGCTCGTCTGCTGCGTGTGCCTGCCCTTGATCTCCCAGGGCGTGGTTGCCCCGTACCTCACCTTTGCGTTCGGCGACGCGCCGCAGCTCATCGACATGGACAATATGCTCATCATGGCCGTGATCGTGGTGTTCATCGCCATTGTGCTGCTCACGCCGTGGGGCCGCGCCACCAATAAGCGCCGTATGGCCGTTTATCTGGGCGGCACCTGCACCGATCCCGATAGCCGTCGCTACCACGGCTCGATGGGCCGCACCATGACGTCGTCCAAGCGCAACTGGTACATGGCCGACATCTTCCCCGAGGGTGCGCTGAGCACGATCGGCCTCATCCTGTGCACCGCCGTGATCCTTATGGGGTTCGCCGCTTGCTTCATCTTCGACCCCGCCGTACTCGCCGGCGGCAGCTTCCTGGTCGAGCGCACCGTGCGTCTGGTGGGTCCGGGGCTGGGCGGCATCGCCGTGGGTGTTGTGGTCTTTGGCGTGTGCGCACCTATTGCCGGTTGCCTGCTTGACGGCCTTGACCGCAAGGTGAGTGCCGGCATGCAGGGCCGTGTGGGTCCCCGCCTGCTGCAGCCCTACTACGATCTGCGCAAGCTCCTCGTCAAGGAGCAGGCGACGGTCAATGCGGTGGACGAGGCGTACGTCACGTGCGGACTGATTTTCGTGGTCCTCGCCGGTGGCCTGTTCATCTCCGGCTCCAACCTGCTCATGTGCGTGTTCCTGGTCACGCTCGGCACGCTCTTCGTGATCGTGGCGGCGTACTCGTCACGCTCCCCCTATTCCGATACGGGCGCCGACCGCGAGTGCCTGCAGGTCATGAGCTACGAGCCCATGCTGCTCATCATGACGGTGGGCTTCTTCACCGCCACGCAGTCCTTCGACATCGCATCGCTCACCACGCTCGAGAGCCCCATCATCTGCGTACTTGTGCCGATCTTCATCGGCCTGCTGTTCATCCTCACTATCAAGCTGCGTAAGTCCCCGTTCGACCTCTCCTACAGCCATCACGCGCACCAGGAGATCGTCAAGGGCATCACCACCGAGATGAGCGGCCGTACGCTCGCCATCGTGGACGTGATGCACTGGTGCGAGAGCGTGCTGTTCCTCATGTGGGTCGGCATGTTCTTCATTTGGGATAACCCCATCTCGTTCGCAGTCGCCGCCATCGTGATGGCGCTCGTGTGGTTCTTCGAGGTATGGATTGATAACAACTTCGCCCGCGTCAAGTGGCAGCTCTGCCTCAAGCTCGCGTGGCTCGTGGCGCTCGTGATGGGCGTCGTCAACCTGTTCTACGTGCTCATCACGCCGTTTATCTAAGGGAGCTATGAGATGGGATACTCTTCGAAATCGCCGTGGCTCATCCATTACGATGGGTCGAGCTGCAACGGCTGCGACATCGAGGTGCTCGACTCCATGATGCCGCTCTACGACATCGAGCGCTTTGGCATTATCAACACGGGCAACCCCAAGCACGCCGACATCTTCTTGGTGACCGGCTCTGTGAACGCGCAGAACATCGAGGTCGTGCGCCATATCTACGATCAGATGCTCGAACCCAAGGTCGTGGTGGCCTGCGGAATCTGCGCCTGCACCGGCGGCGTGTTCCGCGATTGCTACAACGTGATCGGCGGCGTGGACAAGGCCATTCCGGTCGACGTGTATGCGCCTGGTTGCGCCGTGCGTCCTGAAACGATCATCGACGCGGTGCTGCAGGCCGTGAAGATCTTGGACGAGAAGGCCAAACTGATGGCGGAGGGCAAGGATCCCGCCACCGCGCCGCGCGCGGGCATCCTGCCTCCCAAGGGTTGCGCCTGCGCTCAGGATGCCGATGGCTCCACCGCAAATTCCACCGCCGCGAAGACCGACGAAAAGAAGGAGGCGTAGATGTACACGACGTCCTTTGTGGACCTGCCGCTCGAGGAGCTGCTCACGCGTGTGCAAACGCTCAAGCACGAGGGCATACGCTTTGTGCAGATGTGCGCCGAGACCACTGAGCGGGGTATCGACCTGCTGTACACGTTCTATGACGAGACCACGCAAAACGCGCTCAACCTGTGCGTCTACGGTATTGACGAGTCGAGCCGCGTCCCCTCGATCCAAGGTCTCTACTTCGCCGCATTCTCGTATGAAAACGAGGCCCACGACCTGTATGGCGTGCGGTTCGTGAACATGAAGCTCGATTTTGGCGGCCATTTCTTCAATTTGGCCACCTCCGAGCCCATGACGATCATCACGCCCGAGATGAAGGCCGAGCGCGAGAAGCTCGCCAAGAAGAAGGCTGCCGCCGCGGCAAAGGCCGAGGCTGCGGCAAAGAAGGCCCGTGAAGCCGCCGAAGCCGCTCAGGCCGAGCGCGCTCTGGGCACGAGTGCCGCCGAGGCAGATTCCGCCGCCGTCGCCGCGGTGAACGCGGCTGCGCCTGCACCGACGCCCGCGCCTGCCGCCAAGCCCGCCATGACGGCAGAGGAGCGCGCCGCCAAGATGGAGGCCAAGCTCGCAAACATGGATCCCGAGAAGGCGGCGAAGATCCGCGCGGCGCTCGCCGCGAAGGCCGCGAAGGACGCCGCTGCAGGAAAGGACGGTGAGTAGGCATGGCGACTCGTTCCGTTATCCCGTTCGGTCCGCAGCACCCGGTGCTTCCCGAGCCCGTGCACCTCGATCTCGTCGTTGAAGACGAGCATGTCATCGAGGCCATTCCCCAGATTGGATTTGTGCACCGCGGCCTTGAGAAGCTCGTGGAAAAGCGCGACTACAACCAGTTCGTCTACATTGCCGAGCGCGTGTGCGGCATCTGCAGCTTTGGCCATGGTTATGGCTACGCCAGCGCCACGGAGAAGCTGCTGGGTATTGAGATCCCCCGCCGTGCCGACTACCTGCGCGCCATCCTCGAGGAGCTCTCCCGCATCCATTCGCACCTGCTGTGGCTCGGCCTGCTCGCCGATGCGTTTGGCTTTGAGAGCCTCTTCAACCACTGCTGGCGCCTGCGCGAGACGATCCTCGACATCTTCCAAGAGACGTGTGGCGGTCGCATCATCTTGTCGATCACCATCGTGGGCGGCATGGCTCACGACATCGACGACGCCATGCTGCGCCGTGTGTGTGAGAAGCTCGACGGCATCCAGCGCGACTATCGCGAGATCGTGGACACCATGTTGAACGATTCCTCGGTGCGCAGCCGCCTGGAAGGCGTGGGCACCATCAGCTTCGAGGATGCGCTCGAGCTCTCCATGGTCGGTCCGTTCGCGAAGGGCTCCGGCGTTGAGCATGACATGCGCACCACCGGCTTTGGCGCCTACGGCGACTTGGAGCACTTCGAGCCCATCATCGCCACCGAGGGCGACTGCTTCGCCCGTTGTAAGGTGCGTTGCGAGGAGGTGTTCCAGTCCATCGCGATCATCAAGGAGCTCGTGGCTAAGATTCCGCATGACGGCATTGGCTCGCGTCCGCTTCCCAAGGTGCTCCCGCCGGAGAACAGTCAGTCCCACGTGCTCATTGAGCAGCCCCGCGGCGAGGCCTTCTACTACGTGCGCGGTAACGGCACCAAGTACCTGGACCGCTTCCGCCTGCGCACGCCCACCTCGCAGAACCTTGCCGGCATGGTGCGCGCTATGCAGGGCGTGGACGTCGCGGACGTGCCCATGATCATCCTCACGATCGACCCGTGCATCTCCTGCACGGAAAGGTAGGCGCTCCATGGGTAGCTTCAAACTAGGCAAAATGACGCTGCGCTCGCTGTTTGGCAAGCCGGCGACGGTCCAATATCCCGCCGAGCAGGTGCCGGCCATGTCCTACGAGCACATGCGCGGTCATGTGGCGTGCGACATCGACGCGTGCATTCTATGCGGCATGTGCCAGCGCGCATGTCCCGTGGGTGCCATCGCGGTCGATCGCAAGGGCGGGACGTGGTCCATCGATCCGTACCGTTGCGTTCAGTGTGCATGCTGCACGCACGAATGTCCCAAGGACTGCCTGTCCATGGGTGCCGCGTGCGCGCCTGCCACCACGGAGCTGACGGTGACCACGCTGCATAAGCCTGTTGAGGAGAAGCCCGCCACGGGTGAAGGCGCGTCTGGTGCCGGGGCGGAGAAGCCCGCTCGCAAGAAGGTGCAGCTCACGCCCGAGCAGGAGGCGCGTGTCGCCGCGGCCCGCGCACGCAAGGCCGCCAAGGAAGCCGCGAAGGCGGATGTGTAAAAAGGGGCAGTCCCTCTTCTGCACATCGTTTACGCTGACAACGCTGTTTTATTGAAGGGTGGGTTGCGGCCCGCCCTTCGTTATACAATTTTGGACATACGTGATTTTTGCTAAGGAAACTGCGCAAGAAAGGTTTGTCCATGTGCGGATTCGTAGGTTTTACCGGCCATGTCGAGGACGACGAGCGCGTTCTCACGGCGATGATGGACCGCATTGTCCACCGCGGTCCCGACATGGGCGGAACCCATATCAAAGATGGCGTGGCGTTGGGTTTCCGCCGCCTGTCCATTCTCGACCTCACCGAGGCGGGAGCCCAGCCCATGGGCAACGAGGACGGCTCGGTCTTTGTGGTGTTCAACGGCGAGATCTACAACTTCCAAGAGCTCCGCGCCGAGCTCGAGGCCGCGGGTCACACGTTCCACTGCAACGCCGACACCGAGGTCCTCGTGCACGGCTATGAGGAGTGGGGTGAGGGCCTGGTCGAGCGCCTGCGCGGTATGTACGGCTTCGTGGTGCACGACATGCGCTCCGGCAAGCTCTTTGGCGCGCGCGACATCTTCGGCATCAAGCCGTTCTACTACTACCAGTCCGACGAGGGCGACTTGATGTTCGGCTCCGAGATCAAGAGCTTCCTCGAGCATCCGCATTTCAAGAAGGCCGTGAACAAGCAGGCACTGCGTCCGTATCTCACCATGCAGTTCCCCGCGACCGACGAGACCTTCTTCGCCGGCGTCTTCAAGTTGCCGGCGGCGCACTGCTTCACCTACGACATCGCCGCGGCGCGCATGGACGTGCGCCGCTACTGGGATGCCGATTTCTCGGACGACAATTCCAAGACGTTCGACGAGTACGTGGAGGAATGCGACCAGGTGGTCCACGAGAGCGTCGCCGCGCACCGCATCGCCGACGTCAAGGTCGGCTCGTTCCTCTCTGGCGGTGTGGATTCCAGTTATATCGCCGCGTGCCTCATGCCCGACAAGACGTTCTCGGTGGGCTTTGACTACAAGGACTTCAACGAGACGAATTACGCCAAGGAGCTTTCCGACAAGCTTGGGATCGAAAACTACCGCAAGATGGTGACGGCGGACGAGTTCTTCGAGGTGCTCCCCCAGATCCAGTACCACATGGATGAGCCGCAGAGCAATCTGTCGAGCGTGCCGCTGTGGTTCCTCGCCCAGCTCGCGGCCGAGCAGGTCACGGTCGTGCTTTCCGGCGAGGGTGCCGACGAGCTGTTCGCGGGGTACGCCTACTACGAGGACGTGCCCTCGATCGCTCGCTTCAAGCGGATTATCCCCCGCGGCATCCGTCGCGCCCTGGGAAACTTCGTGGCCGATAAGCCGTACTTCAAGGGCAGGAACTTCCTGCTCAAGGCGGCGGAGATGCCCGAGAAGTGGTTCACGGGCCAGGCCTTCGTGTACCGCCCCGACGAGATCGACGACGTCGTGAGACCCGAGTACGCCGGCGGCCCCGACGCGTTCGAACTGTGCGCCCCCGTCTACAGCCGCGTCCAGAATTTCTGCGACCTGTCCAAGCGCCAGTACCTCGATATGAACATGTGGCTGCCCGGCGACATCCTGCTCAAGGCCGACAAGATGTGCATGGCCCATTCGCTCGAGCTCCGCGTCCCGTTCCTCGACAAGAAGGTCATGGAGTTCGCCGAGCATATCCCGGCGCGCTTCCGCGTGAACGAGAACGGCAACAAGCAGGTTGTCCGTCACGCCGCCAATCGTATCCTGCCCGACGAGTGGGCCACACGCCCCAAGAAGGGCTTCCCGGTCCCGCTCAAGTTCTGGCTGCGCGAGCAGAAGTACTACGACTACGTAAAGGAGTACTTCACCGCCCCGTGGGCCGAGGAGTTCTTCGACACCGGGAAGCTCATGGCGATGCTCGACGATCATTTCGAGGGCCGCGCGCTCAACCAGCGCAAGATCTATACCGCGCTCACGTTCCTCATCTGGTACAAGCGCTACTTCATCGACGAGGACGCGCCTGCCGCCGCCGCGTAGCGCCCATGCGGACTGTCATCCGCAAACGATTGAACTAAAGCTGCGGGCGGACGTTGCATCAACTCCGCCCGCATTCGCATAGTGAGGAGACACCATGCCTAAAGATTCCCTTGCTCCCTCGGACAAGTGCTCTACGGCGTTGCCCCTGTTGACGCTGGAACAGTTGGTGCTCGCCTTGGAGGCGCAGGACATCTCCGTGCGGATCGTGGGCGATCCTTCGCGCGTTGTCTCGGGCATGGCCATTGACTCCCGCATAGTTGAGCCGGGCAATCTGTTCGTGTGCAAAGGCGCTGCGTTTCGCCCTGCATTTCTCGGCGGTGCCATCGAGGACGGTGCCGCCGCATATATGTGCGAGGGCGTTGGCGCCGAACTCGGGGTCCCTTCGGAGTTGCTCGCCGTGTCTCCATTGACCCCTGCGCTCGTCGTGTCCGATGTTCGCCGTGCCATGGCGATCGTGGCGCCTACCGTGTATGGGAACCCCGAGAAGGGGCTGCATATCGTGGGCATTACGGGCACCAAGGGAAAATCCACGGTGGCGTATATGCTAAGGTCCATCTTCTCGGCAGCTGGAATCGACGCCTCTATCTTGGGTTCCATCGAAACGGACGACGGCTTTGTCCACGAGGAGAGCCACAACACCACGCCCGAGGCTCCGGATTTGTGGCGCCACCTGTATAACACTACGCGCGCCGGTCGAGATCACATGGTGATGGAGGTCTCGAGCCAGGGCCTCAAGTACGACCGCGTGCTGGGGCTTCCGCTTGAAATCGGTTGCTTCCTCAACATCGGCCGCGATCACATCTCTGGCGTGGAGCACCCCGATTTCGAAGATTACTTCACCTCGAAGCTGCGCATCTTCGATCAGTGCTCCATTGCGGTGGTGAACGCGCGAACCGAGCACGTCGACCGCGTGCTTGCCGCCGCCGCGCATGCCGACCAGGTGGTCACCTTCGCAGTGGAGCATGCGCAAGGGCAGCCCGACGATCGCCGTACAGTCGAGGTGCAGTTCAGTGCAACCGACATTGCCCAGCTGCCCACGGGTGGTCTGGCGTTCACCGTGCGTGAGCGCGCCTCAAGTGGGCAGACGGCGTGCGCCGAGCGTGTCGAACTCGGCATGCCCGGTTTGTTCAACGTGGACAACGCGTTGGCAGCAGTGGTCATGGCGCGCCTGCTCGGCGTGGACTACGACTCCATTCGTGCGGGCCTTGCCCAGATTCGCGTTCCTGGGCGCATGGAGCTCGTGTCGTCTGCGGACGGCAAGGTGCTGGCAATCGTCGATTACGCACACAACGAGCTCTCTTTTGAGACCCTGTTCAAGTCCGTGAAGGCCGAGTATCCCGACCGTCGTGTGGTTGCCCTGTTCGGCGCCCCCGGCGGCAAGGCGCAGGAGCGCCGCGAGGCCCTGCCGCGCGTTGCCGGAGCCTATGCGGACCATATTGTGTATACCGAGGATGACCCCGCGCACGAGCGCGTCGAGGATATCTGCGCCGAGTTGGCCTCCAATACGCCGGCAGGCGTTTCCCACGAGGTCATCCTCGACCGCGAGCAGGCTGTGAGGCAGGTGCTTGCGAGCGTGCTCGCCGCGGCGGAACGATCCGTGGTTCTGCTGCTTGCAAAGGGCGATGAGACACGACAGCATCGCGGCGACGAGTATCCCGAGGTAAAGAGTGATCTCGCGATTGCTCGTGAGGTGCTCGAAGGGTAGGCGTGGCGTCTGCACGCGCTACTAGACATGGCGTCCGTGCTGACGGGGGCTCTTGCAGTGCGTACGCGATACAAATACGCAAATGTTGAGGCATTTTCGCAAACTTGAAGTAGACCGGGTAGATCTGGTTGCAAAAGCCCTGCTAGATGAAGTGGCGTTTTTTCGAGTACTTCTCCTTCGGCGAAAAAGCCCAACATTTGCGTATTTGCAATCGCCTACGATGCTGCCGCGTCCCTTGGCGAGCTCAAAGAGGCTCGTTCGGCCATGACGTCCTCCAAATTGAGCGATTTTTTCCGATAGGACGGGAAAGAGGGGCCTAAAAGAAAAAAACAGCCATTTCTTTCCGATAGATGCAGCGCGACTGTGAGCGCAACGCGAGAACTCTCTTGCGTTGAAGCTAACTCAAGGTCGTAGAATCTTGAGCCAAAAGGTGTCCGTGAGCGAGAAAGAGGAACCATGAGCGCTGTGTCCGCTACTGCACCCGCCAAGGTCTATTACACCAACCTGCGCACGCATGGGCGCGAGAGCCAGCTCGACAAGCTCAAGCGTCTCATCCGTCGCGCGGGCATCGAGCAGATCGACTTCGAGAACAAGTTTGTTGCCATCAAGATTCACTTTGGCGAGCTGGGCAACCTCTCCTTCCTGCGCCCCAACTATGCCCGCGCCGTTGCCGACGTGGTTAAGGAGCTGGGCGGCATGCCCTTCCTCACCGACTGCAACACGCTGTACGTGGGCAGCCGCAAGAACGCGCTCGAGCATATCGACTGCGCGTACCAAAACGGCTTCACCCCGTATGCCACGGGCTGCCAGGTCATCATCGCCGACGGCCTCAAAGGTACGGACGAGACGCTCGTTCCAGTCAAGAACGGCGAGTACGTGCAGGAGGCCAAGATCGGCCACGCCCTCATGGACGCCGACATCGTCATCAGCCTCACGCACTTCAAGGGGCATGAGCAGGCCGGTTTCGGCGGCTGCATGAAGAATCTCGGGATGGGTGGCGGTAGCCGTGCCGGCAAGATGGAGCAGCACGCCGCCGGCAAGCCCAGCGTGCACAAGGGCGCGTGCATCGGGTGTCGCGCGTGCGAGCGCATCTGCGCCCACGGCGCGGTGAGCTTCCCCACCACGCGCGAGCGCACGCTCAAGAACGGCAAGGTGGTGGAGACGCCCGTCGCCCACATCGACCACGACCGATGCTTGGGCTGCGGCCGCTGCGTGGGCGCGTGCAACCAGGACGCCGTCAAGCCCGACTACGGCGCTGCGGTCGATGTGCTCAACTGCAAGATTGCCGAGTACACGCAAGCTGTCGTGCAGGATCGTCCGAGCTTCCACATTTCGCTCGCCATCGACGTCAGCCCCAACTGCGACTGTCATGCCGAGAACGATACGCCCATCGTGCCCGATATCGGTATGTTCGCGAGCTTCGATCCCGTGGCGATCGACCAGGCCTGCATCGATGCGGCGCTCAAGATGCCCGCCATGCCCAACACTGAGCTCACCGAGATGCGCGATAAGCTCGACGCCGCTGGTGGCGTGCCCGAGCACTGCGCGCACGACCACTTCAACATGACGCATCCCGACACCAACTGGCGCTCTATGATTGAGCACGGCGAGAAGATCGGCCTCGGTACGAGCAACTACGAGCTCATCGAGGTCAAGTAGGGGTAACAGCGCTTTCGTTTTCCATTGAGGGTAGGAATGTCGAAAATCGCCCTGCTTTCGAGCGGCTTTTTCGACAATCCTACCCTCTGAGAAGGGGATCCCAGTCGAGTTGCGCGCATAGCTCCGGCGCATGGGCTATTCACTTGATTCAGTTGAGGTCGGGTTAAGAAGTGTGCCCGGGTCCACCTGCGATATGCAGGGGGCCCGGGTTCTGCTATAGTTCTGAACAATGCACCGATTTTGGAGGCCGAACAGCCACATGCCGGACACCAGTGACAGTCTCACGCCGCGGCCAGACGTCGCGGCTGCCCCTGTTCCCATAGCGCGCGCCGACGCGGCATCGCGGGCGCAGCGCTTGCTCCATGCTGCCGAATCGGGCGCTAAGGGCGCCGCCGTTACCGTTGGAGCTCCCGTCAAGGCTGCGGCCCGTGCTGTCAGGCGTCGTCTACCTCCTCAATACACGTTGGGCGAGGAGATCGCCAATTCAATCACCCATGGCATCGGTGCCGCCTTGGGCGTCGCGGCGCTTGTCGTCATGATCGTCAAGGCCGCCGTTGCCGGCTCGCACCCCGCGTCGCTTGCGAGCGCGATCATCTTCGGCATCGCCCTCATCCTCGAGTATCTTGCATCCACGCTGTATCATGCCATTGCTCCGGCAGCCGCCAAGCGTGTGTTCCGCATCATCGATCACAGCTGCATTTACGTGCTCATCGCGGGTACCTACACGCCGTTTTGCCTCATCACCCTCGGCGAGGCGGGCGGCATACCGCTGTGCATCGCGGTATGGGCTCTTGCCATCGCGGGCGTGCTGTTCGAGGCGTTCATGCGCGAGCGACAGCCCCATTGGCTCACCGCCGTCATGTACGTGGCCATGGGCTGGCTCGTGCTGTTCCGCTTGCCGCAACTTATCGAGGCGCTCCATCCTACAGCGTTGTTCCTGCTCGCCGCCGGCGGTGTGTGCTACACCATCGGCGCGGTGTTCTATGTGCTCAAGAAGATCCGCTACATGCACACGGTGTTTCACGTGTGGGTGCTCGCCGGTAGTGTCCTTCAGTTCTTGGCGGTGGTCCTCTTCGTGATCTAGTCTCGCGTCCCGCCGTCGACGGGCGCGGGACCCCGCATGCCCGCCGACAATGACCTGCACACCTACCCAGGAGGTTCGAAACCGTCCCCATGGACATCACCATAAGCATCATCACAACCCTTGTCCTCACCGTCGTCAACGGGTACTTTTCCATGTCCGAGATGGCGCTCACCACGGCAAAGCGCGCCGTGCTCGACCACGAGGCGGAAGAAGGCGACCGCCGCGCCGCCCGCGCCGCCGAGCTTGCGTCGGACTCCGGCAACTTCCTCGCTACCATCCAGGTCGCCATCACGCTCGTCGGCTTCGCCTCGTCGGCCGTCGCCTCGACGAACCTGTCCGACCCGCTTGCCCAATGGCTCTCGAGCTTTGGCATCGCACCTCTCTCGGCGGTCGCACCGGGTCTCGCCCCGGTGATCATCACCCTGATCGTCTCCTACCTGTCCATCGTCGTCGGCGAGCTCGTGCCCAAACGCATCGCGCTGGCCGACGCGGAGGGTATGGCAAAGCGCGTGGCCCAGCCGCTCACCGTGTTCCAAAAGATCGCTCGCCCGCTCGTGTGGCTCACGCAAGCATCTGCGAACGGCCTCGCCGCGCTTATGCGCATCAAGAGCGCGGATGACCGCCAGAACGTCTCCGAGGAGGAGATCAAGTACATGATCAACGAGCAGGACACGCTGCTCGATGAGGAGAAGCGCATTATCCACGAGGTGTTCGACCTGGGCGACGCCTCCGCGCGCGAGGTCATGGTGCCTCGCGTCGATGTGACCATGGTCGAGGACGTCCAGACGGTCTCCGAGGTTATGGGGCTGCTTTGCCAGACGGGCTACTCGCGCGTACCGGTCTTTCACGAGGACCAGGACGGTGTGGTGGGCATCGCGCACATCAAGGACCTGATCGCACCCGCCATGGGCGAGGGCGCCGACCGCCCGGTGAGCGACTTCATGCGCGATGCAACGTTCATCCCCGATACGAAGGACATCCTGCCGCTGCTTTCCGAGATGCAAACCGCCCATGACCAGATCGTGGTCGTGGTTGACGAGTACGGCGGAACGGCAGGCATCATCACCATCGAGGATATCGTCGAGGAGATCGTCGGCGAGATCGAGGACGAGTTCGACCCCGACAACAAGTACCTCACGCGCCTCTCCAAGAGGGAATGGCTCGTGGACGGTCGCTTTCCCTGCGACGACGCCATCGAGCTCGGCTGGCCCATTGAGGAAAGCGACGAGTACGAGACCATCGCCGGCTGGATTCTGGACCTTTGCGATTCGCTCCCGGATATCGGTGAGGTTTTCGAGGCGGAGGGGTACAAGTTCAAGGTGCAGTCCATGCGTGGTCAGCGCATTTCGCTCGTGCGCGTTATCGCTCCGTCCGAGGAAGAGCTCGCCGCCGCGAACGAGGGCACCGACCGGCAGCCCGACACGTCGACCGACCAGGGCGAGTAGGCGAATAAGGCAAACGAAGAGCGCGACTGGAAACTGGAAAGGAGCGGCCATGGCCGATCTGTTCAACATTCTCAAGGTCACGATAGGCCCCAAAAAGCTCACCGCCCGCGTGCTGGTGAATCCCGGCATGCCGCTCATGACGTCCGAGGACGTCGAGGCCACAGCGCGCGTCTACTACCTGGCACCGGCAATCGCCGAGCATCTGTGCCTGGGTGATGCAGGTTCCAAGTTTCAGGATTGCATGGGACATACGGAGCTCGCCCACCTGCTTGAGCATCTCACGGTCGAGATTATGAATGAGACGGGCCTCGCGGGCACCATCTCGACGGGGCGTACGCGGAACGTGATGGGCGACGACCGCCTGTTCGACGTCGAGGTATCGTGCCCCGACGATGCCCTTGCCATCGGCGCCCTTTCCTCGGCGACGTTCATGATGAACTGGGCCTTCCTGCATCATGATCAGACGCCGCCGGATTTCCCGGGGACGGTTGCCGCCCTGACGAGCCTGGTGAGCAATTTGCGCGGCAACGCCGCCGAGCCCGACTCGCCCGAAGAGACGGAGGAAGAGCAGGCCTTTGGCGCAATCGACACCGAGGGCGCAGTTGTCGAACCGCATGATGCGGAGGGTGTCGTGTACGGCGGAGCCGCCGCTGAGTAATCGAGGCGTGTTACGTGACGATGGGCTCATGCCCATTGTCGCAAGCGCATGCGTATAATGGTTGAAGCAAATGATCTGGATGGACATCTGAGTCCAACAAAGGAGTAAACATGGGCAAGGGTATGAGTTTTGTCGCAGGCGCCGCGCTGGGCGCTGCAGCCGGCGTGGTTTTGGGCGTTCTGTACGCGCCCCGTTCCGGCTCCGAGACCCGCGCTATGGCGGCCGACATGGCCAACGACGCGTGGGACTCCGCGCGTGACATGTACGAGCAGGGCATCGATCAGGCCCGCGCCGCCATGGATGATTTCGGCCCCACCATGGACGCCGCCACGGATGAGCTGCGCGCCAAGGTCGATCTTGCCCGCGAGCGCATGGACCAGCTCCGCGAGCAGCTGAACGATGCCGTAAACGCCGGTACCGTCACCCCTGCTGCCGACGTCGTGGTCGAGACGGTCGCCCCCGAGGCCTCTGACGTCGCCGTTCAGGCGTAGCGTCTCGACATCCGAATGCTTGCCGGCGATTTCACGGGAATCAAGCTCTATAAGCTGCCCGCTCAAGACAAGAGGATTAAAAAAGACGGGACCCCGCGCGAACCAAAGAAGGTTGGCAAGATCCACTACCCGGTGTTCACCCCCGAGGGAACCCGGGTGGTGGGCTTTATGCTGCGCCTGCCGGATATCGCCGGGATGGTCAAGCAGCCCGATCGCTTTATCGCGTATGACGCCATAGGCGTGAGCGGCGACGTGATGGTCGCCAAGGATGACCGCGCGGCGTTCGACAATGCAGCGGCTAAGCGGTTGGGCATCAACCTCGATGCCTGCCTCATCTGGACGGGCATGGATGTTCGCACGGTCTCCGGCAGGCCGGTCGGCTTTTGCTCCGATGCCGATTTCAATCCCAAAACTGGCAACGTGACCTCGTTCATCCTCACCGAGGGCGGTGCCTCCAATGCGCTGGTCGGTCACCGGGAGATGCCGGCGTCAATGCTCAAGGGTTACCGCGACGGCGCGATGATCGTGAGCGATGCGGCGCTCGACCTTGAGTTCTCGGGCGGTGCCGCCGCCAAGGCCGCCGAGGCGAGCGTGAAGGTCGCCGCCAAGGCGGGGGAGGTCGGTGCCAAGGCGAAAGTCCAGGCCAAGAAGGGCGCCGCCATCATCGACGACGCCGGTTCCAAGGCCCTCGACAAGGGTTCGAAGGCCTTGGGCAAACAGCTCGGCAAGACCAAGGGCATGTTCGGCTCGTTTATGAGCGAATATAAGAAGGCAGCCGGAACGCCGCCAAGAAAACAAAAGAAATAAGCGGGACGGGGGAATCATTGCCTAACTACACCACCTCCTACTCCTCAAAAACAAAACCGCGGTATCGCAAGAACACCGGGAATCAGCTTCCGGGCGGGCGCCGTCGACAACAGCGTCGCAAGGGGGCGCAGTACCTGCGCAGATCACAAGGGTTCGGAGGACGCAGGCGCCCCGGTCACGGATACGGCGGCAACGATCGCAGGGTATACGCCCTGATCATGGTTGGCTGCGCCTTCTTGTTGTTCGTGGCGAGCATCGTGTGGTACGCCAACCGCAGCGTTGAGATCACACTCAACGGTGCCTCCGTAAAGGTTCGGATCAACTCGGATATCGAGCGCGTCATTTCCGACCAGGAACTCGAGCTCGAGCCCGGCGACCTGCTCGCCGTCGATGACGAGGTACTCGAGAAGGGCGGCGGGACCGCCTACACCGTCACACTTGGCGGAAAGAAGGTTTCGGGCAAGAAGCTCGCTTCCATCCAGCTCGAGGGCGGCGAGGAGGTGACCATCGAAGACGGCGAGGACGTCTATGAAGACCATGACGTCGCCGCGACCACGATTGAACCCACGTTGACCGTTGAGGGCACGGGCCCTGTGCGGTATGTGGAGACATGGGGCAAGGCGGGCCGATCCGAGGTCTGGACTGGGTCCAAGACGGGCAAGGTCGTGGACAAGGGCGTGGTCGAGGAGCCGGTGAACGCGCTGGTAAAGTGCGCGTCGGTGTTGCCGGGCAAAAAAGACGAGAAGTACGTTGCCCTTACGTTCGACGAGGGGCCGAGTAACCAGACCGAGGAAATCATCCGCATTCTCCAGGAGAAGGGCGTCAAGGCGACGTTTTTTGTCTCGGGTGATAAGGTCGCTTCGAATTCCGCTGCCGTGCGTGCGATTGCGGAGTCGGGTAACGAGATCGGTACCAATGCGTACTCGGATGTCGACCTGCGCGAGTTGGGAGCCTCGGACCTGCGCGATCAGATAACGAAGGGGTTCGAGGCGGTCTCGGACGCCGCTGGGACATCGACCGCGTTGCTGCGCCCGCCATTTGGCGAATTCTCCGAGGAGAATTGGGCTGCGGCGATGGATTTGGTGAGCGTTGTGGTTACCTGGAACGTCGATTCGGGCGACTGGCTCTTGCAGGGCGCCGATTCGGTCATCGAGACCGTGACGGGGTCGGTCAGCAACGGCGACATCGTGCTCTTCACCGACAACGACGCGACGGCATCGCAGACCGTGGAAGCGTTGCCCCAGCTCATTGATCGCCTGCTCGAAAGCGGCTACAAATTGGTGACGATATCGGAGCTGATCGCCACCGATGATGATTTGGCGGATGCGATAGACGTAAGCAGCGCCGGGCTGCCCAAAGGCGCTTCTCTTCCCAGCGTGACGCAAGATTCCAGTTCCGGGACGTCCGAATAGCGAGGCTTCGTGGAAATGAACAGTCAGGGTCGTTACTCAGCCAAGAAACGACGCGTTTCGACACCGCGCCCTGCTGTTGTGCCTCGACAGACGCCGGCGGCCCGTTCAGCCGTCGATACCGGATCTGCGCCGTTCCGGGTCGTGCTCCGCGTGTTCGCCGGCGCGCTTTTGCTGGCCGGCGTGGCCTATGGGTACGTTGCCTTTTGGCGGAGCGTCCCCGTTGTGGTTAACGGCGAGCACGTCGACGTGCGAATTCACGCGACCGTTGAGGATATGCTGGATGGCAACGACTTTTTTGGCGTCAAGCCCGGTCGCCTGCTTTCTGTAAGCGGCAACGTGATAGAGGAAGATGGAGGCGAGCGTTGCACCGTCGCGGTGGGCGAGGGCGACAACGCCCAGCCGCTTGCATCCGAGAAGTTCTCGCAGACCGAAGTTGCCGAAGGCGGCATCTTCACCGTATCCGATGGTGCAGATGTCACCGAGCCCCACGCGGAGACCGTCGAGCCCTTGGCCCCCGGCGTCCAAATGGAGACGGGTGGAGCCATCCAGTACGTCAAGCAGTGGGGCAAGGCAGGTTCGCATACCGTGTGGAAGGGCGAGAAGTCCGGCGAGGTGGTGGACAAGGGCACGATCGAGGAGCCGCAGGACCTGATCATCGGCTCCAGGAACGCGCGGCCCGTCGGTTCCAAAAAGTACATCGCGCTCACGTTTGATGACGGCCCAAGTCGCTACACGCAGGCCATCCTCGATATCTTGGCCCAAAAAAGAGCTAGGGCGACGTTTTTCAATTTGGGCACGAGCGCGGCAGGCAATCCGGCTCTCGCCAAGGCGGTCGTTGATGGCGGTAATGAGCTGGCAAGCCACACGAATGCCCACAAGAACTTGCCCACCGTGGGCGCCGATGAGCTGCGCTCCGAGATCGTGACGGCGTTCGACACCCTGGAGGGCGCATCGGGCTTTCGCCCGCAGATGATTCGCGCCCCGTACGGTGCGTTCACCGCCACCGAGTGGGCCCGCTCCGCCGATTTGCTCAGTTGCAACGTGCTGTGGAATATCGACACACTTGATTGGAAGCGTCCCGGTGCGGATGCGATAACCAAGACGGTGCTCAATCAGGCGTTCAACGGCGCCATCGCCCTCATGCACGATGGTGGGGGCAACCGTGAGCAAGATATCGAAGCGCTGCCCGCGATCATCGACGGCCTGCGCGACGCCGGCTACACGCTCGTGACCGTCAGCGAGCTCATGGAGCTCGACGGTACGTTTCCCCAAGACGTCGTCCAGGGCACCGTCAAGATGCCCGAGGATGCTGACGCGCCGACGGTGGGATAGCGGTGGCGTATCCGGCGTGCCAAAGGGGCGCGTCCCCCAATGGTATGCCTAATGAGGAGTGATGAAGGGCTGTTGGAAGCCTTACAAGACCGTGCGTCCGTGCATGGTATAGTTACAACGGCTGTGCCTTGAGGGGACGGCCGCTTGTTTTGTTTTATGAGAGGGTCACGAGAAAGGCCTGAGGTGAAAGCTAAACCCCGACCACACAGTCGATGACCCCAGCGGTGCCCCTGCGCTCATGCGCGGTGCGGGAATTCGCCGGGGTGAACCTGCACGTAAAGGAGCACGATGAACTACCTTTCCGAAATGCTGAAGCTGCCGGTGGTCGATGCCGCCGGTGAGAAAATCGGCATCGTCAACGACCTCGGCATTGCCACGGGCGAGGTCTTCCCCCGTGTCACGGCACTCGCATTCCAGGGCCCGGGCAAAACGCCCTTCATGATCAGTTGGCGCAAGTACGTCGAGCGTTTCGACGACGACGGCGTGTACCTCAAGTACCCTGCCACCGACATTCGCTTCTCCTACCTGCAGCCCGATGAGGTGCTGCTGGCTCGCGACATCATGAACAAGCAGATCGTCGACACGCAGGGCATGAAGGTCGTGCGCGTGAACGACATCAAGCTGTCCACCACCGGCGAGAACCAGCTGCGCCTGCTTGGCGCCGAGGTGGGTGCGCGCGGTCTGCTGCGCGCCATTCATCCGCTGTTCGAGCGCGTGACCGTGAAGGTCGCCAAGATGCTCGGCAAGCCCCTGCCCGAGGACATCATCGCGTGGTCTTACATGGACCTGCTGGAGCGCTCCACCAAGCAGATCAAGCTTTCCGTCTCGCACAAGACGCTTTCCGAGCTGCACCCCGCCGATATCGCCGACATCATCGAGCAGCTCGATCCGCGTTTGCGCACGCAGGTGTTCGCCCAGCTTGACACCGAGCAGGCGGCCGAGGCCATTGCCGAGCTCGACGATGACGAGCTCATGACCGAGATGCTCGAGGGCTTGTCCGACCGCGAGGCCTCGACGATGCTCGCCACGATGGACCCCGACGACGCAGCCGCGCTCATCGAGGAACTCGATTACGAGAAGGCGGAAAAGCTCCTGCGCCTCATGGGCGTCAAAGAGGAGAAGGCCATTCGCGACCTCCTTGGGTACGAGGAGGACACCGCGGGTCGCATCATGACTAATCAGTTCGTGGCCCTGCCCGCCACGGCGACGGTTCAGGACGCCATCGATGCGCTGCGCGATCTGGACGAGGACTTCGAGAGCATCTACTACGTGTACACCACCGACGCCGAGGGCGCGCTCACGGGCGTGCTGTCCATGCGTTCGCTCGTGGTCGCCGATCACACCGACCGCCTGAAGGACCTCGCCTACCGCGACGTGGTGTGGGTCGCCCCCGATCTCGACCAAGAGCAGGTGGCCGACGAGATGACCAAGTACGACCTCGTCGCCATGCCCGTTTGTGATGAGAACCGCCATATCCTGGGTATCGTCACGGTTGACGACGCCCTGGACGTCATCGCCGAGGAGCATGCCGAGGACCTGCAGATCGCAGGTGTGTCGGTGGGCGAGAGCAACGCCGGCGAGTCCACGCACGCTTTTACGTGGTTCTCGCAGCGCCAGTACTGGGTTGTGGTGTGGGCCATCGCGGCGTGCGCCATCGCCGCCATCGTGGTGACACCGTTGGAGCGCCTCGACCTCAACGTCATGGGTATCGCGACGGCCCACCAGATGATCACCAGCCAGGGTCTAACGGCGCTCATGCCCATTTCGATCATGCCGGTCGTGCTCCTCGCCTCCATGCGCATGGTCTCCTTTGTGAAGAACAGCTACCTTGAGTACGACGAGCGCGACGACGAGCCCAAGCCCTACCTCGGGTTCTTCCTCAAGACGACGCTCATCGGCGTTATTCTGGCCGCCGTGGTCTTCCTCTGTGGCGAGCTCATGGCAACGACCCTCTTTGGCGAGGCGGACCCATGGGCAGCGACCGCGCTCCTCTCCTGCTTCAAGGGTGCCGCCGCCGTCATAGTGGGCACGTACGCGAGTGCCGTGATCTACTTCTACGTACTGTTCCGCAGCGACGAGAAGGACCAGAGCATTTCTGGCACCTCGCTTACGTTTGCGGCGGTGCTCCTCTCCGCGTTGGCCTACACCGTACTCGGCACGCTGCCGTTGCTGTAGGGTGTGGTGCACGGTATGGAGCAATCGACCAAGAAGAAACTGACCGTCGCCGCGGTGCTCGGTGCCATGGGGCCGGGGCTCTTGGCGGCGCTGTCCGGCAATGACGCCGGTGGCATCGCGACGTATTCGAGCGCGGGTGCCTCCTACGGCTATGCCACGCTGTGGATGCTGCCCGTGATGGCGCTGCTGCTCATCGTGGTGCAGGAGACCGCCGCCCGCTGCGGATGCGTGACGGGTAAGGGCTTCGCCTCGCTCATCCGCGAGAAGTTCGGCGTGCGCAAGACGGCACTCGCCATGATCGCCCTGCTCATCGCCAACACGGCCGTGACCATCTCCGAGTTTGCGGGCATCGCGAGCGGCCTTGCGCTGTTCGGCATCCCCAAGACGGTGTCCGTGCCGCTGATGGGTCTGCTCATTTGGCTGCTCACCATGAGCGGAAGCTTCCGCCGCATCGAGAAGATCCTCCTGCTCGTGAGCTGCGTGTTTGTGACGTATGTGGTGGCAGCCTTCCTGGCGGGCCCCAACTGGGGTGAGGTGGCGCTCTCCACCGTGACGCCGCACCTCATCCCCGAGCCGAGCTACGTGTCGCTGCTCGTGGCGACCATCGGCACCACCATCGCGCCCTGGATGATCTTCCTCGCCCAGAACAACGTCGTGGACAAGAACGCCGACGAGTCCGATATCGTCCTGCAGCGCATCGACACCACGACCGGATCCGTGATCGCCTGCGCCATCGCGTGGTTCATCATCATCACCACGGGCGCGGTGCTGTATCCGGCGGGCATACATGTTGCCGACGCGGCAGACGCCGCCCTCGCACTCGAGCCCATCGCCGGCGAGTTCGCCACGGTGCTGTTCGCAGCGGGCCTGGTGGCGGCGAGTTTCTTGGCGGCGTGCGTGCTGCCCGGTGTGACGTCGAGCGCGATTTGCGAGGCGTTTGGCTGGGAGCGCGGTGCCGACCGCAGTTGGAGTGAGGCGCCGGTCTACCGCGGCATCATCACGGTGATCATCGTGGCGTCTGCCGCGCTCGTGATCATGCCCGGTGTCGACCTGTTCCAGATCATGATGAGCGCGCAGGTCATCAACGGCGTGCTGCTGCCCATTCTGCTCGTGTTCTTGGTGTTCATCGCCGGCGACAAACACATTATGGGTGGCTACAAAAACAGCCGTTTGTGGAACGTGCTCACCTGGGCCACCATTGTGCTCATCACCGTGCTCACCGTCGTGATGTTCGTGTTGCAGGCACTGGGATACTAGCGGGCGCCCACGCACCGTGGTACCCGTACGCGCACTGGCAGGCGCCGAACGCGAGGATGACGACGGACTCCCGCACATGATGGCACTCGCGCACGGTGGTGCCCACATACCTTGGCGCCCGCGCGGAGTCATGAGGTTCACGGCCGCTTCGTTGACTAGTCGCGCGTGTAACGTCGAAAAAAATGCAATTAAAACGCTTCAAATTCGACATTTTACGCGAGACGTTCCAAAGAGGGGCGCTCCGATCGCGTTGAGGCCATTGTCTCGATAGCGCCGAGGTGCTTGCCGCATGCGTTGAGGCGCGTGCCGTTCGCGCCGAGGTGCTTGCCGCGCGTTGAGACGCCCCTCGCTCGCGTTGGCATGCTTGAGACATCCCATATTTGACCTAGCTGGCTTTTGCTGCGCCTATCTTCGATGCTCATAGGGGGCAACAAGGTCTGCATAGCATTCGAGCGGAGGCATCTCTTCGCACTTGGCGCACGTGGGCAAAGAGACCATCGCGTGGTCTACAAACATCTCGGATGTATCCCGAGGAACGCCGTAGCTTTCGAGAAGTTGGGCAAAATAGGCTACATTACACACATCGTCAAACGAAAAACGTACGATGCGCGCTCCATTGATGCTGAGGCGCGATTCGCGTAGGCGCTCATCGCTGAGGATTCTTACCAGGTCCTTACCTTTTGTCATGGCTGGATCGACATATTTCTGCTTCCCATCGAGCTCGCCGATGATCACCGTTCCGTCTGAAAGAGTCCAGTAGAAGTCGACGCGAATCACCTTGCTTGGATTCATCGGATCATGGCATTCGATCTGGAGGTCGGGTACGGCAAATCCAAGCATGATCATCGTTGCGCGCGCAATGGACTCGCCGCCACTTTCACTGCGAGCGTCGGCGAGAGACAGGACATCAACCGCCCTTTGCAGATCATGTTGCCTAACGATCGCCGGATCGTTTTCGAGCAACTCGATGAGGCTGCTACTCGTTTTCCCAGTCACTCGCAGTGCGGAATCGGCTATGGGGAGGGAAGTTCGTAAATCTCCGGCTCGCAGGCACTGGTGAAGGGTTTGGGCAACCGTCGTCACGCGAATGCCATGGAGTATTTCGTGCGTAATATGCTTGCTGCTTCTCGCGATAATCGATTTTGACTGCACTTGGTACGGGGCGACGATGCTCAGTCTGTCAAGAAGGCTGTACGATACGTTCCATCCGCGAATCGCAGCCGCAGTATAACCGTCGAACACCCATTCCGGATGAATCTGCGAAAGCGCTTTTGCCATGTGTGTGACCTGCTCGGTGCGGGAGAGCCCATTCCAGTACGCCTGTCGAACGTAGATTCCGCGATACGGAGAATAGATCGGGTTCCGTTTCGCGTGGTTCGCGCGATAGGCGAGCGCCCGCATGAGATGTGCATTGTGAGGCCGGACGAGACATTGGCCATGCTCCTCCGCCTCGTTTAGGAGCAGCTCGATCTTGTTGTCGTTGGTAACAGTCATTTGCCCCTCCCATGTGTTCGGCCTGTCGGGAGACATGAGCGTAGCAGGGGGTTCTGGCTCGTTTTTAAGCAGTTGTCCTCGTGTTTCTGTCGGTATCCTGTCACCTGCGCGGGGTGTTTCGAACCTGTGCAGGTGGAGCGAGTGGCGGATTGTCGCTATGGGTGCATTTAGGCTGGAGGCGCCATCTAAAAATCGCAATAACAGCGTGTTAACGAGGGTGAGGCTAGATGTGCGAACGAGACGTCTTTGGCAGGGAGGCACTCGTATGCAGGCAAGCGTTGCATGGCGATGAATACACGGGTGAGACGCTACTGACGGAGCGGCGCGGTCGAGGTGTCTTTGACAGAAAGACGCGAGCGTAATGTCGAAAATGACGCGCTTCAATCGCGATTTTTTCGACATTACGCTCGCGTCGTCGTGCCGTCGGCAGTGACGTCCCGTCAGCATCGGCCCCTGCTCGCGCCGACGTCCCGCCGTGCCGCCGCTATTCCGTGTCACCTTCGATCTTCATATGCGCAAACTCGGCCCCAATTGACGTCTTGAGGCTGTCGAGCGCGTGCTGGGCAATCAACAGGCGCTCGTCATCTCCATCCTCGAGATGGATGGGCAGGTAGCGGGCCACCTGGTCGTCAATGAGCTGGAGATACTCGGTGACGCCTGTGTTCGAGAGGTGAATGCCGTCGCCATCGAACAGGTCGTTGCGGTCGGCGCTGTACGAATACCAATCGATGAGGATGACGTTTTTGTAGCGCGAGGCAGCATCGGCGAGAACTTGGTTATTCGGCTCGCACCACGGGCGCGCCGCGCGGTTGTTCACGAACACGACGATGCGGTTCGTTCCGGCAAGATTCATGAGTTCATCGACGTTCTCGCTCGAGAACGGCCCGTTCGTGCCGAGTGCGAAGACGCTAACGCGACCTGCGAGCCCTTGGTCCACAAGCGATTTGTAGATGTCGATGCCGGCGGTGAACTGCCGATTCATTGCCGCATCGATATAGCCGTGCGGGAACATCTGGTTGAACGAATCGACTGCGCGCAGCGAGACCGAGTCGCCCACCATCGTGATGTCGTAGGTGCCGTCCGCCGCCGAGGTGCCGCCTTGGGGCGAAGTGCCGTCCTGGTCGGGCGCTGCACTATCGGTGCCATTGGGGCTGCCATTTTCACTTGCGCCCTGAAGAAGTGCGGTGCCGTCCTCGCTCAGGGCAGAGGTGGCGGGGACGAACGCGATGCCTCCCGCCGCTACGAGGGCCGTGGCCCCTGCAATCGCCAGCGGGATGACGTTCGCGCGGGCCCATTTTGGCAACGTCTCGCGGTCGCGCAGCTGCGAGACGATGCGCTTGCCGGCTCCATGTCGAAATGGCGTCTCGATGCAACGATAGCTCAGCTCAGAAATGCCGATAACGATGCAGACCTGCAGGGCATATGCCCACCACGGCTTGGTAGTCACATCGCTGGCGGGGTTCATCAACAGGAGAAGCGGATAATGCCACAGGTAGATGCCGTAGGAGCGCTGTCCCAGCCATACGAGGGGCTTAATGCCGAAGAAACGTCCAAGGTGACTATGGGGTTGCGCGCACGCAGCAATGACCATGAGCGTGAAAAGCGAGGTAATGAGAATTCCCCCATAGTAGGGGAAGGCACTGTAGCCGTTCGTGAACGCCATGAGCATCAAGAGGCCCGCGAGCCCCAGAACTCCTAAGAGGTCGAGCGGGCTTGCACCGTGTTGCTTGAGATGCCGCTGGCTATTTTTCGCCAATGCGGCGTGCAGGGCGTCGCGCAGGGCCCGAGGTAGGCGAATGTTGGTGACGAGTGCGAGCCAAGCTCCCAAAAGAAGGGAGAACGCGCGTGTGTCGGTGCCGTAGTAGATGCGACTGGGGTCGGTGGCGGGATCGTAGAGGATCGCCATCTCAAGTGCCGACACCGCTGCGAGCGCCAGGGCGGCGCGACGGATCCGCTTCTTGGGCTCACCGTGACGCAGCGCAAGCATGAGCGCCACAGGCCATACGAGGTAGAACTGCATTTCAATCGCAAGCGACCAGAAATGAGTGAGTGGCGACGGGTCCCCGATCGCATTAAAATAGGACTGCTGGTTGAAGATCTGCCACCAGTTGTTCACAAACAGGGCAGACGGGATGATATCTGGCCTCATCTTGGTGAGCATGACGTGGTTGAACAGGGTGCAGAGCGCCGCGGTCGCCACGATCACCGTGACGATAGCGGGAACGAGGCGGCGCAGGCGGCGCTGCCAAAACCCCTTGAGATCGATGCGCCCCGTGCCCTTGTGCTCACTGAGCAGCAAGCGTGTGATCAGGTAGCCCGACAAGACGAAGAACACGGTGACGCCTTGCATGCCGCCGGGAACGAGGCTGGGATTGAGGTGGTAGAGCACGACGGCAGCGACGGCGAGGGTGCCGGATGCCGTCAAGCGCCGGGATGTAGGGCATGCGTCCCTTGCGAGTCGTTGCGTCAGGGGCGTGCAGGTCGGCGGGGGAGGAGGCCCCAAAATCGCCTTCGGGTGTCGTGGAGGCTATGGGATGTTGCGGTGAAGTGACCAAGGCGGAGTCTTTTCTATCAGGTGCGTTTACCGGTCTATCGCGATTCTAACGCGTATGCGTGCACGTCATTCGAACGCGTCATGACTGTTCTGTAAGCGTGGTGGCGGGGCATGGCAAGTGCCCTAAAACGCGGACGCCCCACAAGCGGTGGTGCTCGCGGGGCGTCCGATCGATTCGAAGGTATCTGCTAGAACTTGACCTGCGGAACCTCGCGCGTCGCTTCCGCGGCTTCAAAGCCGGTGCGCGGCTTGAACTGGAAGACGCCGGCGAAGATGTTGCCGGGGAAGGTCTGAATACCGTTGTTGTAATTCAGCACGCAATCGTTGTAGCTCTGGCGAGCGTAGGAGATCTTGTTCTCGGTGTCCTCGAGGGAGGTCTGGAGCTGGGTGAAGTTGGCGTTCGCCTTGAGGTCGGGGTAGGCCTCGGCAACCATGAGCAGCTGGCGCAGGGCGCCGGTGAGAACGTTGTCGGCAGCCATCTTCTCCTCGGGGGTGGCGGCTGACCCGGCGGCGGCGCGCGCCTCGGTGACGGCGTCGAGGGTCTCCTTCTCATGCGCAGCGTAGCCCTTGACGGTTTCGACCAGGTTGGGAACGAGGTCGTTACGGCGCTGCAGCTGCGTATCGATGTTCTGCCACGCGTTGTCAACGCGGTTGCGCAGGGTGACCAGGTTGTTGTAGATGCCAGCGATACCCATGGCGAGTGCGGCGACGACGATGATGACGATGATGAGCGTGAGATCCATGCGTGCTCCGTTTCTGCGGCGGCGTTTTCGCGCCGTGCTCGTGGTACTGGTCAGTATACCCATGCACGCGGGTCGATGTGCATGACAAGGGACTCGCAGACGAAGGTGCGCACCTGCCGCGCCCAGCGCCCGCCCGATCGTGGCCTCACGTGGTCACCTGTTGCCGATAATTCGTCAAGAGCCACCTGCCGCTTGCACATTTCCTATCAAGCGGTAGGATAAGAGACACCTATAATATATCTATCTTAGTGCGCTCAAATGCGTTATAACGTACGAGCGTATTGTTGGGAATGGGATCGAGATGGATCTGCGTATTCAAAAAACGTACCGTTCGTTGCTCGTGGCGTTCACCAAATTGCTCGAGACGCATCGCTACGAGGATGTGACGATCGCCATGCTCTGCGACGAGGCCATGATTCGCCGGACGACCTTCTACAAGCATTTCGCCGATAAATCCGAATTCTTCAGCTTTTTTGTCGATAGCCTGCGCATTGAGATCACCAAGTATGGAGAGGAGCAGTCCGCCGGCTCGCGATCTGCCGAGGCGGATGGGGGAGTGAATGCTGAGGAGGGCCTGGCGATCCTGCGCGCCCTCGTCGATTTCATGCTCGATCACGAGCGCATGATCGACAACATTTTCGAAAGTTCAATGAGCGGCATGATGGTTCTCATGATGGCCGATCGCGTGGCGGAAACGCTGCGAGAGCGGTACCGCGACAAATTCCAGAAGAGCGAGGCGGACGTGATCACGCTCGCGTCTGCATCGGAGTTCGCCGCCGGCGGAATCGTGCGCCTATTTGAGAAGTGGTGGGTGCGCGGACACAGCGTAGAGGGCAAGGTGGAGTTGATTACCATTGCCGAAGCCATGGTGACACGCGTACTCAGGTCCTAACGATGGTATGATTACCCAGCGCGTGGAGAGATGGCAGAGCGGTTGAATGCGGCGGTCTTGAAAACCGTTGGGCACGCGAGTGTCCCGGGGGTTCGAATCCCCCTCTCTCCGCCAGTTTTTGTTTGATGGGCGAGTTCGAAAAACTTGCTTTGAGGTGGATTGGCAGATATTCGAACCCGCGAGGGGGCGGAGCTGAGAAAACGCGAAGACGTTTTCCAGCGTAGCCCGCAAGGCGCGAAGCGCCGCAGCGAGGCGAGGACGCCGAAGGGCGTCCGTCGAATCCCCCTCTCTCCGCCAGTTTTTGTGAGTTGAGCGAGCCCAACCGGCTCGCTTTTTTCATATGGTGGACGAGGGTGATTGCATGCGAGGCCAGTTTGCAGACGACGAGCGCTTCATGCGCGAGGCTCTGACAGAAGCCCGGGCGGCAGCAGCACTCGGCGAGGTGCCCATCGGCGCCGTAGTGGTGCATGAGGGTCGCGTGATCGCCCGCGCCCATAACCGCCGTGAGCTCGACGAGGATCCCTCGGCACACGCCGAGTTTTCCGCCATGATGGAGGCATCGCGTGCTCTGGGACGCTGGCGCCTCACCGGATGCACGGTGTATGTGACGCTCGAGCCGTGCCTCATGTGCGCGGGCCTCATGGTCAACGCGCGTATCGACCGCTGCGTGTACGGCGCCGTCGATCCAAAGGGCGGTGCGGTTGGAACGCTGTACGACGTGAGCCGGGATCCTCGTCTCAACCACTCGTTCGAAGTCGAGGCGGGCGTCCTTGGAGATGAGTGCGCTGCCGTGTTGCGCGAGTTTTTCCGAGGGTTGAGGGCCAAGCGCAAGGGCGCGGCGGTTGGTACGGGTGCCATGGCCGTCGCGGACAGCTCCCCTGCGAGTTCCCTCGCGCAAGGTGCCTCCGCGCCCGCCCTGGTGCCTGCGCCTTCACGCCGCGTGATACTCGCCATCGACTCGTTCAAAGGATCGGCGACGAGCGCGCAGGTCGAGACATGGTTCGCTGAAGGGATGTCTGCCGCCGACCTCGGTTTGGATGTCATGTCCATCCCCGTTGCGGATGGAGGGGAAGGGACGATGGACGCCGTTCGGGCGATGCTCGGCGGCGAGGTCCGCGAGGTCGAGGTGACCTCTCCCGTTGGAACCGCCCGTACTGCCGGGACGTTCGTTGCCGGGGCGTCTGCGGATGCCGGGAGCGCGGATACGCCCGAGGCGTTTGCCGGCGAGGTTCACTGGGCTCCATATCTCCTGGTCGACGTTGATGGGGTGGGGCTCGACGGCGGACAAGCGGGCCTCATCGCCGTGATTGAGATGGCACACGCGGCCGGCATCTCCCGTTCCCCGCGCACGAACGAGGCTGCCCTCGCGGCAACAACCCGCGGCGTGGGCGAGCTCATGCTCGCCGCCGTCGCTGCGGGCGCGAAAACGCTGTATATCGGCCTTGGCGGCAGTGCCACGACGGACGGCGGTGCGGGCATGCTGCAGGCCCTCGGCGCACGGATTCTCGATGCAGCAGACGAGCCGGTGACGCCGGGCCTCGCCGGTCTGCGCGACGTTGCCTTCGTCGATCTCGCGCCCGCTCGCGAGGCGCTGGCTGGCGTACGGATCAAGGTCCTTTCGGACGTGGGGTGCCCTCTTGTGGGGCCGCGCGGCTCCGTGCGCATGTTCGGGCAGCAGAAGGGGCTGGGCACGGGCCTCAATGACATTGCGCGAGACGAGATGCTTCGCGAGTGCGACCGCCATATGTCAGCGTATGGCGCGCGCCTCACCGCCGCTCGCGATGCCCTTGATGGAACACCTTGGCAAGTTGCCGTCCCTGGCGCTCGCCCCACGTCGCTTGCGGGTGTGCCGGGAGCCGGCGCCGCGGGCGGTTTGGGCGCCGCACTCCTCGCCCTAGGTGCGGAGCTCGCGTCTGGGGTGGACGCGCTGCTCGATCTGGCACAATTCGATAACCAGGTGTCCGGCGCGATCGCGGTGATCACGGGCGAGGGATCAATTGACGCTCAAACGGCGGAAGGTAAGGTTCCGGCGGGGGTGGCGCGTCGCGCCAAGCACGTTTGCAAAGATGTTCCCGTCTTTGCGGTGTGCGGCTCGCGCGCCGAGGACCTCGGAAGCGTGTATGCACTGGGGATCGATGCGGTCCTGCCCATCGAGCTTGGTCCCCAGCCTCTGGAGCGTGCCCTCAGCTCCGCGCAAACCCGCTCCAATCTCATCGCCTCTGGCGAGACCCTCGCTCGCCTGATTGCAATGCGGGAAGCGAGTCGCACTGCGGGGCACCGACCGTAACGCGAAGAACCGACCCGCAATGTGAGGAATCATGGGTTTGAAGCGAGGCCACTCTTTCAAACCCATGATTCCTCACAAAAAGGTGCCTGGTAATGTGATTTATCATAGGTTTGAAACAAACGCGCTCATTTCAAACTCACGTTTTCTCACATGGGCGATGCTCTGGACGAGTGGGCTCAAAGCCGCTACTATAACAAGACACGCCTTGCGCGTTCGATGGGTTCGGGTGACGATATGTTCCGAACCTGGTCAGGTCCGGAAGGAAGCAGCCATAAGGAGCCTCTGACGGGCACCCGTTCCCATCGAGCACACGGGGCGTTTTTTGTGTCGCGGCTGCCTGGGACGTGGTTGCAGGGGAGGTGTCGCGGCTGCCATGAGGCGCGAGCGACGTGCCGCGCTATTGTCCCGGGACGCACGCAGGGCACCTGCTCGTAAACAATCTGATGCATCGCTCGGCCTTTCGTGGCCGGCTGTATAATACGTGCCGATGCACCTAGGCGCGGCGGTGTTTTGCGAATTCGTCTGCGCAACGAGTCCATGAGGGTCATCTACATGATTGGATTGCTCAAACGGTTTGGCCGCCCTTTTCGCCGAGAGCTGACGCTTGGACCGGCAAGCAAGCTCATCGAGGTCATATTCGACCTGCTTACGCCCCTTGTTGTCGCTCTCATGATCGACCGCGGTGTGGGCGAGCGCAATGTCGGTGTACTGCTCGCTTATGGGGCATTGCTCGTGGGTATGGCGCTGGCGGGCTTCGCCTCCACGCTCATCTGCCAAAAAATGGCCGCCCGTGCCTCCCAAGGGCTCGGTACCAGCATGCGCGACGCGCTGTTCGCGCATATCAACTCGTTTTCGTATGTCGAGCTCGACCGTTTTGGCACACCGTCGCTCATTACGCGCATCACCAACGATATCAATCAGGTCCAGCTCGCCATCGCGCTCGCGATTCGCCAACTCACACGCTTTCCGCTTCTTGCAGTTGGCTCCATGGTGGCGGCCCTGCTCATCGATGCCAAGCTCGGTCTGATTTTCCTGATTTCAACGCCTCTCATTGGGGCGATCTTTTGGTTTGTGATGGCGCGTTGCATCCCGTATTTCAAGCGCATGCAACGGCAGCTCGACCAGATTGGCCTGGTTACGCGCGAGGGTCTGTCGGGGGCGCGCGTCATGCGCGCGTTTGTACGTGAGGACTACGAGCGAGAGCGCTTTTGCCACACCGCGGTTGACCAGGCGAACACCGCCATCGCCGTTGGACGTCTGTCCAACGTGCTCAACCCGGCGACATTTCTCGTGATGAACTTGGCTGTCTGTGCAATCCTATGGGTCGGCGGCATCCAGGTAAACGTGGGCGCGCTCACGCAGGGTCAGGTCATGGCGTTCGTGAACTACATGACGCAGACGCTGCTTGCCATTGTCTATGTGGCGAATTTGGTGGTCGTGTTCACCAAGGCGAGCGCGAGCGCCGGGCGTATCGAGGAAGTGCTCGCGTGTGAGCCGAGCATGTGCGATGCCGCCGAGCGGGCTGGCGGGGACGATACCGGATCGGGGTGCACGGCGGGAGCTGTTGGCGAGGCGGCCCCTGCTTGCGAGACGGCCCCCATTGGCACGGCGAGCCCTACCGGCACGACGAGCGATGTGCTCTCCGGAGGCTTTGATCCGAGCGTCCCGGCGATCAGACTTTCCGGCGTCTCTTTTGCCTATCCGGGCAGCGCGGAGGACGCGGTGCACGACGTGACGTTCGAGGTTCCGCGCGGCGGCACGCTCGGCGTGATCGGCGGTACGGGCTCCGGCAAGTCGACGCTGGTGAGCCTTTTTCCACGTCTGTACGATGTTGCGCGGGGTTCTGTTGAGGTGTTCGGCCGCGATGTTCGCGCGTGGCCGCTTGGGGAGCTGCGCCGCGCATTCGGTTTCGTTCCCCAAAAGGTCGAGCTGGTGAGTGGCACCATTCGGTCGAATCTTCTGTGGCGCGACCCGCTCGCCTCAGACGCTGATCTGTGGAGGGCTCTTAAGACCGCTCAGGCGGAGGACTTTGCGCGCGCTCTTCCCAAGGGCTTGGATGCGCCTGTCGAGGCGGGGGGAAAGAACTTCTCGGGCGGTCAGCGCCAGCGCTTGACCATTGCTCGTGCGCTTGTTGGCGCGCCACCGCTGCTCATCATGGACGATTCGGCCTCGGCTCTCGACTTTAAGACCGATGCCGCGCTTCGCAGGGCGATTCGCATGCTCAGTGGTGCTGATTCAAGCGTGACCACGGTGGTGGTGAGCCAGCGGGTGTCTTCGGTGCGCGGCGCCGACCTCATCTGCGTGATGTGCCATGGCCGTGCGGTCGGTGTGGGCACGCATGAAGAGCTTATGGCGACGTGCGAGGTGTATCGCGAGATCGCTGAGTCCCAGTTGTACTCGGATGCCGCTGCATCGGCGGCGGAGGAGGGGGGCGCACATGCCTAATCCGTATGCCTCCACGGCCGGAGCCTCCACCATCACGGCGACCGTATCGGGAAATGACAACCTGAATGATTTTCGCGATTCCCGCGGTGGCGGCAATTCCGACCGTGCGCAAAAGCCGATGGGGACGGCTCAAGTCGCTCGCCGCATCTTCGCCTACGTACGTCCGCATATCCTGCTGTTCGTGGCATCGTTCGTGTGCTCTGCGCTTTCCGTCGTGCTGCAGCTTTTCGTGCCCATATTGATCGGGCGTGCGATCGACCTGATTGTGAGTGCGGGAAGGGTGGACATGGCGGTGCTTGTGCCGCTGCTCGCGAGGCTTGCGGCAACCGTTCTCGCCGCAGCTGCGTTGCAGTGGGTGCAGGGCGTGTGCGTGAATCGGCTCTCTTACACCACCGTGTGCGATCTGCGCATCGAGGCGTATGACAAACTCACGCGCATGCCTCTCTCGCTCATCGACCGCCATCCCCACGGTGACTATATCTCGCGTGTGGTGAACGATGTGGATCAGGTGGGCGACGGTCTGCTGCAAGGTTTGACACAGCTGTTCAACGGCGTGGTGACGGTTGTCGCCACCCTCGCCTTCATGCTCGCGACCTCGGCCCCCATGGCGATTGTCGTTGTGCTCGTCACGCCGTTTTCTGTGCTCGCGGCGGGTGCCATGGCGCGGTTTGCGGGGAAGAGCTTTACCGCCCAAATGAGCATTCAAGGCGAGCTCTCGGCATATGTCGAGGAGTATGTGGGGGCGCAGCGCTTGGTGGGCGCCTTTGCGTATGGCGAGCGCGCGCAGGAGGGCTTTTCCTCCATTAACCGTAAGCTTTACGCGGCGGGTGAGCGCGCTCAGTTTCTCAGCTCGCTTGCCAATCCGGGGACGCGCTTTGTCAACAATTGCATGTATGCCGTTGTGGCGGTTGTGGGCTTTGTGGGTGTGGTGACTGGTATCCCTGCGGTGCTCACCGTTGGCGACGTGCAGGTTTTCCTGTCGTACGCGAATCAGTACACCAAACCGTTCAATGAGATTTCGGGTGTCGTTACTCAGATTCAAGGCGCTTTTGCTTCGGCACGCCGGGTATTCGCCCTGCTCGATGCTCCCGAGGATGACATGGGGGAGAAGCCATTCGACCTTGATTCGAACGACGGGGCAGCGATGGATTCCGCGCGCAACTCTGTCGTTTTGCACGACGATTTGGCTGCCGACCTTGGGGCCAGCCTTCAGGGTGGCCCCAAGGGCGACGTTGTCTTTGATCACGTCGACTTCTCCTATGAGCCCGACCACCCGCTACTCCAGGACATCTGCATGCACGCGCGCCCGGGTATGCGTATGGCACTTGTGGGCCCCACGGGTTGTGGCAAGACAACGCTCATCAATCTGTTGCTGCGTTTTTACGATACCGATTCGGGCGAGATTCTCGTTGACGATAGGCCCATTGCCTCGTATTCCAGGGCGGACCTGCGGCGCATGTTCGGCATGGTGTTGCAGGAGAGCTGGTTGTTCGAGGGTACCGTACGCGACAATATTTCGTACGGCCGGCCGGACGCCACACGCGAGCAGGTGGAGGAGGCCGCACGCCGCGCCCGCGCCGATGCGTTCGTTCGAGCTCTGCCCGACGGCTACGACACGGTGCTGCCCGAGAACGGCGGGTCGCTATCGCAAGGTCAGCGCCAGCTGCTCTGCATCGCGCGCGTCATGCTCTCCGACCCCGCCATCCTCTTGCTCGATGAAGCCACCAGCAGCATCGACACCCGAACCGAAATGCAGGTCCAGGCGGCATTCGACGAGCTTATGCAGGAGCGTACGAGCTTCGTGGTGGCGCATCGCCTGAGCACCATCCGCAACGCCGATTGCATTCTCGTGATGCGCGATGGCCACATCGTGGAACGTGGCACGCACGACGAACTGCTCGTCGCCGGAGGTTTCTACGCCGAGCTCTACAGCAGTCAGTTTGCGCCTGCCGAGTAATATCGTTCGCGCCTTCGTCTAGCGCAAGGGCGCGAACGGCGGAAAAACTTCGGTGAGCGGCAATCTTGTTGGACAAGATTTCCATTTCTGTGGAACCGTACACGCCATTCCTTAAAGCCCCTTGGTATTTCGTAATCTCCCGTATCCTGCAACCAGCTGCAGCACGCGAAGAATCGCCTCTTCGCATATGGTCAGTTCCCATATAGATTTCGGGAGGGAATGGGATGAACCTCGACATTCAAGGTGCGATGAAGCGCTTCTCCGGCGCCATCATCAAGCCCGTCATGTTCCTCGCGGTCGCCGGTATCTTGCTGGCGGTGAGCGTTATCCTCAAGATGGAGGGCATGCCCGCGCCTGTGGTTATGCTCGGCCAGCTCATCTACACCTGTGTCAACTCCGGCGTGGTCGGCAACCTCGGCCTGATCTTCTGCATCGGCCTCACCTGCGCTCTCGCCAAGAAACGCGCCGGCGACGCGGCGGTCATCGCCGCCTCGACCTTCTTGGTCTTCCTGTATGCTAACAACGCCTGGCTCACCAATAACAACATGCTCATCGATCCCGCCGGCGGCCTGTATGGCACCGGTCAGGGCGTCGTCCTGGGTATCCAGGTCGTCGACATGGGCGTCTTCATCGGCATCATCCTCGGCTGCCTCAACGGCTGGGTGTTCAACAAGTTCTGCGACACCAAGTTCCCGGAAGTCTTCAGCACCTACGGTGGCACCAAGTTCGTCTTCCTCATCGCTATCTTCATCGCCGGCGTCCTCGGCGTCGTGATGTGCTACGTGTGGCCGGTTGTCAACGGCTGGATCAACGGCCTGCAGGATTTCATGTACGGTACCGGATACGCCGGCCAGTTCGTCTACGGCTTCCTGAACAAGCTCCTGATTCCCACCGGCATGCATCACCTGCTGTGGATGCCCTTCATGTACTCCGCCGTGGGCGGCACTGCGCAGATAGCCGGTGAGGCCTACGCGGGCTCCTACAACATCTTCATGGCCGAGCTCGGCAACGCCTCCGCAATTACCGCTATGGACCCGTCCATCCGCTTCAGCCTCCTCGGTTTCGGCAAGTGGTTCGGCACCGTCGGTACGGTCCTCGCCTTCATCTCGGTTGCCAAGCCCCAGCATCGTGCCCAGGTGCGTGCCATGCTCGTTCCCGCGGCGCTCGTCGCCATCCTCGCGGGCATCACCGAGCCCTTCGAGTTCATGTACCTCTGGGCGTCTCCGATCCTGTTCGTGGTCAACGCCGCCCTCGACGGCCTGTTCCAGTGCATCCTGTTCGCCTCGGGCTTCCGCGCGCTTCTCACGGGCTTCATCGAGACCGTTCCCGGTCTCATCGCCCTTCCCGCCGAGCTGTCTCAGTGGTTCATGGTGATTCCCGTCGGTGCCGTGGCGATCGTCGCCTGGTTCCTCGTCTTCCGTTTCCTCATCCTCAAGCTCAATCTGGTTACCCCGGGTCGCGAGGACGATGACGAGCTTCTCGACGAGGCCGATGACCCTTCGAGTGCGGCCCTCGCCTCGGGCATCTCCCCTGAGAGCGTCCAGGTCATTATCGATGGCCTCGGCGGTGCGGCGAACATCAAGAGCGTCATGAATTGCTTCACCCGTCTGCGCGTCGACGTGGAGGACATGTCCCTCGTCGACGAGGACAAGATCAACGAGTACAAGAACTCCGGCATCGTCCACGGCGGTCCGAACAACATCCAGATCGTCATCGGTCTGAAGGTCCAGGACGTGACTGAGGCCGTGAAGGCCGCCCTCGGCATCAAGGACGAGTAGTCCCAATCGCCGAGTTTCCGGCCGGGTGCGCAGCCCTCTGCGCCCGCACCCGGCGCTCCACCCACGGTAATCATGGGGCGCGCGCCCGAATCTGAACGGACGCGTGATACAAGGGCGCGTGCCATCGCGCCCCGTCCCAAGGCATAGGTCAGAACTTACAAGGAGAAGAAAGACCATGAGCAAAGAGCAGTTTGTCGTCACCATCGTCGGCGGCGGTTCCCGTTACACCCCCGGCATCCTCAAGATGCTGGTCGCCGAGAAGGATCGCTTTCCGCTGTCCAAGGTCGTCCTGTACGATAACGAGTACGAGCGCAACGCCAAGATCGGCGAGTACGGCCGTATCTTGATGAGCGAGTACTACCCCGAATGCGAGGTCGTGGACACCACCGATCCCGAGACCGCCTTCACCGGCATCGATTTCGCCTTCATGCAGATCCGCGCCGGCCGCCTGAAGATGCGCGCCTCCGATGAGCACATCGCCCTCAAGCATGGTTGCATCGGCCAGGAGACCTGCGGAGCCGGCGGCTTCGCCTACGGCATGCGCTCCATCCCCGCCGTCTGCGACATCATCAAGGACATCCGCAAGTACTCGCCCGAGGCCTGGGTCCTCAACTACTCCAACCCCGCCGCGATCGTCGCCGAGGCCACCAAGCGAGTCTTCCCCGGAGACAAGCGCATCATCAACATCTGTGACATGCCGGTCGGCATCATGAACCAGTACGCGGATGAGCTCGGCGTCCCCCGCAACTCCATCGAGGCCCGCTACTTCGGTCTTAACCACTACGGCTGGTTCACCGCGATCCTCGACAAGAAGACTGGCGAGGATTACCTGCCTCGCCTGCGCGAGATCTTCTCCGAGGACCTGCCCGAGGACGCCTTCTCCGACATCGATCCCAGTTGGTCCGCCACCTTCCACTTCATGCGCAAGATGGTCCGCGAGTGCTCCGACGGCATGATGCCCAACACCTACCTGCAGTACTACCTGTACCGCGATCACATGCTCGCCCACGAGGACCCCAACCACACCCGTGCCGACGAGTGCATGGAGGGCCACGAGAAGCAGATCTTCGAGATGGTCGAGGAGGTCATCGCCAACGGCAAGCTCGAGGGCACCAAGCACGCCTTCACCATCGAGAGCCTCAAGGACGACGACCACGCCTCCTACATCGCCGACCTGGCCTACGCCATCTCGCACAACACGCATGACGTGTTCCTGTGCATGACCGAGAACACGGGCATCATCCCCAACTTCTCCGAGAGTGCCATGGTCGAGGTTCCCTGCATGATCGGCGCGAACGGCGTGGAGCCCCTTAACGTCGGCGAGATCCCGACCTTTCAGAAGGGCTTGCTCGAGAACCAGTTCGCCTACGAGAAGCTCACGGTGGACGCGTGTCTGGAGGGCAGCTACCGCAAGGCCCTCGACGCGTTGACCCTCAACCGCCTGGTGGGCGACACCGATCGCGCCCGAGCCCTTCTCGACGACTACATCGAGGCCAACAAGGGTTACTGGCCCGAGCTGAACTAGCTCATGAGGGCGCGGGGTCGCGTTCCCCTCGACACGGCACGGAGTCGATGGGGGCGGCCTCGCGCCTTTTTGTCCGGTGGGCGCCGTCCCAAAGAGGGGAATCTGCAATGAACAAGGTGCGCGACCTTTGGAACCAATACGAATGTCTGGCGCCCAGGCGCAAGGTGGGGATCGCCCTGGAGATCGCGGCAGGCATCTGGTACCCTCTCGCGGGCATCGTCCTGTGGCTGTTCTTCAAGATCCGCAAGTCCGCGCCCGTGTTCAGGGCAGCGCCGCTTTCCGGCGCCGTCCTCTCCCTCGCGCTCTTTACGGTACAGTTCTTCGTGGGTGCCGCACTTACCGCATAGTCATATGGGTAATTCGGGGCGCCGGGGGCACACCGCAGTCGAAGGGGCAGGGCACATGGTCGGGTTGACGCCGCTTGAGCGTGACATCATCCAATTGCTCACGCAGCATATCTCCTGCAACGAGGAGATTTCCCTCACCGAGCTCGCCGAGGAGTGTCATGTTGCGAAGAGCACCGTGGTCAAGGCGGTTCAAAAGCTGGGATACGGCGGATTCGGCGATCTGACGTACAACATCCGCCTGAACGCCCAGAGCGCAGGCGGCCTTCTTCCCCGCAGACCCGTCTCAGGTGATGTAGATGACCAGGTCGACCGGCTCTCCCGCCTGCTCTGGTCCTGCCGGGACAAGCACAGCATCCTGTTCTCCGGCGACCATCGCATCGGGGCGCCGCTCTCGTCGTACATGTGCCGCAAGCTCGCCATGTTCGGGATCTTCGCGAGTGCGTCCTATGACTACCTCATGGTCGAGCACCATGCCCTCGACCCGGGGACGGCGATATTCTTCTTCCACCGAGAGCTGCCGGGGCGAGCGAATTGGGGCCAGACCTCCGGGTACGGCGAGGGGATGCTGCGCGCCGCGCGCGATGCGGGATTCTCGATCGTGGCGTTTTCCGACGACCCGGAAAAGTCGACACGAGTGCAGGCTGATCTTTGCATCGCGATTGATAGTCGGGATGATGCGGGCGGGGATCTATACATGACGCGCGTTCTTATGGTGTTCGAGATGGCTCTCGCGCGCATTTCAAAGGGGCTGTAATGCTGCAGGATAACGAGCGGATCGTGTATGCGGCCGTGCGGGACTTTGCCAAGAGGGGAGAGCGACCGACCATCGCCGCTGTTGCGCGCATGACTGGCGTGCCGCGTTCGAGCGTCGCACACGTCGCTGATACGCTTGGCTATCATGGCTGGATTGATTTCACTACGCAACTCGTTAGGTACTTCTCCTCGTTTCAACGTGAGGATGCACTTTCCGATAGTGTTCAGCTTGTGGCATCGGTCCTATCCGTCAATCGGGATCGTCCCGTATTGATTGACGCGATTGGCGATGCGGAAGTATTCATCCAGATAGGCCTGTTACGGATGTGTGAAGTGGGTTTTCACGCAATGCCGTATGGACCCGGTGTGGTTGAGGCACTATCACCGTATCCGGAAAAGATGTCTAAGAGGTTTCTGGATAAGGATGATGCTGCGGCAGCACCGTCAATGCGCGTGCTGAAGGGTGGCACCGGGATTGTTGGTCCTGACATTGCGACGCAGCCTGCTGCCGCGGGCGTCCTCATCGTGGTCAACGAAAGCGGCATGTCCCTGCTGCCAACCTGCCTCAAGGCGGCGAGCGGCGGGTTCGACATCATCGCCATAACGGCGAGCCACGACACCCCCGTCTCCAAACTCGCAAAGGTCAACGTCGTGATTAAGAACAACAAGTCGACCCCCGAAGCCTACGAGCCCAACTACTTCGCCGCCGGCGTCCTGGCGTTCATGGAGCGAGTGTTCAGCAGGGTTTCGCAACGGCCTCTATGCTCTGAAAATTGCAGTATCTAGCTGGGCGATCTGCAAAATACGAAAATATTAACGGTCAAAACGGGACTGCGGTGGGAATCCTGGACCAAATCCATCCTATGCGACTAGCCCCAAATCCCTTCGGTACTGCATGGGGCTCTTGTAATCCAGGTCGCTCTTGATCCTGATGTCACGATACCATCTCAGATACGCGTCGAGCATGGTGATGAACTCCTCGATCGTAACCCCATCCCAGTCGCGTCCGTAAAAGAATTCCACCTTGAGCCTTCCGAAGAAGCCCTCGCACCTCGCGTTGTCGGGGCTGCAGCCCTTCCTCGACATCGATCTGACCAGGCCGTTCTCTTCGCATATCTTTATCCAGCCTGGCCAGCGATAATGACCGCCTCTATCCGAATGCACGGCCGGGTGGTCGCCCTCGTCGAGCCACTCACATGCTCCGAGCAGCGAGGAGTTCGCCATCTCGGCATCGGGAGACGTGGAGATCGACCAGCTCAGCGGCATCCCGTCGAAACAGTCGACGATTGGCGAGAGATAGGCCTTGCCGGCGGGGATGCGGAACTCGGTGACGTCCGTTATCCATGTCTCGTTCGGGCTGTCGGCGCGGAAGCGGTGCTTTCCCCGCTCGTCTAGCAGTAGGTTCGGAGGCGCTGCGGACGCCTCGCCCTCGTAGGAGCTGTAGCGCCGCTTCTTCTTGGCGGCGCATGCGACCAGGTTCTCCTCGGCCATAATGGCACGCACGGTCCACTCGCCGACTCGGCTCTCAGATCCAGACCCGGCGTTGACCTCGGCGACGATGCGCCTGTAGCCGTAGGTGCCGCCGCTGGATTCGAACGCCGCTATTACCGCCTCCCTGGCGGCCGCGTGTTCCTCGGCCTCGCCTTTGAGCTGCACGTTCCTCGCGTACTCGTAGCTGCTCTTGGCCATGCCCACCACGGGGAGCAGCTCGCAGAGCTTATACTTGGTCCTCAGCGCCGTCACCATCGCCGCCTTCTCCGCGTTGGCCAGGCGGCCCGGGTCGGCGCCCGGGTCTTTTTTTACTATCTCGAGGGTCGCCTGGCGTACGTCGAGCTCAAGCTGCACCTTTCTGAGCTGCATCTTCGCCTCTCGCAGCATATCTCGAAGCTGCTCGATGTCATCGGGCAGGTCGTCGAGCTCCTTGCTCACGGGTTCTCCCTTCTTCTCGGGTCCCCCGTCATTATCGCCCATCATCTCCCTGCGCCAGAAGTAGGGTGCGGTCCTCGACACGCCGTGACGCTCGGCTATCACCGCGGCGGGCCCAGTCCTCGCCTCCAGCTCCGCCACCACCTGCACCTTCTTCTCGATTGGAATCGGCGGCGTCTTTGGGTTCGGGCCCCTATACTTGCGCTGCCCGGGCGCTATCTCGTCGATCCAGTCGCCGAGCACCTCGCGGCTCTTGGGATATCCCAGCGCCCTCATCGTCCTCACCAGGCTCTTTCCATGCTCGAGGTAGCGCTCGACGGCGCGCTGCTTCATCTCTGCGGTGTACCTCGGGTCGGTGGCGAACTTGCTCTCGGGCACCTCACCGGTTTTCTTGTACTCGTTCCACCAGTTACGCAGGCAGGCTCTCGTCGGATATCCTAACTCTGCGACGGTGTCGGCGTAGCTATGGTCGAATTTGATGAAGGTCTCTATCGCGCGCTTCCTCTGCCCCTGGCTGTACATGCGGTTCTCCTCCTGTCCCGCTTTGGTCCAGGATTCCCACCGCAGTCCCAACCTGCAAAATTCCGATATGTGTAGTCGCCGTACCCAGTTTGCTGGTCTGGACCGCTACGAGCTCTTTACCGGCACTTGGCGGAATCCCGACCTGAGCGACACGTGTGCTGCCGTATCATGCACTTATCTATGTGTTGAGACCCCGCGCGCAATCGTGGCGGGGGAAACGGGGAGTTACCGCCATGGCACTCAAATACACCAAGCTCGAGCGCAACTGGGTCATGTATGACGTGGGCAATTCGGCCCTTGTGTTGCTGAACACCTCGGTCGTGCCCATCTACTTCAACGCCATCAACACGGGCGCGCATCCAGCCGAGTTGGTGACTGCTTGGGCGAATGCGCAGACCATCGCCTCGCTTGTGGTTGCGCTGCTTATGCCCATTCTCGGCTCCCTTGCCGACTACGCGGGCAACAAGATCAAGTTCTTCACGGGCTTCTTCCTTACGGGTTTGGTGTTGTGCCTCGCCCAGGCCATCCCCATGAGCGCGGCGGTGTTCCTGGTGGTGTACGTGCTGTGCACCATCGGCCTCAACTCATCCATGACGTTCTACGACGCCATGCTCACCGACGTTACCACCGATGAGCGCATGGACTCCGTCTCGAGTTCCGGCTATGCGTGGGGCTATGTGGGCTCCACCGTCCCGTTTATCCTATGCATCGCCCTCATCTTTGGCGGGCCGAGCATCCTTGGCCTCGATACCCTCACCTGCACGCGTCTGACGTTCCTCATCACGGGTGCGTGGTGGCTTGCCTTCACCATTCCGCTGCTGCGTACATATAAGCAGCGTTTTGGCAAGGAGCGCGAGGGCGGCGCGGCGGGCGTTCTACACAATATCGCCCTCACCTTCAAGGGCCTGCTCACCACCATGCGCCGTATTGCGCACGATCGCGTGCTGCTCGTCTTCATGGTCGCGTTCTTCTTCTACATCGACGGCGTTCATACGGTCATCTCCATGGCCACCAGTTACGGAGCTGCGCTCGGCATCGATTCCACCCAGCTCGTGCTCGCGCTGCTCGTCACGCAGTTCGTGGCATTTCCATCCGCCATCATCTACGGCAAGCTCGCCGGACGTGTGGGCACGTTGCAGATGATCATCGTCGCGGTCGCCGCTTACGTGGGCATCGTGCTGTTCGCCGCGTTCTTCCTCAAGACGGCCGTGGAATTTTGGATCCTCGCCATCTTGGTCGGCATGTTCCAAGGCGGCGTCCAGGCGCTTTCGCGCAGCTATTTTGGAAAGATCATCCCCAAGGAGCGTTCCAACGAGTATTACGGCTTCTTTGATATCTTTGGTCGGTACGCTTCTGTTATGGGAACTCTGCTAGTATCTGTCGTGACCTCGCTCACGCATGATCCTTCTTTAGGAGTGCTTTCCATCGGGATCTTGCTGGTTGTGGGCTTGGTCATGCTAGTAAAGCTCTCCCGAATGCAGGCGGCGCGCGCATAAGACGTCCGGCCTGTATCCCGCGGCACGCATCTCACGCACCGGCCGCCCGGGCGAACACATACCACCTTACGGAGGGTTTTGCTGGCGTCAGTAAAGCCCTCCGATTTTGTAGAAGGTGGAGAACATGGGCACAAAACAACAGGTTTCTAAAACGGCGGCCTCCGCACGGGAAAAGGTCGCGGGCGCGGGATGGTCGCGCGATCCGCATTATATTGCGCGCGTGGGGATGATCGCCGCTGCGTATGCGGCGTGCACGCTGATCACCATGATGTTCTTGGGGAGCCTCGCATGGGGTCCCGTGCAGTTCCGCGTGAGTGAGGCGCTGTGCGTGTTGGCGCTTTTTACCCCCGCGGCGGTTCCCGGGCTCACCCTGGGCTGCATCATCGCCAACGTCGCCAACATCGCGCTCTCGGGGACTGGCATGCTCGGCATGCTCGATGTGGTGTTCGGCTCGCTTGCCACGTTCGCCGGTGCGCTGTTCACCTGGAAAATGCGTGAGCGCCCGCTCATTGCGCTTGCCGGCCCCGTGCTCGCGAATGCGCTGATAGTCCCCGCGTACCTGCCGTTGCTCCTGCAGGGAATCGGCTTCTATACTATTCCGTTCACGTCCATCTCGCTTGATGGCGCCTATCCGTTCATGTATGCCTTCGGGTTGGTGACCACCGGCTTGGGCGAAGCGGTTATCATGTACGTGTTGGGGTACCCGCTCTCGCGCTCTCTGGCAAAAACACCGTTCATCAAGCGCGAACTTGCTCAGGTGGGTACAACTAGGTAAAAGATGCGGAAGAGGCGTCGCGTTCCCTCACCAACTGCGCGGTGCGCAGATGTCCTCCCGTGAGTTTCCGGGGAGGGGGCTGCATGAATCCGACAATCGTCATTCCGAGTTACTGGGCAGGCGGACCCGCCGAGCTCAAGTCGCCGGGGGCGTACGACCATTCGTCGGACCTGTCGGCCTCCCGCCCCGAACTTGATCGCTGCTTGGCTTCTCTCGAGCAGGTCCGTCGTCTTCCGCGCGTCATCGTGCTGCTGGTATGTCCTCAGCAGGAGACCGAGCGCATCGCGCATCGCGTACGGGACATCATCGATGAGCACCCTACGGTCGACGTGACCCTCGTCACCAATCGCGAGGCATCGTTCATCATGGATCGAGTGAGCCGGATAGCCCCCAATGTGCGCGGAGAGACTGTCTCGCTGCGAGGGTACGGTGCCATACGCAACATGGGTCTTGCCTGCGCGGCCATTCTCGGCCACGACGTGGTGGTGTTCTTGGACGACGACGAAGTGGTTCTGGCGCCCGACTTTATGGACAAGGCCCTGTGCGGGTTGGGGCACGAGACGCGTCAGCGTCTGCCCATCCTGGCCAAGAGCGGCTATTTTTACAACAAGGCTGGCTCTCCCCTGGCCGACACCGGCAAGAAAAACGGAATCACCTATCGGTGGTGGACCAAGCGTATCGAGTTCAACCGCTGGATGGAGCGCGCCCTTGCGGGGACGCGCATCTCGCGCTCCAACTACGTCTGCGGCGGTTGCTTTGCCATCCACGCGCGTGCGTTCAAACGCGTGGCGTTCGATCCCTATATCACGCGCGGCGAGGATTTGGACTATCTGTTCAACATGCGCTTGCTGGGAATGGATGTGTGGTTCGACAATGCTTGGGTGGTCAAGCACTTGCCGCCGAGCCAGGTGGAAGAATCCCCGCGCTTCATGCAAAACGTTTATCGCTGGTATTACGAGCGCGCCAAGCTCGCGAGCGCCTCGCGCCGTCCCGATATCAACTCGGTGACCGCCGCCTCGCTCATGCCGTATCCCGGTCCGTGGATTTCGGGAGGTCTAGATGAACGCGTGCGCAAAACCGCGCTCATCCGTTCTATTTTCACCTGCGAGCACCGGGGCTATTGGCACATCTATCGCCGTGGGATTGAGGATGCGCGCGAATACGCGGCTGCCCATGAGACCGATTACCTCAGATTCGTCAGTTTTTGGCCGAGTATTATGGGCGGGCTCGCGGGTGACGAGCGCCTGGTTGCCCTTTTGGAGCGTTGATGACCGAGAATACATCGTCGGAGCACGAGGGCTCCCGGTGCCCACAGAGCTTTGAGGGAATGACCCAGGGCAGCTATCGAGCGGGAATGCTCGACGCGAACGAGGCGCTCAGGCTGCTCGCCGCCCTCGTGGTGTTCAGCATGGTCGGGTTCTTTGGTTATGCAATCCTCAACGGTGTGGAGACGGTCACCACCGTTGCCGCGCTCGTCCTGCTCGTGTGCTTTACGCTTGCGTTCATCTATGTGTTCTTTAGCCCCGATACCCTGCGCTCGCAGTACACGGAGCAAACGCTCGCCGTTGCTTCGGGCATGCTCGAGGACATTACGGGCGGTCTTACGCGCGAGAGCGCCGAGGAGATATGCTGCCGTCTGTTACCCGAGACGCGCGCCATGACCATCGCGGTCACTGACCGAGAGAAGGTGCTTGCGTGCGTGGGCGAGCTCGCCGATGACTTCCCTGCGGGCTCCCCGATTCACACGCCCACGACGCGCTATGTCATCGAGCACGGCATCGTGCAGTCGTTCACGAGCGACATGGACGTCCGCGGCGAGCGCGGGAGCAGGCGCAGCATCCCCGCGGGTATCATCGCACCGCTCAAGATCCGCGGACGTGCCGTGGGAGCCCTCAAGTTCTATTACCGTTCGCCACGGCACGTCAATCGCACGCAGTACGCCCTCGCCTCTGGCTTTGCCGAGCTGCTCTCCACGCAGCTTACCGTATCTGAGCTTGAGCGCCAGGCAGAGCTCACCGCGCGCGCGGAGGTTCGCGCCCTCCAAGCCCAGATTAACCCGCACTTCCTGTTCAACACGCTCAACACCATCGCGTCGCTCACGCGCACCGAGCCGTTACGGGCACGCGAGTTGCTCCGCGAGTTCTCCCAGTTCTACCGCGCAACTCTCGAGAACTCCGGTCAGCTGATTGCGGTCAAACGCGAAATCGCTCAAACGCTGCGGTATCTCAAGTTTGAGAAGGCGCGATTTGGCGAGGACCGCGTTTTGGTCGAAGTCGATGTGGACGAGGACGCCGAGGATGTCCTCATCCCCGCATTCGTGATCCAGCCGCTGGTCGAGAACGCCGTGCGCCATGCCATGCCGGACGAGGGTCCCCTTACGATCCGCATCGCGGTCGAGCGGGCGGGGGAGAGTGCCGTGTCGATTCTCGTGTCCGACGACGGTGTGGGCATGGACGAGCAGACGGCCATGCGCTTGTTCGACCGATCCTTGTCGGCGCCGGACCCCAATGCACCACAGGGCGGTGGAGCCGGCGTGGCCATGCACAACATCTCCGAGCGCATCAAGCGTTTCTACGGTCCCAAATCGCGTACAAGCGTGGAGTCGACTCCGGGGGAGGGCACCACGATTTCCCTTCACCTCGATCTTGAGGGTAGTATGTATGACGAAGGGTAGAATAGGAGCGGACCGTACGGACGGCGCTTCTCGCCGGGTCTCACTCACAGTATGAAAGGTTATCGATAGGTATGCTACGTGCGATGATCGTTGACGATGAGGCACCCGCTCGTTCCGAGCTGCGGTTCTTGCTCGAGCAGACGGGCAAGATCGGCTCCATTATCGAGGCGTCGAGCGTCCGCTCCGCCATTGAGATGCTCATGGAGGCGCGTGTCGATGTGGTCTTCCTTGACATCTCCATGCCCGGGGCTTCGGGACTCCAGTTTGCCGAGGCGCTCTACAAGCTCAAGAACCCGCCGGCGATCGTGTTCGTGACCGCGTACAGCGATCATGCCGTCGAGGCGTTCGATGTGGATGCCGTCGACTATCTCATGAAGCCCGTGGAGGAGGCCCGCCTCGATCGTGCGATCGAGAAGGTCATTGCCCGTGCCAAGCCCGTCGCCACTGCGGAGCCCACTTCCGCCAAGCCCACCAATATCGAGCGCATCCCGGTGGAAAAGGGCGGCCGCAAGGTGCTCATTCCGGTCGACCAGATCCGTTTCATCATGGCGAAGGACGACTACTCCTGCATTTTCACCGAAGACGACCGTTATCTGTCCACGACATCGCTCGCACAGTTCGAGTCCAAGCTCGGGGAGTTCGGATTCTTCCGCGTCCATCGTCGCTACATCGTCAACCTCGCCAATGTCGAGGACGTCGAGACGGTGCCCTCGGGCGCCATCCAGCTCGGCGTGAACGGCGTTGACGAGCGCATTCCGGTGAGCCGCCGGCGCGTGGTGCCGCTCAAGAAGGCGTTGAACCTGTAATGGAGCGGCGTGTCGACATCATCTCCGATACCCATGGCTACCTCGCTCCGGAGCTGCTGCGCGCCATCGAGGGATGCGACTTGCTTATCCACGCCGGCGATATCACATCCGAGAGCAACTACGCGGAGCTCGAGGTGAGCGTTCCCGTTCTGCGCGCGGTTTTGGGCAACAACGATGGTTACTACAACTACGGCCCCGATGTGCCGCGTGTGAACGAGTTCACGTACGAGGGGGTTCGGTTTTCGGTGGCGCACTACGCCGAGGACCTGCCGTTGGCGAGCTCGAACGTTGCGGTGTGCGGTCATACGCATCGGCCGCGCATCGACCGGGTGCATGGGTGTCTGGTGATCAATCCCGGGTCGGCATCGCTGCCGCGTGGCAGACGGGAGGCCTCCATCGCACGGCTTATGGTCGAGGACGGCCGCGTGCTATCTGCCGAGATCATCGACTTATAACTTTTTTTGAAAAAAGTTCTTGCGTGTGAAGTTGAAGTCTGTGTATACTAATCCCCGCAGCAAGGAGCACACGCGAATTGCCGCCTGGGGAGTTAGCTCAGTTTGGTTAGAGCGCCGGCCTGTCACGTCGGAGGTCGCGGGTTCGAGCCCCGTACTTCCCGCCATCGCAATCAAAGCCTCGTCGCAAGACGGGGCTTTTTGCGTTTGTGGTAGAGTTGTGAAGCGATGAATCTGCGCGAGGAGGGGCAGTACAGACCTTTCTCCAAATGCATCAAACACGCTATATTAGTACAATGTCAGTATCGGTGCCGAATGGCGCACTATGCTCGACCACGAGTTTATTTGCCAACCACGCATAACGTCTCGAATAGATTTCGTTTACTCGCAAGGAGAAGAGATGGACATCTCCCGCAAGACCGACTATGCCCTGCGCATGCTTTCCATGTTGGCGGAAGGCGAGGATAGCCTTCTGTCCGTGCGTACGGCCGCCGAGACGGTGGATGTGCCGTATTCTTTTGCCCGCTCCATTCAGCACGGTCTGGTGCAGGCGGGGATTATCGAGAGCCTGCGCGGTGTCCGCGGCGGCATGCGGCTTAAAGTCGACCCCAAAGATGTGACGATTCGTCAGATCGTCGAGGCGGTCCAGGGCCCGCTCGTCATGAACGATTGCACGGCGGAGGACGGGATATGCCCTCGCATGGATGAATGCTGCTATCATCCCCTGTGGATAGGAGCCCAGGAGCTGCTTCGCAATTATCTGGACTCCGTTACGCTCGATGACGTCGTCAATCGACGGCAGCATCCCGCGGTCGACCCCAAGTTCGCCGATCGCTCGCGTTTTCCCGAGTACGCCGGGTGCTCCAGGGGGTGCTCGTGCGTGTAGCCGCATGATCCTCTAAGGAGCTCAAGATGAACATGGACCCCTTCCGCACGCTGGTTCGCACGGAAGGGGTTCGTTTGTATCGAGACCTTCCGTGGCGTCGCACGCGCGACCCGTATAAGATCTGGCTTTCGGAGGTCATGCTTCAGCAGACGCAGGTCGCCCGCGTGGAGACGCGGTGGGCGGAATGGCTCGATGCGTTCCCGAGCGTCTTCGCGCTGGCAGAGGCCGGTACTGCTGAGGTTCTCGCGGCTTGGCAGGGTATGGGGTACAATCGTCGCGCTCTGGCGCTCAAGGCGGCTGCTGAGGAGATCGTTCGCGGGTACGATGGGGTGTTTCCCGCGGGTACGAAGGAGCTCATCGCCTTGCCGGGGATCGGCCCGGCGACTGCGCAGGGCATCCGATCCTTTGCGTTTGACTTGCCAGGGGTCTACCTGGAGACGAATGTGCGCACCGTTCTTCTACACCACCTGTTCCCCGATGTGCCGGGCGTGCCCGATAGGGAACTTGTGCCGCTGGCGGAGGCGACATGTCCCGCAGCTCCCGCATCGTGCGGGGCGGAAGCGGATTGCTTCGCTGGCCAGAAACCGGGCGCCTTGATGGCTGCCGACGCGAGGTCCGCGGACCCCTTCGCTATGCCCCAGGATCCCGATGACACGCCGCGCACCTGGTACTATGCCATGCTCGACTATGGTGCGTATCTCAAGAAGACCGTTCCCAACCCCTCGCGTCGTGCCAAGGCATATACGCGCCAATCGCGATTTGAAGGCTCACGCCGTCAGAAGCGGGCGGAAATCGTGCGCCAGTTGTTGGATGCCCAGGCGCGTGGCGAGCGGGCGAGCACCGCTTCGCTGCATGCCGCCCTCAACGACGTCGAGCGCACTGCCGGACGTCCGCCCGTTGAGGGGGAGCTCGTCGAATCCATATTGACCGATCTCGCCCGCGAGGGATTTTGCCGGGAGTGTGAAGGGGCGTGGGTGATCGTCTAGGGCGATCGAGCGAGCTTTTGCAAGAGCGGGCGCGAGTGGGGTACAAGAGATTTACGGGCGTCTTTGCAGGCGGTCCCGTTGGGGTTCCGCTCGATGTGGCGCATCGACGGCGCCTTTCGATTCCTACGCCACCTAGGAGGTATTCATGGATTTCGAGAATTCCCAGACCAAGAAGAACCTCGAGGCCGCTTTTGCGGGCGAGTCTCAGGCCCACACCAAGTACCGCTACTACGCTTCCAGGGCCAAGAAGGACGGCTTCGTTCAGATCTCCAACATCTTCATGGAGACCGCTCTGAATGAGTCCGAGCATGCCAAGCTCTGGTTCAAGGAGCTGCATGGAGGCGAAGTCCCCGGCACCCTCGATAACCTGCGCGATGCTGCTGCCGGTGAGAATTACGAGTGGACGACCATGTACGACGAGTTTGCCAAGACCGCCGACGAGGAGGGCTTCACCGCTATCGCCGCCAAGTTCCGCGGTGTCGGTGCCGTCGAGAAGGCTCACGAGGAGCGCTACAACAAGCTTGCCGAGCGCGTTGAGAAGGGCGAGGTCTTCACCCGCGAGGGCGTGAAGGTGTGGAAGTGCCTCAACTGCGGTCACCTGCACGTGGGCCCCACCGCCCCCGAGATGTGCCCCGTCTGCGCTCATCCGCAGTCCTACTTCGAGGAGCAGGTCGTTAACTACTAGACCGCAGCGCATATACGCGTGGTTTGGCGGTGCGCCGGAGAGGAGATCTTCGGCGCACCGCCTTATCTTTTGCTTAAGAAATGTGTCGGCTCAAGGGGCATTCCCTCAAGCGTGATTATTCGGTACGATGGACTGGCACTTCAAACGTACTACATCTCATAGGGAGCCCATTGTGACCAACCCCGCTCGCTACGAGGACATGGGTCTTGTTGACTCACGTGTCCGAGCCGCACTCAACCCCGTTGGCCGCTCCACCAAGACGGTGCTCATGGCTGCGATGATCGCGACCGCAACGGTTTCAACCGCTGGTATCGCTGTCCCCTCAATTGCCCATGCGGCTCCCCAGGGTGGTGCCATTCAAACGCTCGAATCGTACGATGCGCAGATTCGCTCGCTTGTCGAAAAACAGGACCTTGTCGCCCGTGCTGCTGCCGGAACGCTCGACGAGGCCTCGGAGCGCCTGATTCTTCAGCGAGAGCTGGTGCGTCGTGCCGGATATGAGCAGCTGAGCGAATTACGGGCCTCTTCAACCGATGCAAGCGAGTTCCTCGATTGGTTCATGGGTGACCTCGCGGCGCTGCGCTATTACGTCACGGGCGGCGAGGTGTGGACCAACGCCAAGAACAACGTAGCGACCCACGCCGACTACATCAAGTCGCTCGGCATCTTCATGCGCCTGCGCAAGACGAACGCCGCCGACCTTACGGCACCGGGTGCCGATGCGGATGTGTACCTGCGCATGATGGTTGCGGCATCCCTCGATGTCTCTGGTCGTGCGCGCCTGTGGACGGGCGATCCGGGGTTTGTGTCCGACCCGCTCGTGCGCTACTACACCATCAAGACATTCCGCTCCGATGAGCGCTATCGCTTTAAGAAGGACCTGTTCGACGCGTTGCCGGTCGAGAGCATGCGCCTGGTCTTCGAAAACCAGATCACCGATGCGGAGCTGCCCTGGTTGGCGAATTACTCGCTCGCCAAGTTCTCCGCCACTGACGACAAAACTGAGGATAGTCGCCTGAACGCGTACTCCTACATCTGGTATGACGGTGGTTATGCGAGCAACGGCGGGTACAGCAACGTGCGTTTTTACAACGATGCCGAGTTCAACGGCCCTGTTGAGGAGATGAAGTCCTCCAACGGTGCGCCCGGCAAGCCCCTCAAAGTCTGGCAGGGCGGCTGGAAGGAGAAGTACCAGCTTTCCTACACGGACGCGCACTTCCCGAATGCCGAGGCGAACGACCTCTATCACATCGGTTGCGGCGACGTTTCTTCCGTTCCGGGTGCCACACAGGATAAGACCAAGTACCACCGTCTCTGGATGGTGTTTGAGAAGGGTGGCGTGTGCGGAGCCCTCGCCAAGACCTTCGCCAACCTCAACGGTATGGTCGGCGTGCCCTCGTTCGTGGTGGGCCAGCCCGGCCACGCCGCCACGCTCACCTATGAGCTGCGCGCCGATGCGAACGGCACGATGGTGCCGACGTATCGCATCCAAAACGACGTATCGGGATGGGGCAAGAGCAAGAGCCCGTCTGCAGCCCACTGGCTCAACGGGTGGGGGCGCGGCATTACGGGCGAGTTCGCAGGTATGTACACGCTCTATGCCACGGAGGCCCTCTCCGATTGGGTGGGGTACGTCCGCAGTTACGAGACGCGCCTGATCGCCGCGAGCCTCGATGAGGGTTCCACCGTTCGCGAGCAGGCGATTGATGCCGCCCGCGGGGCGCAGCCCATCAACTTCGATGCACTTTGGGCAAAGATCGAGCTCCTCGGCGCGCGCGATGCCGCCGCCGCTGAATGGGAGGCACTGGCCAAGGAGATCGCCGAGCAGCTCAAGTTCTACCCGCTGCCCATGCATGACCTCATCAAAAACATCAACAAGCGCACCGACGGCTCGCAGTTCGCCGCCTTGGAGGCCATCAGGCTCGATGCGCTCCAGCGCGCGTCCAAGGTCGACAAGAGCCAGACGGTCAATCACGATGCCTGTGCGCGCGTGGCCAAGATGCTCATGGGCGAGGCCGATGGTGTGGTGGCGACCTTCTCGTTCGATGGCGATCAGGCGGGTGTGATCGCGCTGGGTGAGCACCTTCGCGGCGGAGGCGTGCCGTGGAGGTTCAGCCTCGACGGCGGCAAGACATGGTCCGACCAGACGGATGGTCAGGTCGAGGTCGTCTTAACCGCCGATCAGATCGCCTCCATCAACGCCGAGACGGATATCCAGATCCAGCTCATCGGCGCGAGCGTCATCAACTGCATCGATATCGTGGCGGGTCAGGCTCCCTCGCTCAAGTGCGAGGCGAACGACCGCGCGAACCGCATCTATTTCTTTGACGGCAAGGTTCCCAATGGACTCGAGATGCGCGTGGACGGCGGTTCGTGGGAGCCGCTGGATGTTGAGCGGACGTACAAGGGGAATCGCACGGTCGAGCTGCGCGTGCCCGCGCGGGGAACCACCACTGCCTCCAACCCGGCCGTGTTCACGTTCACCGCGGGCGACCGCGATGCAAATTTCGTTCCGTATGAGGAGATGGTGGTCAACTCCTATTCTTCCTCTCGCGATGGCGCGGCGATGGCCCAGCGCGTGATCGATGGCTACTACGGACCGGGCAACGAGTTCTGGATCACGAGCCGCGAGAAGACAAGCGATGCCTGGATCGTGCTCGACCTTGGACATGAGCGTGCCGTCACGGATGTCGATTACTGGCGTCCCAAGAACCTGGGCACCAATGGCGTTCCCCGGTGGGATCGCATGGCGGTGACGGTGTCGGTTGCGCCCGATACGGGCCTTGCTGCCGGGGTTCCGGTGGATGCCTCGGCCTTTAAGGAAGTCGAGCGCTTTGGTAAGGGTGGCACGAAGGTGCCCGGGTGGCAGGAGAGCACGCTGAGCACCCGTTTGACGCTGAGCGACGGTCCAGTGATGGCTCGCTACGTCAAGTTGCACCTGAACGACATCTACTTCAGCGCGACGCTCATCGATGTGTGGGAGGCCCACGAGCCCGGCTTGGAAGCCGATGAGGTGGTCTTTGATTCGATGCGCGAGGGTGAGGCGACTCCCGTCCCCATCGCTCTCGAGTTGAAGAACACAAGCAAGGTCGATGTGCAGATCGAGGGCGTGACGCTCGATTCCGACGCGTTTGAGCTGCGCGGTTCCGGCTCGACTACGATCCCCGCCGGCGGCACGGACGCATCCTGGCAGGTGGTGCCGAAAGCCGGGCTTGCGGTGGGGTCGCACCGGGCGGCTGCCAAGGTTGCCTATCGGGCTGTGGGAACCGAGGCTACCGCGCGCACGCTCAGCATTCCGGTGATGATCGAGGTCTCCCCGGCGGACGTCAGCGTTTCCGTAGATGTTGAGAAGCTCGGGCAGGATTCGGTTCGCCTGAACGCCCGCGTTGAGGGCGCAGAGGGCTTGGGAGCCCGCGTGGAGTACGCCCTGTGCGATACGAACCAAGCGCCTGACGCGGTGACGGTCGCCGACGCTACTGAGGGACCGCAGGTGCAGGGAAATCCCCTCAACACCTGGACGAGCGATCCGGTGTTCAGCGGCTTGACGCCCGGCGAGACGTATTATGCCTTCGTGCGCGTGACGGGTGTGCCCGGTTTAGGTGCGGTGACTTCCGGCGAGGGAGCACCCGTTGAGATCGTGCCCGATGTCGTTGACCCCGATGGCGGCGACGGCAACGGCGGCAATGGCGGCGGCGATACCGGCGGCAACAACGGCGACAACCAGGGTGGCGACCAAGGTGACGGTAACGATAACGGAGACGCCGGGAACAACGGCGACAGCCAGGGCGACGGCGGCAACGATGGCTCCGGCGGCCAGGAGACTCCCGATGAAGACGGGAACCAGGACGATAATGACGGCGCCAAGGATGAGAGTGGCGACGAGACACCTCAGAATTCCCTCGGCAGTAAGCCCGAAACCCTTCCCGGAACGGGCGACGCGTCGGCTCATGGCGTGATGGCGTCCGCTGCGGGCGTCGCGTCCATGGCGGCAGCCGCCTTCAGCCGTTTGAGGTCGCGCCGCGAAGACCGGTAGGGCAGGCCACAACGGGAGATGCGCGTTTGGCGCATGTGACCATCCCGCGTCAAGCCTCAACTCGATCCGGGCTTGACGCGGGAACTTTTTAGTGCAATTCTGGAGAAGTCGGTTCCATGCATGCCTCCATAAGGAGGGCTTTTGCATGGACCTTTTTCTTAAACACGCGCCGTGCACGCAGGTGCCGGCATCCGCATCCGGTGGAGGAAACGCCCCGCGCACAAAGGGACGGCGCGCCGCGCGAAAGGAACGCTTCCCGCAGGTAGACGTTGGAGAGTTCGAGCGCGCAGCTTCCGGGGGCGAGGGCGTGCAACGCCTTGCGGCTGCGGAGGCATACGCTGCCGAGAGGGCATACGACGTCAAGAGGATGCGTCGCGGGGCACTTTTGGGGGTCTTGCGGGCGGTGTTGTTGGCTTTGGCGGTACCCGTTCTCGTTGCTGCGGTCTTCGTCGCTTCATATGCGTTGACGTGCATTTTGGATGGTGCAACTCCCGAGGAACTCATGGACGCTCTCGCTGCCTTATTTGATAGGATCTGCTCGATCGCGTAGTGCGGGGGTTCGCCTTGGCTTTGGTGCGATACGAATGGCGACTGCTAAGATGAGGTTATTCGAAAGCGGATAAGGGGTTGAGGGAATGGGAATCGAGCTTATAACGATGGTCGCATCGGTCATGGCGGCAGTGCTTGCTGCCTGGTCGACCGTCGCGTGCGTCCGCCTGCGCCGCGCACACATGGAGCATCGGGAAGAAAGAGAGCGCTCGATTGCCGAGCGAGAGCAGATGCATGAGACCCTTACCGCCGCAGGCAGCGCTCTGTCTCAAGTTTCCGCTGCCGTGAATGCCGCGCTTGATGGGTTGTCGAGCCTGTCGATAATCGAGCAGCAACATTTCGAGGCGCAATCGCGCGCGTTCGATCAGATGGGTGTTAGGGTGGACGATGTTCGCCGCGAGACAACTCAGTATTTGGAAAAGACGCGCGAGACGGTTGATGCGCAGCTCGGTGCGATGCGCAGTGATAACGAGCGCAAGCTCGAGGCCATCCGTGTCACGGTGGACGAGAAGCTCGCCACGACCCTCAATGACCGCCTGGGCGCCTCTTTTAAACAGGTGAGCGATCAACTCGAGGCGGTGTACCGCGGATTGGGGGACATGCAGTCTATCGCGACGGGCGTGGGCGACCTCAAACGGGTGCTCTCCAACGTCAAGACGCGCGGCATGCTGGGAGAGGTTCAGTTGGCGGCGATTCTGTCCGAGATTCTCGCGCCCGACCAATATGCCGAGAATGTCGCCACCAAACCGGGCAGTGCAGATCGCGTCGAGTTCGCCGTCAAACTACCGGTTGAGGAGGGCGAGCCGATTTGGCTGCCCATCGACTCAAAGTTCCCCGGCGACACCTACGAGCACCTGCGCGATGCGATGGATGCGGGCGATGCCGAGGGAATCGCCGCCGCCCGTCGTACGCTCGAGCAGGTCATCAAGCTTGAGGCGAAGGACATTTCCGCCAAATATCTGAGCGTTCCCGAGACGACGAACTTCGGCATCATGTTCCTGCCGTTCGAAGGCCTGTATGCCGAGGTTGTCGACCGGCCGGGGCTTATCGAGTGCCTACAGCGCGACTACCAGGTGAACGTGGCAGGGCCCTCGACCATGGCGGTGATCCTCAATAGCCTGCAATTGAGCTATCAGACGTTCGCGTTCCAACGCCGCGCCGACGAGATCCAAAAGGTGCTAAGCGCCGTCAAGGCGGAGTTCCCCAAGTATCAAGCGGAGTTGCGCCGCGCGCTCAAGCAGATCGAGACTGCCGGGAAGACGGTGGACGGAATCATCAACACGCGCACGAACGTAATTGAGCGCAAGCTCAGGAGCGTGACCGCTTTGGAAGACGATATGCTTGCTGCCGAACTGCTCGGAATCGAGGCCGTGGACGCGGACGAGTTGTGACGCGCCGGCGGGCGTGCCAACGTGCCCTTGGGGGCGTGCCCCCTTTGGCACGCGTGTGAAGCTCGTGGTAAACCCCTTTCGCATGCTCCGCAATCGGTATATCATGCTGAGCGTGTGTTTATATGGGCTTGAGGCGCGTAGTCATGTGTCGAGAGCGGGTAAATAGAAGGAGCATCACATGTCCGGACACTCTAAATGGGCCACAACCAAGCACCGCAAGGGTGCGCAGGACGCCAAGCGTTCCGCCCTGTTCTCCAAGTTGAGCCGTAACATCACCGTCGCGGCCCGTCTGGGCAACGATCCCAACCCGGACAACAACGCCTCCCTTGCCGCTGCCGTCGCCAAGGCAAAGGCTCAGTCCATGCCCAAGGACAAGATCAAGGCCGCTATCGACAAGGCCTTCGGTTCCGGTGCCGACGCCGCCGTGTACGAGAACATCGTGTACGAGGGCTACGGTCCCGCGGGCGTCGCCGTGTATGTCGAGTGCCTGACCGATAACCGCAATCGCACCGCCGCCGATGTTCGCTCCGCGTTCTCCCACGCGGGTGGCAACCTGGGCACTTCCGGCTCCGTGTCGTTCCAGTTCGAGCGCAAGGGCCAGGTCGTCGTTGCCAAGCAGATCGTCGACCCCAACGATAAGAAGGAGAACCTCATGGCCAACGGCGCTGCTGGCGATGAGGAGGAGTTCATGATGGCCGTTGCCGAGGCCGGTGGCGACGATTACGAGGATGCCGGCGAGGAGTGGGTTGTGTGGACCGCCGCCGGTGACCTCATGGCCGTCTCGAAGGGCATTGAGTCCCAGGGCATCGAGGTCAAGGGTGCCGAGCTCACCATGGTTCCCACCACCCCGACGTCCGTCTCTGGCACTGATGCCAAGAAGGTCCAGCGTCTCATTGACCGCCTCGAGGAGCTTGACGACGTTCAGGACGTCTACTCCACCATGGATATGACCGACGAGGTCATCGCTGCCCTCGAGGAGGAGTAGGTTCGGGGTTCCCGAGGCGCCGCATCGTGACGTGCAAGTCGTCGCTTGTTTGAGCCGGGTTCGCTATGTGGCGGGCCCGGCTTTTCCCTAGAGCGGCGTGTTCGCCGTATAATCGAGAAGCGTGCCATGATGCTTTACGGGCTATCGGGGTACAAAAGGTGAAATGTGTGCGGGCGCCGTGGTGCCCGCGATGTGTAAGAGAGAGGAGGAGCCATGCGGCGAATACGCAGAATCGGGCTGGTTTTGTATCTCATCGCCGGTGTATTGGTGGTCGGCGCATGCGCGGGCTCCCTCTTTGGTCCCTATACGGAGCGGTTCGCCTCGATGCTCGCATCGGGGTCCGGCCGCGTGACTATGGCCATCTGCCTGGTCATTGTCGCCCTGAATCTAATCGCCGTCCTGATGTACCTGCTCGTTGATCGCCCTGAGCCCACGTGCATGCGGTTGGCGGGCAACGCGGATATCGAGGTTTCGACTGAGGCTTTGGCTTCCATTGCGCGATCTGCTGCCGCGGAGCGCGATGTGATGGTCGAAGATGTTCGCGCACGTGTTGTGGGCCGCGATAAATCCGCTGTGGACATTCGCATCGAGGCGATTGCGCTCACGCAGCACAATGCGGAGGGCCTTGCGCATCGTGTGCAGCAACGTGTCCAAGACGCCTGTCACAAGATGCTCGGAGTGGCCGGTGCGCGTGTGCACGTACGTTTTCTCCCGAGTAAAACCGTGACCGTGACGAAGGAGGTCTCCGGTGAGCGATAATTCCCATGCGCCCAAGGTGCCAAAAGCGATAGTCGAGCAACTCGAGGTCCATGTTGAGGGCGTTGGGGAGCGGGGGACAGGTGATACCCCCGGTCCTTCGGATCGAGATGCGGCCGAGGCCTCTGCTCAGAAGGGCTCCTCGCACATGGGTGGGGATGGCGCGCAAGGCGGTGCGCATACCTCTCGTCGTGATTTCCAACGCGCGACCATCGGCTTGTTTGAAGGGCTCGGTCGTACGGCATGGGCGTATGCCAATGCTCATCCGCATGCCACGCTGTACGGCATCATCGGCTTTGTGCTGGCGGTGCTCATCTTGGTGATTGGCCTGTGGGACACGATCGTCATCGCGGTGTTCGTGTTTGTGGGTACGGTCATTGGCCAAATGGTCGATGGCGACAATGCGGCGGTCAACTTTATTCGCCGCGTGCTCGATGGGCGTAAATAGGCGCACGGTCGGTTCGTGTGAGTTTGGGATTTGCGGATAGGAGCGAATCATGGCAGACAGTAAAGAGTTTTTGGATAACAAGGACGCTGACGCGGTGGAGACGGTCGAACGGGCGTCGTCCGACGACGCGGCTGAGGCGACTGACGCCATCGAGGACGTCGAGATCGGTGAGGTCCTTGCCGAGTCTGAAGAAGACGACGACTCCGAGGACTCTCTCACCTACTCCAACGGTGTGATTGAGAAGATCGTCGCCATGGCCACGCGCGAGGTCCCGCATGTGTTGGGCATGAAGGGCAACCTCATGCACCTCGTCCAGGAGACCTTCGGCGCGGAGAACCTTTCCAAGGGCGTTACCATCGAGGTGACCGACGACAACCGCGTGGTGGTCAACATCTCCGTCATCATCGAGTACGGGTGCTATGCCCCCGCCATCTTCGAGGACGTCAAGGAGCGCGTGACCGAGCGCCTCACTGCCATGACCGGCCTTGAGGTCGCGGGCATCAACCTGCGCATTGAGGACGTTGTCACGCGCGAGGAGTACGAGGCGAGCCGTCGCCGTCACGCCGAGGACGCCGAGTAGGGACGGCCGCGTCTCATGGGGCCCGCGCCCTCGCCGTTTCGAGGTAAGGGGCGGACTCGGGCAGATGCGTTGCTTTCGATTAAAGGGGCCCTTCGGGGTCCCTTTTGTTACATGGTAGTTTCCCAGCTTGCCCGATATAAGGTACCCTGTTACTCTCATCCCCATGATTACGTTTGTTGGACATAGCGCGAACATGATGATGGTCATGGAGATGCCCTCGCCCGGGCACTTTGTCATGCCGCGCGATTTCCGCGTGCTGATAGAGACCGGGCGCCTCCACTAGGTTGTCTCCGGCGGGAGATGGCCACAGGTCCCATTCCATCTTCAAGCGGAGTTTTCCTCGTGATCAGCATCAAGCATGTGTACAAAACGTATGACGGGGGCGCCGAGGCGCTCTCTGACATCAATCTCGAGATCGCCGACGGCGACATCTTCGGCATCATCGGTATGAGCGGTGCCGGCAAGTCGACGCTCGTTCGCACCATCAACCTGCTGGAGCGTCCCACGACGGGCGTCATCGAGGTCGATGGCCGTGACGTCACCGCGCTTTCTGGCGAGGAGCTTCGCGCGTATCGCCGTCGCGTGGCGATGATCTTCCAGAACTTTGGCCTGCTGGCGCAAAAGACCGTGCTGGACAACGTCTGCTTCCCGTTCCTCGCCGCCGCCGGCAAGGTGACGGAGGAAAACCGCACCCGTGCTCTCGAGCTACTCGACCGCGTTGGCCTTGCGGAGAAGGCGCAGAGCTATCCCAGCCAGCTCTCCGGCGGGCAGAAGCAGCGCGTGGCCATTGCCCGCGCGCTCGCTTGCGAGCCCGAGGTCATTCTCTGCGACGAGGCTACCTCCGCCCTCGACCCCAAGAGCACCAACACGATCCTCAAGCTGCTGCGCGATATCAATCGCGAGACCGGCGTGACGCTGGTGGTCATCACCCACTCCATGGACGTGGTCGAGAAGATCTGCAACAACGTCGCGGTGCTCGAGCACGGCCGCGTGGTGGAGCAGGGGAGCGTGGCGGAGGTTTTCGCCGCGCCCCGGGCTGAGGCCACGCGCGTATTGCTTGGAAAGGTGGATTGGGATGCTTAACGATTTCCTCGCGGAGTTCGCTCCGCTGCTCATTCAGGGTACCGTCGACACGCTTGTCATGGTGTTCGCATCCACAGCGGTTGCCTATGTGATCGGCACGGTGCTCGGCGTAATCTTGCACCTCACGGCCCCCGGCGGTCTGCGCCCCGTTCCCGCGCTCAACGCGGTTTTGGGCTGGGTGGTCAACATCGGACGCTCTCTGCCGTTCATCATTTTGCTCATCGCCCTCATGCCCGCCACGCAGGCACTCGTGGGCACCTCCACCGGCGTAGTGGGCGTCATTCCGCCCCTGGTGGTCGCTACCGCCCCGTTCGTGGCGCGCATGGTCGAGCAGTCGCTCGCCGAGGTGAGCCGCGACGCCGTTGAGGCCGCTGAGGCCTGCGGCGCGTCCGTCCCGCGTATCGTGTTCTCCGCGCTTCTGCCCGAGGCACTGCCGAGCATCGTGCGCGGCGTCGCCGTGACGCTCATCGCCGTACTGGGCTACACCGCCATCGCCGGTGCCGTGGGTGCGGGCGGTCTGGGCGACATTGCCATCCGTTACGGTTACTACCGCTATGAGGATGAGGCCATGATCGTCACGGTCGTCCTGCTCGTTGTCCTCGTCCAGCTCATCCAGTCCGTCTGCAACGCCATTGCTCGCAAAGTGGACCACCGCTAGAGGTTGGTTTGCTGCTAAGGGCTTTGGCTCGTCGATTTCGAGGCGTTGCCCTCGTGTATCTGGCACCGCCTGCCCGCGCCCTCTACGATGTGGGCACGAGGTTGGGTCCTCGTGCCGGCGCGCATGGGTCTCGTGCCGCCGCGTATTGCTCGGCACAAGACGCGAAAGTGCACTCTCGCGGCGCTTTCGAGTCGTTTTGGCCCCAGTCCTTCCGCGAGAGTTAACTCTCGCGTCACTTTAGGGGCGATTCATCCGCAAATCCTCCGCGAAAGGTAACTTTCGCGGAAGGTGAGGGATGGGGGGGGGTGAACCAACGGCCCTCGATTCCCTCCCGCCAACTGTGTTTTCCATCTGAAAGGATTCCATCATGAAGAACTTCAACACCTCCATTTCCCGCCGCTCCCTTGTTGCTTCCGCTTTCGCGGGCCTTGGCGTTGTCGCTTTGGGCGGTCTGACTGCCTGCGGCGGGTCTGGCACCGCTGCCGAGGGCTCCGCTGCCGCCGGCTCGACCACGCTCACCGTGGCTGCAAGCCCCGCTCCCCATGCCGAGATCCTCAACGACTTCGCCGCGCCGCTGCTTGCCAAGGAGGGTATCGAGCTTAAGGTGAAGGAGTACACCGATTACATCCAGCCCAACAAGGACACCACGTCGGGCGCGGTGGACGCCAACTACTTCCAGCACATCACCTACCTGGAGAACTACAACGCCGAGAACGGTACCGACCTCGTCTCCGCGGGGCTGATTCACTACGAGCCCTTCGCCGTGTACGCCGGCACCTCCAACGACCTCGACGCCATCGCCGACGGTGCCACCATCGCCGTGCCTAACGATCCCACCAACGAGGGCCGTGCGCTGCTCCTGCTGCAGGACCTGGGCCTCATTGCCCTCAGCGATCCCGAGAACCTCGAGGCCACGCCGAAGGACATTAAGGACAACCCGCACAACCTCAAGTTCCAGGAGCTCGAGGCCGCTGCGCTTCCGCGTGCCCTCTCTTCGGTGGATTTTGCGGTCATCAACGGCAATTACGCCATCGAGGCGGGCTACCACGTGGCCGACGCTCTGGCTCACGAGTCCTCCGATTCCCTTGCCGTCGAGAAGTACGCCAATATCATCTGCGTTGCGAAGAACAACGAGGATTCCAAGGCCGTCAAGGCGCTCGTCAAGGTCCTGACCTCGGATGACTTTAAGGCGTATCTTGAGGAGAACTACGGCGAGGATGTTCTTCCGGCGTTCTAAAGCTTGCTCGACCGCCCAGTTGCGCATCCGCGCAAGACGGGCTCTCGTGTACTTCTTCGGGCTGTCCCGCGCGCACGGGACGGCCCGTTTTCTTGAGTGCGCTTGGTTTCCGCTTGCGTCGTCGCGCCGGCGCGTTACCATCAGGGCGCTATGGTTTCGGCGGACGATGGAGCGCGCGGTGGAAGAGCACGATAGCGGCAGGCAGGGCACCTTCGCGGCGGAGGGAACGGACGGTTGCCTCGCCACAGGGCATACGCCGCCTGTGGAGCCTTTGGAGCACTTGGTTTCCGAGGAGGATATCCGTCGCGGTGAGCGGGCTGGCGCCAAGCGTAGCAAGGACCCGGGCTTTCTTCATTTCTTCGCCGTCCTCAACGGCGGCCTCATCTTAACGGCACTCGCCATCGTCTTGTTTAAGACGCCCAATCACTTTGCCTTTGGCGGTACGTCTGGCGTGTCGGTTATCCTATCCACGCTGTTCCCGTCGCTGCCCGTTGGTGCGTTCATGTGGATCATCAACATCGCGCTCGTGGTGCTCGGTTTCATATTCCTTGAGCGCAAGGCAATCCTCTGGAGCGTGTTTGCGTCCTTTGCGCTTTCGGGGTATGTCTCGTTGTTCGAAATGCTGTTCCCGGGAGTCTCGACTACATCGATCACGGGCGATATGTGGCTCGATTTGTGCTTTGCCGTGATCTTGCCGGCGATTGGCAGTGCCATGGTGTTCGACATCGGCGCTTCAACGGGCGGCACGGACATCCTTGCCATGATTCTCAAGCGTCACAGTACGCTTGAGATCGGTCGCGCGCTGCTGCTGGTGGACATCGGAATCGTGTGTATCGCCGCGGTTCTGTACGGTCCGCGCGTGGGTCTTTACTGCGTGCTTGGCCTGTTTGCCAAGACGCTCGTGGTCGATAAGGCAATCGAGAGCATTCACCTGCGCAAAGTATGTACCATCATCTGCAAGGAACCTCTCAAGGTCGAGACCTATATCGTTAAGGAGCTCAACCGCACCGCCACGATCAGCCGTGGGTACGGTGCTTTCTCCGGCCAGCTCGTCACCGTGATCATGTGTGTGCTCAGTCGTCGCGAGGCGGTGAAGCTGCGTCGCTATGCGCGCGAGGTCGATCCGGGCTGTTTTATCACGATTGTGGACAGCTCTGAGATTGTTGGCAAGGGCTTTAGAGGTGTTAATTAATAAGACGTGCGGGGTTTATTGAAGATGCCCGCGTAGATGGCCTTGCCAATGGTGCGCGAGCCGCCGTTTTGCATGTGAAAAAAAGATGGCTACTCGATGGCGCTAGGCTTCGTTGAGGGCGTCCGAATCCGCGGCCCCATCGTTTTCGTTGTCGAGGCAGAAATCGACGATGGCTTGCTTGAGGCGATCGATGCCCAAGCCAGATTCACTGCTTGTGACGATGAGCCGATCGGCGGGGATGCCGAGCTGCTTGCGGATGGAGGCCGCTTGCTTGCCCTGCTGCGACTTGGAGAGTTTGTCCGCCTTGGTGAGGCAGACAATGAAGTTGAAGCCGTTCTCACGCAGGAAGTTGATCATCTCAAAGTCGAGCTTGCTCGGGTCGTGGCGGATGTCAACGAGGGAGACAACCAGATTGAAGCTGCGTTCGGAGTCGAAGAAGTCGCCGATGAGACGAGCCCAGCGGTCGCGCTCGGCCTTGCTTCGCTGTGCGAAGCCGTAGCCGGGTAGGTCGACGAAGTGCACGCCATCGGCTTCGAAGAAGTTGACATTGGCCGTCTTGCCGGGGGTGGAGGAAACCTTTACCAGGCTTCGACGGTTGAACAGCTTGTTCATGATTGAGGACTTGCCCACGTTGGAACGGCCCACAAAGCTGACTTCGGGGCAGGTTGACGGTGGAATCTGCGACGCCTTGCCATAACTGGCGACGAAGTGGACTTTGTTGTAGTTGATGGCTTCGGCCATAGGGCAGCCTTTCGTGCTAGTCGCGGGGCTCGACACCCAGCTTAACCGCTAGGCGACGGACGATGGACAGGACGAGGGAACTTGCGCTTGCGGCATATTCCTCGAGGTCGAACTCGCGGGAGGACAAGGCATCGTAGCTCTCATCGCAGTTGTCTGAAATCGCGCGCAACACCAGGCAGTCAATCCCGTTCTTGGCGGCGATGTGCGCGATGGCGACACCCTCCATCTCGACGCAGTCGCCCTGCGTGGCGGCGATGGCGGCGGCCTTTGCTTCGCATCCGCTCACGAAGCGGTCGCCCGTGGCGATGGTGCCGCGCAGGTACTGCTGCGGCTCGGTGCCTGCGTTGTTGCGACGGAACAACGTGGCATCGGCATCGGCTCGCGCGGCGGCAAGGGTCTCGGGGCCGGCGGCCGCATTGCCAGTGAGGGAGGCGTCGATGTAGCCGTGGGCGCGTAGCGTTTCTTCGGCGAGGTCGATGAGGAAATCGGTGCTGGTAAATTCCTCGAGTTCGGGAGCGGATTCGGCGATGAGGGCCGTGTCGGTGTCGAGGTAACGCAGGTGCTCGCCGATGACGACGTCGCCGATATGCAGCTGGGGGTTGAGGCCGCCAGCGATACCGGAAAAGATGATGGCATTGGCATGGTAGGCGCTGATGAGATGTTGCGCCGCTGCGGCGGCGTTAACCGTACCCATGCCGGCGGTGGTGGCAACCACTGTGAAGCCGTGATACTCGCCGCCCACGATATGCAGCCCGGCTTCGTCGACGACGGTGCCCTTTTCTACGGCGGTATAAATCTGGCGCACTTCCTTTTCCAGCGCGCCGATGATGGCGATGGTGGGTGTCATGCGTCTCCAATCGGGCAAGCGAGTGTGTATCGCGGCCTATTCTAGCAGCGCAAAGGTGAACGCCAGCGATTTTGCGGCAAACGAACAGACCCCGAACGGTCGCCCGGGGCCTGCAGGGCGCCAACGAGCTGGACGGCTACTTTAGATTTTGCAGGTGGTCGTATACAAAACTTGCGATAGCGGCAGAGTCGTTGATGTCGAGGAAAGGCGGCAGCGTGACGTCGGATTCGTTGAAAGCACGCCCCTCCTCCTCGGCGGCGGCGCGGGCGGCCTTTGCTGCTCGTGTGCGGAAGTCGCGTGCCACCACATCGTTGCAGGCCACGGCAAGCGTGTTCTCGTCGATGAGCTCAAACGAGTCGCGTCCACGCATGCGGTCGATGCCGCTGCGCGCCACGGCTATGCTCGGCAACCCCGCCGTCTTGTAGCCCTCCACGATCACGATGTCCACATCGGTGTAGTGCGCAATCAGGTCGCGCACGGGAACCTCGCCGTCGATCCGCGCGTATTCGGCGTAGGCGCCGGGCGAGACAAGGCCCACATGGCGGCTGCCCGCCTGAGCGTGACGCCACGAATCCTTGCCGGGCTGGTCGATGTCGAAGCCCTTGTGGCCGTGGTGTTTGATGGATCCCACGCGCAGGCCGCGCTGGGTGAGTCGGCTAATGACCTTCTCGACGAGCGTCGTCTTTCCGGCGTTTTGGTAGCCCACAAAGGCGATGGCCGGCGCCGCCGCCCCTGTGCGCGGTCCGCCGGGCAGCGGCGAGGGATCGAGGTCCTCGGGTGCGGGGGAGATGGGGTGGAGGGCCGCGTTTGCGGCATGGGTGGAGTCGGCGATGGCCGTAGCGTCATCGGTGCCTGCCATGTCTTTCGCACCGTCGCGTTCCCACAGGCCGGAACGCCCGCCCTCTTTGTGGAGCAGGCGTACGTCGACGATCTCCATGCCGCGGTCGACGGCCTTGCACATGTCGTAGATGGTGAGGCAGGCGGCCGAGGCGGCGGTAAGGGCCTCCATTTCGATGCCCGTGACGCCCGTCACGCCGCAGGTCGCGCGCACGCGAAAGCCCACGCGACCGTCCTCGCGCTCTGGTGCCCAGCCGCTCGCGAGCTTTGTGCCCGGCGCGGTGATGGGCGCTATCTCGACCTTCGCCTTGGTGAGGTTGAGCGGGTGACACATGGGGATGATGTCACTCGTGCGCTTGCTCGCCATGATGCCGGCGATGCGCGCGCAGGCGAGGACGTCGCCCTTCTTGGCGCGGTCCTCGAGGACCATCGCCTGCGTCTCGGGGTGCATGAGGATGGAGCCCTCTGCGATGGCGAGGCGCTGGGTGACCGCCTTTTCGCCCACGTCGACCATGCGCACATCCCCGTGCTCGTCCACGTGTGTGAGCTCATCGCGGTAGGCATCGCGCGGCTCAACCACGGCGGCGGGGTACTTCTCGTGTACGGCTCTGCCCAAGGTCTTTGGGCGCTCGGGCTTATCGGGGGTTCGGGCGGTCACGGAGATCAGCCTCCAATCTGCGACATGAAGCGCTGGGTTCCATCAATGTGGTCATGTTGCTGGGGTTTATGGGCAATCGCGGTGCGATACAGGGCAACAACCGCTTCGTCGTCGCCGGTGCGTAGGGCGTCACGTACGTTGTACTCGGCGTCGGAGAAGAGGCAGGGCCTTAGCTGACCGTCGGCGGTAAGGCGCAGGCGGTTGCAGGCGCTGCAGAAGTGGTTGGACATGGCGGAGATGAAGCCCACGGTGCCCGCGGCGTTGGGGAAGGCCCAGTATCGTGCGGGACCGGCTCCGTACGGTGCGCTTTCGTCCACGGGAGCGAGGGCTCCGATACCCATCGCACGCGCCTGGCTCGAGATGAGCTCGCGCAGCTCATCTGAGGGCACGACGTCGCTTGCGTCCCACAGTTCGGGGTTGAGGGTGCTCCCGGAGCAGCCCGAAGTCCCGGCCCCGCAGTGGGGCGAGGTGGCTGAGGAGCCAATGGGCATGTACTCGATGAAGCGCACGTGCACGGGGCGCTCGAGCGACAGCTTAGCGAGCTCGAGCACATCCTGGTCCATACGCCTGACCACGACGGTGTTGACCTTGACCGGCTCGAAGCCGTATTCGAGGGCGGCATCGATGCCGGCGAGCGCCTGTTCGACGCGGCCCAGGCGCGTGATCTGGGTGAAGCGGTCAGCGTTCAGGGTGTCGAGCGAGATGTTCACGCGGTCAAGCCCGGCTTCGCGAAGTGCCGGCGCAAGACGAGGGAGCAGGGCGCCGTTGGTGGTGAGGGAGATGTCCTCGATGCCATCGATGGCGCGAATTTCCTCGATGAGGGGCACGATGCGGTGCGAGACGAGCGGTTCGCCCCCGGTGAGCCGCACGCGCGTGATGCCCTCGGGAGCGACGAGCCGCACGAAATGAGCGATCTCCTCGGCGGAGAGCAGCTCATCGTGCGCGCGCATCGCGACGCCCTCCTCGGGCATGCAGTACACGCAGCGGAAGTTGCACTTGTCCGTGACGGAGATGCGCAGGTAGTTGATGCCTCGGCCGAAGCCGTCGTGAAGTTCGCGGGGCACGCGGGCGCCTTTCGGGATGGTCCGGCGGCATGCCGGTGAAGGGTAGATGATTTCATGGTACCCCACGTCACCGAGGGGAACCACGATGGTTCGCATGCGTTTCGGGAGGGGGCCGGTAAGCCGGTTGGGGTACTTTGCTACACTGGAGTGCTAAAGCACGGGAGATGGGAAGATATGGGAAAGGGACATTTCTCCGGCCTTTGCGACCGGTTTACCTATTCAACGCCGGAGCTCACGCAGCAGGTTCGTCGGTTCATCTGAGCGCGTCTGTTGCTCTATCTCGGCGCGATGTCGAGCTATTTCATCGGCGTGATGGGAACCCTCACGTTCGCTATGGGTGCGGGCGTGGGGGACAACGCCATCGCGGTCGGCTTACTCAACCTATGCATCGTGTTCGGCCAGATTCGCGGAGGTGGTTTGCTGGACCGTATGGGACCGCACCTCTACCTGCGCATCGCCGTGGCAGGACTCGTTGCGAGCGGCCTGCTCTACCAAGTGGCGGGCACGAGCGTCGTGGGCGTCTACATCGGGGCCGCTGTGTTCGGGTTCGCATGGGGCATGGCCGAGACCATCCCGCGCTCGTACCCCGCCTATCTCACGGATGACCTGGATGAGCTCAAGCGCATCAACGCACTCGTGACCCTTACGGGCAACATCGCCATCGTAGTGGGACCGCTTGTGGGCGGGGCGATCTCGCTCGTGGCTCCCACGCAGGCGGTATTTTTGTTCATGGTGGCCTGCTCGGCGTTTGCGCTCATTCCCGGATGGGGGATCGAGGCTTTGAGGCAGCCTGGTGAGCTCGATGGGGGCGCCGATGACATGGGGGAGGCGGCCTTCTCGTCGACGGACGGGGCGCCAGCGGGTGATTCCGCTCCCCGGGGGAATATCTCCGCGGGCTTCTCCGTCATCTTTGGCAGCAGCGTACTCACCTTGCTGTTCTGGGCAACGCTTCTTTCCTTCATGGGATACGGAGCATTCGACCCGCTCGAGTCCCTGTTTTACCGTGATGTGCTCAACGTGGGTGCCGAGTGGATGGGCTGGCTGTCCGCTCTGTCGGGCGTGGGCGGTCTTATAGGTGCCGCGCTTGCGGGCGTTATGCCCCCGCGCCTCATCAACGTGCGGGCCCTGCTCGTGGTTCTGTGCATCACGGGGCTCGGTAGCCTGCTGTACGTTGCCACGCCCTTCGTACTTATCGCGTGCGTTGGGCAATTCATACTCGGTATCGCGTTCTCGGCATTCGGCCCCATTAAGGACACCCTCGTGCAGGTGCATACGCCGCTCGACCGCATTGGCCGCGTCAATGCCGCTATGGGCGCCGGGTACAACATGGCGGGCGCGATTCCGCTGCTGTGCGCCCCGAGCCTCGCGCACATGTTCGGCGTGCAGGGGACGCTCATAGCTGCGGGCATGCTGGTCGCTGTGGTCCCACTCGCGATTCTGGTGGTGCGCCGTCGGGAGCTTGCCCAACTGGTGAAGAGCGAGCGCGTGGCAGAGGAGGAGCTCGCGGAAGGATAGCCGCCCACTTATGAAGGTGCTTTTGGAGACGGCGTGAACGAGTAACGACGCCCCGCGTGCTCGGCTTGCCGCCGCCGTAATCCTCGGCTAGGCTGGATATGCACGAGATCACTTGGGAGACGTGATATCCATGCCGCGCGAGAATACGCAGCACCAGAACGTGACAACGATCAATAGCGAAGACGCCACAACGGAGGGCGACAGTCCGAGCGTGCGCATTGCCGGCTTGAGCCCACGTGAATTCGCCAAGAGGGTGCTCGTCATCTTGCTCGGGTCCGCCATCGTGAGTTTTGGCGTGCACAACATCCATAATGTCACGGGTATCACCGAGGGCGGTATCATCGGCCTCGTCCTGTGCTTCGACCATTGGTTTGGCATCCCGCCCTCGGTCGTTACGCCGGTGCTTGACGGTCTGTCGTACCTAGTGGCGTTCAAGGTTCTGGGTGGCGGCTTTTTGGGCTGGTCCGCCGTGGCGACGGTTTCGGTCGCCGGATTCTACAAACTCTGGGAGAGCCTTCCTCACATGCTGCCCGATCTTTCGAATCAGCCGCTTGCCGCTGCAGTGCTTGGTGCCCTGTTCGTGGGCGTGGGCGTGGGGCTCGTGATTCGTCAAGGCGCTTCGGCTGGCGGCGACGATGCGCTGGCGCTCTCCATCTCCAAGGTCACCGGTTGGCGTGTGGGCCGTTGCTACCTGTTCACCGACCTCACGGTGCTCGCACTCTCGCTTACGTACATCCCGGTTGTCAAGATTGCGTTTTCACTCATCACGGTTACGATCTCGTCGGCCGTCATCGACGTGGTGAAGGATGCCTCGTGGGACCATGTGGAGGAGCTGGGCGAGTGGCTGCACGAGCGTCGCATGTCCGCTCGTCGGTGAAAACTCGCTCATGTAATTGTAGTCAACTGCTAAAAACTCGCTCATGAAATTGTAAAATAGCAGGTAGATACTATCGCAGGCGATTGAGCATCACGCTGGCTTATTCGCTGGGGCTGAGCTCGGTGCCGCGGAGGGCGGGAAGGGCCGTTGCGGGAAGTGCCCGTTCCAGGAATTCGAAGCTCGCATCGTAGTCCTGCGCGAAGAGGCAGCAAAAAAGCGAGTCGAGCACATATTGCACGGCAATATGGCTGGCGAACTGGGTGATGCGGTTTTGCAGGCTCTCCTTGTCGCTCACGTGCAGGTACACGTTGAGGCCCGGGTTGAGTTGCCCGCCGCGCGGCGTCCCGACGAAGACCGTGGGGACTCCGCGTTCCTGCAGGATCGGCAGGATCGTGGTGAGATTGGGCCCTAACCCCGAATATGAGATGACGAGCGCCGCGTGCGTCGGGTCCGCGGCGAGGGCGACCCGCGTCTGAGACTCAATGCTCTCGAAACAGGTGGCGGTGCGCCCGATGGAGAGCAGGCGGTCGCAGAACATATGGGCTGGGTAGAGGTTATGCGACTGCGTGAAGATGTCGATCGACGCCGCGCGCTCGAGAAGGCCCGCGGCCCGATCGAGCTCGACGCCGTCGAGCACCTCGCGTGTGTCGGTGAGGGTCGTCTCGTAGACCTGCGCCATGCTCGTGAGGACCGCATCGGCGCTCTCGCCTGCATTGAAGGGGAAGTTGATGTCGACGTTGCCCGAGCGCCTCTGCTGCTCCTCGGCACGCGCCACCTCGACCTTGAGCTCCTTGAACCCCTCGAGTCCGAGTTTTTTACAGAAGCGATGCACGCTGGGAATCGAGACATGTGCCGCGCGGGCGAGCTCCTTGATGGTGAGGCCGTGCAGCCTGCCGCCGAGCGCCAGCACGGTGCCGGCGAGCTGCTGCTCGGCGGGCGTGAAGCCCTCCGCCAGCTCCATGCGTCGCTTGATGTCCATGGCGCCCCCCCTACGCGGAGATGGTTGGATTGGTATCAAATGAGGATATCAAAACGTATCAATGATAAGTCTCGCCACCGGTGGAGCCGCGATATCGTTCTGCAGGTGTCGGTTGAGGGCCTGGAACAGGTGTCGGCGCGTGTTCAACCTGACCGTTTACGGAATACTCGCCGTAGCTCCCAGCATTTTGCGGTATCTATACATATAGCAAAACATTTGTTTAGTTGTTTAGGAGCTTCTCATGGCCAAGGTCAGCGTTCGAGAGATCAGCCGCGCGACGGGATTCTCCCCGGCGACGGTTTCCAACGCGCTCAACGGCAAGCGCAGCGTGAGCGAGGAGACCGCCCGCATCATCCGCGAGGCCGCCCAGAATATGGGCTATCAGCAGAGTGCGCAGCCCGATGCCATCACGTTCGTGCTTGCGCGGAAGAGCGGCAAGATCGTCGATGAGAGCACGTTCCATCCGTCGGTGATCGAGGGCGTCGAGCGCCAGGCGCGCCGTCACGGCATGAGCACCTCCTTCGTCTCCGTCGACTTCTCCGATTTGGATGCGGCGCGGCCCCAGGTCGAGTCGATCGCGGGCGACCCTTCCGCCGCCATCGTGCTTTTGGGCACGGAGCTCGGGGAGGAGGATTTCCGTCTGTTCCGTGACTGCGCGGCGCACATCATCGTGCTCGACAGCTGGAGCGACCAATACGATTTCGATGCCGTGGTGATGTCCAACGAGGATTCGACCCTGCGCGCGGTCAACTGTCTGATCGAGCACGGTCATCGCAAGATCGGCTATCTCGCCGGTGATTTCCGCATTCAGAATTTCAAGGCGCGCGAGCGCGGGTTCGAGCGCGCCCTTTCCGAGGCGGGTATCGAAGTGAATTCTGCCTGGCGCGTGTCGCTCGGTACCACGCTCGAGACGGCATATGAAGATATGGCCGCATGGCTCGCGAGCACGCCGCGCGAGCAGCTGCCGACGGCCTTCTTCGCCGATAACGACGTGCTCGCCGTCGGCGCCCTGCGAGCCCTGTCTGAGGCGGGTATCGAGGTCCCGCGCGACGTGTCGATCATCGGTTTCGATGACCTCTCCGTCGGCGCCTTCTCGAATCCCCCGCTCACGACGGTGCACGTGCTCAAGCACGAGGTGGGGGAGATCGCGGTGAGGCGTTTGGTCGGTAACATCCGAAGCCCCAAAGTTTATACATGCCGGACAATGGTATCGACGTATTTCGTAGAGCGTCGCAGTGTGAAATCAACGAATGGGACACCTAGGCCGATTCGCGCTTAATCAGGGAGACTCCAACTCCAATGCTGATAGGGTGGTGCTCGCTTTCATCTATGACCTCGATGATGCGCCCGGCGGCAAGGGAGCCCATATACCGCGATGGGACATTCAACGTGGTGAGTCGCGGCTGCACGTAGGTGCCGCCTACGTGGTTGTCAAAGCCGATGATACGCACATCGTCGGGCACGCGATAACCGCGCTCCATTAGCGCCTTCATGGCACCTATGGCAATATCATCAAAAACGGCGGCGTAGCTTTGGGCAAGGGGCTCGCCCGCATCGATGATGCCGAGCATGTTTGCGTATGCGTCGTCTGGAGCGACGGCGAGCTCGTGGATGATGCCACACTTTTCCGACCCGGCTAGCTGACTGACGGCGTGCTCGTAGGCAAAGCGTCGCTCGGCGAAGTTGCCCAAGGTAATGGGTGTCGCTAACAGCCCCGGGACAGATCCATACTTCGAATACAGGTACTGTACGGCAAGCGCCATACTGGCGGCGTTGTCGATCTTGACCGTATCGACCCCAACGTTCATGCATGAATCCAGCAGCAACAGAGGGCAGTCCAGCGACGCGAACGGCATAAAATCCGACTCGAACATCTCTGTCGCAAGGATGATGACGCCGTCGTATTGCGCCTCGGCGATGTTGGCAATCTGCTCCTGTATGTTCTCGTATGGCGAGTAGTTCACCAGTGAAAATGAGAACCCCGCGTGCCTCAGGGCGCCTTCGACTCCGGCAAGCATGTCGGAAAAGAAAGGGCTCGAGAAGATGCGGCGTCGATTAAAGGCAACCAGTGCGACGGTTCCGCTCTTTTGGCGCTCAAACTTAATCTTGCTAAAGTCGTAACCTAGGGCCTCGGCGGTGCTGAGTACTAACTGGCGAGTCTTTTCGCTTACGCCGCGTCGGTTGTTAAGTGCGAGGGAGACGGCCGCTGCCGAGATTCCCAGCTGGTCGGCGATTTGTTTTGCAGTGACGGCCATGGTGATTCCTAACGATTGACAACTAAAAGTGAGCTTAACACTCAGCTGTTCATTAAGCTAAATATTTAGTAACTCAACTTAGGAATCGATAGAAGTTAAGTTGCGTCCCCAGTAGAGTTTGTCTCAACAAACGCAACGACAAGGGGGACGAAGATGATCAGCGGTATTTCCGAAATGCCCATCACGGATGAGAGCTATCCGTTTTCGAGCGCCGAGCGCTACTGTCATCTGAGCGCAAAGGGCTACGCCGAGCGCGAGTATCGCGTCGATGGCACGGCCAATGTGTACCGTACTGCCGATGAAGACGGCGGCGTGGAGGTCATGACCGCGGACGCCCCCTATTCCAACCGCATCGTTGTTCGCGCCCCGAAAGATCCGGCGCAGGCGAGCGGCAATGTGGTGGTCGAGATTATCAACCCCACGTCGTTCATGGAAATCGAGCGCATGTGGATCCTGGGCTACGGCGAGTTTGTGCGCTCCGGCGACATCTACGTGGGCATCACCAGTAAGCCCAACACCATCGCCAAGCTCAAGGAATTCAATCCCGATCGCTATGGCTTTATGAGCTGGGCAAACCCGACTCCCGAGCGCCCCTTCGACTACGATCCGAAGCAGCTCGAGCGCGGCGGCGCGCTTCCCGACATGGATATTTCCTACGAGACGGGCCTGTTTTGGGACATGCTGACCGATCTTGCCTGGCTGCTGCGCGAGGACTCCGACCTCAACCCGATCCGCGATTATCCTCGCCAGGCAATCTGCCTTACGGGATGGTCGCAGTCCGGCGCCTATCTGTTTCGCTACCTTAACAGCTTTGCCTATCGCGAGGACGCGCGCCGCGGTGGCCGCGTGTTCGACGGATATCTGTCCGGCGGTGGTATCCACTCGATGTGCATTCCCGTCAACCAGTACGAGAGCGACCGAGGGTATGCGCACCACCTGCTGCGCGTCGAGCACGTCGAGGAGCCGTTTATCGCCCTTCAGACCGAAAGCGAGAACGGTCGCTTTGAGAGTTGGCGCACGCTTATGCCCGATAGCGACGACCCCGATTTTAAATACCGGCTGTACGAGGTGACGGGTGCTTCCCACGATACGCAGTGGAGCTATGTCGACTATTACCAGGACGACGAGGACCTCAAGCGCATCGATCATTTGCCGGTGTACGTCGGCAAGCACGCCGAGGCAAACGCCTACCCGTCGCAGTACCTCTTCCACGCCGCTTTCCGCAACTTGTTCCGTTGGGTTCGCACGGGTGCCGCTCCGGCAACATGTCCGCGCATTGAGTTGGACGCGAACGGCGAGAACGTAAAGGATGCCTTGGGCAACACCAAGGGCGGCCTTCGCACTTGCCTGCTCGAGCATCCGTTTGCCCGCTATTCCAACACGAGCCTGGTGGAGCCGGGCCAGGGCACGGTCGATAAGACGAGCGACAAGGATGGCCTGTTTGGCCATATGGAGTCGTTTTCGGCATCGATGCTCAAGGAGCTGTACGGATCGCTCGAAAACTATCGCGCTCTGTGTGCGCGCGATACGGCGATCGAGGTGTCACAAGGTTTTATTTGTGCCGAGGATGCCCAAGCGATCGTTGACTTTGCCGTGACGTCCGCCAGCGAGCGAGGACTGAACTAGTAGGCACCAAGACCAGAAAGGGGTCTGCAATGGATATGACGTTGAATCAAAACGCTGCCGCCGAGATGTGGCGTCCGGTTATTCTGACGTTCGAGAGCGCCTGCTCGTTCGACAACCCGTTTTTGGATGTTGAGATTTGGGCGGAGTTCACCGGCCCGAGCGGCAGGGTAATTCGCCGTGAGGCCTACTGGGACGGCGAGCGTATCTATCGCGTGTCGTTTGCTCCGACCGAGCTCGGCGCTTGGAGCTATGTTATCGAGGCTCCCGAGCAGACCGGCCTTAATGGCCGCACGGGCAACGTCGAGGCCGTGCCGTACGAGGGCGAGCTCGATCTGTACCGCCACGGTTTTATCCGCGTTGCAGACGATTCGCGCATGTTTGCCTATTCAGATGGTACGCCGTTCTTTTGGCTGGGCGATACCCATTGGGAGTTTGCCTACCGCGAGAGCTGGGATACGTCGAACCATCCCGGCATGACGAGCCAGTTCCGCGGCATGGTCGACCTGCGCGTTGAGCAGGGCTTTACCGTCTATCAGACCAACCTGCGCTCTGACATGGGCGCAGGAGATCGCTATTGGATTGACGGTGGCATGGCCAAGGGCGTGGAAGATGTGCCTAATGTGGCCTTCTACCAGCGGGAGCTCGACCGCCGCATGGCCTATATTGCCGATGCGGGCTTAGTGAACGCACTTGGGCAAGCGTGGGCGTTTGCCATTCTCGGCGAGCATGCCGTGGAACACCAAAGGCACCTCGCCCGCTACCTGGTGGCGCGCTACGGTGCATATCCGATGGTGTGGACGCTTGCCGGCGAGGTTGCCGGATACCGCAAAGAAGGTCGAGCCGCCATGCTTGACGGCTGGCGTGAGGTCGCCTTGGAGATTGAGGCACGCGACGGCTATGGTCATCTGGCGACGGCGCACTATACCAACGAGCGCCCCTTTGCCGATTACTACCAGGATGAACCCTGGATGGACTTTACGCTCAACCAGGCCGGTCACGGCGATTACCTCATCAAGGCAAGCGACTACTTTGACTATCTGGCAGCTCATGACGACAAGCCCTTCGTTGAGGGCGAGGCACTCTACGAGTTTTGCTCGACGCTCGAGGAGATGGGTACGCGCCTGTGCACCGCAGACATGCTGCGCCGCGTGGCGTATATCTGCATGCAGGCCGGCGGCGCCGGCTATACCTACGGAGCCCAGGGAATCTGAGACAACGTGTGGGAAAGCCCTGAGGAGCTCGACCCCTTTATGGCAATCTTCAACCGCTTTGGCATTACTTGGGCCCAGGCGGTAGACGGAGAAGGTGCGGTCCAGATGGGCTACATGCGTTCCTTCTACGAAGACAATCACTTCTGGGAGCTCGCTCCCTACGAAACGACCGATGCGGGCAACCTGTTTGCCAACAAGGCTCCGCTGGCAACCGCCAACCAGGACCTTTCGCGCATCGTCGCGTACTTTGGCGATACCGTGCGCCAAAAGCTTGCTATCGAGGGTGTGCCGACGGGCGCTGCCTATGCAAGCCGATGGTTTAACCCTCGCACGGGCGCATACCGTGACGGCGAGGACGCCCCTGCCGTCACGGACAGCATTACCCTGCCTGACAAACCCGGGGTTGGGGATTGGCTCCTCGTCCTCGAGCTCAAGGCGTAACCATATTTCCATTGGTCATAGGCGGGAAAGAGTCGGCCGCAATTTCCCGTTTGACAGCTAGATGATTCGTTTAGAGAGGATCAGTGAACACAAATGAGCGTTCTCGATTCGATGCAGGGCTTCCTCGAGAAGCACGTGGGCCCCATTGCCCACAAAGTGAGTAGCTTTAACGTCGTAAAGGGCCTTATGTCCGGCATGATGGCGACCATGCCCGTTACGCTGGGCGTGGCGCTGCTCTCCATTATCAACGGGCTGCCGATCCCGCCGCTGCAGGCGTTCCTTGCCAGCACCGGCATGTCGGCGACGATTACCGACGTACTGGTCGTTACCATGAACCTCGGCGCCATCTACATGTGCGCCTCGGTCTCGTACTCCTACGGCAAGGTGCTCGGGAACAAAGGCCTTACGTCGACGGTTGCGGCTATTGGCGTTTTGCTCCTGCTGATTCCTCTTGGCCATGCCGAGGACGGCTCGACGTTTATCGTGACCCGTTATCTGGGCAGCTCGGGTCTGTTCGTTGCGCTGCTCGTGGCGTTGATCGTGCCGAAGGCGCTTAACTTCCTTATGAAGCATATCGCCATCCCCATGCCCGATTCCGTCCCTCAGTTCGTTAACGATTCGCTATCTCCGATGTTCTGCGCCATCGTTATCTTCACCACGGCCGCGCTGCTTAAGTGGGGTATGGGCCTGACGACCTACGGCGACGTCTTCAACCTCATCAACACCACCGTTGCCGCGCCCGTTATGTTCCTCGGTTCGAGCCCGTGGGCCGTCGTTATCTACTTTGTGCTGTGCAACCTGCTGTTCTTCTTTGGTATTCACCCCAGCGTCCTGATGAGCGTGTACATGCCGGTTATCAGCGCCTGCGCCTTGGCCAACACCGAGGCATATGTTGCCGGCCAGCCGCTGCCATACTTGGCGTTCATCATCATGTTCTCCGTGGGTTCTGTTGACGCCTTGGGTATGGAGCTTGCGCTGCTCACGGCCAAGTCCGAGCGTTACAAGGCGCTCTCCAAGATTGCTTTGGTGCCCGCTATCTTCAATATCTCCGAGCCCATCATCTTTGGTACGCCCATTGCCATGAACCCCTATATGTTCATCCCCTTCATCCTGCTCAAGCCGGTCGCATGCGCCGTTGCCGCCATTGGCCTGCTGCTGGGTCTTGGCAACGCTTTTAACCCGACGATCAGCATGCCGTTCGTGGTGCCGCTGCCCATTAGCAACTTCTTTTCCGGCGGTCTTGGTCTGGTCGCTATCGTCTGCGGTGCGATTCTCGCCGTTGCCCTGCTGTTTATCCCGTTTGTCAAGATGGCCGACAAGCAGGCCCTCGAGGAGGAGGCTGCTGCAAAGGCTTCTGCCGAGTAGGCCATTGTCTATGAGGTTGTAGGTTCGGCCGATCGCGTTGATCTCCGAAATATATAAGTCCCTGTGAGGGGTTACAGGAAAGGAACTGCAATGAAAAACATCGTTCTTATGTGCGCCGGCGGCATGTCCACGAGCATCATCATGAAGAACATCAAGAAGGCGGCCGACGTCGAGGGGCTGGAGTGCGAGGTTTCCGCCCACGCTGTCAGCGAGGCAGCCGCTATCGGTCGCAATGCCGACTGCATCCTGCTTGGGCCGCAGGTCGGCTATGCCAAGGACGAGGTTTCTGCCGCGTGCCCCGAGGTTCCGGTCGGCGTGATCCCCATGACTACCTACGGCATGATGGACGGTGCCAAGGCGCTGGCTCAGGCCAAGGAACTGATGGGACTGTAGGCATGACGACGGAAGAGATTCAGCTTCAGAGTTTTCAGATCATTGCAGGTGTCGGTTGCGCGCGCAGCTGCTATATCGATGCGATTCATCTAGCTCGTGACGGCAAGTTCGAAGAGGCCGAGGCAAAAATCGCGGAAGGCCAGCAGCACTATGCCGAGGGCCACGCTGCCCATGGTGGCCTTGTCCAGCAGACTGCCGCCGGCGAGGACCTGAGCATCGATCTTTTGGTCGTCCATGCCGAGGATCAGCTGATGAGCGCCGAGGGCTTTGGCATCCTTGCCAAGGAGTTCGTGGACGTCTATCGCAAGATGGGCGCGTAGCCGCTGGCCCTGTTGCCGGGCTGTCGCCGCGGGCGGTGCTCTCGCGGCGATGGACGGCATTGGTTCCGTTTACATACTTGCGTGGACAGAGAGGGTCCTTTGGGGCCCTCTTTTTTTGTTCCCCCTGTATGTTCAGAACGTTTACATACCGTTTAGGCTGATTTCTCTACCGTTTACAGGTATTTCGCGCTAAACTAATAAACAAAAGAGTAAAACATTTAGTAAACAGAACAAAACGAAACATGAGTCTGTTTACTGAACATGTGACTAGGGGAGGACGTACATGGATAAGATCAAGCTCGGTTTTGTGCCTACGCGCCGCAGCATCTTTAGCGCGCCGGACGCGATCAAGTATCGTGGTCTGACGGCTGACCGTCTGCGCGAGATCGGCGTCGACATCGTTGATATCGACGACATCAACGACGAGGGCCTGCTGTTCGACGACAGCCATATCGAGCCTATCGTCAAGAAGTTCCGCGCCGAGGGCGTCGACGGCATCATGCTGTGCCACGCCAACTTTGGTACCGAGTACGTCTGCGCCCGCCTTGCCCGCGAGCTCGGTCTGCCCGTGCTGCTGTGGGGCCCGCGCGACGAGCGCCCCGAGCCCGATGGCACCCGCCTGCGCGACAGCCAGTGCGGCCTGTTCGCCACCGGCAAGGTCCTGCGCCGCTTCCAGGTCCCCTTCACCTACATGACCAACTGCCGCCTGACTGATCCCGAGTTCGAGCGCGGCGTTTGGGACTTCCTGGCCGTGTGCAACGTCGTTAAGACCTTCAAGCACACCCGCATCCTGCAGATGGCCACCCGCCCGTTCGACTTCTGGTCGACCATGTGCAACGAGGGCGAGCTGCTCGAGAAGTTCAACATCCAGCTTTCGCCCATCCCCATGACCGAGCTTGTTCAGGCCGTGCGCGACGCCCAGGCCGACGAGCAAGCCATGGCCGCCATGCTCGCCCACATCGCCGACAGCTTTGAGATCTGCATCCCCGAGGACAAGGTCCCCGCGGTCGCAGGACTCGCCATCGCCATGAAGCGTCTGGTCGAGAAGTACGGCTGCAACGCCGGCGCCATCCAGTGCTGGAACGCCCTGCAGGACGAGCTGGGCATTATGCCCTGCGCCGCCAACGCCATCCTCAACGAGATGGGTATCCCCGTCGTCTGCGAGACCGACATCCACGGCGCCATCACCGCGCTGCTCGTCGAGGCCGCCGACCTGGGCCGCCATCGCGGCATGTTTGCTGACTGGACGGTCCGCCATCCCGACAACGAGAACGGCGAGCTGCTGCAGCACTGCGGCCCCTGGCCCTGCAGCTGCGCGGCCGTCAAGCCCAAGCTCACCTACCCGCTGGCCTTCGATCACCCCGGCGCGCTGACGGCCGAAGCCAAGCACGGCGAGTTGACCCTCTGCCGGTTCGATGGCGACAACGGCGAGTATTCGATGCTGCTCGGCCGCGCCCGTGGCATCGACGGCCCCAAGGGCATGGGCACCTACCTGTGGGTCGAGGTGGACAACCTCAAGCGCCTCGAGACCAAGATCGTCGAGGGGCCCTACATCCACCATTGCGTCGCCATCCATGCCGACGTCGTGCCGGTGCTATACGAGGCGTGCAAGTACATCGGCGTCAAGCCGGATCTCTACGACCCCATCGAGGAGGAGGTTCGCGCCTACCTGCGCGGTGAGTAACGGGGCTACTCGGTCGGAACGTGCCGGCGCGCTACCACAGCACCCGATCTTCGGGCTCAATCGTCGCTCACGTACCGAAGTACGCTTCGCTCCTCTTTCGCCCAAATCTCGGGCACTGTGGAAACGCGAAGGCCTCATATGGGGCGCTCTCCTGAAAGGAGTTATCTGTGGCAACTATCGAGGAGCTTGAGACGCTGCGGTGGGACCTGCGCCGCGACTGCGTCGACATTATCATGGCCGGCAAGGGCGGTCACATTGGCGGCGACATGAGCGTGATCGACGCGCTCATGGTCCTGTACGCGCGCCATCTGAACATCGCGCCGGACCGCGTGGACGACCCCGACCGCGACCGGTTCGTCCTGTCCAAGGGGCACGCCATGGAGGCGTATTACGCGGTGCTTTGCCATGAGGGATATCTCGACCTCGATGACGTCAAGGCCCGGTTCTCCCAGTTCGGAAGCCCTTATATCGGGCACCCCAACAACAAGCTGCCCGGCATCGAGATGAACTCCGGCTCGCTGGGCCACGGCCTTCCCGTGGCCGTGGGCATGGCGCTCGCCGCCCGCATGGACAAGCGGCCCACGCGCGTCTACACCATCATGGGCGACGGCGAGCTCGCCGAGGGCTCCGTGTGGGAGGGCGCCATGAGCGGCGGCAACTACGCGCTCGACAACCTGTGCGCGCTCGTGGACCGCAACCGCCTGCAGATCTCGGGTTGCACCGAGGACGTGATGAAGCAGGACTCACAGGAGGAGCGCTGGGCGTCGTTCGGCTGGAACGTGCTGTCCATCCCCGGCAACGACGTCGCCGCGATCGACGAGGCGCTCGGCCTGGCGTCGCGCACCAAGGGAAAGCCCACGGTGATCATCCTCAACACGGTGAAGGGCTACGGCTCCCCGATCATGGAGGACAAGGCCGGCTGGCATCACCACCTGCCCAATGCCGAGGAGTATGCCCAGATCATCGCCGATTTCTCCGCCCACAAGGAGGCCTGCCATGCCTAACTCCATCCCCAACCGCAAGGTCATTTGCGACGAGCTCCTCGCTGCGGCTGCCCACGACGAGGATGTGGTGGTGCTCTGCTCCGACTCTCGCGGATCGGCATCGCTCACGCCGTTTTTCGATGAGTATCCCGAGCGCTCCGTCGAGATGGGAATCGCCGAGCAGAACCTCGTGAGCACCGCCGCCGGCATGGCCGCGATGGGCAAGCGGCCTTTCGCCGCGAGCCCGGCGTGCTTCCTCACCACGCGCTCCTATGAGCAGTGCAAGGTCGACGTCGCGTACTCGAACACCAACGTCAAGCTCATCGGCATATCGGGAGGCGTGAGCTACGGCGCGCTGGGCATGAGCCATCACTCCGCGCAGGACATCGCCGCTATGAGCGCGATCCCCAACATGCGCGTGTACCTGCCGAGCGACCGATTCCAAACCGCCGCGCTCATGCAGGAGCTGGTGCGCGATGACAAGCCGGCCTACGTGCGCGTGGGTCGCAACCCCGTCGAGGACGTGTACGCCGAGGATGACTGCCCGTTCGAGATGGATCGCGCCACGTGGGTGCGCCGCGGGGCGGACGTGGCGATCGTCGCCACGGGCGAGATGGTGCGCCATGCCGTTGACGCCGCCGACCTGCTCGCCGAGCAGGGCGTCTCTGCCACCGTGCTCGACATGTACTGCGTCAAGCCGTTCGATGCCGAGGCGGTTGAGGAGGCCGTCCGCTCCGCCCGCGCGGTGGTGACGGTCGAGGAGCACAGCCCCTTCGGCGGCTTGGGCTCCATGGTCGCGCAGGTTGTGGGCGAGCATTGCCCGCGTCCGGTCAAGTGCCTCTCCCTGCCCGACGCGCCGGTCATCACCGGCACGAGCCCCGAGGTCTTTGCGCACTACGGCCTGACGGGTGCCGGAATCGCAAAGACGGTCGCCGAGTTCCTGCCCGCAGAGTAACTGGAATGTGACAAAGGGACCGTCCCTTTGTCACATTCGTTTTGAAAGGGGTGGCCATGGGCCGCTACATCATCGGAATCGATCAATCCACGCAGGGCACCAAGGCGCTGCTGGTGGACGAGGGCGGCCATTTGATTCATCGTGCCGACCGCTCGCATCGCCAGATTGTCAACGAGGCCGGTTGGGTGAGCCATGATCCGGCCGAGATTGCCGCCAATGTGCTGGCCGTGGCGCGCGCTGTGGTGGAGGAGACCGGGGTCGATCCGGCCGACATCGCCGGCATCGGCATCTCCAACCAGCGCGAGACCACCGTTGCCTGGAACCGCGCGACGGGCGAGCCGCTGTGCGACGCCGTGGTGTGGCAGTGCGCCCGCGCCCGCGAGCTGTGCGACAAGCTGGCCGCGCGCGAGGGTGTGGCCGAGCTGGTGCGTGACACGACGGGTCTGGTGCTCTCGCCCTACTACCCGGCGGGCAAGATGGCCTGGATCCTCGCGAACGTTCCCGCTGCTGCCGAGGCTGCCGCGGCGGGCGAGCTGTGCCTGGGTACCATCGATGCCTGGGTGGTCTGGACGCTCACGGGCGGCGCGGAGTTCCGCTGCGACTGGTCCAACGCCAGCCGCACGCAGCTCTTTGACCTGCGCCGTGGTTGCTGGAGCGAGCCGGTGTGCGAGGCCTTTGGCGTTGACGTGGCCTGCCTGCCGCAGGTGACCGATTCCGATGGCCTGTTCGGCATGACGGACCTGGGCGGCTTTTTGCCGGCACCCGTGCCCATTCACGGCGTGCTCGGCGACAGCCATGCCGCCTTGTTTGCGCAGGGCTGCCATAGCCGCGGCATGGCCAAGGCGACCTATGGCACCGGCAGCTCGGTCATGATGAACGTCGGCGACGAGTTCGTCGCCAGCTCGCACGGGCTTTCGAGCTCGCTTGGATGGCGCATGGACGGCGTGACCGAGTACGTGCTCGAGGGCAACGTGAGCTACGCCGGCGCCGTCAAGACGTGGCTGCGCGACGATCTGGAGCTCATCAATAACCCCGAGGAAGTTACCGACCTGTGCTACGCCGCCAATCCGGCGAGCCGCGTCTACTTTGTGCCGGCGTTTACCGGTCTGGGCGCGCCGCACTGGGCGAGTGACGCCGAGGGCTGCGTCTTTGGCATGACGCGCACCACGGGTCGCGCGGAGTTCGTGAAGGCCGCCGACGAGTCGATCGCCTATCAAATCTTTGACGTGATTGATGCGATGGTCGAGGATTCGGGTGCGGCACTGGCCGAGCTTCGTGTTGACGGCGGCCCCACGCGCGACGCGTACCTGATGCAGTTTGAGAGCGACCTGGTCGGCTCGCCCATCCGCATTGCGAGCAACGACGAGATGAGCGGTCTGGGTGCGGCCTGGACCTGCGGCATTGCGCTGGGCATGTACACGCGCGACGTCGTTGACGTCTACGGCGTTCGCGGCATCGTGGAGCCGTCGATGCCCGCCGGCGAGCGATCCAAAAAGATCGCCGGCTGGCGCCACGCCGTAGCCGCCACCATCTCGTACACTGCCTAGGCGGCTGCGCGTCGCCCAAGGATTTTTCTGGGACGGGGATTAAAAACTCATTGACCCCCGTCCCAGGTGGTCAATTTGGGACGGGGCTTTTTTGACTGGTATGATTGGTGCGACCATTCGAACCAGCTAAAAGAGCCCCGTCCTAAATTGACTACCGAGAGGATCTGCCATGGAGCGCATCGCGAGTTTTTCCGTTGACCATCTGCTGCTTGAGCCTGGCGTGTATGTGAGCCGCATCGACCGCGATCCGGCGACCGGTGCTGCCGTCACCACGTTTGACCTGCGCCTGACCACGCCCAACAAGGAGCCGGTCATGAACACGGCCGAGTGCCACACCATCGAGCACCTGGGCGCGACGTTCCTTCGCAACCATGCCGAGTGGTCGAGCCGCATTGTCTACTTTGGCCCCATGGGCTGCCGCACGGGCTTTTACCTCGTCGTATTTGGCGAAGTGACGAGCGAGGAGATCCTGCCGCTCGTGCGCGAGCTGTTTGAGTTTGTCGCCGACTTTGAGGGCGATGTCCCCGGAGCCGCTCCCGAAGAGTGCGGCAACTACCTGGACCAGAACCTCCCCATGGCAAACTGGCTCGCGCGTCGCTATCTCGACCGCAACCTGGCCGATATCGACGAGAAGCACCTGCACTACCAGCAGGCATAGGGCCGCCCTCTGCCTTCAAACCGTTCACACGGAGATATCGACCGTTTAACTGTTTAGAAGTGTTTATTCGAGGTCATTAGCACTAGCTCGCTTAAACTAGTTCTCAGAGTGATATTCAGGCAAGGCTCCTGAAGCAGCATCTGTTGACATTGATTGTCGGATTCTGCTTCGGGAGCCTTGTTCTGTTTAGGGGGGCACATGGAAATTGTTAAACGAATTAATACCAGCGCTGTCCTCTGTGTCGATGGAAATGGCAGACAGTTGGTTGCATTCGGCCGTGGTCTGGGGTTTAAGAATGTCGGAGATGAGGTCCCTCTTTCGGAGATTCAACGAACGTTTTATAACGTTAGCTCTCGCTACATCGCTCTCGTTGACGAGGTCCCCGACGAGCTTCTCGAGCTTACCTCGGATGTTATTGATATGTCGACAGGTTTGCTGCCTTATGAGGTGAGCCCTAATTTGCCGTTTATCCTTGCGGACCATATCGCGTATGCGGTTAAGCGCAAAGAGCAAAAAATCGTTGTCCGCATGCCTTTATCGTTTGATGTCCGCCAACAATATCCCGTCGAATTTAAAATCGGCGAGTATGCACTTAGGATAATCAGGAAACGTCTTAACGTTAGGCTTCCAGCTCATGAGGCAGTTGGAATTGCCATGGCGTTTATCAATAACATGGCCGATTCGGACTCATGCGAAGTAGTTAAAGAGTTTAGCGCGGATATCTACGATCGTGTTCTGGAGGAGTCAACCGTTGCTGTTGAAAATCGGCTTGGCATTCAAGTTGATCGGGAAGGTTTCGATTTCGCAAGGTTCGCAACCCATCTTCAGTACTTATTCAATAGGTTGAACTCTGGCGAAAGCATCGTGAGCGACAACCGCAAGATGTACCTCTCGCTCAAAAAAGAATATCCGGTGGCATCAATGTGCGCCGATGATATTGCTTCTGTTCTCAGCCGGCTGACGGGGCGGGAACTTATAGACGAAGAAAGACTCTACCTCATGATGCACATCAATCGAATTGCATCGAAAACAAGGTAATTAGTTGGCAAAGGCGCGCGCTTTGCTGATGGTTACATATAAAACTCAACATGGGAGAAATGGTATTTATGGCGGATACAACCAAGCTCGCTGCCGAGATTCTCGAGATGGTGGGCGGCGCAGACAACGTTACATTTGTAGCTCACTGCATGACTCGTTTAAGGTTCAACCTTAAGGACGAAAGCATCGTAGACGATGCAAAAGTCAAGGCGATTGATGGCGTGATCGACATTCGCCATTCCGCGGGGCAATATCAGGTGATTGTGGGACCTAAGGTCGATAAGGTCTATGAAATCGTTGCCAAGGAAACCGGGATTGATGCCGGAGATTCCGAGGCAAGCGAAGGAGAGACTAAGGGCTTGCTGGGAAAGTTAATGAAGTTCATCAGCGGCATCATGATGCCCGTTCTTCCTGCCTTGATCGCATGCGGAATGATAAACGCCATCCTTAGTATTCTGACGACGGCGGGTGCTGTTTCCGCCGAGAGCGGAATATACACTCTGCTGTACGGCATGGGAAATGCCTGCATGTATTTCCTGCCCGTTCTTGTCGGATCATCTGCTGCTCAGTTCTTTGGAACCGATCGATATATCGGTGCGGTACTCGGCGCAATCCTGGTTTATCCGACTTTCGTTGCTGCGGCCGGAGCGGGCGATGCGCTGGATTTGCTCGGCATGAAGTTCACAATGGTGAGCTATTCCTCCACGGTGTTTCCTGCTATCGTGGCGGCTTGGTTCGCATCCGTTCTTAATAAGTGGCTGCGGGCGGTTCTTCCCGATGTTGTGGCATTTGCGCTCGTCCCGTTCCTGACGGTTGCTGTTGTCGCCCCCGTCTCGCTCCTTGTGATCGGCCCCGTTATTCAGCAGGCGAGCTCTTTGCTTGCGGCTGCAGTGCTGGCGGTCTATCAGTTCAGCCCCGTCCTTTGCGGCGTTATTCTCGGGCCGATATTCGGTCTCGTTATGATCCCCCTTGGACTCCATTGGGCCCTGATCGTGCTTTCCATCAACAATATTATGACCGTCGGCTCCGATCCTATCCTTGGACTTCTCTGCTGCAGCATGGGTGTTGTCGGCGCTTGTTTGGCGTTTGCCCTCCGCTCGAAGGACCCGAGTGAAAAGAGTCTTGGGTTCAGCTGTGCCATTACGGGCTTTTTCGGGATTACGGAACCGGCGCTGTACGGCATCATCTTGGAGCACAAGAAGATCATTATCGCTTCCATGGTCGCCGGAGCAATCAGTGCTGTTATTCCGGCGATTTTCAACACCTGTACGTTCGTTATGACGTCGAGCGGCATTTTTAGCTTTCCCGGTTATATGGATCCTTCTGGTGATATGAGCAGCCTCATCGGCGCAATTCTTTGCAATGTCGTCGGTTTAATTCTTAACTTCGTTCTCGTTTACATCCTGTATCGCCCTGATGAAGAGGCAGTAGTGGAGTAGACAATTATTCGGGATGTAAGCTGCCGAAAACCCCGCGGCAGATTGCATGTGGTGGGCTTGCCGTTGATTCACGCGAGCCCACCCTCATTTTTGGAGTGACTGGCTATGACAATTACTGCCGATATGACGTTTGGCGAAATCGCGCTCCTTCCTGAGTTCGCTGGCTTTGGCGAGCACCTTATGCTTTGCCGGCCTTCAACTTGGGAGCGCATGTGGAATAAACCCATTGTGTCTCATATGAATTCTGATGCTAATCCATATGAAACTGCTCGTGTTTTGCGTGGATTGAATCGAATTGTCGAGCTCGTGGATGACGGGAGGCAGGTTGCCTACGATATTTGGGATGAAGCCGACTGCATCCGTGATCCGACTCGGCGCAATACGAAACTGTTCTTCTTTCCCGGGAGACCTAGGGCTCCCTTTATCATTGCGGTTTCGGGCGGAGGTTATCAGAGCGTTTGTCATCAAGTGGAAGGCTTTCCCGTTGCCCCCGAGCTCAACGATGCGGGCTATAACGTGTTCGTGCTGTCATACAGGGTGAGGGTCGAGCCTTTGATGCCGCGCCCAATCGACGATTTAAATCGAGCCGTCCGTTTTGTCCTGGAGAATTCAGCGATATTTAATGTCGCAAAAAGTTATGCAGTTATCGGCTTTTCTGCTGGTGCGCATTTAACTGCCGAGTGGGGGACGGACAACAAGGGATTTGCGTCCTACGGATGCGAGGCGCCAAAAGCCTTGGCCCTGTGTTATGCACCGATTGATCTTCATGGCTTTGAGAACGCATCAGACAATAGATTTCTTGATTCGGTGTGCGGCGGGGCTGGTCGCGACTCGCTCGATGATTTCTGTATTAATCAGCATGTGTGGGAGCAGTATCCTCCGACATATCTTTGGCAATGCGCTGACGATGATATTGTATCGCCCGACAATTATGAAAAGATGGTCGATGCTCTGGATGCAGCTGGAGTACACCATGAGGGAGTCATGTATTCAGAAGGGGGGCACGCATTGATGAAGCCCCATGCGCCGGAGACCGACTACTGGTGTATGAGCGTTATTGAGTTTCTTAAAGATTATCTCGACTAGGAAGCTGCATGTCGCTTTTTGAGCGGGTGATTTCGTCATGCAATGTTTTCGGTATTGATCGTGGTCGTGGATGAATGATGTTCTAGAATGTTCATACTGTCACATAAACGAACAGGTGCGAACATGCATATCTACTCTGTATCAGATCCCGAGTTCAAATCCTATGGTCGCGTGTGGGATGACGTGCCGTCCAGCCTGACCGCCCCGCTTGTCGAGGCGCTTGCGGCCACGCCCATCCCCGAGGGCAGCAAGTACGTGGAAAGCGCGTCGGAGCTCGAGGGCGTCAAGGGTGCCGATAAACTGGGCTTTCTCATGTTTGGCGGCCGTCCTTTCCAGCTGGGCTGGTGCAACGGCCACAACACACAGCTCAACTGTCTGGAGTATCACCGCGCCAGCGAGTTTAACCTGGGCGCCCGCGACTTTATCCTGCTTGTGGCGCATCGCTGGGAGATCGAGGACGGCAAGCTCGACACCGCTCAGGTCAAGGCGTTCCGCGTGCCGGCGGGCAAGGTTGTCGAGGTTTTCAACACCACGCTGCACTACACGCCGTGCATGGTCGACGACGGTGGCTTCCAGGTGATGGTGGCGCTGCCCGCTGGCACCAATGGCCCGCGCCCCGAGGCTGCAACCGACATGCCTGCTGCCGGTGACAGCTACTGCTACTGGAAGGCTGACAAGTGGGTTCTCTGCCATGCTGACAGCCTCAAGGCTGCCGAGGGTGGCTACGTAGGCCTCATCGGCAAGAACCTCGACATCACCCGCGACTAACTGCATTAACTTGCGGTGGAATACTTCCTGTTTAGGCACCGCGGGCCGCAAAACAGGAAGTATTTCACCGCAACTGCCCAAGCCACCACAAAGGTGCCTGTCTCCTTCGTGGTGGTTGCCTAGAGCTGGCTGCTCAGGTAATCAGCCATATATGGGACGGCGAAGCGCACGTAACCGCGGCGCGCCTGTTCGATAACGCCGGCGTCGATGAGGCGCCGGCGATACTTTTGCGCATAGTCGGGTGTGACTGACATGCGCTTCGCAACATCAGAAATGCGAGACACGGCGTCTTTGTCATCAGTCATTGCGGAGAGAAACGCGACGTCTTGGTCCGATAACGCGGCGAGCGTCGTTTCGCAGACATCGTTTTCGAAATCGACCTTCGACGCTTCGATGGCTCCGTCGATTTGCTCGCGCGCTGCACGTTCTCCAGCCTTGCAACGATTGGCGATGTTATAGCCGATGAGCTGCAGCATATAGGGTGAGCCTTGGGTCGCGCGAGCGGCACAGAGGCGAAGATGGCTTGGAATATCAAGGCAGAGCTCTTCGAAAGCCCGCTGGTAATAGGCGTCGACATCTCCGACCGAAAGCGGTTCGAGCGTGACCTTGCGAGCGCGGTTGAGAAACGTCAGCACGCGGTCATTGAGTGTTGCGCAGACGGCTCCCGGAAGGCCCGCCATGACGAGTGCGACGTTGAGTCGTTCGCCGACCAGTTCTTGATAGGCGGTGACGAGCTGTCTAATCTCAGGCGAATTTGCCTGGAGCTCGTCGATGAGGATGAGGATGCCGTGTTCCTGCTCGGTCAGTTTGCGCGCAAGCTGCGTGAGTTTGAACTGAAAACTCTTGGTCTCCTGCACGTCTCGTGTGAACTCGAGGCCTGCCGAGAACCCAAAAACACTCAGGCTGCCACCCGTGAATTTGGGAAGATAGCGTTTGTTGACGTAAGGCTCGCCTGCCTCTTGGATTTTCTCAACAATGCGCTCGAGCATATCCTCGGAGGCCACGGTAGGCGTGGCGACAACGAAGCCGAGCTTGCGTGCGCGATCGGCAAGTTCCCACAGAAGAACTGTCTTGCCGCTGCCTCGCTGACCAAGCATGAGCATGGCTCGGTCGCGATTGCCCGGCTCCTGCTCAAGGCCGGATATGAATGTCGAAATTACCGTTTCGCGCCCGACTAGATAAGAGGGGCGATTTCCAAATGAGGGGGAGAAGATGGGTTCAGTCATAAGTCTCCTTTCCTTTTTTTCCTATTTTTTCCTTTCTTTCCTATTTAGTCAAATGAGTTGTTGAGCGAAGGCGGTCACGTAGGCTTCACCGGCAAAACCTCGACATCACCTGCGACTAGAATCTTCTGTCTCGATCTGTAACATCTAGCGGGCTAAATCGTCTCTACCTGTTACAGATTTAGACAAACCGCAGGGGCCCGCCCGAAAATCTCGACCTGTAACGCCAGGCCCGGTTTTGGCTGCCTAACTGTTACAGATCGAGACAAACCGTGCCCAATCCGCCGCAAAGGTGCCTGTCCCCTTTGTGGTGGTTTGGGCGGGCAGGTATCAAAAAGTGTCAGACGGGGGCAGCTGCCGAGCGCCTGCGCGCGAAAAGAAGTGTCGGCCTGCGCTGCTGTTGTTGAGAGAGGCCCGTTTGCGGGGATACTGAAACTACGACAAACAGCGTGTGAAAGGGTTGATGCATGGCTTTCCGTAAAGACTTCCTGTGGGGCGGCGCAACGGCTGCCAACCAGTGCGAAGGTGCCTACAACGTGGATGGCCGCGGCTTGGCCAACGTCGACGTGATGCCGCACGGCCCCGAGCGCTTCGCCGTGGGCGCCGGCGTGCGCAAGATGCTCGACTTCGAGGACGGCTACTACTACCCCGCGCAGAGCGGCATCGACTTCTACCACCACTACAAGGAGGACATCGCCCTCTTCGCCGAGATGGGCTTCAAGACCTTCCGCATGAGCCTGGCATGGACGCGCATCTTCCCCAACGGAGACGAGCCCGAGCCCAACGAGGCCGGCCTCGCCTTCTACGAGGACGTGTTCCGCGAGTGCCGGAAGCACGGCATCGAGCCGCTCGTGACCATCACGCACTTCGATTGCCCCATCCACCTCATCAAGGAATACGGTGGCTGGCGCAACCGCAAGCTCATCGACTTCTACAAGAACCTCGCGACCACGATCTTCACCCGCTACAAGGGCCTGGTGAAGTACTGGCTCACCTTCAACGAGATCAACATGATCCTGCACCTGCCGTTCATGGGCGCCGGCCTGGTGTTCGAGGAGGGCGAGGACAAGGAGGCCGTCGAGTACCTGGCCGCCCATAACGAGCTCGTCGCCAGCGCCTGGGCAACCAAGATCGCCCACGAGATCGACCCCGAGGTCAAGATCGGCTGCATGCTCGCCGCCGGCAGCTACTACCCCTACAGCTGCCGCCCGGAGGACGTGCGCGCCGCCCAGCTCGAGAACCAGGACAACTACTTCTTCGTGGACGTGCAGAGCCGCGGCTACTACCCGGCGTACGCGCTCAAGAAGCTCGAGCGCGAGGGCATCGACGTCGGGATGACCGAGGAGGACAAGCAGATCCTGGCTGAGAACACGGTCGACTTCATCTCCTTCAGCTACTACTCCACGCGCTGCGCCGCCGGCGAGGGCTCCGACGCCGCCAAGACCGAGGGCAACGCCTTCGCCGGCGCCAAGAACCCCTACCTCAAGGAGAGCCAGTGGGGCTGGGCCATCGACCCGCTCGGGTTCCGCATCACCCTCAACGACCTCTACGACCGCTATCAGAAGCCGCTGTTCGTGGTGGAGAACGGCCTGGGCGCGAAGGACGTCGTCGAGGAGGACGGCTCCATCAACGACGATTACCGCATCGACTACCTGCGCCAGCACATCGAGGCCATGCGCGATGCGGTGACCGAGGACGGCGTCGACCTGCTCGGCTACACCACGTGGGGCCCCATCGACCTGGTTTCCGCCGGTACGGGCGAGATGTCCAAGCGCTACGGCTTCATCTACGTGGACCGCGACGACGCGGGCAACGGCACCCTCGCGCGCTCCAAGAAGAAGAGCTTCGACTGGTACAAGAAGGTCATCGCGACCAACGGCGAGGACCTGGCCTAAGGGCACTGAGGCACTCAACCTTGGGGCTCCAACCCTCCTCGCGTACCTAAAGTACGCTTCGTCGGGCTTGTCGCTCCCAATCTCAAGCACCTCAGGACCTTAGGAGGCGGACCTGACCGCCGTGTTTCGGAAGTCCTGCTTTATAACGTCCTAACCAAGGCGCCCGGCGAGCAGTTAATGCCCACCGGGCGTTTTGTTAAAAGAAGTGAAAGAAAGCAAAAGAAGTTAAAACTTGCAATTGCACTACGGCGCGAGAACATCCAGCGGAACAACTTGGACGCCGCGGTCAGTGACATAGGCTTGTGAGCCAAATCCAATGATTGCGACTTTCGAAACTGGCGGGTTGTTTCCGGCAGCGACCATACGCTTCTCGACAGCAACGAGACTGTCAGACGCCTCTTCGATTTGAGCAGAGCTGAGTTTAACTTCGATCGGAATCCACGTTCCACCGGGAGCCGCAATGACTGCATCGACCTCTAGATTGCGAGAATCGTGATAGTGATAGAGACCCATTCCATTTGCTTGCGCATAAACCCACAAATCATGAAGGGCCAACGATTCAAAAAGCAGTCCAAGCGTCTTGAAGTCCAGAAGTAATGTCTCCGGAGTCGCCCCGAGCGCAGCGGCCGCTAGTGACGGGTCAGCGAGATGATGCTTCTTCGATTCTCTTAGGTGCACTGGAGATCTCATTGCAGGGTTCCATGCGGGAATATCGCGAACGAAATTAACCCGAGCGAGAAGAGATATGTATGATGACGCCGTTTGTCTCGACACCTCTCCACCAAGATCGGCTACGAGCGTTTTGAGTGTCGCCAAAGTGGATTCATTGCGCGCAAGCGATTCAATGACAGCTTTGACCTTTTCAGGGTCGCGGCGAGGGCCGTCGACACGGGACAAATCTTCTTCGGCAACTATGTCGATGTATCGTTTGGCCATCGCGGACGCAGCCCGCGCATCGTGTCCGACCGCCGCAGGCCATCCACCACGAACAACGCACTCGGCAATCGAGGCAGAATCCAGCGACCCAAAAGCGCCATTGAACTTTTTGCCAGAAATAATGCCCGATAGCTTAACTGCACCGCTGGATTTCCCAAGTTCGAAAAGCGTCATGGTATCCATGCGCAGTTTGGCGAACCTTCCAGCGCCACTGTGCATCGGACGTTTGTCGTCTCGCGGTGTTGCCGACCCCGTAAATATGAACTGGCCAGGCTCACCGCCACGGTTGTCACATTCAAACCGTGCCGCGTCCCAAAGTTTCGGAACCTCCTGCCACTCGTCAATTAGCCGTGGCACCTCGCCGGAAACGGCAAGAGCTGGGTCAGTCTCGGCGCGTAAGCGATTCTCGAAGTTGCGGGACGGGTCCATGAGAAGGAGCCTGGACGCCGCACGGGTCTCGGCTGTGGTCGTCTTCCCGCACCATTTCGGTCCTTCGATGAGAACGGCACCGAATATGCCCAGCAGCTGGTCGAGCTCATTTTCGATAATTCTAGTGTAGTACTTCTTTGGCATAATTATCACCATTGTTTACCAGTGCGTTTAACCGAAATTACAGTTATTATTTAACCAAACTTCAACTCTTTGACTAACCATATTTACGCATTTCAATTAACGAAACAGATTAAACATCTACTGTCTGAGTTGGCAGTTGGGGACGTTCTTAAATGAGTGGCAGTTGGGGACACTCCTTGTCGAATGTGGCGGCTGTCGAATGTGGACGCCGTCCTTGCTACGCCACGGTCACGGCGACCTGGGCGTAGCGGGTGCAGGGGCGCTCGGCGCGCGTCTGGACGGTGAGGGTGAGCACGAAGCGGTCGCCGGGTCGTGCGTCGGCGGGCACGATGAAAGCGGCGTCCATCGCGCATTCATGCCACAGCGACAGATCCTGGACGCCTGCATAGCTCGACGGGTCCACGGCGACATCCCAATGCGCATCGAAGCCCCTGCCGTCGGGGTCGACGATGGTCGCTGAAAGGGCGACACGCTCACCGGCTGTAGCACTGCGGTCGGTCGCAACCTCGACAACATGCGCCGGATGCGAGCAGATGGCCGGATCATGGGCACACCATTGCGCGCGGGCGGCAAAGTCTTCCTGATAAGCACGCAGGTAGGGATTGAGATTGTCGTCTGCGGGCGTGCTGATGGAGGTAAAATCGGCGGGCGCCTTCGCATCGGGGTGTCCATCAAGAAACATGCGGCCGAGTAGCGTATCGAAGTCGCGGTCGTCAATACCGCGCAGGCCAAACGGCAGCAGCGGAATATAGGTCATGCTGTCGCCTTCGGCCATAAAGTCGCCGCGCTCAAACTGCATCGCGGGTATGCCTTCTAGACCCCAATCCAGACGGGCATGCTTGCCAAACTGAAAGCGCTCGGGCTCGTTTTCGTAGACCTTACCGTCGCCATAGAGCATATAGCGTGCCATGAGGGGGCCGTTGCCCTGCGTGAGATTCAGCTCGGGCCAAGGGGCCTTAAACAGCGGCAGCGTATCGGGCTGAGCCGTCTTGGCATCGACATAGCCGCCATACATATAAGGCATGCACCAAAAGATGAGCTCGGGAAAGAGCTCGCGCCCATGGTCGAGCCATGAGTTGTCCTGCCCTACGCCATCGGCAACGCCCATCACGCGCACCTTCTGATAGACCCGCTGCTGCACGGCAGGCCATTCGGGCGTGGCGCGATAACGCTCGGCAATACTCATGAGGGCGCGAACGATGGTGTTCATGCCACCCCAGCTGAGCAGCCATAACGTACGCGGATCATCGTCCAAAATCGCCTGAGCAATTACGCGAGACCCCTCAGTTTCCTCAGCCACATCACCCTCAAAGGCAACATTTCCCACAAAGGTGCGCTCGATCATCTGGGCAGGCGTGGGAAACGGAGACTCACCGGCAGCGTCCGCATTCGCCTGCAACTGTGGCCAAGCCTGAGCATATTCATTACTCCAGAGGCTCTCAATCCAATGCTCGGGAAACGGTCGATACTCGCGAAGCTCGCCGGCCAGCGAATCAGGCTCATGAGGCACAACAGCCCACTCATAAGAGCGACGCCCTTTGGTCCGCCAATGCGAATTCACCTCGCCCAGCGTATGAACCCCATCCCCAAGAAAGTGATACTGCGAAGCCGTATACACCACAGCTTGCACGTCAAGCAAGTTAAGATACAGAGCCAAATGAACGAGCGAGTTCATATCATCGACTTCCATATCAGTAGTAACAATCACCCGAGTCAAACTCTGGGACATAAGAAAAGCTCCAACCAAAATCAATTCAGCCAGTTACGCGCAAGGCAAGACGGGACCCACGCCCCCATCGCCACCGATCCGGCGTGCTGCCGGAAGCGCTCGTCCAGCGTTTCGAACAACGTTAACTTAGGGGCCCTGGTCTTTAGTTTTGTAAACACTCCGCAGCGCGGGCCCCGCTTATCCGATGCTCCGAAGGAGCAGGATAGGCGGGGCTCAGGCGCGAGGACGTTTACAAAACTAAAGGCCAGGGCCCCCGATGGGATGGCTACCTCGAAACTCTGGCCGACCACTCCCAGCAGCCCACCGGCTCGCCGTCGATGAGTACGTTGCCCCCGTCGAAGTCTTGATAACACAGGTCGTTGAATTGGTGGATCCACACGCCGTGGTTGAACGTCTTCTTAGGCGAGCCGTCGGCCTCGCGATAGCGTCCGGTCAGGTCCTCGACATGGCTAAAGTACGTGAGGTGCACGTTGGCTCCGGCGTCATGCAGGCGTGCCGTGAGCGGCAGCACGGTCTGCTGCGGCGACACGAGCTCGTCGCCCTTGGAGTGCGTAAACCACAGCGGCGTCTTGGCGAGTGCGGCGACGTCCTCGTCCGTGGCGTTGTACCACGGGGCGCAGCAGGGAAGGCCGGCGGCGAAGAAATCGGGGTAGTCGGCGCACAGGCGCAGGGTCATAAAGCCGCCGTTGGAAAGGCCGGCGACCACGATGCGGTCGGTGTCGATGCGCTCGGCATGCTCGGCGACAAACTCGTCAATGAGCGCCTTGAGCACGGGGGAGTAGATGCTCTGGTTGGAGCGGCCGAGCTGCTCGACGCCGTTGTCCATCCAAAACGTGGGAGACTGCGGCACAAGCACCCAGGCAAAGCCGCCAAAGTAGCGCTGGATTTGCGCCTGGCTAATGGCCGTCACGCGGTTGCCGATATAGGCGCGCGTGGCGCCCTCGCCCTGCGTGGAGCCCTTGCCCTCGCCGGCGCCGTGCAGGTACACCACGAGCGGGGCCTTCTGGGGCACGACCGTGGCCTCGGGCGCAAAGGGATTGAAGCAGGCGGAATCCTCGGCCTTAAAGCTGGGCTCGAAGAAGCCGTACTCGAGCGCGATGCCATTGACGGGGGTCTTTTGCGTGGCGTTGCTCCAGCCCTTGAGCGCGGGGCAGATATCGCCGCGGCAGGTGTCGAAGGCCAGACCGCAGGTGGGATCGTCGCCGTCGTTGCCGGGAAGAGCTGCGAGCTGCGTGATGTGCAGCTGGTCATCGAGCATGCGCGAGCCCATGACGCCGCCTTCGATCTTTTTGGTCAGGCGCTGCTCGGCGACCTCGAGTGCCACATGGGTGCCCACGGCGAGCTTGCGGCCGTTTTCGTCACACGGATACGCGGCGAGAACATCGATGTAACCCACGGAGGGTGCGGCATGGTCGGCGCCATGCTCCTTGCGCATCAGGATCTCGCCCGTGCGCTCGTGACGCTCTACATATATATGGAAAGTGCTCGCATCGATATCGTTGGCGCGCACGGTGCAGGGCAGGTCGAGAACGACCTTGCTGATCCAGGGGCCAAAGTCGCCCAAGGTGGTGACGGTTGCGTAGGCGCACGATTTGAGTTCCATGAGCTGCCTCCCTTATGCCGCGCGTGCTAAACAATCACGGCAATACAATCTAAATATGTTTAGTGTAAAGCAGAATTAGAGAATAAGCAGATGAACTCGGTAAACGGTCGCATCAAACGCTCAATGAATTACTAAACACTCGTCTACTACTATCTAACAGGGCTTTTGTTGATGAATCAACAAGGCATTGAGGTGCCAGATTATATAAAATCCCACGTAAACGACCATTTATAAATAAACGGATCTATATGCAATGCCTCGGCATTCAATTACCTTCACCCCCGATTTCCTACCGTTCACCGGACTGCAAACGGCAAAACTACCACAAATTCAACGCTCCGTGTAAACTAAACGCTGTAAACGTTCAGTAAACAGATTGTTTACGACAGCGTATCCAAGGGCTCGGCAGCCGTAAGGGGTTATAGTCGCCGGGCCAAAGGCGTGCCTACGTCCAAACGGGTAGGCACACGATGATATGGGGAGGGGTCCCATGGCAGTAGATAACAAGCAGATTGCCACCGATGTCCTCGAGCTCGTGGGCGGTGCGGAGAATGTTGCCGTCGCCACCAACTGCATGACGCGCCTGCGTCTGACGCTCAAGGACAACAGCAAGGCCGACGTGGAGAAGATCAAGAAGGTCAAGGGTGTTCTGGGTTGCCAGTTCGCCGGCAGCCAGCTCCAGGTCGTCATTGGCCAGAACGTGCCCAAGGTGCTCGCCGAGTTCGTCGCCATGTCCGGCGTCAAGCAGGGTGCCGCGGTCGACGAGAACCTCGACGCTCCTAAGGAGAAGTTCGAGCTCAAGAACCTGCCCAACATCATCCTCGACTACCTGTCGGGTTCCATGACCCAGCTGATTCCGCTGCTCATGGCCGGTGGTCTGTTCCGCACCATCGCTGCGGTCCTCGGCCCCACCATGCTCGGCGTCCTTTCCGACACCGACCCGACCTACACGTTCCTCTACACCACCCTGTACGAGGCCACGTTTACCTTTATCCCCATCTACCTGGGCTATGCCGCCGCTAAGAAGCTCGGCGCTTCCCCGGTTCTGGGCATGCTTCTCGGCGGCGCCCTCATGGCCCCGTCCGTCGTGAGCGTCGCGACTCAGGAGGGTGGCGGAATCATCTCCGTCTACGGCATCCAGATCGCCGCTGCCAACTATCAGCAGTCCGTCCTGCCGATCATCCTCTCGGTGCCGGTCCTCTACTTTGTCGAGAAGTTCTTTAAGAAGGTCATGCCCGACGTGCTGTCCACGGTCTTCACGCCGTTCTGCACCATGATCGTCACTATCCCCATTGCCTTCATCGTTCTCGCCCCGATCGGCAACGAGATCGGCAGCCTCATCGCCAACGCCCTCTTTGGTCTTGCTGACCTCGGCGGCATCGGCATCCTGATCGTCATGGCCGTCCTCGGCGCCTTCTGGCAGCTCTTCGTGGTCTGCGGCATGCACATGCCCGTCATCCTGCTCGCTCAGGTTCAGATCATCGCCGCCGGCTACGATCCCTTCGTCTTCGTTTCCACCAACTGCGCCATGGCCGCTGTCTGGGGCTGCGCTTTCGGTGCCTTCCTCAAGATGAGGAACCCGGACGAGAAGGGTCTTGCCCTGGGTTACGTCATCTCCGCTATCGCCGGTGGCGTCACCGAGCCCGCGCTCTTCGGTATCCTCATGCGCTTCCGTCGCACCATGCTCGGCATGTTCATTGGCGGTGCCATCGGCGCTGTGTTCTCCGGCCTCATGGGTGTTACCTACTACCTGGCCGGCGGTGCCTCCAACTTCCTGGTCTTCACCAACTACCTGCAGGGTGGCCAGATGAACACCGTGTGGGCGATCGTCGGCATGGCAATTTCCTTCGTCATCGCCGCCGCCGTGGTGTTCGCGACCGGCTTCTCCAAGGAGGAGCTCGCCGAGATGGACGAGGAAGAGGCTCCGGCTCTCGCCTAGCGTGTAACGCGCATTTCTGAGTAGGTTGAGATGGCCCCCGCCGCTCGCCTACATTGACTCAGGGCCCCGCTCGGCATCCGCCCGGCGGGGCTTTCGTTATCGAATCTGCTATCCGATAATTCGACTACGGGTACGGGTCGAGAAGAGAAGGGAATCGCATGGGACTTGGCAAGCTCGCGGTGAATGACCGCAAGGACGGCTTCACGCTCGACGGGAAGCCTTGGTTTTGGCTGGCGGATACGTGCTGGAGCGCCTTTACCAGCATCGAACTGTCCGATTGGGAGTACTACCTCGCGCGTCGAGCGGAGCAGGGCATCAACGTGCTGCAGGTCAACACGCTTCCGCAGTGGGATCGCTGTCGCCCGGACCTCGGCATCTACCCGTACGCCAGCGAGGACGGGACGGTGTTCGACTGGTCTGCCCCCAACGAGGCGTATTGGGAGCGCGCCCGAGAGATGTGCCGGATGGCGGTCGAGTATGGTATCCGCCCGGCGCTCGTCTTGCTGTGGTGCAACTACATCCCGGGTACGTGGGGGTCGATGATCGCGCAGAAGCTCGGCGCGCCCGTCATGCCGCTCGACGAGATCCGCCCCCATATCGAGCGCGTCGTGAGGCATCTTGGCGAGTTCGATCCCGTCTACGTGGTTACGGGCGATACCGATTTCAAGTCGGACGAGGCGATTCGCTATTACGAGGAGGGCCTTTCCGCCGTGTGCGAGCTGGCGCCGAACGCCCTTCGGTGCATGCACATCAACCGTGCCAACCGCACGATTCCCGAGCGGTTCATCGATCGTTTGGACTTCTACATGTACCAGCCCGGCCATAATTACGAGGGTCAGAGCGAGGCGTGGAAGCTCCCCGAGGATTTCCGTGCGAGCTATCCCCAAAAGCCCCTGCTGAATTCAGAGCCCTGCTACGAGCAGATGGGCGCGAGCCGCAACGTGTACTGGCGCTTCACGGCCCAGGATTGTCGTGCAAGCGCCTGGTCGGGCATCCTCTCGGGCGCCGCGGCGGGTCTGACGTACGGCGCGCACGGCGTATGGAACTGGCAGACGGCACAGAGCAAGGGATCGGTGTTGGGCGAGGGCTTCGACATGCCGTTCCGTTGGCAGGAGTGCCTGCAGTTCCCTGGCGTGTGGGACTATGGCATGGTGCCCCACGTGCTCAATTCCTTAACCGAGGGCGGCTTTCACGCGGTCGTGCCCGCCCAAGAGCTGCTGGACGATGCCCGCGAGGCCATCCGCGTTGCGCGCGTGGGCGATCGCGTGGTCGCCTACCTGCCGCGTACGACGGCGCTCAAGCTCCATGGGCCGTTTGCCGATATGGAGGCGATCGCATTCGATCTCGAGGACAAGCGCGTGGCGCATCTGCCCATGCGCGTGGACGCCCAGACGGGGACGACGCGCGTCGAGCAGCATCCCTTCGGCCACGACGCGCTGGTGATCCTCAAGCCGGCCGCGCATTAGGCGGTTTGCTTGTCTGACAGTTGTCTATGCCGCAACGAAGTAATGAAGCCCCAGTGCCAAGTGCGCTGGGGCTTCTTGCCGTGCGGGTCAATCATTTCGCGAACTGAGCGCGTTCGTGACTGACGTGCCTCGAAAATTCAGAAATAATGGCTCGATTTTTCAGAAAAATAGGCTCGAAAATTCGATAAAAGTCGCTCGAAAATTATTTATACTAAATTCATTGCCCGTTCACGCGGAGGTGATATGTATGGGTCTTAAGCCTTCCGGATATTTGCCTCGACTGACAGATTCGATTATCGAACGGAGGATGAAGGCATTCGGCGCCGTGGAGGTTGCCGGTCCGAAGTTCTGCGGGAAAACATGGTCGAGCATGGCACAGGCGGCGAGCATAGCTCATTTGGACGATGCGGGCACTCGTCGTATGGCGGAGCTTGACGTATCTCTAACACTCGAAGGGCAGCTCCCCCATGTGATTGATGAATGGCAGGACGTTCCGACAGTTTGGGACGCGGTGCGGCGAAGCGTAGACGAGCATGGCAACAAGCGTGGCATGTATCTGTTGACGGGTTCCTCGACGGTCGATAAGAGTAAAGTCTCGCACAGCGGTGCAGGGAGGATAGCGACGGTCCCCATGCGCACCATGAGTTTATTCGAGAGCGGGGAGTCAACGGGGGCGGTCTCTCTTCGTGGATTGTTCGAAGGCCAGTTTGTTGGCGGTGTGGCATCGACTGATGTACGCAAGCTTGCCTATGCGATTTGCCGAGGTGGATGGCCCGCGGCGCTCGAGGGCGATGATGAACTGGTCGGAGATATCGCGGCGCAATACCTGGATGCACTATTTTCTGTGAGCGCGGTAAAGGCCGGACTTGATTCGCGCATGGCTCGGAGATGCGCATCGTCGCTGGCGCGAAACATGGGGACGTCCCTGACGTATCGCACGATGTACGCCGATTTGCATGAGGGAGTTGTGCCATCGGGTGTCGCAGCATCGTATTTTCAAAGTGAGCTGGAACCCTACGTCTCGTTTTTCGAGGACCAGTATTTTATAGAAAACCAGGTTGGCTGGGACGCTCCTATCAAATCTAAGTCCAGGATTCGCTCAAAGCCAAAACGCACGTTTACGGATCCCTCACTGCCCGCTTCGTTGCTGGGAATGTCTCCCGAGCGCTTGTTACGCGAGACGCAGACATTCGGTACGTTATTCGAGGAGCTGTGCCTTCGTGACGTTCGCGTGTACAGCACCGCATTGGGCACAATGCCGAATCCCATCGTTTCCTATTACGGCGACGCTGACGGGCTTGAGGTGGATATTGTTGTCGAACTGCCTGATGGGAGGTGGGGGGCATTCGAGGTCAAGTTGAGCGAAGAAAAGGTGCCCGCAGCGGAGGCGAACTTGCTACGCTTGAGGGATAAAATCGCTCGCAACCCAGCGGCGCGCAATGCAGACCCTTCGTTTTTGGCGGTGCTCGTCGGCAAGGCATCATATACGTGGAAAATGCCGAGTGGCGTCTATGTCATACCCATCACGGAGCTTGGAGCGTAGAGTTAACTCAATTTCTGCCGATTTCGATGTTGCGAAAAGTTACCGCGCCGTTATCGATAACCCTCCCATAAGGGGAGGGGGAAGAGAACGTCCTCGAATTTGGCCCATTCTGCGGGATAGTCGATTTCATCCGGACGGGCAACCCAGCGCCCCTCAAGGCCGTACATCGCCGCCATGGCGCAGGAGAACGTGTCGTGCGCGTTGACCCCCTCCGGCACGCTCCATGCAATCTTCTGCTCCGGGTCGGTGATGTTCTTCGAGCGCTTATTGAAGTAGTCGTGCATTGGGCTCGCCGTGCTCATGCCCTCGGTGTTAAGCGTTTGGAACAGCATGACGAGTTCCGGCTGGTTGTTGTTCTCGGCAACGACGAGGCGGCAGTACTCGGGGATTTTCGGCTGCTGTCCCTCGAGGGCCCCGCCGGGTGCAAAGAGCGAAACATAGTCATCGGCCGATGAGCAGCGATCGTAGTAGTGTCGGATCACTTCTAGGAGCAGTCCGTGCTTGCTGCCCACGTAATGCAAGACGCCGGGCTGGCTAATGCCTACGGCATCGGCGACCGCCTGGAGGGACATGCCGGTGTAGCCGCGCTCGTTGATAAGGCGGACGGCAGCCTGGACGATTTGGTCGAGGCGTTCCTGTGCGGCGACGCTGCGCTTCGCTGCGGTGCGCACAGATTTTTTGGGGGATGCTTCGGTCATTCGTGGTTCTCCTCAAGTGGGCGCGGGTGGGAATATGCCCGCGCCCTCCCAATGCTAGCTGAAATTCGTGCGAATGGTTGACGCCGCACTCTGCTTTCGTGGAGAGCATATGCCGTTCACCTAGGGATTCATACCGCTTGCATAGATAAGTACTTACTGAGTATTAAGTAACCTTACTATGCAGATAGTAAGTTACTTAGTACTCAGTAAGTAACGTGCTGGCGCATCCCAGATCGCAACCTCTCTCCCGATCGTCCTCGAATCCAAGGCAGAACCCCTCCTTGTGGCTTCGAGGGTGCGCCTCCTTTTGCGCATCACCACTTCGAAGGGAGCCAATCTCATGGCCCAGCAGACAGCAACAGCGACGTTTGACGAGAATGTCATTGCCCCCGACACGGGAAAGCCCATGCCGAAAACGGAGACATGGCGCTTCATGATCGGTTTCATCATCTTCGGCGTCATGTGGATGATGTCCGGCACAATCGGCTCGAACGTATTGTTCCCCGAGCGCTTTAACGGTTTGGGAATCGGTCAGCCCGAGGCGATTCTGGCGACCATGAACTCCGTCGGTTCCGTGTTCGCGCTCGTGTCGAACCTCGTGTTCGGCGCCCTTTCCGACCACTGCCACTCTCGCTTTGGCAAGCGCACGCCGTTCATCGTGGTGGGCGGCTTCATCTGCGGTGCCGCGTTCTGGAGCACTTCGGTTGCCACCACACTTCCCATGATCGTCGCGTCGTGGTGCGTCCTCCAGATCGGTCTGAACTGCATGCTTGCGCCCGCCGTGGCGGTGCTGTCCGACCGCATCCCGCTCAATAAGCGCGGCACGCTCTCGGCGTTTTACGGCGGCGGTGCCACCGCCGGTCAGTCCGTCGGTACCATCATCGGCACGCAGTTCCTCTCCAACCCGGTCCCCGGTTTTGTGATCGGCACGGTCTCCTGGTTGCTCACCGGCATCCTCGCCATCATCATCTGGCCTCGTGAGAAGTCTGCCGCGCTGGCGGATGGCGAGAAGAAGAAGGAGGAGCTGAACCTCGTCTCGCTCCTCAAGATGTTCGTTCCGCCCACCAAGAACTGCCGCAACTTCTACCTTGCCCTGGTCGGTCGTCTGCTCCTCATCTTTGGCTACTTCTGCGTCAATGGCTACCAGCTCTACATTCTCGAGAAGTACATCGGCTTGCCCGTTGCCGAGGCGGGAGCGGTCCTGTCTTCCATGTCCGTTGTGATCATGGTGGTCTCCCTCATCTCCTCACTGACATCGGGCGCCATATCCGACAAGCTCGGCGCGCGTAAGCCCATCATCGCGGTCGCCACCTTGCTTATCGCCGTTGGCATCGCCGCGCCGTGGATCCTCAAGTCCGTCATGGGCATGTACGGTTTCGCACTGCTCGCCGGTCTGGGCTACGGCATCTACTCCTCCGTTGACCAAGCGCTGAACGTTGACGTTCTCCCAAGCAAGGAAGAAGCTGGCAAGGACCTCGGCATCCTGAACATCGCCAACACCATCGGCCAGATTCTTGGACCCATTGTCACATCGTCCATCGTGGTCGCCACCGGCTCCTACTTCATGGCCTTCCCCGTCGCGATCGTTCTTGTCGTGGTTGGCTTCGTCTTCATCGCGCTCATCAAGGGCGTCAAGTAAATCCTGGAGATACGCCCGGGGAGCTCAAGGTAGCCCCGGGCGCCTGTAGATTGATCATTCCAAAATGGGAGGAAACCATGAAGTCTGTAGAGCAATATAAGGTCTTCAGCGTGGAGCTTGAGGGCACCGCTGAAGGCAATCCATATGTCGACGTGACGTTTGGCGCTCGTTTCGAACGCGCTGACGGCGGGGATGCCGTGGACGTGCCCGGATTCTACAAGGGTGATGGCACTTATGGGGTCAATTTCATGCCCGGAAGCGCTGGCGCGTGGAACTACACCACGCATTCCAGCGACTCCGCCCTCAACGGAGTACAGGGCTCGTTCGAGGTGACGCCGGCGAGCGGGGACAACCATGGTCGCGTGCTTCGTGCCCGCGACGTCCTGCCGCGCGAGGCCCCGTTCAGCACGGAGAACGACTTCACCTTTGCCTATGAGGACGGTACGCGTTACCTGCCCTTTGGTACCACGTGCTACGCGTGGACCAATCAGGACGAGGAGTTTCAAGAGCAGACGCTCGAGACCTTGTCCCACGCCCCGTTCAACAAGATCCGCATGTGCATCTTCCCCAAGTTCTACGACTACAACGTGGAGGATCCGGCGATGTACGCGTTCGAGGGCTCCAAGGGGGCGTTCGACCATACCAAGTTCTACGAGCCGTTTTGGGAGAACCTGGAGAAGCGCATCTCCCAGCTCGACGAGCTTGGCATCCAGGCGGATATTATCCTGCTGCACCCGTATGACAAACCCGAGGACTGGGGCTTCTCCCGCATGACCAAGGATGAGGACGTCTTCTATCTCACGTATGCGGTGCGTCGCCTTGCCGCCTACAAGAACGTGTGGTGGAGCCTCGCGAACGAATGGGATCTCCTGCCCTGGAAGCCGGCGGAGGATTGGGACCTGTACGCTCGCATCGTCATGGCCAACGACCCGTACGGCCACCTGCGCTCAATCCACAACTGCCGCGAGATCTTCGACCATAGCCATCCCTGGATCACCCATGTGAGCTGGCAGCGCTGCGATTTGCAGCGCACCGCCGAGTGCGTGGTCGACTTGCGCGCCCAGTACGGTAAGCCGGTGATCGTTGACGAGGCTGGTTACGAGGGCAACATCAACTGGGGCTGGGGCAACCTCACCGCCGAGGAAGAGGTTCGTCGGTTCTGGGAGGGCTGCTTGCGCGGTGGCTATGTGACCCACGGCGAGACTTTTGTCGACCGCGGACCCAAGCTCTGGTGGGCGCATGGCGGCAAGCTGTACGGCGACTCTCCCGAGCGTATTGCGTTTTGCCGCTCCTACATGGAGTCGCTGCCGAGTGGAATGGATTGGGTTCCCGACGAGATCGGCGTGATTGACGGGACCTTCACCTGGGACGTGACGTGCATGGCCGATTCCATGGGCAAGGGCACCGATGACGTCCTCATGTACTTCGGCTTCTTCCGCCCGGCGTATCGTGAGTTCACCGGAGACGAGGGCAAGCGCTACCAGGTTGACGTTATCGACACGTGGAACATGACCGTCGAGACCCTGCCGCAGACGTTTGAGGGTGCGTTCCGAATCGATCTGCCCAGCCGTCAGTACATGATGTTGCGCGTGCGCACGGTCAAGGCGGAGTAGCCGTACTGCCTCGACTCGAGGTTGCCCCCGTTCGGCCGCATTGCGCGCTCGCACGGTGGCCGCACGTCTTACACGGGCGGCATGTAGATGAAGGAAAAGGGATGGACGAGTTTTTTGGTATTGATATCGGCGGGACGAGCGTTAAGTGGGCGGTCCTCGGAGAAGATTTCTCCATTCGCGAGCGTGGGTCTATCCCAACGGATTTCTCCACTGCGGAAGAGGCGGTCTCGACCCTCATGGAGATCGTCGAGCCGTACGCGGACCGTGTCCGGGCGATTGGCGTGAGCGCCCCCGGAGGCATTTACGAGGGGGATCCGGACGGCGTGATCCATCGGGGCGGTGCGCTCACCTATATGGACGGTTGCCCAGTGGGCAGACTGCTGCGCGAGCGCTTCGACATGCCGGTCGCCGTGGACAACGACGGCAAGTGCTGCGCTCTGGGCGAGTATGCCGCGGGCGCCCTGCGCGGCGCCTCCACGGGCGTTGTGCTCGCGATCGGCACGGGCATCGGCGGCGGCATCGTCGTGGACGGCAGGGTCCTGCGCGGCGCCAATGGATTCGCGGGCGAGTTCAGCTTCATCCGCAACGACGCGCAGGCGCCGGTCTCCATGGGGAACATCTTCGGCGGGACGGGTAGCTGGCGCACGCTGGTGGCCCTCATGCTCTCCGAAAAGGGCCTGGAGGACGACGGCACGGTGGACGGGCGCAGGGCGTTCGAGTGGGTCGCCGCGGGCGACGAGGCCGCACGGCGCGGGCTCGATCGCTACGCGCTCATGTTCGACAACATGCTGCTCAACCTCCAGGCCGTTCTTGATCCGAACGTGTTCGCCATCGCGGGCGGTATCAGCTGCCACCCCGAGCTCATGGAGGCACTCGAGAGGCAGATGGAAGTCGCGCTCTCGGGCTTCGCGGGTCCGCTCGCCGGGTTCCCGAGGCCCAACGTGGTCGCCGCTCAGCTCGGTAACGACGCCAACCTGTACGGTGCCGTTCAGGGCGCGATGCGTCTGGCGCAGTCTTAGCGTGCTGTTGGCTCAACGCGCGTCGAGCAGCATCCCTCTAGCCACGACGCGCTGGTGATCCTCGAACCGCTCGCGTAGGCTGGCGACCGTGCGGGGCGTGCGACCGACCGTTCAGTGGTAAAACCGTTGACCAAGTCGTGTATGTGCGGCAATATTGCAACGGGCGTCGGCATGTGCCGACGTCCGTCTTTTTTACGGGAGGGAATATGGCCGCCAAGGTGACACTCAAGGAAATCGCCCAAGAAGTGGGATTGTCCCCTTCGGCCGTGTCTTTGGTTCTCAACGACCGCCCGTGCCGCATTTCCGAAGAAAACCGCAAGCGGATCAAAGAGGTCGCGGCGCGCAAACGCTATGTCCCCAACCAAATCGCCCGTAGCTTGGTTATGCAGCAATCCAGGACGTTCGGCCTGATCGTCCCCAACATCGAGAGCCGGTTCTTCTCCTCGCTCGCCCGAAACTTGGAGGTCAGGTGCCGCGAGCGGGGGTATGCCCTCTTCATCATGAATTCCGATGTGTCCTCTGAACATGAGGAAGAGATCGTACGTCTGCTGGTCAATCGCGGCGTGGACGGCCTGATGTTGGTGACGGCGCATGAGATCGATGCCGATGAGCAGCTCGTCGAGAGCCTCGCATCGCTGCCGGTTCCCTTGGTGATGGTGGACCGTTTTATCGAGGGCGTGAGCTGCGATAGGGTTCGCTTCGACAGCGAGCTTGGCGGTTTTCTCGCCACCGATTGCCTGCTGCAACAGGGCCATACGCGCATCGCATGTCTAGTTAACACCTCTTCACACACCGGCAACGCGCGCCTTACGGGATATCGGCGTGCACTGGAGTCCCACGGTGTTTCCGTGGATGATTCCCTGGTGTTCGAGAGCGACTACTATATCGCCGACGGTGCGGCGGCAACGGAGCGGGTGCTCGGCACCGATGCGACGGCGGTCTTTGCGAGTTCGGACAACATTGCTCTTGGAGCGCTGAAGTGCCTGTATGCGCACGGCAAGCGCGTGCCGCGCGATTATTCGCTCGTGAGCTACGACAACTCCGCTGCGGACGCCCTATTCGAGCCGGCTTTGACGGCGATCGAGCAAAACGTCTCGAAGCTCGCCGACAACGCGATGGAACTGCTGCTCTCTCGAATCGGGGAGGGTGCCGACCGCGCATTCGAGGACCGCGTGCTGGCTCCGCGCTTGGTATGCCAGGCAAGTGTCGCACCCATTGCAAACTAGCCGCGACCCGTGCGTGCGGACATGCGGCGCGCTGCCGCATGCACCTGCGAGCCGTTCATCCGAACCATATCTAATCAAATTGCCAACAGGGTAAACAATAGCAAACAGAATTATAGATATTTAGAAAAAACGTTTTATCATTTCTGATAAAACGTTTTATCGTTTACACTCGGCTTAACGATATTCGAAAGGCGGAACGATGTCCCGCCTTTGCGTGGGAGGAATAAGCCATGACTCAACCCGTGATCGGCACCCCGTGGACCAAGCTCGACGGTCCGGTGAGCGCGGAGGCGCTTTCCGGCGTGGATAAGTACTGGCGTTGCGCCAACTACCTGTCCGTCGGTCAGATCTACCTTCGCTCCAATCCTCTCATGCGCCCCGATTGGACCGATGCCAAGACGGGGGAGCAGCGCGATTTCGGCCGCGTCGACGTCAAGCATCGCCTGGTGGGCCATTGGGGCACCACCCCGGGCATCAACTTTCTGTTCGGCCACGTGAACCGCCTGATCGCCGACCACGGCCAGAACACCATCTTCCTCATGGGGCCCGGGCACGGCGGTCCCGCGGGCACCGCGCAGTCCCTGCTCGACGGCACCTACCGTGAAATCCGCCCCGACATCACGGATGATGAGGCGGGCCTCGAGAAGTTCTTCCGCCAGTTCTCGTACCCTGGCGGTATCCCGAGCCATTTCGCGCCCGAGACCCCCGGTTCCATCCACGAGGGCGGCGAGCTCGGCTACACGCTGAGCCATGCATTCGGCGCGGTGATGGACAATCCGAGCCTGCTCGCCGTGGCGGTGGTGGGCGATGGCGAGGCCGAGACCGCGGCGCTGGCGACCTCGTGGCAGTCGAACAAGCTCGTCAACCCCAAGACCGATGGCATCGTCCTGCCCGTTTTGCACCTCAACGGCTACAAGATCGCGAACCCCACTATCCTAGCGCGCATCTCCGACGAGGAACTCACCAAGTTCTTCGAGGGCATGGGGTACGAGCCCCACTTCTTCGTCGCCGGATTCGACAACGAGCCGCACGCCTCCATCCATGCGCGCTTCGCAGGCCTGCTTGAGGAGGTCTTTGGCAAGATCTGCGACATCAAGGCCAACGCCGAGATGGGTGACGAGACCCGTCCCGTGTACCCGATGATCGTCTTCCGCACGCCCAAGGGCTGGACATGCCCCAAGCACATCGACGGCAAGAAGACCGAGGACTCCTGGCGCGCGCATCAGGTCCCGCTGGCGGACGCCCGCGACACCCACGAGCATTTCCGCGTGCTGCGCTCTTGGCTGCGCTCCTATGAGCCGGAGGAGCTCTTCACGCCTGAGGGGCAGATCCGCGATGAGGTCACGGCGTTCATGCCCGAGGGGAATCTGCGCATCGGCGCCAACCCCAACGCCAACGGTGGCACGGTTCGCCGCGAGCTCGTGCTGCCCGACGTCCACGCTCATGAGGTCCCGGTGGCGGAGAAGGGTCACGGCTGGGGCGCGACCGAGGCGGCGCGCGTGTTTGGTGCCTACACCGCCGACGTTCTCGCCGCGAATGACGACTTCCGCATCTTCGGCCCCGACGAGACGGCGTCGAACCGCCTGCAGGACGCCTACGCCGCCACCAAGAAGCAGTGGCTCGCGGGTCATTACGCGGATGCCGACAACGACGACCTGCTCGCGCCTTCGGGCCGCGTGATCGAGCAGCTCTCCGAGCACCAGTGCGAGGGCTTCCTCGAGGCGTACGTGCTCACCGGCCGCCACGGTGTGTGGTCAAGCTACGAGAGCTTCGTCCATGTGGTCGACTCCATGGTGAACCAGCACTGCAAGTGGCTCGAGGCATGTCGCCGCGAGATCCCATGGCGCGCTCCGATCTCCGGTCTGAACATCCTGCTCTCCAGCCATGTGTGGCGCCAAGATCACAACGGATTCTCCCATCAGGACCCGGGCTTCATCGACGTCCTGCTCAACAAGGCGAACGACACGCACGTGGTGAACGCCTATTACCCCTGCGATGCGAACATGGCACTCGCGGTTGCGGAGCGCGTCTACCGGTCCACGGATTGCGTGAACGCGATCTTCTGCGGCAAGCAGCCTGCGCCGACCTTCGTGACCGTGGGCGAGGCGCGCGCTGAGCTCGAGGAGGGCCTGGCCGCTTGGGAGTGGGCGAGCACTGCGGAAAACCTGGAAGACGCCGACATGGTCATCGCCACGTGCGGTGATGTGCCCACGCTCGAGGCGCTTGCCGCCGTGGACCTGCTACGCGGCCATGGTGTCAAGGTGTGGTTCGTGAACGTGGTCGACCTGCTTAAGATTCAGAACGCCTGCGAGAACGATCAGGCGATTTCGGACGACCGCTTCACCGAGTTCTTCGGCACGGGCGAGAAGCCGGTCCTGTTCTGCTTCCACGCCTACGCCGGTACGATTCGCCGTCTGGTGTGGGCGCGTCCCGGCCATGACGCTTGGTGCGTCCACGGCTACGAGGAGAAGGGCTCCACGACCACGCCGTTCGACATGCTGCGCCTGAACAACATGGACCGCTGGGCGCTTGCGGCGGAGGCCCTGCGCCTGATCGACGGCGCTCGCGGGGAGTCCGAGCATGCCGAGCAGATCGAGGCATGGGAGGCGTTCCGCCTCGAGGCGTTCGAGTTCGCCGTGGAGGAGGGCTACGACCATCCCGCGTTCACCGATTGGGTGTGGCCCGATGCCGCCGCCAACACCGAGTCGGCGCTCAATGCCACCCAACTCACCGCCGGTGACAACGAGTAGCCGGCTTTCCCGAACGGTCATATATGAAAACGGTGCATCGCCTGTATGGGTGATGCACCGTTTGACGTTTGCTCGAGTTTTAAGTTCTCGCGAAGTATAAAGCGAACGACCGGGATGGGTATTTCTTGAGCAAACATTCCGCAGGAAAGCCACCCGAAGGTGGCTTTCCAAGGACGTTTGCGAAGGAATTACCCATCCCGGACGGTGGGGAGCGACTACTTCACGACCAGGATGTCGCAATCGGTGTTGCGCAGCAGGAACGTGGAGATCGACCCGAGCAGCGCGTACTTGATGGAGGACAGGCCGCGGGCGCCGCAGAGTACGAGGTCGGGCTTGATCACGTCGAGCATCTCGTCCTTGAGCGTTTCGCGTATGCGCCCGGCGCGGATCATGACCTCGACGGAGGGAATCGCCTCGTTCGCCTTGGCCTCCTCGACCTGGGCCGCGATGGAGTTGGTAAAGGCATCCTGCAGGCCCTGGATCAGATCGGCGGGGTAGGATCCAGCGGATTCGAGCGCAGTCGAATCGATGACATGACCGATAACAAGAGCAGCGCCGTTGTTCGCGGCGACTTTGATGGCGCGTGCGAGCACGAAATCCTGCTGGTCGGTACCGTCAAGGGCAACAAATACCTTGGAATAACCTTCGTGCATGGTGACCTCCTTGGCCTGTGGCGGGCTTCCGTGTACCCACCGTTTGGTGCTTTACCATGCCACAGTTATACCCAATTGCCCGTTTCCGGTGCGTAACATGCCGCGAACGGCGTGCTTTTTCGGTGCAGCGGGCGAAGAGGGGCGATAATAGGCGGAAGAATGATTTGACTGCGCCACGCTTGCGGTCATGTTATACGGTTGAAACTGGGGGAGGTCCTTTGGACGTCATCGAACTGCTTAAATCCGCGTTTCTCGGTTTGGTCGAGGGCATCACGGAGTGGCTGCCTATCTCCTCGACGGGGCACATGATCTTGGTCGACGAGTTCATCAAGCTCAACGTCACCGAGGAATTCTGGAACATGTTCCTCGTCGTGATCCAGCTTGGCGCTATTCTCGCCGTTTGCGTGCTCTTCCTGCGCGACCTGCTGCCCTTTGGCTTTGGCAAGACGAAGCAGGAGCGCCGCGACACGTGGAGCCTGTGGGGCAAGATCATCGTGGGCTGCCTGCCTGCGGCGATCATCGGCATCCCGCTCGATGACTTCATGGAGGAGCACCTCTATAACGCGTGGGTCGTCGCTGCGGCGCTCATCGTCTATGGCGTCGCGTTCATCGTGATCGAGCGCTGGCGCGCCAAGAAGCTTGCGGCGCGCGTGGCCGAGGAAGCCGCGGCGAACGCCCGTCCCGGGGGAGCCCACTTTGCGGCTCCCGCCGTCGCTATCGAGCCCACGCAAGGCGGCGACTTTGGCTCCATCACCTCGCTCGAGGATCTCTCTTACAAGACCGCCCTTGGCATCGGCTGCTTCCAGGTGCTCTCGCTTATTCCCGGTACCTCGCGCTCCGGCTCCACCATCATCGGCGGCCTGCTGTTGGGCACCACGCGTTCCGTTGCCGCCAAGTTTACGTTCTTCTTGGCGATTCCCGTCATGTTCGGTGCGAGCTTCCTCAAGCTCGTCAAGTTCTTCCTCAAGGGCGGCGTGTTCGACGCGAGCGGTCTGGCCATCCTCGGTGTGGGTTGCGCCGTCGCTTTTGTGGTCTCGCTCATTGCGATCAAGTGGCTCATGGGATTTGTCCGCCGTCACGATTTCACAGCGTTCGGCATCTACCGCATTGTGCTCGGCATCGCGGTGCTGGGGTATTTTGCTCTACTTGCCTAAAGTACGTGCTACCATTTCGTAGACGGATAACGAAAACTGAAGGCGCGCTGTCCGAGGGGGCGGCGCGCCTTCTCATGTACGAGGAGGAGCCATGGGCAAGATGGGCACGACGGTGGCGCTGGCAGGTGCCGCAGTGGGCGCGGTGGCGGGTGTCACGGCAATTGCATGTGCGAAGCGCGCAGCGGGCCTGCGTCCGAGTGCGCCCGCGGGTACACCGCTCACAGCAGAGGGCTACCACGCGGGGGATGACGCGGTCGAGCGATTCCGGGCGCTCCTGCGGGTGCCCACCATCTCGCGCGACGATCCGGCACTCGTGGATCGCACGCCCTTCGAGGCCTGGGTGCCCACCCTGCGCGAGCAGTTCCCCCGCGTGTTCGAGGTGTGCGAACTCACCATGTTCGACGAGTTCGGCCTGCTCATGCGTTGGCCTGGTGCTGATTCCGCCCTCGACCCGATCGTGCTCATGGCACATCAGGACGTAGTGCCAACTGAGGGTCAGGCGTGGGACCACGACCCGTTTGCCGCCGAGATCCACGACGGCGAGATCTGGGCCCGTGGTTCGCTCGACACTAAGAACATCGCCGCGGCGATCTTCGAGTCGATGAACGTGTTGATCGGTGAGGGCTATGTGCCTCCGCGCGACGTCTGGTATTTCTCGTCGAACGGCGAGGAGGTTGCGGGTCCGGCTGCGCGGCAGGCGGTTGCGTGGATGCGCGAGCACGGCATCCACCCCTATATGGTGATGGATGAGGGCGGCGCGGTGGCGACAGACGCCCCCTTGGGCGTGGAGGAGCCCGTGGCGATGGTCGGGGTCTCCGAGAAAGGGCATGTCGACCTCAAGGTCACGGCGCGCGCCGATGGCGGCCACGCATCGACGCCCGCCGAGAACGACGCCCCGCGCCTGCTCGCCCGCGTGTGCGAGCATATCGCCGCGAATCCCGGTAAGCCCGAGTTCACGCGCGCCCTCGACGCGACCCTCATGGAGCTTGCGAGCCGCAGTTCGACCCTGTACCGCATGGTGTTTTCAAATCTGTGGCTGACGCGTCCACTCGTATCGAAGATCATGTCGTCGAATCCCGAGATGGGTGCGATGATCCGCACCACCTACGCCCTCACCCAGTTGCAGGGCTCGCCGGCCCACAACGTGCTCCCCACGGTGGCAACGGCGAACTTCAACGTCCGTATCGCCCCGTTCGAGACGGTCACGGATGCTATCAACCGCGCCCGTGAGCGCGCGGAGGAGGCGTGCCGAGCGTGCGGCGTGAGCCCCGACCACGTCACCATCGAGATCGAGCAGGCCGTGCCCTACACTGAGCCCGCGCCCGTGAGCCCGTTCGAGGACGACCCCGCTTTCGATTACCTGCATCGCTGCGTCGCGGGAGTGTATCCCGAGGCGGGCTTTGCGCCGTACGTGCAGAACTCCTGCACGGATTCCCGGGAGTTCTGCGAGATTTGCGAGCGCGTGTACCGCTTTGGCGGCTTTATCTACTCGGGTGAGGCCCGCTCGCTGCTGCATACGGCGAATGAGCGCATCGGCGTGGACGTGTACAAGCGCGGGATCGAGTTCTACATGGCGTTCCTGCGCAATCTCGACGAGCTTCGATAGGGGATGAACATGGCTGGAGAGAACAAGGCCCGCACCTCCCGAGCGCCCAGGCTCGATTACGCGCATGTCGCGCTCGCCTCGCTGCCGTTCATGGGCATGATCAGCTTCTGGCAGGTCTTTGACGGCATCGTTCCCAAGATGCTCACGGGGACGTTCGGCTTGGACAATATGACTACCGGTGCCGTCATGGCGATCGACAACGTGTTCGGTCTCGTGCTGCTACCCCTGTTCGGCATCCTGTCCGACCGCTGTGCAAGCCGCCTCGGTCGCCGCACGCCGTTCATCCTGATCGGGTCGGTGATTGCCGCTTTCAGCGTGCCGCTTATCGCCGTCGCCAACGGGATGCGCAGCCTGCCGCTGCTCATCTTCGCAATCCTCCTCACGTTGTTCGCCATCTGCATGTACCGCACCATGACCGTCGCGATCGTGTGCGATATCACGCCACGCCCGCTGCGCACCAAGGCCGATTCGATCCAAAAGATGGTGGGCTACGCGGGCACGGGCGCGATGCTCGTGGCGATTGCGGTGATGGTGCCCTCCGGTGACATGCCCAACTACATTCCGCTGTTCATGCTGCAGGCGCTCGTCATCCTGGGTTCTGCGGTGGTGTACGCCATCCGTGTGCGCGAGCCACAGCTCGTGCAAAAAATGCATGACGAGAGCCTTAAGATGGGGATCGAGGAGTCCGAGATCATGGTCGACGACTCACCCGAGGCAGGCGGCCGTGCGAAGATCACCGACCGCTCCGTACTCTTTTCGATTGCGATGCTCTTGGCCGCAACTTTTTTCTATTACATGAGCTACAACGCCATGACCACGAATATCTCGCGTTATGCTGATATGTTTTACAACATGGAGGGCGGCAGCTACGCGATTATCAACATCGTGACAATAGTTGGCGCGCTCTCGGGATATGTGCCGCTTGCTAACCTCTCGCTCAAGGTGGGACGTAAGCGCGTTGCCGTGGCGTCGGCGCTCGTCATGGCTCTTGCACCGGTAGCCCTGTGGCTTATTCCCGGGTTCAGCCCCGTCTTCTACCTCGTGTTCCTCGCCATAGGCATCGCGCTGGGCGGCGTTGACATGTGCGTGTACACCATGCTGCTCGAGGTGGTGGACGCGAACAGCGTTGGTCGCTACTCGGGCTACTACTACACGGTCTCGATGGCGGCGCAGGTGGCGACCCCCATCCTGTCGGGCATCGTAATGGATGTCGCCCCCGGTTTGCTCTTCGCCTACATCGCGCTCATGGGCATCTTCATGCTGTTTGCTATCGCGGCAGCGCGCCATGGCGACACGGTCCTGATTGACGAGGTCGCGCGCCGCGAATCGGCCTCGGCGTAAACGTCGGAGCGCTTCCTGCGGGCGGACGGCGCTCCGGCCCCCGCTTGTCGTGCCGACGTTCTGGCATACTGTGCGCATGCGAGACCATGACCACGAGAGGCGGAGGCCCTATGAACATCCAGATCTTCGGCACCAAGAAGAGCTTCGACACCAAGAAGGCGCAGCGCTACTTCAAAGAGCGGCGCATCAAGTTCCAGTTCATCGACTTGCGCGAGAAGGAGATGAGCAAGGGCGAGCTCCAGAGCGTGATGCGCGCGGCCGGCGGCATCGACGCCGTGATCGACCAGGGCGCCAAGGACCAGGACACCGTCGCGTTGATCACCTACCTGGCGGAGAGCCAGAAGTTCGACAAGCTCCTCGAGAACCAGCAGGTCCTTCGCGAGCCCATCGTGCGCAACGGCGCCAAGGCGACCGTGGGGTATTGCCCCGAGGTCTGGAAGACCTGGGAGTAGGGGACGGTGGCCACGGAAGGGCTGCGTGGAAGGACCTACACGCGGGAGGCTCTGGAGCAGCCTAGAACGATAAAATGAACGAGAAAAAGTCCCAATTACGATAAACCGAATCACCTGCGGCTATGGTATCCTTGCAAGCGTGAATAAATCTTCGGCCAACGGTTGCTATTTTCACTCAAACGCGCGCGTTTTTTCGGCGAGTGGCGCATGGGGATGGCTGGCCGCTGTTCGGGGATGCCGGATATCGGGGCGAGAGCCGTCCCGACAGCACGACAAGGAGCGTGGTCAGGTAATGCAGGAGGCATGGGAAGGCTTCGAGGACGGTAATTGGACCAAAGAGGTCGACGTCCGCGACTTCATCCAGAAGAACTATACCCCCTACGAGGGCGACGAGTCGTTCCTGGTGGGCCCCACCGAGCGCACCACCAAGCTGTGGGACGACGTCATGGCCCTTATGCTCAAGGAGCGTGAGCAGGGCGGCGTTCTCGACATGGACACCAAGGTCGTGACCGGTATCCTGTCGCACCCGGCCGGCTACATCGACGCCGAGCATCCCGAGCGCGAGACCATTGTCGGTCTCCAGACCGACAAGCCGCTCAAGCGCGCCTTGCACGTCAACGGCGGTATCCGCATCGCCTGCCAGGCCGCTTCCCAGCACGGCTATGAGGTCGACCCCGAGATCGTCGACTTCTACACCAACAAGCGCAAGACGCACAACGCCGGCGTGTTCGACGTGTACAAGCCCGAGATGCGCGCTTGCCGCTCCGCCCACATCATCACCGGCCTGCCGGATGGCTACGGCCGTGGCCGCATCATCGGCGACTACCGTCGCGTGGCCCTGTACGGCGTTGACGCCCTGATCAAGGACAAGCAGGCTCAGAAGTCCTCCACCCCCTCCGTCATGAACGAGGACAACATTCGCCTGCGCGAGGAGCTCTCCGAGCAGATTCGCTCGCTGCAGCAGCTTATCGAGCTCGGTAAGCTCTACGGCTTCGACATCGCCCGCCCGGCTGCCAACACCCAGGAGGCCATCCAGTGGATGTACCTCGCCTATCTGGCTGCCGTGAAGGATCAAAACGGCGCCGCCATGTCCATTGGCCGCACCTCCACCTTCATCGACATCTACGCCGAGCGCGACCTCAAGAATGGCACTTTCACCGAGGAGCAGATCCAGGAGTTCGTCGACCACTTCATCATGAAGCTCCGCATGGTCAAGTTCGCTCGTACCCCCGAGTACCAGAACCTCTTCTCGGGCGACCCGCAGTGGGTCACCGAGTCTATTGGCGGCATGGGTGTTGACGGCCGTACCCTCGTCACCAAGATGAGCTACCGCTACCTCCATACGCTCGAGACGATGGGCACCTCCCCGGAGCCGAACCTGACCGTCCTGTGGTCCACGCACCTGCCGCAGGCCTTCAAGGAGTTCTGCGCCAAGACCTCCATCGCCTCCTCGTCCATCCAGTACGAGAACGACGACGTCATGCGCGTGTACCACGGCGACGACTACGCCATCGCCTGCTGCGTGTCCTCCATGCGCGTCGGTAAGGAGATGCAGTTCTTCGGCGCTCGCGCCAACCTCGCCAAGTGCCTTCTGTACGCACTCAACGGCGGTGTGGACGAGGTCTCCCACAAGCAGATCGGCCCTAAGTACCGTCCGGTCGAGGGCGACACGCTCGACTTCGATGACGTCATGAGCAAGTACAAGGACATGATGAAGTGGCTTGCCGGCGTGTACGTGAACACGCTGAACATCATCCACTATATGCACGACAAGTACTGCTACGAGGCCATTCAGATGGCCCTGCACGACAAGGACGTCCATCGCTGGTTCGCAACGGGCATCGCCGGCCTCTCCGTCGTGGCCGACTCCCTGTCTGCCATTAAGTACGCCAAGGTTCACCCCGTCCGCGACGAGCAGGGTGTCATCGTCGACTTCAACATCGAGGGCGACTTCCCCAAGTACGGCAACGATGACGACCGCGTCGACACTCTTGCCCACGACATCGTGCATGAGTTCATGGAGTGCATCCGTCGTCACGAGACCTACCGCAACTCCGTGCCCACCACCTCTGTCCTCACCATCACCTCCAATGTGGTGTATGGCAAGAACACCGGCGCCACGCCCGATGGCCGTAAGGCCGGCGTGCCGTTCGCCCCGGGTGCCAACCCGATGCACCAGCGCGACAGCCATGGCGCCATCGCGTCTCTGAGCTCGGTTTCCAAGCTTCCGTTCCGCGACGCGCAGGACGGCATTTCCAACACCTTCTCCATCGTGCCGGGCGCGCTGGGCAAGGAGGACGAGGTCTTCTTTGGCGACATCGACCTCGGTGACATCGAGTTCGAGAACCCGGTTGCTTGCTGCGATTGCACCGACTCCTCCGCTCCTGAGGGCTCTGAGGATCGCTAAGATCGCGGGCCACGTGGTCCGTCTGTAATGTTTCCGCGCCGGTCGTAATTCTGGCGTACCGGCGCGGCATCTACTGATATACTTTCAGTAACAATTCCTATTCTGGCGCGTTGGGGCGTCAAACAAGAAAAGGAGAACACCATGAAGGTCGCTGATATCCCGCAGGCGCAGGCCGACAATCTCGTGAGCATGATCGACGCGTACGCCGAGAAGGGTGGCCACCACCTGAACGTCAACGTGTTCAACCGTGACACGCTTCTCGACGCCCAGGCCCATCCGGAGAAGTACCCGCAGCTCACCGTGCGTGTTTCCGGCTATGCCGTTAACTTCCACAACCTCACGAAGGATCAGCAGGACGAGGTCATCTCCCGTACCTTCCACGAGGGCTTCTAATTCGCGATAGCAGAGCGAATGTGACGAGACGGGCGCCAGGATAACCTGGCGCCCGTCTTTGCGCATGGGGGCTTCCAATGACCCATTGAAGATATGAGTTTACAACAATCGACAATGTGTACCGCCGGGTAGCGTGTCTATCCCAAAGCGTGTTCGTTTCAGCGCGTATCCGCGTACAATTGCGCGAAATGTGGGATCAACGCCGGCATGCGAGCAGATCTGATCGTTAAACATGGCGCAAATGCGCAAGGGCACCGATCTGGCATCGCCAAATCGCCATTAAGACGCGAAATTTGGTACACATTGTCGTTTTTTGTATGTCAAAGCGGGACTGCGGTGGAGAACTTGGACCAAAGGAGTTCAAGGAGGCCATCGCATGGCATACAGCGAGGAGCAGAGAAGGAGCGCCCTCGAGACATTCATCAGGTTCGACCATAGCTATGCTGACACAATTGCCGAGCTGGGGTATCCCAACCGGGGGACGCTCAGGGGCTGGTGGAGGGAATACGAGAGGACCGGCGTGGTGCCTGTCCGGAAGTCCGTCTCCGACCCGACATACACCGACGCGATGAAGCGCGCCGCGGTCGACTATTACCTCGGCCATGGCAGGAGCCTGGCACGGACGGCGAGGGCGCTCGGCTATCCCAAGAGCCGCCAGCTGCTCGGCGAGTGGATCGACGAATATGCGCCGGGCCAGAGGAAACGCAGGGGCCCGAGCCCGGATCGGGGCCCCGTGCCCCTGGAAAGGAAGGTGCAGGTGGTCGCGGAGCTCGAGGCCAGGACGGGCACGGCGGCGGAGGTCGCCGAGCGGAACGGCGTGTCGCGGACCGCGCCTTACGCATGGCGCAGGGAGATCATGGGCCATAATGGAGGGAGACACCAGGAGAAAGGGCTTCCCGTGGCCAAGGAGATCGACGAGCTTCCCGACGACATCGGGCAGCTGCAGGACATGCTGAGAGAGGCGAAGGCGCGCCTCAGACAGGTGCAGCTCGAGCTGGACGTGCGCGAGGCGACCCTCGAGATCGTAAAAAAAGACCCGGGCACCGACCCGAACCGGCTGACGAACAGGGAGAAGGCGTCGATGGTGGAGGCGCTGAGGGGGAGGTGGAGCCTCCGGGAGCTGCTGGCCGCCGTGGGCATGGCCAAGAGCAGCTATGAGTACGCGAAGGGGGCCCTGGCCAGGGGCGAGGGCCCGGAGCGCGCCGCCGCCCGGGAGGCCGTCAGGGCCGCATTCGAGGAGAGCGGCGGGACCTACGGATACAGGCGCATATATGCGCAGGTCAACTCCGGGGCCGGGCCGGATGCGGGGATCGGCGAGTGGACCGTGCGCAGCATCATGAGGCAGGAGGGCCTCGCCGCCCGCGCGCCCAAGAGGAGGAGGCGCTACAGCTCCTATGCGGGCGAGATATCGGAGGCCCCCGGCAACCTGCTGAGGGACGAGGATGGGAAGCACCATTTCGGCGCGAACAGGCCAAACGAGCTGTGGGTCACCGACGTGACGGAGTTCCGCATCCCGGCAGGGAAGGTGTACCTGTCGCCCATCGTGGACTGCTTCGACGGCATGCCGATCAGCTGGTCGTCGTCCACCTCCCCCGACGCCGAGATGGCGAACTCCTCGCTGCTGGAGGCATGCAGGCAGCTGCGCGAGGGCGAGCATCCCAAGGTGCACAGCGACCGCGGCTGCCACTACCGCTGGCCCGGCTGGCTGAGGATATGCGAGGAGCATGGGCTGGTGAGGTCGATGTCCAGGAAGGGGTGCAGCCCGGACAACGCGAGGGCGGAGGGCTTCTTCGGGAGGCTCAAGGTGGAGTTCTTCTATGGGCAGGACTGGTCCGGGGTGACCATGGAGGAGTTCATGGGCAGGCTCGATGCCTACCTGTCGTGGTACCGTGACGGGAGGCTCAAGAGCAATCTGGGCTACATGAGCCCGGCGCAGTACCGTCGGAGCCTGGGACTTGCAGCGTAGGGAACGGTCCAACTTTTCCGCCGCAGCCCCAGCTGATGGCTTAGGCGATCTTCATTGCGGCTGCGAGGAAGATTTCGCTGAAGGCGTTGGGGCAATGGATGTCCAACAGGGTATGATACCTAGCGGTTAAATGTGACTGCGTTGGATACCACAGATGAAGGGGGAGATGGCTCATGGCGCGTGTGCAGTTGGACGGCTTGCAGGACCAGGTATCGAGCTACGCGCTCGGGCGTGTGCACTCGATTGAAAGCATGGGTACGGTCGACGGGCCCGGTGTGCGATTCGTGGTGTTCACCCAGGGATGCCCCATGCGCTGCGCATATTGCCACAATCCCGACACGTGGGCCGTGGGCGAGGGTGTGGGCACCCCGGTGACGGTCGAACGCATCATGAGCGAATTCGAGAGCAACCGCCCGTTTTACCGCACGGGCGGGATCACAGTCACGGGTGGAGAGCCCCTGCTGCAGCCGGAGTTCGTGGGCGATCTTTTCAAGGCGATGCACGACAACCCCAACGGGCGCGTCCACACGTGCCTGGACAGCTGCGGTTATGCGTACAATCCCAAGCGTCCGGAGCGGTTCGAGAACGTGCTCTCGGAGACCGATCTCGTCCTACTCGATATCAAGCACAGCGATCCGCAGGGGCATAAGGACCTGACCCGCTGCGCACCGGACAACATCATCGCGTTCGGTGACGAGCTCGCGCGACGCGGGATCAAGGTCGTCATTCGCCATGTGGTTGTCCCCGGGATCACCGACACGGTCGAGGAATGCGAGGCACTCGGAAGGCTGATCGCGCCCTGGCGCAATGTGGTGGGGCTGGAACTCCTGCCGTATCACACCATGGGCATCGTGAAGTACGAGCAGCTTGGGATCGAGTATCCGCTCAAGGATGTGCCGGCTATGGACAAGGGTCGCATTCCCGAGTTGCGCGAAGCGGTCCTGCATGGGCTGCGTATGGGCAGGGCAGCGGAACACAACTGCCAGGGTTAGCCCTTAGTTCTACCTGGCATTCCTTTCAAAGACAAAAAGGCAGCGCCGGTGGAGAGACCTGGCGCCGCCTTTTGTGAGGGGTGGAGTACTAGTGATGTACCCGCATGCTCCCCATCGAAAACGGTTTTCAACTCGTTCATGATGTCAGCACCGTTTGTGCACGTCACGAACACATTTTCCGTCTTATGGCAGGTCGTTACCCGCGGCGATATAAAGGTCGTACCATTCCTGGCGAGTAAGCTCGACATCGGCACCGGGGGCGATGGCGCGAATGCGCTCGGGATCCATTGAACCCGAGATAACCTGCATGCGGGCGGGATGACGCAAGATCCAGGCGATTGCAACGGCTTCTTTGGAGACGCCCCGCTCCTCGGCGATCTGGGCCAAGACGCCGTTGAGCTCGGCGAACTGCTCGTTATCGATGAAGGTTCCTGCGAACATGCCGTACTGAAGAGGGCTCCAGGCCTGGATGGTCATGCCTGTGAGCTGCGCGTAGGAGAGCGCACCGCCATCACGGTCGGCCGCGGCGTCGTCCTCCATGTTCTCGTGCATCTGCATGCGCACCATGCCGGCATGGCACAGGCCGAACTGGAGCTGGTTGACCTCGAGCTTCTGATCGAGATTGGCCTGGAGCATCTCGCAGCTCCAGGGGCCCATGTTGCTCACGCCGATGTGGCGCGCCATGCCGGAGTCGACGATGTGGGCCATGGTGTCGCCGAGCTCGTCGAGGTCGCAGAGGGCGTCGAGGCGATGCAGGAGCACGAAGTCGACGTGGTCGGTCTGCAGGCGCTCGAGTTCGGCCTCGAGCGAGGAGAGCAGGTGGTCGCGCGAGAAGTCGTAGATGCCGTTGCGCTTCCCGGTGAAGTCGGGAGCGATGCCGAATTTGGTCTGGAGGATGACATCGTCGCGGGCGACCCCGAGGTCGTGCAGGGCCTGCCCCAGGACGCGTGAGCTTTCGCCCGCACCGTAGATGTCGGCGGAATCGAAGAAGTTCATCCCGCAGTTGAGTGCCGTCTGGACGATGTCGCGGGCCTCATCGCGCGTTTTTCCAGCCATGCGCATGACGCCCATTGCGATGCGGCTCGCCTCGTACTCAGTCGATCCGATTGTTTGGTAGTTCATGGGGTTCCCTTCGAGGTATGGGCGAATGCCGGAAACAAGCATCATAGCCATGATAGAACTTGAGTAAGGGATCGTGACAGCTGACGAAAGCCTGCTGTCAATACCAAATCGCAAGTTTTGCAGAACGACTACGTCCCCAGTTGGAAATTAGAGGTACTCGATCTGCGCGCCTTCGGTGTCGCAGGTGAGGATGTGGGTTTCGCAGGCGGGGAAGGCCTCGCGGAGGCGCACCTGCAGGAACTTGGCGACGATAGTATCGTCAGTCACAGCCATGAGGGTCGATCCGGAGCCGGAGATCCACAGCGTTCCCGCCCCGCCGTCCAGGCACGTGGCGCGGATGGCATCGTAGTCGGGGATGAGTGCCCGGCGATAGGGCTCCTGCAGGCGATCGTCGTTCGCGTCGGCGATGAGCGCGAGGTCGCCCGTCTCCAGACCGCGCGTCATGCCGGCGATACGGCCCATCTGCCACACCGCGTTCGAGAGCGGCACCTCCTGCGGAACCACCTTGCGCGCCTCGCTCGTATGGACCTCGTAGGGCGGGATGATGGTGATGAAGCGCAAGCGATCGCTCACGTCATAGCGAAGGCAGCGCGGCAGGCCGCCCTCGGGCGTGAAGGAACACACGGCACCGCCCAAGATCGCGGGGGCCACATTGTCGGGATGCCCCTCGACGGACGTGGCGATGCGGACGAGCTCAGCGCGGTCGACGGTATGGCCGGTGAGGGCGGCTGCTGCCATGATGCCAGCGACCACGCAGGTGGAGCTGCTGCCGAGACCGCGCGCCACGGGCACCTCGGTATGGATGTCGAGCTTGACCGGGAAGGGCTCCTCACCCCACTCCCGCAGGGCGTCGACGAAAGAGACGTACACGAGGTTGTTCTCGCTTTGGAACTCCACAGGGCAACCCGTGATTTCGAGTTCGTCCGAGCGTTCGAAGGTGAAATGCGAGTACAGCGACACGGCCATACCGAGCGTGTCATAGCCGATGCCGAGGTTCGCACTCGTAGCGGGAACAGTGATCTTGATCATGGGGCTCTCCTTCTTGAGGATGAAACTCACCTTACTATCCTATCAGGGGCTGTTCTTAAGGCATGAGCGCGCGGGTACAATAAAGTTACTTTTCACGCCGTTGAAATGAGTGCCTATGCCGGTTATTGCATTGTTTTTGGGAAGATGAATTGATGCAAAATTGGGAATTGGCGGCTGCGGGCAAGCCTCTCAATCCAATTGATCCTTTGATGTAGGAGGTGCCACATGGAGTATTTGCCCCGCGTTGTCCAGGCGCTTGCAGGCGACGATTATACCGTGTATGCGTATTTCTCTGACGGGTCGGTGCGCCGTGCAGACATCAAGCCCCTCATCGAGCGGGGCGGTGTATTTGCCCGCCTATCAGATGAAGATTTCTTTTCAAACAGGTTGACAGTTATGAATGACGCCGTTGCTTGGGACGTTGCCGGAAACCATGATGAAGCTGCTTGTATTGATTTGGACCCTTGGAGCATGTACGAGACGAGCGAGTGCGTTGCCGATCCGCTCGCCGAAGAGGCGGCCTAACTCTCACTATCACGGCGACTTACGCATGGGTAGTATGCTCAAGTTCCGGCGTGTTTCGTCCGCCGCGAGTTCCGCATGAGCCGAAGGCCACCTTAAGTGGCCTTCGTGCGAGTCAGGATTGTTCGAGCGCCGGATGAAACACGCCGGAACCCATATACGTATCTTCTACAGCGCTGTGGCAGCGTTCTCCACGTACGTGGGCATATCGTCGATATCGACCACGTCGGTGTGGAGGACGGGCTTGTCCTGGAGCGTGGAAAGCTGCTCGGGCGCGGTGGTATCGGTCGCCTTGGCGAGGACGTCCATGCAGGCGAAGTCGCTCGGAGGACAGAACAGGCCGAGCGCCCCGGCGACGGCGCGGGGGAACTTGTAGGGGCTCGCCGTGGAGAGCAGGATGCGCGCCTTGACATCCGGGGCGGCTGGTTGCTCAGCCAGGACGTGGAAGCCGCATGCAGTGTGCGGGTCGATCACGTAGCCGTTCGCGTCCCAGCACTCCTTGATGGCGTTCGCGACCTGGTCCTCGTCGGTCCAACCGCATCCGAAGACCTCCTGGATGCGGGCGAGCAAGTCGGCGGGCAGGGTGTAGGAACCCTCGCCGCTGAGGCTTTCCATGAGCTGCGCGACCAGTTCGCAGTTGCCGTCGCTCAGGTAGTAGAGCATGCGCTCGAGGTTGGACGAGATGAGGATATCCATGCTCGGCGACGTCGTGGTGTAGAAGGGGCGTTGACGGTCGTAGGTACCGGTGGTGAGGAAATCGTAGAGCACGTTGTTCTTATCGCTTGCCACGACGAGCTTGGCCACGGGCAGACCCATGCGCTTGGCGTAGTAGCCGGCGAGGATGTCGCCGAAGTTGCCGGTGGGCACGCAGAACTCGACCGCATCGCCCGGCTCGATGGCGCCTGCGCGCAGGAGCTGAGCATAGGCAGCGAAGTAATACACGACCTGCGGCACCAGGCGGCCGACGTTGATGGAGTTGGCACTGGAGAGCATCACGCCCTGCTCTGCCAGGTGCTCGGCGAGCTCGGTGTCGCCGAAGATGCGCTTGACGGCGCTCTGAGCGTCATCGAAGTTGCCGCGCACCCCGCAGACAGTGACGTTGCCGCCCTCTTGCGTACTCATCTGGAGTTCCTGCACGCGGGAGACCTTGCCCTCTGGATAGAAGACGGTGATGCCCACACCGGGCGCGTCGGCAAAGCCGGCAAGCGCCGCCTTTCCGGTGTCACCCGAGGTCGCGGTGACGATTTGGATCTTGGCGGGCGCATCCTCAGCGGCGGAGTCAGCCGTGCGGGCCATGAGGCGGGGGAGCATCTGCAGGGCAACGTCCTTGAACGCACTGGTGGGGCCGTGCCAGAGCTCGAGGACGTAGGAGGGCACGCCATCGGCGTTGGGGGCCTGCGCGAGCGGCACCACGGGGGTGACTTCGTCGCTGGCAAAGGTGCCCTCGTAGGCCTCGCAAACGCAGGCGGCGATCTCGTCGGCGCTGTAGTCGGGCAGGAGCGCGCCGAGCACCTCGCGTGCGAGCTCGAAGTAGTCCTTGGAGGCGAGGCTGGCGAGGTTGATGGTGGCCTCGCCCAGCGCGTCGCTCACGTACAGACCGCCGTCCGGCGCGATGCCGCGTCGAATCGCCTGCTTGGAGCTGAGCTCAGATGTACGTGAACGCGTGCTGTGGTACGTCGCCATACTGCGATCTCCTCACGATTGGGTGCATAGATGGAGCTCATGGTACCAGAGCGTCCCGCTCCGGCCGGCTAAAGTGAACGCAGGCGCGGGCCTTTACAGCGCCATTCCACATGACGTTCTTTATTTGGAAACAATGGTGACACCTTTGAGCTGCCCTACTAGCTCATGGTAAAGTGGCAGCCTACGTGTCATGTCGCGCTGCCCGTTTGCGGCAAGCGCTGGGGAGGGGTTTCTGCGCACCATGATCAAGATCACCAAATTTGGCGGTTCGTCCGTCGCCGACGCCGAGCATTTCCGCAAGATCAAGGCGATTATCGACGCCGACCCGGCACGCCGCTTCGTGGTGGTGAGTGCGTGCGGACGCCGTTCCAAGGCCGACACCAAGGTCACCGACCTGCTGTATCTCGTAGACGCTCACGTGAACTACCACGTTTCCTGCGAGGACCTGCTTACCGACATCGGCCAGCGCTATTTCGACATCGCCGACGAGTTGAACCTCGACTATCCGATCCGCGATGAGTTCGCGGCGTTTGCCGAGCGCGCCCGTACCGGCGGGTACACCACCGAGGAGCTTGTGAGCCGCGGTGAGTACTTCACTGCGCGCCTCATGGCCGAGTACCTGGGGCTGCCGTTCATCGACGCTGCGGATATGGTCGCCTTCCACCACGACGGCACGCTCTCAATGAAGCGCACGGCGGAGCTCGTCAAGGAAAACGCCCGCGAAGGCGGATTCGTCATGCCCGGCTTCTACGGTGCCACCAAGGAGGGTAAGATCCGCCTGCTCGACCGCGGCGGCGGAGACATCTCCGGCTCCATCCTCGCCCAGTGCCTGGAGGCTGATCTCTACGAGAACTGGACGGACGTCTCGGGCTTCCTCTCCGCCGATCCTCGCATCGTGCCGGGCGCGCAGCCCATTCCCCGCATCACCTACGAGGAGCTTCGCGAACTCTCCTACATGGGCGCGAGCGTCCTGCATGAGGAGGCCGTCTTCCCCGTGCGCGATGCCGGCATCCCGCTCGTGATCAAAAACACCAATGCGCCCGAGGATCCGGGCACCATCATTTCCGAGACCGCCAAAGAGGGCGATTCCGAGCCCATCATCACCGGCATCGCCGGCAAGCGCGGGTTCCTCGCCATCAACGTCTCGCGTGACCGCACCAAGAGCCGCATTGGCTTCATGCGTCGTGCCCTGTCCGTCTTTGAGCGCTATGGTGTCTCGGTCGAGCACATGCCCACGGGTGTGGACCAGTTTGCCGCAGTCGTTCAGGCCGCCGACGTCAAGGACTCCCTGTACTCGCTCGTTTCCGATATCCAGGAGGAAGTCGAGCCGCTGGAGATTGAGGTTGTCGAGAACCTGGCGCTCATTGCGACGGTTGGCCGCAACCTGCGCGGGCGCGCCGGTATCTCGGGGCACCTGTTCGGCAAGCTGGGCGAGGCGGGCGTGAGCGTCCGCATGATCACCCAGGGCTGCGACGAGATCAACATCATCGTCGGCGTCGAGGAGCGCGATTTTGACCGCGCCATCAAGACCATTTACGAGGCGTTCTCCGATGAGAACGGCATTGTTACCACGGCCGATCTCGAGCCGACGCCGAGCCCGTTTTAAGCAGAGCATGCGCCCGCTCGTCACGTCATGTGAGGGTGGCATTCGACATATCCTTTTGAGAAGGGGGACAACATGAAGACATATTCCGTCGCCATCGTGGGCGCCACCGGAGCGGTGGGCACGCAGATGCTTCAATGCCTGGAGGAGCAGGAGTTCCCGGTTGGCTCCCTCAAGCTGCTTGCGAGCCCGCGCTCGGCCGGCAAGGTCGTCGAGACTCCGTGGGGCGAGGTCACGGTCGAGGCCGCGGCACCCGAGGCGTTCGACGGGGTCGACATCGTGCTCGGCGCGGCGGAGGACGACATCGCGCTCGCGCTCTACCCCGAGGCCGTCAAGCGCGGTGCGGTGGTTGTGGACAACTCGCACGCCTTCCGCCTCGATGCGGACGTGCCGCTGGTCGTTCCCGAGATCAACGCCACCGATGCCCTCAACCACAAGGGCATCATCGCCAACCCCAACTGCGCCACCATCATCGGCCTCGTTCCCACCTGGCCGCTTCACCAAATCGCCGGTGTCAAGCGCATGATCGTCTCGACGTACCAGGCCGCGAGTGGTGCCGGCGTCCCGGGCATGCGAGAGCTCGAGGAGCAGATCGGCTGCATGGGGCGCGGCGAGGAGATTCCCGCACCGAGCGCATTCGCCGCGCAGCTCGCCAGCAACCTCATCCCGCAGATCGGCGGCGAGAAGTTCGAGGGCTTCACCTCCGAGGAGATGAAGATGCAAAACGAGGGGCGCAAGATCATGCATCTGCCCGAGCTCCGCGTTAATTGCACCTGCGTGCGCGTACCGGTGGTTCGTTCGCATTCCGAGAGTATCACGCTCGAGTTCGAGCGCGACATCACACTTGAGCAGGCGCGCGAGGCCCTTGCCGCTGCACCTGGCGTGAAGCTTGTGGACGACCTGAACGCAGAGAGCGCGCACGACCGTTGGCCCATGCCGCTGGACACGACCGACCAAGACCTCATCTGGGTCGGCCGCATCCGCCGCGACATCTCCAATCCGGAGGCGCTGCGCGGCATCACGTTTTGGTGCTGCGGCGATCAGATTCGCAAGGGCGCGGCGACAAATGCGGTCCAGATTGCAAAGCTGCTCTGCGAGTAGGCCGCGTACGTTGCGTGCAGCTGCTCAACGGCAATCGAAACCGTCCACGAGTAAAGCAACACTACTAAGTAAAGTGTGTACAATCTAGTCGAAGCACGGAATGACAGCGGAGGGCGTCGTCTGCACGGATGTGCGGGCGGCGCCTTTCGCGTCTGAATACGATAGGAATGGTCGTGGTCTGTATGAGCAAGTATGTCATCGTGGTCGAATCCGGCGCAGATGTCACGCCGGAGCTGCGTGAGCACTACGGAATCGTGAGTGTTCCCATGCACGTGACGATGGGGGACGAGACGGTGGACGACGGCTCGATCGATCCGCTTGAGATCTACTCGCGCTGCAATGAGATGGGTCAGATGCCAAAGACGAGTGGTTGTTCTCCTGCGGACTTCAATGAGGTTTACGATCGCATCCACGCCGAGCAGCCCGAAGCCACCATCCTGCACCTTGCGTATTCCGAGGTGACCACCTGCTCGCATCAGTCCTCTAAGATCGCCGCCGAGGGCCGCGACTACGTGTACTCGATGGATACACGCTTCGTCTCTGTGGGTCAGTCGCTCATTGTCGTCGAGGCCGCCAAGTATATCGAGGCGAACCCCGATGCGACGGTCGAGGAAATATTCTCCTTCGTCGAGAGCGTGATGGACCGCGTGCTTTTGGGCTTCGTTCCCACAGACCTCGCCTTCCTCAAGGCGGGCGGTCGCCTCTCCAACGTGGCGTTCCTTGGTGCGCATCTGCTCAAGATCAAGCCGTGCATCGAGGTCGCGGGTGGTAAATTCGTCGCCACCAAGAAGTTCCGTGGCTCCATGCTCAAGTGCGCCCGTGCGTTCCTCGACCACATGGTCGAGAAGGGCGATATCGATTTTTCGCATATTGGCCTCGCGTATTCCGTGGGCCTGTCCGAGGAACTGCGCGGCGACATGGAGGTATATGCCCGCGAGCTCGGTTTCGAGGACATCGCGTGGACGCAGGTTGGTGGCGTGATCTCCAGCCATTGCGGCCCCACCGCCTTCGGCGCGGTCCTGCTACAAAAGTAACCACGTCCTCTTGCGAGCGCAGGCACCGCAACGTCCGCCAGCGCAAAGAGCGCGATCGGTATTCTCCAAGCTGTCGGGTCGATGTGGTTCGATATTCGCACATGCTGCCCACGTATCTGCCTGATGCCTATACTTGTGGGTATATCAATTCATTATGGGAACCCACGCAACGGGAGCGCCGCGTATGGCATATATCGAGTTCAGCGATGTGACGAAGGTTTATGGCTCGGGTGATGCCGAAGTCCACGCGCTGGACGGGGCGTCGTTTGAGGTCGAGCGCGGCGAGCTCGCTGTGATCCTCGGCGCCTCCGGCGCGGGCAAGACCACCGCGCTCAACATCCTGGGCGGCATGGACGCCGCCACGAGTGGGCATGTCGTCGTAGATGGTCGCGACGTGAGTGCGGCGACCGAGGACGATCTCGTGGAGTACCGCCGCGCCGACGTGGGCTTCGTGTTCCAGTTCTACAACCTCGTGCCCAACCTCACTGCGCTTGAGAATGTCGAGCTCGCTTCCCAGATTTGCCCCGACTCCCTTGACGCCGCCGAGTGCCTGCGCAAGGTGGGCCTGGGCGAGCGCATGGCGAACTTCCCCTCGCAGCTTTCCGGTGGCGAGCAGCAGCGCGTATCCATCGCCCGAGCGCTGGCCAAGAACCCCAAGCTCCTGCTGTGCGACGAGCCCACGGGCGCCCTCGATTACCAGACGGGCAAGCAAGTGCTGCAGTTGCTGCAGGACACGTGCCGTCGCGATGGCATCACGGTCCTCATCATCACGCATAACTCCGCGCTCGCCCCCATGGCCGACCGCCTCATCCGTTTCAAGAGCGGCCGCGTGACCGACATGCGCGTGAACGCCACACCCACACCCATCGCCGATATCGAGTGGTAAGCGACGGTGTCTATGAAGGGGAGAAAGACGGACCGTCGTTCCGGTAACCGGCGTCCAAACGCGTTCAGAACGGACATCGCCCGCACCATCACGGGCAATCTCAAGCGGTTCATCTCGTTGTTCGTCATCACCGCGCTGGGCGCCACGATGCTCGTCGGCCTCAAGGCCGCCTGCGACGACCTGCGCTTCACCGCCGACAGCTACTACGACAGCCAGCGGCTGTTCGATATCTCGATCCAATCCACGCTGGGTCTGGACGAGGGCGATATAGAGGCCCTGGCCAAGATAGACGGTGTCGATGTGGTAGAGGGCGGGTATTCCGAAACGGCATACACTCAGGTCAAAGGTGCAAGCGCGAAGGTTGACCTCAAGGCGCTCTTGCCGGCGGGGATGAATGAACCCCAGGTGATCGAGGGGCGCCTGCCGCGCGATGTCAACGAGGTCGCCGTGACGCAGAAGTACCTCGATGTGAGCGGCAAGAAGATCGGTGATACCGTGACCTTCGAGGGCGAAGGCGAGGAGCCCAGCGCCGCAGGGGCCACCGACGACGCTGGCGAAGCGGGCGACGACGCGGGAACCGCCGGCGCTGCGGTGACCGCCGATGCCACGGGGACCGCCGACGCCGCTGACGATACGGCCCTGGCAGCGGGAGGCTCCTCCGCCATCTTCAAGCGCGGCGAGTACACGATCACAGCTTCCGTGCTCGACCCCATGGACGTGAACGCGGGTAGCAAAACTATGAGCTTTCGCAGCTCGGGAGGATCGCAGTACGCATTTTTCCTCACGCCCGGCGCCGTATTGGACCGTGGCACGTTCACCGTTGCCTACCTCACGGTAAAAGGCGCGGCAGATCTCATGACCTACTCCGATGAGTACAAGGATATGGTCGATGAGGTGAAACAGCGCGTTGAGGACATTCGCGAGCAGCGCGAGGAGGCACGGAGCGAGGGCCTCAAAGCCGATGCACGCAAAGAGGTCGACGACGCGCAGGCGGAGGCGGACAAGCAGTTCGAAGATGCACAGGCCCAGATCGATGATGCGCTCGCTCAGATCGCCGAGGGCGAGGCCGCGCTCGCGGCGCAAGGGGCGGATGCGCGCCGCCAGCTTGCGGACGCTCAGGCCAAGCTCGATGCATCTCGCACGCAGTTGACTTCCGGCATGGCCGTCATTGACGCCAGACAGACCGAGCTCGACGCTGGACGCGTTCAAGCTGAGTCGGCTCTCGCGCAGATAGCTCAGGCTGAGTCGGGAGCCGCAACGCTCAAGGCGATCATGAACAGCGGGCTCACCAGCCATACGTGGCCGGAGGCCGCTTGGCAGCGGTTGCTGGAGGGTGACGCCACGGCAAAGGCGGAATTCACCACGGCCATCACGGCGTATATTGACGAGGCGTCTGGCCAATTGCAGCAGGCCGAGGAGCTTTGCGACGGGATCATTGCCGCGCTCGACCGGTTGCCCGTCGGCGATCCCGCGGCGAAGGAGGAGGCGCTCGCCGCGCTCGACCGGCTTGCCGTCATTCGCCCCGATCTCTCAGGTCAGATCGAGCAGATCAAGGCACTCGTCTCCGCATATCCAGAAAACGAGTCTGATATCCAAGAGGCCAAGAACCGGGTCCTCACCATCAAGAACACGCTGACGACGCTCTCGGGCCAGCTTTCCGACATGTCATCGCAAGCCGACGACATCGCGGACGCGGTGCTCAGCAAGCCCACGGTGCAGGCGGCGCTCGGCAAGATCGAGGCTGGCCAGGTGCAGCTCGACGCGGCTCGCGCCAAGGCGAACCAGGGCCTGGGGCGGCTCGAGGCGGCGCAGGCCACGCTCGACCAACAGCGCGCCAGCGCCGAGGCGCAGCTTGAGAGCGGACGAGCCGAGCTTACCGAGGGCTCCGCCGAAGCCGCCGAGGGTCAAGCAGAGCTCGATGAGCAAAAGGCTAGCGCGAATGCCAAGTTTGCCGACGCCCGATCCGAGGTGGATGGCATCGAGCGCGCCACCTGGTACATCCAGGACCGCAGCTCGCTTGCCAGCTACGCGAGCATCGAATCGGACGCGAGCTCCATCGAATCCATCGCCACGGTGTTCCCCCTCATCTTCTTCACGGTGGCGGTGCTCATCAGCCTCACTACGGTTACGCGCATGGTCGAGGAAGATCGCGGGCTCATCGGTGTGTACAAGGCGCTTGGCTACAGCCGCGGCCGTATTCTCTCCAAGTACCTCATCTACTCGTTCGCCGCATGCTTGGCCGGCGGCATTGCAGGCGACGCCCTTGGCTTCATCGTGCTGCCCGAGATCATCTTCACCATCTTCACCACCATGTACGCGCTGCCGCCGTTCCAGCTGCACTTCAACGCGTTCACGGCGGCACTCGGCATCACCCTGTTCGCCGTCGGAATCGTGGGCGCAACGTTTCTCGCGTGCCGCCACGTGCTCAGGGAAACGCCTGCCTCACTCATGCGCCCCAAGGCCCCGCGCGCGGGCAAGCGCATCCTGCTCGAGCGCATCACGCCCGTGTGGCGGCGCCTCTCCTTCCTCAACAAGGTGAGCGCGCGCAACCTCTTCCGCTACAAAAAGCGCTTCCTCATGACGGTTTTCGGTATTGCCGGGTGCACCGCGCTCATGATCTGCGGCCTGGGCATTCGCGACACGGTGATCTCGCTCAAGCCGCGCCAGTACGGCTCGGAGGGCATCGTGCGCTACGACCTGCTGGCCGTGACGGCCGACGCGGACTTCTCCCAGGGTGAGGACGAACTGCGCGCCACGGGTGCCATCGACACGATGCTCGAGGCGCGCGTCGATACGGTCACCGCCGAGTTTGGCGGCGTGAAGGAGAACATCCAGCTCATCGTTGTCCCCGACAACGCGGACCTGTCTGCCTACATGAAGACCGAGGACGGCTCCCATACCTCGTTCCTTGCTCCGGCGATGGGCGGCGAGGAGCTTGGACTCCCGCGTGAGGATAACGGAGCGCTCATCACGAAGAACGCCGAGCAGGTGTTGGGATTTGGCCTGGGCGACGAGCTCGCGCTGCAGGACACCGCCTTGCAAACCGGCAGTGCCCGCGTGGACGGTATTACCGTTAACTTCCTGGGCAATTTCATCTTCATGACGGAGAGTGCCTACCAAGAGGCCTTTGGCGAGCCGTGCATACCCAACGCGTTCCTGGTCAGTCTCGAGGGCACGGATGCCGAAAAGATCGCCCTTGCTGATGAGCTCTCTGCTGGGAACACGTTCGTGAGTGTGTCGAGCTCCACCAAGATCGCCAATGATTTCTCAGAGAGCTTCAAGATCATCGACGTGGTGGTGTACGTGGTGACGGTCATGGCGGCTGCGTTGGCGTTCGCCGTGGTCTTCACGCTGTCCAACACCAACATCTCCGAGCGCGAACGCGAGCTCGCCACCATCAAGGTGCTGGGCTTCCGCCGGCGCGAGGTGTATCGCTACATCAACAAGGAGACGATTGTCCTCACGCTCATCGGCATCGTGGCGGGATGGCCCCTCGGGTACCTCATCACGCGGTTCCTTACGTACGTGTTGCGCATGCCGTCGCTGTTCTTCGACACGATCGTCGAGCCCCAGACGTATGTGTTCGCCTCGATCATGGCGCTCGTGTTCACGCTCATCATCAACCAGATGACCAATCGCAGCCTCGACAAGATCGATATGGTGGGAGCCCTCAAGAGCGCCGAGTAGCTGCACCTGATTCGTGGCGGGCCTTATATACGCTCCGGAGCGTGGTTCCGCTTCGCTCCACAAAAACGCTCCTACGGTATATAAGGCCCGCCACGCCTCGTGCTCGGCTAAATCGGCGATTGAGTGCTTTTGAACTCATTTACCTATGCAGGCGGGATAAAGAGGTTGAAGCGCTGCAGGTGCGGAAGGGGGGAGCGCTGGGATATATACCGTAGCGGTGTTTTATGGAGTGAAGCGAAGCCACACTGCGTACCGTATATATCCCAACGTGCCAGGCTAGGTGACCTTGTGGCGGCGGTACAATGAATCGACTGTGCTGTAAGGGGGACCGCATGATAACCACCACCTACCACTCGCCGCTAGGCGACATCACGCTTGCCGCCGACGCGCGTGGGCTCACGGGTTTGTGGTTTGCCGACCAAGCGCATTACGGCTCCACGCTTGAGGGCGATGAGCCCTCCTTTGACATGGAGCGAGGTGTATTCGAGGACGCGGTGAACGCTGCCGTGCATGCCGAGCCGCATGCCGAGGCCGCACCTGCCGTCACGTGCGAGAAGATTGAGGGCTGCGATGCCGTATCCGGGTGCAGCCCCCTGAACGCCGAGGACCCGCGGAATACCGCTGCGGTGGGCGTGCTCGAGCGTGCATGGGCGTGGCTGAACGCGTATTTCGCCGGTCAAGCGCCGCGTTGGACCCCACCTCTGCACATCGAGGGCACCGAGTTCCAACATGCGATTTGGGTCGCGTTGCTTGAGATCCCTTATGGCGAGACGGTCACCTATGGCGAATTGGCCCATCGGGTGGCGCGTCGCCGCGGGTTCACGGAAGCGGGGCTGGAAGGCGATGCCGCAAAGACGCCCTCTCCGCGTGCCGTTGGTGCGGCAGTGGGCCGAAATCCCATCTCGATCATCGTGCCCTGCCATCGCGTGGTGGGTGCGGACGGATCGCTCACCGGATACGCCGGTGGCGTGGAGCGCAAACGCGCCCTGCTCGAGCTCGAGGCGGCGCGGTAACCGAGGCCTTCGACAACCTCGCATACGCGTGCAGACAACTTCCTCACGTGTCCACAACATCCGCGAGAGTGTACTTTCGCGGAGGATTTTCGGCATATTCGTGCCGAGAGTGCCGCGAGAGTTACCTTTCGCGGCAGCCTTGGTTTTGGCATGAAGTGACGAGATGTGCATGGAGGTTCGCGCCGTTCCATGCAAAAATAGCGCAACCGAACCGACGCGGGTTCTCAGCTCATGCTGCTATGAGGTGGGAACCCGCTTTTATGTGGAAAGGGCGCGCATGAGTCAAACGACCGATGCGGCAAAGAAGCCGAACAAATGGGCCATCCTGTTCACGGTGCTCATCATGACCTTTATGGCTACGCTCGATTCGAGCATCGTCAACGTGGCCCTCCCCGTGATGCAGAAGGCTCTGGAAGCCGGCCTTGGTCAGATCCAATGGGTCTCATCGGTTTACCTGCTTACCATGTGCGCGTTCCTGCTCGTGTTCGGGCGCCTGGGCGACCTGCACGGCAAGGTTCGTTTCTTCGAGTTCGGCGTGGTGATCTTCACCATCGGTTCACTCATGTGCGGCCTTTCCACCACGCTGCCCGCACTTGTGGTGTCCCGTGCGGTGCAAGGCATCGGCGGGGCATCGGCCATGGCGAACAACATGGGCATCATCACCGAGGCGTTTCCCGCTCGCGAGCGCGGTCGCGCGTTGGGGCTGTTGGCGAGCTTTGTCGCGCTCGGCATGATGTGCGGGCCCGTGCTCGGCGGTTTCATCGTGGCGGTGATGCCTTGGGAGTACATCTTCCTCATCAACGTTCCCGTGGGTGTGCTCTCGCTTGTGCTGGGCCGATTTACTCTGCCGCGCACAGGGTCCACAGTCGAGGGTGGGACCATGGACGTCTTTGGCGCGGTTCTACTCGTCCCCGGCATGTTGCTCACATTCCTGTCCGTCACCATGCTGCAGAGCAACCCCGGGCTGCTTGTTGCCGGTTCGTTTGCGGTGGGCGTTATACTGCTCGTTCTGTTCGTCCGTCACGAGCGTGCGGTCGAACAGCCTTTGGTGGCGTTTGGCATCTTCTGCGATAGGCATTTCGTGGTGAACCTTATCTGCCTGTTCATCAGCTTTGTGGCGATTGGCGTCTACGAACTCATGACGCCGTTCTATCTCCAGGACGCTCGAGGGTTCGATCCAGGTCTCTCCGGTCTCATCTTCTGCGTTATCCCCCTGGCCAACGCACTTGTCGGTCCTATTTCCGGTGCGGTGTCCGATCGCATTGGCTGCGAGGTGCCCACGTGCGTGGGGTTGGCGTCGTTCAGCGTCGGCTTGTATCTCATTGGGACGCTGGGGATGGACGCCTCCATTCCCTGGATCCTGTTCTGCCTGGGCCTTGCGTCATGCGGTACGTCGATTTTCCAGTCGCCCAACAATTCGCTCATCATGGGGTCGGTGCCCATTGAGATGCTCGGCTTCGCCGGTAGCGCCAGCGCGCTCGCTCGGTACCTGGGCATGGCGATCGGCATCTCCGGTTCCACCTCCATCCTCTACGGGCAGATGGGCGCGGCCGCGGGGCACCCGGTCACGGCGTTCGTTGAAGGCCGGCCCGACATCTTCCTCTCCGGCTATCGCGTGGTGTACATGATCACGGCCGTTTTGGTTGCCGTGGGGTTCGCCCTGACCGTCGCCCGCGCTCTTAAACGCCACAAGCGGGTTTAAGGAAGTCCTCCTCGCTGGGCGTACCTGATCAGCTGCGGGCGGATGGAGCAGCTGGGGAGCAGTTGGAGACGGGCGCTGGCGGTCGCAAGTCACGCGGCCACGGCGCACTTCGTGCTTGCCGTTCGGCGGATGACGCACATCTTCATCACCGGAGTGTGGGAAACTGGTACTCTGAAACAATACGTTGCTACTTTTCGGCGTCCAGGGAGGTTCGTCGCACGCATGCTGCTGGAACGCATTTCATCGCCGCAAGACGTCAAGGACCTCGAGCCCTGTGACCTGCCGATTCTTTGCGAGGAGATCCGTCGCGCCATTCTGGTGAGCTCCGCTTCGGTGGGAGGTCACATTGGGTCCAATTTGGGCGTCGTCGAGTTGACGGTGGCTCTGCACCGTGTATTCGATTCCCCGCACGACAAGATCGTCTTCGATGTTTCGCATCAGACCTATGCTCATAAGATGCTCACGGGTCGCGCGAGCAACTATCTCGATCCATCGGAATTCGGCGGGCTTTCGGGTTTCTCCAATCCCGATGAATCCGAACATGACCTGTTCTCCATGGGGCACACCTCCACGTCGGTAAGCCTTGCTTGCGGCATGGCGAAGGCTCGCGACCTTAAAGACGAGGATTATCGCGTAGTCGCCGTGATTGGCGACGGATCGCTCTCGGGCGGGCTCGCGTTCGAGGGCTTTGACGCCCTGGCCGAGCTGGGCTCCGGGGTCATCGTTATCGTGAACGACAACGGCTGGTCCATCGCCGAGAACCACGGCGGCCTCTACCGCAACCTCGCGGAGCTTCGCGAGACCGGTGGCGAGGCCCCCAACAATTTCTTCCGCACCCTGGGGCTCGATTATCGTTTTGTTGCCAAGGGCAATGACGAGGCCGAGCTTGAGCGCGTCCTTCGCGATGTCCGCGACGTCGACCATCCTATTGTGGTGCACGTGTGCACCACCAAGGGAGCCGGCTACGAGCCTGCGGCGGCGGATTCGGAAAGTTGGCACCACGTGGGGCCGTTCGATATCGAGTCGGGCAGCTATGACGTGTTCCCCCGCAACCGCTGCGAGGATTCCGAGACCTACGCCGGCATCACCGGCGCCTATCTGCTGAACGCCATGCAGCTAGATTCGCGCGTGGTGGGAATCTCGGCGGCAACGCCCTACATCATGGGTTTCACCCCCTGGCGTCGTGCACGCGCCGGCAGGCAATTCGTGGACGTGGGCATTGCCGAGGAGCACGCCGTGACGTATGCGGCGGGCCTTGCTCGCGCGGGCGCTAAGCCGGTCCTGGGTCTGTACGGCGTATTCATGCAGCGCGCCTACGACCAGTTCTGGCACGACGTGTGCCTCAACTGCCTGCCCGTGGTGTTCCTGGACTTCGGCTCCTCGGTGTTCGGCACCTCCGACGCCACCCACCTGAGCTTCTTCGACCTCGCCCTCATGGGGGGCATGCCCAACCTGCGTTGCCTTGCCCCTGCGTGCCGCGAGGAATACGAGGCCATGCTCGATTGGGCGATGGCGCAGGATGCACGGCCCGTGGTGATTCGCGTTCCCGGCAACGGGGTCGAGAGTCGGCCTGGGCTCGTTTCCGGTGATGATCGGCTATCGTTCGACACGCCGCATTACCAAGTGGTCCGCGAGGGCGAGGATGTGGCCGTGTTGGCGCTCGGCAGTTTCTTTGGCCTTGGCGAGCGGGTGTGCGATGCGCTGATGGGCGAGGGGCTTTCTCCAACGCTCGTGAATCCGCGTTTCGCCACGGAGCTTGACGAAGATACGCTGAACGAGATCGCTGCAGCGCATACGGTGGTCGTGACGCTTGAGGACGGAGTGCTCGAGGGGGGCTGGGGCGAGAAGGTCGCGCGGTATCTGGGTGGCACGGACTCCCGCGTGCTGTGCTATGGCGTGTCCAAGGGTTTCCCCGACCGTTACGATGTCGATGAGCTGCTTGCCGAGAACGGCGTGACAGTTGAGGGCGTCGTTGCCGATGTACGGTGCCTGCTGTCCGAGGATGCGGGGCGTAGCGCCAGATAGACCGGATGTCGCGCGCGCAAGCGTAACGACCCGGCAAAAAAGAAACCATCATGGTGTTTGTTACAACTTAGGGTATTTGGGGCATAACACCTTACAAGTGTTTTTGGACGCCTGTAATCTAACCTTGTAATTTGGTAGGTTAACGTATCGCCTCTAATGGAAGGGGATTTTCCATGAGTAGTACGACCCGCGAGTTCATGCTCAACCGTCGCCAGGTGCTCGGCGCTGCCGCCGCCGGCGTCGCCACGCTCGGGCTTGCCGCCTGCGGCGAGGCGCCCGCGTCCACGCCCGCCGGCTCTGCCTCCACCGATGATGTTGCCGAGGACCAGGAGCCCGTGGCGCTCGACGCCGATGCATATGACAAGCTGATCGCCGCCGGTTCCGTTGCCGATGACGCCACCGTCGCCGCGAGCGAGTGGGCGAGCAAAATCAAGGAGGCCGGTACCATGCGCCTGGGCGTCGTCCAGACCTCCATGCTCTTCAGCCTCCTCAACGAGAAGGACGGCAAGCTCCGCGGCTTCGACGCCGGCCTGTCCCAGCTGCTCGTCCGCTACATCCTGGGCGACGAGTCCAAGTTCGAGACCACTCAGGTCACGTCCGACACGCGCGAGTCCGTCCTGCAGAACGATCAGGTCGACGCCGTCTTCGCCACCTACTCCATCACCGAGGACCGCAAGAAGCTCATCTCCTTCGCCGGCCCGTACTACAGCACGCAGCAGTCCATCCTCGTCCTCGCCGACAACGACGACATCGCGAGCGTGGACGACCTCGCTGGCAAGAACGTCGCCGCCCAGTCCGGGTCCACCGGCCCGAGCATCATGGAGGAGGTCTGCCCCGACGCCAAGCTGCAGGAGTTCAAGACCGACGAGGAGGCCCGCAGCGCTCTCGCCCAGGGTCGCGTTGACGCCTACGTGATCGACCGCAACATGCTGTTCTCCGACATGATGAAGCAGCCTGGCAAGTACAAGATGGCCGGCGACCCGTTCGGCCCCGAGGACCTCTACGGCATCGGCCTGCCGCTCGACTCCGACGGCGTCGAGTTCGTGAATGCCTTCCTCTCCCAGATCGAGGAGGATGGCACGTGGGAGGAGCTGTGGAAGCTCTGCATCGGCGACCGTGCCGAGATCGACGAGGTTCCGCAGCCTCCGGCGATCGGCGCGTAAGTTCGCCATGCGCTCGGCGGCGGTCCTGCGAGGACGGGCCCTCCGCCGCGTGATGTCTGGGATATGCGGGGCGCCCGCGTCCGCTTGGGACAGATGTTGTGCCGGGCGGGCGGGGCGCCCTTCGCATACCATGTATGGAATCGGGCGGCCGTCCCGCTGCGTGCAGTCGGGACGGGCCGCTGTGGATGAGAAGTCGGGGAAGGGGAGCTCATGGGGCTGTCTGAGCTGCTTGCCACCTATGGGCGGAACTATTGGGAGGCGCTGCTGTCCACGTGGGGCATGACGGCGCTGTGCTTCGCGCTGGTGATGCTGGTCGCCATCGCCGTCACGGTGATGCGCGTGTCGCCCTTTAAGCCGCTGCGCGTTTTGGGCGACGGCTACGTCCAGGTGTTCCGCAACATCCCGGGCGTGTCGCTGCTCATCATCATCGTGTACGCGCTGCCGAGCCTGAACCTGGTGCTGCCCTACCGTACCTGCGTGATCCTCACGGTGATCCTCGTCGCCTCCGCCTTCGGCTCCGAGAACTTCATGAGCGGCATCAACACCATCGGCGTTGGTCAGATCGAGGCCGCCCGCTCGCTGGGCCTCTCCTTTGGGAAGATGCTCCGCCGGATCGTGATCCCCCAGGCGCTGCGCACCACCGTCCTGCCCATGACCAACCTGCTCATCGCCGTGCTGCTCACCACCTCCCTCGGTTCGCAGGTCCCGCTCGACCCGCCGGAGCTCACGGGCGTGGTGTCCTACATCAACACCCGCTCCACCGGCGGCATCCTGGCCTTCGGCATCGCCGCGGCGGGCTACGCCCTCACCGCGGTCGCCATAGCCTTCGTGGGTAACCGCATCGACAAGAAGGTGAGGATCGTCCGATGAGCGCGCAGGCAACTTCGGGCGCCGTCAGCATCCGCGACGCCCTGTACGAGACCCCCGGCCCCAAGACGCGGGTCAAGATCCGCATCGGAACGGCGGTCAGCGCCGTGGCCGTGGCGATGCTGCTCGCGTTCGTGGTGCACCAGTTCTGGGCGACCGGCCAGCTCGATCCCAGGTACTGGATGTTCTTCACGCAGATGAGCACCTGGTCGTACCTGTTTGCCGGCCTGCGGGGGACCCTCGCGGTGGCGCTGACCGCCGGCGCTATCGCGCTCGTGCTGGGGCTCGCGCTCATGCTGGGGCGCACGAGCGGCATCCGACCGCTCGCCGCGCTCTGCCGCGTGGTCACCGACTTCTTCCGCGGCGTGCCGAGCCTGCTTTTGATCTACTTCTTCTTCCTGGTGGTCCCGCAGTACGGCATCAAGATGTCGTCGTTTTGGATGATCACGCTGCCCGTGGCACTCGCCGCCTCGGGCGTCCTCGCCGAGGTCTTTCGCGCGGGCGTCAACGCCGTGCCGCGCGGGCAGACCGAGGCGGCGCTCGCGCTCGGCATGAGGCCCTTCCGCGTCAAGCTCAAGATCGTGCTGCCCCAGGCGATCCGCTACGTGATCCCCTCGCTCATCTCGCAGCTGGTGGTCGTGGTCAAGGACACCACCGTGGCGTACGTGGTGAGCTATCCGGACATGCTGCAGAACGCCCGCGTACTCATCACCAACTACGACGCCCTGGTGAGCACCTACCTGGTCGTGGCGGTCATCTACATCCTGCTCAACTACGCCATCAACCAGCTTTCCGTGTACGTGGCGCGCCGCAGTGGCACCCGCGTGGTGAGCCGCTACAGCACCAACCCCGCGTAAGGCCACGCCCCTCGCGGCTCCGGCGGGCACGTGGGCGCCCCGCCCTCCCGCGGGGGTGGCCCGCATTGCCCCGTAGGATGGTTTTCCGGCGCTCCCCGCGCCGCTCAAAGATTGGACGAGACATGTCAGAACAGACCCCGATCATCGAGCTCCGCCATGTGGACAAGCACTTCGGAGAACTCCATGTGCTCAAGGACGTGAGCCTTTCCGTTGGAAAGGGCGAGGTCGTTGTGGTGATCGGCCCCTCGGGCTCCGGCAAATCGACGCTCTGCCGTGCCATCAACCGCCTCGAGACGATCGATTCCGGCGAGATTATCATCGAGGGCCAGCCCCTTCCCGAGGAGGGGCGGGAACTCGCCGCCATGCGCGCCGAGCTCGGCATGGTGTTCCAGAGCTTCAACCTGTTCGCGCACATGAGCATCTTGCAGAATGTGACGATCGGCCCCACCGAGGTGCTGGGCCTGCCCAAGGCCGAGGCGGAGGAGCGCGCGATGGAGCTGCTCGAGCGCGTGGGCGTCGCGTCCCAGGCACACAAGGTCCCCGCCCAGCTCTCCGGCGGCCAGCAGCAGCGCGTCGCCATCGCTCGCTCGCTCGCCATGCGCCCCAAGGCGATGCTCTTCGACGAGCCCACCTCCGCCTTGGACCCCGAGATGATCAACGAGGTCCTCGACGTCATGGTCGATTTGGCGCGCCGGGGCATGACCATGATCGTGGTGACGCACGAGATGAACTTCGCCCGCCGCGTCGCCGACCGCGTGGTCTTCATGGCGGACGGGGCCATTGTCGAGGAGGGCGCCCCCGACGAGTTTTTCGACCACCCGACCACGCAACGCGCCCGTGACTTTCTCGACTCCATCAAGGGACACTAAGCATGACCTCAGCAGACGACCGACCGATAATCCTGATCGCCCCGCGCCTGGAGCAGCCCAAGCCCTGCCTTCAGATGCCCGAGCGCCTGGCGCCCGAGGAGACCGGGGCCACCGTGTTCCTCGAGGCGATCCTCGCCGCGGGCGGACTGCCGCTCATCATGACACTCACCGAGGACGAGGACGTCATCGCCCGCTATATAGAGATGGCGGACGGCATCGCCATCCCGGGCGGGCACGACGTCGACCCGGCGCTGTGGGGCGTCGAGGAGCCGTATGACGAGCGCCTGCTCTGCCATGAGCGCGATGCCTTCGAGCTGAAGCTCATCAAGGCTGCGCTCGCCGCGCACAAGCCCCTCTTCGCTACGTGCCGCGGCATGCAGATCCTGAACGTCGCCCTGGGCGGCACCCTGTGCATGGACGTTCCGAGCCTGCCCGTCCCCAAGGGCAAGGTGCACTGGCGCCATCTGCCCATCCTGCACGACCCCGCGCATCCCATCGCGGTCGAGGACGGCTCTCTGCTGTCGCGCGTGCTCGACTGGCAGGGCGAGGTGCAGGTCAACTCGAGTCACCACTGCTGCGTCGACAAGCTCGGCAAGGGCGTGCGGCTCACGGGAGTCGCCACCGACGGCGTGCCGGAGGCGATCGAGGTCGAGGGCTAGCCCTTCTGCCTGGGCGTGCAGTGGCACCCCGAGTACACCTGGCGCAGGCTCGAGACCGACTTCAAGCTGTGGCGTGCCTTCGTCGACGCCGCCCGCGGCTGACGCGCTTCGACGACATCGGCTCATGTTCGGAGAAGACGGTACTGGAATACGCACCCGTTTGCCAATCGGAAACAATTGCATGGCATGATACAGTGGAGCACTCCACTCAAGTAAAGAGGTATGCCATGCAGATGATACGCCCCTGGGCTTCGGAATACGACGAGTATCGTCGCGATGAATCGCGCAGCACCGGCGAGGCGGAGTCGATCTCCTTCCCCACGTGCGAAGACGAGCTTCGTTCGATTCTTTCCGAACTCGATCCCGCGACGCCCATCACCGTACAGGGCGCCCGCACGGGCCTGGCGGGCGGTGCGGTACCGCATGGGGGACATGTGGTGAGCCTCGTCCGCATGAATGCGTACAAGGGGCTGCGTCAGGCGGCCGATGGTGCGTTCTTCTTGCGAGTCGGGCCAGGCGTGGTCCTATCGGAACTGCGTCGTCACCTGCATGCGAAGAGCCTGCCCGCCCATGGCTGGGATGACGCTTCTCGCGCGGCGCTTGAGGCGTTCTACGCCGGCCCCGAGCAGTTCTTTCCCACGGATCCCACGGAGACGTCCGCCTGTCTGGGCGGCATGGCCGCATGCAATGCCTCCGGTGCGCGCAGTTACCGATACGGCCCCATGCGTCCGCACGTGAGCGGACTGCGCGTGGTGCTCCCGAACGGGGAGACGCTGGCACTGCGCCGAGGCGACGTGTGCGCGCAGGGCCGCGCGCTGGAGCTCGCTACGGAGCAGGGGACCACGATGCGCGTGGACCTCCCCACCTACGTCATGCCGCGCGCAAAGAACGCATCGGGCTATTTCATCGCGGACGACATGGACGCCGTGGACTTGTTCATCGGATCCGACGGAACCCTCGGGATCATCACGGAGCTCGAGCTCGCGCTCATGCCGGCGCCGCGGGTGACCTGGGGTGTTAATTGCTTCTTCGAGGACGAGGGGCATGCTCTCGATTTCGTCGTGCGAGCTCGCCCCGCGCTCGATTGCGCGAGCGCGTTTGAGTATTTCGACGGGGCGGCTCTCGACATCCTGCGCACGACGCGCGAGGATGGAGCAGCCTTCGCGTCGTTGCCAGAGGTTCCGGATGCGTACCGTGCGTGCGTGTTCGTGGAGCTGGAATGCGATGGCGAAACGCAGGCGATGGAGGCGCTGCGCGAGCTTGGTTCCCTGCTCGAAGAAGTGGGCGGGAGCGAGCGGGACACGTGGGTCGCGCGTACGGATGTGGACCGCGAGCGTCAACGCCTGTTCCGTCATGCTGTGCCCGAGTGCGTGAACATACTCATCGATCGCAGGCGACGCGTGACCCCCTCTATCACCAAACTTGGCTCAGACATGTCTGTGCCAGACGAGCGCCTGCACGATGTCGTAGACCTGTACCGGCGCACATTGGCCGAGGCCGGGCTGGAATCCGCCGCGTGGGGGCACATTGGGAACAACCACCTGCACGTGAACATCTTGCCGCGGGACGAGGCCGACTTCGCCGCGGGCAAGGACCTGTTCCGCGCGTGGGCGTGTGAGGTCACCGCCATGGGCGGCGCGGTGTCCGCCGAGCACGGCGTGGGTAAGATCAAGCGCGATTTCCTGCTCACCATGTACGGCGAGGCGCATGTGGACGAGATGGCGCGCCTCAAGGCGGCGTTCGACCCCACGGGGCGCTTAAACCGCGGGAACCTGTTCGACGAGGCACGCCTCGACGCGGCCGTGGGGGAGCCGGACGGTATCGAGGAGGCTGCACGATGAACATCGTCGTTTGCGTCAAGGCGGTGCCCGGCAGCACCGAGGTCAAGATGGACCCCAAAACCCATACCATCATCCGCGATGGTGGCGAGGCGGTCATCAACCCATTCGACGCCGTTGCGCTTGAGGTGGCTCTGCGCATCAAGGACGAGCGCCGGTCGGCGGGCGAGGCCTGCACGGTGACCGTCCTATCTATGGGGATTCCCGTAACGGAAAAGCTGCTGCGCGACTGCATCGCGCGTGGAGCGGATGCGGGTCTGCTGCTTTCGGATCGCGCGTTCGCCGGGGCGGACACCCTTGCCACCACTTACGCCCTCTCGTGCGGGATTGCGCGCCTTGGCGTGCCCGATCTGGTGTTGTGCGGGAAGATGGCGGTCGACGGCGACACGGCGCAGATCGGCCCCGAGCTCGCTGGCGCCCTGGGGATCCCGTGCGCGGTGGGCGTTACGGGGTTGCCGGCCGTCACCGACGGGACCGTGACGGTGCGGCGTGAGTCCGATGCGGGCGTGGCAACGGTGGATGTCCCCCTGCCCGCGGTGCTCACCGTCGCCAAGGACGTTGCGGAGCTCCGCATGGCGAGCATCGCCGGCATCCTCGCGGCGGAGGACGCGGAGATCTCCGTGCTCTCGGCGGAGGCGGCCGGCGCGGACGCCGCGCGCATCGGCCTTGCGGGGTCCCCGACGCAGGTCGTGCGCTCGTTCGTGCCCGAGGGCGATGCGCGGGGAGTCGAGATCACGGGGGACGCCGCCGCTCAGGCGGAGCAGATCGTCGAGGTCATGAGGGGGATGGCGCTGTGAGCGGGTTGCTGATCGACGTTGAGAAATGTATCGGGTGCGCGCGTTGCGTGCGCGCGTGCGGCAATGCCGGTATCGAGGTCGAGGGGCCGTGGGGCGCACGCAAGGCCCGGGCGACGGACGGCTGCATCCTCTGCGGTGCCTGCGTGGATGCGTGTCCGGTGGACGCGCTCTCGATCGAGCGCGGGGGCACCTCCGGACCCCAAGACCTCGATGAATACCGCGACTACTGGGTCTTCGCGCAGGTCGACGAGGCGGGAAGGGCGCTGGATGTGGCCCTCGAGCTTGTCGGGAAGGCCCGCTCGCTCGCCGATGGGCGAGGATGCCGCGTGGTCGCCCTGCTCGCCGAGGGTGCGCCCGGGACGGGGGCGGCCGATCTCGAATCTGCGCTCCCGCCTCGCGAGAGCGTCGACGGTCCGTCCGGTAACGCGGCGCTCCTCATCTCCGTGGGCGCGGATGAGGTCATCCGCTGCCGTGACGCGCGCTTCTCCACCTTCGACGCCGAGGTCCACGCCGAGTGGATCTGCTCGCTGGTGCGCGAGCGCAGGCCCGAGGCGCTGCTCTACGGAGCGACGGTCTTCGGCCGCGAGCTCGCCCCCGCCGTCGCCGTCCGCCTTCAGACGGGCCTCACCGCGGATTGCACGATGCTGGAGGTCGATCCGGAAACGGGCCTTCTCCAGCAGACGCGCCCGGCGTTCGGCGGAAACCTCATGGCGACGATCGTGTGCCCCGCGCATCGTCCTCAGATGGCCACGGTGCGCCCTGGGGTCTTCGCCGCTCCCGAGCCCGATGGGGCCCGCGTCGGGACGGTCTCCGACGTCCCGCTCGACGACCGTCTCGCCCCGCGTGTGCGCCTACTCGGCGTCGAGCGCTCCTCGGCGGCCGACTCGATAACGGATGCAGACGTCCTCGTGGTCGTGGGTCGCGGCATCGGCTCGAAGAAGAACCTCGGTATCGCCCGCAATCTGGCCGATGCGCTGGGCGGCAAGCTCGGCTGCACGCGCCCGATCGTGGAGGCGGGCTGGTGCGATCCGTGGCGTCAAGTGGGGCAGACGGGCGTGTCGGTCGCGCCACGCTTGTTGATCAGCCTGGGGGTCTCGGGGGCCATCCAGCATCTGGCGGGCATGTCTGGCGCGCAGGCGGTCATCGCCGTCAACGAGGACCCCGATGCTCCCATCTTCGCATCGGCGCAGTACAAGGTCGTGGGTGATTGCGTGAAGGTCGCCGAAGAGCTGCTGGCCAGGTTGTAGGAGGGGATTTGACCTGGAGTTACCTTCAGGTTGTACGCTGCTCGCGTACGGCTGGCAGGCACAGATGGAGATCAACATGGAGACAACGGTGATTGGGCAAGACGGGCTCGACGCATTCATTGCTCATCGAGCCAAGGGCGTGACCATAGGGGGCGGAGCGGTTATCGCCGCCGGGGCCGTGGTGACGCGCGATGTGCCGGCTCGCACGGTGGTGGCCGGCGTCCCCGCGCGGGTCGTCAAGAATCTCTAGACAACGGGGAGTTCGAGGTCGGGCGGCTAGTTGGACTCTGGGCATTGGGGGACGCTGCCGCCATGCCCGGCGAGAAGCTCGTCGTAATGGGCGATCTTGTAATCCAGGCGATCAAGCCCCGCCTGGATGCGCTCCAGCCGCTCGCGCGCCGCATCGCGCTGCTCGATGAGGATCTGCTTGCGCGCCTCGAGGGTTGCATCGCCTTGCTCGAAGAGCTGCATGTACTCGATGAGCGCCTCGATGGAGACGTTCGCGCCACGCATACACTTGATGAACGATACGCGCATGCAATCGTCCTCGTCGTAATCGCGGATGCCGCTGGCATTGCGACGCACGCGCGGGAGCAGCCCGATCCGCTCGTAATAGCGGAGGGTGTCGGCGCTGATCCCATATTCCTCTGCGACTTCGGCGATGCGCATGGCGGCTCCTTTCGACGTGCGCGCGGCGGGCGCGCATCTTTGCGGCGGGCGCGTGCTCACTGGGCGCACGGGCGCGCACGCGTGCGGCCCGCGATCTGTTCTCCATCGTACGACTTGGAGCTCACTCAAGGGCAAGCAAATTGATGTTTGGTCTTGCGCCGGCATTCGAGCCAGGGCTTGCGCCGCTGACGGAAAGATGCGCTTGAGGCCATCCGTTTGGGGTAGGACAGAAGTGTCGCAAAGCGCGCTGAGACCACGTCGAAAGGAGCGGTCATGTCTACTGAAATGCTGTTCTTTGTGCTGCTGCTGGTGGTGTGCGCCCTCATTGGCTATCTCGCCATCCCGCGCGTGATGAGGAAGTGGTCCGTGGCGACCAAACCCACGGACGAGCGTTTGGATTACGCGTCGCATCTAGGCGAGGAGGTCGACCAGGGCACGTTGGGGGAGGTGCCCTCCGAGCGCGAACGCGCACCCCATCGCGACCAAGGAAGCACGCCGATTCGCCAGTTATAGATTGCTTCTTGAGGTTTTTCGTATCGATATTAGGTTTCGCCGAGTAGACGCGTGTTTGCAGCAGTAAAAGCGCAGGTTGCAACTGCTTGCATGCCTCCTCTACTCGGCGATGTGCGATGCGAGTACGAAAAAGCTCAACTTGTTTGCGGAATATGCCAAAAAATGGCTTAGGACGACCCGTTTTGCCTTAAGGTTCGATACCTGCCTTGCGGCCGCCTCCGTGGCGAATGTGGCGATGTGGTGATTTGGGTTCGGGTCACCAAGGGGAGATTTGCCTTGGAGCCGACTCAAAGTCCTAGTATCGCCATATGGCGCGGCCGATTGTCAGGGTTCGAGCTCAAGGGGCTCATGGAATCCGCATCACGGCTGCGCTCGGTCACTTCATCGCGCATAATGCCGGGGCTGCCAGAGAAATGGGAGGCGACATGCAGTACACCAAGCTGGGCACGACGGATATCGAAGTCTCTCGCATCTGCTTGGGGTGCATGGGCTTCGGCGATCCCGGCAACGGTCAGCACGCTTGGACCCTGGGATACGAGGAGTCCGCGATGATTATCGCACGTGCACTGGGAGAGGGCATCACCTTCTTCGACACGGCCATGGGGTATCAAAACGGGACGAGCGAGGAGTACGTCGGCCGGGCGCTCGCCAAGTACGCGAGACGCGATGGTGTGGTCGTCGCCACGAAGTTCGTCCTGGGCGGACTGCACGCCCCTGCGGGGGAGCGGCCGGGCGATCGCGGGCCGGAATCGGTCGATTCCAAGATCGAGCGATTGCTCGATGCGAGTCTCGCCCGCTTGGGCATGGACTACGTCGATTTGTATATCTACCACATGTGGGATTGGAATACCCCCATCGAGGAGCTGCTGCCCGCGCTCGATCGCCAGGTTCGGGCGGGCAAGATACGCGCATTGGGCATCTCGAATTGCTATGCGTGGCAACTTGCCGAGGCGAACGCGATCGCCCGCGCCAACGGCTGGACCCCATTTTCGGGCTATCAGGGACATTACAACGCGATTGCCCGCGAGGACGAGCGCGAGATGGTGCCCCTTGCGGCGACCCACGGGATCGCGCTGACGCCGTACTCCGCGCTCGCTGGTGGAAGGCTCGCCAAGGCCCCCGGTCAGACCAGTAAACGCCTCGAACTCGATGCATATGCGCACGGCAAGTATGACGCCACGGCGGACGTCGATGCGCCCGTCATCGAGGCTATCGCGCGCATCGCGGGGGCACGGGGCGCGGCTATGACGGAGGTCGCCCTGGCCTGGCTGCTCACCAAGGTGGCCGCCCCCGTGGTGGGGGCGACAAAACCGCATCATATCGATGGCGCCGTTGCCGCGTGCGACCTCGTGCTCACGCCCCAGGAGATCACGGCGATAGAGGATCCCTACGTGCCCCATGCGGTGGTGGGCGTCGTCGCCGAGAATCGCTCGCCGTCGCTCGCGTAGTCTTTCTTCGCGCCTGTGCTGCACTTACGGTATGCTTTTCCAGATATGACAATGGCTCGATAGATGGTGCGGAGACGCACGGCAGCGAGGCGCGTGCCTCGTCGCCAGGAGAATCGGGGTGCGAGTCCCCGGCTATTCCAGTAACCGTGATTCCCACGCATGCGGATGACGCGTCGCAGATCGGACGGCGCGCGCATGCGGCGATGAGGATGAGTCGGATCGCCTCTCTATCTGCGAACGTCCAAAGGGATGGGCGGGGCCCTGGATGAAAGGGGTGTCTGGATGGCCAGAACCCGTATGGCGGCCTCGCGCCGTCACATCGTTGTCCGCCGCGCGTTGGTGGCGGCACTCACACTTGCAATGACAGTGGGGCAGGTGCCCACTGCCGCCTTTGCCGAGGCACTCGGCGCGGATGCGGCTGCGGTGGAATCCCTCGCGGACGGAGCGCAATTGGCGGCAACCAATGCGAATCTTGGCGCAGCGAGCGAGCAGGGTGCCGAGGGCGGACTCGCGGCAACCGTGGGGCAAGCGGGTGATGAGGCTCAGGATGCCGAGGGCGCCGTTGAATCTGATGGCGAAGCCGAGGCGAACGCCGCCGATGCCGCAGGGAATTCGTCCCCCAGCGATAGTGCCGGCACCGTAGATGCCGACGGCGACGAATCTGCCGTCAAGGCAGATGGCGCCGATGCCGCTGCGACGGGAGCGGATGAGGCCACAGGCACTGGCAAAGAGGAAGCCGATGTCACCAACGATGACGCTCAGGTTATCGAGGTTTCCATTGCGGTCATAGGGCCCGACGCGAATGACGTCGACGTGCAATGGACGGGCAATGCCAAGATGGCGCTCAAGGCCGAAGCCGCGACGGTCACGACGGCCGATACGGCCGAGGCGGACGAGTCGGCTGCCGAAGCGACGGCGTTGGGGGCTGCGGCCACCGACGTAACGGCAGCAGGCCCCACGGCGGCAGACGCGACCGAAGCACTGTTCAATGAGAGCGGTTTGGACGCTGACTATGGAATGGGCAGCTATGGGTTCTATCTGAACACCATCGCCTCGCCGTATACGGGCGAAAAGCTCGGCTGGGACCAAGAGACGGGCAAGTATTGGCAGCTTTTCGTCAACGGTACGGCTTCCGATGTCGGAGCGAGCAGTGTGATGCTCAAGACCGGTGACGTAATCACCTGGGCATACTCCGCGTACGGCTCGGCCATCCCCGAGGTTTCGCCGGTGACGCCGCAGCCCGATGCCGAGCGTCCCGATTGGGACAGCGCATGGCCGGGGTACGCCAGCGGATCGAACACCACGGCACCCACGCCCACGGACGAGGTCAAAGAGTCGTGGGTCACCCAGATTAAAGATTCCGCCGATTGGGCCACGAACGTTTCCGATCCCATTTACGTTGGCGATTACGTTTATATCGCTGCCGGTTCAAAACTGCTGCAGCTCAACGCGGAAACCGGCGAGACCGAGCGCGAGGGCACCTTGGTGGCGCCCATCAACTCCATTGCCCGCATGGTCTATGTGGATGGCCGCATTATCGTGCCTCTTTCGGGAGGTCGCCTTCAGGCCTTGACCGCCGACCGCCTGGCTACGCTGTGGATGACGCCCGCCCTTTCCGCGACCGAGCAAGGCGATCAGCAATCCCTCAGCACCTTGACGCTCGGCGATGGGTGCGTGTACTTCGGTACTGCAGTGGCGGACTGGTCCACTACGTATGGTGGCAACTTTGTGTGTGTTGATGTCCAGACGGGCAAGGTCCTCTGGTCTCAGGAGAACTCTGAGAAGGGCTACTACTGGTCGGGCGCGGCGCTTGCCGGGTCATACGTGGTGGTTGGTGATGATGCGGGTGCCGTTATCGCACGCGATGCCAAGACGGGAGCGGAGGTCTCGCGCGTCGATGTGGGTGCCTCGGTGAGGTCGACCGTAGTGACCAGCGATGGCGGCAAGACGCTGTTCGTGGTGAGCATGGATGGCGTCCTGCATCGCCTTTCTTTAAGTGACGCCGGCATCTTGAGCGAGACGGGCAAGGTGAAGTTCGCAAAGACCTCCACCTCCACCCCGACCATATCTGGTGGCAAGCTCTTCGTGGGCGGTCAGTCCGAAGCGTTCACCCAGGTAAGCAAATGGGTGAAGGCCTATTACGGCGTGCTTGCGGTGATCGATGCGGAGTCGCTGTCGGTGAGCGAAGTGTCGACGATCGACGGCCATGCCTTTGTTGGAGATACGAACGGGCAGGCGACGAGCGCAGAGGTCAAAAGTGCTCCCGTTGTGTCCGTTCAAAACGGCGAGACCTACGTGTACTTTACGGCGAATTGCAATCCCGGAGGCGTGTATCGTTACCGTCTGGGTGACACGGACGCGAGCCTCATCTACACCCCTGACGCCGATCATCAGAATTACTGCATGGCGTCCATCACGGTTGGCCCTGATGGCACGCTGTATTACGTGAACGATTCGGGCGCGCTGTTCGCCATCGGTTCGGCTGCGACCGAGGGCGGCGACCAGGGCGGCGATGACAACGCCGGCGGTGGATCCGACACTGGCGATATCGACAGCGGCAACACCGACAACGGCGGCTCCGACGGCAGCGATGACGAGCCCTCGACCGAGACACCCCAAAAGGACAACGAGCCCAATGCGGGCGCGCGTCCGGTGGGCACGCCGCTCACCACGGCGAAGAAGGCCATCAAGAACGCCAGCGGCAACACCAAGAAGTCGGCGAACGATGGTGATGAGGCGCGCGAGACGTCGGAAGAAGCCTCTGCGGAGACCTCGGAGATCGGATCGAAGACGGCTTCCCGCACGGCTGCCACGCATGCGGCCACGTATGCGGACGACATGGCAAATGCGCCCCTGAACATGGTCTTGCCGGTCGCGGGCATGGCTGCCGGGGTGATCGGCCTTGCCGGAATCGGCTTTTGGCTGTTCCGTCGTCGCGTGTAGGTGCAGGGAGGATCGAAGATGCAAGACGAGAACCGGGACGAGATCAAAACCGAGAGCCAGGAAGGCAAGCTGGGAGCCACCGAGCCCCATCCGGAGCGTCGGACTCTGAACCGCACGCAGCTCACGTTCGTGTCCATCGCCGTGCTGCTGTGCCTTGCGCTTATCGGCGGCTCCGCGTGGTCGCTGGTGTCGGGCGGGGGGCTTCCCGTTGGCGCCGAGGCGCAAGGCGAGGGATCGAGTGTTCAGACGAGCGACTCGTCCACCGCGAGCAAGGAGCCGGAACTCGATGAGGCGGATGCCTCCGAGGATGCGTCCGATGCAGTCGATGAGCCCGTCGCTGGTGACGATGCCTCTGGCGGAGCATCGTCCGGACGCAAGAGTGATGCGAGCAACAAGGACAAGACGGGATCGAACGCGGGCGGAGACGGCTCGGGTTCTTCGAGCGCCGGGTCGGGCGCATCGGGCTCATCGGACGCTCAAGACTCTACAAGCTCCGAGCCCCGTACCGTCACCGTGACCATTTCCGCGGATGGAACCGTTGGGGGCGGAAGCGCGGTCGGTCCCGTAACGCTGACGTTTGACGAGGGGGCGACGGTGTATGACGCGCTCGCGAACACCGGCTGGTCGCCTTTGGCCGAATGGGGCGCCTTCGGCGCGTATGTCACGTCGATCAACGGCGTGGCAGCGGGCACCAACACGGGTTGGACGTACACGGTGAACGGCTCGCAGCCCAATTACGCGTGTAGCGCCTACACGCTCTCCGACGGGGATGCCATCCAATGGACATTCGTTAAGGTCAAATAGGCCAGAGATATATAATGGGCTCGACCTCGGCTGTATGTCGGTAAAGAGACGGAGGCGGTTTGATGGGTGCAGAACGGACGCTGAAAAAGGTCTTAATGATTGTCCTTGCAATCTTCGTTGCAGCTGCAGTCCTCGTTTTCGTACTTACGCAACTCTTCCGAGGCGAGCCTCGAACACTTGAGCTCGGCTCATTTGAAACCGCCGCGACTCTTCAAATCGATAATTACCCGGCATTGGGCCCAGACGGTACGCGGCAAACCGACGACCCGGATCACATCGAGCACGCGCGGGAGATCCTGGAGCATGCGACCTTTGTTGAGTGGCTCGATTACGATCGGTATAAAAAGGACCAGATCGGCTGGGCTGGTGGCTACTTCACCGGTCTAACTCTGTATGACACTACGGGAAAAGAGCTGGTCAGTGTGACATACAGCCCGGGCTATTCCGACTACGCCCCCAATGGTTCGTCGGTCGCGCTGTTTGACGGGCGGATCGCGTATGTGATGCAGGGCGATCAAGAAGAACTAATTCGGTTTGCCGATGAATGCGTTGATGAGGCACGTGCGGAAAACGGTCAGTCCACGAATCTTTGGCGATTCGTGGACTGACTCTAAGAGGGCTGTTTGCCTATCGGTTACTCCGCGTCGCCCGCGTCCTGCTCGGCCACGGCCTGCATGGCCACGGCGCCGATGAAGTTCACCGGTTGGCAGAAGTTGGGCTGGAAGAACAGGTCCACGCTGGCGAGCTGGTCGATGGTGAAGCGCGCCTGGATGGCGATGGAGATCGCGTTGGCGGCCTCGGCCACATCGTGGCGGCACAGGAATTGCGCGCCGAGCACGCGGCGGGTCTCGGGATCCCAGGTGAGGGTTGCCGTGACGGGCGTGGTGGTGAGCATGAAGTCCGGGCGGTAGTCCTGGACGAGCGTGGTGGAGCGGGCGTTCACGCCGCGGGCATCGGCGCCCGCCTGGGTCAGGCCACTTGCAGCCAGGGAGAGGTCATAGAGCTGCACGGCGCTGGTCGCCTGGGTGCCCAGGTACTTCTGCACGGGCTCCTCGATGTTGGCGCCCACGAGCAGGGCCTGGCGCACGGCGTTGGTGGCGAGCGGGATGTAGTCGTAGGTGCCGGTGGGGTTGTAGAGCACGGTGCAGGAGTCGCCGGCTGCCAGGACGTCGGCGCAGGCCTTGTCATGGCCGGTGAGGAAGGCGCGCATGTACTCGTCGGTCTTGATGGCGCCGTTGGGCAGGGTCTCGAGCTGTCCCGCGAATAGGTCGGTGCGCGGCAGGAAGCCCGCGCCCATGATGGCGTAATCGACCTCGTACTCGCCGGCGGTGGTCACCACGGTCACGCCTGAGCCGCCCTCGTTCAGGCGGAACTCGGTCACCATCTGCCCCAGGGCGAGCTCGACGCCGTGCTCGGCATACTCGACCTCGACTTGCTCCGTGATGGGAGCGTCGAAGTTCTTGGCCAGCGCGCGGTCGAGGCCGTCGATGAGGATGGCATGGACGCCGGCCTCGCTGAACTGCTCGACGAGCTCCGCGCCAATGTAGCCCGCGCCGATGACGGCGACGGAGGACGCCTTCATGGCATGGTCCTTGATCGCCTTGCCGTGATCCCAGTTCTTGCAGAGCATGACGCGGCCGTCTTCGAGGCCCTCTGCCAAGCCGGGAATGGGCGGCATGACGGGCTTGGAACCGGTGGTCACGACGAGCTTGTCAAAGGAATAGGTGGTCTCCTCGCCGCTCTCGAGGTCGCGCGCGACGAGCGACTTGCCGGCAACGTCCACGGAGAGCACATCGGTGCGCATGTGCATGTTCGCGCCCAGTTCGGCCAGCGCGGCAGGGGAGGAGTAGAACATGCGGTTGGGGTCGCTCACGTGGCCGCCCACCCACAGGGCGATGCCACAGGAGAGGAACGACAGCGTGTCGTTGCGCTCGAAGACGTGTACGGTCCAGCTGGGGTGCGCGGTGAGGATGGCCTGGGCGGCGAAATTGCCGGCATGCGTGCATCCAACGACGGCTACGGTCTTGGGGGCGGAGGTGGCGCTCATGGGGTCTCCTTGCGATGGGCATCGGCGCGCCGTGGCGCTCGACGCGATGTGGCAGGTGCTTCCACCTGCAGCGTAGTTCGTTGAGAAATGATATAGAAATAGAAGCAAATAGCAAGCGCTGTTCGGTAAATGGACGGGCGGTGCCGCTCGCGCGCATCGGCTCCATCGTGGGGTCCAGATGCCTCAGCGGGGCCGGAGGGGCGTGACGCCATTGCGGTGCCTGGTCTTTCGCATCGCATCGCACGGGCACATGTGCGACCATGGAGCGGACGCGTATACACGCCGCCTGTTGGGCGGTGAGAGGCGGGAGGCCACGACATGAATCCATTCGAGCGCAAGTCCGTAGAGCCGTCGCCGGCAGAGGACCTGCTGGCGTTCATCCACGAGAGCCCGACGATGTTCCACACCGCGGCGTCCATTCGGGCCCGCCTGGACGAGGCGGGCTTCACGTACCTGCCCGAGGGCGATGCGTGGGACGTGCGACCGGGTGGCGCGTACTACTCCCAGCGAAACGGGTCGAGCGTCGTCGCGTGGCGCGTGGGAGAGGGCGTCTCCGCCCGCTGCGACGGCGCCGTCGTCGATGGGCTGCAGGGGGGCGGCATCGGGGAGAAAGGGGCCGAGGCCGACGCGGCGGGTCCGCATGGCGCGGTGCCCGAGGGCGGCGCGCCGTACCACTTCCAGCTCACGGCATCGCATTCGGACTCCCCGTGCTTCAAGGTGAAATCGGACGCCGAGGTCGAGGGGCCTGCGGACTACCTGCGCCTCGACACCGAGGCGTATGGCGGGATGATGGATTACACCTGGTTCGACCGTCCCCTGTCCCTCGCCGGACGCGTGCTCGTGCGCGACGGGGCCCGCATCGAGAGCCGCCTGGTCGCGCTCAACCGCGGCGTCGCGCTCATCCCGAGCCTCGCCATCCATATGAACGGCGAGGTCAACAAAGGGTTTGCGCCCAATCGTGCAAGCGACCTGTTCCCGCTCGTCTCCGCCGGAGACCTGGGCCGCGGTTCGCTTGACACGCTGATCGCGGATGCCCTCGAGGTCGACCCGGGGCAGATTGTCGCGCGCGACCTGTTCCTCGTGAACGCCGATAAGGGCCGCGTGTGGGGAGCCACCGACGAGTTCATCTCCTCTCCGCGCCTCGACGACCTGATGTGCGCCTACACCTCGCTGCAGGCGTTCATCGCCCGGGGCAACGCGAACGCCGTGACGGTGTATGCGTGCTTCGATAACGAGGAGGTCGGTTCGGGCACCAAGCAGGGCGCCGCGTCGACGCTGCTCGCCGACGCGCTCTCGCGCATCAACGCCTCCCTAGGGTATGCGCCCGAGGACCTGTGCCGAGCGCTTTCGGCCTCGATGCTCGTGAGCTGCGACAACGCTCACGCGCTGCATCCGGCCCATCCGGAGCTGGCCGACACGCTCGCCCGTCCGCAGATGAACGCGGGCCTGGTGGTCAAGGAGGCCGCCAACCAGCATTACTGCACGGATGCGTTCAGCCGCGCCGTCCTTACCGCGATCCTCGACGATGCGGAGATTCCGCACCAGTGCTTTTCGAACCGCAGCGACAAGGCCGGCGGCTCGACCCTCGGCAACATCTCCAACATGCAGGTGAGCGTCCATGCGGTCGATGTGGGCTGCGCCCAGCTCGCTATGCATTCCTGCGTGGAGACCGCCGGCGCCCGCGACGTCGAGCTCGCGATCGAGGCACTGGCGGCGTTTTACGGAGCGGATATCCGCATCGACGGGGCGGAGGGCGTCGAGCTGGCGTAGCCCGCCATCGCGACGCTGCTGCTCCCTCCGAGACGCCGTCGCCCCCTCGCGACGCCGTCGCCCCCTTCTGCGACGCGGCTGCCATCGCGATGTGGCTGCCCGCCCTGCCTCGCGGTTAGCGGATGAAGTTCGTCGGCTTTGGGCTTTCCTGCTCGGGAAGCTCGATACCAGCGGCGCGCCCGGCCTCGAGAGATCGCAGGATCCAGGCCATGTTGCGGGCGAGCTGCCGCATAGTCCATAGCCCCTCGAGATCCTGCTCGACCTCCTCGGCGGTGTTGCCGTGCACCATGTTCCAGTAGCGTGAGCTCACAATGGGCATCTGCGAGATGGTGAAGAACTTCTGGATGTCGTCGAGCGATGCGGTGGTTCCGCCGCGCCGTGCGGAGACGACCGCCGCGGCGGGCTTGAAGCGCAGGACATCCGGGGCGCCGGCGTGCCCGTTGGAGTAGAAGAGCCGATCCATGAAGCTCAGGAGCGATCCGCTCGCGTGTGCGTAGTGCACCGGTGCGCCAAAGACGAAGGCGTCGGCATCGACGGCGAGCGCGCGGAATTCGTTGACGGCGTCGTCGAAGATGCAGGCGCCCGTCTGGCGGCACCGTCCGCATGCCATGCATCCTGCGGCGGGCTTGGCCCCAATCCAGAATATCTCGGCGTCGATGTTCTGCCGCCCGAGCTCTGCCGCGACCTCCTCGAGTGCGCGATCGGTGCACCCGTGCTTGTGCGGACTGCCGTTGACGAGCATGACCTTCATAGGGACTCCCTCCGTTGTGTGTCCAGTAGTGCTGTTGTGCCGTTATACCCAGCGCCTCGGGCACGCGACGCGTCTGAACCAGCTGCCATCTGGTATAGTTCCGCAGATGCATGCAATGACGGGGTCGCCTTGCGGCCTCGGTCGAGAAAGGACCGTTCATGATCAAGGAGCTCGTGAAGGACGAGGCCGTCTTGTCCACCCCGTGTGAGCCCGCCACTGCCGCCGACGCAGAGGTCGCCCAGGATCTGGTGGACACTCTGCTGTCCATCGAGGACGCCGCCTGCCTCGCCGCCAACCAGATCGGCGTGACCAAGGCGATCATCGCGCTCGCCGACGACGAGGGCAACGCGCATGTGATGTTCAACCCCAAGGTCCTGTTCGGCATGGGCGCCTACAAGGCAGAGGAGAGCTGCCTGACCCGCGAGGGCTCCGTGAAGGTGACCCGTTTCGCCAAGATCAAGGTCTCCTACGACGAGCTCGTCGACGGCGAGCTCAGGGCCCGCAAGCGCGATTTCGTGGAGTGGGGCGCCGAGCTCATCCAGCACATGTGCGATCACTGCCAGGGCAAGCTGGTTTAACGCTTTTTTCGGACGATTGTGAGAGCCGGTCCCTCGCGCGGACCTTGAGCTGCCTCCCTTTTCTTGGACATGAGAAAAGGGAGGCCTCTTGTATGTCTCGAAAGCCTTTGCACGACGCCGCCGGATGGCCGCGAGGATGCGGCCCGCCCGGCGTGGTCGGGTTTCGGGCGTGTGCGTCGCGCACCGTGGTCGGGCTTCGGGCGCCCATTCCGCCCCGCGAACCACGGTTCCGAGCTCTTGATCCGATTCAGGCCCCAGGTCTCTGGTCCTACGCCTTGCGGCGCACGCGAACGGCCGTGCCACACGCCGTGGTCATGATCATCTCGGCGAACGTCTCGTAGCCTACGTTGGCGCCGATGATCGCGTTCGCGCCCAGATTCTCTGCACGCTGCGACATCTCGTGCAGGACCTCTTCGCGCGCCTGGGCCATTTCGTCCTCGTAGCCCGCCGAGCGCCCGCCAAAGACGTTGCGAAGCCCCGCGCCGATGTCGCGGAACATGTTGATGCCGCTCACGGCCTCCCCGGTGACGATGCCCAGATACTCAACGACCTCGTAGCCATCGAGACTGTTGGTGGTGGTAATGGTGAGCACTGCGTCTCCTTTCCGGACGGCATCGCCGCCCTCTGCTCGCATGGTCGCCATGTCCGCGCGCTCGCATCGACCGGAGGAACCACGTGGACCGTGGTCGTTCGACCATATCGGTGTTGCAGCGCTTATACCCACTCGTGTGGATATTGAAGAGTGGTCAAAATACCCTAATAGTGCGCAAAATCGAGACCAATGGACAAGAGTGCATAATCGATGGCTGGCTGTTTTCGCAGGTAAAGCGTCTGGGCTATCCAATGCCGCAGTCTCTTGAGCCGTCGATTCTCCCGTCGTGCCGGTTTTACCTGTGCAAATCCTCGGGTTTTGTCACCAGTGTTGGGAATTGCCGGCGCAACATTAGGGTATTTTGACCACAGTTGAGAATCCAGATCAAGAAAGGCTCAAATCGTATGCAATTTGACGCGAATCTTATGCAAGCACTCGCGTGGGCGGCGATGGGATGCGGCTTTACATGGCTCATGACCACCGCTGGCTCCGCGATGGTGTTCTTTTTTCGCAAGGACCGCGCGGTTACGCACCGCATCTTCCTCGGGTTCGCGGCCGGCGTGATGATCGCTGCGAGTGTCTGGTCCCTGCTCAACCCCGCCATCGAGCAGGCCGAGGAGCTTGGGCAGGTCGGCTGGGTCCCCGCTGCGGGTGGCTTTTTGCTCGGTGTGGCCTTCCTCATGGCGCTCGACACGTTTCTGCCACATCTGCATGCGGAAGGAGAGCAGCCCGAGGGAATCCAAACGAGCTGGAAGCGTACCACGCTGCTCGTTTCGGCGGTGACGCTCCACAACATCCCCGAAGGCATGAGTGTGGGCCTGCTGTTCGCGATGGCGGGGCAGGCGAGCGGTGCCGAGGCGACCGCATATCTGGGCATGGCCATGGCGCTTGCCATCGGCATGGGTCTACAGAACTTTCCCGAGGGGGCGGCCATTTCGCTGCCGCTGCGTCGTGAGGGCATGACTCGCGGAAAGGCATTCGTGCTGGGAAGTCTCTCGGGCATCGTGGAGCCCATCTTTGGCATCCTGGTGGTGCTGGTGAGCGGCCAGATCGCCCCGTTTATGCCCTGGATGCTCGCGTTTGCCGCGGGTGCCATGATCTACGTTGTGGTCGAGGAACTCATTCCCGAGGCACACCTCGGTGAGCATTCCAATATCGGGACCTTGGGCGTCATTGCCGGGTTCGTCATCATGATGGTGTTGGACGTCGCCCTCGGATAAGGCGTGCCCTGTATGCGCCGTCGATGCAATGCGTGACGCGGTTGGGGCCCCTGGGAGTCTCCAGAGCCCCACCGCGTCACCAAGTTGAAGTGCTCGATACGGGCGCCGGGGACGCTTTGCGCTTCAATGCCTATTTTTCGTGGCGGGCGTCGTGCAGTTCACGTGCGGCGGCAGCACGCGCCTCGCGGGCATCGCGCAGTGCATGGTGGGCGTCGACGGTGGCATTTCGAGCTTCGCGTAGGGTGTCGGCCAGCTGGGGGTTCTTTTCGGCGACACGCTTGACCAACGGTCCATCAAGTTCCTCTTGCGTGGGCTCTGCCAAATAATCTATGGCATATTGCGCTGCGACTGCAGACCCCTTGGCCAAAACGGCCTCATCGACCTTGTAGTAGCAGGAGTGCTGCGCGAACGTGGCGCCGATTTGTGCATTGCGGCAGCCCACAAAGGCCAGTACGCCGGGAACGCGCCGGAGGTACTCGGAGAAATCCTCACCCGACATGGTACCGCGGTAGTGTCCCTCGCCCTCGGGGCCGAGTGTCTTGAGCACGGCTCGCCTGCAGCGCTCGCTTGCCTCCACCTCGTTTTCGACCTTGTAGTTCGCGATCGTGTAGTCGGAGAGCTCGGCCTCGGCGCCATGCGCTTGGGCGATATGCACGGCAATGCGCTCGATCAGCGCGGGCATGAGCTCGTGGGTGGCATCGGAGTACGTGCGCACGGTTCCCTCCAGGTGCGCCTCTCCGGCGATGACGTTGCGCGCCGTGCCCGCATGCAATTTGCCCACGGTCACCACGGCAGGTTCGTAGGGGGAGAGCTCGCGGCTCACGATGGTCTGCAGGGCATTGACGATTTCAGCGGCGACCATGACGGCGTCGCTGCCGCGCTGAGGCATGGCTCCGTGGCAGGACGTGCCGTGCACATCCACCCGGAACCAGTCGGTGTTGGCCATGCGTGGCCCCGGCTCGCAGCTGATGGTCCCGGCGTCAACCTCGCTCCAGATATGCATGGCAAACGCCCCATCCACGCCCTCGCACACGCCCGCCTCGCACATCATGCGCGCACCGGATCCATTCTCCTCGGAGGGCTGGAACACCACACGGATTTCTCCATGGATGTCATCGGTCATGTGGCGCAGAATCTGTAGCGTGCCGAGCATCATGGCGATATGGCAGTCGTGACCGCAGGCGTGCATACATCCCTCGTTGACGCTGGCGAACTCTTCGTTCGTGCGCTCGGTGACCGGCAGCGCGTCGATATCGGCGCGCATGAGCAGGCGGCGGCGCGGTGTTCCGTCCGCGCGATAGGCGTCTGGCGCCGTGCCGCGCACCGTGGCGACCAGGCCGGTTTTGAGCGGGCGCTCGTAGGGGATGTTCATGGCGTCGAGCTGGCCGGCAATGTCAGAGGTCGTGCGGACTTCCTGCAGGCTCAGTTCAGGATGTTTGTGGAAATGACGGCGCTGCCGGATGATGTAGGGCTCGAATTCGGCGGCGATTGCGAGGATTGCCGAGGTGATCTCTTCGCCCGAGCGCTCATTCGAACTCGCCATGATTTGCTGTGCCTTGGTCTGTGCCATGGTCCACCCCATTTGTCCGTAAAAACAAGCACCTCTAGCTTACCGCGAGAGTGCGGGGTGTGGGATGTGCAATTGAATGTCGATGCAGCGCTACTGGGCGTCGTCGGTTTTCTCGAATTTCTTAGCGATCTTCTTCGCCGAGCGCTTGATGTTGGACATCAGGCCGCCAGCTGGATGCGCGGCGTTGAAGGCGTCTTGCTTGTCGCGCTTGGCGCGCTCCTCGATGATGATCTCGCCGTAATCCTCGACCAACCGGTCGTAAAAGGCCACGGCACCGTCGATATCCTCCTGATTGGGGCGGCCCTTGTTCATGCCACCCACCAATTTGAACGGCCCGTAGGTGTCAAAGCCGGGGCATCCGTACATGCATAGTAGGTTGGCGAATTTCATGCGGCAGACGCCGTCGAGGTCACGGCCGTTGAATTTTGCCTGACCGCCGTAGGTCATGAGTCCTACGACCTTGTCGCCGTCACGTAGGCAGTGGTCGGCAACGCGCAGGAGGTCTTTGTCAAAGTTGCCGTAATAGATGCCAGATGCCATGATGATGACATGGTAGGGGGAGAGGTCGGGATACTCGTTCTTCCCGAGTGCTCCGACATCGATCGTGTCGATTTCCGGGTGTGCCGTGACAATTGCATCCACGAGTTTCTTGGTATTGCCGTGGTGCTTCGAGCGGTAGACGATGACGGTCCTGAGATCCATGGGACGACCTTTCGTACGCGATTCACAAATGTCAATCATAGCGAAATCGCTTTACCTGAGGAGGTGGCGTCAGCGGGGCGCCACTCGATGATGGGGTGATGCTTCACATGGTGTCCGCGTTGTAATACCTCTGGTTCTTTCTCATACCAATATAAAAATTTCTGCACAACTCGGTCAAGCGGATATCAGGGTATACATAGGGCCGAAAAACAGGGTGGATGTCGGATGCGGCTATCTTGTTCGAACAGGAGCGATGTTGTACACGGATAAACATGCAGGTGAAAAGCTGTATAAGGGATGAACGGTCGAAAAACTCCGGTAAACGGTATGAGAGACAGAAAAGATTAAAAACTCGGGAACAGAACATCCACAACTGCTATAGTGAATATCACTTGTTACGTGGTTACTACCAGTGCTGTGCGAACGGCGCAGCCGAAGAGCGAGAAAGAGGGATTGATGGTCGGTTTCATTTTGACTGGTCACGGACACTTCGCAGACGGTATCAAGAGTGCGCTCGATATGGTCGCCGGCGATCAGGAGAACTTCGAGATCGTCCCGTTCGAGGGCTCTCAGGCCGCCACGTATGGTGATGACCTCCGCGCCGCCATCACCAAGATGCACGGCGAGTGCGAGGAGGGCGTCATCGTCTTCGTCGACCTTCTCGGAGGCACCCCCTTCAACCAGTCCATGATGATCGCCAACGATGTCGACAAGCTCGAGATCGTCACCGGCTCCAACCTGCCCATGATCATCGAGTTGCTCTTCGCCCGTAATGGCGCGACCAACGTGACCGCCCTTGCCGAGCAGGCGGTCGCTGTGGGTCAGCAGGCCGTCACCCGCCAGTCCCTCGCCTCCGTCATGGGCGTTGCCGATGACGATACCGAAGAGGACGGCATTTAATGGCTGACTTCGGGCAAAACGTCCTCGCCTCTTCCGTTGCCCTGCTGCTTATTATGGCGGTCATGGGCCTCGTCTACTTCCTGTGGTCCAAGGCCAACATGAAGAAGAAGGTCAAGTACTTCGAGCACATCCACACCGACCTCGCGGCAGGTCAGCGCGTGATGTTCGGCGGTGGCATCTTCGGTGAGGTCAAGAGCGTGCAAGGCGACGTCGTCGAGGTCAAGGTTCGCTCAGGCGCGACCCTCGATGTCTCCCGCTACGCCATCCAGGAAATCGTCAAGTAGTCATTCTCTACACGGCATCAAGGGGAACGGCACCGCCAAGCGGAACGCGCGAACCCAGTGCAATAGGCCAATCAGCGAATACGAAAGGAACGGATCGCAATGGCAGAGCCTAACATTCTTCTTACCCGTATCGACAACCGTCTGATTCACGGTCAGGTTGCCACCCAGTGGAACTCCACCTTGGGCTCCAACCTCATCCTCGTCGCCAATGACGAGGTGTCCACCAACACCATGCGCCAGAATCTCATGAAGATGGCTGCCCCCACCGGCGTCCAGACTCGCTTCTTCTCCATCCAGAAGACGATCGACGTCATCCACAAGGCCTCCCCGGCCCAGAAGATCTTCATCGTGCTCGACTCTCCTCAGGACGCGCTCAAGCTCGTCGAGGGTGGCGTGCCGATCAAGAAGCTGAACATCGGCAACATGCACATGGCCGAGGGCAAGCGTCAGGTCGCTACGACCGTCGCCGTCGACGACGACGACGTGGCTTGCTTCCGCAAGCTCCAGGAGCATGGCGTCGAGCTTTCCATCCAGCGCGTGCCCAGCACGCCCGTTGAGGATACCAACAAGCTGTTTGCGTAATGTGGGGGATTGCGAGCAGTTTGTTTGTATACGGGGCGAACAATCGCCTCGGTCGTAACACTTAGTACGAGAAAGTAACTTTGAAAGGAGGAGCATAAGATGGAAGCGAATTTCCTTCAGATCGCCCTGGTCTTCCTGGTGACCTTCATTGCCGCTATCGACCAGTTCGACTTCACCGAGTCCCTGTACCAGCCCATCGTCACCGGCCCGATCATCGGCGCCATCCTCGGCGATGTGCAGACCGGCCTCGTCGTCGGTGGTACCTATCAGCTCATGACGATCGGTAACATGCCGATCGGTGGTGCTCAGCCGCCGAACGCTGTTATTGGTGGCATCATGGCGGCCGTCTTTGCCTGCACGCTCGAGATGGATCCCAACGTCGCCGTTGCGACCGCGATTCCGTTCGCTCTGCTGGGCCAGTACGGCGTCACCCTGTTCTTCACCCTGCGCGCCCCGCTCATGGAGTCCTTCCGTGCCGCAGCCGTGAAGGCCGACACCAAGGCTATCACCAAGCTGACCGTGATCTCCGAGGTCATCCTCGGCCTCATCTTCGCCTTCATCGTGACCCTGTTCTTCATCGGTGGTCTCACCGCTGGTCAGGCTGTTGTCGACATGGTGCCCAAGTGGCTCAACAACGGTCTCTCCGCTGCCGGTGGCATGATGAAGTTCGTCGGCTTCGCGATCCTGCTGAAGATTATGATGTCCCGCGACATGTGGGCCTTCTTCCTGCTCGGCTTTGGTCTCACGACCATCGTGCACGGCATCCCCTCGCTTGCCAAGCCTGAGCTCCTGATCATGGCCATCATTGGCTTCGGTCTCGCCTTCTGGGACTTCCAGCAGCAGACCGAGCTCAAGGGCGCTGCTTTTGACGGAGGTGATATGAGCGATGGCATCTAATGAGTTCACTGTCCCCGCACAGTATGAGGACCTGACTCCTGCACCGAACGTCGATAAGAAGACGCTCAATCGCATGGTTTGGCGTTCCTACTGGCTCCAGTCTTCGTTCAACTACGAGACCATGCAGTCCGGCGGCTGGCTCTTCGCCATGGTTCCGGGCCTCGAGAAGGTTCACACCAACAAGAACGACCTCGCTGCGTCGATGTACCACAACCTGGACTTCATCAACACGCACCCGTTCCTGGTCACCTTCGTTATGGGTATCGTGCTCTCCCTCGAGCAGAACAAGGTCGATACCCAGACCATCCGCTCCGTGCGTATTTCCGCTGCCTCCCCGCTGGGCGGCATCGGCGACGCTCTGTTCTGGCTGACGCTCGTGCCGATCACGGCCGGCATCACCTCGAACATGGCTATTGAGGGCAACATCATTGCCCCGCTCATCTTCCTGATCGTCTTCCACGCGGCTCTGTTCGCTTGCCGCTTTGGTCTGATGAACTGGGCCTACAAGATGGGCACCTCCGCCATCGACTCCCTGACCTCCAACATGCAGGCCTTCACCCGCGCTGCCGCCATCATGGGCTGCTTCGTGGTTGGCGCCCTGACGGTCAACATGGGTGGCACCCAGATCAACCTCAACATCCCGAACGGCACCACCCGTAGCGTTGCCGCTCACACTGTTGTGGTTTCCAACGAGGAGGCCGAGAACTTCGCCGACCTCGCTATCGACACCGAAGAGGCTGAGGCCGGTACCCTCGGTATGACCGACATGGACGGCGCTGCCCTCAAGGCTGCCGACGCTGACGGCAACGAGGTCGAGTGCGGTATCGTCGATCTTGGCAACGGCATGAGCTCCGTCACTTATGGTGAGGTCACCGAGTCCCCGGTTTCCTTCTCCGTGGCTTCCACGCTCGACACCGTTATGCCCAAGCTCGTGCCGCTCGCGCTCGTGCTTCTGCTTTACTTCCTGTTCGCCAAGAAGAACTTCACCCCCATCAAGGGAATCGTTCTCATGCTGATCATCGGCATCCTTGGCGCCCTGCCTCTCAACGAGTGGCTCGGCATCACCTGGTGGACTGGTCTCTGGTAATTCCAGTTGCCTCTTGAGGGCAAATCTCCCCCAGATGCGCCTTCTCGCCCGGCGTGGGTCTTCGCGCCCACGCCGGGTTTTTCTTCTTTCGTACGTATGATCATGACTCTAGCCGGATGCAGTTGGCCTTGGTTGGGTCATTTGGATAGCCCTGTCGGAGGCTTCAATCATGGCGGTCGCTGCGCGCAAACAGCCTTTATACGATCAGCTTGTCGACATCCTCACCGATAAGATCGAGCATGAGTACAGTGCGGGCGACATGATTTCCTCCGAACGTGAGCTCTCCGAGCGCTACGGACTTTCCCGTACGACGGTTCGCCTCGCCCTGCAAGAGCTTGAGCGTATGGGCCTCGTCGTGCGTCAGCACGGTCGTGGCACGTTTGTCGCGGACCGTTCCGCGCAGACCACCAACCTCATGCAGTCCTACAGCTTTACCGATCAAATGCGCTCGATGGGGCGCGAGCCGCGTACGACCATCCTTGAGTTCTGCGACTTTGAAGCGGATAAGAACCTCTCCGAGCACATGGGCGTGCGCCTAGGCGAGAAGCTGTATAAGATCAAGCGTCTTCGCTCCGCCGATGGCATGCCGATGATGGTCGAGCGTTCGTATCTGCCGGTGCGCAAGTTCCTCACTCTCAAGCGCCCTCTCCTCGAGTCGATGCCCCTTTACGACATCATCGAGAAGGAGTATCGCGAGAAAATCAGCGTTGCAGAAGAGGAGTTCTTCGCAAGCATCGCTCGTCCCGCCGACGCCCACCTGTTGGGTATTTCCGAAGGCGCGCCCGTCTTGGATTTGGTACGCACTACGTACAACGCGTCTAACGAGGTCGTTGAGTACACGCTTTCCGTTGCTCGTGCAGACCAATTCAAGTACAAAGTCCTGCACCGCAGGGGAGAGTAGGGTCCGCCGAGTGCCAAAGTGGCACGGGCCCGTCAACCGGAGTACATGGCCGCCACCGCTTTGTGAGGGGGCCTCATGTGTTCCCGTTGCCGGACCAATATCGCATGTGTTGGACGCACGGATCGAGTGGTCTTCAAACTCGGTGCCAATATGTGTCAAACGCATGCAATTCTGGCTTAACTGGTTACAACCACATAACCAGCTTATAATGAAAACAACTAGTAAAGGCGTTAGCCAGAAAGAGAGGTATCATCCATGTTCGAGAAGACTTCGGAGGAACTCCACGAGATCGGCGGCTATAACACCACCGTCGAGATCAAGCAGCAGCCTGAGCTTTGGCTCGACACGCTGAACATCTATCGTGAGAACCTCGAGGCCATCGAGTCCTTCCTGGCCGACGCGCGCGCCATGGGCGAGGGCCGTCTGTCCGTCGTGTTCACCGGCGCCGGCACCTCCGACTACGTCGGCGACACCTGCGCCCCCTACCTCCGTCACGCTGGCGACACCAAGCTGTACGACTTCAAGCCTATCGCAACCACCGACATCGTCTCGGCTCCCCGCGACTTCCTGAACCCGGATGTGCCCACTGTCCTCGTTTCTTTCGCCCGTTCCGGCAACAGCCCTGAGTCCCTGGCCGCCGTCCAGGTTGCCAAGACGTTCGTCAAGAACGTCAAGTTCATCAACCTCACCTGCGCTCCTGAGGGTAAGCTCGCCGTCGAGTCCGCCGATGACCCGAACGCGCTGACCATCCTCATCCCGCGCGCCAACGACAAGGGCTTCGCCATGACCGGCTCCTACAGCTGCATGACCCTGCTCTCCACCCTTATCTTCGACACCGCATCCCTCGAGCAGAAGACCGCTTGGGTCGAGCAGGCCGCTAAGATGGGTGAGGACGTCGTTGCTCGCGAGGCCGAGATCGCAGAGTTCCTGTCTGGCGATTTCAACCGCGTGACCTACCTGGGTTCCGGTTCATTCGTGGGTCTCGCCCAGGAGGCTCAACTCAAGATCCTCGAGCTCGCTCACGGTCTCGTTGCCACTTCCTGGGACTCCTGCATGGGCTATCGCCATGGGCCGAAGTCCTTCGTGGACGACAAGACTCTCGTGTTCGTGTACATGAGCAACGACGAGTACACCCGTCAGTACGACCTCGATATCCTGAATGAGATCAACGGCGATCAGATCGCAGCCAAGACGATCGCCATCCAGCAGGACGGTTCCACCAAGTTCGACGGCAAGGCCTTCACCTTCTCCGGCTTCGATGCGCTGCCCGAGGGTTACCTCGCTCTTCCGTTCGTCATGGTTGCGCAGGTCATCTCCCTGCTTAACTCCGTGCGCGTGGGCAACACCCCGGATACCCCGTCTCCCTCCGGCACCGTCAACCGTGTCGTCAAGGGCGTGACCATCCACCCCTTCGAGGCCTAATCGCCTTCAAGGACTGAGGGCCATGGTGCAATTGGGGACATACCCTGATTGCACCATTTGCTTTACGCGCCGCCTATGGACCTGAAGCGCCCGCCCTGTCCTTGGACGGGTGGGCGACTTTTATTTACGAAAACGCGCTTGCGTTATGACGGACTCCGCAGCGCCTTTGGGTATAACCGCAATATGTGCATCAAATTCGTGTTAGGAGAACACATGAGCACCTATGCAATCAAAGCCGATGCCTTCTACCTTCCGACCCGCGTTGCCCGCGGTGGGTACCTTATGGTCGAGGACGGCGTCTTCGGCGAGTACGTGACCGATGCCCCCGAGTGCGAGATCCGCGACTATTCCGGTTACGAGGTCGCCCCGGGTTATGTCGACACGCACATCCATGGCTTTGACAACCATGACATCATGGACTGCAAGGCGGAGAGCGTCGCCGCGGTGTCCCGCGGCATCCTCCGCAACGGCGTGACCAGCTACCTTCCCACCACCCTCACGGCAAGCACCGAGCAGCTCGAGGCCGCCTGCGCCTCCGTTGCCGAGTACGTCGAGGCCGGCGATGATGCCCCGCACGCCCGCATCCAGGGCATTTTCCTGGAGGGCCCGTTCTTCACCGAGAAGTACAAGGGCGCTCAGAACCCCGCCTACCTCTCCGCCCCGACCATGGAGAAGCTGAACGCCTGGCAGACCGCTGCGCACGGCCTGGTTAAGAAGATCGCCGTCGCCCCCGAGTATGACGGCGCGGTCGAGTTCACCGCCGAGGCTGTGAAGTCCGGCGTTGTCGTGGCGCTCGGCCACTCTGCGGCCACCTGCGACCAGGCTCAGGCCTGCCTCGATGCCGGTGCCAAGGTCTTCGTCCACACCTATAACGGTATGAGCGGCCTGCACCACCGCGAGCCCGGCATGGTGGGCGCCGCCCTGTCCAGCCAGGATAAGTCCTACTCCGAGCTCATCTGCGATGGCCACCACGTCAACCCCATCTCCGCGGGCATCGTGATGCGCGCCAAGGGCCATGAGCACGTCGCCCTCATCACCGACTGCATGTGCGCTGGCGGCATGCCCGATGGCGACTACTTCCTGGGCGAGCTGCCCGTCGTTGTCGCAGGCGGCACGGCCCGTCTCAAGGACGGCGGCTCGCTGGCGGGCTCCATCCTCAACATGAAGGACGCCGTCAAGAACGTCGCCGACTGGGGCGTTGCCACCAAGGCCGAGGCCATCTACATGGCTACTCAGGCTCCCGCCGAGGCCAACGACATCGCCGACGAGTGCGGTTCCATCCGCCCCGGCCGCCACGCCGACTTCGTGGTGCTGAACCCCGACCTCACCCTCGCCGAGACTTACCTCGGCGGCGAGAGCGTCTACAAGGCATAGCGTCAGACACATAGCCGCAGACACAAAGCGCGCCTCGAGCACAAAGCCCGGGGCGCGCTTCTGTAAGGTGGAATCATCGCGCGATGATGAGGCTGGTGCACTCCTCGATGGGGCGGCGCTGATCATCGGTGACCCCGGCATCGGTGATGACCGCATCGATCCGGTCGAGGCTGTAAAAGTTGTAGAAGTCGAGCTGCTCGAGCTTGCTGGAGTCGCACACGAGGAAACGGGAGGCGGCGCGGTCGCACGCGAGTGCCTGGATGCGACCCTCCTCGAGGTTCGAGCAGGAGATGGCGCCCGAGACCACGCCGTTCGTACCGACGAAGCACTTGTCGATGCCAAGCGGCGCGAGCGAGTCCTCGGCGACCGGTCCGACGAACGAACCCGATCTCCTCCGGTATTGACCGCCCAGGCAGCAGACCTCCATCCCGGGGTGGATCTGAAGCATGTTGAGGGCGATGATGCTGTTCGTCACCACACGCAGCCGCATCGCCGGCAGGGCGCGCGCGATGGCCGCGCATGTCGATCCCGGTCCCAGGAATATGGTGTCGTCGGGCTCGATGAGCGCGCATGCGGCCTCGGCGATCTTGCGCTTCTCCTCCTGATGGACCGCGAGTTTCTCGAAATAGGGGATCTCGGCAGGAACGGCATGCGCGACTTCGGGCAGGCGGATGCTGCCGTGTTCGCGCACGACCTCGCCGGTGGAAGCGAGCTCATCGAAATCGCGCCGCGCCGTCATCTCGGAGATGCCGAAGATCTTGGCGGCCTGCCGCACGGAGATGACGCCGCGCTGGGAGCACAGGTCCATAAGCTGCTCATGACGCTGGGATTTAAGCATGAGTATCACGGGTTCTTTCGGTTACTCGGTGACGACGGTGGTGTATGCCTCGAGCGCCTCAACGGCCTCGGCGCTCGCCTCGGGATTGATGAACGCCGCAGCGATATGGTCGAGGGTGGTGAACGAGCAGAAGTCGCGCACGCCCACCTTGTCCGCGTCGAGTACGAGGTAGGACTCATTGGCGCGGGCGCAGGCGTCGCCGAGGAGCACGCCGACGTCGGGATGGGACCCGAAGACCTCGTTGCCGAACACGCCCGTTGCGGAGACGAACGCCTTGCTGGTGCTCATCCCGTAGAACGCGCGGCTGCCGTAGGGGGTGGTGAACACGCGTGTGTCCTGCCGCAGGGTGCCCCCGACCAAGAACAGCTCGACATGGGGATTATCGGCGAGCAGATTGAGAACCGGCATGCTGTTGGTGACCACTCTGATATCCGCTTTGGGCAGGTAGTCGCACATGAGCTCGAGCGTGGTGCCTCCGCCGAGGAAGATGGTGTCGCCGGGCTGGATGATCTTGGCTGCCGCGCGGGCGGCTGCGCGCTTCTGTTCGACGGAACGGAGCTTCTTCTCCTCGTGCGAATGCACGCGCAAAAGGGAGCTGCCCCGCGCGCTGCGCGGGAGCTGCGCGCCGCCATGGACGCGCACGACGAGTCCGTCCTCAGCCATCTCCGCGAGGTCGCGGCGAACGGTCATGTCGGAGACGCGCAGGGTGTCGGCGATCATCTTGACCGTCACCGTTTGGCGCTGTTGGAGCAGGTCGAGAATCACCTGCTGACGCTCGGATTTCATGGTGCCTCCGGGATGTGCTGAAAAAGCGGTCAAAACAAACAATCAATCGAACAACATTATTAAACATCGAGAGAACAAACAACAACATAAAACCGCTCATCGGTAAAAACAGCACGTTTGCCGAAAAGTTCGATGCAGAACGAAGAAAAAAGCCTGTTCGTACGTAAATCACTCAAACAAAACTTGACATACAATCAAACATCAACGAACATAACCGTTGTAAAACGAACATAAGTTAACAACGAAAGGAACGCATATGCGTATCGGCGTGATCCTCGCAAGCCACGGAGAGTTCGCCCTCGCCGCGCTCGGTGCAGTCGAGATGATCGCGGGCAAGCAGCAGGATGTTGTCGCCCTGGGTCTCACGGCAGAGAAGAGCCTGGAGACCTTCGAGGCGGAGATGCGCGAGGCTTACGAGACGCTCGACGCCGAGTGCGACCTCGTTGTGACGATCTGCGACATCTACGGCGGCACCCCGTTCAACGTGACGACTCGCTGTCTGCTCAACGGCATGGACATGGTGGCATATACCGGACTTTCGATGCCCGTGGTGGTCGAGCTCCTGCTCACCCGCGATGGCCTCGATTCCGTCGATGCAGTCCGCGCCCAGCTCACCGCCGCCCACGCCGGCGCCCAGCAGGAGATCTTGGCACCCGTCGTCGCCGCGGACGATGAGGACGATCTCGACCTCTAAGAGGACCCCTGCGTCAACCTCGGAGGCGCGCGCCTCCACCCCCAAGGGGCGCGCCTCATCCGCACCTCTCGCCGCGTGTGCATCCAATCGAGGCGATCGGCGAGACGGAAGAGCGGGTAGACACACGCAAGTAGCAACTAACGCAAGTGCGAACGGTAAGGAGAATATCATGGCACTTAAGCTCGTCGACATCGATGACCGCTTGATTCACGGTCAGGTCGCAACTACCTGGATCCCCGACTACGGCATCGAGTCCGCCATCATCGTTTCCGACAAGGTCGCCAACGACCCCGTCCAGAAGTCCGTTGCCGGCCTCGCGGTCCCCGAGATCAAGGTCACCGTCTTTGGTGTGGACAAGTTCATCGACGTGCTCAAGAAGACTCAGCTCAAGAAGGCCACCATGGTGCTGTTCACCAACCCCATGGACGCGCTCAAGCTGCACGAGAACGGCCTGCCGTTCGACTACCTCAACGTCTCCGGTATGCGTTTTAACGACGAGCGCCACCGCCTGCACAAGAACATGTCCGTCACCGCCGAGGAGAAGGCCGCCTTCGAGGAGCTCATCGGCATGGGCGTCGAGTGCTGGATGCAGACGACCACCCGCGATTCCAAGGAGCCCGTGTCGGAGCTCCTGAAGAACTACTAAGTTCGGTACCTGCTTCGGGCAAGAGGGGCTCGGAGTGAGCCCGGCCGGTTAGGCCGACCGGGTATATTTGGAAGGAGAGCGTATGCTTCAGGCACTTCTGCTCGCCATCTGGGCGGGCCTGTGCACGTGGGACCAGTTCGGTCCTCACCTGGGCTTCCGTAAGCCCTTGCTGGCGTCCGTGGGCGTCGGCATCATCCTGGGTGACATGCCGACCGCCATCATGATCGGCGCCACCATGGAGCTCATGTGGCTCGGCGTTAACAACATCGGCGCTTATGTTCCGCCGGATGTCATCTCCGGCACCATCGTGGGCGCCGCCCTCGGCATCATGGGTGGCGGCGACACCGCTTCCGCTATCGCCCTTGCCGTCGCCATCGGCATCCCCACCGCGACGCTCGTCCAGCAGCTGAACATCCTGGTCATGACCACCAACGTCTCGCTCGTCCACGCCGCGGACAAGGCCGTCGAGTCCGGTAAGTTCAACGCCGTCAACAAGTACTTCTGGACCGGCGCCTTCTGCTTCTTCCTCACCCGCGCCATCCCGGTGTTCATTGCCACCGGCATCGGCTCCTTCGTGATCGAGGACATCATGAACTTCCTGCAGAACCAGGTTCCGTGGGTCCTCTCCGGCTTCTCCACCGCCGGCGGCATGATGCCCGCCGTCGGCCTGGCGATGCTGCTCACCATGATGATGAAGAAGAGCATGTGGATCTTCCTGCTGCTCGGCTTTATCATGGCCGCCTTCCTCAACGTCCCGACCGTGGGCATCGCCCTGGCCGCTTGCGCCGCCGCCGGTATCTGGGATGTCATTACCGAGGGTCAGAAGAACCAGCCCGCCCCCGCTGCCGTCTCCGCCGGCTCCGATGATGATGACGAGGAGTACGATCTCTAATGGGAAAGATTTCTAAGTCCACCCTGAACAAGGTGCTCCTGCGCACCCAGGGCTGCCAGTTTGCCCACAACTACGAGCGTATGCAGTCGCTGTCCCTGACCTACTGCTTCGCCCCCGTCCTCGAGGAGCTCTACAAGGACGCCCCCAAGGAGGAGCGCGTCAACGCCATGAAGCGCCACCTCGAGTACTTCAACACCCACCCGCTGGCGATCCCGTTCATCCTGGGTATCACCGCCGCCATCGAGGAGTCCACCGACGAGGACCAGAAGGACACCGTCGTCGGCATCAAGACCTCGCTCATGGGCCCGTTCGCCGGCCTCGGCGACTCCCTGCTGAACCTCACCTGGTTCCCGATCGCCGGTTCCATCGGTGCCTCCATGTGCGTCGACAACGGCTCCATCGTGGGCCCGCTCGTGATGTTCCTCCTCATCAACCTGCTCTACTGGCCGCTGAAGTACTTCGGCCTCCACAAGGGCTACGAGATGGGCATGGATCTCGTCGAGAAGGCCGGCGTCCAGGTCTTCGACCGCCTGGGCAACCTTGCGAACGTCCTCGGCGTCATGGTCACCGGCGGCCTCATCGCCACCACCGTCAAGCTGAAGCTCGCCGTGCAGTTCGCCTTCGGCGAGGGCGACCCGCTGGTGCTCCAGGATCAGCTCGACAAGGTCCTGCCCTTTGCGCTGCCCGTCCTGCTGACCTTCATCTGCTATCACCTGCTCAAGAAGGGCCAGGGCAAGAACTCCGCTCAGATCATCATCGGCCTGATCGTCTTCGCCCTCGTGTTCGCCGCGATCGGTTACTACTTCCCGGCGTTCAAGATCTTCGCCTAGTCGGCGCTGTATCGCCCCGAGCACATCACCTCTGATATGGCGCGCGACCCTCATCTTGGGCGCGCGCCATTTTCGAGAATACCCGTGAAAGGATCCCGATGAGAACCGTCCTTGTCCTGATGGACACCCTTCGGCGTGACGTCCTGTCGTGCTACAACCCCGCGACCGACGTGAAGACGCCCAATCTGGATGCCTTCGCCGCGCGTTCCTGCGTGTTCGACAACCACTGGATCGGGTCTGCGCCCTGCATGCCCGCCCGCCGCGACATCCTCACCGGCCGCTACAACTTCCTCGAGCGTCCCTGGGGTCCCATCGAGCCCTTCGACGTGACGCTGCCGGCCTGCTTGCGCGCGCAGGGCAACTTCTGTCACATCACCACCGACCACTGCCACTACCTGCGCACCGGTGGCGAGGGCTATCTCCAGGAGTTCAACACCTGGGATTACTACCGCGGCCAGGAGGGCGACCCGTGGGTGAGTCGCATCGACGAGCCCGACAACATGCCCGAGACTTTCTACGGCCGCGTGCGCGAGCAGTACCAGAAGAACCGCGGGCTGTGGCCGAACGAGGAGGACATGCCGAGCCCCAAGACCTTCCAGTCCGCCTGCGACTGGGTCGAGGGGAACAAGGGCAAGGATGACTTCTTCCTCATGGTCGAGGCCTTCGACCCCCACGAGCCCTTCGACGTGCCCGACGAGTACATGGAGATGTACGGCGGCAAGGGGGACCTCGACCGCGATTACTTCGAGACCCCGCAGTACAAGCGCGTCTCCGATACTGACCTCAATGACGGCGCCGTCGACTACATCCAGCGCCGCTACAAGGCCCTCGTGACGATGACCGACCGCTGGTTCGGCAAGCTCATCGACAAGCTCGAGGAGTGCGGCATGCTCGAGGACACCATGGTCATGGTCACGACCGACCACGGCTACTTCCTCGGCGAGCGCGACTACATGGGCAAGAACTACATGCACCTGTACAACGAGCTCGCGCACCTGCCGTTCATCGTCCACTTCCCGGGCGACGCCCGCGCCGGTGAGCACGCGCATCAGCTCACACAGGCCATCGACATCATGCCCACGGTGCTCGAGGCCCATGGCTGCGAGATCCCCGCCGACGTCCGCGGCGTCTCGCTCATGCCCCTCGTGACCGATGCCGAGGCTCCCACCCGCGATTACGCGCTGTACGGCGTGCACGCCATGACCGTCAACGTTACGGACGGCCGCTATACGTACTTCCGCGCCCCCGTGCCGAGCAACGAGCCGTGTTTCGAGTACGCGGCGCTGCCGCACACCATCCGCAAGAAGATGGGCTCCGACTGTCCCGAGGAGATCGAGTGCGGGCGCTATTTCGCCCGTACGCGCTACCCGCTCTTCAAGATCCCGTGCAGGAAGCCTGCGCAGATCGAGAGCGCGACGCCCCTCGCGGAGGTCGCCGAGACCATGCTGTTCGACCTCGAGGACGACTACGGCCAGAAAAAGAACCTGGCAGGTGCGGGCGACGAGCGCGAACAGCGCATGATCGAGCTGCTGCTGCGCGGCCTTGAGGAGCACGAGTCCCCGGCGGAGCAGAAGGTCCGGCTCGGCCTGGCGTAGCCGTTTGGCCTACTATGAAATGAAACGCATGCGCCCGAAACGACCTTCGTTTTGGGCGCTTCGGTCAAGAGAGGAAGCCCTCATGGCACACAAGGAGCAGCGGCCCAACGTGTTGCTCATCATGTGCGATCAGATGCGCGGCGATTGCCTGGGCATCGACGGACACCCGGACGTGAAGACGCCGTACCTCGACACGCTCGCCGCCCATGGCATGCTGTTCGAGAACGCGTACTCGGCGTGCCCCAGCTGCATCCCGGCGCGCGCCACGCTGCTCACGGGCAAGACGCCGGCCGGCACCGGCCGCGTGGGATACCGCGACGGCGTCGACTGGGAGTACGACCACATGATGGCGGAGGAGATGCGCGACGGCGGGTACCAGACCGCGGTCGTGGGAAAGATGCACGTTCATCCGCCTCGTCTGGGCTGCGGCTTCGAACACATGCGCCTGCACGACGGTTACATCGGCCATTACCGCAAGGCGAACCTGCCGTATTGGATGCACCAGAACGTCTCCGACGACTACATGCGATTCCTCAAGAACGAGCTGGGCGAATTCGCCGACGTCAACGGGACCGGAGTCGAGAACAACTCCTGGATCACGCATCCCTGGGTGTATGAGGGGCGCCTCCATCCCACCAACTGGGTGGTCGACGAGTCCATCCGCTTTCTCGAGACGCGCGACCGCACGCGCCCGTTCTTCCTCATGACGAGCTTTGTGCGGCCCCATCCGCCGTTCGATGCGCCCCAGGCGTATTTCGACCTGTACCGCGACGCCGACTTGCGCGAGCCCGCGGTCGGTGATTGGGATGACGTCGAGGCGACCGAGCGCGACGGCATGATCTACGACAGCATCCACGGGTGCCGCGACGCCGAGCTCCGCCGTCAGGCGCTCGCCGGCTACTACGCGTGCATCACGCACATGGACCACCAGATTGGCAGGCTCCTGACCGCCCTCGAGAACGACGAGACCTACAACGACACGGTGATCGTGTTCTGCTCCGACCACGGCGACATGCTGTTCGACCACGGCCTGTTCCGCAAGGTTCTGCCCTATGAGGGCTCGGCGCGCATCCCGTTCATCGTGCACGTTGGCAAGAATATCGAGATGGCGGGCGGCGGCCGCGCGACCGGCAAGAGCGAGAGCCTCGTCGAGCTCATGGACCTCATGCCCACCCTGCTCGACCTGTGCGGCCTGGAGATCCCCGAGGGCGTCGAGGGCTCCTCGCTGGTGGGCGAGCTCTCCGGCGCATCGGCGCTCGACAGGGCCTACGTGCACGGAGAGCATGCCCGCGATGCCGAGCAGTCCAACCAGTGGATCGTGACGCCCCACGACAAGTACCTCTGGTTCACCCAGACGGGCGTCGAGCAGTATTTCGACCTGGATGCCGACCCGCGCGAGACGCGCAACCTCATCGACGACCCCGCATGCGCCGAGCGCATCGCGGAGCTCCGTGCCGCACTCGTGTCCGAGTTGGAGGGCCGCGAGGAGGGCTACGTCGAAGATGGTAAGCTTGTCGTGGGCCGCAAGCCCGTATTCGTGCTCGAGCACCCGCGCGGTGCGCATCGATAGATAAGAATTCCCGTCAGGGGACGAGTCGCCCCGCCCCACGGTTGTCCGGGGCGGGGCGTTGGGGGACATCATGGACATGAAGACGATCGGCATCATCGTTCTGATCGCGGCCTTCGCCGCGCTCATCTACGTGGAGGTGCAGAAGCGGACCACGTTCGCGAAGCTCGAGCATTACATGGCCGAGCAGGATTTCGACAACTACCTTGCCGTGCTCGACCGTCCCGTGATGAACATCCTGTACCCGGAGTACAACCGCCTGTTCATGCGCCTCAACGCCTGCCTGGCGATGGGGGACGACGAGGCGACCGCCCGCGTGCTCGACCAGATGCTGCCGCTTCGCATGAACAAGCAGCAGCAGCTGGCGCTCGCCATCAAGGCGTTCAGCTTCTACGTCGAGGTCGAGGACAAGGAGAAGGCCCGGCGCATGCTCACCATCCTCGAGGCGAACGGCGGCGACGATGTGGCACGCGCCAGCCGCGAGACCTTCGAGATCTTCCTGTGCGGCTCGTCGGCCTACATCGAGGAGATGGAGCGCGCGGTGAAGGACGCCCCGAAGGTCGAGCAGGCGCGTCTGTACCAGCTTCTCGCGCTCCAATATGAGAACCGCGGCGAGCAGGGCCGCGCGAAGGACTATTACGCGCGTGCGGAGAAGGCGCTCGAGGCGGCGCTCAAGTAGCAGGCTAGCCGTCGCAGGTGGCCTGTTCCGACTTCCGTCAGTCCGCAGTCTGTCCGCTTGCGGTCTCCGCAATGTGAGGAACCATAGGTTTGAAATCAACGCTTCGTTTCAAACCTATGGTTCCTCACATAAAAGGGCTTGATAATGTGATTTATCATGGGTTTGAAACGGGAGACGTCGTTTCAAACCCATGCTTTTTCACATTGGTGATGCGCCATGGCGTATCGTGGCGCGGGGATGCTCCATCCAATCGGTTTTGGTCGCGGTTTCACGCCGACTGGGGCGCTTGGCCCGGTGCCGCGCTCGGCCTCCTGCTGCATTGCCGACGACGGTTTGGGTGGATACTGAGCTGTCGCTTTACGCCAAGCGTCCGGTCTCGGCGACACGTTTGAACCAGTACGCGCTCGCCTTGGGCGTGCGCCGCTGCGTCTCGAAGTCGACGTGGAAGAACCCGTAGCGCTTGTTGTACCCGTTGGTCCAGGAGAACTGATCCTGCAGGCTCCACATGAAGTAACCGGTGACGTTCACGCCGCACTCGACGGCCTTGAGGGCCCAGCGCAGATGGTCCTCGACGTACTCGATGCGCTCGGCGTCGTCCACCGTGCCGTCGACGAGCTCGTCCTTGCGCCCCATGCCGTTCTCGGTGATGAGGAGCTCCTTGTAGTTGGGATAGCGGAGCGCGATGTCCATCATGAGGTCGAAGAGCCCCTTGGGGTAGATGATCCAGTCCCAATCCGTGGTGGGGATGCCGGGGCGCAGCGCGCGCTCGCCCACGCCGGCGACGCGCCAGCGGCCGGTGCCCTTGTCACCTGTGCCGTTGTGGTGCAAGTCGCTTTCGCCGTCATAGGCCTTGAGGAAGCGGCTCTGGTAGTAGTTGATACCGAGGCAGTCGTTGAGTCGGGCGGCCTCGCGCATGATGGCGAGGTCACTCTCGGGAAACGTCACGGAGCCGCCGGACGCGGCGCAGAGGCGCTCGATGATCGCCATGGTCCCGGGCGCGTAGTCGCCCCGGAAGGTCGCGTCGAGCAGCAGGCGGTTCTGCAGCACGTCGTCGTTGGCGGCGGCGGCGATGTCGGCCGCATCGTTCGGATCGTACGGGTACTTGTATTCGAGCGCGTGGATGACGCCGATGGAGCCCCGGTGCCCCCCGCGCTTGAAGGCGAGCACGGCGCGGGCGTGCGCGAGCATCGTGTTGTGCTGCGCCTGCAGGCACTCGTGGAGGCAGACCCGCTTGCCCAGGGGCCATGTCCCTTCCACGTACCGGTTGATCGTGGCGGCGGCGATCTCGTTGAAGGTGAACCAGTGCGTCACCTCGTCGCCGTATTCATCGAAACAGAAGCGGGCGTACGCCTCGAACGCATCGATCGTCTCGGGGTTGAGGAAATCTCCGTTCGTGTACAGGGCGGCGGGGGAATCGAAGTGGTGGAGCGTCACGTAGGGCTCGACGCCGTGCGCATGGCAGCTGGCGAAGAGGTCGTGGTAGAACGCGACGCCCTCGGGGTTGGGCTCGCCCGTGCCGCCCTCGGGGAAGATGCGGCTCCAGGCGATCGATACGCGTATACCGTTCATGCCGAAGCGCTCGGAAAGCTCGAGGTCGTCATCGTAGCGGTTGTAGAAGTCACAGGCCGGTTCGGGGGAGAAGCGCCCCTGCTCGGCGAGGTAGTCGTCCCATGCAACCTTGCCCTTCCCGTGGCTTCGGCAGGCGCCCTCCACCTGGTATGCGGCGGTCGCCCCTCCAAAGACGAAGTCGGCGGGGAAACGCCCCTGTGCTGCGAGCTCCTGGGCGGGAATCTGATCGTTCATGGATGTCCTCCAGTCGGGTGGTTGGGTTTGGTGCTACAGGTCGAGCTGTTCGGCGACGAAGGCGAGCGACGCCTCGCCGTCGCGGGTGAGGTCGATGTACTGCTTGCCGCGGGTGACGCAGCAGGCGACGCCCATGCGCTCGGCATCGGCCTTGAGGTCATCGAAGTACGACGCCGCCTGGGGGGCGAGGATCACGAGGTCGAAGTCGGGCATGATGTCAATATGGCTGCCGTAGGCGTCCGCCGCGGTCTCGAGTTCGATGCCGTGGTCGCGCGCGGCGCGGGCGAGCGCGTTGGCGAGGAGCCCCGAGGTACCGCCTCCCTGGCAGAGCACGAGGACGCGGCGCCCGTTCAGGCCGGCGAACCGGTCATCGCGCCCCTCCTCGGCCTCCGCTGCGGGCTTCTCGCCGCGGGCGCGGCGCTTCTCGGCCGCCATGGACGCCGCGGCCTCGGCGACGGCACCGCTGGCGACGCTTGCGTTGTCGACCTTGCCCTGGAACGCGTCGGTCATGGCTGCCTGCTTCCTCGCTGCGCGCTTGGCGAGCTCCGCCTCCTCGACCTCCGCCTCCTCGGCGCACTTCTGGCTGTCGTAGACCTTGAAGAAGGGGTAGTAGATGACGAAGTCGAGCGCGAGCAGGACGGGTATGAGCAGGAACGCGAGCGGTTGGAGGCCGAGGCCCATGGCGATTCCCAGGGGTGCGGGCGTAGTCCAGGGCAGGCTGAACATGAAGCCGTTCATGCCGAGCACGTCGATGAAGAACTTTGTGGTCCAGATGTTGGCGATGGGGGCGACGATGAAGGGCACGAAGAAGATGGGGTTGAGTACGAGCGGCGCGCCGAACAGGAAGGGCTCGTTGACCCCGAAGCAGACGGGCACGGCGGAGGCGCGGCCGACAGCGCGCATCTCCCTGGACTTCGCGAGGAACGCGAACATGAAGCAGATGACGAGCGTCGCGCCCGTGCCGCCCATGGCGACGACGAAGTCCTGGACGGGCTTGGTGAGGACGGCTGTCGCGTGCTCGCCCGCCTGGTACATGGCCATGTTGAGCTCGAGGTTCGAGACGAGGGCGACCGAGATCGCCGGCTCGACGATGGAGGGGCCGTGAACGCCCACGAACCAGAACAGGGACATGGCGCCGTAGATGAGGGCGAGGCCGAGGTAGCCGTCGGCGGCGGTGAACAGGGGCTGGAACACCTGGATGACGCCCTGTGCGAAGCAGAAGCCGAAGACGCTGCGGAAGGCGAAGTCGAACGCCCAGAACAGCGCGAGGCAGGCGGAGAAGGGAAGGATGTCCTTGAAGGTCTGCGAGATGTTGGGCGGCACCTGCTCGGGCATCTTGATGGTGATGTCGCGGCTCACGAAGAACTTGTAGACGATGCCCGTGGTGAACGCCGCGATGAAGGCGGTGAGCAGACCCTTGGACCCGAGGAAGCCGTTCGCGAGCCCTGATATCGTCACCCCGTCCCGCGTGAGGGAGATGGCGTCGCTCGAGAGCAGCAGGAAGCCGATGACCGAGGCGATCATGACGGAGATGAAGTTGATCTGGTTGCCCTTGGGCAGGTCGCGGTTCTGGGCGTCGCAGAAGTGCTTGGCTGTGGTCGCCGCGGCGCAGAGGGCGACGATGCCCATCGAGTAGTTGTAGGCCTTCATCAGGACGTCGTTGACCTCGGTGGGCCAGTAGAATCCCCAGACGTTGGGGACGGCGGCGACGAGCAGGAAGATGCTCGACACGATGATAATCGGCATGATGGAGATGAAGCCGTCGCGGATCGCCTTGAGGTACTTGTTGCGCGCGATGGCGTTGAAGAAGGGTTTGCCCCTCTCGATGAGCGTGATGAGCTTGTCCATTGATCCTCCATACGAGGGTTGCACGTGACGGGCGGTATCTCGTGCGGCGATGCGGGCCCGGTTGTCTCGCCGCAATGAGCACGTGCCCATACTGACAATGAGCACGTTAACATACCGCGAAGGGAGGGGGCGAATCGACCGTTTCTAAGCCCGTGGACGGTCGATTCCGCTCGGCGAGCGGCCATTTTGGGTGATTTTAGGCGCGACGTGGCGGTTGGCCGCGGCGCGGGGATGATGGTACAGTGGGCGCAATGCAGCAAATGTACGCCGAGAGGGGTCCACAGGAGTGAGTGAGCCGGTAACAAGCAGCGACGGCGCCGCCGCGACGGGTGCGCGCAGCGGTCGCGCGGTCTCCATGGCAGATGTCGCCCGGCTCGCCGGGGTGTCCCGCCAGACGGTCTCGCGCGTGGTCAACGGCCAGTCGTGCGTCGTCGAGGAGACGCGCAAGCGGGTCATGGACGCCATGGACGAGCTCGGCTTCTACCCGAGTTTCGCCGGAAGGTCCCTGCGCGGGGGCAAGTACGGGTGCATCGGCCTGTGCATGTTCGACATCACCCGCGCCGGCAACGTCGCCACACTCGACGGCATCGTCTCCGCGGCGCGCGACTGCAAGTACGCCGTGACGCTCGTCGAGTTCGATGAGGGCGGGCCGGTGCGCCTGCGCGACGTCGCGCGCCGCCTGGCGGAGCTGCCCGTCGACGGCATGGTCTTCAACACGAACAGGGCCGTGGAGGATTTCGAGGAATTCGAGCCCGTGCAGGGGCTGCCGACCATCATCATCTCGATGAAGGAGCATCCGCGCTGCACCACGATCGACTCCGATCAATACGGCTGCTCCACGATGGTCGTAGATTACCTCCGCGAGCGCGGGCATCGGCATATCAGGCATCTCGCGGGCCCCGCGGGTTCCATCACAGCGGACTTCCGCCTGCAGGGCTGGCGCGATGCGCTGGATACGGCGGGCCTGGAGGCGGTCGAGCCCCTGCGCGGCGATTGGACCGCGGACAGCGGCTACGAGCTCGGGGCGAAGCTCGCCCGGGACGAGGAGATGACGGCGCTGTACGTCGCGAACGACCAGATGGCGATGGGCGCCATGACGGCGCTGCGCATCCACGGCAGGCGCGTCCCGGAGGATGTGAGCGTGGTGGGTGTCGACGACTCCCTGCAGGGCATGGTGCCGCACAACACCCTCACCACGGTTCGATTCGACCTGCGCGAGCGGGGTCGCAGGACCTTCGATCAGTTCTTCGCGCAGGTGTCGGGGGAGGGGAGCGTCGACGCGATCCGCCTGCCCGGCGAGATCATCGAGCGCTCCACGGTCGCGAGGCGCGCTTAGGCGTGCCTCGCCTCGAGCGCGGCGAGGCGCTCATATGCATCGATGGTGAACGTCGCCTGCTTCTCGAGCATCATGGTGGTCATGAGCGTGTCCTGTGCGTGGACCATGATGAACGTGACGTCCATCTCGCCGCCGCCCGCCTCTTGGGAGAGCAGTCGGGTCTGCACGTCGTGAGCGTCGATGAGCGCCTGGTGCGCCGACGCCTGAAGCCGGCGCGCCTCCTCGATATCGCCCTCGCGGGCCTTTTCGCAGGCGGCGATCAGATCCGTCTGGGCATCGCCGGCGTACGCGACGATCTCGAATCCGATCATGGAGATTTCCTCTTTGGTTGCCATAGTCCCTCCATTCACAATGAGCACGTGCTCATTTTGGTGTAAAAAAATAAGAGCCAATACAACCGGGCGGAATAAACCGTACCATCTCAACAAAAGCAAACAAATCAACATTTTCCAGGACAGAGCGAGCGGTAGGAAAACGACGATAAACGGTATGAGCACGTGAGACATTGCCAGGTAAGACGGGATCTGCGTACGTTCGAAAACGTTCTTGCATGTTTGAAGATGTTTGCTTATGTTGATAACTGTGAACAAGGTCACAGGGCGCGCAAGGGCGTGCCAAAGATACAAAGGGAGGGCAACATGAGGGTTGTCATCGGTTCTGACGCGGCGGGCATGCCGCTCAAGGAACTCGTCAAGGAGACGCTGCTCGAGGACGGCCACGAGGTCGTGGACCTGTCCGAGACCCCGGCGGCCGATTTCGTGGATTCCGCCACCGCCGTCGCCGCCGACCTGCTGGCCAACGAGGGCTCGCAGGGCCTCTGCTTCGACGCGTACGGCGTGGGCAGCTACATGGCCGCCACCCGCGTGAAGGGCATGGTCGCCGCCAACATCTCCGATGAGCGCAGCGCCTACATGACGCGCGAGCACAACAACTCCCGCATCGTCTGCCTGGGATCCGCCGTGGTGGGCTCCGAGGTCGCCAAGAAGATCGCTCGCGAGTTCCTCAAGGCCGATTACGCCGCCGGTCGTCACCAGATCCGCGTCGACATGCTCAACAAGATGGCCTAAGGGGAACGAATCATGACCAAGAAGATCATCGCACTCGGCTGCGACCACATCGTCACCGATGAGAAGACCTACCTGCACGACCGCCTGGAGGAGGCCGGCTATGAGGTTCTCGACTGCGGCACCTACAGCCACACCCGCACGCACTACCCGATCTACGGCAAGGCCGTGGGCGAGGCCGTGGCCTCCGGCAAGGCCGATCTCGGCGTGGTCCTCTGCGGCACCGGCATCGGCATCACCAACTCTGTGAACAAGGTTCCCGGCGCCCGCTGCGCCCTGGTCCGCGACATGACGAGCGCCCTGTACGCCCGCCGCGAGCTCAACGCCAACGTGGTCGGCTTCGGCGGCAAGATCACCGGTGAGTTCCTCATGGCCGACATCATGCTCGCGTTCCTCGAGGCCGAGTACGAGCCGACCCCCGAGCGTGACGCCCTCGTGGCCAAGATCGACGCCGTGAACAAGGCCGACGCCGAGGCCCAGGCCGACCCGCATTTCTTCGACGAGTTCATCGAGAAGTGGGACCGCGGCGAGTATCACGACTAGCCGGTCCCCGCGAACGGCGGCGGGTGCCCCTCGCCCCGCCGTCGGCATCGAGGCTCCCATCGCCCGCGTCCCGTCAGGGGGCGCGGGCTTTGCTTTGGTTTGCTTTGCCCCGCCGCTTACCCGCATTCGGCGTCGAGGGCGAAGGCGGGCGGGGTCGCCGGCGCGGTACAATCGAGCTGCATGCATTTGCACGTATTTCTTTGTTTTCGCACGCTACGTCGTGCGGAGAGGAGAGGGCCATGGCCGACTTCGTATTGGATAACGGCACCCTGCGTGTGGGCTTTACCACCGCGGGTGGGTCGTTCACTTCCCTGTTCTCGCAGGGGCGTGAGTATCTGTGGCAGGGCGACCCCGCGGTGTGGAGCGGGCAGGCTCCCGTGTGCTTCCCCATCTGCGGCGGCCTGCGCGGCGACAGCGCGCAGACCCGCTCGGGCAAGCAGGTCAAGCTCGGTCGCCACGGTTTCGCCCGCAAGCAGGAGTGGGAGCTCGCGGGGCAGGGCGAGGGCCAGATCGCGTTCAAGCTCTCGAGTGCCGAGCGCCCCGAGCTGCTCGAGCAGTTCCCGTTCCCCTTCACCCTCACCGCCCGCTACGCGATCGACGGCGCCCGCCTCGACGTGAGCTACGAGGTGACCAACGAGGGCGATGAGGACATGCCGTTCTTCATCGGCGGCCACCCCGGGTTCGCCTGCCCGCTCGATGAGGGCGAGGCCTATTCCGATTACGAGCTGCGCTTCGATGCCGACGAGGCGGCTTCGCTGTGCACGGCGGTCCCCTCGACCGGTCTGATCGACGTGGAGAACCGCAGCGACAACCCCATGGTCGGCCGGACGCTCCCGCTCACCCACGAGCTCTTCGACTTCGCCGAGACCATCTTCGACGTTCTCGAGAGCCGCACGGTCGAGCTCGTCAAGAAGGGGGAGGAGAAGGGCCTGCGCGTGTCCTTCCCCGACTTCCCGTATCTCATCATCTGGAGCAAGCCCGAGGGCGATTTCGTCGCCATCGAGCCGTGGGGCGGCTTGTCCACCTGCTCCGATGAGGGCGACGTGTTCGAGGAGAAGCGAGGCTGCATCGTCGCCAAGCCGGGCGAGACCGTCACCCGCGCCTTCTCCATCGAGATCCTCTAGCGTTTGCGATGACGCGCTCGGGAGTGCCTACATGCAGGGTTCCCGGAGCGCGACAGCCGTCGCACCCGCCCGTTTTGCATCGTGTTGAACCGGGTCTTTCGACAAGGCCCCGAGAAAAGGAGTGAACATGATTCTGACCGTAACCATGAACCCCGCAATCGACACCGCGTATCAGCTCGACAAGCTGGTCATCGACGACGTCAACCGCGTCTCCCCCAAGAAGACCGCGGGCGGCAAGGGCCTGAACGTGAGCCGCGTCCTGTGCCAGCTCGGCGATGACGTCGTGGCGACCGGCCTGCTCGGTGGCCACATGGGCGCCTACATGGGCTCCCTCATGGATGCCGACGGCATCAAGCACGACTTCACGCCCATCGCCGGCGAGACCCGCATCTGCCTGAACATCCTGCATGAGGGCAATCAGACCGAGCTGCTCGAGAGCGGCCCCGAGATCTCGCCTGAGGAGCTCGCTGCCTTCTCCGCCAAGTTCGCCGAGCTCGTCGCCAAGGCCGACTGCGTGACCATCTCCGGCTCCCTGCCCAAGGGCGTCCCCGCGGACTTCTACGCCGGCATGGTCGCCCAGGCCGCCGAGCACGGCGTCCCGGTGCTGCTCGACACCTCCGGCGCCTCTCTCGACGCCGCCCTCGAGGCCGAGGTCAAGCCCACGCTCGTCAAGCCCAACCTCACCGAGATCAACGCGCTGCTCGGCACGTCGTACACGCCCGAGCAGGTGGCTGACCTGGCCGCCGCGCTCAAGGCCGACGCCCGCTTCGCCGGCATCCCGTGGGTCGTCGTGTCCATGGGCGCCGCGGGCTCCTTCGCCTTCCACGGCGACAAGATCTACCGCGCCGTCACCCCGCCGATCCCGGCCGTGAACGCCACCGGCTCCGGCGACTCCACCATTGCCGGCTTCGCGCACGCCATCGCCGCCGGCGCCGACGACGTGACCGTGCTCAAGACGGCCAACACCTGCGGCAAGCTGAACGCCATGGACCCGCAGACCGGCCACCTGGTCATCGAGCGCTGGGACGAAGTTTACAACGCCGTCGAGGTCACCGAGCTCTAGGCGGCTTCCCCAGGCACCGCACCTTCGCCCGAGTGCGATAGCTTGTGTACCTTCGTACACCGCGCCCTCGCCCTCGGGCGAATCTGCGGCGCCTGGGAAACCCGCGCGGCTTTGCGGGACCGATCTTGCCGTTCAATCGTCGGGCGCCGCACGCAAGGCGTGCGCCCTCTTCTTTCGCGGCAACCTCGGGCACTGTGGGAACCCGCTCCTGATTGGTGCCGGGTTGATTTGGTAGCACAACTCGACAAAACTTCACGAATTTCGGAAGTTTTATCGAGCTGTGCTACCACCTTTGCGTTTTATGCCGCCGCGGATCCCGACTATTGGTCGGCAATTAAAAGCTGAGGGCGCTTGGCGCCTTCGGGCAGAGCGCCGAGGGCGTCCGCAAGGGCGCCCTCTCCATCTTTGTCTATGACGATGTGGTCCACCGCATCGAGTGGGGCGAAGCAGTAGGTGCCGCGCGCATTGAGTTTGCTGGCGTCCATGAGGGCGACGCTGCGCGAGGCGACCCCCGTGGCCGCCGTCTTGATCTCTGCCATTTGCGGAAAGTCCGTCATGAACCCGCGGTTGGCCACGAACGCCCCTGGGCAGATGATGGAAAGATCGGCGTGCAGCGTGCCGAGGGCGGCCATGGTGAGTGGCCCGAAAAGGTAACGGTGCCCTTGGCGCAGCTCTCCGCCGAGCATGATGACCGTGACGCCGGGCAGGCTCTCGTCGATGAAGTCGGCGATGGTGATGTCCGCGGTTATGACCGTGACGCCGCTGCGGATGTCGAGCATGCGGACGAACTCGAGCGCGGTGGTTCCGGAGTCGACGAACACCGTGTCGCCGTCGTGCACCAGCCCTATTGCGGTGCGGGCGATGGCCTGCTTCGCCTCGACGTTGACGTTGATCCGCTGGTCCTGCACGGAAGCGGTCAGCCTCTTGTGAAGCGAGACGGCGCCGCCGTGGGTTCGGCGCAGCTTGCCCGCGCTGGCCAGGGCGTCGAGATCCGCGCGCGCGGTGACCGATGAGACGCCGAAGGTCTCGGCGATATCGGCGACCTGCACCGACGAGGTCCGCTCGAGCATGTCCATGATGGCGGCGCGCCGTTCCTCGGCGAAGGTGCGTGAGGCTGTGGCGGACATAGGTGCCCCCTTAGGGAATCGTGTACGAATTGTGCAGATTCCATTTTCTTATATTTTCTTTTAAAGAAGCAAAAGAAGTTTCCATCTCTTTCGTTTTGTCATGAACGCAAGTGGGGGAAGGGGTGCGGAGGCAATCTCACATCTCGCCATCAGGGACCGCGTGTTGTGTTTTCTTGCCAATACCCATCAACATCCCGTGCGGACAGAGCGATGCAGCGGGCACGTGCACGGTGCAGTTTCGTACAATAGGGGCATCAAGTACGTCGGCGATGGGGCCGGCGAATTGCCAAGCGGCGCGGGGGCCATCCCGCCCGTGGAGAAGGGAGCGATCGCTCATGCTCGTAACCACCAAGGAGATGCTGCTCGACGCGCAGAAGAACCACTACGCCGTCGGCGCCTTCAACGTCGAGAACCTCGAGTTCGTCATGGCCGTCCTGGCCGCCGCCGAGGAGACGAAGTCCCCCGTCATCATGCAGACCACGTCCGGCACCATCAAGAAGACCGGCCTCGATTACTTCTACGGCATGGTCAAGGCCGCCGCTGAGCGCGCCTCCGTGCCCGTGGCCCTGCACCTCGACCACGGCGATGGCTACGATCGCTGCATGAAGGCTCTCCGCACCGGCTACACCTCCGTCATGATCGACGGCTCCCACGAGTCCTTCGAGGACAACATCGCCCTCACCAAGCTCGTTGCCGACGCCGGTGCCGCCATGGGCGTTCCGGTCGAGGCCGAGCTCGGCAAGGTCGGCGGCAAGGAGGACGACGTCGAGGTCGAGGGCGAGTCCCCCTACACCGACCCGGTCGAGGCCAAGGAGTTCGTCGAGCGCACCGGCTGCACCTCCCTCGCCATCGGCGTGGGCACCGCGCACGGCGTCTACACCGAGGAGCCCCACATCGACCAGGACGTCGTCAAGGCCATCCGCGCCGCCGTCGACGTGCCGCTGGTCCTTCATGGCACCTCCGGCGTGCCGGACGAGCAGGTCGCCGAGGCCGTCAAGAACGGCATCTGCAAGGTGAACTACGCCACCGAGCTGCGCCAGGCCTACACCAAGGGCTACATGGCCTACATGGCTGAGAATCCCAACAACTTCGATCCCAAGAACCCGGGCAAGGCCGGTGCCGAGGAGATCACCAAGATCGTCAAGATCCGCATGGAGAACCTCGGTTCCGTGGGCCGCGCCTAATCAAACACGCGCATTCCGCGAATCAAATCGACATCCGCAGAGGGAGGGCGGCTTTCGGGCCGCCCTCTTTTGTCACGATTCGAGGTGTCTTTCACGGGTTGAAAGCCGGCTACCCCAGCAGCTTGCGGGCCTCCTGTACGGCGCCGTAGAGGTTGGCGTCGTTTCCGAGCGTCGTGCGGGTGACGCGGGGGAGGGGCATGGCGTCGAGCGGGCCCGTATACGCCCTGCGCTGCTCGACGAGCGCTTCCTCGATCGCCTCGATGAGAACGTCGTGGCAGCTGATGCCGCCGGCGATGGCGAACACATCGGGGTCGAGGACGCATTGCATGTAGGTGAGCGCGCCGCCGTGGTAGATGGTGCCGTCGGGGTCCTCTTCGAAGATAAGGCCCGGAGCGCTCACGCCTACTGCCGCGAATGCTCCGGCATGCGTCTGCGCGATGTCGCAGATTGCCCGGACGACCTCTTCGCTTGAGGAAAACGCGGTCGGCGTGTCTCCCCGGTCGATCATGTTGAAGTCATCGTCGACGAGCGCCCATTTCACGCTGGTCCCACCGATATCCACGCCAAGATACGCACCCATTGCCGTACCCCTTCAGATATGACGATATCCGAAATGTACACCAAAAGGGCCTCGATACCCGAGGCCCTTTTGGCGAGTCGCTGTATTGGTGGTGTTCTTAGGCTGTGTACTGCTGCATGGGTGCCATGTTGAGCGCAAAGAGCAAGTTGCGAAACGACTGTTCGAGATTCGCGGTCTGGTCACTCGAGCGCTTGAGGGCGGTGGGACCGAGGAGGCCCTTTCTCTGTGTCGGGGGGAAGGAGAAAAGACTTGCACATGTGTGCTGCGACCGGTGCGTCCGGGTCAGCTTGGCATCGTTGGAAGAATGCATGCTCGGACCTCCTCGTCATCCACCAAATACAGCACGCGGGGCATCGCTGCATCGCCCCGGGTGCTGTCCTCATTATTGCCAGCGAGCTTCTCCTTGTTGCCATAAGAAAGTCTTACGAGTCTTTGCCAGATTGATGAATGGCCAGCTCAGCGGAGAAAAATGAAATATAACGCACTGCATGGCGACTGGCCAGCCTTACGCACGCCTTAAGAAATCGACCGTTTACCATGGCGCTTCTGTGGCGGGTCTGTTGGGGAAGTGTGAAGGGGCGTTTGTCGATACATCTCCGCGGGCAGAGTCATGCTCGCAAAGGGGGTCGACTTCATTTTAAGCATCGTGTGGAGTGCGCCATACGGCTGGCAAACCACGTATACTGTTTCGAAGCAAAGCGGCGTGATTGCACATGGCCGCAGCGCAGGACGATTCCTGCGGCTCCCGCACCCTTACGCCTCCAAGAAAGGGGCCGACATGCAGACGAAGTACCAAAAGATGAGCGATGCCGAACTGGCCGATGCCCTTGTGGATCTCAAGGCCCAGGTCGCCGAGGTCAAGGCACGCGGGCTTAAGCTCGACATGGCGCGCGGCAAACCGTCGCCCGCGCAGGTGGACATCTCCCGCCCCATGCTCGACCTCCTGAGCTCCACGGCGGACCTCACCGACGAGGGCGTCGACTGCTCCAATTACGGCTGTTTCGAGGGCATCCCGTCTGCGCGCAAGCTCGCCGGCGAGTTTTTGGGCGTTCCCGCCGAGCAGACCATCGTCCTCGGCTCCTCCAGCCTCAACATCATGCAGGACGTCATCGTCCATTATTGGGAGAAGGGCGTGCCCGGTCACACCCCGTGGCACAAGCTCGAGGGCGTGAAGTGGCTGTGCCCCGCGCCCGGTTACGACCGTCACTTCGGCCTCACCGAGGACCTCGGCATCGAGAACATCCCGGTCCGTATGACCGAGACCGGCCCCGACATGGACGAGGTCGAGCGCCTCGTCGCTTCGGATCCCTCCATCAAGGGCATGTTCTGCGTCCCCAAGTATTCCAACCCCACGGGTGTGACCTACTCCGATGAGACGGTCCGCCGTCTCGCCACCATGGAGTGTGCCGCCCCCGACTTCCGCATCGTGTGGGACGACGCCTACGCCGTGCATGATTTTGCCGAGGAGCCCGAGAAGCTCGCGAACATCTTCGACTTCGCACGCGAGGCGGGCAACGAGGATCGCATTCTCGCCGTCGCATCCACGTCCAAGATCACGTTCCCCGGCGCGGGCATCGCGTTTTTCGGCTCCTCGCCCTCGAACGTCGCGGAGGTCGCCAGCACCCTCAAGGTCGGCCTGATCTCCGCCAACAAGCTCAACCAGCTCATGCACGTGCGCTTTTTGCCCACGCTCGACGCCGTGCGCGAGCACATGGCCAAGCACGCGGAGTTCCTGCGTCCACGCTTTGAGTGCGTTGAGCGCAAGCTCGAGGAGGGGCTAGCGGGTACTGGTTGCGCCACGTGGACTCACCCCAACGGCGGGTACTTCGTGAGCTTCGACGGCCCCGAGGGCTCCGCCAAGCGCGTGGGTGCCCTTTGCAAGGAGCTGGGCGTCACCATGACGCCGGCGGGCGCCACTTGGCCCTATGGCAAGGACCCGCTCGACACGAACATCCGCATTGCGCCGAGCTATCCGAGCGTCGATGAGCTCTCCGCCGCGCTCGACGTGTTGGTACTCGCGGTCAAGCTGGTGAGTGCCGAGTTGGCGAGCGAGGAGCGCGCCTAGATGAGCGAGTCCTTTGACGAGTTTTTCGATGACGAGCAGGAGCTGATGGATGCAGGGGAGACGCTCGAGGGCGCGAACGCTGCATCTGCCGGAGAGCCTGCTGAAGAGTCTGGCCGGGACGGCGGATCCGAGCAGGCCTCCGAGCCCGAGCATGAGCCGAGAACGGAAGCCGGCTCCAATCGCAAGGCCGCTTCGGCATCTGCTGTCCCCACCCGACAGGCTCCTCCGTTTTGGATGGTCTTGGCCATTGCGGGCATCTCGCTTGTCTTGGGCGTGGTGATCGGCTATCTGATCGGCACCTCGGCGACCATAGCGGAGCTGAGCGCGAATGCCGGGCAGTCCGTGAGTGCTTCCGATGACGCGAGCGATGAGGCGTCGCTGTCGATGCCCGAGGGGCATCCCGAGGTCGACGTCGACGAGGAGGGTAACGCCACAGTTGTCGACGGTTCGAGCGCGACAGGTGAGACGGACACCCTCTCTCGCGCCAACACGTACTTCGACATGGGCATGGCCGCTATGGAAGATGCCCAGGACGAATCTGCGCAGCAGCAGGCGGCGGATCTGTTTGCCCAGGCAGTTGAGCTCTACGATGAGTACCTCGAGACGACTGACTCTCCGTCCGCCGAGGTCGATCGCGCGATTTGCGTGTTCTACACGGGCGACCACGATGCCGCCATCGCGGATTTGGAAGACCTGGTGGAGCGTGACGACTCCTTCGCTCCGGCATGGGCGAACCTCGGCATGTTCTACGAATCGCACGGGGATACCGCCAAGGCCAAGAAAGCGTATCGTGCCGCAATCGACGCTGCGGAGCAGGATGATACGTATGGCGTCAAGGATTATGCCCAGCAGCGTCTCGACGCGTTGAACGAATAGCGGCGGTGCCCTGGTGCCGCGCGCGATGAAAGGTGATATATGGAACTCATGATTACCACCAACCCGAGCCCTGAGCGCTACGTGGTCTCCGTGGCAGGCGAGATAGACATTTCGAATGCCGACAAGCTCCGCAATGCCATCGACCTGGCTCTGGAGCAGCCTACCGATCGCGTCGAGCTCGATTTCTCCCAGGTCGCGTACATTGATTCGACCGGCATCGGCGTGCTGGTGGGTGCTGCCCACCATGCGTCCGAGCGTGGTCGCGCCTTTGCCATCACGGGAGCCCAGCCCAATGTCGTGCGCGTTGTGCAGTTGCTCGGCGTAGACAAGGACATCGACATCAGCGCTGTGTAAGCGATTGAACGGACCTTGCGTTCTGCAAGGTCCGTTCATCGTGCGGGGGTATACTTAAAAAATTGCCGACACTCGCCGGCGCGCGGTTTGGCGCGTCGGCCATTCGACTGCCCTGGGAGGTATCCCGTGTTAGGAATCGGCTCAACCGAGTTCGTGATCATTCTGGTCTTCGGCTTTTTGCTGTTTGGACCCGATAAATTGCCGCAGATGGGTCACACCATCGGCCGTGCGCTGCGTCAGTTCCGCGAAACGCAGGAGAAGCTGACCGCCGTCGTGCAGACCGAGGTGGTCGACCCCATGGCTGCCGCGGCTAAAAAGCCGATGACGTCCGATGCCGCAGCCTCCTCGCATGACGACGAAGACGCCGATGCGCCCGCCTCCGCCACCGAGCCCGCACGCAAGGAGACTTTCGCCGAGCGTCGCGCTCGTTTGGCTGCGGAGCGCGCGGAGCAGGAGGCTGCCAAAGCGGCAGCCGAAGAGAATGCCGACGCAACTTCTGACGATACCACTTCTGCCTCTGCCTCCGTCGAGGAGCCCCAGGCCGAGACCAAGGAGGAGACGGTCGAGGAGTCCGCGCCGTTGACTACCGAGGACCTCTACGCCCGCCGTCCCCGCAAGCGCAAGGCTGCCGAGGCGACTGAGGCGGCGGACGATTCCGCCACATCCGCCGACGCTTCGAAGGGAGGTGAGCAGTAATGCCCATCGGACCCGCGCGCATGCCGCTCATGGATCATCTTGGTGAGCTTCGCCGTCGTCTCACCATCGTTGTGGCGTCGGTTGTCGCCGCCACGGTATTTATGTACTTCGCCGCACCCACGCTCGTGGATATCCTCAAGGATCCCATCAACGGGTCCCTACAGCCCGGCGAGCAGCTCTCCGTCATGACGTCGCTCGGTGGCTTCTCCATCAAGTTCAACATTGCCGTCAAGGTCGCGCTCGCCATGTGCACGCCCATGATCGTCTGGCAGATCCTTGCGTTCTTCCTTCCAGCCCTGCGTCCCAACGAGCGCAAGTGGGTCGTGCCTACCGTGCTCGTGGCAACGGCCCTGTTCTTTGCCGGCGTGGTGTTTTGCTACCTCTTCATCGCCCCGGCTGCCTTTGAATGGCTGCTTCAGGAGACGCGCTCGATCGGCGCCGCCATGCCGCAGCTTGAGGATTTCATCAACACCGAGCTGCTGCTCATGATCGGCTTCGGCGTATCGTTCGAGCTTCCGCTCATTGTGTTCTACCTCGCGGTATTCCATATCGTGCCGTACGCCAGCTTCCGTGGGGCCTGGCGCTATGTCTATGTGATCATGCTCGTGGTCTCGGCGTCCATCACGCCCGACGCATCGCCCGTGACGCTGATCTTCATGTACGCGGTCATGCTGTCGCTTTACGAGGTCGCCCTGCTCGTGACCCGTTTTGTTGTGGTCGCGCGCGATGGCAAGGCAGGCCTTACCGAGAGCCGCCTGGGCCTGTTCGGCGACGATGAGGACGACGAGGAGTAGCGCACGCGCGCCCATGGAACATGCATGAGATCGGCATCGTCAATGGCATACTCAAGACAGTGATCGACACGGCGCGCGAGGCAGGTGCTTCGCGCGTCGTTTCCGTTAAACTGCGCATCGGTGACATGTGCGAGGTCGTTCCCGAGTCGCTCGATTTTGCCTGGGAGGTCTTTCGGGAGGATGACCCGCTCACAGGTGAATCTGAGCTCGAGGTGGAGGATGTCCATCCCCGCAGCCGCTGCCTCGCGTGCGGTCATGAGTTTGACCACGACCGGTTCCACCTGCGCTGCCCTGCATGTGGGAGCCCGCAGACGCGCCTGTTGCAGGGACGGGAGCTCGACATCGTGTCAATGGAAGTCGAAACCGACGACGATTTCCAATTGGGGACGTAGTCGTTTTGGAAATCGTTTGGGAAAAACGGGGATAGAGTCGGAGCGAAAACAGGGAAGGGGACTTCATGGCGGAGAAAACGATCGATATTGCACAGCCGGTGCTTTCGCGCAACGAGCGCATCGCTGATCGCTTGAGAACGCGTTTCTCGGAGTCGGGGGTGTTTGTGGTGAACGTCCTTTCGAGTCCCGGATCTGGCAAGACCACGACCATCTTGGCCTCCAGTGAGCGACTGCGCGCTGCGGGTCTTACCTGTGCCGTTATCGAGGGTGACATTGCGTCCGACGTAGATGCCTTAGCGTGCAAAGATGCCGGCATGCCGGCCATCCAGATCAACACCGGCGGTCTTTGCCACCTTGAGGGCAACATGATCGAGCAGGCGGTCGACGCGTTCGATACAAGCGTGGGCCTGCAGGATATCGACGTGATCTTTATCGAGAACGTGGGCAATCTGGTATGTCCCGTCGACTTTGACCTAGGTGAAAACCTGTCGGTTATGATCCTCTCGGTTCCCGAAGGCGATGACAAGCCGCTCAAGTACCCGGGCATTTTCCAGCATGCTGGAGCCCTGCTGCTCAACAAGGTCGATGTGGCGGCTGCCTTCGACTTCGATCTTGCCGAATACAATCACGTTCTCGATGATTTGAACCCCACCGCCCCCCGTTTTGAGGTGAGCGCTCGACATGGACAGGGCATGGACGCCTGGTGTGACTGGCTGCTGGCTCAAATCGCGAACAAAGCGTCGCGCGCTTAAAAGCACCAGCTAGGACTCTCGGAATCACCCGTGCCCGTCCATATCCAACCTCGCTTGTCCTTACCGGCCCGCGTTCTTCTGCGCGCCCGCCCGCAGCTGCCCGCGCTGAAGAGCCTTCAACGTGAGCTTTTCGCGCTGCGGTCAGAACTCGTGTACACTGACCCCACACCATATATAGATACTTCCGGACGCCCTTTGGGCATGCCGGTTCGCGCACACCAAAAAGGAGCCCGACGTGAAACTCGTCGTTGCAGAGAAGAACATCGCCGCGCAAAAGATCGCGCAGCTGCTGTCCGATGCCGGCGCGCCCAAGGCCGATAAGGTCTACAACACGCAGGTCTACCGCTTCAAGGTCGCGGGTGAGGACTGGGTTTCGATGGGTCTGGCGGGACATATCTTGGCGCCCGATTTCCCCGAGGAGATCCTCTTCGACAAACAGATGGGCTGGTACGGCGTCTCGCCCGATGGCGAGGTCCTGCCGGCGGAGGTGCCCGACGGCCTGGCCCGCCCGCCCTACGATACCAAGCGCAAGCCTTTCCTACCCAACGGCATCTCCATCAAGGGCTGGAAGGTCGAGAGCCTTCCGTACCTCACGTGGGCGCCCATTGTGAAGCTTCCCGCGGAGAAGGAGATCATCCGCGTTCTCAAAAATCTCGCCAAGAAGGCCGACGAGGTCATCATCGCCACGGACTTCGACCGCGAGGGAGAGCTCATCGGCTCCGACGCCCTCAACATGGTGCGCGAGGTCGCACCCGAGCTGCCCGCCCGCCGCGCGCGCTATTCGGCGCTCATCAAGGGCGAGGTGACCGAGGCCTTCGCGAACCTCGTCGAGCTCGACCAGGATCTGGCCGACGCCGGTGAGTCCCGCCAGTACATCGATCTCATCTGGGGCGCGGTTCTCACCCGTTACCTCACGCTCGCCAAGTTCGGCGGCTTTGGCAACGTGCGCTCCGCCGGTCGTGTGCAAACTCCCACGCTTGCCCTGGTAGTCGAGCGCGAGCGCGAGCGTATGGCGTTCGTGCCCGAGGACTATTGGCAGATCCGCGGTGCGGCAGAGGCCCACGGGCAAGAGTTCAAGATCGCCCACACCACGGCACGCTTTACGGACAAAGCGGCGGCGGAGGCTGCGTTCGCGCACGTCGACGGCGCTACGACGGGTACTGTCGTCGCCGTGGCCAAGCGCAGCCGCAAGCAGCAGCCTCCGGTGCCGTTCAACACCACGGCGTTGCAGGCCGCGGCAGCGGCGGAGGGCATCAGCCCCGCCCGTACCATGCGCATCGCCGAGTCCCTCTACATGAGTGGCTTCATCTCCTACCCCCGCGTGGACAACACGGTGTATCCCAAGACGCTCGACATCGAGGGGATCGTGAAGGGTCTCGCGTCCGGCACGCCGGCGCTTGCGCCCGTGTGCAAGAAGGTTCTCGCCGGGCCTCTCACGCCTACGCGCGGCAAAGTCGAGACTACCGACCACCCGCCTATCCACCCCACGGGCCAGGGCGATCCCACCACGCTCGACGGCGGTCAGCTCAAGCTCTACAACCTCATCGCCCGGCGCTTCCTGGCGACCCTCATGGGCCCTGCGACCATCGAGAACACCAAGCTGTCCATCGATGTCGCAGGCGAGCCCTTCGCCGCGAGCGGTGACGTGCTCGTCAAGGCGGGCTTCCGCGAGGCCTACCCCTACGGACTCAAGCGCGACGAGCAGCTCCCCGTGCTAGCCGAGGGCGACGTCATCGACGTGCGCGACATCAAGCTCGAGGCCAAGCAGACCGAGCCGCCTGCGCGCTACAGCCAAGGCAAGCTCGTCCAGGAGATGGAGAAGCGCGGACTCGGTACCAAGTCCACGCGCGCGAGCATCATCGAGCGCCTGTATACCGTGCGCTATCTCAAGAACGACCCCATCGAGCCCAGCCAGCTCGGCATCGCCATCATCGACGCGCTCTCTGAGTTCGCCCCGCGCGTGACCACGCCCGACATGACCGCGGAGCTCGACGCCGACATGACCAAGGTCGCCGAGGGTAAGGACGCGCAGGACCACGTGGTGGACCACTCCCGCGCCCTGCTCGCCGGCATGCTGGATGCGCTCATTGAGCACAAGGACGATCTGGGCGAAGCGATCTCCGACGCTGTCACCGCCGATGCCCGTGTGGGCGCCTGCCCCAAGTGCGGCAAGGACCTCGTCATGAAGACGAGCGCCAAGACGCGCGGCAGCTTCATCGGCTGCATGGGCTGGCCCGACTGCGACGTGACCTACCCGGTGCCCTCCGGTGTGAAGGTGAGCCCGCTCGAGGGCGAGGCCGCCGTGTGCCCCGAGTGCGGTGCCCCGCGCATCAAGTGCCAGCCGTTCCGACAGAAGGCGTACGAGCAGTGCGTGAACCCCAAGTGCCCCACCAACTTCGAGCCCGACCTCAAGGTGGGGGAGTGCTCCGTGTGCGCCGAGGCCGGCCGTCACGGCGACCTGATCGCCCACAAGAGCGAGAAGAGCGGCAAGCGCTTCATCCGCTGCGCAAACTATGAGGAGTGCGGCGTGAGCTACCCGCTGCCAGCACGCGGCAAGCTCTCTGCCACCGGCGAGGTCTGCGAGCACTGCGGCGCCCCCGTGGTGGTGGTCGAGACCGCGCGCGGCCCGTGGCGCATCTGCGTGAACATGGACTGCCCCGGCAAGGAGAAGAAGCCCGCCCGCGGTAAGGCGGGGGCGAAGAAGCCGGCGGCGAAACCAGGCACCAAGAAGCCCGCCGCGAAAAAGGGAGCTGCTGTCAAGAAACCCGTCGCGAAGAAGACAACGAAGAAGGCGTAACCTTCAGAACGCCTCAAAACCTCAAATCGCTCTCTATCCCGGGCGGCATAAGCCGCCCGGGACTTTTGTCCCGGGTCACCCTAATCGCCATGCTCATGGTGCTCATAAAGCGGTTCATATGCGACGGTGGACTCCACCTCGCCGTGTACAGGCCCGTTCCCACCGCGACGCAATTCTCGTCCGAGACGGTGGCGCGCTATCAGCGCATCTCGTGGACGATGAGTTTCGGCGCAACCTCATCGAGGTGCAGGTACCCGCTCGAAGCGCCCGCACCGATAAAATGGCTAAATAATACCGTTTTGTATCGCAGGGGCAGTTGGCGGCGCTCATTTCGGCCCAAATGCGCCCTGTTACGGGGCGCGTCGCGCCGCGTGAGCGGCGCGCGGGTCTCCCTCGCTCACCTGAGCTGCGCTTTTGTTTCCCTGGGATTCCCACGCTCGGGCAGACTCCGAAGCAAGTCGATACAAAACGGTAATTTTTAGCCAGTTTGCTGGCTTTTGCACTCGAGTGCGCCCGTTCGCTCTTTGCGAGCCAGCCCGCGGGTGCAATCCGCCGCCGTTTTCCGCCGGTTCGTCTCCGAACGCCGATGCGTGCCCTATACTCAGATTACTGTTGCGACTATTGCTGACATGTACGGTTCTACTGCTGCCTTTGCAAGGTAACTAGTGGCATGGCAGTGCGGTAAGCGACAGGACTCCCGCCGATGCGCATTCAAGGCAGATTCCACGCGAGAGAATGGATATCGACCTGTATCGATGTTTATCTGAGAAACACCGGGCGCGGTATGATGGATGCTCGTTTGGTTCACACGAGGGGCGTTATCTATGACACCAGGCCTGTTCATATCTGTTGAGGGCATTGACGGCTGCGGTAAGTCCACGCAAGCCGGCCTGTTAGCGCGTGCGCTTGAGCTCACGGGGCGCGATGTGTTGCGTCTGCGTGAACCCGGTGGCGTGGCTATCTCCGAAAAGATTCGCGCGATTCTGCTTGATCCAGCCAATACCGAGATGGGCGACGTTTGCGAGCTCCTGCTCTACGAGGCCGCACGCGCGCAGCTCGTGCATCAGGTGATCTGCCCTGCGCTCGCCGCCGGTCGTGTCGTGATGTGTGACCGTTTCTACGACTCCACCACAGCCTATCAGGCCTTTGCTGATGGGCTCGAGCGCGCGATGGTTGCCCAGGCAAACGAGCTGGCGGTCGATGGCTGTCATCCGGATCTCACGCTCGTGTTCGACCTTCCGGTTGAGGAGGCTCTGCGTCGCCGCTCGGGGCGAGATGGGGCAGAGGACCGTCTCGAGCTCAAGGGCCTTGAGTTCCAGCGTCGCGTTGCCGAGGGGTTTCGTGCCCTCGCCGAGGAGGAGCCCCGCCGCGTGAAGCTCGTCGATGCCACTCATTCCGTTGCGGGGGTGTTCGAGAACGTTGTGCGCGAGCTACGCGCAGCGGGCCTTGACGTTTCTGATGAACACGTCGCCGCGGCGCTAGCCGAGATGGATGGAGCGAACGAGAGCACCCTGTTGCCTTCCACGTCTACTGGGGAGGTCTGCTGGCAATGATCAAACAGCCTGTATCTACCGGGGAGGTCCGCTAGCCATGTCGGATCACCTCGCTCCCAACAGCCTCCTCGCCAAGCTCGATACGCAGCCGCGCGTGCGCGACTTCCTCGCGCGCGCCGTGGCCAGTGGTCGCGCGAGCCACGCCTATCTGTTCCTGGGCTCGCCCGGTTCGGGCAAGCTCGACGCCGCCTGGGCGTTGGCTCAGGCGCTCCTGTGCGCTGAGGAGGCCATTCCAGGTGCTTGCGCGGCTTGCGACGACTGCGTCCGCGTTGCTCGCCGCACCCACCCGGACGTGCACTACTACGCGCCCGAGTCCGCGACGGGCTACCTCATCGCCCAGACGCGCGACTTGCTCGAAGACGTCGCGCTTTCGCCCATCCGCGCCAAGCGTAAGGTCTACATCATCGATCGTGCCGAGCAGCTTCGCGCGAACACCGCGAACGCCCTGCTCAAAACGCTCGAGGAACCGCCGGAGAGCGTAACGTTCATCCTGTTGGGCACCAGCTCGGACGTCATGCTGCCCACCATCGTCTCGCGTTGCCAGTGCGTGCCGTTCCGCCCGCTGTCCACCGACGAGTCCACGACCGCAGTTGCGCGCGCCACGGGCCTGCCGCCTGCGCGCTGCCGCATGGCAGTGGCGGTTGCCGGCAGCCCTGCCCGTGCGGTGGAGTTCCTCAAGTCCGCCGATCGCCAAGCGGCCCGTCGTGCCATGGTCCGCGCGGTCGATGCGCTTGCCCACGCGGACGAGGCAGACATCCTCGCCTCGGCAAAGGAGCTCATGGGGGCCATTCACGCGCCTCTCGCGGAGGTCAAATCAACCCAGCAGGCCGTGCTCGAGCAAAACCAGGATTACCTTTCCCGTGGTGCTTTAAAGCAGCTGGAAGACCGCAACAAGCGCGAACTGAACGCCCGGGAGCGTTCGGGTATCATGGAAGCGCTGGCAAGCGTGCGCTCGCTGCTCCGTGACGTGCTTATACGGCTCGAAGACGCGCAGGACGCTCCCGTCAACGACGACGTTCGCGATGTGGTCGAGCGCATTGCCTCGGACACGACGACGACCGGGGTGACCCTCGCCCTCGACGCGGTTTCGTTGGCGGAGACGCGCATTGCCCGCAACGTAACTCCCCAGCTGGCCATCGAGGTCATGCTCTTCGATATCAGGAAGGCGCTCAAATGCCCGTAGTTGTTCCCGTCAAATTCGCGTTCGCCGCGCGCGAGTTGTGGTTCGATCCCCGTGGCCTCGACATCCTCGAGGGCGATCACGCCATCTGCACCACCGAGCGCGGTACAGAGATCGGCCTTGTCACGGCCGACCCCTTTGAGGTCGAGCCGGAGGAGCTCGCCGCACCGCTCAAGCCCGTGGTTCGTATCGCCACCGATGCCGACCTCGACCGCGCCGACGACCTTGCCGACGCCGGCGAGGACGCCATGTTCGACTTCCGTCGCCTGGTGGAGAAAAACGGTCTCGACATGAAGCCTGTGGGCGTCGAGTACCTGTTCGGCGGGGAGAAAGCCGTCTTCTACTTCGCTGCCGAGGACCGCGTGGATTTCCGCCAGTTGGTCAAGGACCTCTCCGCCCATTTCCACGTGCGCGTGGACATGCGCCAGATCGGCGTGCGTGATGAGACCCGCCTGCAGGGCGGGTATGCGACATGCGGTCAGGAGCTGTGCTGCACCCGCTTTGGCGGTCAGTTTGAGCCGGTTTCCATCCGCATGGCCAAGGAGCAGGACCTGCCGCTCAATTCCGCCAAGATCTCGGGCGTGTGCGGCCGCCTTATGTGCTGCCTGCGTTATGAGTTCGAGGCCTACAAGGACTTCAAGAGCCGCGCCCCTAAGAAGAAGACGCTTATCGACACCCCGCTGGGCAAGGCGCGCATCATGGAGTACAACACCCCGCGCGAGCAGCTGGTGCTGAGGCTCGAGAACGGCAAGGTCTTCCGTGTCGACCTCGCCGACATGTCCTGTACCGACGAGAACAAGGAGCGCTGCGAGAGCCAGGGCTGCGCGTGCCGCCCCGACTGCGTAACGCGTGACGTCCTCGAGCGTCTTGAGTCGCCTGAGCTCGCCCTCGCCCTCATGGAGCTCGATCGCCAAAATGGCATCGATGTCGGCGATGGCCTCGACCGCGCCGACCGCATCGTCGCTTCCGGTCCGACTCCGCGCCGCAAGCGCATGCGTGAGGAGGAGGCGGCAAAATTTGAGAGTGCGAGCTCCGGCAAGTCTGGTCGAGGCCGCAAGGGTGCTTCCAGCGCTGCGCCCGCCAAGGGCAAGGGCCAGGATCGCCCTGCTTCCGCCGATGAGGTCCCGCCGCGCCGTCGCCGTCGTCGCTCGTCCGCAGGCGAGGAGAGCGTTCAGGCCGCTCCCGCCGTGGACGCCTCCGTGTCTGCCGAGGGCTCTGCGGGCGGTCGGCGCCGCAGGCATCGCGCCAGCGATGAAGCAGGTGCCACGTCGCGTGCGGGCGGCGTCCGTTCCGCTTCGACGGCGGGGGAGGCCGCTGCGGATGTGACGCCTGGTCGCAGTCGTCGCCGCAAGCATGTGGCCTCGAACGACACTGCACCTCAGCGAAGCGAATCTGCAAACGAGGCCGGTTCGGGCGGACAGCGTCGCAAGCGCTCCCGCAAGCCCGAGATCCCCTCTGTTGCCGATCAGCTTGCCGAGGGCAACGTCAAGGTTCAGCGCCGTCGCCCGGGTGATGGGGGAGGTACAGAGGCGCAAAACCGTTCCGCCGGCTCTTCTGGCAACGCTGAGGATGCGCCCAAGAAGCGCCGCCGTCGCTCGCGTCGTAAGCCCAAGCAGGATGGGGCGGACGGCTCCGATTCTGCGGCACCGCGAACCGAATAGGTGTGTGCCTGCTCAACAGGCGCGCCCATTGGAACGACACGCCCTCCCTCGTCAACACGGGGGAGGGCTTTTTGATGCGTCGTGTCGGGATTGTGCAAGGTGGGGGCGAGCGTGTGGGTGGGCGCGTGACAGGGCTCTTGCGGGAGCTTGCCGAGCAAACGTTGGAGCTGCTCTCGCCCACGCGCTGCGCGAGTTGCGAGGCGCCCGGTGCCCTGGTGTGCGATGCCTGCCTGCGGGATATGGTGCGCATCAATCCGGCGCACGCCTGCACGCGATGCGGAGCTCCGTATGGGAGCCTGCTTTGTACGGAATGCCAAGGGGACGAGGTCGAGCTCGACCGGTGTCTTGCCGCCGTGGTGTTCGATGGGCCTCCCGCACGTATCGTCCGTGCGTACAAGGACGGGGGAGAACGGCGGCTATCCACCGAAATCGCGTGCATCATGCACCGTGCCGCGCGCGAGGCCGAGCTCACGGTGCCCGCACGGTACGGAGGGCTTCTTTCGCGGGTGGACGCGGTGACGTTCGTCCCCGTGACCTCATCGGCATACCGACGCCGCGGATTCGACCACATGGAGGCTATCGCCTGCGATTTTGCGGATGCGAGTTGCCTGCCGCTCATCGATGCCCTGGTGAAACACGGCTCACTCGACCAGCGAGAATTGGCGCGCGAAGAAAGACTTGCTCGCTCACGAGGGCAATACGAGGTGGTCGCTCCGGTTGGTGGTATGCGGGTCCTGCTGCTGGACGACGTCATTACCACGGGAGCCACCATGAACGCCGCCGCCCACGCGCTCAAATGCGCCGGAGCCGCGCGTGTAGACTGCCTTGCATTCGCCCGCGTGTGGTGATGTGTAAAAATGCACCTGTCCCCTTTTACACACCCCTTGCAACCTGCGGTATAATGCCGCGAAGTTCCTTCCAGGCTGTGGTTGCGGGAGCGCGCGAGCGAAAAACGCCGTGCGCTCCCTAGTCCAAGACAGACGCGGTCAAAGGGATCCACGTAAGCCGAAGCGTGCGCGCGGAGGCGATCATGGCGCGTCCTAGAGGTCAGTCGCACCGTCCGTCCTACTTGTTTTTGAGGCAATAGTGCCTCGCGGGCGAGCGGGCTAGTCGTGATGCCGCCGCGGCGGTTGAGCAAACGTCCCAGTGCGCAGGTGTGGGGTCAAAAACCAGGTCAGCTGGGGGAACATCGATGGAAAACGCCTGCGCGCGGATGCGTCAACGTACGCTCGCAGGCGAGGCAGGGATGTTGGGTTGAGTCGGGGGCGAAGATGGTGCGCAGCATGGTGCGGCGGAACTGGGCAAAGGGCGGCAGGTCGTGGAGCGTGTTGCTCGCGGCGGGAGCATGCGCGTGCGCGCTGACCCTCGGCTTGAGCGGCTGTGTGTTCACCACGCCGCCGCGCGCCGAGGTGAAGCGGGAGCGTGTTGAGCCCTCACTTACCTCGAGCGACTTAGTGAGCGAGGGGTATCTGACCGTTGCCATGGATACCACCGAGGCTCCCCAGGCGATGATCGAGACGGATGGAACGCCGTCGGGCTATTACGCCGACGTCGCTCGTGCGCTCGCCGAGCGCCTGGGCCTCGACCTCAAGGTCGTTTCCTCCGCCGATGCCCCGGGAACCCTTTCCGATGGCGAGGCCGATATCTTTCTCGGCGGCAAGTCGACCGACGATGACGAGGAGATCGTCATTGCCGGGAATCTGCTCGAGGATGGCTCGTCCCTGTTCGTGCACAATGAGGACGGCTCCCTTGAGTCGCCCGCGCTCGACGCAGACTCCCTTTCCGGCGCGGTGATTGCCGTCCAGGGGGATTCCGCCTCACAGGACGCGCTGGTGCGCGGCGGCGTAACCGCGACGTTCAAGACCTACTCAAATGTGAACGAGTGCTTTGAAGCCCTCGGTTCCGGTGAAGCGGAATACGTCGCCTGTGACGCGACTGCCGGCGCATATCTCGCCCGCGCCTATCCGGGAACCGTCTTTGTGGCGACACTGAGCTCGCTCGCTTCGTACGGGCTCATCCTGCCGGCAGACGGGGGCAACCTCGCCAGCGCCGTTGAGGACGCACTCGCCGCCATCGAGAGCGATGGCACGCTCGATGCTATATATCGTTCCTGGTACGGGTCTCTGCCTTTTGGCCTTTCAAACGAGCAACTCGCCGGACTCTCAGCTTCCACTGATGATGCCTCCGAGGACGAGGCGGTCGACTCTGGGGAGGATGGAGAGCTGGTGATCGAGGGCGACCTCAACGCACTCGACTAGCCGCAAGCGGACCCTCTCGGCGCGACAATTCGGCAATCGGTTCACATGCTCCAGTCAACGGGAGTGCGACGGACTCGCGTGTGGAAGTGCCAATCTTGGGTACAACAAGGACATGGTCCTATCCCCGGATAGATTGGAAACACGTATGGATATCAAGGTCTCCGGTCGCAAAACGACGGTAACCGATGCGCTGCGTGCCCATGTCGATGAGAAGATCGGCGAATCCCTCAAGGTGTTCGACATCGAGCCCATGACCGCCGACGTGGTCTTGCGCTACGAGAAGAACCCTTCAAATCCCAACCCCGCCATCGTCGAGGTCACCGTTCGCGCCCGTGGCTCCGTGATTCGCGCTGCCGAGCATGGTGCGGACATGTACGCCGCCATCGATTTGGCGGCAGACAAGGTCACTCGCCAACTGCGCAAGTTCAAGACGCGCGTGGTCGATAATCGCCAGCAGGGTCTGTCCGCTGCTGACGTTGCGCCCGTTGAGCCCGTTGCCGACCTGGCCGACCTGCTCATTCCCGAGGATGACGACGAGCAACTCGTCCGTGTCAAGGAGATCGAGCTCACCCCGATGACCGAGGAACAGGCACTCGTTCAGACCGATCTGCTTGGCCATGATTTCTATGTGTTTGAGAACAGCACGACGGGTTTGGTCAATGTGGTGTATCACCGTAAGAATGGTGGATACGGCATTATCAAGCCCAAACTTGAGGTAGAGGGCGAGTAAAATAGCATCCATTGCATGATTTGGATGGCGGTCATCCCATGTGGGTGGCCGCCACTTTGTTGCGAAAGGCATGCACATGGAAAAAGCTCCCGTCGCGATCGAACGTCCCGGCAAGTGCCGAATCGTCATCGATACGTGCGCTGACCTCTCGCCGGAGGTCGCTGCGACGCTCGACGTGGATATCTTGGGATTCCCCTACATCCTCGACGGTGAGGAATTCACCGATGATATCTGGACATCGATTACCCCCAAGGAGTTCTACGACAAGCTCCGCGCAGGTTCCAAGGCGTCGACATCCGCCGTTTCACTCGGCCGCTACATCGAGTTCTTCACGCAGTGCGCCGAGGAGGGGACGCCCACGGTGTACCTGTGCTTTACGAGCGCCCTGTCATCGAGCTACAACTCCGCGTGTCGGGCAGCCGAACAGGTGCGCGCGGAGCATCCCGATTTCGAGCTGTACGTCGTCGATAATGCTTTGCCGTGTTCGTGCGGCGAGCTGCTCGCCATGGAGGCTGTGCGCCAGCGTGCCGCGGGCTTGAACGCTCGCCAGCTCGCCGATTGGGCGGACGAAGCCAAGATATACGTCCACGGGTACTTTACGCTCGACGGGCTTGATGCCCTCGCTGCCGGTGGTCGCATTCCTCCTGCCGCCGCATCGCTCTCGTCCAAGCTGGATATCAAGCCCGAGCTATCCTTCGATCTTGCGGGCTCGCTATCGCTCATCGGCGTGAACCGCGGACGCAAGAAGGCGCTTAAGTCGCTTGTCAAATCGTTTAGGGAGAATTACGAGCTCGATCCCACGTTGCCCCTGACGATCGTATCGTCCGATGCCGAGAAGGACGCTGACTGGCTTGAGGCCGCCGTTCGTAAGGAGCCCGGTTGTGAGGACCTCACGATCTTGCGCGGATCGGTGGGGCCCACCATCGGTGCGCACGTTGGGCCGGGCATGGTGGCACTCGTCTTTTGGGGCAAGAACCGCGCCGAGAAGATATCGCTCACCGACCGTATTGCCAACCGCGTTCGCGGCGAGTAGCCCTCGCCACTATCCCCAAATGGCACACACAAAAACATTGTTGAAAGACAGCCCTGTGAAGGAGTCGAGATATGTCTAAGAAACTCAAGGTCGCGTTCATTGGTACCGGTATCATGGGCGCGCCCATTGCCGGCCACATCATGGATGCCGGCTATCCGCTCACCGTTTTCAACCGCACCAAGGCCAAGGCAGAAGGTCTCATTGCCAAGGGAGCCACATGGGCGGATTCCCCGGCCGAGGCGGCCAAGGATGCAGATGTCGTTTTCACCATGGTCGGCTTCCCCACCGATGTTGAGGAGATCTACCTCGCCGGCGACGGTCTGCTTGCGACCGCCAAGGACGGGGCGTACCTCATCGACCTCACCACGAGCGCGCCCGAACTCGCCCGCGATATCGCCGGGGCCGCCGAGGTCTGCGGCAAGCACGCCTTTGACTGCCCCGTGACGGGAGGGGAGGGCGGCGCGCTCGCCGGCACCCTCACGGCCATCGTCGGCGCAACCGAACGCGACATCGAGCCCGTTCGCGCGGTGCTTGAGACCTTCACCAGCAAGATTTTCTGCTTCGGCGGCGCGGGTAAGGGCCAGGCCGCAAAGCTCTCCAACCAGGTCGCACTTGCCAGCTCCATGGTGGGCATGGCCGACGCGCTGTCCTTCGCGCAGCAGAACGACCTCGACGTCGAACAGGTCCGCGAGATGATCTGCTCCGGTACCGGTAGCACCGGTGCCATGATGGCTCTTGCCCCCAAGGCGCTCGATGGTGACTACAAGCCCGGTTTCCTGGTGGAGCACTTCCTCAAGGATCTGGGCCTTGCCCTCTCGGTTGCCGAAGAGAAGGAACTCGCGCTTCCCGGCGCCGACACCGCCTTCACCCTCTACGATATGCTCGACGCGATCGGTGGCGGGCGCATGGGCACCCAGGCGATCACCCTGCTGTACCAGGAGGAGGCGGATGCCGTGGCCGCCGGTCTGGACTGGTCGCTCTACACGGCAGCCCACGAGCACGACGAGGGCTGTGATTGCGGCTGCGATCACGATCACGAGGGGCACGGCCACGAGTGCTGCTGCGGCGGCGAGGGTCACGGCCACGGTGAGGGCCACGAGTGCCAGTGCGGCCACGGCCACCACGAGGAGTAGGTGAAGATGCCGGCAGATTGGGCATTCGCCATCGTCAACGTATTGGTGTTCGGCTTTGCCGTCTACATCGGCTTCTTGCTCGGAGACGGCTGGGGCAAGCGCATCGTCACTGCCAAGGCCTACTGGCTCTGCAATCTCGGGATGCTCGTGGGCGTGGTGCTCTTGGTGACCCTCGTCGCGGTACCGCTTATCCAGGTGTGCGCCATGGGTGTGCTCGCGGGGGCAATCGCTGGGCTCAAGATGGGTTTTGGCGAGTCCGTCGGTCCCTGGAAGTGGCTTGATAACTTTATGGATGTCAACCGCCGTCATCGCAAGGTTGCCGAGAAGGGTAACGGCGAGGCGTATCGTCGCCGTCGCAAGACTGGCGAGGCGGGCCCCGACCTCATCTCGGTCGACAAGAAGGGGCCTTCCACCCGTGAATAAGCGCTCTGCGCTTTTGATAGTGTCGCGTTAGTTGGATAAGAAAGATACGAGGTATGCACATGGCAGAAGATTCCGTCGTCGAACTGACCCCCGAGGAGGCCGCGCGCCTTGCAAGCGTCGAGGGGAGCGCCGACGCCCTCTCCGCCCTCATTGAGGACCTGTCGAGCTCGAGCCGTCGTACGCGACAGCTTGCCGCCCGTGTGGTCAACCTGCTCGCCCAGCGCGACCCCGCACTCCTTGTGCCCTGCATTGAGCAGCTCATCGACGCGCTGTACCGCCCGGAGGCTCAGACCCGTTGGGAGATTCTCGACGCATTGACCCTGCTCGCCCCCGAGCACGCAAAGGAGTGCGGAGCCGCCTACGAGGGCGCCGAGTCGGCCCTGTTCGACGAGATCTCCGCTCCTCTACGCTTGTCCGCTTTCCGCTTCCTGACGGTGTGGGGCGCTACGGAGCGCCGTCGTTCCGAGAAGGTCTGGCCCATCATTGACGAGGCGATCCAGTGCTACCACGGTGACCTTGAGTACCGCGACATGCTCGCCCTGTTGTTCGCCTTTGCACACGGGCAAATCGCCGGCACCGTCGCCGCCGAGCTCGCCGGTCGCCTGCAGTTCGATGCCGAGAACGGCAAGGGGAGCTATCTGCGCGTGCGCTCGCGCGAGATATACGATGCGCTGGTTAAGCGCTTCAAGCTCGACAACCCGCAGAAAAAGGCCCGTGCCAAGAAGAGCGAAGCCGACGATGAGGACGAGGAGTAGACCATGGCCCACGATGTTGTGTTGATTCCCGGTGACGGTATCGGCCCCGAGATCACGAGCGCCATGCGCCGCGTGGTCGAGGCGACTGGCGTTCAGATCAATTGGAATGTGCAGAACGCCGGCGCCGGTGTGATGGATGAGTTTGGCACCCCGCTGCCCGAGCACGTCCTCGAGGCGGTGCGCGCCACCAAGGTCGCCATCAAGGGGCCCATCACCACTCCCGTGGGCACGGGTTTCCGCAGCGTCAACGTCGCCCTGCGCAAGGAGTTCGACCTGTACGCCTGTGTGCGCCCCTGCCTGTCGCAGCCCGGCGACGGCTCGCGCTACCGCGACGTCGACCTTGTTATCGTACGTGAGAACACCGAGGACCTCTATGCGGGCATCGAGTTTGACGAGGGTGCTCTCGAGGTGCAGAAGCTGAGCGAGCTCGTAGAGGCCTCCGGTCAGAAGACGTTCGCTCCCGATTCCGCCATCTCCATCAAGCCGATCTCCATCGCGCGCTGCAAGCGCATCGTGGAATACGCCTTCGAATACGCCCGTCGCTGTGGCCGCAAGAAGGTCACGTGCGTGCACAAGGCCAACATCATGAAGGCGACCGACGGCCTGTACCTGCGCATCGCGCGCGAGGTGGCCGAGCGCTACCCCGATATCGAGTTCAACGACAAGATCGTCGACGCGACGTGCATGGGCCTCGTCCAGGAGCCGCACGATTTCGGCGTGCTCGTGTGCCTCAACCTCTACGGTGACATCGTGAGCGACCTGTGCGCCGGCCTGGTGGGTGGCCTCGGCATGGCCCCGGGTGCCAATATCGGCACCGAGGCTGCCATCTTTGAGCCCACGCATGGCAGCGCACCCGATATCGCCGGCAAGGATATCGCCAACCCCACGGCTGAGATTCTCTCCGCCGCGATGATGCTCGATCATCTGGGAGAGGGCGAGGCCGCCGAGAAGATCCGCGCCGCCGTTCGCGCCACGCTTGCCGAGGGCACGCAGGTTACGGGTGACGTGCAGCGCGCGCTCACCGGCAGCACCGAGGGAGCCGTGGGGACGCAGGTATACGCCGACGCCGTCATTTCGCATATTTCGTAATACATCGCATCGATAGAAGGGAGCGGACCGCATGGGTCTGGTTATGAAGAAGGACGATTCCGAAGATAACGAGTACATTGACGGCATCGAGGTCATTGGTCAGGGCGAGGGGCCGAAGCCGGAGGCGGATGGTCCGTTCGTGGAGCTGCACAACGGTCCGACTGCAGAGGACATCTCGGGCAAGACCGCGGCGGCGGAGGCCGAGCGCGAGCTCGAAGCCGACCCCGAGCTGCTCGATGCCGCCGATGAGGATGCGGACGTTGAGCTCGATGCGGATTCCGACGGCGTCTCCACGACGAATGGATCTGCGGGCGGTCCGGGTAAGCGTCATAAGCTCTATATCGCCCTAGCCGTTATTGCCGTGGTCGCCGCCGCCATCGTGGGCTATGTGATTGGCTCGGGTGGATTCGGGCAGAAGGGGACGGGTTCCGCCACGCTCACCGAAGACCAGCTCGACACCACCGTCGCCGCCTGGACCATCGACGGCAGCACCCACAAGGTCTCTGCCCGCGAGGCCATCGAGAGCCAGTACAGCCTCGATAGCGTCAAGGGCGATGACGACGCCTACCCTGCGCCTTCTGCCGAGGTCATCCTCTCCTATGCCCGCAACCAGGTGCTCCTTGCGGCAGCTGAGAAGCAGGGCCTGACCATCGACGACTCCGAGCTCGCCGCGGCTGCCGAGCAGTCCCTGGGCACCTCCGATTTCGAGACGATTGCGAGCCAGTATCAGGTCACGGAGGAGCAGGCCCAGGACATCGTTCGTCAGCAGGCGACCATTCAAAAGCTCTACGGCACCATCGTGAAGAATGCTCCCACCGCTCCAACTGCTCCCGAGGAGCCGGCGGACGGCGATAGCACGACGGCGACCGCTGACTACGCCGCCTATATCCTCGACCTCGCGGGAGATGAATGGGATGAGGAGGCTGGCACCTGGGCCGACTCCGACGGTACGTACGCCACGGCGTTCAGCGGGGACGACTTTGACGGTCAGACTGCCACCTATGAGCAGGCGCAGAAGGCCTACGCCGCCGCGTATCAGGATTACGCGACTGAGGCCTCTAGCGCCAACCAGGATTGGACCGCGTACGTAAATGGCCTGTTTGCCAAGGCGAATATCACGCTCTATGGTCTGTTCGCTTAGATGTAGGGCCTTTATATGACCGCCCGGATGCCCGGCGCGCCGCTCACGGGTTTGCCCGAGGCGGTCGCCGGGCATCTTGCTATGCTGGGCATATGGTTCCCAAGGTAAGCGCGCGGTTGCAAGATCGCGGTTCCGGCCATGCATTCATGGTCTCCGCGTCTTCATCGGGCAAGAAGAAAGGACGACGCATGAGCGAGACGTTTGAGAAGATGGCGGCACATTGCAAGCCCACTATGGAGCATCCCGTGGCGATTGTGCTGGGCAGCGGCCTTGGCTCTTTGGGCGAGCGGGTGCGCGTTGTGCGTCATATCCCGTACAGCGACATCGACGGATTTCCCGCCGAGGCGATTCCCGTTGAGGGCCATCGTTTCACGGTGCTCGTGGGTGAGCTCGATGGCGTTCCGGTGGTCGTGTATCCCGGTCGTGTCCATATGTATCAAGGGTACGATGCCCTTCAGGTGACGTCCCTGGTTCGTCATGCCCATAAACTGGGATGCCGCAGCATTGTCTTGAGCTGTGCTTCGGGCGCGGTTGGCGACATCGCGCCGGGAACGGTCGGCATTATCAGCGACCAGCTGAACCTCACGGGGCGCAATCCACTTGCAACGCCCGCTGGCGTGGCGGCAGCCGGACTCGATAGCCCCTTCGTTTCCATGGCGGGCGCGTATTCTTCGTATCTCTCCGGCTTGGCGCGCGAGGCGGCGGCGGAGCTGGGAATGGAGCTCGCGGAAGGTACGTATGCCGGCTTGCTGGGTCCCAACTATGAGACGCCGGCAGAGATCCGTATGCTGGGTGCGCTCGGTGCCGATTACGTGGGTATGTCCACGGTGTGCGAGACGATTATGGCACGTGCGCTGGGCATGGAGGTGCTCGGCATCACGCTCGTGACCAATAAAGCGGGTTGTCCGGGTGGTGGGCATGCCGAAGTGCTCGAGGCGGCGGATGCCGCCGCTGATGCCATGCAGGCACTCGCCCTCGGTGTGCTCGCACGCATGTAGCGTTTCCCCGGGTCGCGGTGCGGTTTGCCTCCAGTGTGTGTCCTAGGCTTTGGGCCTGCTTGCCACTGATGCGGGTCGGCTGGTCTCGACACTTCCTGCGCCGTATTCGCGACTTGCAATGCAATGGCAGATTTTTCTAGGAAGCGGCACTAGGGGCTTGCGTCGCCGACGGTTTCCACGTACTATAAACAACCGTCGGTATGGTCATGCCGTATCGCGCATGGAACCGCCAGCGTAGCTCAGTTGGCAGAGCACCGCTCTCGTAAAGCGGGGGTCACCGGTTCGAGCCCGGTCGCTGGCTCCATCGAAATTAGCAGGTCAGATGCTTCGTGCATCTGACCTGATTTTGTATGCGTACAAGTCATCGGTGCTGGGCGAAATGCTAAAGCGCGTTTTCGGATTGATTCTGTGGTTGATGATGAAAAAATCCCTTGAAGTAAATTGCTATATCTGCTGCAACAATAAGTGTGCGGTGAGATGGCTGTAAAACCACAGGTGGCGGAAGAGCGTAGAAGACGGAAAGATGCATCAAAAGTTATGACATTTTACTTCAAGGGATTCATTCAGCATCAGGTCTCACGAACACCATCGAGCCTGCCTCTCGTAACTATGTCTTGTGCTTTTGCGGCGCAGGTTCAACAATCTTGCCTAGATGGCAACGCCTTTTGAGGGGAGCATGTGATGGGGTTTGGGCACGTCGACTACATCGTTACGTCCAAGCGGGTCTTTACGAGCGCGGTGGGTGATGACGCGGCTCGCCCCCTGGCGTTTGCCGTTGTGGGCGATCGCATCGAGTTCATGGGAACGCCCGCAGATGTCATCGCCGCCTGCGCGCCGGGCACGCCGGTGCTCGACTTCGGCGATGCCTTCATCTGCCCCGGATTCCACGACGCCCACCTGCACTTCTTCCACACGGCACTTGGAGCACCCCCGTACTTGCTCATGCACATGGGCGAAAGCGAGGCTGAACTCGTGGCGCGCACCGTCGAGTTCGCCGCTGGGCTGCCCAATCACGCCTGGGTGGTCACGCAGGGCTGGCGCGATTACCGTTGGGACCCGCCCGTACCGCCCACCAAGCGCTCGCTCGACGAGGCGTTTCCCACCCGCCCGTGCGTTATGTACTCGGGTGATGGCCATACGCTGTGGATGAACACCTGCGCCCTCGAGGCCCTCGGCGTGACCCGCGATTCCGTGCCCCCTCAGGGAGGCAGCTACGACCGCGACGAGAACGGCGAGCTCACGGGCATCATCCGCGAGGCAGCTGCGATGGAACTACTTCCTCGGTGCCTCGAATGGCTCACCGAGGAGGACATCGCCTCCGCTTACGAGGCTCAGATGCACCGCATGGCGGAGCAGGGAATCACCTCGATCTGCGATATGGCGCTCATGCCGCACCCCGGCTGCGACTTCATTCGCGACGATGTATACGAGAAGCTCTCGCGCGAGGGCAAGCTCACTCTGCGCGTGCACATGTACCCCACGCTACTGGACGACCAGTCGCGTCTGGAAGACCTGCAGGATCGTTATGCGGGCGACGAGTTCCCGCTGCTGCGTGCTCCGGGTTTCAAGCAGTTTTTCGACGGCGTGAGCAGCCAGCATACCGCGTGGCTGACCGAACCGTACGCGAACGCACGGTTCGAGGGAGACTGCGGGCGCCCCACGGTGCCGGCGGACCGTATGCGCGAACTGGTGCTCGCAGCTGCCGAGCGCGGTCATTCCGTTCGCATCCACACCATCGGCGACCGCGCCATCCACGAGGCACTCGACATCTTTGAGGAGGCGCTGGCTTGGTACGGTGCTCCCATGCAGGGCCGCAACACCCTTGAGCACCTAGAGAACCTCCTGCCCGAGGACATCGACCGCCTGGCAGATCTTGGCGTGCTGGCAAGCTCGCAACCTGGGCACATCACCCTCGACCCGGGTGGCCCCGAGCGCGACCTCGGCCCCGAACGCAGCCGCATCATGTGGCCATTCGCGACGTACACAGTGCGTGGCGTTGAGCAAGCTTTTGGCACCGATTCACCCATCACGGCCGTGACCAGCATGGATGTGCTCTATTGTGCCGTTACGCGTCAGGATCCGTTTACCCATGAACCTTCGGGCGGATGGCTGCCGAGCGAGCGCATCAGTGCCGCAGACGCGCTGCGCATCTACACTGCAGGCAGCGCCGCGGCGGTGGGCCGCGAGCACGAGCTCGGACAAATTGCGCCCGGCTACCTGGCTGACTTCGTGGTGCTGGACCGCGACATCACCGTGTGCGACCCGGAGGAGATCCAATCTGCGCAGGTGCTTGTCACCTACGTGGGTGGTCAACGGGTCTACGAGCGGTAGCGGTTGCCGAGGTGTTCTGCATGGATTGTCCATGCTCATGAACGGTTAGCTAGCGGTGGGTAACTGGGGTTCATCGGCAAGATGCACGCCTTTGCGGACATCCACGTCCCGTTTCCGGACATTTGCGGACAATGTCCGGAAACGGGGTCAAAATGTCCTAAAACGCCTCCAGACGTCCGGAAAGCATTTGATGCTCGATCGCGTCTTTGCGATACCCAATGAGCGCTCAGGAAATCTAAGTGCCGGTTTATAAGATTTTTTGAAGTCGTGTTGTATAACTTCTGGAAGCTGGGTACTATTCATCGCGTACATAAACCGCATGGGCCTTGGCGTGGAGCCGGGGTGCCAGCAAAGGAGGAGACGAACATGTCTTTGAAGCCGCTTGCAGATCGCGTTCTGATCAAGCCCGACGCTGCTGAGCAGAAGACCGCTTCTGGTCTGTACATCGCCAGCAACGCCCAGGAGAAGCCGCAGCGCGGCACCGTCGTCGCCGTGGGCGCCGGCAAGCTCAACGACAAGGGCGAGCGCCTGCCGCTCGACGTTCACGAGGGCGATGTTGTCATCTACGGCAAGTTCGGTGGCAACGAGATCAAGGTCGACGGTGAGGACTACCTCCTCATGCGCGCCGACGACATCTACGCCGTCGTCGAGTAGCATCTCCGGACCTCAATTTAGTGCCTGTCCCTAAATTGAGGCGTGGTACTCGTTCTCGCCGCTGCGGTGCGCGACTCAGCCGCAGACGGCATGCAACTTCACTCATTTGGAGGATTGAACAATGGCAAAGAACATTACGTTCGACACCGACGCTCGCGCCAAGCTCGCCAAGGGCGTCAACACCCTGGCAGACGCCGTGACCGTTACCATGGGCCCCAAGGGCCGCTATGTGGCACTGCAGCGCTCCTTCGGCGCTCCCACCATCACCAACGACGGCGTCTCCGTCGCCAAGGAGATCGAGCTCGAGGATAACATCGAGAACATGGGCGCTCAGCTGGTGAAGGAGGTTGCCACCAAGACCAACGACACCGTGGGTGACGGCACCACCACCGCCACGCTGCTGGCCCAGGCCATCGTCAACGACGGCCTCAAGAACGTCGCAGCCGGCGCCAACCCGCTCGCCATCCGTCGTGGTATCGACAAGGCTGTCAACGCCGCCGTCGCCGAGATGAAGGCCCTCGCCAAGCCGGTCGAGACCAAGGAGCAGATCGCGTCCGTCGGCACCATCTCCGCCGGCGACCCCGAGGTCGGCGCCAAGATTGCCGACGCCATGGATGTCGTGGGCAAGGACGGCGTCATCACCGTCGAGGACTCCCAGACCTTCGATATCACCATCGACACCGTCGAGGGCATGCAGTTCGATAAGGGCTACGTCTCCGCGTACTTCGTCACGGACAACGACCGCATGGAGGCCGTGATGAAGGATCCTTACATCCTCATCACCGACCAGAAGATCTCCAACGTGCAGGACATCATGCCTGTGCTCGAGGCCGTCTCCCGCGCCGGCAAGGGTCTGCTCATCATTGCCGAGGACATCGACGGCGAGGCTCTGCCCACGCTCGTCCTGAACAAGATCCGCGGCGCTCTCAACGTCTGCGCCGTGAAGGCTCCTGGTTACGGTGACCGTCGCAAGCGCATGCTCGAGGACATCGCCGTCCTTACCGGTGGCCAGGCTGCCCTTGACGAGCTCGGCATCAAGGTCGCCGACATCACCGCCGACATGCTCGGTACCGCCAAGAGCGTGACCATCACCAAGGACAACACCACCATCGTCGACGGTGCCGGCTCCAAGGACGCCATCGCCGATCGCGTTGCCGCCATCAAGGGCGAGATGGAGCACACCGACTCCGAGTTCGACCGTGAGAAGCTCCAGGAGCGCCTTGCCAAGCTCTCCGGCGGCGTTGCCGTCATCAAGGTCGGTGCCGCTACCGAGACCGAGCTCAAGGAGATCAAGCACCGCGTCGAGGACGCCCTGCAGGCTACCCGCGCGGCCGTTGAGGAGGGCATCGTCGCTGGCGGCGGTGTCGCCTTCATGGACGCCCTGCCCGCGCTTGAGGGTCTCGAGGTCTCCGACCCCGAGGAGCAGATCGGTATCGACATCATCAAGAAGGCGCTGACCGCTCCCGTGGCCACCATTGCCAAGAACGCCGGTTACGAGGGCGCCGTCATCGTGGACAAGGTTTCCGAGCTCCCCGCGGGCGAGGGCCTGAACTCCGCCAACGGCGAGTGGGGCAACATGATCGACATGGGCGTGCTCGACCCGGTCAAGGTCACCCGCACCACCCTGCAGAACGCCGCCTCCGTGGCGAGCCTCATCCTCATCACCGAGGCCACCGTCACCGACGTGCCGAAGAACACCCAGCTCGAGGATGCCATCGCGGCTGCTACCGCGGGTGCCCAGGGCGGTGGCATGTACTAAGCCGTAAGGCCTAAACTCCCACCGGAATCCCCCGGCGGTTCCACGCGAACGTCCTCGGCCTGCGGCCTGCGGAATGTTCGCTTAGGAATCCGCCGGGGGATTCCTGCGTTTTCGGCCTTGCATGGGCTGTGGTGGGGGAGGGGCGCTTTAGGGTCTATGCGTTCTGCCCTACATCTTGCGCATCGTTGCTCGAGAACGGGGCGGCTTCGTCATGTTCGTCGGCATTTTAAACGGGATCGTCTTGTCCAGTATACTCGACAGAATGGTAGGCGAACGATTCACGAGATGCCCTCCTCTTGACATGGAGAGGGGGTTCTATGTGTTTGAAGATGTTCGATTGGTTTGAACAATCTAATGTCGCGCATCTATCTCTTGTTGCGCATTCCCCATGTGCTGCCTTGATTTAAAACACCATTAATTCCAACACAATAAACTCCCTCCATTTCAACCTACCGTTGCGATGGAATTACCGACCGTTAATCGAAATGCGGACATAATGTTCGAAAATGTTCGTTACATTGGGCCGGATATGCTGGGCTGCGCATGCAGCAAGGTTGATGGGAGACAGATGGGAAGAAGGCAGAGCTTCGAGATGGCGGGGCGTCCGTTATTTCGCAACGTCTTGAGGCGCCCGCGTCATGTGATCGCCTACGCGCTCGCGGGCGCGGCTGTCACGGCGACGTGCGTGTTTGCGGCTCCTCCGGCGATCGCCGACCAAACGGTGGCGCCTCAGACCGCCCAAGGTTACTGGTCGTTTGAAAAGAAGGGCGAGGACGGCACCTACGTCAACGAGGGCACCAAGAAGGACCTCAAGCTGACGGTAAGCGGCGAGGGCGCAAAGGTCGAGGCGAGCGATATGACCGCGCTCGGCAATTCGCTCAACTTGGCCGATAAGAGCAAGGATTTTGACGTCAAGGTTGCCCAGGCGGTCGACTCGCAAAAGGTGTACAGCATCTCCATGTGGCTGAAGTCGGAGGACAGCGCGCCTGGCGCCAAGACCGCCATTCTCCAGTTTACAGGCGAGGGGCGCACGCTTCTGTACCAGCGTGCCGATGGTGAGTTCGTTTCCTTTGTTGGCAAGGTAGACAGCAGCTTGGGTTCGGATCCCAAGCGCGGAAGTTGGGAGCATCTCGTTCTCACCAAGACGGGCGATCCCAAGAATGTCACGCTCTATGTGAACGGCGAGAAGAACGGTTCCGGTACGTGGACCGAGACGTTGCCCGCTGGCATGATGGACCTTCTCATCGGCGAGCACAAGAACCCCAACGATATGTCCCGCTTCCAAGGGAAAATCGACGAGCTGTGCGTCTTCGATAGCGCCCTGACCGAGCAGCAGGTCAAACAGCTCTATGCCTCGTACGGCGACATCACCATCGCCGACGAGCTCGCGCGCGATGTCGAAGCTGCGCAAAAGCTTTACGACGACGCCTCTACCAAGGACGCTGCCGAGTACCAGTCTCTCAAGGTCGCTATCGACAAGGCGAATGCTGCCATAGAGGGCAAGGACGTCGAGGCCATGAAGGCTGCCAAGGCCGAGCTGGCCGCTTCGGTCGCCGCCGTGCGCGCGCTGGGCGCGACGATCACCGTTGACCCGTCCGTCGTGGGCCGCGCCATCGACGATTCGCTCTTTGGCATCAACCACCGGTATTCCAACTACGGCTATGGCACCGTGAACGCGGACGGCACCGTTAAGGACGACTTCGCCGCGCTCTACAAGCAGGCGGGCTTTGGCTCCCTGCGCTACCCGGGCGGCACGATCTCCAATAACTACGTGTGGACCGAGTCCATTGGCGACCTCGATCCCATCACCAAAGAGATTGAGCGCACCCCGCAGATCCACGGCTTCTATAACAACCAGGGCCAGGCGGGCTTTATACCTGCGTTCGGCCTGCTCGAGGTCGCAGAGTTCGCGGAGCAGATGAACTCCGAGATCATCATGGTCTACGGCATCGGCCGCGGTGACGCGCTCGACGCCGCCGACATGGTCGAGTTCCTGAACGCCGAGCAGGGTACCAACCCCAATGGTGGTGTTGCTTGGGCCGATAAGCGCGCTGAGCTCGGCCATCCCGAACCCTTCGGCATCCGTTATTTCGAGATCGGCAATGAGAACAACCAGGGCGGCGATGACGGCACTGCCTCGCAGCAGTATTGGATGCCCAACGTCAACGGTGGTGCCCTTGAGGGCTATGTGGACGGTGGCACCGCGACCTTCAACAAGCAGTACGCCGTCATTCGTGGCGATTGGAACGTCGCCAAGTCTTACTCCACGGGTGAGAAGAACCAGGAATTCGCCTGCCGCTACGCGCTTATCCCGCGCACCGATGAGAGCGGCAAGGCTCGTGACGCGGTCGTGAAGGACTCCGTCAAGGTTTACGTGGACGATGAGCTTTGGAGCCCCGTCGACAACATCAAGTCCGCCAAGCCAGGCGACAAGGTTTACCAGCTCGACATGACCACCGGCTTCTTCACCTTCGGCGATGGCGAGCATGGCGCGATTCCCGGGAAGGGCAAGCAGATCAAGGTCGACTATCAGGTTGCCCGCGATGGCTTCATCGATATCTCCCAAGCCATGCGCAGCACCATGGATCAGATCAACAAAGATGCCGGAACCCAGGACGAGATCGAGATCTACACCTCGTGGGAGGCCGACAATTTCGTCGACAAGATGCACGAGAAGAACGCCGACGCCCTCTACGACGGCATGGCCGTGCATCCCTACACCAACAAGGTGGGAAATCCCGCCAACAACGACAACACTCCCACGGTTGAGAACAAGACGCAGTGGTACCTCGACGTCATGCGCTTGGGTGACGGTGTTGCCAACAACGTGCAGAAGCATGTCGACTACATGCGCCGTGTGACGGGCGACAACACCAAGGTGCCGGTCATTTCGGAGTACGGCATCTTCCGCTCGACCAATACCATGGTCCGTTCGCAGACGCATGCACTCTACATCGCCCGTGCCATCATGGAGTATGCCGAGCAGGGGAGCCCCTACATTCAAAAGCACTGCCTGGTGGACTACTATTCCAGCGGCGCCGACTCGCTTGGCCCCACCCAGCAAGCCGTTATCCAGGCCGTTGCCCAGGGCAACCTGGACAACCAGAAGGACGGAACCGGCGAGTTCAAGTTCTTCTCCACGCCGAGCGCGCACATCTTCCAGATGCTGAATGGCAGCTTTGGCTCCAAGATGGTGGGCACGTCGCTTTCGAACGAAGGAACGCTCTCCAACGGTGTATCCCAGCATTCCGTCATGGCCTCGACCGACGAGAACGGCACCGTCTACATTGCCATTGTCAACCTGGGCCTGAACGACGTTGAAACGGCCGGTGCCGATGCCGCGCTGTCGCAGAAGGTCACGCTCGCCGTGAACGGCATGGATCTCACGGGCAAGACGCTCAAGATCAAGACGCTCGCCGGTGACAGCTTCTACCAGGAGAACGACCTCGCCAACCCTGAGAACCTGGCGATTGAGGAGCGCACCGAGGAGGCAACGGGTGCCACGTATGAGCTTGAGCTCGCCCCGCACTCCTTCACGATCGTGGCCATTGGTGATGGCTCCGAGGAGCCGCCGGTGGATCCCGATCCGGAGCCCGAGCCCGAACCGACGGTCTACACGATCAAGCTTATGCTCGATGGCGAGCCGTACAAGACCATTGATGTGGTGGACGGCAAGCTCTCCGAGGAGCTTCCCGTGCTCACTCGCGAGGGATGGGTTTTTGAGGGCTGGTTCTATGAGGACGGCACCGCGTTCGATTCCAGCAGGCCGATTGAGGGCGATCTGGTGCTGAGTGCCAAGTGGACCAAGGCATCGACGCCGGACGAACCGTCCGAGAAGCCGACCGACCCCAAACCCACGCCAAAGCCCGAGCAGAAGCCCCAGGGAGGCCTGCCCCAAACGGGCGATGCCTCGACGCTGATGGTTGCAGGTGGCGTGGCTGTCGGTGTCGCAACGACAATAGCCGGCGCACGTGCTCGCAAGCGTCGCGTTTAGTCAAAAAGGATCCGTCCATTGAGGGCGGATCCTTTTTTGCATCGCGGTCCACGTGACCGGCAAGGTTCTTGGCACCGATTGGTACGAGTGCGAGCTCGACGGCAAGACGGTCTACATGAGCGACGACTGGCTTGACCCTGAGCTGCCGCAGGTCAAGAACCGCGCGCGGGTTTTTGTGTCGAAGGCGCAATGGTGCATGATCGTTTTACCGCCCATGCATGCGTGGCGACTATGAAAGACAAAACAGCCACTATTGTCTTGCATGGTCGACACATATCGGGCGCCCCTCGTCATGTTCAATCCTGTACGCAGGTATACAATAGCTCGAGGTGTTTATCGAGCGATTGGATGCGAAATGGTGCGCACGAAGAGCCCCGGCCTTGTTCCACCCCCCCCTCCATCATTTGGCCTGTACTGCTTGTATTGAGCGCCGCATTTCTGCTTACGGGAGCCTTTACTAACGAATTGTGGTTTGACGAGAGCTTCTCAGTTGCTATGGCGACCCACTCGTTTGCGGAGATTTGGGACATTGGTGCTTTGGACGTTCACCCTGTGCTGTACTACTGGATGCTCCATCTGGTGAACGTAATTTTTGGAACGAATTTAATCGTCTATCGCGTGGTTACGTTGCTTCCAACGTTCTTGTTCGCCGTGCTGGGCGCAACGGTCGTTCGACGGGATTACGGCGATATTGCCGGTCTGCTGTTTGCCGTGATGTCCGTTATGTTGCCGCACGCCTCGTCAATGTCCGTGCAGCTTCGCATGTATTCTTGGGCTGCTTTTTCGATCGGGGCGTGTTTCCTGTGCGCGCTGCATATCAAAAAGCTTTCCGATGCAGGCGCCCGACGCCCGACGCGCCTTTGGGTTCTTTTTGCCCTAGCGAGCCTCGCCTCGGCATATTTGCATTATTTTGGTGCCATTGCCGCATTCATTATTAACTTGCTGCTCATGATTCATCTGCTGCGCGGCGTTGCGGCAAAGTCGGAAAATGCTCAATCCAACATGGGCGCATTTGTGGTATCGACCGTATGCCAGCTTGCCTTGTACGCCCCGTGGTTACTTAAACTGTTGGACCAGCTCTCCGTGGTATCAACGTCTTATTGGATTAAGCTCACGCCCGCCCGCCTTGCTCAAATGATGGTATATCCGCTCGTTTCGACCCAGATGCTCGATGAGGCTCGTGGTCTGAGCGGTGGCATGTTCCAAATGGTTGCGCTGGTGTTCCTTGCGCTTGCTGCTGCGCTTCTGCTTCTACTTGCCTTTCTGTTTATCAGGTTTTGCATGATTTCATTGAGGCCGATGGCACGCGGGTCCCATTGTCGCGTGCAGCGCTCGGATGATTGGGCCGTCGACGTTTGGTGGGGCGTTGCAGTGTATGCAGGTACGGTGGCGTTCGCCTTGGCTGCTTCGGTGCTTCTGGCATCCCCTATAGCTGTTGCTCGCTACTTTTACGTTGCGTTGCCGCCTTTGCTGCTGGCCATCTCTATCGTTGCGGCAAAGCTTTTGGGTGTGCGTGCAATCGCCTGCGGCTGTGCGGCGCTCATCGCTGTGGGGCTATATGGCCAGGCGGTTTTTGTGGTCGCCGGGTATTCCCAGCTCAACAATGAGCCGATTGACTATCTCGAGGCGGTGGCGCACACCTACGATAACGATGGTGAGCCCACCGTTATTTCAAGTAATATTATGTGTGCAGGAACGTATGCGGTGATGTGCGACGATGTGCCGCAGACGTTCATTGCCCCCGATACGGGTATCGGCCGCGCGTACCGCGTGTACGCGCCCGTTATGTCGTTTGCGGCACATGTCGAGGAGGTCCTGAGTGCCTCCGGGCGATTTATTGTGGTGCTTGATGAAGACAATGCGGAGGAAAACGACGTATACGAGGTCACGTCGCTTGCAGATGACCTCGTGGCGACCGGTGCATTTGAGGTGGTTGAGGGAAGGACGTTCTATCGTCCGTACGAGCGGAACAACTATACGGTTACCGTGCTTGAGCGCATGCAATGACACGTGGCTTTGGCCACGGTTGCAGCCATGCTCGCCCCCGTTTTCCGTAGGGAATGCGGAGGCGTTGCACGTGGGAAGGGGTGCGGTTGACTCGCGGACGGGTCGACGGGCCAACGCGGCAGCTTATCGCGTGCGAATGGTGGTGGAGTACTGGGAGAAAGTCTCGGGCCGTTGACGCGTCTCGGTGTATTCGACCATGATGCCCTCAAGGTCAAATGTGTGGCTGCGCATAACCGAGACGGCGTTGAACCCATCAAGATCGATGCAGCGCTCGTCCTGCTCGGTTACGCCTTCAACGGTGATGATGCGGCGGCTTGTGGCGATTTTGATTCTGCGCTCCCCCTCTAAAAAACGATAGATGCCGCCCTCTACGATCGGGGGCGTGAGCCCCTCAACCACCGACGAGAGGTAGTAGCTTTCGTCGGTCGAGAGAGCCTTGCCGTCGGCGATGCGGACGCGCAGCACGTGCGTGAGCTCGCTTCCTGCAGGAAAGCCCGTCAGACGGGCGAGGTCTTCGTCTGCCGTGAGGTCCTCAAGTACCAGGCATCGCGTGGTCGGCGTGAAATTGAGGCGCGCTGCCATCTCGTTGAAGGTTTCAAGCCCGTCGTAGCCGCGGCTTACGTCGAGCGTGGGGTCGCGGATAACGCGCACGCCCTTACCCTGCTGCGACTGCACATAGCCGTCGGACGCGAGCTCGGCGAGCGCCCGCCGTACCGAGCTGCGCGAGCAGCTGTACCTGCCCGTAAGCTCGTTTTCGGAGGGCAAAAACGCGCCATACGCAATATCTCCGCATTCGATGCGGCCTTTGAGATCTTGATAGATGTCTTGGTAGACCGATTTAGGCATGATGACCCCACGTCCGTGCGAGCTTACCTTGTTTGAGCTTGTACGAACATGATACTGCAACAGGGCGCGCTGGTGTACGATCGCGCATGCCGTCGACCATCAGCATGGAAACACGTTCACCGGTAAAAACCGACCGTTCAGGGAAGGTCCCTTCTCAATAATTAACTTGTACGAACAAGTAAGCAATTATGCTGCCACACAACTTGTACGAACAAGCAATCCCGTAAAGGCGCCAAGGGATGTTCGCGCAGGTGGCACGTAGCGCCCCGCAAAGGACGGGACGCACGAGAGGGGAAAGGAACTTCCTGCCATGATGCAGAAGATTCAGAAGTTCGGAGGTGCGATGTTCACCCCGGTCATGCTGTTCGCGTTCGCGGGCGTCGTGATCGGATTTGGCACGCTCTTCACGACCGAGGTCATCTTTGGGCCTCTCGCCGCATCCGACACCATGTGGTACGGCGTCTGGAATGTCATCCTTCAGGGTGGTTGGACCGTCTTCAACCAGCTGCCGTTGCTATTCGCCGTGTCGCTTCCCATTGGCCTCGCCAATAAGCAGAACGCTCGTTGCTGCATGGAAGCTCTTGTGGGCTACCTCACGTTCCAGTACTTCGTGAGCACGCTGCTCTCGCAGTGGGGCGGCTTCTTCGGTGTCGACTTCGCCGCCGAGGTGGGCGGAACGTCCGGACTTGCCATGATCGCCTCGATCAAGACGCTCGACATGGGCATGATCGGCGCTCTCGCTGTCTCCGGCATCGTGATTGCCATCCACAACAAGTTCTACGAGGTCGAACTGCCCGAATGGCTGGGCGTCTTTGCCGGTTCCACCTTCGTCTACATCGTCACGTTCTTCGTGATGCTCCCGGTTGCCTTCCTTGCCTGCCTCGGCTGGCCCCATGTCCAGGACGGCATCCGTGCCTTCCAGGGCTTCGTGGCAACCACCGGCACCTTGGGCGTGGGCGTGTTCGCCTTCCTTGAGCGCGCTCTCATCCCGTTCGGTCTGCACCATCTCATGTACAGCCCGTTCTATTATGACAATGCCGTGGTCGACGGCGGCATCTACACCGCCTTCGCCACCGCACTGCCCCAGATCGCCGCATCCACCGATTCGCTCAAGGAGCTCGCTCCCTACGCCGCCTTCACTTGTTCCAGCTGGTCGAAGATCTTCGGTTGCCCGGGCATCGCGCTTGCCTTCTACGCCACCGCCAAGCCCGAGAAGAAGAAGGAGCTGCTCTCCCTGCTCATCCCCATTACCCTCACCGCGATCTTCTGCGGCGTGACCGAGCCCATCGAGTTCACCTTCCTGTTCATCGCCCCGCCGCTGTTCCTGGTCCACTGCATCATCACGGCGTTCCTCGCCATGGTTATCAACATGGTCGGCTGCGTGGGCGTGTTCGCCGGTGGCCTCATCGAGATCAGCTCGCTGAACTTCATTCCGCTCATGGCCAATCACTGGCAGCAGTACCTCATGACGCTCGCCATCGGCCTCGTCTTTACCCTCATCTGGTTTGTGGTCTTCCGCTTCCTCATCCTCAAGTTCGACTTCAAGACCCCTGGTCGCGAGGATGATGCCGAGGAGGTTAAGTTCCGCAGCAAGGCCGAGTACCGCGCCGCCAAGAATGGCGAGCTCGCCGATGCCGTAGGCGTCGAGATCGACGAGTCCGACCCCTACGCGGTCATGGCTGCGGCCGTCCTCGAGCTGCTCGGCGGTGCGGACAACATCGTCGACGTGACCAACTGCGTGACCCGTCTGCGCGTCAACGTGAAGGACGAGACCCTCGTGGCCGACGATCCCGACTTCAAGTCCATTGGTACGAGCGGCATCGCCAAGAACGGCAAGGGCATGCAGGTCATCATCGGCCTCAAGGTGCCCAAGGTCCGCGATCGCTTCGAAGCTCTTCTCTAAGGGGTGGGCAGACGCCGGGCAGTGACGCCTTACGTCTCCCAAAACACGCCGACCATCACGGGGCCGCCCGTCCCAGCACAACCGGGCACGCCATTTTGGTACCAACCGGGCGTCGCACGTGGCCGCGGCGGCGCCCCCACAACAGGTAGGCGGCCGGATCCAGGAGGGATCAACCATGGCAAAGTCCAGCTACGCAGTAACCATCGCCGGCGGCGGCTCCACCTTCACCCCCGGCATCGCGCTGATGCTCCTCAAGGAGCACGATCGCTTCCCCGTGGACAAGGTCATCTTCTACGACAACAACGCCGAGCGCCAGGAGATCGTGGCCAAGGCCTGCGAGATCTACTTCAAGGAGAATGCGCCTGAGCTCGACTTCTCCTACACCACCGACCCAGTGGAGGCATTCACCGGCATCGACTTCGTCCTCGCCCACATCCGTGTGGGCCTCTACGCCATGCGCGAGCTCGACGAGAAGATCCCGCTGAAGTACGGATGCGTGGGCCAGGAGACCTGCGGCGCCGGCGGCATCGCCTACGGCATGCGTTCCATCGGCGGCGTCATCGAGATCCTCGACTACATGGAGAAGTACTCTCCCAACGCCTGGATGCTCAACTACTCCAACCCGGCCGCAATCGTGGCCGAGGCCTGCCGCGTGCTGCGCCCGAACTCCAAGATCATCAACATCTGCGACATGCCCATCGACCTCATGGACAAGATGGCCGTCATGTGCGGTCTTGAGGATCACCGCGACCTGCAGTACAGCTACTACGGCCTGAACCACTACGGCTGGTTCACCAAGATCTTTGACAAGCAGGGCAACGACCTCATGCCCGAAATCAAGAAGCACATGGCCAAGAACGGTTACCTCGACGGCATCAGCCACGAGGAGGGCCAGGAGCAGCATATCGACGAATCCTGGATCCACACCTTCGGCAAGGCCAAGGACGTCTATGCGCTCGACCCGGAGACCATCCCGAACACCTACCTCAAGTACTATACCTTCCCGGACTATGTGGTTGAGACCTCCAACCCCGAGTACACCCGCGCCAACGAGGTCATGGACGGCCGCGAGAAGAAGGTCTTCGGCGCCTGCCGCAAGGTGATCGAGACCGGTACCGCCAAGGGTGCGGGCTTCGAGGCCGATGCGCACGCCACCTACATCGTCGACCTGGCCTGCGCCTTGGCCGAGAACACGGGTGAGCGCTTCTTGCTCATCGTCCCCAACGACGGTGCCGTGTCAAACTTCGACGAGACCGCCATGGTCGAGGTCCCCTGCATCGTGGGCTCCAACGGCTACGAGAAGATCTGCCAGGGCAAGGTCCCGCAGTGGCAGAAGGGCATGCTCGAGCAGCAGGTCTCCGTCGAGAAGCTCGTCGTCCAGGCCTGGGTCGAGGGCTCCTACCAGAAGCTGTGGCAGGCGCTGACGCTCTCCGCCACCATCCCGTCCGCCAAGGTCGCCAAGCAGATCTTGGACGAGCTCATCGAGGCCAACAAGGGCTTCTGGCCCGAGCTCAAGTAGTCGACTTCCCCAAGCACCGCACCTCGCCCCTCAATCGTCGGGCGCCGCTCGCAAGGCGTGCGCCCTCCTCTTTCAGGGCGATCTGCGGCACTTGGGAAAGCCTTAAAAACCCTTGAGGTGGCATGGTTGCGTGTTGGCAGGCGAAAGGATGTATTGGGCATGGCGAAGAAGACGAGGGCGCAGGCTGCGGCGGCTGGTACGAAGGCCGATGTTCGGCGCGAGGGGCGCTCGGGCGTGCAGGGCCAAGTAGCTCGCAACGGAGAGACGGCGGGCGCACGCAAAGCCAATGCCCCCGGCGATCGTCAATCCTGGTGGCTACCGGCACTTGACGAGGAGAACTTGCCTGGCCGTGAGCAGCTCACGAAGCGCATCTTCACGACGGTCGAGGTCGTGCTGTGCCTTGTGCTGGTGGGGTCGGTCGCGGTGTTGTCCATGACGGGCGGTGGGCTTTCGGCCGAGGGCCTGCAAGCGACGTTCGCCGAGAACCCCGCCGCATCGATCACGCTCATCGCCGCGTGCCTGCAGCCGTTCGTGGCGTATTTGCTGCGGTTCGTCTACCGTCATTACGCGCAGGGGGACACGGGCTATGCCGTGTCGAACCTCATCGCGCTTCTGTGCGCCGAGATGCTCCTGCAAAATATCGTGGGAATCGCCGGTATGGCCGTGCTGCTCTGGCGCACGTGGAGGCGCGGCTCCGAGGGCCTTGATGCCTGGCGTGCGCATCGTGGCGTCGGCGGCATGCTCGTCGATATCTCCGGAGCCCTCGTGGTGCTGGCGCTCGCCGGTATCTGCTTCTTCGCGAGCACGCGCCTTGGCGTGTAGCGGACGGCAGGCACCTTGGGCGCGCCTCTGCATTTGGAACTCTCGCGAAGTGAGTCGGCGCTGAGTACAATATGGTGCTGTGAACGCGCCCGTCTGGATGGCGGGCGCGTTTTTCGGCAAATCGAGCGCAAGGGGATACGCATGGCTCAGCAGCGCGACATGTTCGACGACATTATCGATATCAGCAAGGGCATCGATGCGCTCAAAAACCCGTTCGGCGGCATTACCGACGCGCTGATCGGCACGGTGGACGATTCCAAGCCGCATTGGAACCCGGCGGATTACAAGGAACGTCCGCGTGTGAACTGCATTCCATGCCTGGCCTGCAAGTCCGACAAGAGCGGCTGCCGCGCGTGCATCGACGTGTGCCCCGTTAACGCCATCGAGATCGAGGACGGCGCCATCGACGTGCTCGACAGCTGCCGCAAGTGCGGCCTGTGCGTGGCATCGTGTCCCACGGAGGCGTTCGTGAGCCCGCGCCTGCAGCCCAAGAAGGTTTACGACGCCGTGGCTCGCGCGGCGACCGCTCACGAGACGGCCTACGTCACCTGTACGCGTGCCCTCAAGCGCGTCCCGCGCGAGAACGAAGTCGTGCTTGCCTGCGTGGGCGATGTCACGCGCGAGACGTGGTTCTCCATCCTCACCGATTTTCCCAACGTGAGCGTGTACCTGCCGCTCGACATCTGCACGGCCTGTCGAAACGCCGCGGGCGAGGAGATGCTCGGCGAGGCCATCGCGACTGCCGAGGAGTGGGCCGGTCGTGGCATGGGTCTCGAGGTCGAGCCGAAGGACCTTGTGTGCAACAAACGCCGCGAGTACGAGCGCAAGGAGTTCGTCGACAACATCGTGCGCCAGACGGGTCTGACGGTGTCCAAGCTCACGCCGGCGACCGCTGCCGTGGCAACCGTGACGCAGCGCATCCGCGAGCATTCGAGCCGCGTGAGCGCGCTGGAGAAGACTCTCAACACCGCCTGCGGGACGACGTCGCAAAAGCGCCGCCGCGTCCTCACCCAGGGTCGCCAGCTCATGCTTTCCACACTTCAGCAGCACCCGGAGCTCGCGGAGAACGTGCGGGTGCAGATACCCGAGTGCGACCATGACAAATGCACCATGTGCGGGGATTGCGTCGCGGCGTGCCCCGTGTTCGCATGCGATCTGCTCGCAAGTGGCAAGCTCGCCATTGAACCCACGTATTGCATCGGCTGCGGCCTGTGCGCCGAGGTGTGCGGCGACCACGCCCTCACGATGGTCGAGCGCGATGGCGCCGAGCTCGTGGTTCCCGATCCCGAGGCCGAGCGCAAGGCGAAGCTCGCTGCGGAGGCCAAGGCCGAGTATGCCGAGGCTAAGGCCCAGGTCAAGAAGACCGTGGACAAGGTCCTCGACAGCGTGGAGAAGTTCGCGGAGTAAGGGACGCGGAAATAATTCGTACGACCCCGCGCTTCTGGCTCGATCTTGAGACAACATATCAGCTGAAGATGCTCGAGAGCCGGGAAATGCCCGAAGTGCGAGCGCTTGCCTGATGTGATTACCCTACATATGGTCAAATAACGCCAAATGTAGGGTAATACTCGATTAAAACTCGCGAGAGTTAACTTTCGCGGAGCTTTCACGGGGATGCATCCGCAAAAATGCCGCGAGAGTTAACTCTCGACAAGGAGTAGGCAGATTTGCAGCAAGATTGCAGGGAGGGATTGCGGTAGAGGGATTGCGGCGGAGGGATTGCGGGGCCGCGCGGCGCGAGGGGCTTGACCCCCGCGTCTCTTTGCTATGTCAACGGGCTATAATAACAAGGTTTACATGTTAACGGCGCCATATGCGCCGCGTTGAGTAAAGGAATCCCATGGCACTCTCCATCGGAATCGTCGGCTTGCCCAACGTGGGCAAGTCCACGCTGTTCACCGCCCTTACCAAGAAGGGCGGCCTGGCCGCAAACTACCCGTTCGCCACGATCGACCCCAACGTGGGCATCGTCGATGTCCCGGACGACCGCCTGCAGGCGCTCGCCGACATCGTGCATCCTGGTCGCATCGTTCCCGCGACGGTCGAGTTTGTCGACATCGCCGGCCTGGTCAAGGGTGCCGCCTCCGAGGGCGCAGGCCTGGGCAACCAGTTCCTGGCGAACATCCGCGAGTGCGATGCCATCTGCCAGGTGGTTCGCTATTTCAAGGACCCGGACGTCATGCGCGAGGCCAACCACACGGGCGATTTCGTCGACCCCGCGAGCGATGCCGAGACCATCATGACCGAGCTCATCCTGGCCGACATACAGTCGCTCGAGAAGCAGCTTCCCAAGCTCGAGAAGGAGGCCAAGCGCGACGCCGAGCTCAAGCCCAAGCTCGAGATCGCCAAGCGCCAGCTCGAGTGGCTCAACGAGGGCAACCGCGCCGCCACGCTCGAGATGACCGACGAAGAGCGCGCCGCCGCCAAGGGCCTCTTCCTGCTCACCATGAAGCCCATGCTCTATGTGGCCAACGTCGACGAGGACATGCTGGGCGAGGAGCTCGACCCCATCGACGGCGTCGTGCCCATCCCAATCTGCGCCAAAGTGGAGGCCGAGCTTTCCGAGCTCGACCCCGAGGAGGCCCAGATGTTCCTGGCCGACCTTGGGCTTGAGCGCTCGGGTTTGGAGACCCTCGCCCAGGCGGCATACAAGCTCCTCGGCCTGCAGAGCTTCTTTACCGCGGGCGAGATGGAGGTCAAGGCTTGGACCGTGCGCCAGGGCGCCACGGCTCCTCAGGCCGCGGGCGTGATCCACACCGATTTCGAGCGCGGATTCATCAAGGCCGAGACGATCGCGTACGACGATTACGTTGAGCTCGGCGGCGAGAAGGGCGCCAAGGAGGCGGGACGTCTGCGCATGGAGGGTAAGGACTACGTCATGCAGGACGGCGACGTCGTTCACTTCCGTTTCAACGTGTAAGGAGGGGCTGTAATGTTCTCGTTTGGCAAGAAAAATGGCACAAGGGCCATGGTGGCCATCATGCTTTCGTTCATCCCGCTGATCGCGGTGCTGATGGTTTTCCCGCAGCTCGGCGACCAGGTTCCCATGAAGGTCAGCTCCGCGGGCGAGGTTCTGCGCTGGGGCTCCAAGTGGGAGCTCATGCTCATTCCGGCTTTTGGCTTCCTGCTTTCGGGTGCCACGATCGCCACGGGCATCAAGAACGCCAAGAGCTATCGCGATGATAAGACCCTCGCCGTCATCACCTTCCAGCGTGCGGTCCGCAATGCGACGGTCCAGGGAATCGTCTTCATCGTCGCCACGGGCATTATCCTGTACGGCGTCTATACCGGCTCGGGGATTGGCATCTAATCCGATCGCGTGGAGAGCTTTGTCGTCCATTGTGGACGCTAAAACGCTTCAGGCCGCATAAAACTGCTCATTGGCACCCCATATCGGGTGGAAACCCGTTACAATTTTTCCTAGCTATGCGCCGCGGCCGTGCTTTGCGCGGCCGCGCATTGTTGGGGGAGATATGGAAGGGAAGCCAATGTTCTCTCTGCACAAGACGAGGGGTGGCGTGCATCCGCCCCAGTGCAAGGATATGCGGGATTTTGCCTGCACGTCCATCACGTCGCCCGAGCGAGTGCTCATTCCGCTGAATATGCACATCGGCGCGCCGGCGAGTCCGGTGGTGAGCGAGGGCGACCATGTATATGTCGGCACGTTGATCGGCCAGGTCGAGGGCCTGGGCTCCCCGATCCACGCGAGCATTTCCGGCACGGTCGCCAAGGTGGCGACCGAGCAGCTGCCCACGGGCGCGACCGCACCCGTGGTGGAGATCGTCTCCGACGGCAAGATGGAGGCCGACCCCGCGCTCAAGGCGCCCGAGTACACCACCAAGGAGGAGTTTATCTCCTGCGTGCGCGATTCCGGCATGGTGGGCCTGGGCGGTGCCTCGTTCCCCACGTGGTTCAAGATGCGCGCCCCGCAAGGCAAGAGCTTCGAGTTCCTCGTGGTCAACGGCATGGAGTGCGAGCCCTACATCACGAGCGACTACCGCCAGATGATGGAGCATACCGAGCGCGTCGTCGACGGCGTGTTCCGCACCATCGAGGCGCTCGAGATTCCCGCCGCCGTCATCGGCGTCGAGGATAACAAGCCCGAGGCCATCCTCGAGCTCCAGCGCGTGGTCAAGGAGAAGGGTCGCGAGGACCGTATCGAGGTCATGTCGATCCCCACCAAGTACCCCGCCGGTGGCGAGAAGGTGCTCATCAAGGCCACGACCGGCCGCGACGTCCCCGCCGGTGGCCTGCCCATCGATGTGGGCTGCCTCGTGGTCAACGTCACCACCATCTCGCGCGTGGAGCAGTACTTCCGCTATGGCATGCCCCTCACCTGTAAGACCGTCACGGTCACGGGCGACTGTATCGCCAAGCCGGGCAACTATCGCATCCCCATCGGCATGAGCGTCCGCGACGTCATCGAGGCCACGGGCGGTATGGTCAAGGAGCCCAGGAAGATCATCATGGGCGGACCGATGATGGGTCGCACCATCACCGATATCGATTGCCCGATCATCAAGGCGAACAACGCGATCGTCGCCCTGCACGACGCCGCCGTCCTGCCCGACGAGACCGCCTGCATCCGCTGCGGCCGCTGCGTGCGCGCCTGCCCGCTGTCGCTGTCGCCCTTTGCGCTCGACGGCGCCTCCCGCAGCCATGATGTGGTCGCGCTCGACGAGCTCGCCGTTATGAACTGTATGGAGTGCGGCTCCTGCGCGTACGTGTGCCCGGCGCACCGTCGCATTACCGCGGCAATCCGCGAGGGCAAGGCCGTCTACCGCGGTGAGGTTGCGCGCCTGACCGCCCCGGCCAAGCCCGCCGTCCCGTCCGAGAAGAAGGAGGCGTAAACCATGAACCTCATCAACGAGGCCTCGCCTCACTTCCACGGGAAGGGCTCCACGCAGTGGATCATGGGTATGGTGTGCCTGTCGCTTGTACCCACGCTCGTGGCGTCTGTGTTCCTTTACGGCCTCGGCGCTCCGCTGCTCGTACTGGTCTGCGTCGCCACTGCGCTCGTGACCGAGCACGTGTGCTGCAAGCTCATGCACCGTGAGAGCACTGCGGGCGACCTGTCCTGCGTGGTCACCGCCATGCTGTTCGCCTTCACCCTGCCTGCCGACTGCGGTTATTTCCCGGCCATCCTGGGCACCGTGTTCGCCGTTGCCGTGGTCAAGATGTTGTTCGGCGGCATCGGCTGCAACTTCGCGAATCCGGCGGTCGCCGGCCGCGTGTTCATCATGCTCGCCATGCCCATCGCCCTGGGTGCCTACCCCGACATCATGGGTCGTCCGCTCGACGCCATCACTGGCGCTACCCCGCTTGCCATGAACGCTGCGGGCGCTGAGCCCTACAGCTATATGGACATGATGTTCGGCATGCACGCAGGCGCGCTTGGCGAGACCTGCATTATCACGTTGCTCGCGGGCTACGTGTTCCTGCTCGTGCTGCGTGTGGTCGACGCCTGGGCGACCGTGCCCTTCATCGCCACGGTTGCCGTTATCACGGGCCTGGCCGGCCAGGACGCCATCTACCAGGTTCTCTCCGGCGGTCTTGCGCTCGGTGCCTTCTACATGGCTACCGACTACACCACCACGCCCATGACGCCGAAGGGCAAGATCATCTTCGGCATAGGCTGTGGCGTCATCACCGCGCTCGTGCGCCTGTTCGCCTCCGCCCCTGAGGGCGTGGCGTTCTCCATCCTGTTCATGAACATGTTCACCCCGCTGATCGACCGCTACACGCGTCCTCAGCCCGCTGGAGGTGTGAAGCATGCCCTCGTCTAGCAAATGTCCCCTGGCACGTCGCCGCAACGGTGCCATCTTCTCCGCGTTCGCGGTCCTGCTCGTCGCGCTTGCGTGCGCGGGCGTGCTTGCGGGCACGCATTACGGCCTGACCGACGCTTTCACCGCCTCCGATGCCGCTCTTGACGAGGCGAAGGGCGGCGCCCAGCGCAAGGCGTTGTTCCCCGATGCCGGATCCTTCGAGGCCCAATCTGCTCCTGCTGTTGAGGGCCTGAATTCCGTGTACCGCGCCGACAACGGCGAGTGGGTCTTTGACGTGACCTCCTCTCAGGGCTACCACGGTGATGTTGAGCTCATGGTGGGCATCAACGCCGATGGCACCGTGGCGGGCCTGCAGGTCGTCGCCGAGGACGAGACCGACGGCATCGGCACCAACGCGCTCACCGAGGAGTACTTCGGCGGTTTCGCGGGCTCTCCCGCCGCCGGTGAGCTCACGGTCGAGGAAGCGGGCTCGGGCCAGACCCACGTCGACGCCGTCTCCGGTGCGACCTTCACCTCGCGCGCCGTGGTCGACTGCCTCAATATCGCCTTCGCCGCCTACGCTCAGATGGGAGGCAACTAATGGCCTTGAATGAGAACATCGTGCGCGAGCAGGACGCTCGTATCTCCAAGATGATCCATACGCCCACGTTCCTCGTGGTCGCGGGCGCCCTGCCCGCCCTGTACGCCGCCACCTCGCTGGAGAACGGCGTTGCTATCGGCATCGTGACCGCCGTCGCCATTTTGGTGATGGCCCTCGTCGCCCCGGTGCTGCGTGCCTTTACCGGCGTGTGGTCGCGTTCCGCCGTCATGCTCATGCTGAGCGTCACCGTGGTGACGCTGCTCGGGTACGCCGTGCGCGTGATCGATCCCGTCGTGTTCGAGGCGCTCGGCATCTACCTGCCGCTCGTCGCCGTCAACGCGCTCGTGGTCGCTTGGATCGCCGGCGACGGCCTCGTGGTCGCCCCGGCCAAGACGCCGCTCGCCACCGCCGCCTTCGCGGCCGTGTGCGTGTTCGCGACCCTCGCGTTCGTGGGCTTCATCAACGGCATGTTCACCACCGGCCAGGTCTTCGGTCTCACCATGGGCGAGCTCGCCGCCTCGCCGATCGCCGCCTTCGGCAAGCCCACGGGCTCGCTGCTGGTGCTGGCGCTCGTGGCAGTGTTCGTGCAGTCCATCGAGCAGGTGTGCGCCAAGGGCGCTGCCGCCGATGGCGCCGATGCGGAAGGGGGTGAGCGCTAATGGCGTTCCTCAATGCGCTCTTTACCGCCGCTCTCGATAACAACCTCGTGTTCGCGCAGCTCGTCGGCATGGTGTCCGTCGTGCTGGTGGCCGGCCGCCCGCAGGACTCCTGGTGCTTCGGCGGCATGGTCGCGGTGGCGACCGCCGTCGCCGGCGCCTTGGGCTGGCCGCTGTACACGCAGCTCCTGCAGCCTTGGGGCGTGGCCTATCTGGCCCCGCTCGCGTATGTGCTCGTGAGCTGGACCGCCATCGTCGTCATCGCGACGGTTCTCGGTGCCGGCAAGACCGTGGCGGAACGCGAGCGCCTGCTGCGCGCGTGCCCGATCATCGCCTGCAACGCCGCCGTGCTGGCCGTCTCGCTCGGCAATGCCGCCGCTGCTGAGACCCTCACCTGGGACGCCGCCCTCGGCAGCTCGCTGGGAGCCGGCCTGGGCGTGCTCCTCGCCGTCGTGCTGTTCGCCTTCGTGCGCGACCGCATCGACGAGCGCCTGGTGCCCGCCGCCCTGCGCGGCCTGCCCATTACGCTCGTGACCGCGTCCCTCATGGCGCTGGCGTTCACCGGAGTCGCCGGTATCGCCGGCGGACTGTTCGTGTAAGGGGGTTTGAGCCATGTTCGAATCCGTGTTCTACACCGTGGCGCCCATGCTCGTCCTGGGCTTCGTGGCGGTTTCCGCGGCGCTCGTGCTGTCCGTGTGCGCCGGCGTGCACAAGCACGCCGAGTGGCGCGAGTACAAGGCGGCGCTTGCCGCCGAGGCGGAGGCCGATGCCAGTGCCGCCGAGTTCGGAGCTGACGAGGCCTAGTCGATCCTCCTCTAAGGTCGCCGGGTCCGGAGATGATGCCGCCGGTGCCGATACCGACGGGCCTGGAGATGACGCTACCAGGGCAGCCAGGGGCGCATCGTTTCCATTGCCAAGGCGGTCGAGATCTGGTCGCACCCGCCGACGTCTAGAGCGTCGCTGCCATCGAGAACTTCGCTGTTAGAGCGTCGTTTTCCGCCAACAAGGCATCCATTAGATGTGCCATTGAGGACGATGTCCTCAATGGCACATTTTTTCTTTGGCGATCGATGACCGCGAGGCCTTGGATTGCATCTGCTGCCATCGCAACATCTCTGTCGGCTTGCAAATACACAAATGTTGCCTCAAAACGCGATGCGTGAAGTACGCAAAATCATGTCATCCTTTCTACCTGCTCTTTTGTGATGCCAATATAGCTCTCTACTCGGCCTAACGTGATTTGGGGCAACATTTGCGTATTTGCACGCCAAACGTTCGCTGCAATGACTCTTTGACATGCCGTATGGGCAGCTTAGACGGTCCGTAGGAGAGGGGCCGTGTGTTTGTGAGGGGCGACCATGCGAAGGCGCTTGATTCTCGACGCGATGGTACTCTGTAACAGTTGAAATCAATCAAGGAGGCAGACGTGGCTGATCAGCAGAGTTTGTTCGGGGGTATGACGGGACAGGGAGAGACCGGGGTTCCAGCGCACGTCGCTGCGGACGGCGAGGGCACTGGTGCCCAGATGGTCGCCAACGCGTCAGCCGGTGCCGCCGCGGATGCATCCACCGGCTCTCGGTCCCCCCTTGAGGGCGCCGCCCATGCTCAGACGGTCGACCAGGCGGCGGCGCGTGCGGCCGAGCTGCGCCATCTGCTCGATTACCACGCCTATCGGTACTACGCCCTCGACGCTCCCGAGATTACGGACGCGGCGTTCGACAAGCTCCTCATCGAGCTCCAGCAGATCGAGGCAGCCTATCCCGGGCTCGTCACCCCGGATTCCTACACCCAGCGCGTGGGCGGTTACGTGTCTGAGCAGTTCACGCCTGTCACGCACATGGCGCGCATGTATTCCATGGACGATGCCATGAACCTCGAGGAGCTCGACGAGTGGCTCGCCCGCACGGAAGATGCGCTTGGCGCCGGGCACGTGGCCTACACCTGCGAGCTCAAGATTGACGGCCTCGGTGTGGCCCTCACCTACCAAAATGGCGCCTTTGTGCGCGCTGCCACGCGCGGCGACGGCACCACGGGCGAGGACGTATCGCTTAACGTTCGCACGATCAAGGACGTGCCCATGCATCTCTCCGAGGCGGCGCTCGCGCACATGGGCGCGGACCGCGCGACCCCCATCGAGGTCCGCGGCGAGGTCTATATGCCCAAGGGCAGCTTCGCCCGCCTGAACGCCGAGGCCGACGCCGAGGGCCGCGAGCCCTTCGCCAACCCCCGCAACGCCGCTGCGGGCAGCCTGCGTCAGAAGGACCCCAAGGTCACGGCAACGCGCAACCTCGCTACCTTCATGTATGCCATCGCCGACACGGCGCCGCTGCACGTTGACTCCCAACACGAGTTCCTCGACTGGCTCCGCAGTGCCGGCTTTTCGGTGAACCCCAACGTCGCTCGCTGCACTTCGCCGGCGGAAGTCCACGCCTTCTGCGCCGACGCCCTTGCGCATCGCGCCGACCTCGATTACGACATCGATGGCGTGGTGGTGAAGGTCGACGGATTCGATCAGCAGCTTGACCTGGGCTTCACCGCCCGTGCTCCGCGCTGGGCCATCGCCTTCAAGTTCCCTCCTGAGGAGAAGACAACCGTTCTGCGCGAGATTCGCATCCAGGTAGGCCGAACCGGCGTGCTCACCCCGGTCGCCGAATTCGACCCCGTCACGGTGGCCGGCTCCACCATCGCCCGCGCCACCCTGCATAACCTCGACGAGATCCGCCGCAAGGACGTCCGTCCCGGCGACACCATCATCGTCCATAAGGCGGGCGACGTGATCCCCGAGGTTGTGGGGCCGGTGCTGGACAAGCGCCCCGCCGACGCGCCCGAGTGGGATATGCCCGTTGCCTGCCCCGCCTGCGGCAGCCCCGTCGTGCATGAGGGCGATGAGGTCGCGTACCGCTGCATCTCACTCGACTGCCCCGCTCAGCTCAAGGAGCGCCTTATCCATTGGGTGAGCCGCGGCTGCATGGACGTGGACGGCGTGGGCGACGAACTCATCGACAAGATGATCGAGGCGGGCCTGCTGCACGATGTCGCCGATTTCTACCTGCTCGACGTCGATGCAATCGCCGCGCTCGATACCGGCCGCACCTACGCCAAGGACGACAAGAAGAAGGGCGTAGCCGCGGGCGACTCCATCAAGGTGGGCACCGCTATCGCAACCAAAGTCATGGACGAGCTCATACGCTCCAAGGAGCAGCCGCTCTCTCGCGTGCTGTTCGCGCTCGGCATCCGCCATGTGGGCAAGTCCGTTGCCGAGGTCCTCGCGAAGCGATTCCTCACCATCGACGCGCTGGCCGCCGCATCCGAGGAGGACATTGCCGCGTGTGAGGGCATCGGCCCCAAGATCGCGGCGTCCGTGCGTGAGTTCCTCTCCGTGCCCGAGAATCTCGAGGTCCTGCAGCGCCTGCGCGACGTTGGCCTCACACTCGAGGAGAACCTGGGTGCCGCGGTGGCGCAGGCGGCTCAAGAGACCGGCGTCGATGCCACCCTCGCGTCCGGGCAACCGCTCGCCGGCCTCACCTTCGTGCTCACCGGTACGCTCGTCAACCGCACGCGCGACGAGGCGGGCGCGGCGCTCAAGCTGCTCGGCGCCAAGGTTTCCGGCTCGGTCTCCAAGAAGACGAGCTACCTGGTGGCGGGTCCCAAGGCGGGGTCAAAACTCACCAAGGCAGAGAGTTTGGGCGTGCCTGTGCTCGATGAAGCAGCGATGGAGGCGATTCTTGCAACCGGAGAGGTACCAAATGTGTAGTACCATGCGGTGACATAATTGTCACTTGTACGTTAGGCGGTTGCAGACATGGGGTACGCATCTGACCGCGGTCGCTCGAGGCGCCCTGTGGAACGCGATGAGGAAGCCTACGGGTCCACCGACTGGAACGGCGACGGCGGATATGCCTCCGGCGGGGGATTTGGGTCAAGTCGCGCCTCGGGGAATGGATCCGCAAGAAGGCCGGGCATTCAGCTGGCGTCATCGCGGAGTGGGAGTGCCGGCGCAGGGGCAACGCGTCGATCCGTGGGACATGCAGGCGCCGATGGTTACGAGCGTGACCGTGGCGATCGCTCTGCACACGCATCTTGGCACGGCAACGCGCGTGACGACTACGGGACGCGTTCATCCTCTCAGTATGGGTATCGTCGGAGTGGGGCATCGGGTTATCGCTCCTCGTATGCCGGCGCGGGTGGACAGGGGGCGCTCGAACGAGCCGTGTGCCTACTGCGCTCCGTACCTGCGTCTTGGTATGCCGCGCTTGCCTGCATTGTGGTGTTGGCGGTGATCATCCCGAGTGCGATTGCCCACAACGCCGCTGCTGCGGCTGAGGCTGCCAAGCAGGAAGCCGCCAAGGAGAAGGCCGCGACGAAAGCCGAGGTAAAGACCGCGTCAGAGTCCGAACAGCTTGAGGACCTCCAGTTCGATCTCACTGCGGCGTCGTTTGACGAAATGCCCACCGATGACGGACTGCGGCTGTTCTCACTGTCCGGATTGAAGAGCCCCACGATCGCATCGGACGACTTTGCCAGCGTCGAGCAGGCAATCGACGCTATCGAGGAGCAGGGAAGCGCATCCGTCGTGTTTATTGATGTGGAGACGGGCCGCGGCATCTCGTACCAGCCCGATTTGGTGACGTATGGTGCGAGCTCCTTCAAGGCCCTCTACTCCCTGTATGTGTGCGAGGAGTTCATCGAGACGGGCGACGCCTCGCTGGACACGCATTGCACGGTCAACTACTCGCTGAGCCCTGACGGGTTCTACGCGGGCAGCTCCTACACCATCTCCAGCCTCATCGAAGGAGCGATCACGCAGTCGAGCAACAACGCGTATGGAGCGTTGAGGAACGCGTTTGATCAAGAGGGGTTCGACGAATGGGTCACGGCGCTTGGCGCCATGGACGCCGTCTATCGCTCCGACTCCTGGTTCCCTACCTATTGCGCCCGTAGCTCGGCGCGCTTATGGACGGAAATGCTCAGCTATATATCGGGTGGCACGGACACGGCGCAATGGCTGAGCGACCTGACAAGCCAGACGGCGGTCTCCTTTATCCGCGATGGACTTGAGGGTATGGGCGCGACCGTGCGTGACAAGGCAGGCTGGTGCTCCGATTCCGATCCCGCGTACAACAGCGTGAGCGATGCCGGCATCGTCGAGATCGACGGGAAGACTTACATCATGTCGATCCTTACCGCCATGCCTGACTCCGAGTCGAACCGTGAGCTCGTGGGCGATTTGGCGCGTGCCCTGCTCTCGTGTCGCGAAGGCCTTGACGTGCAGGATTCCGCCGAGGCGTAGGCTCCGGGGTGCTTCGAGGCTGGCCGTGGTCGGAAGTTCTGCCGAAGTCGGGGCGTGCCGAGGGGTTCGTATGCCCGTGCGGCGTACAATGATGCGCGGAAAGCCTCGGCTAAGGAGATGCGCATGATCAAGTTGTTCGCGAGTGATTTGGATGGAACCCTGCTGAATGCCCTGCACGAGGCGGACCGCACGATCCGCGGCGCCATCAAGAAGGCGGGTGAACTCGGCGCGCATGTTGTTCCCGCTACGGGACGCTCGGTGTTGCCCATTGGCGACCGCGGTTTCACGGGCCTCAAGATTGACGCTGTGTGCGCCAACGGGTCGATTGTCCGCGGGCAAAATGGCGAGGTGCTCAAGACGTTTTCCGTCGACCCCGCATTCGTGGAGGAGCTGCTGTGCGCATTCCCGCAGATCTGCTTTGATTGCTGTACGCCCGACGGCATGTTCTCGAGCGGCAGCTACGAAATGCATCAGGCGGGATTCAAACGCGATGGCCTCATGCGACGCATCATCATGCGCGGCATGCGCGCCCGCGGCGGCGCGCATGAGGAGCAGTTCTTCGACCAGCCGCTCTCGTCAATCCTCTCGCACGAGGTCTGCAAGATCAATTGCCGCGTGACGTCCGAGGAGCTCGACCGCGAGCTCAAGGCGTTCCTCGCCGACCATGCGGATACGGTGGTCAACGCCCCGTTCGATCCCGTGATGTTTGAGATTACCGACAAGGACTGCAATAAGGGCGAGTCGGTGGCGTGGCTCGGCCGCTACTACGGCATCGAGGAGGATGAGATCGCCGTGTACGGTGACGGTGGCAACGACCTGGCAATGCTCAGCCGCTTCCGCCATTCTTACGCCACGGCGAATGGCAGTGATGCCGCCAAGGCCGCCGCGAGCGCGACGATCGGCCGTTGCGAGTTCCACGCGGTACCCAAGCACATCCTCAAGACCCTCCACAGCCAGCAGTGTATTCAAATCGCGTAATCCCTTCGCCCGTTTTCGCGTTGAAGCTTGCACAACCCTTACCGTGCTGATTCCATGTTGATGCACACCGTGTGCAATAATGCACAGAGAGTGAATTAGAACTCGGTCGAGGAAAGGGGCGATATGCCTCAGCCAACGGGCACATCCGCGTGCAAGTCCGATCGTCGCAGCCTGCGCTCCCAGCGCGCGCTCAGGTCGGCCCTCGCGGAGGAGATCACGGCGGGGGAGGACATCTCGCGCATCAGCGTCGCCGCGCTCACGGAGCGCGCGGGTCTTACGCGGCGAACGTTCTACTCGCACTATAAGGACATTCCCGACTTCATCGAGCAGGTGGAAGACGCGCTTTTGGCCGAGGTTCGCACGCTCGTGCGCGCCATTGCCGAGGCGACCCTGCCCGAGCTGTACGAGAGCATCGAGCACCTTGAGCCGGCGCCCGGCTCGGTTGAGCTGCTCCGTTACATCGCCGACAACCGCGAGCTCATCGGGGCACTGATTGGTCCCGGCGGTGACCAGGCGTTTATCAAGAAAGTCATCGATATGGCCTGCGCCGCAGTGTCGGACCGCATGCAGACGGGCATCTTTCCCGGCGCGCTCGGTGCCTTTTTCGACTACTACCTCGCCTCGGTGGTCGCCTCCGAGGTGGGCGTGGTGCAGCGCTGGTTCGATCGCGACCTCGCCGAGACGCCCGAGACGATGGCGCGCATCATGACGGTCATCGCCTTTGTGCGCCCGGGCGACCTCTACGGCATGCCCATCGACGTCAATGTGGCCGCATATGGCCTCAAGCTCATGGGACTGAATGTAGACAATTGCGAAATACCCCCGAATGACCTCCTTGCCGACCTTACGGCCATGCTCGCGGGCGGCACCTCGTCTTCCCCGACGGAAGGGAACTAACTATGGCTGACGATATGCAGAACATGCAGGCGAATTGCTCTGGGGCCTGCGGTGCCCCGGATTCTCCCGAACGGGGAGAGCTCGCGGGGGTGCCGCAGGCCCCGGAGGGTGCCATCTGGAACCCCGAGAACGCCCGCGGCGATCTCCGCGTGGGCATCGATGTGGGCTCCACCACGGTCAAGCTCGCCGTGCTGAACGACGAGAGCCAGATTGTATACGCTAAGTACCAGCGCCATCACACCGACGTCCGCGCCTGCGCGCGCGACCTGTTCGCCGGGGCCGCCACCGTGCTGCCCGAGGCTCGCATGACCTGCGCCATCACCGGCTCGGGCGGTCTTCTGCTCTCGCAGTGGCTCGGCCTCGAGTTCGTGCAGGAGGTCATTGCGAGCAAGCGCGCCGTCGAGACGCTCATCCCGCAAACCGACGTCGCCATCGAGCTCGGTGGCGAGGACGCCAAGATCATCTACTTCGACTCGGGCATCGAACAGCGCATGAACGGCACGTGCGCGGGAGGCACCGGCGCGTTCATCGACCAGATGGCGACCCTCTTGCACACGGACGCCGGCGGCCTGAACGAACTCGCCGCGCGCGCCGAGACCATCTATCCCATCGCGAGCCGCTGCGGCGTGTTCGCCAAGACGGACGTGCAGCCCCTCCTCAATGAGGGCGCCCGCCCCGAGGACGTCGCCGCCTCGATCTTCCAGGCGGTTGTGACCCAGACCATCTCCGGCCTGGCGTGCGGCAGGCCGATCCGCGGTCACGTCGCCTTCCTCGGCGGCCCGCTGCAGTACCTCTCCGAGCTGCGTCATCGCTTCTACCTCACGCTCAACCTCGACGACGAGCACATCATCGTGCCCGACAACGCCCATCTGTTCGTGGCCTCCGGCGCAGCCATGGCACATGAGTCGAGCAAGCTCGTGCGGTTCGGCGAGCTCATCGACGCCATCGACGCGCTGGGCGACACCCAGGGTGACGAGGTCGCCCGCCTGGATCCGCTGTTCGCGACCGAGGCCGACCTCGCCGAGTTCCGGGAGCGTCACGCGCGCGAGGTCGTGCCCCGCGGCGAGCTTGAGGGCTACACCGGGCGCGTGTTCATCGGCCTCGACGCCGGCTCCACCACGATGAAGGCCGCGATGGTGGGTGAGGATGGTCAGCTCCTGCACACCTGGTACGGTAACAACAACGGCGACATTCTGGGTACCGCCAAGACCATCATGGCGGACTTCTACGCGCATATCCCGGCTGGTTGCACCATCGGCCACGTGACCACCACCGGTTACGGCGAGGCCCTGCTCATCGAGGCCCTCAAGGCCGACTCGGGCGAGATCGAGACCGTCGCCCATCTGCGCGGCGCCCGCGCCTTCCTCCCCGGCGTCGAGTTCATCCTCGACATCGGCGGCCAGGACATGAAGTGCCTGCGCGTGCGCGACGGCGTGATCGAGCACATCATGCTCAACGAGGCCTGCTCCTCTGGCTGCGGTAGCTTCATCGAGAGCTTCGCCGTGTCTATGGATATGGACGTGCGCGCGTTCGCGGCCGAGGCCATCGCGGCGAAGAACCCCGTCGACCTGGGCAGCCGCTGCACCGTGTTCATGAACTCGCGCGTCAAGCAGGCGCAGAAGGAGGGCGCCACGGTGGGCGACATCGCGGCGGGCCTGTCCTACTCCGTGATCAAGAACGCCCTGTTCAAGGTCATCAAGCTGCGTGATCCCAAGGAGATCGGCACGCAGGTGATCGTCCAGGGCGGCACCTTCATGTCCGACGCGACCCTGCGCGCGTTCGAGCAGCTCACGGGCGTGCACGCCGTGCGCCCCGACATCGCCGGCTGCATGGGCGCGTACGGCGCAGCCCTGCTCGCCCGCGACCGCGCCGGCGCCTCTGGAGTCTCGACGGTGCTCTCTGCCCCCGATATCGCCGCGCTGACGGTCGAGCAGAGGCACGCCCGTTGCGGACGCTGCTCCAACAACTGTCAGCTCACCATCAACGACTTTGGCGGCGGCCGCCGCTTCATCACGGGCAACCGCTGCGAGAAGGGCGCGGGCCACAAGAAGCAGAAGTCTGAGGCGCCCAACCTGTTCGCCGCCAAGAACGACCTTCTGTTCAACCGCCCGACCCTGGCGCCCGAGGAGGCTCCGCGCGGCACCGTGGGCATCCCGCGCGCCCTCAACATGTACGAGAACTACCCGTTCTGGCACGCGTTCTTCACGCGCCTGGGCTTCTCCGTCGTGCTTTCCGACAACTCCAGTAAGGCCACGTACGAGAGCGGCATCGAGTCCATGCCGAGCGAGAGCGTGTGCTATCCGGCCAAGCTCTCCCACGGCCACGTGATGAACCTCATCGAGAAAGATCCGGATTTCATCTGGATGCCCTGCGTGCGCTGGGAGCGCAAGGAGGATCCGTCGGCGGGCAACTGCTACAACTGCCCCATCGTGATGAGTTACCCCACGGCGCTCGGACTGAATATCGACGACATCAGCGAGAAGCACGTCGAGTTCATGTATCCGTTCGTGCCCTACCACGACAAGATCGAGCTCAAGCGCCGCCTGTATGAGCTGCTCGCCGTCGAGCGCGTGGCCGATGCGGAGGCCGGACGCGGCCGCGTGCACGGGCCCAAGCTCACCCGTACCGAGATCGACGACGCCGTGAACGCCGCCTACGAGGCCGACGCCCGCTTTCATCAGGACATCCAGACCATGGGCGAGGAGGCCATGCACTGGATCGAGGAGCACGGCGGCCACGGCATCGTGCTGGCGGGGCGTCCCTACCACAACGACCCCGAGATCAACCACTCGCTGCCCGAGCTCATCGCGAGCTTTGGCTTTGCGGTCCTCACCGAGGACTCCGTGGCGCACCTGGTGAAGCCGGAGCGCCCGATCCGCGTGGTCGACCAGTGGATGTACCACAGCCGCCTCTACGCGGCCGCGCGCTTCGTGACCATGCGCAACGACCTCGACCTTATCCAGCTCAACTCCTTCGGCTGCGGCCTGGACGCCCTCACCACCGACCAGGTGCAGGAGATCTTGGAGGCCTCCGGCAAGATCTACACGGTGCTCAAGATCGACGAGGTGTCCAACCTGGGCGCCGCACGCATTCGCATCCGATCGCTCATGGCGGCGCTCAAGGACCAGGAGGCCGAGCGCGCCGCCGAGGCCGCCTCGTCGGGCGACGCCTACGAGCCGGGCGAGGCCTCGCCCGTGGCGCCCTCCACCGACGCGCCGGTGTTCGCGACGCACAAGTACGCCCTCGAGGCGCAGCGCGCGAGCAAGAGCGCCGCGTTCCCCAAGGTCGCGTTCACCGAGGAGATGCGCGACGCGGGCTACACCATCCTGTGCCCGCAGATGGCGCCCATCCACTTCGACCTCATCAAGGAGGTCTTCCAGGCGGCCGGCTACAACCTGGAGCTTCTGCCCTCCACGGATCGCGGCGCCGTCGAAGCCGGCCTGCGCTACGTGAACAACGACATCTGCTACCCGTCCATCCTGGTCACGGGCCAGATCATGGAGGCCATCGAGAGCGGCCGCTACGACCTGTCCCGCACCGCCGTGGTGATCACGCAGACGGGCGGCGGTTGCCGCGCCACCAACTACATCGCGCTCATTCGCAAGGCCCTGCGCGAGAGCGGGCACGCCGATATCCCGGTCATCAGCCTGTCCGCGGTCAAGCTGGACGAGCAGAACCCCGGCTTCAAGCTCACTCCCGCCATGCTCAAGGCATGCGTGTACAGCGTGTTGTTCGGCGACCTCATGATGCAGATGCTCTACCGCACGCGTCCCTACGAGGCCGAGCCGGGCTCCGCGAACGCGCTGTTCGAGGAGTTCATGGACCGCGCGCGCCGCATGGTGCCGACCTTCACGCGTCGCAGCTTCACCAAGCTCTCCCGCGAGGCGATCGACGCGTTCGATGTCCTGCCCCTCACCGGCGAGGGCACCAAGCCGCGCGTGGGCGTGGTCGGCGAGATCCTCGTGAAGTTCCATCCCACGGCGAACAACCACGTGGTCGACGTCATCGAGGCGGAGGGCTGCGAGGCCGTGGTGCCGGGCCTGCTCGACTTCTTCCTGTACTCCATGAGCAACGCGCAGGTGCAGAAGGGCGAGCTCGGCAGCTCTGCCGCTGCGCGCGCCAGCATGGACGCCGCCATCCGCCTGGTGGATTGGATGCGCAAGCCGGTCGAGGACCTGCTCGAGCGCAGCGTGCGCTTCGAGCGCCCCGAGCCCATCTCCGTGATGGCCGACAAGGCGAGCCAGGTGCTCTCCCTGTGCAACAACATGGGGGAGGGCTGGCTGCTCACCGCCGAGATGCTCGACCTGATCGACCACGGGGCGCCGAACATCATCTGCACGCAGCCCTTCGCGTGCCTGCCCAACCACGTGGTGGGCAAGGCCGTGATCAAAGAGCTGCGCCGCCAGCATCCCGAGAGCAACATCGTGGCCGTGGATTACGACCCCGGTGCGAGCGAGGTCAACCAGCTCAACCGCATTAAGCTCATGATCAGCGTCGCCAAGGAGAACATGCGCGCGGGCAAGGGCTTCGTGATGGAGCCGATCGCGACCATCCGCCGCGACTCGGTGACGAGCCGCATGAAGCCGCACCATCTCACGAGCGATGCCGAGGTCGAGCGCGTGGCGCATCGGCTGAGCCGCGGCCTGCACTGGAGGCGCGCGAGTAGGGGCGACACGGAGGAGTAAGCATCTCGACCAGGCATCTTACCCGAGGATAAGTTTCGATGAAAAAGGAGGCGGCCGCCCGAGCCGCCTTCTTTCTCTCATGTCCAAGAAATGGGAGGCAGCCTATCACCGGGCTCGTCTCCTTTTTGTCGTTTACGTTCCAAGCTGGCAAGCCTAAATGAGGCTTTTCGTATTCAAATCGGGATTCGTCGAGTAGGTGGCATTTGCGGCCTCCGGCGACCTGCGGTTTTTCCTACCGCCACTTTCGGCCTACTCGCGAGTTTTTAATTTCGATACGAAAAACTTCAAGAAGTGCGGCGCGCATCTCCGAAAGCGCGTGCCGCCAACGTAGTCTTGGCATAAAACGAGCGCTCTGGCGACTGCGATTGTCAAAAACGGTGCTTGTGTGACCGACGAATGGCAAAAGAAGGGGGCGGCTGGGCCGTTAACGAGAATCGAGCGATGCGGTAAACAAACGTATGTCAGTTATCTGCGCACCAAATGAGACATCTCAGAGAGCTGATAGCATTTATCTTCAAATAATGATGTGACACCCATCCACTAAATGGCATTGGTAGTGACTGGTCCGGTTACACGAGCGGAAAACTGACAGCGCTATCGAACTGTTGCGCCAAACGGCAGCAACGAGAGCTTCGCCATCTTGAACGCCTGGCGGCCCAGGGGAATCCCGACGATGGCGATGCAGAACAGACACCCGACGCCAAACCAGTAGAGCGCGGTGAAGACGCCGCCTCTCGTGCGGGTTGCTCGAGCTATTGTTGCTGAGAAGCCTTCGCGCCAGCCTCTTTCGCGCGTTTCCCTATTTGATCTTGTATGCGCGCCCAGAGCTTCGGGCGAATACTTTTCGCGTTCAATACGGCCCGCAGCTTCTCTTTTGGCTCGGGAATAATATCGATATCGATCTGCTGCGTGTCTTTCAGGTCTTCGAGGAGTATCTGGTCGTTCAAGATGTTGACTCCGAAGCAGAGCAGTACGGAAAGGTACATGCTCGAGTCCTGCCAAAAGGTAACCTTGAATTCTGTTTCGGGATCATCGGACCTTAGTCCTTTTCTGTATCCGGAGAAGCCCCAGGCTTTGCAAATCAAGTTGCTCAGGGCGTGGTCCATGCAGCTGCAGTATGGCCAGCCGCTCCTTTCCCCACCTTGGAAAACAAGTTTCTTCTCTTCCAGGGGTTTCGGCATCGCGCGCTTTTCGTACCAAGTCCAATGGATGGCATCGCACTTGTGTCCACCCCAGACACCTCCCTTCTTCCTGTCAAGCTCGGGGTCGCTCAACAGTTCGGCGTAGTCGCTCAATACGCTGCACCCTTGGGAGTATTGGAGCCACAGATCGTCAAACAGGTAGCTGTTTGCAAGCTGGTTGCGCACCAGCAAGATGAGCTGCCGAGCCAGGGCATCCCGCTCGCTCATGACGCGTTCCAAATCCTCGATCTCGCTGTCGAGCTCGTCCGTTATCCTCTCCCACTCGCTTGTAAACTCTTCGGGGTTGGCTGCGTAGGGTCGGATCTGCTCGAAGATCGCTTCGAGAAATTCTCTGGCGGTAAGGTTCGTTTTGTCGCTCATTTGTCGTCTTTCTTTCTCTCCGTCCGCGTGACTACTTCATTTATGTGACGGGTGGGCCTGATATCCGCAGGAATCAGAATGTCCCCGCCCACTCGCAGTCTACTTCCTCGGGTATAACGGCGCGCATCTCGTGCGTCTCGTCATCGGCGAGCAGGATGCTTCCATCTCCGAGCGGGCGGAAATCGAAATCGGTCGAAAACGTGTCGCAGGCCATGAATCGCTCGCCACTGAAGCCTTGCTCCTCAAGCTTGTGGACGGAATAGACGGGCGTGTGGCCGACGATCTGGTCGAGGTGCGGCATCCCGAGGACCGTGAGTTCGCTGGTCGATGCCCACAGGGGGCCGGGGATGCTTATGCCGCCACGTCCGGGGCCGCAGAGGTTGAACAGCAGGAGTTCCTCATCGTTAGCATGATCGAACATCTCGGTCAGTGCGTGGTCAAATGCAGCGTTGAGTTGGGCGGCAAGCGACTCGGCGGAATACGACGGCTTGCCGAAAGACTCGGCCTCGTCATCGATTTCAAGCACAATGTCCGCGAATTGGCTGGTGAGACCCGCGTGCGTGGCGAGCCATCCATCGACGGCGGCGGCCATGCGCACGTTCATCTGGGCGAGCAGGCGCCGGACGGGGATGATGCAGTTCAGGTTGGTGCCGGGGCCCTGACGTTCGACGAGGTACTGCATGTCGTGGTTTCCCAGCAAGACGTCTACCTGTACGCCGCGGTTGCGCGTGCGGTCGACCCAATCCACCTGGTATTCCAGCCCTCTGAGCAGCTTTTCGGCGTCGGTCTCGTCCCTGTCGGGGCTGTAGTCATCGCAATAATCCCCGAGCAACACGACCCGCTTCGCGCCGAGGAACCGGATGGCGTTGTCCACGATCGGCAAGACCAGATGTTGCTTCTGATGCATGTCCCCAACAACGATGGTCCTCATGTCTTCTCCTTTCAGGGGAGGGTCAAACAATACAATATTCTAATAATCACGTCTCCCTATTAACAAACAAGTTTTATAAAACAGCTGTTAGATGGCTATGGGAAATCATCAAGGACAGAGGGTCTAAAAATAAAACGTCTAATGGTCGCATGCTATCAGATAGACGGAGATCTGTGGCGAGGTGTACTCGTTGAACTCCTCTTTTGGCTCCGTGTCGGAGAGGGGTCCAGGCGCGCAGTGTGCCGGTATCGTCGAGGTCCGTGTTAATGGCGGTGCAGAAGTTGCCGGCAAAGAACGCCTAGCATACTCATCTGGGCGCGCCTTGACGGCTCGTCATCGGTTCAGCTTCGTCGCTGTTCAGTCCCTATGGAACAGCTCACGGGCACGCTCCTTGAGCTTTGTCGCACGGATGACGCCCTCGTAGGACTTCAGCTTGATTTCGGGGAATGCGTTAAAGAAGCGCAGTTCGCGCCGGGTCATCATGGTCTTGAGCTTCTCGGGGGCGGCTTTCTCGGCGCGCGTCGCGATGCCATGTGCATGGCGGGCGACCAATCTCACCCCGCGCGTCCCCTCGGCGATGAAAGAGGGGAGCTCCACCCTTCCGCGGACGGCCTCGAACGTGCCGTCCGACATGTCGGCGAGCCACGAATTGAGTGCCCGGCTCCGCGCCTTGAGTTCGGCGGCCGAATCCAGTATCGGGGTGGGCACCTTGTCGAGCAGCGAGGTGGATGCGTCCTTGAGGGAGTCGTTGAACTTGTCGGCGATCTCGATGCGCAACAACTCGAGTTTTTGGGAGAGCTGGCGCCAGCTCACTACGGCGAACACGGTGTCGATCGCGATGCACGCGGCGCACCCGAGCGCAATGACTTTCAGCGCGAGGGAGGGGATGAGCTGCAGCGCGGCGAGGAGCGCGGGTTCGGCGACGCGGCAGACGATCACCGCGCCGGCCCCGAAGAGCGCGGCTCCGTATAGGCAGACCCTTCCCTTGATGTTGAAGGGGAGCTTGGAGTAATCCCAAAAGCGCGCGCCGGTGAGCCGTTCGAGCAGGGCGCCCACGGTGTACTCGATTGCGCTGCACACGAGGGCGGCGGCGAGGAACTGCGTGAAGACGCCGGGTATGTCGCGCAACAGCAGCCAGCACGCGACTGCCCCCACGCCGTAGATGGGGCAATAGGGGCCGAGGAGGAAGCCGCTGTTGGCGAAGTGACCGTAGTTCGCCATGGCGCAGACGGTGGATTCGTAAAGCCAGCCGGCGAACGAGAAGACCAAAAACGAGAGGAACAGCGCCGACAGGGGAGCGCCGGTTGCGGTCAGTGCGGCGAAAAATCCATCAAGGCTCATCGACGTTACACCGCCCGATTCTTGCTCGATGCCCGCTTGGGCAGGCGACCCGCGATGGTCTCGTGAAGGGCGCACGCCTTGTCGGCGAGGCAGACGATCCACGCCTCGCGGCAGGTCGGCGGCATGGGCACCAGCGGGAACATGTGACGGGCGATGATGTTGCGTTCGCGCGCGGTGAGTTCAAAGTCCTCCTCGGCGCGTGCGAGGGCCGTCGAGGGGTGCGTGAAGCCGTGCAGGCGGTGCGATGGGTCGGGGTCGTGCCAGTCGTAGAGGAAGTAGTCGTGCAGCAGCGCGCCGCGAATGAGCGAGGCGCGGTCGACGCGGACTCCGGCGCGGCCGAGGAAGTCCGCCATGGCGACGCTCGCGCGGGCGACCGAGAGCACATGGGCGTGCACGCTCACGTCTCCATGCTGGATGAAGCCGCGCGTGAGGCCAAAGCGCCCCTGTGATTCGAGCGCGCGTGCGGCGAGCTCGACTTCGTCGGCGGCGTGGGACGCGCACGGAGCGTGGCAAGAACCTGCGCATCCGCGTTCCCGCGCGCATGCCATGTTGCTCTCGAGTTCGTTTGCCACGGTCCACCTCCTCGTGGTCGCTTCAACGCAAAGCGGGCTGTCGGCGTATCGAGCCGATGCCCCGGCGTTAATGCCAAGACGTTACCACGCGAATGAGGACGCCCCGTGCACTTGGTGTGTTCGTTGTAAAAACTGTTCTTTGCTCGCGTTTGGTCGGATGGGGTGTTTCAGTCCTGTCGATCGTTGGGAGATGATACCTGCCGCGACGTCGCTGTTCCTATTGGCGACCGGTCCGTTGCTTCTTATCCGCGTCGAAAACCCTATCCCACGCTGAACTCGACGCGCTCCACGTCGGGGGCGTCCAGGCGTATCAGCTCCTCCGCGATGGTACGCTCTCGGCTGGCAAGGGGCTCCAACGTCGTGACGCGAGCCACGAGCTGCTCGGCGCCGCTTTGCCTCTCGGCCCCGTCCCCGCCCTGCGCCTGGGCGGACACCTCCATGCCGATCGAGTAGTTCTTAAACTCCGGGCACACCACGGCGAGCTCGCGTGCGGTCTCGGCGGCGCCGTAGTAGTCGGTGTCTCCGGCGGCCTGCTCCTCGGCGGTGGCGAGCATGTTGCCGGTAAGTATCACACAGGGGATGGCGAAGATAGCGGTCCCCAGCATGATGCGCCAGCGAATCTTGTGCGACTCGGCGCGCACGAGCTCGTCTTCCGCTTCCGTCACCACTCCGTCGTCGTTGAGGTCGCGTTTGAGTGGCGTGTGCAGCAACAGCAAAACGACCGCGGCGGAGAGTGCGATGAAGACGACGTTGATGCCGAATTCATACAGCGCCCCAAGGAAGACCCCGGCATTGGCAGCGGCGAGTCCGTAGCCCGCCGCGCACAGTGGAGGCATGAGGGCTGTGGCCACGGCGACGCCCGAGATGACGGTTGCTGGTTCTTGGTCGCGTGAGTTGCCCAGGCCACCCGCGAAGCCACCTACGAGCGCGAGCATAAGATCCCATATAGTGGGCCCCGAGTTGTCAACGAGGGCGGGGGTCATGCCCGCGACTGGCGAGAGCACAAAATAGATGGTCGACGTAATGAGGCAAAAGGCCATTTGGAGCACGAGACCGCCCAAGGCGTCGCGCATAAGCGCCCGATCTACCGTAGCGACACCGTAGGCGATGGCGAGCACGGACCCCATGAGCGGGCAGATGAGCATGGCGCCCACGATGGCGATGTCGGAGTCGGTGTCCAAGCCAATGCACGCAATGATCATTGCGACGATGAGGATGCACAAATGGGTGCCCGTAAGACGGGCACCGTTGACGAAGCGCTTGCGGATCACATGGTAGGGCGCGCGCCCTTCGCGGATATTGAAGGTGCGGCAAACGAATTTCTGCACGCCCCTCCAGACGCGTTGCAGCGCAGGGCGATCGCCGTGGCGCCGCCGATGCCTGTCGATGTACTTCTGCCGCATGTTGTCGTCGTTACTCAAGGCGCTCACCTGTTGTTGTGGTTGGAATCCATATTGTGGAGTCGCGGAAATTCTATCTCTAAAGTGCTTGGAGTCGAGCGCCGCTCGCAAAGCGATGCGAAGCTGATGGATAAGATGTAAAGTACAGTTTACGTCTGGGCTTGATTGAGGGCGCAGGGGAGGTGCAGAGATCCCAATGAGGCAAAAGCTGTCGTTGACCGTGTTGCATGGTGGGAAATTTGTGCGCGTGCCCAAAGCGCTGGCGATTGGCACCGGCACGAGGGGGTTCACGGTCTCCGAGCGCGATGCAATCGCACGCGCCGCTGTTGCGGGGTTCAAAATCGTCGTGTTCACCGAGCTGTATGGAAGGCAAGCAGCGAAGGAGTTCGACGGGGTTGACGGAGTGTCCATAGCGGTCCCCCGCGATTCGAGGCTTATGCCGGGTCCGCCCTTGACGCGCCGAGCGGCGCGGGTGGAGGCACTGACGACGGTGCTTCAAGGATGGGGTATGGGCTTGGAAGACGTGGTGGCAGTCGGTACCAGCCCCATCGATCGCGACCTGCTCATGGCAGCGGGTGCCCCCATTGCCCTGGAGGGGGCAGGTTATGACGCTTTGGCAGTTGCCGGTCTCAGGTTTTCCGCACGCGAGGCCGACGGCCTTGTGCGGGCGATTGATGCAGCGTGCACGTTGGTCTCGAATTGCAGAGTGCCTACCACTCGTCCACACGATCGTGGTTGATGGGGGTGTAGAACAGGCGCTGCAGCTCTTTGGGCTCGCGCGTTTGTCCAAGGGCCCACATGGTTTTTGCCACAAGTGCCTCGGTGGTCATGTCTCCGCCCTTGAGGACCCCGGGGTGTTCGGCATATGCGCGACCGACCTCGTATACACCAAGGTCAAGGCCTTCTTCGGGCACTTGGGTCGTCATGACGATGGTGCGCCCCGAGTCGACCCAGTCAAAGATCGCCTCTTGGAACGATGAGTTGTCGGCGCCGAGTTCGGGCACGCCCCCCATGCCGAAAGTTTCGAGGATGATGGCGTTGTAATCGGGTTTGAGCAGCTCAAACATGTGCGGGGTGAGACCCGGAGTGAGCTTGAGGACGCACACGCGGTTGTCAACGTGAGTGTAGAAGCGGGGGCCATCTTCGCTTGTGAGGCGCTGGTCAATTGGGGCGCCGGCACCCACGGAGGCGGTGCCCATGGATGCGGCGACTTCGCCTTCGGCAAGACCTGCGGCCACGGCAACGGAACCGCTGCGGATAATCTTGCCTTGCCGCAGGTAGGCGAGGACGGGATAGTTGACGCTGGCGAACGCGTTGAAGCTCATGGTGCGTTGCTTGCGTGCGCGCGTTCCGGCGATGGCGTAGCCGCCAAAGACGATGGAGACGTCGCGTGAGCGGTCGTCGGCGGCGTAAACCAGGCTTTGGTAGAGGTTAATCTTGGCGTCGGTGAAGGGATTGCCCATGGGCTGCTGGGAGCCGGTGAGTATGATGGGTTTGGGACTGCCTTGGATAAGGTAGGAGAGCGCCGCGGCGGTATATGCCATGGTGTCGGTGCCGTGCATGACTACGAACCCATCGTGGGCGTCGTAGCCCTCGCGGATGACCTCGGCGATGCGTAGCCAGTCGGCGGGTCGCATGTTGGTGCTGTCGATGTTCATGGGCTGCACGATGTCAAGCTCGTAGAGGCCTTCGATTTGGGGCACGCTGCGTGCGAGTTCTTCGCCAGAGAGAGCGGGGGAGAGGCCATTGCCTTCCTCGGCCGAGGCGATCGTGCCGCCCGTGGCAATCAAAAGAATGCGTTTCACGCGTGGGCCTCCTCAACATGGCGGGTTACGACGACTCAGACATTGTAGTGGATGCCGACTGCTGCGAGAGATGCGTTCGCGGATGACGCGAGGAGGTTTTACGAGTCGTATCGGCACAATGTGGCTAAAAACCATGTAAGGATTCTGCGCACGCGCAGCTTGGCGAGTATGATGTACCAATTGGCTAACACGTCTCGCCGTCGATTATGGCGGCACGGTTGGGAGGGTTCATGACCCAGAATGCATCCGAGCGGGCCGCGCAGAAGGTGCTGGTCTTCGACTTCGGCGCGCAGTATGCGCAGCTCATCGCCCGTCGCGTACGCGACCTGCATGTATATTCCGAGATCGTCCCGTGCGACATCACGGCCGAAGAGGTGCGCGAGATGGCGCCCGCGGCGCTGATTCTGTCTGGCGGCCCCGCGTCCGTGTACGCGGAGGACGCGCCCACGGTCGATCCCGCAATCTATGACCTCGGCCTGCCCATTCTGGGCTTCTGCTACGGCCACCAGGTGACCGCCGTCACGCTCGGCGGCGAGGTAGGCCACTCCGAGATCGGCGAGTACGGCCCCGCCACCATCGAGCGCGACCGCGAGAGCAAGCTCTTCAACGCCACGCCGCTTGAGCAGACCGTGTGGATGAGCCACCGCGACGCCGTCTCCCGCGTGCCCGAGGGGTTCGCCGTGACCGCGAGCACCTCCGTGTGCCCGGTTGCCGCCATGGAGGACGCCGAGCGCCGCATCTACACCACGCAGTTCCACCCCGAGGTCAAGCACACCGAGCACGGCCAGCAGCTGCTCCGTAACTTCCTGTTCGACATCTGCGGGCTTGAGGCCAGCTGGACCATGGACAACCTGGTCGAGACCATGGTGGGCGAGTTCCGCGCCGCCGTTGGCGAGGACCGCGTGATCCTGGCGCTGTCCGGCGGCGTCGACTCCTCCGTGGTCGCGGCCTTGGGCGCCCGCGCCGTCGGCCGCCAGATGACCTGCGTGTTCATCAACCATGGTCTGCTGCGCAAGGGCGAGTCGGAGCAGGTGGAGGAGGTCTTCACCAAGCAGTTCGACGTCGACTTCGTGCACGTGCACGCGGAGGCGCGCTACGCCGCGCTGCTCGATGGCGTGACCGATCCCGAGGAGAAGCGTCGCATCATCGGCACGCAGTTCTGGAACGAGTTCTTCGCCGTGGCGAAGGATCTGGAGACCGACGGCCGCCCGGTGAAGTACCTGGCGCAGGGCACCATCTACCCCGACATCATCGAGAGCGGCGCCCGCAAGACCGGCGGCAAGACGGCCACCATCAAGAGCCACCACAACCTCATCCCGTTCCCCGAGGGCGTGCACTTCGATCTCATCGAGCCGCTCGACCACTTTTTCAAGGACGAGGTGCGCGAACTGGGCCTGGCGCTGGGCCTGCCCGAGCACATCGTGCACCGTCAGCCGTTCCCGGGCCCCGGCCTGGCGATTCGCATCATCGGCGCGGTGAGCCCCGAGAAGCTCGAGATCCTGAAGAACGCCGACGCCATCGTGCGCGAGGAGCTGGACGAGTACAACGCGCGCCTGTTCGAGCAGACCGGCGAGCGCAACAGTGAGCACTCCTGCTGGCAGTACTTCGCCGTCCTGCCCGACATCAAGTCCGTCGGCGTTATGGGCGACGAGCGCACCTATCAGCGTCCGATCATCCTGCGTGCCGTCGAGTCCAGTGACGCCATGACCGCCGACTGGGCCAAGCTGCCCTACGATGTGCTGGCCCGCATTTCCGGCCGCATCGTTGCCGAGGTTCCCGGCGCCAACCGCGTGTGCTATGACATCACGTCCAAGCCGCCCGCGACCATTGAGTGGGAATAACTGACAAAACCCGCAAAGCCTTGAAAACACTGGGTTTTTGAAGCGGAAACGGGGCATTTGATAGCAAATTGATAGCAGATACCAAAATCGGATTTACTTTGCTCACTCCTGTATAGCGGGTGGTTTGCGGGTAAATCCTCCATATCCTAAGAAAAAGGTCTTGCTGACTTTCACCAGTCGGCAAGACCTTTTTTGCTATTTGTCTTTTCTCTGTTTCTTCAATCCTTTTATCAGAGCATCGCTTAATTCCTTCGAGGGGACTTTGGCCCACCGCTGGGTGGTGTCATACTTGGGGTAGTTGTACCGCCAGCGGTCATAGTCCTCCTTGGTGATCTCCCCGGCCTCCAACTTCGCCGCCTGTTCCCGCCACGCAATCAAGATTTTGTTCAACTCACTGGCTTGACGGCCTCCCTGGAAAATATCTGCTTGCAGGCAGGCACGTCCATCCGCCTCTATCACTTTCAGACTGTAAACATCCTCCAAGGCGAACAGCGTATGGGCCAAACCTATGTAGTTGTCTATGTCCGGGACGCTCAACGCCTGGGGCGATACATCTAAAGTATGAGCCAGGGCAGCGGTCAAATCGGCCTTCGGCGTCCGGGTGCCTGTTTCGTACTGTGCCAGACGAACATCGGCGGAACGCTCTGGAAAGCCCACCGCCATACCAAGATACTTCTGTGTCATACCCCGGAGGGTGCGGAAAAAATGGATGCGCTCTCCTATTGCCATAAATGCCAACTCCTATCTGGTGGTTTCTGTCGAAAGTAGTATAACATATTCGCTTAGTAACAGTCAAGAGTATCTTAAACAAAAAAGTTAAAAATTATTCCGCAAGCCACTTGACAAAGCAAATTTGCTTAGTTATAATAGATTAAGCATAAAGGCTTAGTTTTCGAGCCGTGAAAGGAGGTGAGCGCACAATGGCAAGCACTATGTTCATGCGGGTGGACGAGGTAGCGGAGGAATTAGGGGTTTCTGTCCCCTATGCCTATAAGCTGATTCGTTCCATGAATGCGGAGTTGAAAAAGACGGGCTGTATTACCATTTCAGGCCGGATCGACCGCAAATTCTTCCACGAAAAATTTTATGGCACAAGAGGCCAGAGCGAAAGGAGTGATTAACCTATGGCGGCGTTTAAGAACAAGACCAACGGCACTTGGTACGTCCAGTTCCGCTATACGGACTGGAAAGGGGAGCGCCAGCAGAAGTTAAAGCGTGGCTTTGCCACCAAGAAAGAGGCCCAGGCGTGGGAACGGGAGTTTCTGATGCAGAAGCAGGCCGATGTGAACATGACCTTTGAGAGCTTCGCCCAGCTCTATGAGAAGGATATGAAGCCCAAGCTGAAGCTGAACACCTGGCTGACAAAAGAGAGCATCATCCAAAAGAAAATCCTTCCGTATTTTGGAAAGCGCAAACTGTCGGAAATCACCGCCAAGGACGTGATGGACTGGCAGAACGTGATCCGAGGGTTGACGGACGCCAAGGGAAAACCCTATTCCCCTACCTATCTCAAAACCGTCCACAATCAGTTAAGTGCCCTCTTTAACCATGCTGTCCGCTACTACGGCCTCCAGGTCAATCCTGCGGCCAAGGCCGGGAACATGGGGGTGGAAGAACGGCGTGAAATGCTGTTCTGGACGAAGGAAGAGTATCTGAAATTTGCCGACGCCATGATGGACAAGCCCCTCTCCTACTATGCCTTTGAAATGCTCTACTGGTGCGGTATCCGGGAGGGGGAACTGCTGGCCCTCACCCCAACAGACTTCGACTTTGAGGCGGGTACAGTGTCCATCAGCAAATCCTATCAGCGGCTCAAGGGCAAGGACGTGATTACCACCCCCAAGACGAAAAAGAGCAACCGTGTCATTAAGATGCCCAAATTCCTCTGTGGAGAGATGGAGGACTACTTAAAGATGTTTTACAGCGCCGGGGCGGATGAACGGATTTTCCCTGTCAGCAAGCACTATCTCCACCATGAAATGGACAGAGGTGCGAAAGCGGCGGGAGTGAAGCGGATCAGGATTCACGACCTCCGACATTCACACATTTCCCTGCTGATTGATATGGGCTTCACCGCCCTGGCAATCGCTGACCGGGTGGGGCATGAGAGTATCGACATCACCTACCGCTACGCCCATCTGTTTCCTACAAGGCAGACGGAGATGGCGGACAATCTGGACTTTGAAAGGATGGGAACGTAACCATGTCACTGAAAAACCGAGACAACAAAAATCGCTGGAGGAACAAGACCGTGGCCTTCCGGGTGTCCCCGGAGGAAGATGAACAGATCGAGGCCGCTGTGCGGCTCTCCGGCCTGACAAAGCAGGACTACATCACAAGACGCCTCCTGTGCCGGGAAGTAGTGGTACAGGGTAATCCCAAGGTCTACAAGGCCCTGCGTGACCAGCTTGCCGCCGTTCTGGACGAACTGCGGCGGGCCGAGGATGGGGCTGGCGTGGATGATGAACTGCTGGACACCATTCAGATGATCGCCGCCATCATGGGCGGCATGAAGGAGGATTGATAGATTTGGATTCCAAGGAAACGAAAAGGACTGTCCCGGTTCCGTCTGTTGGCGCAGACGGGGAACAGCCCATTTCACAAACACCTACTGCAAGTATAACAGAGGAAACGACAGAAAACAATCCCCCTGAAAAAAATTATGCGGAACTGCTGCGCAAAATGCAGCGCATGAACGACCCGGCGTATCTCCCCACGATTTCCATGAACGAGTTGTACGAGAACGTCTATCAGAGCAGACCGCCCGTCATTGACGGTCTGCTCTATCCGGGGACGTACCTCTTTGCGGGAGCACCCAAGGTGGGCAAGTCGTTCCTGATGGCCCAGCTTGCCTACCACGTCAGCATGGGCCTCCCCCTGTGGGACTATCCCGTTCACAAGGGGACTGTCCTCTATCTGGCGCTGGAGGACGATCACCGTCGCTTGCAGGAGCGGCTTTACCGGATGTTCGGCATGGACGGCACCAACGACCTTCTCTTTTCCATCTGTGCCAAGCAGGTCGGCAGCGGGCTGGAGGAACAGCTAAAGCGGTTCGTGCAGGAACACCCCGACACCAAGCTGATTATCATTGACACCCTCCAGAAAATCCGGGAGGCTGGCGGGGATAAGTACAGCTACGCCAACGATTACGAGGTGGTGGGCAAGCTGAAACGCCTCGCTGATGCCTGCGGCGTCTGCCTCCTGCTGGTACATCACACTCGGAAACAGCAGGCCGACGACAAGTTTGATATGATCTCCGGCACCAATGGCCTGTCGGGTGCGGCGGATGGGGCCTTTCTTCTTCAGAAGGAGAAGCGGACGGACGACACCGCCATTCTGGATGTGGTAGGACGTGACCAGCAAGACCAGCGGCTCTATCTCACCAAGGACAAGGAACACCTGACATGGACACTGGAGCGGATGGAAACGGAGTTGTGGGTAGAACCCCCCGACCCGGTGCTGGAGGCCGTAGCCGCTTTTATTACGGCGGAGAGGCCGTCCTGGAGCGGTACAGCCACGGAGTTGGCAGCGGTCCTGCAAGTGGATATGAAGCCTAACGCCTTGGCTATGCGGCTGAATGTCCGGGCTGGGAAACTGGCGACGGAGTATCATATCCGTTATGAGAACACTCGTACCCACGCCGGGAGAAGCATCAGCCTGACGCTGGAGCCTCCCCAGGCGTGACGACCGTGACGGCTGTGACGGCTTTTTTGAGAGCGGGGGCGGTGTCTAAAACATCGTCACGGTCGTCACGGCTGTCACGGGGGAGCGGGGTCAAATGTCAAGGGGGCATACCTACGGGTGGAGATTGCCGCAAGGCAATACAACCCGAACCCCTTGACATTTGGCCCACGGAGGACACTTGCCGGGTGGTGGAAAGGCTGTGCCTTTCCACCTGCCCAACGGCGAGTGGAAAAGTTTAGGCGGGGTGCAGGGTGCCCTTTTCAAAGGGCGGCCCTGCTGGGGGAGGCAACCGCCCTACCAGGGGCAAAGCCCCCACACCCCCTCGGGAAAGCACGCGCACTTTCGCACCAACGGGGCGAAAGTGTCATAGTGGGTTATTACACTTCCCGCAGGAAGTGACTCCCCCGAACCCCCGTCCATTTTCAACAACCAAACATCTGAAACAGGAGGATTTTTGCCTATGGCGAGAGGCGACGGTATTGACCGTACCAACGCAAGAAATATGAGGCTGACCGAAACCAAGATCGGCAACACCCAGCAGCACAACGAGCGTGAGAAGGATTCCTATGTCAACCAGGACATTGTACCAGAGCGGACGCCGCTCAATGTCCATTTCAAGGCCCCATCTGCAGGGTATCAGGAGATGTTCTCCCAAATGGAGGCCGATGGTGTGATCTCCACCCGTGGCATTAAGGCGGACGCATTTCGATACGGTGAGTTGGTCTTTGATGTGAACTCCGCCTACTTCTACAATCACGGCGGCTATGACTTCGCAAAACAATTTTACACCGACGCTTACAAATCCGCAATCAAAATCGTAGGTGGAGAGCAGTATATTTTGTCGGCGGTCATGCACGCCGACGAACGCAACCGGGCTATGTCCGAGGCGCTGGGAGAGGACGTGTACCACTACCACCTCCATGTGGTCTATATCCCGGTGGTGGAGAAGGAAATCCGCTGGACAAAGCGGTGCAAGGACAAATCTCTGGTGGGCAAGGTCAAAGAAACCGTTATGCAGGTCAGCATGAGCAAAAAGTGGGCGTCCCAGCCCTCAGTAGACGAGGCCACCGGGGAGCCATTACGAGCAGCAAAGGGCAAGCCTGTTCTGAGAAAGTCGTACAGCGTCTTGCAGGATGATTTCTTTCAGCAGATGCGCTCCGCTGGCTACACGGACTTGGAGCGTGGAGAGCGTGGCAGTTCCGAGGAACATCTGACGGTCACGCAGTTCAAGGTGAAGTGTGAACAGGAGCGGTTGGCACAGCTTCAAGAGGCGGCTGTGCTGGCCCAGGCCGAGGTTGACCGAAGGAACAGGGAGGCGACAGCTGCCGAAAAGAAAGCGGCCCAGGCCAAGGCCAAACTAAACGATGTGGCCCCCATGCTGAAAGGCATGGAGAAGCTGGCGGAGGAATTTTCCAGCGACCCGGAACAGGTCTTGCCAGAAGCGGGACCGCTGGAATCGGCCAGAGCCTACCGGGAGAAAAAGGCCAAGCCCTTATGGGCGAAGATCGTCAAGGTGCTGCGGTCTGTCTATCGGGCCTACTACGACCTCAAATCCAAATTTGAGCGGCTGCAAGCGGACTATGGCCGGGAGGTCAGCAAAAACAGCACCTTATCAGAAAGAATTTACGAGGTCTGCGCCGAGAGGGACAGTCTAAAGGGAAAGGTCAGAGACTATGAGCGGGTCAGGCGGGCCATTGGCCCGGAACAGGCGGACAGAATATTAGAGGCCGCTTACCAGCAGGAACAGGCTGAAAAGGAACGGAAACGGGCCGCAAGGCAAAAAGCAAGATTAGGCGCACGATAATCACCAAAACCGGAGGGTGTTCCAGTGAATGCCCTCCTGATTTATTTGGGGAATCGGGTAAAATAATTTCTTGTTTTTTAGAGCGTACTATGATATACTGCTATTAGCCTGATTTGAGGAGTCTACCAAATATGCGGCAAGGTATTATTAAATAAAATTTGATAATGGGCACAAAAATGATTGCCCCTTGCAGGGGCTTGGTTTTTGCACCCAATTTAAGAATACTTTTGCCTTTTTAGTAAATATCGTGACGGACAGCGGCTTATGTAAGCCGTGTATACTTCTGTGTGTCCGAAGTCATGATCCCCAGCGGTAAAAGTATTAGCCGCTGGGGATTTTTGCGCCCATTTGGGCCTTGTACGGAGGATAGACATGAACATTATCAATATTGGGATTCTTGCCCATGTAGACGCTGGAAAGACAACCTTGACGGAGAGCCTGCTATATGCCAGCGGAGCCATTTCAGAACCGGGGAGCGTCGAAAAAGGGACAACGAGGACGGACACCATGCTTTTGGAGCGGCAGCGTGGGATTACCATTCAAGCGGCAGTCACTTCCTTCCAGTGGCACAGATGTAAAGTCAACATTGTGGATACGCCCGGCCACATGGATTTTTTGGCGGAGGTGTACCGCTCTTTGGCTGTTTTAGATGGGGCCATCTTGGTGATCTCCGCTAAAGATGGCGTGCAGGCCCAGACCCGTATTCTGTTCCATGCCCTGCGGAAAATGAACATTCCCACCGTTATCTTTATCAACAAGATCGACCAGGTTGGCGTTGATTTGCAGGGCGTGTATCAGTCTGTTCGGGATAAGCTCTCCGCCGATATTATCATCAAGCAGACGGTGTCGCTGTCCCCGGAAATAGTCCTGGAGGAAAATACCGGCATAGAAGCATGGGATGCGGTCATCGAAAATAACGATAAATTATTGGAAAAGTATATCGCAGGAGAACCAATCAGCCGGGAAGAACTTGCGCGGGAGGAACAGCGGCGGGTTCAAGACGCCTCCCTGTTCCCGGTCTATCATGGCAGCGCCAAAAAGGGCCTTGGCATTCAACCGTTGATGGATGCGGTGACAGGGCTGTTCCAACCGATTGGGGAACAGGGGAGCGCCGCCCTATGCGGCAGCGTTTTCAAGGTGGAGTATACAGATTGTGGCCAGCGGCTCATCTATCTGCGGCTATACAGCGGAACGCTGCGCCTGCGGGATACGGTGGCCCTGGCCGGGAGAGAAAAGCTGAAAATCACAGAGATGCGTATTCCATCCAAAGGGGAGATTGTTCGGACAGACACCGCCCATAAGGGTGAAATTGTCATCCTTCCCAGCGACAGCGTGGGATTAAACGACGTATTGGGGGACAACACCCGGCTTCCTCGTGAAAGGTGGCGTGATGCCCCCCCCTCCCCATGCTGCGGACGACGATTGCGCCGAAAACGGCAGCGCAAAGAGAACGGCTGCTGGACGCTCTTACTCAAATTGCGGATACTGACCCGCTTTTGCGCTACGAGGTGGATTCCATCACCCACGAGATCATTCTTTCTTTTTTAGGCTGGGTGCAGTTGGAGGTTGTTTCCGCTTTGCTGGCGGAAAAGTACAAGATTGAAACAGCGGTGAAGGAACCTACCGTCATTTATTTAGAGCGGCCGCTCAAAGTGGCCAGCCACACTATCCATATCGAGGTGCCGCCCAACCCGTTTTGGGCATCCATCGGACTGTCTGTTACGCCGCTCCCGCTTGGCTCCGGTGTACAATACGAGAGCCGGGTTTCCCTGGGATACTTGAACCAGAGTTTTCAAAACGCTGTCATGGATGGTATCCGTTACGGTCTGGAGCAAGGCTTGTGTGGCTGGAACGTAACGGACTGTAAGATTTGCTTTGAATACGGGCTTTATTATAGTCCGGTCAGCACGCCGGCGGACTTTCGCTCATTGGCCCCGATTGTATTGGAACAGGCATTGAAGGAATCAGGGACACAGTTGCTGGAACCTTATCTCTCCTTCACCCTCTATGCGCCCCAGGAATACCTTTCCAGGGCTTATCATGATGCGCCGAAATACTGTGCCACCATCGAAACGGCCCAGGTAAAAAAGGATGAAGTTGTCATTACGGGCGAGATTCCCGTCCGCTGCATACAGGCATACCATACTGATCTGGCCTTTTACACCAACGGGCGGAGCGTATGCCTGACGGAACTGAAAGGGTATCAGGCCGCTGTCGGCGAGCCGGTCATCCAGCCCCGCCGTCCAAACAGCCGCCTGGACAAGGTGCGCCATATGTTTCAGAAGGTAAAGAAATGCTAGAAGACGGAGGAGGATTCGATGTCTAAGGTTGATAAGACAATATGGGGTCGCAAACTCCAACTGAAGGTTATTTACGACTGCTTCGAGGACGAGGAGATTGCCCCTTCTCAAGAAAAAGCTCTTTCTTCCTTTTTGGGAGACTGCCCCGAGGTCGAGCTATCCCTTGCTTCCCTGAAAAACTACTGCGAGAAGCACTCGGCTGGAAAGATCAAAGCCGACGACATAGACAACGTGTATAAGTACGTTGTGCCTAGGTCGATTTTCGTGATGCGCAAACCAAAGGGTGCCGTCGCTTTGTTGTGTGATTTTAAGTTCGACATCGAACACGGTATCGCCATCGTCTTCAAGGACGGAAGGTTGGAGAGTATTACAACCCAGAATGCGGTTATGTAGCCTTATTGGGACAATTTGTCCCAATAAGGACATTTGCAACTCATAGCCGATTAGCACCAAGCCACTTGCGATTATTCCAAACGAATAATGTCCAAATCATTCTGCAAACATGCAGGTGGGTGACATCACGTGCAAGCCACTTGCGTCAACTGCTTTGCAATTGTTGCTGGTGGCTTGCATGCGATATCGCACCAAACCACACAAAAGGGGAGGATTTGGCTGCTCTACCCTGCCCCATTTCTCTACTGGGACAAAAATGAAACTCAACACCCCTGAGTTTCATTTGAGTTTCATGGAAGAGAGCAGTGCTGTCCCAGTTTGGTGCCGTGGCGTACACCAAGTGTCGCCATGTCCGTTTCGTGGATAATCTACGCTATCAGATAGATGCGATGTGATTTTCGATTTAGTGAGTGGGAATAAGGTTTAAGGAACCAACTTCTGAAAAATCAAAAATATTAGTGTCTTAACTGACGATTATCGCCTCCTCTGATAAACTAGGCAGAGGAGGCGGTTTACATGAAACTGTACCATCGCGAGCAATATCTGAAAAAGATTCGACCGTTCTACGATGACGATCTAATCAAGGTAATCACAGGTATTCGTCGCTGCGGCAAATCGTGCCTCATGGCAACGATTGCCGAAGAACTGAGAAATCGCGGCGTCGAAGATAAGGACATCATCTACCTCGATCTTGATAAGCGCGGAAACCGCTCGATTAAGACGCCTGAGCAGCTGGAGGAAAAAATCGAGTCGCTTCTGGCTGACAACGGCTTCAAATACCTCTTCATCGATGAGGTGCAGAACGTCCGAGACTACGAGGAGGTCGTGAACGCCTACAACTCGGATGGCGGCTTCTCGATATTCATCACAGGCTCCAACTCGTATCTGCTGTCTGGCGAGCTGATGACCAAGCTCACGGGCCGATACGTGGAGTTCGAGATGTTCACCCTGTCCTTTTCCGAGTTCCTCGATATGAAGAGGTTCATGGGCAAGGCGGTCGGTGACGCGCGAATCGAATTTGACGAATATCTACGCTATGGCGGGTTTCCTCGGTCTCTGGAATACGAAGATCCCGAGGCAAAGGCTCGCTACATCGAGGATGTCGTTGGGCAGATCGTCGACAAGGACATCAGGTCTCGCAACAAGATCCGGAACATTGATACGTTCAACCGTGTCATGACCTACGTCATCAACAACTATGGTGCGCCAACGAGCCTCACCAACCTTCATGACTATTTCACTAAGACGGAGCGCATTGCCGTCGAGCGGCGGACGATCGCCTCCTACATCCAGATGCTCGTTGACGCCAAGGTGCTCTACAGATGCGAGAGATTCGACCTTAAGTCCCGCAAATCGTTGCGTGGCGAGGAGAAGTACTACCTTGCGGATCCGGGTATCTATTTTGCGCGCAACATCGATGTCCGGTTGAATTACGGGCCCTCGTTGGAAAACGCCTTGTACATCTATCTCCGCTCGAGGGGATATAAGCTATCCGTAGGCCGCATCGGGAAGCTGGAGTGCGACTTCATCGCCCGCAGGCGCAACGCCTATGCCTACATCCAGGTTTCGATGACAATTGCCGATAGGAACGTGGAAGAGCGTGAGTACAGGCCATTCGGCTACATCAGGGACGGGTATCCGCGATACCTTTTCACGCTTGATCCCCTGCTGCAGGAGAGAGATGGCGTCAGACATCTTAACATGGTGTCGTTTATGAAAGATAATGGCGACCTAATTTGAGCGGCGGCCGGATTTCTTTGCTTCTCGGTACATGAGTGACGTGAATTAAAAGAGGACCATTGATTCACTTGGAATCGGCAGGCCGAGAACTCGTGTTGAAGTTAATGAGCTTTTGACCAGTGGCTCCTGTTACTGAGTGGGAGTAGCGAGAAACAGCACCGTCCAAACCCCTGACCTGCGGAGAGGTCGGGGGTTTTCTTTTCTGGCAACCTCTGGGCAATCTTTGTAGGCGCTGGGCCTGAAAAAGGAGGTAAGAATTCTCGCGCGCCCCCTTCAGTTCGCCAAAAGAAATGAATGGGCCAGGGTCGGTGTAAGTCATAATGCAACGAATGGTGTATCGTTGCATTATAATATGCAACGAAAACAGCTTCGATGCATTATCATTCAGGCGAAGGGGAGAGCCCATGCGAGAAACCAGGACCCTTGAATTCAAAGAATCGGTCACCAAGACGTTCCTCAAGACCGTAAGCGCCTTCGCAAACTACGGCACAGGTCGCATCTTGTTTGGGGTTGACGACTCGGGTGCGACGGTCGGCCTCGCAGATCCGTCGGCGGATGCGCTTCGAATCGAGAACATGATCAACGACTCGCTCGACCCCGTTCCGCGCTACACCATCAACATCGATGAGGCCAACAAGGCCATCTGCCTAACCGTGAACGAGGGGAAGTCGAAGCCGTACTACTGCAACCGGAGGGCCTACCGAAGGGCGGATTCAGCGACTATCGAGGTTGATAGAATCGAGCTCGGCAGGCTGGTCCTCTCGGGGCAGAACCTCAGCTTTGACGAACTCCGGTCCTCCCGCACCGATTTGTCGTTCTCGCTTTTGGCGGAGCGCTTCATGAGGCATCTCGGGCTGACCGCCTTCGATGACAACTCCCTTCGGACTCTCGGGCTCCTCGGGATAGACGGGGCGTACACCATTGCCGGGGAGATCCTCGCCGATGACAACGGCCTCCCGGGCATTGATGCCGTGAAGTTCGGCTCGGGCATTAGCGAGCTGCTCGACCGCAAGGCCGTCGAGGGCCGCTCGGCTCTCGAGCAATACGACGCGGCACTTGAGATGTACGAGCGTTACCTCGTGTACGAGACGGTTTCGAGCGCTGCCAGGGAAAGGGTGGAGCGCGTCCCGTTCGAGGCGTTTCGAGAGACGGTGGCGAACGCGCTCGTCCATCGCGTATGGGATGTCCCTGCCAACGTCACCGTCTCAATCTACGACGACCGGGTTACCGTTGTTTCGCCGGGCGGCCTCCCCAGCGGCGTGACCGAGGAGGAGTATCTAGGGGGTGGCGTCTCGATCCCGAGGAATCCCGTCGTGGCCAACATATTCTTCCGACTCGATTACATCGAGCAGTTTGGGACAGGCATCGCGCGCATCAACGAGGCGTATGAAGAACTGGCGGTTAAGCCCGCCTTCGACATCCGCGAGAACTCCATCGCGGTGACCTTGCCCTTCGAGGCAGCGCGACCTGAGGGGGTGACCCTTGATGAGCGCAAGCTCATGGACGAAATGAGCCGGAGTATCCTGATGACCCGCGCGGAGATCGGTCTCCGGAGCGGCTTCAGCAAAGACAAGACCACACGCATTCTGAACGCCCTCGCGTCGCGCGGCCTCGTTACGAGGGAGGGCGCTGGCAGGGGGACGCGGTACCGCAGGGTGTAGCGTATTCCCGTGCGCCCGTGCGCCGCAAGCATTTCATGCCCAGCGTCGCCCCTAGTCGAACAAGCTCGGCATGTCGTCTTCCTTCATGAGAGCTCCGGCACAAGGAAGGCTCTGAGCGGTGAACTTCTTCGCGGAGACGCCGGCGCCCAGCACCTCCTCGACCGTGCTCACGGTAGTGATGGCGCGACCCTTCTTGGCGGTGAACGCCTGGACGCCCTGCGTGCTGGTGGTCGTCTTGGTCTTGAGTAGCGAAGTGTTGAAGTTCATCAGACGGTAGTCGCTCGAGACCAGAGCGATGTCGCGATCCTCCTTGAGCACCTGGGCGTACAGCAGCTTGGACCCGCCGTAGATGGCGTTCTTGAGGCGCTTGCGGTTGGTCTTGGTGACGTACCCGGCCAGCGACACGCGCACCGCGCGCCCGTTCTCAAAGACGAACAGCACGTCGGCCTTGTAGTCCTCGGGGTCGATGACCCAGATCACGCTCTCGTCGGGGTCCATCTCGAGGTCCGTGGCCAGATACGACCCCAGCTGCGCGGACTTGGTGTCCTCGAACGCCGCGACCTTGCACTTATACACCTGGCTCTTGTTGGTGAAGACCAGCAGCTCGTGCGTGTTGGCGGACGGGAACTCGATGAAGGGCTCGTCGCCGTCCTTGTACTTGAGCTCCGCGGCCTTCCGTAGAACGCGGTCCGTCATCTTCTTGAGGTAACCCTCGCGCGAGAGCATGATGGTGACCGGGTACTCCTCGACCTCGGGCTCCAGGCTCACCTCGATGACGTCGGACGGCTCGATGCGGCCCGTGCGGCGCGGCATGACGTACTTCTTGTTGACCGCGGCCAGTTCGTCGCGAATGACCTTCTTGATATTCTCCTCGCTCGAGAGAATCTCCTCGAGCGCGGCGATCTCACCCTCGAGTTTCGCGATGTCCTTGGTGCGGTTGAGGATGTACTCCTCGTTGATGTTGCGCAGCTTGAGCTCGGCGACGAACTCCGCCTGGGTCTCGTCGATGTCGAAGCCGCTCATCAGGTTGGGGACGACCTCGGCCTCGAGTTTGGTACCGCGGATGATGGCGATGGCCTTGTCGATATCGAGCAGGATGGCCTCGAGGCCGTGCAGCAGGTGCAGGCGCTCGGACTTCTTGCCCAAATCGAAGCTCACGCGGCGGCGCGTGGACTGGATGCGCCACGCAACCCACTCATGCAGGATCTGGCGTACGCCCATAACGCGGGGGTAGCCGTCCACCAGGACGTTGAAGTTGCAGGAGAACGAGTCCTGCAGCGTGGTGGTGCGGTAGAGCTTGGCCATGAGCTTCTCGGGGTCCACGCCGCGCTTGAGGTCGATGGCGATGCGCAGGCCGGAGAGGTCGGTCTCGTCGCGGATGTCGGCAATCTCACGCACCTTGCCCTCCTTGGAGAGCTTGACGATACGGTCGATGATCACGTCGGTTTTGGTGGTGTAGGGGATCTCGTAGACCTCGATGATGCGCTCTTCGGGGACCCAGCGCCAGCGCGAGCGGATCTGGAAGCTGCCCAGGCCCGTCTCGATGATGCGCTCCATCTCCTCGCGGCGGTAGATGATCTCGCCGCCGGTGGAGAAATCGGGCATGGGCATGTACTCGAGCAGGTCGCAGCTGGGGTCCTCGAGGAAGTGCATGGTGGCGGTGCACACCTCGTTGAGGTTGAAGCCGCAGATGTCGGATGCCATGGCCACGCCGATGCCCTTGTTGGCCGAGACAAGGATGTTGGGGAACGTGGTGGGCAGCAGGCGCGGCTCCTTCATGGCGCCGTCGTAGCTGTCGACGAAGTCGACCGGGTCCTTGTCGATGTCCTTGAAGATCTCGGCGCAGATGGGGGAGAGCTTGGCCTCGGTGTAACGCGAGGCGGCGTAGGTCAAGTCGCCCGAGTAGTACTTGCCGAAGTTGCCCTTGGACTCCACGAACGGCGCGAGCAGCGCCTCGTTGCCCGTGGCGAGGCGCACCATCGTCTCGTAGATGGCGGCGTCGCCGTGCGGGTTGAGCTTCATGGTCTGGCCCACGATGTTGGCGCTCTTCTGGCGCTCGCCCTTGAGCAAGCCCATCTTGTACATGGTGTACAGCAGCTTGCGGTGCGAGGGCTTGAAGCCGTCGATCTCGGGGAACGCGCGCGAGACGTTGGTGCTCATGGCATACGGCATGTAGTTGGTCTCGAGCGTCTCCGTGATGGGCTGCGCCGTGACCTCCGAGTGCAGGCCGATGACGTTATCGGTGTTGACCTGCTTCTTCTTGCTTGGGGTGTTGGTTTTCTTCTTTGCCACGATGTCCTCTTGATGCTTCCTTTAGGGCCGTTGTGCTGTAGCGCGTGCGGGGCCGCCGGATGGCGGGCGCGGGGCTTGTCGCGGGCTGACGCCGCTCGTCCTGGCCGCCCGTCCTTACTGCAGGTCCAGCTGGTCGAGATACTCCTTGCCGTGCTCGGCGATATGGCGCTTGCGGCCGGCCTCGTCGTTGCCCAGCAGCAGGTTGAACATGGATTCCATCTTGGCCACGTCCTCGGGCTCCACCTTGATCAGGCGGCGCGTCTCGGGGTTCATGGTGGTGAGCCACATCATGTCGGGGTCGTTCTCGCCAAGACCCTTGGAGCGGTTGATGGAGCATTTCTGGTCGCCGATCTCGGCCAGGATGGCGTTCTTCTCGAGCTCGGTGTAGGCGAAGTAGGTCTTCTCCTTGCAGTTGATCTCATACAGCGGCGATTCGGCGATGTAGACGTAGCCCTCGTCGATGAGCGTGGGCACCAGGCGGTAGAGCATCGTCAGGATGAGCGTGCGGATGTGGTAGCCGTCCACGTCGGCGTCCGTACAGATGATGACCTTGCTCCAGTTGAGGTTGTCCAGGTCGAAGGCGCCCAGGTTTTTGATGCGCTTGTCCTTGATCTCAACGCCGCAGCCCAGCACGCGCATGAGGTCCATGATGACGTCGGACTTGAAGATGCGCGGGTAGTCCTCCTTCAAACAGTTGAGAATCTTGCCGCGGACGGGCATGACGCCCTGGAACTCGGCATCGCGCGAGGTGCGGATGGCGCCCGCCGCCGAGTCGCCCTCTACGATGTAGACCTCGCGGCGGGTCTTGTCCTTGGAGCGGCAGTCGATGAACTTCTGCACGCGGTTGGCCATGTCGGTCTTCTGCTGTAGGTTGGTCTTGATGCTCTGACGGGTCTTCTCGGCGTTCTCGCGCGAGCGCTTGTTGATGAGCACCTGCTCCATGATCTTGTTGGCGGCGTCTTTGTTCTCGATCAGGTAGGTCGCCAGGCGCTCCTTGAGGAACGCCGTCATGGCCTGCTGGATGAAGCGGTTGTTGATGGCCTTCTTGGTCTGGTTCTCGTACGAGGTCTGGGTGGAGAAGCAGTTGGTCACCAGCACCAGGCAGTCCTGGACGTCCTGCCACTTGATGGAGCTCTCGTTTTTGTTGTACTTGCCCTGTTGCTTGATGTAGGCGTCGATCGCGCTGGTCAGGGCGCTGCGGGCAGCCTTTTCGGGCGAGCCGCCGTTTTCGAGCCACGAGGAGTTGTGGTAGTACTCCTGCATCTGGAAGGTGCGCGAGAAGCACAGGCAGGCCGTGATCTTGACGTTGTAATCGGGCAGGTCCTCGCGGTCGCGGCCGCGGCGCTCCGCCTCGATGAAGAAGGGTTCGGTCAGGTAGTCGGCGCCCACCTTCTCGAGCACGTAGTCCTCAATGCCCTTGGGGTAGCAGAAGTCCTCTTCGATGAACTCGCCATCATCGCCCTCGATGCGCAGGCGGAAGGTCACGTTGGCGTTGACCACGGCCTGGCGGCGCATGGTCTCGCGATACCACTCGTGGGGGATGCTGATTGAGGTGAAGACCTCCAGGTCCGGGCGCCACTTGATGGTGGTGCCGGTGCGGTCGCCATCGGCGGGCTCGATCTCGAGCGCCTTCTTCTTGGCGCCCACGACCTTGCCCTTCTTGAAGTGGAGGGAGTACTTGTTGCCGTCGCGCCAGACCGTGACGTCCATGTACTCGGAGGCGTACTGGGTCGCGCAGGAGCCCAGGCCATTGGTGCCGAGCGAGAAGTCGTAGTCGCCACCCTCGTTGTTGCTGTACTTGCCGCCGGCGTAGAGCTCGCAGAAGACGAGCTCCCAGTTAAAGCGCTTCTCGGAGGGGTTCCAGTCGAGCGGGCAGCCGCGGCCGTTGTCCTCGACCTGGATGGAGCCGTCGCGGAATGCGGTGAGGGTGATGAGCTTGCCGTAGCCCTGGCGCGCCTCGTCGACGGCGTTGGACAGGATCTCGAAGGCGGCGTGTGCGCAGCCGTCGAGCCCGTCCGAGCCGAAGATGACGGCGGGGCGCAGGCGTACGCGCTCCTCGTCCTTGAGCTGACGGATGCTGTCGTTGCCATAGTTTGCGGTGTTCTTTGCCATGCTCGCTCTCTCGGTGGGTCCCTTGTGCGTCTTTGTAGCCATGTAAATGAATACCGTAACATAGCGCGGGTCGTATGCGGTGGCGTCCAAGCTAAATCCATCGAACAGGAGTTCGTATGGCGAAGGAATGCCGCAACGGCCCCCGGGGCGGGGCTGTCGGCGCGGTGAGCGAGCTGGAATTCGCCTCTGGAAACCCTGTTTACCGCATGAGCCAGTGCTGGTTGACCCGAGTTGACTCCCCGAAGCTATGAAGTTGAGGTTTTTCGTATTAGTTTTTGAATTGGCCGAGTATACAGCCTCACTTCAATTCCCTTATCTGGGGTTTTGTATGCGTGGGTTTGCTCTCTACTTGGCAAAACCGGAATCGAGTACGAAAAACCTCAACTTCTTTTTCAGGGGGCGACGCACGTGCTTTTTGCGACCGTGAAATCGTGGCGTGAGTCCACGTTGCTGGTCCACTGTGCTTCAGATATCCTCGTCAAACATGTTGGAAATGGCGGAGATACGCGTATATTGGCGAGGATTCTATATTGCCATCCTGCTTGGCCGCTAGATGCGGGTGAGTGAGAGGATGCTGCGGGTCTCGTCGTCGGTCTTATCGTAGGTCTCGACGTAATGGCGAATGAAGGCGTCGAGGTCGAGCAGGCGCACGGGTACGTTGGCGCGGTCGGCCTCGTAACGGGCCTCCTTGGTGAAGCCCACGGTGGAGACGCAGAGCCCGCGATCGCCCGCACGCACCATGCGCGCGCTGGAGGTCAGGCAGCCCGAGACGGAGGCGCGCTTGTAGACCTCGTCGATGATTCCCATGTAGTTCTTCGCGAATGCGATGCTGTTGGCCATGTCTTTGGCTCCTTACTTCTCGCCCAGCCCGGCGATCTCGCGCCAACGCTTCATCGTTGCGCCCTCGACCGTGGCCGCGCCCGCGTTCGGCAGGCCCGTGGCGCCCGACTGGGCGGGCGCGAGGGCGCCCTCGCCGAACAGCCACGGCTCCGCAGCCTTCAGCTTCTCGATGTCGTTGTCGTGGTCGGGGGGGGCGTGGGCCGCCTTGACGTTGCGGACGCCCGCGAGCTGAAGCTCGAGCCCTATGCGCTGTTCGTCGCCCTGCTTCGTCTCGTCCTGCAAGCCATTCATGACCCGTCCTTTCAATAAGGGGGGCAAATAAAAAGCCCGCACCTTGTACGTACGGGCACCATCAATCGGTGTCACAAAAGACGGATTATTGGTTGTTCGGACTTCTTGCGCCGTCTAAATCAAAATCAATCCCAAGCGAGATGGGCTGCCCTGGAAAACGCCTGTGTATCTTGCAGCTGATTGCGTAGCAATGCAACATCCCGGCAGTCCTGTACGGCTGAGATATCGGCAATCTTGTCGCGTAATGCACCGACAGCGGAATCTGCTGCCGCATTGGGCTCGGCGGTAGATGGAATGGACGGTAGCTCGCCTGCTTCGAGCGCGGGAAAGGCCGGCTTGAGCCGTGCAAGCCAGCTTGACCTTCCTTGGTAGCTTTCCACAAACGCTCCGTAGGAAGTGTGTAGCGAGTCAAGGGCTTGGATGCAGGGCTCTAGTGCGGCGACGGTTTTCGCCTCCTGCCCCTGCGCATACGCCTCGTAGGATTCTATGAGCTTTTGGGCATCGGAATTAAAGGGTGTCCCACAGAAAGGGCACTCGTCTCCATCCAAAAGTTTGAGTCCCGCTTCAACGAAACGACGCTTGGATGTCACGCTCCTGATGAAATCGACGGCAAAATCATCCCTTGTGTAACGCGTCTTGAGCAGCACCTTGGCTTCATCGATCACTTCCACATCGAAAGGAAAGCTCAATCCTGCGAGCTGCGGTATGTCATCAGGGAGGCTACCCAAAGCGCCGAGCTCCCTACGCTTGCCGTCGTAGTTGTGCTCTTCAAGGGGCAGCTCAAGGATCTTCTCTGTGCATGGAAGCGCCATCCACGGCCATGCCCGCCGCTCCGGCTGTGTATTGCTTCGCGGCTCGGGCCAGCCGGCTCCGCCTGCGTGTCGCTTCCGGCTCAGTTCAGCCGGCTGCGCCGTCTGCCCTTCGCGGCGGTCGCACACGCAGGCTGCGCTGTCTGTCTCTCGCGGCGCTGCGCATACACAATCTGCGCTCTGGGCATGGCCTGTTGGGAGTCCGACGTGCGCAGGGCGGGTCGGTTCCTCGCGGCGGCGCGCACTCCGCTACGGCAGACGGGGTGCTGCTCTCTCGTACTCGTTCGCGGGCGGTGGTGGGGTGTGGGGGGGGGCTGACTGGCGGCGACCCACTGCACTCTCCACCGTTGACCAATGTTCAATCGAGGTGTACCATCCGTCACGAGGAGGTGGCGGCCGTGACCAGAACCGTGATGGGCCCCGAGGAGCGTCGGCGCGAGCTGCTGGCGTGCGCGATGAGGCTCTTCGCCGAGGAGGGCTACGACAACGTGTCCGTGCGCGCCGTCGCGCGCGCCGCGGGCGTGGCGCCGGGGCTCGCCTACCACTACTTCGATTCCAAGGAGAGGATGTTCGCCGAGGCCATCGGGGACTACGCCCGCCGCTGCGCCGAGGGGATTAACGCGGTGCTGGACGAGGGGGACCTCCCGCTGGACGAGAGGCTCGGGCGCGCGCTCGATCTCGGCGCGGCCGGCGGCTACCCCTACGCCGCCTTCTTCCACACCGAGGGAAACGGGACGCTCCACGACAGGCTCTCGCTCGCCATGTGCGAGGCGGTGCGGCCACACCTGCGCGCCGCGCTCGAGGCCGATGCCGCCTCGCGCGGCGCGGCTGCGCCCTACGCCGACGAGCTCGCCGCGATCATGACCTACGGCGCGGTGGGCCTCGCCTCGGGCCCGGGCATGCCGGACGGCGCCGCGACCGCCGCCGCCCGCCGCTACCTCCGCGCACTGCTCGCCGAGTTCCGCTCGGGGGGCGCCGCCGACTAGGGATCCCGCCCCGGCCGAGGCCGGGGCTCTTTTCGGCCGATTGTATTGAACAATGCTCAACAGAAAGGACAGCAGATGGACAACAGGACGGACGAGGAGCGCGCCGAACTGCTGCGCTCGCGCTCCCGCGAGGCCTTCGACGCTCAGGCGCCGACCTACGACGAGAGCGTGCAAGGCGATCACGCGCGCCGGCTCTACCCGCACGTGCTCGCGGAGGTGGCGCGCGCCGTGGCGAGCAGCCCAGCGCCGCGCCTGCTCGACCTGGGCTGCGGCACGGGCGCCCTCGCCGAGCTGGTGCTCGGCGAGATCCCGGGCGCGTGCCTCGGCTGCGTGGACCTGTCGCCGAGGATGGTCGAGGCCACGAGGGAGCGCCTGGGCGGGCGGGCCGAGGTCCTCCTCTGCGACGCCGAGCGCCTGCCCTTCCACGACGGCTCGTTCGACGCCGCCTGGTGCAACGACTCCTTCCACCACTACCCGGACCCCGAGCGCGCGGCCTTCCAGGCGTGGCGCGTGCTCGCGCCCGGCGGCACGCTCGTCGTCGGCGACGCGTGGCAGCCGGCGCCCGCCCGCGCGATTATGAACGCATGGATGCCGCATTCGCGCGAGGGGGACGTCCGCATCTACTCCGAGGCCGAGATGCGCCGCATCCTCGGCATCTGGTTCAGCGACGTGTCCTGGCGTCGCGCGGGCTCGACCGCCTGCGTCGCCGTCGCGCGCAAGGGTACCTGAGGCGGACCGTCCCCAACCCCTTCCGACAACAGATCCATCAATATGGGCGGTGACTAACGAGGGGGACGAGAAGGACGTCGAGCCATCCGTCGCCACCCGGGGCGCAGCCACCGCCGCCCGCTGCCCATCGAAGGTTGTCCGCAGTCTCGCTTGTCCGCTGCCGGCAGTGGTGTCACCCCGGCCCGGCGGCGGATGGACCTGGCCGTGCGGCTGCCCTTGCGGTCGCCTCGTCCTCGCTGCGCCACTTGGCCCGGTACTCCCACGGCTCCAGGAGGCCCGCCGCGACCTCGTCCATGCCCTGGCGCTTCTCCGCCGCCGTGTCCGTGATGATGATGTCGTCGAGCGTCACACGCATTAGTCCCTCGTCGGGCAGTTCCACCCCGAGCCTGCGCTCCGTCGCCAGCAGCGCCCGGCATATGCCCGCGATCGCACCCTCCAGCGCGTGCTCGTGCCTGCGGATGTTGCGCATGAGGGTCGAGTTGTCGGCAGAGATCTCCGCGGCGGTCTTTGCGTAGCCGACGTTCTCCAGGTCGAAGTGGTTGATGTCGAAGTCGCACAGGTCGCCAAGCGTCCGCAGTGCGACCCTGAACGCCCGCGCCTGGTCCTCGGTGCGCATCGCCGGTGCGAACTCGTAGATTGTGCTTCTGGTGTTCGTGCGGCTTCTATAGTAAATATCGAATTATGCTAAATGAGTCTGTAGTACATCGAACTAAATATCATCTGCTGATATAGAAGTTCAGATTATGCTAAATTACTCTAAACTACTCAGGCATTCATTGGCGAAAGGAAGGAGCCGCGCCGTGGCCAGCACCCTTCAAGAGCTCCGCAAGCAAGTCGGTTACCGGACCGCGCCCGAGTTCGCGCGCGCCATGGACATACCCGAGTCTACCTACGCCCGCTACGAGAGCAGCCCGGATAAGATCCCCCTCGACAAGGCGTGGAGGCTCGCCGACGTCTTCGACTGCTCCATCGACGCCATCGTCGGCCGCGAGCGCATCGAGGTGGGAGACGCTCGCGGCGAGGTGCAGCGCGCCTACGACAACCTTTCGCCCGACTCCAGGGTCGCCCTAGACAAGTACCTCGCGTTCCTCGCGCATTCCGACGCCGACGAGCGCGCCCGGGCCGAGGAGGCGGAGCGCCGGCGCTTCGAAGCACTTGCCACGACCTATGAGACCCTTTACATCAACTCCCTCAACGAAGACGCCCCCTTCGGCGAGCTCGCAAACGAAGGGGACCCCGAGAAGCGCCGCGGCGGCTTCGAGGCCTTCATTACGCTCATGGCCGAGGAGAAGCGCGGCGAGTCCGGCACCGAGTTCGAACGCATCCGCGACGAAGCGGTGATCGCCAAGATCATGGACGCCTATGATCGCATCCACTGGGTCGACCTGTCGCGCGTGGTGTACGATTCCCGCACCGATGTTTTCGACCGCATGTTCATTAGCTTCGACAGCACCGCGCGCGCCGGGAGAGGGGGTGCGGGCGGCAAGTAGCGCGAAAAAACGAGAGTGACCCCGCGGGAGCGGCAACTCCTACGGGGCCCGGTCCAATCCAGAGGCATCCAGAGAGGACGGTGACATTATATGTCATCACGCACGAACCTACCCAAACCCAACGTGAGCAAGGGCAAGCGGACGCTCCAGCGCATGCGCCGCGAGGCGGGTTTCCGCTCCGCCAAGGACTTCGCCGAGCGCGTGGGCATCCCCATGTCCACCTACGCCCGCTACGAGCGCGCGGGCGACGGACCCGAGTGCGGCATCCCGCTGCCCAGCGCCTGGGCGATAGCCGACGCGCTCGGCTGCTCCATCGACCTCGTCGTCGGCCGCGAGGACATCGACGCCGCCGGCGGCGACTCGATTCAGGGGCGCGTCGAGGCCCTCTCGCGCACCGGCCGCGAGATGCACGACGACTACCTGCGCTTCCTCGAGTTCCGCGAGGACGCGGACGCCTCCCAGGATTGGAGGTGGTAGGTGTGGCCAAGGCCATTGAGGCGCAGCTTCAAATTGAAGCTCGGCGGTCTGTGCGGGTTTTCCGGGAGCTATGTTTCTAAAATGAGGTGGCTAATTACGCAGCGATCGATGTGCGACTTGTTGAGCTGGAGTGGGCGCCATGCTACTGAACACGGGTGAATACAAAGAGTCTCTCGGCCATGTGGTCAAGATTATCTCTTCCGCGCGGTCGAATGCGGCGCAGAAGGCTTCTGCAGAGATGATTCGCATGTACTGGCTCATAGGCAACGAGCTTGTGGCGCGTTCGGAGTGGGGCAACAAATACATTGAGACTCTTTCGAAGGACATTAGAGCTGCATTTCCGGGCATTAAGGGTTTTTCGGTTCGCAGCCTCAAGTACATGGCGAAGTTCGCACGTGAGGTGGGTTCAGAATTGCGCAGCAGTTGCTGCACAATTCCATGGGGCCATATGATACTGCTCCTCGACAAGACCAGGCTTGGGGAAGAGCGATTGTGGTACCTGAACGTGACTATCGAAAATGGCTGGTCGCGTGCGGTTCTTGACCACCAGATTGACCTGCAGCTCTACGAGCGCCAGAGGCTTGCCGGCAAGGTGACCAACTTCTCTCGTACCCTGCCCGCGCCGGAGAGCGAACTCGCCCAGCAGGCGCTCAAAGACCCGTACGTGTTTGACTTCATCACCACCAGGCAGGGCCACCAGGAGCATGAGATTGAACAGCAGATGGTCTAGAACGTCACCAAGACCCTGCTAGAGTTGGGGACGGGGTTCGCTTTCGTGGGCAGGCAGTATCACCTTGCGGTGGGCGGTGAGGATTTCTATATCGACCTGCTGTTCTACAATGTAATGCTGCATTCTTATATTGTCGTCGCATCTCTCCTTTCGGCGCTGAGCAGGCATTCCTGGCCGGAGCGGTCGCCTGGTCCGCCCTGCGCCGCGCTACAATCAAAGACGCCACAACGTGCTTGGAGGTCGTATGAAGCTGACGAATGAAGAGCTCGATGCCCTGCTGGCAAAAGCCGGCCTGCGCCTCGATCAGGAGCACAGCCCGCGTTGCAGCTATCGCAAGACCGAGTGGCTGCGCACCGCGTGCCTGGCGTGCGGCACGCAGGCGGATTACCGCCTCGCCTACATCTTGGACAAGAACGCGATTGGCGAGAAGGTCTGCCGTGCGTGCTACTGGCGCGAATGGTATCGCGGCGAGGAGGATATCCATTACACAAACGGCATGAGCCTTGTCGAGGCGAAGCAGCATCTCGTAGCGGCGGGCACGGGGGAGGCTCCCGTCGACATGAGCGAGGCCGAGGCCCGCGCATTGGCCCGCAAGAACGGTTACGGGCTCGTCGAGCTGCTCCAGGGGGCGCGTCCTGGGGAGCAGCTCTTTGTTGTCCGCTGCGTGAGCTGCGGCAGGCAGACGGTGGAGCGCGTGGGCGACGTCGGCTTCGGCTGCACCTGCTCGAAGTCGAAGAAATAGATGGCGCCGAGCCACTCCGACAGGGCACGCTCAACAAGAAGGGGATTCTGGCGGCGCCACCATAGGACAGAATCAGGACATGTCTCAATTTATCAGGACACGTTCCGATAATGTCCGGATCAAGGGCGGCTCTCATCGACAGCGATGGTCTTGCTGCGCCTTGCGCCCACGAATTCGAGAACTGGGATTGCAGGGGGCGATACCTCTGGGCTCGTCGGTGAGCTCTCGAGAAGATCTGTTGCGTGAAGCAACTGATGAAGACTCTCAAGATCTTACTCGTCTTCCTTGCTGGCTGTAGCCGCACGGATGGCCTGGCATTTTCCGTGAGATAATGCGTACAACGAGAAAGGGGCCGCTCATGATCTACACAGCGCTTACCAACCGCGCCATGCAAATTGCCTACGAAGCGCACGCGGGGCAGGTCGACAAGTGCGGCGCGCCCTACGTGTTCCACCCGTATCATCTCGCGGAGCAGATGCCTGACGAGGTCACGACCTGCGTGGCCCTGCTGCACGATGCGGTGGAAGACACGCCCATCACGCTCGAAGAGCTGGAGCGCGAGTTTCCGCCGGAGGTCACCGAGCCGCTGCGGCTGCTCACGCACGACCCCGCCGTGCCTTACCGCGATTACATAGACGCCCTTGTCGTCGATCCGGTCGCACGCACGGTCAAGCGCGCCGACCTCATGCATAACCTGGACGAGACGCGGTTTGAGGGCTGCGGGCACATCGACGAGGCGAAGCTCTCTCGAAGGCGCGAGCGCTACCGCGTCGCCCTCGATGTGCTGGACGAGGGCGAGCAGTTCAGCCTCATGCTGGAGCACCGCTCGGCGGTGGCGGAACGCGTTCTCTACGAGGCCGACCCCATGGAGCTATGTGGGGGCGAGGGCGGCGCGCCGATTGACGAGTACTCGTTTGAGGCGCTCATTCTGGCGGCGTGCGTCTCGCCCGAGACGCCCATCTCGGAGGTCGCGCGAATCATCGATCTTGTGCTGGAGGCGACGTTCGACATCGAACTTTGTCCGAGTGAGCGCGAATCTCTCGCGAGAAAACTCCTCGACGCGTGGCCGGAAGACCGTGGCCTCATGGACGGAACTCCTGAGGAGATCATCGACATGGCAATCGAGGATTACCGGGAAATGCGGGAACAATGGGAAGGGGAGGCGCCGGCTATGGCGTTTCCGGATGGGAGCGCCGTTAAGAGCGACATGACCGTGCACGCGCTCGCGCGCATGGCGAGACTGTGACGAAGCGCGCCCTCGTTCGCGCCTGATTGCAAGAGCTTGAACCGCAAGGACGATGCTCCCAAGTTCGATGGCGGGATCTACATCGAATTCGATCTCATCGCCGTGCGCCTGCAATGGTGCTCGAAAACATCTGTTTGCAGGCATGACTCGGCGAAATAGCGGGGATTCCTGTTTCTGGGGCGTGGCTTGTGCCGACGCTTCTGCGACCCCGAACGGCGCGGCAAGCTCCATGCCGGATCTCCATCCCGAGCCGATAGACGTTGGATGCAGCGTGGATGTGGATTGGTGGCTCAAGCCCTCGGCATGATCAATTGTGCAATAGCTACTGCAAAACTCGTTCGGCGCGTTATCGCTCAGGATTGACCTGTGGCTCCTTTCGTTGTGGACGACCGGGAAGCGCCGCGCGTCGAGGCGCCGTAGTCGGCGGACAGGCTGAAGTGCAGATAGCTGGAGAGGAGCGTTAGCGCCGCGGCGGCACCTGGACGAACTTGATTCGTGACACTATACTTGTACGTAGTAGTTCCGTACGAATGGTGGGCTTCAAGAGGAGGATGACATGGCAACGCTTGTTTTGGAAAAGCCTTGCAGGATGGACCTGAGGCTAACTGGCTCCCAACGAGCCAGTTATGAGGAGGCGGCGGCGCTCAAGGGTCAGACGCTCACGCAGTGGTCGACCTCCAAGCTCGATGAGGCGGCGGCGGCAGATATAGAGGCTGCACGCCTGACCCGGCTCGCGGGGCCCGCGTTTGAAGAGTTTTGCTCGATGCTCGACGCTCCGCTGCCGGAGTCGACTCGCGAGCTCCTTGCCCGTGAGGAGATCTGGGTGTGACGGCTGGGTTTTCCCGGCCCGTCCAGCTTGCGGCGGGGGAGGGCATAGAGGGTTTCCATTGCGGCGTCGAAATCGTTGACGAATGGGCTGCGCGCCATGCCGCAACCGCCCGCGCTCGGGGCACGGCTGTGGTTTACGTGTCGCGCTGCGCCGGGCGCGTGGCGGGCTTCTATACGCTGAGCACGCATTCTGTTGTGCGGTCCGACATCGGCGGGGGATGGCTCGCCCGCAACGCCCCCTCCCGGGTCCCCGCCGTGCTTCTGGGGATGCTGGGCGTGGACGACGACTTCAAGGGGATGGGTCTCGGCGCCGCCCTTCTGCGCGATGCGATCATCAACGCCTCCAAGGTGGCGGCGATTGCCGGCGCGCGGGCGCTTGTGGTTGATCCCGCAGACGATACGGCCGCGGCGTTCTATGTCCGTTTTGGTTTCAGCCCCATAGGAGATTCGGGCCGGATGGCTATCAGGCTGTAAGTTGCACATCGAATTGTGCAATAGCTATTGCACGCTAGACCGCGGTAGCCTTGCCCAAAGCTGGCAGATGGGTCTTTCGTCCTTAAAAATGTGGAGTCCAACATTTTTAAGGACGAAACCTGCAGGCGGACGTTGCCGGCGGCATGTCACGAGTCTCCCGAATCGCGTATCATTGCGGGCGAACAAGCGATAAGGAGATCCCCATGAAAGCCCTGGTACACGACGGCAGCGGACATATCGCACTCGAGGATCGCCCCGAGCCGCAGCTGCAATCGCCGCACGACGCCATCATTCGCGTCACGTGCTCGACCGTCTGCACGAGTGACCCGCACATCATCCACGGCGCCGTTCCACGTGCCACGCCCAAGGGCGCCCAGACCCTGCCGCTGCACGAGATGTACGGCAAGAACCTCGTCTTCAAGACCGGCGGCGTCGACGCCTGCAACTTGCGCGAGACCATGCGCCTGGTGCAGGAGGGCCGCATCGACACGGGCTGCCTCATTTCCGGCCGCTACCCGCTCAACGACATCGTGGAGGCGTACCGCGCGTTCGAGGCGCACGAGGACGGCTGCCTCAAGCTGGTCATCACGCCCTGGGAGGATCGATAGATGCTGTACTCACTCGCCCCCATGGAGGGGATCACGGGGCACACATTCCGCCGCGTGCACGCTGAGTGCTTCGGCGCGCTCGACCGCTACTACACGCCCTTCCTCCCACCGCCGCGCGTGGGGTCCCCCTTCGGCGGCAAGAACCTCAAGGAGATCGACCCGGTCAACAACCAGGGCCTGAACGTCGTCCCGCAGCTGCTCACCAAGAACGCCGACGAGTTTGTGTGGGCCGCACGCGAGCTGGCCGAGCTGGGGTATGGCGAGGTTAACCTCAACCTCGGTTGCCCGTCCGGCACGGTCGTCTCCAAGGGCAAGGGCTCCGGCTTCCTGCGCGACCCGGACGCGCTCGAGGCGTTCCTGCGCGACGTGTGCGAGCGCTCGGCCCTGCCCGTCTCGGTCAAGACGCGCCTTGGACTCGAGGACGACTCCGAGTACGGGCGCATCCTCGAGCTGTATTGCACCCTGCCGCTCGCGGAACTCATCGTGCATCCGCGTGTGCAGAAGGACCGCTACCAGGGCAAACCTCGCTGGGAGCCGTATGGCAAAACGCTCGAGCGCGCGCCCTTCCCGGTGGCCTACAACGGCGACATCTTTGGCACGGGGGACATGGATGCGCTCGCGGAAGCGCACCCGCGGACCCGTCATGTGATGCTCGGACGCGGGTTGCTCGCCAATCCGGCCCTCGCGCGCATGCTCGCCGGCGGCCTGGCTGCGAGCGCGGACGAACTCAGACAGTTCCACGACAAGCTGTTCCATGCATACGTCGACGAGATCGGCGGCAACGCGGTCTTCCGCATGAAGGAGTGGTGGTTCTACGCCAAGTGCGCCTTTGCCGACCCCATGGCGGTGCATCGCACGGTGCGGAAGGTCCGGAAGATCAATGAGTATGAGGTTGCGGTTGAAAAGGTGTTCAATACCCAGTCTCTTGCCGCTGTTGCCCGGTTCTCGGGGTAGATGCCCACGGCGGTGGCTTCAAACGGGTTGATTCGTTGCAGCGAGGGCGTCGGAGGTGGTAAACGTGCACCATCAAATAGCAAGTCGGACAAAATAATGAACATCCGTTTATTAAAAAGGTCCGCGCGATGTGGCGTCGAAGGGAAGACCATGCGCATGGATGAGGCGCAACAAAGGGAATACTACGGGCTCCTTCGCGAGCTCATGACGTACGCCAACGAACGCTTGGGCGTTGTGCCGGTTTTCGATGTATTCAGTCCAGCTTGGCCCATTGAACCTGAACTTGAGGAAAAATGCCTGCTCGTGTTGCAGGAGCTGTGGCACACGCCCGACGTAATTGATGACTTTGCGCAAGAGGAAGTCTATCGCTTGTCGGCTTCTGAGCTGAATCTGGTCCGGAGCTGGAAAGATGCCCTGTTTGGCATATACATCGTGCTCGAAGTGCAAGACGGTACTGCCTTGCTCGTGGGCGATGGCATCTTGTTCAGGGTGAGTGGCTTTGGGGAGACCCTGGAGCTCGGATTTCCGGTGCTTCCCGTTTGCGTTGAGGGCGCTTTGCTTCCTTTCGGCGATGTCATCGTGATGCAAGAGCCCATGCGCGTGCATGGGCTGCCCCCTCTGTCAAAAGAGGAAGCGAATGCGTACGCTGCGTCTGTGGAATGCCCTCCCATCTCGGATGCGCGGACGTTCAGACTCACCGCGCGCGCCGAGAAGACGCGCGCCCTCCAAAACAAGATCGATTACTTGCTTAATGATGCCGAGCACGAGGACGAGCCCAGCGAGGGCTTCCATCGCGGCGTGCTCTATGGCCTTCCCGAAGAAAAGCGCGCTGAGCTCGTTGAGCAAGAGGCCGTAGCGCTGCTTGAGTCGCTTGAGGGAGAGGGGGTGGCTGATTGCCAAGTAAAACCCCAGGGGCAGGGGGAATCCACGCCTACGCAGGACTGTGGTGAGCTCGAAGCTATCGGATTCCCGTTGGATCAGGCCGTTCGAGTGATTGAATCGTGTACGTACTTGTACGGTGTGATCGAATTGGCAGAGGCGTACCGCCTGTATGCGGAAATGACGCTCACGCCCATCTCGATCGAAGAATTCAGGGGTGTCGCATCAGGCAGGTATTGGAGTCTGTGCCGCACGGGGCTAGTCTTCCGCCATGGTACCGAGTACGTAGCCAATCGCGTGCTGAGCGTTCCCTGCCTCGTGCACGATGCGGTCAAGGAGTGCGGGGACGGGGCGCTTCTCGGTCTTCTCGCCGCTATGGAAGAGGGCGGTGCGACGGTCGATGAGCTCTTTTATGCGTTGCGCGAGCAGCTCGCCGCACGTCCCGCCAACGACACGACGGCGGCTCGCATCCAGGCTGCCTATGATCGTTTTGAGAGCCAAACCAACGAGTATATCGACCAGCTTATCCAAGAGCACCGTGCCACCCCGCGTTGTCCGCTCAGCTCCGATCTGGTCAAAGACGGATGGCTCGATTTTGCCTGTTCGCTGCCGGAGGCCATAGCACTTAGGAATTTCCTCGATGGCATCGTGCCGGATGGGGAGAACGAATATTTCTTCGCCGATCGCATGGTTGAGGACCTGATGACCTCCGTGGTTGCCACGGGCTCGCTCGGATCTGCCATGCGCGCGTTGAAGCTCTATGGATATCCGCACGAAGCGCCTTCCACGGTGAAGCTCATTCGCCTCGTCATCAATTTCTACCAGGCGCTGCCCTCGTGGGATGATAACGGCTGGTCAAGACGAGAGCACATGGAGCGCCTGACGGGTCGCAAGGTGTTTTACGCGCCGGACGGAAGCGAGATCCGCGTGAGCGACGCAGACCCGTGCCCATGTGGCTCGGGCAAGGCGTATGGGGAGTGTTGCGGAAAGCGGCGCCGACGCATCGTTGGGGCCTCGTGGCAAAGGAACTGAACGAACGTGTAGAGCGTTCATTGCGGATGGGGATGCGGACATTTTCTTAGACAATCCTACACCGCGTAGCCCAGCGCAAGGCGGTCTCGTCGGGCGTCCTCCAGCCAAGTGCCCGCGAGAGGTGGTGGTAGTAGGTGCTCCTGGGGATGTCAAGGAAGCGGGTAATCGTCGACGTCGGAAGACCGGTGGCCCCCTCAATCTCCCGGCGAGCCCGCACCTGCTCCGCATCGGGGTCGAAGGGGGTGCGAGCCTCCCTCTTTTAGGTCGTCCGACACCGCCCTGAGCAGCAGCTTCTCTATCTGGTCGGGAGTCATCTCGGCGAGCGGGCCCGTCTCGGGCGGCTCGTACGGCCCCTTGATCTCGATCTTCCCCACTCGGGCTCCCCTCGGGTCGTGCGGGCGTCGCCGCCCCCGATTCTACCCGAGTCCCAGGGCCTGCCGGTGTAGCTGTGCGGCAGCATCCCCGCGTCCCAGCTTCTGGCGGCCCCTCCCCCGACGCCGACGAACGCCGCGGCCTCGGCGACGGACATGCCATCCTCTCGCGCGAGCAGGAACAGCCCGACCTCCTCTTTGGTGTGCATGCGAACCTCCAGACCAGACACCGTCAAGGTGTCCAACTTTTCGTCCACAGTCCCTTTTGACCACAACCGCCAAAACGAAAAGAAAAAGGTGGAAGACGGCGTGCGTCTTCCACCTTTGCATCCCTGCGAGTGTGCAGACAGACTAGCGGCGCTTCTTTCTTAGGGCCGTTGCGGCGCCAATGAGCGCGGAGGCGCTCAGGGCGACGGGCGTGGCGATAGCGGCGATGTCACCAGTCTGGGGGAGCGGGCCGTTCGTGCCTGCGGGCTTCTTGTTCGGCTTGTTGCCGGTCTCGGGCTTGGGGTCGGGCTGCGGCTGCGGCTCGGGTTCCGGCTGCGGGTCGGGCTGCGGCTGCGGCTCGGGTTCCGGCTGCGGGTCGGGCTGCGGATGCGGGTCGGGCTGCGGCTCAGGCTCGGGGGAAGGCGCGGGGATCTTCTCGAAGACGGCCTCGACAACGGCATCGCCGCTCTCGGTGTCGACTTCGGTGACCTCGACGGACGTCGTGGAGGTGGGGCCTGCAACATCGACCGGCGTCCCGTTCTTGGTGACGGATGCGATGCGGTAGCCCTCGTCGGGGGTCACGGTGAAGGTCGTCTTGCCGTCCTTGAGGGCGACAAATCCCTCGGGCGTCACGGTGCCGCCCACGCCGGCGCGGCCCACGGCGCCAAAGCTGGTGAGGCTGTCCGCGGCGAGGGTGATGTCAAGCTTGTCCAGGCGTGGGGACTTTTCCTTGGGCCCCTTGAACACGAGCTGGGAGGTGCCGGGTTTGTTCACCGTGAAGGTAAAGTCGACGGTCTGATATGCATCCGCATTGGTGTGCCCGGCCGCATGCTCACCCTTCGCGATGATGGGGTCATCGGCGTTGGCGTCGGTCCACACGACCTTGTTGTTGCTGGAGCCGCTCATGTAGCGCAGCTTGACGTTGTAGGTGCCTGCGCGCTCGACGGTGAACGGAATGGCGATCGTGTCGTTCTCGCCCACGGAGTCGACGAGCTTGCCCAGGCTCGCGCCGTCGCGATCCTTGATCGCCATGGGCCAGTTGTTGTCACCCGTGGTGTCGTTATGCAGCACGCCGAGCTCGAACTCGATGGTCGAGGTGGTGCCAACGATGCTCGGGAACGCGAATGGCTCATCCTCGGAGTAGGCCTTGCGGATCTCGAGACCCGACTGTGCAGCCTGGAGGACCTTCATGGCCTCGAAGATGGCATCGGCGGAAGGATTGTCCTTGGCTACCACGGCGTGTGCGGTGACAAGCGCCTTGTCGAGGACTCGGACGCTCTCGGCCGTGTACTGTCCGGCGTTGGCCGCCGCCTCGGCGTTCTGGATGGCCTCCTTGAGCTTCTCAAGGGTGTAGTTGGACTCGCGGTCGATGATGGTCACCGTCACGTCGTCGTTGGAGCCGATCACGAGGCCCTCGGGGGAGACCGGAGCCATGGTCACGTAGAACTGGCCGTTGCCGATGGTGCTGGAGCTCACGACGCGCTTGGTGCGGACCTGGACGGTCTTGTGTGTCTCGCCCTCGTTGAAGACTACGTGTTTGGAATCGGTGTCGAAGTCGCCCTGAACGGCGGAGCCGGGCTCAAAGTTCACGACCACCTCGGCGCTGCCGGTGGAGCCGCCGCTGCGCGTGACGCCGAGCTCGTAAACGGAATTCTCGTCCATGGTGATCTCGGTCACGTCGAAGTCGATCATGCCCGCGCCGTTGTTGTTCAGGTAGGCGGCGGCGTCGATGCCAACGGCTCCCTTGTCACCGCCCACGACCTCGATTTTGACGGTGTGGGTGCCCGCCTCGAGGGTGTCGGAGGTGAAGAGCGGGACGCTCGTGGCGCGCTTGCTGGCACGGGTGTTGATCTCGATCGGCTCTTTGCCGTCGATCGTGATCTTGGCGTGGCCATGGTTGGGGTCGACCGTGCCCATGAGCATGAACTTGGTGCCATCGAACTGGAAGGTCGCGGTTGCGCCGGCCTGGCCGGTCCACATGCTGGTGCCGTCGATGAAGCTGGCGTTTTTCTCCTGGTTCCACCCGCTGCTGGTCTGCATCTTGGCGTTGTCGAGGATTTCCATGCCCTCGGGGACGGGCATGGGCTTCTCGAAGGCTTTGGTGGTCTTGAAGACGCCGACCTCGGAGATCTGGGCGACCTTGCCGTCAAGGGTGCTGAGGTCGATCTTGATGGCGCTGGCGGTCACGTTCGAGCCGCGCACGAGGCGCTTGGCGCCCACGGTGCCGCCCTTGCCGTACTCCACCCACTGGCCGCCGGCGTCGCGGTACGAGACGGCGAAGTTCTTGATGTGCTGGCCGTTCTGGATGGCCTCCTCAAAGGAGACCACGTTGAAGGTGCGCTCCTCGGGAAACTCGATGAGGAGCGACTGGGTGCCCGTGGCGTCCTTGGCGCTCCAGTAGGTCTCGTCCTTGCCGTCGAGCACCTTGCCGGGGCCGTACGCGGGGTCGTTCTCCCAGGCGCTGCTGGCCTTGGCGGTCGCCGCCGTACGCCCCTCGCCCTCGCGCGTGAGGTCCTGGGCGAAGGTCTTCTCAACGTTGTCGCCAAAATCGAGCGTGCGCTGCTTGATCTCGGGGTCGACCGTGCCCGTATCGTTGGGCGGCACGTTGAGCAGCAACGGGGCGCCGTGACCGACCGAGTTGAAGTACATGTTGCTGAGCTCGGTGAGGGTCTTGGGAGTCTTCATGTTGTTGTGCCAGAACCAGCCGGCGGTGATGCGGGCGTCCGCCTCGGGCATGATCCACTTGCCTCCTGTTGGGGAGCCAACGCTGACCTCCGCGCCCACCGTGGGGTCGTTTTGGATGTTCTTGTTCCAGGGGACCTCGGCGGAGCTCGAATCCCAGTTGGGGTTCATCTCGACGCGGTTCCAGGCGGTGTCTCCGGCAAGGCCGTTCTCGTTGCCCACCCAACGGACCTCGGACTGCAGGCCGCACTGGAAGAGGACGCACTCGTCGCCCTCGAGCTCCTTGATGGTTTTGGCAAAGCGCTCGAAGTTGTAGTTCTGTGCGTCGGCGCCGGTGCCCTTTGCGCCGTCCATCCACACCTCGACAAACTTGCCTTTGTTGCCGTACTTGGGATCGCCGAGGATCTCGCGCAACTGCCCGTCGTAGAAGTCGTTGTAGTTGTCGGGCTTTCCGTCCTTGTTGCCGTAGCTCGGCTCATGGATATCCCAGGGGGAGAGGTACAGGCCCATGTCGAGGTCATATGTGGAGCACGCCTTGGAAAGCTCCGCCAGGATGTCGATCCGGCTCGTGGTGCTGCCCATGTCGTAGTCGGTCGACTCGCTGTTCCAGATGCAGAAGCCGTCATGGTGCTTGGCGGTGACGACCAGGCGCTTGAAGCCGGCCTCCTTGATCATCTTGACGTAGCCCTCGGCATCGAAGGTCTCGAGGTTGTTCATATAGGTGACCGCCGAGGGCATCTTGGTGCCGTAGTCGGTGCCCCACTCGACGCCCGAGAAGGTGTTGGGCCCAAAGTGGCAGAACGCCGCGAGCTCCTCCTTGGTGTATTTGTATTGACCCTTGTTGGGGACGATGTCGTCCTTTTGGGGCTGTGCGGTGGCAACGCCGTTGAGGCTCTCATCGGTGATCCATTGATCCGCGAACACCGCCGTGGGCAGTGCGAGCGATGAGCACAAACCGGCCACGATGGCAAACCGCGCGAGGTTTTTACGCTGCATATTCCTCCCATCACGTGCTGCCAGCCGGTGCTGGCAGGTACTGGTGGTGCATCCGGCTACGATCGGTGCAGGATGCACTCAATCGGAACAAGTTTGCCTGGGTGCCCAACCCCCCCCCTCGTGGAATCGGCAGGCGTATTAATTTGGAACATGAACGGTAGGTTTATGAGTTTCAGACGGCTAAAGGTGGAGCATTGGTATCTGTCCAGGAAGACCAGCGTGCGGGTTTCTACCAGACGAATAGTTGGTGCGATCGATCATCGCTAACCCAAAAGAGGAGCGGACAATCTATCGCTTGCGCGGGCTTAGGAAGGCCGATGCCCTCTGGCTCCTGATCATGAGCGTGCGGGACTGGACGCTCAAGATGCCGCCGACGAGGCGGCCAATGCGGCGGGGGAGGAGCGCGACGTCGCCCTGGATGAGCGCGATGACTCCGCTGAACATCGGCGTAGAGCGTTCATCGAGGGGAGGGGTTAATGGTGCAAAAAATCTAGCAATAGAACGCTTGCGAGGGTACCCTAAGGCCATGGGCAAGATATGAGCCGAGGCGCCAGGAGGCGCAAGGCGTGGGAAAGGAACGTGCCTCATGAAGAAATATGCGAACAGCGCTCTGTTCTATGCGATCCTGGCCATGATCGGCGGCGTGTTCTTCCGCGAGTTCACCAAGTTCTTTTCGTTTGACGGCGCGACCACCCTGGCGTTCGTGCACACGCATTACTTTGCCCTGGGCATGATCATGTTCTTGCTGCTCCTCGTGCTTGAGAAGACCCTGCACATCGCCGACCGCTCCGTGTCCCGTGCGGTGGTTGCCTACCACGTAGGTCTCAACGTTACCGCCCTCATGCTCGTGGCTCGCGGCGTGCCCCAGGTTCTGGGTATCGATCTTTCCCGCGGCATGGACGCGGCGATCTCCGGCATCGCCGGGTTGGGCCATATCGTTTTGGGTGTGAGCATTGTACTCATCCTGCTGGGCGTCAAACGCGCCGTGGCCCGCGCCGAGAAGAGATGATGGCAAGCCAAGGAAAAACCTCCGGCGACTTATGTCCGCCGAGCGGCATCGCGGCTGGTGGATGGTGGCGAAGATAGCAAAAAGGCGAACTGTCAACCGTGGTTGACAGTTCGCGTAATTCTCTTATGGTGGAGCCGCGGAGAATCGAACTCCGGTCCACGACAGCTCCCTGATCGGCATCTCCAGGCTCAGTCACTCATTTAGTCTCGGACGCCTCGCGCGGAGCGACACGCTCTCGGCGTCCCAACCGGTTCGGTCTTAGCCCGCGCCATACCGATTACGTGCGCGGGAGCATTCCCCTCAAATGACGTCGCGCCGGTGTCGGGGAAATCACCGGGTTGACGCGCCGCTATAAATTAAGCAGCGAGAGCCAGCTGGGGCTCAAAAGAAGAATTCTTGTCAATTCATTTTGACGGTACCCCTGTTTAACGTGGGCGAGGAGACCACGGCCTGCTTCCTCTCTCAGAACTATCGTGTCGAAACCAGTCGGCCCCTCATGTGAGGGTCGTGGTGCCGCATGAGCGGCGACGACCTGTCAAAGTACCCGAACTGCGAACGTGCCGCAATCCGTAAGCGAACAGTGTACCACGTTCGCGTCTCGAGCGTCTTCAGGGCACTCATGTGACGCACAGCGGGAGAAGAAGCCCCATGATTTGCGGACATCTGTTCATCTTCACGACTCATTGGGGTACAAGTCATACAGACGAGAGGAGCTCAGATGGAAGACAAGGCGAAAAACGCGGGTAAGGTTGCGATTGTTTTGGAGGGCGGCAGCTTTCGTGGCCAGTTCACCGCGGGCGTGCTCGACGTTCTCATGGAGCACCGCGTTGAGGTCGCGGCGTGTTACGGAACCTCTGCGGGTGCGCTCAACGGCCTGAATTACAAGAGCCGTCAGATCGGTCGTGCAAACCGCGTGAACCTGGCATTTTGCAATGATCCGCGCTACATGGGCGCTCAGTCGCTCATTACCACCGGCAGCATGGTCGGCTACGATTTCATGCTCAACGACGTACAGGATCGCCTTGACCCCTTCGATAATGACGCCTATTTGGCGAATCCCATGGAAATGTATGCATGCGCCACGGATGTGATGTTCGGAACTGCCGCGTACCTGCCGGTTCGCAATGCAACGCTCGACATCGACGCCGTGCGCGCCTCCACGTCCTTGCCGCTGGTTACGCAGCCTGTCGAGATCGATGGGCACCTGTATCTTGACGGTGGCACCGCCGATTCCGTACCGGTTGAGCATGCGCTCGAAGATGCGGGTTTTGACCGGGCGATTGTGGTGCTCACGCAGGATCGCGATTACGTCAAGGGCACTTATGGGCTCATGCCGGCTGCTCAGCGCGCATACGCCGCATATCCGTATTTGCTGGAGGCAATGGAGAATCGTCACGTGCGCTACAACGAGCAGCGCGAGCACATTTGGGAATATGAGCGTGAGGGCCGGGCATTTGTGCTGGCGCCGCCGCGCCCCGTTGAGGTGGGGCATGTCGAACACGATGCGGCGAAGTTGCTCGATCTGTATATTCAGGGCCGCCAAGAGGCGGTTGCCCATATTGATGAGATACGGGAGTTCGTGGGCAAATAGGGGCTGGACGGAGGCGTGACGTCGATACCGCGCATTCCATTGGCAGCTGAATATCGACCGCTTACCGGTTGGTCTCGATTTCTCATACCAGTAAGACTACCTGCTGGCACTTCGTGGTATAAGAAGAGTGAACAAAGGGTCCTCTCCACTGAGATACTCAGAGAAGCCCCATCAGAGGGCGGAGAGGTCGGGAACCCGGGTAGGCGTAAGGCCCCCGGGTTCCTTCTTGCTAAACACCAGAGGAACATCCGGGGCGTCGTCATATGCCTATTCCCATACTTACCCGCCTGTGCAGAAGTTCTGCACGTATAGCGGAAATGCGTTGACTTCGCAGCACAGGGCGGTATTATTGACAAGTTACTTTCCAGAGCCCCGTGAAACTCTGTTAAGACACACGTACTGTACATGGAGGAAAAGTGATTCTTAAGTCGACTCACTACGCCAAGCAGGGTGAGGTTGCCCGTAACTGGGTCCTCATCGACGCCGAGGGCGCCACGCTGGGCCGTCTTGCTGCCCAGGTTGCCAAGATCCTGCGCGGCAAGAACAAGCCCCAGTTCACGCCCAACTCCGACTGTGGTGACTTCGTGGTTGTCATCAACGCCGATAAGGTCCAGCTTACCGGCAACAAGGCCGACCACAAGACCTACTACCGTCACTCCGGCTACAATGGCGGCCTCAAGGCGGAGTCCTTCCGCCAGGCTATGGAGAAGCACCCGGAGAAGGTCATCGAGCGCGCTGTCCGCGGCATGCTCCCCAAGACCACTCTCGGCCGCAAGCAGCTGACCAAGCTCAAGGTCTATGCTGGCGCCGAGCATCCGCACGCTGCTCAGAACCCCGTCAAGATCGAGCTGGAGGGCTAAAAGATGGCTGAGAACACCGTTGTTTACTACGGCACCGGCCGTCGCAAGAACGCCGTTGCTCGTGTCCGTATCGTCCCTGGCACCGGTAAGGTGACCATCAACAAGCGCGACGCCGAGGAGTACTTCGGCCGTCACCAGCTCGTTGAGGACGCCCTTGCCCCCTTCAAGGTGACCGACACCCTCGGTTCCTTTGACGTCATCGCCCTGTGCGATGGCGGCGGCATCACCGGTCAGTCCGGCGCCCTGCGCCTGGGCATCGCCCGCGCCCTTCTCGAGGCGGGCGACTATCGTGCCGACCTCAAGCGCGCTGGCTTCCTCACCCGTGACGCCCGCGTCGTCGAGCGCAAGAAGTACGGCCTCAAGAAGGCCCGCCGCGCTCCCCAGTTCTCCAAGCGCTAAGGTGTTTGCGAAGACGTTTCCCGTATGGAAATGGGCCTACCGAGTTTTTCGGTGGGCCCTTTTTTTGTACCATTACGACGGTGCGGAATTTTCGTTCTCAACAATGTCCGCCCCACATCAGACCGGCGTCGTATGGGCGCTGGGCGTATGGAAGGAATGCGAATGAAGTACTTCGGAACCGACGGCTTCCGCGGCGAGGCGGGCACGACCCTCACGGTCGAGCACGCGTATAAGATTGGTCGCTACGTAGGTTGGTACTACGGCGCGCGCCAGAACCGCAAGGCCCGCGTCATTGTGGGTAAGGATACGCGCCGCTCGAGCTACATGTTCGAGTCCGGTCTCGTTTCCGGTCTGGTCGCTTCCGGTGCCGATGCGTACATGCTCCACGTCATCCCCACGCCGGGCGTTGCGTACGAAACCATCGACGGCCGCTTCGACTGCGGCATCATGATCTCGGCGAGCCACAACCCCTATACCGATAACGGCATCAAGCTCATGAACAGCGAAGGCTGCAAGATGGACGAGGAAGTCCTTGAGCTCATCGAGGACTACATCGACGGCAAGAGCGAGATCCCGTTCGCCTCGGGCGATGAGATTGGATGCACGGTCGATTACATGCAGGGCCGCAACCGCTACATCGCGCATCTGATCGCCAGCGCGAATTTCTCTCTGCAGGGCGTGAAGGTCGGCCTGGACTGCGCGAATGGCTCCGCCTCCTCGGTGGCAAAACCCGTGTTCGACGCCCTTGGCGCCGATGTCCGTATCATCAACAATGCGCCCGACGGCTTCAACATCAACGTCGACTGCGGCTCCACGCATATTGAGCGTCTGCGCCGTCATGTGGTCGAGCAGGGCCTTGATGTGGGCTTTGCCTATGATGGCGATGCGGACCGCTGCCTGGCGGTCGATGATCGCGGTAACGTGGTCGACGGTGACCTGATCCTGTATGTGTGCGGCACCTACCTGCACAAGCACGGCCGTCTCACCGCCGGTACCGTGGTCCCCACGGTCATGAGCAACCTCGGTCTGTTCCGCGCGCTCGACCGTGCCAACCTCAAGTACGAGACTACGCCGGTGGGCGACAAGTACGTCACCGCCTGTATGCGCGAAAAGGGCTATAGCCTTGGCGGCGAGCAGTCGGGCCATGTCATCTTTGGCGATATCGAGACTACGGGAGACGGCATCATGACGTCCCTGCGCATCATGGAGGTCATCCGAGCCGAGCGCATGAAGCTCTCCGAGCTGTGCGCCCCGGTTAAGATCTTCCCGCAGGTGCTCGTCAACGTGCGCAGCGAGCGCAAGGCCGAGCTCGATGAGTGCAAGCCCGTGTGGGACGCCGTTCGCGCGGCAGAGGAGGAGCTGGGCGAGCGTGGTCGCATCCTCGTTCGCACCTCCGGTACCGAGCCGCTTGTGCGCGTGATGGCCGAGGCAGAGACGCAGGAGGCGGCACAGGCCGCCGTCGACTCGATCGTTGCCGTGGTCCAGCGCGAGCTCCCCTAAGCGAGCCCTGGTTTCCGGGATTGGTTTTCGGTCTCACAGTTCGGTAGAATGGAGAGACATGGGGGACCTCAAAGGAGTTAGATGTTCGACAGATTTCTCAAGTCGCTTAACGTGAACACTCGCACGAGCGTACTGACCTCGCCCTTGGCGGGCCATGTTATCCCGCTTTCGGAAGTCTCTGACCAGATGTTCGCCAAGGGCTTGCTTGGTCAGGGCGTGGCCATTCAACCCACGGGCAATCGCGTGGTGGCCCCGTCCGATGGTAAGATCGAGGCGATCTTCCCCACGGGGCATGCGGTGGCGATTCATACCGCCGAAGGCCTCGACGTGCTCATCCACGTTGGCCTGGAGACGGTTAGGCTCGATGGCAAGCATTTCAAGGTGAACGCGTCCGTGGGAGATGCAGTGCATCGCGGTGACGTGCTCATAGAGTTTGACGGAGAGGCCATCGCAGCCGAGGGCTATGACGTCACGGTGCCGATCCTTATCTGCAATTCTGCGGAATATGCCAGCATTAAGGGATCGGAAGGAGCGGATGTCGAGGAGCTCGACCAGCTCATCACCGTTCGTTCGCGGTAACGGGGCCCGATGGGGCAATTGGAATGACAAACCCGCCAGGAGTTTCTCTTGGCGGGTTTCCCTTAGCTTGAGGGCTTGCGAGGCCATACTTGCATTTCCTCGCGCAACCTTCACAATAGAAGTGCTGGGGCGAACGCGTCCGAGTCGCCGTGGACGGGCAGGGGCCTCGACACGGTGGGGATTTTGACATACGCGCCCTCGCCCTGGACGGTGCGCGTCTCACGTTGGTTGCGGCCGACGGGGCCGCATGTGCCGGGACTGGATGTCCCGGAGGAAAGGAGCGCGTCATGCGTATCGTTCACGCCGCCGACTATGAGGATATGAGCCGAAAGGCGGCAAATCTCATCGCCGCTCAGGTTGTCATGGATCCCTGCTGCGTCTTGGGTCTTGCCACCGGTTCCACGCCCATCGGCACCTATCAGAACCTCATCAAGGCCTATGAGGCGGGCGATCTGGACTTTTCCCAGGTGAGCACCTACAACCTGGACGAGTATCGCGGTTTGTCCCACGACGATCCCCAGAGCTACCATTATTTCATGAAGGAGAACCTGTTCGATCACATCAACATCGATCAGGCCAACACCCATGTGCCGGACGGCTCCAACCCCGATGCCGAGGCCACGTGCGCCGAGTACGACCGTATCGTCGAGGAGGCCGGCTATCCCGACCTGCAGCTCCTGGGCATTGGCAACAATGGCCACATTGGTTTCAATGAGCCCGACACCTGCTTCTCCAAGGGCACGCACTGCGTCGACCTCACCGAGAGCACCATCGAGGCCAACAGCCGCCTGTTCGACAACATCGAGGACGTTCCTCGTCAGGCGTACACCATGGGCATCCACACCATCATGAACGCCTACATGGTGCTCGTAATCGCCAATGGCGAGAAGAAGGCCCAGGCCGTGCACGACATGTGCTTTGGCCCCATCCAGCCTTCCTGCCCGGCTTCTATCCTGCAGCTGCACCCCAACTGCGTGGTCATCGCCGACGACGCGGCCCTGTCGCTCTGCAAGTAATCTTCGCTGCATTGCCCTTGGGCCTCGGCTGCGCGCCGAGGCCCTTTTTTTGACTGTGCTGACGCCTGAACGCCTGCGGGCGAATGACGGGGCTACTTCATCCGGGCATTGAGCTCGCCGGCGAGTTCGTCGAGCGAGATGCCGTAGCGTTCGAGGGTCACGAGCAGGTGATATACCAGGTCACCCGCCTCATAGCGGATGTGATCGTGATCGCGATCCTTGCAGGCCATGATGATTTCGCTGGCCTCCTCGGCGAGCTTTTTGAGCAGCTCGTCCTCGACATCCGTGAGTAGACGCGCCGTATAGCTCTCCTGAGGAGAGGCGTCGCGGCGCGCGTGGATGGTGGCGGCCAACCCCTCGAGGGTCTCGCCGATGTTACCGGGTTGCACGTTGGCGGTTCTAACTCCCATGTTGGTCTCCTGTTCGATGATGTGCCGGTGCGAACGCGGGGCGCCGACGGCGCGGGGCGGCGACGGCGTTATTCCGCCCCGACCGTGTTGAAGAAACAGGTGCGGTTGCCGGTATGGCACGCGGGGCCGGGCGAGTCGACGAGCGCGAGCAGCGTGTCGGCGTCGCAGTCGGCGCGCAGCTCGATCACACGCTGCATGTTGCCGCTGGTGGCGCCCTTGTTCCAGAGCTCCTGCCGGCTGCGGCTCCAAAACCAGGTGGTGCCCGTCTCGAGCGTGAGGCGCACCGACTCTCGGCTCATCCAGGCGACCATGAGCACCTCGCCCGTATCGTGCTGCTGCACTACGCAGGTGATGAGGCCACGGTCGTCAAATTGCAGGTCATTGATGTTCATCAGAAGTCCAATCTCACGGGAATGCCCTGGGCGGCCATGTATTCCTTCACCTGGCGGATCGAGTAGGTGCCAAAGTGGAAGACGCTTGCGGCGAGTACGGCATCGGCCTCGCCCTCCAGTACGCCCTCGGCGAAGTGCTCGAGCGTGCCCACGCCGCCTGAGGCGATGACAGGAATGGACACCGCGCGTGCCACGGTACGGGTGAGCGCTAGGTCGAATCCGGCTTTTGTGCCGTCGCGGTCCATGCTGGTGAGCAAGATCTCACCAGCCCCGCGGCGAGCCGCTTCCTCTGCCCAGGCAACGGCGTCGATGCCGGTGGGGGTGCGCCCGCCGGCAAGGTAGACCTCCCATCGATCGGCACCCGGCGCTCCGGGCTTACCCACGCGTTTGGCATCGATCGCCACCACAACGGCTTGGCTACCGAATGCGGCCGCGGCTTGCGTGATGAGATCGGGGTCGCGCACCGCAGCCGAATTAACCGAGACCTTGTCGGCGCCGGCGGCAACCATGGTGCGCATGCCGGGAAGGTCGCGGAATCCTCCGCCCACGGTGTAGGGGATGGCGAGTTCGGCGGCGGCGTGGGCCGCCATGTCGATAGTCGTGGCACGGTTATCGCTCGTGGCGGTGATGTCGAGGAAAACCACCTCGTCGGCACCCTCGCGATCGTAGACGGCGGCGAGTTCGATGGGATCGCCGGCGTCGCGCAAGTCAACGAAGTTCACGCCCTTGACCACACGCCCATCGCGCACATCGAGACAGGGAATAACACGTTTGGTGAGCATGGTCTACCTCCCAGCCGCCGCATCGAGCGCCTGCTCGAGCGTGAAGGAGGCCTCGTACAGGGCACGTCCGGTGATGGCACCCTCGATGACCTCCGGTCCGGCGGCGGCGAGGGCGCGAATGTCGTCGAGCGTCGAGATGCCGCCCGAGGCGACCACGGGGAATCCGGCGACACGGGCGACCGCGCGATGCGCATCGACATCGATGCCCGTCTGCATGCCGTCGCGGGCGATGTCGGTGAACACGAGGTGCTTGAATCCCAGCGAGGCGAGTTCGGACACGACCTCGTCGCAGTTGCGTCCAACGCCATCGCGCCAGCCGTTGACCTTGACCTGCCCGTCGCGGGCAGCGACGTCTGCAACGAGCAGCTCTCCAAATCCACGCGCTGCGACCTCGGCAAACCCGGGTTCAGTGACCAAGACGGTGCCGAGGGCGATGCGCTTGGCACCCGCCGCGGCGAGTTGGTCGATGCGCGCGAGGGAGCGGACGCCGCCGCCGACGTCGATCGATAGCCCCTCTATGGAACAAATCGAGCGAATCGCGCGCATGTTGGCGGCGCACACGTCGTCGTCTTCGCCGAATGCCGCGGAAAGATCGACGACGTGGATCCACTGCGCGCCCGCTTGCGAGAATTCGCGTGCGATGGCAACGGGGTCGTCGGAATAGACCTTCATGCGGTTGCGGTCGCCTCGTTCGAGGCGCACGACCTTACCGTCAATCAGGTCGATGGCGGGAAAGATGATCACGAGGGGCCTCCTCGGTAGGGGGTTGATGGTGCGGCGCAGCGTGGGTGCGGAGCGGGGAAATGCGACGTGGACGCTGCGAAGAGGCGCAGCTCCCGGGGCGCACGTTGAGCTCCTAGGAGCACAGGCGCACGAAGTTGCGAAGAATCGCGTGCCCATGCGCGGAGGACTTCTCGGGGTGGAACTGGCAGCCGAAGACGCTGCCGTGCGCCGCAACGGAGGCGAAGTTGCGTGCATAGTGCGTGACGCCCGCCACGTCGTCCTCATTGACGTCGGCCCCGAGGGCATAGGAGTGGGTGAAGTAGACATTCGACCCCTCGGCGAACCCCTCCAGCAAGGGACACGGGCGTCCGTGCTCGGTAAGGTGCACCTGATCCCAGCCCACATGGGGAACCTTGAGACGTGCCGATTCGAGCCGCGTGCAGCTGCCGGGAAGCACGGCGAGCCCGCGCACCCAGCGCGTCCCGTCAGCCTCGAAAATCGATCCGGCATCGAGGCCCGTGCCGCGGGGGTCGGGTGCGGGGACGGTTGGCGCGTCTGCGGGAACGCCCTCGTCACCGCGTTCGAAAAGTAACTGCAGCCCCAGGCATATGCCTAAAAACGGCGTGCCCTTACCGCCGCGTGTGGCTTCGATCACGGCGCGGTCCTGACCGTGTTCGGCCATGTACGAGATCGCGTCGTAAAACGAGCCGACGCCCGGCAGGACGATGCCATCGGCGCTCGCGATCGCATCGGGGTCATCGGACGCGAAGGCATGCGCCCCCGCGCGCGTGAGCCCGCGCACGACGCTCGACAGATTGCCTTTGTGGTAGTCGACCACCACGATGCTCGGTTCGTTCACGGGCACCTCCCTTACAGCGAGCCCTTGGTGGAGGGCACGCCGTTCACGCGGGGGTCGAGTTCGCAGGCGTAGCGCATCGCGCGGCCGGCCGCCTTGAAGGCTGCCTCGATGATGTGGTGCGAGTTCGCTCCGGCGAGCTCGCGTACGTGTAGCGTCACGCGCGCGTCACGGGCGAAGGCGTAGAAGAACTCGACGGCGAGCTCGGTGTCAAAGGAGCCCACGCGCTCGGTAGGAATGGGAAGGTCGCAGTACGCCTGCCCGCGCCCCGAAATATCAACGGCTGCCTGGACGAGCGTCTCGTCCATGGGTATACACACGTCGGAAAAGCGCGTGATGCCCGCTTTGTCTCCGAGCGCCTGGGTGAATGCCTGGCCGAGCACGATGCCGGTGTCCTCGACGGTGTGATGTGCGTCGACCTCGATGTCTCCTGTGGCACGGACGGTGAGATCGAACAGGCCATGGCGCCCGAAGGCGTTGAGCATGTGGTCGAAGAACGGTACCCCGGTATCGATTGAGCAGGTGCCGGTGCCGTCAAGGTTAAGCTCGACGGTGATGTCGGTTTCCCCGGTGACGCGCGTGACGACGGCGCGGCGGTTGGCGGAATCGGTCATGGCGATCGGTCCTCCTTAAGACAGAAGTTCGGTCAGCGCCGCGATGACGGCGTCGTTTTCCTTGGGCGTTCCCACGGTGATGCGCAGGCAGTCCTCAAGACCGGCCGCGGAACTGAAGTCGCGCACGAGGATTGAGTACTCGTCGCGTAGGCGGTTGCGGATGGCGGTGGCGCCTGCCATGCGCACCAAAAGGAAGTTCGCGCTGCTCGGCCATACGGTGATGTCGGGGAGTTCCTCGAGGGCACGCTGCAGCCGTGCGCGTTCGGCAACGATGGAGGCGGTGAGCGGCTCGAGGGCGCCGCGCTGACGCACGAGGGCGAGTGCGGCTGCCTGTGTGAGGACGTTGACGGAGTAGATCTGGCGCACGGCGGAGAGCGCGTTGATGATGTTCGTGGCGGCCATTACGTAGCCGCAGCGCGTCCCGGCCGCACCGTAGGCCTTGGAGAGCGTGCGCAGGATGACGAGGTTGTCGAGGTGCGCGAGGAGAGGCAGGGCCGAGGCATCCTCACCGGCGAACTCGATATACGCCTCGTCCACCATCACCAGACCGTGGCACGCGTGGCAGACGCGCTGGATGAGGCCGAGGTCGGCCAGGTCTCCGGTGGGGTTGTTGGGCGAGGTGACAATCACGAGGTCACAGGTGCGCGCGCGGGCGAGCAGCGTCTCCTCGTCCAAGGTGAGCGTGCGTGGATCGCGGCCCGCAGTGCGGACATTCGTCTCGGTGAGCTGGGCGAAGAACGCGTACTCCGAGAAACATGGCGGGCAGATGAGGACGGAGCGATTCCGGCCGCCGAAAGCGAGCAGGAAGTTATAGAGAAGCTCGTCGCCGCCGTTGCCAACGCAGACCTGGGCGCGCGAGACGTCGTTCACGGCGGCAATCTCGTCACGCAGCGCATCCGACATGGGGTCGGGGTAGCGATTGAGCGGGGTCGCGGCGAGCACCTCGTCCACGGCCTCGCGGACGCTCGCCGGCAGGGGATGGGTGTTCTCGTTTGCGGAGAGGTTGATGCGTGTGGCCGTGAAGTTCGGATCGTACGGCTCGATGGAGCGCAGGTGCGGCTGCATGAGGCGTTGGACGCGGGTGGAGAGCTCTGCCACGGTTACCTCACCTCCCCTTGAGCGGTGGGGCGTCCGACGCCGGACGCCACCGTTGCGGCATCGTCGGCGGGCCAGGCGATGGCGGTGAGGTCCGCTTCGGCGAGGACCTTGGTCGCCACGGCAGGGGCGCCCTCGTCGATAAGGCGGCGGCGCAGCCCCGCGGAGAGCGCGTGCGCCCACAGGCCCTCGGCCTGCGCCATGGTCTGGGTGGCAGGGGCGTCGGCGAGTAGGCCCTGCGGCGTGTAGCAGATGACTGACGAGCTCGTAACGAAGTCGTCGACGGACAGCGGGCTGGAGAACTGCGCGGTGCCGCCGGTGGGCAGGGTGTGGTTGGGCCCTGCCACGTAGTCGCCCAGCGGCTCGGAACTCCAGGCGCCCACAAAGATCGCACCCGCGTTGCGGATGGAGCCGACGAGCCCGAGGGCATCGGCGCAGTGGAGCTCGAGGTGCTCGGGGGCGATGGTGTTCACGGCGTCAATCGCGGTCGCGAGATCGGGCGCGATTACGATGGTCCCCTGGTCGGTGAGGGAGGTGCGGGTGATCTCGGCGCGCGGGCTTTGGGCGAGAAGGACCTCGAGCGCCGCCTCGACACCGCGCGCGAGTTCGGGGCTCTCAGTTACGAGGTAGCACGCCGCCAGCGGATCGTGCTCGGCCTGGGCCATGAGATCGGCGGCGACCACGGCTGCCTCGGCGCTCGCGTCGGCGAGCACGCAGACCTCGGAGGGGCCCGCGATCATGTCGATGCCCACATCGCCCGAGACGAGGCGTTTCGCGGCTGCCACGTAGGCGTTGCCCGGCCCCGTGATCTTCTCCACGCGCGGGATGCTCTCGGTGCCGTAGGCGAGCGCAGCGACGGCCTGGGCTCCGCCCACCAGGTAAATCTCGTCGATGCCTGCGACTTTGGCCGCGGCGAGCGTGGCGGGCGAGATCCCTCCGTCGCGCTGGGGAGGCGTGACCATCACGACGCGTTCCACGCCGGCGACCTTGGCGGGAATGGCGTTCATCAGCACGGTCGAGGGGTACTGGGCGCGTCCGCCGGGGACGTAGATGCCGGCGGCGCGCACGGGCGTCACCTGCACGCCGAGCAGCGTGCCGTCCGCGCGCGTGGTGAACCATGACTGGCGGACCTGGCGCTGGTGGAAGTCGCGGATCTGCGCGGCGGCCTTCTCGAGGGCGGCGATGAGGGACGCATCCACCTGCTCGAGGGCGGCGTCGATGCGTTCCTGCGGCACGCGGAAGTCGGTGAGGTCGACACCATCGAACTCGGCGGCGTACCGACGCAGGGCGGCGTCGCCCTCCGCACGCACAGTGTCGATGATGTTCGCGGCAGCTTGGGTGATCTTTGCCGAGACGGCGCCCTCGCGCCCAAGGTTGGATACGGTGAGACGCTCGCCGGGGAGCAGGATGACGGTGTTCATATGCGGGCCTTTCTGGGGCTGGAGCGCGGAGGGGCCCGATGGGCCGATGCTCCGAGTCGATGGGGGAGGGGTGGGAACTCAGCGTGCGTATCGAGCGTGTTGACGGCCTTAATGCGCGTCGTCGCAGGCGCTCTCGTCGCGCCAGGCAGCGAGACGCCGGGCGAGCTCACGCACACGCGGGTCGAGTCGTGCGCGGCCGGGATTCGCGAAGAAGCGTGCGGTGCAGGTCATGAGTTCGCCGGTGATCACGAGGTCGTTCTCGCGCAGGGTCGTACCGGTGGCGGTGATGTCGACGATGCGATCGGCGAGCCCCACGATGGGACCGAGCTCGATATTACCGTGCAAGGCCACCACCTCGGCATTCACGCCGCGCTCCTCGTACCAGGCGCTCGCGATGCGCGGGTACTTGGTTGCCACGCGTAGGCATCCGCGCCGGGCATAGGAGCGCTTGGTCGCTTCGGCGCGTCCCGCTGGTTCGGCTTCGATGAATCGGCAGGCTCCATACGCCAAATCGACGAGTTGCAGCAGGTCGAGGTCCGCCTCGATGAGCGAGTCGCGTCCGCAGATGCCGCAGTCGGTCCCTCCGAGCGCGACGAAGGCGGGGGCGTCCGTGGCACGCACGATGACGAGCTCGACCGGGCCGATCGCGCCCTCGCCCTCGCGCGTATCGCGCGTGCGTATGATCAGGTGACGTCCGGGGTTGCGCAGCCCGCTCGCGTCGATGCCGACGGCTTCGAGTGCGGCGATGGTGTCGTCCTTCAACGAGCCCTTGGGCACGGCGATGCGCAGGGGCGCCTGCTCGTCGGCCGTCTCGGATGCGTTGGGACCCGTGGTGGCGGCAGAGTCGGGGCGCGCGGCGTCTGCCGATCCACCCACGCGGATATCGCTGCACGGCGCCTGCTCGGCTTGTGCCTCCAACACCTCGGTGAGGCGTTCGAGTGAGAACGCGAAGCCAGCGGCTGCCGCACCCTGCTCAAGGGCGGCGTCGAGCACCGCGTCGTAACGGCCACCCGACCCCACGGGATCGGCGAGGTCGCCTGTGTAGGCTTTGAGCACCAGCCCGGTGTAGTAGCCAAACGAGCTCATGAGGGAGAAATCGAAGGAGAGGTGGCTCGCCAGCTCGGCGTTGCGCGAGGTCAGGCGCTGGACGAGCGATCGCAGCTCCGTCGTCGTGGAGGTGGTGGAGCCGGCGGCGCGCAATAGGGCGTCAACACGGTCGAGCGCCTCGGGGCCACCCGTGATGCGGGGCAGCTCGCGCATGGCGCACTGGAGCGCGACGGGTAGGTCGCTCGTGGCGGCGAGCTCGTCAAGGTCGATGTAGTTGTTGGCGTGGACGAGCGCGAGCGCCTCGTTGGCGAGTGCCTCATCGACGCCGAGCTCGAGGAGGGCCTGATAGGGAACGACGCTGCCGCAGACGAGCTGCCAAGAATTGAGCCCCAGGTCATCGAGTGCTTCGGCGGCGATGAGGGTCATCTCGGCGTCCGCGGCGTCCCCGCCCTCGCCTACGAGTTCATACCCGAGTTGGGTGAATTGGCGCGCCCGTGCGGTGCCGCGGGGCTGCTGACGCACGACGGGGGCCTCGTAGCGCAGGCGCAGCGGCAGGTCACGCTCGCTCATGCGCGCGGCGATGGCGCGGACCACCGAGGTCGTGTTGTCCGGTCGCACGGCGAGTAGGGCGCCGTTGTCGTCGAAGAGATTGAACGGTGCATCGGAACTCCAGGCGTTGGCTTCGCCGACGCTCGCCGATTCGATGAGGGGCGTTTCGATGGGGCGGTAGCCATGGTGCACGAGGCGGGCCTTCACCGTCGCGACGATATGCTCGCGCATCTCCGCCTCGTCGGGCAGGATATCTCTGAATCCGCGCGGTGTCGTTGCCATACCGTCCCTCTCTCATCATATGGGTGTCTGTTGTCTTCGTGCGGACACTTTAGCATGATGGAGTGCGCGGGAGAGCACTGCACCCAACTCTTAACATGCAAATTGGTGCAATTGGGGACGGGTGCAAAATGCACCATAAAATGCACCATGGGGGCCTAGGCGAACGCCTTGCAGTGGAAATCCGCTGCATAATGCTCCATGACGCCCACGACGACCCGGATCGCCCTCGTATGCCGCTACAATACGAGCGGTTCAAATCACGTCATATCGAACGGCGCGTCTCAAACGCGTCGCCACGTCAGAAAAGGACGCACGCGCCCATGGCATCTTACGCCCCGCAGATTTCCTCCCGTCGCACGTTCGCGATCATCTCGCACCCCGACGCCGGCAAGACCACCCTCACCGAGAAGCTCCTGCTCTACACCGGCCAGGTTCAGAGTGCCGGCTCGGTCAAGGGCAAGCAGAATTCCCGTCATGCCGTCTCCGACTGGATGGACATCGAGAAGCAGCGCGGCATCTCCGTCACCTCCTCGGTGCTGCAGTTCACCTATGGCGGCTGCTGCGTGAACATCCTCGATACCCCCGGCCACCAGGACTTCTCCGAGGACACGTACCGCACCCTCATGGCCGCCGACGCCGCGGTCATGGTGATCGACGGTGCCAAGGGCGTCGAGGCCCAGACCAAGAAGCTCTTCCGCGTCTGCGCCATGCGCGGTATCCCGATCTTCACGTTCGTGAACAAGATGGACCGCGAGACGCGCGACCCGTTTGACCTCATGGAAGAGGTCGAGAACGTGCTCGGCATCCGCACCTATCCCATGAACTGGCCCATCGGCAACGGCCGCGATTTCCGTGGCGTATTCGACCGCGCCAGCCGCAAGGTCCTTGCGTTCGAGGGCGACGGCCGCGCCAATGGCACCAAGAAGGTCGATGAGGTCGAGGCCACGCTCGGCGACGCCGCGCTGACCGAGCTCATCGGCGAGCACAACCACAACAACCTGATGGACGACATCGAGCTGCTCGACGGTGCCGATTCCGAGTTCGACCTCGATGCGGTTCTCACGGGCAAGCTCTCCCCGGTGTTTTTCGGCTCCGCGCTCACGAACTTCGGCGTCGAGCCCTTCCTCAAGGACTTCCTGCGCCTGGCCCCCCGCCCCGGCGCGCACACCGACGCGCTGACCGGCGAGCCCGTGGAGCCCACGCGTGAGGACTTCTCCGGCTTCGTCTTCAAGATTCAGGCGAACATGGACAAGAACCATCGCGACCGCATTGCCTTCGTGCGCATCTGCTCCGGCAAGTTCGAGCGCGGCATGGACGCCACGCACGTGCAGGGCGGCCGCAAGATCAAGCTGGCCACGGGCACGACCATGATGGCCGACGACCGCGCCATCGTGGACGAGGCCTACGCCGGCGACATCGTGGGCCTGTTCGACCCGGGCATCTTCTCCATCGGCGACACCATCTGCACGGGCAAGAAGCCGGTGCAGTTCACGGGCATCCCCACGTTCGCGCCCGAGCTGTTCGCGCGCGTCACGCAGGTCGATACGCTCAAGCGCAAGCAGTTCGTGAAGGGCATGGAGCAGCTCGCCCAGGAGGGCGCCATCCAGATCTTCCGCGAGCTCGGTGCCGGTATGGAGTCGGTCATTGTGGGAGTGGTGGGCACCCTGCAGTTCGAGGTGCTCGAGCAGCGCCTCAAGAGCGAGTACCACGTCGAGGTGCGCCGCCAGCCGCTGCCCTACACCGACATCCGCTGGATCGTGAACGAGCCCGGCACCATCGACATCCCGGCGCTCTCCCTCACGCGTGACACGCTGCGCGTCGAGGACATGCGCGGCGGCAAGCTGCTACTGTTCACGAGCCCGTGGAACATCGATTGGGCCACGGATCACAACAAGGAGCTCAAGCTGTCCGAGTTCGGCAACGTGGAGTTCTAGGCAAGACGGGCTGCCGGGGGAGATCGGCGGCCCGTCGTTTTTTGGCAATGGGCACGTTGAGGGCGACGTGGCCCTATACGAAGAAGGCACCGGCCATGGCTGCAAGTACCGCCGGCAGCATGTTCGCCACGCGGAACGTCTTTCCCCAGATGAGGGTGCCGAGTCCGATCATGGGGCGCCCCTAGCGCGCGCCCGCGTCCGGCAGCTCCGGCGCGCGGATCCCGGTCAGGCGTTCGAAGAGGGCCGTGCAGCCCTCGATGACGTCGCGGTACGTGGCGTCGAAGTCGCCGGTGTACCAGGGATCGGCGACATCGCCGGGGCGACCGGTCCAATCGAGCAGGCGCGTGATCTTGCCGTCGGGGTCTTCGCCAAAGATGCGGCGCAGTCCGCGCGCATTCTCGGCGTCCATATAGATGATGTGGTCCCAGTCGGCATACTCCGCGCGACGCACCTGGCGGGCGCGATGGGCGACGACGGGAATCCCGACTTCGCGTAGCTTGGCAACCGTGCCATGATGCGGCGGATTGCCAATCTCCTCGGTCGAGGTGGCGGCGGAGTCGACGGTGAAGTCATCCTGGAGCCCCGCGCGCCGCACGAGCTCCTCGAACGCGAATTGTGCCATGGTGGAACGGCAGATGCTCCCGTGGCAGACAACAGGATGCGATGCATTCCGCACAGACCTTTCGAGCGAGTGATATCCCGGCACAGCATAGCAGAGTGGGGTTGGGGAGCATGGCACGCGTTGACATGCAATCTGCCATCCTGCGATGTGCGGGAGGGGAGAGCACCGACCTCGCCGTTGTCTGGGCGATGCGTAGTGATTGCATGTGGCGTCCGGCCGGTCGGGTAGGATGTAATGCCTAACCGATTTTGATGGGAGAGTGCCTGCATGGCTGAAACGAACAACGTCGACGTCGCCGCCATCATGAATATGGTCGCTGCGCTGAGCCCGGAGGGCAGCGGCGTGCGCAAGGACGTGCCCGCCGAGTCCGGGGTCTCGGCAGAGCTGGAAAGGGCCAGGGCCGAGTATGCGGCCGCGACCTCCTCGGCGGTGCGCCCCGTCCCCTCGACGCCGTTGGGCTCCGCGGGCTCGCTCACGGCGGACGACGTGGCGGACGCCCCCGCGGCCTCGCGTCGCGTCGAGCCCTCCGCCGAGGAGCTCGCCGCGCGCCACAAGCGCATCGTGGCTGCTCTCGCCGCCGAGTTGGGCCAGCCCGCCGCGCGCGTCGAGTCCGTCATCGCCCTCATCGACGAGGGCGCCACGATTCCGTTCATCGCCCGCTACCGCAAGGAGGCCACGGGCGGCATGGACGACGTCGCGCTCCGCGCGCTCGACGACCGCCTGTCCTACCTGCGCAACCTCGAGCAGCGCAAGTCCGACGTCATCGCGGTGATCGACGGCCAGGGCAAGCTCACCGAGGAGCTTCGCGAGAGCATCGAAGAGGCGCCCACCCTCCAGCGCGTTGAGGATCTCTACAAACCCTTCCGCAAGAAGCGTGCCACCCGCGCGTCCAAGGCGCGCGACGCAGGCCTCGAGCCGCTTGCGAACCTCATCCTCATGCAGCCCGCGCAAGGGGCCGAGCCGCTCGCGGCGGCCGCGGGCTACGTCAACGCCGAGGGAGGCTTCGCCACGGCGGAGGCCGCGCTCGCCGGTGCGCGCGACATCGTGGCGGAGCTCGTGGCGGAGGACCCTGAGAACACGGCGGACCTGCGCGAGTACACGCACAAGACGGCCGCCATCGAGTCGGAGGCCGTCGATGCGGACGAGAAGACTCCGTACGAGCCCTATTACGAGTTCTCCGAGGCGGCCCGGTCCATCCCCAACCACCGCATCCTCGCCATCAACCGCGGTGAACGCGAGGGCAAGCTGCGCGTACGCGTGCGCGTGGACGGCGAGGCGGCCGCCGAGCGCCTGCAGCGCCGGTATCCGCGTCGTCGCGGGCCGTTCGCGGGGGAGCTCAACGCCGCCATCGCCGACGGATACAAGCGTCTCATGGCCCCCTCACTCGATCGCGAGCTACGCGTTGACCTCACCATGCGCGCGCAGGAGGACGCCATCAAGGTCTTTGCCAAGAACACCGAGGGCTTGCTGCAGCAGCGTCCCGTCCGCGGTGCCCGCGTGATCGCGCTCGACCCCGGTTACCGGGCGGGCTGCAAGGTCGCCGTGCTGGACGAGTACGGCAAGCTCCTCGACCACACGATCTTGTACCCCACGCCGCCGCGACGCGATGTCGCGGGCACCAAGCGCGAGCTGCTGCGCCTCACGCGCAAGCACCGCGTCAACACCATCGTGGTGGGCAACGGCACGGCGAGCCGCGAGACCGAGGAGGTCGTGGCGGCGTTCATCGCCGAGTCCGCGCCCGAGCTGCGCTACACCATCGTGAACGAGGCGGGCGCGTCGGTGTACTCGGCCTCCAAGCTGGCGAGCGAGGAGTGCCCCGACCTCGACGTGACCACGCGCGGCGCGATGAGCCTGGGCCGCCGCCTGCAGGACCCGTTGGCGGAACTGGTCAAGATCCCGCCGCAGTCCATCGGCGTTGGCCAGTACCAGCACGACCTCGACCAGGGTGAGCTCGGACGCGCTTTGGGCAACGTGGTCGAGAATGTGGTCAACCGCGTGGGTGTCGACGTGAACACTGCGAGCGCGAGCCTACTGGGGTACGTCTCGGGCATCACGCCGGCGGTCGCCAAGAACATCGTCGCCTATCGCGAGGAGAACGGCGCGTTCACCGATCGTCGCCAGCTCAAGAAGGTCCCCAAGCTCGGACCCAAGGCGTATCTCAACGCGGCGGGCTTCATGCGCATCACCGGCGGTAAGAACCCGCTCGACGCCACGAGCGTGCATCCCGAGAGCTACGAGGTCGCGGGCGAGCTGCTGCGCCGTGCGGGGGTGGCGCCGAGTGCGCTCGCCGCTGGCGGCGTGCCCGGCATCGGGGTCAAGATCGGCAACCTGGGTGCGGTCGCGGCCGAGCTCGGCTGCGGCGTGCCCACCCTGCGCGACATCGTGGCTGAGCTCGAGAAGCCCGGCCGCGACCCGCGCGACGACGCCCCGGAGGTCGTGTTCTCCCAGGCGGCGCGCAGCATCGAGGATCTCGAGGTGGGCATGGAGCTCAAGGGCACCGTGCGCAACGTGGTGGACTTCGGCGCCTTCGTGGACATCGGTGTGCACCAGGACGGTCTGGTGCACATCTCCAAGTTGGCGAGCCGCTTCGTGAAGCACCCGGGCGAGGTCGTCGCCGTGGGCGACACCGTGACCGTGTGGGTCACCGGCGTGGACCGCGCTCGCAAGAAGATCTCCCTCACCATGGTCGAGGGGCGTATGGATCGGTAGGGTTTAGCGACATGTGGCATTTGGGGGGCACGCGCATTTTTGCACATTGGAAACGCGTGGCGCGTTGGGGGCGGGCGCATTTTGCGTGCCTGACGCGGGTGCGCCCTCCCTGGCTGCGCGTTGCGTGCGTTGCCGCACGCTAGATGCTCGCGTTCCGCCGCAATTCCGGGCCTCGCAGATGGGTTCTCGAGCTTTTTCGTATCGGAAATCGGAATTCGCGAGTACAAGGCATTTTCGATCGACTTTGACCTGCGCTTTTATGAGTCAAAGGGAACGGTATACTTCGCCTTCTCTTGAATCGATACGAAAAAGCTCAACTTCGTTTTTCCAAGGGTCGCTTCGTTGCTCGACGCGCCGCTCTTTACGCTTGACGGAGGTACAAAATGCCGAAGGGCGGGATTTCCAGCGTCCCGTGAAGGTCGAGCCTGGCGTTAGCGCTAGGCTCGGGGTGCGCATCGTCCTCGGCCGCGGCTGCGTGTTGCCCGGTATCGGGCTCGGGGCGCACGTCTGCCCCGGTTGCGGGTTGTTCGCCATCGTGCTCAGGACGTGTGTCGGGTGAGGTCGCGGACGGTGCGGCGCTCGCAGTTGGGGAGCTCGCCTCGCACGAGACGAGGACATCGAATGATCCTTGTAGGCAGCCATCGTTGAAAGTGAACGGCGCGTCATCCGCATTCACGGCCACGAGCACATGCTCGGCCGCCGCCCCGTCCGCCGCACCGACGCAACGCTCGAACAGCAGCTGCTTGTTGGTGATGATCACGTTGCGGTAGTCTCCGTGGCAGAGCGCCCGCGACTCGCGGCGCACGTGGTTGAGACGGTTGATGAACGCGGTGAGCTCGTTGGGGCCCGTGCCGCCGTCCCATCCGGCGACCGGGGCGTCGAGCGCCTCGGCCGCGGGCGCGCCGATGGCGGGCCTCAGCTCCACGTCTGCTAGGTACCCGATGCCCTTGGTTCCCAGCTGCCCCCACTCGCTACCGTAATACAGGCACGGGATACCCGGCATGCCGAACAAGACACCGTATGCCGGAGCGAGGTGGCGCTTCTCGGTGAGGATGCTCGCAAGGCGCGAGACGTCGTGGTTGTCGGCGAAATTCACCAGGTGCTTGCCGCGGTAGATGCACCACGGGTCGCCGCCGAACTGGCGGTGCAGAGAGTGGGCGATCTCGAACATGTTCATGGAGTTGAAGCTCGAATACAGCCCCTTGTAGCACTCGTAGTTCGTGCAGGAGTTGAGCATCTCATCGTTCACGATGAGGTTGTAGTCACCGTGCAGTACCTCGCCGATGAGCGGAAACCCGTCGCCCGGGGCGCCGTCAAAGCGCGGTTCGGCGCCCAGTTCGTCCGCGAGCCCGCGTAGTTGCTTCACGAAATCGTGGTCGAGGCTATAGGCCACGTCCAGTCGCAGTCCGTCCACGCCCAGCTCGCGCTTCCACATGCGCACCGCATCGAGGAGGTAGTCGACGACCTCGGGGTTGCGTAGGTTGAGCTTGACGAGGTCCTGGTTGCCCTCCCAGCCCTCATACCAAAATCCGTCACCGAAGTGCGTGTCGCCGTCGAAGCTGATGTTGAACCAGTCCTTGTACGGCGAGTCCCAGCGGCGCTCGCGCACATCCCGGAACGCCCAGAAGTTGCGCCCTACGTGGTTGAACACGGCGTCGAGTATCACGCGGACGCCGCATGCGTGTAGAGCGTCGACCACGCGGGCGAAGTCCTCGTTCGTGCCCAGCCGGTAGTCGATTTCGCGCAGGTCACGCGTGTTATAGCCGTGCGTGTCGCTGGCAAAGACGGGGTTGAGCAGAATGGCGCCCACGCCGAGCTTTCCCAGGTACGGGGCCCATTCGATGAGCGAGCGCACGCGGTGCAGGGAGCGTTCGCGCTCTTGGCCCTCGGCGTCGTCGACGGCGGGCGCGTCGAATGGGCAGTCAAGCATGCCCAGCGGATACATCTGGTAGAGCGTTGTGTCGAAAACCCACATGACAAGGCCCCTCGGAAAGCGTGGTCGAGTGTTGCGCCGACGGAGGTGCCAAGAGGGCGCAGGTCTCAGCATACCGCGTGGCGGGCATTTGCAGGCGAGTGGCTCGGTAGGCGGTTCAGCTGCTGCGGAAGTGGGCACCTCGCAGACGGGGGCTCGCAGCCGATTGCGGCAGGATGCGTGTATCCGCTGTTGAATCCGAGCGGCTGGTTGAAAAATGTGAGAAACCATGGGATTGTAACTGGCTTAACGTTTCAAACCCATGATTTCTCACATAAATGGGGTTGGTAATGTGATTTATCATGGGTTTGAAATCCGGTGCGGTTTTTCAAACCTATGGTTTCTCACATTGCAGAAGAGAGATGCCGCCGCGTTTTCTTTACCGCGTTCTCTTTGTCCAATACCTAGAGTCGTCCCATGATGGCATGACCTATGAAGAGAATGACGCCCAGTGCGAAGAGCGGAGCGACTGTGCGCTTGGGGACTTGGTACGGATGCGTGCGCATAAAGCCCGCGCCCGCAATCCGCGCCGCCCCTGCATCTTCGTTCGCGGATTTACCCGAAGAGTCCCCCCGCGACGGACATGAGTGCAATGATCACGCCCACAATCGACTCGCCGCCAAGCACACCGGAGGCGACGATGATGCCAGATTCGTCGTGTGTGGTTTCCTTCGCGTTATCGACCGTACCAGTGCCTGTCTTACCGGCGCTCCGCGCGGAGAGGCGGTCGTATGCCCACTTGACGCATGCGCCGAGTGCGGCGGATATGGTCATATAGAACGGCAGGTACACACCGAGGCCGAGCATCATGGCGGGGATGCCCAGGCAGTGCAGGGCCACGCCGCCTACAAGTCCGATGACGAACGCGCCCACGCTGGGGATGCCCGAAACCATGGTGGCGACCACGCTTGCCTGAGCGGAAACGAACAGCTTGCCCGGCCCGAAGGACTCAGGGCCGTATGCGGACAGCAGCGCCACCATCACCGCTACGGCTATCACCGTGCCGAGCAGGGCCCCGATGGCCTGGCCGATCCACATGGCGCGCGGACTGGTGCCCAGGATGTGCCCGGTCTTGAAGTCGCTCATGACGTCGCCCGCAAGGCCGCACGCAACGGCTACCACGCCGGCGACGAAGAGCAGCTTGACCTGGTTGGTCTCGCCCAGGGCGGCGACGGCGAGTAGCACGATGAGGCCGAAGATCTCCATGGGGTCGATTCCGGTCTGTCCGACCGACTGGGCACTCATGATGGTGGTCACGAATGCGAGCGCCACGACCGCGATGCAGACGATTGGGGAGAGGCCGAGGCCAAAGCAGATAAGAAGCGCCGCCGCCGCGACGAACAGGGCGAGGACACCGCGGTCGCGCGGCGTGACGCCGCCTGCCCCGGACGTCGCACCGGCATCCGTCTCGGCCGCACCCCGATGCCCACGCGTTCCTCTCCAGGCACGCGCGGCCTTGGGCAGGATGTCGTGCACGACGACGCCGAGGCCCGAACCCATCATGAGACCCATGCCAAGGCTCGACACGATGCCCTGCGCGCTTGCCACGTCCCAGAGCCCCGCGGTGCTGCCGCCCACGATGATGCCGAAGTTCGCGATAAGTCCACCGGCGAACCAGAACGCCACGGCGGCACCTCCCACCAGAAAGCCCACGGAGAGCAGCATGGGGGAGTTGTAGATGCCGAACGACACGCCGGGAATGGGCAGGGCGAGCAGCATGGAGGGAATCACGCCCGCCAGGTCGCGCAGCGCGCACCACAGTCCCGCTGCCGCCATGGATCCGAACAGTTTCCTGCCCGTGGCACCGCCTGCACGGCTCGCCATGAGGGTCTCGGCGGCGGCGGTGCCGATGGGGTACTCGAGGTCGGATTCCTCGACGAACCTCTGCCTAATCAGTGCCGTGCACACCAGGCCGAGCAGTGTGCCCGCCAGAGCCACGGCGAGCATCTCGACCCAGCCGGCCTTATCGCCCATGCCGAGCATCCAGATGCCGGGGATGGTGAAGGCCAGGCCACCAGCGACCATGGAGCCTGCCGACATGATGATTTGGGTGACGTTCGCCTCGCTGAGGCTCGTGCGGCCGAGGGCTCGCAGGAGCACCAGGGCGGTAATGGAGGTGAAGATGGTGGGCCACGGCAGCGCTCCCATCTTCAGTGCGGTGTAGACCGACGAAGCCGTGATGATGACGCAGCCGATGCAGCCGATGATGACACCGGCAACGCTGATTTGCCCGCGCCGAGGCGCGCGCTCGTTCGTTCGATTCAATTTGATCTCCCTCGTATATCCGCTCTCCCTCATTGGAGAGTCGGGTTACGGCATTAGGACCGCTATAGTGTAAGCTCGAAAGAGGAAAAAATGCTCGAGAACTTGGAGGGCGTCATGGGTGCCAGCGAGGGTTTTATCGAGGAGTCGACGTCTGTTCGCCCCGCGTTTGCCGAGGGTTGTCTGCTCGCGGTCGACGTGGGCAACACCGTGACCAAGTTCGGCGTATTCGTCGAGGACCGGCTGATGGGCACGTGGGAGATCACCACGCCCGCATCGTGCACGGCGGACGAGGCGTGGGCCCATGCTGCCCGTGCGATCGACATGCTCGACGCGCCCGAGCCCGGCTTTGCGATTCTGTCGTGCGTGGTGCCCAGTTTGAGCGACGTGTGGGACATCGCGTTGGGCAAATTGTGCGGCACGCGTCCCTATGTCGTCGGTCCGGGTATTAAAACCGGTATCCGCATGCGTTATGACGATCCAGCTGAGGTGGGCTCCGATCGCGTGGCGGACGCCGTGGCGGCACGCGAGGCCTATGGGGCGCCCGTTGTGGTGGTCGATCTAGGCACGACGACCAACATCGAGGTCGTGGACGAGTCGGGCGCGTTCGCGGGCGGCATCATCGCGCCCGGCGTGGCCCTGGGCGCCCGGTCGCTCACGTCTGCCGCCGCGCGTCTGCCGATGATCGAGTTGCGTGCGCCCGAGCGGGTTATCGGCCGCAGCACGCGTGCGGCCATGCAGTCAGGTGTGGTGCTGGGCGAGGCGGCGCGCATCGACGGCCTCCTTGACGCCGTGATGGGCGAGCTCGGCTGTGATGCCCCCGTGGTGATTACGGGCGACGGCGCGGCGCGCGTCGCTGCCCTCATCGCCCACGAGGCCACCGTCGACGAGGCCCTCACCCTGCGCGGTCTGCACCTCATCTGGCGTGCGAATCGACGCTAGCTTCAATTAGGTGACAGACGCAGAATTGAGATCCGTGGCTATTTCCATGGCAACGCATTCAAGCGGTTCTTTGGGCGGGCTTGTGTAGAAAAAGGTCACATCGACGGGGTCTCCGACCTCAAAACCTTCTTGTCCAAGATGGCCTTCCGGCACCTCGAATAAAACGGGTTCATCGCGGAACGGAAACTCGGCAGGATCATGGTCGGTCAATTCTATTGAAGCGCGGGATCTTTCGATGTCGATAGAACGAATTATGCCCGTTGCGCTCGACAGATGAGATGAGCTGCTGTTTACGGGAATCCTGAGGAAAACAAGGGGGATTAAAACGACGCATGCTGCAAACAGGGCGGCTCCAATGCCAAGCGGTCCGATTGTGCGGCGCTGAGTGTCTTCTCGGTCTCCCATGCTCGGATCCCATCTCTAGCTTGGGTTGCGTGCTGTATCTCGGTATCATAGACGGTAATTCGATGTCGAACGCGCCGATGCTCGAGATCGAATGAAGATGTGGAAAACAATCCTCTACACCACATCATAGATGAACGCGCATGAGCTTCACGGGCATTTGTGCCTTGAGATGCGCGTATGGCGCATATGACGCGCAGGTTAAATCGTTTGACCAACGCCCTGGGCGCTGTGCGTCGTGAGCGATAATCTCCCCTACGAAAAAATGCGTCGCGTCCGTGGCCTGTCGGTCTTGTCGAGCTTGCGTTGCCCCGGATCGCCAAGCATCGCGCAGCATCCGACCTGCCATGCGCCCGCTCGACGCACCCCGACCGCCGCTCAACCCGTAAGGAGCTCTTATGGCCATGCACTTCAAGCGCCTACTGCCCATACCCAAGGACATCCGCGAGGAGATGCCCCTGCGCGCCGACCTCGTCGAGGCCAAGCGTGCATTCGACGCCGAAGTTGCCGCCATCTTTCGCGGCGAGGACAGCCGCCGCGTACTCATCATCGGCCCCTGTTCTGCCGATCGCGAGGACTCCGTGCTCGACTACATGACCCGCTTGGCCGAGTTGCAGGAGCGCGTCCGCGAGCGCTTGCTCATCATCCCGCGCGTCTACACCAACAAGCCGCGCACCAAGGGCACCGGCTACAAGGGCCTGTTGCACAATCCCGACCCGGAGGCCGGCGACGACCTGCTCGAGGGTGTCAAGGCCATCCGCCGCATGCACCTGCGCGTGATCGAGGAGACCGGCTTCTTCACCGCCGATGAGATGCTCTACCCCACGAACTATCAGTACTTGGTCGACCTGCTGTCCTATGTCGCCGTGGGTGCCCGCTCGGTGGAGAACCAGGAACACCGTTTGGTGGCGTCCGGCATTTCGGTGCCGGTGGGCATGAAGAACCCCACCGCGGGCTCCACGAGCGTCATGCTCAACTCCATCTACGCCGCCCAGGCCGAGCAGGGCTTCATCTACCGCAACTGGGAGGTCGATACCCCCGGCAACCCGCTGGCCCACGCCGTGCTGCGCGGCTACATCGGCCTCGACGGGCGCACCTACCCCAATTACCATTACGAGCACCTCGAGCGTCTGGCCGAGCGCTATACCGAGGAGGCCGGCTACGCCAACCCCGGTGTGGTGGTGGACTGCAACCACGACAACTCCGGCAAGCGCCCGCTCGAGCAGCTGCGCATTGCCAAGGAGGTGCTCGATTCCTGCCGCCGCAATGAGTCGATCAACGGGATCGTCCGCGGCTTTATGGTGGAAAGCTACCTGGAGGACGGCAACCAACCCGTCGACGGCGGCGTGTACGGCAAGTCGATTACCGACCCGTGCATCGGTTGGGAGAAGACCGAGCAGTTCGTGCTCGACATCGCCGAGCGCGCGTAATGCCGTCCATCTGCACGTAACGCTCCTGCCCGCGCGTAGCATCGCGGCTACGGTCGGCGTCCCGGTCTGCGCGTAACGCCGTCCGCGTCGCATTTTCGCCGCCTGAGTCGCCCCGCTTCCCGATGGAGGCGGGGCGACTGCTAAAATGGCAGCAGAGATTTGGCAGCGCGGCATGGTTTGGTTGCCGGGCTCTGTACCGGCCGAGCGTCCGCGCCCCCTCGGGCGCGAATCGGACTTGGCCGCACGATTGCGAGGCGCATATGAACGGACTCGATCGCCGCGGCACGGACCGCGACCGCACGCGTGAGCTGGACAAGTATGGGTATGTCGAGGTTGATCGGGGTTTTGACGAGGGGTACCCCGATGGTGGGTCTCGGGACGCCGTGCTCATGGATGCTGGGGATTCATCGGGCGCCGTGGCACTTCCCGGTTCGTCGATGTCCGACCGTACACGTTGGATTATCACGGCGGCCCTCATCGTCGCTGCGCTCGTGTGCTGGTTCATTCTCCTGCCGCATTTCTCGTCGCCGGCGGCGCACACGGACGTGATTGCCGCCATTGATGAGAAGATTGACAACGTGCTCACGCTCACGGCGGGTTCGGCGGGTGCGTCGGCTCTCATCTCCGCCATCCCTGGCGATGCGGGATCGCCCATCGCTGACAAGCTCATGGACCTCAGTACGGGCTTTCTCATCGTGCTCGCGGCGCTCTTCCTCGAGAAGTACCTCATCACCATCTTCAGTGCTGCGGCGCTGGGGCTCGCATTTCCCATCGCGGCGCTGTTCGGCATCGCCGTGGTGTGGCAGTGGGGGCGCAGCCCTTGGGTGAAGATCCCCCTGGGTATTGGTGCCAAGCTGGCGGTTCTCGGTGCCGTTCTGCTGTTGGCGATCCCCACGAGCTCATGGGTGACCAACCGGATCGACGCCACGTATCAGACCTCCATGCAGGAGTCCATCGAGTCGGCGGAAACGCTGGCCGAGGGCGCTGCCGAGGCGGAGAAGAGCGATGAGAAGCAAAACGAGGGCGGTATCCTCGGCTTCTTCCAAGACGCTATCGACACGGTGACGGGCGGGATCTCGAGTGCCGTCGAAGGTGCGCAGGAGTCGCTCAACCAGTTCATCGAGTCGCTGGCGGTCATGCTCGTGACCTCGTGCTTGATTCCAATTCTTGTGCTGCTGTTCTACTTCTGGGTCGCCAAGATTCTGTTGGGCGTGAACATCGACATTCCTGCGACAGCCTCCGCGCTCAGCCCGCGCAAGGTGCGTCGTCGCGTGTCCGGCGCGTTCAAGGGCGGCGACCGCGCATGACGGACCGGCTCTTCGTGGATGGAATTGAGGTTTCGGGCGAGCGGTCGACTGAGGGCGCATTCCGCATGGCAGCGCCGGCGAGCGGCCAGGCCGAGGACGCGCCCTGCATGGCGGCGCCGGCGATCATGGTTTCGTGCGGGAACGACGCCCGTCGCGCCGAGGCAGATGCCCTTGCGGCGCGTCTGGGCGCGCCGCTGGTCGACAGGGCTGAGTCGGGCACCTTGCACCTCAGGGTCACGGGGGAGGGTCTCGCCCTTGCCCGCGACGGCATGGAGCTCAGACCGGATTTCGCGGAGCTGCTGCCCCGTATCAAACAGGGCGTGATCCAGCGCGAGATGCTGGTGAAGGCGGCGCGCGTCAAGGGCGTCGACCGTCCGCGCGCCGTGGACGCGACCGCGGGCCTGGGGGAGGACGGGTTCCTGCTCGCCGCCTCCGGGTTCGATGTGACCTTGTGCGAGGCGGACCCGGTGATTGCCGCGCTACTGGCGGATGCGCTCGAGCGCGCCGCCCATAACCCGGCGCTGGCTCCGGTCGTTGCACGCATGCATCTGGTGGAGGGCGACAGCCGCGTCACGCTGATGGGGCTCGGGGAGACGCCCGACACGTGTCCCGACGTGGTCTATCTCGACCCCATGTTCCCCGGTCGCACCAAAAGCGCCGCGGTTAAGAAGAAATTCCAGCTCATCCACGGCCTCGAGCGCCCGACGGACCCGCTTGACGAAGACGATCTGCTGCGGGCTGCCCTGGCGGCCCGCCCGCGCAAGATCGTCATCAAGCGCCCAATCAAAGGCCCGCACCTCGCTGGCGTCAAGCCCAGCCATAGCATCGCTGGCAAGGCCGTCCGCTACGACTGCATCATTCCGCCCCGCTGACGGGCGGTGATGCCGAGCGACAGGGGCTCGAGGACGAGGGCCTTCAGGTGCAGCGTTTCGCCTATTGGCGGACGAGAGGAGACCATCATGAAATACCTGCTTATTCGCGCCGATGATGTGGGCTATTCCTACGCCGTCGACCTGGGCATCGAGCGGAGCGTCCGTGAGGGCCTCGTGCGCTCGGTGGGCGTGATGCCGAACATGCCTGAAGCCGAGCGCGGCTGGGGCCTCATCGCTGATTGCGACATCGCAGCTGGTCAGCATACCAATGTCTGCCTGGGAAAGCCCTGCGCCGATCCGGCCCTTATCCCGAGTCTCCTTCAGGCGAACGGGGAGTTCAAGAGCAGTCGTGAATACCGCGCCAAGTACAAGGAGGGCATCGATTTCGTCGACTTCGACGAGGCGGTCATCGAGATTGAGGCGCAGCTCAAGCGTTTCATCGAGATCGTCGGGCGCGAGCCGGAATACTTCGAGGCGCATGCGGTGCTCTCCGAGAACCTTAACGCCGCGATCGCCCAGGTCGCGCAAAATCACGGTTATAAATGCCAGGTCCCCTCGTTCGACTTAACTGCTGTGGTTACCTGCGGCGATACTCCCGTGCGTATGGTCATGCGCTCCCAGACGCCGGGTTACGATCCCGCCGCCGCGATTCGTGAGACGGTCGAGGAGATGAAGGACGGCGAGACGGTCGTGTTCGTTTGCCATCCGGGCTACCTCGACCATTACATCCTCACGCATTCGTCGCTCACCGAGGACCGTACCAAGGAGGTCGATGCCCTGCTCGACCCCGACCTGCGCGCTTGGCTGGAGGGCCGGGGCGATCTCGAGCTCATCGATTATCGCGACCTGTAGGGTTTCCTGCTGGGAAAGCGGGCCCAGTCGGAGGGGCGGGCGCAGTTCAAACGCGCTCGCCCCCTTTTTCGCGATGGGCGTAGAATTGCCTGTCGAAAGAGGCGTGATACGAGGAGGGGCGAGGCGCAGATGACGGCGGGATTGGTACTTGAGGGCGGCGGCATGCGTGGCCTGTACACGGCGGGCGTCCTCGATGTGTTCATGGAGCATGGGATCGAGTTCGACCATGCGGTGGGCGTGTCAGCCGGTGCCGCGTTCGGCGTGAACATCAAGTCGCGTCAGGCCGGCCGCGCCATTCGCTACAACAAGCGCTTCTGTGCCGATCCGCGTTACGCCAGCATGCGCAACCTGCTGCGCACGGGTGACCTGTACAGCGTCGATTTCGCGTATCGCACGGTTCCTCTCGAGCTGGATCCGTTCGATGTCGAGGCACTGCAGGCGAACCCGATGCGCTTCACGGTGGTGTGCACCGATATCGTGACGGGGAAGGCCATCTACCATGACATCGAGCGCGGGGACGAGGAGGATCTTGATTGGATCCGCGCCTCCGCGTCCGTGCCCATGCTGGCAAATCCCGTCCGCCTCGACGGGCACATCCTGCTCGACGGTGGCATCGCGAACTCCATCCCCGCGATGTGGATGGTTCGCCACGGATACGACCGCAACGTGGCGATCCTCACGCAGCCGGCAGGTTTTCGCAAGGAGCCCAACGGCCTCATGCCCATCCTGCGCCTGACCTTGCGCAAGTACCCTAGGCTCATTGAGCTGCTGGCCAACCGGCACGAACGCTACAATGCACAACTCGATGACGTTGCTCGTCTTGAAGCGGAGGGGCGTCTGCTCGTCATCCGCCCGAGTGAGTCGGTAAAGGCGCCCATCTCGGTCAAAGACCCCGAGGTTCTTGAGCGCGTCTACCAGGTGGGTAGGCGCGACGGAGAGGCGCGGGTTGCGGATGTCGAGCGCTATCTGGCGTGAGGTGTGCGCGGGCGTGATGACGACCCCGAGTGCCGACGCTGGCATGAGGCGTGCACGGGCGAGATGGCGAGCCCGAACACCTGGCGTTGCCGCAGGGCATGCATGGCCTGCGACGGTGAACCCGAACGCTGAAGTTCCGCGCGTGTGATGTCGAAATTGAAGCGCTACTATCGTGATTTTCTCGACATTACACGCGCGGTGCCGTTTCGGAGCGTCGGCGCCATCGCGGAGGGGGGGCAGTGCTTGTTCACAAACGGAGCGAATGCGGAACCTGTGTGTCACGAAATGTGCACGCGGGAATCAAGGCTGCGGCGCGTACACTGGTTTACGGCGGCATTCGAGGCTCAGATGGAGCGTGCCGCATGAGACGCCGGAAGGCGTGGAGATGGTGCCAGACATTTTTGAAAGACGTGAGTGGCGCCGGGGCGATCAGCCCCCGATAGCGCGCCTGCGGGCGCAGAAGGAGGACGACATGTCCGAGAACATCGAGAACGAGAACGAGATCATGGACGAAGCCACTGTGGCCGTCGAGGCCACCGAGGCTGCCGAGGTCGAGGAGGCCGCCGACGACGTGGCCGAGACCGCTGCCGAGTCCGAGGACGCCGACGCCGAGGAGGCCGCCGAGGAGCTCTCCCTCGACGACCAGCTGTTCGACAAGGTGCAGAAGGCCGCTCGCCTGCTGCGCAACCGTAAGTTCGCCATGGGCCGTGAGGCTGAGGCCGACGCCGCCCGCGCCAGCGAACTGATGCGCGCCCTCAAGCTCCTTGAGCTCAAGCCCCAGATGGAGCAGAAGGAGATGTCCGACCTGCTGGGCATGCGTCTGCGTGAGCTCGACGGCATCCTGCGCGAGGCCGAGGAGGCCGGTGCTGTGACCCGCGTCATGCCCGAGGAAGAGGACATGCGCGCCATCCTCGTCTCCGCTAACGAGAACGCCGAGGAAATCGCCGCTTCTCTGGGCGGCAAGCGCAAGAAGCTCATCCCCCAGCTTTCTCAGCTTGACGCTGAGGATATCGTGGCCCTCATGGACAAGCTCATTGACCCGCTCACCGAGATGGGCCTGGATAACGACGACCGCAACTCCCGTGGCGGTTTTGGTGCTCGCGGTGGCGACCGTGGTCCGCGCAAGGACTTCGGCGGCCGCGGCGGTGACCGTGGCGGTCGCGGTGGCTTCGGCGGCCGTGGCGGCGATCGCGGTCCTCGCAAGGACTTTGGCGATCGCGGTCCTCGTCGCGATTTCGGCGACCGCGGCGACCGTGGTGGTCGCGGCGGCTTTGGCGACCGTGACCGCAAGTTCAGCGATCGCAACACGCGCGGCGGGTATGGCGACCGCGGTGGCCGCGGCGGCTACGGCTCTCGTGACGACCGTGGTGGCCGTGGCAACTACGGCGACCGTCGCGGTGGTAGCCGCTACTAATCGTCCCGGCCCGTATTGCCGCACGTTTGACGGCAGAGTGGGCGCAGCGTGAGGTGCTTGCATGAAGACGCTCCGATCCGATTCTTAGGGCCGGAGCGTTTTTCATATCGACAGGGCCCCCGGGTGCCGTGCAGAGGTATAAGCGCGACGCATTGTTCGCTCGGAGCATCACTGCTCGCCGTGTGTTCCTCGCGCGCCGTCAAGCGCACGCTGCGCACCCAACTCTACGAGAAGCTCCTGCGCCTTGGGGCGACGTACCGGCAGACCGCGGCGACCTTCGAGGTCGTGCAAGTCGCCGTTGAAGGCGTGGAGCAGCTCGAGACTTATTTCGCGGCGTACCTACTCCAGCTGTTCTACGCGATGCTCGCTCCACCCACGCTTTTCGCGGTCCTTTCCACCGTGAGCCTGCGCGCGGCACTTGTCCTACTCGTGTGCGTGCCGCTTATCCCCGTGTCGATTGCCGCGGTGCAGACGTGGGCGAAAAAACTGTTGAGCAGGTATTGGGGCCAGTACACCGAGCTGGGCGACACGTTTCTGGAGAACAAGGCGGGCTGGCACCACCATCTGCCCAATGCCGGGGAGGATGCCCAATGAACTTGAGACGATGCGCGTATGCGACGTGTGGGTGCCTTGCTTTGGCTCTGGGCACCGTCGGCGCTGTGCTCCCCCTGTTGCCAGCGCTTCCATTTCTACTGTTGGCGGCGTTTTGCTTCGCTCGGGCTTCGGAGCGCCTCAACCAGTGGTTTTTGGGGACCAAGCTGTACAAGGAGAATCTTGAGGGCTACGTGTCGGATCAAGGCATGACGCGCGCGGCGAAGGTGCGCATCATGGCGGTGGTGACGGTGCTGATGTCGATTGGCTTTGCCCTGATGCATCAGGTGCCCGTCGGGCGCATCATTCTCGTGTGCGTTTGGGTGTTCCACCTCGCCTATTTCACGCTCGGCGTGAAGGAGCGCCGCGCATAGGGCAGCGCTTCATCCGGAGTGGGTGCGCGCCCTGTTGGATTGCCGGGCTGCGCGGGCGCCGCGCCTCGCGCCCCGCGTGGCACCGATGCCGTACGGGGCGTTGCTTTCGTTTAAATTGAACTAATTGAACTAATAATTGAACTCATATGGTAAACTCCCAGAAATTGAACTATTGGTTCCATTGACTTGTTGGGAGTGCCGATGGTTGAGAAGAAGCGCATGCCTGTCGATTCGCCTGCCACGGCGGAATCGTTCGCGCAGCACTTGCGTGAGGGCATGGACCGTCGAGGGCTCAAGCAGGCCGACTTGATTCGGATGGCGAGCCAGCGAGGGGCCAAGCTCGGAAAGAGCCAAGTGAGCCAGTACGTGAGCGGCAAAACCTTGCCGCGCCGCGCGGTTGTGCAGCTGCTATCCGATATTTTGGAAATTGAACCTAGCTTCTTGATGGGGGAGAGTGCGCCCTCCGCGTGCACGACCTCCGATCCCCCCGGGCGAGCCGAGGTGCGGCCTGCCGCCGCCCCCGAGCCCCGCATCCACATGAGCCGCCTCGACAAGAACACCGACTCCGTCGACTCGGCCAGCTCGCACCCCGAAGGGATTACCATGTCCAACGCCATCCGCACCTTTAGCAAGTCTTCCAAGCTCGACAACGTTCTCTATGATGTCCGCGGCCCCGTGGTCGACGAGGCCGCGCGCCTCGAATCCGAGGGCGCTCACATTCTCAAGCTCAACATTGGCAACCCTGCACCGTTTGGCTTTCGCACTCCTGTCGAGGTCATCCAGGATATGCGCGAACAGCTTCCCGACTGCGAGGGCTACTCCGACAGCCGCGGTTTGTTCTCCGCACGCAAAGCGATCATGCAGTACGCGCAGCTCAAGGGCCTGCCCAACGTGAGCATGGACGGCATTTACACGGGCAATGGCGTATCGGAGCTCATCAACCTGTGCATGCAGGCACTGCTCGACACCGGTGACGAGATTCTCATTCCCGCGCCCGACTATCCGCTGTGGACCGCATGCGCCACGCTCGCCGGTGGCACGCCCGTGCATTATCTTTGCGATGAGCAGGCAGATTGGAACCCCGACCTGGCCGACATGGAGGCCAAGATCACCCCGCGCACCAAGGCGCTCGTCATCATCAACCCCAACAATCCCACGGGTGCGGTCTATTCCAAGGACGTCCTCGAGGGCATCGTCGAGATCGCACGCAGGCACCAGCTCATGATCTTTGCGGACGAGATCTACGACCGCCTGTGCATGGATGATGCCGAGCACGTTTCCATTGCGAGCCTGGCGTCCGACCTGTTCTGCGTCACCTTCTCCGGTCTTTCCAAGAGCCATATGATCGCGGGCTACCGCATCGGCTGGATGATCGTGTCGGGCAACAAACGCCTGGGCAGCGATTTCATGCTCGGCGTGAACATGCTCTCCAACATGCGCCTGTGTTCCAACGTGCCGGCGCAGTCCATCGTGCAAACCGCGCTGGGCGGGCACCAGTCTGTCAAGGATTACGTGGCGCCCGGCGGTCGCGTGTACGAGCAGCGCAACTACGTGTACGAGGCGCTGAACGCGATCGACGGCATTACGGCGGTCAAGCCCAAGGCGGCGTTTTACATTTTCCCGAAGATGGACGTGAAGAAGTTCAACATCCACGACGACGAGCAGTTCGCCCTCGACCTGCTGCACCAGAAGGGCATTCTCATCACCCGCGGCGGCGGCTTCAACTGGCCCGAGCCTGACCACTTCCGTATCGTGTATCTGCCGCGCATGGGTGTGCTGCGCGAGGCGATGGAAGATCTGGCTGAGTTCTTTGAGACCTATCGTCAAGCGTAGGGGCGCCAGCCACAGGGTGCGCGCCGATTCGTGTGGCCCCAGTGGCGTGAGTCGCGCCATGGCGTTTATCGAGGAGGATTCAGTGAAGATCACCGTGGTCGCAGTGGGCAAGCTCAAGGAGCGTTTTTGGGCGGACGCCTGCGCGGAGTACGTAAAGCGCTTGAGCGCGTATGCGAGCATCAAGATGGTCGAGATCCCCGACCGTGATCCGGCAAAGACCGGTGGCGAGGAGGCGGGGCGCGCGCTTGAGGGCAAGGCCATTTTGGCGGCGATTCCCTAGCGGTCGCATGTGGTGCTGCTCGACATTGGGGGCAAGGAGCGTTCGAGTGAGGAGATCGCGTCGCATCTAAATGACCTGATGCTACGGGGGGAGAGCTCCATCACCTTTGTTATCGGTGGTTCGTGCGGTGTGTCGTCTGAGGTACGCGCTCGCGCCGACGAGCGCCTCTCGTTCGGGCGGATCACGTTGCCGCACAACTTGGCGCGCGTGGTGCTGCTTGAGCAGGTGTACCGTGCATTCAAGATCATGCGTGGAGAGCCCTATCACAAGTAGCTTGCTTCTGATGCGCGCCGCTCGCAAGCGAAGCGAGGCTACCTTCGTGGGCGTGGAGTAAGAAACCGGGCTGTGATAGATGGCGTCCATATTCAGGTACGTCCTATATGCTGTGTCGTGACGGCGTCTGCGTTCAAACGTTTCTTATAGACGGCGACATGTGGCGTCTGTTGGTTGAAAAAACGCCGACCTCAGGAGGCCGGCGTTTTTTCGTTTGTGTAAGCTAAGGGACTTGCGACTAAAACTTAGCCGAAGTAGCGCTGCAGCAGGCCAGCGAAAGCCTTGCCGTGGCGGGCCTCGTCACGAGCCATCTCGTGAACGGTGTCGTGGATGGCGTCCAGACCAGCGGCCTTGGCGCGCTTAGCGAGGTCGAACTTGCCGGCGGTGGCGCCGTTCTCGGCCTCAACGCGCATCTCGAGGTTCTTCTTGGTGGAGGTGGTCACGACCTCGCCCAGGAGCTCGGCAAACTTGGAAGCGTGCTCGGCCTCCTCGTAAGCGGCCTTCTCCCAGTACAGGCCGATCTCCGGGTAGCCCTCGCGGTGGGCAACGCGGGCCATGGCCAGGTACATACCAACTTCAGAGCACTCGCCCTCGAAGTTGGCGCGCAGGTCGGCGATGATGTCCTCGGAGACGCCCTCCTCGTGAGCAACGCCCACGATGTGCTCGGCGGCCCAGGTCATCTTGCCCTCCTCGACCTTGGTGAAGCGGTCGCCGGAGACGCCGCACTGGGGGCACTTGAAATCGGCGGGCAGCTCCTCGCCGTCGAACTCCTCAACGTAACCGCAAACGGGGCAAACGAACTTCATGTTTGTTCTCCTTTGAACACAGGCGATTGCGCGGGCGAACCGGTGGGTGGCTCGCGCTCGGACAACTGCATTATGGCACAGTTCCAGAATCATATGGGCCTAAAACGGAAACATATTAGGATTCATTCTTAAATAGTTCACAAATGAGCGAACGTGCAGTTCAAGGCCTTAGGGAGATGGTCATGTAATGGCGATCGGCGTGTTAACGGGGCAGATGGGGCGTTCAAGTGTCCGTCCGAACAGGCCAAGAGCTGATTGGACCCCTGCTTTTGTCTGGACGCTCAGGGAGGGGTGGCGGCGGGTGGTTCTGCGGCGGCAACGTGGCACGCGAAAAAGCGCTCAAGCCCTCAAAAGGGGGTCACAATATATCCGTTTTCGGAAAAGTGGTCAAAATACCCTGATTGTGCGCTGAAAGCGGGGCCAAAACGCTCGTGCATATTTTCTGGCGCGGGACAATCCTGGGGTTTTGTCGATGGCGGCTGGAGGCAATGGGTGCCAGGGCGCGTGGTCGGCGGAATCAGTTTGCCCAATCCTGGGCAAACGCAACTGCGTCACTGATTGCTCAGCGCACAATCAGGGTATTTTGACCACACTGAGCAAAACGTATCGGGCCGAGGGGGCGACGGTCATGAGCGTATGCATTTTTGGAGAGTCAGCGCTCGAATTTATGCGATCGAGCGGACGATTGGCGCCGGAGTTTTTGGATAGACCACGCACGCAAAAACTGGATGGCTGCGGCATATCGCCAAAAGCTATGTTTGCGGACGACATGGGGCGTTTGGGTGTGAAAACGCGTCCCGTGCACATCCTGGTGTCCAAAGAGTCGGGCGCCCGCAGCCGCGACGACATCGTGTGCCACCGCAGCGCGGCGGAGTTGCCACCTCGTTCGCTTATTTACGTGAATAGGGATGTTTTAGTGACGAGCCCGGCTCTGACATTTCTGCATCTTGCAACAGTGGACCTGCACAAGAAGCGGCAGCGCACCGTCGAGGAGCTGGCGATGATCGGCCTCGAGCTGTGCGGAACCTACCTCCTCGATGATTCATGGGATGGTCTTACCAACACGGCGAAGCCCCTGACTTCCGTCGAACAGATCGCCCGTGTGCTGGATGCGATGCCCGGAGCGCCGGGGATCGTCCGGGCCCGCGAGGCGCTTGAGCTGGTCGGTGACGGCTCCAACTCGCCCATGGAATCCGTTCTTTGCGCATTGCTTACCTGGCCGCGGCGACTCGGTGGTTATGCCCTCGGGCCTGTCTCGCTCAACCATCGCGTCTCAACCGCCGACGGGGACCGCTATGTGGACGTTGCATTCCCCGGTCATAAGGTCGGTCTCGAGTACAAGGGCCGCAAGTTCCACATGATCGAGCAGGTCGAGCGCGACGACCGCAGGCAGAACAAGCTGGTTGGCTCGGGCTGGACCATATTGAACGTCTGGTACGAGGACATTGTCGAAGAGCATCTGTACAACCAGCTCGTCGTGGACGTTGCACGTGCGATGGGCATTCGGCTGAGAATCCGCAGCAGCGGTTTCGATGCGCGTCGCAACGTGCTGCGCATGCAGCTCATCCCAGCATTCAAATGGTACGCTGCAGCGTTGGCACGGTAGCTGGCCAAAAAACAAGAACGCCGCCAATCGCAAGGTCGCGAGAGACGGCGCGGGGTGAGGCCCGTGCGTGGGTATGGGGTCTGTCTCAGGCGGGTCATCGGGGCGAAAGGCCGCCGCAAAACGAGGCCCGAGCCCGGTTACAGGATTTGCACCTGACAGCTCGCCATGGTGGTGATCGCGGCGTCGTGCGCGGCGGGGGTGACGCCGGCGCTCAGGGCGGGGTTCACGCTGAGCGGGACCTCGGGCAGGTGCGCCTTGATGGTGAGGGCGTTGCTGACCACGCAGATGTCGGTGCACAGGCCGCAGAGTTCGATGGAGTTGATGGGCTCGGCGTCGTTTTGCGCGACGAGCCAGCGGGCAAGGTCGAGCGATCCGAACGAGGGCTTTTCGAACACGGGAGCGCTGCGGTGGGTGCGAACCGTCTCGAGGGCGGGTGCGAGCTCCCAGCCGGTCGTGCCGGCGATGCAGTGGGGAATGGGCAGGTTGCGACCCTCTTGCGTGGTTGCGTAGTCGCTGCCGTGGGTGTCTTTGGTGAAAACGACCGTGCCGCTGAAGCTGCTGGCGCGTTGGGCGACCGCCTCGACGATGGCCTGCGCCTCGGGCGTGCCCAGGGCGCCGTCGATGAAGTCATTTTGCATGTCGATGACGACAAGGTAGGAGTTGGACATGGCGAGGGCTCCTTTGGTGTGGGAATTGCGTTGATCAATATTGTATAGGCGATGCGAAGGGAATACGGGCAAGCATTGGTTCCCGCCAATCCGACTGCACCTACTTTGAGGAACGTCTGTTCGATCGGTACAATACAGAGATCGAACAGGCGTTCCTAATAAGGTGGAAATCGTGGACGCAACCCTGGAATATGACAGCTCTTCAATTGAGTCAATCCTTGCGTATGCCAAGCGTCTTGAAGGCCATACGCTCAGGGAGGAATGCCCGGGACTGGAGCGAGTCGAGGACCCACATAAAAGAAGGGGGTCGTTCGGCAACGCGGTTGAAAAGTACTACTTCCATTATGAAATCAATAGCGACCCTGATGCGGATTTTGCCGAAGTTGGAACTGAGTTGAAAACGACTCCGCTCAAACAATTGAAAGACGGGCGACTTTCGGCTAAAGAGCGTCTGGTAATTAGCATGATCAATTATATGAGCGTTGTTGATGAGACTTGGGAGACGAGCTCGCTTCAGAAGAAGCTACACCAGATCTTGCTCATTGCGTACCAATATGACAAAGAGCTCAATCCCGTTGATTATCTCGTCAAGCTTGTGGAGCTCTGGGGGATTCCGGATGAAGATATCCCGACGTTCAAAAGGGATTGGGATATCGTCGTGCGGAAGATTCGCCGAGGCAGGGCTCATGAGCTGTCCGGTTCGGACACCTTGTATCTGGAGGCAGCGACCAAAGCGGCGAATGCCGCGAAGCGAACGGAGCAACCGTATTCGGATGTCCCCGCCAAGCCGAGGGCTTGGGCAATAAAGCCTTCGTATATGACAGTCGCGCTCAACGGCATGCTAGAAGCACAGGCAATTCGCAGGGACAGTGGAAGTTCGGGGCTCGATTTGCTTGCGTTGGTGAGGCGTAGATTCGAGCCATATATAGGCTTGTCGGAAAACGAATTGGCGAGCGTGTGTGGATATGGGTGGCAGGGAAATAGGAAGCCCAAGAACCTTTGCGCGCTTATAACGAAGCACATCCTGGGTGTCGACGAGGATTCTCGCATCGCGGAGTTTGAGAAAGCGGGCGTGAAGCCAAAGACGATGAGGATCAAGTGCAACGGAATGCCCAAGGAGTCGATTTCATTTCCGACGTTCGATTACTGCGACCTTGCGATATGTGAGTTCAATTCCAGTGACTTTAGGCGTTACTTGGCTCAGAAGTATCTCTTCGTTGTATATCGGGAGGACGCGGCCGATAAAGGTACGTTTAGATTGGCTGAGCTGCTCTTTTGGCAGATGCCCGACATGGACCTGCTGGAAGCGCGTCGCTGTTATGAGGAAATGCAGCGGCGGGTGAGATCCGGTCATGCGGACCAGTCGGTCAAATCAACGGAAAATCGGTGTTGCCATGTAAGGCCGCATGGCAGAAACAAAGCAGATGTGCTTCCGACGCCTTATGGATCGTTCGAGACGAAGAAGTGCTTTTGGCTGAACGCGCGTTATATCGCATCCGAGATCGATAGAGTAAGGCGGGATTTGCGCGCTCCGACTGATGAAGCGCTTGAAGAGAGGCTAGGACACAGCGGAATGACTGGAAACGTGATACGAGTTGCGGAATTGTTCGCGGGGGTTGGCGGTTTTCGCCTGGGTCTTGAGGGCTATAGCAATGAGGATCATCCGGAGTTTGAGATGCCCGCTGCCGGGCCGTTCGTGACGGTTTGGGCGAATCAGTGGGAGCCCCAGGGCTCTCCTGCCAGGCAGTTTGCTGCGCGTTGTTATGAAGAGCGATTCGGCTACGGTTCCGTGGTCAACGAAGACATACATGCGGTTTTGGGCGCTTATGAAGTGGGAGAGATCGATATTCCCGATGTGGATATGGTTGTCGGCGGATTCCCCTGTCAAGATTACTCCGTGGCAAAGCCCCTGTCACAGGCAAACGGTATTGAGGGCAAGAAGGGTGTTCTATGGTGGGACATCTATCGGTTCCTGCGTTTGAAGCAGCCCAAGTACTGTCTGTTCGAAAATGTTGATCGCCTGCTCAAGAGTCCCGCGTCGCAACGCGGTCGCGACTTCGCAATTATTCTGTCTTGCTTGGCTTCGCTTGGATATTCCGCGGAATGGCGTGTGGTGAATGGAGCGGATTACGGGTTCCCGCAGAAGCGCCGCAGAGTGTATATCTACGCAGAGCGGACGGAAGACGCTTGGGATCTGAAGGAACGACTCCGCGCGGGTGTTATGGCGGATGCGCTTCCGGCGCGATGCGTTGCGACGGAAGCGACGATTCCGATTTATGACGATCCTTTTGAGAACACGGAGCGCTTCGGCGTGGGGCTTAAGACATCCCCGTTTCAAAATGCGGGAGTCATGCAGGGCTGTACAGTTATGACCGCAAAAGTCGAGGCAGCGTATGAAGGGCCGAGCAAGACGCTGGGCGACGTTCTCGTTTCCGATTCTGAGGTGCCGGAAGAATTTTTCGTCGACGAGGCGAAGCTTGCCAAATGGCGCTATTTCAAGGGTGGGAAGAACGAGCCACGCGTCAACAAAAAGACGGGCTTTACGTATCGGTATTCTGAGGGCGCCATGGCTTTTCCCGACCCCGTTGACGCGCCTGCCCGAACCATCCTTACCAGTGAGGGGGGGGGGTCGGCTTCTCGAAGCAAACATATTGTCGCGACGGCGGACGGCAGGTATCGCCGTTTGGTCCCAGATGAGCTCGATCAGCTTCAGGGCTTCCCGAGAGGCTGGACGGACACCGGCATGACTGATGTCAACCGTGCGTTCTGCATGGGAAACGCCCTCATCGTGGGCATACCGCATTTAATCGGCAAGGCGATTGTCAACAGGATGAATAATTGACGCCATGCCAGCGCGTTGTGCCCAGCTTTATATGAGCAGGATTCTGACTGTGTCATCTGCGATAAGCTTTGCGCGTCTTTTAATGATGCTGTTGGCGAGCTCGCGATTGCCAGATGCAATAGCCCCGATTGCATCCTCTAAGTCTTGCTCAGAGAAATAGAAAGACTCCGTGATGAGCTTTGTGTAGCGCTCATCGGTATTGACCTCATAAAGGGTTTTGGCTTTCTTTCGGTTGTTGAGCCCTTTGGGCAGGAACATGCAGTTACCTATGGAATTGCCAAATAGCGCCTGCCTAGTTTTCTCGTCCGCCGCTTCGAAGTATTTTTTCGCAATGATGTGCTCGAGCTCGAAGCTCTCTCCATTTGGAACTGTTTTCGCCAAGTAGGTTAAATTGGCATGAATAGTGATGATCGCCTTGGTCTCCCCATTGAACCGAATTCCCGCCGTGTTGGATGAAAGCCATTGGTCGAAAGCGGATTCGAGTTCGCGTTGGTCAACGGGGGTAAGGTAGTCGCGTTTTTTATAGCTTGGCTGATACTCGAGGAGGCGCTGGTCGCCGGCGGAGCTCCAGACTCCCGTAAGGGCGTCGAGCAGGTAATGGCCCTTAATGTTCCTAAGGGTGTGACGATACTCAGGTGAGTCAGGATCCAGGTACCAAAGCGCGGCAAAATAAGACAGGGTTTTGAAATTGGTCGAAAGTGCCCGGGCGTATTCGTCACTTTTGTTGGCCTTGACGACCTTCAACATTTTTGAAAACACGTCTTGCAGATTGCTGCAGATGCGCTCGGTCTTTTCCAGGATGATCTGGAGATTGGATTGGATAAAGTCGGAGTAGTCGAGTAGCTTTCCCAATTTTCGATTATCGAGATCGACGGCGACGCCCAGAAGGCCGAATCCGAGTTCAGCAATCTTATTGTCGGTTTGAGGGGCGAGTGAATTCAGGTGCTCCTGCATGTACATTCCAAGAGCGATGGCGAGGTCGGAGAGGGTGATTATTCTAGTCGCGGTCAATGCATCTTCAGAAAAGTCATCGAGTTCAAAAGCTGCTCCCTTTCCCATGGATGTGTAGTACTTCTTTACATTTTCCAAAATGTCGTTTTGAAGTTCGGATGTAGAGAGTTTGATTTGCGTGTGTATCCAAGCGGCACTGAATACCTGGTATTTCGATAATTTAACGCCACCTTGATTCAGACGAGAGAAGACCTCTGCGATAAGGCTCTTGTCACCGATGAACTTGATTGCGGGTATGAGGAGGCTGGAGAAATCGACATAATTGGATAGCTCCTGCTCGATTCTTCCAAATTCCGCACGCACGGTTTTCCGGCTCGCCTTGTCATCGATATCGTCAAGCCAGTCATCGAGAGAACGCCTGTCTTGATGAAGGAGGTTATCAAATTCTGACTCGCTGAGTTGGGCACCGTCCGGAAGGGAGCTGTTGATTGAGAGAAGTGCACTTCCATAAATCTCTGGGTTCAGTGGTTTCCAAAACTTAAGACGGTCGCGGTTGAATTCGATGATGGTTGATAGTCTCTGCTGGCCGTCTATGATGAGGAGGTTGGCATCCGGCTCTTGGCTTTCGGGATAGACCAACACCGACCCGAAGGGCAGTCCCTCATGAAGAGTATTGATAAACTGCTCTTTTTTGCTTCTTGGCCACACGAGCTTACGCTGGAATCTTGGCAACTTAATTCGTTCCAGATCGATGGCAGGAATGTTGATGATTTCGTATTGGACGGTGTGCATGGGATGCCTCCTTCGACTGGCTGTATGATCTATCAATGCGCTGCTCGGCGTCAAGTTGGGTAGATCGTCATTTTGTCTGCACGGGGTCGTACCTTTAAGCCGTAGAAAAAGCCGCGTAAACGGAGCGCGGTGCAGGGCTTGAAGGGAGTCCACCATGTACGAGCCGTCACGCAATCTGTTCACGTTCAATATCGCCGGATTCCAGCACCACGACGGTGCGCTTGTCCTCAACGAGCTCAAAGCGGGCGACACGCTCGACCTCGAGCCGGAGCGCGATAACCCGCACGACGCTGACGCCATCGCCGTCAAGTTCCACGGCACCATGCTCGGTTACATCCCAGCTGATTTGGTGGGGCCGCTCTCGACCATGTTCTTCTACGGTCACGAGGACGTCTTCGAGTGCCGCGTGCTCCAGGTCGCGCCCGAACGCAGTCCGTGGCATCAGGTCCGCGCCGCCGTGTTCGTGACCGACTCGCGGTAAGTTAACCCAGCGTACAGCCTGACGTTGCGGTTCCCGGTGCGCAGTCCGCCGCCGCTCCGGTCCCCGCTGGCAGACTTCCCAGAGGATGCCAGATGGCGTGAAGGTCGTTCTCGTTGTCGTGTCCAAAGCGGATTGCCGCAAATCGAGCGTTTTTGTAACGAAGAAATTGCATGGCCGGATAGAGGGAAAAAGTAAAGGAGTTTATCAGCGGTTATGCCGTCGGTTTTGCCCGTCTACTTGCCCCTTCCGATTATTCGTTACAAAATCACTCGATTTGTGGCTTTCGACCCAGAGACGAGGGTGAAAAGGCACGCTACAATGACGCCGCAATCACCCTTCGATGGCTTTGGGAGTTCACTCGTGACGTTGTCCCTTCACATCGCATCCGTCGATCGCGACCGTGAGCGATACCGCGACCTGCTCCTGCTTGCCGATGAGCAGTGGGATATGGTCGAGCGCTATTTGCGCCGAGGCGATATGTACGCGGCGTTCGGATGGGGAGATTTGGGATGCGCTTCAGCTGAGAGCTCCGGACTCACCCCTATGAGTGGAGCCGAATCTGAGCTTTCGGTCCGGCCCGCGCCCGTCCTCGGTTGCATGATCGTGACTGACGAGGGCGTTGACGCCTCCGGTGCGCGCATTGCCGAGGTGAAGAACCTGGCGGTCGCTCCCGAGTTCCAGCGCCGCGGCGTGGGTCGCGCCCTTCTGGACTTTGCGGCCACCCGGTACGCGCCCACGCACGGCGTGCTGCAGGTGGGCACGGGGGATAGCCCGCTTACCGTGCCGTTTTACGAGACGTGCGGCTTCGCGCGTTCACATGTGCTGCCCAATTTCTTCGTCGACAACTACGACCATCCGATTATCGAGGCGGGAGTTCAGCTCAGGGACATGGTGTATCTGCGTCGCGCCCTTCCCTCAAGGGAAGACGGCGCCGCGAGCAGCTCGCTTCCAAAAGAGGGCACCTAACGGAAGTGAATCGAGTTTCACTTCCGTTAGCCATATGCTATCGGAAGTGAAATATAGTTCACTTCTCTTAAGCTACAATAACGGAAGTGAAATCCAGTTCACTTCCGTTAGCAGCTATGTAAAGGAAGTAAAAATGGTGGCAGCGGGCAGACGGCTTAATCAATGGCAGCCAATCTCGTATGAACAGCGAGCGTGGCAGCGCGACCCAGACGAGCTCGAGTTTTTTCCCAAAAGCGCCCGTAGAAGAATATTGCCCGAGTACGATGCCGCGGTTCCGCACATGATTACGCACAAGGACGTCTTCCTTGATTCGGTTCTTTCGGCGCGCATGTCCGACCTGCTCATATCGATCGCCCGTTTTGATGGCGAACAGGCTGAGCGCGGGTATGACCTGCCCGCCCTCCTGTTGAGAAGCGAATCCTCCGCAAGCTCTCAGATTGAACGGCTCACCTCAAGTGTTCGAAACGTCGCGTTGGCGGAGCTGACCGATGAGACGCCTCAGAACGCCCGCCTCATCGCGGGAAACATCGCTGCGATGCGAGAGGCGCTGTCCGCTCGTGACGAACTGACCGTCGAATCAATCCTCGATATTCATCGGGCTCTGATCAATTGGAGCGGTGAGACATTTGGAGGAGAGTTACGGGAAGAGCAGGTTTGGGTGGGAGGGACCCCGTACAGTCCCCACGGCGCTCAGTATGTGCCGCCGGCATGGGAGCGCGTTCCCGAGTATCTTGACGACATGGTTCGCTTTGCCTCACGCGATGATGTCGACCCCGTCGTTCAGGCCGCGGTTTTGCATGCACAGTTCGAAACGGTTCACCCGTTCATTGATGGGAACGGGCGGACGGGCCGTGTGTTGCTGCACAAGATGCTGCGCAAATCCGGGGTGATGTCCCATGTCACACTGCCCGTGTCCGCGGGCCTGCTTCACAACGTAGATGCCTACATGGAGTCTCTCGATGCGTATCAGCAAGGTGATCCCATCGCCGTGGTCAGGCAGCTCGTGGAGGCGCTTGAGTTGTCTCTTGTGGTGGGCAGGCTCGTGGCGAGGAGCCTCGATGACGTGTTCGAGGGCTGGCGCGAGATAATGACCGAGCGCGAAAATTCCAGCATCTATAAGCTGCCGTCCATATTGGCGGAGCAGCCGGTGGTCAACGTTGCGTACGTCGCGAGCGAATTGGATATCACTCCACGCGCGGCACAAAACGTTGTGTCCAGGGCATGTGAATATGAGATCTTACGGCCGATTGGAAACAGGCGTCGTGGTGTGTTCTTCCAGGCTGACGAACTGATCGCCATACTGGAGGAAGCCTCGAGTTTGCCGAGTATCCGCAGGATGGTGGCGTCTGTCCGATGAGCGCGCCGAGTGGACGCGTCGGGCGATCTCGCTCCGCGCGGTGCCGCGTACGAGTTTTGTCCGGACGGGCGGGTATAGTTCGAAGCATATGGAATGGGCTCGGATGAGCCTTCGGGTGGCGGCCAGACGAGGAGCAGGCATATGAACCAGGTCACGTGTCCCAAGTGCGGTACGGTCATCAATCTCGATGAGAGCGATTACGAGGGCATTGTCCGTCAGGTGCGAGATGATCAGTTCGCCCATGAGGTGGAGGAGCGCGCCGCCTCGCTGCGTCGCGAGCACGAGCAGGCGCTCGAGCTCGCCCGCTCTCAGGCCAAGGCAGAGCTCGACCGCACGATGGCGGCCCAGAAGGCCGAGCTGCAGGAGGCGCTCGCACGCGGCGCGGCAGAGCTACAGGAGGCCAAGGCCCGCAGTGCCGCCGAGCTGCAGGAGGCGCGAGCGCAGGGCGCCGCGGCCCTGCAGGAGGCGAACGCGGCGAGCTCCGCAAAGCTGGCGAGCGAGCAGGCTGAGCGCGCCGCCGAGCTCATGCGTGTCCGTGCCGAGGCGGATGCCCGCATCGCCGAGCTCTCCGCCAAGCTCGAGTCCGCCGTTGAGGAGCGCGAGTCTGCGGTGAAGGTCGCCGCCCAGCGCGAGCGCATGGTCGTGCAGCAGGACGCCGCCGACAAAAAAGAGGAGCTGCGCCAGATGGTCGCCGCGCGCGATGCGCAGATCGCCTCGCTCAAGGCGCAGCTGGACGCCGGCGCCACCCAGCGAGATCTCGCGGTGACGCAAGCTGTGAATGAGGCGCGCACCGCCTTCGAGGAGGAGCGCGCCAAGCTCGCTCACGACCTGGATGCGGCTCGCTTTGACCTCGCGCGCGAAAAGGACGGCCGCGCCGCCGACCACGAGACGCGCGAGGCGGAGAAGCGGCAGATCGAGACCGCCCACGCGCTCGAGATCGAGCAGGCCCGCAAGAGCGCTCAGGACCTTATCCGCTACAAGGACGAGGAGATCGAGCGCCTGCGCGATATGAAGGCGCGCCTCTCCACCAAGATGGTGGGCGAGACCCTCGAGCAGCACTGCGAGACCCAGTTCAATCAGCTGCGCGCCACGGCGTTCCCTCGTGCCTACTTCGAGAAGGACAACGACGCCTCCGACGGCACCAAGGGTGACTTCATCTTCCGCGAGTGCGATGAGGCCGGTAACGAGATCGTCTCGATCATGTTCGAGATGAAGAACGAGAATGACGCCACGGCCACCAAGCACAAGAACGAGGACTTCTTCAAGAAGCTCGATTCGGACCGCAAGAAGAAGGGCTGCGAGTACGCGGTGCTGGTCACTCTGCTCGAGCCGGAGAGCGAGCTGTACAACACGGGCATCGTGGACGTGAGCTACCGCTACGAGAAGATGTACGTGATCCGCCCGCAGTTCTTCATCCCCATGATCACGCTGCTGCGTAACGCCGCCATGAACGCGCTCGCCTACAAGCAGGAGCTCGAGCTCGTACGCCAACAGAACATCGACGTCACAGAGTTCGAGGAAAAGCTGCTGGGATTCCAGGAGGGCTTCAACCGCAACTACGACCTGGCGAGCCGCAAGTTCCAGACGGCCATCGATGAGATCGACGCCACCATCAAGCACCTGCAGAAGGTCAAGGACAATCTGATCTCGAGCGAGAACAACCTGCGTCTGGCGAACGACAAAGCCCAGGGGCTCAGCATCCGCAAGCTTACCTGGGGTAACAAAACCATGAAGGCGAAGTTCGACGAGGCCCGCGAGGAGGCGGAGCGCGCTGCCCGCGAGGGCGTCGCCGTCGAGGAGGCGCCGGGCGTCGATCCCGATTTTACGGATAGTTACGAGGTGTAGCGGACGATGGTGAAGAGCGAGGCGCGCCTGACGGCCGATGCGCTGAAGCGCAAGCGCGAACGCGAGCAGGAAATCGTAAGCCAGATGATCGCCTTGTATTGCAAGGGCAATCATTCCGCGCATCGTTCGGCGCCGCTGCGAGAGCGGGGCGGCGAGATGCAGCAGATGCGGGAGGGGGCGGCCCTTCGGGAGCAGGACTCCGGGGAGCGGCGGGACCTCTGTCCCGAATGCGCCGAGCTCGAGGCGTATGCCCACGCGCGCAGCGAGCACTGCCCGTTCATGGAAGAAAAGACGTTCTGCTCGAATTGCACGGTGCACTGCTACCGACCCGAGATGCTCGAGCGCATCCGCACGGTGATGCGGTACGCGGGTCCGCGCATGCTCTTCCATCATCCCGTGATGGCGATACGCCATATGATTGAGTCGCAGCGCGAGCGACGGCGCATCCGCTCATCGCGATAGAAGAAACAATCTGATTTCGAGCGAGAACAACCTGCGCCTGGCGAACGACAAGGCCCAGGGCCTCACCATCCGCAAGCTCACGCGGAATAACCCCACCATGAAGGCAGCCTTCGCCGAGGCTCGCGAGGAGCGCGCGCTTCCGGACGCCTAAGCGCCCCGCTTGGGTGTGAGCGCGAAGGTCATCACGAGGAGCAGCGCCGTGAAGGCCATGACGAACGGCCAGCGCGTTGGATCGGAGATGCTCGACAGGCCGATGGTGAGTGAGCTCGCGAGCGCGATGGCGGGTGCCACAGCGCGGCGTACGCGCATGAGCGCGGGGGCGTCCTCGCGCAGCGCCCCGCGGAGCGCTTCGGCGTAATACAGCGGCAGGATCAGCATGGTCATTGCCACCACGACCTCGGAGATATCGCCGTTGGGAAGCAGCGCCAGGGTGCTCACCACGGCATGCACGCCAACCCAGAACAACGTGGTGGCCAATGCGATCATGGCGCTCACCACCGGGAAGCGCAGCGTCGCGTTCATGCGGCTCACGGTGCGCTCGCAAGGCATCATGTGGTGGAGCGCCAGGGACTGGGGCATGCGCAGGGTGGCAAGCACCATGCCGTTGGCACCTCCGAGCACGGCGATGAGCGCGATGACGTTGGGCAGCGCACCGGCCTGCTCGCCAAAGAGCTTGACGAACATGAGCGAGAGGCTCGCATCGCCCGCCTCGATGACGGTCTGCGGCCCGAGGAAGCACGAGATACCCACGAAGTATCCCAGGTAAAGCGCGAGGATGATGACGGGGGCGGCGATGAGCGCGCGGGGCAGGTTGCGGCGTGCATCTTTAAGTTCCGGCGCGATGCTCACTGCGGAGCTCCAGCCGTCGAAGGCGAAGGCGACGGGCGCCGCCGCGGCGATCCATGCGGTGCCGGCTGCCGGTGCGGCGGCGATGTCGGAGCTCAGCTGGGCGACCGGGTCGTTCACCATAAGGCCTATGACGCCCACGAGCACCAGCGGCAGGGCCTTGGCCAGCGTGGTGAGATTTTGGAAGTAGCCGCTCAAGGTGGGCCACAGGATGTTCCACGCGGTGCAGGCCAGCAGGAATGCCAGGCCGATGCCCATCTGCCAGGCAAACGTCCCAGGCAGGTTGAAGGTCATGCACGCGTACACGCCCACGACCCAGCTGAGCACGGAGCAGACGACGGGCATGTACAGAAAGGTGAAGTTCCAGCCGATGAACGCGGCCCGGCGCGGGCCCAGGAATTCCTCCGCGTAGTCGATCAGCCCTCCGTGGCCGGTGGTGCGCGCGGCAAAGCGGGCCAGGGTGAGGCCGCCGAAGACGATGGTCGTGGCGGCGAGCAGCATCATGGCGACGCCGAGCGCGACGTTGCCGCCGGTGGCGATGAGGACGTTGTCGGACTTGAAGAAGATGCCGGAGCCGATACAGATGCCCACGATCAGGCAGATCGCGGTGAACAGCGAGTAGCGCTTCACCGGCGCCGCGTTGGCGTTGACGGCGGTGCTCGCGCTGGCGGAGGGGCCTTCGGCGGCGGACTTGGAGGAAGAGGTCATGGTTTCCTATCCCAGGCGTCGCATGCGGACGCTCATGTCGATGGGCTTGGCGGTGAAGGGCGCGGTGGTGGCGAGTCCGTCCACGCCGGTGGCGGCATATTCCCCCGCGTTTTCGGGGTTGACGCCCCCGGCAGCGATGATGGTGAGGCGCGGGTCGAGCGCGCGCAGGTTGCCCACGAGCTCGGCCAGCTCGTCGACTGCGACCTTGTCGAGCTGGATGCCATCGACGCCGGCCCAGGCAACGGCCCCGCGCGAGGCGGCGCAGGCGCGCGTGCAGGCGGCGTTGTGCCATGCGAGGGCGAGCGCCTGCTCGGCGTTCACCTCGACGAACAGCTTCTTCTCGATGCAGCGCGAACGGATCTGGGGCAGTTGCTCAATGAACGCGTCGATCCCTCCCATGAACGAGAGGTGATGGTCGAACACGAGGACGGTCTCGGACAGGCCCAGGCGGTGGGGGAACGCGCCGCCGGCGATGGTAGCCTCCACGAGGAGGTCCTTCACGCCCGGCATGCTCTTGCGCGTGGTGAGGATCTCGCAGGACGGGTTGGCGGCGTGCGCGGCGTCGACCATCGCGCGGGTCTTGGTCGCAACGGCGGAGAGATGGTCGAACACGTTGAGGCAGACCTTCCAGGCCTGATGGAGCTGGGCGGCCGTCCCGCCGAGGGTCATGAAGGCCTGGCCCGCCTCGAGCTCCGTGCCGTCGGGCAGGATGCATGCAACGGTGCACCCAAGCTTGGTTGCGATGCGGGAGGCCACCTCGCTTCCGGCGAGCACGCACGCCTCGCGGGTGAAGTACTCCATTTCCCCCGGTTGGGTGTCGACGCCCAGAATATGGCTGGTCAGGTCGATATAAGGCACGTCCTCGGCGATGAGCTCGTCGATGCGGGCGTCGGACAGGGTGACCATCGGTCCTCCTTAGACAGGTTCCTACGGTGGAAATCGTATCATCACCGCACGATTCTCCCGCATCTATCACGCGGAAAAGGCATAATGCTGTGTGATATATGACGTCCCGCCTACAAGACGTCCCATCGCGCCCATCGCGCGCGCCCTTGAAAGGAGACCCATGGATCTGAACAAGCGCCCCGACGACATGGTCCGCATCACCACCCCTGAGCTCGCTCAGGCTTTCATCGAGGAGCAGGTCGCCGCCTGCCGCGAGCAGATCGGCGATAAGAAGGCCCTCCTGGCCCTGTCCGGCGGCGTCGATTCCTCCGTGGTCGCCGCGCTGCTCATCAAGGCCATCGGCAAGCAGCTCATCTGCGTGCACGTGAACCACGGCCTCATGCGCAAGGGCGAGTCCGAGCAGGTCATCGATGTGTTCCGCAACCAGCTCGACGCCAACCTCGTTTACGTTGACGCCACGGATCGCTTCCTGTCCCTGCTCGACGGCGTGGCCGAGCCCGAGGCCAAGCGCAAGATCATCGGCGCCGAGTTCATCCGCGTGTTCGAAGAGGAGGCCCGCAAGGTGGGCGACGAGGTTTCCTTCCTCGCCCAGGGCACCATCTACCCCGACATCCTCGAGTCCGACGGCGTGAAGGCCCACCACAACGTGGGCGGCCTGCCCGACGACCTGCAGTTCGAGCTCTGCGAGCCCGTCCGCCTGCTGTACAAGGACGAGGTCCGCGTAGTCGGTCGCGAGCTCGGCCTGCCCGAGAACATGGTTGAGCGTCAGCCCTTCCCGGGCCCTGGCCTGGGCGTGCGCTGCCTCGGCGCCATCACCCGTGATCGCCTGGAGGCCCTGCGCGAGGCCGACGCCATCCTGCGTGAGGAGTTCGCCGCGGCAGGCCTTGAGGGCAAGGTCTGGCAGTACTTCGTCTCCGTGCCCGACTTCCGCGTCACCGGCGTGAAGGAGGGCAAGCGCCTCTACGAGTGGCCGGCGTTCATCCGCGCCGTCAACACCGTCGATGCCATGACCGCCGAGGTGCCCGAGCTCGACTGGGCGCTCCTCAAGAAGATCGGCGACCGCATCGCCTCTGAGGTCGACGGCATCTGCCGCGTCCTGTACGACCTCACCCCGAAGCCCTGCGGGACCATCGAGTTCGAGTAGTTTGAACTGACACTTCGTCGGATTTCGCGCGTAACGCGCGTCGACGGGGGAAAGGCCGGCCCACATGGGTCGGCCTTTCTTGTTTTGTTGCAGTGGACCAAGGGATTGCTAAGTAGACGCGGGGATTCACGAAGTTGCTAACTGCGGTTTTCTTCTTGAGAATCTTATTGGTACTCGATCTGTCGCCCGTTTACTGCAACAAAACGCTCAGTGCTGCGTCACCTTCAGCGCGCCCGCTTCGATTTCCCAGGTGATGCTTGTGCACGCTCGCAGGAACGCATGGTCGTGGCTCACGAGGAGCAGCGCTCCTCCGAATTGCGCGAGCGCTTGCTCCAATGCCTCAACCGAGTGCAGGTCGAGGTGGTTGGTGGGCTCGTCCATGATGATGAGCGCGGGCGCGTCCGGCAGGCCGCGGGCAATCATCAGTTTTCGCAGCTCACCGGGGCTGGTTGCAGCGCCTTCCATGATGCGGTCGGGTTCTGAGTTCAGCTGCGCCACGCAGCTGAATACATGTCCGCGGTCGGCAGGGGAGAGGGAGCGGACCTCTTCGAGTATCTGCGACCGTTGCTCCCGACTCGGCTCTTGGGGTATGTCGAGGATTGTGAGGGCGTGCGCATCTCGGTGTTCTGCCTGCAGATGCAAGAGCGCGCGAAGATGATCGAGCAGGGTGGTCTTTCCGGCACCATTTGGCCCAATGATGCCGATGCGCTCCGTATTTCCCACAAAGAGCTCCGGCAGATCGAGTTCGCTCTCGCCGCACGGGATACGGCCCGCAGGAATGTGGAGCACGGTTTTGCGGGGGCTGGGTTTGGCGTCCAGGAACAGGCTGCCGTCGTAGCGTTTGGGGACGAATGCCGCATCGGCCCTGCTTTGCGCCGCGGCAATGCGGCCGTCCATTTGCCGCAGCAGTTTGCCGCGAGCGCCGTCTTGGCCGGTAAAGATGGCGAGGTCGATTTTCGCCCGTGCGCTCCTGTCCTTGGGGTCGAGCCCCCGCTTCGATCGTCTGGCATCAGATCGCGCCGCCTCTTGGGAGCGCTGCCCCCGCTCGGCGGCGAGTCGCGCGAGTTCGCCTTTGGCGCGTTTGCGCTCGCCCGCCGCTGTGGCGCGCTCCCGCTCCGCCTGCATGTGCCCGGCGGAATAGCCACCGGGCCGCACGACGATGCGCATCTCCCCGCGGGGCCCGCTTGCCTCGAACGACGCGCAGCGCGATGCGAGCGCATCCAGCAGCTCGCGGTCGTGACTCACGAGGATGCCGACGCCGGTGAAGCTGGCCAGCAGTCCTGTCAGTTGGGCACGGGCCTCGCGATCGAGGTGATTGGTCGGCTCATCCACTGCGAGCACATCGGGTCGCTGCCAGAGCGAGCAGGCGATCTGCAACTTCTTGCGCTCACCGAAGCTGAGCTCGTCCCAGCGCCAGGGCATGTCATCGGTGAGACTCAGGCGTTTGCGGAGGCTGCGGGCCTCGCGGCCATAGTCGAGCGCGAAGTCCGCCAGGATCGCGGGCGCTTCGTCTGCCTCCTGTGGGCAGTAGGCGGCGAGCAGATTGCCCGAAACCGCTCCCGAGTCGGGTTTCAGAAGGCCGCAGGCGATTTTGGCGAGCGTGGACTTGCCGCAGCCGTTGTCGCCCAAAAGCCCGGTCCAGCCTTGCGGGAAGGCAATGGTCGCGTTATTCAAAATGGGGTCTTGTGCCGCGGGGTGCGTGTAGGTCACACGCGAGAGTGCGAGCTGCATAAAGACATCCCCTCCTTGTTTGATCGGAGGCCAACAGAATCGTTGAGGTGGATGTCTAAAAGCGCATGGTCACCTTGTCTCTTCGCGGTGGTGCCCTCGCATGGGGCCCGAATCCATCGGGCGGGCGAGTCAGAGTCTAACACGGGATCGTGATGCCAGCATGTGGAACGCAGGCGACCTATCGTTTTTGCGGGTGGCTCGTGAGGTGCCAGCCATTGCAGTACGGGCAGCGGTATATCGAGAGCCCGTGTCTCCCGTGTTCCTCGCAGGAAATCAGGGCCGCTTCTGCCTCGGGGCGGCTTGCGTAGCGGTTCTTCGACTCGCAAGCCTTGTGGCGGAGGGCTGCGTCATGTTCAGCGTCGATTCGTTCTTCGCGTGCATGTTCGCGAGCAAAGAGGTCGTCCATGCCGCCAGCGCTCAAGCCGTCCTCAAGGCCGGCCTCGAATGCCGCTCGTTGCTTGGCGCGCGCTGAGCGCTTGTTGCTCGCCATGGAAACTCCCATCGATAAAGGAATCGGGGCGGGTATCGCAGATTGCTGCGCTCGTCCCTGATTGAATCGCTGTTTGTGCGAACGGCACGAGACCTGAACGACTGTGGGCGGAATTACCCTCGGTCTTCTAGTGGTGACAGGCGTGCTCGGGACCCATGGCGTCGAGCTGCCCAGTGGCGATGCGCTCGGCGGCGGCTCCCACGGTCGCGGACTCAGCATCGTGCAGGACGGTGATGCCCGCGGCGGCAAAGCCTTGCATGGGGCGCATGCCCATGCCTACGGCCACGATGGCGTCGATACCGGCCTCGGAGAGGATACGCACGGGCCGCATGCAGCCGCCCTCTTCGTGAGGGGGATTGGCGATGGTACCCTCGACGGAGACTTTGCCGTCCTCGATGTTCAGGATGGTGAAGCAGTCGGCGTGGCCAAAATGCGCGGAACGCTGGGCGTCAAAGCCGCCTTTGCCAATGGAGGGAACTGCGAGCTTCATGTGCAAAACCACCTTTCCGGGCGCGTCCATTGACGCGCGGTGAAGATAAACCGACACCCATGGTAACGCGTTTCCGCTCGCTCCGCATGTCGAGGCCTTAGCTCGCAGCTAATGAAATCCCCGGCAGAGGTGTAAATAATGGGGGGTGTCGAGGCGACTTGAGGGATAGGTCGCTGTCATGGGAGGGAAAACGTGGAAAATAATCAGGTAAAACAGCCGCGTTCCGGGATCGCCATTGCCGGGTTGGTGCTCGGAATCATCGCGCTCCTCACGTCCTTGCTGCCGATCATCAACAACGTGTCGTTCTTCATGGCGCTCGTCGGCGCCGTGCTCGCCATTGCCGGGCTTGTGTCTTGCCTGCGTGGAAAGCGCGCGGGCAAGGGCCTCGCCATCGCCGCGATTGTGGTGAACATCGTTTCCGTTGCAGCTGTTTTGGGTAGCCAGAGCATGTATAGCGCTGCAATCGACGACGCCGTGAACGGCCCGAAGGCCGTGCAGTCCTCAAAGGACGATGCCTCTGAGGACGATGATTCCAGCGATGATGAGCCTACGTCGTCTGCTGATGAGAAGCTCGCCGTGGGAGCTTCGGTCGAGCTGTCCAACGGCATGACGGTTTCGGTGGACGAGGTCACGCCGGGCCTCACCAATTACGATGGCACCGCCATGACCGGTGTGCGCGTCACCTACACGAACAACAGCGATGAAAAGCTATCGTTCAACTCGTACGACTGGAAGGGGGAGAGCGCGAACGGCGTCCAGGGCGATAATACGTATTATTCCGAGGCGACCGAAGAGCTTTCCTTTGGTGACCTGTCGGCGGGAGGCACGGTGAGCGGCTATGTGTACTTCGAGGGCGATGTCTCGAGCATCCTGTATTATTCTTCGCCATTTGCCGACAAGCCCGCTGCGACTTGGGCGATAGCCTAAGCGGTTTGAACGGGGTGCCGCTGGGAATTCGCGCGGGTGTGGGGAACCTCGGCACATGTGAGGTGCCTGGCGAAAGTCCCGGCATAATCGCATCGATCGGAACGTGGCGGTGATTTGGGCCAAAGGGGCGCATCGGGCATGCGCCCCTTTGCGTAGAACGTGATTACAATGGGAATGGAGAAAGTGGAGGCCGGTCATGACGGAGCGGTTAACTGAAGAAGTGCTGCAGGAGCTGTTGGATGCGCCGAGCCTCGACGCGTTCGTCGACGGGCGCGAATTCCCTGCTGAGACGCTGGCGGGATTCTTGGGGCACATGCTCGAGAAAAAGCACCTCAAGCGCTCGCGCGTGGTGCGCATGGCAGACCTCAACGAGACGTTCGGCTACCAGATCTTCACGGGTGCCCGCAACCCCTCGCGCGACAAGGTCCTGCAGATTGCCTTCGCCATGGCACTCACCCTGCGCGAGACGAACCGGGCGCTCAGAGCCGCCGGGACGAGCTCCCTCAACCCCAAATGCCGCCGCGATGCAATCATCATCTTTTGCATCGGCCAGGGGTGCAGCCTCCAGAAGGTGAACGAGGAACTGTATCGCCTGGGCGAGGAGACCGTCTGCTAAATGTCTCCGTGCGCTGGTATGATGCAGGTCATGGGGAATTCCGAAGACATATCCGCATTCAATGCCTCGAACCCGGGGGACGGCGCGTTCCGCCACGAGCTCGAGGTGTTCCTGTCCCGCGCGTCCGAGGCCACGACGTGGCATGTCGAGCGGGTGATCAAGCAGTCCGACTTTGAGACGACCGAGTTGGTCCGCGGGTGCCCGGGTGCTGGCAGGGCCGGCAGGTACATCCGCAAGACCATCGACGCCTCTTCAGGCGTCGGCGGGGCGTATGAGGAGCTGTGGCGCGCCCAGGAGCAGGGAATGAGCCTTGCCTGCGTCCCAAGGCTGATTGAGTGCTCGCGCAACGGCGGCACGATGACCGTCGTGATGGAGCACGTCGACGGCTGTACGGTCGAAGAGCTGGAGCGGGCTCTCGGCGCGGGCGAGGTGCTCGCCACCTCGGTGCTGCCCGCTTTGTGCCGGTCGGTGACGGAACTGCACACGGCGTTCGACCGCCCGATCATCCATCGAGACCTCAAGCCGACGAATGTGATTATGCGTGGCGGCGAGGCGGTCATCATCGACTTCGGGAGTGCGCGCACGTGGAATCCCGATGCGTCGACCGACACCACGCATTTCCTCACGCGATGCTACGCCCCGCCCGAGCAGTTCGGGTTCGGGCAGACCGACGAACGCACCGATGTCTACGCGCTCGGCAAGATCCTCTATTTCTGTCTGACGGGTGAGCAGCCCCCGAATATCTGCGGGGCCGAGGAATGCACCCAAAGGGGCATCGGAGGCGCATGGGCGCAGGCCATAGGAACTGCGTGCGCGTTCGATCCCGCTGCCCGGTATGGCTCGGTTGCGGATTTCGGCGCAGCGGTCACCGCCGCGGCCGGGCGTGTGCCCGCCGGCGTGTCAAAGCGAGGGGCCGGCGCAGCTCCCGCCTTGCGAGAGTCCACGAGGGTCTTGCGAGAGTCTGCAAATAGCCGGAGGCAATCGGTCCGTGTTCCCACGTGGATGGGGCGGGCCTGGAACGTCTGGGTCCTGCTGATGCTCGTCGCGATGCTGTGGATGAGCGTCGACACGATCTTCAACCCTTTGCCGCAGGATGCGGGGAAGTCTGTGGGGCTCCTGTTCGTTCAGAACATCGTCTGCATCGATCCCATATTGATCATCGGGTCCTACCTGATGCTCGATCGCCGCAGGATCCGCGAGAGGTGTCCCGCCTTGGCGCGATGGGGCGTTTTGCGCGAAACCGTCTACGGCCTCATCGTGATCGTCGCCATCCTCTTTGGGGGTGCGCTCATCATGGTTCTGGTTGAGTGATCGTAAACTCACAACGACGTGGCTGTGGAGCTGAAATCGCACCGTGTCCAAAGTGTCGCGCGTTCGGCGGCGGGGCCGGTGCGTCCGCTCTGCGGCCGTGGGCAGATGCGTCCCGCCTCGTCTGTCTAGAGGCTGAAAGCCCACAGGTTGGCGCATTGCGCGAGAATGCGCTCGAGGTCCCAGGGGTGCGTGCTGTTCTGCTCGCTGTTGGGGTCTCGCACCGTAACCTGTCCGTTCTCGGCGAGGCCCGCGAGTACGATGAAATGCCCCGTGGTCGTGAAGTCGCCGGGCCGTACGCTGCAGATGACGGGGTGGCCCGCCTCTAACTCGGCGCGGACGGCATCGGCGGATGCTGAGATTTCCCGGGAGTTCAGGCCGATTGAAGCCGCTCCGTCGCTCATGAGGGTCCATGCGGTCATGCCGTCAACGGTGTGGCCCTGTTCCTCACTGAGGCGAGCCATCGCGGTGGGATCGAGATTCGTGTTTCCCGTTAGCGCGACGTATGCCATGGACAGGCACGTGGGCCCGCAGCCATTTTCGCGCATGTTTCCACCGGCGTAGGGCTCCTCGGACCATTGAGGATCGGTTTGGTACAGGTATGGAACTTCGCCCTGCCGCCATCCCCCCACGGGCGTGGAGCTCGCCGGTTCGCCCTTGCCGGCGACGGGACTCGTGAGCGTTTCTATGCGTCCTCTGATGAGCGACTGCGCGACGAATAGGGCGGCGAGCGCAAGGGCTGCCACGAGGATGAGCTTGCCCCGACCGCGCCCTCGTTGCCTCTTGCGTTCGCGTCGCCCGTCACCGGAATCAAATCCGCTATCGGGCCTGAAGCACCCGCCGCTCGCCTTGCGCCTTGCGCCTGCCGTCTGTTCCGCGCCCGCCGTCGGGCCCTGCCCGTTCCCGCGTCTGAAGCGCCCGCTGTCGATGGGTCCGTCGAAGACACGCGTGGGGCGGTATGCGGGCTGGCGTCTTTGGGTGTGCATGGCGGTCCTCCATGGTCGGTATGTGTACAACACCCATGGTGACCTGCACTTCTAACTCGATGATGACGCTACCGTGACGGAACGGTCACAGTGCTAAAGGAGGGGTTAAACCTTTCTTAACACAGTGTGAACCTCCCGGCGGGGACGGGAGGCAGCCGTGCCCCCCGCGCTCGGGTCCCGTCGCCGCCGGGCTGACGCGTGCCGTCCGGTGCACGGCCAATCGTATGCCGTCCTACTCGGGTCAGTCGGCGAGGTCTTCGAAGGACCCTGCGCGGTAATTCTTGAAAACGATGCCATCGCCGTCCTGCGTGGCGTCCAGATCGACGTCGGCCATGATGCCGAAGTCGTGGTCGCCGTCCGAGTCGTGGAAGATCTGGTGCACATGCCAGACGTGCTCGCTGAGTTCGTCAGAATCATCGATCTCGAGGAACGCGGCCGATCGCGCATCGGCATCGGTGAGCAGGTCCTCGTGGGCCCCGTAGAACGCATCGAGCACGCGGCCCCAGCGGAACTCGCCGAAGCCCCAGTCCTCGTCGAGGGCTCCGAGTTCGGCGGCCTTATCGAGAGCGGCGAGGCGCACGCGCTGGAACAAAGCGTTGCGGACCATGAGCGTCATGCCGCGGCGGTCGGCTACCACCTCGTCGGTTCGCTTGAGCGGTGCCGCTCCGGGCGCCGCTCCGGCGTTCTCCCATTCGTCCACCAGGCTGGAGTCGACCGAACGCACGACGAGGCCCAGCCACGAGACGATATCGTCGAGCTCTTCCGTCCCGCGCTCGACCGGCACGGTGCGGTCGAGCGAGCGGTAGGCCTCGGTGAGGTAGCGTAGAAGAATGCCCTCGCAGCGAGCGATCTTGTACTGGGCGATGTAGCTCTTGAAGTCGCAGCCCGTTTCGAGCATGTCGCGCAGCACGGACTTGGGGCTGAGCTCGTAGTCGTTCGCCCAGGGCACCTGCGCGCAGTACTTCGCGAACGCGACCTCGAGCATGTCCTCGAGCGGCTTGGGGTAGCTGACGTCCTCGAGGCGGTCCAGGCGCTCTTCGAAGTCCACGCCCTCGGCCTTCATGGCGCTCATGGCAGCGTCGCGGGCACGTCGCTCCTGCGCGCGCAAGATTTGCTTGGGGTCCTCGAGGGTCGCCTCGACCATCGAGATGAGGTCGAGCGTGTACGTGGGGCTCTCGGGATCGAGCAGTTCGAGCGCGGCGAGCAAAAACGGGGAGAGCGGCTGGTCGAGGGCGAAGTCCTCGGGCAGGTCGACCGTGAGGTAATAAGCTGCCGGCCCGTCGAGGGGGTGACCAGTTGCGGCGTTCGTATCGCCGAGCGGTCGACCGTCGTTGTCGTCCGCGCCGTCATCCTCATTGGCCGTGGCGTCGAGTGCCCTGAGTGCATCTATGTTCTTTGGGGCCTCGGTGAGCGAGACCGTCTTGTCGCTCCCGATGCCGTTATCGGCGTCCGCCTCGGTTCCGCAGGCTTCGCGCACCACAACGCCCGCATCGATGAGCGTGGCAAAGATCTCGGCAGCCCGGAGCTTGAGCTTCGCCTTCTCCTCCGGGGTCTGCAGGGATGCCTCGATCAGCTCGAGGACGCGGCCCCAGGCGTCACCGCCCTGCTCGACCTCGGCGAGCACCACGGAGTGCGTGATGCGCAGCCTCGGCTTGAGCATCTCCGGTTCACTTTCGATGAGGCGCGTGAAGGTCGCCTCGTTCCAGGTGACAAAGCCCTCCGGCGGCTTCTTCTTCTTGAGCCTCTTCATCTTCTTGGGGTCGCCCATGGCCTTGAGCTCGGCTTTGTGGTTCTCGATCTCGAACTCGGGTGCCTCGGCGATGACGACGCCCTCGGTGTCAAAGCCCGACCGCCCCGCGCGCCCGGCGATTTGGTGGAATTCGCGTGAGCGCAGGCGGCGCTGCTTGCGACCGTCGAATTTGGTGAGGCCGGTGAGCAGGACGGTGTGGATGGGCACGTTGATGCCCACACCCAGGGTGTCGGTGCCGCAGATGACGGGCAGAAGGCCCTGCTGCGCAAGCTTTTCGACGAGCAGGCGGTAGCGCGGCAGCATGCCGGCGTGATGGAGCCCGACGCCACTGGAGATGAGGTGCTTCAAGGTCTTGCCGAACGCCGTGGTGAAGCGCCCGCCCTTGATCGCCTCCTTGATGGCCTCGCGCTGCTCTTTACTGGCGACGCCGTAGCTGGCGAGCGAGCGGGCAGACTGCAGGGCGGCGTCTTGCGAGAAGTGCACGATGTAGAGCGGGGAGTCCCCTTGGCGAAGTGCCAGCTCCACAGTGCCCTCGAGCGCGGTTTTGACGTACTCGTAAGAAAGCGGGATGGGTCGCGGGGCGTCGGCGATGAGCTCGAGGTCGCGGCCTGTTGTGCGGTTAAGGGTCTGGCCGATGGCGGTCATGTCGCCCAGGGTCGCACTCATGAGCAGGAATTGCGCGTGGGGCAGCGTGAGCAGGGGAACCTGCCAGGCCCAGCCGCGGTCGGGGTCGGAGAAGAAATGGAACTCGTCCATGGCGACGCAACCGACGTCGGTGTCCTCTCCCTCGCGCAGCGCCTGGTTGGCAAGGATCTCGGCAGTGCAGCAGATGATGGGGGCACCGGTGTTGATATGCGAATCGCCGGTGATCATGCCGACGTTGTCGCGGCCCAGGATATCGACCAGGTAGAAGAACTTCTCGCTGACGAGGGCCTTGATGGGGGCGGTGTAGTATGCACGCTGACCGCTCGCCATTGCCATGAACATCATACCGAGCGCGACGAGCGATTTGCCGGAACCGGTAGGCGTGCCGAGGATGACGTTGCTACCTGCAGCCAGGGCGAACAGCGCGTCCTCCTGATGCGGCCAGAGGTCGATGCCACGTGCGGCAACCCAGTCGATGAAGCGTTCGTAGGCTTTTTCTGACGTGAGCCAAGGTTCGAGTTCGGATCCGGGAGAACAGGTCCGTGCGACAGGGGCGTCGTCGCTGTCGAAGGGACCTTGCCCGTCAGCGTACTCATCGGTTGTGTTGCCGCTGGTGTCCGCAGCCTCGGGCTCCCACCAGCTTGGGGCAAGCGAACCAAGCGACCCGTGGGCGAAGGGGTCGAAGGCGTTTTGAGATTCAAGCTGCTTGGATGCGTCTGGCATGGGCAGGTCCGTTCTATAAGGCATTTTTCCTTCATTATGACGTAAAGATCGGGTTGCGGGATGCGATGGGATTGCGGGAGGGGGCCGCGCACGCGCGCCCCCCTCCTCCTGTTGTGATCACAGGGTTTCAAGACGCTTGTGGCGCGCTGGCTCAATTGTCCCGATGCACGACGGGGATGAGAAAGGTGTTGGCACGATGTGAGTTAGACAAACGATGATCGGGCCTGCGCAACATTTGGGTATTTTGACCACTTTCGTAAATCCACATGGACACGTGGGGCGTGGTGAGAAAAGCCTATGCAAATAGCAACTTAAATGCGGTCAGAATATGCATCTTTACGCGCGGCGAGATGGTGACGTCGGTTGCGCAGGTTGTCAATCGCGTAGCTCATGCCGTAGGGGATATATTCTCCGGCGAATAGGTCTTCGGGCAGATAGTCGATGAGGCTCTGCGGAAGTTCGAGTGCAGCCTGGAGTTGTTCCTGTGTGGCGGGTTGCGCTGCGGGCCGTGCATATACAGCGTGGACGGTCGCACCCTGCTCGGTTAGCCGCTGCTCGTACTCGGTGATGGGCTGATCGGGATGGGCGGCGCGGTCGTCGTGCGTGGCGCACGTTACATTCCATCCAATGGTCTTGAACTGCGGAAGAGAGAACTCATACAACGGCAGGCTATCGGTGCGCAGCGCGAGAATGCCGTCGGCTTTAAGCAGCGGTCGGTATCCATCGAGGTGCTCGGCGGTCGTTACGCGCAGGCGGGCGTTGCGTCGTTTAGGGTGCGGCGTGGGAAAGTTGATCGAGATGCTCGAGAGTTCGCCCGGGGCGAAGATGCGGTCGAGCCTGGCGGCGTCTCCGGGAATCACGAGGGCATTTTTGAGCCCACGATCGAGAACGAGCTGCGCGGCATGCACCACGCACACGGGTTCGCTGTCCATACCGATAAAGAGCGTGTCCGGATGACGGGCGGCCATGGCGGCGATATAGGCTCCTTTTCCGCATCCAAGATCGAGATGCACCCGCTCAAAGCGCTCGGTGCCATGCTCGGTGAGCGGATGGCACGCTTCGGCCCAGCGCCCCCGATACGCTGCGGCACCAGTCTCGATGGCGTTGGCTGCGCGCTCGATGCGCTGGTCGAGGACGAAGTTTTTGGGCATACGTGCATGCATGGCGGAAAGGTCTCCTGGATATCGCGGCGCGCTGCACGGTGGAATGTGGCGCGGCGGCGGATGGCGGTCGTTGGCGTCCGATATGGCGGCTGCATGTTCGCGGCTGCCACTGGAGTGGCGCGCGCCATGCGTCTGAATGGGCGTCGTGCTCGAGTTCTCAATCAAGGCGTTCGAGCACGAGATACCGATTGAGGGTACCAGACGCGCCGTCCGAGGAGTAGCGCGCGACCTCCCGTACCTTGGTGCCCACAGATGCTACAAGCTCGTCGATCTCGCATTCGTCAAAGTGGTGACAGTAGCGCAGCGGAGAGGGGTCGGATTGCCATCCAAGGAAGTGGTCATTTGGCTCAAGCTGCGATATGTCGATATCCATGGCAAGCGCCTCGTCTGCCTTCAGAGCCTTGGCAGCAAGGCGCGTGTCGTTCATGAACTGCCAAAACGACAGGACGATCAGGCCGCCCACGCGTGCGTGTTCGATGAGTGCCTCGAACACGCGATGTCTGAGGTATGCGCTGGGCACATGGTGCATGAAGCCAAAGGAGACCGACAGGTCGCAGAGGGGGCATTCCGGGATTTTCGCGTTGCTCGAGACGAGGGTATCCAGGATGTCGCATTGGCGGAAGCGGCATGCGATGCGGTCGTTCTGACCATGCTCTGCCAGGGCGGCGCAGTTGTCCACCGCGTGAAACTCAAAGTCGATGCTGGGAAACGCGGTGGAGAGGAAATGCTCAAACCGCAGGTTGCCGCTTGCCATATCGAACACGAGGCGCGTCTGAGGCGCCGTCGCACCCACCCAGCCATGCTCGCGCAATATGCTTCCGAGCCGCTTCCAACCTTCCCATGGTGCCGACCTCGTGGCGGAAAAGGATGCTGCGTTATCCCGGTAAAAGCGGTTGTTGAGCGCGATGAGCGCCTGCGCGGTCGTGGTGTCCATGGGCCTCCTGGATTCCGTGAGTCGGTGCCGCGTCGAGTGGCTGCGTGTCTTTAGGGCGAGCGCATGCACCGTGAGGTTTCCCTATTGTAAGCTCCCACGTCCGCCGGAAGCGGTGCGCGGACGTCATATACAATGGACGCCATGGAACAGATTATCATGGACATATTGGCGGAGCTCCGGTCCGGACGCGCGGTCGACGATCGCGTGCTACTCAAGCTGAGTCATGCCGCCGCACGCCGGGAGCATGCCGACAAGCGCATGTTTGCCAAGCGTCGGCTTTTGCCGTTCTACCAGAGTGTTAAGCGCAACGATCAAAAGCGCTGGGAGGCGTGGGGCGTTACGCCCGAACTCGAAGAGCGCTTGCTCGCCGTGCTGCGCATGAAGCCTCGTCGCAGCGCCTCGGGTGTCGCAACGATCACGGTCATCACCAAGCCATGGCCCTGTGGTGGCGACTGCCTCTTTTGCCCCAATGACCTGCGCATGCCCAAGAGCTACCTGCACAACGAGCCGGCATGCGAACGCGCCGAGCAAAACTGGTTCGACCCGTATCTGCAGGTTACCTCCCGTCTGACGGCGTTGACGCAGATGGGACATGCTACAGACAAGATCGAGCTGATCGTTCTCGGCGGGACCTGGAGCGATTATCCACGGGAATACCAGGTCTGGTTCATCTCGGAACTGTTCCGCGCGCTCAACGAGTTTGACGAGGAGTCAGCGGCTTCCGACATCGCCGAGCGTCGGAGCTGGTACCGCAGCGCGGGGTTTCCGCAGAATGCGGAGCAGTTCGCGTTATTTGCGGAGGGTGCGCAGGAGGAGATCGCCGAAGGGGCCCTCTCCTACAACCACGCATTTCGGCTGCTGTACGGCAACAGCGAGCCGTGGCGTTTGGCCAGTCGCGCCCAGACGGCCACGTTCGATGAGCTCGAGCTGCGGCAACGCGAAAACGAGGGCGCACGTCATCGTGTGGTGGGCCTTGTAGTCGAGACGCGCCCCGATGCGATCACGCCCGCAGCCCTCATGCTGATTCGCCGCCTGGGTTGCACCAAGGTGCAAATGGGCATCCAGACGCTTGACCAGGAGATCCTTGACTTGAATGAGCGCGGCATCTCGATTGAGCGCATAGGGCGGGCATTTGAGTTGCTGCGCATCTTTGGCTTCAAGATCCACGCGCATGCCATGGCGAACCTGTTGGGGTCGACGCCCGAGCGCGATAAGGCCGACTACGACCGCCTGGTGCGGAGCGCACCGTTCCAGCCCGACGAAATCAAGCTCTACCCTTGTGCCCTCATCGACGGCTCCCGGCTCACCGAGCGCTATGAACTTGGCTTATGGCGCCCCTACACCGAGGGGGAACTGCTCGACGTGTTGGCGAGCGATGTCGCCGTCACGCCGCCGTTCTGCCGTATCTCCCGCATGATCAGGGATTTCTCGTCGCACGATATCGTGGCGGGCAACAAGAAGCCCAATTTGCGCCAACTCGTCGAGCGGAGCCTGCGCGACATGGGCAGTTCGGACGGCGTCCAGGAGATTCGATTTCGAGAGATCGGAACGAACGACATCGATCTGGGCGACCTGGTCCTCGATGTCGTCGGGTACGAGACGAGCAACACGCACGAACGCTTTTTGCAGTGGATCTTGCCCGACAACCGCATCGCCGGCTTCCTGCGCCTGTCTTTGCCGAGTGCCGCGTATGTGCAGCGTCTCGCGGATGAGGCGGGGAGCGAGGGCCTTCCCGTCCGCGCGGGCGAGGCCATGATTCGGGAAGTGCACGTGTATGGCATCGCTACGCAGCTTGGTGAGGATGGCACGTCAGCCCAGCATCTTGGGTTGGGGAGGCGGCTCATCGAGCGCGCCTGTGACATCGCGCGCGAGGCGGGATACGAAAGCATTAACGTGATCAGCGCCGTGGGCACGCGCACGTATTATCGTCGCCTTGGGTTTAAGGACCACGGGCTTTATCAGCAAAGGAAGCTTTGATGGAAAAGAGGGGAAACACGGCCGCCGGTATTGCCGCGGGCGTGGCGTTTGGCGCCGTGGCCGTTGGCGCGGCGGCGATAGCCGTTGGATCGAAATGCCTTCAGGTCGCCCGCACGCACGCTGGATTGGCGCGCGTGAAGATGGTGCGCGGCGCCCAGGGAGAGCTCGTGCGCGTGTTGCAGCAGGGTGGGGTGTATCAAAGTGCCACCTATCTCGGTCGCCGCAGGTTCGAGCCCGTGTTCGAGTATATCCGCGCCTTCGATGCGATGTTTGAGGCGGAGGATTCCATGCGCGGCATCGTTGGCCATGGCATCGAACGAGTGCTCATGCTCGGAGGTGGTGGATACTCTTATCCCAAGCATGCGCTCGCCACCCATCGTTTGCTTGCCATGGACGTCGTCGAGCTTGACGCGTCGGTGACCCTGCTTGCTCGTCGATGGTTTTACCTGGACGAACTTGAGCGCATGGCGGGAGACCGTCTGAGTCTCATCACCGCGGACGCTCGGTCGTATATGGGCGAGGCTCTTGCGGCGGGCATGCGGTACGACGTGGTCGTGAACGACTGCTTTGCCGGGTCGGAGCCAGTTCGGTCGCTCGCCACCGTGGAAGCCCTCTGCCAGGCAAAGGTGTGTCTCAACGAGGGCGGCCTGTACGTGGCCAACGTGGTATCGACCCACGGGGGCGAGAACATAGACTTCCTGCGCAACGTCGTTGCCACGGCTTCGGCGGTGTTCAAACGCGTCTGGGTCGTGCCCTGCGTGGATGAGGCCTTTGCGGGAGAAGATAACTACCTGGTGATCGCGAGCGACGTCGACGCTTACGATTTCGAGGGTGCGGTTCCCTTTGCTGCCGACTTCCTCGGTGAGGTGCTGCGCGACTAGCCGTACTGCGCGCTTCGCCATGCGTCGCGCCAGCCGAGCACGCGTTGCTTCATGCCCTCGATGTCGAGGACGCCCTCGGCGAAACCCTTGCGAACGAGCTCTTGCGGTAGGAATTCGTCGTACTTGTCGAAATACGGAACTTCGCCTGGGTACACGAGGTCAATGGGGTCGAATTCTGCTTCCGCCTCGGCGGCGACCGCTTCGAAAAACGTTTCGGGGTCCGCCTTCATCCTGAACTGCATGAAGTAAGGGCGCGAGGGATCGAGCCCCTTGAGCCCTAGCTCTCGCGCGCATTTGATCTTGAGCAGCCGCTCGAGCGCCAGGAAAGCGTAACTTCCGAGCCAGGGGAACAACGCCCAGGTGTCTCCACCCAGATTGATGAGGGGGCTTGAGGCGCGCCCGGTGATGCCCGCGTTGGATGCCACGTGTCGTGCCTGTGCCAGTCGAGCCCGCGCGTTCTCCATGATGTAGGGATAGACGTCACGCTCCGCGAGCACGTGCCTCATGCGTTCCAGGACATACGTGTCGATATCGCCCGCGCAATCGCCAAAGTACGCTGGAACGCGGCCTTTGATCTGCGTGCAGTACACGAGGTGACGCTTCCAGTCGACCTCCTCGACCAGCCAGCAGTGCCCGGCGATGGCGATGCGCTCGCCAGCGGGTGGCGGATTCACAATCGTGCCGAGTTCCGCCGACTCGCATCTCACCGTGAACTCCTCGTTTTCCTGGAACACCGCGTAGAACTTGAATGAGTTGGTGAGCCGTTCACCGGCGAGGCCCACAATCAAGCCGCCGTTTTCGGTCGCCTCGATATGGTCGGTTTCCAAAAGATGCCGCAAGAGGCAACGGAGGTCGTCGGCATCGACGCGATGGAAGTATGAGAGCGTCAACACGCGTGCGGCGAGCTCGGCGGGAGTGAGTTCCCCGCAGCTGGCGAGCGTGCTCATGACCTGATGGTAGAGCAGGCTGTACGGAAGGCGATCAAGCGCGGGTGGTTCGACCCAGTGCTCCTCGCGGTAGAGCTGCACGAGCGCGATGCCCTGCAAGAGCTTCCAAGGGATGGTTTCGGGCAGCATGGAGCGGGGTTCGGGTTGCTCTTCGCGCATCACGAAGTGCATCTCGGGTGGAAGGTCGCGGCGTCCGGTGCGCCCCATGCGCTGCAGGAAGCTCGAGACGGTAAAGGGGGCATCGATTTGGAACGCGCGCTCGAGGCGTCCGATGTCGATGCCCAGCTCGAGCGTCGCGGTGGTGACGGTGGTCTGCGCCTGCTCTTCGTCGCGCATGAGCTCCTCCGCCGATTCACGATACGCCGCCGAGAGATTACCGTGGTGGATGAGGAAGCGGTCGGGTTCGTGATTGGCCTCGCAATATGCACGCAGATTGGCGCAGACGGACTCCGCCTCCTCTCGCGAGTTTACGAACACCAGGCATTTGCTGCCGCGGGTCCGCTCGAAGATGTATCCAAGACCCGGGTCGGCATCTTGCGGCGCCAAATCGGTCCGCGCGGCGAGTTCGGTTGCGGTTGGTGCGTCGATGCGGACATCATCGGGCGCGGGAAGGCTGCGCCGCGCACCGTCGTCGATTACGTCCGCCTCCTGCGCCCGTGCGCCGTCTAGGGCACGCTCCGCCGCCTGCGGTCCGCCAATGTAGAAATGCTCCATGGATAGACGCCACGTCTTGCGCGTCTCCTCAAAGCGGGGGATGACACATCCACGACCCGTTCCGCTGGAGAGGAATGCCCCCGTGCGTTCGGGGTCACCGATGGTGGCGGAAAGTCCGATGCGGCGCGGATTCACGCCCGCCATGCGCGAGAGGCGTTCGATGAGGCAGAGGGCCTGCCCGCCGCGATCGCCGCGCAGCAGTGAATGCACCTCATCGATGACCACGTAGCGAAGGTCTCCAAAAAGCCGCCCAATCGCCGCGTGCTTGTGGAGCAAGAGGGCCTCGAGCGACTCGGGCGTGATTTGCAGGATGCCGCTCGGGTGTTTGAGCAGCTTCGCCTTGTGCGAAGCGGCAACATCGCCATGCCAGTGCCAGACGGGGATATCGGCCTCTTCGCAGAGGTCGTTCAGGCGGTAGAACTGGTCGTTGATAAGAGCTTTGAGCGGGCCGATGTAGAGCGCCCCGACCGTTGCGGGCGGGTTCTCCCAAAACTCGGTGAGTATGGGGAAGAAGGCGGCTTCGGTCTTGCCCGAGGCGGTCGAGGCGGTGAGCAGCACGTTCTCATCTGTGTTGAAGATGGCATCTGCTGCGGCGACTTGGATCGACCGGAGGTTCTCCCAGCTATGCGAGTAGATGAAGTCCTGTACAAACGGCGCGTATCGATCGAATGTGTTCAAGCTGCCTCCCGGACTAGATGGTGAATTCCGCGAAGGGGGTCGTGTTGCTCGGCGCGCTGGCGTCCGCGACGCCGACGGTGCCAGATGCCATCAACTCATGAAGATCGGTATTAGGGTTTTGGCACATGATGTCTAGCAGCTCGATGAAATCGCGAATCACCTCGCGCGGGGTGAGGTGCGTCTCTGCGCCCACACGCCCGAACTCGATGGTGAGGAACTCCACTAAGTCCGCATCGCGAAGCGTGCACGTATATCCAAAATAGCCGGCGTGTATCTGCGCAATCTTCTCGATGAGCACGAGTAGCTCCTCGTAGGTGAGGGGCTGCAGGCGAATGATGGGCGCCAACATGTCGCGCATTCCCTCGCGTGCGAAGCGGCCTTGGGTAAGGCGGCTTCGCAATGCCTCGTAGGAGAAGACGCCCCGTCTGCGGTCTTCGATGGACGTGGGGGTGCCTCCCATGATGATGCCCAGGTGATGAGCTTTGCCCTGCAGGGTATCGTTGTACATCTGCAGGATCTTCTCGTAGTTGTACTGGCGCGTGACGGCATTTGGGATCTTATAGAGGTTGACCAGCTCGTCGATGAGGACGAGCAGACCTTTGTAGCCCGCCCCCGTGAGGAAGCGCGCCAGCAGCTTGACGTAGTCGTACCAGGTGTCGTCGTCGATGATCGCGGTGACCCCCAGCTCGGAGCGCGCCTCCGTCTTGGTGCGGTATTCGCCGCGCAACCATTTGACGGCGAGTGCCTTGGTCTCCTCGTCTCCCGTGGATACGGCGTTGCGGTAGATGCCCAGCACGCGGCTGAACTCATATCCGTGGACCATCTCCTCGATGGCGGCGAATTGGGCGCGTATCGAAGTGCCGGCAGGCGTGCTACCTGCGACATGTCCGTTTGACACATCCCCTTTTGACATGTCTTCCCTCGAAGCGTCTTCCGCCTCGAGATTCTGCACCCAGCGGTCGAGGATCAGGTTGAGTGCACCGCCCTCGGGACGGGTCTTGGTCGAGAGGTTGCGCACCAGTTCGCGGTAGGTCGCCAAACCCTGGCCCTGGCCGCCTTGCAGTCGGCGCTCTGGGGAGAGATCCGCATCTGCCACAACAAAGCCCTCGCCCATGGCGTGCGTGCGGATAGTCTGCAACAGGAAGCTCTTTCCCGCTCCATACCGGCCAACGAGGAAGCGGAAGCTTGCTCCGCCGTCGGAGATGAGCGAGAGGTCGGTGAGCAAGGCTTGAATTTCGAACTCGCGCCCCACGGTGATGTAGGGCAGGCCTATGCGCGGCACGACGCCGCCTTTGAGCGAGTTAAGGATGACGGCGGCCACGCGTTTGGGGACGCGGGGCGCGGTGGTGATCTGGTCAGTCATGGGCAAGGAATTCCTCCACGTCTTCGCGATAATCCTCGATGAGCTCGGGGCCGGATGCCCCGTATTCGATCGTGGTGTCGCCTATCAGGTCGAACAAGGCATCGTTGATGGCGTCCACGGCCATGTCCTCGGATGTCCCCAGCACCTGGAGTGCATCGCGCGCACCTGGGGCGTCACCCTCCGCAAGGGATCTGAGATACGACTCCTGCCCGGGGGTCAATGGCCGGGCGGCGTGAACTCTGGGCACCGGCGCGGGAGGGACGGGGGGCTCGATGGGGGTTCGCGCCCGCTCGATACCGTCTTCCTGGGGTGCGGTGACTGGGCTTTGTGGCTCGGCGAGCGCGCTCGATGGGCGGCCTTCGTCGGCCGATCCACAAGAGGAGACGATGGTGCCCGTCCCTTCACGCTCTTCATCGATGAGCAGAGACTCGCGCGTGGATACCGCCGCGCGTCGGATGTCGGCCAGCTGAGAGAGGTCAATGGTGATGTGCCGCGGCGCGTGTGCCGCATGCCAGCTCATCCACGCGGCCACTTCCTCATCGATGAACTTCTCCAGGTACTTGGGAAGCGGCTTGGTCTCTTTGAGCGGATGCTCGTATCCGAGCGCCGTCCGCAGACTACGGTCGACCGCGCGCATGCATATGCCGAGCTTGGGGCTGCACGAGCGGCTTCCGTGGATTCGCTCGCACGTCCATATGCCGTTTTGACATCGGTACCGATGGATCTCGTCAAGTTGATACACGGTGTCTACGTGACGCCGGGGTGAAAAGAAGACGGCTGAGCCGAACATGGTGTAGGGCAGAGCGACCTCCTCTCCAAACCAGCTCTCGAGTAGCGTATTCTTTCGTTGCCTGCGATAGTAGTCGCTCGTGCGGACAAATACCGCGCACGCAACGTGGCGAAGTCCGTCGGGGTTATCCCGGTACAGGCGGCTTCCACTGAGCTTATAGGTAGATAAGGCATCGATGGCGTCGAACAGCTCGCTTTCGAGCGCCTTGTCGCAGGGGAGCGGCATGGCCGAGGCCCCCCGTTTCTTGCGTTCGTTTTTGATCAGGCGCGTTAACTCACGAGAGCGATCGTCTGCGCGGCGCAGTGCGATGATCGCGCGGTCGAATGCCAGGGTCTTGTATGGTTCGAGCAGCTCTACAGGCAGGTCGTGGTAAACGACGTAGTCCTGCAGCCAGACGCCGGCGAACCGATCGATTTCCGGGGCGAAGGCGCGATATGCCTGACAGAAAGATTCGAATGCATCGAACCCCTCGCGCGGGTTGGCGACACCGATCCCGTTGATGAGTTCGTAGAGATAGACGTAGGCGAACGAGAGGGAGGTCTCCTGTACCGTCCCGCGGCGAACGGCGGACCTCCAGGTGAAATATCCGCGGAGTTGGCGGTCACTCATGGCATTGTATGTGGGGAAATATGACTTGAAGTTCCCATGATAGGGGCAATCGTCCTCATAATCCGCCATAAAGATGCCCTGTCGGTAGAACAGTTCGGCCTCTGAGAGCCAGCGTCCCCGACCGGCTGGCCCCTCGGGCTCCCAACGGGAGATCTCCCGCATTTTGCGATAGCGTTCGGGCAGGTAGGATGCCATGCGATTGCCCGTGATGAGGATTGGCTCATCCGTGTACACGCGGTCGGAAAAATGGGAACTCGCCCGAAAGCGCTCGTCTGCCAGGATGCGGTCGATGAGCTCCTGGGCATCGGGCTTCGTGCCGTTCAAAGGTCTCATGGCACCTCCCTCATGCGTTCGCGGCCTTGCTCGTGTATCTACTCAGTCTAGCATAAGAGCAAACAGATGTTCGTATTTTTTGCGCACACGGTCTCGGTGTGCGACCCCAATGCCTTGGCTCCGCATGCGGGGACTCCTTGGGCACCGCACAATGATTTCTCAAGCATTCTTACAAAAGCGCAAGCCCACCGTAAGGCAAATCGATGGTAGCAAATGGGCAGATAGCAGATGATGTCCTCAGAAACGGATACGTGTCGGGCCCGGTACCCGTCACGTGCGTGGACGTAGTTGTTTTAAGGAGGCATCATGGGCACGCGTAATCCATATGAGGTCGATCGATATGCGGCATGCAGCGGGAAATCCACTCGCGGGATCCGCGGCGCCATTTCCAATGCTGCCGGCATGATTGGCTGTCTGTTCACCATGGGCGCGCTCTTCTTTGGCATGCTCTACGTGCTGTGGAGGGCATCCGGGCATTGAGATGCGCATCGATGAACGGATAATTGTTACGCGTTCCTTTCGCATGAACTGCTGCCGTGCTTAAGGGGCAGACCATTATAATTTCTTCGCCTACAGCGTGCCCCCACGTCGCGATCGATGTGGGGGCGATCATATGAAGAGACGAGGGGATGTATGGAAAAGCCGACGAGAAACGGTCTCGTGCCGAACGATGGCATGAACTCGAAGGACCGTGCTGGCGGAGCATTGACGATACGGGAGCTCATGCCGCTCGTGGGGCTCACGTTTTCCGCGTTCATCTTGAACACCTCGGAGTTCATGCCCATTGGGCTGCTCACCGATATTGCCGGTAGCTTTTCCATCAACGAGGCGACCTGCGGCCTCATGATCACCGCCTATGCCTGGGCGGTGATGCTGTTGTCGCTGCCGCTCATGATGGCCGCATCGCGTATCGAGTTCAAGCGCCTGCTGCTCGGCGTGCTCGTGGTGTTCGCCATCGGTCAGTTCCTCTCCGCTATAGCGCCCACGTTCGCCATCCTCACGCTCGCCCGCATCGTGGTGGCGAGCGCCCATGCCATTTTCTGGTCGATCGCCTCGGTCATGGCGACGCGCCTGGTCGATGTGAGCCACGGTTCGCTCGCCATCGGCATGATCGCCACGGGGTCCTCCATTGCGCAGATCTTCGGTTTGCCCCTGGGGCGCGCAATCGGCCTCGCGTTGGGATGGCGTATGACGTTCGCCGTGGTGGGAGCCATCGCCGTCGCCATTATCGTGTACCTCGCCGCCGCCTTGCCCCTCATGCCCGCGGGGGAGCCCTTTACGCTTTCCCGCTTACCCCGCATGCTTAAGAATCGCCTGCTCGTGACCGTGTACGTGGTCACCATGCTGTTCGCGACCGGCTATTACACCTGCTACAGCTACATTGAGCCCTTCCTGCACCAGGTCGCGTCGTTCGATTCCGGTATGATCACCATGTCGCTGACGGTCTTCGGTTTCGCCGGCATCTTGGGCAGCATGCTCTTTTCCCGTTTCTACGATGGCAAGAGTCGTCCCTTCCTCGCGCTTTCTATTGCCGGAGTTGCTTTGGCCCTGGCGGGGCTCCGCCCTCTGGCAGGGAGCGTCGCTACGGTGCTCGTCATGTTCCTGCTGTGGGGCTGCTGCGGTACGGCGTTCAACGTGGCATTTCAGGCGGAGATCATCAAGGGTGTCGAGGAGGATGAGTCGTCCGTCGCCATGTCGATCTTCTCGGGCCTGTTCAACTTTGGTATCGGTGCCGGCTCGGCGCTCGGCGGCGTCGTTGTGACGAATCTGTCCGTCGGTGCGGTGGGTTTGGTGGGCGCTGCGATCGTCGCAGCGTGCTGGGTCATCACCGTTGCTGGGCTGTTTCGCCTCATGGGGCGTCGCGGCTGTGCTGTGTAGAAGGCGCCCGGGTGCCATTGGGCGCCCGTGCAATCTCCGATGTGAGAAAACATCGGTTTGAAATCCCCTTAGTCGTTTCAAACCCCTGATTTCTCACAAAAATCAGACTGGTAATGTGATTTATCAGAGGTTTGAAATATGGGGCTTGCTTCAAATTCCTGTTAACTCAGCTCGGCGGCACCGTGTTCGAGCTAGTGTATACTGTCGCAAGCTAAAGTGACGCGGTGCGCACCGGACGCTCCGTCAGCGACGGATGTGCCCAGGTGGTGCCCGTATATCCAGGACGGAGAGCGACCTCATGGCAGAACCTATCACCTTGCATACCGGCGGCGTGTACCTGGTGGACGGCGAGACGGTCATCCCCGAGGAATGTGCGCTCGAGGCCGTCGAATCGACGCTCGAGTTCCCCGACCCAGACGTGGCGCGCGAGGGCACGATCGCGTACGGCATCCTCGCCGAGCACAACACGAGCGGCGACATGGCCCATCTCAAGCTGCGGTTCGACGCCCTGGCGAGCCATGACATCACGTACGTTGGCGTCATACAGACGGCCAAGGCGTCGGGCATGACCGAGTTCCCCGTCCCCTACGTGCTCACCAACTGCCACAACACCCTGTGCGCCGTCGGCGGCACCATCAACGAGGACGACCACGTCTTCGGGCTTTCCGCCGCGAAGAAGTACGGCGGAATCTTCGTGCCCCCGCACATCGCCGTCATCCACCAGTACATGCGCGAGATGCAGGCGGGCTGCGGCAAGATGATCCTCGGCACCGACTCGCACACCCGATACGGAGCCCTGGGCACCATGGCCATCGGAGAGGGCGGCGGCGAGCTGGTCAAGCAGCTCCTGTGCGACACCTACGACGTGGCGTACCCGCGCGTGGTCGCCGTGTACCTGAAGGGCGCCCCGCAGCCCGGCGTCGGCCCCCAGGACATCGCGCTCGCCATCATCCGGTCGGTCTTCGCATGCGGCTACGTCAAGAACTCCGTCATGGAGTTCGTCGGCCCCGGCATCGCCAGCATGCCGACCGATTACCGCAACGGCGTGGACGTCATGACCACCGAGACCACGTGCCTCACCTCCATCTGGCGCACGGACGAAGACACGGCCGCCTATCTGCGCGAGCACGGCCGCGGCGGGGATTACCGCGAGCTCAACCCCGCGCGCATCGCCTACTACGACGGCTGCGTCGAGGTGGACCTCTCCGCGGTGCGCCCCATGATCGCGCTGCCGTTCCACCCCTCGAACGCCTTCACCATCGATGAACTCAACGCCAGCCTCCCCGATATCCTGCGCGAGGTCGAGGTCAACGCCGAGCAGGTCGGCGGCGGCCGTGCGTCGCTGTCCCTCGTCGACAAGATCCGCCCGGATGGGCGCCTGCAGGTCCAGCAGGGCGTCATCGCGGGATGCTCGGGCGGCAATTTCACCAACGTGATGCAGGCCGCCCGCGCGCTGAAGGGAAAGAGCTGCGGCAACGGAGAGTTCGCCCTCTCGGTGTATCCGAGCTCCCAGCCCGTGTTCCTCGAGCTGGCGGCAAACGGCGCCGCGTTCGACCTCATGCAGTCGGGCGCCATCGTGCGCACCGCCTTCTGCGGTCCGTGCTTCGGCGCGGGCGACACGCCGGCGAACAATGGCCTGTCCATCCGCCACACCACTCGCAATTTCCCCAACCGCGAGGGATCGAAGCCGGGCGCGGGTCAGCTTACGGGAGTCGCCCTCATGGACGCCCGCTCCATCGCCGCCACGGCGGCGGCAGGTGGCGTGCTCACCGCCGCGACCGACCTTCCCGCGGAGATCTGGGACGAGCATGTCGAGTACCGCTTCGACGCGAGCGCCTACGAGCATCGCGTGTACAACGGGTTCGGCAGGGGCGAGGCGGCGCGCGAGCTTGTGTACGGTCCCAACATCAAGGATTGGCCCGAGATGGAGCCGCTTGCCGAGAACATCCTCCTGCGCGTCGCGTCCAAGATCATGGACGACGTGACGACGACCGACGAGCTCATCCCCTCGGGCGAGACGAGCTCGTACCGATCCAACCCGCTCGGCCTGGCCGAGTTCACGTTGAGCCGCCGCGATCCCGACTACGTCGGCCGCGCGAAGGAGACGGCGGGCATCGAGCGCGAGCGCCTGTCGGCCGGGGAGGGCGCTGCCGCCTCGGTCCCCGCCGCCGTCGCCCCCGTGTTCGACGCGTTGTCCGCCGCGGATGCCCTGGAGGGCGTCGAGCCCGGGGAGGTGGAGATCGGGTCGATGATCTACGCTGTGAAGCCCGGCGACGGGTCCGCCCGCGAGCAGGCGGCGAGCTGCCAGCGCGTCCTCGGCGGCCTTGCCAACATCACGCGCGAGTACGCCACCAAACGCTATCGCTCGAACGTGATGAACTGGGGCATGGTGCCGTTCCAGATGGAGGGCGAGCCGAACTTCGAGGTGGGGGACTACGTGTACGTGCCCGGCATCCGCTCGGCGCTCGACGGCGATCTGGGCGACATCCCCGCATGGGTCGTGCGCGCCGGGGGCGAGGTCGAGGAGATCTCCCTGTTCATCGCTGACATGACCCCCGAGGAGCGCGCCATCGTCAAGGCGGGCTGCCTCATCAACTACAACCGCGACCGCGCTAAGTAGGATGATTGGTGTCGTTCCCGCGCAGTAGCGCGCTGCTCCGTTTGCGACCTGATTCGACTGTCGTCGGTAGAAACGCGTCCGTGTGAAGGGTCTCGTCCGCTTATCGGGCGAGACCTTTTTGCTCATGGCATTGCTGCAGAAGGAATAAAAACGCAAATGCGGGGTTAATTACGGCAACGGCGTGTAGAGTAAAAAAGCGGCAACCCTTTTACCTGCGATTTTCATATACATTCATTGACTTATACTTTTCCGATCCGGATTTTATCCGCGCATTTGTGCTTTTCTCTCCCCTGGGTGTCCCTGCAGATTCCGTGGCGGCACCTTTTTCGGCTTTGTGACGGTGGTTGCCGGGAAAACTCCATAAAGATGATTCGCAGACGTCCCCATGACGTTGCTGCCACGAGAACATGGAGATTAGCGCTATGTCACGAGTTCAGATGGAGCGCCACCTTGCTGGGCAGAAGCTGTCCGGCAAAGTGGCGTTTGTCGCAACGCTGCTGTTTCCAATCCTCGGCGTCGCCTGCCTGCTGCTCTCGGAGCAGGTTGCCGCGCACCTGCCGCACATCCTTGGAGCCGTCATGCTGTTCGTCGGCGCCGCGGATATCTTCACGGACCTGCTCGATAAGGGCAGCGTCCCCGACAAGATCACGGTCGGCACGGATGTCGTCATGATCGTCCTCGGCGTCGTCACCCTGCTCAACACGACGGAGTCGCTCAACGTCATCGCCGTCATGTGGGGCCTACTCGGCCTCGAGAAGGCGGCGCACGAGATCGACGAGTCGCTCGAGGCGCGCGCATCGAGCGGGGAATGGCTCGTGCCGCTGGCGACGGGCGCCTTCGAGCTCGTACTCGGCACGATGCTGCTCATCGCCCCCATCGCGAACCTCGGCCATCACGTGCTCCTGCTCGGCCTGGAGCTCATCGTGTTCCCGTTTCACGTGCACGCCGCGAGCTGAGTCGAATCGGTCCAGCTGGACTTTCCGTTTGCATACCACAATCAGCTTCGGACGAGGCGATTTGTCGGGTATCGGTGATGTTTTCGCATAATGTGCACGTTGCAGGTACCATAGGCGGGTATCGAATAATCCCGATCGCTGGGCATGCATGCGCCGCACGCGCGCTCCCGCTCGGAAAGGAACCTCGAAGATGAAGGCTATCATCCCCGCCGCCGGCCTCGGCACCCGCTTCCTGCCCGCCACCAAGTGCACCCCCAAGGAGATGCTGCCGGTCCTCGACAAGCCGGTCATCCAGTACGTGGTGGAGGAGGCCCTCGACCCCGAGGAGGTCGACGGCGCCATCATCGTGACGAGCCCCGGCAAGCCCGAGCTGCTCAACTACTTCCAGCCCGACCGCTCGCTCGAGTCCCTGCTGCGCGAGCGCGGCAAGGCCGGCTACGCCGACGCCATCGCCCATGCCGGCAACATGCCCGTGGACTTCCGCTACCAGTACGAGCCGCGCGGCCTCGGCCACGCCATCCGCTCCGCCGCCGACGCCTGCGCGGGCGAGCCTTTCCTCGTCCTGCTGGGCGACTACGTGGTCCCGAACAAGGACATCTGCGGCAAGATGCTTGAGGTCTCCAAGGCCCATGGCGGCGCGAGCGTCATCGCCGTCGCCCCGTGCGCGCCCGAGCAGGTGGACCGCTACGGCGTCATCGCCGGCGACTGCGTCGGCACCCTCGAGGGCTGCGAGGGAGCGGGGGAGACCGAGCCCGGCGCCGTGTGGCGCATCGGCGGCCTGGTGGAGAAGCCGAGCCCCGAGGCCGCTCCCTCCAACCTCTACATCGTCGGCCGCTACCTGCTGAGCCCGCTCGTGATGGAGCTCCTCGCCAACCAGCAGCCCGGCAAGGGCGGCGAGATCCAGCTCACCGACGCCATGGCGCGCAGCCTCGACCGCGAGGCCATGTACGCCGTCGTGATCGACCCGCTCTCCGGCTACGACACCGGCACCCCCTCCGGCTGGATCGCCACCAACGCCCTCATGGCCGCCGGCGACCCGCGCTTCGCCGACGAGTTCTGGGCCGCCATCGACGAGCGCGGCGGTCTGGAGCGCTAGGCTTCGTCTAGATTCACCCAAAATACATGAACACCTGTTCGATGCATATGCGTTGAGCAGGTGTTTCTCTATAGAAAAAGTTAGCTAGTCCAAAACACCCCATGAGTCAAGCATTTTCTTGCCGAACGGAATCGACCTGCTAAACTAATAGGTTGCCTTACCTGGCGGAGCTATGCGTATAGCCCGTGAGAGCACTGGGAAAGGGTGATGTGCGCCAAGCACCGCCCCGAGGACGACGTGCGGCACGCACCCGTCCGCCCGATATGTGCCAAACGGACGAACGGCCGCGCCCCGTCGGATCAACCGCCTTTCCCAAGAAGGAGGAAACACCTGGTGCCGAAAGCAAACGCTACCAAGACCGTGACCGCCACCGAGCGCACACGCGTCAACTTCGGGAAGATCCCGGAGACCATGGAGCTGCCGAACCTCATCTCCGTACAGAAGGAGAGCTTCGAGCGCTTCAAGGACGAGGGCCTTCGCGACGCCTTTAGGGAGTCCAGCCCCATCCAGAGCCAGAACCACCAGCTCGAGGTGACCTTCGGTCACCACCAGTTCGGCGACCCGTCCCACAGCGTGGACGAGTGCCGCGAGAAGGACATGACCTACCAGGCCCCGCTGTTGACCGAGGTCCGTCTCACCAACAAGGAGACGGGCGAGATCAAGGAGCAGCTCGTCTTCATGGGCGACTTCCCCATGATGACCGACCAGGGCACCTTCATCATCAACGGCACGGAGCGCATCGTCGTCTCCCAGCTCGTCCGCTCCCCGGGTGTGTACTACAGCTCCGAGATGGACGGCGGCAAGCAGGTCTACAAGGCCCAGATCATCCCGGCCCGCGGTGCCTGGCTCGAGTTCGAGGTCGACAAGCGCGACCAGCTCGTCGTCTCCATCGACCGCAAGCGCAAGCAGAGCGCAACGATGTTCCTGCGTGCCCTGGGCATCGCTGTCACCAACGACGACATCTTCGAGCTGCTGGGCGACTCCGACGTCATCAAGCGCACCATCGAGCGCGACACCGCCCTTACCCGCGAGGACGCCCTCATCGAGATCTATCGTCGCCTGCGCCCCGGCGAGCCGCCGACCGTCGACGCCTCCCGTAGCCTCCTCGAGGGCCTGCTGTTCAACCCGCAGCGCTACGATCTCGCTCGCGTCGGTCGCTACAAAGTCAACAAGAAGCTCGGCCTCGCCACCGAGGAAGAGGTCTCCGTCCTTACCGACGAGGACATCATCGCGACTCTGCGCTACCTGCTGAGTCTCGCCGCCGGCGAGCCCGGCTTCAAGGTCGACGACATCGACCACTTCGGTAACCGCCGCATCCGCACCGTTGGTGAACTCGTCGCCAACCAGTTCCGCATCGGCATGAGCCGTATGGAGCGCGTCGTGCGCGAGCGCATGAGCTCTCAGGACATCGATGAGATCACTCCCCAGAGCCTCATCAATATCCGCCCGATCGTGGCCTCCATCAAGGAGTTCTTCGGCTCCTCGCAGCTCTCTCAGTTCATGGACCAGGCCAACCCGCTGACCGGCCTTACCCATAAGCGCCGTCTGTCCGCGCTCGGCCCCGGCGGCCTTGCCGGCCACAAGTCCGGCTCCAGCCGCCGCACCAACGTGCCTACGGCCGTCCGCGACGTTCACAACTCGCACTACTCTCGTATGTGCCCCATCGAGACGCCCGAAGGCCCCAACATCGGCCTGATCGGCTCCCTGGCGCTGTACGCTCGCGTGAACGAGTACGGCTTCATTGAGGCCCCGTACCGTAAGATCGAGAACGGCGTCGCCACCGACCAGATCGACTGGATGACCGCCGATGAGGAAGAGAACCACATCATCGCTCCGGCGAACACCCCGATCGATCCCAAGACCGGCGAGCTGGTAACCGTCGACGCCGAGGGTAACCTCGTTCGTCCGCACACCGTCGTCGCCCGTACCCGCGACTTCGATGGCTCCTTCGGTGCCCCTGCAGACGTTCCGGTCGAGGACGTCGACTATATGGACGTCTCGCCGCGTCAGATGCTCTCCGTCGCGGCAACGCTCATTCCGTTCCTCGAGCACGACGACGCCAAGCGTACCCTCATGGGCGCGAACATGCAGCGTCAGGCCGTGCCGCTGGTTCACCCGGTCGCTCCCTACATCGGCACCGGCATGGAGGCTCGCGCCGCCATCGACTCCGGCGAGGTTACCTTGGCCAAGCACGCCGGCGAGGTCATCTTCGCCGATGCGGCCAAGATCACGGTGAAGACCTCTGAGGGCATGGACACCTATAAGCTGCCCAAGTACCAGCGCTCCAACCAGTCCACCTGCATCAACCACCGCCCGCTCGTACGTGTGGGCGATCAGGTCGTGCAGGGTCAGCCGCTGGCCGACGGCCCCTCCACCGACCACGGTGAGCTCGCACTCGGCCAGAACCTGACCGTGGCTTACATGCCGTGGGAGGGCTTCAACTACGAGGACGGCATCATCGTCTCCGAGCGTCTGGTCTCCGAGGACCTGCTCACCACCATCAACATCTCCCGCTATGAGCTCGATGCCCGCGACACCAAGCTGGGCCCCGAGGAGATCACGCGCGAGATCCCGAACCTGTCCGAGGACATGCTGTCCGACCTCGACGAGGACGGCATCATTCGCATTGGTGCCGAGGTCAAGGCCGGCGACATCCTGGTCGGCAAGGTCTCTCCCAAGGGCGAGAGCGCGCTGACCGCCGAGGAGCGCCTGCTCCGCGCCATCTTTGGCACCAAGGCGCACGACGTTCGCGACACCTCCCTCAAGATGCCCCATGGCGCTGAGGGTCGCGTCATCGACGTCGTCCGCTTCAGCCGCGAGAACGGCGACGACCTCGCCCCCGGCGTCAACGAGCAGGTCCGCGTCTACGTCGCGCAGCGCCGTAAGATCCAGCAGGGCGACAAGATCGCCGGTCGTCATGGCAACAAGGGCGTCATCTGCGAGGTTCTGCCCGTGGAGGACATGCCTTACATGGCCGACGGCACCCCGGTCGACGTCATCCTGAACCCGCTGGGCGTCCCGTCCCGTATGAACGTGGGCCAGCTCCTCGAGTGCCACCTCGGCTGGGCCGCGGCCTGCGGTTGGGACACCGAGTCCGCCGACTCCGACACGTACATCCCCGGCCCGTTTTTTGTCTCCACGCCCGTCTTCGACGGCGCCCGTGAGGACGAGATCGCCGAGGTTATCCGTCGTGCCAACAAGAACATGCTGAATCTCGCCTCCGAGCGCTTCGGCGAGCACATGAACCCCTCGTTCGTGACCCAGCTCGACGAGCGCGGCAAGACCGTCCTGTACGACGGCCGTTCCGGCGAGCAGTTCCGCGAGCCCATCACCGTGGGTACGTCCTATATCCTCAAGCTCGGCCACATGGTCGATGACAAGATCCACGCTCGCTCGACGGGCCCCTACAGCCTCGTTACCCAGCAGCCGCTGGGTGGTAAGGCCCAGTTCGGCGGCCAGCGCTTCGGCGAGATGGAGGTCTGGGCGCTTTACGCGTACGGTGCCTCCAACGTGCTCCAGGAGATCCTCACGGTAAAGTCGGACGACACGGTCGGCCGCGTCAAGACCTACGAGGCGATCACCAAGGGCGAGAACGTCCCCATGGCCGGTATCCCCGAGTCCTTCAAGGTTCTTGTCAAGGAGATCCGCTCCCTGGCGCTCGATATCGAGCCCATTCGCGATGTCGAGCCCGAGCTGCCCGTCGCCGTCGAGGCCGAGGGCGCTTCCGAGCTCGATGACAATGACCTGCCCTCGATCGACGAGGCCGACACCTCCGCCGATGCGGCCGATGCCATCCTCGATGAGCTCGCCGCCACCACCACCGATAAGGAGTAGTTGACTGTGGCAGATTTCGAAGCTACTGATTTTGATTCGGTAAAGATCTCGCTCGCTTCCGCCGACAAGATCCGCTCGTGGTCGCGCGGCGAGGTCAAGAAGCCCGAGACCATCAATTACCGTACCCTCAAGCCCGAGAAGGACGGCCTGTTCTGCGAGAAGATCTTCGGTCCCGCCAAGGACTGGGAGTGCTCCTGCGGCAAGTACAAGGGCATCCGTTTCAAGGGCATCGTCTGCGAGCGCTGCGGCGTCGAGGTAACCACGGCCAAGGTGCGCCGCGAGCGCATGGGCCACATCGAGCTGGCGGCTCCCGTCAGCCATATCTGGTACTTCAAGAGCCCCGTCTCGTTCCCGATGAGCCGCATGCTCGACATAAAGTCCAAGGACCTCGAGAAGGTGCTGTACTTCGCGAGCTATATCATCACGCACGTCGACTATGAGGCCCGTGAGGCCGACGCCGACGACCTGCGTGAGGAGCTCGCCGCCGACCTGGAGGAGATCGACGCCGAGTGCGCCCGCCAGATCGAGAGCCTCAAGGCGCAGGGCAACCCCGAGAACTTCGACGAGTTCTCCGACGAGGAGCCCCTCACGCCCGAGGAAATCGCTGCGGGTATTGTCGATATCCAGGAGGAGTGCCGCGATGAGAAGGACCTCCGCTCCGAGGCCTTCCAGGCGTTCATGCAGCTCAACGAGCGCGACCTCGTCTCCGACGAGCCGCTGTTCCGCGAGATGAAGCGCTACTACTCCATGTACTTCAAGGGCGACATGGGCGCCGAGGCCATCCGCGACCTCCTCGCCTCCATCGACCTCGAGCAGGAGGCCGCGACCCTCAAGGCCATCATCGCCGACGAGGATTCCCAGAAGCAGAAGCGTGAAAAGGCCGTCAAGCGCCTCGAGGTCGTTGATGCCTTCCTCAAGGGCGGCAACGACCCCGCGAACATGATCCTCGACGTCATCCCGGTCATTCCGCCGGATCTGCGCCCGATGGTCCAGCTCGACGGCGGCCGCTTCGCCGCGTCCGACCTCAACGACCTGTACCGTCGCGTGATCAATCGTAACAACCGACTCAAGCGCCTGCTCGACCTGGACGCTCCCGCGATCATCGTGAACAACGAGAAGCGCATGCTCCAGGAGTCCGTGGACGCCCTGTTCGACAACGGCCGTCGTGGTCGCCCGGTCTCTGGCCGTGGCGGTCGTCCGCTCAAGTCGCTCGCCGAGGCCCTCAAGGGCAAGCAGGGCCGCTTCCGCCAGAACCTGCTGGGTAAGCGCGTTGACTACTCCGGCCGTTCGGTTATTGTTACCGACCCCAAGCTCAAGCTGCATCAGTGCGGTCTGCCCAAGACGATGGCCCTGGAGCTGTTCCAGCCCTTCGTTATGAAGCGCCTGACTGAGCTAGGCAAGGTGGAGAACATCAAGGGCGCCAAGCGCGCCATCGAGCGTCGCGCCTCCTTTGTGTGGGACATCCTCGAGGAGGTCATCGATGGCCGCCTCGTCCTGCTCAACCGCGCACCGACGCTGCACCGCCTCTCCATCCAGGCTTTCGAGCCCGTGCTGGTCGAGGGTAAGGCCATCCACCTGCACCCGCTCGTCTGCGCTCCGTTCAACGCCGACTTCGACGGCGACCAGATGTCCGTGCACGTACCGCTGTCCGTCCAGGCTCAGGCCGAGGCGCGCATCCTCATGATGAGCTCCAACAACCTGCGCTCGCCGGCTTCGGGCAAGCCCGTGAACATTCCTTCCCAGGACATGATCATTGGCGTGTACTACCTCACGCAGGCCCGCGACGGCATGCCGGGCGAGGGCCACGTGTTCGCGAGCTTCGACGACGCCCTGCGCGCCTATGACTGCCGCGCCGAGGCCGGCGTCGACCTGCAGGCCAAGGTCCAGGTCCGCGTCTCCGAGGCCGAGGCCAACGTCGAGCTCGAGGACGGCACCAAGCTGTTCCGCGTCAAGATTGGCAAGAACGAGGTCGTGGACTACGACGTGACCGGCACCAAGACCGCTCGCTTCGAGACCACCATCGGCCGCATCATCTTCAACCGTCAGTGCCTGCCCACTGACTACGAGTTCATTAACTACAAGATGGTTAAGGGCGACATCGCCAAGCTCGTCTCCGACTGCTGCGATCGTTACCCCGAGGCCGAGGTCGCCCCGATCCTCGACGCCATCAAGTACTCCGGTTTCCACTACGCCACCACCTCCGGCCTCACCATCTCGGTGTGGGATGCTCTGATCCCTGACGACAAGTGGCAGGTTCTCGACCGTGCCCAGAGCAACGTCGACCAGATCAACGCGTACTTCGAGGAGGGCTTCCTCAACGAGACCGAGCGCCACATCGAGGTCGTCAACGAGTGGACCGCCGCTACCGACGAGGTCGCTTCCAAGATGCTCGCGATGTTCGATGAGGAGAACCCCATCTACATGATGGCCGACTCCGGCGCCCGTGGTTCCAAGGCCCAGCTGCGTCAGCTCGGCGGCATGCGCGGCCTCATGGCGGACATGTCCGGCGAGACGATCGACCTTCCCATTAAGGCGAACTTCCGCGAGGGCCTGCTCCCGCTCGAGTACTTCATCTCCACCTACGGCGCTCGTAAGGGCCTCGTCGATACCGCTTCGCACACCTCCGACTCCGGTTACCTCACCCGTCGACTCGTCGACGTGGCACAGGACGTCATCGTGCGCGAAGAGGACTGTGGCACCACTGAGGGCTGCACGTACAACCTGATCATCCCGGGCACCGAGGACATCAACGCCGACCTCGTCGGTCGTTGCTTCCTCGAGGATGTCGTGGCTGCCGATGGCACCGTCCTGTTCAAGAAGGACGAGTACATCACCTGCGTCGACGACCTCAAGAAGATGGTCGATGCCGGCCTCAAGAAGGTCGCGCTGCGTGCACTGCTCACCTGCCGCTCCAAGTACGGCGTGTGCCAGAAGTGCTACGGCTGGGACCTCTCCACCCGCCGTCCTGTCGCCATCGGTACCGCGGTCGGCATCATCGCCGCCCAGTCCATCGGCGAGCCCGGTACGCAGCTTACGATGCGTACGATTCACTCCGGCGGCGTCGCGGGCGTTGCGGACATTACGCAGGGTCTCCCGACCGTTTCGCGTATGTTCGACATCGTCGGCAACGTTAACGAGAAGATTCTCGGTCGCGAGGCCGACCTGGCCCCGTTCTCCGGTCACCTGGCCATCAAGCCCGAGAAGTCCGAGTATGTGCTCACGCTCACCGACTCGGACGACCCGAGCCGCATTCTGGACGAGAAGCGCGTTCCCGCCGCCGTGCAGTTCATGCCCGGTATCGAGGACGGCTGCGAGGTCCGCGCCGGCGATCAGATCACCAAGGGCTTCGTGAACTTCCGCAACCTGCGCCAGCTCACCGACATCGAGTCCACCATGCACACGTTCGTCGAGAACGTGAAGGAGGTCTACAACTCCCAGGGCGTCGACCTCAACGACAAGCACATCGAGGTTATGGCTCGCCAGATGCTGCGTCGCGTTCAGATCACCAACCCCGGTGACTCCCGCTACCTGCTCGGCCAGTACGTGGACCGCTACGAGTTCGCCGACGAGGTCGATCGCGTGGCGCGTCTGGGCCTCACGCCGCCTGCCGCCGAGCCTGCGATTCTGGGTACGCTCAAGGTCGCTTCCTCCATCGACTCCTGGCTGTCCTCCGCGTCGTTCATCCGCACCGCGGGCGTCCTCACCGAGGCCGCCATCGAGGGCAAGGTCGACCATCTGCTCGACCTCAAGTCCAATGTCATCGTGGGTAAGAAGATCCCGGCGGGCACCGGTCTCAAGCCGTACGCCAAGGCCGGTTTGACTTATCGTACCGAGGATGGCTACCAGGCCATTGAGAACCCCACCTCTCCGCATGCCAAGGTGCTCCCCGATTGGGCGCCCGAGGAGCTCAAGGAGCTCGATGAGGAGCTGCCGCAGCAGCTCGACTTCGGCGCGGGCGAGTATGGCGGCGAGGGTGGCCAGTTCACCCGCAATGGCCGTACCATCTCCGCCGAGGACGCGCGCCTCTATCTCTTCGATGACCTGGGTGTTTCCCAGCGTTGGACCAACAAGTTCAGCGAGGTCGGCATTGAGGTCGTCGGTGACCTCGTGGGCAAGTCCGAGGAGGACCTGCTCCGCATCGACGGCATTGGTGCCAAGGCCATCGAGGAGCTCCGCGACGGTCTTGAGGAGCACAACCTGCTCTACATCCTTGACAACTCCGAGGATGTTGCCGACGAGGAGGACCTCTCCCAGCTGCTGCAGATGGTGTTCTCCCCGGATGGTCCGGACGACATCCTGCTCGGCACGAGCGCCCCGCGCCATCACCTCGACTCCGACGAGGAGATGCTCGGCGCCCCTGCGCAGTCCAAGGACGGCAACGGCGTCATCAACGAGGACATGGCCTCCCTCGACGAGCTTCTGAACAAGCTCGTCGACACTGACGAGGTCTACCCCGAGGAGCAGGAGGACTAAGCTGCGCGTGCCTCAGGCACCCCACCTCGCCCTTCAATCGTCGGGCGCCGCACGCTAGGCGTGCGCCCTCCTCTTTCAGGGCGATCTGGGGCGCCTGAGCCCCGCTCGCGGTTCACCTATTGCTAAAGCCCGTCTTCCCAAAAGGGGAGGGCGGGCTTTTCGCTGTTTGTGGAGACTCTGCGGAATATGCCCCAAATAGGGAAACGCGCGGACGCGTGGTCTGTTGACCGCCCAGATACGCGCGCGTATCATAGCGAAATGCGTGTTTTGTGGGCGGGTGCTGACGCCCCTTAATATGCCGTTGCACATGGAATGGAAGCTGGATATTTCGAGAAGGAGTACGCTTTGCCTACTATCAACCAGCTGGTTCGCCAGGGCCGTCGCTCGGTCCCCAAGAAGTCCAAGAACGCCGCTCTCAAGAGCAACGCCCAGAAGCGCGGTGTGTGCACCCGCGTGTTCACCACCTCCCCTAAGAAGCCGAACTCGGCTCTTCGCAAGGTCGCCCGTGTGCGCCTCGTGAACGGCATCGAGGTCACCGCTTACATCCCCGGCGAGGGTCACAACCTGCAGGAGCACTCCATCGTGCTCGTCCGCGGCGGTCGTGTTCGCGACCTGCCTGGTGTGCGTTACCACATCCTTCGCGGCTGCTATGACTGCGCCCCCGTCGCCAACCGTAAGCAGGGTCGTTCCAAGTACGGCGCGAAGCGCCCGAAGTAGTCGATCGACGATTGACCCAGATCCCATTCAGATAGAGGAGATTCAATATGCCGCGTCGTGCAGCTAAAACTCACCGCCGCGAGGTCCAGCCTGATGCTGTTTACAACAACCGCCTCGTGACGCAGCTCATCAACAAGGTCCTTCTTGACGGCAAGAAGGCCACCGCTGAGCGTATCGTCTACACCGCCTTCGATATGGTCGCCGAGAAGACCGGTGAGGACGCCCTCGCCGTCTTCAAGAAGGCCATGGACAACATCAAGCCCACGCTTGAGGTCAAGCCCAAGCGCGTTGGTGGCGCTACCTACCAGGTCCCCATGGAGGTCAACGCCCGTCGTTCCACTCAGCTGGGCATCCGCTGGATGGTCAATTTCTCCCGCGCCCGCAAGGAGAAGACCATGGCCGAGCGTCTGGCCGCCGAGATCATGGACGCCTCCAACGGCGTTGGTGCTTCCGTGAAGAAGCGCGAGGACGTCTTCAAGATGGCCGAGGCCAACCGCGCGTTTTCTCACTACCGCTGGTAATTCAGGGAAGGGACTTAAGACATGGCTAAGCCCAAGTACAAGCTTTCCGATACCCGTAACATCGGCATCATGGCTCACATCGATGCCGGTAAGACCACCACGACCGAGCGTATTCTTTACTACACCGGTAAGACCCACAAGATCGGTGAGGTCCATGAGGGCGCTGCCACCATGGACTGGATGGTTCAGGAGCAGGAGCGCGGCGTAACCATTACCTCCGCTGCTACCACGTGCTTCTGGAACAAGGACGGTAAGGACTACCGCATCCAGATCATCGACACCCCGGGCCACGTTGACTTCACCGCCGAGGTCGAGCGCTGCCTGCGCGTCCTCGATGGCGCCGTCGCCGTGTTCGACGCCGTTGCCGGCGTTCAGCCCCAGTCTGAGACCGTTTGGCGTCAGGCTTCTACCTTCAACGTCCCCCGCATCGCCTTCATCAACAAGTATGACCGCGTGGGGGCTGACTTCTTCAACGCTATCGAGACCATGAAGGATCGCCTCGACGCTAACGCCGTGGCTGCTCAGGTCCCGATGGGCGCCGAGGACAACTTCTGGGGCGTCATCGACCTGGTCACCATGACTGCATGGGACTTCAAGGCCGACGCGAAGGGCATGACCTACCCCGAGCCGATGGACGAGATCCCGGCTGAGTTCGCTGACATCGCTGCCACCAAGCGCGAGGAGCTCCTCGACGCTGCTGCCAACTTTGACGACGAGCTCATGGAGAAGATCCTCATGGAGGAGGACTTCACCGTCGAGGAGCTCAAGGCTGCTCTGCGCAAGGGCGTTCTGGCCAACGAGCTCAACCTCGTCTTCGTGGGCTCCGCCTACAAGAACAAGGGCGTCCAGGAGCTGCTCGACGCTGTCGTCGACTACCTGCCCAGCCCGATCGACGTCGAGGCCGTCACCGGTACCGATCCGGACACCGGCGAGGAGATTGAGCGCCATCCTTCCTTCGACGAGCCCTTCTCCGGCTTGGTCTTCAAGATCATGACCGACCCGTTCGTCGGTAAGCTCACCTATGTTCGCGTTTACTCCGGCCGCGCCGAGTCCGGCTCCTACGTGGTCAACGCTTCCAACGGTCAGCGCGAGCGTCTCGGCCGTATCCTCGAGATGAACGCCGCCGAGCGTATCGATCGTGACGACGCCTGTGCCGGCGACATCGTCGCTTGCGTCGGCTTCAAGAACTCCACTACCGGTGACACCCTGTGCACCGAGGGCAAGGAGATCGTCCTCGAGAAGATCGAGTTCGCTAAGCCCGTTATCGACGTTGCCATCGAGCCCAAGACCAAGGCCGAGCAGGACAAGATGTCCCTGGCTCTGACCAAGCTCGCCGAGGAGGACCCGACCTTCACGGTGTCCACCAACCACGAGACCGGCCAGACCATCATCGCCGGCATGGGCGAGCTGCACCTCGAGATCATCGTCGACCGTCTGCTCCGCGAGTTCAAGGTTGACGCTAACGTTGGTAAGCCCCAGGTTGCCTACCGCGAGACCGCTGGTCACGACGTCGAGAAGGCTGAGGGCAAGTTCGTCCGTCAGTCCGGCGGTCGCGGTCAGTACGGCCACGCCGTCATCAAGCTCGAGAAGATGGAGGAGGGCTTCGGCTACGAGTTCGTCAACGCTATCGTCGGCGGCGTCGTGCCCAAGGAGTACATCCCGTCCATCGATAAGGGCATCCAGGAGGCCCTGAACACCGGTGTTATCGCCGGCTTCCCGGTCCTCGATGTTAAGGTCACCCTGTTCGACGGTTCTTACCACGAGGTCGACTCCTCCGAGGCCGCCTTCAAGATCGCCGGTTCCATGGCTATCAAGGACGCCCTCAAGAAGTCCGATCCGCAGCTGCTCGAGCCGATCATGGCTGTCGAGGTCGAGACCCCCGAGCAGTATATGGGCGACGTTATGGGCAACCTCTCCGGTCGCCGCGGCAAGATCGAGGGTATGGAGGATCGCAGGAACAGCAAGCTCATCCGTGCCAAGGTGCCGCTGGGCGAGATGTTCGGTTACGCTACCGACCTTCGCTCCCAGACCCAGGGCCGTGCTACCTACACCATGCAGTTCGACTCCTACGAGCCGGCTCCCAAGTCCATCGTGGACGAGGTCATGGCGAAGAACGGTACCAACTAAGGTCCCTCGCCCGTACGTGTAACACCGCGAGGGTGCCCTCGCTCATCCATTGTTGGAGGTTAAGTTGTCCAGCCAGAAGATCAGGATCCGCCTGAAGGGCTATGATCACGAGGTCGTCGATCAGTCCGCCAAGCTCATCGTTGAGACCGCTCAGAAGACCGGTACTCGCGTTTCCGGCCCCATCCCTCTGCCGACCGAGCGCAACCTGTACACGGTCATCCGTTCGCCCCACGTGAACAAGGACTCCCGTGAGCAGTTCGAGATGCGCACTCACAAGCGTCTCATTGACATCCTCGATCCCACGCCCGGTACCGTCGACTCGCTCATGCGCCTCGACCTGCCTGCCGGTGTCGACATCGAGATCAAGCTCTAAGTTGATTGCTTGATAGCGCAATCTTCAAGGCCGTCACCTAGGGGTGACGGCCTTTTTGTGTCTCTAGAGTTGATTGTCGTTGCTTACGTAGCGTGCCGCCCGTCCTGTTCGGTGCTACCATTGTCAAATTGCAATTGCGCTATGGGGCTGTACGGTAAAGAGATTCGGGGTACGTATGGTTGATTTGATTATGCGACGCGCAGAAGGTGACCGCGGCAAGGTCGGCGAGCTTGCCGGTTTTGTCTGCATTGCGCTCAATGTCGTGCTTTGCCTTGGCAAGGGGCTGGTGGGCGTTCTCTCTGGCTCTGTGTCCATCGTTGCCGATGCACTCAACAATCTGAGTGACGCGAGCTCGAATATCGTGAGCGTCCTGGGTTTCAAGCTCGCCAGTAAGCCCGCCGACCCGGAGCATCCGTATGGTCATGGTCGCTTCGAGTATCTCTCGGGGCTTGTCGTCGCTGTTCTCGTGCTTATGATCGGCGTCGAGCTCGTCAAATCCTCGATTGATAAGATCATCAATCCCTCTGACGTCGAATTCTCGCTTGCGTTGGTGGGTGTCCTTGTGGGATCTATGGGGCTCAAACAATGGATGGCTCATCTGAATCACGTGCTCGGGGAGAAAATCAAATCCGAAACACTGCTTGCAACCGCCCAGGATTCCAAAAATGACGTCCTTGCCACGGGGGCGGTGCTCATTTGTGCAATATTCGCCCGTATCACGGGGATTAATTTGGACGCCTGGGCGGGCCTCGCAGTGGGCGCCTATATCGGTTGGAGCGGCATCGAGCTCATCCGCGACACGGTCAATCCGCTACTTGGACAAGCACCCGACCCTGAGCTTGTTCAGCATATCCGATCAAAAATCATGAGCTACCCTGGGGTCCTCGGCACGCATGACCTCATGGTGCACGACTACGGCCCGGGCAGGCAATTCGCCAGCGCGCACGTTGAGATGGCAGCTGAGACCGATCCGCTCGAGAGCCACGACACACTCGATAATATCGAGCAGGCGTTCAAGGACGAGGACGGGCTCATTGTCACCCTTCATTACGACCCCATCGTCACGAATGATCCCCATGTCGCCGATATGCGCAACAAGATTAATGCTTTAGCGCAGAGCATCAGCCCTCACGCGAGCATTCATGATCTTCGGTGTGTACCGGGGCCTACGCATACCAATGTTATTTTCGATTCGCTGCATCCTGCTGATTGTGAGCTGAGTCCCCAGGAGTTCAAATCTCGCTTGTCGGCCCTTGTTGTCGAAGAGTACCCCGATGCCGTGCCCAAAATCACGGTCGATGAGGATTACGTATCGGCAGAGCAGTAGGGTTCGCGTTCTCAGCCATTGGTCTGTCGCAGAGGGAGGCGGGCTCACCGCGGTTATGGCGATGAGCCCGTCTGGATGAGACACGTTCCCCTGTATGCCTTTGTTCGGCGACAGTGCACGTATGTTTTGCGGTGGGGAATGAGCTTAGAAGTTGGCATCGAGCCAAGCGATGATATCGCTTGATTCGTAGAGCGGCTTGCCGTCGATGAACAGGCACGGAACCTGCTGCTTGCCACCCACCGAAACGAGTGTACGCGCCGCCTCGGAGTCGATGCTGATATTGCGCAGGGGAATTTCGATGCCGTGGCTCTTCATGAAGTCCGTGACGCGGATACAAAACGGGCACGTGGGGCGATAATACAGGACAAGGTCGTGGTTGGCTGACATGATGATCCCTTCTAAAGATGATGGTATTCTAGTCGCTTATACCCACTCGCGCGGAGGCTCTCGTGGAGATAGGAGGAAGATCATGCCGGAGTATCAACGCATATCGCACGGGTTTGAACCGGTATACGACGAGCGCTCACGCATTTTAGTGCTCGGCTCCTTTCCCTCGGTACTTTCGCGCGCGAACGACTTCTATTACGGAAATCCCCAGAACCGATTTTGGCGCGTTTTAGCGTCTTGCCTGCGAGCGAAAGTCCCCCAATCGATCCCTGAGAAGTGCGCGCTCTTGCTTGCGCATGGTATTGCGCTGTGGGACGTGGTGGCGCAATGCGACATTAAGGGTTCGAGCGATGCGAGCATCGCAAACGTGGAGCCTGTAGACATCGAGCGTGTGCTTGAGGTGGCGCCCATTCGGCATGTCGTGTGCAATGGCGGAACGGCGGGGCGTCTATACGCCAAGCACCTGCAGGATCGGGTTGGATTGCCCGCGGTCGTGCTGCCCTCAACGAGTCCCGCAAACGCCGCATGGACATTCGATCGGCTTCAAAAACGCTGGAAGGAAGCCTTGGATTCGATGAATTAGGCCTTTTGGCGGCGTGGGGACGACCGTGCAAAACCGATTGCCGTGTCATAACCCTGATGAGCCGTTCGCCTCGCCGTCCGGCCTGAGTTCGCGCTGCATGATGAGGACCTCGCGCGAGCCTTCGGGGTACAGCGCGCTAACCTCGGCTGTCCGCAGGGGCTTGAGACCGCACTTCTCCATCACACGATGCGATTGGGCGTTATCGAGGAAGTGGTCGGCGTACATCGCTCGAGCTCCCAGGTCGCGTTGCGCATGCTCGATGAGCGCGGAGAACGCCTCCGGGGCGTATCCCTTACCCCAATGCGGCGCGCCGATCCAGTAGCCTGCGGAGTACTCATCGGGTCCCTCTAGATAATCGCAATCATCGATCGTTTTAAGTCCTATTGCACCTATGAGCGTGCCGTCGCATCTGAGGGTGACGGCATATTGCTCGGGTCCCCGCAAGACATTGCGGAGGATGTCGAGACTCTGCTCTTCGCTTTCATGTGGAGGCCAGCCTGCGGCGGTACCTATACGTGGATCTCGGGCGAGCGCGTAGAGCTCGGTTGCGTCGCTGTCGAGCCAGGGGCGCAGGACAAGGCGAGCGGTGATGAGTTCCATAGTGGTCCTTTCGGGGTCAATGGAATGGACGGTGATACGGATGCGAAGCGGTGGGGCAGTTGACGTGCGCCATGCCGACGGCGTGTGCGGCGCATGGAGCGTGTGCCCTCCCGTACGATTTGTGGGAAGGGGGGTAGGTGGTCTATCCGTCCAGATTGCCGGTGACGGTTCCCTTACCGTTGGGGATGCGGCGTCCCGCCTTACCGGAGATATGATTGAGGTCGATTGCCCAAATTGCGGTCGCGGGGAGCTCCCAGTCGATCGCTGCGCCAATCTTGTCCTTGTGCTCGGGGCAGTATTTAAGGCAGATCTGTGCCAAGGCGCGTCGCATAAGCGCGGTGTCCTCAACGGGACGAACGGTACCCGTGGCAATCACACTCGCGAAGCGCGTGGTGAAGAAGCCGGGAGCACCGTCCTCCTCGACGTAAACTGGGTCCATATCCACGGCGACGGTGACGCACACGCGCGGGTCGCGCTTCCAGTCCTCGGTCTTCTGGCCTCCCGCGATGCCCGTGTGGATCAACAGGGCGTCACCGTCCAGGACGTAGGAGAGCGGCGTGGCGTAGGGGTGTCCGTCAGCATCGACCGTGGCGACGACGCAGTGCTCGCCGATGCGGAGGATTTTGCGGGCCTCCTCTTCGCTGATGGCTCGTTCCGGGAGTTGCTTCATGGGCTGGTGCATGGATCGACCTTTCTTGTGTGGGTTTGAACAGAGAATACGTTATTTTGAGTCGTGGTGGCGCGTGGCTTGAAGCCCGCTAGCTCGGGTGTTTGAAAGGGGGGCGCCAGCGCGCCATGGCCCAAACGTGGATCGGTGCAGACTGACTACGGAGGCACATAGTGCCAACGGGGAATTAGGAAGTTGAGGTTTTTCGTACTCGATTTGGGATTTCGAAAGTAGAGCGGCGGGTAATTTAGCAAAAGGTCAGGATTATTTTGCTGAATGGCGTCCTCTACTTTGACTTTTGGGAAACGAATACGAAAAACCTCAATTACGAGCGATTGCGCGAGCGGGCGCAAATGAGGAGGCGGGCGCAAATGGAAGAGCGCCGTCGGCAGAACAGCCGGCGGCGCTCGAAGGCGTTATATGCGGACCCCACGAGGAGGACCATTTGGGGGATCTGCCTACCCGAAGTAGGCCACGCCGCTCTCGAACAGGGGCATGAACTTCTCACCGGGGACGTTCTTGTACAGGCCGTTGCCGCGGCGCTCCACATGGCCCATCTTGCCGAACACGCGGCCGTCGGGGGAGGTGATGCCCTCGATGCAGGCGACGGAGCCGTTGGGGTTCACGTCGAGGTCCATGGACGGCATGCCGGCCACGTCGACGTACTGCGTGGCGATCTGGCCGCCGGCGCGGAGCTGCCCGAGCACCTCGTCGTTCGCGACGAAGCGGCCCTCGCCGTGGGAGATGGCCACGGTGTAGAGCTCGTCCGCGTTGCACTGGGATAGCCAGGGCGAGAGATCGCTGCAGATGCGGGTGCGAACCAGGCGGCTCTGGTGGCGGCCGATCTGGTTGAAGGTCAGCGTCGGCGCGTCCGCGGTGGCGTCCACGATGTCGCCGTAGGGCACCAGGCCGAGCTTGACGAGCGCCTGGAAGCCATTGCAGATGCCGAGCATCAGGCCGTCACGGGACTGCAGGAGGTCGCGAACCGCCTCGGTGACCTCGGGCGCGCGGAAGAACGCGGTGATGAACTTGGCGGAACCGTCGGGCTCGTCGCCACCGGAGAAGCCACCGGGGATCATGACGATCTGGGACTCGCGAATGCGCCGTGCGAGCTCGCGCGTGGACTCGGCGACGTTATCGGGCGTGAGGTTGTTGATTACGAAGACGTCGGCCTCGGCACCGGCGGCGCGGAAGGCGCGGGCGGAATCGAACTCGCAGTTGTTGCCGGGGAAGACCGGGATGATCGCGCGGGGCTTGGCGATCTTGAGGCCGCCGTAGGTCGCGCGGATGCGGCCCTCCTCCTCGCAGCGGTAGCGCTCCTCGGGGATCAGCTCCTCGGGCGCGTCAACTTCGTCGGCGGCGCTGCGATAGGGGAACACGCCCTCGAGCGCGCTCGCCCAGGCCTCCTGCAGCTCGTCCAGATCAAGGGTCTCGCCGTAGGCGGTGAGCTCGTAGGGCTCGCACGTCACGCCGAGCTCGACCACGCACGCGCCGTCGACCTCGGGCAGCGCGGCGCCCTCGTCGAGCTCGACGATGAAGCAGCCGTAGGAGTGGTCGAACAGGTCGCGGGCGTCAGCCTCGTAGTAGGCCTCGGAAACCTCGAAGCCGATGCGGTTACCCAGGCAGGCCTTGAACAGGACCTCTGCCAGGCCGCCAAAGCCGACGGTGGAGACGGAGAGCGCCTTGCCCTCGCGCACGAGGTCCTCGACGGCGCTGAAGGCGGCGAGCAGGGAGTCGGTCTCGGGCAGCAGGTCGTCGACCTGGTAGGAGGGCTGGATCAGGGCGACGCGATGGCCGGCGCCCTTGAACTCGGGCGAGACGATGTTGGCGAGCTTGTCGACGGCCACGGCGAAGGACACGAGCGTGGGCGGGACGTCGAGGTCCTCGAAGGAGCCGGACATGGAGTCCTTGCCGCCGATGGCGCCGGCGCCGAGCTCGACTTGGGCCATGAGCGCTCCCAGTACGGCGGCCATGGGCTTGCCCCAGCGCTCGGGCACATCGCGCAGGCGCTCGAAGTACTCCTGGAAGGACAGGTAGACCTTCTCATGGTCGAAGCCGGTGGCCACGAGGCGCGAGATGCTCTCGACCACGGAGAGATAGGCGCCGCGGTACTGGTCGGCGTCCATGATGTAGGGGTTGAAGCCCCAGGCCATGCCAGAGACCGTGGTGGTCTCGCCGTCGACCGGGAACTTGGCGACCATGGCCTGGCTCGGGGTGAGCTGCCGGGTGCCGCCGAAGGGCATGAGGACGGTCGCGGCGCCGATGGTGGAGTCGAAGCGCTCGGACAGGCCCTTGTTGGAGCACACGTTGAGGTCGCTCACGAGCTCGGTCATGGCGTCGTGGAAAGACTCGCAGGTCTCGGCGCCCGGCACCATGGGGACGGTGCTCTCGTAGATGCCCTCGAGGGTGCCGAACTCCTCGAGCGCGGCCTCGGCGAGTTCGCTCTCGGGGTCGATGGGGGCGATGCCCTGGGCCACGACGTGGACGTCCTGGTACTTGGGCGCGCCGTTGGAGTTGAGGAAGTCGCGGGAGAGGTCGACGATGGCGTCGCCCTGCCAGGCCATGCGGACGCGGGCCTCATGCGTGACCTCGGCGATCACGGTCGCCTCGAGGTTCTCCTCGGCGGCGTAGCCCATGAACTCCTCGACGTCCTCCTCGGCCACGGCGACGGCCATGCGCTCCTGGGACTCGGAAATCGCGAGCTCGGTGCCGTCCAGGCCGTCGTACTTCTTGGTGACCATGTCGAGGTCGATGTAGAGGCCGTCGGCGAGCTCGCCCACGGCGACGGACACGCCGCCCGCGCCGAAGTCGTTGCAGCGCTTGATGAGGCGACAGGCGTCGCCGCGGCGGAAGAGGCGCTGCAGCTTGCGCTCCATGGGGGCATTGCCCTTCTGGACCTCGGCGCCGTCCTTCTCGATGGACTCGACGTTGTGGGCCTTGGAGGAGCCGGTAGCGCCGCCGATGCCGTCACGGCCGGTGCGGCCACCGAGCAGGATGATCTTGTCGCCGGGGGCGGGGCACTCGCGGCGGACGTGGCTCGCCGGGGTGGCGCCCACCACGGCGCCCACCTCCATGCGCTTGGCCATGTAGCCGGGGTGGTACAGCTCAGAGACCTGGCCCGTGGCCAGTCCGATTTGGTTGCCGTAGGAGGAGTAGCCGGCGGCCGCGGTGGTCACGATCTTGCGTTGCGGCAGCTTGCCGGCGATGGTCTCGCTCACGGGGACAGTCGGGTCGGCCGCGCCGGTGACGCGCATTGCCTGGTAGACGTAGGAGCGCCCGGAGAGCGGGTCGCGGATGGCACCGCCCACGCAGGTGGCGGCGCCGCCGAAGGGCTCGATTTCGGTGGGGTGGTTGTGGGTCTCGTTCTTGAAGAGGAACAGCCAGTCCTGGTCCTCGCCGTCGACGTCGACGGTCACCTTGACGGTGCAGGCGTTGATCTCCTCGGACTCGTCGAGGTTGGTGAGGATGCCCTGCGCTTTAAGCCACTTGGCGCCGATGGTGCCCATGTCCATGAGGCAGACGGGCTTCTCGTCGCGGCCAAGCTCATGGCGCATCTCCATGTAGCGGTCGAACGCGGCCTCGACGGCGGCGTCGTCGATCTCGATGTTCTGGAGGTTGGTGCCAAAGGTGGTATGACGGCAGTGGTCACTCCAGTACGTATCGATGACGCGGATCTCGGTGATGGTGGGGTCGCGATCCTCGTCCTTGAAGTACTGCTGGCAGAAGGCGATGTCCGCCTCGTCCATGGCCAGGCCGCGATCGGCGATGAACGCCGCGAGGGCGGCCTTGTCCATCTCGCGGAAGCCGTCGATGACCTCGACCGGCTCGGGATCGGGAATCTCTTGAGTGAGGGTGTCCGGGAGCTCGAGCGCGGCGATGCGCGACTCGACGGGGTTCACCACGTAACCCTTGATGGCGTCGAGGTCCTCGGCGGAGAGCTCGCCGGAGAGCACGTACACCTTGGCGCAGCGCACGGTGGGGCGCTCGCCCTGGGAGATGAGCTGGACGCACTCGGCGGCGGAGGCGGCGCGCTGGTCGAACTGGCCGGGCAGCGCCTCGACGGCGAAGAGGTGAGCAGCATCGGCGGGCAGCTCCTTGTACACGGCGTCGACTTGCGGCTCGGAGAATACGGTGGGCACGCAGCGTGCGAACAACTTCTCGTCGATACCCTCGACGTCATAACGGTTAATGACGCGCAAAGCCGTGAGCGCCTCGATGCCCAAGGTGTCGCGGAGCTCGGTGAGCAGCTGCTTCGCCTCGACGTCAAACCCGGGTTTCTTCTCTACGTACACGCGAGAGACCATTGAGTCCTGCCCTTCTGTGGACGGGTTGGGCCGCTGGCGGCGGTCGGTTCGGGCGCGTCCGAAAGGTGCGTCCGAACCGCCTTGAACCAGACGGATTGCTAACCCTTCAATAATACGCCACGCCCCCCATTTGGCGCTGCGGACCATCAGGCAATTTGCCCATGGGGCCAAAACGACACAACGACCTCTCCCGCCCGCCCCCGTCTGCGACTTCAGCCATTCATAACCAGTCTTACGGCAATGTCACCCGGTCGTAAGCCTTTCTTAACCATTGCGCGGGCACAATGGGCGATGCCGCATAAGGGAAACCCAAGCCACTCTTGCCAAAAGGGCGACGGGGGGGGGTAGGCTCTAGCGGTCTGTCGAAAACGCGAACGAACGCGGACGGGGAAGTGATATGGCATGAAGTATTTGGAGATGATCGAGGCGGTTGCCCGTGAGCGGCACCATGCTCCGGCGGTGCGCGTGTCGACGGGTGCTGAGTTCGATTACGGCGAGGTGTGGGCGGCGTCCGACGCGCTCGCGGCATATATATCGGCTCATGTCGAACGGGGCGTCCCGGTCATGGTGTACGGGAATAAGGACCCCTTCATGGTGGTGGGATTCCTCGCCTGCATGAAGGCCGGGTGTCCGTATGTTCCCGTCGACTGCACCTCGGTTCCCGCCAAACGCGTCGCGTCCATCGCAAGGCAAATCACGCGCGAAGGGTCGTGTCCGCTGGTTTTGGCTACCGAGGATATTCCGCGTGTCGAGGAGATGCCGCCGCTCACGGTGTTGTCCCAAGACGAGTTCTGTCGCATCGCCGCGACGGGTGGCGAAAGCGATCGCGGGCGTTGGATTGCAGGCGAAGACATCGCCTACATTCTGTTCACCTCGGGGTCGACGGGTGCCCCCAAGGGCGTTGAGATAACCGCAGCGTGCTTTGACAACTTCTGCGCTTGGGACGTGGAGCTCGCCCGTATGGCGGACGAAGGCCGTTCCCTGGGCGCCGTTTGGCTCGATCAGGCGCCTTTCTCCTTCGACCTGTCGGTCTTTGAGATGGCCGGTGCCCTCGCGAGCGGGGGATCCCTCTACTCCCTTGCCTCCGCAACGCAAAGCTCCGCTTCATCCCAGATGAAGGCCCTTGCGGACAGCGGCGTCCAGGTGTGGGTTTCGACCCCATCGTTTGCCGAGCTGTGTCTGGCGAACGTGGAGTTTCGCGATAAGCTCCTGCCCGATCTTCGCCTGTTCATCTTTTGCGGTGAGACGCTCCCCAACATGGTAGCCGCCCATCTTCTCGAGCGCTTTCCAACTGCCCGCATCCTCAACACGTACGGACCGACGGAGTCGACGGTGGCAGTGACCTCGGTTGAAGTCACGGCAGACATGGCGTCTTCCGACGAGCCCCTGCCCGTAGGCGTCCCGCGTCCTGGCACGCGCTTGCGCATCGTGGATGCGGATGGATCCGATTGCGAGCCGGGCGTTTTCGGCGAGGTCGTAATCGAGGGGAACACCGTTGCACGTGGCTACTTTGGCCGCGACGACCTCACCGCGCGGGCATTTGGGCAGGCCGAGCTCGATGGCGAGCAGGTGCGGGCGTACCGCACGGGCGATGAGGGCATGCTCGACGAGGACGGCATGCTTCACTTCCGCGGTCGCCTGGATCTTCAGGTGAAGCTCAACGGCTTCCGCATTGAACTGGGGGAAATAGAGGAGCAGCTGCGCCGGCTCCCCGAAGTCGCCGCTGCCGCGGTGACGGCCACATATCGCGACGGGAAGGTGTCGCACCTGGTGGCGCACGTGGTGCCCGCGCGCCCGCTTGAGCAGACGCCGTTTAGGGAGGGGCTCGCGCTGAAGGAGCGTCTAAAGGCGACGCTTCCGCACTACATGATTCCCAAGAAGGTTGCATTTCGAGATTCACTGCCCATGACGGGCAATGGCAAGCTCGATCGCCGGAGCCTGCAGAGCGCGGGCTGCTAGGAGGACGCATGGGTTTTTATACCTCGCCGTCGTTCTTCATGGCATCTGCCTTCCTGGTGGTGCCCGCCGCCGTTCTCGGCCTCACGGGCAGGTCCATGAGGGCATATGGCATGACGGCGTCGTGTCTGATGATGGCACTGCTGTTTGCCGGGAATCCACAGGGTCTGGCAGCGCTTGGCGTCTTTCTCACTATCGCTTCGCTGGGTGCCTATGCGGTGCATCGCAGCTGGTGTACCGAAGGCGGTGCCAAAAGCCTTGCGGTCTATCGCGCGGCCCTGCTATCCACCATCGTCCCGCTGGTGATCTATAAGGTTGGGGCGGTGTTTGACCGGGACCTGCTGGGGTTCATCGGCATCTCCTATATCACCTTTAAGGCGGTGCAGGTTCTCATCGAGATGCGCGACGGCCTCATCGAGCGCATGGATCCGCTCGACTATCTGTATTTCCTGACCTTCTTCGCCACGTTCACCTCGGGACCGATCGATCGATCCAGGCGCTTCGTCGAGGACATCCACGCCCCTAGACCGCGCTCCGATTACGCCGACCTGCTCACGCGCGGCGTCATGATGATGTTCGCGGGCGCCGCAATGCAACTCGTCCTCGCGACGATTGCGCGGGGGTTCTACGACGCGAGTTGCGCTCCCGCCGGCACGCTCACGCTCGATGCGCTCACTATGCCCGTCGCCTGCCGTGAAGTGCTTCGGGCATATGGGTACGCGGCGTACCTCTTCTTTGATTTCGCCGGGTACTCGCTTATGGCGATGGGCTTGGGACGGTGCTTTGGCATCGCCGTTCCGGCGAATTTTCGCGCCCCGTACATCGCCGTCGATATCAAGGATTTTTGGAACCGCTGGCACATAACGCTGTCGACGTGGCTGCGCGACTTCGTGTTCATGCGGTTCGTTCGCATGGCGACCAAGCGCAAGCTCTTTTCGAGCAGGCTGCAGACGGCGTGCGCCGCCTACATGGTCGACATGGCGCTTATGGGGGCTTGGCACGGATTGACGGTGGACTACCTTGCGTACGGTATCTATCACGGTGTCCTGCTCGCGGTGACGGAGGTCTACCAAAAGCGCAGCTCATTCCATAAGCGCCATCGCAAGGAGGGTTGGTACAAGGTGGCGTCGTGGTTTGTCACCTTGCAGCTCGTGGTCTTGGGGTTCGCCCTGTTCTCAGGGCAGGTCTCGGGCCTGATTGCGGCGGCGTTAGGCTGACGATGAGCTCGTCGGCATATAGACAAGGCGCCTGCGTGGCGCATGAGAGAAAGGAATTTCCCATGGCAATGGACAAGAACGAGATCGAATCCCGGGTACTCGAGATGCTCGAAGAGATCTGCGATGACGAGGCGGTGCGCGAGGAACGCGATGTCGACCTGTTCGAGGCGGGTCTGCTCGACTCGCTCGCGGCCATCGAGGTGCTCGTTGGCATTGAGGAGAACTTCGGGATCGAAATCGCGCCCACGGCGGTTGAGCGCAAGGAGATGAACACGGTAAACAAGATCATCGAGCAGATCGCGGTGCGCCTGTGAGCGCCTCCGGAGGGCGTTTTGGGCGAACCGGGAGTGCGGTGTCACCCGTGGCGTCCGTGTCGCATGTGGTGGAGCGCGTGCGAGCATGGTGGTATGGGGGCTCGGTTTCTGCGGCGATCGCCTGGACGTGCGCGCTTGTGGCACTCGCCGCCCTGCTTGTGTGGTTTTTCATCTGCTCTCCGTACGGCGCGCCGGCTTCTCCGGTTTACGCCGAGTTTTAGCATGCGACCGATAGCGAGAGGAGGGAGCATGATATGAAGCGTCTCATTGCGGTATGCGCCGCGCTTGCGCTGATTTCGAGTGCCGGTGTTGCCTTTGTGTGCGCGGGTGGCGTGCGCGCCCTGCCGCCTTCGGACTTGAGGACGGCGTATCCCAGTTACGCGGAGGTTGCGAGCTGGGATTTCATGGCGGGCGAGTACGATGCGCTCCGAAGGGGTGGAGACGACCCGCGGCTTATTCTCGGCTCTTCCGAGCTCAATTCGGCCCCTGCGAGCCCCGCTCATCCGGGCCGTCTGTTCGCCGATGGGCGATATGGCGTCACCTCGGTTGTGGCGGGGCGGGCTGGCGTCAATGACCTGTGGCAGGCGATTGAGGTTGGCGCGTTCGCTCCCCATATGCCAAAGGGGAGCCGTCGCGTCGTCATCTTTGCGAGCATGCAGTGGTTCATGTGCTATCGGGATCCGGCGAGTACCTTTCCCGGCGTGTTTTCGCAAGGCGCCTACGATGCGTTCATGGCGAACCCCTCCATTTCGCGTGAGATGAAGGCTCGTGTTGTCGAGCGCGTGCGAACATATGGCGTTGAAGATGCCGACGGGAGCGCCTCCACGCCTTTGGGATTCGTGAACGCCGCGGATCGCGCTGCGGCCTCCGCTCGCCTCCGACCTGCGCCTCGCGCAGTCGTTGCGCGCGGATGGGGCGGGGGAGCCGCATGACCCCAAGGCGAGTGCGGGCAAGCAGGGCACCGCGGGAGGAAAAACCGCCGCGCTCGATTGGGGCGCGCTCATCGAGGAGGGTAAGCAGCGTGCGTCCAAGGGCTCGTCTAACAACGAGTATGGTTTTTACGATGGCTGGTACGAGAAGAAGTTCGCAGCCTGGCTCGACGGTGCCCAGCGCGCCTGGCACGTGGACGACGGCGTGTACTTCAGCCAGCAGGAATACGAGGATTTCGAGCTCATGCTCGACGTTTGCCGGCAAGTGGGCGTAGAGCCGCTCATCGTTATCCAGCCCGTCAAGGGCAAGGCGTACGACCAGACCATCTACACGCGGGAGGTGCGCGAGGCGTACTACACGACGATCCGCGCGATATGCGATCGCATGGACGTGGAGGTCGCCGATTTTTCGGGATACGAGTACGATCCGCTGTTTCTGCGCGACTATTCGCATCCGTCCGCCTATGGCAGCGCCCTATACTCCCAGGCTATCTATGACTTTTGGACGCGCTAACCACGGCGATTTGGGTATAAACAGTTGATATGCACGAGGCGTCCGTCAGGACGGACGCGAGACCAGACCGAAAGGGCCTCATGTTCGATCAGCAGACCCGCCGCATCGCTTTGCTCATCGCCTTTGGCGTGTGCCTGCACGTCGCCGTTTCCCATCTCGACGTGGTACTGGGTGCCCTGTCCGCGATCGTCGACATCTTGTTCCCCGTTCTACTTGGCCTGGGTTTCGCCTTCGTTCTGAACGTGCCCGTTTCGGGCATGGAGCGCTTGCTTGCTCGTCTTACCTCCCGGCTGCCTGAGAAGCACCGGCCTCGCCCGGGCACCGTCACCATGGCGAGCATCGTCATCGTGCTCATCCTCATCGCAGGCGTCGCCGTACTTGCGGTGACCATGCTCGTCCCTCAACTCGTCGCCTCTGCCAAGACGATCGCGCCGTTGCTTGCCGAGCGCCTTCCCGAGATCGAGCGGGCGCTCGCCGAGAGCGGCTTCGACGTCGACAGGCTCGCCAAGGTGTTCCAACACTCCAGCTCCTCCGCGGCCGATGGTTCTGCGTCGGGGCTCGAAGGATTACTGAGTTTCGGCCTCGGGTCGGTCGCGACCTCGGTGTTCGCGGCGGCGCGCTCGACGGTCTCGGTTATCTCCAGCACCGTGTTCGCCTTCGTGATCGCCGTGTACGTCTTGGCGAGCAAACGCACGCTCGGCCGTCAGGTGAATCGCGTCATGGACGCCCATCTCGATGCGGGTCACGCCGCGCGGATCCGCCATGTCGCGCATCTCGCCTCGGACACGTATTCCAAGTTCCTTTCCGGCCAATGTGTCGAGGCATGCATTCTGGGAACGCTGATATTCCTCGCGTTCTCCGTGGTTCGCTTGCCCTATGCCGGGCTCATCGGCTTCTTGACGGCCCTGTTCGCCTTCGTGCCATACGTGGGCGCGTTCGCCTCGTGCGCGATCGGCGCGTTCCTCACGCTGCTCGCCTCGCCCGAGCACGCGCTGCTCTGCGTCGTCGTCTACCTGGCGGTTCAGTTCGTCGAGAACCAATTCATCTACCCGCACGTGGTGGGCTCCTCCGTGGGGCTTTCCGCCCTGTGGACGCTCATTGCCGCGCTCGTGGGCGGCAACCTGTTTGGCATCGTGGGCATTGTGTTCTTCATTCCCATTGTGGCGGTGCTCTACGAATTGTTCAGGGAGTGGACGAACGCGCGTCTTGCGGAGCGCGGCGCGGCGGGGGAGGCCGATGCATGATTGAGATTCGCGATATCGCCAAGACGTATACCACGGGCGATCTGGTTCAGCGTGCGCTCGACGGCGTTTCGGTGACCTTTCGTGACAACGAGTTCGTGGCGGTGCTCGGGCCATCCGGCTCAGGCAAGACCACCTTTCTGAACATCTTGGGCGGATTTGACCACGCCGACTCCGGTGACATCGTGGTCAACGGCATCTCCACGCGTGACTACGGTGACGCCGAGTGGGACACCTATCGTAACCACCGCGTGGGCTTCATCTTCCAGAGTTATAACCTCATCCCGCACCAGACGGTGCTCGCCAACGTCGAGCTTGCTCTCACCCTGGCGGGCATCGCGCCGGCCGAGCGCACGCGCCGGGCGACGGCAGCGCTCGAGCGCGTGGGTCTGGGCGGCCATATCAACAAGAAGCCTGCCCAGCTCTCGGGCGGTCAGATGCAGCGCGTCGCGATTGCCCGCGCGCTGGTGAACGACCCTGAGATCGTGCTGGCCGACGAACCCACGGGTGCCCTCGACACTGAGACGGGCATCCAGGTCATGGACCTGCTTGCCGAGGTCGCGCGCGAGCGGCTCGTGATTATGGTTACGCACAATCCGCAGCTCGCTGAAGACTACGCCACGCGCGTCGTGCGCATCCAAGACGGTCGTATCGTGGACGACACGCGTCCGGTGGGCGAGAAGGAGCTTGCCGAGGGACTGGCGGAAGGGGCGGGCCGCGAGACGTCCACTGACCCCAAGAAGCGCTCGTCCATGAGCCTGCTCACGGCGCTGTCGCTCTCCTTCAACAACCTGATGACCAAGAAGGGCCGCACCATCATGACGGCCTTCGCGGGTTCGATCGGCATCATCGGCATCGCGGCGATCCTGGCGCTCTCCAACGGTGTGAACGGCTATATCGCCAAAGTCGAGCAAGACACGTTGTCGAGCTATCCGCTCACCATTGCCCGCCAGAGCTACGACCTCACGAGCATGATGACGGGCGACGCGGGCACTTCTTCGGGCGAAGATACCGCCGGCGCGGCGGGGGAGGGCACGGCCGGTGACGACACGGCTTCCGCCTCGCACGATGACGCCCAACCCGAGCCTGGTGATAAGATTCCCGTGTTCACCATGCTCTCCGACATGTTCGCCAGCGTGAAGTCGAACGACATGGCGAGCTTCAAGGCCTTCCTCGATAAGGACGCCGATGAGCTCGAAGGAGAGGTGTCCGCCATCCAATACGATTACGGCATCACGCCGCTCGTGTACCGCGCGGACGAGGGTGCCGATCCGGTCCAGGTCTCGCCCAACGCCTTGTCCACGGCTATGACCGGCGGGGCGAGCTCTGCCGCCATGGCGGGCACGATGATGACGGGCACCACCGCCTTCAACGAGATGATTGACAATCCCGAGTTGCTCGACGAGCAGTACAACGTGGTGGCCGGTCGTTGGGCGCGCGAGGCCGATGAATGCGTGCTCGTGCTCTCTGCCCGCGGCAAGATTTCCGACTACACGCTTTACAGCCTCGGCGTGCTCGACCCCTCCGAGCTCGATCGCATGGTGGACGGCGCCATGAGCGGCTCGGGTGAGATCGATGTGCCCGAGGTCGACGTGGACTTCACCTACGAGGATGCCCTGGGGACGAGCTTCAAGGTGCTGACCGCCTCCGATTTCTACCGCAAGAACGCCGAGACGGGCGGTTGGACGGACATGTCCGATGACGCCTCGTTCGTAGGGCAACAGGTCGCGAACGGCCTCGACCTCAAGGTCGTGGGTGTGGTGCAGCCGAGCCCTACGGCCAAGTCCGCGGCGCTCTCGCAGGGCATCGCCTACACGCATGAGCTCACCGACGAGCTCATGGAGCGCGCTGCGAATTCCGAGATCGTCAAACAGCAGCTTGCGCACCCCGAGGTCGACGTGTTCACCGGCAAGCCCTTCGCCACCCTGCAGGAGGAGGCGAAGCAGGGCGTGGACCTGGCGAGTTTGTTCATCGTGGACGAGGCGGGCCTCAAGTCGGCGTTCAAGATCGACGAGAAGGCGTTGGGCGCCGGGCTCGACCTGTCTGGATTCGACTTTGCAGGGCTGAACTTGGGCGGCGTCGATATCGACCTTTCCGGGGCGCTCGGCTCGCTCGATCTCGACGCGATCTTGGCCAACCCGCCGCAGCCCGATCTATCCGAGATTTGGGGTGACTTGAGTGACGGCGACCTGCTCACACGCGAGCAGCTTGAGGCGTCAATGCAAGCGGCGTATGCGTACTCGAGTGGTTTCGTGGCATGGCTCGAAGGCAACGGCGGGGATCTCAGGCCCGATGACCCCGACTTCGCCGCCAAGTTGCTCGAGGCGTTTGCCTCGTATAACAACGCGGAAGAGGCTCAGGCGCAGCTTGCCATCATCGCAAAAAACGCGGGCGAGCCGGTGGCGGAGCGCTTGCAGGAGGCGATGCGGCCCTATATCGAAAACCAGCTTGCCCCGTATATGACCGAGGCATTCTCCCAGATGCTCGATCAGGCGGGGGAGAAGATCGGCGCCGCGATCGCCTCCCAGCTCCAGACGGGGCTTGGCCAGGCGATGGCAGCGGTTGCCCCGCAGCTCGCGCAGCGCCTTGCGGCGAATATGCAACAGGCGTTCTCGGTTGACGGCACCGCGTTCGCGAATGCGATTCATTTCAACATGGATGCCGAGGACCTGTCATCGCTCATGACCAGCTACGCGAACGCCGGCAAGCTCACGTATAGCAACAATCTCTCTACGTTGGGATACGCCGATCCGTCCGACCCGCAGTCGGTGAGTATCTACCCCGTCGACTTTGAGGCCAAGGAGGTTGTGCTTTCCGCGATTGATCGCTACAACGAGGATATGCGCGCGGCGGGCGAGGACGACAAGGCGATCGTCTACACCGACTACATGGGTGTGCTCATGGGCAGTGTCACGAGCATCGTCAACATGATCTCGCTTGTGCTCATCGCCTTCGTGAGCATTTCGCTCGTGGTGAGCTCCATCATGATCGGCATCATCACGTATATCAGCGTGCTGGAGCGCAAGAAGGAAATCGGCATTCTGCGCGCGATGGGTGCGTCCAAGCGCAACATCGCCAATGTCTTCAACGCCGAGACTTTCATCGAGGGCCTCATTGCCGGCGTGTTGGCGATAGCCGTGGTGGTGCTGGTGTCGTTCCCGGTGAACGCGTGGGCGCTCGCGAACCACCAGATCGAGAACGTCATGCAGTTGCCGGTGGCGTCCGCGCTCGGGCTCATCCTCATTAACGTGTTGCTCACCGTGGTTGCGGGCCTCATCCCGAGCCGCAACGCCGCCCGCCGCGACCCGGTGGAGGCGCTGAGAAGTGAGTAAAACCTCAATTTGGGGACAGGCACTTTTTGAGGTCGAGAAAGCGCGGGGGACTGAGTTAACTAACAGTTAGGTTTCCTGGCTCAAACATGAAGACGTCTCAATTGTGCGAACGATCGCCAGCTGGTGAAATAGTCAGTGAGCAGCTGCGACGCATACACTTTGCACGAAGGGACGAACCATGCATATTTCCGAGGTCATCCGTAACCGCCGACGCGGGCTGGGCTTGACGCAGGAGCAGGTGGCTCAGCGCCTGGGGGTTTCTGCGCCGGCAGTCAACAAGTGGGAGCGTGGCATGAGCTACCCGGATATAACGCTGGTCCCCGCTCTCGCACGCCTGCTCGAGACAGACGCCAATACCCTCCTGTCGTTCGAACCCGAGTTGAGCCAAGAGGTGAACCTCGAAATTCAACGCGAGGTTGACCGGCTGGTCCGAGAGGATGGGTACGAGGCAGGCTTCGCATACGCGCAGGAGCGGATGCGCCTGTATCCGGCAAGCGATGAGCTCGCCATCGTGCTCACGCAGTACCTGGACGGCGCGCTCACACTCTTTCAGGTTGAGGAGCCAGATAGGTATCGTCCCACGCTAGACAAAGCTTACGAACGGCTGTCCCAAAGCACGCTGCCCGAAGCCCGAGAGCAGGCGTGCGGCATGCTTATCGCCCGCGCTATGCAGGAAGAGCGCTATGAGGATGCGCAACGCCTGCTCGACACCATTCATCAGCCGCAGATTGACAAGGAGGAGCGCCAGGCGATTCTTCTTATGCGCCAAGGCCATGATGAGGAGGCGGCGCGTGCGTGGGAGGCGCGCCTGATTAGAATGTCGGCCGACCTTATGGGGACGGTCAATAGCATTATCGAGATTGCCTTGCGCGAGGACCGCGTGGACGATGCACTCGCATGCGCCCACCGCGCGCAAACGCTATTTGAGGTACTCAACCAGCCTGGATGGATGGGACTCGTGCCCAGCTTGACCGTTGCGGTTGCAACAAAGGATACGAATGAGACGTTTGATTTGCTTGAGCAGATTATGTCGTCTCTGCATGGTGCCGACGCCGGCGCTCTTAAGAGTCCTTTGTATCGTTTCACCAACTTTAATGACTTGACGCAGCTAACCTCGCAAATGGGCACCGTGATGCTGGCCGGTGTTCAAGCGGATGAGGAGTACGCGTTTTTACGCGAGGCTCCCGGCTATGAGGCCTTTCTTAACAAGTGGAATTCACGGTAAGTTTCGAGTACGTCGCTGCCCGGACGGGGGCGGCCGAGGTTTTCGTAGAATCCGCACGCAAAGGAGAGCCCAGTGGGCTCTCCGTCTTGCGCAGGACCTGACCGAGCGAAAACCTCGGCCGCCCCCGTCCGGGGCGTCGCGGGGCGATATGGGGCGACGGCAACAGCCGGCCGCACTCTCGCCAACCGCCCTCACCTGCAAAAACATTGCGAAGACAATATGGAGACGCCCGTGGGCGTGTATACTAATCAAGCTGTGTCCACTAGGAGGATTCTGCCTAGGCCATCTACCTGCGCATTTGGGTTGCCGCGCACGAAAGGCCGAGACGAATGCAAGGAGTGGCGCGCAAGTCCGTATGTGGTCCTCTAGGGGCACGCGCAAGGGGCGCGTGCAATGTCCCAAGACCACCGAGAGTTGGAGATCGAATGATCAACATGATTCTCGGCCGCAAGATCGGCATGACCCAGGTTTGGGACGAGGACGATAACGTCGTCCCCGTCACGGTCATCCAGGCTGGCCCCTGCACCGTCTCGCAGGTTAAAACTGAGGCGACCGACGGCTACAACGCCGTCCAGATCGGCTTCGGCGACATCAAGTCCAAGCACGTGAACAAGCCCATGGCTGGTCACTTTGCTAAGGCTGGCGTCGAGCCCGTCCGTTACCTTCGTGAGGTCCGCGTCGAGAATGGCGAGGAGCACAAGGTCGGCGACGTCGTCACCGTCGCCGATTTCGAGAACGTCGCCAAGGTCGACGTCATCGGCACCTCCAAGGGTAAGGGCTTCCAGGGTCGCATCAAGCGCTGGAATCAGCACCGCGGCCCCATGACCCACGGTTCCCACATTCAGCGTCACCCCGGCTCCATCGGCCAGTGCGCCTACCCGGCCCGCGTCCTCAAGGGCGTCAAGATGGCCGGTCACATGGGCAACGCCCGCGTGACTGTGAAGAACCTCTCCGTTGTCCGCATTGATGCTGAGCAGAACCTCATGCTTGTCAAGGGCGCTGTGCCCGGTGGCAAGAACGGTCTGGTCGCCATCCGCATGGCGTAAAGGAGGACCGTCGCTATGTCTAAGTTTGAAGTGAAGAACGTCGAGGGCAAGCAGGTCGCCGAGGCCGAGCTCGCCGACGCCGTGTACGGCATCGAGCCGAACGTGCACGTCATGCACCACATCGTCACGTGCCAGCAGGCCTGCTGGCGTCAGGGCACCCAGTCCACCAAGGGCCGTTCCGAGGTCTCCGGTGGCGGCAAGAAGCCGTGGCGTCAGAAGGGCACCGGCCGTGCCCGTCAGGGTTCCATCCGCGCCGCCCAGTGGCGTGGTGGCGGTGTGATCTTTGGGCCCAAGCCCCGCACCTATGTGAAGCGCATGAACAACAAAGAGGTCAAGCTCGCCATGCGTTCCGCCCTGTCCGCCAAGCTCCGCGACAACGAGCTCGTGCTCGTGGACGACTACGGTTTCGAGAAGCCGTCCACCAAGGCCGCTGTCGCCATGCTCAAGGCTCTGGGTCTCGAGGGCAAGCGTCTGACCATCATCGTTCGCGAGGATGACATCAACGCCTATCTCTCCTTCCGCAACATCCCCAAGACGTGGATCATCACGCCCGCCGAGGCCAACACCTATGACCTCATCAACAACGGTGCGCTGATCATGCCCGCCGACGTCGCCGCTCACTTCGGGGAGGTGCTCGCCTAAATGACCGCTCACGAGATCATCATCCGCCCGATCGTGTCCGAGCGTTCCTACTCCGCCATGGAGGAGAACAAGTACACGTTCGAGGTCGCCAAGAACGCCAACAAGTTCCAGATCAAGGACGCTATCGAGGAGCTCTTCGGCGTGAAGGTTGTTCGCGTCAACACCCTGAACGTCAAGCCCAAGACCAAGCGCGTTCGCTACGTCGCTGGCAAGACCCGTTCTTGGAAGAAGGCCGTCGTCACGGTGGCCGAGGGTCAGACCATCGAGGTCTTTGGCGCCCAGGCGTAATTCACGCCTACGTTAGTTCTTGACGCTTGCCTCTCGTGTAGGGGAGGCAAGCTCAAGTGCTCCGTGCGTAAAAATAGGAAACGCCCGGAGCCGTGGTAATCCGGTGTCACTGCATCCGCATCCCAGCTTGCAGTGGCCAACGGACCGATATGAAAGGGATAAGGAATGGCTGTAAAGCACCTTAAGCCGACCAGCGCCGGCCGTCGCTGGCAGACGATCGCGGACTTCTCCGAGATCACCTGCACCACGCCCGAGAAGTCTCTTCTCGAGCCGTTGCCGGTCAAGGCTGGTCGTAACAACGCCGGTCGCATCACCATGCGTCACCAGGGCGGCCGCGTTAAGCGTCAGTACCGCGTTATCGATTTCAAGCGCAATAAGGATGGCGTGCCGGCCAAGGTCGCTACCATCGAGTACGACCCGAACCGTTCCGCTCGCATCGCCCTGCTTCACTACGTGGACGGCGAGAAGCGCTACATCCTGGCCCCCAAGGGCCTCAAGGTCGGCGACACCGTCGTTTCCGGTGCCGGCGCCGACATTAAGCCGGGCAATGCCATGCCGCTGTCCGAGATTCCCGTGGGTACCCTCATCCACGCAATCGAGTTCCAGCCTGGCAAGGGTGCCGCTATCGCCCGTTCCGCTGGTACCGCTTGCCAGCTCATGGGCAAGGAGGGCAAGTACGCGATCATCCGCATGCCTTCCTCCGAGATGCGCCGTGTCCTCGTGACCTGCCGTGCCTCCATCGGTGAGGTCGGCAATGCCGAGCACTCCAACATCGTGATCGGCAAGGCCGGTCGCCATCGTAAGATGGGCGTCCGTCCGACCGTCCGTGGTACCGTCATGAACCCGGTCGATCACCCGCACGGCGGTGGCGAGGGTCGTTCGCACACCTCCGGTCGTCCGTCCGTCTCTCCGTGGGGCACTCCCTCCAAGGGCTACCGCACCCGCAACAAGAAGAAGACGTCCAACGACCTCATCATCCGTCGTCGCAAGAAGTAATCGATACTCGTTAGGAGAAAGCACTTATGAGCAGAAGTCTCAAAAAGGGCCCGTTCGTAGAGGCGCGCCTCCTCTCGCGTATCATCGCGATGAACGAGGCTGGCAAGAAGGACGTCGTGAAGACCTGGTCCCGCGCGTCCACCATCTTCCCCGAGATGGTCGGCCACACCATCGCCGTCCACGACGGTCGCAAGCATGTTCCCGTGTACGTCACCGAGTCCATGGTCGGTCACAAGCTGGGCGAGTTCGCGCCCACTCGTACGTTCCGTGGCCACAAGGCCAAATAGGGGGTTTAGGTAAATGGCTACTACTTCCACCGAGACCCGCGAGGTCCGCGCTACGGCCAAGTACGTGCGCGTTTCCCCCGGCAAGGCTCGTCTCGTGATCGACCTGATCCGCGGCAAGAACGTCGCTCAGGCCTTCGATATCCTTCACTTCTGCACGCGCTCCGTCGCTGTTGACGTGGAGAAGGTCCTGCGCTCCGCCGTTGCCAACGCCGAGCACAACAACCAGATGCGCGCTGACGACCTGTTCGTCAAGGCCGCGTATGTCGACGAGGGCCCCACGCTTAAGCGCATCCGTCCTCGCGCCAAGGGCTCCGCTTCCCGCATCCTCAAGCGCACGAGCCACATCACTGTCGTCGTCGCTCCTCGAAAGGAGGCTTAAAGCGTCATGGGTCAGAAAGTCTATCCTACCGGCTTCCGTCTTGGCATCACCGAGAACTGGCGCTCCCGCTGGTTCGCTGAGAAGGATTACGCCAAGACTCTCGGCAACGATATCGAGATCCGTCGTTTCCTCGAGAAGCGCCTCGCCCGTGCCGCCGTCTCCCGCGTTGAGATCGAGCGTGCCGGCGACAAGGTGAAGGTCATCATCCTCACCGCCCGTCCTGGTGTCGTCATCGGCAAGAAGGGCTCCGAGATCGACGGTCTCCGCACCGAGCTCGAGCGTGTCGCCGGCGTTACCAAGGGCAACCTCTCCGTCGACGTCATCGAGGTCAAGCGTCCCGAGCTCGACGCCGTTCTGGTTGCTCAGTCCATCGCCGAGCAGCTCGAGGGCCGTGTGGCCTTCCGCCGCGCCATGCGCAAGGCCGTCCAGTCCGCTCGCAAGGCCGGCGCCAAGGGTATTCGTATCCAGTGCTCCGGTCGTCTCGGCGGCGCCGAGATGGGCCGTCGCGAGTGGTACCGCGAGGGTCGCGTGCCGCTGCACACCCTCCGCGCTAAGATCGACTACGGCACCGCCACCGCTCACACCACCATGGGCTCCTGCGGCGTCAAGGTCTGGATCTACCAGGGCGAGAAGCTCCCGGGCCAGCCTGTTCCGAACATGGCTCTCGAGGGTACCTCCCGTCCGCGTCGTCGCAACAACGATAGGAGGAATCAGTAATGCTCGCTCCTAAGCGTATTCTTCACCGCAAGGTGCAGCGTGGCTCCATGAAGGGCCAGGCCAAGGGCAACACCGAGCTCCATTTCGGTGAGTACGGCATCGTCGCCCTCGATCGCCACTGGATCACCAACCGTCAGATCGAGGCCGCTCGTATCGCCATGACCCGCTACATGAAGCGTGGCGGCAAGGTTTACATCACCATCTTCCCGGATAAGCCCATCACGAAGAAGCCTGCGGAGACTCGCATGGGTTCTGGTAAGGGTAACCCCGAGGAGTGGGTGGCCGTTGTCAAGCCGGGCCGCGTTATGTTCGAGATCGCCGGCGTGTCCGAGGAGATCGCTCGCGAGGCCCTGCGTCTTGCCCAGCACAAGCTGCCGATCAAGACCAAGATCATTACCCGCGCTAAGAACGGGGAGGACAAGTAATGAAGCCCGCAGAGATTCGTGAGCTTTCCGACGAGGCCCTGGCTGAGAAGCTGAAGGATTGCCGCGCCGAGCTCTTCAACCTTCGTTTCCAGATGGCCACCAGCCAGCTGGACAACACCGCTCGCGTGAACACCGTGAAGAAGGACATCGCTCGTGTCCTCACGGAGCAGCGTGCCCGTCAGATTGCAGCGGAGAAGTCCGCTGCCACCAAGTAGCGCAAGGAGAGATAATGGCTGAAGCAACTGAGCGCAACGCGCGCAAGGTCCGCCAGGGTATCGTTTCCTCCATCATGGGCAACAAGAGCATTGTTGTGACCACCACGGAGCGCAAGCGTCATCCCAAGTACGGCAAGATGATGACCAGCACCAAGAAATTCCACGTCCACGACGAGGAGAACACGGCCGGCGTTGGCGACACCGTTCGCATCATGGAGACCCGTCCGCTGTCCGCCACCAAGCGTTGGCGTCTTGTCGAGATCATCGAGCGCGCCAAGTAAGCTTGTTGAAGTAAACCCTCCGGTGACGTGCGCCCGTCCGAGTGCCATTTAGGTACTCGATCAGGGCGGTCGCACCTCTCGCCGGCTTAGGTTCGGAAAGGTTCCAACCATGATTCAGATGCAAACCATGCTGAACGTTGCCGACAACTCTGGTGCGCGCAAGGTTCGTTGCATTAAGGTGCTGGGCGGCTCTAAGCGCCGTTACGCCGGCATCGGTGACGTCGTCATGGCCGCCGTGCAGGAGGCCACGCCCGGCGCGAACGTCAAGAAGAAGGATGTCGTGCGCTGCGTTATCGTGCGCACCGTCAAGGAGGTCCGTCGCAAGGACGGTTCCTACATCCGCTTCGATGACAACGCTGCCGTCGTCATCAACAAGGATGGTTCGCCTGTCGGCACCCGTATCTTCGGGCCCGTCGCTCGCGAGCTTCGTGACAAGAAGTACATGAAGATCGTCTCGCTCGCACCCGAGACCCTCTAACGTAAGGGAGAGACCACTATGTCTATGTCCATCAAGAAGGGCGACAAGGTCGAGGTGCTCTCCGGTAAGGATCGCGGCAAGCAGGGCGTCGTCCTGCGCGCGCTGCCTTCCGAGGGCAAGGTTATCGTCGAGGGCGTCGCTGTCGCCAAGAAGGCCGTCAAGCCCAACGGTGCTGGCCAGCAGGGCGGCATCGTCGACAAGGAGATGCCGATCGACGTTTCCAACGTCCAGCTCATCTGCCCCGAGTGTGGCAAGCGCACCCGTGTTGGCCACGAGGCCGGCGAGCTCGACGGTCACAAGACCAAGCTCCGCATTTGCAAGAAGTGCGGTCACAAGTTCTAAGGATTAACTCCTAGAACTCCCACCGGAAGACCCCTCCGAGGCCCTCCCGGCGGTTTCACGCAAACGTCCTCGGAGTCGCGCTTCGCGCGGCTCCTACGGAATGTTTGCTTAGAAACCGCCGTCCGGGCCTCGGAGGGGTCTTCCTGCGTTTACGGGGTTACGCGTCCCTGGCGCGAATGGTGGAATCGGAGCCAGGTTCCATTTGCTGTAATAGTAATTGGCTCGGCCAAAAACGCGCAGAAGTACGCAGAAATACGCAATACTGTGCTATGCTGCTTCTCAAAAGATGCGCAATGGGTGCATCTGCACGTGGCGAGAGGATTGCTATGGCTATCGAGCGCGACATGACATCGGCGGCACCAAAGGACGCGGCGGCGGCTGCAAAAGCCGCCTTTGAGGCGGTGGCGGGCAAGCCGTTCCCGAACGACATCTTCACCGCACCTCACCTGAACTGGGCGATCATCGGCTGCGGTGTGATCGCCAACCAGTTCGCCCAGTCCTTGGCGCTCGCCGGGCGCACCGTGTACGGTGTCGCCAATCGCACGCACTCCAAAGCCGAGGCGTTTGCCCGTGAGTATGGCGTCGAGCGCGTGTACGACTCCTTCGAGGAGCTCTATGCCGATCCGAACGTCGATTGCGTGTATATCACCACGCCGCACAACACGCACATCACCTATCTTCGTGCCGCGTTGGCGGCCGGGAAGCATGTCCTATGCGAGAAGGCCATCACACTGAACTCCGCTGAGCTCGCCGAGGCGCGCGCCATTGCAGATGAGCATGGCGTCGTCCTCATGGACGCGACGACGGTTCTCCATATGCCGCTGTACGTCGAGCTTATGCGCCGCGCGGAGGCCGGTGAATTCGGCCGCCTGCGCCTTGCGCAGGTGAATTTCGGAAGCTTTCACGATTACGACGATGTCTCGAACCGCTTCTGGAACCGGGGCCTCGCGGGCGGTGCCATGCTCGATATCGGCGTGTACGCACTCTCCGTCGCCCGTCTGTTCATGGAGAGCCAGCCGAACGAGGTCGTGTCCCTCGCCAATCTCTTCGAGACGGGAGTGGACGAGGAGGGCGGATTCGTGACGCGCAATGCACAGGGCCAGCTCGGTGTGTTCTCCTTAAGTATGCACGCCAAGCAGCCTAAGCGCGCGACCCTGTGTTTCGACGAATGCTATATCGAGGTCATGTCGTATCCACGCGCCGATCGCGCCGTGATCACCTGGACGGCGGACGGGCATCGCGAGGAAGTCAAGGCGGGCGTTGAGGCCTACGCGCTTTGCTACGAGGCTGCCGACCTTGAGAGCGCCGTCGCCGGAGGCGCCTCCAAGCTCAAGCTCATCGACTACGCCTCCGATGTCATGGAGACCATGACACGCTTGAGGGCGGATTGGGGCGTCGTGTACCCCGAAGAGGAGTAGGCGCATATGCTTGCCGACGATCGACTCAGCGCCATCGTGCGGATGGTGACCGAAGCAGGGTCAATGAGCGTTGTGGACCTCGCCGAGGCCCTGGATGTGACGGCATCGACCATTCGTCGAGATTTGCAGACCCTCGATCGGGCGCATCGTTTGGCGAAGGTTCACGGCGGAGCGACGAGTCTCGAGCGGGCGCACATCGCACGTGACCTCACCATACCCGAGCGAAGCGGACTGCATGTCGATGACAAACGGGCCATCGTGCGAGCGGCTGCGTGCCTGATCGAGCCGGGTTCGTTCGTCTACATCGATTCGGGGTCGACGACGCTGCAACTCGTATCATGCGTCCCCGCCGATGCCGACGTCGCTTACGTCACGAATTCGGTAGGACATGCCCGCCGCTTGATGGAGCGGGGATGCCGCGTGATGGTGACGGGCGGCGAGCTCAAGCCGGAGACCGAGGCGCTCGTGGGGCCCGATGCGACCGCGATGCTGGCGCGTTATCGGTTCGCATGCGGCTTTTGGGGTGCCAACGGCATAAGCCAAAAGCACGGCATGACCTCGCCCGATCCATTGGAGGGCGAGGTCAAGCGTGTGGCGATGGGACAGGCCTCGAGACGCTACGTGCTTGCCGATGCGAGTAAGTTCGGCATGGAGGCAGCGGTGAGCTTCGCCACGCTCGACGATGCGGAGATCATCACCGCCGGCGACGTACCCGACGAGTATGCTCACCTGTCAAATCTCGTGCGCGTGTAGGGGATTCGAGGAGGAAGAGGAGGGAAAGAAGGGGCGACGATGACGGCACCTCTTCTTGTGAGGGCGACTCGGTATTGCGCGGTATACTTGAGGCGAAAGGGAGATGGGAGGTCGCTGTGTCGGTCTTAGCAGAGAAGATCGCGGCAGATGATGCCACCTACGGGAGCAGCTGTGAGGCCATTGACGTCGTTCGAGAACTCGAGCATCGTCGAGCTCTTGCAAAACGCGATGCCTCCCGTTTGCGCGACGGAGACAGTCATCTTCAATCTCTGATCGAGTCACGTCGTCATGTATAGATATCGGATCGATGTTCTGGCGCAACGAGAGCTTGAGCAGGTCGGTGACATTTATGAGGGGTATTTCGTCGATCTCGGTGACTATGAAAAGGGCGTTGTGTGGGCAGACCGATCGCTCACACTGCTCATCATCGAATGTGACAGAGTAAGGACATGAACGCTTTAGAACATCTTCGCCGAGAAGAACATTTCACTGAAAATGAGAAGCAGATTGCGCACTATATCCTAAAACAGCCGGAAGCGGCGACGAGGATGTCATCGCGCGAGCTCGCGCGAGAAACGTTTACCTCACCTACGTCAGTGTTGCGTTTCTGCAAAAAACTGGGATTTCAGAATTACAACGATTTCAAGGTCAATATCGTCTCCGAATTGAAGAGCATTGATCTGGCAAGCACTATAGTCTCGCGGAACGAGAACGCTTTGTTGGTGCTGGGAAAAATGGCAACGTTAGAGGCTCAAGTCATTAAGGAAACGATGCGTCGGGCGTCCCCCGAGGCTCTTGAAGGAATTGCGAAGCATCTGGCAAAAACGCGTTATATCGACATCTTTGCTCGCGATGCAAATGCGGAAATTGGGCGATATGCTTCTCATAATTTCTTTATGGCGGGAAAGATATGCACCGTTTATAAAGATCTGGACAAGATGATGTTCAACGCGTTCGAACTTCCCACCGACCATACGCCGTTTCTCATCAGCAAGTCGGGCACCGATCGAGCCATCATTGAGACGGCGGCCCAGCTCACCGAAAGAGGTGTGCCCACAATTGCGATGACGGCAGACTTAGATTCACCGCTGGCGCGTGCATGCAACTTTGCACTCGAGGGGTTTTATTACCCCGAATACGACAAGTTCGGCGATATCGTGTTTGCCAGTGCGGCGAAGTACCTGTTCGATGCCCTACTCGTAATGACCTTCTCCAAGGATTACGATCACATCATGGAGTTGAACGGCAAGTATGACGCCTTGTATTACGAGCGCCTTGATCGCGCTCGTCAGGGAATGTAGCGCCCCTGACCTTATAATGGCGCAATGTAACGTTCCGTGCGTTCACGTGCACGAGGCCGGCGTAACGATGCTCCAAATTGCCTGATACCGTCATATGTGAGATAACTCGCTTGATAGCATCCTGGTTGTCCAATCAATCAAGGGAGACAGGATGCTTCGAAGCGACTTCTTATGGGGCGGCGCAGTCTCTGCGCATCAACTTGAGGGTGCCTACCTCGAGGACGGCAAGGGCCTGTCGGTCGCCGATGTACTGACGGCAGGGGCTCACGGCGTATCGCGTCGTATTACCAGTGGTGTCGTCGAGGGGGAATGTTACCCCAATCACGGCGGTATCGATTTCTATCATACGTTTGAGCAGGATATTGCCCTGTTTGCCGAGATGGGCTTTAAATGTCTGCGCACCTCGATTGCCTGGACCCGCATTTTTCCTACGGGTATCGAGCATAAACCCAATGAGGCAGGTCTGGCATTTTACGATCGTCTATTCGATTGCATGATTGCTCACGGTATTCAGCCCGTGGTGACACTCTCCCATTTTGAGATGCCTCTTTATCTGGCAGATGAGTGTGGTGGCTGGCTCAACCGTGTGCTCATCGATCATTTCACTCGCTTTGCTCGAGTGTGTCTGGAGCGATATCACGAGAAGGTTACGTATTGGATGGCCTTTAATGAGATTAACAACCAGCACAACTTTAGCAACGATGTGTATGGTTGGACCAACTCAGGTGTGAAGTTCTCCAAGGAGAAAGACCCTCGTCGCGCGATGTTGCAGGCTGCTCATTATCAGTTTGTTGCTTCGGCCATCGTGACACGTATAGCCCATGAAATTGATCCCAAAATTAAGATGGGATGCATGGTTGCCGCTGATGTGGTGTACCCCTTGAGTTGCCATCCGGAGGATGTTCTCCTGGCAAACGATGCGATGCATTCGACTTACTACTTCACTGATGTGATGGTGCGCGGAGCATATCCCAACTATGCGAAGCGCATTCACGAGGAGCTATCGGAGCCTCTTGACATAACCAATGACGATCTTGCCGCTCTGACGAGCGGAACGGTCGACTACGTTGGCTTCTCGTACTACATGAGTAACGTCGTTGACCACTCTGCGCACGTTGATGTGTCCGACTCGGTCTCTTACAGTGACGAGCACATGGTTTCCAATCCGTATCTTGAAGCGAACGAGTGGGATTGGCAGATTGATCCTCGGGGTTTGCGATATGCGCTCAAAGCTTTTGATGAGCGCTACGGACTGCCCCAGTTTATCGTCGAGAACGGAATAGGCATTATTGAGACGCTCGATGAGAACCAAACGGTTGAGGATGACGAGCGCATCTCATTTCTGGGCGAGCACATCAAGCAGATGAAATTGGCCGTCGAGGAGGATGGCGTTGATTTAATCGGTTACACCGTGTGGGGCTGCATCGACTTGGTTTCATTTACGACCGGTGAGATGCGCAAACGCTACGGCTTTATCTACGTCGATAAAAACGACGACGGAACGGGAAGTGGTCAGCGGTTTAAAAAGAAGAGTTTCGATTGGTATCAACGGGTTATCGCATCCAACGGAGAAGACCTATAGATTGGGGAGAAGAGAAACATGAAATTCGAACAAGAGGCGAAGCAGATCGTCGAGCTAGTCGGTGGTCGCGAGAACATGCAATCTGCCGTACATTGTGTTACGCGTCTGCGTTTTAAGCTCATTGATGAGAAAAAAGCGGCAACCGATGAGATTGAGGCGCTACCGTACGTGCTCAAAGTCATTAAGAGTGGTGGCCAATATCAGGTGGTGATCGGCCCCGAAGTGCCCGAATACTACCATGCAGTATGCGAGGTCGCAGGCATCAGCGCGAGTGCTCAGGTTGAGCAGGACGATGAGATACAGGCTCCCGCTGGGAAGCAAAGCCCGGTTGATGCGGTCCTTAAGGTCATTTCTGGCGCATTCTCACCCATTATCCCGCTTATGGCAGGGTCGGGCATGGTCAAGGCGGTTTTGACGCTTCTTGTGACAGTCGGCTGGATGTCTGATGCGAGTTCCACATACCTTGTGTTGTCCGCCGCTGGCAACGCGTGTTTCTACTTCCTGCCCGTTTTCCTTGGCTACACGATTTCCAATCAGCTGGGAGCTAATCCGTTTGTGGGTGCGGCGATTGGCGCGGCTCTGCTCGAACCCAGCTTTACGGGTCTCGTGGGTGTCGAAGGGACTGACTTCCTTGGCATCGGGCTGCAGGCTGTAGGATACGGCTCCACGGTGTTCCCCATTTTCATCGCAGCGACGATCTACAGCTTCCTTGATCGCGCGTTGCGCAAGATCGTCAATAAGGACCTACAGTACTTTCTAGTGCCTATGGTTTGCCTGATGGTCATGGTTCCGTTTACCGCTCTGCTATTCGGACCTTGGGGCAATGCGGTGGGCAACGCGGTTGCTGCGTTCGTGAACTGGCTTTTTGCCAGCTCCAAGTTCGTTGCCGGACTTGTTCTGGGCGCCGTGTACCCCTACCTCACCATGCTCGGACTGCACTGGGGCTTCACGCCCATCACACTTCAGAATCTAGATGCGTTTGGCGGCGACGTTATCGAGGGTGTGTGCGTGTGCGCTGTATGGGCGCAGATCGGTATCGCCATCGGCTGCTGGCTGCGAGCCCGCAAGGGTTCTAAGATGCGCGACGTTGCGGGACCGACTGCCGTTACTGGCTTTTTTGCAGGCGTGACGGAGCCAATTTTGTACGGCCTAATTATGAACAGTAAACGTCTCATGGCGGCTGTCGCAATTGCCGGTGGCCTGGGCGGCGCCTTCAACGCTGCGATTGGAGCCACCATGGATTCTTACGTGTTTCACAACATCATTTCCGTTGTGACGTTCTGCTACTCTCCGATGCCGCTGGTCTGTGTCGGCATGATGATTTCGCTGATTGCCGGTATCGCTCTGGCGTACTTGTGGGGCGCAGCGGAGGAGTAACTTCTCCAGTACGGTGCATGTTTCAAAATCGAATTGCCGATTGGGGTGTCCTGGGATGGGTGCCTTGATCGGCAATTTGTTTAGATGCCTTGGCAGTTTTGATGCGTCGCAATAAGGATGAAATCGGTTTAAGGTAGAAAGAGATGTTGAAGGCAGATTCCATGAATGAAGTTCCCTTGGGTTCTGCCGTCGCTGCTATGGCCATATGCGCCGTAGTCGAGGACAAGTCGTTCTCTGTCGACATCTTCGCTGCGTCTGGACTCAAATGGGTGGTCGATGGGTGTGGCGTCACTGCAAACCAGATTGCGCAGCTTCTTGTGCGTGCGAATTGTAAGACGCATGGAATCAAGAACTGTGCGTGTGCCAGGGCCGACACCTTTTTAGCCACAAATCGGGCGATTTTGTAACGAATAATTGGAAGTGTCGAGTAGGCGGCTGTTTTGAGTGAACGTGACCTGCGGTTTTGTTCACTCGAACGGCCGTCTACTCAGGTCGTTTCGCTATTCGTTACAAAATCGCCCGAATTGTGGCAGTGAGGCTACTCGACGCCCTGGAAGAGGCATCCTGAGCTTGATCCGGGCATGCGCTTGTCGGGCGTGCGGCCTGCGAGCGCGGCGTCGAGCGCCCGCTTGGCGCGCGCGACGCCGCGGGCGAGCTCGTCTGCGTCCATGAGGGTGCCGTCGACCAGGAATCTCGTGACACCCGCGTGCAAAAGCGCCGGGATCTGGGGAGTGGCGTCCAAGGCGACGCCGTCGTACAGGTGGCTGCGACCGTTGAGTCCCGTGCGCACGGGGAGCATGCGCCCGTCGATGTTCTTGAGCCTGAAATCGCGCGTGCGCAGGCGGCAGTTTGCGCAATCGTGGATGCAGGCGCCCGCAACCTGTAGGATGCAGTGCTCGCTCGTCATGACGCGCGGCGCGCCGAGGACCATGAGGCCGAGCTCCATGCTGCCGCGATGGGGTGCGATGCGCTCGATTTCGGCAAGCGTAAGTTCGGGGGAGAGCCATGCACCCGCAGCACCGCGCTCGGCCAGCGCCCGCATGCACGCCACGTTGTGGACGGGGATGCAGCTGCGGAGTTCGACGGATGTGCCGCGCTCGGCGCCGAGAGCGAATTCTGAGATGGTGCCCACGGCGACAGGGCTCCCCGGCAAAATCCAAGGGTCGAGGCGCTCGTGGTCCATCTGACGGGAGACCTCGTCGAGCACGGGGATGATGCCGCGCTCGCATCCATCGACGGGGGAGAGTCCCGCGGCGAGCAGGTCGTCGACGGACATGTACATGCGGGTCGCACCGGCAGCGCGCGCGGCGGCCGCCTGGTCGGTCGAGGTGACGAGCGCGCAGATCTCCGGGCTTGTGTTCGGGGCCGGTGCGCATTTGGCGTCGTCGCGGGACGGGGCTGACGCAGAATTTGAGAGGCTTGGGTCGACGCGCTCAGGAGCGACAGCCAAGCAAGAATCAGCGGTAATCGCAATTGCCGCGAAATCGAGCGGAGCGCCGCTGCGCCGACGATCGAACGGGGTGAGGATGGCGCGCTCGAGCGCTTCGCACGCTGCTGCGCGCACTTTGTGCACGGCGGAGAAGCCCATACCGCAACCCTCATCGAGCTGAATATCGAAGGACACAGCCTCGAAGGGGGAGGAGCCCATACGGCCCACGTGCTCGATAAGGTCCTCTGCGGTGACTGCCTTGGTTCGCGCGGGCTCGACGATGAAACCCTCGGCGCGACTGATGATCGAGGGGTCGTCGGCGCAGCTCAACTCGACGGCGAAGGGCTCGCCGATGCGGGAGATGACACGGCCGTCGACCGCGCGTTTGCGAGCGACGGGCCGTTTGAGTGCCGCCTCGGCGGCATCGAGGGCGGCCTGACTACGGATGAGGCGCACGCGGGCGCCCGCGGGCATGGGGCGCGCCGTGCGGCACTCGATGACGTCGTCTGCGCACGCGTCGTCGGGCGCGAGGGCGGTGAGGAACTGGTCGAACTCGTCATCGTGGCGGAGCTCGAGCAAATCACCCTTGCCGACCGGCTCGGAAAGGCGCAGGCGGGTCCATGCGGCGCGCCGGCGCTTGTCGTCGGGCTTGAGGCCCTTTGTGTTGCCGAGCGGTTTGCTGCCGAGGACCTCGCCTACGATCTGGCCGCGGTTATTCGAGCACTCATAGCTCATCATCTCGTCGCCCGAGCGCCCCTCTTGATACTCGGTGGTGAAGTCGCGATTGAAGCAGCGCTTGAGCTGGCGATAGCGCGCCTGCGCGGTCTCTTCCAAGATCTCGCGGCCCGCGAGGATGTCGTCGAGCTGCGCGCGGTAGGCGCTCACGATGGAGTGCACGTAGTCGGGGGCCTTCATGCGCCCCTCGAGCTTCAGCGCATGCGCCCCGGCGTCGAGCAGACGGGGCAGCATGTCGGCCGTGCAGGTGTCACGCGGGCAGAGCGCTCGCTCGCGCCCGGGCTTGGACCAGGAGCGACCCGTTTCATCAATGAGCTCGTAGGGCAGCCGACAGGGCTGCGCGCACATGCCGCGGTTAGCCGAGCGCCCTCGGGAGGTGAAGCTGGAAAGGAGGCAAACGCCCGAGTAGCAAAAGCAGATGGCGCCGTGGGAGAACACCTCGAGCTCGATGTCCACCGCGTCGTGGATCGCGGCGATCTCGTCAACAGAAAGCTCGCGGGAGAGCGTGACGCGGTCCGCACCTGCGGCCTTGCACCAGGCGGTTCCGCGGGCGTCGTGAATGTTCGCCTGCGTGGAGATGTGCGTCTCCACCTCGGGCATGAGGCGGCGGATCTCGAAGAACAGCCCCCAGTCCTGGATGATGAAGGCATCGGCGCCGAGCCCCCAACAGCGCTCGACGAGCGCCAGAGCTTGCGACATCTCCTCGTCCTTGATGACGATGTTAACCGTCACGTACACGCGCGCGCCCGCCAAGTGCGCCGCCCGACAGGCGGCCTCGAACGTCTCGTCAGTGAAGTTATCGGCCTTGCGACGCGCATTGAACGACCCCATGCCGCAGTAGATGGCGTCGGCCCCGGCCGCCAGTGCCGCGTAAAACGGCTCCGGTCCGCCCGCAGGTGCCAGCAATTCAGGTTTGGAAGAATAGGAACGCATAGGGACTCCTGGAATAAAATGAATGCTCGATAAGTATACCTATATGGATTTGTGGATTTAGCTGCATACATCAAGTTGCGGTCGCATTCCGTCTCATATAGGCGTATAGTAACGACTGTTTTGTCGGCTCCTGCCGCGATTCGTCATGCCGCGAACAGCCAGATGCGGTGTTGATGGCAGCAGGAGGCACGAGGCTAACCCACGAGGCCAACCCCGTGCTTAAAACCCCAGTGAGGAGTGAAAATGGCTGAGGAGAAGTACATTCCCCGTCTCAAGACCAAGTACAACAACGAGGTCAAGCAGCTCATGCAGGACAAATTCCAGTATGAGAACGTCATGATGATCCCCAAGTTCGAGAAGATCGTCGTGAACATGGGTGTCGGCGAGGCCGCCACCGATTCCAAGGCCATCGACGGCGCCGTCCGTGACCTTCGCGTCATCACCGGTCAGCAGCCCATGGTCACCCGTGCCCGCAAGTCCATCGCTTCCTTCAAGCTTCGCGCCGGCATGCCCATTGGCGCCAAGGTCACCCTGCGCGGCGACCGCATGTGGGAGTTCTTCGATCGCCTGACCTCCATCGCGATCCCCCGTATCCGCGACTTCCGCGGCATTTCCGCCAAGTCCTTCGACGGCCGCGGTAACTTCTCCATGGGCGTTACCGAGCAGCTCATCTTCCCCGAGGTCGACTTCGACTCCGTCGACCACACCCGTGGTATGGACATCACCATCGTCACCACCGCCAAGACCGACGAAGAGGCGAAGGCCCTTCTCGACGCCTTCGGCTTCCCGTTCAAGAAATAGGTTCTTAAAGCCCCGGGGTCCACAGGCGGTGCGCGAGGAGCACGTGCCGCCTGTCCGAGGCGCATATAAACGTATGTGAGGAGGAAATAAGTGGCTAAGACATCGATGATCGTCAAGTGCAATCGCAAGCAGAAGTTCTCGACCCGCGAGTACACGCGCTGCCAGCGCTGCGGCCGTCCGCATTCTGTGTACCGTAAGTTCGGCCTGTGCCGTGTCTGCTTCCGCGAGCTGGCGCTCAAGGGCGAGCTTCCCGGCATCAAGAAGGCCAGCTGGTAAGTCACTGCCAGCGCGCGCATCGACCATTGAGGTTGATTGCGTGCAAGGAAGACGTGTCCTATAGGCTTTCCCGCTACGGGTGGGGGAGTACCGAGGACATGGACTCATCAAGAACGAAGGAGAATCCACATGAATCTCACCGACCCGATCGCAGATATGCTCACGCGCATTCGCAACGGCAATGCTGCGAACAAGGCCGAGGTCTCGATGCCGAGCTCCAAGAAGCTCGTCGAGATCGCTCGAGTCATCTACGAGGAGGGCTACATCGAGGGCTACACCGTTGAGGACACCGCCCCCGCCAAGACCCTTCACATCACCCTTAAGTACGGTCCCAAGAAGGCCAAGGTCATCAACGGCATTAAGCGCTACTCCAAGCCTGGTCTGCGCAAGTACGCCGGCGTGAAGGACCTTCCCCGCGTCCGCGGCGGCCTCGGTACCGCCATTGTTTCCACCAGCCAGGGTGTCATGGCCGACCGCGATGCTCGCAAGAAGGGCATCGGCGGCGAGGTCGTCGCCCTCATCTGGTAATTCGCTTAGGCGAGTAGAAGGAAAGGAGAACACCGTGTCTCGTATCGGTAAGAAGCCTGTCCAGATTCCCGCCGGAGTCGAAGTGGCAGTTGACGGCACGCACGTGTCCGTGAAGGGCCCCAAGGGTACTCTTGAGGCTGATTTCTATGAGAAGCTCACCATCGAGGTGGCCGACGGCGTGCTGACCGTCTCCCGTCCCGACGACGAGCGTGAGACCCGCGCCCGCCACGGCCTCACCCGCGCCCTGATCCAGAACATGGTCACCGGCGTTTCCGAGGGCTACACCAAGGTCCTCGAGCTCGCTGGCGTTGGCTACCGTGTCCAGCTCAAGGGTAAGGATCTGGATCTGTCCCTGGGTTACTCCCACCCGGTGATTTACACCGCCCCCGGGGGCATCACCTTCGAGTGCCCGGACAACACCCACATTCACGTCAAGGGCATCAACAAGCAGCAGGTCGGCCAGGTTGCCGCCGAGATCCGTGGCAAGCGTCCGCCGGAGCCTTACAAGGGCAAGGGCATCCACTACCTGGGCGAGCACATCCGTCGCAAGCTCGGCAAGGCCGCTAAGTAGTAGAGCGCTTCCACGTCGTAAGACCAGCACCCCGTCAGGTGCTGGCAGGACTTCATAAGGAGTTTCACATGAACAAGCAACAGGCAAAGCGCGCCGGCCTCAAGCGTCGTCAGCGCCGTGTCCGCGGCAAGATCTTTGGCACGCCCGCCCGTCCGCGTCTTCGCGTCGTGCGCTCCAACGCCAATATCTACGCCATGATCGTTGACGATACCAAGGGTCACACCCTCGTCTCCGCCTCCACCCTCGAGGCCGAGTTCAAGGGCACCACGACCAGCAACAAGGAGGCTGCCGAGAAGGTCGGTAAGCTCGTGGGCGAGCGCGCCCTCGCTGCCGGCATCAAAGCCGTTTCCTTCGACCGCGGTGGCCGCATCTACCACGGTCGCGTCAAGGCCCTCGCCGACGGTGCCCGCGCCGCCGGTCTCGAATTCTAGGAGGTAAGAGCATGGCTCGTAACCAGCAGAAGCAGCAGCGCGAGGCCTCCGAGTTCGAGGAGCGCGTCGTTTTCATCAACCGCGTCGCCAAGACCGTCAAGGGCGGTCGTCGCATGAGCCTCGTGGCCCTCGTGGTCGTGGGCGACGGCAAGGGCAACGTTGGTCTTGGCATGGGTAAGTCCGCCGAGGTGCCGCTGGCAATCTCCAAGGCTTCCATCGACGCCAAGAAGAACATGTTCCACGTGCCCGTCACCGCTGAGGGCACCATTCCTCACGACGTCCAGGGCGAGTTCGGTGCTGCGAGCATCATCATGCGCCCCGCTGTCGAGGGTACCGGTGTTATCGCCGGTGGCGCCGTGCGTCCTCTGTTCGAGCTCGCCGGCATCAAGAACATCCTGTCCAAGTCTCTCGGTTCCGACAACGGCCTCAACATCATCAAGGCTGCTGCCGAGGGCCTCAAGCAGCTCTCCAGCCCCGAGGATGTCGCCGCCCGCCGCGGTCTCACCGTCTCCGAGATGTTCATCGGCAAGAAGGAGAACTAGGCATGGCTACCATCAAGATCAAGCAGGTTCGCAGCATTAACGGCTGCAAGGAGGATCAGCGTCGCACTGTTCGCGCCCTCGGCCTGCACCGCATCAACGACACGCGCGAGATCGCTGACAACGAGAGCGTCCGCGGCATGATCTTCAAGGTCAAGCACCTCGTTGAGATTGTAGAGGAGTAACAATGCAGCTTCATGATCTTACGCCGGCTGCCGGGTCCACCCACAGCCGTAAGCGCGTCGGTCGCGGCAATTCCGGCAAGGGCGGCACCTATGCCGGCCGTGGCCTGAACGGCCAGGGCTCCCGTTCCGGCGGCACCAAGGACGCCGGCTTCGAGGGCGGCCAGACCCCGCTCGCGATGCGCCTCCCGAAGCTCCCCGGCTTCAAGAATCCCCGTCGCATCGAGTACACCGCGGTGAACGTCTCCACGCTCGAGGTCAAGTTCGAGGACGGTGCCGTCGTCGATGGTGCATCCCTCAAGGCCGCTGGTATCACCAAGTCCGAGTTCGAGCCCGTCAAGGTGCTCGGCAACGGCGAGGTTTCCAAGAAGCTCACGGTCAAGGTCGACAAGATCTCCGCTTCCGCGAAGGCTAAGATCGAGGCCGCTGGAGGAAAGGTCGAGCTTCCGTGCTAACTGGTTTGAAGAACACCTTCCGCATCAAGGAACTCCGCGGGAAGATTCTTTTTACCATCGCTATGCTCGTCGTGTACCGTATCGGTGCACACGTTCCGGTGCCCGGCATCCCCTTCCAGGGGATGTCGGCCCTTTTTACATCCGCCGGTGACACCTTCGCCAGCGGTGCGATGGCCCTGCTGAATCTTTTCTCGGGCGGTGCGCTTTCCTACGTGTCCGTCTTTTCGCTGGGTATCATGCCCTACATCACCAGCTCGATTGTCTTGCAGATGCTTCAGGCCGTTGTGCCCAGCCTGCACGAGTTGGCTCGTGAGGGCGAGGTCGGTCAGACCAAGATCACCCAGTACTCTCGTTACCTCACCCTGGCCCTCGCGCTCTTGAACGCCATTGGATACCTGTTCCTCTTCAAGAGCTTTGGTATCCAGTTCGCCGGCGCCGATGCTCCCGAGATCATCTTCGACATCATGATCGTGGGCACGCTCGTCGCGGGCGCCATGCTCATCATGTGGATTGGTGAGCTCATCACCCAGCGCGGGATCGGCAACGGCATGAGTCTCATCATCTTCGCCAACATCATGGCGGGGCTTCCCCAGGCTATCATCCAGTCCATGGATGGCGGCAACGTTGCCATTATCACCACGCTCGTCATCGTCGTGGTGATCCTGTGCGTCATCCCCTTCATCGTGTACCTCGAGCGCGGCCAGCGTCGTATCCCGGTGCAGTATGCCAAGCGCGTCGTGGGTCGTCGTATCATGGGCGGTCAGTCCACGTACCTGCCCATCAAGGTGAACACCGCGGGTGTCATCCCGATCATCTTCGCGAGCGCCCTGCTCTACTTCCCGGCTCAGCTCGCCGTGTTCTTCCCCAACGTGGGTTGGATGCAGGCCTTTGCCGGCGCGCTCTCGAGCGGCTGGATCAACTGGATCCTCAATGTCGTCCTCATCGTGTTCTTCGCGTACTTCTACACGTCCATGGTGTTCAACCCGGACGAGACCGCCGAGAACCTCAAGAAGCAGGGCGGCTTCATTCCTGGTGTTCGCCCCGGCAAGCAGACGGCGCATTACATCAAGAACGCCCTCAACAAGATCACGCTTCCCAGTGCGGTCTTCCTGGCCCTCATCGCCATCGTTCCCTCGATTGTGTTCTCGTTCACCAACAACGCGCTCATCCAGGCCTTCGGCGGCACTTCGGTGCTCATCATGGTCGGCGTTGTGCTCGATACCATCGACAAGGTCGAGAGCCAGCTCAAGATGTACGACTACGACGGTTTCTTCAAATAGGCCTCTAAGGAGTCTTTTATGAACATCGTGTTGTTGGGCGCCCCTGGCGCCGGTAAGGGTACGCAAGCCCAGCGTCTTGTTGCCGATTATGGTGTGGCGCATATCTCCACGGGCGACCTGCTTCGCGCTGCCGTCAAGGCTCAGACTGAGCTTGGCGTTGCTGCCAAGAAGTACATGGACGCCGGAGAGCTCGTTCCCGATCAGCTCGTGATCGACCTGGTCAAGGAGCGCCTTGCTGCCGACGATGCGCAGAAGGGCTTCATCCTCGACGGATTCCCGCGCAACACGACGCAGGCCGTGACGCTCGATACCGAGCTTTCGGCTATGGGTCGCGAGCTCGATGGCGCGCTTTTAGTCGATGTTCCCGCCGAGGTCATCGTCGATCGCCTCTCTTCTCGTCGCACCTGCCGCGATTGCGGTTACACCGCAGGTCCCGATACCGCCGTGTGCCCCAAGTGCGCAGGCGAGATGTATCAGCGCGATGACGACAAGCCCGAGACCATCAAGAACCGTCTTGATGTCTACCAGAAGAACACCAGCCCGCTCGTGGAGTACTACCGCGGCCAGGGCATCCTCAAGGTCGTCGATGGCGATCGTGATATCGACGTGGTGTATGCGGATGTGAAGGCTGAGCTCGGTCTATGATCAAGATCAAATCTGCCGCCGATATCGAGCAGATGAAGAAGGCCGGAGCTCTGTCCAAGATGGCGCTCCGGCAGGTCGGCTCGATGATTCGACCTGGCGTTTCGACGTTTGAACTCGATCAGCTTGCCGAGCAGATCATCCGAATGCACGGCGGCACGCCCGCCTTCAAGGGCTACGGCGGTTTCCCCGGGTCCATTTGCGCTTCGCTGAACGACGCGGTTGTTCACGGCATTCCCAATCCCGACGTCATCCTGCGCGAGGGAGACATCATCTCGATTGACACCGGCGCGATCGTTGACGGTTGGGTGGGGGATAACGCTTGGACGTTTTACGTTGGCAATCCCAGCACCGAGGCAAAGGGCCTGTGCGAATGCACGCTCGACTGCCTTAAGGCGGCAATCGAGCAGGCCGTTCCCGGAAACCATATCGGAGACGTGGGGCATGCTGTCCAGTCGCTCGCCGAGAGCAATGGCTATGGAGTCCTTCGTGACTACGTGGGCCATGGTGTTGGTCGCGCTATGCACGAGGATCCCAACGTGCCGAATTATGGCAAGAAGGGTCGTGGTGTGAAGCTCCAGGCTGGCATGGTCATCGCCATTGAACCTATGATCACACTTGGCTCCAACCGCGTGCACACCGGTTCCGATGGCTGGCTCGTGTCGACCGACGACGGCCTGCCCGCGGCGCACTACGAGAACACGGTCGCCATCACCAACGACGGCCCTGTGATCCTCACGCAGGATGCACAAGGCCCATGGTGTCCCATGACCGGCGGTTCAATGTAACCGCCCGTCCCTGGGCTTTCCTATATCATCCGCTGCTCGGGCAGTCCTCTTCGCACGAAGGCCCCACTGGGGCCTTCGGCTCATGCGGAACTCGCATCGGACGATATGGGAAAGCCCAGGGACTACGGTACCTTGGCAGCCCGACGGGGCGGGCCCGTATGGTCCGCCGCGAGTTCCGCATGAACAGAAGGCCACTAAATGTGGCCTTCGTCGTGAGCAGGACTGCCTGAGCGCCGGACCATACGGGCCCGCCCCGTCGGGCTGCCGGTGGGACAAAATATTTGTGGAGCGATTGGGAATTTCCCTTTCGCCTGTTTAGCATGTAGTAACATGCACTGTTGCTGTCGTTTTCGAGAGAAAGATGATGCACGTGAAGAAGGAAGACGCCATCGAGCTTGAGGGCACGGTCACCGAGCCGCTGCCGAACGCCATGTTCCGCGTTGAGCTTGAGAACGGTCATTCGGTTCTCTGTTCCATTTCGGGCAAGATCCGTATGAACTACATCCGTATTCTGCCGGGTGACAAGGTCGTTGTGGAGCTCTCTCCCTATGATCTGACCCGCGGTCGCATCACCTATCGTTATAAGTAACGACCATTCGCACGTATTCGAACCGGAAGGGAGTGCTCTGCCCCGTAAGGTTCGATACATGCTTCCAGCCATTCGTTATTAACGCCTGCGGCTGGGCGAGTAGATAACATTCCACCTTGTAGCTTGAGCACTACCGAAAGGAAGAACGATGAAGGTACGCCCTTCCGTCAAGAAGATGTGCGATAAGTGCAAAATCATCCGCCGCCATGGCAAGGTTCTCGTGATCTGCGAGAACCCGCGCCACAAGCAGCGCCAGGGTTAAGAGAGGAGATCCACAGTGGCCCGTATTAACGGTGTCGACCTTCCGAACGAGAAGCGTGCGGAGATTGGTCTGACCTACATCTACGGCATCGGCCGCACCACCGCAGCGAAGATGTGCGCCGAGCTCAACATTGCCGACGGCACTCGCATCAAGGACCTCACCGAGGAGCAGATCTCGGCGATCCGCGATTACATTGATAAGAATGGCCTGATGGTCGAGGGTGACCTCCGTCGCGAGCGCGCCCAGAACGTCAAGCGCCTCATGGACATCGGCTGCAACCGCGGCCTCCGTCACCGCAAGGGTCTCCCTGTTCGCGGTCAGCGCACCCACACCAACGCTCGCACCCGCAAGGGTCCGAAGCGTCAGATCGGTGCCAAGAAGAAGAAATAAGGGAGACTGACGCATAATGGCTACTGCAAAGAACAAGCGCGGCGCCACCACCCGTATCAAGCGCGCCGACCGTAAGAACATCTCCGTGGGCCAGGCTCACATCCGTTCTACGTTCAATAACACCATCGTTTCCATTACCGATCCCGCGGGCAACGTCATCGCTTGGCAGTCCGCTGGTACCGTGGGCTTCAAGGGTTCCCGTAAGTCGACCCCGTTTGCCGCCCAGATGGCCGCCGAGGCTTGCGCCAAGGCCGCTATGGAGCACGGTATGCACAAGGTCGCCGTCTTCGTGAAGGGCCCCGGTTCGGGCCGCGAGACCGCGATCCGCTCCCTCCAGGCCGCTGGCCTCGAGGTCTCCAGCATCCAGGACAAGACCCCCATCCCGCACAACGGCTGCCGCCCCAAGAAGCGTCGCCGCGTGTAACTGAAAGGATCGATTTATTATGGCAATCGACAGGACTCCGGTTCTTAAGCGCTGCCGCCAGCTCGGGATCGATCCCGTTGAGCTCGGCTACAGCTCCAAAAAGGAATCTATCCGCCAGCCCAAGCGCCGTCGCAAGGAATCCGAGTACGGCATGCAGCTGCGCGAGAAGCAGAAGGTCAAGTTCATCTACGGCGTTCTCGAGAAGCAGTTCCACCACTACTACGAGCATGCTCTTCGCATGGACGGCGTTACCGGTGAGAACCTCATGACCATTCTCGAGACCCGTCTCGACAATGTCGTGTTCCGTCTCGGCTTCGCTCGCACCCGCAAGGAGGCTCGTCAGACCGTCCGCCATGGCCACTTCACCGTTAACGGCAAGCGCGTGGACATCCCGTCCTACCGCGTGAAGGCCGGCGACGTTGTGGCTGTGGGCGAGAAGTTCCGCGACTTGCTCCCCATCAAGGAGGCCCTCATCTCCTCCGAGCGCTTCGAGGTCCCTGGCTGGCTCGAGGTCGACATCGAGAAGCTTTCCGGCAACGTCATCTCGCTGCCTTCTCGTGACCAGATCAGCGGCGACATCAACGAGCAGCTCATCGTCGAGCTTTACTCGAAGTAATCGTTTGCGCGCTACGCTGGAGGTATTACATGTCCGAATTCATCAGGCCCCAGGTTCACGTCGAGGAGATCAGCGAGACTGCTGCTCGCGTTTCCGTCGAGCCTCTGGAGCGCGGGTATGGCGACACGCTGGGTAACTCCCTGCGCCGCGTGCTGCTTTCCTCGCTCGAGGGTGCAGCCGTCGAGGCCATCCAGATCGATGGCGCCCAGCACGAGTTCACCACGATTCCCAACATGGTCGAGGATGTCACCGACATCGTCTTGAACGTGAAGGGTCTCGTGTTCCGCACGCTTGGTACCACGGACGAGGGCACTGCGACTATCTCGGTCGATGGCCCGTGCGAGGTTACCGGCGCAGACTTCTTCATTCCGTCCGAGTTCGAGCTCGTCAATCCCGAGCAGCACATCGCGACCCTCACCGAGGGTGGTCATCTGACCATGAGCATGCGCATCGGGTATGGTCGCGGCTACGTGTCCTACGAGCAGAACAAGCGCGACAATGATCCTATCGGCATCATCAACGTCGACTCGCTCTTCTCCCCGGTCAAGCGTTGCGCCAAGCTCGTCGAGGCGTGCCGCGTTGGCCAGCACACCGACTACGACCGTCTGGTTCTTGAGATTGAGACCAACGGTGCGCTTTCCCCGCGTGACGCGGTTGTGTCTGCGGCCAACATCATCAACCAGCACATGGCTGCGTTTATGACCCTGGCCGACGAGCCCGAGGCGGAGGAGGAAATTTCCATCTTCGCCCCCGAGGTGACGAGCGACAATGCCGAGCTTGACAAGCAGATTGAGGACCTGGACCTTTCCGTCCGCTCTTACAACTGCCTCAAGCGTGCGAGTATTCACTCCGTGCGCCAGCTGGTCGAGTTCTCCGAGAACGACCTGCTGAACATCCGCAACTTCGGCGTGAAGTCGATCGAGGAAGTCAAGGACAAGCTTGAGTCCATGGGTCTGAGCCTCAAGGCTTAAACCCTAGGTATAGAGGAGAACTAGACCATGCGTCACAATAAGAAGAAAGGCCTGAAGCTCGGCACCGACGCCAGCCACACCAAGGCCATGAAGAAGAGCCTTGCCAAGGCGCTCTTCGAGAACGATCGCATCAAGACCACCGAGACGCGCGCCAAGGCCCTGCGTTCCTATGCTGAGCCGATCATCACCTGGGCCAAGAAGGGCGACCTGCACTCTCGTCGTCTCGCCATCGCCAAGCTCGGTGATAAGAATCTCGTTGCTGAGATTTTCGACAAGGCCGCTCAGGGTATGTGGGCCGACCGCAATGGTGGTTACACCCGCATCATGAAGCTCGGTCCGCGCAAGGGCGATTGCGCTGAGATGGTCATCATCGAGATCGTCTCCGAGCCTTGCACCCCTAAGGCGAAGAAGGCTGCTCCGGCTAAGAAGGCCGCTGCTCCTAAGGTCGTCAAGAAGGACGAGGCCGTCGAGGAGGCTGCTGAGGTCGTCGAGACCGAGGCCGCTGTCGAGGAGACCGCTGAGTAGCACGTAGCTGCTCGTGCATCACATTGAAGAGGGGTACGTTCGCGTGCCCCTTTTTGTTTTACCTGGGCGACTGGCGGCGGGCAGTTCACTCCCTGTTCGGGCAGTCCTGGCTCGCACGAAGGGCCCACTGGGCCCTTCGGCTCGTGCGGAACTCGCATTGAGTGAACTGCCCGCCGCCAGTCGCCCAGGCAAAACAAGAGAAAGGGGGCGAGAACGTGCTTGAAGTGAAGGATGTTGGCGTGGTGTTGGATGGGGCTGAAGTCCTGTCTGGTTGCTCATTCTCCCTTGCTCCGGCTGAGATTGTTGCCCTAACGGGAGATAACGGGTGTGGAAAGTCCACCCTTGGTCGTGTGTTGTGCGCGGCGCAGCTGGTTGACGATGGCTGTGTGGTTGTCGATGGTCACGACCCCTCTGCTAACGAACGTGAACGCCTCATGGTTCGGTCGCTTGTTGGCCGTGTGTGCCAGGATCCCGTTGATCAAATCGTTTCCTCCCTCGTATTTGACGAGATTGCCTTTGGGCCCCGTAATCTTGGCCTGTCGGAAGAAGAGGTGTCTCAGCGTGTCGACTGTGCACTTCGCCGTGTAGGGTTATCAGGGTTCCAGGATCGCGTTACGACGGCACTTTCCGGCGGAGAGCAGCAACGCATCGCCCTTGCCGGTGTGCTAGCCATGACTCCTCGATATCTTGTGCTTGATGAGCCTACCGCGCAGCTCGATCCGGCGGTCCGCGAATCACTCCGTACGCTCTTTCGCACTCTTGTCCATGAAGACGGCATCGGCGTCGCTCTCATTACGCACGACCCGCTTGAGATCGCTCTTGCAGACCGCATCGTGGATGTTGCCTCCATCAACGGAGCTCTAGGCGCCTCCGAGTCTGCTTGTCGCGCGTCTTCCGGCCCTCAGGCTGTGCAACATTCCTTTGGCTCTTGCACGGGTCGGGAGGCTGCCAGGTGCCGAGCTGTTGCCACGCCGTGCGATGCGCCGATCCTTGAGGTGGGGGGTGTCTCGTTTAGCTATGGCGATCGTGCCGTCCTCAAGGACATTTCGTTTTCGCTGCACGCCGGCGAGGTGGTGTTGCTCACGGGCGCATCGGGTGCCGGCAAGTCGACGCTTGCCTCGCTTGTCGCGGGATTGGTCTCGCCTGATGCGGGCTCCATTCGCCTTCACACCTGCGCGGACAACTCCTCCGTCGCAGATGTTGCCCCTGCTTCCCCGGTGCATCCAGTTCCCGGCACTGTCGGGCTGTCGTTCCAGCAGCCAGAAGCGCAGTTCTTCCTCGAGACGGTCTACGACGAAGTCGCCTATGCTCCGCGCAACCTTTCGCTCAGTGAGGACGAGGTCGATCGTCGGGTCTTTAAGGCCATCGATGCCGTAGGGCTCGATCGGAAGCTTGCCGATGCCTCTCCTTTTGAGCTTTCCGGGGGGCAGGCTCGCCGCGTTGCGCTTGCATCGGTGCTTTCGCTCGATGCGCCCGTATACGTGCTCGATGAGCCGAGCGCCGCCCTTGATGCGCGGGGCAGGGCATTCGCGCACCGTTTCGTGACGGATCTTGCCGCGGAGGGCCGGTCTGTTTTGGTGATTACGCATGATGTCGATGAGTGGCGTCCCTTTGCGACACGCGAGCTCATGTTGTCAAATGGGTCCCTACATGCAGCCCGCGCGCCTGAAGGCCCCTCAGATGCCTCTTTACAGCCGTTTGCGGGTGACTCCGCCATGGGTCATGCGTCGAGGGGGCCTCAAGCGTTTGGCACGGTTTTTGGTGAGTATGTTCCCGGGACACCCGTTGCACGCCTCGATGCCCGTGTGAAAATCGTGCTTCTGTTGCTTGCGACGGCTGGGGTCTTTTCTGCCGGAGTGCCGGCCATGCTCGTTGTTTGGCTGCTGATCCTGTGCGGCTGCCTCGCGTCGTCGCGCATGCGGTTGGGCCGTGTGCTGCGCGGCATACGACCCGTTGCCGTCATCCTCGCGTTCACGCTCGTTGCGAACCTGGTGTCGTGCGATGGCCGGGGAACGGTGGAGTTGGTTGGCGCGATTGGTCTCAGCCCGGCGGGAGGCTTGCGGGGACTCATGGCTATAACGCGCATCTTGTTACTCGTGGGCTTCTCACTCGTCGTTGCCTCGTCGACGACCGCGACTCAGCTGAGTGATGCCTGCGTGCGCCTGTTGAGCCCCTTGGCCCGTTTTGGTGTGAGCGTGGGTCCTTTGGGCACCGTGCTCGCCGTGGCACTGCGATTCATCCCGCTCGTGAGTGAGGAGCTCAATCGGATTCGACTCGCCCAGCGTGCGCGCGGAGCCCAGTTCGATGCCGGTCCGCTCTTCTCGCGCATCGGCGTGTGGGCTTCGGTGTTCACGCCCCTCATGATTGGCCTGTTCCGCCGTGCGGATCGTTTGGCCGAGGCCATGTCCGCCCGTTGCTATGATTCCGTTGCCGCTGGGAAACTGCCCGCTCCTCGTCGATTGGCTCCTTATGATCGCCTTGTGCTCGCATTGGGGGCGGCGCTCGTGCTCGTCTTGACCATCCTGGGTTTATGTTGGTGATTTTGGTAGCATAGGCACGAAAGATTGCAATAAGGAGGCTTCAGTGGCCCAAACAGACGATATGCGCGTGGGCGCGCCGTCCTATTTCGAACCGGAGGTGCTCGACGGCACCTTGGTGTTTCGGCTGGGCTACGATGGCGCCGGCTTCTCCGGGTTTGCCGAGCAACCGGGGCTTAGGACGGTCGCAGGGGAGGTCCGCTGCGCGCTCGAGACCTTTTTACGCCGTCCTATCGACCTCACGTGTGCCGGTCGCACCGATGCAGGTGTTCACGCCATAGCGCAGTACGTGAGCGTCCCCGCACACCATGATGAGTTGGCCATCGAGCATCGACGGTGGATGCGCGCGATGGCGGCCTTGCTCCCCGATGACATAGCGCTTGGTAGGGTGTTTCATGCCTCCTCCGGCTTCTCGGCTCGCTTTGACGCGCGTGCTCGAACCTATACCTATCGCATAGCTACGGGCGACGCACCGCCGCTGCTCACGCGCAAGGTGACTTGGTGGCATCGACTGCCCTTGGATGTCGAGGCGATGGAGTGCGGCGCTTCGTATTTGGTGGGGGAGCATGACTTCAAGAGCTTCTGCAAGATGTCTTCCGCCATCGGCAAGCCCACGTGTCGCAACGTGATTGAGGTCTCCTTCGAAAGGGAGGGCGCGCTGGGTGAGGAGCACATAGCCTTTACCATCACGGGTAATGCGTTCCTGCATTCCATGGTCAGGACGATCGTTGGGACCCTCGTTGAAGTCGGCGCGGGTCGTCGAGATCCGGAGTGGGTTTTAGAGGTGATTACAGCGTGCGATCGTCGGGCGGCGGGCCCTACTGCTCCTGCGCGTGGTTTGTGCTTTATGGACGTGGCATATGACGATGGAGCTTTGACGGCCTGCCCGTAAAAATGCTTCAATATGCACATATATGATTGCATTTGCCTGTTCTATGCAAAAATGTTTCAATTAGATAGCGTGATGCCTGCTAATCCGTTTTAAAGAGATTCGGCGGTATGCTGTACTCGAAATGTGGGGAACCGCTAGGGAATGGTGGAGAACATGGCCAAAAAACGCAATGGCCGCCAAGATGCTATTCGAGAGATCGTCCGAACTGAGGACGTGCGCACTCAGCGCGTGCTCGTGGACGAGCTTAAAGCGCGTGGGTTCGATTGCACGCAGGCGACCGTCTCGCGCGATATCGCCGACATGGGGCTTCGTAAGCTGCCCGAGGGCATGTACGTCCTTGCGGAGGATCTACATCTGCAACGTATGGTCTCTGAGCTCGTGGTTGGCGTTCAGCGCACGGAGAACCTCGTCATCATCAAGGCGCAGCCCGGTACCGCCCTGGGCATCGCCGCGGCAATCGATGCCGCCGAGCTGCCCGATGTTCTCGGCTCGCTGGCTGGAAACGACACGATTCTCGTCATCACGCAGACGCCGTTGGACGGAGAGACGTTTGAGGCGATGATCTCCAAGCTGAGGAGCGTGCGCAAGTGAGCCCGATGGTAATCCATATGCTCCTGTTCGCCTTACTCATCACGTTGCCCATTGTGCTTGTTTTGTTGCTGGTGGCGTACTGGCGTCGCTTGCATCGATAGGGGAGCATGAGACTCCAAAAAGAAAAACCCTCGTCCCTATGGACGAGGGTTTTTGTATGGCTGTCTCCTATGCGGTTGGCGTCGTGGTTTGTCCGCCGCCCGTTGTACCGCCACCGGTGGTGCCGCCGTCGGGCACCTCAGGCTCGGGTTCGGGCGTGGGCTCAGGCTCGGGTTCCGGAGTAGGCGTCGTGGGCTCCTGAGGCGTGGTCGGCTGCTCCGGCGTGGGCGTCGTGGTCTGCTGCTGTTCGGTTTCCTCCGTCGTCTCCTCTTCCTTTTCCTCGTCCTCGTCTTCGCCCTTGGGGTTGGTCTTGGAGAACTTCCACTCGGAGTCCTTCTTGTAGGTGGGTGTTTCTCCGGTGGGGAACTCCTCGCGAGCAAGCCCGTTCAGAATCTGTTGCATCAGGCTCTTGAACACCGGGAGCGTCATCTGGTTGCCCATAAGGGAACCGAGGTCGACGGTGCCGTTGTAGCCGCCCACCCAGATTGCGGTGGCATACTGCGGGGTGTAGCCCACAAACCACAGGTTGGTTGCGGTGTCCGCGGTGCCGGCCGTACCGGTCTTACCGGCGACGGGCTGGTTCATGTACGGGTTGCCAGGAGCGCCCAGGCCGTTGGTCATGACGCCCTCGAGGACATCGGTCACGGCTGCGGCCACTCCAGCGGAAATGACCTGCTTGCCAGCGTCTTCGTGCTTGTACACGGTTTTGCCGCCGCGCCCCACGATCTCGGAGATCGCGACGGGCTCACGATAGTAGCCACCGTTCGCGAAGACGGCGTAGGCGGATGCCATCTCAACGGTGGAGAAACTGCCCGTACCAAGGGTCATGGACAGGACATCGTTCATCTCGGAGGTGTCGAGCCCAAGCTTCTTGCACATGGCGATGATGTTCTGGTTGCCGATGGTCTCTGCTACCTGCAGGTAGCCGGTGTTGGACGAGAGCTCGGTCGCGCGGGCGAGCGAGATGTAGCCCATGCTCTGGTTGCCGTAGTTTTGCGCCACGTAATCTGCCTGCCCGGCGATCTTCCAGGTGAGCGGCGAGTTGCAGTTGATCGTGATGTTGGGGTTCATGCCCATCTCGATGGCGGTGGCGAGCGTGAACGTCTTGAACGATGAGCCGGGCTGGTTGCGCGAAGTCGCATGGTTGATGTGGAGGACGCTGCCGTCGTCCTCGACGCGGTTGTAATCGCGCCCGCCAACCATCGCCTTGATGTACCCGGTCTTAGGGTCGATGACCGTCATGCCGATGTCGAGGTCCTTGGCGTCGCGTGCGGCGGCGGGGTACTTGTTGATGTTCTCCACCGCGGCGGTCTCAGCGGCCTGCTGCACCGCGGGGTCGAGCGTCGTCTTGACGGTGAGACCGCCTTTGAACAGGACGTCGGTCGAGAACTCCTCTTGAAGGAGGGTTTTGACGTAGTCGACAAAGTACGGCTGTGAGAAGACGTTGATGCCGGACTCGGAGACCTCGGTCACGTTGAGCGCGAGCGGCTCGGCCACGGCGGCGTCGTATTCTTCTTGGGTGATGGTGCCCAGGCGGAGCATGTTGCCCAACACCTTGTTGCGTCGCTCGACGGCGACGTCTGGATTAACGGTGGGGTCGTAGTATGAGGGCGAGTTGGGTAGGCCGATGAGTAGGGCTGCTTCGGCGAGCGTGAGGTCACTCGCGTTTTTGGAGAGGTACGTTTGTGAGGCGGCTTGGATGCCGTAGGCTCCGTGGCCGTAGTAGATGCAGTTGAGGTACATCATCAAGATCTCGTCTTTGGAATAGATCTTTTCCATTTCGAGGGCGATGTAGGCCTCGCGCACCTTACGCTCGATGGTCTGGTCGAATTGCTCCTCCGAGAGGATGGTATTACGCACGAGCTGCTGGGTGATGGTCGAGGCGCCCTCGGAGCGACCGGTGAGCTGCGCGAGCACAGCGCGGCCGATGCCGATGATATCGACGCCCGGATGCTCGTAAAAGCGCTCGTCCTCAACGTCGACGGTGCCCTGGAGAACCCACGGCGATACCTGGTCGGCGGTGACGCTCTCGCGGTTCTGGACAAAGAACTCGGCGATCTCGTTGCCCGCGGCGTCAAGGATGTGCGTGGGCTCGCTCACGAGGTACTCGTCGGCATTCGTGTAGTCGGGAAGATCGGAGAGCCAGCGGTTCACGTTACCGATCATGCCAATGCCGAACGCGATGCCCGCCACGAGCAAAAAGCCGAGAGCGGAGACGAGGATGACGGGGACGGCGTGCGTTTTTGCGCGGCTGCGCGCGTAGCGCTGTCGATGACCCATAAACGACCTCCCATATACAGGTGGGCGCGTGCCCAAAAGCCGTAACACATAGATATTCATACGATAGCGCAAGCGGCGCAGACGTCCGCTCGGGTATCCTTACTCAATGCGAAAAACACGTTGGAGCGTTCAGATTGCGCCGTACAGGTTGATGGGGCGCGTGAGAGGGGAGGCATCGAGTATGGTCGAGTTGCTGGCTCCGGCGGGCACGCCGGGTGCGTTTCGAGCGGCGATTGCGGCGGGGGCGGATGCCGTGTACGTGGGGCTCGGCTCCTTTAATGCGCGTGCGGCGAACGGCGGGTTCTCGCTCTCCGAGCTTTCGCGCGGCTGCGCCCTCGCCCACGCACATGGCTTACGTGTTTATGTGGCCCTGAACGTCTGCATGCACGATGACGAACTCGCTTCTGCGCTGGAGCTTGCGTCGGCCGCGCTTGACGCGGGCGCCGATGCGCTGATCGTCGCCGATGTGGGTCTGTGCGACCTCATTCATCGCGAGCTGCCCGGCGTGGAGCTCCACTTGTCCACGCAGACGGGCGCGCAGTCCGTTGGTGCCGTCCGCCTTGCCGTGCGCGAGCTGGGAGTGTCACGCGTGACGTGCGCGCGCGAATTGTCCTTGGCGGAGCTCGCGGGTCTTTGCGCTGGGGGAACGCCCATCGAGGCGTTCTGTCATGGCGCCATCTGCATCTGTTATTCGGGCGCGTGCTCCTATTCGGCTCTCATGCGCGGGCGTTCGGCCAACCGCGGGGACTGCACCCAGCCCTGTCGTCTGGCCTATGCGCTTGAGGACGATGAGGGCCGTCTGCTCGCGGGCGGGGCGTGGGAGCGGGACGTTTCCGAGGCGAGGGGCGCCGGACGCTCCGCCGCACAGGGCGACCGCCTGCTGTGCCCGCGTGATTACCTGGGGATCCGTCATGTTTCCGCGCTGGTTGGCGCCGGAGTCGCGTCCCTTAAGATCGAGGGTCGCATGAAGGGGCCCGATTACGTGTACAACGTCGTGGGCTGTTATCGTGAGGCGCTCGATGCCGCGCTCGCCGGGGTCGAGCTCGATGAGTGCGAGCTGGACGAGTTGGAGGCACGGCTCGCACGGTCGTTCAATCGCGGATTCACCGATGGCTACCTGCGTGGAGGTCACACCGCGACGGGGGCTGGGCTTATGAGCGTAGAGCGCGCCATCAACCAGGGTCTTGAGGTGGGCATCGTAGATGAACCCGGATACGAGGGCGCATGGGTGAGATTTACCCGCGAGGTCGCAGCCGGGGATATGTTGGAGATTTGCTCGACCCCAGGTGCCAATGCCCCTGCCGACGTGCCCAAGCGCTGGCCGATCGTCCCGTGCCCGGCCAACGTGGGCGCCCAAGACCGCGCGTTCGTGCGATGCAAGCGCAAAGTCGAGGTGGGCAGCGCGGTTCACCTGGTTAGGTCTGCTGCGCTGGTTGCTGCCTCGCGTGCCGCCGTCGATATCGTGCGAGACGAGGAACTCTCGTTGGGCTCGGCCCTTACGGAGCCGTGTGAGGGGGATGGGCGTCTGGACGACGGAGGCCGATTCGCCCACGCGCGCCGTAAGTCGCCGCATCTGTCCCCGGCGGAGCGGCGACCTGTCCGCGAGAGTGAACTCTCGCGGCACGATTGCGCGCAAATGAACGATTTTGCTCATCGAGAGTTAACTCTCGGGGCTGCGGGAGGAGCCGAGGGGGCGAGAGCCGCGGGAGGAGCCGCGGAAGGAACTGGGGATGCCGTGCGCGAAGCAGGCGAGCTCGATGGCGTCATCGATTTGGGTGAGGTCTGCCGAGCGGGGGACATACCGTTCGTGGTCGAGGCATGCGCGGCGGTTGCGCGTGGCGAGGCCGACGCCTTACTCTGTCGCAACATCGGGCAAGTCGACGCTGCGTGCGAGGCGGCAGTTGCGTGGGAGGTCGCACCGCCGCTCAATGTGTGGAACGCACAAACGGCGCGCGTCCTACAGGGTTTGGGCGCTCGTCGTATCTGGTTGCCCGAGGAGCTTTCCGATGAAAATGTTGTCGGCGTGCAGAATGCCGCCCGCCTTGCAGGTGTGTCTGTTCCCGTTGCGCGGGTCGCAAGCGGATCGACTCCGCTGATGGTCATGGAGCATTGCGTACTTACTGCCGAGGGACCCTGCGATGGTGCATGCGCGACGTGTTCCCGGCGCCTGGCGAGCAAGCGCGGCGATCGCTTTTTGGTGGAGCTCGACCGAAATGCCTCCGATGCCCGTCTTGCGGTGCGCGTGGACGAGCGGGGGAGGACGCGGCTGTACCGCTGAGGGCGGTTCTGCGTTACACTAATGCCCATATGTCGTTCCCCAGCACCGCCCGTCCGCGCGAGTTCCCGCCGGCACGTGGCGAGGGTGCTATGACCTTGCAGAAAGGTGCACCTATGTTGCCCGTAGACGAGCAGATGCGCATCATCACCTCCGGCGCCGCCAAGATCGTGCCCGAGGCGGACCTCAAGAAGAAGCTCGAGCGCGGCGTCCCGCTCAACATCAAGCTCGGCGTCGACCCCACCAGCCCCGACCTGCATCTCGGCCACGCCGTCCCGCTGCGCAAGATGCGCCAGTTCCAGGACCTCGGCCACCGCGTGACCCTCATCATCGGCAACGGCACCGCCACTATCGGCGACCCGTCCGGCAAGAACTCCACGCGCCCGCAGCTCACCCAGGAGGAGGTCGAGGCCAACGCCGCGACTTACGTCTCCCAGGCGATGAAGATCCTCGACCCCGAGAAGACGACCATCGTCCACAACGGCGACTGGATGTTCCCCATGGGCCTGAAGGAGCTCCTCTCAATCGCGTCCAAGTTCACCGTCGCCCGCATTCTCGAGCGCGACGACTTCACCAAGCGCTACCAGTCCCAGACCCCCATCGCCCTGCACGAGTTCCTGTACCCGATCATGCAGGCCTACGACTCGGTCAAGATCGAGGCGGACGTGGAGATGGGCGGCAACGACCAGCTCTTCAACCTGCTCGCCGGCCGTGAGCTCATGGAGAAGATGGGTATGGAGCCGCAGATCGCGCTCACTATGCCGCTGCTCGAGGGCACCGACGGCACCCGTAAGATGTCCAAGTCCTATGGCAACTACATCGGCCTCACCGACGCCCCCGCGGACATGTTCGGCAAGACGATGTCCATCCCGGACGAGATGATTGGCAAGTACTACCGTCTGGCAAGCTCGCTCGCGCCGGTCGAGGTCGATAAGATCGACGCCGCCCTGGCCGACGGTTCCGCCAACCCCTACGAGCTCAAGCGCGCGCTCGGCCGCGACCTGGTGACCACGTACCACAGCGCCGAGGCCGCGGTCGAGGCCGAGGCCGAGTTCGATCGCGTGCACAAGAATCGCGACATGCCCACCGACATAGCAGAGGTCGCGGTCGAGATCGCGGTGAACGATGAGGGCCTCGTGTACCTGCCCGCCGTGCTCCAGGCCGCCGGTCTGGTCCCGAGCGCCGGCCAGGCCCGTCGCGACATCGACGGCGGCGGCGTCAAGCTCGACGGCGAGCCGGTCTCGCCCAAGACCTACAACGTGGACCCGGCCTCCCTCAAGCCCGGCACGATCCTGCAGGTTGGCAAGCGCCACTTCGCCCGCCTGGCGTAGGGCGTGCCCCTGCGTGTACGACTCCCTGTCCTCGGATGGCGGTGGCGCCTGTACGTCCTTTGGACCGCAATAGCGTCGAGGCGCCCTTCGTCCGCGCTCGCATCCGGTATCCGGATATTGAAGAAAGGTCGACCGGTTTTCTCGGTCGACCTTTTGTTTTGATAAGCGTTTGGGTGCCCTTGCGAAACGAACCCCATTCAGGAGCGGTTTCCCGATGCGCTCGCTCGCGGAAAGGCTGCGCCTGCGATCAGCCGTGAAGGGGCCACGACCAAAAAGGCAACGCTCCTTTCGCATCGGTTCGGCTGCCGCATTGGGTACCATGGATGAAATGACGGCTCACATGAAGGGCGGTGCCAAGGATATGGAACCCAATCTGGTCAAATTGATGCAGGCTCTCATCGACACGGCGGAGGGTCGCGTGCCGGCGGACACGGTGTTCGTGAACGCGCAGATCGTCGACGTGTACCGTTTGCGCGTGGCGCGCGGTCAGGTCGCGGTTACATGCGGCTGCATCGCGGGCGTCCTGTTCGAGGGGCGCGACTGCGCAGACGCGTCCGTTCCCGCCTGGGAGGCCGCCCGCGTCGTCGATTGCGAGGGCCGCTACCTCGCCCCCGGTTTCATCGACGGCCACCTGCACATCGAGAGCTCCAACATTCGCCCGTCCGAGTACGCCCGCATGGCGCTCACCCGGGGCACCACCACCGCCATCGCCGACAGCCACGAGATCGCCAACGTATGCGGCCTCGAGGGCCTTGCGTTCATGATCGAGGACGCCTCCCGTGCGCCGCTCGACATCAAGTTCATGATGCCCTCCTGCGTACCCGCCCTGCCTGACGAGCAGGCCGGAGCCGTGATCACCGCGGCGGACATGGAAGCCTTTATGAACGAGTATCACGGTGCGATCTTCGGCTTGGGCGAGATGATGAACCTGCCCGGCGTGTACGGTGCGGACGAGGAGACCTGCCGCCGCATCGCGGTGGGCGCGAAGACCGCATCCGGCCAGGTGGACGGCCATGCGCCCATGGCGTGCGGCAACGACCTCAACGCCTACGTCGCCGCGGGCATCATCGCCGACCACGAGAACACGGGCGTCGAGGGGGCCCTCGACGAGCTCTCCCGCGGTATGTACGTGATGCTTCGCGAGGGCACCTGCAGTCACGACCTCGCGAATCTCGCCCCGCTCATCGTCGAGAACCCCGCGCTCGCGCGCCGCTGCTGCTTCGCCACGGACGATCGCGCCCCCTCGGACGCCCTCAACGTCGGCATGATCGACAATGCGTGCCGCGTCGCTGTCGAGGCGGGTATCGACCCGGTGGTTGCCATCTCCATGGCGACGCTCTCCACGGCGGACGTCTTCGGTCTCGACCACGGCGCGCTGTGCGCCTTCGACCGTCGCGGCGCCATCGCTCCGGGCAAGCGCGCGGACGTCCTGCTGCTCGACAACCTTGCGTTTGAGGGTGCCCCACATCGCGTATACGTTGCGGGCGAGCTCCTCGCCGAGGATGGTGCCTTCGTGGGCTCCATCGCGCCGGTCGACTCGCGACCCGGCCTCGACAAGCTCGAGGGGCGCCTGCGTGACTCCGTCCAACTGCCCGAGCTCTCGCTCGATGTCTTCTCCTACAAATTCCGCCCCGGTGAAGCCGTCATCGACGTGATCCCCGGTAACGCCGTCACGGGAATGGCACGACCCGAGACCGCCGAGGGCCTCCGCCGCATCATGCTCATCGAGCGTCACGGCCGCGGGGTCGAGGCACAGCTCTCAGGTGCCGACGGCGATGGCGCGGCGGGCACGGGGCTCGCGGGCAGGCACATCGGGCAGGGCTGGGTGCGCGGTTTTGCCATCCGGGGCGCCATCGCGAGCACCATCGGCCACGACTCCCATAACGTCTGCGTGGTGGGCGATGACCCCGCTGACATGCTCGCAGCCGTGCGCGCGGTGGGCTCCGGCGGCTTCGTCCTCGTGCAAGATGGCGAGGTCAGGGCCAAGATCGACCTGCCGCTCGGTGGTCTTATGAGCGACAAGACGGCCGAGGAGGTCGCACGCGAGCACGACGCCTTCATGGAGGCCGGGCGCGCAATGGGCATCGAGCCTCCGCTCGATCCCATCATGGGCATGATCTTCCTGCCGCTGCCGGTTATCCCCACCCTGCGCATTCGCCCCGAGGGCATGTTCGACGTCACGACGTTTTCATACGCCGAGTAGGCCGCGACGCGTTCATTTCCCCGTGGTCCCTGCGAAATATAAGTGCTCGGTAAGGGTTTCGAGCACCTTTGATGCGTGGTGCTTGCATCCGATTGCGTCGGGTACGCTTCTCAACAGGTTGTGCCCCGCGGCCATATATAAGCCGCGGGGCCTGTACACGTAAGGAAGCGTCATCATGGCACGACACATCAAGCTCATCGCCTCCGACATGGACGGCACCCTCCTCGACGAGAGCGGAATGGTTCCCGCCGAGACATACGACCTCATCCTCGAACTCAAGGAGCACGGCGTTCACTTTGCGGCAAGTTCGGGCAGGCGGTATGACCGACTGTGCGAGTTCTTCGCCCCCATAAAGGACAGCATGGACTTCGTCGCATCTAACGGGGCCCAAGTCTACGCGGATGGTGTGCAGATTGACCGAGAGGTGTACTCGCACCTGGCGATTCGCCGCCTGGCACGGACCGTGGCCATGTTTCCTAACATGCATCTGGCGTTATTCGATCGTACAAAGTCCTACCTGCTCGACGATGAGGACATATTTGTACGGGAGGTCGATAAGGACCTTCCCAATGCGGAGCGTATCTATGAGCTTCCGTCGCCGAAGGTCAACATCATCAAGGCGAGTATCTTTTGCGACGATGGTAACGTGATGGACAACGCCTATGTCCTCCAGCGCGAGCTCGGCGATCTGTTCACTTTCGCGCCTTCGGGCAACTCCTATATCGACGCGATGCAGCCCGGGGTGTCCAAGGCGTCGGGCATCGCGTTGCTCATGGACCATTACGGCATCGAGCGTGATGAGGTCATGGCCTTTGGAGACGCGATGAACGATTACGAGATTATCCGATTTGTCGGCACGGGTTGCGCAATGGCCAACGGCCGCCCCGCCTTGCAGGCTGTCGCCGACAGGGTCGTTGGGTGCAACGCCGACCATGCCGTGCAGGCGGAGATGCGCCGAGTCCTCGAGTCGCTGCGGTAACGCGGAGATTTGCAATTTGATTGCATTTGTCGATGCGGGGGTCTCGGCGTGCCTTGTGACACGCGAAATCGGCTAGACTGGGAACACTGCATCGCAATGGAGTGCGCTTGGACATGCCGGATGCTGGCTTAGCGCCGCGTGGCTCCACCCGTCTTCCGCACGCCGTCGAGGGCGGGCACTTTGCAACGATTTGGGCGGCATCGCCGCATGACCCGAAAGGAACCCCATGGCAGAGACCTCTTCCAGCCGCGTCGTCATCACTGTCCTCGGTAAGAACCGCCCCGGCATCGTCGCCGGCATGACGTGCGTCCTATCCGAGGCGAGCGTCGATATCCGCGACATCACGCAAAGCATCATCGAGGACATCTTCACCATGACCCTCATCGCCGACGTGTCCGCCTCGACGCTCGGCTTCTCCGAGCTCCAAGAGGCGCTTTCCGCTAAGGGTGATGAGCTCGGCGTCACCGTCGAGATGCAGCGCGAGGATGTCTTCCAGTTCATGTACCGCCTGTAGCCTGTGCCATTTGGTGACGGGTGCATGTTTGCGCACGGCGTGATCCTCGACTCCGTCCATCGTTCCTCGTTCGCCCCGGCGATATGCCGGGGCGCTTGCCAAATAAGGAGCCCGCTATGTCGTACGACGCCCACAACATCTACTATCGCTTCGACGATCACCTGAGCCGCTTGGTTCTCGATTACGAGGCGAGCCGCCGCGTTGATGAGAATTCCGACCGTCTCTACCACGATATTCCCTCTGAGGAATACTCCGAGGACCTGTTCCGCACCCACAACGTGAAGCGCGGCCTGCGCAATGCGGACGGCTCCGGCGTGGTCGCCGGCCTCACGCGTATCTCGGACGTGCACGGATACAACGTGGTCGACGGTCGGGTCGTGCCCGACGAGGGCCATCTTATCCTGCGTGGTTACGACATCGAGGACCTTATAGAGAATGCCCAGAAGGAGGACCGTTTTGGGTATGAGGAGGTCGCGTATCTGCTCATCACCGGCGAGCTGCCCACTGCCAGCGAACTCGACGATTTCAACGGTCGCCTGGGCGCGTATCGTCATCTGTCGAGTGAGTTCGTGCGTCAGTTTCCCATCACCACGGTGAGCCCCTCGATCATGAATGCGCTGCAGCGCGCCGTGCTGCTGCTCTACGCCTTCGACTCCGATCCGGATTCCATAACGCCCGAGCACGAGGTCGACGTCGCCATCTCGCTGCTGTCCCGTCTGCCCCGTCTTGCCGCCTTTGCCCAGACGTTCCGCACCGCCCAGGTGAGCGGCAAGCGTGCGCCCGTTCCCATTCCGGAGCCCGGCTTCTCCACGGCTGAGGCGATTTTGCAGATCCTTCGCGGCGAGGACGGGTATACCCGCGCCGAGGCCATGCTGCTCGACGTCATGCTCATGCTCCATGCCGAGCACGGCGGCGGTAACAACTCGACATTCGCCTGCCGCGTGCTGTCCAGCTCCGCAACGGATGCGTATTCCGCTTATGCCGCCGCCATCGGCTCGCTCAAGGGTCCGCGCCACGGCGGCGCCAACGCTAAGGTTGTGGCGATGCACGAGGACATCCGCGCGCACGTGACTAATTGGGATGATGAGGATGAGCTCGCCGCGTACCTGGAGAAGATCTTGCGCTGCCAGGCCTTCGACGGCAGCGGTCTTATCTACGGCATGGGGCACGCGGTCTATACCCTGTCTGACCCGCGCGCCGTGCTGTGCAAGCGCTATGCCCGCGGCCTGGCCCACGCCAAGGGCATGGGGGAGGAATTCGAGCTGATCGAGCGCATCGAGAAGCTCGCCCCGCAGGTGATGGCCGATGTGCGTGGTACCACCAAGCCCATCTGCGCGAACATCGACTTGTACACGGGCTTCATCTACAAGATGCTGGGTATCCCCGACACCCTGTTCACCCCGTTGTTCGCCGTGGCACGCACTGCCGGTTGGGCGGCACACCGCATGGAGGAGCTCATCTGCGCGCACCGCATCATCCGCCCCGCGTATCGCTCGGTGCTCGAGTCGGGCAGATACGTGCCGCTGGCTGAGCGCAAGGGCCGCCGCGAGTGCTTGGCGGGGTAGGTCCTCGCATAAGGAACGCGGTGAGGCACGCTGCCCCCATGCGCCCATGGACCTTTTGTGCACGTTCGCTGCCGCGCGGTGCGTGTGGTAGCATTGACAAGCTATTTTGACTTGGTCGGAAACCAAGTCACCCCTTTGTCCTGGTCGGTAACCAGGACGTGACCAGAAGAGGAGCCCTGCCATGAAGTCTGGCATCCATCCCGAGTATGTGGAGTGCACGGTGCGCTGCAGCTGCGGCAACACCTTCAAGACCCATTCCACCAAGTCCGAGATCCAGGTCGAACTCTGCAACGAGTGCCATCCGTTCTACACCGGCCAGCAGAAGTTCGTCGACACCGGTGGACGCGTCCAGCGATTCGCCGACAAGTTCGGTGGCGCCGCTCAGGCCGCCCTCGAGCGCGAGGCCGCCAAGAAGGCCGCCAAGCAGGCCGCTGCCGAGGAGGCCGCTGCCAAGAAGGCCGCCGAGCGCGAGGCCAAGGCCGCCGAGAAGGCCAAGCGTGCCGCTGAGTACGAGAAGAAGGCCGCCGCTGAGGCCGCCAGGAAGGCCGCTGAGGCTCCTGCCGAGGAGGCTGCCGCTGAGGCCGAGGTCGCTGCCGAGGAGACCGCTGAGGTCGCCGAGTAGCCTTCGCCTTTAGACGTACGCGTGAAACCCCGCGCCCATCTGGGTACGGGGTTTTCATTTTGCGATCATCTTTTTCCCCGCCTTTCGGCGATATCCGTAACGTTTTCCGGTATTCGAATCGAGTGAGCGCAAAACCAACGTCTGGACCATCGCAAACGTAGGTTTTGCGCTCACTCGGCCCGCCGCCGTGTACAGGGTCGTTTTGTGTGCACATACATCCTGCGCATAGCTTGTGCGCCATTTGGCTAAAGTTTCCTTAACTGTGTCTATGCGTCAACGCGAGTATCGCGCGCGAATGTGCGCTGCCCGCTCTGGCGCATCGTGAAGAGGAAACCACATGGGATTCGTTTCTAAGCTGCTGTCCTTCGGCTCCGACAAGGACCTCAAGCGCTATTGGAAGACCGTCGACGCCATCAACGCGCTCGAGCCCGCGTATGAGGGCATGGGCGACGAGGAACTCCGTGACCAAACGCGTGTGTTCCGCGACCGCCTGGCCGCCGGGGAGACGCTCGACGCCTTGCTGCCCGAGGCGTTTGCCGTCGTGCGCGAGGCGTCCAAGCGCACCATCGGTCTTCGCCACTTCGATGTGCAGCTCATCGGCGGCATGGCTCTGCACGAGGGGCAGATCGCCGAGATGAAGACGGGCGAGGGCAAGACGCTCGTGTCCACGCTCGCCGGCTACCTGAACGCGCTTTCCGGCAAAGGCGTGCATGTCGTCACGGTCAACGATTACCTTGCCAAGCGCGACTCCGAGTGGATGGGCTCCATCTACCGCTTCCTCGGACTCAAGGTGGGTCTGCTTCAAAACGGCATGCCGCTATCCGACAAGCGCGACGCCTATCAGTGCGATGTCATCTACGGTACCAATTCCGAATTTGGTTTTGACTACCTGCGCGACAACATGGTTTTGCGCGCCGGCCAGCGCGTCCAGCGCGATCACGCCTTCGCCATCGTCGACGAGGTCGACTCCATTCTCATCGACGAGGCGCGCACCCCGCTCATCATCTCGGGCGCGGGCACCAAGAGCGCCAGCACCTACAAGGACTTCGCCCGTGCCGTGCGCGGCCTCACGCAGGGTGAGGAGGCCCAGTTCGACATGCTCGCTGCCGGTGAGCCCGTGGAGGCGACCGGAGACTTCGTCATGGACGAGGCCAAGCACACCATCGCCGCCACTGAGCAGGGCTTGAAGAAGATCGAGCAGCGCCTCGGCATCGACGACATCTACAGCGACCTCTCCGGCGCCCTCGTCAACCACCTGCAGCAGGCGCTCAAGGCGCAGTACATGTTCCATCGCGATAAGCAGTACGTCGTCACCAACGGCGAGGTCAAGATCGTCGACGAGTTCACGGGTCGCATCATGGAGGGTCGCCGCTACTCCGAGGGTCTGCACCAGGCGATCGAGGCGAAAGAAGGCGTGCTCGTGCGCGAGGAGAACCAGACGCTCGCCACCATCACACTGCAGAATTATTTCCGCCTGTACGACAAGCTCTCCGGCATGACCGGTACCGCCATCACCGAGGACGCCGAGTTCCGCGAGATCTACAACCTGCCGGTCCAGGTGATCCCCACCAACCGACCCGTCGCCCGCGTCGACCACGATGACCTGGTGTACCGCACCATCGACGCCAAGTTCAACGCCGTCGCCAGCGAGATCGAGGTGCGCCACGCGAACGGCCAGCCCGTGCTGGTGGGCACCGTCTCCATCGAAAGCTCCGAGCGCCTCTCCCGCCTGCTCAACAAGCGCGGCATCAAGCACGAGGTCCTGAACGCCAAGTTCCACGAGCGCGAGGCGCAGATCGTGGCCCAGGCGGGACGCTTGGGCGCCGTCACCATCGCCACCAACATGGCCGGCCGCGGAACGGACATCCTACTCGGCGGCAACGCCGAGGAGATGGCGCGCGACGAGCTCATGCGCTACGACTTCGGCATCGACGCCGAGGTGCTCGATCGCATCCTCCACGAGGCCAACTGGCGCCTGCTCGCCAAGGACGAGAAGGAACTCGAGCCGGTGGAGCGCACCGTCTTCAACCAGGTACTCGAAGGCATTCGTGCACTTGGCATCGATATCGACACCGCAACCTTCGCCGAGATCGCCCGTGTCTACGAGGACCTGGTGCGCAAGACGAAGGCCGTGTGCAGCGCCGAGCACGACCAGGTGGTCGCCGCCGGTGGCCTCACGGTGATCGGCACCGAGCGCCACGAATCCCGCCGTATCGATAACCAGCTTCGCGGCCGCGCCGGCCGTCAGGGCGATCCCGGCGAGACCCAGTTCTATCTCTCGCTCGAGGACGACCTCATGCGCATGTTCGGCGGCGAGCGCATGGACAAGATCTCCAACCTCATGATCGCGTCCGACATGGGCGACGATATGCCCATTCAGCACAAGATGATCTCCAAGGCCGTGGAAGGCGCCCAGCGCAAAGTCGAGAACATCAACTTCTCCATGCGCAAGAACGTCCTCGAGTACGATGACGTTATGAACAAGCAGCGTCAGGTCATCTACGCCGAGCGCAACAAGATTTTGGACGGCAAGGATCTCTCTAACCACATCGACGAGGTCATTGACGACACCATCAAGCGCTGCGTGACCGAGTTCTGCCCGGTTGACTCGCATGAGGGCGAGCGTGATCTCGAAGGTCTGCATAAGTGGGTCGTGGAGCTCACCGGACGCCCGGATGCCCCTCAGTTTGCGGACGCCCCCTATGGGGAGCTCTGCGATGCGGTGCTCGCGTTTGTGGAGAAGGCCTACGACGCCAAGGCCGAGCGCCTGGGCGAGGGCCTCATGCAGGAACTCAACTGCCAGGTCATGCTGCGTGTCATCGACACCCGCTGGATGGGCTACCTCCAGGAGATGGACTATCTCAAGCAGGGCATCGGCTTGCGTGGGTTCGGTCAGCGCGATCCGCTCGTCGAATACAAGACCGAGGCGTTCCGTGCGTTCCAGACGCTCGTCAACACCATGTACGAGGACTATCTGCGCACGGTGATGCATGCCGAGTTCAAGAACCCCGATGCCGCCCGCGCGCGGATCGAGGGGGAGCGCAACCCCGCCCTCGCCGGCGCCCGCATGAGTGGTCCGGCCGAGGTCGATGGCGACACCGGCTCATCCACCATCCAGCGCCAGGCCGCGCAGCAGGCGGTGACCGCCGGTGCTGGGCGGGCACCCCAGGGGACCTTGGGTAACGCCGGTTCCACCGTGCGCACGTACCGCAAAGACCAAAGCGGCGACCCGTACTCAAACGTGGGTCGCAATGATCCGTGTCCGTGCGGCAGCGGCAAGAAGTTCAAGAACTGCCACGGTAGGAATCGCTAATGGCGGCGGATGCAAGCGCTGAGTCGATTCTGACAGAGCTGGATGCCCTCGCTGCGCGTTTGACAGAGGTCGAGGCGTATCTGCATATCGACGAGGCCAGGGGTCGTGTGACCGAGCTCGAGCAGGCCAGCTCTGCGCCGGGATTTTGGGATGACGCCGACGCTGCTCGCGCGCATATGGCGGAGCTCTCCCAGGTGAAGGGCGACGTCGAGCTGGTTGACCGCGCGCACGAGCGTCTTTCCGACGCCCGCGCCGCACTCGAGCTGGCCGAGGAAATGGGGGAGGACGGAGCCGAGTTCGTGGCGGAGGCCGCGACGGCTGCCGAGGAGCTTACCCGCGCCATCGATGAGATGGAGCTTTCCAGCTGGTTCACGGGAGAGTTCGACCACGGCAGCGCCATCTTGTCCATCAAGCCCGGCCAGGGCGGCCTAGAGGCCCAAGACTGGACCTTCATGCTGTTCAAGATGTACATGAAGTACTGTGCCCGTCGTGGCTGGAAGGTCACGGTGAACGATTGCCCCGCAGCGGAGGTCATCGGCATCGACCGCGCCACCATCACGGTTGAGGGCAAGGACGCGTTCGGCATGCTCCGTGCCGAGGCGGGCGTGCACCGCCTGGTGCGCATCAGCCCCACGGATGCCAAGAAGCGCCGCCAGACCACCTTCGCCGGCGTCGAGGTCATCCCCGTTTTGCCCGATGACATCGAGATCGAGGTTGCGCCCGACGACATTCGCGTGGACGTCTACCATGCGAGTGGCCCTGGTGGACAGGGCGTCAATACCACCGACTCCGCCGTTCGCGTCACGCACATGCCCACGGGTATCGTGGTCACCTGCCAAAACGAGCGTAGCCAGATCCAGAACAAGGCGGCGTGTATGCAGATCCTGAAGGCACGCCTGTACGAGCTGGAGCTCGAGAAGCGCGGTGAGATGCTAGACGAGATTCGCGGACCCAAGACCGACATCGGCTTTGGCAACCAGATTCGCAGTTATGTCCTGTACCCCTATCAGATGGTGAAGGACCTGCGCAGCGGCGTGGAGACAAGCAACGTGGACGGTGTGCTCGAGGACGGAGATCTCGATCCGTTCATCATCGGCTACCACCGCTGGGCTACCGAGCAGGCGGAGTAAGGGTCATATGGCACGGCGCATCGACATCAACCGCATCATCCAGTCGCAGTTCGTGAGCGACCTGCCGCTTATCATCGCGGGTTGCGCGATCGCCGCGTTCGCGACGGATGCCTTCATGATTCCCAACGGCCTTGCCGCCGGTGGCCTGACGGGTCTCGCCACCATCATCGCCGAGCTCGGGCGACGCGTGGGGATTAGTCTGCCCGTTGGCTTGCAGACCATTATCATGAACGCGTTGCTGCTGCTCGTGGTCGTGCGGTCGGGCGGGCTCAAGTACGTGGTGCAGACGGTCACGGGCTTTGTGCTCTTCGGTTTCTTCACCGATCTGTTCGCCCCGCCCGTGCTCCAAGTGAGCCATAGCGACCTCATGCTTTCGGCGTTGTGGGGCGGTATCATCTCGGGTATCGGTTACGGGCTTGTGTTCCGCTGCGGAGCCAACACGGGCGGTTCGGATACCATTGGCCAGATCATCGCACGTAAGAGCTCGCTGCCGGTGGGTGCCACGGTCATGGCGATAGACGTCGCGGTGTGTGCCGCCTCCGCCCCGGTGTTTTCCCTCACCAACGCACTGTACGCCGCCCTTGCCATGGTCGTCATGGGATATGTCGTGGATGCGGTGGTCGATGGTGGCAACAGCCAGCGCGCCGCCTTCATCATCTCCGATGCCTACGAGGATATCGAGCACGATATCCTGCATGCCATGGACCGCGGCTGCACACGTCTCATGGCGCAGGGGTCTTGGACCAAGAAGGACCGGCCCGTGCTGTTCTTTGTGTTGAGCCGCCGCGAGGTCTCGATCATCAAGACGGTCGTCTACGAGCACGATGCCAACGCTATGCTTATCATCACCGATGTCAACGAGGCGATTGGATACGGGTTTAAATCCATTGGGTAGAACTGGTCCCCGATGCCCCGGCGCTTGCCGTGTTGCTTTGATGGTAGACCCGCCGTATTGCTAAAATAGGAGAGTCTGTAGTTCAAACGCACGACTCTAAGGAGCTCTAGTGGGTAACCACTTCCGTACCCCCGGAGACGAGCAGGCTGCACCTCAGGTGCCCCAGGTTGATCCTGTGAGCCCTTTGCACGCCGCTCCGTCACCGGATGTGCAGGACCGGTTGTTCGATCAACCCGTTCCGCAGAACACCCCCCAATCCATGTTCGATGCTCCGGCCACGCCCGATGCGCTCGAGTCTCAGGTGTTCGCCGCCGCCCAGCAGGGCGAGGCGGCTCCGTCTCCGCAGCCTGCGGCGAATCCGCTGTTCAACGTGCCCGCGCCCGATGCACCCGCCGCAACGCCTGTGAGCGTTCCGTCCCCCATGGATGCGCCAGCCCCCGCGGTCACGCCCGATCAGGCGGCCGAAGTCGCGTCCCTTGACGCGGCACTTGCGAACAATCCGGACTTCACCACGGTGTTCGCGCCCGTCGACGACTCCCGCGCCCGCCAGGCGCGCGAGGCCGGTGTCGAGCCCGTCATCCTCATGGAGCACGTCACCAAGATCTACCCGGCGCAGCCCAACAAGCCCGCGCTCGACGATGTGAACATCGAGATCTATCCGGGCGAGTTCGTCTTCTTGGTTGGCCACTCCGGTTCTGGCAAGACTACCCTGCTCAACACCATGCTGCGCAATGTTAAGCCGACCAGCGGCCGCGTGATGGTGGCGGGCCAGGATCTCATGAAGATCAAGAACCGTAAGATCCCGTTCCTGCGTCGCCAGATCGGCGCCGTGTTCCAGGATTACAAGCTGCTGCCCAACCGCACCGCCTACGAGAACGTGGCCTTTGCCCTGCAGTGCATTGGCAAGCCCAAAGCGGTCATCAAGGCCCAGGTCCCCGAGGTCCTGCGTCTTGTCGGCCTGGGTGATCAGATGGATTCTCTGCCAGACCAGCTTTCCGGCGGCGAGCAGCAGCGTGTCTCCGTTGCCCGCGCTATGGTCAACCGGCCGCCCCTGCTCATTTGTGACGAGCCAACGGGCAACCTCGACCCGGCGATCTCGCTCGGCATCATGAAGCTCCTTGAGCGCATCAACCGTACCGGCACGACCGTGATCGTGGCCACGCATGACCGCGCCATGGTCGATTCCATGCAGCGTCGCGTCATCGCCCTTGAGGGCGGTCGAGTGGTTCGCGACCAGGAGAGGGGAGGCTACGGCAACTATGGCGCCTTCTAATCTCGGATATTCCACCAAAGAGGCCTTCCGCCACTTCTTCCGCAATTGGACGACGTCGTTCGGCGCCGTCATCACCATCTTCCTGTCCCTGTTCATCATCGGCTTGTTCATCGTCGGCTCGGTGCTCGTCAACTCGGCCATCGGCAACGTCGAGGACCAGGTCACGATCCAGGCCTACATCTCCGATGACGCCTCCGATGAAGCCGTCGAGGCCTATCAGGACAAACTCGAGCGCATGGACAACGTCAAGAACGTCGAGTTCGTGAGCAAGGAGGACGCTCTCGAGGAGTACAGCTCCTCGATCTCGAGCAATGCCGACGCCACCCTCTCGGCGCTTGACGGCCAGAATCCGCTGCCGCGCTCCTTCCGCATCGAGATGGAGGATCCCTCTCAGGTCGAGGCCATGGCCGATGAGATCAAGGCCGACTCCGACTTCCGCGAGATCGTGGACGATGCCAACACCGACGTCGACGACAAAGACGCCGATGTCGCTGAGAACGTTCGTTACGGCCAGGAGGAGGTCTCCCGCCTGTTCCAGCTTACCAACTACATTCGCATCGCGGCTGTGGTGTTGGTTGCCTTGCTGACTTTTGTGGCGTTCATCTTCATCAACAACACGATTCGCCTGTCCATCACCGCGCGTCGCCGTGAGATCGCCATCATGCGACTCGTTGGCGCGTCCAACGGTTTCATTCGCGGGCCGTTTATCACCGAGGGTGTGCTCCAAGCTCTGCTTGGCGCGCTGTTCTCCATTGGCGTGCTTGAGCTGTTCCGCAACCTGGTGATTCCAAAGGTAGCTTCCGGCATCAGCTTCATGAGCTTCAATGTGCCCATGGAGATCTACTATGCCACGTACGGCGCACTCGTCCTCCTCGGCGTGATCATCGGCCTGTTTGGTTCGGCGATTGCGATGAGGCGCTATCTCAAGGTGTAGAGCGCGAACGTCGTTCGATCCCATCGGAGACCCCCTGGGTCATCCCACGTAAACGTCCTCGGCCGGCGAGCTTTGCTCGGCGGCCTGCGGAATGTTTACTTAGGGATGACCCAGGGGGTCTCCTGCTCTCACGGCGCTGCGCGCGTGGTGGCGGGGGTTTGGTGTTGTGGGGTTGACGTTGGGTCTGACGGGGTCTTTGTTGTGGCGGCCTCGGGTTTTGCCGGGGACGGGGCTGGTGTGCAGTGACCTGAGGTTCGGTTGAGGGTTTGTCGGGCACCCTTGGGTTTGGGTACAAGAGAGCTGGTTTGAATCGGCTCTATTTGGACGAGAGGAATGCATGGGTAGAGGAAAGCGCGGGAAGAACGGACGGCACGGGCCTGCTCGGTCGCGGCGGTTGCCGGGGCTTACGGGGACGGTGCGCGTGTATGACTCGCACGCCGAGGTCGAGACAGCGGAGGGTACGTACCGCTTGGGCTCGCGCTCGATGCGCGAGGCGATGCCTGGCGACCGTGTGTACGTAAGCTTGCATCGCGGTCGCGGCGGAGCTCGTCGCGCGGTTGTGGAGCACGTGATCGAGCGTGCGGCCGAGGCCGTTGTGGGCACCTTCGAGCTGGCTGGTCCTCTGGGCGCCGTACGTCCGCTCGACGCGCGCATCAAGCAGGATTTCTTCGTCCTTCCCTCTGATGACTCCCCTGCGCGTCTCAAGGTCACGCCAGGCGATATCGTCGCAGCGCACATCGTCGAATATCCTTCCCGTGCGGAGGCCGGTGTGGTCACCATCGAGCGCCGTATCGGCGATGCCAACGAGCCGAGCCTGGGCATCGAGTGCATCATGGCGCGGTATGGACTTACGGACGGGTACCCTCAGGAAGCGATCGATGAGGCCGCGGGGCTCTCGGTCGATGTCGAGGCCGCTTTGGCCGATCCGCTGCGTCGCGATATCCGCGATAGGTTCGCCATCACGATCGACCCCGTCGATGCTCGTGATTTTGACGACGCGATCTCCGTTGCGCGCACCGTGCGTGGCGGGTGGATGCTCGGCGTGCACATCGCTGACGTGTCCCATTACGTTGACTGGGAAAGCTCGATTGACCTGGAGGCGCGTCGCCGCTCGACATCGGTGTACCTTGCCGACCGCGTGTTGCCCATGCTTCCCGAGCGCCTGTGCAACGATCTGTGCTCGCTGCGGCCCAATGAGGACCGGCTCGCCTTTACCGTCGACATCGAACTCGACGCGCGAGGCCGCGTTCGTGCATATGAAGCGTATCCGAGCGTGATTCGCTCGCGCGTGCGCTTGGATTACGGTGCTGCAGACGCCCTACTTGCTGGAGATGTTCCCGCTGCGGCGTCTGCTGTACACGACTCTGTGCCCGCGCCCGTTCATGGAGGACCGGGCTGTGGGGCCGGCGACGCGCTTGATTGCCCACGGACGCCTGAACCTGGCACGGCGGACGCTGCGACCGTTCGCCGTGCCCACGCCGCCCTCGACGCTGCTCGCGTCTCTGGCGTCGACCTCGCCTCCTTCCTCAGAAACGCAGACGCGCTTGCCTGCGCTCGGCGTGAGGTTCGTCGTAAGCGCGGCTCGATCGATTTCGAGACGTCCGAGGTTCACGTGCTCTTGGATGACGAGGGCATTCCCATCGACATCGTCACGCGCGAACGTAGTGCCGCCACCAGCTTGGTTGAAGAGGCGATGTTGCTCGCCAACGAATGCGTCGCTGAGTTCCTCTCCGACCACAATCTGACTGCGGCGTACCGCGTGCATGAGGAGCCCTCGGCAGACACGCTAGCCTCTGCCGTCAAGACGCTCACCGAACTCGGTGCACTTGAGGGTGGTCTTGCAGCGGGCATCATGCTGGGGGAGCCGCGTGCCATCGCCAGCGCGGTCGTCGATGCCCATGGCTCGCCGATGGCACCGCTGGTGAACGCCCTGCTCCTGCGTGCTCAGCAGCGTGCTGTGTACCGGTCGGAGAACGGCGGGCACTATGCGCTCGGTGCCCGCGCGTACTGTCACTTCACGAGCCCCATCCGCCGTTACCCCGACCTTATGGTGCATCGCGTGCTCAAAGTGGCACTTGCCAAGCGGGAGCTGGGGAAAAAGGAGGCTGCGACCCGATCCCCCCGTCTCGTGGGCAAGGGTCCCCAGTCGCTCGTGCAGGTGTGTTCCGCACTCTGCCGACAGGCGAGCGACAACGAGCGTGCTGCCGACGCGGCGGCGACGGCCTCGCAAAAAATCAAGGTCGCACAGTTCTTCGCGGGGCGCGTGGGGGAGCGCTTTGCTGGAACGGTTTCGTGGATTTCGGACATGGGCGCATTCGTGCGTTTGGATGACACGGGTGCCGAAGGCCTGATGCGCATGGCGGCGCTTGGTGCCGAGTGGTGGGAGTACGACGACATCCGCCTGCGTCTTGTGGGTGAATCGAGTGGCACGGTGATCGAGCTCGGGCAGCGTGCGATAATCGAGGTGGCTTCCGTCGACGTGTTGCGTGGGCACCTGGATTTCAAACTCATCCATATCGAGGGCCCCAATCGCTAGCCCGTGAGGGCTCCCGTATGCCGATGAGATGGGGCGTCCGGCACCGGGTCTTTCGTGTGTTTCGTACCTGTACGCTTCTGCGCTACACTGAAGCCTCGACTCTTTTCTAGGAGGACACCATGGATATGCCCATTGCGGCGCATGACATCGATTATGCCGAGGATCTGCTGGCGGAAGGCGAGCTCGATACGGCGCGCATGCTGCTCGAGGAACTTGCCGCCGAGGCTGGTGAGTATGCCGATACCGCTTGCATCGCCACCGAGGCACGCCAATGGTTCAGCTTTGCCAACCCGTTCGAGCGTCTTGCCTATCGTCGCGTGGAGCAGGATCCCCGCGAGCTCACGCAGGTAGACGCTCCGCTCGATCGTCTCTATGCGGCACTTGCCTATGTGTACGTGCAAAAACGCGACTATGAGCTTGCGCGCGATGCGCTCAAGCAGGCCGTGCGCTGGAATCCCATGAATTGCGCCCACCGCCTGAACCTCGCCGAGGTCTATCGTGCGCTCGGGGACACCAGGGAGTGGGCGGCGCTTTCGGCTTCAGTTCTCGAGCGTGCCACGACTCCGCAAGCGCTTGCGCGTGCCTTTGCGAATTTGGGCCATTTTTTCCTGTCTTGCGATAAGCTCCCCGCCGCGGAGGGTTGCCGTCGGGCGGCGATTCGCGCGTGCGCCGATGACGCCGCCGCCACGGCTCTCGCCTCGCACCTTGACCGTGAGCATCCCGAACTCGCCGAGCTCTCCGATGCCGATGCGAACGCTGCGGTCGAGGGGGAGGGCCTGGCAACCGGTGCCAATGCCGAGATCGCCGTGTGCCTGCTCATGTGCGCAACGGACGCGGCCGATGAGGGCGACCGCAATGAGGCCACGCGCCTCACCCTGCTCGCCCGCGATTTGGTCGGAGCTCCGGCGTGTGAGGCCCTCCTTCGCCTCATTCGCGAGTCTGACGCGGAGCTTTCCAACGAACAGGGAGGTGAGTAACTATGGCAGACGGATTTGCTCGTAAGCCGCGCAGGGAAAAGAAGCTTATCGCCAAGAACCGTTCGGCTCATCATGAGTACTTTATTGACGAGACCTTCGAGTGTGGGGTCGAGCTTGCCGGTACCGAGGTACGCAGCCTGCGTGAACGCGCCTGTCAGATCACGGACTCCTTCGCCCTTATCCGCAACGGCGAGTGCTGGCTTCATAACGTGCACATTCATCCGTATTCCAACGGATCGATTTTCAACCGTGATCCCGATCGCCGTCGCAAGCTGCTGCTTCACCGCAAGCAGATCGACTATCTCGACGGTAAACTGCGCACGCGCGGGGTGGCGCTCGTGCCCTTGGAGTTGTATTTCAACGAGGATGGCCGTGTCAAGCTTCTGCTTGGCCTTGGCCGAGGTAAGAAGCTGTACGACAAGCGCGAGGACATGGCCAAGCGCGACGTGCAGCGCGAGATCGATCGGGCTCTCAAGCAACGTAGCCGGTAATCGCCCATTTTCCTTCAGACGGGCACCCATGTGCGATCGGGTGCCCGTTTGCGTTTGAGGCTCTCGGCATTCGATGCCCATGCAATGGACGCTGCCTGCGCGGACGCGTTCGACGTCCCTCCCACCGACTCATACGGATGCGACCGTCCCCGCGCCTTTGTAATCCCTATACTGGTGATAAGCGCGTGGCACGCGAGACATTTGAGAAAGGGGAATGTCATGGCTATCGATTCCACGGCGATGTTCGCGATGAGCTATGGGTTGTATGTCGTGTCTGCAGAGGCGGACGGCACCAAGGCGGGATGCGTGGTCAATACGGCGGTGCAGGTGACCGCCGAGCCCATTCGCATGACGGTCGCGGTGCACAAGGACAACGTGACATCTGGGGTCATCGCAAAGGCGGGGGCGTTCACAGTTACCGCAATCGATCAAACGGCGGACATGCCCTACATCGGCAACTTCGGCTTTCGCTCCAGTGACACCTATGACAAATTCGAGAAATACGAGACGGCAATCTCGGAGGTGGGGAGCCCCTATTGTCCGGAGCACGCGTGCGCGGTATATGCATGCAAGCTGATCGACAGCGTCGACGTGGGGACACATTATCTGTTCGTCGGCGAGGTCGTGCAAGCCGAGCGGCTTTCCGATGAGCCGCCTCTCACGTATGCTTACTACCACAGCACGCTCAAAGGCAAGACGCCCCCCAAAGCGAGTTCGTATCAGGGGTAGCGTCCCCGCTGGCATGGCCGGCTTGAAGTCTAGCGGGACGGTTACTGCGCGCTGCCCGATGCGTCGCATCCTTAAAGAAACTGCTTGATAATAGGAAACCATTCCGATAACATATCGGAACGTTTGAGGGAGATCCGAGATCGTTCATGGGAAGCTTGGCGTGTCTCATGTTCGGTAAACTTGGGTATACTCAACCTACGTTCAATCGCCTGTGAAAGGAGCCAATCATGGCTGACAAGACTTACAAGTTCGTTTGCGTTGTTTGCGGTTTCGAGGTCGAGGTCGACACCCCCGAGCTGCCCGAGGATTATGTCTGCCCCGTCTGCGGCGTTGGCCCGGATCAGTTCGAGCTCGTCGAGGAGTAGCTTCGAGTTTCGAGGGGCGATTCGTTCGCTCGTAACAAGCAACTCAATTTGCAGTAGGGACGTCTTTTCGGAGGCGTCCTTTTCATTGTGGGAGATATGCCGGGGTAATTACAAATCAGCCATAGGCAGTTTTGCCTCGAGCTCGTCGTCGTGATCGCTCCGCTTCTCCGTGTCAGGCGAAACGGGGCCTTGCCTGAGACGCTGGGCGAGAGCCCGGTTGTCGGGGCAGAATTCGTCGAGTAATGCGTGGAAGCGCGCGTTGTGGCTGGGTTCCAGCAGGTGGACGAGTTCATGGGCGACCACGAACTCAAGGCATTCGGGTGGATAGGCGGCGAGGCGGGCGTTAATGCGAATGGCGCCTGTGGACGGGGTGCACGAACCCCAGCGCGTCTTCATCGTGCGGATGCTCCACCGCGAGGCGTGGACGCCCATCCTCCGCTCCAGTCGAGCAGCGATGCGGGAAAGGACGCGCCCCAGTTCTTCGCGGTAGAGGTTGTCGATGGCGTCTTGGCCGCGGTGGTCGGGGCCGAGGGGCGTGAGGTCTCCCCACAGCGGGTACGAGGTTCGTCCATCGCCATCGCTTTCCCCCTCGGTTGGGGAAATACGCGTGTTCCGCATCTGGGCGCGGCGGACGCGTTCGATTATCCAGCTTGCCTTGCAGTCCAGAAACGCCTGCGCGCGGGTGAAGGAGAGGCGCTGTGGAATGCTGAGTGCGACCGACCCGTCGCCGCGGACGCGCAGGTTGAGGTTCTTTACGTGTTTGCGAGTGACCTCGACGGGGATCTCGAGCCCATCGGCGTGCAGGGTGAGGACGAGGCGGGTGTCGCTCATGCGTTGCGGGCTCCTTTCGAGGTCGGCGGGCCTTTGGTTGGTGGCGCCTTGTCGCGCCGCTGGTGCACCGCGCATGGACGAGCGGCCTCGGCCGCGGGTTACGTGGCTGACGTGAACTGGGGTGCAGCGAGTCGCGGGGCGAGACGGATGGATCAGCTGCAGTCCGCATCACATCGCTGCGCAAACTCTTCTAGCTTGCGCGCGTCGTCGCACTTCTGTTGCGGGTTACACGGTACCATAGACTGAACTGTCGCCTACAGAAAGGACCGCCCATGAGCAACCGCGAACGCGAGGTCATCGGCGTCGACGACCGGGTCTCCCCGGCGCGCGCCATTCCGCTGGGAATCCAGCACATGATGAGCATGTTCGGCTCCACGGTGCTCGTACCCGTGCTGACCGGCCTCGATCCCAACGTCGCCATCATGTGCTCGGGCATCGGCACCATCTGCTACCTGCTCGTGACCGGCAACAAGATTCCCAGCTATCTGGGCAGCTCGTTCGCCTTCATCAGCCCCATCCTCGCGGTGGGCGCCACGCGCGGTCTCGACGCCGCCATGTCCGGTGTGATTGTGGCGGGCGCAGTGTTCCTCGTGGTGGCGGGCATCATCAAGCTCGTCGGCACGGGCTGGCTTGACCGCCTGCTGCCGCCCGTGCTCGTTGCCTCCGTCATGGTGGTCATCGGCGTGGGTCTGTCCGCCACCGCCGCCAACATGGCCTTTATGGGTACCGACGCCGCGGGTGCATCGGTGTTCAACCCGCAGGGCGCCCTGGTCGCCGCCGTCACGCTGCTCGCGGCGGTGATCTTTTCCGGGCGCGGCGGCATCGTCGGCACGGTGCCGGTGCTGCTCGCCATCATCGTGGGCTATGCGGTCGCCGTGGCGTTCGGCATGGTGGATTTCGCGCCCATCGCCCAGGCCGCATGGATCGGCCTGCCCAGCATCAGCTTCCCCAAATTCGACATGGGCGCCATCGCGCTCATCGCGCCGGTCGCCGTGGTCACGGTCATCGAACATATCGGCCACCTGCTCGCCGTGGGCGAGATCGTCGACAAGGACTATCGCCCGCTGCTGCCGCGCTCACTCGCCGGCGACGGCCTGTCCACCATGATCTCGGGCTTCCTGGGAGGTCCTCCCACCACCACGTATGCCGAGAACATCGGCGTCATGAGCGTCACGCGCGTCTACTCCACCCAGATCTTCTGGTACGCGGGCGGATTCGCGCTCATCGTCGGCGGCCTGTGCCCCAAGCTCGCTGCGCTCATCAACTCCATCCCGAGCCCGGTCATGGGCGGCGTGTGCCTGCTGCTGTTCGGCCTCATTGCCTCCAACGGCCTGCGCATGCTCGTGTCCAATGGCGTGGATTTCGACGTGAACCGCAACCTCATGATCGCTTCGGTTGTCATCATCCTGGGCGTGGGCATGGAGACAGCGGGCATTGCCATCCCGTTGGGCGACTATACTCTGCCCGGCATGGCGACCTCCGCGCTCGTGGGCATCATCTTGAACCTGGTGCTCCCGCCGGAGAAGAACGCCGAGCCGAAAGGGTCTGACGAGTAACCAACGAACTGCCTCATGTGACGAAAGCCCTCTGTCACCTCATCGTGACGGAGGGCTTTGTCTTGGCGCGCGCGTACAATGACAGCATTTGGGGCACGGACGATAGGGGGCGTCATGCTCGATGGTGAGCTGTTCATATCTTCCGTTTCGATTCTGTGGGAGCTTGTCCACGGAGACGAGTACCTGCGCCGTATCTCCGCGCTCGCGTCGCTGGGCGAGCGTTCGCTCGCCTTCGACTCGAACGTCACGTTTTTCGTTGGCGAGAACGGGTCGGGTAAGTCGACCCTGCTCGAGGCCATGGCGGTCGCGTATGGCCTCAACGCCGAGGGAGGCACGTCCAACTACACGTTTGCCACGAGGGATTCCCATTCCGTCCTCCACGAGGGCATTTACATGGAGCGGGGGCGTTTGGCGCCGCGCAGCAGCTTCTTTTTGCGGGCGGAGAGCTTCTATAACGTCGCGTCCGAGGCCGATCGGTGCAGCATGAGGCCGGGGCTTCCGGGTGCGATGTACACGAATCCCGTTACAGGCGCAAGGGTCCCGCTGCACGAGATGAGCCATGGGGAGGCGTTTCTCGGATTCATCCAAGACGGCTCCCGGGACAATGGCCTGTATTTTCTCGATGAGCCCGAGGCGGCCCTTTCGCCTGCGCGGCAGCTGACCTTGCTGTACGAGATGGACCAGCTTGCACATCACGGCAGCCAGCTCATCGTGGCTACGCACTCGCCCATTCTCTTGGGGCTTCCGGGTGCGCGCATCATCTCATTTGACGATGGTGAGTTGCATGAGATCGGTTACGAGGAGACTGAGAGCTATCAGGTCACGGAGCTCTTTATCAATAATCGGGAGCGCATACTGCATGAGCTGCTCGAGCCTTGGGTATAGTGGTTCAACGTGCCGGCGGGGAGGCCTGAACTCGCCTTCGGCCATTTTGCAAGCCTTCCGCCTTCATCCGGGCGGGGATTACTACTATTGAAAGAGGATGCACATGTCCAACCAGGGTAAGACGGTCAAGGCCCACTACCGCGGCACGCTCGACGACGGCACCCAGTTCGATTCCAGCTACGATCGCGGCGAGCCCATCGAGTTCGTGGCCGGCGCCGGCCAGATGATCAAGGGCTTCGACGCCGCCGTGCTCGACATGGAGGTGGGCGAGAAGAAGACCGTCCACATCCCGGCCGCCGAGGCGTACGGTGAGCGCTCCGAGGACATGATCCTCTTCTTCCCGGCCGATCAGGTGCCGGATTTCGAGAAGATCGAGGTCGGCATGAAGCTCTTCCTGCAGGGTCCCGGCGGTATGCCCGTGCCCGTGACGGTCGTCGAGGTCTCGCCCGAGGGCGTCAAGCTCGACGCCAACCACGAGCTGGCAGGCTGCGACCTCAACTTCGACATCGAGCTCGTCGAGGTCGTGGAGTAGCGTCGCGTTCGCGCCGTCGCTAGGGCCGATGGCCCCTTGGCTCAAGTCGAAGCCCGGCTCCTCATAGCGGGGGCCGGGCTTTTGCGTGATTGCCGCCGTCACGTCGGGGCAATGGGGCTATTGGGCGAGATACGTCCAAACCAGCATGAGCACCACGACGAGCACGATGCTGGCAATTGCAAGTACGAGCTTCAAGCGCGCCCCTCGCGTGCGCTCGCGGACGGTCTTTTCGGCGGCGGCGAGCTCCTCGACTTCGGCGACGCGGTCAATGCGCTCGGCACGATCTGCCTCGAGGGCATGGGCAAGAGATACGGTCGCCTCGGGATGCGCGTGGATCTCATTGGCTTCATCAAGCGTCGATTGGGCGGCGTCCGCCTCCTTTTGCGCAACTTGGGCGGCGTGCTCTTCGGCTTTTGCCTCCTTTTCGCGTTCGGAAATCTCGCCACGCAGTTTTTTCTGACGCTTCTCGGCGTCATCTTTCGCCTCGCTGTACGCATCTCGCGCGCGGTCCGCCGCCGCTGCGACGGCGTTGAATGCCTCGCGTGCCGACGCCATGGGCTTCTCTGCCTCGGCGACGGCGGCGCGAGCCTCGTCAATTGCCGCTTGGGTTTCTTGTTCGATGCGCGGAACGTCATCCTTTGCCGTTCGCAGCGCGCACGCCGCGTCGGAGATCTCATCTTCGAGCTCGCGTTTGCGCACGGAGTACCCAGCGGGATTGGCGGAAGGGTTGCGCTGGATCTCGGCGTATTCGGCATTGAGCGTCGCCAGCAGCGACTCGGCGCTCTTGACCGTCTGCTGTACGGCCGAGACGCCTTCGTCGTGCTCCTTGACCGTACGCTCGAGATTCTCCTGCGCATCATCGAGCCGACGCTGAAGGCGTTTGCCGGATTCGCGCGATGACCGCTCCTTGTCCTCCGCCGCATCGACGGCGGACTTGAGGCGACGCTCAACGGAGGCGTCCTCGTCTCGCATCTTCTCCAGGTTGTTTTTGAGTTCGGCGACTTCTGCGGCTATTGCGGCGCGACGCTCCTCGGCGGCCTCACGTGTCTGAACGGCGGCGTTCTTGCGAGCTGTTTCTTCTGCGACGATCTCGTCATAGCGCGACTCGATGTCGCGGCGGCGCGCGAGTTCGCGTTCGCGAGCGGCTATGGTGTTGTCCAGGCGCTCGAGCTCTCCGCGCGCCTCGCTGTGAGCGCGATGGGCTGCGCTCATCTCCTTCATGCTCGCCACGCCCTCTGCAAAGAACGCACCTACTGCCCGCGCGGCGTTGGTTTCTGTCCGGTCAGGCATGTTGGCCAAATCGGTTGAGCCGGCTGGCTCGGTGGTGCCGGTCGCGCCGGTCGAATCAGCCGAGATGGCCGAACCTGTCGAATTGGCCGAACGGGCCGAACCGGTCGGCTCAATGGCTCGGTTTTCGGGCTCGACTGCGACCCCATCTGCGTGTACTTCTTTGGCTGAGTCGCTGTTGGTTGCCGTCTCGTCGTTTGGGTTTGACGTCGCATCAACAGGCTGCATATCGTCACGTTCGCTCATGGTGCCCCTTTCGCATGCGGTCGATGCCCGCCGTTCGTATGGCTCTATCATACGGCGCGGTGCGGACGCATGGCTTTGGCTACCTTGATTCCAAGACGTTTTCGCATACTTGTCTTAGCGCTGCCTCTGGGAATGGGCGGTCTTGTTTATCCGTTTGGCGAATCGCGGAACGCCGCTTAACGAACAGCGTTGCCGGCTTTGATTGCGTGAGGTGTAAGAGGGGTATGGTTGCGGTAGTTGTGTGCAGGTTTCTGCACAATAATTAATTGAGAGGAGAAAGACATGGGGCTTTTCACCGGTAAGACCGTAATCGTCACGGGTGGCGGCAAGGCCACGCTCCAGGATGGTTCCGCCGGATCCATCGGTTACGGCATTGACATCGCATTCGCCAAGGAGGGCGCCAACCTCGTCATCACTGGCCGCAACGTGGCAAAGCTCGAGGCGGCCAAGGAATCGCTCGAGGCCGAGTACGGCATCGAGGTCCTTCCCGTCCAGGCAGACGTCTCCGCCGGCCAGGACAATGAGGCTATCGTGCAGCACGTCATCGACGAGGCGATTGCCAAGTTCGGTCGTATCGACGCGCTCGTGAACAACGCCCAGGCCTCTGCATCCGGTGTCACCATTGCCGACCACACCATGGAGCAGTTCGACCTGGCCCTGTACTCCGGACTGTACGCGACGTTCCTCTACATGCAGAAGTGCTATCCGCATCTTAAAGAGGCCAAGGGCTCCGTGGTGAACTTCGCCTCCGGTGCCGGCCTGTTCGGCAATTACGGTCAGTGTTCCTACGCCGCCGCCAAGGAGGGCATCCGCGGCCTGACGCGCGTTGCCGCGAACGAGTGGGGCAAGGACGGCGTCAACGTCAACATCGTCTGCCCGCTTGCCTGGACCGCCCAGCTGGAGAACTTCCAGAACGCGTATCCTGAGGCCTTCGAGGCCAACGTCCACATGCCGCCGGCGGGCCACTACGGTGACGTCGAGACCGAGATCGGCCGCGTCGTCGTTCAGCTGTGCGGACCCGACTTCAAGTACATGAACGGCGAGACCCTCACACTTGAGGGCGGCATGGGCCAGCGCCCGTAAGGCAAGACTGCGTTGCAAGGCCACATCGGCGGACCTGATGCCGATGTGGCAATCGCCCCCGGCGAACGGCCTAGCACCGAATCGTTACCGCCTTTGACGGGTGGAATCAAGGCGTGCTTTGGGTTGTAATCGATGCGTTCATGTTCCCATTGGCAAGGGGCGACTGGATTGGCGTGCGATTCGGTCGGACGGACCCGCATTCGGCCTCCCATTTCCCGGCAAGAGGCAAAAGCTGGGGGTGGGAGGCTTTTGCATGGCTTCGCGAGGCGAGGCGAGCCGCCTTTCCGCAAGGGTGAGCCGACTGCCCGTAAGTCTGAGCCGCCTTTCCATGGTCGAAACGGCACGCAAGCCGCCTTTCCCGTGGCCGAAGCGGCTCGCAAGTCGCTCATTGCTCACAAACTTGAGCTTTTTCGTATTGAAAATTGGTTTCGTGAAGTAGGGGCGGCTCTGCGTCCATAATCGCCACAGGTCATGCGCTTGCCACTGTTGTCGCTACTTTCTATTTCTCGATATCGATACGAAAAACCTCAACTTGTCCTGTCTCTCGCCCGTTCCGTATGCTCGTGGCGCGTCTCGCGCACTCGGAGTCGGCTGATTTGCCATCGGCTGGTGCATGCAATGCCGCCATCCCTGCGCTTGGAAGAACGAACGGGTCCATAGCGGGTAGAATTGAGCAACCGACTTGGAAGGGAAGACGATGGCACGTCAGGATATCGAGATTGATGAGGCGCTCACGGCGGTGGAGGACGCGCTTAACTGCCTTGACGCCGCGGCGCGTGATCTCAAGAGCGCCGGCAACTGGGGATGGTTTGACATCTTCGGTGGGGGATTCTTTAGTTCACTGATTAAGCACGACAAGATGCAGGCCGCGCGCCGCCACCTCTCCGCTGCTCAAGCGTCACTGGCACGCCTGGCAGACGGGCTGGATGACGTTCAGGGCTTCGCCGGGCTCGGCCCCGACGTCGGCGACTTCCTCCTCACTGCCGACTGGCTGTTCGACAACGCCTTCATGGACGCCATGGTCCAGCAGCGCATCATGGAGTCGAAGGGGCGCGTTGACAAGGCGATTTCCCAGTGCGAGCAGGTGCGCGATCAGCTCCTCTCTCTCAAGCGTCCCAACCGCGGCGCAAATAACGGACTACCGGGCGCGGAGTAGGCAAAACGACAGATGTAAAAGGGTTTGGACAGACATATTATGTGCTGCTCAGGCGGGAGTGCGCGGAAAGGGCGTGCCCGATAGTACAATAAGCGGCTGATATCGCGCGGTGCCGCCGGCGCGCGGATGCGAGGTCCCCTTCGCGGGAGCGCCTCGCACGGAAGGGCGATCGCCCCGTGTGCGCCCGGCACCGAATAACCGAGGAGCCGTTTCATGGATCAGTCCCTGTTCAAGTACGAGATCGTCGTCGAAGACCCCAAGACGCATGCCCGTGCGGGCATTCTACACACGCCGCACGGTGATATCGAGACCCCGATTTTCATGCCGGTGGGCACCAAGGCGAACGTCAAGGGCATTCCCACCGAGACGGTCAAGGACCTTGGCGCCCAGATCGTGCTCGCCAATACCTATCACCTCGCCATGCGCCCCGGCGCGGACACCATCGCCGAGCTCGGAGGCCTGCACGATTTCATGAATTGGCACGGCCCCATCCTCACGGACTCGGGTGGCTTCCAGATCTTCTCCCATTCCGACGCAGTCAAGCTCACCGACGAGGGCGTGCGCTTCATCGCCACCGATTACGACGGCTCCCATGTCTTCTGGACGCCCGAGGACAACATGGAGATCGCCATGAAGCTCGGCAGCGATATCTGCATGCAGCTCGACCAGTGCCCCGGGTACCCCGCCACGCGCAAGTTCGTGGAGCGCGCCGTCGAGCTCTCCAGCATGTGGGCCGAGCGCTGCTACAAGGCCCATACCCGCGATGACCAGGCCCTGTTCGGCATCGTCCAGGGCGGCATGCACCTCGATCTGCGCTTGCGCTCCCTCAAGCACCTCGAGGAGATCGGCGACTTTCCCGGCTACGGCATCGGCGGCTATTCCGTGGGCGAGCCCCACGAGGTCATGTTCGAGACGCTCGAGCCGCTCGTGTCCGAGCACATGCCGCGCCGCAAGCCCCGCTACCTCATGGGCGTGGGCAACCCCACTACGCTCGTGCGCGGCGTGGGCTGCGGCATCGACATGTTCGACTGCGTCCTGCCCACGCGTACCGGCCGTATGGGCACGGCGTTCTCCAGCACCGGCCGCATGAATCTCAAGAACGCCAAGTTCGCGAAGGACCCGCGCCCCATCGACGAGAAGTGCACCTGCCCGGTGTGCACCGGCGGCTACTCTCGCGCGCTCATCCGCCACATGGTCACACAGAAGGAGATGCTCGGCGGCATTCTGCTGTCGCAGCACAACATTTACTTCCTGCTCGACCTCATGCGTCGCGCGCGCCAGGCCATCATCGACGGGCGCTATGCCGAGTTCCAGGCGGAGTGGATGGATAGCGAGGGCGCGGCGGACTTCTAGTCTGCCCGGCAATTGAAAGAGCGGAGGGTTCATCGCCCCCGTCCGCATTGCGCAATCGTCCCCGTTTGCGCTGCGTAGAGGGTAGGAATGTCGAAAATCGAGCCTCTCTCGCCCTCGTTTTTCGACATTCCTACCCCCTTTGGTTCTCTTTTCATTGTGGGCGCCCATCTCCCGCGCCTTGGGCGGTTTTTTGGGTAGAACAAGCTGCATGTGCGAATGGACGCGTGCTTGAAAGGATTCGCAGATGCCTTACTACGGCTATGGATATGGCTACGGGTACGGATTTGACCCGTTGTATCTCGTTATCGTGATTGCCACCACGGTTATTGGCCTGATGGCACAAAACTACGTCAACTCGACCTATCGTCGCTGGTCCAAAGTCGCCTCGGACGGGGAGACGGGCGAGCAGGTTGCGCGTCGCATGCTCGACGACCTCGGGTGCGGTCGCGTGGGCATCAGGGGCACCTCGGGTCACCTGTCCGACCACTACGACCCGCGCGATAACAACCTCTACCTCTCCCGAGAGAACCTCAGCGGCGGATCGGTCGCGAGTGTCGCGGTCGCCTGCCACGAGGCGGGCCACGCCGCGCAACGCGAGAGCGGGTATTTTATGATGAAGGTCCGTCATGCGCTTGTGCCCGTGGTGAACTTCACCCAGAACATTTGGACCATCGTGTTCTTACTCGGCATCATGATGAATGTGGCCGGACTCACCACGTTCGCCATCGCACTGTTCGCCTTCTCCGTCATCTTCCAGCTCGTAACGCTTCCCGTCGAGATCGACGCCAGCCGCCGTGCGGTGGCTTATATCGAGCGTTCGGGCATGAGCGAGGTCAATGTGCGCGGTGCTCGCAAGGTGCTCACCGCCGCCGCCCTCACCTACGTGGCGGCAGCGCTTGCCAGCGTGATGCAGCTGCTCTATCTGCTCGCCCGCACCAACAGGAATCGCGACGAGTAGCCCTTCGCGAGCAGCCATACGTGAGCAGCCCCTGCGCGGTGCCCCACGCACCGTTGCGTGGCCGTGCTCGGGGCGCGTGGCTGCGAGGGGGCGCGGCGCGTGCCCGGGTGCGGTTCTGCTCGCTCACGCGGTGCTTCGTTTTGTCCGCACGCGTTGCTACACTGGTTCGAGTTCGAAGATACGAGTGAGAGGAGGGCATATGAACGCGTGGAACCTGACGGGCTCCTCGCCCGAGGCACCTTCCGCGGTGCCCGATGAGGACGCGCTTTCCGTCTCGCAAGCGGCAGAGCTCGCCGCCGGTGCGCTCCACGACATTCCCAAGATCACCGTGCTCGGCGAGGTGACCGGCTTTCGCGGTCCAAACGCTCGTAGCGGCCATTGCTATTTTCAGATCAAGGACGAGTCTGCGGCGCTCGATTGCATCGTGTGGAAGGGCACGTACGACAAGCGCGCCTTTGATTTGCGCGACGGCCTGCAAGTGCTGTTCACGGGGACGTTCGACCTGTACAAGCCCACGGGGAAGATGAGCTTCAAGGCGAGCTCCTTCACCTTGGCGGGGGAGGGCCTGCTTCGTCAGCAGGTTGCCCAACTTGCGGAGAAGCTGCGCCGCGAGGGCCTCATGGAACCCGAGCGCAAGCGCCGCATTCCGGTCTTTTGCACGCGCATCGCCGTCGTCACGTCGCTATCCGGTGCCGTCGTCAACGATGTCAAGCGCACGCTGCGCCGCCGCAACCCGCTGGTCGAGGTCGTCTGTGTGGGGGCGAAGGTCCAAGGGGAGGGTGCTCCCGCCGAGCTCATCGAGGGGCTGCGCCGTGCGGCCGCGATTTCGCCCGCACCCGATTGCATCCTGCTCGTTCGCGGTGGTGGTTCCTTCGAGGATCTCATGACCTTCAACGACGAGTCCCTCGCCCGCGCCGTCGCGGCCAGTCCCGTGCCCGTGGTGACCGGCATCGGACACGAGCCCGACAATTCGATTTGCGATATGGTGAGCGACCGCCGGTGCTCCACACCCACAGCGGCGGCGGAGTCGGTGGCCCCCGAGTTCGCCGAACTCGTTAATGTGCTGAATATGCGTGAGCAGCGGCTGCAGCGCTCCCTGGTATCGCTTACCGCTTCTGCGGATGCGGAATGTGAGGGCATGTTGGGGAGGATCTCCCGCGCGATGTCCATGCGGCTCGAGCGTCTTGCACTCGAGGTCGATGGCTATGCGTCGCGTCCGTGCCTGGTCGACCCCACGAATGTCGCCGATCGTCGCCGTGCCGAGCTCGCGCAGACGGCGGATCGATTCGCCGTCGTGTGCGACCGCTCGCAGGAGCGCTTTACCGGTGCGCTCGACCGCCTGGCACCGCGCCTGGAGGCGAGCGTTTCCGGTCTGGGCGTCAAACGTCACGCCCTGGACCTGTACACCTCTAAGCTACGTGCCAAGGGTTCGATCATCTTGAGCGGCCCCGTGGCGGATCTGGGGAAAAACGCGGCAGCACTCGATGCGCTCTCGCCGCTCAAGGTCCTCGGCCGCGGGTACTCCATCGCCTACGACGGTGCCGGGCGCGTCGCGACGAGCGTGGACGTGTTCGCGCCGGGTGACGAAGTGCGGGTACGCATGGCCGGCGGCGAAGTGAGTGCATCTGTCCGCAACATCACACATGCTGGGAAATAAGCCGAGAAGATACAGGAAGCTACGCGTTGCCCGGAGTGGCGCCGAGTAAGGAGAAGAACATGGCAGATCGCAAGAACGTTGAGGAGCTTACCTACAAGGAGGCGTCCACCGAGCTTGAGCTTATCATCCGCAGTCTCGAGTCAGGTGATATGGAGCTCGAGGAATCACTCGAGAGCTACACGCGCGGCGTGGAGCTTCTCAAGAGCCTCCGCGGTCGTCTGGCAGCGGCCGAGCAAAAGGTCTCCGTCCTGCTGCAAGATGTCGACGGTACCGATCAGCTTGTCCCGGGTGAGCCCGCGGATGACGCCGACAGCCTCAACCTCTAAGAGCCATCCCCTCAACCCGTAGTCGCCCTTTCGATGCGATAATCGAGGGGGACGTCGTTTGTCGGTAGGGGGCATATCGTCCCGCGCGCAGTTCCGCACGAGCCGGACCGTCCGGTGGACGGTCCGTGCGAGCCAGGACTGTTTGAGCACGGGTCGATATGCCCCCCTTGCCGACACGGGAACACAATTGAAAGGAGCCCCATGTCCGACTGCATCTTCTGCAAAATTGCCGCCCACGAGATCCCCTCGACCATCGTCTACGAGGATGACCTGGTCATCGCGTTTGACGACCTCAACCCGCAGGCGCCCGCGCACACGCTCGTGATTCCCAAGGAGCACTACGACAACATCATCGATGGCATTCCCGCCGAGACGCTCGCCGCCATGATGCACGCAGTGGCCGAGGTCGCCCGCATCAAGGGCCTCGATGAGGGCTTCCGCGTGATTTCGAACAAGGGCGAGGCCGCCGGTCAAACCGTCATGCACGTTCACTTGCACGTGCTCGGCGGCAAGCCGCTCGGCGAAGGACTCATTTGAGGCCGCAGGGCCCGCATGCAAAATAGCGTTGTGCGCGCGGTGGGATGCCTGCGTGCGCACATTCGCGCTATGATAGAACCGTTGTAACGTCCTGCGCGACGCACGATTGTCCGCGCATCATTTGTAGGGAGTGTCATGAACGTCCTCGTTCTCAACGCCGGTAGCTCGAGTCTCAAGTTCCAGCTCATGAACACCAAGACTCGCGAGGTCTTCACCAAGGGCAACTGCGAGAAGATCGGCCTCGAAGAGGGAATCTTCGGTCACAGCGAGGGTGGGGAAAAGGCCAAGGAGGCCGTTGTTCTACCCGATCACGGCACGGCCGTTCGCATGGTCATCGATCTTATCAACGAGCATGGCTTCGAAATGGACGCCATCGGCCATCGTATCGTCCAGGGCGGCTGGCACTTCACCGATTCTGCCCTCGTTGACGACGACGTGCTCGCCAAGATCTACGAGGTGGCGCCCCTCGCCCCCCTGCACAACTACGCTGAGGCCGGCGTAATCGAGTTCTGCCGCGATGCCTATCCGAGTATTCCGAACGTCGCTGTGTTCGACACCTCCTTCCACATGGGCATGCCCGAGATGTCCTACACCTACCCGCTGCCTCGCGAGGTTCGCGAGAAGTACCACGTGCGCAAGTACGGCGCGCACGGCACGAGCCATCGCTATGAGTGGAAGACCGCCAAGGAGATGCTCGGCGACCGCTGCCACCGCCTGCTGTCCTGCCACTTGGGCAATGGCAGCTCCCTGTGCGCCATCGAGGACGGCGTGTGCCGCGACACCACGATGGGCCTGACCCCGCTCGACGGCCTCATGATGGGCACCCGCTGCGGCTCCATCGACCCCGCCACCGTCTGCTACCTGCAGCGCGTGGGTGGCTACACCGCCGACGAGGTCGATACCATGATGAACAAGCAGTCCGGTATCCTCGCCATGTATGAGAAGACGAGCGATGCGCGCGACATTCGCGAGGCGGCGCTCGAGGGCGACGAGAAGGCGCTGTTCACGCTCGACCTGTTCGCCTACAAGGCGATGCTGCACTCCGGCTCCATGATCTTCTCCATGGCCGGCGTCGACACCATCACCTTCGCTGGTGGCATTGGCGAGAACGACTGGGCGACCCGTCAGGCGTTCTGCGAGTTCCTCGAGTGGCTCGGCGTTCGCGTTGATCGCGCCAAGAACAGGGAGTGCGTGGGCGGCAAGGGCGGCGTCATTTCCGCTGCCGGCTCTAGCGTCACCGTCGTGGTCATTCCCACGGACGAGGAGTATATGATTTCGCTGGACGTCGAGCGCTTGGCCAAGTAACCTCGCTCACCAGAGCATCACGCGAAGCGGCCCCTCACATGAGGGGCCGCTTTCAGTTGGGGACTACTTGACCGTGAGGACGGGAATCTCGGACGAACGCAGAACGCCGTAACTCACGCTGCCGAGCATGCCGCGCAGGGCGCCCAAGCCGCGCCGGCCCATGATGATGAGGTCGCAGCGATGGTCGGCGGCGTAGTTGGTGATCCCGTCCACAGGGGAGGGTGCCAGGCGCGTATCAATGACGACCTTGGCCTTGATGGCATCTAGGTCCTTGCCAAGGATGCTGCCGATGCTGTCGCGCAGCTCGCGGTCAGAGCGCTCGGCGATCGAGGTGAGGAGTGACTCGTAGCTCGTGTAGTCGATGGGGACCTCTCCAAAGGCACCAGCGGCGGAGATCATCGAGGGCGGCATGATATCGTTCGATACGACCGTGACGATATGGATCGTCGCCGTGGGGTCGTCCCCCACGAAGTCGATGGCAAGATGGAGCGCCGCCTGCGCGTGCTCGGACTCATCGAAGGGAACCAAAACGTTCTTGAACAACATGGGTGCCCCTTTCTCTCGCCTTGGCATCCGTTATGACATCTGTACCCTTTGGCGGGCAACCGTAGTCGTTTCGGCCGCACCTTGCGTTTTGATAGGGAAAGGGCCGGGCGCTGCCAAAGCAACGCCCGGCCCCATGGCCACGTGCGATGAATCGGAGGCTTACTCGGCCATCTGAGCCTGAACGGCCGTGATGGCCACCACGCCCACGATGTCCTCGGCCGAGCAGCCGCGCGACAGGTCGTTCACCGGTTTGGCGATGCCCTGCAGGATCGGGCCGTAGGCATCCGCACCGGCGAAACGCTGCACGAGCTTGTAGCCGATGTTGCCGGCCTCGAGGTCGGGGAACACGAGTACGTTCGCCTTGCCGGCGACCGGGGAGCCCGGGGCCTTGAGTTGCGCCACGGTGGGCACGATGGCGGCATCGAGCTGAAGGTCGCCGTCGATGGCGAGCTCGGGAGCCTTATCCTTGCAGAACGCCACAGCCTCCTGGACCTTCTTGGCGACCTCGCCGCCAGCCGATCCCATGGTGGAGTAGGAGAGTAGCGCCACGTGCGGCTCGGCACCTCCCATGAAGGTCTGCCAGCTCTTGGCGGACGCGATGGCGATCTCGGAGAGCTCGTCGGAGGTGGGGTTGATGTTCAGGCCGCAGTCGGCGAAGATCAGCGTGCCGTCGGTGCCGAACTGCGGGGTCTGGGTGCACATGATGAAGAATGCGGAGACGAGCTTGGTGCCCGGGGCGGTCTTGAGGATCTGCAGGGCGGGGCGCAGCGTGTCGGCGGTGGAGTGGCAGGCGCCGGACACGAGGCCGTCTGCATCTCCCATCTTGACCATCATGGTGCCGTAATAGGTGGCGTCGTTCATTTGGGCGCGGGCCTGTTCGATGGTCACGCCCTTCTTTGCGCGGAGCTCGGCGAACTTCTGGGCGTACTCTTCGTGCTTGGGGCCGCACTTGGGGTCGATCACGGTGACGCCGGGGACGTCGATCTTATCGGGATCGCCCAAGATGACCAGGTTGGCGAGATCCTCCTCGACGATGATCTTCGCTGCGTCGATGGTGCGCTGATCTTCGCCCTCGGGCAGGACGACGGTCTTTTTATCCGCCTTGGCGGTGGCTTTCATGCGGCTCAGGAAATCGCTCATGTACGCTCCTCAGAATGAATCGCTCATCGCGTGCCGCTGCGCGCGATGAGCATTATTGGTGTGACAGAGGTAATTATATGACTCGACCGCTATAATCATTTGGATGAAAACGCGATATGCGGGCCATGGCGACCCCGCTCGTCGCTTCATGGGAAGAGATGTCGCCACCGCCTGCAAGGAGCTGTCATGCAGATCACTTTCGGTCTCCCGGAGGACTTCAACCCGAACGCGTACGACATGATCGTCGTCGGCGCGGGATACGCCGGCGCCGTGTGCGCCCGTCGCCTCGCCGAGACCGTCGGATTCCGCGTCGCCGTCTTGGAGCGTCGCGACCATATCGCCGGCAACGCGTATGACTATTACGACGAGGCCGGGATTCTGGTGCATATGTACGGCCCGCATATCTACCATACGTTCAACGAGAACGTGCACAATTTCCTCTCCCGCTTCACCGAGTGGACCGATTATCAGCACAAAGTGCTCGCCAACGTTCACGGCACGTTCATGCCGGTGCCCTTCAACCACAAGAGCCTGTTGCTCGCTTTTGGCGATCAGCGCGGTGAGGAGCTCTACAACAAGCTCGTCGACACGTTCGGCAAGGATGTGAAGGTTCCGATCCTGAAGCTTCGCGAGAAAAACGACCCGGACCTGGCCGAGGTCGCCGACTACGTGTACGAGAACGTATTCCTGCACTACACGATGAAGCAGTGGGGTCAGACGCCCGACGAGATCGATCCGTCCGTCACTGCGCGCGTCCCCGTGTTCGTGGGTGACGATGACCGTTACTTCCCCCAGGCCCCCTTCCAGGGTATGCCCGCGGAAGGCTACACCGCCCTGTTCGAGAACATGCTCGACCATGATTGCATCGATGTGTTCTGTGGTGTCGACGCACGCGACATCTTCGAGCTCGACGAGACCACGGTTAAGGTTCGCGGCAACGTCTACGGTGGCGAGGTCATCTACACCGGTCCGCTTGATGAGCTGTTCAACCTTGATCTGGGCGCTCTGCCGTACCGTACGCTCGACATGAAGTTCGAGACCCTCGACATGGATCGCTTCCAGCCGGTTGGCACGGTTAACTACACGGTGTCCGAGGACTTCACGCGTATCACCGAGTTCAAGAACATGACAGGGCAAGAGGTCGAAGGCAAGACCACCATCATGAAGGAGTACAGCCACGCTTACGAGCCGGGTAGCGGCCAGACCCCGTACTACGCGATTCTCGACCCCGACAACCGCAAGCTCTACGAGCGGTATCTCGAGCGCGTGCAGCACATCACGAATTTCCACCCGGTCGGCCGTCTTGCCGAGTATCGTTACTACGATATGGATGCCGTGACCGCTTCCGCCCTTAACCTCTCCGACGAGATCATCGCCTGCCATGCCTAATACCGAACAGAACTGCGTTGCGACTGCTTACGATATCGAGGCTGCCCGCGTCGCGTTTCCCATCAGGACGATTTCTGTGACGCCGGCGGGGGAGGGCCACAAGGTGCTCTCTTTTGGCATCCCCAGTTACAATGCCGCTAAGGATATGGATCACTGCATCACCTCAATCCTCGAGGGATCCAAGTTCGCGTCCGACATCGAGATCATCATCGTCGATGACGGCTCGGAGGACGAAACGGGCGCCAAGGCAGATGAATGGGAGGCGCGGTATCCGGGCATTGTCCGCGTGGTGCATCAGGAGAACGGCGGCCATGGCATGGCTGTGCGTGCCGGCCTGCGCGAAGCCCAGGGTACGTACTACAAGGTCGTCGATTCCGACGACTGGCTCGACGCCGCCGCGCTTTCCACCATGCTCACCATTCTTCGCGGATTTGAGGAGCGTAACCTGCGCGTTGACCTGTTCATCTCGAACTACGTGTACGAGAAGGTTCACGAGGGCACGCACACCACGATCAGCTATCGCATGGCGTTGCCGCGCAAAAAGGTCTTTTCCTGGGAGGAGATCGGGCGCTTCCGCCCCGATCAGAACCTGCTCATGCACTCTTTGTGCTACCGCACGGATGTCTTGCGCGGGCACGACCTCCCCATGCCACCGCACACCTTCTACGTGGACAATATCTACGCGTACGTGCCGTTGCCCAACTGCAAGACTCTCTATTACGCCGACATCGACCTGTATCGTTACTTCATTGGTCGTGAGGGTCAGAGCGTAAACGAGGCCACTATGGTCAAGCGCCTGGACCAGCAGTTCCGCATTACGCGCATCATGATGGAGTCCTACCACCTGTACGAGGACGTCGAACAGGAGAAATTGCGCTCCTACATGATGGGTTACTTCACCATGATGATGGCCATCTGCTCGGTGTTCACCAAGCTTTCCGACAAGCCGGGCATCGATGATGAGCTTGCTGCCCTATGGAACGATCTGCGCACGTATGACGAGAAGATGTACCGCAAGGCGCGCCACGGCGTGATTGGCTGGGGCACGAACCTGCCGGGCAAGCTGGGAGAGAAGACCACCATCGGTATGTACCATCTTGCGTCTAAGATCTTCAAGTTCAACTAGGGTTTGCCGAGCGGACGTGCTCGGTCGGCCCCGGAAAGACATCCCTCCCCAAACGCCCTCGGATCTGCGCTTTGCGCAAATCCTGTGGAATGTTTAGTGAGGGATGTCCTTCCGGGGCCTACTGCCATCTATCGGCCTGCGCCTACTTGTCCGGGCGGTGGGGTAGACTGGTTTGCGAGAGAAAACGGACGAGAGAGGTCCTCCATGCCTGATTTCACGCCTGCCCGTGCCCGACGCGTCATCGCCGTCATCGATGGCAACTCGCTCATGCACCGCGCCTTCCATGCTGTGCCCCCCACCATGAACGCGCCGGACGGCCGCCCCACCAACGCAGTATTCGGCTTCCTCAACATGTTCCTTAAGATGGTCGACGAGTTCTCGCCCGACGGCGTGGTCTGCGCGTTCGACAAGGGCCGTCCGAAGGTCCGCATGGAGATGCTGCCCCAGTACAAGGCCCAGCGTCCACCCATGGATCCGAATCTTCGCAGCCAATTCCCCATGATCAAAGAACTGCTGAAGAACCTCTCGATCCCCGTGATCGAGCTCGAAGGCTGGGAGGGCGACGATATTCTGGGTACGCTCGCCCGCCGCGGTGAAGAGGCGGAGTGCGATATGTATCTCGTCACCGGTGACCGCGATATGTATCAACTTGTTACAGAACATGTGCATGTGGTCTCCACGCGCAAGGGCCTTTCCGACATCGCTATCATGACACCCGAGAGCGTGGACGACCTCTACCATGGCATCACGCCCAATCTCGTACCCGATTTCTACGGTCTCAAGGGCGACTCTTCCGATAACATTCCCGGCGTGCCGGGCATCGGCCCCAAAAAGGCGAGCGCATTGATCGCCCGGTACGGCAGCTTGGACGAGGTTATTGCCCATGCCGACGAGGTCAAGGGCAAGATGGGCGAGAACCTGCGCGCGCACATCGATGATGCGCTCATCTCCCGCAAGATCGCCACGATCATGACGGACGCGCCCATCGAGTGCGACCTGACCGAGGTGGCGTTCCCGGCGTTCGACGCGTCGTCCGTTTCTGCCGCCCTGGGTGAGCTCGGCATCATGGCGATGCAGAACCGCTTCCTCGCGCTGCTCGGGGAAGGCGCCGCTTCGGCTCCTGTGGCTACGAGCCTGGAGATGCCCGAGGTGCTGCGTGTTGCCCTCGACGCCTCTGCGGCCCAGAAGGGCGATGAGGAAGAGCGGGCCGCATCTGAGGAGATGAACGCGTGCTTCGACGAGCTCTGTCGTGCCCTCGATGCGGACGAGTGGCTGGGTGTCGCCATGGAGGATGACAAGGAAGATGGAGCGCTCTTCGGCATGACGCGTCGCCTGTGGGTCGCCACCGACCGCGCCCTGCTGTCATTCGAGGAACCGCTCGGCCCCTGTGCGATATCCACGATCGACCTTGACCTCTCGGCGGGGGTCATTCCTGGGGTGCTGCATCATATCCTGAGCGAGGGGCGCGTGATCTCTTGCGACGTTAAGGCGTTGCTCCACGAGCTCTCGCCCGTCGATTCGAGTGAGACGGAGCTCCTGGACCCGCTGTTGGTTGACTCTTCGCGGTTATTTGACACGGTGGTTGCCGCGTACCTGCTCGATTCCGTGCGTTCGGATTTTGCCGATTCCTATCTTGCCGAGACGTACCTGCATGCCTCGTTGCCACCCGCGGCGGGGGAGGCGGGCGCGCCGGCGGATGCCGTGAGTGCCTCTGCTCGATCCGCCTGGCTCGCCCGCATCCTGCGTGAGCCGCTCGCCGCCGCGCTTGGGGCTCAGGGCGCGGAGGACATTTTCACCAAGATCGAGATGCCGCTCGTGCGCGTGCTTGCGTCCATGGAGCGCGCGGGCATGTACGTCGACCCCGCACGATTGGCGGCGCAGTCCGAGGAACTCGTTGGTCAAATCCAGTCGCTCGAGCTTCGCATTCGCGAGCTTGCGGGTGGCGAGGAGTTCAATCTCTCGAGCCCTATGCAGCTCTCCCGCATTCTCTTCGACAAGCTCGGCTTGCCCACGGCTGGCCTCAAGAAAACCCAGCGCGGCTACTACTCCACCAACGCCAAGGTCCTCGAGGATCTCGCGAAGGACCACGAGATCGTCCGCCTCATCCTTGAGTACCGCGAGAAGACCAAGATCAAGTCGACGTACCTGGACACCCTCGGCGGCCAGCGCCGCAACGACGGCCGCGTACACACAACCTACAACCAGACCATCACCGCGACGGGCCGCCTATCGAGCTCCAATCCCAACCTGCAGAACATCCCCACTCGCTCCGAGCTGGGCCATGCGGTCAAAAAGGCGTTCTCGGTGGAGGAGGGCTCGGTCTTTGTGGCCATCGACTACTCGCAGATCGAGCTGAGGCTGCTGGCGCACCTCTCGGGCGACGAGCATCTGGTGAGTGCCTTCAACGAGGGCGAGGACTTCCATGCCGAGACCGCCGCGCGCGTGTTCGGTGTCGCGGTTGACGAGGTGACCCCGCAGCTGCGCAGCCGCGCCAAGGCGGTGAACTTCGGCATCGTGTACGGCCAGCAGGCATACGGTCTGTCGCAGACGCTCGATATCCCCATGGCGGAGGCCCGTGAGATGATCGACGCCTACTTCCGCGCGTACCCGGGCGTGCGCACATACCTGGATGAGACGGTGGCCTTCGCGAAGCAGACCGGATATGCCGAGACCATGTACGGGCGCCGCCGCCCCATCCCTGAGTTGCGCGTGCCCGCGCAGCGCATGTTCGGCGAACGCACGGCGATGAATCATCCGATGCAGGGCTCCGCTGCAGACATCATCAAGATCGCCATGGTGCGCGTGGCCGAGCGACTGCGTGCCGAGGGCTTTGCCGCCAAGATGATTCTGCAGGTGCATGACGAGTTGGACTTCGAGTGCCCGGCATCCGAGGTCGACGCGCTCGTGGCCATGGTGCGCGAGGAAATGGAGGGCGTGGCTCAGCTCCGCGTGCCCCTCATCGCGGACGCCAGCATCGGCGAGACCTGGGCAGAGGCGAAGTAGCTCTTTGCGATATCGCGGTTTTCCCGCCGAGTTACCGCGAATCGCTCGATTTTGTAACGAGTTTCGAGACGCCCCGAGTAGACGGCCGGTCTGGATGGTAAAACCCCAGTTGGCAGGAGGCCAAAACCCCCGTCTACTCGACCCCTTCGAGAATTCGTTACATTTTCGTCCGATTCGCGGCAGAGTCTCGCTGGCCGTGCGTTGGTAGATGGAAGAAGGGGCGTGGAGGCTGGTGCTGGGCCTCTGGCTTCTGATCATTCCGCATCATCAGCGGTGCGAAACTCGATTTTTAATCGACTGCATGTCGCTGGTGATGGGCTTCGCGGTTTTGGTTTGCGAGTCGATCGTGATGGGGCTTTATGCCATCGCCTCGATGATGCGGTCGATGACGGTGAGCACGCCCGCCTCGTTGTTGCTCGGGGCGAGGAACTTGCCGTGGGCATGCATGTGCTCGGCGGCATTGGCCATCACGTAGCTGTGGCCTATGATGTCGAGCATGGGGATGTCGTTATAGGTGTCGCCGAAGGCGGCGATATCGGTGAGCTTGATGCCCAGATGTTCCGCCAGATGGCGAATGCCCGACCCCTTGTCGATACCGAGGTTCATGAAATCGAGCCATTCATCACCGGCGCACGTGACGTACAGGCGCTCTCCGAATTCCGGCCCATACACCTCATCGAAATTGCGCTTGCTGTCCCAGTTGGGGAAGTATATCGAGATCTTATTCGAGTCGACATCGATTTCCTCGAAGGTGTCGATGTAGATGATATTGCGGTAGTAGATGCTCACCACGTCATGGTGCACACGGTCGCGCTCAAGCGCGTACGCGACGTCGAAGGCGCAGAGCACGGGGACGCCGCACCCCGATTCGACGCAACGCGTGAGGACCTCGCGGTACAGGTCGTGATCGATGAGGTCGCGGTAGATGAGCTCATCGCGCAGGTAGACGGATGCCCCGTTGTCGGCGACGAGCGCCATATCTTGGTGATGGGCCGGGAAGGATTCGCGCAGGGCGAGCGCGGGCCTGCCGCTCGCCGCGCAGAACACGACGCCGCGTCGCGCGAGTGCGTCAATGCGTTCGTCAACGCCCTCGGGCATGGATTTGTCATCGGCGAGCAGGGTGAGGTCCATGTCGGTGGCGACGAGTCTGATCGAGGAGAGGTCGGTATCGGCGAGGTACGAGGGAAGCATGTGATCCTTTCCGGTTTGGGCGGCGCGCGCCTTGATGTTCGCAGGTATTGTATAGCCTGAGTGCCGCACATCGGTACAAAAGCGGTTACCGCGCTCGATTTCTCTGCCCGCTGAAATTCTATGCATGTGCATGTATAAGAAATGTAACTAATCTATTTCTTGGTATACCTCCTGATTATGCTCCACCAAAACGGAGTATCCTGCCCTACAGCACGCGGAACTTTCACGCATTAAGTTGCAAGGGAGAGGGGGATGGGCCCCCTCTGGTTGCGTCGTGCGGAAGGGGTCTCAGACAAACATTGGAGGTTCATCATGACTCGTGAGACTGTTGACGTATCTATCCAACCCGCTATGCGTTCGCGCAGGGAGTTCCTTAAGCTCTCCGGCATAACGGCTATGAGCGTGGGAGGCATGATGTTCCTTGCGGGCTGCGGCCCCGCTGCCCAGGATGCAGGACAGAGCGGTAGCACCGACGCTTCCGCATCGGCGGCTCAGCTGGGCGATGGCAAGACGCTGCGTGTTGGTATGGAGGCCGCATACGCCCCGTATAACTGGCAGGTCTCCGAGGAGTCTGAGTACACCATTCCAATCGAGAACGTCTCGGGTGCTTACGCCGACGGCTATGACGTCCAAGTTGCCAAGATGATCGCCGAGGGCCTGGGTATGGAGCCCGTCGCGGTCAAGCTCGAGTTCGGCTCGCTGATCGACGCGCTCAACAACGGTCAGATCGATATCGTGTGCGCCGGTATGTCCGTCACGCCCGAGCGCGAGGACGCCGCCGCGTTCTCCGACTCCTATGTCGATGACGACATCATCATGATTTGCAAGAACGATTCGGCCTACGCCGGTGCCACGACGTTTGCCGAGCTTGCGGGCGCCTCGATTCTCGGCCAGGCGGCGACCATGTACGACGACGTGATCGAGCAGATTCCTGACGTCAACCATATGACGCCTGCTGAGACGCAGCCCATGGTCGTCGAGAACCTGATGAACGGTACGTGCGACATCATCACCTATTCCATGCTCTCCGCCCCCAAGCTGCTCGAGGTCTATCCGGAGCTCGTGGTGCTCGACATGGAGGACTCCTTCGAGGATTCCCTCATGCCCGATAACGCCGCGGTGGCCAATGAGAACAAGGCCGTCCTCGACCAGATCAACGAGATCATCGCGGGCATCGATGACGAGGAGCGTCAGGACATGTGGTCCGCCTGCATGGATCGTCAGCCTGCATAACGTATCCAAACCGCCTGCGCGCGGACATAATCTCTTCGGGCGTGGTTGCGCTTCGCTCCACAAAACGCCCTACGAGAATATGTTCGCGCTCGGGCTTTATACATCTTGCTGGGCCGCCATCTCACGATCGGTGGCCGTATCGCTATTATTCAATTAAAGGAGTCGATCCATGACCACCGCATCGGCGGGTGCTCGCCCGCTTGGTCGCTTGGCCTCGTTTGTTTTGGATGATCATCGCTACGTGTTGTTGGGAACGAGTGTGATTGCGGCGATGGGCATGAGCCTGTCCAGCCAGCCGCGCCCCGCACTGAGTTTCCTTGCCGGTGCGTATGCGCTTGAGGTCGTCTTGTACTACCTGCTCGTTGCTTGGCTCGTGCTTGCCGCCGTGGCCTTGGCGTTCAAGCTCGCTCGGTGGAAGACGTACGCGCAGGTGTCGCCCTTTACCCAACCTACCGTTGCGCGCGCGTTGCGCTACGGATCGTATGCGGTGTGCGGTATCACTGCCGTACTCGCGCTCGACCGCCTTGGCATGGGGATCGCATCTGCTTGGCAGGTCGCGGTTACGGCCGAGACGCGTCCCGCCTCCACGCTCGAGAGCATGCTCTATATGCTCTACAACAGTCGCGCCATCTTCTTCTCCGGCTTCAAGACCACCGTCGCGCTCGCGGTGTTCGGCACGGTGATCGCGTTTTTCCTCGCACTGCTCTTGGTGTTCCTGCGCATCCAGGTCATCGACCGTTCCGACAACGATTTCGTTCGCTTTTGGAAAGTCGTGGGCAGCGGTTTCGCGCGCCTTTACAGCACCGTGGTCCGCGGCACGCCCATGATGGTCCAGGCCATGATCATCTTCTTCGGCGTGTTCGCGCTTTTTAAGATGACCGACCTCACCACCACGCAGATCAACGCGATCTGGAGCACGTTTACCGCCGGTCTCGTCACCATCGTCCTCAACTCAACGGCGTATATGATGGAGGTGCTACGCGGCGGCATCGAGTCGGTTGACACCGGTCAGACCGAGGCGGCCCGTTCGCTTGGCCTGTCCCAGTGGGAGGCCATGCGCAAGGTCGTGTTCCCCCAGGGCGTCAAATTCGCCATCCCCGGTCTTTCCAACGAGCTCGTCATCAATATCAAGGACTCGTCGGTCCTTTCCGTCATTGGCACCTTTGACCTTATGTTCGCAACTACCACCGTGGGCGGCATCTACTATGCCAAATTCGAGGCGGCGCTCGTGACGAGCGTGATCTACCTGTGCCTCACCATGATCGCTTCGTGGCTGCTTGGTCGCCTGGCGAACCGCCTCAACGTCAAGTCGGTGAAGCTTGGCAGCACTTCCGATCAGCCCGTCAACGTCGAGGAGCACTAGACCATGGCTATGAACGACAACACCGCCGTTACGGCTCCCGCCGGCGATTACATGGTGCGTATCGAGGGCCTGCGCAAGTCCTTCGGCGACCTCGAAGTCCTGCGCGACGTCAATCTGGAGGTCGCACCCGGCGAGGTGGTGACGATCATCGGTGCCTCCGGATCGGGTAAGTCGACGCTTCTGCGCTGCATCAACCTGCTCGAGACGCCCGACGCGGGACACGTGTGGTTTCAAGGAAGCGACCTCACCGCCGACCACGTGGACGTGAACTCGCTACGCGAGGACATCGGCATGGTCTTCCAGGGATTCAACCTGTTCAACAACATGGATGTGCTGGCAAACTGCACGCTGGCTCCCGTAACGCGCAAGAAGATGTCGAAGGGGGAGGCCGAGACGGTCGCTCTCGAGCACTTGCGCTCGGTGGGTCTGGCGGATTTTGCCCACGCTGCGCCCTCGACGCTATCCGGTGGCCAGAAGCAGCGCGTGGCGATTGCCCGCGCCTTATGCATGCGTCCCAAGATCATGCTGTTCGACGAGCCTACCAGCGCCTTGGACCCGCAGATTGTCGGAGAGGTGCTCGAAGTCATGCGAGGCCTGGCCAGCGACGGTATGACGATGGTCGTGGTGACGCATGAGATGGAGTTTGCGCGCACCGTGTCCGACCGCGTGGTCTTCATGGACAAGGGCGTGATTGCCGAGCAGGGCGACCCCGAGCAGATCTTCACTGCGCCACACCACGCACGTACCCGTGAGTTCCTCTCGCGTTATCTCAAAGAGTAGACAGGCGCTCGCCGCCCCGCGTCTCGGACCGTATCATCCGGCGCTCGAACAGTTTTTCACCTCATCACTTCAATGAGAACGCGCCCCCTCCGCCCATATCATCCCGTGCTCAAACAGCGCTGTCGCGAACTGCGCGCGGGACGATATGGGCGGAGGGGGCGCGGCACATGTTTGGGGAGAGGCGTAGTACGTGGAATTTCTATTCGTTGCCGTAGCCCGTCCCCTGGCGCGCATCATCCGCCGCGAGTTCCGCACGAGCCGAAGGCCACTTAATGTGGCCTTCGTGCGAGCAGGACTGTTCGAGCGCCGGATGATGCGCGCCAGGGGACGGGGTGGTAACAAAGTCGCAACATAACAGAACGTCGCGTGAATCGATGTCACTTTAGGCTACTATAGTGACCAACGATTGACACGGCTGGTTTCGAAGGGATGAGTAACCGTGGCACAGCTTCTGGCTACATATGAGGGCATGGCGCACATCGCCATCATGCCTTGCCAGAACGCCGCCGATGCGGCCGCCCGACGCCAGCGTTCAATCTCCCGACGACGATAACTCGTTGTCTCTGTTCGCATGGAGGTCAAGTCCTCCAAGCAGAGTCCAACTGATATCGTCGAGGGAGGGTCCGCCGCAAGGCGGATTTTTCTTACCAAACGGCCGCACGCGACTCGCGGCGCGTTTGGTGCAATGGGGACGTACCCCAATTGCACCATGTGGGGATATCGCAATCAGTTGGGCTCACCCGTTCTCAAGCCGAATGGCATATCGAAAGGATGAACCCATGAACACCGTGAACACTGTCTCCAAGGAAAAAGTCGTACTTGCCTATTCTGGCGGCCTCGATACCTCCGTCTGCATAAAATGGCTGCAAAACGAGATGGGTCTCGACGTCATCGCCATGCTCGGCAATGTGGGCCAGGAGCACGACGGCCTGGAGAAGGTTGCCGAGAAGGCCAAGATGCTCGGCTGCATCGCCGTCGAAGTGGTCGACATGACCGACGAGTTCGCCTCGGACTACATCACCTGCGCGCTTGCTGCCAATGCCATGTACGAGAACAAGTATCCGCTGCTTTCCGCGTTGTCCCGTCCGTTGATCTCCAAGCACCTCGTTGAGGTGGCTCACAAGTACGGCGCGGCGAGCGTTGCCCACGGGTGCACCGGTAAGGGCAACGACCAGGTGCGCTTCGAGACCTCCATCACGGCCCTCGACCCCTCTCTCAAGGTCATCGCCCCGGTGCGTGAGTGGGACCTCGGCATGCGCCCCGACGAGATTGCTTATGCCCAGAAGCATGGCGTGCCGGTTGCGCAGAGCATCGAGAAGCCGTATTCCATCGACGATAACCTCTGGGGCCGTGCCATCGAGGCCGGCGTCCTCGAGGATCCGTGGGCGGAGCCCCCGGCGGACATCTGGACGATGACCGTCGACCCCGTTGACGCGCCCGACGCGCCCACCTATGTCGAGATCGGCTTCGTCGCTGGCGTGCCGGCGAGCCTTGACGGGCGGGAGCTGCCGCTGGCGGAGCTCATTGCAAAGCTCAACGCCATCGCAGGCGCGAACGGCTACGGCCGCATCGACATGATCGAGAACCGCTACGTGGGTCTCAAGTCTCGCGAGTGCTACGAGGTCCCGGCGGGTCTTGCGCTCATTCAGGCTCACAAGGCGCTTGAGGATCTGTGCCTGGAGCGCGACGTGCTCCACCACAAGCTCGCCCTTGAGCAGCTTTGGGCCGACCAGGTCTACAACGGCCGTTGGTTCAGCCCCTTCAAGCAGGCGCTCGATGCCTTTATGGGCGCCACGCAGCAGGATCTCACCGGCGCGGTGAAGCTCAAGTTCTACAAGGGCGGATGCGTGGTCGTGGGCCGCAAGAGCGCCGCTGCCCTGTACGACCCCGCGCTCGCCACCTACGACAACGACGATGCGTTCGACCAGAAGGCCGCCAAGGGCTTCATCGACATCCAGGGCCTCTCCATCAAGACGTGGGCCACCAAGCAGGCGCAGCTCGCCGGTGCTGGTCAAGATGTCCATTTCGAGGTCGTGGCGGATGCCCAGTCCACTGCTTGCGACCAGGTCGTGAATTACTAACGAAACCGCATCGAGTTTACCTAAGGAGAGCGGATATATGGCACTTTGGGGCGGACGGTTCGAGGGCGGCGTGGATGTGTCCACGCAGGAGTTCGGTGCATCGCTTCCCGTCGATAAGCATCTGTATAAACAGGATATCGCCGGTTCGCGCGCACATGCCGCGATGCTCGCTAAGCAAGGAATCATCACCGAGGCGGATTATGAAGCCATCGCCAGCGGTCTCGCGGCGATTGAGGCCGAGATCGATGCGGGCGCGTTCGTCTTTGACATCAATGACGAAGACATCCATATGGCCATCGAGAGCGAGTTGACGCGCAGGATAGGCGAAGCGGGCAAGCGCCTACACACGGGTCGCTCGCGCAATGACCAGGTGGCCACCGACACGCGCCTCGCCGCCAAGGCTCTTTCCAAGCAGCTCATGGAGGCCAACCTCAAGCTTCGGCAGGTGTTGGTGCGCGTGGCGATCGATAATGGCACGGTGGTCCTGCCCGGCATGACGCACCTGCAGCACGCGCAGCCGGTCTTGCTCTCGCATCATCTGCTCGCGTATTACTGGATGTTCACGCGCGACTTCAAGCGGCTCGATGCGGCGTTTGAGGCCGCGGATGCCTCTCCGCTCGGTGCCGCTGCGCTTGCGGGCACCACGTATCCGCTCGACCGCGTGGCAACCGCTTACGCCATGGGTTTCACGCGCGTGATCCCCAATTCGCTTGACGCCGTGTCCGATCGAGATTTTCTTCTCGATTTGCACTTTGCCTGTTCGACCATGGCCATGCACCTCTCGCGTCTGGCCGAGGAAATCGTGCTGTGGAGCAGCTCCGAGTTCGGGTACATCACGCTGTCTGATTCCTTCTCGACCGGCTCGTCCATCATGCCGCAAAAGAAGAACCCCGATTTCGCCGAACTTATCCGCGGTAAGACCGGGCGCGTGTACGGTAACCTCATGCAGCTGTTGGTGACCTGCAAAGGTCTGCCGCTTGCGTACAACAAGGATCTCCAAGAGGACAAGGAGGGGGCGCTCGACTCCGCTCGTACGCTTAGCCAGTGCCTCGAGGTGATGGCGGGCATGGTGGACACGATGCACATCAACGCCGAGCGCATGCGCGCCGCCTGCAGGGTCGGTCATTTGGCAGCCACGGATGTTGCCGATTATCTCGCCAAGAAGGGCATGCCCTTTCGTGAAGCCCATGCCGTCGTGGGGCATTTGGTGCTGGAGTGCGACCACCGCGGATGCCAGCTGGAGGATCTGCCGTTCGAGGTCTTCCAAGAGGCGAGCCCGTTGTTCGCGCCCGACATTACCTCGGCACTCGATATCGATGCGATTGTCGCCGCGCGCACCACGGAGGGCGGGACGTCGCCTTCCGCGGTGAAGGAGCAGCTCAAGTTCGTTCGCACGTCGCTCGTGGGCGACGAGGCGCGCGTGGGCGGTCTGGGCTATGTAGTCTCCATGGGTGCGGGCGCGTAGGGACCCTTGGGCTCCGGTTGAAGGCGCGGTTGCGGCTCCTGATGCCGCTCTCGCTGGCCACCCGACCGAGGCCGCGCCTCCGTCGGGTGGCAATTGCGGCAAGACACCAGCTCCGGGTGGTCGCTGCGTCCCGGATACCGATGCGACCCGGATGGCGCCTCTGCCCGAACACCGTTGCGGTTCGGACGTCGTTGCTGCATCGAGAGTTAACTCTCGATGGTGATTTCCCGCAGATAGCTGAATTGAAGCGTTCCAAAGTGAACTTTGGGAGAGGGTGGAGAATCGTCAAGGGTGGCATGGGGTAAGATGAGGCCAGCGCGTCGCCGTCAATGAAGGCTCCTCATGGGTGCCCGACCTGCGCGCACCGTTGATACCTGTTGAAAGGGGACGTCATGCCCGCTATGGAGCAGACCTTCATCATGATTAAGCCCGATGCCGTGCGTGACCGCAAGACCGGGCTCATCATCGACCGCATCGAGCGCTCCGGTCTTACCATCGAGAAGATGGAGAAGTGCGTGCTCGACGACGAGACCGTCAAGGTCCACTACGCCCACCTCGCCGACAAGCCGTTCTTCCCCAATCTCGTCGCGTTCATGACGAGCGGTCCCGTGGTCAAGATGGTCGTCTCGGGCCTCTCCGCAGTCTCCAAGATGCGCACGCTCATGGGCGCCACCAACCCGCTTGACGCCGCGCCCGGCACCATCCGCGGTGACTTCGCCGTCGATGTGAACGCCAACGTCATCCACGGTTCCGATTCGCTGGAGAACGCCGCCATCGAGATCGAGCGCTTCTTCGGCTAGTTTCCCAGTTGGAGACGTAGTCCAATTGCAAGCCGTGTCGGGGGTCGAATCGCACGGTACCCCCTAACGACCCCGCGCCATCTGCCTAACGGCGGACGGCGCGGGGTTTGTTATGGCGCGGAGCCGCTCGGGTTCGCTACACTGAAGAGCATCGGACATACGAACGAGGGGGTTCCCGTGGCAGAGAAGAGCGTAGACGAGATGACGGTTGAGGATCGCGACGCCGCGTTGGGGGACCTGCTGAACGGAGAGCTCATCTGCGCGCTGGGATGCACGGAGCCGATTGCGCTGGCGTATGCCGCCGCCCTTGCGCGCCTGGTGCTCGGCTGCGAGCCCGAGAAACTCACGGTGGGCTGTTCGGGCAACATCATCAAGAACGTCAAGAGCGTCACGGTCCCCAACTCGGGAGGTATGCGTGGAGTTGAGGCCGCGGCGGTTTTGGGCGCCGTGGGCGGTGACGCTTCGGCCGCCCTTGAGACGCTTGAGCGCGTCACCGATGCCGACATCGCCCACACGCGCGAGCTGCTCGCTCGAGAGGGCTATATTGATGTCTCCCTCATCGAGGGCGTGCCCAATCTGTATATCGAGGTGCGCGCCGAGGCTTTCGGGCATGCGGCGGAGGTCGCCATCTCGGAGCACCACACCAACGTTGTCCGCTGTACGCGCGACGGCGTACCCGCGATCCAATTGTGCCCCGCCGCGCGAGCCGAGCGTGACGTCGAGGACGCGTGCTCGGGGACGTGCGCGCTCATGAGTGCCGTCTCGGTTCAGGAGGCCGCCGAGGATGTGTCTCAGGCGGCTCCGGTGCCGGGGTTGTCGCTCGACGTCATCCTCGATTACGCTGAGTCGGGCGATATCTCTCGCGCCCGGGCATCTCTTGAGCGCCAGCTCGCGCTCAATGCCGCCATCTCTGCCGAGGGCCTTGAGAACGCATGGGGTGCCGAGGTCGGACGCACGCTGCTCGCCACGCGCGGCGACGACCTCGCCTGCCGCGCCCGGGCCCGCGCCGCCGCTGGTTCCGACGCCCGTATGAGCGGTTGCGCCCTGCCCGTCGCGATCGTATGCGGCTCGGGCAACCAGGGCATCACGTGCGCCCTGCCGGTGCTCACCTACGCTGAGGAGCTCGGCATCGAGGGGGAGCGTCTCACGCGCGCCCTTGCGCTGGCGGACCTCGTCGCCATTCATACCAAGAGCTATATCGGAGCTCTCTCCGCGTTCTGCGGCGTTGTGTGCGCCGCGTGCGGTGCGGGCGCGGCCATCTGCTGGATGCGCGGCGGCACGCGCGAGCAGATCGGCGCGACGGTGGTGAACACCCTCGGCAACGTGGGCGGCATCGTGTGCGACGGTGCCAAGGCGAGCTGCGCGGCGAAGATCTCCGCCGCGGTGGATGCCGCCATCCTGGGATGCGACATGGCGCTCGCTGGCCGCGGCTTCCGCGCGGGTGAGGGCATCGTGCAAGACACCGTCGAGGAGACCATCGCCAGCATGGGTTACGTTGGCCGCGTGGGCATGAAGGACACCGACGTCGAGATCTTGAAGATCATGACGGGCGAGACACGGTTGTAGGCGTGCTGCCTCTGCCTATGTGGCAGCTTCGCTTACAGAGATGATCCGAGCGCGTAATGTCGAAAAATGAGGACTGTGAAACGCTTCATTTTCTACATTCCGCTCTCAGCGCAATATTGGTCTTCGTTTGAGTTCGATGCCGCTCCTGGGGTGTATTCGGGTGAAGGCTCCATGGCGTCAGTCGCCCGTGCAGAACCGCTCTTCGATCTCGTCAAAGCCCTTGGCGAAGTCCGCCATGCTGCCGCACCAAAGGGCGCGCGGCTGGTTGCCGTTGCCCACGTAGGCGGTCTTGAGCCCGATTGCGGGGGAGGGGAAGTCGCGCTTGGGGTCGTTGCCTACCATGAGCGTCTCCTCGGGGGCGAGTCCGAGTTTGCCGAGCGCCTCGAGGTAGTAGCCGGAGCACGGTTTACAGCGCGTCGAGTTCTCCCAGGTGGTCACGAGCTCGAAGGGCATGCCGAGCATGTCGCCCCAGCCCATGCGACACTCGATGCAGGCGCGCGAGAAGCTCGGGTTGGTGAGGAGGGCGATGCGCATCCCGCGATTGAGTACGGCCTCAATCGCCTCGTGGGCTCCCTCGCGTGGACGCGCGGCGATGAGGCGGTCGTTCTTCTTGGGGAGGATCTCGCGCTCGTAGAACTCGAGCATGTCGAGGATTGCGGGCTCGAGCAGGGGCACGCCACAGCGGCGCTCGACCTCATCGGCGAAAAACCGCTGGTTCGTCCGTATGTCGCCCTCGGCGCGCTCTCCGTTGTTGAGCTCCAACATGGCACTTCCCACCGAGGTGAAGAGCGCCACGGTACTCTTGCGTGCCGCTTGGGCGAGAAGGTTTGCCTCATCAAGTGCGAACATGCCGATGAAGGCGTTCAGGTTGATGCTGAGCAGCGTGTCGTCCATGTCGAAAACAACCGCTTTGAGAGCCGTCATGAACGCCTCCTTTCCGTTTATATGGGCATGTTTATGAATTATGCCCATAATCGCTGCGTTCCAGCCATGGAAATGAATGAGGGCTGCAATCTCCTTGTGGCATGGCGGGGGAGGGTGGCCTCGAAGTACCTGAGCCACGCTTTCCCGCCGTTGCCCTGCATCGTCCCTCGTACCTTCGCATCGCCTTAGCCGCGACCGGGCGGGGCGTCGTCTCCCTCATGGCCCTTCGCCGCCGTCGTCTCTGCGCGCGACATGCCGGTGGCTAGCCGGAGACGTTTTTCGTCGCTTGCCCCCATCCGCTCACCGGTAAATCGCTACCGTTCGCGGTTTTACTCGATTATGCAGACTAAAATTAAATCGATACAAATAGCTGGCATTACGCCAAGAAATAGCGTTTTAGCACCTGAGAGGGGTGGAGTATTCCTACTGCCGGACTCCAATTGAATCGATATAATTCCAACCACCAGATGCACACAATTGCCGTGTGCGCCGACGCAGGCCACGTGAGGAAGGACGTCCGCGTATGAAGTGGGGTATCTCCCTGTATCCGGAGCATTCGACGGTTGAGCAGGATTGCGCATACATCGAGCGCGCCGCGGCACACGGCTTTAGCCGCATCTTCTCCTGCCTGCTGTCGGTCGAGGGGGATCCCGATCAGGTCAAGCGCGAGTCTGCCGAGCTCACCTCCTGCGCCCACGCGAACGGCATGGAGGTCGTCTTCGACGTCGCCCCCAGCGTCTTCGCCAAACTCGGCATCTCCTATGACGACCTCTCGTTCTTCCACGAGATCGGCGCCGACGGCATCCGCCTCGACGAGCCCTTCCAGCCCAGCCAGGTCGCCGACATGACCCGTAACCCCTACGGTCTCATGATCGAGCTCAACGCCAGCTGCGCCGATGGCATCCTGGCCGCGACGCTCACGCATGATCCCGACCGTGCGCGTCTCATTTCCTGTCATAACTTCTATCCGCAGCGCTTCAGCGGCCTCGACACTGCCTTCTTCGAGCGTGAGAGCGCAATCGTCTGCGAGCTTGGTGTGAACCTCGCCGCGTTCATCGGCATCCCCCGCGCCGATGCCTTCGGCCCCTGGCCCCTGCGTGAGGGCCTCGTCACCCTCGAGTGCCATCGCGAGCTTCCGCTCGACTTCCAGGCGCGCCACCTGTCCGCCATTGGCCTGGTCGACGACATCATCATCTCCAACTGTTTTGCCACCGAGGAGGAGCTGGCTTCTATCGAGCAGATCGATCGCTCCCTCGTCCAGATGCGTCCTGTCGCCGATTCCGGCTTGACCGACAACGAGCGCATGGTCGCTCTCTATCCCAAGCACAAGGTCCGCGGCGACCTGAGTCCCTATCTGCTGCGCAGCACGTGGTCGCGCGTCGAGTTCGCCGACCTCGACATCCCGGTGCGTCCGGTCGGCCGCGACCTCAAGCGCGGCGACGTGGTGGTTGTCAACAACGCCAGCCCCCGCTATAAGGGTGAGCTGCAGCTGGTGTTGCAGGACATGCCCGATGACGGCACGCGCAACGTGGTTGGCACCTTGCCCGCCTACGAGCAGATGCTGCTCGACTACCTGGATTCCTGGTCGCGCTTCGGCATCCTGCTCTAGGGAAGTACAACGTAACCCAAGAGCTGTTATTTCCCTGGATTATGCCCGTTGGCCTGTACGCCTTCTTCGCCACCGGCGGCAACGTCATGGCCGCGCTCGTCGCGCTCCTGAACCTCGCTGTCTCCTTCATCATCTGGCTCCCGTTCGTCATCCTTGCGAACAAGGAGCAGGAGAAGACCGAGGCCGCTGCCTAGGCGTTAAGGGCTTCGGCTTTCAACGATTGATTCGCGTGGCCCACAGTGGTTGCATATGCTCCATGCGGGTCACGCCCGTCGGCCGCCGGTGGTCTGCTGACTCGCCGGTGGCCCTTTTACCTAGAGGAAGGTTTGCTACTCATGGGATTTCGATCTCCTTGGGCCGTTTTCATCATGGGCCTGGGCTTCTTCTTCATCGTGATGTCGAATTTCGGTGCCGCCGCCGGCTCTGAGATGAGCCTCGGCCTGCTCGTGGGCGGCTTGGCGATCGTCATCCTGAGCGGCATCTACCTGTTCGTAAAGAGAAAGAGGTAAGACGATGGACGTCAAGTTCCCGGAAGGGTTCTACTTCGGTAGTGCCACGAGCGCGGCCCAGGCGGAGGGCGCCCATACCGCCGATCACAAGGCCCCGGATATCTGGGACCTCTGGTTCGAGGAGGAGCCCTACAAGTTCCACGGCGGCGTCGGTCCAGCCGACACGTCGACGTTCTTCGAGCATTGGCGCGAGGATATCGAGCTGCTGCACGAGACGGGGCAGAACTCCTTCCGCACCTCGATCAGCTGGTCGCGCCTGCTGCCCGACCCGGAGGGCGACCCCAACCCCGAGGCCGTCGAGTTCTACCGCAACGTGTTCGGCACGCTGCGCGACGAGGACATCGAGCCCTTCGTGAACCTGTTCCACTTCGACATGCCCGTCGCCCTGCAGGAGCGCGGCGGCTGGGAAAGCCGCGAGGTCGTCGACCTCTACGAACGCTATGCCCGCATTGCGTTCGAGCTGTTCGGCGACGTCGTCAAGCGCTGGTACACGTTCAACGAGCCCATCGTGCACGTGGAGTGCGGCTATCTGCAGCAGTACCACTATCCCTGCAAGGTCGACCCTAAGGCCGCGGCACAGGTTGCCTACCACACGGCGCTCGCCAGCGCGCTGGCTGTTCGTGCCTGCCATGAGGTCCTGCCCGACGCCAAGATCGGCATCGTGCTCAACCTCACGCCCGCCTATCCGCGTTCCGAAAATCCCGCCGACGCTCGCGCCGCCCACATCGCCGAGCTCTTCGCCAACAAGAGCTTCCTGGACCCGAGCGTGCACGGCGCTTACGATCCCGAGCTCGTCGAGCTCATCAAGAAGCACGGCCTCATGCCCGTGGTCGACGAGACCGATCTCGCCATCATCCTCGACAACACGGTGGATTACCTGGGCGTTAACTTCTACCAGCCCTTGCGCGTCTGCGCCCGTGCGAGCCTGCCCAACCCCGAGGCGCCCTTCATGCCCACGTACTACTACGACGTGTACGCCATGCCGGGTCGTCGCATGAACCCGCACCGCGGCTGGGAGATCTATCCGCACGCGCTGTACGACATCGCCATCAACCTGCGCGACAACTACGGCAACATTGAGTGGATCGTGTCTGAGAACGGCATGGGCGTCGAGGGCGAGGAGAAGTTCCGCGGACCCGATGGCGCCATCCAGGACGACTATCGCATCGACTTCATCAAGGAGCACCTGACCGAGCTCGCCCGCGGCATCGATGAGGGCTCCAACTGCATCGGGTATCATCTCTGGACGTTCATCGATTGCTGGAGCTGGCTGAACGCCTACAAGAACCGCTACGGCCTGGTTGAGCTCGACCTCGAGACGCAGGAGCGCCGCATTAAGAAGAGCGGTCGCTGGTACAAGCAGCTCGCCGAGTCCCGCGGCTTCTAGCGACACGAGGGCGCCCTTGCGCGTGGCGGGGCGCCCCTATGAGGAGGGTTAATGAAAGTACAGGTCAAGATGGGCATCAGTGCCGACGACCTCTTCGACAGCATCGTCACGTCGGTGCTTTACGACGTCGAGCAGGCGCGCGGCAAGAAGGTGCCGGCAAAGAAGCTCAAGGCGGGGTTCACCTATCAGAAGACGCTGAACGCCAAGCTCGGCGGTGCTCAGCATGTCACCACCAAGATCACCGAGTTCGAGCCCCCGCGCCTGTACGCCGCTTCCATCACCTCGTCGCGCGGCGTCAACACCGTGCGCTACGAGATTGAGCCCATCGAGGGACAGGACGCCATCAGCGTCGTCTACGAGGAGGGCTACGAGGGCGACAAGACCCTCAACGACCTCAACGGCAAACTCATGGGTACTCTGTACAGCCCCTTTGCCAAGCGTAAAATCAAGAAGCGTTTGCGTGACATGGAGGCCTACATCAAGGCGAGCGGCGCTTCCGTCCGAGACGACGAGTCCGATTCGGTATCCGCCAACGGCGAACTGCCGGAGGAGAGCCAAAGTGCGGCTGACAACGCCGCGGAGAGCGAGGAATAACATGGAAGACATGAACAAGATCGAGATGGCCTGCTTCGAGATCATCGCCAACGTGGGCTCCGCCCGCAGCTGCTTCATCGAGGCCATCGACCTCGCCGGCGAGGGCAAGATCGACGAGGCCGAGGCCCGTGTCGCCGAGGGCGAGCAGTTCTTCCTGGTCGGTCACGCTAAGCACGGCGAAATGATCGCCCAGGAGGCCTGCGGCGACCACATCGACCCGAGCATCATCCTCATTCACGCCGAGGACCAGCTCATGAGCGCCGAGACCTTCAAGATCTTGGCCGGCAAGTTCATCGACCTTGCGAAGAAGAACGCCTAGGCGCGCTCAACGACCGACCGACATCTTGCAGAAACGCGATGGCCCCGCAACCCAAGTCGGTTGCGGGGCCATCGCGTTATGGGCCGGGCGCCAATTACCAGTGCGCTATGCGTCCAGGCCGATGATGGAGGGCAACCAGGCGATGTCCTCGTCGGTATACGTGGTGCGACCCCTGCCCAAACGCCCCTCTTGAATCATGGAGAGGATCTCGCGCGCGGCGTTCGTGCCGATTTCGAGCGAGGGCGGGCACACCGTGGTGATGCTCGGGTGAAAGTAGGTCTTGGTGTCCAGGTAGTCATAGCATGCGAACGAGATGTCTTCGCCGATGCGCAGCCCAAGCTCGTTTAACGCCTGCTGGGCGCCTTGACTACGCCCGTAGTTGAGTGCGAAGACACAGTCCACGTGATCCTCGCAGACGAGGTGCATCATGTCGCGATACCCGCATTCGCGCGGATAGTCGCCAATGCGCACCACGGCGTTGTTGCGCGGCAGGCCCGCCTCGTCAAATGCCTCGAGCACACCTGCCAAGCGCTCGCGCGAGACGTATTCCTCTTGGATGCCGGCGAGCACGCCAATGCGTGCGTGGCCTGCGTGTATGATGCGGCGCGTCACTTCGCGGCAGCTTTTGCGATTGGCGGCGAGCATGTTGTCGACACATGGATAGGGAAGGGGGTTGGATATGGAGATGGTTGGGATCCCGCTCTGCTCGATGAGCTTGCGTGCGCGTTCGTCCTCAATCGCCTCGAAGAGGATGAGGCCGTCCACGCGGCGGTCGATGAGATTTTCGAGCTTGCGTATGAAGACCTCGCGATCCTCGCGAAATCCAGAGAGGATGATATTGTAGTCATTGAGCTCCATCTCGCGTTCCACCTGCGCAACAACGCTCACGGCAAAGTGGTTCAGCATATTGTTGATAAGCAGACCGATGGACATGCTCTGGTTGGAGCGCAAGCTGCGGGCAAGGTAGTTGCTGCGGTACCCGAGTTCCTCAATCGCCGCCTCGACGCGAGATTGATTGCCCGCTTTGAGTTGATGGCCGTTGAGGTAGCGCGAGACCGTTCCCGCCGACACACCGGCCCGTTTGGCGACTTCTTGGATGGTGGACACAAGGGCTCCTGGAATTGAATCGATTTGTGTATAGCATTTTACGTGAGGGCTCGAGGAAGGGGCGCGCCATTCGCGAAAGGTTTATTGCCGAGTACGAAAAAATCGCAGTTGACGCTTGAAAACGACTTTGTTTCCACGTAATCTACTGTTTCGTGAATGCATATGCTTCACATTAGTATCTGTCGGCCCCCGAGATTGTTCCAAACGGTGTGCGCGCGCTGGCGATTATCGCCTTAAGGCTCGCAACCATCTGCAGGTCAGGTAATCGGGGCCCCGTAGTTCGAAAGGGGTCCACCTTTGAGTGAGATTCAGAACTCGTCCATCTTCTCCCTCGACGACGTCGATACCGAGGAGATGAACAACCTCATCGACAACTCCATCACCGATTTCGATGAGGGTGACCTGGTCAACGGCACCGTTGTGAAGATCGAGCGCGACGAGGTCCTCGTCGACATCGGCTTCAAGTCCGAGGGCGTCATTCCTGTCCGCGAGCTCTCCATCCGTAAGGACGCCAACCCTGCCGACCTCGTGGCGCTGGGCGACTCCATCGAGGCGCTCGTGCTCCAGAAGGAGGACAAGGACGGTCGTCTGGTTCTCTCCAAGAAGCGCGCCGAGTACGAGCGTGCCTGGAATCGCATCGAGGAGAAGTTCAACGCCGGCGAGAACGTCGAGGGCGAGGTCATCGAGGTCGTCAAGGGCGGTCTTATCCTCGACATCGGCCTGCGCGGCTTCCTGCCCGCTTCCCTCGTTGACCTTCGCCGCGTGAAGGATCTCACCTCCTACCTCGGCACCTCTATCGAGGCTCGCGTCATCGAGATGGATCGCAACCGCAATAACGTCGTGCTCTCCCGTCGCGTGGTGCTCGAGGAGTCCCGCAAGGCCGAGCGCTCCGAGATCCTCTCCAAGCTCAAGAGCGGTATGCGTCTCAAGGGCACCGTTTCCTCCATCGTGGACTTCGGCGCCTTCGTGGATCTGGGCGGCATCGACGGCCTCATCCACATCTCCGAGCTCTCTTGGAACCACGTCAACCACCCCTCCGAGGTCGTCAAGGTCGGCCAGGAGGTCGAGGTCGAGGTTCTCGACGTCGATCTGAATCGCGAGCGCATCTCCCTCGGTCTCAAGCAGACTACCGAGGATCCGTGGCGCGCGCTCGTCAAGAAGTACCCCGTCGGCGCCATCGTCGAGGGCACCGTCACCAAGCTCGTGCCCTTCGGCGCGTTCGTTGACCTCGGTGACGGCATCGAGGGCCTGGTCCACATCTCCGAGATGGCTAACAAGCACGTTGACCAGCCGGCCCAGGTCACCGCTGTGGGTGCCAAGGTCCAGGTCAAGGTCATGGAGATCGACCTCGATCGTCGTCGCATCTCCCTCTCCATGAAGTCTGCTGCCGAGACCCTCGGCATCGAGATCGAGGTCACCCCGCTCGAGGGTGAGGAGAAGGCCGAGGACGCCGAGTAGCATTCCGGTGTAGCGCCTTTGAACCTTAGGTTCGCTGCAGACCCCGACGGGCACGGGCCCGTCGGGGTCTTTTCATCCCAAATGGCATATATGGACGTTGAAGGGAGCCGTATATGATCGCCGACTCCGAGATGCCCACGCGTCTTCGAGACCGTTCCGTCGTCCTCTTCGACTTCGATGGCACGCTGGCAGACACTGGCGGAGCCGTCATGCGAACTGCGCGCGCCGTGCTCCGCGCGCGGGGCATCGAGCCCACCGATGCCGATTTACGCAAGCTCCTGGGCCCGCCGCTCGTGTCGGGATTCGAGCGCGCGTTCGGCGTGACGCACGACACTGCGCTCTCACTCACTCAAGAGTATCGCGAGCTGTTCGACAAGACCGTCACTCCCTCCGACTTCCCGCCAATCGACGACGTGCCCTTCCTGCTCGATCGTCTAACGCTTGCGGGGCGGCGTATGTCGATCGCGACGTCGCGTAAGGAGTCGGGTGCTCGGAGTATGGTCGATCAGCTCGGCTGGACCGATCGGTTCGAGTGCGTCATGGGCCTCAATGAGCCCGTTCGCCTCACCAAGGCGGACTCCATCCGCGATGCCCTCGAGTATATGGGCGTTGACGCCGCCGACGTTGTGATGGTTGGGGACCGCCTCAACGATATCGAGGGTGCCCACGCCTGCGGTGTCCCCTGTATCGGCGTGTACACGGGTGCCGCCCAACCCGGTGAGCATGATGCCGCGGATGTGTCTTGCGGTTCTATGCTCGAGGTGGCGCGCGTGCTGGGTGTGGCCTAGCGGAATCGCGGCCCGCACCTCGGTCGCGCCGCGCCGCTTGTTTGCCGAGAGACCCGGGTCCGCTTGCCGAGGGTTTGCTCACGGGCTTTGCCCCATCCGGTTTATGGGGCACAATGGTCTAGATTGAACGTCTTCATGAAGGGAGTGCCCATGCGCACTGGAAGTATGGATGACATTGAGGCATATGTCGATGAGGTCTGGGAGGATGTGGTGGCCGACATCGCCGCCCTCGTCGCGCATCCTTCGGTCGCCGATGCTGGGAAATCGATGCCCGGCGCTCCTTTCGGTGCCACCGTGCGAGATGCCCTCGACTGCGCTCTCGACATCGCCCATCGCCTTGGATACGAGACGGGGGACGATGGGGGCTACGTCGGCATCGCCGATATCGCGGGGGAGCTTGATGGGCACATCGCTACGATAGCGCATGTCGACGTCGTTCCCGCTGGTCCCGGTTGGGCAACCGACCCCTATGTGATGGAGCGCCGCGAGGGTTGGCTGCTTGGCCGCGGCGTGATCGACGACAAGGGCCCGGCGGTGCTCTCGCTATACGCCGGTGCATACCTGCTGAGCCGCGGTATCAAGCCCCGCTACGGTTTCCGCGCGCTTTTGGGGTGCGATGAGGAGGTCGGGATGACCGACGTCCACCATTACCTCGAGTCTCATGAGCAGCCGCTGTTCCTCTTCACGCCGGATGCAGAGTTTCCCGTTTGCAATGCCGAGAAGGGTTGCTTTGGCGGCATGTTCGTGAGTGCGCCTATCAAAGACGGTGCCATCGAGTCGTGGAGTGGCGCGGATGCCACCAATGCCATTCCGAGCGAGTCGGTGTGTGTGCTTGCAGTCCCCGTCTCTGAGCTTCCCGCACCGCGGTCTCATGCGGAGCGCTTGACGGTTGAGCCGCTCGGGGAGGGGCGGTCCCGCATTTTCGCCAAGGGCATCGGCGGACATGCTTCGCTGCCTCAGGGTACCGTCAATGCCATTGCTCTGATTGTCGACTATCTGCAGGAGATCTCGGCCGAGCGGCCCGATCTCCTCTCTGAAGGCGAGCGCACCTATCTCAACCTGCTTTCCATCGTGCATGAGGGAACGGCAGGCGAGGGTTTGGGCATCGAGGCTGAGAGCGCGGCTTTCGGTCCGCTCACCTGCAACGCGGGCACGATCAAGGTTTCTGACGGGCGTATCTCGCAGACCATCGACGTTCGCTATCCCGATTCGATCACCTGCGACGAGATGTCCATGATCTGCCGTGCCCACGCGGCGCGGTATGGTGCAGAATTCGTGCTCGACAGCACCAAGGAGCCGTTCTCGACCTCGGCGGAGAGCCCCGCCGTGCAAGCGCTGCTCGACACATATCGCGAGGTTACGGGCAAACATGCCGAGCCGTTCTCCATGGGAGGCGGCACTTATGCCCGCAACTTCAAGAGTGCGGTGTCGTTCGGCCCCGAGGACAACGACCTCGAACTTCCCGAGTGGGCAGGCACCATGCACGGTCCCAACGAGGCGGCGAACGAGGCGCTTTTCCGCGGCGCTCTCAAGATGTATATCTTGGCTATTCTTCGCCTCAACGAGCTCGAGCTGTAAGAGACGCGGGCGCCGCGGAGAAAGAGCCACGGTGCCCCATTGCACGTGTGTATCGTATGCATGCAGGGATAGGACGGGAGACAATCGTGCCCAATTTCTGGGAGCAAATCTTCGGCTTCGTGATCATTGCGCTTTCCATGGTGTTTGGCGGCTACCTGTACCGCAGACGCCATGGCGACGACTCGGGACGAACGGGTACCGCGGGCCGCCCGAGGGCGAAACGTCCCCGTAAGAGGGGTTAAAAAATAGAATATGAGCGGTTATCCCGGCTCGCCGTATGCACACGCTTTAGCTGGACCATATCCGCATGATTCGACGGAAGAACGTGCGTGTATATTCAGCTGTTGCCAAATAAACCCCTCACTTTTTAAATAAAGACCCCCTTTATCGGCTTGGAAGATGCTTCAAACGCCGTTCGCCCTCGAATGGGCAGGGGGAATGTGGCGGGTTGGCCGGGTGGTTGTCCACGGCATAACGCATGGGCGTCAATCTCAGTCGTCTATGTAAGCCGCGGGTAAGCTGGGGCGCAGCGGGCGGTAATGGATGGTCAGAGAGCCGTAAGAGACGGCGAACGTGGAGGAATGGGCGGCGAACGCGCGGTATTGTGCTTGCGGTACGACGGATGGGGAGTTGAAGGTTCCCCATGGGGGCCTTAAGGACACGCCCCGGACCGTCCGCGCGCATTGCGCACGTTTGCTCTCGAAGGGAGAACCATGTTCGATTATTCCTGCTCTCGTCGCTCCTTCCTCGGTCTCGCTGGCAGTCTTGCCGCTGTCGCCGGTCTTGGTCTGGCTGGCTGCGGTGGCTCTGACGCTCCCGCTGCCGGCTCCGCCGATGCCGCCGCTACCGTGACGGGCGAGGTCACCTATGACGGTGCCTCCTCCTTCCAGGCGCTCGTCGAGGCTGCGGCCGAGCAGTTCATGAACGAGAACCCCGACTGCGTCATCTCTGGTTCCGGCAATGGTTCCGGCGCCGGCCTCACCGCCGTTTCCTCCGGAACCGTGACCATCGGCAACTCCGACGTCTTCGCCGAGACCAAGCTCGATGCCGACGCTGCCGCCAAGCTCGTCGACCATGAGGTCGCCGTCGTGGGTATGGGCCCGATCGTCTCCAAGAACGTTACCGTCGACGACCTGACCCTCGAGCAGCTCAAGGGAATCTTCGGCGGCACCATCACCAACTGGAGCGAGGTCGGTGGTGACGACGCTGAGATCGTCGTCGTCAACCGCAAGGAGGGGTCCGGCACCCGCGCCACCTTCGAGGCCGCCGTCTTCGGTGACGAGAAGAATACCTATAAGCCGGCTCAGCCCGAGCAGGACAAGTCCGGCGACGTCCAGACCCTCATGGGCTCCACCGATAACGCCATTTCCTACATCGACTTCTCCCACTTCGATGACTCCAAGTTCACCGCCATCAAGGTGGGCGGCGTGGAGCCGGAGAGCAAGAACGTCCTCGACAACAGCTTCCCCATCTGGGCGACCGAGCACATGTACTGCGCCGAGGATGCCGACGACGCCACCAAGGCGTTCCTCGATTACATGCTCTCCGACGACGTCCAGGGCTCCCTCGTTGAGGAGCAGGGCTTCATCCCCGTCTCCGAGATGCTGGTGACCAAGGATGCCGAGGGCAAGGTCTCCAAGAAGTAACTGTTGAAGTCACGAATTCTCGAAAGGTGCGGTATGGCAAAGCACATGCCCAAGCGCAACCTTGAGAGGGTCGGTCAGGGCGTCACGGGCGCGTGTGTAGCGCTCGTGACGCTTCTTGTCCTTGCGCTGATCGTCATGGTGGCGCAGAAGGGCATCTCGACCTTCGTCAAGGACGGTGTCGACGTCGTTGGGTTCTTTACCGGGACTGATTGGAGCCTCGCCAATGTCGACGAGGCGACGGGATTGCCGCAGACCGGCGCGCTTCCGCTTATCATCACGTCTTTTGCGGTCACGCTGCTTTCGACGGCAATTGCGCTTCCCATCGCGATTGGTTCCGCCATCTTTGCGGTTGAGATCGCCCCGGCGTTCGGAAAGCGCGTGTTCCAACCCATGGTCGAGCTGCTGGTGGGTATCCCGTCGGTCGTGTTCGGTCTCATCGGCTTCCATGTGGTGGTCGCCGCCTGTAAAGCCGTGTTTGGGACGCAGACGGGCATGGGTATCCTGCCCGGTGCCATCGTGCTCTCCGTCATGATCTTGCCTACCGTCACGACGCTTTCCATGGACGCGCTGCGCGCCGTACCCGATGGATATCGTCAGGGCTCGCTCGCCCTAGGCTATACCCGCTGGCAGACGATTTGGCACGTGGTGCTCAAGAGCGCCCTTCCCTCGCTCATGACCGCGGTTATTCTCGGCATGACGCGCGCCTTTGGCGAGACGCTCGCGGTGCGCATGGTCATCGGTGGCGCTGAGGTCATGCCCGCGTCCCTGTTGTCACCGGCATCCACCATCACGACCACGCTTACCACCAGCATGGCGATTTATGCGGATGGCTCCGTGCAAAAGGACGTCCTGTGGTCGCTGGGCCTGCTGCTCATGGGTATGTCGCTCATTTTCATCCTGATCATCCATCTCATTGGCAAGAAGGGGGCGAACGCCCGTGGCTGATATCTCTCAGGCGGCGTCCGCTCAGATGGGGGACATGCGTATCATTCGCCGTTCCCGCCGAGCCGATCGCTTCGCAACCGTGGCGCTTGCCGCCATCGCGGGACTCGTCATGTTCATCGTGGTCTCGATGGTCGCCTACATCCTATATGAGGGCCTTTCGACCTTGTTCACTCCTGGGTTCCTCACGCAGCCCAGCCGCTCCAACGGCGCTGCCGGTGGTGTGGCTTACCAGCTCTTCGATTCGTTCTATCTGTTGCTCATCACGCTGATCATCTCCGTTCCCGTGAGCTTGGGGGCTGCCGTGTTCCTCACGGAGTACGCACCCGACGGCCCCATCACGAGCATCGCGAGTACCGCCATCGAGACGCTGTCCTCCCTGCCGTCGATCGTCGTCGGCATGTTCGGCTTCCTCGTGTTCTCGGTGAATTTTGGCTGGAAGTACTCGATCATTTCCGGTGCGGTCGCGCTCACCATGTTCAATATCCCTATCTTGGTGCGCGTTATCCAGCAGGCCCTCGATGACGTTCCTCAGCACCAGCGCGATGCATGCCTGGCCATGGGCCTTACGCGCTGGGAGGCGACGGTCCACGTGCTGATTCCCGCCGCAATGCCCGCCATTGTGACGGGCGTGGTTCTTTCCGCCGGGCGTGTCTTCGGCGAGGCCGCGGCCCTGCTGTTCACCTCGGGCATGTCGAGCCCGGTGCGCCTGAACTTCCTCTCGCTCAACTTCTCAAGCCCCACGTGCGCATGGAACATCTTCCGACCGGGCGAGTCGCTTGCGGTGCACATTTACAAGATTTACGGTGAGGGAAGCCCCGAGGCGCAGCACATCGTATGGGGAACCGCCGCATTGCTGATGATTTGCGTCCTGCTGTTCAACGTGGCTTCTCGTTTGGCCGGTAAGGCTCTGGCGAAAAGGATGACGGCCGAATGAGTAACAAGTCTACCCAACATGACGTTTCCGCCCCCGTGGAGTCGAGTGCGTCCGAAGCCTTCATGGATAGCGTGCGCGCCGGTGCCGCCTCCGTGCAGCCTCGCGGTGCGACCGATGGCGAAGTCGTTCTCGAGGCGCGCGGCGTCAACGTGTATTACGGCGACAACCATGCGCTGCATGATACGTCCCTCGAATTCCACAAGGGCGAGATCACCGCACTCATCGGCCCTTCCGGTTGCGGCAAGTCGACGTTCCTACGCTCCCTCAACCTCATGAATCGAGAGATCCGCGGATGCCGCGTTGAGGGCGAGATCCTCTACGATGGCCGGAACATCAACACCCGCGAGGAGAACCTCTACGAGTTGCGCCGTTCCATCGGCATGGTGTTCCAGCAGCCCAATCCGTTCCGCAAGTCCATCTACGAGAACATCGTGTTCGCGCCCAAGCGCCATGGCCTCAAGGGCAAGGAGAACCTCGATGCGCTCGTGGAGGAGAGCCTGCGCGGCGCCGCCCTGTGGGACGAGGTCAAGGACAAGCTACACCAGAGCGCCTTTTCGCTTTCCGGTGGCCAGCAGCAGCGTCTGTGCATTGCGCGCACCCTCGCCATGCATCCCGACGTGATTTTGTTCGATGAACCGTGCTCTGCGCTCGACCCCATCTCCACGCTGGCGATCGAGGAGCTCATGCAGAGCATCGTGAAGGAGCGCGCCATCGTTATCGTGACGCACAACATGGAGCAGGCGAGCCGCGCCTCCAACCGAACGGCGTTCTTCTATATGGGCGACATGGTCGAGTACGGCGAGACGGAGCAGATCTTCCAGCGTCCTCGCGATAAGCGCCTGAACGACTACCTGACCGGCATGTTCTCGTAGACCGCCTATCACGCTTCGCGCCGTACCCTCGGGCATATCATCCCGTGCTCGGACAGTCCTGAACTCGCACGAAGGCCCCACTGGGGCCTTCGGCTCGTGCGGAACTGCGCGCGGGACGATATGCCCGAGGGTACGGCGCGGCACACTGTGGTTAAGTGCTCGTGTCTGCAATGTGGCGGGCGGGGCGGGTAGACGCCCTGCTAAGATGGATGGCTGTGAATACGATAGCGAGGAGCGTTTCGATATGGCCATTCTGCTCGGTTGCGACAGCGTGCATCTTGAGTTTCCTACCAAACTGATTGCGCAGAACGTGACGCTCGGCGTGAACGAGGGCGACCGCATCGGCATCGTGGGCAAGAATGGTGATGGCAAGTCGAGCCTGCTCGGCATTCTCTCGGGTGCGATCGAGCCGGACGCCGGACGCGTGACGCGCCGTCGTGATGTGACGGTGGGCGTCCTCGGTCAGCGCGACGCACTCGATGACGGCATGACCGTGCATCGTGCTGTGGTGGGCGACCTTCCCGAATACGAGTGGGCGTCGAGCCCGCGTGTGCGTCAGATTCTTGACGGTCTTATCGCCGACGTGCCCTGGGAGGGCCTGGTGGGCGAGCTCTCTGGTGGACAGCGTCGTCGTGTGGATCTGGCGCGCCTGCTTATTGGCGACTATGACGTGCTCATGCTCGACGAGCCCACCAACCATCTGGACATGCGTACCATCAACTGGCTCGCCGAGCATTTGAAGGCGCGGTGGCAGAAATCGAGCGGCGCAATGCTCGTGGTCACGCATGACCGCTGGTTTCTCGATGAAGTCTGCACCTCCATGTGGGAGGTGCACGACGGGTGTGTCGACCCCTTTGAGGGTGGGTACTCCGCCTACATCCTGCAGCGCGTCGAGCGCGATCGTATGGCGCAGGTAACCGAGGAGCGTCGCCGCAACATGGCCCGCAAGGAGCTTGCCTGGCTCTCTCGTGGTGCGCAGGCGCGTAGTACCAAGCCCAAGTTCCGCGTTGAGGCCGCCCGCGAGCTTATTGCCGACGTGCCTCCCGTGCGCAACGAGCTCGAGCTCAAGCGTCTCGCGGTGAGCCGCCTGGGCAAGCAGGTCATCGATGTGATCGATGTGGACGCGGGTTACGCAAGCTCCTTGGCCGCCGTGCGTGGCTCCAAGGAAGGCACAAGTTCTCTTGGCGGCTCCGCCGTGCCGGACAATCCTTCTGCTGTGGGCAATTCCGCTGCGGCGGACGGCTTCGCTGCCCGCGGCGTGTCTCCTGACGCCGTGGCTTTGGGTCGTCCCGTTCTTTCCGATGTGACCTGGCTTATTGGTGCGGGCGACCGCTACGGCCTGCTCGGCGAGAACGGCGCCGGTAAGACCACCTTGCTCAATATCATCCAGGACAAACTCAAGCCGCTCCGCGGACGCGTGAAGATTGGTTCCACGGTCCGGTTTGGCGTGCTGTCCCAGCAGCTCGACGAGTTAAAGCCCGTCGAGGACGATACCATTCGCGAGGTGCTTGCCCGCGGCAAGCGTTACGTGATGGTCGAGGGCAAGGAGACGAGCCCCGAGAAGCTGCTCGAGCGCCTCGGATTTACGCAGCAACAGATGTGGAGTCGTATCAAGGATCTTTCGGGTGGTCAGAAGCGCCGTTTGTCGTTGCTGCTGACCATTTTGGAGGAACCGAATGTCTTGATTTTGGACGAGCCGGGCAACGACCTCGATACCGACATGCTCGCTCTCGTGGAGGACCTGCTCGACAGCTGGCCGGGCACGCTCATCCTCGTGACGCACGACCGTTTCCTCATGGAACGTGTGACTGACCAGCAGTGGGCCCTCATAGGAGGCACGCTTCGCCACGTACCTGGTGGCGTGGACGAGTACCTGCGTTTGACGGAGGGCGCGTCTGCCGGCGGAGCGTCCCATCCTCAGGCGCCCGGGTTCGGTGGTGCTTTGGAAGCGGGGTCACCTTTGGGCGGCGGCGCGTCCGGTCAAGGAGCCGTCGCATCTGCCGTGGCGACACCTTCCCAGGCATGCGGACTGTCGAATGCGGAGCGCCAGCGCCTCAAGAAGGAGGTTGCTTCGCTCGAACGCAAAATGGAGACGCGTCGCGGCAAGGTCGAGGAGCTTGAGCAGGGGATGTTCGCCATCGACCCCACCGACTTCGCCGCCCTCACTGCGCAGCAGGAGGCAATTGCCCACGCTCGTGAGGAGCTTGATGAGCTCGAGATGGCTTGGCTCGAGGCCAGCGAGCAGCTCGAGGGCTAATGCGTATAACGTACCTGCCTCCTCGTGCATGATGTGAGGCGGCGCGGCATGTCAGCCGGATTTGACGGATCCGCGCGTAGAATGTCGAAATTGACGCGCTTCAATCGCGTATTTTTCGACATTACACGCGCGGTGCGCCGGCTGCCCGTCGAATACGAAAGCGTCCTCGTCTTGAAAACGGGTAATGGCGGCTAGGAGAGCATCTCGCGGAAGCCGCGCATCACCATGTGCCAGCCGCGCTTGAAGTTGCTCTCTTTGCCCTGTTCGGTACCCTTGTGGCCGTCTGTCTCTTGGGGCTCGACAGCTTGGTTGAGCTCGTTGGTTTCCGTTGTGGAGGCAACCGGTTGCGACGGCGTCGCATCGGCATTCGACGTGTCGGGCGCCCGGCCTGCACGGGGGTTCACCGTTTCCGCGTCATGTGCGATTTCGTCACGCGCGGCACGTTCGACCTCGACGGCTCGAGCCGCGCGTCGTTCCTCTGCGGCGCGAGCGCGGTTGGCAGCCTGCGTCATGAAGTGCTCCTGTGCATTGAAGGGCTCATCGCCCTCCGCTCGGGCAACGGGCTCCCAGGTGCCCTGCGCGCTCAGCTCACGAGCCTTCACGTTGTCGCGCAGCTGATCGGCCATGTAGTCGCGCGCCATGGCGCGACACGTGGGGTCGAGAACGGGATAGGCGATCTCCACACGGTGCTCGGTGTTGCGCGTCATCATGTCGGCGCTCGACAGGTAGACGGTGTCGGCGTCCTCACCGAAGGAGTACACGCGCGCGTGCTCCAGGAAGCGACCCACGATAGAGCGGATGTGCACGTTCTCGGTGCTGCCCTCGATGCCCGGCAGCATGCAGGATATCCCGCGGATGATCATATCGATGCGGACACCCGCTCGGCTTGCCTCGGCGATCTTATCGATGACCTCTCGGTCGGTGAGGGAGTTCATCTTGAAGAAGGCGTGGGCGGGCATGCCGGCGCGCGCACGGGCGATCTCGCGGTCGAGGCCGTCCATCACGAGGGGCTTGAGCCCGGCGGGCGCCACGCCGAGGTAGCGGTACTCGCCGCGCAGGTTGCCCAGGGTGAGGTTTCGGAAGAACGCGTTGGCGTCCTCGCCGATGCCCTCGTGCGCAGTCATGAGCATGAAGTCCGAGTACAGGCGTGCGGTCTTCTCGTTGAAGTTGCCGGTCCCCAGTAGGGTAATGCGGCGAATCTTCCCCTGGTCATGATAGGTGAGTTGGCAGATCTTGGAATGGCATTTGAAGCCCTCCGCACCGTAGATGACGGTGCAGCCCGCCTCCTCGAGGCGCTCCGCCCAGGCGATGTTGTTCTCCTCGTCAAAGCGCGCGCGGAGTTCCATCAGCACGGTCACCTCTTTGCCACGCTCGGCTGCGGAGATGAGCGACTCGCACAAACGCGACTGACGCGCTACGCGGTAGAGCGTGATGCGCAGCGAGATACAGGTGTCGTCGTGGGCGGCCTCGTTGATGAGGCCGAGAAGCGTGCCCATCGACTCGTAGGGGTAGAACAGCAGCTTGTCGCCGGCGAGCACCTGATCGCGCATGGAGTCACCCGGGCAAAACAGCGGGCTCGGCTGGGGGGCGAACGGAGGGAACAGGAGCCGGTCGCGCACGGTGGCGGGCAACTTGCCCTCCAGGGAGTAGATATATCCCAAGTCAAGGGGCATGGTAACCGACAGGACGGCCTGCTGGCTCAGTCCCAGTGCCTTGCGGATCGACTTGAGGGACTCGCGGGCGAAATCTCCGTGCACGGCGAGGAGCACGGGCTGGAGGCGCAAGCGCTTCTTGAGCACCTTCTTCATGTGCTGGCGGTAATCCTCGTCTTCCTCGACGCCCTCGCCGTCCGGGTCGAGGTCGGCGTTGCGCGTGACGCGGATTACCGCGCGATCCTGCGGGACATAGGAGCCAAAACACGATTCCAGGCACGCCAAGATGACATCCTCGAGCAGGATGTAGCGCAGCTGGCCGTCGTTTCTCGTGATCTCGACGACGCGGGGGAGCGAGCTTGGGACCTCGATGATGCCGAGGAGCCCTTGTTCGTCTTCGGAGGCGGCGGCGAGCGTGCAGACGATGTAGAGGGCTCCGTTGCGCAGGTTGGGGAAGGGGTGGCGCGGGTCGATGATGAGCGGCGAGAAGATGGGGAGCACGTTGCGGTCGAAGTAGCTGCGCACCGCATCGCGCTCGGCACCTATGAGCTCGGAGGGCGTGATGCGCTCGATGCCCTTGACGCGCAGGAGGGATTCGATGGCGTCGAGGGACGAGGCGGCTTTGGAGAACAATCCCGGCAACGCCGAGAATACGGCCGCCACTTGCTCGGAGGGGGTCATGCCGCTCTTGTTGTCGCGTGGCTGCCGCTTGAGGGTCGCCAGGCTTGAGAGTCCACCCATGCGGACCATGAGGAACTCATGCATGTTGCTCTCAAAAATCGCGATGAATTTGAGGCGCTCGAACAACGGCACCGTGTCGTCGAGGGACTCGGAGAGCACGCGTTCGTCGAAACGGAGCCAGGAAAGTTCACGGTTTTGGGTGTAATTCAAATCACGCTGCTTGTTGTGTCCGTCGTTGCCCATGATGGCTCCCTCGTGTTGCGGTGCTTGCCGGAAGTGGTGGTACCTGTGAAATCGCATGGATGTCTTTAGGTTATCGCCGTGCCTCGGTTCATGGTGAGTGTAACGCGCAAGCATGATGGACTCTTTACGCGATGCTTTCGAGCATGTTAAAGAATCGCGCGTATGTAAGCGATGCGCGCGGACACGCTGAGCGGGGCTTCGTTGGGCGTACACTGTTGAATATGTGAATAGACCGCGCTCGCCGCCCTTCAGGCGGCGTGTGCCATGAGCGTGAGGGGTACCTATGGTGCGAATCGGCCTTCTGACGAGCGGTGGCGACTGTCAGGCGCTCAACGCCACCATGCGTGGCATCGTAAAGACCGTCGTCAACCTGTCGACGGAGCCCGTTGAGATCTACGGGTTCGAGGACGGGTACCAGGGCATGATCTACAAGCGCTATCGCAAGATGGCACCGGTCGACTTCAGCGGCATCCTCACGCGCGGCGGGACCATCTTGGGCACGAGCCGCACGCCCTTCAAGCGCCTCGACACGCCCGAGGCCGACGGTGTGGACAAGGTCGCCGCCATGAAGGAGACCTATCGCGAGCTCAAGCTCGATTGTCTGTTTATGCTGGGCGGAAACGGCTCCACCAAGACGGCCAACCGCTTGCGCGAGGAGGGTCTCTCCGTCATTGCCCTGCCCAAGACCATCGACAACGACACCTGGGGCACCGACCTTACCTTTGGCTTCACGAGCGCGGTCGAGATCGCCACCAAGTGCATCGACGACATCCACACCACCGCGAGCAGCCACGGACGCGTCTTCGTGATCGAGATCATGGGCCATAAGGTGGGTTGGATTCCGCTGTACGCCGCGGTTGCGGGCGGTGCCGACGTCTGTCTGATTCCCGAGATCCCCTACGACATGGACAACGTGATCGCCGCGATCAATCGCCGCATGCAGGCCGGTGCCCGGTTCACCATCATCGTGGTCGCCGAGGGCGCTATCTCGCGCGATGAGGCGACGCTGTCCAAGAAGGAGTACAAGAAGCTCGTCGCGGCGCGCACCTCTCCGTCCATCGTCTACGACATCGCGCGCGAGATCGAGGCCCGCACCGGTCGCGAGACGCGTGTGGCAATCCCCGGTCACACGCAGCGCGGAGGCCAGCCCGATGCGCAGGACCGCGTGTTCGCCACGCAGTGCGGCGTCGAGGCGGCTTTGGGTTTCCTGGAGGGGGAGAGCGGCTTTATGGTCGCGCAGCGCTCTGGCAAGATGTGCCGCGTGCCGCTGGAGGAGGTCGCCGGCAAGCTCAAGTACGTCGACCCCGGCAGCGACCTGGTGCACGAGGCGCGTTCCCTGGGCATCTCCTTTGGCGACGAGGCCTGATCGGACTAGAGTCGCTGCATGCGGTAGCCCACGCCCACGTGCGTCTGGATCATCGTCGGGTGCGAGGGGTCGGCCTCTATCTTCTTGCGTAGGGTCCGCATGAACACGCGAAGACTCGCGATGTCGCTATCCCAGCTCGTCCCCCAGATTTCGCGCGTGATGAACGTGTGCGTGAGCACCTTGTCGACGTTTTTCGCCAAAAGCACGAGGAGCTTGTACTCGGTGGGCGTGAGCGAGAGCCGCTCGCCGTCGAGCTCGGCGTACCCCGCGGCATAGTCGATATGCAGGCCCCCGTTGTCGAAGGTGCTCGACTCGACGGAATCGGCCGCGGGCATGGCCGAGCGTCGCAAGTTGGCGCGCACGCGGGCGAGCATCTCCTCCACCGAGAAGGGCTTCGTTAGGTAGTCGTCCGCGCCGGCGTCGAGCGCGCCGATTTTATCCGAGTCTTCGGTGCGTGCCGAGATGACGATGATGGGCACCGCCGACCAGCTGCGGACCTTGGATATGACGTCCACGCCGTCGATGTCGGGCAGGCCGAGATCGAGCATGATGAGGGCGGGGTTGCGCGAGGCGGCGTCCAAGATGGCCGTCTCGCCATTCGTCGCCGCCTCGACGTCGTATCCATGCAGGCCGAGCGCGGTCGTCACGAGATTGCGGACCGCCGGGTCGTCCTCGACCACGAGTATGTTTGAGCGTGTGCCGTCATTCATGGATCTCGATCTCCTCGGCGGGAAGGGTGAAGCGGAAAACCGCTCCATGGGGGTGGTTGTCATGCACTTCGATGGTACCGCCATGCGCCTCTACAATCGAGCGGCACAGCGACAGCCCGAGCCCGAAGCTGCGATGGGAGTCCACGGGCAGCGCTTTGCTCGAGATGAAGAAGCGGTCGAAGACGTGCGGTTTGTCGCAGTCGGCCACGCCCGGCCCGTCGTCGGCGACCTCGACAACGACGAAGGCCCCGGCCCTTCGCGCGCCCACCGTCACGGTCGAGCCCTCGGGCGTGTACTTGAACGCGTTCACGACGAGGTTGGTGAGGACCTGCATGATGAGGTGGACGTCTATCTTTACCAAGAGGAGCTCGTCCGTATGCGCGGCGACGACCCGGTGGCCGCGCGCCCCGCGCGCGACATGGCCGAGGGCGGCGGCTATGACCTCATCCATGAGCTCCGAGGTGAGGTTGAGGTGCATGCCCGCATCCTCGACGCGCGTGATGGCGAGGAGGTTCTCGACGGTGTCGATCAGCCAGAGCGAGTCGTCGTAAATGGCGTCCGCGAGCTCGAGCCGTTTCGCGTCCCCGAGTTTCTCCCCACCATCGCGCAGCACGGCGGCAGATCCCGAGATCGCGGTGAGGGGCGTCCTCAGGTCATGGCCGATGGATCTAAGCAGGTTGGCGCGCAGCTGCTCGTTTTTGGCGAATACGGCGGCCTCCTCCCGCTCCCGCGCCGCCTTGTCGCTCTCGAGGGCGAGTGCGCACTCGCCGACGATCGACAAGACGATGGAGTGCTCGAACGCCTCGAGTCCGCGCCCCTTAAGATCGATGCCCACGACGCCGAACACCTCGTTGCCTGCGCGCACCGCAAGGTAGAGGCATTGCGCCTCTGGCAGGGTGTGAGTGCTCGCCCCAGCGTGCTTGTTGTTGTTGAAAGTCCACGTCGCCACGGCGCGCTCGTATTCGGTGAGCAGGGACGTGCGGTGGTCTTCGGCCCCGGCGCTCTCATACAGCGGCTCTCCGAGCAGGTCGCCGTCTGCGGGGTAGAAGACGACGTCGAGCCTGAGGAGCTTCACGAGCTGGCTCATGGCGATGCGCGCTCGTGCCTGGGGTCCCTGGGCCCGCTGCAGGAGCTGGTTGGTTTCGAGGAGCACGCGGGTCCTGAAGGCGTTTTTCGCCGAGGTACGCGCGTTGTCGGTGAGGCGCGCGGTGAGTTCGGCTGCCACCATTGCGGTCGCGAACATGATGACGAAGGTCACGAGGTAGCTTCGGTCGTAGCTGTCGAATGAGAACAGCGGCGTCACGAAGCAGAAGTTGTAGAGCACCACCGAGAGGATGCTCGACACGATGGTGCAGACGCGCCCCGTGGTCGTGACGGCCGTGAGCAGGGCCGTGAGGATGTAGAGGGAGATGATGCTCGAGTCGGCGAACCCGAGTCCGCGGAATGCGGTGCCAACTGCCGTGGCGATGGCGGATAGGCCCAGCGTGAGCAACATGTCCCGCCTGCTCGGCAGATGAGGTTCCGAGGCCGTTGGCCGGTCCTGCCCCCGCCTGGCCGGAACCGGCTGATCGGGGATGATGTAGATGTCGAGGTTCGGCGCGATGGCGATCAGCCTCTCCACGAGCGACTTGCGCCCGAAGAGCGCGTGATGCAGGCCACGCGCCTCGCCGGTGCGCCCCATGACGATCTTCGAGATGCCGGACAGTCGCGCGAACTCGGCGATCTGAAAGGCGATGTCGTCCCCATACACCGTTTCCACCTGCGCGCCGAGCTGTTCGGCGAGGGCGCTGTTCGATGAGAGGCGGGCACGTTCGTCCTCGTCCATGGTCTGGGTTCGCGGACTCTCGACGAATAGGGCGACGAGTTCGCCGTGGAAGGCCTTCGACAGCCGCGCGGCCGCCCGCACGATGCGCGGGTTCGTGGGGGCGGGGGAGAGGCAGACCAGGATGCGCTCGCTGGTGTAGTAGTCGCGGTTGCCGAGCACGCGCGCGGCGTCGGCGAGGCGCCCGGTGCGGTCCGCGCATCTGCGGAGGGCGATCTCGCGCAGCGCCGTGAGGTTCTCGATGCTGAAGAAGTTGCGCTGCGCGCGGTCGGCCTGCGCCGCGCGGTACACGAGTCCGGCCTTGAGGCGCTCGAGCAGGTCCTCGGGCTCGATATCCACGAGCTCGACCTGGTCGGCGTCATCGAAGACGCGGTCGGGGATGCGCTCGCGCACGACGACGCCCGTGATGGAGGCCACCATGTCGTTCAAGCTCTCGATGTGCTGGACGTTGACCGTGGTGTAGACGTCTATGCCGGTGCGCAGGAGCTCCTCGACATCTTGATAGCGCTTTTCATGGCGGCACCCCGGTGCATTGGTGTGCGCGAGTTCGTCGACGAGGATGAGCTGCGGCGCCCGGGCCAGGGCAGCGTCGAGGTCGAATTCCGCGAGTTCGATGCCGTTGTGCTCGATGGCCATATGCGGGATGCGCTCGATGCCCCGCGACAGGCGCGCCGTTGCGGGGCGCTCATGAGGTTCGATATAGCCGGCGACGACGTCCACGCCGCGCCTCTTGGCGGCGTGTGCGGCCTGGAGCATGGCGTAGGTCTTGCCCACGCCCGCGGCGTACCCGAAGAAGATCTTGAGGTGCCCTCGACGTCCGCGGCGCTCCTGTGTGTGGGCGTCCTGTTCGAGCGCTCTGAGCAGGAGGTCGGGGTTAGCCCGTACGTCGGATGCAGTGCGTGACATTGCGAGGCCTTTCTCGCCGGTGTGGATCGATTGCGGCGGTGGGATGGGCCGCCTCGAGCATGCGATGAGTATAGGGCTCCGTTCGGGGCGCCGCATCCGTCCAGCTGCATCTTTACGGCATCTTAAGGCCGGAGGGCATCACTCTAACACCGTTTTAATCCGCTTCGCCGTTTACTGTTCCCAGGCACTCGGGGAAGGGTGCCACCCGTGATTCTCGGAAGGAGCGGTTACATGAATGTCCTGATCCCGATCATAGGCATCACGTGCATCGGCCTGTTGATCTACTACATTTATATTTTGATGAGGAGTGATTCGTAAAGCATGAGTGCCATCATTCAGTACGCTCTGTACTTTGCCGTCCTCATCGCGCTCGCCATCCCCTTGGGGAAGTTCATGGCGCGCGTCATGGACGGTGAGCATACGTTTCTGTCGCCCGTGCTGGCTCCGGTGGAGCGAGGCGTCTATCGCCTCCTGCGTATCGATGCCTCCGAGCAGATGGGCTGGAAGCGCTACCTGGTGAGCGTCCTCGCCTTCTCGGGCATCGGGCTCGTGGTGCTCGTCGCGCTCCAGATGCTCCAGGCCGTCCTGCCGGGCAACCCGCAGCACCTGCCGGGCGTGCCGTGGGACCTGTCGTTCAACACGGCGGCTTCCTTCATCACCAACACCAACTGGCAGTCCTACTCCGGTGAGACCACCCTGTCCTACCTCGTGCAGTTCATGGGCCTCACCGTGCAGAACTTCGTCTCCGCTGGCACCGGCATCGCGGTCATGTTCGCTCTGATCCGCGGTTTCCGTCAGGTCAAGGAGCAGGGTCTGGGCTCCTTCTGGGTCGACCTCACCCGCACCGTCCTGTACGTGCTCATCCCGCTGAACCTCGTGTTCGGCATCTGCCTGGCCGCCGGCGGCGTCATCGCCAACTTCCAGCCGGCCCAGAAGGCCGAGCTCGTAGAGCCCGTCGCCGTCCAGCCCAACGCCGACGGCGGCTGGAGCGTCATCGACGGCGCCCAGATCGAGGGAGACACGGTCAAGGTCGACGGCAAGGTCGTCGAGGACGCGCGCGTGGTCACCGAGCAGTTCCTGCCCCAGGGCCCCGCGGCTCCTCAGGTCGCCATCAAGCAGTCCGGCACCAACGGCGGCGGCTTCTTCGGCGTGAACTCCGCCCATCCGTATGAGAACCCCAACGCCTTCACCAACATCATCGAGATGACCAGCCTGCTGCTGATCCCGGCCGCCTGCTGCTTCACCTTCGGCATCGGCGTCAAGAACACCAAGCAGGGCAAGGCCATCTTCGCCGCCATGCTCATCCTGCTGGTGATCTTCACCGGCGTCATCGCCGTCAACGAGCATGCGGGCACCCCGCAGCTGGCCGATGGCGGAGCGGTCAACATCGAGATGACCGACGGCCAGGCCGGCGGCAACATGGAGGGCAAGGAGAGCCGCTTCGGCATCGCCGCCTCCTCCACGTGGTCGGCTTACACCACCGCCGCCTCCAACGGCTCGGTCAACTCCATGCACGATTCCTACACCCCGCTGGGCGGTTTCGTCCAGATGCTCCAGATGGCCCTGGGCGAGGTCGTCTTCGGCGGCGTGGGCTGCGGCCTGTACGGCATGATCGGCTTCGCCATCCTCACGGTGTTCATCGCCGGCCTCATGGTCGGGCGCACGCCCGAGTTCCTGGGCAAGAAGATCGAGCCGGGCGAGATGCGCTGGGCGGTCGTCCTGTGCCTGGCAACCCCGTTCGCGATCCTGGTGTGCTCGGGCATCGCCTGCATGGTGCCCGGTCTTGCCGACCAGCTCAACAACGGCGGCGCGCACGGCTTCTCCGAGGTGCTGTACGCCTTCACCTCATGCGGTGGCAACAACGGCTCGGCGTTCGCGGGCATGAACTGCAACATCCCCTGGATCAACGTCATGCTCGGCCTCGAGATGCTGTTCGCCCGCTTCATGCCCATCGTCGGTACGCTGGCCATCGCCGGCTCGCTGGCCAAGAAGGGCAAGGTCGCCGAGAGCGCCGGTACCCTGTCTACCACCAACGGCATGTTCGTATTCCTGCTCGTGTTCATCGTTCTGCTGATCGGTGCCCTGAGCTTCTTCCCGGCCCTGGCGCTTGGCCCCGTTGCCGAGTTCTTCCAGATGATTGCGTAAAGGAGGGCGCAGATTTATGGCTATGCAAAAAGACATGATGGGCCGCGCGGTCCGCGACTCGTTTGCCAAGCTGGATCCTCGCGTCCAGATTCAAAACCCGGTCATGTTCCTGGTGTGGCTTTCCGCCGTCATGACCTCCGTCCTGGCCGTCGCTTCCGTCTTCGGTGTGCAGGACGCGGGTGTGCCCACCTACTATGTGGTCGCCATCGCGGTCATCCTGTGGCTCACCGATCTGTTCTCGAACTTCGCCGAGGCGCTCGCCGAGGGCCGCGGTAAGGCTCAGGCCGATTCCCTGCGTGCGGCCAAGAAGGATGTCGAGGCCCATCGCATCGAGTCCGTTGAGGACAAGGAGCACTTCACCGTCGTTCCCGGCACCGAGCTCACGCGCGGCGACCTGGTGATCGTACGCGCCGGCGAGCAGATTCCCGGCGACGGCGACGTCATCGAGGGCGCTGCCTCCGTTGACGAGTCCGCCATCACCGGCGAGTCCGCCCCCGTGGTCCGCGAGGCCGGCGGCGACCGCTCTGCCGTTACCGGCGGTACCACGGTGCTGTCCGACTGGATCATCGTCAAGATCTCCAGCGAGCCCGGCCAGAGCTTCCTCGACAAGATGATCGCGATGGTCGAGGGCGCCGCGCGCAAGAAGACCCCCAACGAGATCGCCCTGGAGATCTTCCTGGTGGCCCTCTCCATCGTCTTTATTCTGGTCACGCTGGCCCTCTATTGCTACTCCTGCTTCTCGGCCGGCCTCAGCGACATGGCCAACCCCACGTCCGTGACCACGCTCGTGGCGCTGCTCGTGTGCCTGGCCCCCACCACCATCGGCGCGCTGCTGTCCGCCATCGGCATCGCCGGCATGAGCCGTCTGAACGAGGCCAACGTGCTGGCCATGTCCGGCCGCGCCATCGAGGCCGCCGGCGACGTCGACATCCTCATGCTCGACAAGACCGGCACCATCACCCTGGGCAACCGCCAGGCCTCCGAGTTCATCCCGGTCGACGGCGTCGATCCCGCGGAGCTGGCCGACGCCGCGCAGCTCTCCTCGCTGGCCGACGAGACGCCCGAGGGCCGTTCCATCGTCGTGCTCGCCAAGGAGCAGTTCGGCCTGCGCGGCCGCACGCTCGAGGACAAGGGCATGGAGTTCATCCCGTTCACCGCGGCGACGCGCATGTCGGGCGTGAACTACGAGGGCAATGAGATCCGCAAGGGCGCCGCCGATTCCGTGCGCGCCTACGTGGAGGCGGCCGGCGGCGTGTTCTCCCAGGAGTGCGACGAGGTCGTCGAGCGCATCGCCAAGGCCGGCGGCACCCCGCTGGTCGTGACCAAGAACTGCCGCGTGCTGGGCGTTGTGTACCTCAAGGACATCATCAAGTCCGGCGTCAAGGAGAAGTTCGCCGACCTGCGCAAGATGGGCATCAAGACCATCATGGTGACGGGCGACAACCCGCTCACCGCCGCGGCAATCGCCGCCGAGGCGGGTGTGGACGACTTCCTGGCAGAGGCCACCCCCGAGGGCAAGCTCGAGAAGATCCGCGAGTTCCAGCGTGAGGGCCACCTGGTCGCCATGACCGGCGACGGCACCAACGACGCGCCCGCTCTGGCCCAGGCCGACGTCGCCGTGGCCATGAACACGGGCACCCAGGCTGCCAAGGAGGCCGGCAACATGGTCGACCTCGACTCCAGCCCCACCAAGCTCATCGAGGTCGTGCGTATTGGCAAGCAGCTGCTCATGACCCGCGGTTCGCTCACGACCTTCTCGGTGGCCAACGACGTGGCGAAGTACTTCGCTATCATCCCGGCCCTGTTCTCGCCGATCTACCCGGGCCTTGGAGCGCTCAACATCCTCGGTCTGGCAAGCCCGCTGTCCGCGGTTCTTTCGGCCATCATCTATAACGCGCTTGTTATCGTCGCGCTGATCCCGGCCGCGCTGAAGGGCGTTAAGTACCGCGAGGTCCCGTCCGGACAGCTGCTGACTCACAACCTGCTCGTGTGGGGTCTGGGCGGCATCGTTGCCCCGTTCGTATTCATCAAGCTCATTGACATGCTGCTCGCGTTCTGCGGCATTATGTAAGTGGAGGTTTGTATGTTCAAAGGTGTTGCATCGCGTGCACTGGGCGTGTTCGCGCTGTTTACCGTTGTCTGCGGCATGGGCTATACGCTCGTCGTGACCGGCATCGCCCAGGTTGCGTTCCCGTATCAGGCGAACGGTTCGCTCATCAAGGTCGACGACAAGATCGTGGGCTCCGAGCTGATCGGCCAGAGCTTCGAGGATGAGGACCACATGTGGGGCCGTATCCAGAACGTGACTATCGTCGAGGGGGAGGACGGCGGGCTCATGGCCTACGGCGCTCCGTCCAACCTCTCTCCAGCGAGCGAGGAGTACCGGCAGCTTGTGGACGCGCGCGTCGAGAAGATTCGCGCCGCCAATCCCGACGCCGGCATGGATGCCGTGCCCGTCGACCTGGTGACGTGTTCCGGCTCAGGGCTCGACCCCGAGATCTCTCCCGATGCTGCCGAGTACCAGGTACCGCGCCTGGCAAAGGCTACCGGCAAGAGCGAAGGCGAGGTGCGTGACATCATCGCCCAGTGCACCAAGGGCCGATTCCTGGGCGTCTTCGGCGAGCCCACGGTCAACGTGCTCAAGGTGAACCTCATGTTGGATGGTGTGCTGTAGGCGGCGTTTTCGACTGGAGATGCTTGCATGCCCCCGGTGCGGTCGCGCCGGGGGCATGCGCATGCCAGGAGAAATCTGTCTGTGCCGACGCGAGTCCGGAACGTGTGCGGGCGCTCGGATTTGATGCGGCGGCGCACGTTCGGGCAACCTTACGGTTTTGTTCGCCGCATGTAAGCAGAATCGATGGCGGGGGAGCGCCGCGCCCGCGAGAATGGGTGCGGTAATAACCCTTGGAAGGGCCCGCCATGCAGCTATATCTCAAACTCGCCGTCGGCAACGTGCGCCGCAGCGCCCGTGACTACTCGGTGTATTTCGCGACGCTCGGTTTCGCGGCGTGCCTGCTGTACTCGTTCGTTGCCTCGACCGACCACGTGCGCGCCATGGGTCTCTCGCCCGAGCAGATGGGCGTGCTGGGGAGTGCGGGCGACGTGCTGCAGGCGTTCTCCATCTTCACCGTGCTCGTGTTCCTCTTCTTGGTGCGGTATGCCAATCGGTTCCTGCTCCGCCGGCGCAAGCGCGAGTTTGCGTTGTACGAGCTGTGCGGCATGGGGCGCGGCGCGGTGTCGGTCGTGCTCGTGGCCGAGACGGCGCTCGTGGGTGCCGGCGCGCTGGCGTGCGGTTTGGCGGCGGGCGCGTGGTTGTCACCCGCATTCGGCGCGATTGCGGCCTTCGTGTTCAACGTTCCCTGGCGTCTCTCCTTCACGTTTTCGGCAAGTTCCGCCCTGTGGACCGGGTCGTGCTTTGCGGTGGTGTTCGCGTTCAACGCCGTCGACGGTGCCCGCGATGTGGTACGTAGACCCCTCATCGATCTTTTGGCCGCCGATCGCGCGCCCGAGACCATGCGTTTGGGCGAGCGCGCACTTCGGGCGGGACAAGGTGTGCTTGCGGCTTGTCTGCTCGCGGTGGTATGGGGCTCGTGCGTGTTTCAGCCTGTGTACTTCATCGCGTTCATTATCCCCATGGGACTTGCCGCATGCTTCGCCACGGCACTTGTCGCCCGGCTGGGTGTGGCACGATGGGCAGCGCATGCGCGCGCATCGGAGAGTCGGTACTGGGACGGGCTGCGTGCGTTCACTGTTCGTCAGGTTGAGGCGCGGGTTTCAAGCTCCTCGATGGCGCTGGCTTGCGTATGCGTGCTCATTGCCGTGGGGTTGTGTATGATGGTGGCCGGCTTAGCGTTCAGCGTGGGGTTGCGGACGCCGGAGATGCTTTCGAGCGGCATTGCCGCTTCGATGGCGCCCATCGGTTACATTGGGATCTTCTACGGAGCTGTTTTCCTGCTGAGCGCCGTCGCGGTTTTGGCGCTGCAGCAGCTCTCGGGTGCGGAGGACGCGCGTCGGGCGTATCGTGTGCTCATGCAACTCGGGTGCGAGCATGCGGACATGCGTCGTTCGTTGCGGTCGCAAGTTCGGCTGTATTTCGTCGCGCCTCTCGTCGGCGCGCTCATCCACGACGTGTTCGGTTTGTTCCTCGTGGGGTTCCTCACGTTCGCGCTCGGCGTGCAGGGCTTCTTCGCCATTGTGGGCGGTGTTCTGACGTTCGTCGTTGTCTTGATGGGGGTGTATGGCCTGCTTACCGCCCGTGCGGTGGAACGCACGGTGCTGAAGGCGTGACGGGCGGCCGCGCGCGATTGCGAGGTCGTGCGCGAGCTCTCGTTGGAGTGTCGGTCTCTTGCCGGCTCCGTTCTCCGGCCGTCGCGTATTCCCGTGCCCCCAATGGAGGGGCCGTCCCCAAATCGAGGAGTCGTATGCCGTCGGCTGTTCTTAACTGCGTTCCAAATCTTAGACGGCCTTGCGTTTCCAGTGCGTGAATTCGCCATGCTCCCCACCGTCATGGTAGGCGGGTAGTACACTGAAATCCCGTGGAAGCGCCGGACTCCGGTGCAGATTTCGACGGGAAGTGCAGGTAAACACCATGACAAAGCATATATTCGTGACCGGCGGCGTGGTCAGCTCGCTGGGCAAGGGCATCACCGCGGCATCGCTGGGGCGTCTGCTCAAGTCGCGCGGCTACCGGGTGACCATGCAGAAGGCCGACCCGTATCTCAACGTGGACCCGGGTACCATGAGCCCGTTCCAGCACGGCGAGGTGTTCGTCACCGAGGACGGCTACGAAAGCGATCTCGACCTCGGCCATTACGAGCGCTTCATTGACGAGAACCTCACGCGCGACTCCAACTTCACCACGGGTGCCATCTACCAGGACCTCATCGCGCGCGAGCGCCATGGCGACTTCCTCGGCGGCACGGTGCAGGTCATCCCGCACGTGACGAACGCCATCAAGGCCAAGTTCCGCGGCGTCGAGGAACAGACGGACGCCGACGTGGTCATCACCGAGCTCGGCGGCACGATCGGCGACATCGAGGGCCAGCCGTTCGTCGAGGCCATCCGCCAATACAAGAAGGACGCGGGGGCCGAGAACGTCTGCTACATCCACGTCTCGCTCGTGCCCTACATCGCGGCGGCACATGAGGTCAAGACCAAGCCCACGCAGCACTCCGTCAAGGAGCTGCGGAGCTTCGGCATCCAGCCCGACATCATCGTGCTGCGCAGCGATCACGAGATCGATGACGACGTGCGCGCCAAGATCGCCTCGTTCACCGACGTCGACGTGGATTGCGTGTTCACCTGCGAGGACGCCCCGTCCATCTACGACGTGCCGCGCATGATGGCCGAGCAGGACTTCGACCTGCGCGTCTGCGAACGCCTGGGGCTCGATCCGCGCGAGCGCGACATGGCGGATTGGGAGAGGTTCCTCGCCGCGAAGGACCATGCGGAAAACGAGGGCGACCCCGTGAAGATCGCACTCGTGGGCAAGTATACCCAGCTGCCCGACGCGTACCTCTCCGTCATCGAGGCGCTGCGCCACGCGGGCACGCATCTGGGCAAGCACGTGGAGGTCGAGCTCGTCGATGGCGAGGCGCTCTCCGATGACAACGTCGAGCAGGTGCTGGGCGACGCGTCGGGCATCCTCGTGCCGGGTGGCTTTGGCAAGCGCGCCTTCGACGGCAAGATCACCGCTGCCCGTTACGCGCGTGAGCACCAGGTGCCGTATCTGGGTATCTGTCTGGGGATGCAGGTCGCCGTGTGCGAGTTTGCGCGCGACGTGCTGGGATATGCGGACGCGAGCTCATCCGAGTTCGACCCGCAGTGCGCGCACGCCGTGATCGACTTGCTCGACGAGCAGGAGGGTGTGACCGAGAAGGGCGGCACCATGCGCCTTGGCGCGTATCCGTGCGCGCTCGTCGAGGGCACACTCGCTGCGGAGGCGTACGGCGAGGCGCTGGTGCGCGAGCGTCATCGTCATCGTTACGAGTTCAACAACGCGTATCGCGAGGAGCTGGAGGCGGCCGGCTTGGTCGTGTCCGGCACGAGCCCGGATGGCGAGCTGGTCGAGATGGTCGAGCTGCGCCGCGATGCGCACCCGTGGTTCGTCGCCACGCAGGCGCACCCCGAGTTCAAGAGCCGCCCCACGCGCCCGCACCCCCTGTTCCGTGAGTTCGTCCGCGCGGCCGCGGTCACCTCGATGTAGGGACAGTCCCTGCATCGAGGTGCGTTAGACCTCGCGCACGCGCAGGCGGGCGGCCACAAGGCCCGCGGACATGATCGCGACAGCGAAGAGCGCGATGATACCCAAGTCGATACCGACGGTGGCCAGAACGCTCGCATTCACCTCTTGGGCGCCGAGCGCGCAGGTCACGGCATCGTACATCCAGAAGGTGGGCGTGAAGTGCGCGACCGCTCGCACATTCGCGCCCATGAGCGACAGCGGCACCCACGCCCCGCCCAAAAACGACATGACCATGCCGCCCAGGTTGGCGATCGCGTTGAGTGCCTCCTCCCTAAAGCCGCATTGCGCGAGCGTGTAGGCGAGCGAGAGCGGGACGAGTGCGAACGCGCAAAGCGACGCGATGGCGAGCGCCACCTGCGCACCTGCGCTCGAAAGCAGTGCGCCTGCCCCGGAGGCGCCGATGCCGACGAGTGCGACCCATGCGCACACGCCGAGCGCCAGCACCGCGCATCCGGCGATGCTCTCGAATCCCATGCGCCAGCTGCTCACGGGCGCAGCGAGCTGTCGCCGCCGCACGTCGGGCTTGTTGAGCGTGGAGAGCACCACGCCGGCGACCACGACGATGGACGAGGTGACGGTGTACGAGCTAAAGGTGAGGTAGAACGCCAGGCGCGATGCCGCGGTGCTTTCCTCGGTCGTTTCAATAGTGTCGACGGCGGGTGCGATGTCGGAAAGCTTGCGCATGCCGTCCAGCACCTGCTCGGCACTCGCGTGGGGCGTGAGCGCGGCGCGGCTCGCGATGAGCGATGCCGTGCGGCTTGCGCGCTGGGATGCCAGCGCCGCCGCCTGCATGTCGCCGCCGGTCGCCGCCTCGAGCTCGGGCAGGTCGCCTCCCGTTCGAGCGGCATCCATGAGGGCATCGCCAAAGCCCGCGGGAATAACGAGCACGGCGTCGGCCTTGCCGGTCGCGAGCGCATCCTGCAGGGCGAGGGGCTCGTCGGCAACGGTGATGAGCTCGTCCGTCTGGGAGAGCATCTCCTCGAGCGATTGCGCTACGGCTGATCCGTCGCGATCGACGAGTGCGATGCGGGCGCGGGGAACCTCGGTGGCCTCCCGCGCGCCGCTTCCGCCCACCTCTCCCATGAGCACAACGCCCATGCTCGATAAAAAGCCGATGTAGATGATGAGGTAGAGCGGGTGGCGAAGCGCGATGGTGAGCGCCCGTTTACAGATGTTCATGTGCGGACCTCCTCATGCAGGCGGCCGATACGGCAAGCAGCACGGCTGCGATGCCGGCGCACGCCGCTAGGCGAAGGGAGAACGGGACGAGTGTGTCGTAGTAGTAGAGGGTGTAGAACAGGTCGCGGATCAGGCAGACCGGGTTGAGCCACGTTGCAGCGGGGAAGACATGTGCGACGGTATCGGCGGGCTCCATCGTGGACTCTCCGTAGAGGCCGGCAAAAAGCGACAGCAGGCAGGTAAGCGCCGTGAGGATGCCCCTGCGCGAGTCTGAGCCCATACGTCCGGGCAACGCGCCCACCAGGGCTCCGATGCCGCAAGAAAGCAAGCTCGACGCCGCGATTCCAACGAGGCAGAGTCCCTCGCGTCCCGAGAAGTCGATGTGCGCGGTCAGGCAGATGTAACCAAAGGCGATGGCCAAAAATGTGGTGGAGACCGCCCAGCAGGCGCCGATGGTGGGGATGAGCAGGCGCATGCGGCTCGTGCCCGAAACGGCGCGCCGCGCGCCGGCGGCTGACGAGGTGGGTTGCAGGCGCCAGACGCTTTCCCCGGCGAGCTGCGCGGCAAAGATCGAGGCCATGCCGAGCAGCGCGTAGTAGAAGCGCACCATGCTATCGGGCTGGGCATTCGTGAGCGAGACCTCCCGCACGGAGACGCCGAGACCGAGTGCGTTTTGCACGGTGGTGGGGTCGCTCAGCGCCGCCGGGTCATGCGCGGCGAGGTCTTCGATGAGCGCCACGCGTTGCAGATAGCTGGTCGCGACCGATTCGAGGATGGCTCGATTGATGTCGTAGGAGGCGTCGCTGCTCGTGCCGGACCCGGCGGGGGCGAGGATGATGCGGGGTGCGCACGCGTCGCTGGCGGAGGGCGCGGCGGTCGACTCTCCCGCAGCGTCGACGACATACGCCCCGGCCACGGACCCCTCGGCGATCAGCTCGCGCGCCTCCTGTTCGGTGGCCACGGGATGAACGGCGAGAAGGGGTTCGTCTGCCTCGCTCAAAGTATCGACTACCTGCGAGAAGGGAGAATTCTCCCAGGCGTCGTCGACGACGACGGCGACTTCCACCGCCTCGACGGAGCCCGTGGAGCGCATGGGCTCGAACATGAAGTTGAACACCGTGGCAAGCACGATGGGAAAGATGAGCGTCCACACGACGGCGCTCGGCGTGAGCAACAGCGTGCGCACGGTCGCTTTGAAGGTGGTCCACATGGCGCTCTCCTAATCGCGCAGCTCGCGGCCGGTGATCTCGAGGAACACGTCGTTGAGGGTGGGCGGCGCGCAGGTGATGCGGCCCAGCCGCGCGTTGCCCGCGCGCAGCGACGCGAGGACGTCGGTGAGGTTGTGCTCGCTTGCCTCGCAGGACACGGTGAGTAGGTTGCCGGCGAGCGAGACGTCGAGGACGTGGGGCAGCGCGCGCAGGCGGTCGAGCTCGCGGGTGGGGAGCACGCCGCCGTCGCTCGCGCGAGAACCCGGTCTCGCGCGTGGGCCCGAGGGGCCTTCGAGCTCGATTACGATGCGCTCGCCCGTGCGAATCGAGCGCTTGAGCTCGTCGGGCGTGCCCTGCGCGAGCGCCCGGCCGTGGTCCATGATCATCACTCGGTCGCAGATCTGCTCGACCTCCTCCATGTAATGGCTGGTGTAAACCACCGTCGCCCCTTCAGCGCGCAAGCGCTGGATGCCGTTGAGGATGGCGTTGCGGCTCTGCGGGTCCACGGCCACGGTGGGCTCGTCAAAGAAGATGAGTTCAGGCTTGTGGGCGATGCCGCAGGCGATGTTGAGGCGGCGCAGCAGTCCGCCCGAGAGCTTGCCGGGGCGAAAGCGGACGAATTCCTCGAGCTCCACGAACTCGATCGCCTCGTCCACAAGCGCGCGTCGCCGGGCGCGGTCGTTCACGTAGAGCGAGCAGAAGTAGTCGATGTTCTCGCGCACGGTAAGCTCGTCGATGACCGCTACCTGCTGCGGCACGATGCCGATGCGGCGCTTGAGGTCGTAGCGCGTGGGCGCCATGGACTCGCCGAACAGGCGGATGCTGCCGCGGTCGTAGGTGAGCAGGGCGAGCATGCAGTTGATGCTCGTGGTCTTGCCCGAGCCGTTGGGGCCCAGCAGGCCGAAGATCTCGCCCTGGTCGACGTGCAGGTCGAAGTGGTCGAGGGCGAGCAGCTCGTCGTAGCGTTTGACGAGTCCCTCGATCGCGATGACGTCCATTGTTCCTCCGCTCCACCTCAATTTGGGGACAGTCCCTAAATTGAGGTTTTCGATTCCGTGCTTGCTGCGAACATGGTGCCCGACGCCCTCGCAACGCGATAGTGACAATTGTCACGACTTGGTTTTACCTGCCCTAACTTGCTTTTGCTACCATGTGAGGCCATGGAGAGAATCACTGACATAGCACTGGTGCTCGCCGCGTGCGTGCTGCTCCGCGTTGCCGCCGGGGTCGTGGGCGCGGCGTCGGCCGTTGCGGGACTCGCGGGGGATGCACTTGCTGTCCCGACGGTCGTCTGCCTGCTCGTGGCGATCATCGCGGTGCTGACATGCGAGTGGGCGCGGGGGAAGTGGCGCGTGCTTGGCCCGGTGGCGTATTGCGTTGTGAGTTCGTTTGTTCCAGAGGGGCTATTTCTGCTTCCCGCCGTTGTGTACGAGTTGCTCCAATTCGCGCGGGCGCCGCTGCCGTGGCGCGCAGCGCCGATTGCTTTGCTATTGCCCGCCGCGCGCCTGGTGGTCGCGCCGTGTGTTTCTGGGACGGAGCTTGCGTGCGTGGGTGCTCTGTCTGCGTTGGCGGGGCTGTTGTCCTGGCGGACGAGCATGCTGCTTGCCCAGCGCGACTTGCGGCATCGGACCCGGGACGAGTTTCGCGCGCACGAGCTGTTCGGCGCGGAGGGATCGAGCGGTGTCGTGGCGGCGGATGGTTGTTCGGAGCCTAGCGCGGATGCGGTATCCGAGTGCGCCGTAGCTGACGTTGATGCTGCCGCGCGCTCGTCCGAAGGGCGCTGTCGTGCTGCCTTTTCGGAGTTGACCGAGCGCGAATACGAGGTGGTACGCTTGGTTGCCGAGGGTCTGGACAACCATGAGATCTCCGCCGCCGCGTTCATCAGCGAAGGCACGGTGCGCAATCGGATCAGTTCCGTTCTGCAAAAGACCGGGCACAAAAACCGCACCCAGCTTGCCGTCGCCTGGTGGCAAGCACGCGAGCGGTGGCCTGAAATTGGGGACAGGCACTAATTTGAGGTGAGACCGTGCGAGGGATGAGTGTCGGGGCTGCTAAAACCTCAGATTGGTGCCTGTCCCTATTTTGAGGTGCTCATGACATCAGATCTGGCGTAATAATAGACGGTCATCTTCCAAAGCGCGCTGCCTCATTGGTGAAAGAGTGGATGACGTTGCACAAGGATGAGCTTATTGAAATGTGGGAGACCCAAGAATTCAAGAAGCTCGATTCACTTGAATAGGAGATGCCTGTGTTTCACAAAGTGAAAGAAGTTGTTCCTTTGCAGGACATGAGGCTATGTGTGCGTTTTGCAAATGGATCGACAAAGGAATATGACGTAGAGAAGCTCGTCTCTCGATTTCCCCAGTTTGCCGCTTTGGAAGATGAGCACCTCTTTGAGGAAGTGCAAGTTGATGTCGGTGGCTATGGCATCGTTTGGAACGACGATCTCGACCTTTCCTGCGATGAGCTTTGGAAAAACGGCGTCGACGTGAAGACGCCTTTTGACGGACTCATGGCGTTTTCCGATGCAAGTGAGCTTTGGGGCCTGAGCGAGTCTGCCCTGCGTAAGGCTGTGGCATATGGAAAGATAGAAGCGGGGATTGACGCACGTAAATTTGGTAAGCAGTGGGTTGTGACCCAAGAGGCAATGAGGCGAGAGTACGGTAATCCGGTCGAGGTGCTCCGGTAATTTCGATGTGTCGTTATCGCAAGGCGGGGTTTTGACTTCTGTTGGCCTGAGCAGGGTGGCTCAACGATCGGAGTCACCCTGCTCAACTTTGCCAAGCTTCTAAGGTCGCTGAGCAACGAGCGGCGCAGCTAGGCCCCCCAGACCTCCTCGGCGATGCTGCGCACGAGCGCGATCTTGGTCCACTGCTCGTCCTCGGTGAGCTTGTTGCCGATTTCGCAGCTGGCAAATCCGCACTGCGGGGAGAGGCAGAGGTCCTCGAGCGGGACGTAGCGCGCGGCCTCGTGGATGCGCGCGATCACGGCGTCGCGGTCCTCCAGCTCGGGGCGTTTGGTGGTCACCAGGCCGAGGACGACCTTCTTGCCCGGCGCCACGTGCGCGAGCGGCTCGAAGCCGCCGGAGCGCTCATCGTCGAACTCTAGGTAGAAGGCGTCGACGTTCTCACGCGCGAACAAGATGGGGGCCACCAGGTCGTATGGGCCGCTCGATGCATAGGCGGAGTGGTAGTTGCCGCGGCACACGTGCGTGGTGATGGCCATGTCGGCGGGGCGCCCCTCGAGCGCGAGGTTGTTCACGCGCAGGTACTTCTCTGCCTCGGCCACGGGCGTGGAGCCGGCGGCGCGGATGCCCGCCTGGAAGCCCTTGTCCACGAGCGCGCCCCAGGTGCAGTCGTCGAGCTGCAGGTTGCGGCAGCCCGCGGCGTAGAGCTCGGCGATCACGGTGCGGTATGCCGCGCCGATGTCCTCGAGCAGCTCGTCCTCGTTCGGATAGAAGCTGCGCGTGCGCTCGGCTGCCGCCTCGTCACGGTAAAGCTCGAGCAGGAGCTGGGCGGGGGCGGGGATGGTCTGCTTGGTCGTGTGCCCCGGCTCCTCGAGCGCCTGCACGAACTTGAAGTGTTCGACGAAGGGGTGGTGCTCGCCGGTGATCTTGCCCGTGAGGACGGCCGAGCCGTGCGTGGTCTCCTCGCCCACGAAGAAATAGCCGTGGTCGAGCTCCACGTGCTCAATCCCGCCGAGTCCCCACATGAAGTCGAGGTGCCAGTAGGAGCGGCGGAACTCTCCGTCGGTGAGCAGCGGCAGACCGGCGTCCTTCTGCTTGGCGACGAGCTCGGCGATGCAGGCATTCTCGACGGCGATGAGACCTGCGTCGTCAAGTTTGCCGGCGGCGTGGGCGGCGCGGGCCTCCTTGAGCGCTTCCGGGCGCAGGAAACTACCGACGACGTCGAATCGGGTGGGTGCGATGGCGGCCATGATGGGTTCCTTTCGGTAGATGCGATATCTGATGAAAGGAGTATGCGGGACGCGCATCCGATTGGGAAATACTTAAAACAATCAAACTACGATAGGAAAAATCTATGGGACTGGGTAGGTGACGAAGGCTTGCGATCCCATGGGCATCACGGGATATGCGTGCGGATAGCCTCGACGAACGCCTTTCCATAGCGGGAGAGGTGGGTGTCGCGCCGCGTGACGATGCCGACTTCCATGCGGTCGTCGACCTCGAGTGGGACGGCGATGATGTCCTCGCCGTTGAGCTCGTGCGAGATCACGCCCGAGCACACCGTGTAACCATCGAGGCCTATGAGCAGGTTGAACAGGGTCGCGCGGTCGCGCACGCGGATGTTTTTGGAGCGGCCGAGCGTGGACAGTGGTTCCTCGGAGAAGTAGAACGAGTTGAAATCCCCCTGCTCGTAGGAGAGGTACGGATAGTCTGCGAGATCCTCGAGCGTGACCGAGGCGCGTCCCGACAGGGGATGGGTCGAGGAGAGGAACACGTGCGCGGCGCATGAGAACAGAGGCTTGAATTCGAGTTCCTCGGCACGCAGCATGCGGCCGATCACGTCGCGATTGGTATCAGATAGGTAGATCACGCCGAGCTCGCTCTTCATATGGGCGACGTCCTCGATGATCTCGTGCGTCTGCTCCTCGCGCAGGGTGAACTCGTAGCGCGCGGCGTCGAACGCGCGGATCACGTCCACGAACGCGTTGACGGCGAAGGAGTAGTGCTGGCACGAGACGGCGAAGCGGGGCACGGGCTCGGTGTCGCGTTTGTAACGCTCCTCGAGCAGGTCCGCCTGTTCGAGGACCTGGCGGGCGTAGCCGAGGAACGTCTGGCCCTCGGTGGTGGTCACCATTCCCTTGCTCGTCCGGTCGAACACGGTGATCCCCATCTCGCGCTCCAGGTCGCGCACGGCGGCGGTCACGCTCGGCTGCGACACGAACAGGCGCCGTGCCGCCTCGGTGACGCTGCCGCACGAGGCCACCTCGACGATGTATCTGAGTTGTTGGAGTTTCACCGGGTTCCCTTCCGTTTGCAACTGCCCGTGCCGTACATCTCGTAACGGTTTCGACATATTACGACACTCCGACCCTGCCGCTATCCGAGGCGCGAAGCCATCTGTTGGCATGTCAACACTTTACTGAAAGAAAGCGCAGCACGAAAAGACGGAGGACGCGCATATGGCGACTGACGGCAACAGGGCGACGACGGCGCGGGCGCTTAAGGTCCCACGCCTTCCGGGCGACATCATGATCTACCCCATGATCGCGGGTCTGCTCATTAACACCTTCTGCCCCCAGGTCCTGGAGATCGGCGGCTTCTTCACGGCGGCTACGCGCGGGGGTGCCAGCGCGGTGGTCGCCGCGATTCTGCTGTTCGTCGGCGCGGGCATCTCGTTCAAGGCCACGCCGGGCGCCGTCAAGACGGGCGTCGTCGTGCTCATCCCCAAGCTTTTGCTCGCCACGGCGATGGGCCTCGCCGTCGCTTGGCTCGAGCGTCTGTGCGGCGGTACGGGTAAGGCGGCCATCGCCTGCTCGACGATCGCCGGCACGGCCATGACCACTCCTGCGGCACTCGTTGAGGTTGCGCCCCAGTACGCTGCCATCGCGCCGGTGGCCTACGCGCAGATCGCGACCGCCGTCATCGTGACGGCGCTGCTCGACCCGATTCTCACGGGCTGGTTCGACAAGCGCTTCTGCCGGGGCTGACGTCGTCTGTTTCTCTGTTTCGGTGTGATTGGGGCCCAGCCGCCTTTATCGCAGCTAGAGGGCAGCGGCCTGTAGGATGGCGAACGCCGCGACTCCCGTCACGATGCACCAGACGAGCGACTTGGTTTTGATCCCGACTGCCGCAACGATGCCAACGGCGGGGCGAAGCTGGGTTCGAAGCTGCGAGTATTCGCCCTGCATCCTCACTGCAACGGGCGGTGGCGGAATTGTCGCGATGTGTTGCTACAATTGTCGCTGCTAGATGGTGGAGCGCAACGGCGGTTGCGAGGATAGTCTTGCGCTGAGGCCCGATGGCCAAAGGGGGCGAAAGCATCCCATGACGGCTGCCGTCGGGCCCCGGAATATCAACGCTACAAGGAGGCTTTCATTATGGATGACGCGACGACGCAGCTAGCCGACCGTCTGCTCGACCTTCGCCGCAAGGCCGGTTACTCGCAGGAGCAGTTGGCGGACCTGCTTGGTGTTTCCCGTCAGGCCATCTCGAAGTGGGAGGGCGCCCAGGGCCGCCCCGAAGTCGACAACGTGGTCAAGCTCGCGCAGATCTACCGTGTGAGCACGGACTTCATCCTCACGGGCTCGGCGAGCGTCCCATCGGTGTGCGAGACGCCCTCGGCGCCCGCCCCGCGCGAGCTGTCGCGCGAGTACCGCTTCGCCCTCAGTGCCCTCATGGTCATCGCGGGCACTGCGGTTGTGTTCCTGCTGATTGTCGTTATCCTGACCATCCTGTCCACGATACTCACCTCGGGTGCCGACATCCCCGGCTGGAAGTAGCCGCTGGCTGGGATCTCGTATTCACTATCAACTGATGAGACGCGTGCAAGGCAACTTGGCGCTTGCCCGATATGCCCTTTCTTGCAGGGTGCAGGGCTCGTGCGCCTTGGCGTTGCATGTTCACGGGCGGGTTGGCAAAAGGAGCGAAAGAATTATGGGCATCCTCGTTGAGGCGTGTGGCGTATGCAAAAGTTATAAGCACGGAAATCTGAACACCGATGTCCTTCGCCACGTTGATATGAGCGTGTCGGCTGGTGAGATGGTATCCATCGTGGGACCATCCGGTTCGGGCAAGTCGACGCTGCTGCACTGTTTGGCGGGGCTTGAGGTTCCCGATGCGGGCGAGATTCATCTTATGGGCGTGGATGTCGTGCGAGCGAGGCGCGGCGAGCGCGCGAAGGTCAGGGCTCGGCATGTCGGGTTCGTGTTCCAGCGGTACAATCTCATGCCCTCGCTCTCCGTGGGTGAGAACGTCTCACTGTCCGCGCGCTTTGCCGGTTGCAGGGTGAGTGGGAAGGATGTGTGCGATCTCTTGGAGCGGGTCGGTATGGGAGGGAAGGAGCATGCCCGTCCAGCCGAGTTGTCCGGCGGCGAGGCGCAGCGCGTGGCGCTCGCCCGGGCTATCGCTTCCTGTCCGGACATCGTGTTCGCCGATGAACCCACCGGCGCCCTCGACACGGCGAACGGGAACGTGGTCCTCGACATACTGCGAGCCATGGCGGATGGGGAGAGCCGGGCCGTCGTCATGGTGACGCACGATCTTGAGGCGGCCGCTCGTGCCGATCGGGTGTTTGTAATGCGTGACGGGAAGATCGTCCACATGATGACTCGTCCTGCGTCGCGGGAAATCCTCACCGCGATGGAGACGGTTGGGGAGCGCGATACCGATGAGGGGGCGATGTTGCGATGATTCGCCTGCTTGTGGGTGATGTTTGGGAGCATTGGCATGTGTGGTTCGGTGCGCTTGCCGTTGCTACTGCGTTTGGCTATATGGGAGGTTGGTTCGCATCGTTTTCCGCAACGGCGGCCGCGGACCCGATGGTCTCGACTTCTTTCTTCTTTAGAAGCGCCGCCCAGGCGATTCTCATGTTCTCGGCGATTTCCGGATGCGTCGTTCTCTCTTCAGTGGCCCGGGGATGCGTCGTCTCGTTGCGGCGAACCTACGCCCTGTGGCAGGTGATCAACATTCCTCCGGTTGTGGTGGGCTTTGCCGTCATCGTTCAAATTGCACTCGTGGGGGGTCTTCGGTTCGTGCTTGGGCTTGGCCTTGTGCTGGGCAAGCTCATCCACCGTGTTCAGCGCTCTGTTCATGGATATCGACTTGTTCGAAGGGGTGCGGCTTCTGCCGGGATTTTCCCTCTGTCCTGCAGTTCTTGGAGTGTCGCTATTTTTGTCGGTGCTGGGCGGGGCGCGCGCCGCAAGGGCGGCGGCGTGTACGCCGCCCGTGATGGCTTTGCGTGACGAGTGGTCGGTCGAGGGCGCATCCGAGCGCATGATGCCGCTGCGCTGGCTTGCCGCCCTTGCCGCATGCGCCGCTGCCGCATGGTGTGTGTCCACGGTTGACCCCGTCTTAGCCCCTGTCGATTTCGGTCAGAGCACCTGGCTCGTCTTTTTGCCTATTGCAATCCCGGCGCTAATTACGGCTCTCGCCCCTGTACTTTTGCCGAGGATCCTGCGAGCGGCGACGTGTCCGTTGTCGCGCTGGACGGCGTGGCTTCTCGCGCGCAGGAGCGCTCAGCACGCCTTGACACAAAGCTTGTCGATTGAGACATCCCTCGTGGTTGCCATGGGTGTCGTTGCGGGCTTCTATTCGATGATGAGCCTGATGGAGCGGTATGCCACGGCATACGACTTGCCGATTGGGAGCGGATTCGGTCTCGACCCGCGCCTCGCGTGCGTAATGTTTGCGGGGCCGGTTATCTTGGCGGCTGTGGGGTCGTGCGCAAACGTGGTTCTCGCCTTGCGTGTGCGGGAGCGTGACGCATCGTTGCTGGAGGTGCTGGGCGCCACCCCTCGCCAAGTCTGTGTCGTCTCGGTTCTCGAGGCGTTTATGCATGTGGTAGCAGCGGGTTCGGCTGCATTGCTTGCGGTTGTGCTTTCCAACATGATCGCGGCCCATGCGTTGGGCTTGGGTGCTGGGAGCGCGATGCTGTCCGTGCGTTTTGCCCCTGCCGTCCTCATCGCCGTCGCAGGTTTCGTCGTGCTGGTCGTAGCAGGGCTGATGCCGGTGCTGCGCATGATCAGGTCCGCACCGGTGCGGTTTCTCAATGAGTGACAGAATTTGCGAGTGAGCTGATTGAGCGGGCGTTTCTTCTATCGAGCCCTCGGTATGAGTTTTGTTCAACTTGTTAAACCTTGTTCAACTTGTTAAACTCTGTTCAACTTGTTAAACTTCTTTGACCACAGAGGGTGATGTGCGGTGGTGCGCGTTAATCCGTTCAAGCCGACGGCTGGAATGAATCCACCTGAACTTATCGGTCGAGACGAGATTCTCGACGACTTTACCGAAGCGCTTGAAAACGGCCCCGGAGCTCCTGACAGATTACTTCGCGTTTCCGGGGTCCGTGGCGTGGGTAAGACCGTGCTCCTTAACGCATTTGGAGACATCGCGCGCGAGCATGGGTTCCATGTGGTTGACGTCGCCGCGAACGCGGGCTTTTGCGATCGCATTCTCGGTGCCCTCTCGCGGAATCGCGAAGTGTCCTCGCTGTCGATATCCCCTTCTATATTGGGTGTGAGCTTGGGTTCCGTCGAGATATCCAAGTCGGCGACGCAGCTGGGGGAGGCGATGTACGAGGCTTCGCGCAACGGTGGCCTCTTGATCACGCTCGATGAAGTTCAAGATGCGCCGCTCGATGAGATGCGCGAGTTGGGTAACGAGATTCAGCTGCTGGTGCGCCAGGGTGCGAACGTCGCCTTTGCATTCGCGGGTCTTCCCGCTTCGGTCGACGGTGTCGTGGTGGACGAGACCCTGACGTTTCTTCAGCGGGCCAAGCATGTCGAGCTCAAGCGCCTTATGGACTTTGAGGTCGGAGATTCGTTTGAGGACACGATGGTGCGCGCGGGTAAATCTGTTGCGCCTGGGGTGTCCGGTGTGCTCACGGCCGCCGCTGCCGGCTATCCCTTCATGGTCCAGCTTGTCGGATATTACACCTGGCAGTCAGCTTCGCGCCGCGGTTCTGATGCGGTTGAGCTGCTCGATGCGCAAAAGGGCATCGCGACGGCGCGCAAGAGCTTCGATAACATGGTGATTGAACCGGCGCTCAGGCGCGTCTCGGGCAGGCAGTTCGAGTACCTTGCGGCCATGGCGCGATGTGGGTCTGGACCCGTGGCGTCTGGCGATATCGCGCGCGAGATGGGGGTCGCCCCCACGTCCGTGAGCACCTATCGTCGCCGCCTCGTAGATGCGGCGCTCATCGAGGCGCCGTCATACGGCATGGTCAGCTTTGCGATCCCCTACATGCGCGAGTATCTGATCGAGCATGTGAGGGAGTAGGGCTGGCCCGTTGTTATCGCTGCATGTGCGCGTAGAGGGCGAGCGCGATCACCTCAATTTAGGGACTGTCCCTAAATTGAGGTGAGGGCTGATTCCTATTTCGAGGCGAAGTTGATCTGGATGTCGCCCAGGTTGCTGTCGACGCTAATGGTGCGCGCGGCGTCGTCGGCACCTTGCGGCGACACGATGTCGCCCTGGTTGGTGTGGGTGTCGATGTGGTAGGAGTCTTCTGCCCCCAGGTACGACAGGCAGATGTCCCCGTTCACGCTCTCAATCCGACTCGCGGTGACGTCGAGCCTCTGCGTCGAGATGTCCCCGTTCACGGATTCGCACAGCAGGTCATCCTGCAGCGCCGTGTCCACCAACATGATGTCACCGTTCTCGTTTACGACCTGGGCCTTGCGTGCCGTGGCTCCTCCCAGCGAGATGTCACCGTTGAAGTTGGTCGCGAGGACCGCCTCGGCTTCGACGCCGGAGAGCAGGGTGTCTCCGTTCTCGTTGATCGCGTCGAGCTTGGCGGCGGAGACATTCTTCGCCACGACGTCTCCGTTGCTGTTGGAAGCTCGCAGCCCGGCGAGCCCGTGCACGTTAGTCGCAACGACATCGCCCGAATCGGAGTGCACCTCGATCTCACCGGTGAACGAGGCTGGCACGCGCACTACGGTCGTAGTGTCGTCGACGCCGCCGGCCTCAGCAGGGGAGAGGTCGATCATGACGCCCTCCATGGGCTGCGAGTCGACGTCGATCTTGAGCACACCGTCAGTGTCTTCAACGGAGACACTCTGGCAGTTTCCCGTCCAATACTCGAGTTCGATGGCATCGCCGTCGGCGGGTTCGAGGAGGACGTTCTCGAATTCGGACGTGATGACGATGCTTTTGTGCGGCGAAGTCGCTTCGTCTTCGAGCGCGCTTACCGTTTGATGCCAGTCGTAGTTCACGGTGGACAGGCGGGCGGTGTCGAATCCGGCCGCCGCCCAAGCGCCGCACGAGAGCACGGTTCCGGTCCCGATGAGCGCCGCGGCGGCGATGAGGATGATCTTGGGCGCCTTACGCATTGTGGACGCCTCCTTCCGGGAGGGTGGCTTGGCCGGGGCGGGTGCTCTCGGCGGCCGACGGCATGCTCGGGGCGCCGTGGGTCTTTGCGCTATTGGGCGTGTCGCCGTCACCTTCGCCGCTCACGCGCACGAACAGGCTCGCGATCCAGCGCGCGAAAGCTCGCGTTGCCTGGAAGAGCAGCTTGCTTGCCCAGAACACGGCGAAGGAGGCGATGAGCCCGAAGCCGCTCGACACGAGCGAGAGGCCGAGGACGAAGATGCCGGGCAACGGCATCCCGCCTCCCAGGGTCGAGGTGAGCGCGGCGATTCCCGCGAAGGGCATGAGCACGAGGACCGCGTCGACGGCCCACAGCGCAGCGATGACCGCCCAAATCGCGACGTACACGGCAAGCGCCGCAGCCGCGAGTGCAAGCACGACGGGCACCCAGATGGGGGAGAACACCGCGAGCAAAACGATGTTCAGGGTGCGGCTGCCGGTGTTGGCCCGCGCGATGGCGCGCGGTATGGGCGGCGTCTCGGCGGCGATCTGCGCCGCGATCTCATCGATTGGGCCCAGGTCTGCCACCGCCTCGGATTCGGAAAGACCGTCCTCCATGCGGTCGCTGATGGCCTCGTCGTAGAACGCGAGCGCCTGCTCGACTTCGGCGTGCGGCAGCTTACCCAGCGCCCGCTCGAGCTCGGAGAGGAATTCCTGCTTGGTCATGCGTGTGCACCTCGTTTCACGAAATCGTAGATCGACATGATGTCCGCCTGCTCTGATAGGAACTCTGCGATGCGCTCCTCGCCTGCGGGCATGAGCCGGTAATACTTGCGCAGCCTGCCGTTGTGCTCCACGGAGTAGGCGGTCAAGCACTCGGCCTTCTCGAGGCGCTTGAGCAGCGGGTACAGTGTCGACTCGGTGAGCCCCAGGATGTCGGGCACGTCCTTCACGATCTGGTAGCCGTAAGAGTCCCGTTCCTGGAGCGATGCGAGCACGCACATCTCGAGGAAGCCGCGCTTCATCTGAGCATCCATGATATCTCCCTTCGACCGATACTATACGGCGCATAGTATAAGGCGTCAACTACCTAATGGTTGAATCGAACGCGTATTTTTACGTGAGAGTAATGCCCGCGCTTGTGCGCGGGCATTGCCAGGGGAAGATGATGTAGCTGGGTTGAAATGGACGCATGGCCGGGAAATGTACCGCAATTCGCAAAGTCCCGGCCATTCAAAGGTTCAGATAGAAGCTTTGCCCGCGCCGCGCACCCACACGCGGTCGTAGTCGCGGAGCATCAAGATCGCGAACGTCACGCCGAGTGCGAGGGGAGCCGAAGCATCGTCCACGATTTCGATGCCATATGCGGTCCGGTTGAGGGCCCGACGTGCGTTGATGTGGGCGATTGCGCTGTTGTTTCGTGCTATCGAGAACTCGTCCCCCATGAGGTTGCCTTCCACGCCGACGCCGCCGCCGTCGAACCGTATGACGTCTTTGTAGCCGTTGTCGATGCGGGTCTCGCGACGGAGTTGGATTCGGTCGAATCCCTCCATGCGTACTTGGAAGACGGGGTGCTGGAGAGCGTGTCTGCGTGTGATAGAGCCAACTTTGTACCCATGTTCATCCAAGATGTGGTAAAGGCTTCTGCTGAATAGCGTCGCGATGCGCACCAGGCGATACGCAAGCCCGTGTGAATCGGTGACATCGGCATCCTCGAATTTGCCGTGTGCGGGCCCGCCCGTCGAGCGAAGTTCGAAGAGGCCCAGCGTGGATGTATGGTTCCAGTCGGCGGCTTGCCGATTTCCAGGGTTGAACGTCTCTCCTGCAATGAGGAGGTGATTCTTGTCGCGTTCGAGCGCCTGGGCCATCACCTGCTCGTCGCCCTTCACCATCTCGTCGAGAGAGAGCCCGAAGAGCGCGCCCATCAGCACGAGGCTTTGAATGTCAGGCGTGGTATCGCCCCGTTCCCAGTTGCTGACGGTGTTTCTTGACACCCAGATGGCGTCGGCGAGATCGGCTTGCGACATCCCGAGTTGTTTGCGTCCAAGCTTGATCTGTTCCGAGAGAATCATCTGCGCTCCCTTCGTTGGAGTCGAACATGTTTGTCCTTTTCCAAGTTCACCTTACCGCCTCGAGATGACTCGAGCTGCCAAATCTCTTGTGCATTGCCTTTAGTTGAGCTTTTTCGTATCCATTTTTGAACTCGCGAAGTACGGCGGGTATCTCGTGCGGCAAAAGTGCAGGTGACTGCGCATCTTATGTTGGTGCTACTTGGCGTTTTCCGATTTGAATACGAAAAAGCTCAAGAAGCCAAGCTCCCATGCCCTCACCTCGCTTTCTCGGGTGGTTTCGATGTGCGAGGGACCGGTTTGCGATATCTCCCTCTATCAACAATACGTGAGCGCGCCGGAAAGTTGGCATAATTGGCTTGAGCATTTGCCTCGATTCCGTTTCGCGCAGGCCGACCCCTCCGCGCCCTTTACCTAACCTCCGCCATGGGTTGGTTTGCCCTGTGCTAGATTCGTTTGAATTATCGGCCCGGGGACGGACTGGGCCGCATTGACGTGAGCGAGGAAGCATGGGACGTTTCACCACTGCGAGGGACCGCAAACAGGGCGCCGTCGCCATCATCGGCTGCGTCTTCCTCTTCACCGCGTTCGGCGTCCTCGTCTACGGCCGCTTCGCCACGAGCGTCGGGGCGGCGGGACTGTACAACCGCGCGTCGGTCGGTGTCGGGTTCATCCTCTTCGGCATCTCCATGCTGTGCTTCACGCCCATGGTCTACCTGCAGCGCATGCACCGCAGGCGTATCGACCCTGCCGTTCTCGCCCGCGAGCTTAAGGGCATTCTGCTCGGCTTCCTCTGCTACGTGGTGCCGTTCTTCCTCGCCATGGGCGCGCTATCCTCGGCCGACACCACGGGGGTGTTCGGGCTCGCCCTCATGGTCGCCTTCGGCGCGATTCCTTTTGTGTATCGCCGTCACCGCAAGAAGGACCCCATCTCCTACAGGCACACCGGGTCCGCCGCGATCGTGGCGTTCTGCGGCGTGTTCGCCGTCATCTCAATCGCCGGCGGCGCCTTCTCGTGCAGCGAGATGCTCGACGATCTCAACGGCGGCTGGAAGCAGGAGCGCTTCGCCTTCTACGAGGCCGAGATCAACAAGCCGCGCGGCCGCGGGGCGGCGCTGTCGCCCACCACGTTCGAGGTCTCGCTCTACAGGGACGGGGAGTCGGTGGCGAACCACCGGGTGGACGCGCGTCTCAGCGTGAACGCGGCCGACTGGCCCGAGGTCGCGCTTGTCCTTGACGAGCCGATGGCCGAGGTTCGCTGGTACCCCAAGACTCGCACCCTCGTGGGCGCGCGCGACGTGGACGGTCCTGCCACCGCGGGCGACCCGATCGAGTAGGGGGCGGCAATGGCGCGCGCGACTGAGAGAACGGCTCCTGTGGCGGAGTCCCCTCACGCCCGGTCGACGCTCAAAAGCGGTTGTCCGGCGGGGCGGGTTCCCGTCGCGCGTCAACGGCGCCGTCGCCCATTCCGCTCGTCCGCGCGTCTGTACAGCCCCGGGGGCTGCGGGTGTGCCCTGCTCATGGCCCCGGTCATGGCCGCCGCGATGGGGTTGGCGGCGCTCTCGCTCGGCATGGCCGCGCTGGCCGTCGGCGGATTGGCGATCGCCGTCGTCCTCACGGTGCGGGAGGTCAGCCGCGCGAGGGGAGGGGCCAGCGTTCGGCCCGGGTTCGCGGTCGCCGCGGGCGCCCTGTACCTGGCGAGCGTCCCGTACCTCGTGTTCTTCATCTGGCTCTGGTTCGTCGACTGACCGTTTTGGAAAGGGGCTCACATGCTCTTCTCGCTGTATAAGGCCACGCTTGATGATGAAATCAGGAGGGGTTTGGAATCCTCCGCGTATTCCGAGATGGAGATCGAGGGCGTGCGTTGCAAGTTGAGGCGCCAAATCGAGGAGCGGACGAGGGCGACGAGCGGCGTGCTCGCGCTCTTTGCCGCCTTCGATGCCATGTTGGTGATGACCAAGAGCTCCGTGCCCGTCCTCATCGCGATGCTCGTCGTCGAGGGCCTTGCCCTGTATGCAGCGTGGTATCTGCAGGCGGGCTGCTTCAAGCGGCAGTTCAACAAGGCCCTGCGGCGCGGGTATCCGGGGTTCGATCATTTGAAGCTGTGAGGTGAGCCGCCCGCCCGGCAATTGAAGGTGGCAGCCGCGTTCGTCTTGCGACCTGGAACGCCGGCGCGGTGGCCTGCAATCCCGGAGGGGGTACAATCCCCTAAACCCATAGCGAGGAGATGATCGCCATGAGCAACCTACCGACTCCGCCCGCTCCGGCGCCGGAGCCCAACCGCATCGACAACGTCTCGCCGTCGGGTGACGGGCGCTCATCCTACTGGGGTTTGGATGCGCAGGAGACCGTTGCCACGTATGTCAAGAGGGTGCGCGCGATCAAGGCGCAGTCCATCGCGCTGATTCTCGCCAACCTCGTTGCGATGATCTGGTTTGTCGAGGAGGGCCACTTCGCGCTCTACCTCGTCTGCTTTGTCCTCCTGTTCGCCATCGTGCTCATCGCGCGCGTGCGCATGGGCGCACTGTTCCTCAAGCTCGGAGAGGTCGTCTCCCAGGATTGCGACCCCGCCCGCTATCGCACGGTGCTCGATGTGCTTTCCGCCCGCGACCGCTTCGGCCGCTCCGCGAACACCATCGCCATCGAGCTCGCGTACTGCGACTACCTTGAGCTCGATAGCGCCGGTGCCCTGTGCCGCCTCGAGTCCGTCACCTTCAAGCGCAAGGACAACGTCAGGTGGTTCCGAGCCATGCAGATCGAGTTTTTGAGCCGGATCGATGTGGGCGATCTCGAAGGCGCGCGCGATGCGCTGGCGAGGCTCGCGGCGTTCCGGAAGAACTTCAAGGAGGGTTCGCGCAACCGTGCTTCCGCCGACCTGCAGGTCGCCGATTACGCCGTGCTGGTGCGCCCGCCCGCCGAGCGGGACGCCGCCGACGCCGCGCGCATGCGCGAGCGCATGGCCCTGGCCGATTGCCATCAACAGCGTGCGAACTGGCAGCTCTATCTCGCCGAGTACGAGCTACTGCACGGGTCGCCCGAGGAGGCGGCGCGCCTGGCGTCCGATGCCTCCCTCGAACCGCTCACGCCCCGCATGGAGCGCCTGCGCGCCGAGGTGCTGTCGGGGCTGGAGGTGAGCGGGTAATGGAATACGCCGTCTTCAGGCTCGCTGTGGAGTACCTGCCGCACACGGGCTACGGCGCGATCGTCGAGCGGGGCTGACCGGATTTGAAGCAAAGGGGGCTGTCATGGCGTCTTCGCAAGGCTATCTCGATTATGTCCTCGACCTTCTCTCGGGTGTTGAGGGCTTGACTACGAGGAAGATGATGGGGGAGTACCTCCTCTACTCGGAGGGCACGTTGTTCGGCGGCGTCTACGACGACCGGCTGCTCATCAAGGAGACCCCCGCGTCCGCGTCGGCGCTGGGCGCGACCGCCGTTCCCTACGAGGGCGCGAGGCCGATGAGGCTCGTCGATTCAGATGACGGCGATTCGCTCTCCCGCTTGGTGGGGGCTGTCTGCGCGGAGCTCCGCGGCGCCTCGGCTCGGAAGGCCCGTCGATGATGGGGGAGATGACCTGCGCTCATTGCGGGCGGAGGGTGCCCGTCAGGTTCGGCATCATGCCGAGGCGGTGCGCCTGTGGGGCGGAGTTCGAATGGGCGCCGTTCGGAGGGGCGGGGAGGGTCGCCGCCGCCCTTGCGGCGCTCGCGCTGCTCATGTCGCCGCTTTTCATCCTCATGTGGGCCGCGAGGCCGCTTCTCCGGGATTCGATCGCCCTCTACGCCGTCGGGCTTGCCGCTGCCCTCTACTGGCTGCGCGTGTGCGAGACGCTGCTCGTGCGCCTCGGCCTGCTGCGCATGGAAGGCGTCGACGTAGCATAATCGATATCACGTCCCGAATTGAAAGGACCTATCTGTGACGGATATAACCAGAGATACTTATGCCGATGTGAACGCCCGCGCCATCGATGGCTGGAACGCACAGGGCTGGGAGTGGGGCACCCCCTTGAGCCATGAGGAATACCTCGAGGCGCGGCAGGGCGAGTGGCGCATGCTGCTAACCCCCACCAGGCCCGTTCCGCCCGCATGGTATCCGAGCGACCTGTCCGGCCTGCGCGTGCTGGGACTCGCCAGCGGCGGAGGTCAGCAGATGCCCGTCTTCGCTGCCCTCGGTGCGCGGTGCACCGTGTTCGATTACACGCCCAGCCAGCTGGAATCCGAGCGGATGGTCGCCGAGCGCGAGGGCTACGAGATCGAGATCGTTCGAGGCGACATGTCCCATCCGCTTCCCTTTGCGGACGGGGAGTTCGACTTCATCTTCCATCCCGTCTCGAACTGTTACATAGAGGAGGTCAAGCCGCTTTGGCGCGAGTGCCATCGCATTCTGAAGCCTGGTGGTCGCCTGTTGGCGGGCATGGACAACGGCTTCGGGTACGTGTTCGACTACCCCGAAGAGGAGCGGGCGGTGTACAACCTGCCGTTCAACCCGTTGAAGAATCCCGATCACATGGCGGCGCTCGATTCTGTTGAGGACGGCATTCTGTTCTCACATACGATGGAAGAGCAGATTCGCGGTCAGCTGCAAGCGGGTTTCCAGCTGGTCGACTGCTACGAGGACACCTATGGCGAGGGCCGTCTGCACGATCTGAACATTCCGACCTTCTGGGCGACGTACGCCGTGAAGGGCGCCTGACGCCCCTACCGCCCATCTCGCCGTCCGACTGGATGGGGGAGAAAGATGACTACCTGGGTATCGAGGCTCTGTTCATCTATGATTCCGATCAGGGGGAATTCTACTTTGACGGTCTGAACACGGATGCGATCTAGCGGTTGGGCGCTGGCTTGCACGGGGGGACGGCCGCGTGGTGCATCACCGCAGCGTCATCAATAGCCCCAGTCGACGATCTTCCATGGGGCGTCTTGCGAAGGCCTGGTGAGAATCCATTGCCAGCCTTCGTATCTGTCGTTCGGCGAAAAGCCCTCGTCAGCTGCCCGCCAGTCGGTCGTGAATTCGGATAGCACGACGATAAGGTCCCCTTTGCCTTTTTGCCCATGCTCGAGTATTTCGTCCAGAAATGTGGACTCAACCTCGTCGTCGTAGCGAAGCTCATCAAGCGAGCATCCCTTGAAGCCTGAGGCGAATTCCGATTCGACGGCATTGAACGCATCGTCTATGTCGTCTTTGCTGTAAAGATCGGTCGCCTGCGCGATGCGCTCGACCGATTTCACGTTTCCGCCGGAGGGACCGACGAGCGCCACCAGGATGCCAAGAGCGGCGAGAGTGCCCGTTATCGCGATGAGAACCGTTTTCCTGTTCATTGCGCCCCCTTGGAATCGCCGTGCCGAGTGCCCGGATGCAGGTTCCTCAATGGTAGGTGACATCTATGCGAATTGCAACGAGGCGAGACCCGCTTCGTTTTGAATTCGGCAAGGTGTTATGGTCAACTCGACAAGAACACATGTTCTATTATCATAGGGTCAGGGTTGCTTGCGAAAGGGGATTACGATGGCATTTGACTACAAGAAGGAATACAAGGAGTTCTACCTTCCGCCCAAGAAGCCGATGCTCGTCGAAGTTCCTGCGATGACGTTCATCGCCGTCCGCGGCCATGGTGACCCTAACGAGGAAGGCGGGGCGTACAAGGATGCGCTTGAGGCGCTCTACGGCGTGGCGTACACCATCAAGATGTCCAAGAAAGGCGACCATCGCATCGAGGGCTACTTCGACTTCGTCGTGCCGCCTCTTGAGGGTTTTTGGTGGCAGGACGGCGTTCTGGGCGTGGATTATGCGCGCAAGGAGGACTTCAACTGGATATCCGCCATCCGCGTGCCCGAGTTCGTGACGCGCGAGGAGTTTGAATGGGCCGTCGCGGAGGCCGCCGCCAAGAAGAAGCGGGATTTCTCGATGGTGGAGCTGCTCAATATTGAGGAGGGACTGTGCGTTCAGTGCCTGCATGTCGGGACGTATGACGGCGAGCCGGCGACCGTCGAAGCCATGTGCGATTTCGCCGAGGAGCAGGGCTATGTCGAGGATTTCTCCGACGAGCGCCTCCATCACGAGATCTACCTCAACGATGCCCGACGCACCGCGCCCGAGAAGCTCAAGACGGTGATCAGGCATCCGGTTCGCAGGGCGTAGATGGGTACCGCCGTTGGCCGCTGCTGCTTCTATTGATGAACGTGGTATAGTTAGGCCACAAGTTGAAAGGGGTGCATATGGCTATCGCAGTCCCAGTTCGCGATATGAAGGACACCGCGGCTTTTACCGCGCTTGTCAGTCGAGAGCGTGATGTTACGGTGACGCGTAACGGTTACGAGGCATTTCATTGTCTGTCGGCAGAGGAGTGGGCTGCTCAGCGCGATGAGGTTGCGAAGGCGCGCCTGTTTTCTCGGATTCTGCTCGCGGAGCAGGAAATCGAGAACGGCGAGGTGGATGAGTACGACGTCTTCGCGTCGAAGCTCAGGGAAGAATATGGGCTATAGGTTATCGATTGCTCGCGAGGCGCAGCGCGAGTACCGAGATATCGTCTCCTACCTTGTCAACGTAGTGAAGAGCCCTCAGGCCGCCCGTCATTTCATGACGGAGTTCGATGCCAAGGTGGAAAGCGTTCGGAACCATCCCGAAGCATTCAGCCTATGCCATCTGCCTGAGCTTGCTGCAAGGGGATACCGGTCCGCCTCCGTGATGAGACATACGTTTCTCTATACGGTGCGCGGCGACGACGTGACCATCGCCCACATCTTCCATCAGTCGCAAGATTACGCTCGACTCGTATAGTGCTTTTATAGATGTTCGCAACGTGTCAATGAGGTGCGTGAAAGGGGGTGTGAGCGGTACGGGTTCCATCGCAGGAAACATCGCCGTTTGCATCGAGGGGGATAACCTGCTCCACAGGCGCCTAGAAATAGAACAGTTCCTCAAACTTCTTGTCGAGCGCAATGCAGAGGACGAGCGCAAGCTTGGCTGTAGGGTTGAACTGTCCCGTTTCGATGGAGCTGATCGTGTTTCGGGACACCCCCGTCAACTCGGCAAGTTGTGTCTGCGAGAGTCCACGCTGCTTGCGAGCCTCTCGCAGTGAGTTTTTAAGTGTCAGCGATTCCTTCACAGTGGCATCAACCCAACGACGCGTAGGCACATAGCCAGGCCACGACGAGGGCTGTGTACAGAACAGATGTTATGAATGTCCAGCGCGACCTTGTTTTGCTCCATTTGTACGCGCACCCTGCGGAGAGGTACGCGAACAGGATGGCGAGCAGGTCGTATGAATTCCCACCCTTTGTGAGCAATCGGATGAGAAAGATCACGGCAACGGCAGCCGTTAAGGCTATCACTCCCCAAGCGCTCGCTTCGTCAGCTAACCTGTGATCCCGCTCATCAAGGTGTCGGTTGTCCATGCGATTTCTTGCAAGGATTTCATCTCTGTCCATGTCATCCTCAATTCTGCCAAGTTTTATTGTCAGTGAAAGGATATCACTGACAATAAAACTTGGCAGAATGATTATGGTAGGCTATGAAAAATGCCGACGGGAGTGGATGGGAAGGATGTCTAGGTTCTTCGTCTTTTAAGTGATTGTCCTGCGTTGACGGCAGCGTTGTAAAACGGTGCCGAGCCCGCGAAGCCCGGCACCGCCCAGAAACCCGCGGGTGGCGTGCAGGGGCGCCGGAAAAGCGGGTATACTGGTAGCGACTAGGGAGGCGTACGCCCTCCTGGATTGACCTAGTGGGGTAAAACCCGCACGAACAGCCGCTCCGGCCAGGGCGGCTGTTCCCTTAAATGGCGAGTTTCACCCCTTGGCCGCTAGAAAACGGCAAAATAAAGAAGCGCGATCGATAGAACGAGCACGGAAGCTGCGAGCAGCAACGCGGTGAACTTCGCCATGGGAACCCTCCTAACCCCCTGCAAGGACTCGGAGGGCACCGCCCATGTCGCTGTCTCTATGATAGCATAAAGCACGAACATCTGTTCTATACTATGGCACGCTTGTTCGCCGGCGCCGCCAACAATTGCATCCCCTATTTCCAGATGTAAAGCAATCCTAAAGCTTCGCCTTCTACCATGAGGTCATGGAGATCTCCAATCCTAGCCGTGCGTCATGGACGCTGTATGTTTGGAGGGTGAAGATGAAGAATATGGGCAAGCTGGCACTGGCTGCTACGGGTTTGGCCGTGGCGGTGTTTGCGGCTCTCGGGATGCTCTTGCCCGCGTCTGCCGTTGCCGATGAAGAGGCGCCTGGGACCCGCGGAATCGTGATCGGCTTGGGCGAGGCGACGCCGCGTTCCGATGGGGGCATGGAGTTCGATGTTGTTCGCTGGGTCGAGGACGGCACCGAGGTGGCGCCCGTGCCCGATGTGCGGGTATTCGCCGACGTCGCGGAATAGGCGCGACGGACTGTTGCGGCGGCGCGGGCCGAGGTGGTTCGCGCCGCCCTTGTAAAAGGGGGCTGGTATGAGGCTTTTGCTGGTAGAGGATGCCCGGCTCATCCGGGAGCCGCTTTCTCGGGCGCTCGAGCTCACCGGGTGGGAGGTGGAGGCAGTGCCAGATGGCGAGGCGGCGCTCGCGCGTCTTGCCGTGGCTCCTGTAGATGCCGTGGTGCTCGACATCATGCTGCCCGGCAAGGACGGCCTTTCCGTTCTGTCGGAGTTGCGCGCACGTGGTGACGCCACGCCCGTCATCCTGCTCACGGCCCGCGGTGACATGCGCGATCGCGTGCGCGGCCTGGACCTCGGCGCGGACGACTATCTTGCCAAGCCCTTCCATGTCGAGGAGCTTCTGGCGAGGCTGCGCGCCGTTCTCAGACGGCGCGGCGGCGCGGATCCGTCCACAGTGATTGAGGCGCTCGGCATGTTCTACGCACCCGATTCCCGCGAGTTGACGTATGGTGAGGGATCTTGCGTTCTTACGCCCAAGGAGGGCCTGGTGCTCGAAGCATTGATGCGCCATGCGGGGACTCCGGTGCATCGGGAGCGAATCATGGCCTCTGCGTGGGGCGCCGATGGCGGGTCGAGTGCCGGTAGGATCGAGACGCAGGTCTCGCTGCTTCGTTCCAAGATCGCCGTCCTCGGCGCCCCGGTTTCAATTCGCGCCATTCGTGGAATCGGCTACGTGTTGGAGGCCAAGCATGAAGATGCCTAGGGACCTCGCGGTGTTCCGCCGACGCATCGTCGTGGTTTCCGCCGCCCTCATCGCCCTATGTACCGCGGCGTGTATGGCGCTGCTGGCGACACCGCTCATCGATGCGGATATGACGGCGCGCAGGCATATGCTTGAGGAGTTCTCAAACCAGCCGTTTGACATCGACCGGACGGCCGCGGACAGCGAGGCTGATGGGACGTCAGGTTTGGTCGTTACCGGCCCCGACATTTCATGGTGCCGGGTTGCCGTGGACGAGTCGGGCGAGGCGGGTGCGGTGGAATGCGGGGGAGCGGCTGCCGTCGATCGCCTCTCTGAAAGCGTCGCGACGCAGCTCGTGAGTCTTCGCGATGAGGTCGGAAGCCAGCCTTTCTCTTTTGACGGGCGCAAGTGGATCGGCCTCTGGCAGCCCCTCGGTGCCCAGAATGGTGCCGTGACGGTCTCGAATGGAAGCGTTGCGGCGGTCGAGACCGCTCCAAGCGGGATACGTGTCTACACGTTTCTTGATGTAACGCCCCATGGCGATTATGCTGCCTCGTTCATCCTCCGTTGCATCGCTTCCGGGGCGGTCATCGTGTTGTGTGCAACGGCGGTTGCGGCTTTCGCGACAACGCGGTCGCTGCGACCGGTTATGGAGGCTCGCAAGCGCGAGAGGGGGTTCGTCCTTTCCGCCTCCCACGAGCTTATAACCCCTTTGATGGCAATCACGAGCGCCTGCGACGTGCTTGAAGCGGAGACCGCGATTTCTTCTGACGTGTCCGACGATTTGTCAATCGGCGACTCATCGGTCGGTGTGGATAGCCTTTCTCGCTGGCTCGGAATTATTCGTGAGGCATCGGATGAGATGGCTCGCAGCATCTCCGATATGCTCAGAAGCTTGGACGGAGGCGTTTGATGATACGACAGGACGTGGCGCTATACTGATATCCATCGAAGATAAAAACACAGCGCCCGTCGGGTAGTCGGGCCGCGGGCATGAGCCTGCCAGTAACCTGCCTCCTTGGTTGTCCCTTCTTCGCGTAGCCCTACATAGAAGGAGGTCGCGGCTATGCGAAAGAGTGAGGTCTCATCGACCCTGACTGTCTATCACGATGGTCAGTTTTGGGTGGGCGTGGTCGAGCATGTCGAAGACGGCATGCTTCGTATTGCGCGCGTGGTATATGGTGCGGAACCTTCGAATGAAGAAGTCTATACGTGGGTGCTTGAGCGTTGGTCGAGCCTGCACCTGAGTGCGGAGGCGGAGCCTGTTGGGCCACGTGTCGGGCGGACCCCTGGCAACCCCAAGCGTCGTGCGCGCGAGGCAGCCAAGGTGATGCGCCAGCACGGGTCATCGACAGCTTCGCAACTTGCGCTCGCCCGCGAGCGGGAACGCATCAAGGACGAATCGCGAAGCGAGCGAGCGGCGCGGCGCCAGGATGAAGCGCGCTCTCGCTGGGAAGATCGGCGTGAAAGGAGACGCCGCAAGCACCGCGGGAAGTAGCCGCTACTCGTTCGGCCGGGCACTCTCCCTCCACCTGCGGAGCGTCGGCAGGATGGCGCCCAGAAGCGAAGCGCACTCGTCCACGGACCAGTCCATGTGCTTCGCCATGCGCGGCGCGCAGTCCTCGATCATCTCTTCCATGGTGGTCTCGTAGGTATACGCGCCCTTGTCGTAGCACCAGCGGCAGAAGTCTTCGGTTTCGGTGCCGTCCGCCTCATGTCCGTGCTGGTCGGGTTCGGTGAACATCATGCCGCAGCTCTGGCAGTAGTGCTCGGGCATGTCGAGCAGGCGCGTCACGGGGACGTCGAGCTCGCGAGCGATGAGCTTGATCATGTCGATGCCGGGCTCGGTCGCTCCGGTCTCCCAGCGGCTGACCGCCTGGCGCGTGATGTAGAGGCGCGCGGCGAGTTCTTCTTGGGTGAGGCCGCGTTCGCGTCGGGCTTGGGCCAGGGCGTCTTTAAGCAGAATCATGGCGGGTCTCCTTTGATCGGGGCGTGGGCGGCGGGGTTTGATCCCGCCGCTTGCCTGCGATTATCCCGCGATGCACCTTGATGGTCGAGCAACGCTTTGTTGCGGGCGTGGTCGGTTCTGCGCTGATTCGCATTGCATCCGGTTTTCCATGTCGAAGCTCACCCTTAAAGCTCTTCAAATGCATGATTTCATTAATCGGATTCATGATCTTGAGGTTTTTCGTACTAATTTTGGAAATCGTCAAGTATAAGATGTTAATCACCTCATTTTTCCTGCGCTTTTGTGCCTTACTGCGCTTCTGTACTTGGCGGAACGGAAAAACAATACGAAAAACCTCTTTTTTGTGTGGTCATTGTTCAATGTGCTGCCCATTGCGAGGCGGTGCCCATGGTAAATCGATCGCGAAAGCGATGAAGGACCTTATTTGCGGGACGCAATTGCACCCGCGATCGACCCCGCCAGTATGATTGGTGCCATTCGAGCGAAGACCCACTCGAGTCCATGGAGCATCGTTCCAGCCACCGCGTATTCCGGAATGGAGAAATTCCATTCGAGATACGAGCCCCCGATCGCTGCCAACGCGAGGAGGACAAGTGCCGTGGCGGCGGCGATCGCGATGCAAAGGGCGTGCAGCACACGTCGCTTGGATTCCTGCGCTCGTGCGAACTGGTCGTTCAGCACCTCAAGTTTTTTGGAGAGCACCTGTAGGCCCCCCGGCTCGGATGTGGGAACGGTCTCGCCCAGCAGCGTGCTCACCGGGGTGTCGAGCACCTCTCCGATGGTGACGAGCATCTCAGCGTCGGGTACGGAGAGGCCGCGTTCCCACTTTGAGACCGTCTGCCTTACCACGTTCAGCTTGAGCGCGAGCTCCTCTTGCGAGAGGCCCTTCGATTTCCTGAGGGCATGGATGTTCTCGTTCAGCATGGCGGATCCTTTCTCTCGCCTGGCTCCTACGTTACCGCAATGCTGCACGCAGATGGCTCGTTGCCGCAAGCAACGGGTTGTAACGTTGGTGAGGGCTGTTTGAGTTCACATGGGATACAAGCTGCTGAAACCCGATATGAAGATGGTCGATTGCCCTTGTGCGCAGTTTTCGAAACCAGGGCTAGGTTCTTCGTTATTTAGATTGATTGACTCGCCTTGACGGCAGCGTTGTAAAACGGCGTCGAGCTCGCGTAGCCCGGCGCCGCCCAGAAACCCGCGGGTGGCGTGCAGGGGCGCCGGAAAAGCGGGTATACTGGTAGCGGCTAGGGAGGCGTACGACCTCCTGGTTTGGATGTAAGTGGGGTAAAACCCGCACGAACAGCCGCTCCGGCACAGGGCGGCTGTTCCCTTAAATGGCGAGTTTCACCCCTATATCGCTAGCGAGCGATAAGGAAGAGCAGCACGATCGATAGAACGAGCACAGCAGCTGCGAACAGCATTGCGGTGAACTTCGCCATGGGAACCCTCATTTCACGTCTAGCCAATCTACCTGCGGTTTGCAACCGCAGGGTGCCTGCAAGTTGCGTAAAATGAAGCCCCAAGTTGGTGGTTCTCGCCGTGCGGCAACCGTAGTGTGTAAGTCGCCGGCAGGAAAAACGCCAAACGCTGGATGTCGAGTTCGGGCGCTGCATTGAGTTGGATTGCGCCGTTCGGACTCTCGTCCCAGCCAACGAGAGGACCCATCATGAGCTTTCGCACCAACCTGCAATATCTGCGCGCAGAGCGCCACATGACCCAGGAGCAGCTCGCTATGTTGCTCGGGGTGTCCCGCCAATCCGTCACCAAATGGGAGGCCGAGAAGTCCTATCCGGAGATGGACAAGCTCATCAAGATGTGCCAGATCTTCGAATGCTCGCTGGACGATTTGGTGCAGGGTGATGTATCCCGCCACGGCGTCCCCACTCGGGATGATCTTGGCGGCTACTCGCCGGTGCGTGTGGCCACGGAGGGCGCCGTTGGCGATATGTCCGCTGGTCCGTTGACCGTCGCACCGCGGGATGCATCTCTTGGTGAACCTGCGGGACCTGCACGCGCACGTTCCTCCGCCGGTGTCTGTGCTATCCCCGCCGGTCCAGCTACGGATGTATGTGGTTACGACGAGCACATGGTCACCTTCGCGCGCAAAATCGCGATCGGCGTCGTGCTGTGTATCCTTGGCGCGGCGGCCGCCATCTTCGCCGATGAGGTCATGCACTCTGACGGCATCGTCCTCCTCACGACGTTCGCGTTCGTTGCCGCCGGCCTCGCGTTTACCATTCCCGCGGGAATCGACCACGCCGCATTTGCCAAGGCGCATCCCTACGTCGCTGATTTCTATACGGCGGAGGAGAAGGCGACTGCTCGGCGCCGCGCGTCGATCGCGATTGTGGCCGGCATCGCGATGATTCTGCTCGGGGTTGCCGTGGCAGGTTTGTTTGAGGTTGAGTCCAACGTGCAGGTATACGGCAATTCGCTGATGATGGTGCTGGTTGCGTTCGGTGTCGGGATGATCGTCCATTGGGGCATGCTCTGGGGGCGCACGGACCTTGCGGACTACAACAAGGAGTGGCTCGAGACCGTTGCGCTGAGCGATGACGAGCTGGCGCAGCTCGACCAGCGGAGCCGTGAGGCCTATCTGCGCGCTAACAACCCCAGGCGTCGAGGCGCCGCCGACCGCAAGGGGAAGGCCTGCATGGTGATCATGCTCGTCGCCACGATGGTGGCGCTGGTATGGCTTTTCGCCGCGTCCGCCATGGGCGCCTCCGAGGGTGTCTCCGGCTTGTTCTGGCTTCCTTGGGTCGTTGGCAGCCTTGGCAGTGGAATCGCCTTGATCGTGATTGAAGATGACAACGCTGAGTCTCATTGTGAGGGCAAGCGCTAGCCAAGGTCCAGCATTAACGTCCGAAAGATTGCCTATGGCTTCCTTCCGATTGGGCCCCTTGAATTGGCTGAACAGCATAGACAATTGCAAGGGGCCCATAGACATTTCGGGGGAGTTGCGGGGATACCGCAAGAGCCCAAGGTAATTTCGGAGAAGCCATAGGCAATCGACGGATGTCTGGCCCGCCGGCAGGCTGGTTAGTTCAGCAACCCCCAAATGAAGTAGCCGATTGCCGCGCCGATGGCGCCGCCGGCGAGAATTGTCAGTGCGTTGTAGGCATGACGATGCTTCGCTGCCCAGCCGCGGCGGGGGAGGGCCCGAGGATCGCGCTCGATCTCCGCCTCGCCGTTCATGAAGGCGAGGATCTCCTTATAGGTAGCCAAGTCGTTCTCCTGCTTGATGTTCTCTATGGTGTTACTCAAAACAAGGGCGCCTATTGCGGGGATGAGCGTTACTATGGCGGCGATCTCTACGCCCCAATACCCCCGCATCCAGTCAAACGCAGGTGAGAATATTAGGGCAAAAGGCAATACGAGCAGCGCGAGCATCAGCACGGCCAGTCGCAGCATCCGCGTTCCCAAGCACTTGCGGTCTCTCTCGACAGCCTCTTCCATAACGGTCACGTCTCCCTTCACGAGCGTGTCTATGGAGGTGTCGAACAGGACGCTCAGCATGAGCAGGCTCTGGACGTCCGGATACGTCTTGTCTCGCTCCCAGTTGCTGATCGTCTGACGCGATACATAGAGTTTCTCGGCAAGTTGCTCTTGCGAGAGGCCCATCGCCTCGCGCCGCGTCTTGATCTGGTTGCTGATGTCCATCGTCACCTCCCGGTCGTGAAGGAGCGTCTCGCGAACACGCCGCGGGCGCTATCGAATCTGTTGTACATCTTACGCGGCAAGGACCGCCGGCCTCTGCAAAATCTGTTGTACATGCTTGTGAGCTGGGAAATTCATGGGGCATGGCGTGATTGGGGTGTTGGGCGACCGACGAGTATCCGCTTTCAACTTCGGGGCGCTTTGAAAAGTTCGGTGCGCCTGTGAACCATATGTCGCATGGAAGATGGTTCACAGGCGCACCGAAGATCCAGTAGGCGCACCGAAGATCCGGTGGGTGCACCGAAGATCCGGTAGGCGCACCGAAAGCGCCGGCCCCGTACGGCCCTTTATGGACATCTGGTTCAGCGTGGTGGGCGACACCGCTTGGCCATGCTGACGCGTAGGACCATGGCGGTGTAGCCGATTGCAGCGTAGACGATGCCGTAGAACGCGACGTCCTGGCTGCCCTCGACCGCGAGGGGAAATAGGAGGGCGAAGGCGGCCCCGAGCGCCGCAGGCACCCAAAAGAGCGTTCGCGCGGAGCCCGCAGCGAGCAGGCCGAGGGCGACCGCGGTGATCGGGAGAAGGGCGTAGAGGAGCGCCATCATGGCGAACATCCCCGCATCGGGCGGGACGGCGCCGACCAGGAGGGCGGGAACCGCCCAGCATGCGGCGGCGATGGCGGCTGCGGCGATGAGCGATGCGCGCGCGGTTGCGTTCATGGGGCCTCCTCAACGAGAATCGCCCCCATTCTGCCACGAGGGGCGGGAATGGGGGCGATCGTGCCGGCGAAAGGCCATCCGGTCTGCAGATCTACCTAGCTCAACATCTTGGCGAGCATGCCGATGCCGACGCCAACCATGCCGCCGACGATCGCGCCGAGGATGATCTGCACGCCGCTGCGCGCGCCCTTGACCCAGGGGTTCATCTCGCGCTCGCGGTGTCCCTCGAGCGTGTCGCGCTCGACCTGCTCGCCGCGGCTGAACGCCAGCACCTCGCGGTACGTGACGAGGTCGTGCTGCTTCTTCATGCGCTCCATATACACGAACGCAACGAGCATCACGACGAGCGCCACGGCGGCGAACGCCGCGGTGGGTGCGATGTGGGCGCCCCAGCCCCATTCGAACTGGAACGCCGCCCACGCGCTCAGCCCCAGGAACATGACCGCGCTCACGACCGTGACCGTGGAGAGGACGTTGTACTTCTTGACCGCTTCGTTCATTACCTGTGCCATGGTTTCCACATCTCCTTTGATGAGGGAGTCCACGGTCACCCCGAACACGTTGGAAAGCAAGAGCAGGCTCTGGACGTCAGGATACGTGCGGCCGCACTCCCAGTTGCTGATGGTCTGGCGCGACACGTAGATGCGCTCCGCCAGGTCGTCTTGGGACAGTCCGAGCTCCGTGCGATGCTCCTTGATGTGAGAGCCCAGCTCCATGCGCTTGCTCCTTGCGGATCGGGGTGACCCTTGTCGAAAGTCACCATGGCATTGACGGGCAAATCGTACCATCAAAGGTCTTTATACCGCGTCCCCGAGGGGTCAGATCGTGCTGCCAAAAGGCTTTATACACGCTTCTGAGCTGCGGGTTTTACAGTTCACATTGTTCATCGGCTTTGGTTGCTTCGAAGCTCGATGGTGAGGCGGCCGCGATCCACCTTCGCCTCGAGGGACATCCCCATGGCCTCGGCCAGCTTCGCGGACGTCGCCAGGCCGAGTCCCGATCCCCCGCCGCGCCGTGCGGAGTCTGCCCTGTAGAACCGATCGAAGAGATGCTCCACATCCAGCTCATCGGGACGGTCGATAGGGTTCGAGATGGAGAGGATGGTCTGTTCGGGCGCCGTCGCGATGCGGAGCTCGGGTGCGCCGCTGCCATGCCTCAGCGCGTTCGCGACGAGGTTCTCCACGATGCGCCCCATCGCCTGCCGGTCGGCCTCCGTGATGCGCGGAGCTCCGGTCCCCGTTACGACCGGCTCCCATCCGAGCCGTTCGAAATCCGGATAGTGGCCGAGCAGGCATTGCTCGACGATTTCGCGCACGTCGATGGGCTCGGCATTGAGAACGAGGTCGGGGTCGCTCGCCTTGGTGTAGGAGAAGAGCGCGTCAAGGAGCTCGGAGGTCCGGTTGATGCGCTCGACCGCGGCGTCGATGCGCCGCCGTTTGAGCGCGGGGTCCGTCTCGTCTGCGGCGAGCTGCAGGTAGCCCTTTGCCCCGGTGAGCGGGGTCCGTATGTCGTGCGAGAGCGCGGAGAGGTCACGTTGGAAGTCCCGCTGGGCTCTCATGCCGTCTATATGCGAGCGCATGGCGCAATCGAGCTCTCGGTTGATCGCTTCGGCGAGTTCGGCGACCCCTGGGGCGTGCGCGCCCATGGTTATGCGCGCGTTGGCGGACGCTCTGCCGTCCCGACGCGCGTCGAGTAGCCGCGATATTCGGCGGAGCTCGGGTGCATATGCCGCAGTCGTGATGAGCGCGCCCGCGAGAACGCCGATGACGAGCATGAGTACGGCGAGTGCGCCTGGGGACACGGTGCCTCCTTGATGTCGTGCCGCCCCCTGACGAGCAGGTGGGCGGCGGGGAGCTTAAAGATAGGATAGTCGGGTTTCGTCGCCGTCTCGGTGTGGACTCGAGGGCGGGCCTGAGCGGCGACTCATCGAGCATCCGTGGATCACAGGTCTCGCCTGCTTGCGGTGAGGAGAAACGCGCCGCCGCCGATGGCGGTCCACATGAGGCCCGCCAACGCGCCCCACAGCCATGTGGGGACGGCGCCGATGAGCGGCAAGGTCTGCGCTGGATCGAACATGGCTTCCGCGCCGAGCTTGAAGGCGGCGATGACCATGCTTGGCATCCAGTTCGCGATGCCGGTGAGGGCGGAGAACAGCGGTTCAAACACGGGAGCGGCTTGCACCCCCATATTGGCCGCGAACATGAGCGCGACGGGGACGACGCCCATGATCAAGATGAACGTGAGGGTGTAGGCGGGCAGCTTCTTGCGGAAGAGCAGGACGACGGAAAGCGGGATCACCGTGAGCGCCCACACGGCGAGCCAGCCTCCGAGGAGCCACAGCGCGAGCTCGGCCGCCCCGTCGAACGAGGTGAAGGAGAGACCCAGGGGAAGGGTGAGGAGCAGCTGCATGCAGATGAGGTGGCACACGATGCCCGCGATGAGCATCATGGCCGCCCAGATGCCCGAGAACACGACCTTCTCCGTGAAATATGACAGGCGCCCGGCGAGCGAGGAGACGAGCGATTTGACATAGCCGTCATTCAGATCGGCGAATATCCACTCGACCATGCCGTAGGCGCTCGCCAAGCCCACGACGGAGACGGAGCCGAACATGGACCAGCCCAAAAACACTGAGGGCGTGGCGAGGGATTCGTGCACGCTGATCGCTTCGAGCTCACCGAGTCCCTGAGAGATGATGAGGGCGTTGAGCCCGACCTCGAGGATCGCGACGCCGAGGACGACGGAGAGATACTGCCACAGGGGTCCGCGTAACCCGCGGAAGCGTGTGCAGCGATAGAGATCCGAGCGAAGGAGATTCAACATGGTTTACCTGCCTTTCCGGGCGGCGACGAGGATGTAGACGAGGAACGCGACGAGCGCGATATCGATGAGGAGGTTGATGGCTGGTGCGAGCCGGCCGAGTGTCGGCGGCCATGCGAGCATGAACACGGACGGCGCAAAGGCACTCGGGAGGGGCGCTGGACTAAGCATCCGCCCCGCCCATCAGCTCGACGAAGTACTCCTCGATGTCGCGTTCGACGTTGCTGAGCTCGAGGATGAGCAGGCCATGCTCACTGAGGGCCCTTGCCACGTCCTCCGCGGAGGGCGCCATGGGGGCGACAGCGGCGCCCCCGAAGCTCGTGGCGGCGTGGCGTACGGCTGCGCTCGCGAGAATCGACCCGTCCGGCTCCGCGCGCAGTGCCGTTCCCGGCAGCGCTTCCTCCAGTATCGCGAGCGTTCGTGCGGGGTCATTCGTCCTAATGCGGATGGAGTTACCGCACTCCCGATGCAGGTCGTCCATAGAGAGCTCGCGCACCATGCGGCCCGACCTGATCACACCGAAACTCGTCGCCATGCGGTCGAGTTGGTCGAGGACGTGGCTTGAGATAACCATGGTCACGCCCCGTTCCCGGTTGAGACGTACAAGGGCGCCGCGCATGGCCCTCGTCGATTCGGGGTCCAGCCCGTTGAATGGCTCGTCGAGCAGGAGCAGGTCCGGTCCGCCCACGAGCGCGAGCGCGAGTCCCAGGCGCTGCTTCATGCCCAGGGAGAATTTCTTGACGCGCAGGCTTCCCGTGTCGGCAAGGCCGACAAGCTCCAGTAGTTCGCGACAGTGCGCATTGGGGCGGACGACGCCGAGGGCGAGCGCCTTGCACATGAGGTTCTCGAGTGCGGAGAACGTCGGCAGGATGCCGGGGTCCTCGATGAGTGCGCCGACGCGGGAGAACCCCTCGCGCGCTCGTCGCTGCGCACCGAAGAGTTCTACGGAGCCCGAGGTCGGGCGCACGAGCCCTGCGATCATCTTCATTGCGGTCGACTTGCCTGCGCCGTTCTTGCCCACGAATCCGTATATTTCGCCGGCAGCGACGCACATGTCGAGGCTGTCGACGGCGCGCCTCTTGCCGTAGACGCGCGAGAGCGCATGGGTTTCGATGATGTTCATGGTGCCTCCTTGCAGTTCAGCATCAACTTGATTACAAGGATGCGGTCCATCTCTTGATAAAGTCCGAAGCAACCCTAAAGAAAGGGTAAAGTTCGGCTTGGTGGGTTAGCGTTTATCTTCGTCGAGCCTGAAGCCGATGCCCCAGACGGTTTTTATGTACGCGTCGGTGCCCGACGGCTTGAGCTTGGCTCGGATGTTGGATATATGGACCGTGACCGTGCTGTCGTCGCCGGCATAGGGTTCACCCCAGGCCGCCTCAAAGAGATCCTGCTTCGAGAAGGCGCGCCTGGGCTGGCGCATCATGGCCTCGAGGAGGTTGAACTCGATGCGGGTGAGTTGAAGTGGGGAGCCCGCTACCAAGAAGGTGCGTGAGGAGGGTTCGAGCATCCAGTCACGAAAGACGAGCGTGCCGCTGGCTTTCTCGTGCGGCGTTCTGCTCTTATTCGTGCGTGGTCCGCGTTGCTTCGACCTATGCCGGAGCTGTACCTCGACGCGTGCTGCGAGCTCATCAAGGTCGAATGGCTTGGTGAGGTAGTCGTCTGCACCGAGCTTGAGCAGCTCAACGCGGTCGGCGGTCGAGGTCCTCGCCGATATGACGATCACGGGCAGCGCGGAATCGATTCCCCGCACGCTGTCGATGATTTGCTCGCCCGTGGCCCCGGGGAGCATGAGGTCGCATATGACGAGGTCGTAGGGGAGCGGGCCGCCATTGGGGTCGAGACGCATGAGCGCTTCGGTCCCGGAGAACGCCTGCGTGCAGGTGTGCCCATTTCGCGAGAGCTGGGTGGAGATGATCTCGTTGATGTCGGCGTCGTCTTCGACGACCAGGATGTTCGCGGTCATGTTGGTCTCCTCGTCCGCGTCTGCCTCGGGTGCGTCCATTATCGTTCAGAGACGTAAAAATCCCCCTCGAAAGCGATGTGCTTTCGAGGGGGGGTACATCGATTGGCGGGTTGCGACTACAGGCTGTCTACCTGCCCCTCGGATTCATTGCGTGGCTTCTCCTTCTTTGGCAGCCTTCCCGCGCGCTTGAGGGCGTCGCGCAAGATCCACTCTACCTGGCCGTTGGCGCTGCGCATCTCATCGTCCGCCCAGCGTTGGACGGCCTCCCATATGGCGGGGTCTATGCGAAGGGGGTATTGCTTGCGTGCCATGACGTGCTTTCTTATCGAGCTGAGGTGCGTGTGGCTGGAAAACCTCAGTTTAGGGACTGTCCCTAAACTGAGGTTGCGTGGTTAGTACAGGGAACCTGCGTTCAGGACCGGGTGCGCCTCGGATTCACCGCAGAGCACCACCATGAGGTTGCTGGCCATCTGCGCCTTGCGCTCGTCGTCCAGCTCGATGGTGCCGCCCGCTGCCATCTCCTTGACGGCCATGTCGACCATGGAGACGGCGCCCTCGACGATCTTCTTGCGCGCGGCGATGACGGCCTCCGCTTGTTGACGGCGCAGCATCGCCTGGGCGATCTCGGGGGAGTAGGCGAGGTGCGTGAGACGGGCGTCGTCCACTTCCACGCCGGCGGGCGCCAGGCGCATCGCCAGTTCACGGCGCAGGGCCTCGGAGACCTCCTCGACGTTGGCGCGCAGGGTGATGGCGCCGGCGGCGTCGGACTCGTCCTCCAGGTGGTCGTAGGCGTACACGCTGGCCACGTGGCGGAGCGCCGTCTCGGCCTGCATGGCCACGTAGCTCTGGTAGTCGTCCACGTCGAACAGGGCCTTGGCGGTGTCGGCCACGTGCCACACCACGACGGTGGCGATCTCGATGGGGTTGCCCATCTTGTCGTTGACCTTCAGGCGCTCGCCGTTCAGGGTGCGCACGCGGGTGGAGATGGTGGTGGACAGGCCCTTGGCGGCGTTGCCCGCCGCCTTGACGCTCTCGCTCAGGGAAAGACTTGCCTTTGCGGCGGCTGCGGCCATGGCGTCCTCGGAGGCGCCGCTCACGCCCATGCTCTTGCTAAAGAACGGGTTTGCCCAGAAAAAGCCCTCGTCGCGCACGGTGCCCACGTACTTGCCAAAGAGGATGCACACGCGAGCTTGGCCGGGCTGAAGCGAGAAGAAGCCGTTCAGCGGCAAAAACCAAAAACAAAAGGCGACGATGCTGAGCCCTAGGCCCCAGCCGTAGACGGCGGACGCGTCGACGCCGTCCGGCGTTCCGGCGATGCCGGCGAGGCTCCAGATGAAGAGGCCGACGATGGCGAGCAGCGTCGCGATGACGGCGGCGAGCATGCCATAGCCCGACGTGGCCTTGAGTTGCTTTTCCACGCTCATGTGAGTTCCTTTCACGACTGCGCCGGCGTTTGCGTGACGGCCCCGGCGCCGCCTCCAGATTGCGATGGGGAGGAGGCGAATCCCCGGGCAGTCCGTGCGGCTGCTGATTGCATTGTGATATCATATTGAGACCATGTCAAGAAGAATCGGTGCCTGCGCGCGCACTTCTGTGCTCCGCCGCGGCCGCTCTGTTGCATCTTTGCCGGCAAGTCCCTAGAATAGCTCCCACTCACGACTGAAGGTGCACCTGGATTTAGGAAAGGGGAGCTGTATCATGCTCGCTTCCATGAGGATTTGGCTCTAGCCACGGTCGCGTGAGCGACCGGTACTTCGCTGCATATCACCGATCGCAACAAAGGATTATTCCATGACACAACCGAATCCCCGCGCTTCCTGGAAGCGCTCGCTCGCCATCGTCTGGATCGGCGAGTTCTTCTCCGTGCTCACGAGCTCCATCTTGCAGATGGGCCTCATCTGGCACGTCACCCTCACCACCGGCTCCGCGAGCGCCCTGTCGTTCGTGAGCCTGGCGGCCTTCTTGCCCATGGCGCTCCTCGGCGCCTTCGCGGGCACCATCGTGGACCGCACGTCCATCAAGCGGCTCATGATCGGCGCGGACCTCTTCATAGCCGCCGTGAGTCTCACGCTCGTCTTCGGATCGCTACGCGGCGATCTCTCCGTCACTGCCGTGGCGGCGGTGCTGTTCGTTCGCGACCTAGGTAGCACGCTCCACACGCCTGCGTTCAACGCGCTCACGCCGCTTATGGCCCCGCCCGAGGCGCTCGGAAAGCTGGCGGGCATGCTCCAGTTCATGCAGTCGGGCAGCTACATCATCGGCAACGCAATCGCGGCAGTCATCTATCCGGCGTTCGGCCTGACCTTCATGATCGCGCTCGATGTCGCCGGCGCGGTGCTCGCGAGCATCGCGGTCGCGGTCTCCGGTATAAAGACGCCAGTGCCCGAGCGCCATGCACTCGAGGAGAACGCCGAGGCGTCGCGCCGTGCGGTGCGGGCGTTCCTCTCGGAGACGGCCGACGGTTTCCGCGAGCTCAAGCGCCATCGCGGGCTGTTCGCCATGCTCTGGATCGGATTTGCGTTCTCCGTGCTGTTCTCGCCTATCTCCGCGCTGTTCCCGCTCATGGTGTTCGACCATTTCGGCGGCACCACCACGCAGTCGGCTATCGCCGAGATCGCGTTCTCGGTCGGAATGATCGCGGCGAGCGGCTGGATTGGGGTGACGGGCGGCCTCAGGAACCACGCGCTCTCGTGCGCGCTCGCAATCGCGCTCTTCGGCGCGGCCACGCTCGCGAGCGGTCTCGTGCCGCCCTCGGCCCTCGTCGTGTTTTTGGGCCTCACGTTCGCGATGGGGCTGTCGAGTCCGCTGTACAGCGCCCCGCAGATGGCGCTCATGCAGGAGCGCATCGATCCCGAGTGCATGGGCCGCGTCTTCGGTCTGTACGGAGCGGTCTGCAGCTGGGCTATGCCCGTGGGGCTCGTCGCATCGACCTTGTTCGCGGACGCCATCGGCGTAAGCGCGTGCTTCGTGCTCATCGGTGCTGCAATGGTGATCCTAGCAGGCATCACCTGGGCGATCCCGAGCATCCGCAAGATTGGGTAGCGCTCTGGCGGAGTGCGTTTCGTTTCGGACGGCTCGTAGGGTCGCTGCGACGTGAAGGGTGGTCGACGGTGCGCCTGCGAGGGCGCCGTCGACCACCCTTTTGTTTAATTCGTCTGGCCCGGCGCCGATCATCATCTGTTCGCCGGGCGATTGCGATGCCGCCGCTTGCCGATACGCGGCTCCTTACGTTGTGCGCATCCCATCGTTCTGGCAGCGTTTCCTGCAGTTAATCTCCAGAGCTCGAGGCGGTGGCCCCTATGAGTAATCTGCTCGAATCCATTCTGCGCGTCGGTATGACCGTGTTCATCGTCGGCCCGCTCACTGCATGGGTCGCCCGCCGCGGCGCGCGCGAGCGCAGCGAGGCAACGGACAGCCTCGATTGCTTCACGGTGCGCATGCCCGCAGCCATCCGCACGATCATCGCCTGCTGCGCCGTCGCGTTCGAACTGCTCATGCTGGGTGTCTACGTCTGGCAGGGCGTCTCGCTGGGCGAGTGGGACCACGAACTTGTGTGGTTCGGTCATGCCATGGCGCTCGCGGGTATGGCTATCTGGGCCTTGCTGAGCATCCCGCGTATCGACGTGGACGGTGGGCGCATTCTCTCGCGTAACGCCTTCGGCATCCGCAAGGAGACGACGTTTGGCAACATCACCCGTGCAACGCTTCACGCGCAGATGATGAGGATCGACCTGTTCGCGGGCGACCGGAAGTTCTGCTCGATAAGCCTCGAGGGGGTGTGCTCGCTCAACCTCCTCGCCCGTCTGGAGGAAGAGGGCATCGAAGTCTCGGACGCCGTCGACGGTCCCATGACCAAGGCGGGCCTGTGTTGGTCTGCCATCAAGCCGTTGACGATTGTTTTCAACGGCATGGCCCTCGTCTTCTCGCTCGTCCTCGCCTTCATGGCGGTCTTCACCGACGAGGGTGCGCGCCTGCTCGTGCTCATCCCGTTCCTGTTCCTGTTCATAGGGGGGTTCCTGCCCCTGCTCATGCTCGGCATGCCGGCCCGCGGCATCCTCGAGATCGGCAGGCAGGAGCGCGAGCTCGGTTTTTCTTTCTCCGACGAGATGGCGGCTCGAGGTGCCACGGGGACGGAGCTTGAGGATGATGATTGGTTCGTCTCGATCAGCAACGCGCGCATCGTGGCGTTCCGACGCGACTACCTCAAGAAGGTGTCCGCGCCCGAGGGGAGCGAGAGCGGCGACCGTTGCATCGTGACCACGAAGGACGGTCGGAAGATCAAGGTGTACGCTGCGGCCAGCACGCTTGAGGGCTTGCGCGATTGGTTCAGGAGCAGACCCAGGGAGAAGAACATGATGCAGCGTGGCGAGGACGTACTAGAAGCGATCGGCTAGGCTGCTCGAGGTGGCGCCGATCGCGCTCGCTCAAAAGACCCCCTACAGCTCAATTGCAAGCAACGTCGCCGCAGCGGTCAGCCGGAGGCCGGATGGCGCCAGGCATATGGTGACACGATGGAGGTGCGATGGCATCCATCATCCCAAGAAACATCTAACCCTATGAGGTAATAATGGCTCATGCGGTAACGCTCGCATCCCAACAACGGGCACCTTCGATTCCGAAAGGAGCGATATGGCAACAGAGACGCAGGTTGATGAGATCATTCGTCTGGCCGAGCGTGTCCATTCGTCCGATGCGTTTCGCTGTATGGACGAGGCGAACGCGGGCATTGGCGGAACGCTCCGTATGCTGGCGGAGGCGCGTAAGGCCGAAACCGTGGTAACGGCGGGAGACATAGCGGAGCGGCTCGGCGTGACGACGGCGCGTGTCGCCGCGCTGCTCAAGCGCCTGGAGTCCAAGGGGCTCATCGCGCGCAGACGTAGCGAGGCGGATGCCCGCGTCACCGAGGTTGTGCTCACCGATAAGGGCGCGGCTTGCGTGCACGCGTTTTACGGGGAGATGCGCGCCCAGGTGGCCATGTTGATCAACGAGCTGGGTGAGGAGCGTCTGCGAGCGTTCTTCCTCACGGCATGCGAGATTCGGTCGCGCCTGCGCCCGCCCACGATGCAGCTGTAGGATGCCCGCGCTGCACGTTCGGGTTTCCGATGCGTCCTTGCGTTCGTTGTGCGTCCTGTCGTCTTGAACCGACCTGCGCGCATGGCGGAGCCGGTTCGGCACGCGTATATATCTCATAGGGTTAGATAAGGAGAAGATGTTGCTCAAGCTATTTCGAAATCTAACGAAGCAGGAACGGGGGCTTGCCGTCCTGGCGCTGGCGTTCATCGTAGCCCAGGTGTGGCTGGACCTCAAGTCCCCGGAGTACATGGCCGAGATCACCCGCCTCGTGCAGGTCGAGGGCTCGACCATGCCCCAGATCCTCACGGCAGGCGGCAAGATGCTTTCCTGCTCGCTCGGCAGCCTGCTCGCCTCGGTCGCCACGGCCGTGTGCGCAGCGCGTATCGCAACCGGGTTCGGCGGGACCATGCGCGCCAAGCTGTTCGGCAAGGTGCAGTCGTTCTCCATGGAGGAGATTGGCCGGTTCTCTACACCGAGTCTCATCACGCGCTCCACGAACGATGTGATGCAGATCCAGACGCTCATCGTCCTGGGCCTGCAGATGCTCATCAAGGCCCCCATCACGGCGGTGTGGGCGATCACCAAGATCGCCGGCAAGCGCTGGGAGTGGACGGCTGCCACGGCCGTCTCCATCGTGGTGCTCCTCGCCGTGGTGGCGGTCTGCCTCGTCATCGCGACACCGCGGTTCCGCCGCATGCAGCGCCTCACCGACGACCTCAACCGCGTCTCGCGCGAGAACCTCTCCGGCCTCTCGGTCGTGCGCGCGTACAACGCCGAGGGCTACCAGCAGAACCGCTTCGATACGGTGAACGACACGCTCACCAACAACCAGCTCGTGGGCTACCGCACGATGGTGTTCCTCATGCCCACGATCCAGGCCACGATGAGCGGCTTGTCGCTCGCCATTTACTGGATCGGCGCCGTGCTCATCAATTCCTCCGCCATGGCGGATAAGATCTCCCTGTTCTCCGACATGATGGTGTTTTCCCAGTACGCCATCCAGGTGGTCATGGCGTTCATGATGCTCGTGATGATCTTCATGATTCTGCCGCGTGCGCAGGTGGCCGCGGACCGCATCAACGAGGTACTCGAAACCGATGCGACCATCAAGGACGGCACACGCGAAGAGGGCGAGCCTGGTCGCGTGGGCGAGATCGAGTTCCGCGATGTGACCTTCCGCTATCCAGATGCCGAGGGCAGTATGCTGCGCCATGTCTCCTTTACTGCGCATCGTGGCGAGACGGTTGCGTTCATAGGCTCCACCGGTTCGGGCAAGTCCACCGTGATCAATCTTATCCCGCGGTTCTATGACGCCACGTGGGGCAAGGTCCTCGTGGACGGCGTGGACGTGCGCGATTATTCCGTGCGGGCCCTGCGTAACAAGATTGGATATGTGTCGCAGAAGGCGACGCTGTTCGGCGGCACGGTGAGTACCAACGTGGCATACGGCGACAACGGTCGCGGCCCGGTGGGCGAGGAGGACGTGGCGGACGCCATCGAGACCGCTCAGGCATCCGAGTTCGTGGAGAAGATGGAGGGTGCCTATCACGCACGGGTGGCTCAGGGCGGCGCGAATCTGTCCGGCGGACAGCGGCAGCGCCTGTCCATCGCCCGTGCGGTTGCCCGCAAGCCCGAGATCCTGATCTTCGACGACAGCTTCTCGGCACTCGATTACAAGACCGACCGCGTCTTGCGCGATGCCCTCGAGCGTGAGTTTGCGAATACCACGCGCATCATCGTGGCGCAGCGCATCGGCACCATCCGCGATGCCGATCGCATTGTGGTTCTGGACGAAGGCCGCGTGGTGGGGCAAGGGACCCACGAGGAGCTCATGCACGATTGCGAGACCTATCGGCAGATCGCCCTGTCCCAGCTGAGTGAAGAGGAGTTGATGTAGATGGCGGGCATGCATACTTCGTCTGCGCCGCGCGGCCCCATGGGCCACGGGTCCGTGGGGCACGGCGCACGTGGAGCCGCGGGACAGCGTATCGATCGGGGGACCTGGGGCAGGCTGTTCAAATATTGCCGGCGCTTCCTCCCCGCCGTTGCGGTGGCGCTTATCTGCGCGATGGTGGGCACGGTGCTCACGCTGCTGGGCCCCAACATGCTCTCCGATATCACGGATGCCGTGCAAGACGGCACCGCGCCAAATAGCGACAAGCTCGAGCAGGTTGTCGAGGCCGTCACGCGCAATATCGAGGCAAACGCCGAGGCGATGGCGCAACAGCAGGCTGCCGCGATGGCCGCCGCCGGTGCGCCTGTGGGTGTGGGCGATGTCGACGCGATGTCGGCGGCGGGGATGGGTGCCGCCGCCACCGGCTCAGACACCGCGGAGGGCGCCACATCCGCCGCGCCCTCCCTGGACGACCTCGCGAGCATGCCCGCTGAGACGCGAGACGCGCTGCTCACCGACGTCGAGGTGGACGGTGTCATCATCACCGGTGCCGACCAGCAGAAGTTGCTCGACATCTTCTCCAACCTCGACATGAGTGACACCGAGGCGGCCATGGCTGCCCTCGATGAGCTTCCCGCCTCCGTCAAGAGCCTGGTCGAGCCGCGCATCGACATGGATCTGATCGCCCGCATCGCGCTCACCCTCGTCGCCTTCTACGTGGCGAGCTACGTGCTCTCCGTGGTCCAGGGCTGGATCATGACCACCGTCACGCAGCGCATCGGCCGCAGCATGCGCGCCGACATCTCGGCCAAGATCAACCGCCTGCCCATGTCGTACTTCAACACGGTGCCCACCGGCGACATCCTCTCGCGCATCACCAACGATGTCGATACGCTCGGCCAGTCGCTCAACCAGAGTGTGGGCACGCTGCTCTCAGCCGTGGTGCTGTTCTTTGGCAGCCTGTTCATGATGATCACCACCAACGGTTGGATGACGCTGGCGGCCGTGGGTGCGAGCCTGCTCGGCTTCGCGCTTATGATGGGCATCATGGGCCGCAGCCAGAAGTACTTCGTGCGCCAGCAGTCCGCTCTGGGGGCCCTGTCCGGCCATATCGAGGAGTCCTACACCGGCCATTCCGTCATCGCGGCCTACAACGCCGAGGACCGCGTGCGCGCCGAGTTCGACTGCATGAACGGCGAGCTCGTGAGCGCGGGATTCCGCGCCCAGTGCCTGTCGGGTCTCATGATGCCCATCATGATGTTCATCGGCAACTTCGGCTATGTGGCGGTGTGCGTGGTGGGCGGTGCCCTGGCGCTCGACGGCCAGATCGGCTTCGGCGTAATCGTCGCCTTTATGCTGTACGTGCGTTATTTCACCCAGCCGCTCTCGCAGATCGCCCAGGGCGTGCAGGCGCTGCAGTCCGCAGGCGCCGCGGGCACGCGCGTCTTCGAGTTCCTCGAGGCGCGCGAGATGGCCGACGAGTCCGCCAAGCCGGCGCGCCGTGCGCAGGGCGTACGCGGCGAGGTCGAGTTCGACCATGTGCGCTTCACCTACGCCGGTTCCGACAAGCCGGTCATCAAGGACTTCTCCGCGCACGCGCTGCCCGGCCAGAAGGTCGCCATTGTAGGTCCCACGGGCGCGGGCAAGACCACCATGGTCAACCTCCTCATGCGCTTCTTCGAGATCGACGGCGGCCAGATCCGCATCGACGGTGTACCGACCAGCGAGATGCGCCGCGAGGACGTGCATGCGCTGTTCTGCATGGTGCTGCAGGACACCTGGCTGTTCGAGGGGACGGTGCGCGAGAACCTCGTCTACTGCGACGAGGGGGTGACCGACGAGGAGGTGCAGCGCGCCTGCCGCGCCGTCGGGCTCGACCACTTCATCCGCTCGCTGCCACATGGCTACGACACGGTGCTGAACGACCAGGTCAACCTCTCCCAGGGGCAGAAGCAGCAGATGACGATCGCGCGCGCGATGATCGCCGACAAGCCGATGCTCATCTTGGACGAGGCGACCTCCAACGTGGACACGCGCACCGAGCTCAAGATCCAGCAGGCGATGGATGAGCTGATGCGCGGCCGTACGAGCTTCGTCATCGCGCACCGCCTCTCGACCATCAAGAACGCCGACCTCATCCTGGTGATGAAGGAGGGTGACATCATCGAGAGCGGCACGCACGACGAGCTGCTGGCCGCCGGCGGCTTCTATGCCGACCTCTACAACTCCCAGTTCGCTGAATAACATTTCAAGCAAATGGCGCCGCCTTCCAGCAGGAAGACGGCGCCAAATGTAGTCGCGCGCAGAGGGGAGGGAAAAACGCGCTTCCGAGCAATAACGAAGGTCCTTGTATCGCCTGTGTCCTTCGCTGCGATGAATATACCTGCAGTCGTCGTCAAAGATGCGCTAAAGAAGGCGATACATATCGTCTCCATAAGTTAACTAAGGGTTACAAATGCGTATCGCTGGAGATGGCGCGTCGGCTCGGATGGGGCGGGTCGAGCTGTGCTCGAACGAAGTCGCAGGTTTTCACGTAGTGAGGAATCGTTCGACAAGCTCCCCGAATGCCCCGTCCATGCCCGTCGTCTCGAGGATGGCGTCGCAGTAGGGGCGTACGTCGTCGGTGACGTTTGCCACGCCCACACCCAGGCCTGCCCCTTTGATCATGGCAAGGTCGTTTGCCGAATCGCCGACGGCGATCACCTCGGACATCGGAATATCCAGCATCTTTGCGAGATGCGCAAGACCGGTGCCCTTGTCCACGCCCGCGGGCATGAATTCGAGATAGCGCTTGGACGAGAACGTGATCTCGACCCCAAGGCGTTTCGCCATGGGTGCCAGGTGTGGCTCCAGACCCTGCAGCGCCTCGAAGTCACGGTTCACGTACAGGATCTTCACGATATCGCGTCCATCGAGAAACGACAGGTCCGGATGGTCGGCGCTGGAGATGTGGGTCACGCCGGAGATCAAGCTAAGGTACGCACGCTCGTCCTTGTCCGCATCGGGTACGAAGACGTGGCCGTCGGCGACGTTGATGTGCATGCACAGACCGAGTTCGCGACCCCTCGCGTACAGCTCTTCCGCGCAAGCGCGCGAAAGGCCGCAGGTTCTGAGGGGCGTCTCGTCGCCCACGCGGTTGATGAAGCCCCCGTTGTATGACAGCACATAGCTGCCTTCGAGCAGTTCCCGAGCTTCGCCCGTGAAGTTGTCCATGATGCTGGAGTACCAACGGCCGCTGGAGGGGACGAACAGCACGCCGAGCTCCCTCATGCGCCGCAGCGCGTGGAGATTCGCCTCGGGAATCACATGGTTGGCATCGAGGAAGGTTTCATCCATGTCGCTGGCGACAAGACGGTACATGTTAGTACACCATGCCCATCGCCTCGCGCACCTCGGCAAGCGTCGTCTCGGCGACCTCGTTGGCGCGACGATTTCCCTCACGCAGGACGTCCTTGATGTAGTCCATGTCACCTGCGAGTTCCTCGCGGCGCGCGCGGATGGGGGCGAAATACTCGTTCACGCTCTCGGTGACGTACTTCTTGAGCTGGCCGGAGCCGCCCATGCCGATCTCCTCCGCGATCTCGACCTCAGAGCGGCCGGTGCAGATGGCGGCAGTGGAGAGCAGGCCGGACACGCCGGGCCTTCCTTCCGGATCGAACGTGATCATGCGTTCGCCGTCGGTCTGGCTCTTCTTGATGCGCTTGGCGGTTTCCTCGGCGGTCATCGAGATGTTGATGGCGTTGCCGTAGGACTTGCTCATCTTGCGCCCGTCGAGTCCCGGCAGTAGCGGGGTATCGGAGAGCAGGGCATCGACCTCGGGAAACACCTGGCCGTAGCGGTTGTTGAACTTACGGGCGATGGTACGGGTGAGCTCGATGTGCGGCAGCTGGTCGCGGCCGACGGGCACGACGTTGCCCTTGCAGAAGAGGATGTCGCATGCCTGGTGCACAGGGTAGGTGAGGAGCAGCCCCGTGAGCTCGTGGCCGCTTGCCTCCATCTCGGCCTTGACCGTGGGGTTGCGCTGCAGCAGCGCTTCGGAGACCAGGGAGAGGAACGGCAGCATGAGCTGATTGCACGCCGGGACGGCTGAGTGCGTGTAGATCATGGTCTTGTCGGGGTCCAGGCCGCAGGCGAGGTAGTCGATGACCATGTTGTAGACGTTATCCTGGATGTTGTCCGTGCTGTCGCGGTCGGTGATGACCTGGTAGTCGGCGATGAGCACATTGGTGTGGACGCCCATGTCCTGCAGCTCCACGCGGCTCTTGAGCGTACCGAAGTAGTGGCCGAGGTGCAAACGCCCGGTGGGGCGGTCGCCGGTGAGCATGGTGTACTTCTCGGGATGCAGCGGCAGGTCGGCGCGGATCTGGTTGCTGCGCTCGAGGCTGACCTCGTAGCTGAGCTCGTTGGGCATGATGTCTCCTTTGCGTGTTCGATCGATGGCACATCCCGTTCGCGCTCTACGCTTGCACGAAGGGGACAAGAGGTTACTGGTCGGTGTGGTCGGATGAGCTGTGGCTGTGCGTTGGGCCCTTTCCGGGCAGCATCTCCTCAAGGCGTTCGATCCGGCTTTCGTGTAGCTCCTCCGCAGCGCGCTCCTCGTCGGCGAACGCCGGATCCTCGGGGGTCACGATTTCGTCTTGCTGCGTCTTTGGGTTGTAGTGATGCCGTAAAACAGGCTCGAACAAATGAAGGCGCGCCGCGAAAATCGCAGAACAGGCGAGCAACGCAAGGAAGATCGCAATGCGCGCCTCGATGGCAACCTGGTTGATGAGAGCCGCACCCAGCGAGAGCAACAGGCACCACGCGTAGATGAGCAGGACCGCCTGACGCTGGTCATACCCCTCTTGGATGAGGCGGTGGTGGATGTGGCCCTTGTCCGCCTGACCAATGCTCACGTGCGCGCGCTTGCGACGGACGATGGCGGAGAGGGTGTCGAGGATGGGAACGCCTGCGACGATGAGCGGGATGATGAGCGAGGTGAGCGCCGCGGTTCGACTCACGTTGAGCAGCGAGATGGTGCCCAGGCCAAAGCCCAAGAGCAAGGACCCCGAATCGCCCATGAAGATGGATGCGGGATGGAAGTTGTAGCGCAGGAAGGCGAGACACGCACCAAAGAGCGCGATGGCGAGAGAGGCGGCGTCGAGACGCCCCGCGAGAACGGCAAAGGAAAACATGGAAAGCGAGGCGATGCCCGAAATGCCCGCGGCGAGTCCGTCGAGTCCGTCGATGAGGTTGATGATGTTGGTGAACGCCACGAGGTAGATCACTGTGATGGGGTAGGCGAACCACCCGAGGTCGATCTCGGCTCCCGGGATGAACGGATTGACGATATTCCCAATGAGCAGGCCCGCGGTAGCTGCCACGCATGCGGCGACAATCTGGCCGAGCAGCTTTTTCTTAGGGCTGAGCGAACGCACGTCATCTACCGCACCCGTAATGACGATGATGAGAAACGCGACGCCCAGCAGGGGGTAGTTGATCGTCATGCTTGGATGGGGAATGAGAATGGGGGGCCATCCGAGTAGTTTGATTCCCGCAATCTCGACGACGAGCGCGAGACAGAGCCCGGCGAACATGGCAAGGCCTCCCAAACGTGGGATGGGCTTGGTGTTGATGCGGCGTTTAGAGGGGTAGTCGATGGCACCAAGCCTCCGCGCGAGGAGCTTGACGGGCGGGACGCATAGGTAGGTGGCAAGGAAGGCGGCGACAGCCACAAGGAAATATGGCATGGCTTGTTCCATGGATACCACCATCGGTCGGGAGTGGACGTCATACGCGAAACGCGCAATCTAAATCATGATACTAGAAGCGCCTCGCTCGATATGCCGCGTTCGCGCATGGGCACGGTACAAGCACAAGGGGCAGGAGGGGCGGCTGGTTTCGGCCGTGCGATGGATGCCCTTACAGGGAGTCGGCTCCCGCTTTTGGAAATCGTGGTGCCGGTGGTAAGTTTTAGCTCACAGCGCGGGGCACTCCCGTGCACAAAAAAGCGCGTAGACGGTCGTAATAATGCCATGAGCGGCTTTAATTCACAGGCAATTGCATAAATAGTTGATTAAAATGCATATTAACAAACCGTAAATTAGGCTTTTGAATCTTGTTCATAATATGCAGGACAAGTAGAAAAATATTCACTTTGAGGTATAGATTCAGGCATTTATCCCTTGCCTTGCACATGCCATGTGCTGCTATTCTCCCATGTAAAACGCTTTACTGGATAAAAGTAACGACCTGCGGGAGTTTTGATGATATACCGTTCCCGCCAGTTTTACGACCGTTTGGCGGTGACGGTATCATTAAGCCGAAAATTGGATATAACGGTAGGTGTGAACGGAGTCCCGTAAAGGACTTAAGACGGGATCGCCGCGCGGTCCCAGAATAAGAAAGGTAGGAGGCAATGACGAAAGGCTTGCATGTCCCAAGTGAGATTGGGCAGCTCAAGAAGGTCTGCCTGCACAGGCCCGGCGAGGAACTGCTGAATCTGCCGCCGTTCGAGCTTGAGCGTCTGCTCTTCGACGACGTCCCGTTCCTCGAGGTCGCCCAAGAGGAGCACGACACCTTTGCCCAGATTCTTCGTGATCAGGGTGTCGAGGTTCTCTATCTCGAGAAGCTCGTCGCCGAGGTCTTTGATGCCAACCCCGACGCTCGCCAGGAGTTCCTGGATCAGTACATCGCCGAGGCCGGCATCAAGGGCAAGGAGATGCCCCGCGTCGTCCGAGAGAAGCTCGATTCCATCAAGGACAACCTCGAGTTTGTCCAGAAGACCATGGCTGGTCTCACCAAGGCCGAGATCGAGATGCCGCATGTGAGCTCCGTCACGCTCGACTCCATGGTCAACACCGAGTCCGAGTCCGATCTCATCATCGACCCGATGCCGAACCTCTACTTCACCCGCGACCCGTTCGCGGTCGTTGGCAACGGCGTCTGCCTGAACCGTATGTACTCCGTCACCCGCAACCGCGAGACCCTGTACGGTAAGTACATCTTCAAGTATCACCCGGATTATAAGGACGTCTCCCTGTACTTCCGTCGTGACGCTGCCTACCACACCGAGGGTGGCGACGTGCTCAACATCAACGAGCACACCCTGGCCGTCGGCATCTCCCAGCGCACCCAGGCTGCCGCCATCGACGTCATGGCCCAGAACATCTTCTGGAACAGCGATTCCAAGGTCGATCGCATCCTCGCCTTCGACATCCCGAACAACCGCGCCATGATGCACCTCGACACCGTCTTCACCCAGATCGACGTGGATAAGTTCACCATCCACCCGGCGATCATGGGCACCCTCAAGGTGTACGAGCTCACTCCGGGCAAGAACCCCGGCGAGGTCAACATCAAGGAAATGGTCGACACGCTCGAGCACGTCCTCGAGGACGCCACCGGCGTCGACCAGATCAAGCTGATTCCCTGCGGCGGCGGCGATCCCATTGCGGCTGCTCGCGAGCAGTGGAACGACGGCTCCAACACGCTGGCTGTCGCCCCCGGCAAGATCTGCGTCTATGCCCGCAACACCGTCACCAACGACGTGCTCTACAAGGAGGGCTTGGAGCTTCTGGTCTGCCCGTCCGCCGAGCTCTCCCGCGGCCGTGGTGGCCCGCGCTGCATGAGCATGCCCTTCTGGCGCGAGGATCTCTAAGCACTAGCTTCGACGGCGCATCGGCTCCGGTGCGCCGTCGCACTTCGCCGTGGTATCATCCGCGGCATTCGCTCTACCTTCTATGTGAAAGGAGCCCACATGGGCGTTAACCTCTCTGGCCGCAGCTTCCTGCGTCTGCTCGACTTCACCACCGAGGAAATCGAGTACCTGCTCAAGCTCTCCAAGAACTTCAAGGACCTCAAGCGCACGGGCACCCCGCACCGCTACCTCGAGGGCAAGAACATCGTCCTGCTGTTCCAGAAGACCTCCACGCGCACCCGCTGCGCCTTCGAGGTCGGCGGTATGGACCTTGGCATGGGCGTCACCTACCTCGACCCCGGTTCGTCCCAGATGGGCAAGAAGGAGTCCATCGAGGACACCGCCCGCGTCCTCGGCCGCATGTATGACGGCATCGAGTTCCGCGGCTTCGACCAGGAGGACGTCGAGGAGCTCGCCGCCAAGTCCGGCGTTCCCGTGTGGAACGGCCTGACCGACCTGTGGCACCCCACCCAGATGCTCGCCGACATCCTGACCGTCCAGGAGAACTTCAACTACGACATCAAGGGCAAGACCCTCGTCTTCATGGGCGACGCCAAGAACAACGTCGCTCGTTCCCTCATGGTCGTGTGCGCCAAGCTCGGCATGAACTTCGTGGCTTGCGGCCCGAAGGAGTGCATGCCCGCCAACGATGTGATCGACGCCTGCAAGCCGATCGCCGAGGCCAATGGCTGCACCATTACCCTTACCGAGGATCCCAAGGAGGCCTGCACCGGCGCTCACGTCATCTATACCGACGTGTGGGTGTCCATGGGTGAGCCCGACGAAGTTTGGACCGAGCGCATCAAGCAGCTCGAGCCCTATCGCGTCACCACCGAGCTCATGGCCATGGCCGATCCTTCCGCCATCTTCCTGCACTGCCTGCCGGCCTTCCACGACACCAACACCACCACTGGTGCCGAGATCGCCGAGAAGTTCGGCGTCACCGAGATGGAGGTCGAGGACGCCGTCTTCGAGTCCCCGCAGTCCAAGGTGTTCGACGAGGCCGAGAACCGCATGCACACCATCAAGGCGATTATGTACGCCACGCTCAAGTAAGAGCGCATCGTCTGCCCGCTCGGGGCGCATCGCTGCGCGTCCCGAGCGGTCCTTTTGGTAGTTTTCCCGCCGCTTGGGGCGTCGCACGGCACGGATTGCGCCCCGTCCATGCGGGATAAGCCTAAGTAATACAAAGAAGGGGGGATGAGAACAATGACTGAAACCGCCAAGAAAAAGCGCGGCATGCCCTCATCGTTCACCATTCTTCTTGCCCTATTGGCAATCGTCGCCGTCATCACCGTAATTGTTTCCGGTACGACGGATGCCGTGACCGCCGCTACGTTCAGCGACTTCTTCACGGCGCCGGTCAAGGGCTTCGCCGATGCGTTGCCCGTCTGCCTCTTCGTAATGATCCTCGGCGGCTTCCTCGGCATGATGACCGAGACCGGCGCGTTGGACAACGGCATCGCCGTGCTCGTTCAGAAGCTCAAGGGCCGTGAGATTTGGATTATTCCGGTGCTCATGTGCCTGTTCGCCCTCGGCGGAACCTCCTACGGCATGTGTGAAGAGACGGTCCCGTTCTACGCCCTGCTTGCCGCCACCATGATGGCTGGCGGCTTCGACCCGCTGGTCGGCGCCGCTACCGTCCTGCTCGGCGCGGGATGCGGCTGCCTGGGTTCCACGGTCAACCCGTTCGCCGTCGGTGCCGCCGTCGATGCCCTTTCCTCCAAGGGCATCGAGGTTGATCAGACCATCATCATTGGTCTGGGCTTCCTTCTCACCGTTGTGACCACGCTGATCTCCATTATCTTCGTGATGCGGTACGCCAAGAAGGTCAAGGCCGATAAGGGCTCCACGTTCCTGTCTTTGCAGGAGCAGAAGGACGCCGAGGCCGCCCATGGCGCAGCTGCCGCCGAGGCCGCCAAGGAGGTCAAGCTCACCGGTCGTCAGAAGGCCGTTCTGGGCATTTTCGCTTTCACCTTCGTCGTCATGATCGTCGGCTTCATCCCGCTGGGCGACCTTAATGCGAACGTCGCAGGCTTTTTCGACAACGGTGTGTACGACGCCGACGGTAATACCATTACCCAGGCTTGGTCCGCAGTTGTCACCGGCCTTCCCATTGGCCAGTGGTATTTCGATGAGGCTTCCACGTGGTTCTTCGTCATGGCGATCGTCATCGGTATCGTGGGCGGCCTGTCCGAGAAGCAGATCGTGAACACGTTCATCACCGGTGCCGCCGACATGATGTCCGTCGTCCTGATCATCGCGCTGGCCCGTGGCATCTCCGTTCTCATGGCCGCCACCGGTCTGAACATGTACGTGCTCGACGCTGCCGCCGCCATGCTCAGGGGCGTTCCGAGCTTCATCTTCGCCCCTGTGGCGTTCCTGGTCTACTTTGGCCTTTCCTTCCTGATTCCGTCCACGTCCGGTATGGCAACCGTGTCCATGCCCATTATGGGTCCGCTGGCTGCCGGTCTGGGCTTCTCGCCCGAGGTCATGGTCATGATCTTCTCGTCCGCCATCGGTGTCGTGAATCTGTTTACTCCCACCTCCGGCGCGATCATGGGTGGCCTGTCACTCGCCAAGATCGAGTGGACCACGTGGCTCAAGTTCGCCATGCCGCTCATTGTGATCCTCACGCTTGTGAGCATGGTTATCACGACGGTGGCCTGCATGGTGATCTAGTACCCGATGGGTGCTTTGCGGCCGTGATCATAGCGTAAGCACCCCATGTGGGCTCCGCGGTCGCTCAATAGCCGTCCGACCGGTCACTTGAATCGTCTTGCGATCGGTTGCGACCTACCTTTCTGCCCCCTTCCGTTTCCGTGCGCGGGAGGGGGCGCTTGTGTTTCGCGGCGGTGGGGCCTGTGCGTGTCGGGGCGATTGCGTGAAGTGTGCGAGCGGCGCGGGCGGGGGAGCGAAACTCGGCTACTATGTTTCGGTACCGCCATATGACAAAGGAGCCGAACGCATGCGCCAGGGTTTCGATAACGAGAAGTACATTGCCAACCAAGCCGAGCACATCAAGGAGCGCATCGCCCAGTTCGGCGGCAAGCTCTACCTTGAATTCGGCGGCAAGCTGTTCGACGACTACCATGCGAGCCGCGTACTGCCCGGTTTCGAGCCCGACAGCAAGTTCCGCATGCTTAAGAGCCTGGCGGATGACGTTGAGATCATCATCGCCATCAACGCCAACCATATCGAGAAGAACAAGGCCCGCGGTGACCTTGGCATCACGTACGACGAGGATGTCTTGCGCCTTGCCGACATTTTCCGTTCCAACGGATTCCTCGTGGGTGCCGTCGTGCTCACCCAGTACTCCGGTCAGCCTGCCGCCGACCAGTTCCGCCGCCGCCTCTCCATGCTCGGCATTACCTGCAAGCTCCATTACCCCATTGAGGGCTACCCCCACGATATCGACCTTATCGTGAGCGAGGAGGGCTACGGCAAGAACGAGTTCGTCGAGACTTCTCGTCCGCTCGTCGTCGTGACGGCGCCGGGTCCGGGCTCCGGCAAGCTCGCTACCTGCTTGTCCCAGCTCTACCATGAGCACAAGCGCGGTGTCGCCGCGGGCTATGCCAAGTTCGAGACCTTCCCCGTGTGGAACCTGCCGCTCACGCATCCCGTCAACATCGCGTACGAGGCAGCGACGGTCGACCTCGACGACGCGAACATCATCGACCCGTTCCATCTCGAGGCGCATGGTGTCACCACGGTCAACTACAACCGCGACGTCGAGGCGTTCCCCGTGGTCAAGGCACTCATGCAGAAGATCTTGGGCGAGAGCCCCTATCAGAGCCCCACGGACATGGGCGTGAACATGGTGGGCTACGCGATCAGCGACGACGACGCCTGTCGCGAGGCGGCCAACATGGAGATCGTCCGCAGGTACTTCGGCGCCGCGGCCAACGTCAAGCGCACGGGTTGCGGCTCTGAGCAGGTCGACAAGCTCAAGGCCATCATGCAGAAGGTCGGCGTCACCAAGGATCAGTCTCCGGCTCGTTCCGCAGCCTTGCTTAAGGAGGAGACCACGGGGTCGCCCGCGGGAGCCATGGTGCTGCCCGATGGCACGGTCGTCACGGGCAAGACATCCACGCGCCTTGGTGCCGCGAGCTCGCTCATGATGAACGCGCTGAAGGCCGTTACCGGCGTCGACATCGAGCTCGAAGTCATCTCCAACGACGCCATCGAGCCCATCAGCCGCCTCAAGACGAGTCAGCTGGGCAGCGTCAACCCGCGTCTTCACCCGGACGAGACCCTCATTGCACTGTCCATCACCTCCGCCACGAGCGAGGTTGCCGCGCGCGTGCTCGCCGGTCTCCCCAAACTGCGCGGCTGCGATGCGTTCTTCTCGGTGATCATCTCGAGTTCGGATGAGGCACTGCTGAGGAAGCTCGGCATCAACGTATGCTGCGAGCCCAAGTTCGAGCGTAGCGGGTATTACCACCGCTAAACCGTGTTCCCCATGACGGACCTCGAAGACTGCTGCCGGGAATACCTTGCCCATCTGGTGGTGGAGCGCAACCTCTCGCGGAATACGGTGGCCGCGTACCGCCGCGACCTCGAGGGGTATCGAGCGTTCCTGCTCGGGCGCGGTATCACAAGTCCATCCGCGGTGACCCGGCGTGATGTGGAGGAGTTTGTGGCCTCGCGTCGCGACGCCGGGTCGGCGGATGCGTCGGTCAATCGCGCCCTTTCGGCCGTCAAGGGCCTTCACCGCTTTCTTGTCCGCGAGGGGCTGGTCGATACGCATCCGACATCGACCATTCGACTCCCCAAGGCCGAGCAGCGCCTTCCGGACGTCATCTCGATCGAATGCGCAAACGCCCTGCTCGATCAGGAGTTTCCTCAAACCGCCGCTGGAGAGCGGGACCATGCGGTGCTCGAGGTTCTTTACGGATGCGGGATGCGGGTGAGTGAGCTCACGGGTCTCGACATTCGTGACCTATATCTTGACGATGAGTTTGTCCGTGTGGTGGGAAAGGGATCCAAGGAGCGCCTTGTCCCCATTACAGGCTCCGCGCTCAGGGTTCTGCACTCCTATCTTACAGATGGTGCCCGCAATGACCTGCTCCGTCATTCCCGCGGCACCGCCATCTCCCCGGCGGTGTTCCTCAATGCTCGTGGCACCAGGCTCTCGCGTCAAAGCGTTCACGGTATCTGCGAGCGCTACGGCCGCATGGTTGGCATCGAGGGCCTGCATCCCCACACTTTGCGCCACTCATTCGCGACGCATATGCTCGCCGGTGGCGCCGACCTGCGCGCTTTGCAGGAGATTCTGGGGCATGCCGATATCTCCACGACCCAGCTGTACACGCATCTCGATCAGACGCAGTTACGCGAAGTCTACCTTGCCGCCCATCCACGCGCCTAGGTTCACGGCCTGCCTTGGCGTCTGCGCCGCCGCATGGGGTGGGATGCTCGCCCACACGCCGCCCACAAGTCGGGCACAACTCGAAAATCGGTTCAACCTCAACTAGAAGGTTTAACCTGCGGATATCGCATCGACCCGTGGTGGTCGTACATTGCCCAAACACAAGATGTTGTGTGTGTCCAAACGGCTGTTCGCGTCCGTTTGATGGGGCGTTCGGGGCGCGTGGGGAGCTGTGGGGGAGAAAGTGGGAAAAAGTGTTGCGAAAGGGGAGAAGCCCCCATAGAATGAAAAGCGTCGACGGCGGGGTGGCTCCCGCATATGCCCACGAGTAAGCCTAAGGGGGTGTGCGCCAGTGTATTTCAACGGTACCTACGATCGAAATCTCGATGCGAAGGGACGTTTGTCGCTGCCGCCCGCCTTCAAAAAGCAGCTCGAGGGTCATGTGCGCGTCCTTCCCGCTCCTGAAAAGGAAGTCGATGCCCTGTACGTGTTCACTGAGGACACGTTCAAGGTCTGGGTTGACTCTGTGTTTGAGGCAAAGGGCGGGTTCAATCCCACCGACCGTTCTCACCGCATGGTCAAGGAGGCTCTGTACGGCGCGGCAACCACACTCGAAATAGACTCCGCCGCCCGCATCAGCCTTCCCGAGCATGACCGCAAGAAGGCTCACCTGGATCGCGAGGTCACGGTCGTCGGTGGCGACGACCGCCTGGTGATTTGGGATCGCGAGACCTATGCGGCACGTCAGGCTGAGACCGAGGATATCCTCGCGGGCTTCTTCGATTAGGAAAGGCCTTATGGACGCGAACGGGGGACAGGTACGTTGACACCTGAATATCGGCATGAACCAGTCATGCTCCAAGAAGTGCTCGAGCAGCTCCAGCTCGCAAGCGGGTCCGTTGTGTGCGATTGCACGCTCGGCGGTGCCGGTCACTCGGTGAAGATGGCGGCGCAGGTTGGACCCCAAGGGCTGTTGCTCGGGATCGACCAGGACGACATGGCGCTCGAGGCGGCGGGAAATCGGCTTGACGTCGAGGCCCCGGGTACGCCCCACAAGCTCCTCAAGGGAAACTTCGGGGACTTGGACGAGCTCCTGTGCACAGCTCAGGTGCCCGGCGTCGATGGATTCCTGTTCGATCTGGGTGTCTCGAGCCCCCAACTCGATATCCCTGGTAGGGGTTTCTCGTACAACGAGGATGCCCCACTCGACATGCGTATGGATCCGGGAACCAACACCCTAAACGCAGCTGAGGTCTTGAACACCTATACCGAAGCCGACCTCGCCCGGATTCTTCGCGTTTATGGAGAGGAGAAGTTCGCTCGCCAGATCGCGCGTGAGATCGTGCGTCGTCGGCAGGTGACGCCGCTCCAGACGACGGGAGACTTCGTCGAGGCGATCAAAGCCGGTATACCGGCGGCGGCGCGTAGGCACGGAGGGCATCCGGCCAAACGCAGCTTCCAGGCGATTCGCATCGAGGTCAACCATGAGCTCGATGTGCTCGAACGCGGCCTCGAGGCGGCGGTTCGTTGGTTGAACCCGGGAGGTCGCGTATGCGTCATCTCGTACCACTCGCTTGAGGATCGCATCGTCAAGCAACATTTCCAGGAGCTCTCCAAAGGATGCACCTGTCCGCCGGACATTCCGGTGTGCGTGTGCGGGAACGTGCCGATAGTCAAGGTCACCACCCGCAAACCGCTAGTTGCGACGGCCGAGGAGGTCGCCCGCAATCCACGCGCGAGATCGGCGAAGATTCGCTGCGCAGAGCGTCTATAGCTCCGCGTTCGCCATCCGTTCGTCTCGCGCCGCTCGTATTGTCACTGCTTCCGGGACGGAGGGTTGCATATCATGGGTTACCACACCTCAAACGCAGCATATGCCTATGATATGCAGTCCGAGACGTATGCCGGGCACGCTTCCGCCCCCACACCTTCTGCGCGTCCTCGCCTTGATGTCGTCACCGGTGCGGGCCGTGAGGCGAGCCAGGAGGTCAGCCCCCAGTTCACGCATTGCGTCAAGGTCTTCGCCGTGCTCGCGGTTCTGTTCGTCGCGATTGGCGTCTTCCGCGTGGCTCTTGCCGGCCTTACCACCGCAACGCTCAACAACGCCGCGACCCTCTCCAACGAACTTACCGAGGCTCAGGAGCAGAGCTCCGAGCTTGAGGTCATGCGTGCCGTGTATGGCTCGTCCACGCGCATCCGCGACCTTGCTGAGGGCTACGGCATGGTTACCGCGGACAGCGGTATCACGCTCGATTTCACCGAATATGTCGATTCGAGTGCCGACACCGGCGCGAGTGCGCTCTCTGCGCTCGGCCAGTAGTTGGGCGGCACGTCTTCATGTCTTCGAATTACGATAGGAGGCGGGGCTCCGGTCGCACGGGCGGCTCGCGTGGCGGTGCCCAAGATGGGCTCCGTGGCTCGCGCAGCCCGCGTGGTGCGCGCGGTGCACGTGAAGAGTCGCGCGGGCGCGACGCCCGCGGCTCACGCGACCATCGAGACACCCGCGTCAAGACCGATCTGCTTCATTCCGACTTGGCGCATGAGAACATCTCGCGCCACGGCTTTCTCATGGGCGGTTTGGGGCTCGCCGGTCTGCTCATCACGGCGCGCCTTGCCGATTACCAGATCTTCAACGCAAACCGCTACCTCGCCGAGGCGGATGCGCGCCGCATGATAAGCCAAACGCTCTACGCCAAGCGCGGTACGATTTACGACCGCAACGGCACGGTGCTCGTCTCGAGCGTCGAGTGCAAGAACGTCTATGTGAATCCGCAACTCATTGAGAAGAAGCAGCGCAAGAAGGCGATCGCCGCACTCGTTGACGTTTTGGGCGTCGATGAGGAGTACGTGGCCGATCTCTTCGACCAAGACACGACCTTCGCCTATGTGAAGCGCCAGGTTGATGACGAAGATGCCGAGTTGCTCGCACAGAAGGAGATCGCGGGCATCGAGTTCGAGCCGTCAATCAAACGCGTGTATCCGAATGGCACGCTGGCGTCGCAGGTGCTCGGCATCGTGAACGTGGACAATGTGGGCGTTTCGGGCCTCGAAAAGCAATATGACGAGATATTGACGGGCGTGAACGGCTCGTTGGTTCGCGAGCGCGCCTTGGATGGCACGTTCATCGCCGGTGGAGCGTATAAGAAGATCCCCGCCCAAGATGGCATGGACATCGTGCTTGGGATCGACGCGAATATCCAGCGCGTCGCCGAGGACGCCATTGCCGAGGTGGTGGAGCGCGTGGGCGCCAAGAACGGTTCCGTTTTGGTGAGTGATCCCACGACAGGCGAGATCATCTGCGCGTGCTCGTATCCCACCTATGATCCTACGGACTTGGCAAACGCCTCGAACGAGGATCTCAATCTGCGCGTGGTGACCGATGTCTACGAGCCGGGCTCGGTCTTTAAGTCCTTCGTGGCGGCCGCGGGAATCGAACACGAGGGGATGACCCCCGACACCGCCATGGACGTGCCCGCCATGGTCCGGGTGGGCGATGACGAAGTCCGTGACGCCGATAAGCGCGATTATGGCCTCAATATGACGCTGCGCGAGATGATGCGGCGCTCCTCGAATACAGGGTTCGTCTTGGTGGGCGAGAAGATCGGTGCGGACGACTTCGACCAGTACGTCATCAAGGACTTCGGGTTCGGCACCTCGACGGGCATTGATTTTCCGGGCGAATCGCTTGGCATCATCAAGGGTCGATCCGAGTATGATGGCGCGACCCTGGGTTCGATGTCGTTTGGTCAGGCGCTTGCCGTCGAGCCGGTGCAGATGGTGCGCGCCATGAGCGCGATTGCGAACAAGGGCGTCATGACGACCCCTCATTTCCTCAAGACACGTGCCGGGCAAGAGGTCGATTGGACCGATGGCGAGCAGCAGGTGCTGAGTGCTGAGACCGCCGCCGCCGTTGCGGATATGATGCGAACGGTCGTCGATGAAGGTACCGGCACCGGAGCGCAGGTCTCCGGTTACGAAATCTCGGGAAAGACGGGAACCGCGGAGCGCGCCGTGGAGGGCACATCTGGCTATCAAGAGGGAAACTACATGTCTTCCTTCATGGGTTTCGCGTCCACCACTGATGCGCGCGCGATGTGCTACATCACGCTTGACGGCACGCCTGCCGGCTCCGATGCGGCGACTCCGGTGTTCAAGACGATCATGGAGACGGCGTTGCCGGCGTTGGGCATCAAGCCCACGCGATAGGGTTCACACAGCCTGCACCACATCGAAGGGCGGGCGGGGTACCATATCACGTTGCAAGGAACGCGATCAGGAAGGGTTACCACTTAATATGGTTGAGATCGCAGTCAAGTACCTCGAGAGCACCACGGGCGCGCGCCGCGTCGCGTGTGATCCCGATCGCGTATGCCGCGGCGTCGTCATCGACTCCCGCGAAGTCGGGCCGGACGCCATCTTCGTCGCGTTCCCCGGCGAGCGCGTCGATGGAAACGATTTCGCCGCCGCCGCTATTGAGAAGGGCGCCGCCGCCGTCGTGATGACGCGGGAGCCCGACCAGACTCTCGTCGACGCCGCCCACGCGCGCAATTGCTCGTTGTTGACCTGCGACGACCCCACCGAGTTCCTCTTGCGCCTCGCCCAGGGCTACCGCGCACGCCTGCACTGCACCGTGATCGGTGTGACGGGCTCCATCGGCAAGACCACCACCAAGGACGTATTGGCCGCCTGTCTGGCAAAGCGCTTCCGCGTTCACGCCACCGCGGGCAACTACAACAACCTTATCGGCTTGCCGTTGACCATCCTGTCCGCCCCCGCCGACACGCAGATGCTCGTCCTCGAGATGGGTATGAACGATTTCGGCGAGATCGCTCGCCTCACCGCGTGTGCCCAACCGACCTTTGCCATCATCACCAAGGTGGGCACCTCGCATATCGGCATGCTCGGGAGCCGCGAGGGGATCGCCCGCGCCAAGGCCGAGATTCTTCAGGGCATGCCTCCGAGTGCCGAGAACTTCGAGGGGCACCATTCCGCCCTCGTGCTGCACGGCGAGGATGATTTCACCCCGCTCATCATCGAGAAGTATGCGCGGCCTCGCGGCATCGATGTGGTGCTTGCGGGCACCTCGACCGATGATGACGTCTATGCGACCCATGTAGAGCTTGATGAGACGGGGTGTCCGCACTTCGACATCACGTTCGAGGATGGCTTGAGCTTCAAGACGCACCTGTCCATTCCGGGTGCCCAGTCGGTGCCCAACGCGCTGTTCGCCGCGACCGTTGCGCACCGTCTCGGCGTTCCGGGTTTCGAGATCGACGAGGCGTTTTCCTCGCTTGCACTGACTGGCCGCCGCGCGCAGGTCCGCCATGCGACCTGCGGTGCCCGCGTTATCGACGATTCGTACAACGCCAGCCCCGAATCCATGGCAGCCGGCCTCAACTTGCTCGAGAGTCTTCCGTGCTCCGGCACGCGTATCGCCATCTTGGGCGAGATGGGCGAGATGGGCGAGGAGGCTCCGCGTCTCCATGCGCTCACCGGTGCCTATGCCGCCGCGAAGCGTCCCGGCCTGCTCATCTGCGTGGGCGGTGAGCTTGCCGAGGAGATGGCCACTGCCGCGCGTCTCATGGGTCTCGACGAGGGCGACGTGCACGTCGTTCCGTCGTGCGACGTGCTTATCAAGCGCTTCGCCGGGGTGATCGGCGAACGCGACCTCGTGTTGGTGAAGGGTTCGCGTTTCGTCGGACTCGACCGATTTGTGGAAGAGGTGTGCGCCGATGCTCGGTAACCCCGCGTATCCCACGTACCAAGTCTTTTTGGCCATTTTCATCTCGGCGGTGATCGCCGGGCTGATCATGCCGCTGTGGATCCGTTTCCTTAAAAAGGACGGCATCGGTCAGCAGATCCGCGCGGACGGCCCGCAGTCCCACCTGGTGAAGGCGGGAACTCCCACCATGGGCGGTGTGATCATCTTGCTTGCCGTGGTGCTCACCTGCTTCATCATGGCTAAGCCCACCATCGACCTCATGCTCGCCGTGGGCGCGATGCTCGCCACCGGCGCACTTGGGCTCTTCGACGATGTGACCAAGGTCGTGCAGAAACGCTCCCTTGGCCTCACGCCCGCGGGCAAGATGATCGGTCTTACGCTGATCGTCTGCGTCTTCTTCGTCATCGCGGTGAACTACTGCGATGTGGCCCCGGTGATACGCTTTCCCGGCGGTTTTTCCATCGACTTGGGAATCCTCACCACGACGCTGACCATCTCCGGGATGACGATCGATATTCCGTGGCTGTACCTTGTGTTCGTGTTCTTGCTGCTTGCGGGCATGTCCAACGCCGTCAACCTCACCGACGGCCTCGACGGCCTGGCGGGCGGTACGGTCATGATCTCCATGATCGTGATGGCCGCCGTGTGCTTTGTGTGCCACGACGCCAACCTCGCCATATTCTGCGCGGCATGCGCTGGCGGCTGCATCGGCTTTTTGTGGTTCAACGCCTATCCCGCGCAGATCTTCATGGGTGACACGGGCTCCCTCGCCCTGGGTGGTGCTTTGGCCGCCGTCGCCGTGCTTACCAACACCGAGGTCGTCTCCCTTGTCGTGGGCGGCTTGTTCATCACCGAGACGCTTTCGGTGATGATTCAGGTTGCGAGTTTCAAGGCTACCGGCAAGCGCGTGTTCCTCATGGCGCCCATACACCATCATTTCGAGAAGAAGGGCTGGGCGGAGACCAAGGTGGTCATCCGGTTCTGGATCGTCTCCGCGGCGTTCGGAGCCCTTGGCCTTGCACTCTTCTTCCAGCTGGGTTAGGAAGTTCATATGCCGTTGCCGCAACGTTTCAGCCTTCTCGTCCTCGGGCAGGGAGGGTCCGGTCTCGAAGTCGTCTCATGGGCCGTCGATCACTTGGGCGAGCGTGTCAGCTCGGTCACAACGTACGGGGGCGCGAGTTCGGAACCCTCAGATCGCACGCGTGCGCTTGAGGCGCGAGGCGCCCGGTTCGTCTATGGGACCGAGGTTGTCGAAGGCACATACGATATTTGCGTGGCGAGTCCGGGTATCTCCGAGTTTTCCGAGTTTTTCCGCAATGCCGGGGCGGTGAGTGGCGAGATCATGGGCGAGCCTGAGTTCGCGTGGCGCCTATCGCCCGAACGCTGGTGCGCCATCACCGGTACCAACGGGAAGACGACGGTGACGTCGCTCACCAACGAGCTCCTGCGCGCATCGGGCCTGCCGAGCGTCGCGGTGGGCAATATCGGCAACGTCTGCATCCACGATGTCGATCGCCGCGTTGAGGGGGAGTGGTTCGTCGCCGAGCTTTCGAGCTATCAGATCGCCACGACGAGCGAGCTGCATCCGCGTGTCGCCGTTCTGCTCAATATCACGCCCGACCATCTGGGTTGGCACAAGACGCATGAGAATTACGCTCTGGCGAAGATCGGCTTGTTCCGCAATATGGACGAGAGCGATATCGCCATCGTCAACGTGGAGGACGAGGGCATTGCGGCCTTTGCCGACCGCGTGTATGTGCCGGGACGCCGCGTGCTCAAGCTCTCGCTTTCCGATGCCGGTGGCCCGGATGCCGCGTTCGTGCGTGACGGGCATCTTGTTGTGCGCCTGCACGGCGAGGAAACCGCCCTCGTGCGCGTGGACGAGCTCAATATCGCAGGCGCCCATAACACGTTGAACGCTCTCGCCGCGTCCACGGCGGCACTCGCCTGCGGGGCGAACGCGGAGGGTATCCGTGCCGGCTTGGTCGCGTTTCAGCCGCTGCCTCATCGTATTGAGCCCGTCGGTGAGGTTGCCGGCGTGACTTATATCAACGACTCCAAGGCGACGAACACCGACGCGGTCGAAAAGGCCCTCACTGCCTTTCCCAACGATCGCGTGATCTTGTTACTGGGCGGTGCCGATAAGGGTACTCCGCTCGATGAGTTCATGTCCGTCGTGGTGGAGCACGCCACTGCCGTCGTGTGCTTCGGAGCCGCCCGCGAGCGATTCCGCGCCGCCTTGGCCGAGGCTCCCGCTTCCACCGAGATCGATATCGCCGAGGCCGATGACTTGCGCGATGCCGTGGACGTTGCCCGCTCCCTCGCGCAGCGCGGCGACGTCGTGTTGCTGTCGCCTGCGTGTGCGTCATTTGACGAGTTTTCCGGCTTCGAGGAACGCGGCGATGCGTTCCGATCTTACGTGGCGGAGCTTTCCGCCCTCGAGGGGTAACGCACCGTGGATGAGCCCAACGTCGTCTCCGGCGTGGCCGACGATGCCAAAAAAGACAAAAGGCCGTTTGGCGCGTTCCGTCGCACGCGCGATGAGCGCTCGGTAACTTCGGGCGGTTCGAGCGCGTCTCAGGCGCGTCCCGGCAAGAGATCTCGCCGTGGTGCCACGGCGACCAGTCATTCCGAGTTGGGGGAGAAGCTGATCGCCGGCGTTCCCGCGCGGATTATGCGTCCCCGCCTCGTGTTCATCTCGTGCCTGATCGCGATCTGCGCCTTCGGGTTGCTGATGGTGTACTCTGCATCGTCTGTCGAAGCCCTCAAGGAGGAGGGAAGCTCCTGGCACTACGTCTTTCGCCAGGCCATCTTTATGGTCATCGGGTTCAGTGCGTTCGCGGTTATCGGCACGCGCAAGATCATTCCCTGGCAGGCGTTTCGCACTCGTTTCGTGACGAGCGTGTGGTGGGCAGTCGTCGCGCTGCTCGTCATTGTGTTGGCGGTCGGTGCCGGTGGCGAGACGTGGGGCGCCTCTCGTTGGATTCCACTGGGCTTCTTCAACTTGCAGCCCGCCGAGCTCGCCAAGCCCGCGGTCATCGTCTACGCGGCAAACATCCTCGCCGCGTATTACGACGATGGCACCCTCGACACCTCGTCGTTCTTGTTTTACCTGCTGCTTTGCGTGGGTGTGCCCGCGGTGCTCATCTTTGCCGAGCCCGACCTGGGAACCACGATCATCATTGTGGCGACGGTCTTTGCCATGGCCTACATCTGCGGCATTTCATACCGCCTGATCGCCGGCGCATTCGTGCTGATGGTCTTGGCGGGTATCATTCTGGCCGTCGCATCGCCCTACCGTTTCGCCCGCCTCCTCGTCTTCCTCGACCCGTGGAGCGACCCGTACGGCGACGGCTTCCAGGCGACGGTCGCCATCATGGCATTCGCCTCGGGCGGTCCGTTCGGTCGCGGCATCGGTAACGCGACCATGAAATATTACTATCTGCCCGAAGCCCACAACGACTATATCCTTGCGATTATTGGTGAGGAACTCGGTTTTGTTGGCATGGCCATCTTCGTCGCCGTGTTCCTTGCCATGATCGCCGCGGGGTTCTACATCGCGCGCCGCTCGCCGACCCTCCATGGCCAGTTGGTCGCTGCGGGCTGTTCGTTTGTCTTGCTCATCCAGTTCATCATCAACTCGTTTGGCATCTTGGGCCTTTTGCCGATGACGGGTAAACCGCTTCCGTTCGTCAGCTACGGCGGTTCTTCGGTGCTCACGTCGCTCATACTTGCGGGATTCATCTTCCGCGTCTCGGTCGAAAGCAACGTCCAAACCTCTGCCGACCGCCGTCGCGCAAGCTTCCATGTTATGGCTGCGGGTAACGTGGAGGAGGATTCCGGTGTGGGCGATCCTATGCCGCGCGGTCGTGGCGGATTGCGCGTATACGAAGGGGGCGCCCCATCTTTGCCCGATCGTCCGCGCGGTCCGCGTCCGCGTGGCGCGCGGAATGTCCGCGCATCGGAGCGGATGCCGCGCCCAGGTGGGTATCAGCGCGTGGATTTGGGCGGCGGTGCCTCCGAACGACTCCGTTCGCGTGACGCACGGCCTCGGGTGGATTATGGTGGTATCGCAGGCAACCCTCGCCCGCGCCGTTCCGGTGAGTCTGGTCGCGGTGATGGTAGAGGGCGAACGGGGAGGAGCCGTTATGACCGATAGCAGGCATTTGGTGGTCGCCATCGCCGCAGGTGGCACCGCAGGCCATGTGAATCCCGCCTTGGCACTCGCGGATGAATTGCGCTCCCGTGGGCACGAGGTTCACTTTTTTGGCGAGACGCGTCGTTTGGAGGGCTCACTTGTGCCCCAGGCGGGCTTCCCGTTCCACCCCGTTCACGTGACAGGCTTCGATCGACAGCGTCCGTGGACGCTCGTCACGGCCCTTATGCATCTAGCGCGTGAGGAGCACCGCTTGGTGGGCGAGTTTCAGTCTGGCTCCCTGCTCATGCCGGATGTTGCGATCGGTTTTGGGGCATATCTCGAGTTGCCGCTCGTGCGCGCCGCGGCTAAGCTCGGCATTCCCGTTGCCCTGCACGAGCAGAACTCCGTTCCCGGTCTTGCCAACAAGCGCTCCGCCAAGCTCGCGCGGCTCATCGCAACCGGTCAGCCGAGCGTGGGGGACATCCTTCGCGAGCATGCCGGCTCTGCCACGCGCATCGTGTTCACCGGCAATCCTGTACGCCGCAGCGTGCTTGACGGCGACCGCGCACGTGGCCGCGCCGCTCTTGGAATCGATGAAGACGCGACGGTGTTGTTGGTCTTTGGCGGGTCCCTGGGAGCCAAGCACCTCAATGAGCGGCTCGCGGAACTCAAAGGCGCACTGCTCGCGATCGAGGGCCTGCATGTGGTTCAGTCGACGGGCAAGGGTGGCTACGATGACGCCGTCGCGGCCCTCGATCTGAGTGGCGACGAGGGCGCACGCTGGCAGGTCCGATCCTATATCGACGACATGGGCGATGTCCTCGCCGCCGCCGACCTTGTCTTGTCCCGCGCCGGCGCATCCTCAGTGGCCGAGATCGCCGCCCTCGCGGTGCCCTCTATCCTCGTTCCGTACCCCTTTGCCACGGCCGACCATCAAACCACCAACGCCCGCTTGCTTTCCGACGCCGGTGCCGCTGTGGTCTTTGCGGATGCGGACATCGATGGCGATTCTTTCCGCGAAGAGCTGCTCACCTTGTTGCACGACCCCGCCCGCCGCTCCGCGATGCATGACGCCGCCTGCGGCCTAGCCCAAGATAAAGCCGCCCAAGTCCTAGCCGACGAGCTAGAAGCCCTCGTGTAAGGGGGCCCATCGACAGAGTCCCCGCAGCCCCTCTCCTGCGGACATCGTCCCGCGCGCAGTTCGCGAAGCGCTGTTTGAGCACGGGATGATGTCCGCAGGGGAGGGGCGATGGGATCCGAGGCAATGGATGTGCCCGCCGCGAAGCGCTGTTTGAGCACGGGATGATATGCCGTGGGGCGGGGCGATGGGACCCGAGGCAATGCGAATGGCGTATACTAGATTAGTTTACGTATGCGATCATGCGAGGAGAGTCATGTCGACCATTGCAGTTCCCGAGGCGACGACCGCCCCGACGTTCAAGAGCGCTCACTTTATCGGCGTCGGCGGTGCCGGCATGAGCGGCATTGCCTTGGTTCTCCATGAGCGTGGTTTCACCGTCACGGGTTCCGACCTCAAGACCTCCCGCTATGTCCGTCAGCTCACGCGCTCTGGCGTCAACGTCCATGTGGGGCATAAAGCCGCCACGATCGATGAGGTCAAGCCCGATGTCGTGGTGGTTTCCACGGCGATCCCCGAGACTAATCCGGAGCTCATGCGCGCGCGTGAGCTCGGTATTCCCGTTTGGCACCGCGCCAAGATGCTTTCTGCCCTCGGGTATGGCCGCACGACGGTCGCCGCTGCTGGTACGCACGGCAAGACGACGACCTCTTCTATGGTTGCGACTATGCTCGACCGCATGGGGCTCGACCCGAGCTTTTTGATCGGCGGTGTCGTTGAGGGCTATGGAACCAACGGCAAGAACGGCGATGGGGAGTACTTCGTCGTCGAGGCGGATGAGTCGGACAGCTCCTTCCTCTACCTCGATCCTCATGTTGTCATCGTGACCAACGTCGAGGCCGACCACATGGACCACTATGGCTCGCTCGCCGAGATCGAAGACACGTTCTGCGCGTTTATGCGTTTGGTGGACGAGGACGGCGCGGTCATCGTCTGTGGTGAGGATCCGCGCCTCGTCGAGCTCGCCCGTTCGACTGGTCGTTCGGTGTTCACCTATGGTGAAGGCGAGGGTTTCGACGCCGTCTGCACGCCGAGGGCTTCCAGCCATACCTTCGGTACCGATTTTACGGTCGCTCTTCCCGATGGGGCTGTTCGCTCCGTCTCCATTAAAAACAATCCCGGTCGTCATAACATGCTGAACGCCACTGCCGCCCTTGTTGCGGCCTATGTGCTCGGCCTCGATACACAGGAGGCCGCGACGGCCCTCTCCACGTTCGAGGGTGCCCGCCGCCGTTTCTCGCACGTGGGTGAGACCCGCGGCGTCATGCTCGTGGATGACTACGGCCATCACCCGACCGAAGTGAAGGCGACGCTTCATGCTGCCAAGTCTTTGGACTTCCAGCACGTTATCGTCGTGTTCCAGCCGCACCGCTATTCGCGTCTCCAGGCGCTGTGCGACGACTTCGTCGACGCGTTTGCAGATGCGGATACCGTTGTGCTCGTAGATGTCTTCCCGGCGGGCGAGATGCCCATCCCCGGCGTGACGAGCAAGATGCTCGCTGATAAGATTCGCGCCGCCCACCCCGACAAACAGGTGCGCTACGCGTCCGACCATCAGTCCCTCATGGCCTGTTTGGATGAGGTCGCGCAGGCGGGCGATCTGCTCATCACCATGGGTGCGGGCGACGTCACCGCCGTCGGCCCCGATTATCTCGAGTATGTCGCGAGCAAGGATCAATAGTCGATGGGTGTGTTCAACGCCGTCATGTCGCTCTCGGGCACGATCGACACGGACATTATCGAGCAGGAGAAGCTCGCCCGTCACACGAGCTATCGCATTGGCGGCAAGGCCGATCTGTTCGTGACCTGCCATAGCTATCATTCCCTGCGCCGCACCATCGAGGTACTCGCCCGCGAGCGGGTGCCATGGGTCATTATCGGAAAGGGCTCCAACCTGCTCGTCGCCGATGAGGGCTATCGTGGGGCGGTCATCACGCTCGGCAGCGAATTCTCCCGCTTCGTGCTGGGTGAGGATGGTCGAACCATCACCGTCGGTGCTGGGGCTATCTTCGCGCGCCTGGTGAACGAAGCCCTTTCCAAGGAGCTCGCGGGCCTTGAGTTCGCGGTGGGCATTCCGGGAACCGTGGGAGGCGCGATTTCCATGAACGCCGGCTCGCGAACCGAGTGGATTGGAACGCTTGTTCAAGATGTCATGACGTATAAGCCGGGCGAGGGGATGCGTCATTACGGGCACGACGACATCGCCTGGGGGTATCGCGAGTGCGGAATTCCGCGCGATGAGATCATCCTCGAGGCGACACTTGAACTCATGCCGGGCTTGAAAGATGAGATTCGCGCTCGCATGGAGCGCGCCCTAACGCGTCGCCGTCGTACGCAGCCGCTCGGCGTCCCGTCCTGCGGCTCGGTGTTCCGCAACCCCCCCGATCGCGCCGTGGGCGCCATGATCGAGGAATGCGGATTAAAGGGTTTTTCGCAGGGCGGGGCGGAAGTCTCGTCCGTTCACGCTAACTTTATCGTGAACAAGGGAACCGCTTCCGCGGCAGATGTCTCCGCGGTCATACGGCACGTGCACAAGACGGTAAGGGAGAGGTATGGCGTCGAGCTACAACCAGAAGTCAAATTCCTCGGCTTCTAGGGCTCCCAAGCCTACCTACCGTCGTGCCGCGGCAGCCAAGAAGGCCCCGCCTTCCAGGAAGTCGTCGTCGGCCCCTCAACCCGCTCCCGTCTCGAGGGGTGCGGCGAAGCCCAGGCCCGTCTCTGCGCGCTCGCAGATTGCCCGACCTGCGTCTGCCATGGGCGTCTCGAAGGCAAAGCGCCCTGTCCCCACCAAGCGTGGCGTGGTTCCCGGCAAGAGCGCCAAGGCTTCTGCCCGGCAAAGGCAATTGCCCCATGGCACGCGCCCCGTCGCTTCCCCTGCGGCGGTTCGAGCTGCCGAGAAAAAAACTTCCACCGCTCATGTTTCGTCTTTGACATCCGGCAAGAAGACGGCCGCAAAGATCGTCGTGCCCGGGGTCAAGCGCGCGAGTATGCCCGCTGCTGGTAAGCCCAGCTCGAAAAAAACGGGTGTCGTCCGCGTCCTGCGTCCCCTCATGGGGGCCTTCGCGGCAATCGGGGGCTTTTTTACCGCGCTCGCTTCAAAACTCAACATCCGCAAACCGAGTCGAGGCGTGCTCATCGCTGGCGTGGGCGGACTTGCCGCCGTGGCACTTGCCGTCGTCGTCATTGCGAACTCTGCGCTCTTTGAGGCCTCCGATATTCAAGTGCGGGGTAGCGATCACGTTGAGCAACAGACGGTGCAGGCTCTTGTCGATATTCCCGAGGGGACGACCCTGCTCAACGTCGACGAGAAGGCTATTCTCGAGCAGCTCCAGGCGAGCCCGTGGATCAAGGGCGTTCAGATTGAACGCTCCTGGCCGCATGCGCTCGTCATCACGCCTGTGGAACGCCAACTGAAGGCCATCGCGTATATCACCGCGGACGAGATCGCCTGGGCGATCGGCGATGACGGTACTTGGATTGCTCCCGTGACCCTTCTGGTCGCCGTCGATGCGGAGGGCAACGAAGTGGAGGTGGGCGAAGATGGGTCTGTGCCCGAGGGTGCCACCCTGCTGTCCTCCCAGGAGGCCGCGTTGAGGGTCGCACAAGATTCCGGCGCCCTTCTTTTGACCGATGTGCCCAGCGATATCTCCCCCAAAAGCGGCGAGCCGGTGAATTCGGACGTGGTTTTGGCGGGACTTGAATACGCAAACGGCTTTTCCTCGGAGTTCGTGGCGCAGATCAAGAGTTTGTCGGTCTCGTCGGTGGAGGCAATTTCGGCATATCTGATCTCCGGCGTTGAGGTCTCGCTCGGCGCGCCGGACAATATCACCGAGAAGGAGCGCGTGGTCACCAAGCTGCTGTCCCAAGAGACGGGTGTGTCGTTCATCAACGTCCGTGAGCCTGGCGCCTACACGTTCCGTAGCGCTCCACAATAGGCTGCCGATGAGGGTTGACTGGTAATGCTCACGAGGTCTGGCGCGTTTCTGACGCGCGCCATTTTTGCGCTCGCCGAACGGTCTTTGGGAATACCAGCGGAAATGCCGTATACTTCACAATATGCGCAGGTCGGTTTGACTTGAGAGCCTACTTTGTGCAAACATAGCACGGTTTACCTTGACTTTTAATCTCTAGTTGAGGGTTAACGTCGTGACGTTTCGCCTAAGGGCTAGCAACATAGCGTTCGAAAGGACCGCACATGCACGAGAACGAGATCAACAACTACCTTGCTGTCATCAAGGTCGTCGGCGTGGGCGGTGGCGGCACGAACGCCGTGAACCGCATGATCGAGGAGGGCATCCGCGGCGTTGAGTTCGTCGCCATCAACACGGACGCTCAGGCCCTGGCCATTTCCGATGCCGACATCAAGGTTCACATCGGCACCGACATCACCCGCGGTCTAGGCGCGGGCGCCAACCCCGAGGTCGGTCGTAAGGCCGCCGAGGAGAGTCGTGACGACATCGCCGAGGCGCTTGCCGGAGCCGACATGGTCTTCATCACCTGCGGTGAGGGTGGTGGCACCGGTACGGGCGCTGCCCCCATCGTGGCCGACATCGCGATGAACGACGTGGGCGCCCTGACCGTCGCCGTCGTGACCAAGCCCTTCACCTTTGAGGGCCGCAAGCGCAAGAATTCCGCCGAGGAGGGCATCAAGACCCTCGCCGAATCCGTCGACACCATGATCGTCATCCCGAACGACCGCCTGCTCGACATCGCCGAGAAGAAGACCACCATGCTCGAGGCCTTCACCACGGCCGACGGCGTCCTGTCCCAGGGCACCCAGGGAATCACCGACCTCATCACCGTCCCCGGCGTCATCAACCTCGACTTCGCCGACGTCAAGACCATCATGAAGCAGGCCGGCACCGCCATGATGGGCATCGGCGTCGCCTCCGGCGACACCCGCGCCGTCGATGCCGCGCAGCAGGCGATCTCCAGCCCGCTGCTCGAGAGCTCCGTCGACGGCGCGACGCGCGTCCTGCTCTCCATCGCCGGCTCCAAGGACCTCGGCATCCAGGAGATCAACGACGCGGCCGACCTCGTCGCCAACGCCGTCGACCCGGATGCCAACATCATCTTCGGTACCGTTGTGGACGAGTCCCTGGGCGATCAGGTTCGCATCACGGTAATCGCCACTGGTTTCTCTGATTCCAACGTGAACCGCCAGGACGAGCTCTTCGCTGCTTCCAAGGCTCCCCGTTCCGAGCGTTCCTCTGAGCCTGCCGCTGCTCCTGCGGCAACGCGCAACATCGGCGGCACTGAGCTTCCGAATTTCGGCAACGATCAGTTCGAGCTTCCCGACTTCCTCAAGCGCGGCAACTTCTAATTCGTCCACGTGACTTGTCGGAGGGGTCCGGCACTTGCCACGCAAACGTCCTCGCCGTCGAGCTTTGCTCAACGGCTGCGGAATGTTTGCTTAGGCAAGTGCCGGACCCCTCCTTGCGTTAACGTGGTAGAGAATTTGAAGGTGCCGAAAGCTCGGAGGCTTCGCGGCTCTCACGCGTAAGGTGGGGCGGCGGGGCGGCTTGCTGGAACTTGTGTTTGACGAGATGGGGGATATCGCTATGGAACGCGTTGTGGTTGATGGGGTGGCGCTTGTCGGTGGGTGCGACGGCGGGGTGCGATTCGGCTTCACGGAGCGCACGGGCGGCGTGTCCGAGGCTCCGTACACCTCGCTGAACCTCGGGTCCCACGTGGGAGACGATCTCGAAGCCGTTCTGGAGAACCGGCGGCGCGCGCTTCATGCGCTGTGTAAAGCCGCGCCTTTCGGCGGCCGCCCGGGCGCGTGGGCGGCCGAGGGCTTTGACGGTCTGCTCGACCGTCTCCTTGTTCCCAACCAAGTCCACGGCGACCATGTCGCCGTGGTGCGCGATTCGGACCCCACCTCCCTGGCTTCTGTGCGGACCGAAATCGCCGCGGGCGCCGATGCGATCGTCTGCGTGGCCCCCGGTACGCCGGTGATGCTCTGTTTTGCCGATTGCGTGCCGGTCGTCCTTACGGCTCCATCCGGATTCGCCGTGATCCACTCCGGCTGGAAGGGGACGATCGCGCGCATCGCCGCCAAGGCGTCCCGTGCTCTCGCGGACGAGGCCGTCTGCGCGCCCGAGGACATACGGGCCTATATCGGGCCGCACATCCAAGGCGATGAGTACGAGGTGTCCGATGAGCTCATCGGGCGATTCGATGAAGAGTTCGGCTGGCACGGCTCCGGTGTGACGCGCCTGCTCGACCTGTCGCGCGCCATCCGGCAGGCGCTCGTCGAGGCCGGCGTCCCCGCGTCGAGCATTTGGGACCAGGGCCTGTCCACCGTTCGCGATAACGACCGCTTCTTCTCATATCGAGCCGAGGGCGGGACGTGCGGGCGGCACGCCGCTGTCGCGGTGATCGCCTAGCCGGGAGCCTTGGGTTGGCCAGCGCTCTCGTTAGACGCCGTTGTATGTGTGTTTCTGGCAGGATGCTCGGAGTCGAAGCCGAAGGAGGGTAACAATGTCGAAAAGCGGCGCGATTTGAAGCCTAGTTTTCGACGTTGTTACCATCTGGATCGATGATGGTCAACGGCCTCCCTTAGGGCAGCCCTTTCATTTCCCTGACATTGCGTTTACGCGAGGCGTGCGGGGCCGACGTTAGACTTGCCTGGTATAAAACCACACGTCGCGAAGGACCCCCATGCGCAAACTGTTTTCCCGCCAGCTCATCGAGGCACGTCACGAGATGCTCTCCATCTACGAGGCGGTCGACCTTTCCCTGCACGATGCCGTGAACGCGTTTATCGCCAACGATAAGGATCTTGGCAAGAAGGCTCAGCGGGCCGCCGATCACGTCGATGCGCGCAGTGCCAACCTCGAAGCGGTCTGCTACAACCTCATTGCCACGCAGTCACCGGTCGCCTCGGACTTCCGCTTGCTGCAGACAATCATCTACGTGAACTTCAACCTCCAGCGCATGAGCGACAAGGTCCGCCGTATCGCACGTGCCGCGCGTCACAAGGTCGCTCAGGAAATTGAGCTTCCCGCCGAACTCGTTGACCTTATCGAACGTGAGGCGGAGAGCGTGTATCGCGTGCTCGGCGCATCGGTGTCCGCCCTGGTGAACAACGATTTGGGGATCGTGCTCGATCTCTCCAACCAGGACGAGGCGGTTCACGAGATCTACGAGCAGTTCTTCCGCACCTTCAACCGTATGAACGCCGAGGACATGGCAGATGATTCATCGCTCGACGACCTGCGCCGTGTCATCATGGTGTCGCGCTACCTCGATCGCATCGCCGCCATCTCCATCGACGCCGCGTTCCGTTTGACGTTCCTGCTCACGGGCCAGCGCCTGTGCGCCGATGACCTCGCCGATGCCGATGAGGATGAGCTGGAGAGCATGCGCGTTCCCGCGGGTGAGGGCGTGACGCTCGATCCCGCTCGTGACGCGCGCTACGTCGCCGCCCTTGCGCCCGACGAGGTGGGCGAGGCGCTCGCGTCGCTTATCGAAGACGGCGCCGATACCGAACAGACGGAATAGTCGCGCCCAAAGGGTGTTTATAGGGGCTTGGGCTCGTCGAGCACTTGCGCAGGTACAACATTTGATACCATATCGGGATGTGGCGCGGGTGTAGGGTGCACCCGCGTGCCTGCGTCAATCGCTCGAAGAGATCGGAGTCCCTCCGTGCGACGTATTCCCTCCGCCCAGTTCTGCAATGCGCGTGCAGCGACATCTTTCGCAGATCGAGGGCAAGAAGGTTCGGTTCCGCTCAAGCGCCGCCGCATCCCGCTGTTTCTCGCGACAGCGGTTGTGTCCCTGTCGACTATGGCGGCCCTGTCCGCCTGCAGCTCGGAGGGTGCGACGGAATCCATTACCGTGGCCGGCTCTACGACCTGCCTGCCCATCGCCGAACAAGCCGCTGAGCTCTTTAAGGAAGAGGCCGGCATCGGCGTGCTCGTGAGCGGTCTTGGGTCCTCTGCCGGCATCGAGGCCGTCTCGACCGGTACCGCCGAGATTGCGACGTCCTCGCGCGGGCTCAATGCCGAGGAGTCCAAGCTCGGCCTCACCACGGTGCCGGTGGCCCATGACGGCATCGCGGTGATTGTGAACACGGAGAATCCCGTGCATGACCTCACGATTGAGCAGCTGCGTGGCATCTATTCGGGCCAAATCACCAATTGGAGCGAGGTCGGTGGCGAGGATCTGACGATTCAGCTCGTCAACCGCGATGAGGCCTCCGGCACCCGCGAGGCGTTCAAATCGATCGTCATGGACGGCTCCGCTTTCGACCGTCGCGCCGCCGTGCTCTCCGGCACGGGCCAGGTGCGCGATGTCGTGAGTCGTTCCCGCGGTGCCATCGGCTATATTTCCATGGGCTTCGTCGAGTCCAAGTACGCTCAAACGAGCGTGCGCGCCATGAGCGTCAACGGCGTTGCTCCGTCCGAGGGGACCATCGCCACGGGCGAGTACCCCATCTCACGCGATTTGTACTTCTTCACGAAAGGCGAACCGACGGGCGCCGCTGCGGAGTACATCGAGTACGTCCTCTCCGACGAGATGGATGAGCAGATCCGCGAGGCCGGCTTCATTCCGGTCGAAACGAGTGGGGAGGGAGCATGAGCCAAATGACCGAGCAGAACGCTCCGCGCAAGCGTGACTTGGCGCTCGTCTCGCGCAGCACCTATCTTAAGGAGAAGGCGCTGCAATACCTGTTTTTCGGCTGCGCGTTCCTGGCCGTCGTCACGGTCGTGCTCATCTTCGCGTTCACGATGATGCAGGCCGTCCCCGTGTTCACCGATATCGGCCTGGCGAACTTCTTCAGCTTCACCTGGGCGCCCACTGAAGGACACTATGGCATCCTGTCGCTCGCTGCCGGCACGGCGCTCGTGACGGTCGGCGCACTCGTCCTGGGCGTTCCGCTCGGCGTGGGAACCGCCGTGTACCTCACCGAGATCGCATCTGCTCGCGTGCGCGCCCTCATCAGCCCTGCCGTCGATCTGCTTGCGGGCATCCCGTCGATTATTTACGGCTTCTTCGGTATGGTCATCATCCGCCCCTTCGTCGCCGATCTCACGGGCGGTTTGGGCTTCGGCGCGCTCACCGCGTGGTTCGTGCTCGCCATCATGATCGTCCCCACGATCACCACGCTCACCATCGACGCGCTTAATTCCATACCCATGGGTATCCGCGAGGCGAGTTTCGCGATGGGGGCCACCAAATGGCAGACCATCTACAAGGTCGTGCTTCCTGCCGCGAAATTCGGCATCGTCGACGCCGTCGTGCTCGGTATGGGTCGCGCCATCGGCGAGACCATGGCCGTCCTCATGGTCGTGGGTAATGCCCCGGTCATCCCCGAGTCTATCTCGAGTCCGGTCTCCACGCTCACGAGCCAGATCGCGCTCGACATGAGCTATTCCTCCGGTCTGCACCGCACTGCCCTGTTCGGCATGGGCGTGGTGCTCTTTATCGTATCGGCCGCGCTTGTGGGCATCGTTCGCCTGCTTTCCAAGATGAGGAAGGGGCAGGCCATGTCCCAAGCACAAGACGCCTCCAAGGTCCCCAACGCCGCTCCTGAGGCGGTTGTCCAGGCCGAGTCCTCCGCCCAGCGCATCAAGCGCGCGCTCGCTTCTGGTAAGAAGGAACGCATCTCCAAGAACACGAGCAACAAGATTATGCTCGGTGTGTTTCGCGTCGCTGCGGCCATCACCACGCTCGTGCTCGTTGCCATCATCGCCTACGTGGTGGTCAACGGCCTCCCGCATATCTCACTCGACTTCATCTTTGGGTGGCCCGAGGGCGTCAATGCCGAAGGCGGCATCTGGCCCACGATCGTGTCGACCGTCTACGTGACCGCCCTGGCGATGCTCATCTGCACACCCATCGCCGTGCTCGCGGCCGTTTACCTCGCCGAGTACGCCAAGCAGGGTCGTCTGGTCAACATTATCCGCTACGCAGCCGATACGCTCGCCTCAGTGCCCTCAATCGTCATGGGCCTGTTCGGCTACGCGTTGTTCGTCGAGGCGATGGGCTTTGGCTTGTCCATGATCTCGGCCGCCCTGGCCCTCGCGCTGCTCATGCTGCCCATCATCATGCGCACCACCGAGGAGGCCATCCGCGCCGTGCCCCGCTACATCCGCTGGGGCGCCTACGGCCTGGGCGCCACCAAGTGGCAGGTCGTGAGCAAGATCGTCCTGCCCTCGGCGTTCGGTCGCATCGCCACGGGCATCGTGCTCGGCATCGGTCGTGCCATCGGCGAGACGGCCGTGGTGCTTTATACGATGGGACAGGCCATCAACATGCCCATCACGCCCCTCGACTCCGGCCGCCCCATGACGGTCCATCTGTACCTGCTGGCGAATGACGGCATCAACATGAATGCGGCGTACGGCACCGCCCTGCTGCTCATGGCCATCATTCTCGCTTTCAACCTGTTCGCCCGCTGGCTTTCCCGCAAGAGCAAGTAAGGAGCTCCACGTGACCGTCTACCGTAACGCGCCCGAGGCGGCGCAGAGCGCCATCACCGTCAAGGAATTCAACTTTTGGTATGGCGACTTCCATGCGCTCACCGACGTGAACCTGAATATCGCCAAGAACAAGATCACCGCTTTCATTGGACCCTCTGGTTGTGGTAAATCCACGTTCCTGCGCTGCATGAACCGTATGAATGACCTTATCGAGGGCACGCGCAACGAGGGCACGATGGAGCTCGACGGCTCCAACATCTACGCGGAGGGCGTCGACCCCGTTGACCTGCGTCGCCGTGTGGGCATGATCTTCCAGCAGCCCAATCCCTTCCCTAAGTCGATCTACGAGAACGTCGCGTTCGGCCCGCGCCTGCAGGGCGTCACGAGCAAGAGCGATCTGGATGACATCGTCGAGGAGTCCCTCAAGCGTGCCAACCTCTGGAAGGAGGTCTCCAACCAGCTGTCTAAAGACGGTCTGGCCCTCTCGGGCGGTCAGCAGCAGCGTCTTTGCATTGCCCGCGTGCTCGCGGTGCAGCCCGACGTACTGCTCATGGACGAGCCTTGTTCCGCCATCGACCCCACGAGTGTGCAGAAGGTCGAGGACCTCATGGCCGAGCTCGCGCCCGAGATGACGATCATCATCGTCACCCACAACATGCAGCAGGCCGCGCGTATCTCCGACCACACCGCGTTCTTCCTGCAGGAGGTTGCAGGGGAGCCCGCGACGCTCATCGAATACGGCGAGACCGACGCCATTTTCACCACTCCCATGGATAAGCGCACCGAGGATTACATCACCGGTCGTTTTGGGTAACCTGCATCATGATGTGCGATTGGGGGGTCAGGCCCCTTTTCACACATTTCTACCACCTGCCCGTTAGGAGGCGCACATGCGCAAATTGTTTTCAAGCCAGCTCATCGAGGCGCGCCACGAGATGCTTTCCATTTTCGAGTCGATCGACCTCACGCTTCACGATGCCGTCACCGCGTTCGTGACCGACGACATGGAGCTCGCGCGCCGCGCCAAGAAGAAGACGTACAAGATCGACGCCCGTTGCGCCAACCTCGAGGCCGTCTGCTACAACCTCATCGCCACGCAGTCGCCGGTCGCCTCAGATTTCCGTCTGCTGCAGACCATCATCTACATCGACTTCAACCTCCAGCGCATGAGCGACAAGGTCCGTCGTATCGCGCGTGCCGCCAAGCGCAAGGTGAACAACGACATCGAGTTCCCCGCCGAGATGGTTGCCCTCATCGAGCAGGAGGCGGCGAGCGTCTACCAGGTTCTCGGCTCAACCGCCGCGGCACTCGTGAATAACGATCTCGCCGCGGTGCTCGCCCTCTCGGAGGAGGACGAGGCCGTGCACGGTGCGTATCAGGAGTTCTTCCGTGTCTTTAACCGCACTGAGACGATGGAAGTGGCCGATGACGCCCAGATGGACGACTTCCGTCGTACCGTCATGGTCTCGCGCTACCTGGACCGCATCGCCAACATTTCCATGGAATCCGCCTATCGCCTCGTGTTCCTGCTCACCGGTCAGCGTTGGGGCGCCGACGACATCGCCGATGCGGATGAGGAGGAGTTGGAGAGCATGCGCATCCCCTCGGGCGAGGGCGTGACGCTCGACCCCGTGAGTGATGCGCGTTACGTCTCCGCCCTTGCGCCCGACGAGGTTGGTTCCGAGCTCGCGGCCCTCATTGCCCGCGTCGGGACGGATGGCGAGTAACCGACCATGAATGCTTCGTACGCAAATGATATCGTTGAGCGTCGTGCGGAGATCCTCGCGCGTATGGATGCGGCACTGGCAGTGAGCGGCCGTACGTCCGGTGACGCGACCCTCGTGGCGGTGTCGAAGACGGTTGGGGTGGGGGAGGTTCTCGCTGCGATCGACGCCGGGTATCGCGTGTTCGGAGAGAACCGACCGCAGGAACTCAATCGCAAGCTCGAAGGACTCTCGGCTGTTCACGACCTGCCCGACGTGCGCTTCGATATGATCGGGAATCTTCAGACGAATAAGATTAATGCCGTACTTGGGCGTGTCGGCCTCGTCCACTCCATCGGCTCGCTGCACCTCGCATGCGCCGTTGCATCGCGTGTGGAGCGTCGCATGGAGACTGGCGAACTCGACGTACCGCAAGACGTCCTTATCGAGGTGAACGTGAGCGGCGAGGAGACAAAGGGGGGATTTTCTCCTGCGGATCTTCGCCGTGAGTTCAACGAACTGCAGGGTCTTTGTGGAATCCGCATCAAGGGGCTTATGACCATGGCTCCCCGTGGGGATAAAGATACGGCTCGTGCGTGTTTTGCCGGCTTGCGCGAGTTGCGTGACGAGCTTTCGCGGGAGAGCGGCCTGCCGCTTTCGGAACTTTCGTGCGGTATGAGCGAGGACTTCGAGGTGGCGCTTGAGGAGGGTTCCACCATCGTTCGACTCGGGCGTGTGGTCTTTGACCCATCCTTTGCAGTAAGATAGGCGGGTACGCCCATACAAGGCGCGAAGAGAGGTAGAGACGTGAGCTTTTTCGATGATATCAAGAGCCGTTTTGGCGCAGGGCGCGGTAGCGCCTCGGAGCCGTACGGCGATGATCAGTATGACGATTACTATGGCGAAGACGGCGATGCCGGTTACGAGGATTACCCGGCGGGATACGGACAGCCCGCACAGGATACCTACCGCGGTTACGAGCCCTCGGATTCCGGGAACGGCATGCTCGGTCAGACGCGCCGTGGCGAGGCGGAGTCCGTTGCCGTGTACACACGTTCCGGCCAGCTGGTCGGCGAGGCGGATCGTCATGCCAGCTCCTATGGCGCCCCCACGGCAACCGGCCGCGATGGTGCCTATCGCCCGGGCGCCTATGACACGCCCTCCAGTTATGCCCAGGCGCAGTCGCAGCGCGCCGCGATGAGCTCCGTGCCGACTCCCGCCGCTCCAACGTCCACCGAAGCCCGTGTAAGCGCCGTGCTCGAAGGCACGCCTCAGCTCCCCGCGTACGTTCTGCGTCCCGAAAGCTACGATGATGTCGAGACCGTCGTTCGCCGCGTCCGCACGCGTCAGCCCGTCGCGCTCGTGTTCGCGGGTGTGCGCACCGAGGTCGCCAAGCGCGTCCTCGACTTCAGCTACGGCTTCGCCTGTGGATCTGGAGCGAGCGTTCGCGAGGTGGGCGACCGTGTATTCATTGTTTTGCCGCAGGGCTGCGAGGTCAAACAGACCGATCTCGCCAACCTCCGCAAAGATGGCTATCTTAAGCAGTAGGAGCCGCCTGACGTGATTTCGATTAACGCCCTTACCATCGCACGACTTGTTCAGACGCTGTTCAACTTCTACAGTTTTTTGGTTTTGGCCTACTGCCTGCTCAGTTGGTTTCCCATTCGTTCCGGTGGTCTCATGGAGGACATCGCTGCGGTTCTGCAGAGCATCGTCGGACCGTATCTGAACCTGTTCCGTAGATTCCTGCCTCCCATGGGGGGAATCGACTGGTCTCCCGTTCTTGCGATACTTGTGTTGAATCTGCTGGAGAACCTCATAATAAGGTTATTATTGTAGCGATTGACGCCGAGCGGAGCGCACCCCCAGTTGGTGCCCCTCGCGTACGAAAGGATTGACTCATGGCAATTACTCCCGCTGACATCCAGGCGCAGACCTTCTCCGAGGCCAAGCGCGGTTACGATCCCGCCGAGGTCGACGTTTTCCTTGAGAGGCTCGCCTCTGAGGTCGACGCCATGCTCAACAAGATCGTTGATCTCAAGACGCGTCTGACGGCAGCTGAGCAGGAGCTCGCGGCCGCCCAGACCCAGGCTCAGGCTGCTCCGGCTCCCGTGGCTGCACCGGCTCCTGCGCCCGTTGCGAATCCCGAGTACACGGCTACGGCAAGCCAGATCTCCGCTGCGCTCATCGCGGCTCAGCAGTCTGCCGACAACATTGTCGCCGACGCTCGCGAGAACGCCGACCGCATTCGCGCCGAAGCCGACGCCAAGGCTCGTGAGGTCATTCGTCAGGCTCTCGCCGAGAAGCAGAATGAGATCAACGAGATCGATCGTCTCAAGGCTTCCCGTGAGGAGTTCAAGGCCGAGTACCTCAAGCTGATCCAGCACTTCATGGATGAGGCTCAAAATGAGTTCCCTGCCGATTTGCTCATGGGCACCCCTACGGGTTCCGAGGCCGTTGTTGCTGAGCCCGTGTCCGTACCGGCCCCTGAGCCGATGCCCGTCGACGACCCGTTCGCACCACTCCCGAACTTCGGCTCCGACGATCTGGACTAGACATCGGTCAAGACCGGGGCTCGATTCGATTTGAGCGGTCGCTCGGTCTGAGATGCAGTGCGACACTTTGATTTCACCATCGTTGAAAGTGAGCCCGTGCCATATGGCGTGGGCTCACTGCGTTGTAGAGACATAATTTGAAAAAACGAGGCATGTGGACACTGTATGACCGACTTGATATGCAGATGCCCATCTGTTGAATCGTGCACTGCTCAAAGTTCAGCTTTTTCGTATTGAATTTTAAAAAGTCGATGTATAGTGGGTTTTCATCCAGCCATTTGCTGGTGTTTTAACGAATGTTCGTCGTCTTCTACTTGTTACTTTCGAAAACTAATACGAAAAAGCTCAAGTTTCTGCGGCAACGCGCTAGCGCGCGGAAACTTGAGCTTCAGATCTCTTAATCCTGCTCGGCATGTGTCGAGCACTCGTTCGTTTAGCTGTTCTTCATCACGATGGACTCGACGGTGTCGGCGACGAACTCGCAGGAGTCGGCACAGTACTCGAGGAACGTATAGACATCGCGCCAGGAGATGACGGTCAGCGGGTCAAGGTCCGCGGTGTGCAAGCCGCGCATCGCAGCGATGTAGATGTCGTCGCACTCGCTTTCGATGGTATTTACCGTTACCACGTGCTCGCGCAGGCTCTTGGAGCGCTTGAACTGCGGAAGTTCGAGTACCAGGTCGTGCATCTGCTCAGTTGCGCGCATGACCTTGGCGGACATCTCGAGCGCGGCGGGGTAGATCTCCTGAACGTTAGTGAAGTAGATGCGGTGCAGGACACCCTCGATGCGGTCGATGACGACGTCGATGCTGTTGCTCAGGGTGGCGATATCCTCGCGCTCGATGGGGGTGATGAAGGCGGTGATCAGCGCGTCGTTGACCGTATGGACGATCTCGTCGGCCTCCTGCTCGATCTCGTGCATCTCGGCGACGGCCTCCTCGATGGTGGCGGGATCGAAATGACGCATGATCTCGTCGAGCTTTTGGGCTGCCTTGCATGCGAGCTCCGCGGCGCTGGCGAAGCTGTCAAAGTAGAAGGCGTCGTTTTTCTTGGCCATGATCGGTCCTTTCAGAAGATGGTTCGGTTTGCCCGTTTCGTCTTAGATAAACAACAAGAACAGCTTTGCCATGAGGAAGCTGATGAGGCCGCAACCGGGGAAGGTGAACACCCAGGTGAGCAGCATGTCCTTGACCACGCCGAAGTTGATGGCGGAGATACGCTTAACCGCGCCCACGCCCATGATCGCGGTCGTCTTGACGTGCGTGGTGGAAACCGGGATGCCGGTAAGGGTCGCGAGCAGCAAGCACAGCGAGCTGGAGAGGTCCGCGGAGAAGCCCTGGTACTTCTCGAGCTTGACCATGTCCATGCCCACGGACTTGATGATCTTCTCGCCGCCGACGGACGTGCCCACGCCCATGACGACGGAGCACAGCAGCATGAGCCACACCGGGATGATCATGTTGTCAACCGAGGACTGGCCGTTACAGAAGGCGACGCCGAGGAACAGGACTCCGATGAATTTCTGCCCGTCCTGGGCTCCATGCATGAAGCTCATGCCGGCGGCGCCGGCGATCTGGGCCCAGCGGAAGAACGTGTTGGATTTGCGGCGGTCCGTCGAGGCAAAGAGGAGGGTGACCACCTTGCAGACGACCCAGCCCATGGCAAAGCCGAGGCCGAGGGAGAGGACGAGGCCATAGAGGACCTTGACCCACTCGTTCATGTTGACGCCGTCGGCGCCGCCCAGGGCGATCGCCGCGCCGGTGAGGCCGGCGATGAGGCTGTGGCTCTCGCTGGTGGGGATGCCGAAGATGCTCGCGCCCACGGAGTACACCACGATGGAGAACAGCGCAGCGCACAGCGCGATGAGTGCGATCTGGGTGTTCGCGCCGAAGTCGACCATGTTGGAGATGGTCGAGGCCACGCTCGCGTTGATGTGCGTCATGATGAACACGCCGAGGAAGTTGAAGATGGCGCTCATGATGATCGCGGTCCTGGGTGGAAGGCAACGCGTCGTGACGCAGGTCGCGATGGCATTGGGCGCGTCGGTCCAGCCGTTGACGAAGATGACGCCCAGCGTGAGCAGGACCGTCATGGCAAGTATTGGATTTGAAAAGACTTGCGCAATGAAATAGGAGAAGGATACGTCCACTGATACCACATTCCCGTTCGGCGCGCGAGCGCGCCCGTTTACACAGCCTTGTTATTCTACTCCTTACAAACACATGACACGGAGCTGAAGCACGAACGGAATGTAAGGCTTCTGTAAGGAAGAACCAGCTACAAGGTGTGGTGGGACAGGTCCCGTATTTATTGGGAGGGGATTCGGTCAAAGATCCTTAAAGGGGCGAAGGCGGGCCGATAAGCCGGGTTCTGTCGTGGACGATCATTTATCTCGCCTGCACGTCGCCGTGCAGTTCCTCGCACGCTACCCGAGCGCGGGCCGGGCCGGCCCATGGCGCTCCTATTCGCGCTTGCTCCGGAAGGGGCTTGCCAAGCCGCCGTGTTGCCACGACGCTGGTGGTCTCTTACACCACCGTTTCAGCTTTTCTCTCACCCGCATGAATGCGGGCAGCGGGAGTCTTCTTTTCTGCGGCGCTAATCCGTCGGGTCGCCCCGCCTGGCCGTTAACCAGCTTCCTGCCCTATGGAGCCCGGACTTTCCTCACGCCTGTCACGTAGTGACTGGTCGCGCGATCGTCTGGCCCGCTTCGCGATGAGGTATTGTACCATGAGCTCGAGGAGTTGTTCCCCCTCTCCCGCACTCCCACATCGTCCGTGCTCAAACAATCCCGCGCAAGACGGAGATCCCACTGGGCTCTCCTTTGCGTGCGGAACTGCGCGTGGAAGATGCGGCCGCGCTGTTCGCCGGTCCAGGGAGCTGTGGTTCAATACGGTGTAATGAAAAAGACGAAAGAAGCCTTTATATATTATTGGGCACGGTTGTGAGGGGTTATGGCGGAGAGTTATTTCACGTTGAGGGCGGGGGCTGAGGTCACCGGGGAGTTCGAGGATCGCAAGAGCCGGTTCATTGCGCAGCTGGTCCACGTGCAATCCGTTGAGGAGGCGCAGGCGCATCAGGCTGCAGTCCGAGCGCGGCATTATGACGCTCGTCACAACGTCCCCGCATTTATCTTGGTGGATGGAACGGAGCGCGCAAGCGACGATGGGGAGCCGCAGCGGACAAGTGGCATGCCCACGCTCGAGGTGCTGCGCGGCGCGGGGCTCAAGGACGTTTGCTGCGTGACCACGCGCTACTTTGGCGGTACGCTGCTGGGGCCGGGCGGTCTGGTGCGCGCCTATACGGCTGCTGCGCAGGCGGCGGTCGAGGCCGCCCGCCAGGCGGGCGATATTGTAGAGATGACGAGTGTGGTGGCGGTCGACATTACTGTTGCATATCCCCAATACGAGCAAGTTGTGCGCAAGATTGCCGATACGCGCGGCAAGGTCACCGCGACTGACTACACCGACGAGGTCGTTATCCACGCCGTGTATCGGGAAGGCGAGGAGCTCGCGCTTGCGCCGAAGCTCACCGAGCTCATGGCTGGGCGCGAGCGCATCGAGATAGGAAGCCCCCATTTCGACGAGTTTTAGCTGTATGCCCCGCGGTCAATCGTGCGGATGGCGATGCGCGATCTAAGGCAGTTACCCCTTGATAATGTCCACGAACAGATCAATGGCGTCGTCGATGCAACCGGCGCAAGAGCGCAGCGGACCAGCGTCCCCGCCCACGCCCTTGAGCTCGCGGCAGATGGTCGAGCCGTTCTTTTCCCTAAACGCATCGCAGTACGCGCGAGCGAGACGGTACGTGGCCCCCTTGCTGCCTGGAGCGTCGAAACCTGAGCTCTTTATCTGGCCGAGCGCCATGATGCCGCCCGAGATCGCCCCGCAGGTCTCCGACATGCCGCCCATGCCGGCACCGAACCCCTCGGAGAGGGCGAATGCCGCCTTCTCGTCGATGTCGAGCGTCGGTGCAAAGGCGCAGATCACGGATTGGGCGCAGTTGAAGCCGCGCGCGTGATAGTCCGCGGCGGCCCTCTTCAGCGCCTCACGATCCGTCAAAGTAACCGATTTATTGATTGCCATGGTTCTTCCTTCGCGTTTGCGGTGAACGGTATACCATTTTACCTATCTATGAAACGATGCGGCTGCTCGCCGTGTCGATGCGAGCGAAGGAGAGCCCATGGCCGAGCATATCGGAACGACCTGCGTGCAAGGCGGCTACCGTCCCGGGGACGCTGAGCCCCGCCAAGTGCCGATCTACCAATCCACCACGTGGAAGTACGACACCTCCGAGCATATGGGCCGCCTGTTCGATCTCGAGGAGTCGGGTTACTTCTACACCCGCCTGCAGAACCCAACGAACGACTACGTGGCCGCAAAGATCGCCGAACTCGAGGGCGGTACCGCCGCCATGTTGACGAGCTCCGGCCAGGCGGCGAACTTCTTCGCCGTCTTCAACATCGCCGGCGCGGGAGACCACGTGGTGGCAAGCTCCGCCATCTACGGCGGCACCTACAACCTGCTCGCCCACACCATGCGCCGCATGGGCCTGGAGTGCACCTTCGTGGCGCCTGACGCGAGCGACGAAGAACTCGAGGCGGCGTTCCGACCCAACACCAAGTGCGTGTTCGGCGAGACCATCGCCAACCCTGCACTCGCGGTCCTCGATATCGAACGCTTCGCCGCTGCGGCTCACGCCCACGGCGTGCCGCTGATCGTGGACAACACGTTCCCCACGCCGATCAACTGCCGTCCCTTCGAGTGGGGCGCCGACATCGTGACCCACTCCACCACCAAGTACATGGATGGCCACGGCGCCGCAGTGGGCGGCGCCATCGTTGATTCGGGCAACTTCGACTGGATGGCCCATGCCGACAAGTTCCCGGGCCTCACCACCCCCGACGAGACCTACCACGGCGTGACCTACGTCGAGAAATTCGGCCAAGGCGGTGCCTTCATCACCAAGGCAACCGCCCAGCTCATGCGTGACCTCGGATGCATTCAGAGCCCGCAGAACGCCTTCCTGCTCAATCTTGGTCTCGAAAGTCTACATGTGCGCGTGCCGCAGCACTGCAAGAACGGCCAGGCCATGGCGGAATTCCTGTCGAACCATCCCGCCGTGCGCTTCGTGCGTTACCCGGGCCTTCCCGGCGACAAGTGCTACAACCTCGCCCAGAAGTATCTGCCGAACGGCTCCTGCGGCGTCGTGAGCTTCGGCTTCACCGGCGGCCGCGCCGCTGCCGAGCAGTTCATGAAGAGCCTCAAAATCGCCCAGATCGCCACGCATGTGGCCGACGCGCGCACCTGCTGCCTGCATCCGGCGAACGCCACGCACCGCCAGATGAACGACGCCGAGCTCGAGGCGTGCGGCATCGCGCCCGATATGGTGCGTCTGTCTTGCGGCATCGAGTCCACCGAAGACCTGATTGCCGACGTCGAGCAGGCGCTCGCGAGCCTGTAGGGAGGGGTATCCATGGTGGAACACAAAGGGAGCCAGCGGAGCAACCCCCGCAAGCAGGCGCGCGCCGCTGCCGCCGAGCGCCATACCGAGCAGGTGGCCGTGCGCTTCGGCAAGGAAATCGAGCGGAGTTCGGCCGGTGTGCGCCGCGTCGAGGCACCCGTCTCCGTCGAGGTCACCGGATGCGTGCCCGAGGTGCGCGTGGTCGACGCCGACTCCGTCGCCGCGATCCTCGAGAACGGCCGCGGCCGCGCGGAGTACTGCGATCTCGCCGTGCTCGACTTCGCCTCGTTCGTGAACCCGGGTGGTGGCTACATTCGCGGCGCTTGGGCACAGGAGGAGGCGCTCTGCTCTGAGTCTTTCCTCTACAACGTGCTCGAATCCCAGCGTGACTGGTATGGCGAGAATCGTCGTCGCAACATCAATTGCGAGCTGTATCGAAACCGCGGTCTCGTGGTTCCCAAGGTCCGTTTCGCGCGCGATAAGATCCACGCGTACGCCGATGTGCTCGTGATCGCCGCTCCCAATGCCCGCCGCGCGCGCGAGGAGTATGGCGTCAAGGAAGGCGTCCTCGAGCGCGCCATGCGCGAGCGCATCCGCTTTGCGCTTGATGTGGTGGATATGCTTGGGCATAAGAAGGTCGTGCTCGGTGCCTGGGGTTGCGGTGTGTTCGGTTGGGACGCCGATACGGTCGCCGAGCTGTTCCGCGAGGAACTTGCGCGGGGCACGCACGCCATCGAGCTCGCCATCTTCGCCGTTTCGCGCGATCGGTTCAACGAGAACCTCCAGCATTTCGAGCATGTCTTCGCTGCATTTCCCGAGAAGAACGCCGTGAGCTACGCCGAGGCCGCCGCTGAACGCGCCGCTGCGGCGGCAGAGGCGGAGGCTCAAGAGGAAGACGAAGGGGAGGACGACTGGCGCAAATACCTGTAGTTCGCTTCGGCGGCACAACCGTTTCCATCACGATGCCCTGGGAGGCAGTATGTCCTACTCCGAATTGACGCGCGCCCGCTACTCTTGCCGCTCCTATGAGGACCGTGCGGTCGAGCCCGAAAAGCTTTCCGCGATTCTCGAGGCGGGGCGTATCGCGCCGTCCGCCTGCAACAAGCATCCCACGCGCGTGCTCGTCTGCGATACCCCGCGCTTGCGTGAGAAGGCTGGGATTGCGGCAAAGCACTTCGCCAAAGACGGTAGCGTCTTCGGCGCACCGCTCGTGCTCGTGGTGTGCGAAAAGGTCGACATCGCCTGGGTGCGCAAGTATGACCAGATGGATTCGGGCGATATCGACTCGAGCATCGTTGTTGACCAGATGATGATGCAGGCAGAGGATCTCGGTCTGTCCACCTGCTGGGTGTGTCACTTCGATCCGCGCGTCGCCATCGACGAGTTCGGCCTTCCTTCGGATCTGTATCCGGTGCACATGCTCACTATTGGGTATGCCGCAGACCAGATTGCCGACGCTGAGGCGCGTGAGGCGCGCACCATTCCCATGAGCGAGTTTCGTTTCCTTCCGCTGGAAGTGTAACCGCGCCGTGCATCTGCTCGTGCTGGACTCCTCCCGCATGCGAGGGAGGCTGTTGTGCTTGGATGGGTGGCGCGTCTGCGCCCCGATCGGATGCGTTGCACAGGGCGGATCTCGCCGCTGGCGGATGGCTGGATATCCCTTGTGCCGCGTGGGGTACAAGAAGGTCGATGCGTGCACATCGCAGTCCACATCGATCGCACAGGAGCTCCCAACATGAAGACAACCACCTTGAACTATGCCAGCCGCGATGGGGAATCAACCATCTGCGCGCTCGTTTGGGAGCCAGACGAGGTCGCCTCGGGCGGAGAGGCTCCGCGCGGCCTCATCCAGCTCGTTCATGGCATGTCCGAGCACGTCGAGCGGTATGCGGGGTTCGCCTCGTTTCTGTGCGAGCAGGGTTTCGTCGTGTGCGCCAACGACCATATAGGACATGGCAAGACCGTTTCCAGCGCCGAAGATCTGGGCCACATGCCGCTTGAGGCGGGGGAGGATGTGCTCATAGCCGACGTCCAGACCTTGCGCGAGACCGTCCTCGATCGCTTGTCGGTCCAATGCGATATGCGTGTGAGTGGCATTCCCTACGTGATCTTCGGCCACTCCATGGGAAGCTTCGTCACACGCGTGTTCCTCACCCGCCATGCCTTTGGCGTTCGGGCCGCGGTGCTGTGCGGAACGGGACATCAGGCGCGCGCTCTGTCGAGCGCCGGCAGGGCACTCACGCGGTCGCTTGCGAAAAAGCACGGGGAGCGATATGTGAGCTCCTTTGTCGATGGGCTGGGCGCGGGCGCGTATGGCAAGGCGATCAAGGGCGCCAAGACCGACGTCGACTGGCTGGCGACCGACCCCGAGGTCGTCGCGGAGTATCAGCGCGACCCCCTGTGCGGGCAACCGTTCACGGTCGGTGCCTATCACACGCTCACGAGCCTCGTGTCCGATGCGACCGATCCCCGTTTGGCGCGAAAACTACCGCATGCCCTGCCGTTGATGTTCATCTCGGGCGACGAAGATCCGGTTGGCGCGTGTGGGGCGGGCGTGCATCGCGCCGTGGAGATGTATCGCCGTGCGGGCATCGAGCGCGTGAGCGAGAAGCTGTATCCCGGCATGCGTCACGAGATACTGAATGAGCCCATCAAAGACGAGGTCCACCGCGATATCCTGACATGGCTGGAACGCCAGGGACTGTAGCCCTGCCTTCGTGGTATCCTGCTGTGAAATCTGCAGACCATAGGAGGGTATTCATGAGGGAGCTCGAGGAGCGCATTGTACGCGACGGCATCGTCAAGGCCGGCAATGTCCTTAAGGTCGACGCGTTTTTGAACCATCAATGCGACGTTGAGCTCTTCGACCACATGGGTGCCGAGTGGGCGCGCCTGTTCGAGGGTGCTGGCATCAACAAGATTCTCACCATCGAGGCAAGCGGCATCGGTATCGCATGCTGCGCATCGCGACACTTTGGCAATGTGCCGGTGGTGTTCGCCAAGAAGGCGCAGTCCATCAACTTGGACGGCGAGCAGTATTCCACCACCATTTACTCGTTCACCAAGCAAAAGGAGTATCCGGTCATCGTGGGTCGCCGCTTTTTGGAGAGCGGGGATCGCGTGCTTATCATCGACGACTTTTTGGCGAACGGCTGCGCGCTCGAGGGGCTCATCTCCATCTGCGAGAGCGCCGGAGCCGAGGTCGCGGGCATCGGCATCGCCATCGAGAAGGGCTATCAGGGTGGTGGTGACAAGCTGCGCGCCCGCGGGTATCGCGTGGAGAGCCTCGCCCGCATTGCCGGCATGGACGACGAGACGGGCGAGATCGTCTTTGCGTAAGGCTCCCCGCCATCGATCCGCGCTAGAGACGCGAGAGTGAACTTTCGAAGCGCGATTTGCTCATAATTACCTTATTGACGCCCCGAGAGTGAACTTTCGGGGCGTTTTGGCGCCTCGGCTGTTGCGATGGGTTCCGCATGGCCGATATCGAGCGGCTGCAACACGTTGAGTGCGCCGGGCACGACCTCGATGCGCATGCTCTTGGCGCGGATTTGCTCGCCGTCGAGCTGGATGGGGTAGTCGCCTGCGGAAAATGTAAGGTCGACCTTTTTGATGCGTTCGATATGCACGTGTTTGCTTCCAACGTGGCGGCCGTTCTTGGCAGAAAGGAAGACTGGCAGCGCCACGGCGCGCGGCACGGGGCCGGAGGCGTAACATACATCGATTAATCCGTCGGAGATGCTGGCGCGCGGGCAGATGTTGAATCCCGATCCGTAGGTCGGCCCGTTTTGGATCGCGAATACGATGGTGCGCAAGTGCCGAGTCTCACCATCGTCAAATCGAACGCGAACGGGATAGTCGCGATAGCTCCGCCCGAACGCTTTGAGTCCGCTCGCCATATAAAGCGGTGCTCCCGTGAGCCCCGTGCGCTTTCGCATGGTGTGCGTGTCGATGGCAATGGCGGCATCGAGCCCAAATGAGGCAGTCTGGACGGCGTACTCCACAACCCTGCGGGGTGCCCCTGAGCCGCTCGTCTCGTAGGTGATGCGCATGATGTCGCAGACGGTGGGTTCGCTGGTGAGCAGGGCGGAGAAATCGGTGCCGGAGACATCGGTGATGTCGGTCAGCCCGAGGGTGCGCGCAAAGTCGTTCCCCGACCCGACCGGCACGACCCCGAGCATGGGCCGCTGCGCCGCCGGGATCTGCATAAGGCCGTTGGCTACCTCGTGCACCGCACCGTCGCCGCCGAGTGCGAGCACGGTGTCGAATTCTGACGCCGCGGCCGCAAGCTCCGTCGCATGTCGGGGGCGTTCGGTTTGGGCGATGTCGAATGCCTCGCGGTGGCAGTACATCGTGAGGAAGCGCTTGAGGCGCTCTGCAGCCCCTGCTGCCGCACCACTTTGCGCAACGGGGTTGACGATGATGAGCGCATGTCCAAGTGACTCGAGCCGGGCGTTCCTCATTCGTCGATCATCTCCTCGAGCTCCTGGCGATGGCGTTCGTAAGCGCCTTCTACGGTGAGGGCCGTATCCTCCTTGAGCGATCGCCTCTTGGGGGTGACGATGCGCTGTGCGGGGTACACGGCGTGGTGTCCGGCGATGAGATAGCTCATAAAGCCCACGATGACGAAGTACGCACCCGCGCTCGCTCCGAACATGTCGATACCGAGCATGATGGTGGTGATGGGAACGTTGAGCGCCGCGCCGAAAACCCCCACCATGCCCAATGCGGCCATAAGGCTGGGATCTCCGAGCGTGACCGATCCGATCCAGCCGCCGAGGGAAGCGCCGATGCCGAACAGGGGCGTCACCTCGCCGCCTTGAAATCCCGCCCCCACGGTGAGTGCGGTCATGACGAGTTTCAAGACCGGGTCTAAGAGGGTGGTCTTGCCCTCGAATGCCGCGGGGACCATCCATTCGGAGAGGCCGCCATAGCGATGCAGGCCAAGGCCGAGGAAAAGGAGGACGAGGAGGATGCCGCTTGCTCCTGCGGCTGCGAGGTAATTCACGAAGAAGCGAGCGTAGAGGCGCTTGACCGTGCGGATGCAGAACGTGAAGAGGCGGGCGGCGAGGCCAAACGCGACGGCGGCGCTGATGACGACGGCCAAGACGCTTGGATCCATCGGTGGGACGCGCGAGATCGTTTGGAAGGCGAAAGGGCTGCCAAGGGCTCGGCTCACGGCATTCCCGATGAATGACCCGGTGAGGCAGTAGAGGGCGGCGCTGTAGTCGAGTTTGCCCACAAAGCACATCTCCATGCCGAAGAAGGCTCCGGCGAGCGGCGTGCCGAACGCCGCCCCGAATGCAGCGGAGATACCCGCCATCATGAGATCGCGCCGGTCGTGGCCCTCCACGCGGAACACCGTGGCGACGTTGCTCGCGATGGTGCCGCCCATCTGCACTGCCGCTCCCTCGCGACCGGCAGATCCGCCTGCGAGGTGCGTGGCGGTTGAGCAGGCGAAGGTGAGCAGCGCCATGCGGCCGTGGATGGGTGTGCCGGTTATGGTGCTGTCGATGACTAGGTTGTTGCCGCGCTGGGCACGCAATCCGTGGTTGCGGTAGAGCCAGGCGGTGGCGAGGTTGACAAGGGGAAGCAGTCCGAAGAGCCACAGATGGGCTTCGCGTGCGTCCGTGGCGAGTCGTAGCGCGGCGAGGAAAGCCCATCCGGCGACTCCCATGAGTGCGGCGACCAGCGCGCTGAGTACCAGGACGCGAAAGCTCGCCCGCGCGTTTCCCGCGTTGCGCCGAGCATCGAAGGCGAGTTCGCGAGACCCGCGGCGCAGTTCGCCTCGCGCCGCTTTGAGCGCCTGCTTGGGCATGGTCATCCTCCTTGGGTGTTTGGGGTGTAAATGCGTTTCAGTATACGCCGCCATCTTTGGTCGCCGATAGGCAAACGACCGCGCTTGAACTATTCTCTAATGAGAATACAACGGGCGGCATCGCATGTGCCCTCGCCGTTGCGGCGGCGCGGCTCAATCGTCTTTCGATTTGCGGCGGGCGTTGCGGCACCCGGGATATGGTGAGGAAGGGACTTTATGGCACAAGACTTCAACCCCGATGCGCACATGCTCACGGTGGAGGAGGCGTTGGACGTCGTCCTGCGCCACGTCGTTCCAACGCCGATAGAGGAGATTGCCTGCTGGAGGGCAGCGGGGCTCCCCTTGGCGCGCGACGTCGCGACCGATATCGACTTAGCGCCCTTCGCCAACAGCGCCATGGACGGATACGCGGTGCACGCTGAGGACCTGCTCGATGCCGACGGGGGGCATCCCGTGGTGCTCAATGTGGTTGGGCATGAGGCCGCGGGCCATGTATTCGAGGGGACCGTCGGCCCTGGGGAGACCGTGCGCATCATGACGGGGGCTCCGGTCCCCGAGGGGCTCGATGCCGTCGTCAAGTACGAGATCGTCGAGGTTCTCGAGGGTGATGGCAACGAGGGTTCGCGCGTGGCATTGAGAAGGCCCGCGTCGATTGGGGAGAATATCCGCGCCGCCGGCCTCGAGGCGCACCGTGGCGAGGTGATCATGCACGCTGGCGAGGTGGTGACGTCCGCAGGTGCGGGTCTGCTTGCCAACGCCGGCGCCGCCGTCGTGCCGGTGCACCGCGCGCCTCGCGTCGGCATCATCTCCCTGGGGACGGAATTGGTCGATGCCTCGGTAGCGCCCGCGCGCGGCCAGATCCGCGACGTCAACGCTCCCGCGCTCATGGCGTCTGCGATTGCCGCGGGCGCGGAGCCGGTGTTTTACGGCATCGCCCCTGACGACGAAGAGCGCATCTGCGAGCTCGTGCGGCGTGCGGTTGACGAGTGCGACCTCGTGGTGACATCCGGAGGCGCGTCCGCGGGTGACTACGATTACGTGACAGCGCTCGTCGCCCGCGAGGGCACGGTCCTGTTCGACCGCATTTCCATGCGTCCGGGCAAGGCGGTAACCTTTGGTCTCGTCAATGACGTGCCGTTTGTCGGCCTATCGGGCAATCCTGCCGGCGCGTTTATCGGCTTCGAGCTGTTCGTTCGCCCCGCCATCCGCAAGATGCGCGGCCACTCCGATCTGCAAAGGCCCGTGCAGAAGGCGCGCGTCCAGCGCGATGTGAAGAAGCGCCAAGACCGTCGCTTCTACAATCGCGCGCGCGTTGAGCGCGATCCGGCGGGTGAGCTCGTCGCCACCGAGGCGGCGACGCAGAACTCCGCCATGCTCGTCGACCTTCATCGGGGCAATTGCCTGCTCGTGGTGCCCGATGGCCTGCGGGGCATCACCGCAGGTGATGAGGGTGAGGTAATTCGTTACGACCTGCCCGAGGGCACCGTTCTGTAAGCCACCAACCAGTTCATTCAGACTATTTGGAGGAGCCCCATGGATATCAAATTCGCGATCATCACGTGCTCCGATACGCGCGACGTCACCGAGGACGAGGCGGGGGCGGCGCTCGAGTCCCTGATCAGGGAGGCGGGATGGTCGGTATGCGCACACGACGTGGTACACGATGACATGAGGGAGATCTCCGTCGCCATACGCACCGCGACCGACGACCTGGCGGCAGACATCGTGCTCACCTGTGGCGGCACGGGTCTTTCCCCGCGTGACGTGACCCCCGAGGCCACCGCTGCGGTGTGCGAGCGCGACGTCCCGGGCATCGCCGAGGCCATCCGTTCGTATTCGCTCGCAAAGACCCGCCGCGCAATGCTCTCCCGCGCGTGCTGTATGCAGCGCGCGGTTCGCGGCGAGGACGGTCTGCCCATGGGAAAACTCGCGCTGGTGATTAACTTTCCCGGGTCGACAAAGGCGGCACGTGAATGCTGGGAGGCCATTGCCGACCAGCTCGAGCATGCCATGCAGATGTCTCGCGGCGGGGGTCATTAACATTATTCTCAAGCAAATATAATATGAATAATGTGGACGGGCGTACGTACGGGCTCATCCACCTATCCATATCAGGGGGAAAGGACAGTGCATGAAGAAGATCAAGGATGGCTCCCGTAGCCGCGCGTTCGCTGGATCGCGGCTTTGGTCTCGCCGCTTTATCGTGGCGTGGGGCATGACGGTTCTGATTGCCGGCTCCCTTGCGGGCTGCGGCGGTGATACACCGGCAACGAATTCGGGCTCAAACGACCAGGACTCCATGGAAGCAGTCGAACTCCAGGTTTTCGCCGCCAATTCGCTTGAGAAGGCAATGCCCGAGGTGCAAGGGCTGTACACCGAGAAGACGGGCGTCACGTTCGCCGATACGCAGTTCAAGGCATCCGGCGATCTCATAGAGCAAATGCGTGCGGGCGCGCAGGTCGATGCTCTCATCACGGCTTCAACCGGCACCATGGATGACGCCGTTGAGGCGGGCCTGGTCGACGACGACACGCGCTTCGACATGTTCGTGAATGACCTCGTGATCGCCAAGGCCGAAGGCTCTGACGTCGAGATCGACTCTCTTGAGGATCTCGCGAACATCGACGGCAAGGTGGCTATCGGAGACGCCGTCACGGTTCCTGCGGGCAAGTACGCAAACCAGGCGCTGTTTACCATTGGCCTGTACACAGGGGCTGCCGGTGACGACGGTGAGTACGCGCCGGAGTTCGCCGATCGCGTGGCGTTGGCCGACAAGGTGGGCACAGCCGCCAAGTACGTTTCGACCGGTGATGCGGTCATCGGCTTCGTCTATAGCTCTGATATCTTCCGGTACGATGGCATTGAGCAGGCCTTTGTGTGTCCAGAGGATTCGCATAGGCCCATCGTGTACCCTGGCGCCGTCTCCTCGACAAGCGAGCATGCCAAGGCTGCCGCGGACTTCCTCGACTTTTGCATGAACGACGCCGGCGCCCAGAAGATCTGGGCAAAGTACGGCTTCGAGCTTGCCGAATAGCTGCTTCGCCCGAATGTTCTGGCATACTGGGACGAACGCGAATGCTGGGACGAACGCGACGGCGCATGAAAAGGGAAGGGGCGGCCATCGCGGTCGCCCCTTTTGATTGCAAGATTGCTGATTGGTAGGTGTTTGACCCGTGGGAAGCAGACGTGTGGACTCCCTGTTGGGCTCAAGGCGCCCGGTTCATGCCGGAGGCCCTGCTCGGATGCGTCTTGCGTGTACCCCCGCCCGCGTGCTGGCGAGCATCATCATCGCTTTGGTCTGCATCGCCGCCGTCCAGCCTCGTGCCTATGCCGGCGAGGCCGTGCAGCGGAATTACTCCGACTACCTTGATCGGGTCGAGGTGCCCTCTGAGGGTTCGGCGACGTTCGAGGGCTCGACGTTCGGGCTCACCGGCTTCGAACGCCTGGCAAAGGGAACGGCACGCAGCGTCGACGGTGCGCCTGAAGGCTACCGGATCCCGCTCTCCGACCAAGCGAGCGTCGTGGTGATCAGGACGCCCGAAATGACGCTGGTGCACATAGACGAGGGTGTGGCGCAGCAGTTGGGACTGTATCCGTTTGTGAGTGAAAACGATTCCGTCTTATGGTCCATGATCTGTGCCCTCGATGAGGAAGCGAGTATGGGAGGTGCTCTGCTTTCCAGCATGGACGTTCCGTACATGTTGGTTTACGACGACGTGTTCACGATCGGGGACTGCCGGTATCGCTTCAATGCCCGCGCTGCTGATGGATCGCGGTTTGCCACGGTGACGTGGGCGGCGGCACCGGAGGGCCAAGCCGGGGTTGAGCAGGCTCGTGCAGCTGGCATCGATTTGGGTGCCGGTGCGTTATGGTGCGACTATGCCGAGCTTGTTCCCGCCGCCGACGTGGTCACCGATGCCCCCGTGGGCCCCACTGAACGTGCCGCGGAGTTCCTCTCGTCCATCGATTTCCGCCCCTTCTGGGTTTCGCTCAAAACGAGTGGCCTTGCGCTCGTCATCTCGTTTGTGTTCGGACTGCTCGCCGCATGGCGCGTGATGGGTACGTCGAGCCGCATCAAGGGCCTGCTTGATTCGGTCTTCACGATTCCGATGGTGCTACCGCCCACGGTGTGCGGATTCCTGTTGCTCATGATCTTCGGACAGTCGACCGCGGTGGGCCGTTGGTTCATTGCACACGGCGTCTCGCTCGTCTTCACCTGGCAGGCGGCGGTCATCGCCGCGGTGGTCGTGAGCTTCCCCCTCGTGTATCGCACGGCGCTCGGCGCCTTCGAGTCGCTCGATGCACGCATGCTTGACGCCGCCCGCACACTTGGATGGTCGGAGTCGCGCATCTTCCGCAAGATCATGCTTCCGCTTGCCTGGCCCTCCATCGCCGCAGGCACGGTGCTCGCCTTCGCGCGCGCCATGGGTGAGTTCGGTTGCACGCTGTTCTTTGCCGGTAACTACGCGGGCATCACGCAGACCATCCCGATCGCGATCTACTTCGAGTGGATGGGCGGCAACACCTCCGTCGCCTTGTTCTGGGTGGTGGTCGTCATTGCGTTCAGTTTCCTCGTGGTATGGGGGATCAACGCTTACACTGCGCGCCATCAGGGGTATCGCGATGGCGGCACGGCACCCGGCGCCTTCCGTTGCGCTTCGGTGGCGGGTCGTCGTTGCGATCGGGCGTGCGGAGTCTCTCGTCTTGCGGACTCCGGTGCTCGACCCGATTCCGTGCGCGACGGGTTGGAGGAAACCGGCGGTGACGCGCTGTGCATCGATCGTGAGGCGTTGCGTTCGCTGTTTGAGGATGGTGCGGCATGAGCCTGAGTCTTGACATCAAGAAGCGATACCCGGGGTTTTCCCTTGACGTATCTCTTGAGGCAGGGGAGGAACGCGTTGCCCTGCTGGGGGCGTCTGGCTGCGGCAAGAGCTGCACGCTACGGTGCATCGCGGGTGTTGAGACCCCCGATGAGGGGCGCATCGTGGTCAACGGCGTGACGTTCTACGATTCCCGTGCCGGCATCGACCTTTCGCCGCAAGAACGCAAAACGGCGCTGCTGTTCCAAAGCTACCAGCTCTTTCCGCACATGACGGTCGAGGACAACGTTTGCGCAGGCATGCCGCGCACCGGTCGTGCGTACCCCAGCCGCGGTTCCGAGCTCGATTTCCATCGTGCACGCGCTCGGCAGTTTTTGGACATCTTCGGTATGGCCGATTTTGCCGACCGCTATCCCTCCCAGCTATCCGGTGGACAGCAGCAGCGCGTCGCCCTGGCGCGTATGCTCGCCGCCCGCCCCGGGATCCTCATGTTCGACGAGCCCTTTTCCGCGCTCGATTCCTATCTAAAAAGCGCGCTTGAGCAGAATCTGCTCGACGTGTTCTCGGTGGTGCATCGCACGGTGCTCTACGTGAGTCATGACATCGACGAGGCGTGCCGACTGTGTGACCGCATCTGCGTGATGCACAATGGGCGCATCGAGGAGAGCGGTACGGCGAGCGAGCTCATGACGCGCCCCCAGACGCTTGCCGGCATGCGCCTGACGGGGTGCAAGAACACCTCGCGTGCGTGCAAGGTCTCTGCCACAAACGTCGAGGCCATCGACTGGGGCATGACCTTCGACGTGGGTCGCGAGGTGCCCGATGACGTTGCGTATCTGGGCGTCCGCGCGCGCCACATCCATCGAGACCGCTCGTGTGAGACGGGGAAGCGCCGCCGCAACAGCTTCGATTTGCATGTAGCGCGCGTGAGTGATTCGCGTTTTGAGCGGCTGGTGCTGCTCGATCCGCCGCTCGCGGGCGCTCGTTCACGTATTCAGTGGAAGGTCGACATGGTGGACACGCCGAGCGACGAGCTGCCCCGTGAAGGCGAGACGCTCCGTCTCCATTTTGATGCTAGCCGGTTGCTGTTGGTTGCTAAGTGATTGTCTGAGCACGGGTGGAATAGCATTGGCTGGCGTGTCCGCGAACACGCGAACACGCGCTCTGCTCCTGGAGACACGTTTGCTTTGATGGCCCTCATTTTTGACCGGTTCCATCGGGCCGATTGTTCTGCCCCACTTTGCGCACAGACCCTCCATAATGGCCTTTAACTGGCAATCCTCTTTGCATACCAGTATCTGCACGCTGATCGTTGGCGGCAGTGTTGACGCCGTTTGCGGAATGCCCATCGAGCTGGTGGGCTTATCTATCTAAATTAAAGAGCATTGGGTTTCGTGCGCCTTGGATAGTTCGCATGGGAAGGCGCCGTTCGAAAGGTGTTTCATATGGGTAAGGACAGGCGTCTTGCCGCAATGGCCGTTGCCGCCAGTACATGCCTCGCGCTATCGTGGGCACCCGCGGTCGCGATTGCGCATGAGGCAGCAGGGCCCACTGCACTTGAGGCGGCCGTGCAAGGGAGCACGGAAAACCTGCCCAAGACCATTGAGTTTCATAAGATGACGGGCGATATCAAGGCGGGACAAACGTACCAGCTCGTCTCCTCGGAGCCGGGTACTGCCGGCAATAAGCAGCGCATTCTTCATCTGAGCAAGGGCACGACCAAACTCGATCGCTGTGGCGCCGATAGCGTGGGCGATAAGCTTTCTCCGTCCGATTGCGCTGTCGGAGCGTATAAGAACACCCATGCGCACGAGTGGACGATTGAGAAGGTTGACGGTGGCTTCACCATCAAGTCGAATACGGATAACGGCCCTTATATCACATTGACGGAAAATGGCGCCGTGGGTTCGGCGACTCCACAGACGCTCACCATCGAGAAGGGCGATGGCGGGTGCCGCATCAGCGCGATAGTAGGTGATGAGACACGTTACCTCTGCTATGGCAACAGCGGTTGGACCTCCTCGACCGAGTCCTACGACGTGTTGCTCTACCAGCGCGTCGAGGTGACCCCCACCGTGCTTCCCAACGGCAAGGACACCGTGGGTGTCACGCAGGGCCAGCCCTTCGCGCAAGGCACGGGCGGCAGTGGGAACTTCCGCATTCCGTCACTCATCACCGGGGCTAACGGCAGCTTGTTCGCCGCTATCGATGCCCGTTGGAATCATCAGGGCGATGCCGCTGGTCTCGACACCATCTTCAGCCGTTCGGATGACGGTGGTGCGACCTGGAGTTTCAGCTTCCCCAATTACTTTAACGATAGCGTTGACTCGTTCAACAACGAGGCGACCGCCTTCATCGATCCAGTCATGGTCGAGAAGGATGGCGTGATGTACATGATGGTCGACCTGTGGCCGGGCGGTGTGGCGCTCAATACCGCCAAGCACCAGGATCCGATTAACGCGAGTGGCTATGTCGAGATCGACGGCAAGCAGCGGATGGTGCTCTTCGGCTCGCCAGTCCCTGCGGATCAGCGCGCAGCTGGTGCCGAGAAGGGAGAGGGCCACACGCACTACATCGGCGATTTTGGAACCGACGGCCTTGCTCCCGTTATTGCGGTCGCCGATGGTACCACGACCAACTATGTTAACCGCCAGTACTACCTGTTCGATGCGGACAAGAAGCCTCTGTACTGTCAGCAGCTGGGCAGCAGCGATTACGTGCAGCAGAACGTGTTTTACTACAAGGCAGATCTGCACGTCGTCGCCACATCGCACCTTTGGCTCACGAGCTCCACGGACGGTGGCAAGACGTGGTCGGATCCGCTCATGCTCAACGAGCAGGTGCGCACGGGCCTTAAAGAGGGCAATGCCAGCTTCTACGGTGTCGGTCCCGGGCGCGGTCTTGTCACCTCGAAGGGACGTATCATCCTGCCGTGCTACACCTTCACGCGCGGACAGGGCGACGGCAACACGAGTGTCATCTACTCCGATGACGGTGTGACCTGGCATCGCAGCCAAGCGCTCAAAGCCCAGACATCTGAGGCGACGGTGGTCGAGGCGGATGGAAGACTGTATCTGTTCGCCCGTCATGGTGTGTACGCGGTCTCCAACGACGGTGGTGCCACGTGGGAAAACGAGCGGCGTATTCGTGATATGGGCATCAACATCAACCAGGGCTGTCAGATTAGCGCCATCACCTATTCCAAGCTCATCGATGGCAAGACCGCCATCATCCTCTCTTGCCCCACGGGCGATAGCCGCGCCAACGGCAGGTTGTTCGTCGGCCTGGTGCAAGAGGACGGCGACATCGAGTGGAAGTACGAGCATGAGGTGACATCGGGCGGCGACGCATTTGCCTATTCGTGTGTGACGGAGGCACAGGACGGCTCGCTCGCGTTGCTGTATGAGGGTTCCAGCGGGACTCGGTTCGTCACCTACGAGATATCGGATGTGGCGGAACACGCCCAGGTGGGCAACGAGCGCAAAGTGAACGTACCTCTGTACGGGTCGATCGAACTGCGCGTGCCCGAATCGTTTGCAGGGTACGAAGCGGTCGATTCCAGTGTGCTCGGCATCGAGGTCAAGGCCAACGAGGACGGCAGCTCGACCGTTGTGCTCACCGGCAAGAAGGAGGGCTCGGTCTCGTTCGTCGAGAAGCATTCGGGAGTTGAGTACCAGATTACCGTCGCACCCGCTAGGCTTGTCGAGAAGGTCGTTGCACCGGGCGAGACGGTGTCAATCCCCGTGGGAGAGGGCGAGCTTACGCTCTCCCCCGACCTCGAGATTGCACGTGCCAGTCTCTCTTCGGTCCTGTATGCCGATGAGCTGGGGGAGACCCCTGGAAGCCTGGGAACGGACGCATCGTACACGGGTGACGTAATTGGGCTCAGCCAGGCCATGTACATGTTCTCTGCGGCGGGGGAGGGACAGTGGAAGATCTCGGGTAAGACCGCTGCTGGAGAGACCGTGTGCCTCGATTTGTCGACCCCCGGGTTCCCGTCTGCCGAAACTGCGAAGGACATTGAGCTTAGGGCTGGCGACTCCGAGGGCACGTTCAAGCTGTACAGTAAGGATGCGAACCGTCATCTGCACTTCTATCGCGATGGTCAGGCGGTGTTCGATCGCTGTCAGAACGACACGAGTGGTGCCGATTCCTTCGAGTTGTACACGAAGGCATCCGCCAGCGGCGACGGTGTCACCGAGGCGGCGGCGGATTCTGACATTCCAGGCTTTGTGCGTGTCGCTAACCTGTCGGGCGTTAAGGACGGGCAGGCGTATCTCATCGTTGCACGCGTGGGTGATACGCTGTATGCGCTCAACCCCTCGAATGACAAGACGAACAAGCACGCGCATGTCGTGAAGGTCGATCCTGAGCGAAGAAATTCGGTTCTCAAGGTCACGGGCGTGGCTCCCGGCGTGACCGATGCCATGGTGGGCGACACCGTGTACCGTATCACGGTTGCAGGTTACCTCGCCCCCGAGTTCGTCTGGTCCGATGATTGCTCGGAGGCGACCGCAACGTTCAAACATACGGCGGGCGGGGAGACTCGGAAGCTTGCCTGCAAGGTCACGAGCGTGCGGACGGAACCAACCGAGACCAAGGACGGGTTGGTGGTGTACACAGCCGAGGTCGAGTTCGAGGGCAACGTGTACCGAGATGAAAAGCGGGTTGTGTTGCCGGCCATCGGTGAGCAAGAACCTGGTGGGGGAACGGGCGGCGCGACCGATCAGACTCCGGGGCAGGGGTCTGGCCAGAAGCCCAATGGTTCTGCAGGATCGAACGGCGGCGCATCGCTGCCCCGCACAGGCGACCTGGTTTCGATCGTTGGGTTGCTGAGCGCTGCGGGTATCTCGCTTTCCGCCATCGGTGCCAGATTGTTTCGGCGTAAGAGCTAACCGGCGCTAAGTGCTTTTGACTGAAAACGCGGCAAAGGAGGTAGGCCTGCTTTGCCGCGTTTTCTGTTCTACATGCTAGCTGGCGATGAGTTCTAGCGCGAACTCATCGAGGCGTAGCCGGTACCGTACTTCTGGAACGATGACGCATGGGGTGACTGCCAGCGCTGATACGAGTAGGACAATGGGTGCTTCTCGTGGGCCGGTCCATCTTGGCTCCGTTTTTGCATCGGTTTAGCATCGCCGTTTTGCATCGGACGATGAAAACAAAACAGGTCGGAGCATGTAACTACTCCGACCTGCGTCTTTTACTGGAGCGGGCGACGGGAGTCGAACCCGCCTCATCAGCTTGGAAGGCTGAGGTTCTACCGATGAACTACGCCCGCGAATGTGGTCGGGACGACAGGATTTGAACCTGCGACATCCTGCTCCCAAAGCAGGCGCGCTACCAAACTGCGCCACGTCCCGAAGGTGCTGAGCAGCTGGGGTACCATGACCCTGCTTGTCCCAAGGCGTTAGCGATTATAGAGCACCTGCGTGCATTCGGCAACGGTCATCGGCAATTGAGCGTTCATCGCATCGAAACCGCTAGGAAACATGTCCATTCCGTTTCCCCTTTGCCCTATTCAGCCGTAGTACTATATGCACCGCATCACCATTCTCATACATTGGAGGCAAACCATGACCTACACCGAGAGGGTCATCGCCGAGCTGCACGAGCGCTATGCCGATCAGCCCGAGTTCATCCAAGCTGCCGACGAGGTCCTTACCTCGATCGCGCCCGCTGTCGACAAGGAGCCCGCATATGAGGAGGCGTCTCTTCTCGAGCGTCTGGTCGAGCCCGAGCGCATTGTCATGTTCCGCGTTCCCTGGGTTGACGACTCCGGTAAGTGTCAGGTCAACCGCGGATACCGCGTCGAGTTCAACTCCGCAATCGGGCCCTACAAGGGTGGCCTGCGTTTCAATCCCACGGTGACGCTGGGCATGCTCAAGTTCCTGGGTTTTGAGCAGATTTTCAAGAACTCCCTTACCACGCTGCCCATGGGCGGCGGCAAGGGCGGCTCCGACTTCGACCCCAAGGGCAAGTCCAACAACGAGATCATGCGTTTCTGCCAGTCTTTCATGACGGAGCTCTACCGTCACATCGGCCCCGATACCGATGTTCCCGCCGGTGACCTTGGCGTGGGCGGACGTGAGATTGGGTACATGTTCGGTCAGTACAAGCGCCTGCGCAATGAGTGGACGGGCGTTCTCACTGGCAAGGGGCTCTCGTTTGGCGGCTCCCTCGCTCGCACCGAGGCAACCGGCTACGGACTCGTGTACTTCGTCGATGAGTATCTCAAGTGCCACGGAGAGTCCTTCGAGGGCAAGACCGTTGTGGTTCATGGTTCCGGCAACGTTGCCATTTACGCTATCCAGAAGGTCTCCCAGCTTGGCGGCAAGGTGATTGCCGCTTCCGATACCAAGGGCTGGGTCGAGGACCCCGAGGGCATCGACTATCAGGTGCTCGAGGATATCTACAACAAGAAGCGTTCCGGCAACGACCGCGGCGTGAGCCTTGCCATGTACGTCGACGCTCACCCGAGTGCCACTTGGCACGCGGAGGACGGCCACGGCGTGTGGCAGCTTCCCTGCGACATCGCGTTGCCGTGCGCTCGTGAGAACACGCTGCTTCTCGAGGACGCCCAGGCACTCGTGGCAAACGGCTGCAAGGTAGTCGGCGAGGGCGCAAACATGCCCACAACCACCGATGCGACCAACTACCTCATTGAGAACGGCGTCGCCTTCATGCCCGGTAAGGCCGCGAATGCCGGCGGTGTTGCCACTTCTGGTCTCGAGATGAGCCAGAACGCCGGTCACATTTCTTGGACGTTCGACGAGGTCGACGCCAAGCTCGAGAGCATTATGCGCGGCATTTACCATGCCTGCGATGATGCCGCTGCCGCATACGGCTTCGAGGGCAATTACATGGTCGGCGCTAATATCGCTGGATTCAAGAAGGTTGCCGATGCCATGATGGCTCAGGGCATCGTCTAGGAGCATCGTGGCTTGGGGCTTCTGGAGCCCCTAGTCCTTGCGCTCTTAACCGGTTTGGCAGCGCCTGACCGTAAGCGGGGTCCGCGCTCAAGCGCGGGCCCCGCTTTGGTGTCCCGATCGCTGGCGTCTCGAAAATGTTGTCCGTGCAAAAACACTTACAAATATCGACAATATGTACCTTAGGGTCCGGATAAGGACCATTTTGGAGGAAGGTACCTGTTGCAAAACGCCTTGAAGCGCTGAGATAACAAACAGGTGTTAAATAAAAGAGGGCTCTTCTTCGTACACTATGCCTTCGAAGTTGCTTAGTAGCGTCTTCGGTACCTTTCCTGACTGCTTAAAGGTACACATTGTCATTTTTTGTAAGTGAGTCATAACAAGTGCCATATACTCGAGTGCGTTAATTGCCGAGACCGACAGCCTGGCGCAATTCTCTGAGCAATTCCGGGCATTTTGAAGCGTATGCACGAGCTCGGGGACTAAACTGGATCTGCTTTCTCCGATAGAGTGTGCGTGCGACTGATTCGAGTGCCGCCGCATCTTTGAGCTGCAGGTCGTTTAGCCGGTATACGTCAACGTTCATGCTCATGAGCCCGAGTGCCCGCGCCTCATCTCGACGACGTATCGTTGACTCGTCGTGGTAGCTACCGTTGTACTCAATAATCGCTTTGAAGCGAGGAAGATATGCATCGGCTATGACATACGGCAATCCCGACAGCATGGAGGCTTTTCCTGTCAGTACAATCTTGTAATTCGGTTTAAGTGGACCGCAATTAAATCCGCCCAGAGAGTGGGGGAGGGCAAACATGCAGTACATGATTGCCTCCATGGGCGAACGACTTGAGCCCGTTGCAACGGATATGGCTTGGCGTGCCGCCTCTCTTCCCGCAACCCATTTTGAATCGGAATGGTACTTGCGTATTTCCTCAAGTGAGGTAGCGGGCTCGCAATCATAATATCCGCTTGCCTTGCCGATGAAGTCCAGCCCATCGTCATCTTCTTCGGCAACATTGCGTTCGGGAAGAGACCACGATCCGGTGAGTTCTTCAATAAGGGTGAGCTGCTCGGCAAAAGTCAGCTCTCCCGCTAAATCGCACACGAGCGCAGCTGGAGATGTATGCAGGGGTATGTGCAGCTGTGATGCGGGTTTTTGACGCTTCTTGTTGCAGACAAGCGCGTAGCCGTTCTTTTTGCTATTATGTTCACCTGTGTTACTAGCTGCGGGCGTGGCGGAATTGGTAGACGCGCTGGATTTAGGTTCCAGTGGGGTTCCCGTGAAGGTTCGAGTCCTTTCGCCCGCACCACACACGCACACAAGGTACCAAAGGGACCCCGGCACCCACATATGCCGGGCATGTATTAGAGGAGGAACGTTGAACATCACTTCTGACGTGAAGGACGCCAAGCTTACCGCCACGGTCACCATTCCGGCTGCCGACGTCGACGCGGCCATCAAGAAGGCCTACAAGGAGGCTGCCAAGAAGTACCGTTTCCCCGGCTTTCGCGCCGGCAAGGCCCCGCGTCCCGTGATCGACTCCGCCCTGGGTAAGGAGGCCGTGCTCGCGCAGGCCACCAATGAGCTGATCGGCGCCAACGAGGGCAACGTCCTCAACGAGCTTGACATCGTTCCCGTCAAGGAGGGCGATTACCAGGAGATCGACCTGTGCGTCGATGGCACCGACTACACCTATGTGGTCGAGTTCACCCTGCGCCCCACCCCCGAGCTCTCCTCTTACGATGCCGTTGAGATCGAGATGCCTCCCGCGGAGGTCACCGAGGCCGAGATCGACCAGCAGGTCGACATGCTCATGGGTTACCACGCCACGTTTGAGGACGTCGAGCGTGGCGTCGAGGCCGCCGATTATGTGACCGTTGACATCAAGAACGTCGCCAACGCCGAGGCGCTCGCCGGCGAGGGCCGCATGATCGCCATGGGTTCCGGTAATCTGCCGAAGGAGTTCGACGAGGGCTTGATGGGCATGAACGTCGACGAGACCAAGACCATTTCTTGGACGCCAGAGGTCGAGGGTGCCGAGGAGGCTTCCGTCGAGGTCACCGTCAAGAGCGTCAAGGAGCGCAAACTCCCCGAGCTTACCGATGAGTTCGCAAAGACCAACTTCGGCTTCGATGGCATTGACGCCATGCGCGACGCCGTGAAGCTCGAGATCGAGTCTGACAAGTCCTCCCAGCTCCCGCAGCTCAAGGAGAATCGCGCTGTCGCCAAGCTCGCCGAGCGTCTTCAGCTTGACGAGATGGACGAGGACTACGAGCAGTCCGTCTTCCAGGAGCTCGGCCAGAATTTCCTGCAGAGCCTCTCCGCTCGCGGCATGAGCCTCGACGGCTGGCTGCAGGCCAACCGCATCAGCTCTGAGGAGTTCATCTCCGACCTGCACCGTCAGGCCAACGACGTTGCCCGCGAGTCCCTCGCCCTCGACGCGCTCGCTCGCGAGCTCAAGGTCGAGGTCACCGACGAGGATGTCAACGGCGAGTTCGAGCGCGCTGGTGTTGAGGACGTCGAAGCCTCCAAGGCTCAGTTCCTCGCCGAGGGCCGCATGCCCGCCATCCGCGATTCCATTCGTCGTTCCAAGGCTGTCGACTGGTTGGTCGAGAACGCTAAGGTGACCGAGGTCGACGAGGCCGCTCGCGCCGCTGAGGCCAAGGCCGAGTAGCGTATCTGCGTCACGCCCGCCGGACTCTGTGCTCTCGCATGGCCTTCGGCAAAAATGGCGTATCATAAGCGGCTGTACGGCTGATTTGCGTACGGTGCCCCATCGCGCTCGGCGGGATTGGGCACCGTACGTTTCTATCGAGTGCCAAATGTTCTTCAGCGTTCACTCGATGACGACCAAACAGCATCTTCAGGCGCCGATTCGCGGCGTCCTATCCCGAAGGGAGCCATATGATCCATCGCATCGACTCTGCGCTCGTGCCTTACGTCGTCGAGCAGACTCCTCGCGGAGAGCGCAGCTACGACATCTATTCGCGCCTACTCAACGATCGCATCGTCTTCCTTGGCGAGGAGGTCAATTCGGTGACCGCGAACCTCGTGATTGCACAGCTGTTGCATCTTGAGAGCCAGGATGCCGAGAAGGACATTTCGCTCTACATCAACTCGCCGGGCGGTGAGGTTTATTCGGGCCTTGCCATTCTGGATACCATGAATTACATCAAGCCCGATGTTTCCACCATCTGCGTTGGCATGGCGGCGTCAATGGCTGCGGTTCTTCTTGCGAGCGGTGCCAAGGGCAAGCGCTTCTGCCTGCCCCATTCCAAGATCATGATCCATCAGCCCAGCGGCGGTGCCCAGGGCCAGCAGACCGAGATTGAGATTGCTGCGCGTGAGATCCGCGAGACGCGCACCACGCTCAACCACATCTTGTCCGATGCCACGGGCAAGCCTTTTGAGCAGGTTGAACAGGATACCGAGCGTGATCATTACCTTCGCGCCGATCAAGCCCTCGAATACGGCCTTATCGACCGCATCGTGACCTCCCGCAACGACTCCGGGAGCGAGCGCTAATGGCGGGGGAGGACTTTGGCCGTACGCCGGGCTCCGATGGTGAGGTTCCGGTCCGCTGCTCATTCTGCGGCAAGACGCAAGATCAGGTGCGCAAGCTCGTGCGCGGGCATGACGGCATGTTCATCTGCGACGAGTGCGTTGAGGCGTGCAATGAGATTCTCGAGCAGTCCTTTGCCCAGGACGAGATGATGCGCGCCTTTGGGGCCGCTTACGCTGCTCAACAGGATGGGGCTGCCGCGCCGGAGTCACCGGTAGAGGAGGCTCCCGCACCGACCATGCGCGAGACTGCCTCAAAGCTCATTACGCGTGTTCCCACGCCGCATGAGATCTATGATGCCCTGTCGCAGTACGTCATGGGTCAGGAGGACGCTAAGCGCGCCATGTCCGTGGCGGTGTACAACCACTATCGTCGCGTGCTCGAGGGGGATGCGTCGGATGCCGCTGCCCGTGGTGCCCACGCTGCGTCCCTGGACGAAGATGTCGAGCTTGCCAAGAGCAATATCTTGCTGCTCGGTCCCACCGGCACCGGCAAGACGTTGCTCGCCCAGACGCTCGCCCGCGTGCTCGAGGTCCCGTTCGCCATCGCCGATGCCACGGCGCTCACCGAGGCGGGCTATGTGGGCGAGGACGTCGAGAACATCCTGCTCAAGCTTATCACCGCCGCCGACGGCGATATCGATCGCGCGCAGATCGGCATCATCTACGTCGACGAGATCGACAAGATCGCACGCAAGGCGGAGAACCTCTCCATTACGCGCGACGTCTCCGGTGAGGGCGTGCAGCAGGCGCTCCTCAAGATCCTTGAGGGTACCGTCGCGAGCGTCCCGCCCACGGGCGGACGCAAGCACCCTCAGCAGGAGCTGCTCCAGATCGACACCACGAACATCTTGTTCATCTGCGGTGGCGCGTTCGTGGGACTCGACAAGATCATCTCCGATCGCGTGGGAAACCAGGGCGTCGGTTTCAATTCCGAGATCGCCGGCCCCACGTCAAAGGACGAGAACGTCCTCCTCAAGCAGGTACTCCCCGAGGACCTCAACAACTTTGGCATGATCCCCGAGTTCATTGGCCGTACGCCGGTCATCACGCAGACCCAGGCTCTGTCAGAGGACGACCTGGTGGGAATCCTCACCGAGCCCAAGAACGCCGTGGTCAAGCAGTATCGCCGCATGTTTGCCATGGAGGGCGTCGAGCTCGTGTTCGAGGCCGAGGCTCTGCATGAGATCGCCAAGAAGGCCCTTGCTCGCAAGACGGGCGCCCGCGGCCTGCGCAGCATCTGCGAGGAGCTGCTCCAGCAGACGATGTTCGACCTGCCGAGTGAGCAGGGCGTGAGCCAAGTTGTGGTGACCGCAGCCGCCGTGCAGGGAGACGAGCAGCCTCGCCGCGTTTACGAGGGATCCGACATCGACCTGGACTAACGTATCCATAGGAAGGACACTCATGGCAGAAGAGATGCCCAAGAATTACGATCCGGCGGTCAATGAGCCGGCGATCCTCAAGAAGTGGCTCGATGGCGGCTACTACAAGCGCTGCAAGGGCGTGGGCGACTGCACCGTCACCATCCCGCCGCCCAACGTGACGGGCATCCTTCACATGGGCCACGCCACCGACGACTCCATTCAGGACGCCATTGTTCGCATGGCCCGCATGCGCGGTCGCTCCACGCGTTGGATTCTCGGCACCGACCACGCGGGTATCGCCACCCAGACCAAGGTCGATAAGAAGCTCAAGTCCGAGGGCATCTCCCGCTTGGAGATCGGGCGTGACAAGTTCATCGATGCCTGTTGGGATTGGACGCACGAGTACGGCGGCACCATCGTCGAGCAAATCAAGCGTATGGGCTGCTCCGTCGATTTCGACGGCGAGCGCTTCACCATGGACGACGAGTACGCCGAGGCAGTGCGCAAGGTCTTCTGTGATTGGTACCACGATGGCCTGATCTACCGTGGCAAGCGCATCGTTAACTGGTGCCCCAGCTGCACCACCGCCATCTCCGACGATGAGGCCGAGTACAAGGACGAGAAGGGCCACCTGTGGCACCTCCGCTACCCGCTGACCGAGCCCGTCAACGGCCAGGAGTACATCGTCGTGGCCACCACACGCCCCGAGACCATGCTGGGCGATACCGGTATCGCCGTGTCCAGCAAGGATCCCGAGAAGGCTGCCTTCGTGGGCAAGACCGTCAAACTCCCGATCGTGGACCGCGAGATTCCCATCTTCGATGACTGGCATGTGGATCCGAACTTCGGCTCCGGTTTCGTCAAGGTCACCCCGGCGCACGACCCCAACGACTACGCGATGGGCGAGGCCCACGGCCTGGAGAAGATCAACATCTTCGACGAGCATGCCGTGGTGGTCGAGGGCTACGGTGAGTTCACCGGAATGACCCGCGACGAGTGCCGCGAGGCTGTCCTCGCTTGGTTCGAGGAGCACGGCCTGCTCGACCATATCGAAGAGCACGATCACTCCGTCATGCACTGCTACCGCTGCGATAACACGCTCGAGCCCTGGCTCTCCGAGCAGTGGTTCGTCGCGGTCGACAAGTTGAAGGCCCCCGCGCTCGACGCTGTGCGCGACGGTCGCGTGACCTTCCACCCCGCCCGCTGGACCGACACCTACACCACCTGGATGGAGAACCTGAAAGATTGGTGCATCTCCCGCCAGCTGTGGTGGGGTCATCGTATCCCCGTGTTCTACTGCGAGGAATGCGGTTGGGAAGACGCCTGCATGGACGACGTCACCGTCTGCCCCAAGTGCGGCTGCACCCATGTTCACCAGGACGAGAACGTGCTCGACACCTGGTTTAGCTCCCAGCTGTGGACCTTTGCCACGCAAGGGTGGCCGCAGCACCCCGAGCAGCTCGAGGGTCATCACCCCACTACGGCGCTCGTCACCGCACGCGACATCATAGCGCTGTGGGTTGCCCGCATGGTCATGAGCTCCCTGTACTTCCTCGACGAGGTGCCGTTCCACGATGTCGTGATCTACCCGACGATCCTTGCCAAGGACGGCAGCCGCATGTCCAAGTCCAAGGGCAACGGTGTGGACCCCATGGACCTCATCGACATGTACGGCGCCGACGCCATGCGTTTCAACCTGCTCACGCTGTGCACCACTAACCAGGACGTCAAGTTCGACGCCGACATCGACAAGAAGACCAAGGCGCTCAAGGGTTCCGCCCGCACCGAACAGGCCCGCTCCTTCGTCACCAAGATCTGGAATGCGAGCCGGTTCCTGCTTATGAACATGGATGGCTACACCCCGGGCGAGCCGGTTGCCGAGACCGCTGCCGACGCCTGGATGTTCAGCCGCCTCGCGAAGGCCGCCCAACTCGTCACCGAGGGCATTGAGCACTATACGTTCGGCGAGATGGCGCGCGGTGTTCAGAACTTCTTCTGGAACGAGGTCTGCGACTGGTACGTCGAGGTCACCAAGACCCGTCTTAAGGATGACGCGGCGCGCCTCCAGGCCCAGCGCAACCTCATGTTCGTCCTCGACGCCTCTCTGCGCCTGATGCATCCGCTCATGCCGTTCGTGACCGAGGCCATTTGGGACCAGATGCCCGCGAGCTGGCTCGACGTGAACGAGGACGGTTCGATTGAGCGCGCCGAGGCTCTCATGATCGCCTTCTGGCCCGAGCCTGCGGACCTCGCCCGTTTCATCGACGAGCCCGCCGAGCGCACGTTCGAACTTGCGCGCGCGCTCGTGTCCGATGTTCGTTCCACGCGCGCCCGCTATCGCATCTCCCCCAAGCAGGAGTTGCGCTGCGAGGTCAAGGCCAGCACTGCCGAGGTTGCCGAAGACATTATCGGCATGGCCGACTTCATCCGCGGATTGGCCAATGTGAGCGAGCTCGTGGTTCTCACGGCCGATGAGTTCGTGAAGCCCGAGAAGGCCATCGCTCTCGCTGGTCCGGATTTCGACGCCTACGTCGTCATGGGTGATCTTGTCGATTTCGACGCCGAACGCGCCCGCATGGAGAAGGAATTGAAGGCTGCCGAGAAGGAGCTCGCAGGCGCCGAGCGTATGCTCGGCAACGAGGGGTTTGTGGCGAAGGCCGCACCCGAGGTCGTCGCCAAGAAGCGCGAGCGTGCCGCTGAGCTGGTGGAGACCATCGCTGCCATCAAGGCGCAGCTTGAGGACTTCGCATAGTCGGCTTTCCCAGACACCCCATCTCCGGTCGAACCTAAAGGCTTATGTACGTCCGTACACCGCGCCTTTACGTTCGGCCGGATTTGGGGCACCTGGAAAACCCTAGACATGGATACAACTGAGATAGGTTACTCCCCAGCTGCGCCCTGGATGCAATTGGGGCCAGTGCCGGTAGTATGGGGAGGGCACATATGGCAGAAAACGAAAACGGGACGGTGATGCTTCCACCGGCGAAGACGCAAGAGGCATTCGTCCATATCGGCTTTGCCAAGGCGCGTCTCACGCGCGGTCGGGCGTTCGTTTTGGCGATCCTAGCCGGCGCATTTGTGGCCCTGGGCGCGTCGTTCATGCTCATGGTACGGTCCGATGTGTCGCTTTCCCCGACCATCTCGCTCGTTTTGGGCGGTCTCGCGTTCTGCCTTGGCCTGTTTTTGGTGCTCGTTGCCGGTGCCGAGCTGTTCACCGGTAACTGCCTCATGGTTATCGGCGCGCTCGATGGGCGGTATCCGCTCGTTCGTATGCTGCGTAAATGGGCGATTGTGTACGCGGGCAACGCCGTGGGAGCCCTTTTGGTGGTCGTGTTGCTCCTCGTTTCGGGCTTTGCCGAGATGCAGGGAGGAGCCGTCGGCGAGCTTGCTTGTTCGGTCGCGGCATCTAAGGCGTCCTTAAGTCCGGTCGTCGCGTTCTCGCGCGGCATCCTGTGCAACGTGCTCGTTTGCCTTGCCGTGTGGATGGGCAGCGCTGGCAAGACGGTGTGTGACAAGCTCGCTGCCGCCATACTGCCCGTGGTCGCCTTTGTGGTCCTGGGTTTTGAGCACTCGGTCGCGAACATGTTCTTTCTCCCGCTTGGCTTGGCTATCGAGGCGTTGTGGGGCGGTTCGTCCGTGGTGGTGCTGGGGGTTGCCTCTAATCTCGTGTTCGTCACGCTTGGCAATATCGTGGGCGGCGTCGCGATCGCTGCCGCGTACTGGTTTGTGTACGGCCGCGAAGATCGCAATTAGGAGGGCTGCATGAAGCGCCAGGGAGTCTATAGCGTTCCGTTCGAAGTGGCCGAGCTCGCCTATGATGACGCGGTTGCCATCGCTGCCGATACCGGCAAGATCTCCGGCGACGCGGGCCCGCTGCTCGAGACGGTGGTCGATATGCTCGAGGAGCTTGAGCGCCCCGATGAGCACTTCGATTGCATTCAGGTCGCCGGAACGAACGGCAAGACATCCACCACGCGCTTTGCCGCGGCCATCCTGCGTGGCGAGGGCAAGCGAACCGCCCTGTACACGTCTCCCCAGCTGGTGCGCTACGAGGAGCGCATGGAGGTCGACGGCGCCGTGGTCAAGCCCTCAGAGTTCGCACATGGCGTGTCCGTCGCGGCTGAGGCGGGTCGTCGGGTGAACGCGCATCGCGTCGCCGCCGGGGAGCCATCCTACACGATCACGCCGTTCGACCTGCTGACCGTGGCGGCGATGGTGGTGTTCGCGGAGGCCCGCGTTGACGTGGCGGTGCTCGAGGTCGGCCTGGGCGGGCGCTGGGACGCCACGAGCGCGACTGATCCCGTTGCCGTCGCGATCACGGGCATCGGCCTCGACCATACGCGTATTCTGGGTGACACGCTCGGGCAGATCGCGTGCGAGAAGGCGGCGGTCATCAAGCCGGGTCGCTTCGTGGTTTTGGGTGAGGGGACGCATGTGCCGGAGGTCCAGTGCGTCATGGACGAGCGCTGCGCTGCATGCGGCGTGACGTCCTGGGTCGTTTCGCACGAGACGCTCCGCGAGCCCGATCGCATTGGGGGCGTCGTGTCGTTTCGCACCCGGACCTCCCGCGCGGAATATCGCGTGGACATGCACAAACCTGCGTATCAGCCGCAAAACGCCGCGTGTGCCATCGCGTTGGCCGAGGGATACCTTGGATGCGCTCTGAACGTCGGCGCGCTCGAGAGAAGCCTCGACTCCTGTCCCATACCGGGCCGCTTCGATGTGGTCCGCACCGACCCGTTGGTGCTCGTCGACGCCTGCCACAATCCTCAGAGTTGCGAGAACTTTGTGCGCGCACTCAACGAGGTGGAGCCCTGCATGTCCAATCGACCCGCCCTGCTCATCGCCGCTCTTTCCGACAAGGATGTGTCGGGCATCGTCGATGTGCTCGTGCCGGCGTTTCCGCAAATCGTCATCGCGCAGACCGCGAGCGACCGTGCGATGCCCGCGGGGGAACTCGCGGATCTCGTGCGAGCCAAGCTTGGTGAGCTGGGCCGCGACGAGGGGGATGTGCTTTCCGTCTTTGAGGACGTCGCATCTGCGCTCGATTGGGCAACTGCTTCCGGGCTGGAGCTGGTCGCGGCTGGTACCATCACGCTGGCGGGGGAGGTCGCCGGCCTTCTGCGGCGTTAGGCCATCCGATTCTCCGCGCGGCGGCTTGCGCGTTGCATCGTGGCCGCCGCGCGGCGAATTCCGACACGCCTCGTGCGATGAGTGGTATCATCTGTCGATGTGTTCGATAATGTTCGAAATGTGTATATATGTTCGGAGGCAATCGATGGCAATCATCTACGCAGCAGTGTTCGCTGTCTGCTTCTTCTCGTCGATCATCGGCGCGATCTGCGGCATCGGCGGCGGGGTCATCATCAAGCCCGTGCTCGACGCACTCGGGGTGTTCCCTGTTTCGACCATCAATTTCCTCTCGGGATGCACGGTCCTGTCCATGACCGCCTACTCGGTCCTGCGCTCCCGCGTCTCCGGTGCCTCGCAGATCGACTTCAAGACCGCCACGCCGCTTGCCATCGGCGCGGCAGTGGGCGGCCTGGTGGGCAAGGATCTCTTCAGCATGGTCGAGGGCCTGTTCGACACGCCCAATACCGCCGGCGCGGTGCAGGCTGCGGTGCTCATGGTCATCACCATCGGAACCCTCGTCTACACCGTCAATAAGGAGAAGATCGCCACCAAGCGGGTCAGCGGGGCCCTTGCGTGCGCGGTCATCGGCCTGTTCCTCGGCATCATGTCGAGCTTCCTCGGTATCGGCGGCGGTCCCATCAACCTCGTCGTCCTTTATTATTTCTTCAGCATGGAAACCAAGGAGGCCGCGCAGAACTCCCTGTATATCATCCTGTTCTCACAGGCTGCGAGCACTGTTCGCAGCATCCTCACGATGGATCTTGCGAGCATTAGCATTGCGTTGATTGCGGGCATGGTTGCCTGTGGCATTTTGGGCGGCGTCGCCGGTCGCGCTATGAACAAGCGCATCGATTCCGAGCGAGTCGACAAACTGTTCATCGGCCTCATGGTCGTTATCATCCTTATCAATGTCTACAACATCGCGAAGTACACTGTGCTGGCATAAATCGCTCGGCACCATCGCCTCGCACTGAAGAGACGGGCTCCTCTCCACACGGGGAAGGGCCCGCTTTGGGGTTCGGGCGACAGGTGGGGTGCTCGAACCCTTGGAAGCGTTTTAGCGCAACGTGCGCGCAATCGCGATCATGTCGGGGGCGGCGTATTCGAGGAAGTCGCGGTATCCGCAATAGTCCTCGCGATAGTAGCAGGTATTGAGGCGCTTGCAGTTCTTGTGGCAGATGCGCTCGAAGGGGCAGTCCGCGCACAGGGTGCAATCGCGCCTGGGTTCGGCGATGAACGTGCGGAGCGCGTCGCAGGTGGCCATGTCCTCCAGTGAGTTTTCGCGGATGTTGCCCAGGCAATATCGGTCGAGCACGTAGAAGTCGCAGGGGTACACATCTCCGTTGCCCTCGACCACGAACTGCGGTGCGCATGCCCCGAGCATGCCGCACTGCTGGGGCCAAACGCCTGCGAACAGGGGTATCACGTTGTCGAAGAGCGTCACGCTCATGCGGTCGCCGCGCTTGAAGTCCTCGAGCCACATGCGGAAGAACGTTTTGTAGAAGCTCGCGAAGCTCTCGGGCTCCAGCGAGTACTCGTCGTTCGTCTCATCGAGTCCCGGCAGGCAGGGGATGAGTTGGACGAAGCCGAACTTGTGCTGTTTGTAGAAGCGGTAGAGCTTTTGGGGGTGATGGGCGAGCTGGTCGGTGAGGACGGTGAGGATGTTGAATTCCGCGCCTGCCCGCCTCAGCGCCGATATAGCATCCAGCACGCGGCCCATGGTGCCCACGCCGCGCGCATCGGGTCGCAGCCAGTCGTGCATCTCGGGATAGCCGTCGATGGAGACGCCCACGAGGAAGTCGTGCTCGGCGAGGAACTCGGCCCAGGTGTCGTCGATGACGTAACCGTTGGTCTGGATGGCGTAGTGGACCGTCTGGCGCTCGCGAGCCTCATCGACGTGCGCGCAGAACGAGCGGAAGAACTCGAGCCCCGCGCAGGTGGGTTCGCCACCCTGGAAGGCAAAGGTCACCTCGGTGTCGGGGCCGAGCGCGAATGCAGCATCGATGATGGCCTCGGCGCATGGGGCCTCCATGACGCCGTGGTTCGCCGTCTCGCGGTGCTCTGCGACATCCGCGTAGAAGCAATAGCGGCAGCGCATGTTGCACGTCGAGCTGGCGGGTTTGATGAGAAACGAGATGTGCTTCATGGGTCCTCGCAGCGGGTCGTTGTGGTCTGATGAGGAGTCTACCATGTTGATTTGAGCTTCGAGGGCTTCGGGCGCGGTACACTATTTGGAGAGATATCCAATTTGAGGAGTGGCCATGAATCCCATTGATGAACTGCGTCGAGCTCTGCCTACACTCACCAAATCAGAATTGAAGGCCGCCGAGCGGATCCTGAACGACCCGAATATCATGTTGGGCAGCAGCATCACCAACCTGGCAAAGCTCACCGGTTCATCCAACTCCGCGATTATCCGCATGTGCCAAAAGCTCGGATATGATGGGTTCGCCGAATTCCGCTTCTCCTTCAACCGGGCCATGATGGCAGCTGAGAGCCCCTCTGTGGAAGCGGATCACGACGATTCGAATAGGCTCGTCGACACGTATGCTCGATATATGCATCTGATTCCCCAGTGTGTCTCCAAGGAGCAATTCGACGCCCTCGCCGAGGCGATCGTTCAGGCCAGGCGGCTTGTAATTTGGGGGTCGAACAGGACGTTTCAGAGCGCGATGCAGCTTTCTCATCGTCTGACGAGACTCGGTATTTTCAATAAACCGACTGATGACGCCATCGTCATGTCCGATGATGCAGCGATATTAGAGAGCGGAGACGTTTGCATCGTCTTGAGCATGCAGGGTCGAGGTAATTGCATGTATGGCGAGGATATGGATGTGATGCGCGAGCGCGGGGTCGATGTGCATCTGGTGACCATGGACGGCAGGTCGAGCCTCGTTCCGCACGCTTCCGAGGTATATGTGCTTCCCTGGATCAGCCATGATGACTCGATAAACTTCTACGAAGACCAGGTAATCGTTTACATGTTCATAGAGATGCTCCTGTTGAACATCTCTCGAAATTTCTCCTAGTGTGAACGGCATGAAATGGATAACTATCCATAGCATGCCGTTCATCGTGGAAAACTATCCACTCACGGACAAATATCCAATAGAGAACGGACATATATCCAAATCGACTACTCTATAAGATGAAGAGCGGTTCCGGGCCCGAATCGCTCCCGTGTTTCTGCACCGAGAGAAGAGGGAAGAGATGGAGAAGTTCCAAGCTCTGATGGAGAAGACGCTCGTCCCGTTTGCGACTAAGCTCTCCAACAACAAGGTCTTGAAGGCCATTTCGGGCGGTTTCGGCATGCTGCTGCCCATCATCATGGTCGGCGCCATCGCGTCGCTGCTCGCCGGCTTGAGCATTACGCCCTATCAGGAGTTCATCACCGCGAATGGCCTCAAGACGGTGTTCTCGTATGTGACCACGTATACGACGAACATGCTGTCCCTGTATGCCGCATTCGCCATAGGCAAATGCATGGCCGAGCAGCTTGACTGCGAGGGTCAGTCTTCCATTATCGGAATAGCCTCGCTGTTCGTGTTCCTGCTGCTCATTCCTTCCGGCATTGCTGCCGACGGCACCGCGGTCGCCAACATGATCGACATGACTTACTTTGGGTCTGCCGGCTTGTTCTCCGCGATGATCCTCGGTATCGTCGTTCCCGCCATCTACGCGGTCTTCATTAAGAGGAACATCACCATCAAGATGCCCGATGGCGTCCCTCCGTTCGTTTCCAAGGGTTTCGCCGGCATCATCCCCGTGCTGTGCATCACCATCCTGTTTGTCATCGTCCGCCAGCTCTGCGCCCTGACCCCCTTTGGTTCCTTTGACGGAATGATCTATGGCTTGCTCAAGGCCCCGCTCGCCTCGTTGAGCGAGAGCCCGCTCACCTTCGGCCTCCTGGTCCTTCTGTGCAATCTGCTGTGGTTCTTCGGCATCCATGGCGGTATGGTCACGATGCCTTTCATCACCATGCTGTACATGCCCGCCGCCCTCGAGAACCTCGATGCGTTTGCAGCGGGCGCCGCGGCCCTGCCCAACATCCTCACCAACACGTGGTGGTTCACCTTCGTCCAGCTCGGCGGGTCCGGCGGCATCATCGGCCTTGTTCTGTGCATGCTCTTCGTGGCCAAGAGCGAGCGCTACAAGTCCCTCGGTAAGATGGCAATCGCCCCGGCGCTCTGCGGAGTTTCCGAGCCCGTCGTCTTCGGTATGCCCCTCATGCTCAACGTCATGATGTTCATTCCCATGATCCTGACGCCTCTCCTGAGCTTCGTTCTTTCCTACGCGGTGACTTCCATCGGGCTCGTTCCCGTTCTGAATGGAATGCAGCTGCAGACCGGTACCCCTGTGCTCCTGTCCGGATTCCTTACGGGCGGTTGGCGGGCAATGATCTGGCAGGCGGTTCTCGTCGCCCTCCAGTTCGCCATCTATTTCCCGTTCTTCAAGATGCTCGACAAGCAGGCATATGCCGACGAGCAGGCAGCCGCCAAGGAGGCGTAAGCGCTGATGGACAATCGCTCCAACATCGTGTGGTTCGTCGCGGACCAGATGCGCGCGGACTCAATGGCCCATCTGGGCAATCCGGCGGCGAGCACCCCCAACCTCGACGCCATGGCGGAGGAGGGCGTGTCCTTCGCGGACGCGTACTGCCAGAATCCCGTTTGCGTTCCGAGCCGCTGCAGCTTCTTGACCGGCCTGTACCCCCACACGCTTGGTCACCGCACGATGCACTTCATGATGCATCGCGAGGATCCCAATATCCTCAAGACCATGAAGGAGGCCGGGTATGAGGTCGTGTGGATCGGTCGCAACGACTTCATCCCGGGCTCATGGAGCAAGGAGGCGTATTGCGACCATTTCTTCGATGGAACCGACCTAGTCGACAAGGTGGGCGTCGAGGGTCTCAAGATGAACTTCGGCGGGAAGAACTTCCCCACGCCCGAGGTGCCCGAGGTCTTCGAGGGGCACGATCTCAAGTACTCCTTCTTCCAGGGGAAGTACCCCGAGGGTTCGCTCAATAGCGACTTCGACTGGAACTGCGTGAATGCCGCCCTGGCGTTCTTGGACTCCATCGACCCCGAGAAGCAGGAAAAGCCCTTCTTCATCTACTGCACGCTGTCGTTCCCGCATCCCCCGTACGGTTGTGAGGAGCCATGGTATTCGCTTGTCGATCGTACGGCCCTTCCGCCGCGTCGCCCCAATGTGGAGACGCTGGAGGGCAAGGCGAGTATCTTGAGTGCCATTCGTGACCGCCAAGATATGAAGAGATGGGGCGAGCCCCAGTATGACGAGATGCGCGCGGTGTATCTCGGCATGGTGGCGCGCTGGGACCACATGCTCGGCCTCGTGCTCGACAAGCTGCGCGAGCGCGGGTTGTACGACGACACGAACGTCTTCGCGTTCAGCGACCATGGCGACCTGACGGGAGACTACGGCATCGCAGAGAAGTGCCAGAACTCCTTCGAGGACCCCTTGACGAACGTGCCCCTTGTGGTCAAGCCTGCGGCGTCGGTGCCGGTGGAGCCGGGCGTGCGCCACGGCCTTGTCGGTCTGATCGACCTTCCCGCGACGGTTGCGGAGATTGTCGGCGTGGACCTGGGATACGTGCAGTTCGGCAGCTCCCTGATGGGGGCGATCTCCGGTGAGGACACGCCGCATGATGCGATGTTCTGCGAGGGCGGGCGTATCCACGGTGAGTGGCAAGCAATGGAGCCCGAACATGGACCCGAGTCACCATACTGGCCGCGTATATCCGCACAACACGAGGAGGGACCTGCACACACCAAGGGCGCGATGGTGCGCATGGGAAACCTCAAGTACGTCATGCGCCTGTACGAGGGTGACCAGCTCTACGACCTTGAGGTGGACCCCATGGAGCTCGTCAACCTTGTTGATGATCCGGCATACGCCCAATCCGCCGCGCAGCTTCGAGACAGGCTGCTCAGGTTCTACATGGAGACGGCCGATTACGTGCCGCCCAAGTTCGACAAGCGTTAGGAGGACCAATGGCCGTATCCGAAGAGGTGCAGCTGGTCAGCTTCCAGATCATCGCGAGCGTCGGCACCGCGCGCTCTTGCTACATCCAGGCGATTGATTGCGCCGAGCGGGGTGATTTCGAGGGTGCCGAGAAGCTTATAGAGGAGGGCGAGGAACAGTTCCGCGCCGGTCATGACGCACATTTTGGGTTGATTCAGAAAGAGGCGGCGGGGGAGTCGAGTGAGTTCGCGCTCATCCTCATGCACGCCGAGGACCAGCTCATGAGCGCTGAGGCTTTTGGGATCCTTGCCCGTAAGATTGTGAACGTTTACAAGAAGATGGAGGATTGTATCCATGCGTAACATCAAGTTGTTCTGTGCCGCGGGCATGTCCACAAGCATGCTGGTAGAGCGTATGAAAGCGGCCGCCGCTGACCAGGGTTATGAGGTCGAGATTGCGGCCCATGCCGTCGCCGAGGCGTCCAAGCTCGGCGGGGATGCGGATTTCATCTTGCTTGGCCCGCCGGTTCGCTTTGAGGTCGACCGTGTCAAGGCCTTGTTCCCGGATAAGCCGGTTGAGGCGATTGATACGGTCATGTACGGCACCATGAACGGCGTCGGCGTCATTGAGCATGTCCGCGAGGTTCTTGGGGACTAGCGGCAAACGCGGCGATTGATCTTGCCCGGGTTGATGCCTTTATAAGGTCATCAACCCGGTTTTGCATCGAAGCCCCGTTTTGCCGTTCGCCGGTCTGCAGCAACCGCTTGCAGCAATGCAATCTGATGCGCTTGCAAACCATCAGGAAAAAGGTGTACAAAAGAACCATTCAATCGTATATCGTGCGTCAACAGGGCGTGTAACTGTGAACAACAGGCAGGACCCGGGTTGATAGAATGATCCCATGGGGGATGGTTCTATCAGCCCGGGTTTTTCGTTTTGCAGACCACGATGTCGAACAGGGGAGGAGTGAAGCCGTGAGGCTCGCCAAGACGCTCAACAACAACGTCGCCGTTGCGCGGGATGAAAAGGGCCGCGAGTTCGTGGTCATCGGCCTGGGCATCGGTTACGTTGAGCTTGGCGGCGAGATTCCCGAGGACAAGATCGAGCGCGTGTTCACGTCCGTCGAGCAGCAAAGTCAGCTGTATCAGCTTGTTAACGCGATTCCGCAGCGGTATTTCGATCTTGCCCGGGAGATTGTCGATTATGCTCAGAGCACACTTGGGGTTCGCCTTGCTGATTCCATCTACATCGCGCTTACCGACCACGTCGCATATGTTCACGAGCGCGCACAGAAGGGGCTTCTTCCCAAAAACTCGCTGACCTGGGAGATCAGCCAGTACTATCGCCGCGAGTTCGAGGTGGGCAAAAAGGCGATCGAGCTGTTGGATGACGAGCTCGAGGGCATCGAGGGGACGCTCGGCGACGCCGAGGCCGCTTCGATCGCCTTGCATCTCATCAACGCGGAGCAGGAGGGTGCTGGGTCCCGTCAAGGAATCGATGGGCTCAGGCTCATGGACCAGGTCATGCAGATCATTCGGTATCAAGCGCATCTCGCATATAGCGAGGGCGATCTTGACTATCAGCGTTTGGCCGTGCATGTGCGCTTCTTCGTGCAGCGCGTGCTGGGTGGCGAGCAGACGCAAGTCCCCAGCGCCCTGTCGAAGATGGTGAGGGAGAGCTATCCGGAGGCGTATTCCGTCGCCGAGTATGTGCGCGCGTTCGTTGAGGGCAAGCTCGAGCGCTCGATCGGGGATGAGGAGATCACCTACCTCATCATCCATATCGCACGTTTGCTCAATCGAGCATAAGGCTGGGAGGAACCCGTGGCTAAAAAAGACTACGACGCCCTTGCCAAGTTCGTCTTGGACCATGTGGGCGGAACCGAGAACGTCGTCTCACTGCGTCATTGCGTGACCCGTCTTCGCTTCAAGCTGAAAGACGAGAGCCGCGCCGACACCGAGGCCCTCGAGAATCACGAGTGGATCATCGATGTCATTCAGAAGGGCGGCCAGTACCAGGTCGTCATCGGCAATGACGTCGAGGATGCATTCGACGCCGTCATGAAGCTCGGCAAATTCGCCAGTTCCGCGAGTGACGTTTCCGACGTCAGCGACAACGAGGGAAAGAGCGCGTTCGACCGCATCGTCGATATGATCTCGGCTATCCTGACGCCCACGATTCCGTTGCTTGCGGGCTGCGGCATCATAAAGGGTTTGCTGGCTTTCTGCACGGCCATGAAGTTGCTCGACCCCACCTCGGGTTTTGCCCAGATTCTCTCCGCCGCCGGCGACTCGCTGTTCTACTTCTTCCCGATCTTCCTCGGCTACACTTCCGCAGAGAAGTTCGGCATGAACAAGCTTCTCGGCATGGCAATTGGCGCCACGCTCGTGCATCCCACCATCGTGGGCCTCAAGGCTGCCGAGCCTCTATTCACCTTGTTCGAGGGTACGCCCATCGCTACGAACGTCACCACGACCTTCCTGGGCATCCCTGTCCTTATGGTGAGCTATACCTCGAGCGTCATGCCCATCATTGCCGCCACGTTCTTCGGTGCCCGCGTTGAGAAGTTCTTCAAGAAGATCGTTCCCGATGTCGTGAAGATGTTTGTCGTTCCCGCTGCGACCCTGTCCATCACCGTCGTGCTCACGCTTCTGCTCGTGGGTCCCGTCGTGACCTGGATCAGTCAGCTCATCGCCGCAGGCATCACCGCTGTCCAGCAGTTCAGCCCTGTTCTTACCGGTGTTCTTGTTGGTGGTCTGTGGCAGGTGCTCGTGGTCTTTGGCCTGCACCACGCCTTTGCGCCCATTGCCCTTAACAGCCTTATGGTTCAGGGTTACGAGAACCTGACATGCTATATGGCCGCTGTCCCGTTCACTACGATGGCAGTTGTGCTTGCCGTGTACCTGCGTACTAAGGACAAGAAGCTCAAGTCCGTCGCGCTTCCTGCCGCCATTTCCAGCTTCTTTGGTGTGTCTGAGCCTTCGATTTACGGCGTGACGCTGCCCCTCAAGCGCCCCTTCGCCTTTACGCTGGTTTCCTCTGCTGTTGGCGGCGCCATCCTTGGTTTCTTTGGTTGCATGCGCTATACCCAGGGCGGGCTTGGCTTCTTCAACATTCCCGCTTTCATCAACCCCGCTTCACCTGAGCTCGATATGACCTTCTACGGCGTGTTCGTTGCTCTCGGGGTTGCCATGGCAATGGGCTTTTTGCTCACGTTCTTCTTCGGAGTGCCCTCTTCTGCCACTGCTCAGAACATCGCTGATGCCACATCCGATGTGGATGCCGTTGATACCGTGAAACAGGAGATTTTCGTCGCTCCCGTCGCAGGTAGTGTTGTTGCGCTCGAGAACGTTGACGATGAGGTGTTTGCTTCCGGTTCTGTGGGTAAAGGCGTTGCGGTCAAGCCGAGCGAAGGGACCATCGTTGCTCCTGCCGATGGCGAGGTGAGCATGCTCTTCAAGACGGGACATGCCGTGGGCATCACCACCGCCTCCGGTGCGGAGCTTCTTATCCATGTTGGTATCGATACCGTTCAGCTAAACGGCCGCGGATTCAGGAAGCTTGTAAATGCTGGCGATAAGGTTACGCAAGGCCAGCCACTGATCGAATTCGACCGCAGTCTTCTCGCTGCCGAGGGATATGACGACACCGTCATCTTCCTCGTGTCCAACTCCGCGAGCTTCCAAGATGTGGTGCGTTCTCAGGAGCCGTCCGCTGCCACTGATCGCGAGCTTCTCGCGGTTCTCGTGTAGCCGATTTCATCGTGCGGGGTCATGGGTGTTCGCCCGTGCCCCGCGCAATTGCTGAGGAGGTTGTCTGTCATGCGAGCCGTCATGCTCATGTTCGACACGCTTTCACGAGGTTTTCTGTCGCCGTATGGCGCGAATCCAGACCTTACTCCGAATTTCTCTCGCCTTGCCGAGCGCTGCTGCACCTTCGACCGCTTCTATGGCGGCTCGATGCCCTGCATGCCCGCGCGCCGCGAGCTCCACACGGGGCGCTACAACTTCCTGCACCGCAGCTGGGGCCCGCTGGAGCCGTTCGACTACTCTTGTTTTCAGGCGCTTGACGAGTCCGGTACGTACGCGCATCTCGTAACCGACCATTCCCATTACTGGGAAGACGGCGGCGCAACGTACCACAACCGCTACAGCTCATGGGAGGGCTTCCGTGGGCAGGAGGGGGATCGCTGGGCACCGCGCGACGTTGTCGAGGGCCTTCCCACAGGTATGTCGTCCTTGCAGAAAGCGAAGGGGCCGAGTCCGCTTCAGCACGAGGCCAATAAGTCGCGTCAGCCTCTTGAGAAGGACATGTCGACCGTTCTCACCGTCGGCGCCGGCCTAGATTTCCTCGCCGCTCACGCCTCTCGAAACGACTGGTTCGTGCAGATCGAGTGCTTTGATCCCCATGAGCCGTTCTATGTTCCCCAGGAGTATCGAGCTGCGGTCGGCCTGACCGATCCCCCGCGACTCAACTGGCCGGCCTATGCGGCGGTTGATGCCGGGGCGCACGCGAGCGAGCTCGAGGAGTGCCGTCGTGAGTACACCGCCCTGGTCTCCTTGTGCGACGCGCAGCTCGGACGGGTTCTCGACGCTTTCGACGGCTATGGCCTGTGGGAGGACACGCTTCTCATCGTCAACACCGACCATGGATTTCTGCTCGGCGAGCACGGCTACCTCGGAAAGAACTTCTGGCCGATGCACCAGGAAATCATCCATACGCCGTTCTTCATTCACGTGCCCGGGGCTGCGGAGGGCGTTCGAAGCGCGGAATTGTGTCAAACCATCGACATCGCACCAACATTGCTCGATTGGTTCGGCGTCGATTCCGCTGTCAACATGGACGGAGCGTCGCTGCTCCCCGTTGTGCGTGAGGGCGCCGCGGGTCATGAGCATGCGCTGTTCGGTGCCCACGGGAACCATGTGTGCGTGACCGACGGCGATTACGTGTACATGCGCGCTGCGGCACGAGAGGACAACGAGCCCTTCGTGGAGTGCACATTGATGCCCACGAACATCCGCGGATTCTTCTCACGCGAGCAGATCGAAAGCGCCGAGCTGGTGGAGGGGGATCGCTTCTCGAACGGCTGGCCGTACCTCAAGTGCGGGTCGCGTACGTACATGAACTCGCACAGCTTCGGCAGTTCCCTGTGGGACGTCCGGGACGGCGAGGAGCGCATCGAGGACGCCGACGTTGAGGAACGGATGATTTCCGCCCTCGTGAACGGCATGCGCGCGGTGGAGGCTCCCGCCGAGGAGTTCGAGCGGCTTGGCCTAACTGCTTAGTAGTTTATGGGGCTTGGCACCCCACACGGATGGGGCACGAATAGGGAGCCCCACCCGTGCATATCGTCCCACGCGCAGTTCCGCACGAACAGGAGAGCCCAGCGGGCTCTCCGTCGTGAGCAGGACTGTTTGAGCATGGGATGATATGCACGGGCGGGGAAGCGTGTCACAGCTCCTTACAGGAACCGGTACTGCACCGTTCCAACGCCCACGCTCAGGAAATTGAGCGCTCGGGCGACGGCGGGCTGCATGTCGATGACGCGCCCGTGCGCGTACGGCCCGCGGTCGTTGACATAGGCGATGACGGAGCGCCCGCCGTAGCGAATCTCGACGCGTGTCCCGAAGGGCACGTTCAGCATGGCGATGCCCATGGAGGTCTCGGTCACCTTCTCGCCGTTGGCGGTGGTGCCTCCCATGAATCCGTCACCGATGCCGTAATACGATGCGACGCCCGTCATCCAGGAACCGGTGGAATCGGACGAACCGCCCTGATTGTTGCCGCTGTTGCCACTGCCGCCAGTGCCTTCGCTGCCCTGGTTTCCGCTCGTGCCTCCCTGGTTGCCATTGCCTTGGTTGGCGTTCTGGTCACCGCTAGACGTCGATCCGTCCTGGGAGCCTCCCTGGTCGCTTCCACTCGAAGGCTGTTGATTGGAGTTTTGATTGGCATTTTGCTGCGCTTCGAGACGTTTCGCCTCCTCGGCTGCCTTGCGCGCGATCTCGGCCTCCTCCGCATCCTCGGCATTGGCCTTGGCCTGCAGCTGCTCGGCGGCGGATTGCGCCTGACCGAGCGCGGTCGCGGCACGCTCGAGTTCTTCGTCTGCCTGGTCTTTCGCCTCGCTCAGTTCGGCCAACCTTCCATTGAGCTTCTCTTCGAGGGCATCGAGCTCGTTGAGTGCCGCGACGTTGGCGTCCTGGACTGTGCCCAAGTACTTGGTGAGATTGATGAAGTCTGCAAAAGAGCTCGCGTTGAGCAGGAGGGCGATCATGTTCCCGCTGGAGGCGTGGGTCTTATAGAGGTCGCTTGCCGCGCTTGCCGCACGCTGCTGCCGTGCCGGTAGAAGGTCCTCCTCGATTTCGAGGATCTCATCGGCAATGGCATCGACTTGAGTGTTGAGTTCGTCTGCCTTGCTTGTAGCGTCTGCGTAGGTCTCTGCGGCATTTGAGACCTCAGACTGCAGCGCGCGCAGCTCCGCCAGCGTCTCCTCACTCGCGGCGTACGCATGCTCCGGCGCGAGTGCGAGCGTGCCGAGCGTGCCGCCGATGGCCAGGACTCCGGTGAGGCCGAGGGTACAGGCAAGGCGCGCGGTGCAACGGCAGGAGATACGACGTTGGGGGAGACTCATGGGCGGACCACCTTTTCTCGTGAACGCCCATCAGTATAGTTCAACTTTCACCTTAAAGTTGAGCTTAAGGGTTTGACTGCGTGATTTCTGGACTTTTAGATTTGCTCCGCAGTGCCTTGAGCTGGGCGGTGCGGCCATGAGGTGATGAGGCGCGGGCGCGGGATGATGCCCGCAGTCCCTAGCGCAGTCTTGAAGCGCGGCATGCCCCTCGTTGCCGCGAATCGGGTGTTTTTGTAACGAGTTTTTAGCGAGTCCGAGTAGACGGCCCATTTTGCCTCTGGCCAACTGGGGTTTCTTTGCCAAACATGCCCGTGTACTCGGGCCTCTTCGGATTTCGTTACAAAAACGCACGATTCGCGGCAGGCGGCTCGCAAAATGCGTCGAGGGCGCATGCTGGCGGACCCGATTGGCCGAAGCGAGCGCCTGTGGTGTCGGATGGGGCCCGCGTTCGCGCGTCGCGCAGCCAACGTTCGGTTGGCCTTCGTGCGGTTGCCTCATGTACGCGCGACGCGCGCGACGTCCATGCTCGCTATGAGGTCAACCCCCGTGCCGAGCACGTCGTTCATGATGACGTCCCCCATGTGGATGGGAGCCTCGATAGATGCGTGCCGCACGAGTTCCATCGCCTGCATGTGGAGGGCACGGGGGATGGCGTTGTCGGTACGGACGGGGAGGAGACGCTCGTCGCCGTTCTTGACGACGACGGTAGTCGCGAGGATGCGCATGGGGCAGGTGATCTCCTGCTCGGCGAAGATCTTTCCGCGCGGGCACCGGTTTCCCTGGACCGATATGACGCGGAGTGCCCCCGTTGCGTCCTCGGCGACCTCGACGGTAAGCGCGCATTCGGATGGGCAGGTGGTGCAGTGGAATCGTTGCGTCCCGACGCTGATACCTGCGCCGGTGCCCTTCTCGGCAAGGGGTTCGGCTACGGGCTCGCTGGCTCCTGCGACGGCGGGGTTCTTATCGGAGGTGAGGGTCGGCTCGGCTATGGGTTCGTTGACGCCTGCACCGGTGGAGGCTGTGGTGGAGGTGGGGTTCGGCTCGGCCATGGTCTACAGCTCCTCGATGGGTTCGATGGACAATGTGAGTTCGCCGCCTGTGCGCTCGAGTATCTTGGCGGTGAGGGGCGCTGACTCCATGATGCTCGGCTTGAATCCGCGCGGCTTGCCGGCGAAGATGACCTCGCCGCCCGAGCTGATCACCAGCCTCGCCTGTTCGACGGGGCGTTTGACACGGAAGAACAGCTTGGTCGAGATTGCGCGCGTGATGCGTGAGGGCACGACGTAGCCCGCGAGACCCTCGGCGCTCACAGGGATGTTCAGCGCGCAACCTGCACCATCGGCAGGTTCCGCGGCCTTGGGGCCGCTTTCGTTTGCGAGCACCTCGACCGCTTCCGGTGTGCCCATACGCGAACGCGCCCAAGCGGCGGCCGATGTGCCGGCGCGCTCGGCCTCGGCGGTCACGTTGTCGGCGAGGTCGTGCACGTGAAGGACGTTCCCGCAGGAGAAGATGCCGGGGACGCCGGTCTGCAGGTCCTGATCGACGCGGGCACCGCGCGTGCGGGGGTCGAGCTCGACGCCCGCGGCTTGCGCGATCTCGTTCTCGGGGATGAGGCCCACGGAGAGCAGCAGGGCGTCGCAGGGGACGATCCGCTCGGTACCCGGGATCGGGGAGAGGTCCGCGCCGACTCTCGAGACCTCGACCGCCTCCACGCGGTCGCGTCCCATGACGCGCGTCACGGTGGTGGATAGATGCAGTGGGATGCCGAAGTCCTCGAGGCAGTTCTTGACGTTGCGGTGCAGTCCGTTCGCGTAGGGCATGAGCTCGTAGACGCCCTCGACCTCGATGCCCTCGAGCGCGCAACGGCGTGCCATGATGAGACCGATGTCGCCGGAGCCCAAGATGACCACGCGGTGCCCCGGGCGCAGGTTCTCGATGTTGATGTATCGCTGGGCGAGGCCCGCGGTGAACACGCCCGCCGGGCGGCTGCCGGGGATCTTGATCTCGGAACGCGTGCGCTCTCGGCATCCCATGGCGAGCACCACCGAGCGGCAGGTGATTTCGACCATGCCCGACTCGGTCATGACGGTGACCGAGTGCCCGCCGGTGTCGGGGGCCTCGTGGCGTGCGGTGGCGCCATCGACGTCCCCGATGCCGCATTCGCCCCTCTTTCCGCCGTCGATCGCGAGGACCATGCTGCCGAGCATGGTCTCGATTCCCGCCTCGGACACCTTGTCGATGAAGCGCTGCGCATACTCGGGGCCGGTGAGCTCCTCTTTGAAGTGCGTGAGCCCGAAACCGGGGTGGATGCATTGGCGCAGGATGCCGCCCAGGTGCTCGTTGCGTTCGATGATGACGGTGCTGGAGCCTGTCTCATGCGCCGCGAGCGCGGCGCCCATGCCTGCCGGTCCACCACCGATGACCGCGACGTCGAAGTCGCGCGTCCGGATCTCTCCCATCTATCGGCCCTCCTTCAGCACGCCATCTACAATCCACGAGCCCTCGTCTTCAAGGAGCACGTCTTCCGGACGGCAATCGAGTTCGCGGGCGAGGATCTCGAGCACGCGACTTTGGCAAAACCCGCTTTGGCACCTGCCCATACCGGCGCGGCAGCGGCGCTTCACGCCCTCGACGGAGACGGCGCCCGGGGTGCGGTGGATCGCGGCGACGATCTCCGCCTCGGGGACGGTCTCGCATCGGCAGACGATGCGCCCCCAGGCGGAGTCTGATTCGATGAGCTCGTTTTGATGCACGGTGGTGGAGCGGTCGAAATCCTCGGGCGCGCGGCGACGCGGCTGCCAGTCGGGCTTCTCCACGAGCTCCACGCCCGCCTCCCGCAGGAGGGTTTCCATGAGCTCGGCGACCGCGGGTGCACTCGCCACGCCGGGGGACTGGATGCCGGCGGCGTGGAACAGGCCGTGTGCGGTCGAGGAGGGTGCGATGAGGAAGTCATTGAGGCCCCGGATGACCGCTCGTCCGCCCGCGAAGGAGCGCACGACGCGTCGCGTATCGAGGTCGGGGACGAGCTTGCGGGCGCCCGCGAGCAGGGCTTCGACGTCGGATGCGTAGGTGTCGCGGTCACCGGGGTCGCGCAGAGCGGCCGTGGCGGTGATCACCGTGTTGTCGTGGACGGTTCCCGTCACGATGACGCCCTTGGAGACGGGCGTGGGGACGGGGTAGAGCGGCATGAGCGCGCGGGGCTCCTTGTCGAGCACGACGATGTTGCCTTGGCGCCATGCGAGCTCGAACGCCTCGCCGCCCGCCATGGCGGAAATCTTGGTGGCACCGCTGCCAGCGGCGTTGATGAGGATGCGCGCGTGGAAGGTCCCGCGCGGAGTGTGCATGGCGAAGCGAGCGGGCTGGCTCGAAAGAGGTGCGTCACCCGTCTGCAGTGGCGCATTCGCGACGAGCGTGTCGATCGCCTGTATGGGCGCACTGCGCACGAACGCAACACCGTTCGCCGCGGCGTTTTCGGCGCACGCGATGGCGACGTCGAACGGGTCGACATATCCCGTCGAGGGGCACCACAGGGCGCAGGTTGCCTCGCGGCTCGCGCGGGGCTCAAGCTCCCGGATGCGCTCGGGGCCGATGATCTCAAGCTCGGGAACCCCGTTGGCGTGCCCGTTTTCCTCGAGCACCTTGAGGTGGGCACGGTCCTCTTCCGTGAATCCCAGAACCATGGAGCCCGTCCTGCGGAAGAGGAAGCCGAGTTCCTCAGACCACGTGCCGTAGAGGGCGCATCCGCGAGCGTTCACCTGTGCCTTGACGGTGCCGGGGGCGGGGTCGTAGCCCGCGTGCACGAGGCCCCCGTTCGCCTTGGAGGCGCCGAGGGCGATGTCGTTGGTCGCTTCCAATACGCAGATCGAGAGATCGTACCGTGCGAGCTGCCGGGCAATCGCGCATCCGGTAACGCCCGCACCTGCGATGACGATGTCGAACGTCTGAGCCATTGCGTCTCCTGTCATCAAGTCGATGGGACATGTCGGCCTCGGCTCCGTGCGCTGTGAGGACTCTCATGCCTCTCGCGGGTTCGAGGCGTTATAGACGAAGTGTCAATAAGCTATGCTACGCCTGTCGCTTATCTGCACAATGCCGTTTCGGCGGAGCGTGTGAATCCGCCCGCCAACGGCGTCCTTGCGTGCCGTCACATGGGTGGCGTACGCAAGGGTGCTCATTACTGCCGTCTTTCGATGTGCTCCTAACGCGAGAGTTAACTCTCGCGGATCTTTCCGGTGCGTTCATCGCATTTCTCTCTTCGAGAGTTAACTCTCGCGGCAACTTCGCATGTAGTTCATGGGCTCGATTGGGGACAGTTTGCCGGCCGGGCGCCTTGGTGGCTCCTTGTTGCCCTGAAAAGTGGATTGCTGCGGCGTCATCTTCTATCTTGGTGCCGAAATCGTGCCGACGCCATCGAGCGGACCAAAGGGCGCGTCAGCTCATTCTGATGACTCGAGGATCGTAAGAGAATACCTGACGACGTAGCTCCCGCTCGAGTTCACAGTAGTTTTCAATCCGGGCGGTTTTGCTCTTCATCCCCATCTTATTCAGAAGGGTGTCTACGACGACGGAAAGCTCTTCAATATTGGACAGTTGCCGATTGGTGAGAGTAACCACGGTATAGCCCGCGCGCTGCAGCTCAGCCCTGCGGGCACTGTCTGCACCTAGCTTTTTTCGTGAAGCGTGGAATTCGTCGCTGTCGTATTCGAGGATGAGCTTCCAGGCTCTCCAGAGATAATCTGCGTATCGTTTGGTTCCATTGCGAATAACCATCTCAGCGCTGGTGGGATCCGCCGTGACGCATCTTCTTGACGTCGAGGGCACAAGCGTGATCTCCGCGTTTGCCTCGGGAACGGGAAGTCCTTTTCCGCCCCATCGCGCGGGAAGGGTTAGCAGGGCTGCCACTTTCGCTTCCGCCGGCGAGGCAGTTCCTACCACAGCGTATGCAAGTGCCGTTCGCACTATCTTGGCTCCACGTTTGCCTTTTGATTGCTTCAGTTGTTGCAACAATCGGGCTTCCGTTGAAAGGGGACGAGCGCTTACGATGGCGCCGTTGCATATGCGGTAGTGGCTCAGGAGCTGATTGACCATGACCGCCAGCTCACCATGATCAAGGTGGCTGGCCATGCGAATCAGGGTGGCTTCGGGTGACTCAACGTATACATCTTTGCTGAGTCGCACGAAGGAGTACGGGGCGGGGGAGCTCATGACATGGGCGGTTATGCCGGCTTGATGATGCCGCCTTGCATGGTTTGGTACGGCGACGTGCATCTGTCCGCGAAGGCCGAGCTTGCCGACCTGGTCGAGCGGCAGGTCGGTTCGGCGAGAAGCGGCAAGATCGTAGTCTCTGACGAGGCCAATCGGGTTGTTCGTGCGTATAACCCCTTGGTCGCCAAACCAGATCTGAAATGCCGATATGTCAACAAGAAACGCCTTCATGTTGTAAGCGTACGGCCGATAAAAAGAAATGTCTCGAGAAACTGAGATTCATCGCGTTGAGCTGTGGAGGGCTCATACCATTGGCTGACATGTTGTGTGTGATTCATGCCGGAATGCGGCGAGAATGGTGCCATGGTTGTTGACGGTGCTTACTATCGGGCATTGTCCAAGCCCAAGGGCCAACAGGCGTGCAGTGTCCTGCTCTGTAAAACTCCGCGAGAGTTAACTCTCGAAGCCATTTTGTGCCCAATCCGCGGTTTACTGGCATCGAGAGTCAACTCTCACGGAAGTGTCCGCTCGAGCGCCTTGTGAAATTGCAGCAACATCATGATCGCGTCTGCTCGGGCGGTGAAGGCCGGCAGGGATATCAACCCCGATTTCCATTTTGGCACGATGATCTGCCATATCACGCAGTACCCACGCACGTGCTGCCCCGAGGACCAGTTGTTGGTCCAGGCAGACGACCTGTACCGCAACTGCATGTGCTCCGATGTGATGCTGCGTGGCGAGTACCCGTACTACGCGTGGACGTATGTCCGCCGTCACGGTATCAAGCTCGACCTTTCTGATGAGGAGCGCGCCGACCTCAAGACCGGAACATGCGACTTCTACACGTTCTCCTACTATCAGAGCATTTGCCAGACCACTCGCGAAGACGAGTTCACCGACCAGACGAGCGGCAACATCATGGGTGGCGTCCGCAACCCGTATCTCGAGCTGACAGACTGGGATTGGCCCATTGTCCCCGTCGGTTTGCGATACACCTTGAATAAGGTGTACGACCGGTACCGTGTTCCCGTCATGATCACCGAAAACGGTCTCGGTGCGGTTGATGTGGTCGAGGAGGACGGCCCCATCCGCGACTCGTATCGCATCGATTATCTGTGTCGCCACATCGAGGGGATGAGGAAGGCGGTTGACGACGGCGTGGACCTCATTGGCTATACACCGTGGGGCTGCATCGATCTCGTGAGCGTCTCGACAGGCGAGATGAAGAAGCGCTACGGCTTCATCTACGTCGACGCCGACGATGAGGGCAACGGCACCTTCGACCGATATCGCAAGGACAGCTTCTACTGGTACAAGAAGGTCATTGCCTCTAACGGCGAAGATCTGGGCTAAGTGCCTGGCTGCCTTTGGGGCTGACGTGTTACGTGCCTGCTGCGGATGGCGCCAAGGTGGGTTCAACCGGATTGATGAACCTGGCCAAGTCGTCTTTCCTCGAAGGCGTGTCGAGTCTTGATGGACAGGTCAGGTGATGAGGAGAATCGGCTCCGAGAGTTAACTCTCGGAGCCGATTTTCGTTGAACGGGAGCTTTTTGTTCTTCGAGAGTTAACTCTCGTGGCGCATATGCGAGATTGAAGGCGAGGAAGTCGTTGAGAGCGCTGTCTAGCGGAGCTCTATTGCGTGTGCCCGAGCGGTCATCGGCTAGGTGCTATCGAATGTGGGGTCCCCCTGTGTCATTCGCGTGCGCGCGCATCCCCCTGGTCGTTAATTCGTGCGTGTCGGCCGCCGTGGGTATACAATATTGAACGATTATGACCAGCTTTGCCGTCGTGCAACCCTGCTGAAAGGTATGTCCGCATGTCCAAATACATCGAGGAGCTCATATCGCCTCAACTGATGATGGTCGTCTATGTTTTCATCGCGTTCGTCGTCGCCCTTTACCTGCTTTCCGTCGCTTACGTCTTCATCGACGCCAAACGTCGCGGTGTTCAGGCATTTTGGGCGTGGGGCCTGCTTGCCCTCATTCCGTTTGTCGGTCTGATCGCCTACCTGGTCATGCGTCCCAGCATGTACGCCTCCGATCGCGAGGAGCAGGAGCTCGAGATGGCTCTTCGCGAGCGTCAGCTTGCCCAGTACGGCAACTGCCCCAATTGCGGTACCACCATCGAGAAGGACTTTATCGTGTGCCCCGTCTGCAACACGCAGGTTCGCAACGTATGCCCCACCTGCAAGAAGCCGCTCGAGGCTCATTGGAAAGTTTGCCCGTACTGCCGTACTCACATCCAATAGGCGCGTCTGCGCCCCATGTAGCGCATGGGGTCTCTTGCCGCACGCCGATCCGCACCCGTCATCGCATCCCGATGGCGGGTGCGCTTTCAAATGGGGGAGCTAATAGGGGAGAAGTCGGCTTGCGCATGACGTCTTCGTTTGGAAACGCATCCCCATATGAAAACGGGTACACTTAGACAGCCATTCAGGTAATACACCTTATAAGGAAGGTACTCATATGAAGGCTCTATTCAACGACGGCTCTGTAGCCGAGGTCGAGGGCGACGAGGCCCTGCACGTCATCCGCCACTCCGCCGCCCACATCATGGCCCAGGCCATCAAGCGCCTGTATCCCGAGGCCGACTTCGCCTACGGCCCCGCCACCGACAACGGTTTCTACTACGACGTCGATCTCGGTGACAAGACCCTCTCCGAGGACGATCTGCCCGCCATCGAGGCCGAGATGAGGAAGATCGCCAAGGAGAACCTCAAGTTCCAGGCCTTCGAGCTGCCTCGCGCCGAGGCCATCGCCCTCATGGAGGAGCGCGGCGAGAAGTACAAGGTCGAGCACATCGGCGACCTTGACGACGACGCCCGCATCACCTTCTACCAGCAGGGCGATTACATCGACATGTGCGTCGGCCCGCACCTCACCTACACCAAGGCCCTCAAGGCGTTCAAGCTCACCGGCGTGTCCGGCGCCTATTGGAAGAACGACGCCAAGAACAAGATGCTCACCCGCATCAACGGCACCGCGTTTGCCACCAAGGACGAGCTCGAGGCGCACCTCACCATGCTCGAGGAGGCCAAGAAGCGCGACCATCGCCGTATCGGCCGCGAGATGGACCTCTTCATGATGCGCGATGAGGCCCCGGGCTTCCCGTTCTTCCTGCCCAACGGCATGATCCTCAAGAACACGCTGCTCGACTACTGGCGCGAGATCCACCACAAGGCCGGCTACGTCGAGATCTCCACGCCGCAGATCATGAACAAGCAGCTGTGGCTCACCTCCGGTCACTGGGACCACTACAAGGACAACATGTACTCCACCATGATCGACGAGGAGGAGTACTGCATCAAGCCGATGAACTGTCCCGGCGGCGTGCTCGTCTACAGCTCCAAGCCGCACAGCTACCGTGAGCTGCCTATCCGCGCCGGCGAGATCGGCCTGGTGCACCGCCACGAGCTCAGGGGCGCCCTGCACGGCCTGTTCCGCGTCCGCTGCTTCAACCAGGACGACGCCCATCTGTTCGTCACCCCCGAGCAGCTCACCGACGAGATCGTCGGTGTGGTTCGCCTGATCGACTCCGTCTATCAGAAGTTCGGCTTCAAATACCACGTCGAGCTGTCCACGCGCCCCGAGGACTCCATGGGCTCCGACGAGGACTGGGCCGCCGCCGAGGAAGGCCTCAAGGTCGCCCTCGACAAGCTCGGCATGGACTACGTCATCAACGAGGGCGACGGCGCCTTCTACGGCCCCAAGATCGACTTTCACCTGGAGGACTCCCTCGGCCGCACCTGGCAGTGCGGCACCGTGCAGCTCGATTTCCAGATGCCGCAGAACTTCGACCTCACCTATGTGGACGCCGACGGCGAGAAGAAGCGCCCGATCATGCTGCATCGCGTGTGCTTCGGCTCCATCGAGCGCTTCATCGGCATCCTGATCGAGCACTTCGCGGGCAAGTTCCCCGTGTGGCTTGCCCCGATGCAGGTCAAGGTCCTGCCCGTCTCCGAGAAGAGCCGCGACTACGCGAACGAGGTCACGGCGAAGCTCGAGGCCGCCGGCATCCGCGCCGTGTGCGACAACCGCGACGAGAAGATCGGCTACAAGATCCGCGAGGCCCGCAGCACCGACCGCGTGCCCTACATGTTGATCCTGGGCGAGAAGGAGGTCGAGGCCGGCAACATCTCCGTGCGCGACCGCTCCAACGAGACCGTTCCGATGGCCGTCGATGAATTCATTGCCAAGGTCGTTGAGGAGACCCGTACGCGCGCGTAGGACGCAACCGGGTTCATTGTTATGATGCGCACGCCGCCTCGGGCCCCACGGGCTCGGCGCGGCGTGCGTTATGCTTCGGGCCCACTGTCCAGGAGAGGAAGGGCGGTTTCAACGTGATGGCTCAACAGGAACTCGAGACCCGATATGCGCAGTTCGTCTGCGCCGAGATCGCCGTCTTCGTGTACGGCGATCGCGTCGACGAGGCGCTCGCGCGCCTTGGCGTCATGGCGGACGAAGACCGTTTGACCGATATGGTCGGCGGCACTGGCCTTCGCGTGGCGGATGTCCGTGCCGAGTCTCGTGAGGTTCATGCCCACGGCGGTCTTATGTGGGTTGACATCACCGTGCCGTCGCATTTCGGTTGCCATGCTTTCGAGCTTGGTGCCGACGTGCAGTGCGAGGCGCTCGACCGCGTTGCTGGCGGGTTACTCGATCGCAGGGTGGTTGCGCTTTCCGCACGTGGTGCTCGCGCGGTCGCTCGCGTGGGGGACCAGCCTTCTTGCGCGTTGGCTCGGGCCGATCTCGAGGTCATCGCCCATGGACTCGATAGCGTCTCGACGCGTATGCAGCGCCATTTCGATCATGCCCGCGCCCTCGCTGAGTACCTTGCCTGTTGTGATGGTTTGGTCCGGGTCGATTACCCCGGTCTCGCCACACATCCCGATCGCTCGCTGGCTGAGCGTGTGCTGCGTCACGGCTTCGGCCCCGCCGTCGATTTCGAGCTCCCTGGGGACTGGGGCGCCACGGCGGGGGATTTCATCGGGCGCTGTCGTCTCAGCGGCCGAGATTGCCACGCCGGCGGATCCCTCACGCGCCTGCATGCGCGCGATGGGTGGCAGGGGAGCGCGGTTCGCATATTCGCCGGCCTCGATGACCCCCTCGCCATAGCCGACGATCTCGACCAGGCCATGCGCTGGTTCCGCAATCCTCCGCAGCCGTAGGAGGTTGTCTCACGACATTGTCGGCGTCGCCGTGTGATCGAAGCGGTTCCGCCCGCCGCGTCTCGTTTTCCGTCGTGCGCAATCCGGTGCGTTTTCCGTGCACGCCTGATCGGAAGCCCGTCTCAAGCTATGAGTCTGGAGGGATTGTATGCCCGTCATCACCGCCGCAGCTCTTGCGGAAAGCACTGTGCTCGGAATCGCTCTGGCCATGGATGCCATGGCGGTCACCCTGTCGAACAGCCTGTGCGAACCCGACATGCCCCTGTCGAAGAAGCTCGGCATGCCCGTCGCGTTCGCCCTGTTTCAGATGATGATGCCCGCTTTCGGTTATCTGGGCGGAGCGCTCATCGCGGAGTACATCGAGCGTTACGCGGGCATCGTCTCGCTGATTATCCTCGCATTCGTGGGTGGGAAGATGATCGTCGAGGCGGTGCGCGAGCTCCGAGAGCCGGAGGCATGTCCTGCGGCGCTCCTTACTTGGGCGACGATTGGCATGGAGGCTGTTGCCACCGCCATCGATGCGTTTGTTGTGGGTGTGAGTTTTGCCGCCGAGGGCAAGGACGTCGTCCTCTATTGCGGGATGATCGGGGCGACCACGCTTACCCGCTGCCTGCTCGTGCTGGCTCTTGGCCGCAAGCTCGGTGAGCGTTTCGGCGCGCGTGCCGAGGTCATTGGTGGCATCGTGCTCATCCTGATCGGCGTCAAGGCGTGTTTGGGGTTGTAGTTGCCCTGTCCGAGCTTTTGCCAGGAGGGCGCTCGTACCCGAGGTGGCTAAAACAGCTCGGTGAGGCGCTTCGCGATCATCGCGTCGAGCTCTGCCTGGAGGGTTCGATAAGCGTGGAGGGCATGTTCGCCCTCAGGGGTGAGCACCGAGCCGCGCGCACCGTCGCGGGCGAGCAGTTCGCAGCCCAGATGCCCCTCGGCCTCGCGTACGATTCTCCACGCCTTGGAATACGCCATACCCATGCGCTTCGCCGCACGGTTGAGCGAGCCCTCCTCCGCCACCCCTTCGAGCAGCGCCGCGCAACCGCCCCCGAACGCGCCGGGGAGGTCGCGCGCGTCGTCGGAGATGGTGAGTCGGGCATGGGCGGACAGCGGCATGGAATCTCCAAGTGTGTTGGGCGGGCTTGTTTGCAGCGGCTCGCGGATAAACGCGGCGCTCGCGCGCCTGCGAAGGGCCCAGATGGGCAGACCCTTTGAAGTCTTGCAACGACAGTCATTGTAGCAGTGGGTCTGCGATACAATACGCACCACTTATATTGGGCGCCAAAGGCGCGTGGCGCGATGGTCGCCGCATACGCCGGTAGCAGTGAGTCGAAGGAGCGACATGGCAACGTTTTTCCCTGGTGAGTCCCACACTTTCTCTGAGTATCTGCTCGTCCCCGGGTACTCATCCTCGGAGTGCATTCCCAATAATGTTTCCCTCAAGACCCCTCTGACGCGCTTCAAGCGCGGTGAGGAGCCCGAGATCACTCTCAACATCCCGATGGTCTCCGCCATCATGCAGTCCGTTTCCGGCGTTGACATGGGCGTCGCCCTTGCCACCGAGGGCGGCATCTCCTTCATCTACGGCTCTCAGACCCCCGAGTCCGAGGCCGCCATGGTCAAAGCGGTCAAGGACCACAAGGCGGGCTTCGTCGAGTCCGATTCCACCCTCACGCCCGACATGACCATGGAGCAGGTCATCGCCCTCAAGGACAAGACGGGTCACTCCACCATGCCCGTCACCGACGATGGCACGCCTCGCGGCAAGCTGCTCGGCATCGTGACGAGCCGCGATTATCGCCCCAGCCGCGACGACCACTCCAAGAAGGTCGCCGAGTTCATGACGCCGCGCGCCGAGCTCATCGTGGGCGACAAGGACATCACCCTCAAGGATGCGAACGACCTCATCTGGGACAAGAAGCTCAACGCCCTGCCCGTCGTGGACGACAACGACCATCTCGTCGGCATCGTGTTCCGCAAGGACTATGATTCCCACAAGACCAACCCCAACGAGCTGCTCGACGCCAACAAGCGCTACATGGTCGGCGCCGGCATCAACACTCGCGACTACGCCGAGCGTGTGCCGCTGCTCGTCGAGGCCGGTGCGGACGTCCTGTGCATCGACTCCTCCGAGGGCTACTCCGAGTGGCAGAAGCGCACCATCGAGTGGATTCGCGCCAACTACGGCGATTCCGTCAAGGTCGGTGCCGGCAACGTCGTCGACGCCGACGGCTTCCGCTTTTTGGCCGACTGCGGCGCCGACTTCATCAAGGTCGGCATCGGCGGCGGCTCCATCTGCATCACCCGAGAGACCAAGGGCATCGGCCGCGGCCAGGCCACCGCGCTGATCGACGTCTGCCGCGCCCGCGACGAGTACTTCGAGGAGACCGGCGTCTACGTGCCCGTGTGCTCCGACGGCGGCATCGTCTACGACTACCACATGACCCTCGCGCTCGCCATGGGTGCCGACTTCCTCATGCTCGGTCGCTACTTCGCCCGCTTCGATGAGTCCCCGACCTCTCGCGTGAACGTCAACGGCCAGTACATGAAAGAGTACTGGGGCGAGGGCTCCGCGCGCGCCCGCAACTGGCAGCGCTACGATCTGGGCGGCGCCCAGAAGCTGTCCTTCGTCGAGGGCGTCGACTCCTACGTGCCCTACGCCGGCTCGCTCAAGGACGGCGTGAACGGCACTCTGTACAAGGTCAAGTCCACCATGTGCAACTGTGGCGCGCTCTCCATCCCCGAGCTGCAGGACAAGGCTCGCCTCACGCTCGTGTCTGCCACCTCCATCGTCGAGGGCGGTGCCCACGACGTCGTGGTCAAGGACTCGCAGCAGACGGTGAGCTACAACTAAGCGGTTCCAAATCATCCTACAGGCTAATGCTCAGAAGGCTCGTGTGCGCTCGCATGCGAGCCTTCTGCTATTTTGAGTACGAAGGATTTGTCAGTATTTAATGTGAAGCTGGGGTCATGGTCGCCTCTTTTCGAATGAATCGAGTTCAGAGTGGATAAGTTTTCTCCAAAAACAATCGAAGCGCTTGGGTATTACGTCTATATATATTCTGATCCCGTGACTAAAGTTCCTTTTTATGTTGGCAAAGGAAAGGGCAATAGGGCATTCGCTCATTTGCACGACGGTTCCGAAAGCGATAAGGCACGCAAGATTGCCGAGATACAAGCGCGTGGCAGGCAACCCCTCATCGAGATTTTGGCTTTCGGCCTTGATGAGAAGGCCGCATATAAAGTTGAGGCGGCGGCAATTGACTTACTTGGACTGAAGAATCTGACGAACAAGCAGGCGGGTCATGAATCGAGCCTATATGGGCGGATAGAGGTTTCGGAGCTCGATGCGAGGTTTGATCACGGAGAACTGACCGAGTCGGATTTTCTCGAAGATGCGGTCCTGGTCAAGGTCAACCAGCTCTACCGAAACGGAATGTCCGATTTTGAGTTGTATGAGGTAACACGAGGGTTTTGGCGTGTGGACAAAAGTAAGGTAGAGGGAATCCATCTTGCTCTGGCGGTCTATGACGGCATGGTTCTTGAAGCCTATGAAATCGCGGCATGGTTGCCGGCGGGTTCGGGCATGTGCGCAGATCGCTCGGTCAGTCAAGCCGAGTTGGCTCATCGCATGGAGTTCGTGGGGCGCGTTGCCGAACGGTGTATTAGAGATCGCTATGTCGGAAAGGGCGTCTCGGGGTTGTACGCGCCGGGGAGCGCAAATCCCATCCGCTATGTGAAGGCCGCTTATTCTCGTAAGGCGCTCGTGGAGATCCACAGGGTGCTCTAGGATGTCGAGTTGACAGGGGAGAAGAGAGAGTGGTGCTCAAGCTTTAGCTTCTATGACCCACAGCAGGATGATCCCTACGGCCTTGAAAACAGCTTGAATGGTTTGCTGGATTTGGCCTACCGAGGAGGATTTGTCCCCGTTAACTACGGGGTTGTATATCAATCGATAGGAAAAGATGATATAGCGCTCAGAAAGGCATCCAAGAAGGAGCTTTCGAACCTGAGCGACCACCAGCTAGTTTCGATTTTGGGTTATCAGTTTAGGGACGACCACTTCGATAATGGATCGTGGATTAGGACGTATGTGGCGAAAGGGCTTGCGTATCACTATTTCCATGAATTGGCTGGGCGCTGGGGTTGCTTGTAGTTTCCTTGCCCCAATACGACTTGTTGCAAAAATCCCTTGCAGTAAATGAACAGAACGATGGTGACATATCCAAGACGGGTCAATTGTATTCTTTCCGCAGGTCGCAACTGGATGTAGCATCGTTGGATTGCACCTTCGCAACACTGCTTTCATTTTAAGGGAATTTTGCAGCATCACTGGGAAACAATGAACATCATCCACGGGCAATGGGGGGATGGTCGGATGAAAACCTATGTGCTTTCTCATTTTTCTGCGCTTCACTGGCTATTGAGTCACCGAGACCCACGTGTGGGCAACAATGCGCCGTATCTTGATGTCCCGGCATCGTCCGATGCTCCAGATTCCCAGGTGGTGGAAGAGTTGCGGTGGACTATTGGACTGGAGGGTCCTCTTGACTTTTTGGTTATCGGCGACGGCGCGCTCCGCCGAAGTTCTGCGGTTCGCCCGCATCGTTGCAGTCAGGACATTCCGCCCGGCAGTCTGATTCCCATAGCATGCCGTGCCCACGATGCGGAGATGCTGGTATGCTGCCCGGAGCTCGCCTTTTTACAGATCTGCCAGGCGGTTGATACGCTGGCGGCGATTTATTTTGGCATGTGCGTCTGCTCGGACTTTCGGTTTGATTCCTTTGCGCTGGGCGGCGTCGTGTTCCGTTCGGAAGGTGGTCACGCAATCGCAAGCCAAAACTCGATAGCGAGGTACTTGGATAGATCTGATGGCCTCAAGGGAGCTAAACGGGCGCGTTTGGCTCTAAGGCATGTCCGCGATCATGCAAGGTCTCCAAAAGAATGTGCGTTGGGAATGATGTTTTGTCTGCCCGCGAGGCTCGGGGGTTTTGATTTGGGGGACCCTTCCTTCAACGAGATGGTTCGCGTATTTGATGGAAGCGACCGCAGGGGCAAGCCAAGGTACTCGATTCGATATCCCGATATTGCGATACGTTCCACGAGCCGCAAAGGCGAACGGCGCATGGTGTTTGTGGATTACGACCCGGCAAGTACGCATGCGGGAATGGAAAAGATGATGCTCGATTCTCGGCGTAGGAACGATATGGCCACAATCCGCGATGTGCCCCATTTCACCATCACCTCCGATGATGCAATGAGTTTTGAGTACTTGGAAAAACTTGCTGATCGCATGAGGAGATTGCTGGGCAGGCGATCGCGCCCCTTGCTTCGCGGGGCAAAAGATTCTGCAGAGAGCAGGGAGGTGCTTCTCAGGACGCAAGAGCGGAGGCGACTGCTGTGGTTGCAGTTCGTAGTTAGATCGTTTGATTCTGTGTTGGCGGATTATGCATGTGCGAATCTGGCGAATGCCCGCATGTAAAAACGTTCGGTCGTCCTGCGCCAAGCGCGGCTGTTCGTCGCGTTCACGCCCGCGAGTATTGCTATGCCCCGAATCTCTCATATTATGCGCCGCGTTTGTGTGCCGCCGCGTTTCTTAAGTGCTGCAAAAATCTCTTAGAGTAAAATGATATAAAGCAATAGCAATAACATTGACCATGCAATCAATAAAGGGCGCAGGTCGAAGAAGTTAGAGATGCGCTTCGAAATATATAAAACCTGCAACAATTAACTGCAAGGGGATTTTACAGCACATATTGCGAGCATTCCGGGTTGGATTGGTGTGCGTGCGGTCGATTATTCCTTGGTTTGAGTTTGAAAGATCTGCCATGGACTTGCCATAGCGTGCGGTGCGCGAGATCGAACAGTTTTGCTTGCTGCAGACCTGCTAAACTCTTGAACATTACCGACGCGGCGCGGCGGGCCCCGAGCGGCCCCGGCGCTTGAACGATAGGAGCCAACCATGTGCGATTGCCACGAGCACGATCACGCCGGTCGCGCGGCGGGGGAGATCCCGGCTTACGACGCGCAGGCCATTGAGGAAAAGTGGGTGAAGTCCTGGGAGGAGCAGAATCTCTTCGCTGTGGACACCGATTCCACCAAGCCCAAGAAGTACGTCCTCGAGATGTTCCCGTACCCTTCGGGTGACCTGCACATGGGCCACGCCCGCAACTACACCATCGGCGACGCCATGGCCCGCCAGGCCCGTATGCGCGGCTATGACGTGCTGCATCCCATCGGTTTCGACGCATTCGGCCTTCCCGCCGAGAACGCGGCTATCAAGCACAACACCCAGGCCGCCGCGTGGACGTACAAGAACATGGACCAGGCTCTCGCCACCATGAAGCGTATGGGCTTCTCCTACGACATGGACCGTCTCGTGAAGACCTGCAGCCCCGACTACTACCGCTGGGGCCAGTGGATCTTCGAGAAGCTGTGGGAGCGCGGCCTGGTGTATCGCAAGAAGAACCCAGTCAACTGGTGCCCCACGTGCGAGACCGTGCTCGCCAACGAGCAAGTGACCGAGGGCCGCTGCTGGCGCTGCGACTCGGAGGTCGAGAAGCGCGACCTCGAGCAGTGGTACATCAAGATCACCGAGTACGCCCAGGAGCTCCTCGATGACCTCGAGAAGCTGCCCGGTTGGCCCGAGCGCGTCAAGCAGATGCAGGCCAACTGGATCGGCCGCTCCGAGGGGGCCGAGGTCGACTTCACCCTGTGCGACGCCGATGGCGACCCCATCCCGGGCGATGAGGGCAAGATCACCGTCTTCACCACTCGCGCCGACACCCTGTTCGGCAACACCTTCTTCCTGCTTGCTCCCGAGTACAAGGGCCTCATGGAGCTCGTTGAGGGCACCGAGTACGAGGCGGCCGTCCGCGAGGTCGTCGAGGGCGCCAAGCACATCTCTGCCGTCGAGCGCGCCCAGGGCACGCTCGAGAAGCACGGCGCGTTCACGGGTCGTTACGTTGTCAACCCCGTCTCCGGGGCGAAGGTCCCCGTCTGGGTGGCCGACTACATCATCTCCGATTACGGCACCGGCGCCGTCATGGCCGTTCCCTGTGGCGACCAGCGCGACTTCGAGTTCGCCAAGAAGTACGACTTACCCATCGTCCCCATCATCCTTTCCGATGAAGACCCGCTGTTCGAGCAGCTCAAAGCCGAGCAGGGTACGGTTGTCACGTCCGTCGACTGGGACGAGGCGCTTACCTGCGAGGGCACCCTGGTGCAGTCCGGTAAGTACACCGGCATGACGGGCGGCAAGCATTCCGAGGGCGAGGCCGCCATCGTGGCCGACCTTGAGGCCGCCGGCACCGGACGCCGCTCCGTGCAGTACCGCCTACGCGACTGGCTCATCTCCCGTCAGCGCTACTGGGGTAATCCCATTCCGGCCATCCACTGTGAGCACTGCGGCATCGTCCCCGTACCCGAGGACCAGCTGCCGGTGACCCTGCCCGAGAACCTCGACCTCGGCGCAGGTGAGACGCTCGCCGAGTGCCGCGAGTTTTACGAGACCACCTGCCCCGTGTGCGGAGCCCCGGCCCGCCGCGAGACTGACACCATGGACACCTTCACCTGCTCCAGCTGGTACTACCTGCGCTACACCGACCCGCATAACACCGAGCTCCCGTTCTCGTGCGAGGCAGCCAACCGCTTCATGCCGGTCGACAACTACATCGGCGGCATCGAGCATGCTATCCTGCACCTGCTCTACAGCCGCTTCTTTACCAAGGCTCTGCGCGACATGGGGCTGCTCGACGTCGATGAGCCCTTCACCAACCTGCTATGCCAGGGCATGGTGAAGGACGAGAACGGCGACACCATGTCCAAGTCGAAGGGCAACGTCGTCCCGCCGAGCTCGGTCATCGAGCCCTTTGGCGCCGACACGATGCGCCTCGCGATCTTGTTCATCGCCCCGCCCGAGAAGGACTTCGACTGGGACCCCAACGCCGTCGAGGGTGCGAACCGCTTCATCAAGCGCGCGTGGCGCACCGTGTGGCAGCTCGCTAAAACCGCCGGCGATGCGACTGCTCTCGACAAGTCGACGCTTTCCAAGCCCGCTCTCGAGCTCTACCGTGAACGCCACCGCACCCTTGCCAAGTGCACCGAGGACTTCGACCGCGGCCAGTTCAACACCGCGATTTCGGCGATGATGGAGCTCGTGAACGCCGCGAACGCCTACCTCAACGCTGTGCCTGCGACCGAGCGCGACGTCGCCCTCACCGCACTCGTCGCCTGCGACATCGTCTCGGTCCTGGCTCCGATCTGCCCGTTTGCCTGTGAGGAGCTCTGGCACGCGGCACTCGGCCGCGAGGGGAGTGTCTACACCGCCCCTTGGCCTGAGTTCGATGCCGCCGAGGCTGCCGCCGACGAGATCGAGATCGCCGTTCAGGTGCTCGGCAAGATGCGCGCTCGCGTGATGGTGCCCGCCGGTGCCGACGCCGCGACGATGCAGGCAGCCGCGGAGGTAGCCGCTGCCAAGCACATAGAGGGCAAAACAGTTGTCAAGGCCATCTGCGTGCCGGGTAAACTTGTAAATCTTGTGGTGAAGTAGACGCCAAAAGAGCTCTCCGGCGATGCAAAATTGCCCCATACGCTGGGGATGTGCTATAGTGCAGCAGCAAATGAAGTTGTCACGTGAAGGGAGTGCGGGTTCGCCCGCGCTCCCTTTTCATGAAGGAGAGGTGTTGCATGGTCAAGAGCAAGCTCGAGCAGGACATCATCGACGCCCTGGAGGCCCGCGCCGCCGAGCACGGCATCGATGTGGTTGACGTCGAGATCGTGGGAGCTACCAAGGCCCCATGCGTCCGCGTACGCCTGGACAAGCTCGAGGGGGACCCCATCAACCTCGACGAGGTCACCGCGCAGACTGCATGGGTTTCCGATACCGTCGAGGCCCTCGACCCCATCTCGGGCTCCTACACGCTTGAGGTGAGTTCCCCGGGCATGAAGCGCCCCTTGCGCCGTCCCAGCGACTTCGTCCGCTTCCAGGGCGAGGAGGTCGAGCTCACCACCACCGCGATGGAGGGCCGCCGCTCGTACAAGGGCGTCATCGCGGCCGCCGACGATGCGTCCGTGACCATCCAACCCGAGGGCGAGGACGCCGCCACTATCTCCTATGACGATGTAAAGAAGTGCACTTTGAAGCCCGTTTACGACTTCAAGGGCGTTAAGGAAGGGAAGTAAGATGGCAGACGCCGATATGACCATGATGGAAGCACTTATGCTTCTGTGCCAGGAAAAGCACATCGATCAGCTCTACCTGCTTGACCGTCTTGAGGCGGCCCTGGCCGAGACCTATGCCAAGGTCCTCAAGCTCGACTGGGGCGCCAAGGTCACCATCGACCGCGCCACGGGCAAGATCTACGTGTATCGTCTCGAGCCCATCGACGACTCCATGGATGAGGAGGGCAACTTCACCGAGTACGAGGAGATCGACGTCACGCCCAAGGACGTCAGCCGCCTCGCCGCCCAGACCGCCAAGGCCGAGATCAACGCCATCGTGCGCAACGCCGCCCGCGAGCAGATCTACGAGGAGTTCTCCGGCCGCGTCGGCGACCTCATCAACGGCACCGTGCTGCAGTCCACGCCCGACTTCACCATCGTCAAGATTCGCGATGGCGTTGAGGCCGAGCTGCCCCACTTTGACCAGCGTCGCTACCCGGATGAGCGCAACGAGCGCCCCAACGGCGAGCGTTATCTGCACAACCAGCACCTCAAGGCCGTCATCGTCGACGTCCGTGACCCCAACTCCACGCTGCCTCCGGTGCGCGGTGAGCATTCCCGCCCGCCGATCGTGATCTCGCGCACCCATGCCGAGCTCATGCGTCGCCTGTTCGAGCAGGAGGTTCCCGAGGTGTACGAGGGCACCGTCGAGCTCAAGTCCATCGCTCGTGAGCCTGGTCAGCGCTCCAAGGTCGCCGTCCACTCCCTCGACGACCGTCTCGACCCCGTGGGTGCCTGCGTGGGTCCCAAGGGCAGCCGTGTCCGCGCTGTCGTGGGCGAGCTGCGCGGCGAGCGCGTCGACGTCATCCTGTGGGACGAGGACCCGTCCGTCTACGTGGCGAACGCGCTTTCCCCGGCAAAGGTGACCCGCGTACTCATCGATCCCGAAAAGAACTACGCTGGCGTCATCGTCCCCGACGACCAGCTCTCGCTCGCCATTGGTAAGGAGGGCCAGAACGCCCGCCTCGCAGCGCGCCTCACCGGTTGGCACATCGACATCAAGAGCGAGACCCTCGCCGCCGACATCCTCAAGAACGTCCCGCTTGCTCCCGAGCCCGTGGTCGAGGACTTGATTGACGAGGAGTCCGGTGACTTCGAGCCCGAGCGCTGCGCGCACGTGAGCGAGGACGGCATCCGTTGCCGCAACCAGGCCCGTCCCGGCTCTCGCTACTGCGGCGTGCACGATGTCGATTCCCTCGACGGCGCCGACTCCGATGCCATCGCGAACGCCGAGGACCTCATCTAGTCTGCAGGCGCGTCCGCGCAACCGAGTCCGTTTGATTGAAGATGCGCACGTCGATGTGCGTGAGAGGTAGGTGAAAGATATGGCGAAAGTCCGTATTTCCAGCCTGGCCAAGGAGTTCGGCATGACGTCCAAGGAACTCATGGGCCACCTTGAAGAGATGAAGATCCCGGCAAAGTCGGCGTCCTCGACCCTCGAAGACGCCTTCGTCTCCATGGTCAAAAAGCAGCTCGCTCCCGTGATCGAGGCGCGCGCCGCCGAGGTCGAGGCCGCTAAGCGCGCCGAGGAGGAGGCCGCCCGTGCCGCCGAGCGCGAAGCCGCCGCCAAGGAAGAGGCCGAGCGCCTCGCCGCCGAGGCCCGTCGCGAGGAGGAGCGCCGCCTGTCCCAGGAGGCCCAGGCCGCCGCTGAGGCCGTCCGTGCCGCCAAGGAGGAGGCCGAGCGTCGTGCCAAGGAGGAGGCCGAGAAGGCTGCTCGTGAGGCGGAGCTTGAGGCCAAGCGCCGCGCCGTCCCCGCTTCCGATTCCGGTATGCGCTTCCGTTCGTTGCTCGATCAGATCGCCGAGCAGGAGGCCGTGCTCAAGGAGAAGAAGGCAGCCGAGGCTGCAAAGCCCGCGAACGAGTCTCGCAACGAGCGCGGTGGCCGTCGTGGCAACCGTGGTGCGAACACCTCATCCGATAAGGGGTCGGAGACTCCGACGCGCAGCCGCCGCCGCAGTTCCGCACCCGCGGCGAATATGCCCGACAACTTCCCGCCCTCGCCTGAGAAAGCCGGCAAGGGTGGCAAGAAGGGTCGCAAGGGTTCCGTGCACGACACCCATGACGGCGAGGATCGTTACGCTCGTATGGCTCGCGAGGCGGAGGAGTACAGCCGCGAGAAGGTGCTGGCCGACGCCCGCGCTGCCGTGGAAGAGGCTTCCCGCGAGTCTTCCGGTCGCCGCAAGAAGCGCAAGGAGAAGCGCCAGGCCGAGGCGGCAGCCGCAGCCGAGGAGCGCAAGATCGAGGAGGCTCTGGCTCAGGGCATCAATCCCGAGGACCTCGACGCCGTCAAGGTCTCCGAGGGCGTGACCGTCGCCGAGCTCGCCGAGGCCCTCGACGTCTCCGCCAACGACATCATCAAGCGCCTGTTCCTGCTGGGCACCCCGCTCACCATGACGCAGACCATGAGCAACGACCTCGTCGAGCTCGTCGCCGACGACCTGGGTCGCCAGGTGCGTATCGTCACGGCCGAGGAGGAGAACTCCTTCAGCTTCTATGACGATCCCAAGGACCTCAAGCCGCGTCCGCCCGTGGTCACCGTCATGGGACACGTCGACCACGGCAAGACGAGCCTGCTCGATGCCATCCGCCACACCAACGTGTGGAGCGGCGAGGCCGGCGGCATCACCCAGCACATCGGTGCCTCCGAGGTTACGATCAACGGTCGTCAGATCACGTTCGTCGACACCCCTGGCCATGAGGCCTTTACCGCCATGCGCGCCCGCGGTGCCAAGATCACCGACGTGGTCGTGCTCGTGGTCGCCGCCGATGACGGCGTCATGCCTCAGACCATCGAGGCCATCAACCACTCCAAGGCGGCTGGCGTGCCGATCATCGTCGCGGTGAACAAGTGCGATAAGCCCGAGGCCAACCCCGACAAGGTCCGCCAGATGCTCACCGAGTATGGCATCATCCCCGAGGAGTGGGGCGGTCAGAACATGTTCGTCAACGTCTCGGCCAAGAAGGGCCAAGGCATCGACGAGCTGCTTGAGACCATCCTGCTGCAGGCGGACGTCCTCGAACTCAAGGCCAATCCCGACACCTTCGCATCCGGTACCGTCATCGAGGCCAAGCTCGACCGCGGTCGCGGCCCGGTCGCGACCCTGCTCGTCACGCGCGGCACCCTGCACGTGGGCGACACCATCGTCGCCGGCATGAGCTACGGTTCCGTCCGCGCCATGCTCGACCAGCATGGCGAGCACAAGGATGCCGCATGCCCCTCCGACGCCGTCGAGATCCTCGGACTCAACTCCGTGCCTGCCGCAGGCGACGAGTTCCGTGTATTTGAGGATGCCCGCGATGCCCGCGACCTCGCCGAGCAGCGCTCGCTCAAGGCCCGCATCGAGGAGCAGAACAAGGTCAAGCACGTCACGCTCGAGACCCTGTTCGACGAGATGAGCCAAAACGAGCTCAAGGAGCTCAACCTGGTGGTCAAGGCGGATGCCCAGGGTACCATCGAGGCGCTCGCGGACTCCATCGGCAAGATGGATCAGTCCGAGGTCCGTATCAACATCATCCACTCCGCCGTCGGCGCGATCTCCGAGACCGACGTCACGCTCGCCGCTGCCTCGAACGCCATCATCATCGGCTTTGGCGTGCGTCCGCAGCCCAAGGCGCGCGACGCGGCCGAGAAGGAGAACATCCAGATCAAGACCTACTCCATCATCTACAAGGCTATCGAGGATATCGACGCTGCCCGCATCGGTATGCTTGCGCCCACGGAGGAAGAGGTCCAGACCGGTGCCGCTGAGGTTCGCGAAACGTTCCGCGTGCCCAAGGCGGGTCTCATCGCCGGCTGCATGGTCACCGAGGGCGAGATCAGCCGCGACGACAAGGTGCGCGTCGTGCGCGACGGCGTCGTGGTATTCGACGGCGCCTTCGGCTCCATGCGCCGCTTCAAGGATGACGTCAATGTGGTCAAGAGGGGCTACGAGTGCGGTCTTGGCATCGAGAAGTTCCAGGACATCAAGGTCGGCGACATTCTCGAGGCCTACAAGATCGTCGAGGTCGCGAGGACAGAGTAGCCTGCGACTGGCTTCCTCAGGCACCCCACCTTGCCCTTCAATCGTCGGGCGCCGCACGCAAGGCGTGCGCCCTCCTCTTTCAGGGCAATCTGGGGCACCTGAGAAACCCAGGCCGGGTGGCCTTGCTCGGTGATCCCGTTTTTGATTGGACGCTCTTGCGCTCGCCCGAATCTGGGGCACCTGGAAAAGCCTTGAGGCACTTTGCTTGTACGATCTGGTTTGTCAGGACGAGCGAGTAGGGTGTGTAACGAGAAGAACCTTCGTGGGTATATGAGAGGGCAACGTGCGCGTGCGTGCGTTGTCCTTTCGTAGCCTACACAGACCTTTTGGGGAGCTGGTGTTGTATGAAGCAGACGCCTATGACCCGCCGCTTGGGTGAGCAGCTGCGTGAGAAGCTCGGATATATCCTTTTGTTCGAGATCTCCGATCCTCGTCTCGAGCTCGTGACGCTCACGGGTGTCGAGGTCTCCCAGGACCGTTCATTCGCGCGCGTGTTCGTGAGCTGCGAAGGCGATCGCTATGAGGAGGTGCTGGACGTCCTTAACGCGGCCAAGGGCAGAATTCGCAGCCTTCTTGCACGTTCGCTCGACTGGCGTGTGACTCCCGAGCTCCAATTCAAGATCGACCGCTCCACCGACGAGGCGGAGGCGATTAGCCGTGCCCTCGAGAACATCCCCGCGACCCTCGCCGTCGAGAAGGACGAATTCGGCTATCCCATCGAGGATGCCGATGTTGAGAAAGATATGAGTGATGAGCAATAGCACGTCGCCTTGTTCCGGTCGAAGCACGACGCCCGATATGTGGGCGGGTGTCATAGATTTCGTCGAGGGCGCCCGCACCATCGCGATCTCGGGGCACACGAATCCCGATGGTGACGCCCTCGGCTCGGTTCTCGGGCTCGGCGCTTCGATCAGGGCGCAGTTTCCCGACAAGCGCGTCGACTTTCTGCTTGCCGACGATGGCTCCATCCCGCGCATATACCGCTTTCTGCCCCTTGCCGGGGAGCTGGAGCCCGCTGTTCGGCATGCGGAGGCGTACGACCTGTTCATCTCGGTCGACGTTCCCACTCTCGAGCGTCTTGAGGATTCCGCTGCGGTGGCTAAGCAGGCTCGCGGTCGCGTGGTGATCGACCATCATCCCTCGCGCGAAGAGTTCGGCGACGTCACGGTGCGCGTGACGTCGGCTGCCGCGACCGCAGTCCTTGTGTACGAGCTCCTCGATGCTGCGGGGTGGCCCTGCACGCCTGACATCGCGTCGTGTCTCTTGACGGGCTTGATGACCGACACCGGGCGCTTTCAGTATCAAAACGCCAATCCCTCGGCGTTTGCCTGCGCCTCTCGTCTGGTCGACGCCGGTGCCCAGCCGGCACGGATCGCCCTCGAGGTGTACCAGAGCCAGCGCATTGAGTATCTGCATCTCGAGTCGATCGTGATGAGCCGTATCGAGACGCACGCGTGCGGTCGCGTTGCCTACAGCTACGCGTTTGCCAGCGATCTTGTCGAATGCGGTGTCAAGCCGGCGGAATGCGACGGCCTGGTCGATATCGTGCGTCAGGTTGATGGATCTGAGCTCTGCCTGTTTTTGCGCGAGAGCGAGCCGGGTGTGGTGCGCGGCAACCTTCGTTCGAAGGGCAAGCTCGACATCTCCGGAATCGCCGTCGAACTCGGCGGCGGGGGGCACGCCGCGGCAGCGGGATTCACCTTCCATGGAACGGTTGCCGAGGCTGCCGAGACGGTGCTCCCCAAGCTGGAGGCGCTTCTCGCTTAGGGCTCGTCACACAAAGCACGACCAAGGGGATGGGCGCGAGATGCGCATGCCCCTTGCGTACACGTGAACATATTCGCCAGAAAGTGAGGATCGCATGGCGAAGCGCAAGCCGAGCGAGCTCAATCTCCTGCTCGCTGTCGATAAGCCGGTGGGTATCACCTCTCACGACGTTGTGTCCAAGGTGCGTCGCGCCCTGGGCGAGCGCCGCGTGGGTCATGCCGGAACCCTTGACCCGCTTGCCTCAGGCGTCATGATCGTGGGCGTAGGCCAGGCGACGCGGTTGTTGGGGCGTGTCACCCTTGACCGCAAGCGATACCTCGCGCGCATCACGTTTGGGGCCGAGACCACGACCGACGATGCGGAAGGAGAGGTCACGCGCACTGCTCCCGCAACGGACGATCTTAGTTCTCGGCTCTTCGCCTCGAGCATCCTCAAGGATTTTCTCGGTGAGCAGGAGCAAGTCCCGCCGGCGTACTCCGCGATTTCCATCGACGGTGTGCGATCGTACAAACGAGCCCGGGCTGGGGAGGATGTCGATCTCCCAGCGCGCACCATCGAGGTGTATGCTGCCGACCTCGTGGCGATAGACGAGGTCGACGGCCATGTTGTTTGGACGGCTTCGTTTGATGTGAGCAAGGGGACGTACATCCGCTCCCTTGCGCGCGACATCGGCCGCGCTGCGGGCAACGCCGCCCACATTTCCGACTTGCGCCGTACCGCCTCGGGTCCCGTTACGGCTGGCATGTGCCTGCGCATCGAGGACCTGTCGTGCGAAGGTGCTCGCGCCGCCGCGCTCGATCCCGCCGTCGTGCTCGGCATGCCCGTGCGTACGCTCAGCGATGCCGAGCTTGCTGCCGTTCTGAATGGTCGCGCGATACCGAACCACTTTGCGGGAGGCTCTCTTGGGCGCCCGGCCGATGTTCCCATCGACACTCCGTGCGCGCTCACACACGGCGGCCAACTGCGCGCCATCGCGAGCTCAGAGGGCGATAGCCTACGCATGGAGACGGTCTTTCCCCAGGGTATCGAAGGTGTTGCGCAATGACGCGCGTACAGGACGCGGCTTCATCGCATACGGGCGCGCACATGCCCGGGGCGCACATGCCCGCGCGTGCAGAGCTCGCGCGCGACTTTCTCGTCGCCCCCCTTGCCTCTGATGCCGACGTGAGCGGTAGCCATACAACCGTTATACGTGTGGGTGACGATGCTTCGCCAGCGACGCCCGTGCCGTGCGTCGTTGCCATCGGGGCGTTCGACGGTGTCCACCGGGGTCATCTCGGCCTGCTTTCCCGCGCGCGTCGTGATGCAGCTGAGCGTGGGGTTGCTGCCATTGCCGTCACGTTCGACCCCGATCCGGATGAGGTGGTGGGTAAGCGTCCCGCACTCAAGCTCCTGAGTATCGCCGATCGCATCAAAACCCTTAGGGCGTCGGGCACGGGTGTGGTGGTCGTTCCGTTCACGCGCGAGCTTGCCGCCCTCGATCATGTGGCCTTTTTTGAGCAGGTCCTCGCTCCGTATGTGGACATCCGCGCGATACACGTTGGCGTCGATTTTCGCCTTGGCGCACGTGGCGCCTCGACCGTCGATGTCATTCGTGCCTGGGGTGCGAATCGCGGTGTTGAGGTTACGGGTCACGAGCTGCTTATCGATGGCGACGCACCCATCACGGCCACGCGCATCCGGCGCCTGATCGCCGCGGGTGACGTCGTGGCCGCCGCCGGTGAGCTCGGACGACGGTTCTACGTGCACGGTGTTGTTGCGCCGGGGCGCGGAGAGGGCACGGGAATGGGATTTCCCACTGCCAATATCGAGGTCCAAGCGGACATACAGATGCCCGCCGATGGCGTCTACGCGGGATTCGCGCGTGTTGGAGGCGAGGTCTGGCCCGCCGCGATCAACGCCGGCGTGCCCCCGATGTTTGCCGACTCCGCCGCGTCCGCCCGCCTCGAGGCCAATCTAATTGACTATCACGGTGACCTGTACGGTCGGGAGGTCTCCATCGCGTTCGATCGCATGGTGCGTCCCTCGCGTTCATTCGAGTCCATTGACGCGCTTATCCGGGCGGTTGAGGGGGATATCGCACAGATTGCGGCAGATTATGGTACGACGCCGGTGAGGATCGCATGATTTCTGAGGACGACAAGAACAAGGTACGTGACGCGACCGATCTCGTCGCGCTCATCCAAGAGACCGTCGAGCTCAAGCCGCGCGGCAACATCGACCTCTGGGGTTGCTGTCCGTTCCACGGCGAGAAGACGCCTTCCTTCCACGTGATCCCCTCCACGCAGGTGTGGCATTGCTTTGGCTGCGGTGAGGGCGGCGACGCGTTCACGTACGTCATGAAGCGTGAGAACCTGAGTTTTCCCGAGTCCATTCGATATCTAGCGGATCGCGCGGGCATCGAGCTCGAGGAGGAACGCACCTTCAAGCGTTCCGGCACCAAGCGCAATCGCCTTATCGAGGTCTGCGAGGCGACCGCCGAGTTCTACCATACCCTGCTCATGCGGGGTAAAGACGACCGCGGTCGCGCATACTGCAAGGGACGTGACCTCGATGCCGCCACCTGTCGCACGTACCACCTGGGGTTTGCGCCCGGCCATGGCGCGCTCGTGCGCTATTTGGGGTCCAAGGGGTTTACGCCGCAGGAGATGATCGATGCCAATGTGGCGTTCCGCAGTCGCAGCGGCGGGCTTGTCGACCGCTTCTTCGACCGCGTGATCTTTCCTATCTACGACGAGCAGGGTCGGTGCATCGCGTTCGGCGGTCGCGCGCTCGATAAGGAGAAGACGAACGCCAAATATCTCAACACGTCCGAGACGCCCATCTTCCACAAAGGCAAGAACCTCTATGGGTTCAACTGGGCCAAAGATCACATCGTGAACGCGAACGAGGTCATTGTGGTCGAAGGCTATATCAGTGCGATGAGCTGTTGGAAAGCGGGTATCGAGAACATCGTGGCCGTGCTGGGGACTGCGCTCACCGAATCGCACGTCAAGACGCTTACGCGCTTCACCAAGAAGATCATCTATATGTTCGACGGCGACGCCGCCGGGCAAAAGGCGGCTCGCCGCGCGATCCGGTTCATCGAGAAGGACGACATCGACCTGCGCTGCGTCATCCTGCCCGATGGTCAGGATCCCGATGACTTCGTACGCGCAAACGGCGGCGAGGCCCTGCGGGCGCTTCTCGATCAGTCCATCCCGCTCATGGACTTCGTCTTTGGAAAGCTCGAGGAGGAGAGCGATATCTCCACACCGGGTGGTCGCGCCAAGGCTATGCGCTCCGCGCTCGAGCTCATCTACCCGCTGCGCGCGAGTTACATGATCGACGGTTATTACATGCAGATCGCCGACCGCCTGGGACTCGACGTTGAAATGATTCGCTCGAACGCCGGCAAGGTGTTTCGCGAGGTTCAGCAGCGCGAGGAGACCAATCGCCGTCGCGAGCAGCAACGCGAGCGCGCGCAGGCGGAGCGTGAACGTATCGGTGCCGAGGGCGGGGGAGCGCCTCGCGCGCGCGGGAGTGAGACGATTGCGTCCGTCGGGAGTGCGCCTGCCGCTCCTGGAGCCACCTCCGCCGTCGACTATCCGCCATATGATGAGCCGTTCTATGAAGACGCACCGTACGATTACGTTCCGGATGCTCCCGATGTCGTTGGTGCGGAACCACCCGCGCGCAACGAGGACGCGGCGCTATCCATGCTCACCGACCTCGAGCGCCGTCAGCTCGCCTGCGAGCGTGAGCTGCTGACCATGCTCACCACCTACCCCGACGCGTTCAGGCCGTTTGCGGAACGCATCACCGAGGTTGAATGGGTCGATTCCCGCAACGAGACGATAGCCTGGTCTGTTCTCGCAACGCCCGAGGGCACGGGTGCCGCTGAGGTCATGTCGGCCGCACGCGCGGTGTGCCCCGAGGCGGCGCAGCTCGTGTCGGCCGGTATGATCTCGGCGACGAGCAGGCATCCTACAGAGACAAACATCGCCTTCCTGCTCGACACGCTCGAACTGTACACGGCACGTCGTCGCATGAAGGCCGCGCAGTCGCGCCTGCGGTCCAACAGCTCGCTTTCGAGCGATGAGCGCAGGGAGCTCGCCATCCAGGCAACACGGGATGCCGCGCGCATTCGAGAGCTCGAGCGGGCCGTTGAGGGGATAGCCGACCCCTTCCGGCAATAACGAGATTGTCAGAAAAGCGCAATCTTCTGGCACAATTGGGTATAGAACCGTGGTAAAGTAATGAATCCTATGTGCTAAGAAGGGAGCATCTGTGCCAAGAAAGACTCAAAGCACTGAATCCGCGCTGGACGCGACCATCGAAAAGCTGCTCAATCTCGGCTCGAAGTCCGGTTCCGTCACTGAGGACGAGATTCAGGTTGCCCTCAAGGATGTCGATGTAACTGATGCACAGCTGAGCTCTATCTACCAATTCCTCCGCGATCGCGGCGTCGAGATCGTCTCTGCCACCGAAGACGATGAGTCCGAGCTGGTTGTGGACGATGACGACCACGACGTTATGAGGGACGAGGATCTCGACGGGGACGAGAGCGACGAGGACCATGACCTTAAAATGGCTAAGCGCGCGGATGCCGAGATGGCCTCGACTAAATCGAAGAAGAAGGCTCGTACCGTGCGCACCACGCGCAGCCGTTCGCGCGCTCGCGGCATCGACGCCTCAACGGTCATGCTGACGGGTGACCCGGTTCGCATGTACCTTAAGGAGATCGGCAAGGTCGATCTGTTGACGGCCGCCGAAGAGGTCGACCTGGCCATGAAGATCGAGGCCGGCCTGGACGCTGCCGACAAGCTCGAAAAGCAGGAGGCTGGCGAGCTCGAGCTCACCCGTGCCGAGATGCGCCGCCTCATGCGTGTCGAGCAGGTGGGTTTGGACGCCAAGCAAGCGCTCATCTCCGCGAATCTCCGCCTGGTTGTGTCCATCGCCAAGCGCTACGTGGGTCGCGGCATGCTCTTCCTCGACCTCATCCAGGAGGGCAACCTCGGTTTGATTCGCGCGGTCGAGAAGTTCGACTACGAGAAGGGCTTCAAGTTCTCCACGTACGCCACGTGGTGGATTCGCCAGGCCATCACGCGCGCAATCGCCGACCAGGCCCGCACCATCCGTATTCCGGTCCATATGGTCGAGACCATTAACAAGCTCGTCCGCGTGCAGCGTCAGCTGCTTCAGGATCTCGGTCGCGACCCGACCCCCGAGGAGATCGGCGCCGAGATGGACATGAGCGCCGATCGCGTGCGCGAGATCCAGAAGATCTCTCAGGAGCCCGTGTCGCTTGAGACGCCCATTGGTGAGGAGGAGGACTCCCAGCTGGGTGACTTCATTGAGGACGCCCAAGCGGTCGTTCCCGCCGATGCCGCGAGCTTCTCCATGCTGCAGGAGCAGCTCACGCAGGTGCTCGATGGCTTGGCTGAACGCGAGCGTAAGGTTATCGAGCTGCGCTTTGGCCTGGTCGATGGCCATCCGCGCACTCTTGAGGAAGTTGGCCGCGAGTTTGGCGTCACGCGTGAGCGCATTCGCCAGATCGAGTCCAAGACCTTGGCCAAACTTCGTCACCCCAGCCGCTCCAGCAAGCTCAAGGATTACCTCGAGAACTGCTAAGTCAATACGAGAGCGCGTTCTTTTCGCCCCTTGCGAGCCCTGTGCTCCAAGGGGCGCTTTTCGTACTTGTCCTGGCGGGCGAGGGCCCCGACTCCCGTGATCGCAGGGGAGGGATTGCGGTGGCTCATCTGTATACAAAAAGACCCGCGAGAACGCGGGTCTGAAAATTCTGGCTCCTCGAGTAGGACTCGAACCTACAACAACGCGGTTAACAGCCGCGGGCTCTACCATTGAGCTATCGAGGAATTGTCAAGCTGCTCACGTGCTGTGCTCCTGAGCAACGAAGTTAATTATACGGAACGTCCCGCGTGACGCAAGCCCCAATTTTAAAAAAGTTTTTGAGCCGTGGATGGGCCATGGTCAGGAACCGTGGATGGCCTTGCTGATGCCTGTGCCTGCGCATCGATGAATAGCTGTAGGGTTTTGATGCCGTGCGCTGCGCATTTGTGCATTCTGCCGCGCTGTTCACAAGGAGAAGGGCCTGAATCTGTCGAAAGGTCGATATTGCGCGTGATTTCAGCGACGCGTAACCTTTATCTATATTGGCGACAAACGTAAGGTAGGGCATGTCATCGGTTGATTCATATCCGTTGACTACAGACAGCCGCCCTACCAACGGGTGATGATTTCCTCGGCGCTCGAAGATGAGCGTTCGCCAAGCTGTAGTTGCTTGGATGTGTTCGTCTCATATGGAGGTAGACATGTTTGTCTGGTGCAGGTGTTCGCGGGTTTCCTAATGGGCCAGCTGCCCTATGTGCTTGATGGGCGCCTCATCTGCCTCATTGCGTCTGCAATTTCCGCTGCATGCTGGTCTTGGGAGGGGATTATCCTTGCGAAGGGGTGCGGGGGACGTGACGATGCGGGACCATCGGGCGTCTCCCGTGTTTTTGACGCGCGTCGAATGCGCATGGTGCCGGCGTTGTTCTTTTGCATCGGATGTTTACGGCCTCTCGCCATGATGTGGTGCTTTCCCCATTTTGCATGTGGGGCTTTGTGGGGAACGCAGGTTGTGGGGAATCCGATGGCGAGCTTGGGGCTCGTGGCATCCGTGATAGGCGTCGGCATGTGGGTCGTTCGAATTGCGCGGCCTGGTGTTGGAAGTCCCACGGGAGTATCACGGCGTTACGCATGCGCCCTGCTGGGCTCATATGCATCGGGCGAAGTCGCCTCCTATGCGGCTTCGTGTGCGATTCCTCTAAGGGGGCCATTTGGAGAGCTTGCCTCCTATGGTCTGTGCATGGTTCTGGTTGTGGCGGTGATCGCCTGCGTGTTTGTGGTCTGGCGGCATACGGGACAAGAAGTTGTGGAAAGCGGAGCCGACGAATCGTCTTTGGAGTTGGACGAGGGAGACGAGCGGCGGCATGAGCGACTGGCTGAGACGTACCACCTGACGGAGCGCGAGACAGTGTGCCTTCTCCTTGCGCTGGATGGGATGACCTCCGCTGCCATCGCGGAGCGATTGGGTATCAAGGCTCCGACCGTTCGTGCGTATCAGCAACGTGCGTACCGCAAAATGGAGGTCGCCTCGCTCGCAGAAGCACGCGAGCTGGTCGCCCGGCAGGCTCGAGCTGCCACGTGGGGAGTCCTATGCGAGATCGTCTTCGCGTCGGCAATTCCGGGATTTTTGGGCTGCGCTGCCATCGTGTCCATCGCGCTCTGTGCAATCTCCTCGTCCATCTCTTGGATGTGTCATCACGATGCCGGAGGGGCGGCAATATCGTCTGTTCCCGTCGCCCCCACGTCTCCGGGCGTGACGCTTGACGTTCTCCATGTTGTCTACTTGGCGCTGCTTTCCCTTATGATCGGCATTGCTTGGGAGGAGGTGTGGCGCTCGGCCTCGCCGCTCAGCTTCGCACCGCTCATGATGCCACTGTTCGGATGCATCATCGTTGTGTGCGTTGGAGGGCTACGCTCCCAAGGGGTGGGGGCCACGCGCCAGCTTCTCAGCGGCACGCTGGTGGTTGTGTTCGCTGCGGAATCAGGGCAAGCGTCCGTCGCCCTCTTTGGCACGTCCGTGCTTGTAATCTACCTGCTCGCATTGTCTTTACGCAACACGGTGCGGATGTCGGCTCGTGGGTTGCCACTCTGTGCGCTGTTTGGGGTGGCGGGCATCCTCGGCGGTGGCAAGGTGACGAATGTGTACGCCGACCTCTCATATGCTCAGTTTAGAGATGTGGTTTTCGGAGGATACGCGTCCATGGGAGATGTCGTACCGGCGAGCGGCATGGGCGATGTCAGAACCGCGATGCTCGTGGTGATTGTCACCTGTCTGACCTTGTTGATGCTTCTGACCGTGTGGGCGGGTGTTCGGCTTCTTGCTGATGCCCGTAATGAGCGCGATGCCGCGGCGCTCCTCGCTTCTCACAATGCGGATCGTTCTCGGTTGGAGAGTTACCTTGCAGGTCGAGGCCTCAACTCTGTCCAGGTTGAAGTTGCGCTGCGTATCGTCGCGGGGGAGTCGGGCCCACAGATCGCCCGCGCGATGTGCTATTCAATCGGCACCGTCAACTCCGCCCGGGATGCCGCCTATCGACTGCTACGCGTTCATCGTCGCGCCCAGCTTGTTGCTTTGCTGCGAAGGGATGCGGGGCTTTAAGGCACTGAACAATGTCCTTCTCGAGTGTTTCCACGCCGTGCGCGCCTGTCATCAGGCGCACACGGCGTATTCATATCCTTTGATGGCAGACGAAGCCGTTCGCGACTCCTATGTTCCTTGTCGACGTATGACCGCGATGCGCGTGCATGAGCCGCGCTCGAGGAAACACGGGGAAAGGAAGGCCATCGGATGTCTGAATTGCTCAATGGCGGGTGTCGTGCTGGTAGGCCAAGGCGCAAGCACACTAGACGCAAAAGATGTGCACTGTTGATGCTTTTGGCGATGTGCTTGGCCGCTGCATGTGCATGGGAAATTAGCTTCGTGTTTGGAGGGCCATCCTCACGTCTAGAGGAGTTTCCCAGGCGTTCGCAGGAGCTCATCGTCGCGCCGCTGTACCAAAACCCGGAGTTTCCATCGGGATGCGAGGCGTTCTCGCTCGCAATGTGTCTGCGTTCGATGGGGTATTCGGTTGAGCCTTCCGCGCTCATAGACACGTACATGCCGACCGACCCCACGTGGAGCGATTTCGTCAACCATTTTGCAGGCGACGTGCGGAGTTCCGGCAGCGCCATGCCGCCCGCCGTGGTAGTTTGCGCAGATGCGTATGCGGCTGCCGTGGATGCGCCACTCCACGGCGTTGAGCTCACCGGGTGCTCCTTCGATGAGGTCGCAACGGTTGTCGAACGTGGGTACCCCGTGCTCACGTGGATCACGACGGATTTCGAGTCACCGCGCTTTTCCACCACGGGCACCCACAGGTCGCCATCTTCGCATTTTATGCGCTCCGCGCGAAATTCTATTCACCATGTTCGACATCCGCCATACCGTGTACAATGGACAAAGACCTTTAAGTGCGTACGAGATACCACAAGGACCATCAAGCGGGGCGCCCGCGCCCAGCATATATGCCTTCCTGTGATGCTCGCACGCCAAGCGGTCGGGCATTATTTTTTTGACCTGCAATTGTCGCAGGTCAAGAGTGTAAGGAAGGAGTTCGAGAGCATGTCTTCACCTAAGGCCGTCATCATGGATGACACCGCGATCAACCGCGCCATCACCCGCATTGCGCACGAGATCGTCGAGAAGAACGAGGGCGTTGAGGACCTCGCGCTTGTGGGTATCGTGACCCGCGGCGATTTGCTCGCAAAGAAACTCGTGGACGAGATCGAGCGTATCGAGGGGGTGCGCGTCCCGCTGGGAAGCCTCGACATCAGCTTCTACCGCGACGACTACCTCACCAACTTCGCTCCTGCGGTCCACGCCACGGACATCGCGTTCAACCTGGATGCCAAGCGCATCGTGCTCGTGGACGATATTCTCTACACCGGCCGCACCATCCGCGCCGCCCTCGACGCCATCATGGACCTGGGTCGCCCCAGCCGCGTCGAGCTCGCCGTCCTCGTTGACCGCGGCCATCGCGAGCTGCCCATCTGCCCCGACTTCGTGGGTAAGAACGTCCCGTCCTCTCACGAGGAGAACGTCCGTCTGTATCTTGAGGAGGTCGACGGCCGTTCCGCCGTCGAGATCTTCGACGTCGCGCCGGGTGGCCACGTTGGCTCCGCGCCGCTGGGAGGCGAGTAATCCGTGTTCAACAACCACAAGCACCTCATCGACATCTCCGAGTACTCCGATACCGAGCTCATGACGATCCTGCAGACCGCCAAGGCGTTCTCCGAGGTCAATGAGCGCACCATTAAGAAGGTTCCGACCCTCAAGGGCAAGACCATCGTCAACATGTTCAACGAGCCCTCTACGCGCACCCGCAGCTCCTTCGAGCTGGCCGAGAAGCGTCTTTCCGCGGACACGCTGAACTTTGGCGGCTCCTCCACCTCCACGGTGAAGGGCGAGAGCCTCATCGACACCGTCATGACGCTCGACGCCTATAAGATCGACTGCATCGTCGTGCGCGACAAGCACGCCGGTGCGCCTCACATCGTGAGCCAGGCGAGCCCTGCCGTCGTCATCGACGCCGGTGACGGCAAGCACGGCCACCCCACCCAGGCGCTGCTCGACCTGTACTCCATCTGGGAGCGCAAGGGGAGCTTCGACGGCCTCAAGGTGGGCGTCGTGGGCGATATCGGTCACTCCCGCGTGTGCGGCTCCCTCATCCCCGCGCTCAAGATCATGGGTGCCGAGGTCACGGCCGTGGGTCCCAACACCCTCATGCCGCCCCGTCCCGACATCCTGGGCGCCGACCATGTGTCGAACAGCCTCGACGATGTCCTTCCCGATCTTGACGTCGTCTACATGCTGCGCATCCAGCGTGAGCGCCTTGAGGGCGCGCCGTTCCCGAGCGAGCGCGAGTATCACCGCCTCTACGGTCTCACCAAGGCCCGCGAGGGCCTCATGAGGCCCGATGCGATCGTGTGCCACCCCGGCCCGATCAACCGTGGCGTCGAGTTCGACTCCTACATGCCCGACCATCCGGAGCGCTCCGTCATCCTCGACCAGGTGTACGCCGGTATCTGCGTGCGCATGGCTGCCCTGTATCTGCTGCTTGGAGGTGCCGATAATGGCCTTGCTTCTTAAGAATGCCCACGTCGTCGACCCTGCCGTCGAGCTTGACGGATGTGTAGACGTGCTCGTCGAGGGCGACAAGATCGCCGCTGTCGGCGAGAACCTCACGTGCGATGCTGCCGAAGTCATCGATCTTACCGGCAAGTATCTCGTCCCCGGTCTGGTGGACATGCACGTGCATCTGCGCGAGCCCGGCTTTGAGGCCAAGGGCGACATCGAGTCCGAGACCGCCGCTGCCGCGCGCGGTGGCTTCATCGGCGTGTGCTCCATGCCCAACACCAAGCCCGTGACCGACAACGGCGTCGTGGTCGAGTACATCAAGTCCGTCGCCGCCGCCAAGGGCCACTGCCGCGTGTACCCCTCCGGTGCCATGACGAAGGGCCTCAAAGGCGAGATCATCTCCGAGATGGGCGATATGGTCGAGCATGGCTGCGTGGCCTTCACCGACGACGGCCATGGCGTCCAGGGCGCCGGCATGCTGCGCCGCGCCATGGATTACGGCCAGATGTTCGGTAAGGTCTTCATGAGCCACTGCCAGGATGAGGACCTTGTGGGCGATGGCCAGATCAACGAGGGCGCCGTCTCCACGCGCCTGGGCCTGCTCGGTTGGCCGGCGGAAGGCGAGGAGCTCCAAATCATGCGCGACATCATGATCGCCGAGCTCACCGGTGCCAAGCTGCACATCCAGCACATCTCCACCGCCAAGGGCCTGGATATGGTGCGTGCCGCCAAGGCCAAGGGTCTGCCCGTTACCTGCGAGGCTACCCCGCATCACCTGTTCCTCACTGAGGATGCCATCGACGGAACCTACAACACGTGCTTCAAGGTCAACCCGCCGCTGCGCACCGCCGCCGACGCCGAAGCACTCATCGCGGGCGTCATCGACGGCACCGTGGATGCGATCGCGACCGACCACGCCCCGCATTCCGATTGGGAGAAGTCCCGCGAGTTCGAGCTCGCTCCGTTCGGCATGACCGGCCTCGAGACCGCGCTCGGCCTGGTGATCACCAACCTGGTCAAGACGGGCAAGATCACCTTCGCCCGCATGGTCGAGCTCATGGCTATCGAGCCCCGTAAGATCCTCGGGCTCGATCAGGTCACGATCGCCGAGGGCAGCGTCGCCGACCTCACCGTCTTCGATGCCGATGTCGCTTGGACCGTGTCTGAGGACGATTTCGTCAGCCACGCCAAGAATTCCGGATTCAAGGGCGCTGAGCTCACCGGTCGCGCCACGGATGTTTTCGTGGGTGGAAAGCGCACGCTCGCCAACGGCGTCGTTTGCTAAGATAGCTGTATCTGCATAGCGCGGCCCCTCGATTTGTCATTGCGGGGCCGCGCGTACATCTTGACCATGCACCGCATGGGGAGGGGAGCATATATGCCGAATCCTTCACCTGCGCGCATGCACGATTTCGAGGTCGTCACGAACGAGAAGATCGCCGATGGCATCTTCTCGCTCGTCATTTTGGCCCCGCGTCTCGCATCCGCGCTCAAGCCCGGCCAGTTCGTCAACGTTCGCGTGCCCGGCGATGCCAGCGAGCTGCTGCGCATTCCGCTGAGCTATGTCGCGGCTGATCCGCAGGCAGGTACGGTAGAAATCTGGTATGCCGTTGTGGGTAATGGAACGCAGCGCATGTCGGAGTGGAAGCCCGGCTTTAAGAGCGACCTTCTTGGCCCCGGGGGCCATGGCTGGTGCGTGCCCGAGGATGCCAGCCGGGTGCTCGTGGTGGGCGGCGGCATCGGCGTGCCGCCGGTGCTGTGCCTTGCGCGTGATCTCGCGGCGGCGGGTGTTGCCGTTGACGCCTGCGTGGGCGCGGCGACGGCCGACAAGCTCGTGGGCGTTGAAGACTTCGAGGCTCTGGGTTGCGGCACGGTTCGCGTTGCCACCGACGACGGTTCTGCCGGCAGCTGCGGCTTCTGCACCGATCCCGCTGCCGAGCTCTTGGCCGCCGGCGGGTACGACTACGTGGCCACATGCGGTCCCGGTGTCATGATGAGCAAGGTCGCCCAGGCGGCAGCGGATGCCGGCGTGTATTGCGAGGCGTCTCTCGAGCGCATGATGAGCTGCGGGTTTGGCGCCTGCAGCACGTGCAACGTCGAGACGACCTCCGGCATGCAGGGCGCCTGCATGTGCGGTCCCGTGTTCGATGCATCCAAGGTGGTGGTCTGGTGAGCCAGGTGAATATGGCCGTCGATTTCGGCGGCGTCAAGATGAAGAACCCCATTAACACCGCGTCGGGGACGTTCGGCCAGGGGTGGCAGTTCTCCGAGCTCATGGACGTGAGTCAGCTCGGCGCCATCACCACCAAGGGTTGTGCGGCGGAGCCCTGGCCGGGCAATCCCGCACCCCGCATGACCGAGGTCCGCGGCGGCATGATGAATTCCGTGGGCCTTCAGAATCCCGGCGTGGAGGCCTTCGCGCGCGATTACGGTCCATGGCTCGACGAACTCACGGGCAAGGGGACGCAGGTGATCTGCCAGGTTGCCGGTCACTCCACGGAAGAGTACGTCCGCGCCCTCGAGATGTTCGATGAGCTGTGCCCGTGGGCGGCTGGCTTTGAGATCAACGTGAGCTGCCCCAACATCGCAGCTGGCGGCGCCGCCTGCGGCTCGACCCCCGATGGCGCCGCGGAGGTCATGCGCGCGTGCCGTAAGGTGACCGATCGCCCCCTGTTCGTGAAGATGGCCCCCGTTCGCATTCCCGAGATCTCCCGGGCGCTCGAGGCGGAGGGAGCTGATGGCCTTACCGTCATCAACTCCATTCCCGGTATGGCGATCGATGTGCATACGCGCCGCTCCAAGCTCTCCAAGCCCACGGGTGGTTTGTCCGGCCCGCTGTGCCATCCCATCGCGGTGCGCATGGTGTGGGAGGCCGCCAATGCGGTCGATATTCCGGTCTGCGGCGTCGGTGGCGTCATGACCGGTGAGGATGCCGCCGAGTTCATCTTGGCCGGCGCTTGCTGCGTCTCGGTTGGCATGGCGAGCTTCGTCGAGCCAGACGCCTCTGTGCGCATCCTGCGCGAGCTCGAGGAGTGGGCGGAGAGCCAGGGCGTTCGTGATATCAACGAGCTGATCGGAGCCTTTGAATGCTAGAGGCGGACGCCCGCGACCGCGTTATCGTCGCCATCGACTGCGACCGTACCCGCGCCCTCGAGCTTGCCGATGCCCTGTCCGGGCACGCCAAGTGGCTCAAGGTGGGCATGACGCTCTTTTATGCCGAAGGTCCGCAAATCGTTCGCGAGTTCAATGAACGTGGGTTCAAGGTTTTCCTGGATCTTAAGTTCCACGACATCCCGCATCAGGTGCGCGGAGCCGCTCGTTCTGCCGCGCTCGCCGGTGCGAACCTATTGTCCGTGCATGGTTTGGGTTCCGGTGCCATGCTCGCGGCCTGCCGCGAGGGGGCGGAGGAGGCTGCCGAGATTCGCGGTAGTCGTCCCAAGCTCGTTGCCATCACCGTGCTCACGAGTATGAACCAAGATGCCCTGACGCAGATCGGCGTCGATTCCCCTGTGGCCGATGAGGCCGCCCGTCTTGCGTCGCTCGCGCAGGCCAACGGCATCGACGGTATCGTCTGCTCTCCCATGGAGGCACGGGCAATGCGTGAGCTGTTGGGGCCGGATGCGCTCATCGTCACGCCCGGGGTCCGTCCCGCTGGTGCGGAGCTCGGCGACCAGTCCCGGGTTGCAACGCCCGCTCAGGCCATCGAGCGTGGTGCGAGCCATATCGTGGTGGGGCGTCCCATCACAGGGTCAGAGGACCCCGTTGCCGCATACGAGGCGATCGTCGAAGAGCTGGTACGGGGCGTGAAGTAATGATGGAGCGGGCACCGTGCCTGTCCAAACGGTGTCCGCATAGCCTTTAAACAGGCATTTCTCGGTTCTTTTCTCCGTTTTGCTTGCATTTCGCCAGTGCATGGACTACCCTAAGGAGCCGTTAAAGGTTCAAATGCGCACGTAAATGCCCATATTGGAATCTTAATTCGTATGAGTAACCCGTTATTGGAGGTACACATGGCGCTTCCTCAGCTCACCGATGAGCAGCGTAAGGCCGCTCTCGAGAAGGCCGCTGCCGCCCGTCACGCCCGTGCCGAGCTTCGCGAGAAGATCAAGAAGGGCGAGACCACGCTCGAGTCCGTTCTTAACTCCGACGACCCGATCGCCTCTCGCATGAAGGTCTCCACGCTCATCGAGTCCCTTCCTGGTTACGGCAAGGCCAAGGCCGCCAAGATCATGGACGAGCTGGGCATCTCCGCCACCCGTCGCGTCCAGGGCCTCGGCGTCCGTCAGCGCGAGCAGCTCATCGAGCAGCTCACCAAGTAAGTGGGTCTCATCGAGCCAAAGCTCTTTGTGATTTCCGGGCCGTCAGGCGCAGGGAAGGGTACGCTGGTCGCGCGCGTTCGCGAACAGATGCCTAACCTGGGTCTGACGGTTTCCGCTACCACGAGAGCTCCGCGCGCCGGCGAGGTGGACGGCGTGAATTACTATTTCCTGACCGACGATGAGTTCTCCGCTCGGATTGAGGCCGGCGAGTTCATCGAGTGGGCACAGGTGCACGATCATCGGTATGGCACGCTTGCCAGCGAGGTCGAACGCAATCTGGCCACCGGTCAGTCCCTCATCTTGGAGATCGACGTGCAGGGAGCGCTCGCCGTCAAAGAGCGGTTCCCCCATGCCGTCCTCATCTTCATCGAGCCCCCGTCGCTCGAGGTTCTGCGTGAGCGCTTGATCGGCCGCGGATCGGAAACGTCTGAGTCTCTCGAGCTTCGCCTGCATACCGCCGAGAGCGAGATGCATCTGCGTGATCGCTACGACGAAATCGTGGTAAACGATGACCTCGATCGCGCGACTGAGGAGCTCATTGCCGTACTGCATCGTCACGAAAGGAACTGATTCCAGTGTCTGTTGTGAAGCCCGCCATCGATGACTTGCTGGAGAAGACCGACCACAACCGGTTCCTTCTCTCCGCTCTTGCGTCCCAACGCGCAAGCGATATCAACAACATGTTGCGCGGCCAGCACAATCGCGTGCTCGCTGTTCAGGATACGGATGACCTGACCGTGCTGCTCTCTGGCAAGGACACCATCTCCATGGCCATGGAGGAGATCGTTGATGGCACCATCTCCTATGACCACGCCCGCTATGAGGCCGCCCTTGGCCACATCGACCCGTCGGAAGCGTAGATGGCCAGCCGCGTTTGCCTGGTGCACTATCACGAGATAGGACTCAAAGGCAAGAACCGAGCTCGGTTCGAGCGCATCCTCATGGACTCGTGCAAGGCGGCTTTGGCCGCCTTTTCCGTTTCGTGCGTGACGCGCATTTCCGGGCATATCCTCATCACCTTCTCCACCAAGGGCGAAGCCGAGCGCGCCATGCCGCTGATCGCTCAGGTTCCGGGTGTCGCACGTTGCTCTCTCGCGTTTCATACCAACCGTGAGCCCTCCGAGTACTGTCGGGCGGCGATCGACGCGCTTGCAGAGTTCGGCCCGTTTGACACGTTCAAGGTTGCCGCCCGCCGATCGAACACCGATTACGAGCTCACGAGTATGGACCTCAACCGACAGGTGGGCGAGGCGCTTTGCCTCGCGTATCCCGAGAAGAAGGTCCAAATGCGCGAGCCCGATGCCACTGTCCACGTGCTGGTCGTTCAGGGCAGCGTCTATGTGTACGCCAAGAGCATGCGGGGTGTTGGCGGCCTGCCCCAGGGTAGTGCCGGCAAGGTCGTGACGCTGCTCTCCTCAGGTATCGATTCTCCAGTCGCCACGTGGCAGCTCGCCCGTCGCGGCGCGGTTGTGGTGCCCATCCACTTCTCAGGTCGTCCACAGACCGCCGATACGAGCGAGTACCTCTGTCAGGACATCATCGAGCAGCTTGCACCTGCGGTGCAGATCGGTCGCATGTACGTGGTGCCTTTTGGCGACTGCCAGCGCGAAATTTCGCTTAAGACACCCTCCGACCTACGCGTTATCATGTATCGCCGCGTCATGTACGCGGTGGCCGAGCGCATTGCGAAGATCGAGGGGGCAAAGGCGATTGTCACGGGCGAGTCGCTGGGACAGGTTGCCTCCCAGACGCTCGAGAACATCATGGCCGTAAACGAGATTGTGGACATTCCGGTTTTTCGTCCGCTCATCGGATCCGATAAGCAGGAGATCATCGAGCGCGCCAAGCAGATCGGAACGTACGAAATCTCCTGCCAGACGGCGCCCGATTGCTGCACCTTGTTCATGCCCCGCCGTCCCGAGACGCATGCGAAGCTCGACGCCGTTCACGAGGCGTGGAACATGTTCGATCACGAGACGATGATCGATTACCTGGTTGAGCACGTCGAGTACGTTGATTTTACCGCTCCCGTCTATAAGCGGCCGCGTGCGATGCGCGAGCGTCATGACGAACTGGCGCCGCGTTTTCTCCGTCCGAAGGCCGATGCGCCCGAAGACCTTGCAACGGAATGATTTCCATGCTGCCGTAGGTAGGCTGATGCGAACGGGGTTGAGACGATATGGTCGTTTCGACCCCGTTCTGCTTTTGGAGCCATCCCTACCGAGATCGCGGGCCCTCCCGCCCTTGGTCCCATGTCCATCCCATCGCGAAGCCCTTGCCTTTTGCGGGCAGGAACCTTGCCTGACGTGTCAGTCGCGTGCCTGAGCCCTCAACAGAGCATTGAAGACTTTCTAAAAAACTCCCGAACTCATCGTGCGAGCACTGCAACGATGGATGGGGGAGGTGGTGACATGGCTCAGGTTGAAAAGAAGCGTGTGGCCCTCGCAACGCGCGTCGCGCTGTACCTGCGTCAGAGACCGATCGCGTGCTTCGCATTCGCTCTGGTGACAGGACTGGTACTGGGGTCGGTTGGACTTGGGATGCTCTTTGCCGGGGGAGTCGCGAGAGATGGATTTGCCTCGGCTGATGGGGTTGAGATACGACGCGATGTCGACTCGGATAAAGGCACTGACATCGATTCTGGGGACACGGATGAAACGGAGGCCGATGGTGCGGGAGCCGATGGGGAAACAGGGGACTCGCTCGACGACATCATCGTTGATGTTGCCGGGGCGGTAACGGAACCAGGCGTCTTTGAACTCGAAGCGGATGCGCGTGTGGGCGACGCGATCGCCGCCGCGGGGGGAGCTCTTGGCGACGCTGATTTGTCGCGAGTTAATCGCGCGGCTAGGGTATCGGATGGACAGCAGATCTACATTCCGCGTGTTGGTGAGGAGCTGTCCGAGAGCGCGCTTGCGGGCGGATCTTCATCGGGAGATGGCGCGTCGTCGACGGGAGACGGAGATGCGGGTGGCTCCCTCGTGGACATCAATACAGCAGGCGAGGCGGAACTCGACGAGCTGCCGGGTATAGGGCCCTCGACAGCGCGTTCAATCATAGAAGACCGCGACGCGAACGGACCCTTCTCCACCATCGAGGATCTTATGCGTGTGAGCGGCATAGGGGAGAAGAAGTTCGAAAAGCTCAAATCGGGCATCTGCGTGTGATGGCGATGCGCGGGGGCGTAGTTGAGAAGCCCGTACGTCCGTATATTCCGCCCACGGCCTTTTTGGCGATCGGGTCATGTGCATCCGCCGCATGCGTCATGCAGATAGGTTGGACGCGGCGGGCACAAGTGACGGTTGCGCCTTGGGGCACCATCGGGGCGTTGGTCGTTCTTGGATGCGCACTGGCACTGTTCGCATGGCGTTTCATAGCTCGTTGGGAGGGGACCGCTCATGGAGATGACGAGGGGTCATTTCCCGGTCGCTACGTGCGTCTTTCGCTGGTGTTTGCCGGCGTTGGGTGTGCGGTTGCTGCTGCGATCTCGGGCGTGGAGCTCGCCGGTTGGGAGCATCGCCTGCACATGGCGGGGTCTGCATCGGTAAGCGCCTGGCAGTTCGTCACCATAGGAGACCCGAGTCTCGGCGAATACGGGGCATCCTCAACTGTCGAGTTGGTTGACTCCGGTATCCCTACCGGCGTTCGGCTAAGAGCGACCACGGGACGCACCGTCGAATCCGGTGCGGCGCTTAGGGTTGTCGGGCACATCGAGCGGTTGGAAGAAGGTGATTGGGCACGCGGGAGGTTCATGAGGGGCGAGGTGGGAGTTCTCGATGTCGCCACGGTTTTGGAAATGGAAGAGAATGCGTCTAGCTCGCCCGTCGCTGTGGCGCGCACCGTTGCGCTTTCCATCCTTGATTCAGCGTGCGGTCCATCCCGGGCCTTGCTGGCTGGTACGGTTTGCGGGCGCGTGACGGAGCTCGCGCGGGAAGACGCGTACGATGCGTTCTCTCGCTGTGGCCTCACGCACCTTGTCGCCGTGTCTGGGAGTCATCTGGCTTACATCTCCGCGATGCTTGAGATGCTGCTGCGGCGCTTACGCTGCGGGCGCGCGGCAAAAAGTGCGGCGCTTCTGGTAGTCATGGCGCTGTACGTGATGTTCACCGGGGGTGCGCCCTCTGCGCTCCGGTCGGTCTCGATGGTCGGGCTGGCTACGGCAGCAATCCTCGGTGGGCGTCGATCGCACGCCCCCTCTGCCCTCGCTCTCACGGTGACGGCCCTCGTCTGGCTCAATCCGGGAGTTGTGTACGATCTTGGGTTCCAGCTCTCGGCGCTCAGCGTCTTGTTCATCGGGGTGCTTGGCCGGTATGTCTCGTATGCCCTCGCGTGCCTTCGCCTGCCGGCCGCAATTGCCGAGCCGCTCTCCCTCTCACTTGTCGCGCAGTGGGCGACACTCCCTGTAACCCTGCCGGTGTTCGGTGAGGTGTCGCTCATCGCGCCATTGGCGAATCTCGTTGTGGGGCCGGTGATGACGGGGCTGCTGATGGCGGGTCTTGGAGCGACGGCAGTCGGGGAGGTGGTGTATGGCGTGGGTGTGCTTGCGGATGTGCCGGAGGCGTTGATCGCTCGTGTTGCCGATGCGGTCTTGTGGCTGCCCGACGCCCTGGCGCAGCTCGCCATCTTTCTCGCGCGGCTCTTCGCCGCCGTTCCCTTTGCATCGATGACGGTTGTCGCTCCTTGGTGGTTGCCGGTACTTGCATACGGTGCGGCGATTGTGGTCTATGTGAGGTGGCGCGATGCCTCGGCGCGTCGAGTCTCTTGCATCATCGGTTTGCCGGCGTTGCTGCTCGTGGCGCATATCCTGCGATGGTCGATGTACGCCCCGGCACAGGTCGCGATTCTTGACGTGGGACAAGCCGATGCCATTCTCATTCGCGATGGCTCGAGGACCATGTTGGTCGATGCGGGCGTCGACAATGCCGTCGTAGAGGCGCTCGCGCGAAACAACGTGTATGCGCTGGACGCGGTGGTCGTGACACATTGGGATCGCGATCACTGGGGCGGTCTCCCCGATGTGCTCGACGCCATGCCGGTCGGCCAAATCGTCGTTGCCTGCGGCGCATCCGCGCATGCGCCTTCCGAGCTCTCAAGCGTCTCTCAAGAGATTGTCGAGGTGCAAGTAGGCGATGTGATCCGTGTGGGGGAGTTCGCCTGTAGGGTTGTATGGCCCCAGGGTTTGGTCTCTGGTGAGGAAAATGCCGACTCCCTCTGCTTGGACGTATCGTATGGCAATGGTGAGGGGGCGAGTCTGGACATGCTTCTTACGGGTGATACGGAACAAGATGAGCTTGCGGAATACGCGGATGAGGTGGGGGATATCGACGTGCTCAAAGTGGGTCATCATGGTTCGGAGATCGCTGTTGCCGAGAAGCCGCTTGAGCTGCTGGATCCCGAACTCGCTGTGGCGAGTGCGGGCGAGGGGAATTCCTACGGCCATCCCGATCCGGTGTGCGTGTCACTGCTCGAACGAGCCGGTGCGCGTTTTCTGTGCACCAAGGACGTGGGCGATGTGATCATTCGTCCGGGAAAGACGGGTCCTGTCGTTAAGACCCAGGGGATTCAATGACGGGAACGAGGAAGGTGAAGGGCCGGAATGCCGGTATTCGGCATCCGAGGAACTCTTCAAGGTCCGCATCGGGGTATAGTTGATGAAATTCTCCGCCCGTCAGGGATACAGCGCCTGACGTGTCGTTTCGAAAGGGGCGCGCATGGCCGGGCAAGGTCTGTTGCCAGGATATTTGATCGTGGGATCCGACGAACTCAAGAGCTCGCGTGCCGTCGAGCGTATGCGTGCTCGCCTGGGGAAGTCAGGCATGGTCGAGTTCAACCTCGATGAGCGCGATATGACCAAAGACCCGCAGGTCGACGATGTCGTCGCCTCCCTCAACACCTTTCCCATGGGGGCTGAGTTCCGATTGGTCATTCTGACCAACTGCGACAAGCTCCCTAAGGCGATGAGCGAGCCCCTTGTCGAGTATTTTGCCAATCCGTCCCCGACGACCGTGTGCCTGGTGGTGGCCACCACTCTTGCCAAGAACACGCGCTTGTATAAGGCGATCAAGAAGCTTGGCGATAAAGCGATTATCGACTGTGCGCCCAAAAAGACATGGGAGATGCCGCCCCAGGTGGTCAAGATGGCAGCAGCTCATGGGAAGGCGATGGGCCTTCCCGCCGCCGAGGTGCTGGTTGCGCGCTCGGGAGAGAACACCAGGATGCTTGACAACGAGCTCAAGAAGCTCGCGTCCATGGTCACAGGGTCCGAGATAACGCTTGCCGATATTGAGCGACACGTTATGCGGACCGCCGAGGTCAAGCCTTGGGAGTTCTTAAACGCCGTTGCCGCGCGAGATCTTGTGCGTTCGCTGGAGTTGCTCAAGCTCCAGCCGGCAAAGAGCGAGGTCAGGCTGTGGTCCTTGCTCGTCACACGTCTGCGCGAATTGATCATTGCGAAGTCCCTCGACACCCGAGGGCAGGGGAGCCAGCTTGCCACCACGTTGGGCGTCCAGGGTTGGCAGGTCAAGAACCACCTTTCATGGGCGCGACGCTGGCGCATGGACGAGCTGCTCGAGGCCTTGTCCCAGGCGATCGAGGTCGAGCTTGCGCTCAAGGGTTCGCGCGACAGCGAGCTGGCGTTGCGTATGTGGGTCATCTCCATGACCAGTCGGTAACTGCAGGGCTCGGGATGCCAAACTGGTCCGACGAGGTGTCGTTGCATGTGCGGTCATCGTCATGGGCAGTTGATAGGTTCGGACATGGGAAATGGCAAGTGGCCCCGGCGGCTCGCACGGATCGCATATGACCGTACGGGCTCGCATCTTACTTGTGAATTCCGCAAGTAACCTGCACAATTACGCAATGCGGCTTGCGCCGCGGCTGGACCGCGTGTAAAATACTCGCCCGTATGACCTCAACAACCGTGTCTCAGAGGCCGGATAGTAAGACCTTGTAAGTACCCGAAAGGAACCGAACCCGATGGCAAACATCAAGTCCCAGAAGAAGCGCATCCGCACCAACGAGATCGCTCGCGTCCGTAACAAGGCGATCCGCTCCGAGCTCAAGACCGTGATCAAGCACGTTAAGACCGCCGTCGAGGCTGGCGACAAGGCTGCTGCCCAGGCTGCTGCCACGACCGCCTACCGTAAGCTCGACAAGGCCGTTGCCAAGGGCGTTATCCACAAGAATCAGGCTGCCAACCGCAAGTCCGGCGTCCAGAACCTCGTGAACAGCCTCTAGGTCTTCGCGAACAATTCGCTTTGCGACGGGTCCCGTTCTCACGGGGCCCGTTTTTTGCCGCGACTCGCTTTCGGGACGTGCTGGCGCGTGTCGGGGCGGGGCTTGAGCTTCGGACACTCCTCACGCAGGGTTTGGTAGCACAACTCGACAAAACTTCATGAAATCGCGAAGTTTTGTCGAGTTGTGCTACCGTTTTCGACGGGGGTTTCGATTGAAAGGCGGGGCGCCCGCGTTCATTCAAGTTGAACGCGGGCGCCCCGATTGCGTGCCGTTAGACTCGCTGTGCCTGTTGGCTCGGATTAGCCGACTCCCGGCTCGCGCTACTTCAAGTTTCTGCCGAAGGCGTCGGCGGCCTTGATGGCCTCGATGAACCCCTCGGGCGAGAACGGGGCGGGATTCGCCTGCTTCCACTCGTTCGTGTTCTGGGCCAGCTCGGCGATGCGCTGCAGGTGGCTCTCGTCGAGGTCGAGCTCGGCAAGAGTGACGGGAAGACCGAGCTTCTTGTTGAAGGCGGCATAGCGCGCCAGCTGCTCGGTGTCGCCCGTGTAGGCGAACAGCACGAGCACGCCGAAGCTCACGACCTCTCCGTGCAGGTGCGTGCGCCCGGGGCGCTGCACGCCCGTCGTGGCGTTGTAGAAGGCGTGCGCAAGTGAGGAGTTATAGTAGAAGTCGGGCTGGTTGGTGAGGTTGGAGACATACCCCGTGTTGACCACGATGTCGAGCGCGATTTGGCGCACCGCTTCACTCGACTGGCCGACGCGGACGTCGGCCAAGCCCTGCTCGCCGTAGGCCATGAGGGGATCGGTGCAGGTGTGTGCGAGCGTGAGGCCCAGCGTGCCCGTGTGCGTGAGCTCGGCCTCGCTGGTGGCATATTCGACCTCGGGCTGTTTGGAGAGGGCGTCGCCGATGCCGGCCCAGAAATACTCCTCGGGTGCGGCGGCGATGATGGCGGGGTTGATGAAGATGTGCGCAGGCGCGTCGGGATAGGCGTATCCCTTGAGTGAGTGGTCGTCGTTGTAGACCACGGCGATGGCGGTGGCGCTCGAGCAGTTCGAGCAGATGGTCGGAACGGAGAAGACGGTCTTGTCGAGCTCCTTGGCAGCGGTCTTCACCGTGTCGATCGCCTTGCCCCCGCCGATCGCGAAGGCGATGTCGGCATCGCGAAATGCCCGATTCGCAACAAGCGCGTCGATGGCGGACTGGGTGGAATCGGTGCCGTAGACGATCTCGTCGAGGATTTGCACGTTTGCACTATCGAGTGCGGCGCGGATACCAGGCGCCGCAGCGGCGAGGGCGCGGCGTCCACCTACCAGGACGACGGTTTTTGCCTGGTAGGGGGCGAGTACCGCGGGGATCGCCTCGAAGCAATCCTCGCCAACCGTATAGCTGCTCATTTGAATGGTGCGCATGTGACCTCCTTGACGAGTTGTCGTTCGTGACATTCTAGGACGGTGTTCGCACGCGGCGCTCTGTATCGAAATCGGAAAAAGAGTGTTAACGTGAGATTTCCGTTCTGGGAAGAAAGGTGGCTGTCATGAAGGTCGCGGTGAGCGCCTGCCTGCTGGGCGAGAATTGCAAATACAGCGGGGGCAACAACCGCTGTGAGCGCCTGTTGGAGGTGCTACATGCCCGTCCTGATATCGAGGTGATCCCTGTGTGCCCCGAGGTGGCGGGCGGTCTGCCCACGCCTCGCCCACCTGCGGAGATCATGGGCGGTGAGGTTGTCAACAATCTTGGCGAAAGCGTGGATACCGCGTATCGGGCGGGCGTCGCCGCCGAGATGGCGCGGCTCGCGCCGGCGATCGAGACGGGGGAGCTTGCGGCAGCAGTTCTACAGTCCCGGAGTCCCAGTTGCGGCGTTCATCAAGTCTATGATGGCACCTTCACGGGGACGCTTATTCCGGGGCAAGGCCTGTTCGCCCAAGCGCTCGCGGCGGCGGGCGTGCGCTTGGTGGACGCATCCGATTTAGATGACGTACTCGATTAGATCATGAGAAGTAGAAGACCTCTTCGAATTTCTCATCAAGGGCGATGCGGAGGACGAGGGCGAGTTTGGCGGAGGGACCTGCGGGGCCTGCGGGGTAAAAATGTACGTAGTTCTGCATCTGAGCAAACGGCAACGGCGCTGAAAACCTGACAGCTTTACCACCGCCCATGCCTGCCTCTCCCAACCATCACTTTGTGTATTAAGGGGTGCCTATGAATTACGTTGTCATCATGTCTGCCTTTGCCTTGCTATGCGGTGTATTGAGCATGCTATTCTTTTCCGGTCGAGGAGCCAAGCTCATCGCCGGCTACAACACCTCGACACCCGAGCAGCGTGCTCGATATGACGAGCGGAAACTATGCAGAGCCATGGGGTTCATCATGGTTGGTGCGTTTTTCGCTCTCGGCACGATGGCACTTGCGGAGTTCGCTCGCACGCAAGGCTCGATAAGCCGTGATTCATCGGTTTGGGTTACGCTCATGGCGGTTTTCGCGATGGCTGTCGGAATCTTCTTTGGCATCAGGCACATGAACACCACCTGCCTCCGGCAATCGTAGTGGATTGTCCAGAGCGTTCCCGTACCGCTGCGTGTAATCGCTGAGTTAACGGATGCGCTTCCATCGCACGGGTCTCGCCACGTGCTATCATGTCGAGCCACAGGCGTTGATGGGGACGAGTAGGCCGGACCCGCACGGAAAAGAGAGCTTGGGGCGGTGGGATCCAAGTGCGTGCGACCAGTCGAAGATCACCCCGGAGCCGCGGCCCGAACGGCTGCCATCCATAGCGTTTTGCAAAACGACTACGTCCCCAATGGGGAGTGTCGTTTGCGGGGACGCGGGATGGTGCCCAGTAGGCGTCGCCGGGATGGCCGTCGTCACGGGCCAGCCGAGTACGAGGGGAGCGCATGTGCGCGAACCTTTGAGCTGGGTGGTATAGCGAAACGCACCGCGGGCCCTGCTTCCCGTATCTCATACGCGCTTCGTCCCAGCTTGAGCTAGGACGGGCGCTTTTTTCATGCGCCCATAACGAGAAGGGGGTATTCGTGGCAAACGAGTACAAGCAGACCATGAACCTGCCCAAGACCAAGTTCCCCATGCGGGCGGCCCTGGCGCAGCGCGAGCCGGAGCGCCTGAAGCGCTGGCAGGAGAACCATGTCTACGAGCTCATGCTCAAGAAGAACGAGGGCCACGAGAAATTCGTGCTCCACGACGGCCCTCCGTACGCCAATGGCCCCATCCACCTGGGCCACGCGATGAACAAGATCGCCAAGGACATGATCAACCGCTACAAGGCCATGCAGGGCTATGAGACCCCGTACGTTCCCGGCTGGGACTGCCATGGCCAGCCTATCGAGCACAAGGTCGAGGAGAAGCTCGGGACGGAGAAGTTCAACCAGACGAGCGTTGCCGAGATCCGCGAGCTGTGCAACCAGTTCGCTGTCGAGAACATCGACCTGCAGCGTGAGGGCTTCAAGCGCCTGGGCGTCCTGGGCGACTGGGACAACCCATATCTCACGCTCTACCACCAGCACGACGCCGCCGACATCGAGGCCTTCAAGGCCATGTTCGATAAGGGCATGGTCTATCGCGGCCATAAGCCGGTCCACTGGTGCAAGCACTGCCATACGGCCCTGGCCGAGGCCGAGATCGAGTACGGCGATGAGACGAGCCCGTCCATCTACGTGCGCTTCGAACTCACGACCAAGCCGGCGGGCCTCGAGTCCTTCGACGGCCCCGTTGACTTCGTGATCTGGACCACCACCCCCTGGACCATCCCGTCCGACCAGGCGGTCTCCCTCAAGCCCGAGGCGATCTACACCGCCATCGAGCACGATGGCCGCGCCGAGATCATGCTCAGGGACCTCGCCGAGAAGGTCTGCGGCATCGCCGGATGGGACGTCACCCCCGTGATGGTCGATGGCAAGCCCTATGAGGTCCCCGCCGAGGTCCTCGATCACCTGCACTACAAGCAGCCCGTCTTCGACGGCGTCGAGGGCGTGGCGCTCCTTGCCGACTACGTAGGCACCGAGGACGGTACTGGTATCGTCCACAACTCGCCCGGCCACGGCGTGGACGACTACTACGTCTGCATGAAGGAGGGCATGGACGTCTGCATGCCCGTCGACGACGACGGTCGCTTCTATAACGGCACCGAGTTCGGCACCGGCGGCCCGTTCTCCGGCATGGACACCGATGAGGCCAACCCGCATATCATCCAGTTCCTGCGCGACCGCGGCATGCTCGTGGCCGAGGTGAAGATCACCCACAGCTATCCGCACTGCTGGCGCTGCAAGAGCCCGGTTCTCTTCCGCGCCACCGACCAGTGGTTCGTCTCCATGGACAAGACCGGCCTGCGTGAGCAGGCGCTCGACCAGGTGCGCAACCACGTGTCCTGGTATCCCGAGCACGCTGTCAACCGCATCGGCGCCATGGTGGAGCAGCGTCCCGATTGGTGCATCTCCCGTCAGCGCAACTGGGGCGTGCCGATTCCCTCTTTCACCTGCGCCGACTGCGGCGAGAAGATCATGAACGACGACACGCTCGACGCGGTCATCGCGCTCTTCCACGAGAAGGGCTCCGACGCTTGGTTCACCGACGCACCCGAGTCCTACCTCGGCGACGCCTGCGTGTGCCCCAAGTGCGGCGGCCATCACCTCAAGGCCGATCGCGACATCCTCGACGTGTGGTGGGACTCCGGCGTGTCCTGGAAGGCCGTGTGCGAGTATCGTCCCGAGCTCAAGTACCCGGCGGACGTGTACCTCGAGGGTTCCGACCAGCACCGCGGCTGGTTCCAGTCCTCGCTGCTGACCTCCGTTGGCACCAACGGCGTCGCCCCCTACAAGGCCGTCATCTCCCAGGGCTTCACCCTGGACGGCCAGGGCCGCAAGATGTCCAAGTCGCTCGGCAACGTGATCGACCCCAACAAGATCTGCGACGAGATGGGCGCCGACATCATCCGCCTGTGGGTCGCCTCCGTGGACACCTCCACCGACGTCGCCTGCGACCACGAGATCCTCGCCCGCACCTCCGACGCGTACCGCCGCTTCCGCAACACCCTGCGCTTCCTGCTGTCCGTGCTCGAGGGCCAGTTCGAGCCCGCGACCGACGGCGTGGCCTTCGACGAGCTCATGCCGCTCGACAAGCTCATGCTCGCCCGCCTCACCCAGGTGCAGGCCGAGGTCGACGAGGCCTACGCCGGTTATGAGTTCAACCGCGCGTACCGCACGCTGTACGATTTCGTCGTCACCGAGCTCTCCAACGTCTACCTCGACGCGCTGAAGGGCCGCCTGTACTGCGAGAAGCCGGGCAGCCACGAGATGCGCAGCGCGCAGACCGTCGTGGCCGAGCTGCTCTCCATGCTCATGCGCGACCTGCAGCCCATCCTGTCCTACACGGTCGACGAGGCCATGGAGTTCGCTCCGGCCGGTTGCCGAGACAACCAGGAGTTCGCGGCCCTGCTCGATTGGTACAAGAGCCCCATCACGCTCGAGCAGGCCAACGAGTTCGCCGGCGTCCTCGAGGCGTCGCTCGAGCTGCGAGGCGTGGTCACCAAGGCCATCGAGGAGGCTCGTTCCGCGGGAACCTTCACCAAGAGCCAGCAGGTCCGCGTGAAGGCGACCGCCCCGGCCGAGGCCTATGCGCTGCTCACCGGCGACAAGGCTGTCGACCTCGCCGAGTTCTACATCGTCTCCGAGGTGGAGCTGGCCGAGGGTGCGGCGTTCACCGCCCAGATCGAGGCCGCCCATGGTGAGGCGTGCGACCGCTGCTGGAACTACCGTACCTCTACGGGCGTCCACGGCGAGCACGAGCACATCTGCGACCGCTGCTTTGAGGCGCTGAGCTAAAGGCGCTGAGCTAAGCTCAGCGCATGACGCTGCGCGGCGGCCAGGCACGCCACCTTGCCCTTCAATCGTCGGGCGCCGCACGCTAGGCGTGCGCCCTCCTCTTTCAGGGCAATCTGGCGCACCTGGCCGTCGCTCGCTGATGTGCATGCCCACATCAAGGATCGCGTGCCATTGGGGACGTGCCCCTTTGGCACGCGGCATGACCTTCTACATCAAGGATGTTCACTTCGGAGTTTGGGGATTCCTTTGGCCGAGAAGCCGGATACAAAAACCTTTGAGCCGTCGCTTGGATGGCGCGCGTGCGTGGCGCTCGTCGCCGCCGTCACGGTGTTCGCGCTCGATTACATCTCCAAGGTGTTCGTTAAGAACACGCTCATGCTGACGGGGGAGAGCGTATCCGTCATCCCAGGGATCTTGAGCTTTCGTTTCGTCGCGAACATCGGTGCCGCGTTCAGCATGGGCGAGGGCATGGGTATGCTGTTCGCCTTCTTTGCCGCAGTCGTCATCGTTTCCATCGCCTTGTACCTTGGTCACGTGAGGAAGGTGTCGAAGGTGGAGACCTTCGGGCTCGGCCTTGTTGCGGGGGGCGCGATTGGCAATGCCCTCGATCGCCTGGTTCTCGGCTACGTGGTCGACTTCATCGCCAGCGACTTCATCGATTTCCCCGTGTTCAACGTTGCAGATATCGGCATTTGCGTTGGCGTCTTCCTCGCGTTCGTGGGCTTCATGTTCCTGTCTCCCGCCGCCCAAGTCGATGCGGGTGCCGAGCTCGACGCACGTGACGCCCGTGCCGCCGCCCGTCGCGCCAAACGCCGCGGCGAGCGCGCCCGCGCGGTGCGTGAGCGCCAGGAGTGCGACAAGCCGGAAGGGGAGGGACGCTAATGCCCGCCGACCTTCACCTGCTCGTTCCCGTCGAAGCTGCGGGCGAGCGCCTCGATGCGTATCTGGGCGCGCAGGATGCGTGCCCCTCACGCTCTGCCTGCGCGAAGCTCGTTGAGGCGGGTGCCGTGGCCATCAACGGCGAAACGTGCCTCTCCAAAAAGCAGCAAGTTGCTGAGGGTGACCGCATCTCCATCGAGCTTCCCGAGGTCCGCGAACCGGGAGCCATCATTCCACAGGCCATTCCCCTCGACATTCGCTACGAGGACGACTACCTCATCGTCCTCTCCAAGCAGCGCGGTTTGGTGTGCCATCCGGCGCACGGCCACGAGGATGGCACGCTGGCGAACGCCCTTGCGTACCATTGCGGCCTTGATCACCTGGGCACGGTGCAGGGGGAGGACCGACCAGGCATCGTGCACCGCCTCGACCGCGACACCTCGGGCCTCATGCTCGCCGCCAAGGACGATGACACGCAGCGCGCCCTGCAGAACCTCATCCGCACGCGTACGCTCGACCGTCGCTATATCACGCTCGTCCACGGCGAGATCGTCATGGACGAGGGGACCATCAACACGGGTATTGCGCGCTCCACACGCGATCGCGTGAAGATGGCCGTCTCCGATGATCCTTTTGCACGTCAGGCCATTACGACGTTTAAGGTGCTTGAGCGCTTTGAGCCCGCGCGGGGCGACGAGGGCTATACGCTCGTCGAATGTCACCTCTACACGGGGCGTACGCACCAGATTCGCGTGCACATGCGCCACATCCACCATCCGCTCGTAGGCGACCCGCTGTACGGTAAGGGCAATGAGCGCATGAACCTCTACCTCGACCGTCAATTTCTGCACTCATGGAGCGTCTCGTTCGTGCATCCGGTGACCGGTGAGGTCGTGAGTTGCAAGGATGAGCTTCCTTGGGACCTCGCGGCGGCTTTGGATGAGCTGCACGACCGCTCGCTCGGACGCACGGAGGCGGGGGAGCAGATCATTCCACGCCTCGGCCTCCTCGAGGATTGAGCCCTCTCGATTGGAGATTGCGTGCCCGGGCGCAGACTGTCGTACACTGAGACGTACGAAACAATCGCGACCCGGGAGGCGTTTTGACACCTATCGTCGCCTTCAACAGCATCGTTGGCTTCCTATTCACCTGGTGCTTTCTGTACCAGGTCGTTTTCTTCTTCATCGGACTTCTGCGGGGCCAGGTGAAGATCCCCGCCGCCAAGAAGCAGCATCGCTATGCGTTCTTCATCGCCGCCCATAACGAGGAAGCGGTGATCGCCAACCTCGTCAAGTCGATTAAAGACCAGGACTATCCTTCCGAACTGATCGACATCTTCGTGGTGGCGGACGCGTGCACCGACAACACCGCCCAAGCGGCGCGTGATGCCGGTGCCATCGTCTACGAGCGCAACGACCTCTCCCGCAAGGGAAAGAGCTGGGTCATGGACTACGGGTTCGACCGCATCCTCAAAGAGTATCCCGGCAAGCACGAGGCGTTTTTCATCTTCGACGCCGACAATCTGCTCGCACGTGACTACGTCACCGTCATGAACGACGCCTTCGACCAGGGGTATTTGGCGCTCACGAGCTATCGCAACTCAAAGAATTTCGGTAGCTCCTGGATCAGCGCGGCCTACGCCACCTGGTTCATGCGCGAGGCGCGCTATCTCAACAACGCGCGTATGATCTGCGGCACCTCGTGCGCCGTCTCCGGCTCGGGCTACCTCGTTTCGGCCAAGATCATCCAGGGCATGCACGGCTGGGACTTCCACACACTCACTGAGGATATCCAGTTCGCTACCTTCTGCGCCATCCACGGTGTTCGCATCGGCTATGCCCCGGCCGAATTCTTCGATGAGCAGCCCGTCACGCTCAAGGCCTCCATCAAACAGCGCATGCGCTGGACCAAAGGCTTCTATCAGGTGCTTTTCACCTACGGCCGCCACATGCTCACGTCCATCACCAAGTTTCGCCGCTTTGCCGCCTACGACATGCTCATGGTCATCGGTCCTGCCATGCTGTTGACTCTGCTCTGCCTCATGGTCAACACCACCTTCATCGTGGTCGGTAGCCTGAGCCACGGGTTCTTGGCAACCGACTCCGAGATCGAGATGGCAATCGGTTCGGTAATCATGATTTTTGCTTATATGTACGGCACGTTCTTTGTCATGGGGCTCTTCACTACTATCACCGAGTGGAAGCACATCCATTGTCCGCAGCGCTGGCGCATCTTCGCCAACTTGTTTACCTTCCCGCTGTTTATGTTCACGTATGTCCCGCTCACCGTGGCGGCGCTGTTCCTTAAGGTCGACTGGGTTCCCACGCCGCATGACGTGAGCGTGACGCTCGACGAGGTGCTCGACGGGGCCAAATAGGTTTTACGCGTCGTAGCCGTTTTCGGACATGAGCTCGTTCCAGAGTTCTTCTTCGAACTGGTCGAGCTCATCGCGATGCTCGTTCTCAAAGCGTTTCCAACCGTTCACATAGCCATCGCTCGGCAGCTCATCATATGCGTAGGACGAATTGATGGCCGTTCCGACCACCCCGAACATGAGGAGTGCGAACGCGATTGCCAGCAATGAGATGATCCCCAACGTCACTGCGGCAAGGACATAGGCGAAGTTTGACGAGTTCGTCTGAGGCGCGGTCGAAGCGCTCGCGCTTTCGATCACTCGCTGGCCGTCAATGGACTCTATGACGTCGGCGTCCGCCGCCTGTGGACCGGTCATTTGGGGTTCGGGTTTGGTGCTGTAGTCGAACGTGGGCGTTTCCATAGGTCTCCCGTGAAAGGTCGAGTTCATTGTCGCCATTATACCCGCGTTGGCGTGGCGGCGGGCGAGTGTCGAGGTGGTATACATGGTACAGGCGGGCAATTTGATGGAGGGGGTTTCGTCTAGGGGCCTCGCTGCAGGTGCGTTGACGCTGCTCGTGTGCGTCCTGTTGGTTGCGGCTGCGGTGGTCGATGCGCGTGAGCGGAGGTTTCCCACCGTGCTCGGAGTGGGCTTGGCACTTGCGTGCGCGGCCTTGAGCTTGGCTACGGGAGGCCTGCTGCGACTCATGTGGTGCGCGCTGGTATCCGCCCTCACGAGTGCGGTGATCGTCGCATTCGAGTTGTGGTGGCGCCGTTGGCACAAGGGACGCGCGGGCCTTGGCATGGGGGACGTCAAGTTCCTCGCCGCGCTTTCGCTTTGGAGGCCCCTCGAAGCCCTCGCGGCGTTTGGAGGCGGCTTGGTGTTGCTTGCCTTGACCGGCTTGTTTGCACGGCGCGTCTCGTTGCCGCTACTGCCCTTCGTAGTAACTTTGTTGTTGGTGATGATCGTTGCCGTTCGTATGGGTTAGCCGTCCGGCTGCGAATGCGAATCGATGTATGTCCGCACGCCGTGCGATGATTGGTCTCGATCAACGATGACAGGAGGAGATGGAACATGACGAACGTACAGCAACAGAAGACAAATGATGTGAATCCCCGTATGACTGTCGATGCCTCAGAGTCAACGAGTGATCTCACGCATCGCCTACTCGCCATGCCCGACCAATTGAGCGCCGAGCTGGTCGAGCGTATGGAGGAGGATCGTGCTGCAGGATGGATCAATCCTTATCGCGCCGCCGACGATGCGGCGATTCGCCGCGAGCCGCGCGCAGGTGACGCCGGTAGCATCTGGCGTCCGTCGTACGTGCGTGATGCCGAGAAGATCATGCATCTGCCCGCCTACAGCCGCCTCAACGGCAAGACGCAGGTGTTCAGCTTCCGCAGCAACGACGATCTCTCGCGCCGTGGCCTCCACGTGCAGCTGGTGGCGCGCATTGCGCGGGACATCGGGCGCGCGCTCGGTCTCAATTGTGACCTCATCGAGGCGATCGGTTTGGGGCACGATCTGGGGCACACGCCCTTTGGCCATGCGGGGGAGGCGCGCCTCAACGACATCACCACCGCCCGCACCGGCCGCTCGTTTTTCCACAACGTCCATTCGGTCCGGGTGCTCGACAAGCTCTACGGTCGCAACCTGTCGCTGCAGACGCTCGATGGCGTGCTGTGCCATAACGGCGAGTACGAGCAGCGCGTCTTCGAGCTCTCGGGCATGGAATCGTTCGAGCAGTTCGACCACGTGGTGGGGGAGTGCTACACCCACGACTTCGACTACGTCAAGACGCTGCGCCCCATGACGCTCGAGGCTTGCGTGGTGCGCATCTCGGATATCATCGCCTATGTGGGGCGCGACCGTCAGGACGCCATCGAGGCGGGTTTACTCTCGGAAGACGCGTTTGAAGACGGTTTAGGTGGTCGATACAATTCCTGGATTCTCACGCGCGCCTCGATCGACATCGTCGAGCACAGTTACGGTAAGGACCGCATCGAGATGAGCGAGGAGCTGTTCTGCGAGATCCGCCGCGCGAAGCGTGAGAATTACGAAAAGATCTATCACTCGGCTGGCATCGAGGAGCAGGAGGCGGCGACGATGGCGCGCGCATTCAGCCTCATGTACGAGCATTTCCTAGGCGACCTTAAGGCACATGACGAGCAGAGCTATATCTTCCGCCACCACATCGCGCGCATCGACAAGGCTCTGTCGTACTACGGGCGCACGTACGAGTGGGAGCGTGATCTTGACCAGACGGTCGTCGATTATATCGCGAGCATGACAGATGGATACTTTACCGAGCTTGCGTGCACGTTGTTCCCGGAGCTCAAGTTCCCCCAGCGCACGTACATCAACGAACGCTAATACGAACAGGTGTTTGAATCTATCATTCCATTTGCTAGAATCACATGCGATGGCGAATCGACGGAACGGATTCATGGATACCCTTTTCAGCAGCTCCGAGCGGAGCAAACAGCTCAAGAACGCACCCTTGGCGGTGCGCATGCGTCCCAACACGCTTGACGATTACGTGGGTCAACGGAAGGCGGTGGGGCCTGGTTCGTGGCTGCGCAGCGCCATCGAACATGACGTGTTTTCGAGCGTGATCCTCTATGGACCTGCCGGTACGGGTAAAACCACCCTGGCCCACATCATCGCCGCACACACGAAGAGTGAGTTCGTCGAGGTTTCGGCGGTGACGGGTACGGTCAAGGACCTGCGTCGCGAGATCGAGGAGGCCAAGCACCGCCTCATGATGTTCGACCGCCGTACTATTCTGTTTATCGATGAGATCCATCGGTTCTCCCGCTCCCAGCAGGATGCTCTGCTCCATGCGGTGGAGAACCGCACCGTGGTCATGATCGGCGCCACCACCGAGAATCCGTATTTCGAGGTCAACTCCGCGTTGCTCTCGCGCAGTCGTGTGGTCGAACTGACGCACCTGAGCGACGCGGACGTTGAGCAATTGGTGCGCCGTGCTCTTGGGGCCCCAGAGGGCTTGGCGGGCAGGTACACGGCGAGTGATGAGGTCATCAAGGCGATCTGCACGCTTGCCGCGGGCGACGGGCGCAGCTCGCTCACCACGCTTGAGCTCGCAAGCGAGATTGCGCTTACGCGTCCGGCAGACCCGGCGGAGGACGTTCGCGCCGAGGGAGCTCCCATCGAGATCACACTCGAGGACGTCAAGCAGGCGAACCCCAGGCGCGGGCTCTCCTATGATAAGTCTGGCGACATGCACTACGACATCATCTCCGCGTTTATCAAATCGATGCGGGGCAGTGATCCCGATGCCGCGGTGTACTGGCTCGCCCGCATGATCGACGCGGGGGAGGACCCCAAGTTCATCGCGCGTCGCATCATGATCCAGGCAAGCGAGGATATCGGGAACGCCGACCCTACAGCCTTGCTGGTCGCCGAGGCCGCATTCAAGTCCGCTGAGGTGATCGGTTATCCCGAATGCCGCATCAATCTGGCGCAGGCGGCCATCTACAACGCACTGGCTCCCAAGAGCAACGCCGCCGAAGCCGCCATAGACGCCGCCCTCGAAGACGTGCGCTCGAGTGGTCAGCGCGAAGTCCCCAACCACTTGCGCGACCGCCATCGCCCGGGTTCAGACGAATATGGAGAGTACAAGTATCCACACGACTACCCAGAGGGCTGGGTACCGCAGCGGTATCTCCCTGAGGGTCTCGAGCCCGGCGCCTTCTGGCACCCCAGCGGCCGAGGTTGGGAACAATGGCGCGCCGAGACCCGCCCTAGATAACCGCTGTGGTTCACAACTCTTTCAAAGTGTGCGCCATGCCTGTCATCTCGCTTCCCCCGTGCGCGGGCGGCGATCATTTTGTAGATTCCGCACGCAAAGAAGCGTCCAGTGGACGCTTCGTCTTGCGCAGGACTTGACCGAGCAAAATGATCGCCGCCCGCGCACGGGAGAAGCGAGATGGTTGAATTGGACGCGAACGGGTATCATCAATCTATCTGTGACGAGACAACTACGGAGGCATTCATGGATCCCATCCAGATCGTCCTTATCGTTTTGGCGCTCGCCGGCGCTTGGGCCGTCGTCGAGTTGGCCCTCATGCTGCGTCGTACACGCGGCGTGGTCGATTCGCTCGATAAGACCGTCGAGCAGATCAACAGCACCATCGAGGAGGCGCGTCCTGTGGTCGCCAAGCTCGATGGTGTGGTCGACGAACTGCAGCCGGCTGTGTCCCAGATCGAACCCCTGCTCAAGCAGGCCACGGTCGCGACTGAGGCACTCTCGGCAGACCTTATCGAGGTCAACGGTGTACTTCGTGACGTCTCCGCGGTAAGCGGTGCCGCCAGCAGCGCGTCGAGTGCCGTGACCGGTTTTGCTGACGCCGCGAGTGAGAAGGTTCACAAGCTGTTTGCCAAGCCGCGTAAGACTGAGTCCATGCCCGCACCCCGCACCTTCGGCGACACAGCGGCTGCCCCGGCAGCAGAGACGCCCGGCTCGTTCGACCATGCCTCGGGGGAGACAGAGCCCATTGAGGCAGATGAGCCCCGTCAGTACTTCACCTACACCCCCGCCGAGGAGTCCGACCATGAGTAATCCCACGCGTGTCGCCCTTACCGTTGCTTGCGAGCCGCATCTCGCGCGCATCGTGCGCATGACCGCCGCGAACGTGGCGACGCTTTCCGCCATGTCGGTCGAGCGCGTCGAAGACATGCGCATGGCTGCGGAGGAGGCATTCATCTACGCTTGCGGAACGACGCCGGGTGAGGAGCTAGTCATCGACTTCGATGTCGATGAGCGTCATGTCGCCATGACGTTCCAGTTGTCCGCAACGGCGTTCGCAGTGCCCTCTGAGGAGGACCCGACCGCCGTGTACGCCGATCTCATCTTGGGCTCGGTCTGCGATGTCTACGAAAAGCACGAGGCGCCCGCTCGCTTGGTGCTCGACGTGAAGGCGGACGTCGATGCCATCTAAAACCTCGGGTAAAAGCGCCTGGGACAAGGAGAAGATGCGCGAGCTCTTCCGCCGCTTCAAAGAAGAGGGCGATATGGATGCTCGCGAGAAACTCGTGATGTCCCATCTGAATCTCGTGCGCTTCATCGCCAATAAGTTCAAGAATCGCGGAGAGCCTCTCGATGACCTCGTGCAGGTCGGGTATCTGGGCTTGCTCAAGGCTATCGACCGCTTCGATCCGAGTCGCGGCCTCGAGTTCACCACGTTCGCCACGCCCACCATCATGGGCGAGATTAAGCGGCATTTCCGTGACAAGGGTTGGAGCGTCCGTGTGCCTAGGCGCCTGCAAGAGCTCTCGGCAAAGGTCAACCAGGCCACCGATACCCTTACCTCCAAGCTTCAGCGTTCGCCGACTATCGCCGAGATTGCGGAGTATCTGGACGCCTCCGTCGACGAGGTGCTCGAGGCCATGGAATCTTCTTCCGCGTATAGCTCTGTTTCGCTTGAGGCGCCTTCGGGCATGGAGGATGACGACACCCCCTCGGTCATCGACCGATATGCCACGGAGGATGAAGACCTCGCCTTCACCGATGATCGCATCATCATCGAGGAGGCACTTGCGAGCTTCTCGCCGCGTGAGCGCGAGGTCATTGAGATGCGCTTCCTGCAGGGGATGACGCAGATTGAAATTGCCGAGAAGCTCGGCATCTCCCAAGTGCAGGTGAGCCGTCTGCTCAGGCGTACGCTCAAGAAGATCCAAGACAAAATCGACCCCGACGGGTCCATGGCCGGCTAGGTCCGGTTGGTGAGAGGAACTATGAAGCACGATACTTCGCACGCAGAGCGTGTGGCCCGCATCACGTTTTTCAACATCTGGATCGTCATCGGCGTCATCATCATCGCCTCCGTCGCGCTGAACCTGATCGGCTCGCTTTCGAGTGTGCTGCTCTTCCTCTCCGTCGGTTGCCTCTCGGCATTCGTCGCCTCGCCCATCGTCAATTGGCTCGAGCGCCACCGTGTCCCCCGTGGTGCGGGTGCCCTGATAGGCCTCATCGTTGTCATGGTCGGCTTGATTCTACTCTTTGCGCTCGTGATCCCCATGGTTACCGGGCAGCTCATCGACCTCCTGCGCGATGCTCCTTCCAAATTCTCCGCCCTCGGTGCGTGGGTGGTGCGCATGGAGAGCAAGTACGCCGTGGTCGAGCATTTGAATGACATCGTTCAGCTCGATTCGATCTTCACCGCCGCGCAGGACATCGTCAACCAGGCGCTTTCGGGCCTGCTCGCGGCTGTGCGCGATGGCATCGTTCCCATGGTGAACAACATCGCCTCGACGGTCTTCATCGTGTTCCTCGGCTTCGTCCTCGCGTTCTGGCTTGCGTGCGATTACCCCCGCATCAACGAGGAAATCTGTCGCGTGCTGCCCGAGGGCAAAGCCGACGACTATCGCCTCATGGTTGCGGTGGTCAGTCGTTCGGTGGGGGGCTACCTGCGCTCGACGGTCATTAACTCCGTCATCCAGGGCTTCCTCGCCTTCGTGGGATTTACGATCGTGGGCCATCCGTACGCGGGCGCCATGGGTGTTCTTTCGGGCGTGTTAAACATCATTCCCGTGGTCGGCCCCTCCATATCCGCGGCGTTGGCGTCTCTGATCGCACTTGTGTACAGCCCCATCATGGCGCTGTGGACGATGGTCATGGCTATGCTCTCCCAAAACATCACGGACAACGTGATCGCGCCCAAGATCAACCAGTCCACGATGCAGGTGCATCCGGTTTTGTCGCTCACGGCGCTCGTTGTTGGATCGACTTTCGGTGGAGCCGCGGGAATGATCGTCGCGTTGCCGCTCGTTGCGGTCATCAAATCGCTCTTCATCTTCTATTTCGAGACGCGCACCGGCGAGCAGATCGTTTCCTACGAGGGTGCGCTCTTCCGTGGAGCCCCCTTCCGTGATGCACAGGGCAACCCGGTTCCTGCTTTTGACGCGCTGGGAGACGACAGTTTCGTAGCCGACTCGCAGATCATCGACGAGAGCTCGGTTCCCGAGGCGGAGGCCATGCCCAAGCCCGAGCTCGAGAACCCGTGGGCAAAGCTCATCGACTTCGAGAACCCTTTCACCTCGCACGAGCACGATGTGGGTGCCAAGAAACCCGAGGAAACCGACACAACTGATGACGGCCGTTAACGTATACTAGACGGGTTGGAAACTGTCCCGGTGATCGGGACCTCATTTAACCCAGGGAGTTTACGCATGGCCGCCGACTATCCCACCATGAAGACCGCCGAGATCCGCTCGGCCTACCTCAACTTTTTCGAGAGCAAGGGCTGCAAGCTTTATCCGAGCTCCTCACTCGTTCCCGATGACCCGTCCCTGCTGCTCGCCAACGCCGGTATGAACCAGTTCAAGGAGTTCTACCAGGGCAAAAAGGTCATGAAGGAGATCGGTGCGTGCTCGTGCCAGAAGTGCGTGCGCACGAATGACATCGACATCATCGGTGCCGACGGGCGCCACGCCTCCTTCTTCGAGATGCTCGGCAACTTCGCCTTTGGCGGCGTGACCAAGGAGCAGGCATGCACGTGGGCATACGAGCTCATCACTGAGGTCTTCAAGCTGCCCAAGGACCGTCTGTACTTCACGGTCTTCACCGAGGACGATGAGACCGAGTCCGTATGGCGCTCACTCGGCGTGCCTGCCGACCACATCACCCGTCTGGGGGAGGACGACAACTTTTGGGCGGCCGGCCCCACCGGTCCGTGCGGTCCGTGCTCCGAGATTTACTTCGACCTTGGCGAGGAGGTGGGCTGTGGATGCCCGGACTGCGCGCCCGGCTGCGACTGCGATCGCTTCCTCGAGTTCTGGAACCTCGTGTTCACCCAGTTCGATCGCCGGGAGGACGGCTCCATGCCCGAGCTGCCCCACCGCAATCTCGATACCGGCATGGGCCTCGAGCGCATGGCCGCCATCATGCAGCACAAGAGCTCCTTCTTCGACGGCGACGTCATGCAGAGCCTCATCAAGTTGGGCGAGGAGATCTCCGGCAAGACCTACGTCGACGACGACTACACCGGCGCCTCCCGTTCCTTACGCATCATTGCCGACCACGCCCGTTCGGTGAACTTCCTCATCTCCGATGGCGTGCTTCCCGGCAACGAGGGCCGTGGCTACGTGCTGCGCCGCCTGCTGCGTCGCGCCGTGTTCCACGGGCGACTGTTGGGCATTGAGGACGCGTTCCTGGGCCGTTTCATCGACGCGGTGAATGATGTGATGGGCGACGCCTATCCGAGCCTGCTCGAGAACGTTGGCCTGGTCAAGGGTATCGTCGAGGCGGAGGAGGAGCGTTTCTCCACCACCCTCAACAACGGCCGCGCTTATCTCGATGAGCAGCTCGCGGCACTCGCGGATGGCGAGCAGCTTCCCGGCTCCGCCGCATTTATGCTGCACGACACGTTCGGGTTCCCGATCGACCTCACCGTCGAGATCGCCGAGGGCGCCGGCCATGCGGTCGATATCGAGGGCTTTAATGCCGAGATGGCCGAGCAGAAGGCCCGCGCCCGCGCCGCCGCCAAGGGTGACGCCTGGGGTTCCTTCAACGACGTGTGGACCGAGCTTGCAGACCAGTTGCCCGCCACCGAGTTCGTGGGCTACGACAACGAGAGCATCGAGGGCGCGAAGGTCCTCGCTATCGTCGTGAACGGCGAGCGTGTCGAGCGCGCCGAGAACGTCGCGGAGGCTGCCGTCGTGCTCGATCGCACCCCTCTGTACGCCGAGATGGGCGGCCAGATGGGTGACCACGGCCTTATCGACACCGTCGACGCCCAGTTCTTCGTCAATAACACTATCGCCAAGGGCGGTCTGTACGTCCATGAGGGCAAGCTCATCGGCGCGCTTTCGCAGGGTGACACCGTCTTTGTCGGTTACGACCTCGCCCGCCGCGGTCTGCTCCGTCGCAACCACACCGCCACCCACCTGCTCGACGCCGCCTTGAAGGAGGTCCTGGGCGACCACGTCAACCAGGCCGGTTCGCTGGTGTCTCCCGAGGGCCTGCGCTTTGACTTCACGCACTTCGAGGCCATGACCACTGAGCAGGTCCGCGCGGTGGAAGACCTGGTCAACGAGCAGATCTTTGCCGCCAAGCCCGTGGTGACCACCGTCATGGGCATTGAGGAGGCCAAGGCCTCCGGCGCCGTGGCGCTTTTTGGTGAGAAGTACGGCGACGTGGTTCGCGTCGTGTCCGTGGGCGTCGAGGATGAGCCCTTCTCCCGCGAGCTGTGCGGCGGCACCCACGTTGCCAACACGGCGGAGCTCGGATTGTTCAAGATCGTCTCCGAGTCCTCCACCGGTTCCAATGTCCGTCGTATCGAGGCTGTGACCAGCACCGGCGCCATCACGTATCTCGAGGAGCGCGCTGCGCTGGCCGAGTCGGCCGCCGCTGGCCTCAAGTGCCGTGTTGAGGAGGTTCCCACGCGCATCGCTGTGCTCCAGTCCGAGCTGCGCGAGGTCAACCAGAAGCTCAAACGCGCGCTCACCGGCGGTGGCTCCGATGCCATTTCCGCGGCGATCGAAAACGCCGCCGACATGGGTTCGTACAAGCTCGTGACCGCCGAGCTCACGGGGCTCGAGGCGGCGGACCTGCGCAATGTGTGGGACACCGTGCGCGGCAAGATCGCCGGCCCGGTCGCCTGCGTGCTCGCCACGGTTACCGAGAAGGGTACGCCCGCGCTACTGGCCGCCGCGACCGATGACGCCGCCGCCGCTGGTTTCCACGCGGGTAACGTCATCAAGCAGATCGTGCCGCTCGTCGATGGCCGTGGTGGCGGTAAGCCCACCATGGCGCAGGCTGGCGGCAAGAATGCCGCGGGCATCGCTGCTGCTCTCGAGGCCGCGAGCGATGCGCTGAACGCGTAACCGAGGCGTCCAGAGGTGGTTGCACTCGCGCTCGATATTGGCGGCACGCGTACCGGTATCGCGGTCTCCGACCGCACCGGGCGCGTCGCCATGCCGCTCAAGGTCCTCCCTGCTTCCGAGGTTGAGAATATGGCGCGCACCTTTCGCATGATCATTGAGGACCATGAGCCCGATGTCATCGTCTGCGGACTGCCCCAGACGATGGCGGGGGAGGAAGGCCCGCAGGCAGAGCATATCCGTGCGATCGCCGAACGCGTATCGCGTGCCTGCGACCTTCCCCTCGAGTTCATCGACGAGCGCCTTTCCTCGAGCGAGGCCAAGCGCGTTTTGCGTGAGCAGGGTTTGAGCGAAAAACAGATGCGCGGTAAGGTAGATATGATCTCGGCTTCGCTGTTCCTGCAGGCGTGGCTCGACTCTCAGAGACGAAAGGAAGACCGTGGCTGATTACTCCGGTTCCCATCGCCCCGGCGACACGTCCCGTCCGGCGGGCAAGCGATTCCGCACCAATGGGTCTGCCCCCGCTTCGTCTGCCTCGAGTCGTACCGCCGCGCCGCGTCCAGCGGGCACTCGTTTCTCGCAGAACACCTCGCGTCCCGCTTCCGCCCAGCCCTCCCGCACTGGTGTTCAGCCTGTATACAGCCGTAGTGGCGATTCGCATAAGAAGGGCTCTCCGATTCCGGTGATCGTCGGCGTCCTCATCGCCATCGCCGTCGTCGCAGGTGCTGCCATCTTTATCTTCCCTCGTCTGTTTAGCGGATCCGATCAAACCGTTGAGGCGGGCCAGCAGGTCACTATCACCATTCCCGATGGTGCCTCTGGCGATACCATAGCCTCCATCCTTTCCGAGAACCACATTATCGAGGATCCCTCGGAGTACTATGCCGCCGTCAAGAAGCTGAATGCCGAGATGTCGCTCAAGCCCGGCGATTACCAGTTCGAGACGCTGCAGGATCCCGTCGAAGTGGTCGAGCAGCTCGTCGAGGGCCCGAATGCCAGTGGCGCCAAGCTCACGGTGCCCGAGGGCAGGACTGTCGGGCAGACGGCGCAGCTCGTTGAGGAGACCTATGGCATCTCTGCCGATGACTTCCTTGCCCAGGCAAAGGCGAGCGCTTACGTTTCGGATTATCCCTTCTTGTCTGAGGCAGCCGACGATTCCCTTGAGGGCTTCCTTTATCCAAAGACGTATACCTTCTCGGGCACTCCCACGGCCGATCAAATTATTCGCGCCATGCTCGACCAGTATCAGACGGATGTGGTCGACGCGCTCGACTTCACGGCCGCCCGCATCGCTATCAACGAGCGCTATGGGCTCGACCTCAGCGATTATGAATTGCTCGTCCTCGCTTCCGTGGTTGAGCGTGAGGGATTGAACGCCAGCCAGCGCGCGCATGTTGCCTCCGTCTTCCTCAACCGCATGAGCGGGAAGGGTGATTTTGCGGGTCGCCCGTACCTGCAAAGTGACGCCACGCTCATGTATGTGACGGGCGGCGCCGTCACGGCCGATGACATCCAGAGCATCGACAGCCCGTATAACTCTTATAAGAACGCGGGACTTCCCCCCACGCCCATCTGCGCGCCGTCGGTCGAGGCGATTCAGGCTACCTTGAACCCGACCGATTCAAATGACCTCTACTTTTACATCACGCAGGACGAGGAGTATTTCTCCGAGACCTACGATGAGCACATGCAGTCTTGGGAGTAGGCAATGAGCTGGTTTTCCCCTGCACGCTATGTTTCGAGCGTTGAGCGCATCGACCTCGACGCCCTTTGGGCGTCCGGCAAACGCGCCATTCTACTCGATCGCGATAATACGCTCGTCCCGCGTGACCGCAAGGACGCGCCCGCCAGCGTGGCGGCGTGGCTCGACCATGCGCGTGAGCTCGGCTTCGAGCTCATCATGGTGTCCAACAACTGGCACAAGAGTCATGTCTCGCGCTCGGCGCGCGAGCTCAAGATGGATTACATCTCCTTCGCGTGCAAGCCGCTGCCCTATGCGATCACGGCGGGTATGCGCCGTTTGGGCGCGAAGCCGGAGGAGGCCGTCATGATCGGCGACCAGCTCTACACCGATGTGTGGGGCGGAAACTTCGCCGGTATCGACACTATTCTGGTCAAGCCACAGACAACCGTCGACCTGTGGTACACGCAGATTTTCCGCATCTTCGAGCGCCGCGCCCTGCGTCACGTGGCCTGCGAGGAGTAGGTCGCCATGGCGCAGGCGGTCAAGCACGGATGCGATCACGTCTTCTTCGTCGGATTCCTTGGGGCCGGCAAGTCGACGCTCGCCCGAAACCTGGGACGGATGTTCCATCGCCGTTTCGTCGACACCGACCGCTTGGTCGAGCGGCGTTGCGGCAGCACCGTCGCCCGCGTGTTCGAGGAACTTGGCGAGGACCGCTTTCGCGAGCTCGAGACCGCCGTGCTCGAGGGGCTGCGTTCGGAGCGCAGCCTGCTCGTCTCATGCGGGGGTGGTGTCGTGGAGACTCCTCGTAACATCGAGCTCATGCACGAGATGGGCTACTGTGTGTATCTCGACGGTGACTTAGACGACTCCCTGCGTCAAATCCGCCGCTCCGACACCCGACCCGATTTCCGCAGCGCCGAGCACGCCGCGCGTCTGCTCGAACATCGCCGCCCGTTGTACCGACAGGCTGCCGATCTTACCGTGGATATTCGCGGCACCTCGTTCACCGATGTGTCCTATACCGTTGCCGAACTGCTCTTGGAGCGTGGTTTGATATGACGATTCGTCGCAAGCTTCTCAACTTTGGCTCACGTAGCACCGATTTGCGCTTTGGCTGCGGTGCGTTTTCCGAGCTCTCCAAAATGCTCGCCGGCGCCGTGGGGCGTCCCTGTCGCGCCTTCATGGTTGCCGATGCCGACCTGCCCGAGGACCTTGTCCTTAACGTGCGCCGTTCGCTTATCGATGCCGGATATCGCGTGGATGAGGTGGCGCTCGATGGAGAGGCCGCGAGCTCGTTCGCAACTGTCGGCGGGTTGTTCGTGCGCCTCGCGTCTTTCGGCCTCACTGCCGAGGACCTCGTCGTGGGCGTTGGCTCCGCCCCCGTCTGCTCCATCTCCGCGTACATCGCCCGTTCGTGGTGCGGAGGGTGCGCGTGCGCTCTTGTCCCCACGACGCTCGATGCCATGATCATGGCACCCACCCAGATGGTGCCCCTTTCCGTTGGGGCACATGATGCGGGCGTGTCGCTTGCGCCTGAGGTCGGTCTCGTCATATGCGATCTCGACCTTGTGCGCGCGTTCGACTCGCAGCGCAATGGCCTGGGCTACGTGCTCATGTGCGCGGCGAGCCTCGCCGAGAGCCGCAAGTGCTGGGAGTCGTTCGAGTCCACGGTCGAGGGCATGGTCGCCGGTAGTGAAGTCTCGCTCATGGAGGCGTTCACCAGTGCGCATACCTCGCGCATGAATACTGTCAAGTCGGCGAGCCCCTCCGCACGCCGCGCGTTCATGTACGGCGATACCACGGCTCGCGCACTAGCCGTGTGTTTGAATGACTCCTCCATCCCCGGGTACCGTCTTTACGCCGAGGGCATGCGCTTCGAGGCGCGTCTTGCCGTCGACGTGTGCGAGTTTCCCGTTGATGAGATGTTTGCCCTCGACGATCGCCTGGAAGACCTGGGCATCGAGGAGCTTCAGTTCTCGATTGAACCCGAGACGTTCGTCGAGGCCGTGCGCGCTGAGCGCTTCCGTCGCTCGAACCGTTTCCAGTTTGCCCTGCCCAAGCATCCGGGCATCATTCGCCTGGCATCGGTAGACGACGAGGTCTTCGAGCGCCACGCCCGCGCGTTCCTCGCCTCGCGCCACCCCTAGCTTCTTACAGTGCGATAATGGTGCAGGACGCATCCGTCTTCCCATTGCACACATCCCAGCCAGCCTGTTCTCGAGAAAGGATCATCCTATGTCCCAGAAACTTAACGGTCCCGCCGGGCGCATCGCCCGCCTGCGTGCCCTTATGGCAGAGCGCGGCTACGACGCCGTGGTCGTGCGCGACGAGGCAAACCTTCGCTGGCTCACTGGGGCCATGCGGGTCTTCGATTACACCGGCGAATACCCGCACGCCGCCTTTATCACCGCTGATGCCTGCTACCTGCACACGGACTCCCGGTACTTCAACACCTTCGAGGAGAACCTTCCCGAGGGCGTCGAGTGGAAGCTCGACATGGAGGTCATCGACATTCCGCGTTGGGTCGCCGAGCGCGCCCGCGATACCAAGAGCCGTACCGTCGCCGTTGAGGATGACATGCAGATCAACTTCTACCGCGGCATCGAGCGCGGGCTAGAGGATTGCTCCATCTGCGCGAGCCTGCCGCTCATGCACGGAGATCTCCAGCTCATGCGCGCCATCAAGGACGCCGAGGAGATCGAGCTCATGCGCCATGCGCAGTCCATCACCGACGCCGCCTTCGTCCATATGTGCGAGTTCATCCGTCCCGGCTACACGGAAAAGCAGCTCCGCACCGAGCTTGAAACCTTCATGTTCGACAACGGTGCCGATGGCCTGGCCTTTGGCTCCATCGTCGCGAGCGGCCCCAATACCGCCAACCCGCACGCCATCCCCGGTGACCGCGTGGTGGAGAAGGGTGACTTCGTCCTTATGGACTACGGCGCGGGGTACCGCGATTACAAGTCGGACATGACCCGTACGGTCTGCGTGGGCGAGCCCTCCGAGAAGCAACGTGAGATCTACGACATCGTTCGCCGTACGCACGAGGAGTGCGTCGCCGCGATCCGCGCCGGCGTGGACGGTCACGATATCCACCTGCTGTCGCAGAAGATCATCGGCGATGCCGGTTACGGTGAGTACTACGGCCACGGCCTCGGTCATGGCGTGGGCATCGACATCCACGAGCTTCCGGTCTTCGGCCGCAAGAGCAACATCGTGGAGGAGGGCGCCGTCATCACCGTGGAGCCCGGCATCTACCTGCCCGGCGTGGGCGGCGTGCGCCTGGAGGACTACGGCGTCGTGACGAAGGACGGCTACGAGCCCTTCACGACCTCTACGCACGAGCTGGTCGTCATCGACTGTTAAGCGCATTTGAGAGTATACTTTTCAGGTTCGACTCCTCTACAGAAAGGCAAGCCATGGCTTCCATTACCACCGCCGACTTCCGCAACGGCATGGGTCTTAAGATCAAGGACAAGTACTACACCATCGTCGAGTTCCAGCACGTCAAGCCCGGCAAGGGCGGTGCCTTCGTCCGCTACAAGACCAAGGACCTCAAGACCGGCCGCGTGGTCGAGAACACCTGCAACGCCGGTTCCAAGTTCGAGAGCGTGCAGCTCATCACCAACGAGATGCAGTACCTCTACAACGACGGCGACAACTACTACTTCATGGACATGAGCTCCTATGAGCAGATCCCGGTGCCCGCCGACTTTATCGGCGACAACGCCAAGTGGCTGCGCGAGAACGACAACGCCCAGCTCCTCTACGCCGATACCGAGCTGCTCGGCGTGAATCCGCCCATGTTCATCGAGGCCGAGGTCGTCGAGACCGTCCCGGGTGCCAAGGGCAACACCGTCCAAGGTGCCACCAAGCCCGCCACCATCGACACCGGCGCGGTCGTTCAGGTCCCCATGTACCTCAACGAGGGCGAGCGCATCAAGGTCGATACCCGCACCGGCGAGTTCGTCCAGCGCCTCTAATCGCATCCTCGCGCATCACGCATTCACGTAAGGAGTGACCATGTCGCAAGAGATCACCATCGCAGGAATCGGCATCGCGCCTGAGGTCCTGGCCGCCATCGTCTCCCGTTCCGTCGAGCAGGTCGAAGGCGTCGCGTCTGTGGGCGTCAAGGACCTCGCCACCAATCTCGTTTCCATGTTCTCCGCCAAGTCCACGCAGGTGGGTGAGGACGTCGAGGCCGAGGTCATTGACGACAAGCTCCGTCTCACCGTGCACCTCACGGTCTTCTTCGGCTATCCGTTCAAGAAGCTCGCCGAGGTCGTGCGCGAGGCCGTGGTCAACGCCATCGATGCCCAGGTGGGCGTCGAGGTCGAGAGCGTGAACATCTGCATCGACAGCCTCGTTTTCCCCAAGGAGTAGCGCGTGGCATCCCTTAAGGTCAACCGCGGGCGTACGCTCGCCCGTAGCCAGGCCCTTCAGATCTTGTTCCAGGCGGAGGTCCGCGGCGAGTCCGTGGCCGACGTTCTTGCCGGCGATTTCACGCTTTCCAAGGGCCCGCTGGCAGATTACGCGGTAGAGATCGCGCGCGGCGTGGACGCCAATCGCGAGCGCATCGATTCCGCGCTGCGCGCCGTCTCCGCCAATTGGAGCCTCGAGCGCATGCCCGGTGCCGACCGCAACTTGCTGCGCGCCGCCGTGTACGAGCTGTACTTCCAGGTGGCCGATACCCTCGATGCCGCCGTCGTCATCAATGAGGCCGTCGAGGTCGCCAAGGCCTACGGCACCGACGACTCCGCTGGCTTTGTGAACGGCGTGCTCGGCCGCATCGTCCGTGAGCGCCATCTGCCGAGCCTCCAGCACGTTGCGTGCACCGTCACGGCAGATGACTGCGAGGCTGCCTGCATTTCCGCCCTGTGGTTCGAGATCGATCCCAAGCGGCTCGAGGCGGAACGCGAAGCCGCCCGCGCCGCCGAGGAGGCCCGCGCGCGCTTCGAGGCAGCCGAGTATGGCTTTGAGACCGAGGACCTCGACGATATGTTCCTCGACCCGTTCGATTCCTCCGACGGGGAGTAGGACATGGCCGAGGGCACTTTCGACGACATCACGGAGCGTCTGGACCAGATCATCGCTCAAGTTCGTTCCAAGGACACCTCGCTCGAGCGCAGCCTCGATTTGTTCGATGAGGCGATCGAGCTTGGCTCGCGCGCCGTGGATATGGTCGACTCGTTCGAGCTGTCGCCTCGCGAGGTCGACATGCTCGATGAGCGGGAGTCGCGTGACGGCTCCGAGGACTCGGCAGATTCGGCGGTCAAGGACGCGCGTACACCCGAAGCAACCGCGTCTTCGGATGGGCCCTCCGGCGCGGATTCGAGCGCCGAGGACGCGTAAGAAGGGCACATCGTGGCACGTGTTCGTCTAGATGATGAATTGATTTCCCAGGGCATCTGCGAGAACCGCGCAGATGCCCTGCGCACGTTGATGGCGGGTCTCGTCTCTTCGGGTGGCGAGCGCCTGAGCTCTCCCGGGATGATGGTCAAGCCCGGCACGCCCTTGCATGTCAAGGGGCGCATTCCCTATGTGGGCCGCGGGGGCCTCAAGCTGGCCGGTGCCCTCGACGCGTTCGAGGTCGACCCCTCGGGCCTGTCCTGCCTCGATGTGGGATGTTCGACGGGTGGTTTTACCGACTGCCTGCTTAAGCGCGGCGCTGCGCACGTGGTCTCCGTCGATGTGGGCCGTGCCCAGTTCGACTGGTCCTTGCGCAACGACGCCCGCGTGACCCTGCTCGAGCGCACGAACATCGTCGATGTACCCGCGCTCGGTCATGCGGGGGCCTTCGACCTAGCCGTGTGCGATGTCTCCTTCACCAGCATTCGCACCATCTTACCTGCGGTGCTCGAGCTTATCTCGGCCGACGGCGCCTTCCTCACGCTCGTCAAGCCGCAGTTCGAGGCGGCGCCAGACGAGGTGGGGGAAGGCGGTATCGTGCGCGACCCCACGGTGCACGCGCGCGTGTTGGAGCAAACGGTGCGCCTGCTCGCCCAAAGCGGCCTCGCCCCGCTCGACGTGTGCGCCTCGCCCATCAAGGGGGCGAAGGGCAATCGTGAGTTCTTCCTGCTGGGCGCTCGGGGCGCCCGCGACGTCCAAGGTCTGTGTTCCAACGCACGCGCCCTCGATGAGCGCATCGCGTTGCTCGTGAGTAAGGCGGCCTCGCTATGATGGTCTTTCTCGTCCCCAATTACTACAAGCAGGAGGCCGTTGAGAGCGGTCTTGCCTTGGAGCTCTGGCTCACGCGTCAGGGCTTCGAGGTCGAGTGGGCCCCCGACCAGCGCTCCGGCATCGAGTTGACGCCCGACCTTGAAGACTGTGGGCTGGTGATCTCACTCGGCGGTGACGGTACGCTGCTGCGCGCCGCACGCATCGTGGGATACCGCGAGATCCCCATTCTCGGCCTTTCCTATGGCCATTTGGGCTTTCTTACGGCGGCCAGGCCCGAGGATCGCAACGTCCTCACCGTAGTGGGTGATGCCCTTGCAGGTGAGCTGCACGTGAGTCGTCGCGCAACGCTCGCCTGCGATATCGTGAGCGTTGATGAGTTCGGCGAGGAGCGCTCCTACACGAGCTTCGCCCTGAACGACTTGGCCCTTACGCGTGGCCCGCTGTCCGATATGGTTGAATTCGATATCACGGTCTCGGGCCATCATATCGACCGTCTACGTGGCGACGGCGTGGTGGTGTCCACGGCAACTGGGTCGACGGGCTATGCACTTTCCGCGGGAGGCCCCATCGTCAGCCCCGATTACGCGGGCATGGTCTGCGTGCCTATCGCGGCGCACACTATTCAGGCGCGCGCCTTCCTCACCTCGCCCTCCGATGTGATCGAACTCAAGATGTCCAAGGACCGCCCCTCGGTGCCCGCCATCGCCGTCGACGGCCAGTTCCTCACCTGCGAGGGCGAGGTCGACCGTGTGGAGGTTCGTCGGGGTGACGCCGATGTTCTGCTGCTCGATTATGGTCCGCAGAGCTTTTACCGCTCGGTGAGCCGTGTGTTCTACGGAGTGCGTCATGATCGATGAGATCCATGTCGAAAATGTGGCCTTGATCCGCGAGGCGGACCTCGTACCGGGCGCGGGCCTCACCGTGCTCACGGGCGAGACCGGAGCGGGAAAAACCGCGTTGCTCTCCGCACTCAAGTTGCTCATGGGGGAGCGTGCCGACTCCTCCGCGGTTCGAGAGGGGAGCGAAGGCGCGCTGGTGGAGGGCCGTCTGTTTGCGGGCCCACATGACGAGGAGGGCTTCGTGGTGACGCGCCGCCTGGGTGCCGACGGTCGCTCTCGCGCGCGCATCGACGGCGGCTTGGCCAGCGTGCGTGAGCTTTCCGAGCGCGTGAGCCCTCTGATTGACCTTTGCGGCCAGCACGAGCATCAACGCCTGCTCGATCCCGCCTCCCATGTGGGCATGGTAGACGCATGGGCGGGCACCGGCGTTGCCGACGCGCTCAAGGCGTATCGCGAAGCGCTTGCGCGCGCCGCCGAGGCGGCTCGTGAGCTTGCCCGTGTGGAAGAGGCAAGCCGCACGCAGGGAAGTCGACTTGAGGAAGCCCGTTTTGCCCTTGAGCGTATTGACGAAGTCGACCCCAAGCCCGGTGAGTACGAGGAGCTTGAGGAGCGTCTGCCCCGAGCGGAGCATGCCGAGGCGCTTGCGAGCTGCGCCAACGACGCCTCTGAGGCCCTCTCGGGCGAAGGGGGAACACTTGATGCCCTCAACTCCGCCATTGCCGGCCTTTCGCGTATGGGTTCAGTCGATGCCAAGCTCGCCGATTTTGCCGAGGAGCTCACGAGTGCCGCGATTATCATCGAGGACGCCGCCTCCGACCTACGGCGCTATCGTGACTCCGTAGATTACGACCCCGCCGAGCTCGCGGCGGCACAGGAGCGTTTCTCGGCCTTCAAGGGACTGCTGCGCCAATGGGGTCCGCGCATGGAGGACGTGTTCGCGCGTCGTGCCGAGGCTGCCGAGCTGCTGAGCCTCGTCGATGACGCCGAGGCCCGCGTCCGTCGTGCCCGCGAGGCGCTTGAGGCTGCCGAGGCCGTTCTCGATGAGGCGGCCCGCGCGCTTACCAAGCGCCGTAATGCCGCGGCTCCGCGGTTTTGCCGCGAGGTGGGCAAGCAGATGGCACGACTGGAGATGGGGCGTGCCGAGTTGGTGTGGGAGAGCCGCGAGCTCCCGCGCGAACGCTGGACCGCCCAGGGGCCCTGCGCTTGCGAGCTGCTGTACCGCAGTGGCGCCGGCCTTACGCCGCGTCCCCTGCGCCGTATCGCGAGTGGCGGCGAGCTCTCGCGCGTGATGCTCGCCGCAAAAGTGGTGCTTGGTGAAGCCGACGCCGTCGATACGCTCGTATTCGACGAGGTCGACGCCGGCGTTGGCGGTGCCACGGCGCGTTCGCTCGCCCAGGTGCTCGCCGACCTTGCCCGCACGCACCAGGTGATCGTGGTTACGCACCTCGCGCAAGTCGCGGTGCAGGGCTCCGTCCACTACGTGGTCCGTCGCGATGATTCCGAGGACGTCCCCGAGACGCGTCTGCTGCGCGTTGAGGGTCCCGAGCGGATCGCCGAAGTCGCCCGCCTCCTTTCGGGCGACGCCACCGAGGAATCTCTCGCCCACGCCAAGCAAATGCTCGCTGAGGCAGGACAACTGTAGACGCTCGCCCATCGAGAGCATATAAGATTCGGCGCTCGGTCAAGTCCTGCTCGCGACGAGGCCCCACAGGCGCCTTCCGCTCGTGCGGAATCTACGTCGAACCTTATATGTTCTCGCTGGGCTACGTTGAGCTTACGTTTACGGGCGACTTTCAGGCGGAATCTCGTTCTGAATGCGCGGCCGTCGAGCCTTGGGGCTGGGTCGGGTGCGTGTTTGCCGTAGATTCCGCACGCAAAGAAGAGCCCAGTGGGCTCTTCGTCTTGCGCAGGACTTGACCGAGCGGCAAACACGCACCCGACCCAGCCAATTTCAGGTAAGATGGTCTGCATGAATACTTTTGACACTTCCCACATCCGCAACTTCTCGATCGTTGCGCACATCGACCACGGCAAGTCGACGATCTCCGACCGCATCCTCGAGCTCACCCGCACGGTGGAGGAGCGCGACATGGAGTCGCAGCTGCTCGACACCATGGACATCGAGCGCGAGCGCGGTATCACCATCAAGTCGAATGCCGTCCGTGTGATGTACGACGCCGATGACGGCGAGACCTACCAGTTCAACCTCATCGACACGCCCGGTCACGTCGACTTCACCTATGAGGTCTCCCGCAGCCTCGCGGCATGCGAGGGCGCCGTTCTCGTGGTCGACGCCACCCAGGGCGTCGAGGCACAGACGGTCTCCAATGCGAGCCTCGCGATGAACGCCGACCTCGACATCGTACCGGCCATCAACAAGATTGACCTGCCCTCCGCGCATCCCGAGGAGGTCAAGGTCGAGATCGAGGACGAGCTTGCCATCCCCGCCGACGACGCCGTGTGCGTCTCTGGAAAGACGGGCGAGGGCATCCACGACCTGCTCGAGGCTATCGTCTTTCTCGTGAGCCCGCCCACGGGCAGCGCGGACAAGCCACTCAAGGCCCTCATCCTCGACTCGTACTTCGACGAATACCGCGGCGTGGTCGCCACGGTTCGCATTTTCGACGGACACGTCAAGAAGGGTGACCACCTGCTCATGATGCAGGGCGGCGAGGAGTTCCTCGTAGACGGCGTGGGTGTGCGCCGTCCGGCTGAGTTCGCCGTCGATGCGCTCGGCGTAGGCGAAGTCGGCTTTGTGGTCACGGGTCTTAAGGATCCCGAGGCCGTGCACGTGGGCGACACCCTCACCCTTGTGAATAACCCCTGCGACGCGCCGCTTGCCGGCTATCGCGAGGCCAAGCCCATGGTCTACACGGGCCTGTTCCCCATCGACAACAAGGACTACGAGAACCTGCGTGACGCGCTTGAGAAGCTGCACGTCAACGATCCGTCACTCATCTGGGAGCCCGAGACCTCGGCGGCGCTCGGCTTCGGCTTCCGCGTGGGCTTCCTCGGCCTGCTGCACATGGAGGTTGTGAAGGAGCGCTTGGAGCGCGAGTTCGACCTGGCGCTCATCGCCACGAGCCCCTCCGTGGACTACCACGTCTACAAGACCGACGGCGAGATGCTCGAGGTCCGCAGCCCGCAGGACCTGCCCGACGTCACGCGCATCGACCACATCGAGGAGCCCTACCTCAAGGCCAAGATCATCACTCCGCCCGAGTACACCGGCGCGGTCATGCAGCTCGCCATCGAACACCGTGGCATCACCACCGACATGATCCACCTGTCGCAGAAGTCCGTGGAGATGCACTTCGATATCCCGCTCGCCGAGCTCATCCTCGACTTCTTCGACCAGCTCAAGAGCCGTACCAAGGGCTACGCCTCGCTCGACTACGAGTTCTCCGACTATCGCGTGAGCGAACTCGTCAAACTCGACATCCTGCTGTCCGGCGACGAGGTGGACGCCCTGTCGTTCATCGTCCACAAGGACAAGGCCTACGGTTTGGCGCGAGGGCTTTGCGACAAGCTCAAGGAGATCATCCCCCGGCAGCTGTTCGAGGTGCCCATCCAGGGCGCCATTGGCAACAAGATCATCGCCCGCTCCACCGTCAAGGCGCGCCGCAAGGACGTGCTCGCCAAGTGCTACGGCGGCGACATCTCGCGCAAGCGCAAGCTGCTCGAGAAGCAAAAAGAGGGCAAGAAGCGCATGAAGGCTATCGGCAGCGTGGAAGTGCCGCAGGAGGCGTTCCTCGCCATTTTGAAGGTCGAAGACTAATCTGGCTTCCTCAGGCACCCCACCTTCGGGTTCAATCGTCGGGCGCCGCACGTCAGGCGTGCGCCCTCCTCTTTCACCCGAATCTGGGGCACCTGAGAAACCCAGATCGAGTTGATAGGCTTATCGTCGATTTAAGGGGTTTACTTGATCGACCTACGTGAACAATTCAGGCGTCAGCCGTTTTTGATGGCGCCCATGGCGGGCGTCACGGACGCGGCGTACCGTATTATGTGCCGCCGTCGCGGAGCCGAGATGGCGTACACCGAGATGGTGAGCGTTGCGGGTCTTTCGTACAAAAGCGCCAAAACGTGGGTGCTCGTGGAGCCAGAGCCCGAGGAGCCGCAGATCTGCGTGCAGCTGTTCGGCACCAAGCCGGAGCAGTTCGCCTTCGCCGTCGACGCCGTGCAGGAGCGAGTGGGGGAGAAGCTCAGTCTCATCGACATCAACATGGCGTGCCCGGCGCGCAAGGTCATCACCAAGGGCGAGGGATCCGCGCTCATGAAGGAGCCCGAGCTTGCCGCGTCGCTGGTGGAGGCGTGCGTGCGCGAGGCGCGCGTGCCCGTCACCGTCAAGATCCGCCGCGGTTTCGCGGCGGGGGAGAACACGGCCGCCGAGTTTGCAGCGCGCATGGAGCAGGCGGGCGCCGCGGCGGTGGCGGTTCACGGGCGCACCGCCAATCAGCTCTACACTGGCGAGGCCGATTGGTCCACCATCGACGAGGTCGCCGCGCGCGTGGACGTACCGGTGATCGGCTCCGGCGATGTGTTTTCGGCCGAGGATGCGGCGCGCATGCTCAACGACACTGCCGCAGACGCAGTGTTCATCGCGCGCGGTATATACGGAAACCCTTGGATCTTCGGCGACGCCCGTGCGTTCGCGCTCGATGGCGTTCCCGTGCCGGAGCGCATCGCGCTCGAGCGCATTGACGCCCTGCGTGAGCACCTCACGCTGTTGCACGCCACGCAGCCCTACATGGCGCGCGCCCGTGCCTTTGCGGGTTGGTACCTCAAGGGGCTGCCGCACGCCGCCGCTTGGCGCGGCAAGGTCGTGCGGTGCACCAGCTACGAAGAGTTCATGGCGATGCTCGACGAGGTCGAGGCTGACGTCGTCGCCTTCGAGGCTGCCCCCGCCGACGCCGCTTGCGGGGCAGATGTCGTTTTCGGTGCAGGAGCCGCCCCCGCCGCCCCAAGCGTCTTCGGGGCATCCGCTCCCGCCGCTCCGGGCGCCTGCAGGTCAGCCGTTCCCGCTGCCGGCGGCGTCGCCGACGCGGGACCGTCGTCGCCGGAGCGCGTGTAGCCATGCGCTTCGAGGCTCTGTACCTGCATATACCCTTCTGCAAATCCAAATGCGCGTACTGCGATTTCGACTCGCGCGCGATGGGCGAGGGGTGCGCGCTGGATGAGGCCGTGGCCACCTACTGCGACGCTCTTGCCGCGCAGATCGACGCCCATGGCAGGGCGGGGGATCTGGCGGAGGTCCAAACGGTGTACATCGGGGGCGGAACGCCCTCGCTGTTGGGGGTCCGCCTGGTTGAACTCGTCCGGCGTGTACTCGGCTACTGTGATCCGGTCGAGTTCACCTGCGAGGCGAATCCCGAGTCGTTTACGGCCGAGCTTGCGCGCTCGTTGCGCGCCGCGGGCGTGACAAGGGTTTCCCTTGGCGTGCAGTCTTTGCAGGCGGATGAGCTTCGCGTGATCGGGCGCATCCATTCGGTCGAACAAGCTTTGGAGGCCGTTGCTCTGGCAAAGGGGGCTGGATTTTCCACCTCCTGCGACCTGATGTGTGGGTTGCCCGGTCAGACGCTCGACGCATGGAGGGACACGCTTAAGAGGGTCCTCTTGGCGGATCCCGACCATGTTTCGGTGTATCCGTTGCAGCTTGAGGAAGGCACGCCTCTGGAGCGTCTCGAGTCGGCGGGGAAAATCGAGGTGCCCGATGAGGATTTCCAGGCCCAATGCATGGACATCGCGGCGGAGCTTTTGCATGCGCATAGTTACGAGCGCTACGAGGTGGCGAGCTATGCCAAGCCCGGGCACCGCTGCCAGCACAACATCGCCTACTGGACCGGCGTGCCTTATTTGGGTATCGGCCGCTCCGCCGCAAGCATGTGCGCTGCAACGGGCGACGTCAGCTTGTTGCTGGAAAACACGTTCGACGGAACGCCAGATAGTGAGTCTGACGGCACGTCCGATGGCGCTGCCGGCAGATCGTCTGCCAATTCGTCCACGGCCCGCATTCGCTTCACGCAGCTCGACGACGCGGGTGAGGAATTCGACCACGAGTTCCTTACGCCCCGCGAAGCTATGGCCGAGGACCTCATGCTCGCGTGCCGTATGACCGACGGTATCGGCCCGGAGCTACTCGCGCGTGCGATACGGGTCATTCCGGCGGACGAGCTCTCCGCTGCCTGTGATCGCGCTGTTGAGTGGAACCTCGCCGCGTGGGACAACGGTGCCCTCAAGCCCACGCACCTCGGATGGCTCGATGGCAACAAGCTCTTCGGCATCTTCTGGGATTTGGCGGCTGATGCGTAACGCTGTGTGCACGGCCTGAACGCGCGCCGAGTGCCGGGCCCCCGCATCTCAGCCCTCGGCCGCCGTTCTTCGCCCTCGCAATGTGAGAAATCCACGGTTTGACATAAGCCCATTCATTCAAACCGTTGATAAATCACATTACCACCTACTTTTTTGTGAGAAATCAGGTGTTTGAAACGGCCGGCTTGTTTCAAACCCCTGATTTCTCACATCGCCAATGCCAAGCGTCGTCGTTGCCCCGGTGCCTTTCGTCGCCGTTACGGGCAGCCCTCGTCGCCATTGCGGGCACGCTTCTCCGCTAGCGACACCGCCTTTTGCGAGGGACATCTTTTCGCCAACGCTTGCATCTTCCCACGTTATGCGCCATGCTGTCCAAAACGCTTGAGAGGAGGGGCATCATGCCCGGTAAACGCGAAGACGTGATCAGCTGGGACGAGTTCTTCATGCGTGCGGCCGTCGCCGCGAGCCTGCGCAGTAAGGATCCCAACACGCAGGTCGGCGCCTGTATTGCCGACACCAACCACCGCATCCTCTCGGTGGGCTACAATGGCACGCCCTCCGCCCTCAACGACGACGATTTCCCCTGGGGCACAGCGGACGACCCCCTGCATGACAAGCACAATTACGTGATTCATGCCGAGGCCAACGCGATCCTCAACTACCGTGGCTCCCTCAAGGACATGGCAGATGCCACCGTCTACGTCACGCTTTTCCCGTGTCACGAGTGCGCCAAGACCCTCGTGCAGGCGGGCATCGGCGAGGTCGTCTACCTCGACGACAAGTACTGCGGCACCGAGGACAACCTCATTTCCAAGAACATCCTCGACCGCTGCGGCATTGCCTATCGCCAGGTCCAGTTGAGCGATCAGCCTGCTGAATAGGCTCTTGGGCAGGTGACTACACTGCCGCTAGGCACGGGTTCCGGTCGAGCGACCGATTGCATCGCCGCTTGTAAAAGCGGTGGACACGTTTTGTACGTGGATGTGTAAAACGCACCCGCCCCGCTTATCGCACGCGGGGTCGGGATATAATGTCTCCCACTGAATGTAACCCATGAACAGGGGAGTCTTTGCCATATGGCAGGAATGAACGATAAAGACTACTACGCCATTCTGGGCGTTGATAAAGACGCCTCCGCTAAGGACATCCAAAAGGCCTTCCAGCAAAAGGCCCGCAAGCTCCATCCCGATGTGAACAAGGAGCCCGATGCCGAGGAGCGCTTCAAGGAGGTCTCCGAGGCATACGCCGTTCTCTCCGATGAACAAAAGCGCGCCCGCTACGACGCCATGCGCTCGGGCAGCCCCTTTGCCTCGGCCGGCTCGCCGTCCGCGGGGGGCTACCCCGGAGGGTACCCCGGCGGATACCAGGGCGGCTACACCGGCTTCGGCGGTTTTGGCTTCCCGTTCGGCGGCATGGGCGGTTTTGGCACGCAGCGCCGCCGCGGCGCGTCCGCCTATAACCCTTCTACCGGTGCCGACGTTATCGTCGAGGTCAAGCTCTCGCGCGACCAGGCAAAGGACGGTGCCAAGGTGGCCGTCAAGTATCCGCGCTATGAGCCCTGCGACAATTGCCACGGCTCGGGCTCCGTGGCATCCGAGCATCACCGCGCCTGTCCCACCTGCGGAGGCACCGGCGCCATTGCCGTCGATTTGGGCATGTTCGGCATGGGTCAGGCCCGCATGGTCTGCCCCGAGTGCGGCGGTTCCGGCAAAGTCGTGGCCGACCCCTGCCCCGTGTGCGGGGGAGAGGGCCGTACGCGCGTTCAAGCCGAGGCCGTGGTCGAGTTCCCGGCGGGCACGCATGACGGCGACGTCGTTCGCATAAAGGCCCGCGGCAACGCTGGAACCAACGGTGGGGAGACGGGCGACCTTGTGGGCCGCGCCCATGTGGCTGCCGAGCGCCTCGAGGGTCGCGCGCAGAGCGGCTTTTACATGCTCGGCCTGGTCTTGCCGTTCCTGGTGCTTTCGGCGTTTTCCGGCACGTTTTCCATGTTCCTCATGCTGTGCCTGATACCGCTCGTCATGGGCATCTTCATGATCGTCTCCGATGACGTGTTGCATCGCAGCGGGCTGTGGTGGAAGCGAGGTTTGCAGGTGCTTGCGAACGGCGCGGCCAACGGGCTGGTGTTCGCTATGATTGCCGTTTGGTTTTCCAGCTGCACGCAGGCGGTGCTCCTCGCGCCGTATCGGTTCATGTAGGCAGGGTTAAAGTCCGAGCGGAACGTCCGCACATGGCACGCGCTGTTCGCTTCTCCCGTCTTGCGGAGCGGGGTGTGTCGATGCCTTGGGGTGTCTGTGCATCGCGCGTGTGGATGGGCGGAACTATGGGTAAAACGAAAGACGCCCGCGGCGTGCGCGCGGCGGGCGCATAAGGTTGATCATTCATTGGGGGAGGGTCCACAAGGTGGCGGACAAAAGGGATTACTACGAGGTGCTGGGCGTCGAGCGCGATGCCACGGCCGACCAGATCAAGCGCGCGTTCCGAAAGAAGGCGGTCAAGCTTCATCCCGACCACAACGACGCCCCCGACGCCAACGAGCAGTTCGCCGAGCTGAACGAGGCATACTCGGTGCTTTCCGATGACCAGAAGCGCGCCATGTACGATCGCTACGGCACCGTCGACGGCATGCCCGGCGGGTCCGGCTACGTCGACTTCTCCGACATCTTCGGCGGCATGGGCGTCGATGATATCTTCTCGTCGATTTTCGGCGGAGGAGGATCGGGCGGCGGCAGTCCGCGCGACCGTGCTCGCCGCAGGGCCGGGCGCGATATGGCCATCTCGCTCACCGTCTCGCTCGAAGAGGCGGCGATCGGCTGCAAGAAGACCATCTCGTTCGATCGCTTGGCGCCGTGCGGGCATTGTCACGGTTCAGGTCGTGGAGAGGGTGGCCAGGAGAAGACCTGTCCGCGCTGCAACGGCTCCGGCTATGTGACCACCGTCCAGCGCTCCATCTTCGGCCAGATGCAGTCGAGCGCCCCGTGTCCGGATTGCGGTGGCGAGGGCACCATCGTCGACAAGCCGTGTGAGCACTGCCACGGCGAGGGTCGTTCTCGTACGCACGAGCGCCTGGATGTCGAGGTCCCGGCCGGTGTTGCGACGGGCCGCCAGCTGAGGTTGCGTGGCTATGGCGAGGCCGGCTACCGAGGTGCCGCATCCGGCGACCTCATCGTGACCATCCAGGTCGAGGACAACGAGCGCTTTGAGCGCCATGGTGACGACCTCCTCTCTGAGGTTCACATCGGCATCGCCGAGGCAGCACTCGGCTGCCTGGTTGAGGTCAAGGGCATCATGCCCGACGAGGAATTCGATCTTGAGGTCCCCGCCGGCACGCAGTACGGCTCCCTCATCACCGTCGACGGGCATGGCATGCCGCGCTTGGGTGGCGGCGGTTCGCGCGGTCGTTTTGTGGCTCGCATCGTCATCGACGTCCCCACGCGCCTCTCCGCCGACGCGCGCGAGGCACTCGAGCGCTATGCCGCGGCTTCGGGTGAGCATGCTGCCGGCACCGCCAAGAAGCGCTCGGTGGGCGATCGCATCCGTGACGCCATCGACGATATCCTCGACTAGAACGGACCCGTATGACGCGCCCCTTCGCCAGCGTGGTTAACCTGGGATGCCGGGTAAACCGCGTCGAATCCGACCGCATCACCTCCGACCTTGCCTCTGCGGGCTTCGCGCTCGTGGACCAGCAAGATGCGGACCTCATCGTCATCAACACCTGTGCCGTCACCGGTGAGGCCGAGTCAAAGACCCGTAAGGCCGTGCGGCATGCACTCGGTCTGCCCAACGAGCCCATCGTTATCGTGACTGGCTGCGTGGTCAACCTTCATCCCGGTGAGCTTACGGAGCTGTCGCCGCGCGTAATCGCCGAACCCTCCAAGATCGACGTCGCCCGCACGGCCGCTCGAGCCGCAGGGCTCTCCTTGCGTACCGACGCGTCGGCAGGCGAACACCACGACCTAGGTGACCTTCTGGGCCGCTCGCGCCTGGGCATCAAGGTCCAGGACGGCTGCAACAACCGTTGCTCCTACTGTATCGTGTGGAAGGCACGTGGTCCCGAGCGCTCTGTTCCCGTCGAGGCGGTCCTGCACCAAGTGTGCGAAGCCGAACGCGCCGACATTCCCGAGGTCGTGCTCACGGGTGTCAACCTGGGGGCATATGATGGCGCGGATGCCGAGGACTCTCATGTGGAGATCGACGAGCTGCTGCGCATCATCCTGCACGAGACGGACATCCCCCAGGTTCGCCTGTCCTCGCTCGAGCCCATGGACGTCGACGAGCGCCTTATAGACGCCATGGTGGCCGGCGGCGAGCGTGTCGCCCCGTTTTTGCATCTACCGCTCCAGTCCGGTTGCACCGCTACCCTGGAGCGCATGAATCGCCCCTACACGGCAGAGCAATACGAGGCTACGGTCGCCATGATCCGCGGCAAACTGCCCGCCGCCTCTATTTCCTGTGACATCATCGCGGGCTTCCCTGGGGAGACCGAGGAAGAGTTTGCTCAGAGCCGCGCCCTGTGCGAGCGCGTGGGCTTTAGCCGCATGCACGTATTCCGCTATAGCGCGCGACCCGGTACCCCCGCTGCCGAGGCGCCCGATCAGGTGGCGCCCGTGGTCATGGCGGCCCGCGCCTCTGAGCTTCGTGCGGTTGCCGAGCGGTGCGCTCAGGCGGATGCGGCCTTACGCGTGGGCACGTGCGAGAACGCCGTCTTGGAGTACGGTAACCGCGGTACCCTGGGCAGCTTCCATCGCGTGATCGTGGACGATGTGCCCCTCGACCGCGCCGGCTCCCTTGTTCGCGTGCGGGTCGACGCCATGGATGATCGCGGTATCCTCCATGCCCATGTCCTGCGCGGGAACGACGACCAGTCGGTAGCCCCCAACGCCTCTGATGGGTCTGCCGAAGGGGAGGGGCGGCGATGAGTGGCTCCGCTACCAGTACGGCGAAAGTGCGGCTTTCCATCCCCGCGGGGGTTGACCCCACGCGCGTGACCGGCCCGGCCGACGCGCTTCTGCGCGCCGCCGAGCGCCGGTGCGAGGCCAGCGTCACCGTGCGGGGGAACGCCGTCTCGTTGAGTGGCGCGCCCGGCGAAGTCGACCTGCTCACGCGCCTGTTCACCCACATCATGCAAGTTGCCACTACCGGCGTTACCCTCACGGCGGACGATGTGGATCGCGCCATCGACGGCCTGCGCGCCGAGGACGTGCGCTCCTCCGGCCCGCGCGATGACGTGCTGCTCAGCTACCGCGGCAAGGTCATTCGGCCCAAGACCCCTGGCCAGCAACGCTATATCGACGCCATTCGCGAGCACACCGTCACCTTTTGCACGGGTCCCGCGGGTACGGGCAAGACGTATCTTGCCATGGCCATGGCGGTGGCAGCTCTGCAGCGCCGCGACGTGGGGCGCATCGTACTCACGCGCCCGGTGGTCGAGGCGGGGGAGAGTCTGGGCTTTTTGCCCGGCACCCTGGAGGAGAAAGTCGATCCTTACGTTCGCCCCCTCTACGACGCGCTGTTCGACATGATGGACGCCGAGCGCGCGCATGAGCTCGTTGAGCGCGGCGTGGTCGAGATCGCGCCGCTCGCCTACATGCGCGGCCGCACCCTGAACGACGCGTTCGTGATCTTGGACGAGGCGCAAAACACCACGCCCGAGCAGATGAAGATGTTCCTCACGCGTCTGGGCTTTAACTCGACCTTCGTTATCACCGGCGATGCCACGCAGCGCGACCTACCTGGCAAGCGCGGCGGTCTCACCGATGCCCAGGAGATCCTGTGCAGCGTGGAGGGCATCGCGTTCGTGGAGCTCGCCCGCGCCGATGTGGTGCGTCATCGGCTTGTTGGTAAGATTGTGGAAGCGTACGAGGCGTTTGATGCCGAACGCGTGCAATCTGGAAAGGAGGGGTGTCATGGCCGTTCTCATAAGTAACGATGCCGAGCTGCCCACACTCATTGCCGAGGAGGAGATTCGTGCCATTGCGGCACATGTCCTCGCCGCAGAAGGAGTGGAGCGAGAGGTGGAGATCTCCCTTTCGTTTGTGGACGAGTCGGAGATGCGCGAGCTCAACCATGAGTGGCGTGGCATCGATCGAACCACCGATGTCCTCTCCTTTGAGTGCGACTCAGCTTTTGACGATGAGCTTCCTGCCGATGAACTCATCGAGCTTGGCGATGTTATCCTGGCGCCCGAGGTGATTGAGCGCCAAGCACCCGGGTTTGGCAACACGCCAGCCGACGAGTGCCGCCTCATGCTTGTGCACGGCCTTTTGCACCTTCTGGGCTATGACCATATCGAGGATGATGCGGCTGAGGTTATGGAGGCCCGCGAGGACGCGCTGTTGCGCGAGCTCGCCGTCATGCGGGGAGAGAACCCCGACGACGTCGAGGTCGGTCCCATCACTAACCACGCGCACGATTAGGAGGCGCCATGATTCCCGGTTCCAACAAGGACCATCCGTCGTTTTTGCGCTCGTTTGGCTACGCCATTGAGGGCTTCATGACCGCCGTCAAGACAGAGCGCAACATCAAGGTCATGCTCGTGGCGGGTATCCTTACGGTCATCGCCGGTTTAGTGGCCAAGCTTCAGTTGATTAGCTGGGCGCTTATCGCGATCTGCATCGGCCTGGTGATCTTCGCCGAGCTGTGTAACACCGCCATGGAGGCCATCGTGGATCTGGCCACGCAGGAGCTGCACCCGCTTGCCAAGCGCGCCAAGGACATCGCCGCTGCGAGTGTCTACGTGCTGTCCATCACCGCCGCGATCGTGGGCATCCTCGTGTTCGCCCACGCCTTCGGCTTCCTCGGCCCCTGGCACTGACCGCCTTTCCAATTGGGGACGTAGTCCCTTTGTAAAACGCAGCCCTGTCAGCAGTCGCACCTTGTAACTCGCACCGAATGGTGTAGTTGGGGAATGGCGCAGTTGGGGTACGTCCCCAATTGCACCATTCGATCGCGGTGATTGTCCGCACCGTTCAAGTTCCAACGTATCTGTTGAGGAGTACCTATGTCCGATGTTATGACCGATTTCGACCCGTTTGCCGACCTCTCCGACGATGAGCTTGATGCCATGCTCGAGTCCGGTGAGATGCCTGACTTTTCCGGCACTGCTGGACCGGCACCCCTGTGCGCCGATGTGCCCGAGGGTTTCCGTTCCGGCTTCGTGGCGCTCGTCGGTCGTCCCAATGCCGGCAAGTCCACACTGCTCAACGCGTGCTACGGCGAGAAGGTGGCCATCACCTCACCGGTGGCCCAGACCACCCGCCGCCGTCTGCGCGCGGTGGTGAACCGTGAGGACTGCCAGCTCGTCATTGTGGACACGCCCGGCATCCATAAGCCCAAGGACGGCCTGGGATCCGAGCTCAACAAGAGCGCCCTGGGCGAGCTCTCGGACGTCGACGTGATCGCGTTCGTGATCGACGCGAGCGCGCCCATCGGTCGTGGCGACGCATGGGTGGCCGAGCGCGTGGCCGCAGCCAAGGCGCCCAAAGTGCTCGTTCTCACCAAGGCCGACTTGGCGAGTCCGGAGCAGATGCTCAAGCAGCTTGAGGCCGCGCGCGCCCTGGTGGATTTTGATGACGAGATCGTGGTCTCCTCCACGGAGGGCTTCAACGTGGAGGCGTTCGTGGATGTGGTGGCGCGATTCCTTCCGCAAGGTCCGCGCTGGTTCCCCGAGGGCATGGGCACCGACGAGGCCGACGAGGTGTTGGTTGCCGAGTTCGTGCGCGAGAAGGTGCTGCTGCGCACGCGCGAGGAGATTCCGCATGCCGTCGGCGTGATCTGCGATGAGTTCGAGCGTCCCAAGCGCGATCTACTGCGCCTGCATGCCACCGTTTATGTGGAGCGCGAGGGTCAGAAGGGCATCCTCGTGGGCAAGGGCGGCGAGATGATCAAGCGTATCGGTATCGAGGCGCGCCGTGACTTGGAGCGCATGTTCGGCTGCCGCGTGTACCTGGGGCTGGACGTTAAGGTCAAGCCGCATTGGCGCGAGGACGCCCGCGAGATCCGCCGCTTTGGCTACGCCGCCGATGACGAGTAGCCACGTTTCTCACTCGTACAGACTGACGCCCGTGATCGTCCGGTGCCGGTGCACGTCATCGCTTGCGAGTTCCGCACGAGCAGAAGGCGCCTGTGGCGCCTTCGTCGCGAGCAGGACTGTTCGAGCAGGCGATGACATGCACCGGAACCCTCCACATGCACTGCGGCTGGTCGTGAGCGGTCATGGCCGGTAGCCGCACGTATCGCACGAAGGCCATCGTGCTCGACAAGACCAAGCTCAAGGAGACGGACCTCATCCTCACGCTCGTCGACCAGACCGGTCGCCAGATCCGTGCGGTCGCCAAGGGCGCGCGCAAGCCGGGGAGCCGCCTGGCCGCGCGCTGCGAGCTGTGCTGCGAGGTCGACCTGCTGTTGGCGCATGGGCGCAGCCTCGACATCGTCTCGCAGGCGGAGCTCATCGCGGCGCCTTTGGGGTCGCAGCCCACGTACGAACTCCTTGCCACCGCAAGCGCGGTGGCGGAGGTCGCGGAGCGGTGCACCTATGAGGATGCCGAAGATCCGTTCGTGTACCCCATCACGCGGGCGGCGCTGGCGCAACTGGCCCCGGTGGATGTTGCCCACCAGGACCTGTTGGTGGCCGCGTACATATTCAAGCTGCTGAGTCATGTGGGCTACCGGCCCGATTATTCGTGCTGCATCGCGTGCGATGACGAGCACCCAACGTACTTCTCGGCCCAGGCAGGCGGCTTGCTGTGCGCCAGTTGCGCGCAGGGCGTTCCCGGGTGCGAGCGGGTGGATGCCAACATGGCGCAGTGGCTCGAGGGTCTCATTGCCCTGCGTTTCACGGAGCTCGCCGCCTCAAACATCGACCCCCATACCGCGGCGCGGCTCCTCGGCTTGGCCCACATATGGGCTGCCACGCACCTGGATTGCCGCTTAAGGGCGCTCGAATTCTTATTGGGGCGTTAATAAACGGAAGAATCTGACGCATTTCTGTCAGATTTCTGCAGTTGTGTCGCACGTTATGCATTCCAGGAGACAAATCTACCCAGTTTGGTAATATATTCGACTGTTTGATGTGTCTTCGTATCGTTGGGGATGGAGAGGTTGCTTAATGACGCTTCTCGAGCTGTTTGAATTATTGAAAAAGCATATGAAGCTGGTCGTGGGACTACCCGTTATCTGCGCATTGCTTGTTGCCGTGTATTCGTTTATTGGAATGCCCAATACGTATACGGCAACCACAAGCCTGTACGTTCTTACCAGCCAGGACCAGTCTTCGAGCAATCTCTCTTCTGATCTTTCAGCCTCCCAGATGGTGGCAAACGACGTCACCACGCTTTTGGAGTCCAAGCGCGTCCAGAACGCGACCGCTGACGATCTGGGCCTCAAGAACTTGAGCGATTTTGAAATCTCCGTCTCCAGTGCCACCACGTCTCGCGTTATCGAACTGTCAGTGACCGGTACCGATCCCCAGCAGGTGGCCGAGGTCGCGAACGCCATCGCCGATAGCGTCTCCGCCATCTCGCAGGACGTCATGAAGGTCCAAGCCGTTAACATCATCGACCAGGCGGTCGCGCCCCAGGCGCCGAGTGGCCCCAAGCGTCCGCTGTACGTAGCCGTTGCCTGCATGGGTGGCCTATTTGCAGCCGTTGCGATCGTCGTTGTTGCCGATATGCTCAACATGAAGGTCCGTAGCGCCGAGGAAGTCGAGGAGCTTCTGGGTGTTCCGGTTATCGGACGCATTCCGCTTGTGAAAGGGGGCCGCTAATATGGCAAAGCAGCAGAAGGTCGGTGTCGACCAGATCCTTATGCAGAACGCGATCAAGACGCTTGCGGCCAACATTCGCTTCGCCTCCGTTGACGATCCGATTCGCTCCATTGTGGTGACGTCGTCGGTTCCCAATGAGGGCAAGACCACGGTGGCCATCTCGCTTGCCGAGGCCATGGCCAGCTCGGGGAGCAAGGTGCTTTTGGTCGAGACCGACATGCGTCGCAGGTCCGTTGCGAACAGCTTGGGCGTGCACGCGCGTTCCGGTGTGTATGCCGTGTTGTGCGGTCAGGTCTCTCTTGCCGACGCCGTGGTGAGCACCGCTGCCCGCGGCATGTATTTCCTCGATTGCGAACCCCACATTCCCAATCCGGATGCCCTACTCGATTCCAAGCGCTTCCGTAATTTAGCCGAGGCTGCGCTTTCCAGCTTCGACTACGTCATTTTTGACACGCCGCCGCTGTCCGCCTTCGTCGACGCCGCGATTCTCTCCACTGTTGCCGACGGCACGCTGTTGGTCGTTGGCCAGAATGTTGTGCGCCGCGATGAGCTTACCGCCTCGTTTGCGCAGCTTGAGAAGGCAGGCGCGAATGTCTTGGGTGCCGTCATGAACCTGTGCAAGAGCGAGAAGAGCGAGTATTACACCGAGTATTATTCTCGCGGCGGCGACGATGCTAACGCCCCGAGTGCTCCTACCTCCGCGCCCTCTGCCGCGCCGGCGCCTTCCAAGCCCAGCGCACGTCCTGCGTCGCGCTCCGCCGCCCGTCCTGCAGGATCCGCGCGCTCGGCGAATGCCGCTCCGGGCCTTAAGCCCCTGCCCAATACTCCCGGTGCGTCGGCGGGTAAGATCGCTCCCGACTCGACGGCGCAGTTTATCGCAAGCATGAGTGCGGGCGCCAAGAAGAACTAAGCGCCACAGCGAGTATCGACCGCTCCGCCGTGCCACGAGCACGGCGGAGCTTTACTAAAGAAGCGAGGGGGCAGTCATGAGAGACATCCATTGCCATATACTTCCCGGCGTTGATGACGGCGCTCGTGATCTTGCCATGAGCCTTTCGATGCTCGAGGCTGCCAAGGCTGCTGGTGTGACGAGTATTGTCTGCACACCCCATTGCCGTGATCCTTATTTTGACTACGACGCTATGTGGGCGGCATTCCGCGAGCTGCAGGCTCATGCGGATGGCTTTCCCCTGCAGATGGGCTTTGAGGTGGCGCACCCTAAGCTCATGGAGCTGGGGGTGGAGCAGTGGGCGCCCTACCTGTGTTTTGACGGGGGCAACGAGTTTCTCCTTGAGCTTGACCCCCACGCTACTGAGCGCGATTTTGCCGACTACGAGCGGACCATCTTTGAGCTTCAAGGTCTCGGTTATTCGGTGATTATCGCCCACCCCGAGCGGTATCGAGCAATTCAAAAAGAACCTGACATTGCAGAGCGGCTTGTGCGAATGGGATGTCACTTGCAGGCCTCTTCCGACTTTCTTGCCGGGGGTCGCTTTGGTAAAGAGAAAAAGCCCGCTAAGAAGCTGTTTGACCGCAATTTGTATCGGTATATTGCAAGCGATGCGCATAGGCCCGAACACTATATGTATCTTGCTCGCGCAATCGACAAATATCCACGACGTGGGTCGCATATGAGGATCTAAACTGATACCCTATAAGAGAATTTGATTTGGCATGTTGCCCCGTTTGCACTTGAACACGGGTTCGAGCGCCAACGGGGCAGGAGGCCGGTAAAGCTTTCTGCGTACATATCTTGCTCCTAAGGGGATCGTGCCACGTGCAGAGCCCAGCGGTGCCAAGAGAGCGAATACGACTTTCCCGCATGGCGTACGCCTATGGCGAAGCTATGCCGCGCGAAGAGGAGGAAGCCATGGCTGCAGTTTCATGGTATGTGATTCAAGTGCCTACGGGTGCCGAGCGCAAGCTGTGCAATCTGATTGAACACATGGCACCTGAGGGAGCAGTTGAAGAGTGTTTCTCTCCGCGGTACGCCACGCAAATGAAGCGTGCGGGGGAGTGGGTTGATGTTGAGAAGCCCCTGCTTCCAGGTTACGTAATCGTGGTGAGCAGTCGGCTTGATTTGGTTATACGCGCATTGCGCGAGATTCCCGAGTACACCCTCCTCCTCAAGATGGGAGAGTCGTTCGTTCCCTTGGCCAGTGATGAGCGCGCATGGATCGAAGCCCTTACCAATAAGGGAAGTCGATGCGTGGACATGAGTGTGGGCGTAATGGATGGGGAGCACGTCGCCGTCCTCTCCGGCCCCCTCCGTGGGCACGAGGCGCGTATCACGAACGTAAACCGCCATAAGAACCTTGCCTTTGTGGAGCTCGAGATATGTGGACGAAGAGTCGCAACAAAGGTGGGACTGGGAATTGTCGGTCGAAGAGAAGACATACCAGCGTCGAAGGGTGACAGCCTCAGACGCTAGCCTTACAAACGTACCGGGGGGGGGCAGCTCCCTGTGCAACCTGTAGACAGCCCCGAGGTGGCCGCGCTCGACGATTCGGCTACGAGGGGCGTTGAGTCCACGGTCGTTCCAGCTCCCACAACTATTCCCATTGCAGGAACAAGAGAATCAGCCAAGCAGGAGGAGCGCTCGGTGCGCCGCCTCACGCTCATGCGCAACGCCGAGGCCTTCGACCGCGAGCGCCTGGGCTACCGCGTCGCGAAGCGGGCCTTCGACATCGCCTTCTCCGCCGCGGTCATCGCCGTGGGACTCGTGCCCGGCGCGATCCTGTGCGCCGCCATCGCGATCGACAGCCCCGGCTGCCCGCTCTACGGCCAGAGGCGCGTGGGCCGCATCGGCGCCGACGGCAGGCCGCGCGAGTTCACCATGTGGAAGTTCCGCTCCATGGTGAAGGACGCCGACAAGATGAAGGACGAGCTCATGGCCTCCAACGAGGTCGAGGGCCCCATGTTCAAGATGAGGGACGACCCGCGCGTCACGCGTATCGGCCGCTTCATCCGCAGGCACTCCATCGACGAGTTCCCGCAGTTCCTGAACGTCCTTCTGGGCGACATGTCCGTGGTGGGCCCCAGGCCCCCGCTGCCCGAGGAGGTCGCCGAGTACGACGAGTGGGCCATGCAGCGCCTGGCGGTCAAGCCCGGCCTCACCGGCCCCTGGCAGGTGGGCGGACGCTCGGACGTGGACTTCGACGACATGGTGCGGCTCGACCTCGGCTACATCGCTCGCAGGTCGGTCGCCATGGACCTCAAGATCATTTTCCAGACCATAGCCGTGGTCTTCACCGGGAAGGGGGCGGCGTAGATGCCTGAGCCGATCAGGGTCGCTCATGTGATGGGCAAGATGCTTGGCGGTGGGGTCGAGCAAGTTGTGATGAATTACTATCGCAACATCGATCGGTCGTGCATCCAGTTTGATTTTATCGTTGACGCGGATTCTCCAAGGGTCCCAACTGAGGAAATACTAGATTTGGGCGGGCGTATTTTTACAGTACCTCCGTATCAGAAGCCAGTTCTTTACCAGAGAGAGCTATCAGATTTATTTGAAAATAACGGTTGGCTTATAGTCCATAGTCACATAAACGCGATGTCTGTGTTTCCTCTGCATGCAGCAGCCAAGGCGGGCGTGCCTGTGCGCATTGCGCATAGCCACAGCACGGGGGGTAGCGGTGAGCCGATAAAGAACGTAATTAAATCGTTGCTGAAGAAGCAGGCAAATAGATATCCAACTAATCGATTTGCCTGTAGTGATTTAGCGGGGAAGTGGTTATTCGGAAATGGAGCAAATTTTGAAATAATTAAAAATGCAATCAATCTAGAGTCATTCTGCTTTAACCCCCAGATTCGTCAACGAGCTAGAAGCGAACTCGGAATTAATAAGGGCACTTTTGTTCTTGGGCATGTCGGGAGACTTGTTACGCAAAAGAATCAAGAGTTCTTATTGGAAGTCTTTGCGAATATAGAGAAACAGATGCCCGACTCCCGCCTGCTGATAGTCGGCGATGGCCCGCTTCGCGCAAAGCTTGAGAAGCGTGTTGAGATTTTGAATCTCGTAAACAAGGTGCTGTTTTTACCCAATAGAAGCGAAGTTGGCTCTTTGTATCAAGCGTTCGATGCGTTCTGCCTTCCCAGTAACTATGAAGGCCTGGGAATGGTCGCCGTTGAGGCTCAGGTCGCCGGCTTGCCAACTTATTTGTCAGAGCATGTTCCCAGCGAGGCTTATATAGCCCCTGTCGCTCGAAGTTTGCATTTAGATCAAGGTCCTGAGTTCTGGGCGGCAGTGATACTTGAAAATCGCGAAAACAAACAGAGAGTAGGGTATGCATCTGCAGCAAAAGCTAAAGGTTACGACATTTCAAGAGAATCTGTAAATTTGGCTGTTCGTTATACGAGTTTATTCGAGGCGGCAAATCAGAGTGAGCTGAAAGCAGCATTAAATGATTAATGTGTTGGTTGTTACAAATGTGCCCTGGCGTACAGACACGAGCGTCGGGAATACTTTTTCAAATATATTCTCAGGGCTCGAAAAAGAGCTAAATATTATTCAGCTATATTTCAGAGATGGGTTTCCATCGAATGAATACGAGGGTGCCTGTTTCCATATTTCAGAAAAGGAACTGGCTAAAAGTATAGTTACGCGAAAAGCAGTAGGAAAACGCGTAACAATTTCAAAAGAAAAAGAGGTGAAGGAAGGCGCCGATCCTTCGCTTCCTGCCGCCTATAACAAAGCTCGACAACTTAGGTGGGACTCATTTTTATTAGCTCAGGACTGTATCGGAGTGCTGGGCAATTGGAACTCCAGAGCGCTTGACGAGTTTATTCGAGAAGAAAAACCAGATATAGTTTTCGGGGCTTTGGGGCGCGTGCCAGTTGTTAACGATTTAATGCGGTTCATTTCGCGCCGCTATTCGATTCCTCTTGTTGTGTATGGATGGGATGAACACTATTCGATAAAACATGGTCGCTTGTCACCCTTCTATTATATTCGCGCCGTTCTTGAGCGTAGAAGTTTGGCAAGGTGCGCAAAATCAGCGAGTGTTATTTTCACGATTACCCCTGAGCTGGGTGAGTTTTATTCGTGTCTGTTTGACAAGCCGACAAAACTCCTTCGAAAGGCGTATGACTTCACATCAAAGCCGGAGTACATTCTGCGTGAAGAGGATGAACTTCATTTGCTCTACGCAGGCAATATAGGTGCAGGCCGATGGAAGGTGTTGGCCCGGCTTATAGATGCAGTAGAGTTTTGCAATCTGAATTGCGAAACAAAAGCCCAGCTTGACATCTACACCCATACGCCCTGTTCGCCAGAAATGAAGGAACGCCTAAATACAAAACAATCGAGTCTCCATGGTGGAGTGGATGCCAGGGAGCTGCCAGCACTTTTTGACAAGGCGGATATTTTGGTTCACGTGGAGTCTACAGACGTAAAAGAGCTGGAGGAATGTAGGTACTCCTTCTCGACAAAAATAGTCGATTACCTAAATGCCGCTCGATGCATCTTGTCGCTTGGAGGACCTACAACTGCTACCAACTATATTAAGAAGGAAAGATGCGGGGTTGTGGTGAATGATTTGGATCAACTTCCAGCTCAGTTGATGCGACTAGCTTTAGATAAAGGCCAATTAACTGAATATGCAAACAATGCATGGGCAGCTGGTTGCAAAAACCATAGGCGTGACGCAGTTCAGAGGCTGCTAATCGATACGTTTTCAGAGCTATTGGAGAGGAATGCTACCGGTGACGGAGAGTAAGCAAGTGGGAATAAAGCAGAGAATTGGGTCGCTTCCCAAAAAGATGCTATTCCTAATTTTTAAGCCACTGGCAAATAACTACATACTTCTGCAGCCTGGTGCTAAGGCCAGGGCAAATAGGGTCAACCTGAACTACTGGAGCGAACTTCCAAATCTTGGCGATGCTATTTCTCCTGTTGTTGTCGAGCATATTTTGAATTCTAGAGGATTGACTCTTGATACCGAAATCGATGGGACAAAGCATCTCTGCGCTATTGGCAGCGTCATTACGGCGGGTGCTCAAGATTGTACAATCTGGGGTAGTGGCATTCTTAACCCTAAGCTACTCTATCGTGTCGAGAAAAGAAGACTCGACATTCGTGCCGTGCGTGGACCGGTGACAAGAGCCCTGTTGCTGGAGTACGGATATGAGGTGCCGGCAGTTTATGGGGACCCTGCGGTATTTATGCCGGAGATATACATGCCGGATAACGCTAGAAAAGTGGCAAAGTACGGGTTAATCATTCACAAAGATGGATCTAAGCGTTTCTTCGATACGGAGAAGCTGGACGGGAATTACATAAATATCGACATTAAAACCGATGACTATCACCACTTTATTGACGAGATAACGAGTGTCGAGATTGTTGTCTCTACCAGTTTGCATGGCGTTATTCTGGCTGAGGCTTATGGCGTTCCAGCAATTCTAATGATGCCAAATTGCGACTTTATGAAGTATGAGGACTGGTATGAATCGACGGGCCGGTCGAAGCATCCAGTTGCTCATTCTTTATCAGAAGTTTCGTATTTGGCGCCTCCTGAAATTCCGAATTTAAAAACGATGCGCGAGGAACTGCTCTCGGCATTTCCTTTTGATCTATTTCAGTAAATCGATCGAATTAATAGGGAGATTGAATTATGGCAAGTTTTGCAGGTAAGACCCTCATGATCACGGGCGGTACGGGCAGCTTCGGCAACACCGTGCTCAAGCACTTCGTGGACACGGACTTCGAGGAGGTCCGCATCTTCTCCCGAGACGAGAAGAAGCAGGACGACATGCGCCACCGCCTGCAGGAGCGCAGCCCCGAGCTCGCCTCCAAGGTGCGCTTCTTCATCGGCGACGTGCGCGACGCCCAGTCCGTGCGCGACGCGATGCGCGGCGTGGACCACGTCTTCCACGCGGCGGCGCTCAAGCAGGTGCCCTCATGCGAGTTCTTCCCCATGGAGGCCGTGCGCACCAACGTCATCGGCACCGACAACGTGCTGCACGCCGCCATCGCCGAGGGAGTGGAGAAGGTCGTGTGCCTGTCCACCGACAAGGCCGCCTACCCCATCAACGCCATGGGCAAGTCGAAGGCCATGATGGAGTCGATCATCTACGCCAACGCCCGCAACGGCGCGGGCCGCACCACCATCTGCTGCACGCGCTACGGCAACGTGATGTGCTCGCGCGGCAGCGTCATCCCGCTGTTCATCGACCGCATCCGCCGCGGCGAGCCGCTCACGGTGACCGACCCCAGCATGACCCGCTTCCTCATGAACCTCGACGAGGCGGTCGACCTCGTGCAGTTCGCCTTCGAGCACGCCGACCCCGGCGACCTGTTCGTCCAGAAGGCGCCGGCCTCCACGATCGGAGACCTGGCCGAGGCGGTCCAGGAGGTGTTCGGGCATGTGGGCACCAAGGTGATCGGCACCCGCCACGGCGAGAAGCTCTACGAGACCCTCATGACCCGCGAGGAGCGCCTGAGGGCCGAGGACATGGGCGACTACTACCGCGTCGCCTGCGACAGCCGCGACCTCAACTACGACAGCTTCTTCGTGGAGGGCGACGTCAGGACCCAGGCCGACGAGGCCTACACCTCCCACAACACCGAGAGGCTCGATGTCGCGGGCACGGTCGAGAAGATCAAGACCGCCGAGTACGTGCAGCTGGCGCTCGAGGGCCGCGAGCACGAGGCGGTGCAGTGATGCGCGTCCTGGTCACCGGCGCCAGGGGGTTCGTCGGACGCAACCTCTGCGAGGCCCTCGGGGCGATCCGCGACGGCAGGGACCGCCGCGGCCGCTTCCGGCCCCTGCTGCCCCTCGAGGTCATGGAGTGCGACGTCGAGACGACGGCCGACGAGCTCGACGAGATGTGCGCAAAGGCGGACTTCGTGTTCAACCTCGCCGGCGTGAACCGCCCGGAGGACCCCGACGAGTTCATGGCCGGCAACTTCGGGTTTGCGTCCGACCTGCTCGCCGCGCTGGAGCGCCACGGCAACGCGTGCCACGTGATGCTCGCGAGCTCCGCGCAGGCGAGCCTGGCGGGCCGCTACGCGGGCTCCGCCTACGGCGAGTCCAAGCTGGCGGGGGAGCGCCTCTTCCGCGAGTACTCCGGGCGCACCGGTGCCCCGGTCCTGATCTACCGCTTCCCCAATCTGTACGGCAAGTGGTGCCGCCCACGTTATAACTCCGCTGTCGCGACGTTTTGCGATGCCATCGCAAACGGTGACGAGTACACGGTGAACGATCCCACGGTCGAGCTTGAGCTCCTCTATATTGATGACTTGGTCGCCGAGATGCTTTCCTCCCTGCTCGGTGAAGAGCATCGCTGTGGCTATGACGGCCTAACCGAGATCGATGGTGAGGATTTCTGCACGTGCCATCCCACGGATCATGTGACGCTGGGCCAGATCGTCTCCCTGCTCGAATCGTTCAAGTCGAGCCGCGACGACCTTATGGTCCCGAGTCTTGCTGACGGCTCTTTTTCCAAGAAGCTTTGGAGCACGTTTGAAAGCTATTACGCCGTGGGCTCCCGGGCGTATCCGTTGAAGGCCAACTGTGATGATCGCGGTTCCTTTACCGAGTTCCTACGCACGCCTGAGCGCGGTCAGGTCTCCATCAATGTTTCCAAACCTGGTATCACCAAGGGCAACCACTGGCACCACTCCAAGTGGGAGCGATTCCTGGTGGTATCTGGCGAGGCGTCGATTCGTCTGCGCCGTGTCGGCTTTGATGCCGATGGCAAGCAGTTCCCTGTGGATGAGTATCGCGTGAGCGGTGAGAATCCGATGGTCGTCGAGATGGCGCCCGGCACCACGCACTGCATCGAGAACCTTTCCGATTCCAAGGACCTCGTGACGGTCATGTGGGTCAACGAGCCCTTCGACCCCGAGGACCCCGACACCTACTTCGAGGAGGTCTAGCGGTTGATTGGACATGGCACGTTTGATATCCCTGTGGTTTTATTTATCTTTAAAAGAACGAGCTGTACGTTAAAGATCATTGAGAGGCTTCGAGAAGTTCGGGTAAAAAAGATTTATCTGATTGCGGATGCGGGAAGAACGCCTGACGAGCAGATACTGGTCGATGAATGTAGGGATAAGGTTCTAAACGCGATTGATTGGGAATGTGAAGTAATACGGAATTTTGCAGACGTCAATCGTGGAGTATATAACAATATTGGGTTAGGAGCTGATTGGGTTTTCTCACAGGAAGAAGAAGCGATTTTTCTCGAAGACGATAATCTTCCTGAGTTATCGTTTTTTGACTACTGTGCAGAGATGCTTCAGAAATTTAGAAATAATGATGAAATATTCTGGATATGCGGAACGAATTATCTCGAAGATTTGGATGAGCTGAATCAATCATCATATTATTTGACGAAAAGCCTTCTTCCGTGCGGCTGGGCATCATGGAGTAAAAAGTATCGTAAATACTATGACAAGGATTTCAGTAGATATTTGTCCTCTGACGGAAAAAGAGAGTTCAGGAAGTCTTATTCGAATAGATGGCTTCGCTTGCAGCAGAAGCTTAGTATTGATACTGAGATTTTGAGAAGACGCCTGGGGTATGGTTATGCCTCATGGGATTACCAGGTTGTTTCTACAATAAGGTGCAACCGCCTCTTTGGAATCATGCCGTCAAGGAATCAAATAAAAAATATCGGTGTTGATGCTATGTCTATCCACGGCGGGAATTCCATGGAGGACGAGATGACGAAACGTTTTTGTGGAATCGACTCTTATCCTTTGCGGTTTCCGTTGATTCATTTGGGAGAAGATTGCTTGGATGATAACGTTGAGAAAAGGATTGATCAAATTATCCTTCAGCCTATATCCTATCGCTTAAAGAGCCTTGTGAGGTTTTTTCTTCTACTGATTAAAGGAAAGAAGAAATGAGGCTCTTAAATAGAATCGCAGCCCTACGAGTAGATTTCTCAGTTGTTGCTCTTATACTAGTATGTGCATGTTTGTATAATAGCTCATCTTTCATGTTGACTCTTAACGGGTCGATGCTATTGGGTTCTATTCTGCTTCTGCTCGCAATAGCATGCTTGATTCTTCCGGCTTTATCGGGCGGGTGCATACCGAATCGTTGGATTAAGGCTTCAATCATTTTATGGTTGGGCATTTTCACGATTGACGGAATGGCGCATGGGATGCGACTCGACTCCGAAGAGATGCGGATGGTACTCCTCGTATCAACGGCGCTTCTAATTTCATTGTCAGTACCCAGTAAGTTATTTTTTAAGACAGTAAACACTATAGTTGTTGCACTCGCTATATTTGCATTATTGCAATTTGTGCTGGTCAATATCTTCGGTTTGAATTTATTTTTCAACGAGTTTACAAGCTTTAACTCCATTAAGTACAAACTGGGATTGCTTGCGGTATGCAGTCCAAATTACATGTATTCCGGTATTTGGTACTCTAGCTTAAGCATCTTTTGGGAGCCTGGCATTTTTGCAAGTATTCTGCTTTTGGCCATTTCGTTTCAATCGGTAGGCATCAGTGAATATAAACCCAAACAAATCATCATTATGTCAGTAGCGCTTATCACAACTTTTTCGACAGCGGGAATACTACTCTTGCCAATTGCCCTACTGCCTAAATATTTCAGATCAAATAGCAAAACAAGCATTTTGCTATGCCTGATTGGTTTGCTTGTAGCGCTTGCATTGATTTATTGGAGCGAAAATATCGTTAGGGCGCTAATCAGTCTAAATCCAACGATTTTCGGAAAAATAGCGAATCTCGATTTGCTGACTGCGTCAACAAGGCTCGAGGCGCCAGTTATTAACCTTCGTTTGTTTTTGGAAGATCCCGTATTCGGTCTTGGATTAACCGAGGCCTCAGAAGCCTATGCACGGGAGGTGATGCTGCGCGCATCAGTGGATGCGCAAACGTCTACTTCAACATTTTATATGGCGGCATATGGTTTTTTAGGAATTGCATTATCCTTGCTGCCGGCTATTGGAGTGGCGAGGCTTAAAAACCTATCTTTTGTGCAAAGGATTATTCTGATAACGCTTTTATATATGATTCTGAATAAAGAGACTCATATTTTCGATCTGCTTTTTCTTACAATTCCGCTGATGATGCTAAAGATGGAGAATAAAAAGGTCGGCGGTGCCATAGATGACTAATGCAAGCACGCTCATTAAGAACATCGTTGCATCATTTGGGATTAAGGGCCTGGCTTTAGTAGTCTCCTTTTTCTCCACGCCGTGTTATCTGGCTTTTTTTAACGATAACTCTATTCTGGGATTATGGTTTGCAATTGTATCAGTTTTAAATTGGGTGTTATTTTTCGATTTTGGACTTGGCAACGGGCTGAGGAATAAAATCGTTGCGTGTCGTTCACGCGGCAGTAATGAGGAGGCACGAAAATATGTGTCTTCTGCGTATTTATCTTTAGGTATCTTAAGCGCGGGCATGTCAATTGTATTGATCGCTGCAATTTATATCGCTCCTGTCTCTCGGCTATTTGGTATAGGTGCGCACGCCATTTCTACTTCAGATTTAAGGGCGGTGCTTAGCATTGTGGTGATTGGTACTGCACTGCAACTCTGGTTAAGACTGATTACTGCTGTGCTTTACGCATTTGAGAAAACTGCATTACCTTCATTTATAGCACTAATATCAAATGCAGCAGTATTGCTGGCGCTTTTTGTGCCATTGCGGTGCTCTGCAGCATCTAAATTATTTTATATAGCATGGGTTCAGGTTCTTAGTATGAACTTGCCGTTATTGATCGCTACAGTATATTATTTCTTGACGAAATTTAGAGAGTTGATCCCGTCATTTCGATACATCTCTCTTGAACATGCAGGGTCGGTATGTGGGCTTGGCGGGAAGTTTTTTATTATCCAAGTTTGTTTGATGGTAATTACGTCCTCTAACGAGATGCTAATAGCGCGATTAGTTGGATCGGAGAGCGTCGTATACTATTCAACATATTTCAGATTGTTCAATTTGGCGATTACCCTTTTTGGCTTGTTAGTTCAACCAATTTGGAGCTCAATGGGTCTCGCGATTGAAGAAAAGCGATATCGCTGGATAAAGAATGTTCACAGCAAATTTGTTATGGCGGCGATTGCTTTAACTGCACTATGTTTTATTGGAGCCAACTTTATCCATCCTATTTTTAGGATTTGGCTTGGGTCCGATACGCTAGTGCCATCTATCCCATATGCTTATATATTTGCGGCATATACAGGATCAATGCTTTTATTGAATGCTTCTTCCTGCTACGCGAACGCCTCGAATGCTCTGACTGCCCAGATGATGGGTTTGGGATGCGGGGCTGTGCTTAAGATACCGCTTTCGATTCTAATTGGACATTTAGGAATTGGCTGGATTGGCGTGGTGTTCGCAACCACACTATGCCTTGTTCCCACGTCGTTAATTCAGACGATTGTTGCGCGCAGAGATATTAATTTGAAATTGTTGAATAATGAATAGGGAGATTGGTGAAATGAGTAGACAATTTACAAATGACGGGCGCCTGCGCCTGCTCATCATCGTTGGCACGCGCCCCGAGGTCATCCGCTTGTCCGAGGTCATCAAGAAGTGCCGCCGCCACTTCGACTGCCTGCTCGCCCACACCGGGCAGAACTACGACTACACCCTGAACGGCATCTTCTTCCGCGACCTGTCCCTGGACGACCCCGACGTGTACCTGGACGCCGTGGGCGACGGGCTGGGGGAGACCATGGGCAACATCATCGCGCGCTCCTACGACCTCATGAGGGAGGTCGAGCCCGAGGCCCTGCTGGTGCTCGGCGACACGAACTCCTGCCTCTCGGCCATATCCGCCAAGCGCCTGCACATCCCCATCTTCCACATGGAGGCGGGCAACCGCTGCAAGGACGAGTGCCTGCCCGAGGAGACCAACCGCCGCATCGTCGACGTCATCTCCGACGTGAACCTCGCCTACTCCGAGCACGCTCGTCGCTACCTGAAGGACACCGGCCTGCCCCCCGAGCGCACCTACGTGACCGGATCGCCCATGGCCGAGGTCCTGCGCGCCAACCTCGAAAAAATAGAAGCCTCCGACGTCCACGCCCGCCTCGGTCTGGAGCCCAAGAAGTACATGCTGCTCTCCGCCCACCGCGAGGAGAATATCGACACCCGGGCCAACTTCGAGTCCCTGTTCAATGCGATCAACAGGCTCGCCGAGACCTACCGGATGCCGATCCTCTACAGCTGCCACCCGCGCAGCCGCAGGCGGCTCGAGGAGACGGGCTTCGCGCTCCACCCGCTGGTGCGCATGCACGAGCCCATGGGCTTCCACGACTACAACTGTCTTCAGTCCAATGCGTTCTGCGTGGTCTCCGACTCTGGCACGCTGCCCGAGGAGTCCAGCTTCTTCGCCTCCATCGGCAGGCCGTTCCCCGCCGTGTGCATCCGCACCTCCACCGAGCGCCCCGAGGCGCTGGACAAGGCGTGCTTCACGCTCGCCGGCATCGACGGGCGCGGCCTGCTCAACGCCGTGCGCACCGCCGTGGCTCTGGACGCGGAGGGGTCGCTGCCCCAGGCCCCCGTGCCCGACTACGCCGACGAGTGCGTGTCAACCAAGGTGGTCAAGATCATCCAGTCCTACACGGGCATCGTGGACAAGATGGTGTGGAGGAAGCGTCTGTAATGGCCTCGAGTGACATTAAGGGGCTTGCCTAGTTTAGGGGCCGGAAAGGCTCTAGAATTAGGCCATGGGCAGCAAGAAGGCACCGAAGAACAAGTACGTCAAAAAAATCGCACCTCTCGGAGCGCAAGTTCGGGGAGCTGCCGAGGCTGTTCCGCGCCGACGCGACGGCGCTCTCCGCGGCCTCCCCGACGGGCCTCAACCGCGACACGGCCAACCGCCACCACGGCATGCCCCGCGCCCGCATTGCGGAGGCCTGCGAGGCCGACGGCCCCCTCGACGGCGAGGCCGAGGCCGACGAGGGCCACTTCGGCGCGGGGCGCGCTCGGGGCGCCCGGGGCCGCGGGGCGAGGGGCGAGGCGATCGTCTCCGGCCTGCCCAAGCGCGGCGGCGAGGTCTGCACCCGGATCGTGCCGGACGTCACCCGCGGGACGTCGACGCGGGTGATCGAGGGCAGGGCGTCCAGGGACCCCATCATGTGCACCGACGGGTCCGCCTCCTGCGACGGCCTGGTGGACTGGGGCTGCAGGCACCATCACAGGGTGAGCCGCGGCGAGAACGGGTCCGTTGAGCGGGGGAACCCGGGCGACCGCATCGACGGCACCGAGGGCTTCTGGGGCCACGCGAAGGACAGGCTGGTGAAATACCAGGGTATGCCCGAGGAGGACTTCTACCTCCATCTGAGGGAATGCGAGTTCAGGTTCGACATGCGGGGGCGGGGCATGTACAGATTCATGCTTCGGGAACTCCGCGAAAGGCCCCTAAACTAGGCAAGCCCCTTCTTTTTTGACAGGTGTACCATGAGTGGTTGTGACGGCAAAGCAAATCCGCATGTTTTCCTTGACGGAGAGATGAGCATCCGGGGATTTCGACGCCGCCATAGTCATCAAAATATACGCTTGCGTTATTTCTACTACAGTGCGACTGGCAATAAGGCATGGGTGGATCGGCAACACTTCTATCGAGTATAAGGCTGAGGGATCCGAGTACGCAGCGGGTGGCGCCGTGCCCATCGGTGTTGTGTTGACAAACTCGAAAGTAGGTGCGCAGGAGAACGTTCGCGAGTAATTTCTCGATTCAATCAAGGGCGGAAGGGCAGCAGCATGGCTCAAAGAGGTCTGGAGGACAAAGAGCTCGAACGTCAGCAACGTCTGTGGGAGCTGTATCTGAGGAACATGTCGGAAGTGAAGAGGCGTGTGGCGGCAATCGATGATATTTTCTTCGGGAGATGTTCTACGACCTACAGAATAACGAACATGGAGTTTTGTGTACTCCAAATCAGGAAGATTCTTGAGCTCATAGCCCTCTCTGCATTTGTTTCTGATGCTGATTTGTATCGCGAGCGGTTAGATAAAATTGAAAAAATGTGGAATGCTCGCCTCATACTTAGAGACATTGGGCGAATCCACCCTGATTTTTATCCACAACCAATCGAAATCGTGGCCCACGATGACAATCGACCAGATGAGTTTGTTGATGTAAAAGAGGGATATCTCACAGAAGAGAAGTTTATCGAAGCGTATGGCACGTGTGGAAAATACCTACACCAATCATCTCCGTTTGTTGACGAAGCAAGCCTCGCTTCGGGTTATGAGAAATTGGAAAAGGAGATACTTGAGTGGCGCGAACTCATTATTCGGTTGCTTTCCACTCATATAGTTAGACTCTATGACTCGGACTACATTTGGTACACGACAATGAACGCCAAAGATAAAGAGCCCTCGGGAAATATATTCAAGCGCTGCTCTTCATAAGAAAGTGCCGTTGCGCTTGGATTTTCTCATCTCGCATCGAGCCTAGAAAAACATCGTACTTACGCGCGGCTTGCGCTCGATCAAATGATCGCGTGCCGAATGTTGGTGTAAGGGGTCGCTTCCCTGACCGCAGAAAGCAGGAAGCGGCTATCGCCTGGAATCTCAATTGCTGAAGTTAGGATTCGTGGAAGGGCGATAACCGCATATGGACAAGATACACGAGATCGCGGGCGACGGCGCCCTGATGCCGAGATTCGACGACGGCATGGTGAACATGGCCGAGCTCATAAGGGTGATGGCCGAGTCGCCCGTCGACGAGATCATGGACGCCCGGGCCGACGAGGCGCGCGAGGGCGGCAACCGGCGCAACGGCTACCGCGTGCGCAAGCTCGTCACCGGCGTCGGCACCATCAACCTCAGGATCCCGAAGCTGCGCGCCGCGTACCATGGGCATAGACCGCATGAGCGCCAGCCAAGTGTCGAGGATATGCTCGTCGATGGACGAGTCGGTCGCCGACCTGCGGGAACACGACCCGTCAGACGCAGTCTACCCCTATATCTGGCTCGACGCGACCTACACCAAGTGCGAGGACGCGGGCCGCGTGCAGTCGACCGCGCCTGTCACCGCCATCGGCGTCGGCTCGGGCGGGTACAGACGCCTTCTGGGGCTCGACGCCATCGACACCGAGTCCTATGACGGCTGGAAGCCGTTCCTGCTGTCGCCGCGCGCACGCGGAGTCGACGGCGCGATTTGCGTCACCAGCGACGCCCATAGGTAACGTACAATATTTTGCGCACTTTGACAGCGGAATAGCGTCCAGATAGAAGGGAAGGCACGGCCCGCCTCGGTATGATTCAAGTTGTCGAGACAAGAAGCATATCGGAGGTTGCCATGCCAGAACCCATCGTGACATTGAATGAAGATAGCCTCAGGTCCGATCTGCGCGAACTGGCCAGGAAGACGGTCGAGGACGCCCTGAACGGCCTGCTCGAGGCGGAGGCCGACGACCTTGTCGGGGCCGAGCGCCACGGGCGCACCGCCGAGCGGGAGGCTTACCGCGCCGGCCACTACGACCGCGGCCTGACGACGAGCTCGGGCGAGGTGACCGTCCGCATGCCCAAGCTCAAGGGCGCGCGCCTCGCGACGGCGGCCATCGAGCGCCACCGCAGGCGGGAGTCCTCCGTCGAGGAGGCGATGATCGAGATGCACCTCGCCGGGGTCTCGACCAGGAGGATCGAGGACGTCTCCGAGATCCTCTGGGGGTCGAGCGTCTCCGCCGCGACCGTCCCCGACCTCGACGAGAAGGCGTTCGCCTCGGCCGGGGAGTGGCGGAACCGCCCGCCCGGGCGCGCCCACCCCTACGCCTGCGTCGACGGCATACACCTGAAGCGCAGCCGGGGAGGCGCCCACGGGAACGTCGCCGTCATGGTGGCCATCGGCGTCAACGACGACGGCTACCGCGAGGTCATCGGCGCCGCCGAGGGCTTCACCGAGTCCTCGGAGTGCTGGCGGGAATTCCTGTCCTGGCCGCGGCCCCGAGGCCTTCACGGCGTGCGGACGGTCGTCGGCGACAAGGCGTCAGGCATGGTCGGCTCGATCGCGGAGGTGCTCCCCGATGCCGCCCACCGGCGCTGCGCCGTGCACTTCTACCGCAACGTGCTCGCCCGCGTGCCGAAGCCCGGGCGCGCCGCGGTCGCGGCCATGCTCAAGGCGGTCCACGCCATGGAGTCGCGCGAGGCCGCCGAGGCAAAGGCGCTCGCGGTCGCGGACGAGCTCGAGCGGATGCGGCTCGGTGAGGCCGCCAGGGTCGTCCGCGAAGGCTCCCCCGAGACCCTGGCGTACACGGCCTTCCCCCGCGAGCACTGGCGCCGTATCCGCACCAACAACGCGATCGAGCGCCTGAACCGCGAGATCCGCAGGCGGACCCGCGTGGTGGGCACCTTTCCCGACGGCAGGTCGGCCCTCATGCTCGTCACCGCGAGGCTCAAGTACGTCGCGGAGAGCGAATGGGGATCCCGCCGCTATCTGGACGTGACGCTGCTCGACGAGTAGCCGTACCGGATGGCGGGCCTATGGGGCTGTCGGAAAGTGCGCAAGAATCTTGACGGTACCAGACGTTGAAGCATCTAGATGATTGAGTGGCAACCGATGAATTGAGCAACTTGGCCTCCATTCTTAAGAGAATGCGATGCAAGTGAGTGCTGCACTTAGTTGGTACCGACCCACAAAAACGGTACCGATGCACTGCATATACGGTACCGGAAGAGAGAGGCACTATCTGGTATGGCTGCTCGTCCAGCACGCTGATCATTTGACTATAGTTCTTTAGGTCCGATATCAGTCTTGGGCGTGTCGACATCTAAATCGATTTCAGTGGATGACCGTGTCATTTCTTTTTCGCCAGCTATCGCTGGGGACGATGATGGGAAAATGGTTAATAGGAATTGATTTTAAGCAGAATTTTGTAATGCCATACTGGCATCGTGTGAATAGGGGGTTGTTGTGGACACTGACGTCCCAATTACAAAGTGCATCGACGATCGGCTTGGACGAGTTGGTATTGCTCGGCACATTGCCGACATGCTAATCGGGGCACCTGCGGACCACTCGATTGTCTTCGGACTTTCGGGATCATGGGGTTCGGGAAAAACGTCAGTGCTCAACATGGTGGGCGAACTTCTCAGTGAGGCTAGCGACCCGCCCGTTGTAGTTCGCTTCGATCCCTGGAACTATCCTGCCGGCTCCGATCTGGTAACACCGTTTCTTACTTCATTGGCTTCCGAAATACGAAAATATAACCTTAAAAGCCGTATGAAGAAGCGTGCTGAGGAGGCTCTTGAGGCGATTGCTGACTATGTGGACGCCTTGAAGCCGGTGACCCCTCGAGGTATGAGTTCGCTGGTTAATTTGGTGCAAGTGCGTCTTGCCAGGAAAAAGAGAAAGGAGGAGAGAAAAACTCTGGCAGAGCTGAAAGAGCAGATTGGTGATAGCTTGCTGTCGCTGCACCTACGCGTTGTTATCATGATCGACGATCTTGATCGCCTGTCCAACGACACGGTGTGCTCGATTTTTCAGCTTGTTGCAGCTGTCGCCGATTTTTCGCGGGTAAGCTACCTGCTCGCTTACGATCGCAGCAATATTCTGCGCGCGCTTCGTGCCGTGCAGCAATGCGACGGGGATGAGTACCTTGAGAAAATCATCCAGGTGCCTCTTGAGCTGCCGGAGCCTGCTGTCGGCGCCCTTTCAGCAATGCTTCAAGAGGGTGTGGAGAGGGTTGTGTCCCACGTTCAGCTCAGCCGCAGCGAGCTGAAGCGTGTTGGTTTATCAGTCAATGATGCGACTTCGAGGGTTCGTACCGTGCGCGATGTGCGACGTATCCTGAATCTATTTGAGGCCGATTGGCGGGCGTCTGTGGAGAAGGTTGCTCCAGGCGACCTGTTGAGCATGTCTGTGCTGCGCATCGTATATCCCAAGATTTTGCCATGGATTAGGACTCAGGCTCCAGGGTTGAGCGGGGGCACAGGGGGAGGCTATCTGGTTTCGGACGCTGAGCGGTGCAAGAAGCAATACCTAGAGGCACTTGGCGAGCTGCTTGGAGATTGCGGTAAAGCTGATGATGCCCTGAGGTTGCTAGCGGCAGTTTTCCCCCGTGTTGCAAATGCATGCGGACTGCATGCCGTGAGTGTATCTGAGGCCAAGCTTAAGATTGATCGCAGGATCGCATGTCCGGAGATTTTGAGAAACTACCTGTCTGGGAGCATGGAAGCATACGCTTTTCCGCGTGAGTTGGCGATAGCATTGTTGCATTCTGGCTCAGTAGACGAGCTTAAGGCCATTTTGGACGAAGGATCGAATGATGTTGCCTCAACGCTTGTCGCAGTTGCGGGTGAGACTGCGGCCGATATGAATGAAGACCGGCGTTCTACCTTTGCGCGGGCGATTATTAGAAGCAGCCCGGGGGAATCTGACGGGGCCGGACTGCTTTCATTGCCGTTCTATCGTTACGAGAGCTGTCTTGAGAAGTTCTTTTCTGCTATGGGAGAGGGTGCGGCGAGTGAACTATTCGCCTCCGAGATAAAGGGTTTGGATTTTTCGCATTTGGCTAAAATGGCACACTTTGTTAACGGGCAAGAGCTTGCCTACGGAAGACTGGCAGGCAAAAGCGAAAAGCCGAGCGAGCAGCTGATTTCGCTTGCGTGTTTGAAGCGGGTTGAGCGGAGTATTGCCCAGACTCTTTGTGATGCGCAGCTTTCTGTTGAGTATTTGGCCATAGAAGGTTCTCGGATGCTGCTGTATCTGTGGAGCTGTTTTGATCAAAGAGCGTATGCCGCGCGCGTAACTGAGGGGTTGCTTCTTGATCCGCTGGCCTATCTTCTTTATGCAAGTTATCAATTGGGCCTCTATCATTCGGCTGGCGAAACTGGATGGGCTTTTCCGGTCGATTTTGACAACGATATCTCCATGGAACGGGTGCTCGACAGCTTTGATGGCGCGCTGCGTAGCGACGCATTTTGGACGCTCGGTCAGAGCGTAAAGCTTAAGCTCGCTGGCTTGAGGATTTGCGTGGAGCGTCTGCTGGAAGGTGCTGTCTCGTATTCCGAGGCCAGCGCCTCCTATGAGCAGTGCGAGAAGTTGCTAGATCAGTGGACGGAGCGGTATGCCGAAGGGCGGGGCTAGGCATATGTGCGTGACCGCCTCCGCTGCTATCCGTCATGGACCGTCGCCTCTATAGGGTTCGATGTGCGTTAACGCAGGCCGAGTGCAGTGCTACTCTGGTTGACGCCGTTAGGTAAATTAGCATGGAATGATTCTTTGATTAGTAATTCCACCTGGTAACGCGAGTTCTGATTTGCCTCATACAATTGCCCAAACAGCAAGAGAGGCGAAGGCCCGCAAGCTCGGACCGCACTGCTTTTCCTAAACTGTCTTCAGCTTCTGGCTGCGGTGGTAGAATTGCTTGCATGTCGGATGATACTAAGAAGCACACAGCATGGAGCATGGATAACGCTCTCGAGATTATTTCGAGCGCCAATGCCTATCTGCGTCTTTCCGCTTACCGGGTGCTTTTCCAGCGCCATGAGAACGGCGCTGACGCCGGAAAGTTCGTGAGCCGCGATTTCGGGGATCTCTTGGACGTGAGTTCTCTCGACGAAGTTCTTCGTGATGCGTTTTGCCTCATGGCGAAGGATGTCGAGCGCGCAGTAGGGGCATGGTTAGTGTCCGAGGCCGCTGGACGTGGGGAGGATGGCTATGGGATTGTCGCCGACTTCGTGTCCTCTCCGCTGCATGGCTTCCGCGATGGGCTTGGGCGCGCCCTCGTATCGCGTTCTCGGGTGGATGAGTACGCGGAGCCGCCGATCGATCACTACCGGGACGCCATTCCCGTATGGGTATCGCTGGAAGTGGAGCCGTTCGGGACGATGCTTGCCTTTTATCTCTTCTGCGTTGAGTGCTTGACGCGGTCGCTGGCCTCCGTCCCCTGATGGATGGCGCGATCGTGCTCTATGGGATACAGAATCCCCTCGTGTCCCATCTTACGTTTCTTGCGATGGTCCTTGAAGCGGCACAAGGCTGATGCCAAGATGAGCACAGATGCAATAACCTCCGAGGTTCTGTAGGGGCCGGTCTTTTCGGGGACTGGCTCTAGTTATTTACGGGCATTCAATTGATGCCTTCCGCCCAATTCTCAATAACCATGTTGGAAATCAAGGTACTGTCGACTGGCAAGCGCTTGGCTTTGAGCATGCTGCGACTATTCTTTAAGCAGCGGTATTGACGTGGTGACCTCACGGGGCCCGCTTCCGCGAGAGACGGCTGTCCTTACGGGGATGGTCGTCTTTTTTCTAGGGAGGCCATGTGGGCAAGCCGTTTCTGGCCATTGAGGAGCAAATTGAGCTTCTGAAGAGACGAGGTGTTTCTCGTACCGAGGGTGAGCGTTGCGCCTTGATGCGCGAAGGCTAATATTCAATCATCAACGGTTACAAGGAACCGTTCCTCGAGCCGGTTGTGACCAAGGACGAACTAAATGACCGCTATAAAGGTGGCACTTCATTTGACGATATCTTTGCCCTGTTCACATTCGATCGCTCTCTGCAACGCCTTGACATTTGGCAATATTCAGCATTTCTTCAATTTGATGAAACCCAATGAAAAGGTCTCTGTGTGCAAGATGATTGCGGAGAGCATTGGAAGAAAAGGAAGCAAGCTGCTCGGGTATTTTGATGTCGATGAAGCTCGAGTCTCTCTGGAGGTCCTTGTTAAGTTCCGCAATCTCTGCGCCCATGATGAGCGTCTATATTGCGCGCATGTTGGAGCCCGCAAGAACGTCGGGTATAGCAAGATGATTTGGATGCTCGAACGTTTTCTTACAGAAGAAGAGTTCTATGGGTTCTTGCGCGATGTAACGGATCTTGTAGGGAATTATTTAGAGGTAAACGCTGCGGGGGTCCACTTGCTGGATGATCTTGGATTTCCGGAGATGCTGTCCAAAATGCAGCAGAGAATCGATGCGCATTAGGATGTTTGCCTCGGGGTGGGATTGGCTGTCTTATGAGGCAGCGCTGAGTCCCTTCATGGCGACATGAGGGATGATTTTGTATGAGCCTGCCTGCCTGCGGGTCACGAAGATGCGGGGCGTCCTGTGATTATGCTGCGGGTCGGGGCGATAATCATATCGGCAACACGAGCGCAGGCAGAGAGGACCTCATGGCAGACATCACCTTCGAGCCTTCCCGCATCGTCGTCACCGGCGGCTGCGGCTTCATCGGCAGCAACTTCGTCCACCATGTGGTGCGCGAGCACCCCGGCGTGCACGTCACCGTGCTGGACAAGCTCACCTATGCCGGCAACCCCGAGAACATCGCGGGGCTGCCCGCCGACCGCGTGGAGCTCGTGGTCGGCGACATCTGCGACGTCGCGCTGGTGGACCGCCTCGTGGCCGGGGCCGACGCCGTGGTGCACTACGCCGCCGAGTCCCACAACGACAACTCCATCGCCGACCCCTCGCCCTTCCTGGAGACCAACGTGCGCGGCACCTACACCCTGATCGAGGCGTGCCGCAGGCACGGCGTGCGCTACCACCACGTCTCCACCGACGAGGTCTACGGCGACCTGGCGCTGGACGACCCGGCCCGCTTCACCGAGGAGACCCCGTATAGGCCTTCCAGCCCCTACAGCTCCACCAAGGCGGCTTCCGACATGCTCGTGCGCGCCTGGGTGAGGACCTTCGGCATGAAGGCCACCATCTCCAACTGCTCAAACAACTACGGGCCCTACCAGCACGTGGAGAAGTTCATCCCCAGGCAGGTGACCAACCTGATCGACGGGGTGCGCCCGAAGCTCTACGGCGACGGCCGCAACGTCCGCGACTGGATCCACACCGAGGACCACAGCTCCGCCGTGTGGCGCATCCTCACTCGCGGCCGCATCGGCGAGACCTACCTCATCGGCGCCGACGGCGAGCGCGACAACCTGGCCGTCCTGCGCGAGATCCTGCGCGCCTTCGGCCGCGATGCCGACGACTTCGACTGGGTCCGCGACCGCCCCGGCCACGACCGGCGCTACGCCATCGACTCGACCAAGCTCCGCCGCGAGCTGGGCTGGGAGCCCTCCCACACCGACTTTGCCGCCGGCCTGGCGGAGACGATCGCCTGGTACCGAGACAACGAGGCCTGGTGGCGCCCGGCCAAGGAGGCCACCGAGGCGAGGTACAAAGCGCAGGGGCAGTAGGGGAGGTGAGTCCGGCTGCGCGCCCGAGCAGGTGGACCGCTACGGCGTCATCGCCGGCGGCTTCGTGGGCACCCTCGAGGGCTGCGAGGGAGCGGGGGAGACCGAGCCCGGCTCCGTGTGGCGCATCGGCGGCCTGGTGGAGAAGCCGAGCCCCGAGGCGGCGCCCTCGAACCTCTACATCGTGGGCCGCTACCTGCTCTCCCCGCTCGTGATGGAGCTCCTCGCCAACCAGCAGCCCGGCAAGGGCGGCGAGATCCAGCTCACCGACGCCATGGCGCGCAGCCTGGACCGCGAGGCCATGTACGCCGTCGTCATCGACCCTCTGTCCGGCTACGACACCGGCACCCCCTCCGGCTGGATCGCCACCAACGCCTTCATGGCCGCGTCCGACCCCCGCTTCGCCGGCGAGTTCTGGGCGGCCGCCGACGAGCGCGGCGGCTTGGAGCGCTAACGTTTATTCTTGCTTTTGGTACCCATCGTCAAGCTTCGCATGGTGGACGGGAGACTCTCCGGTCAATAATATTTCGCATTTGGAGGAGGGGATTGAAGCAAGCTCACGCACAAGACTAAGTTTTGGATCTCGGTTGTCTTGGCGATCGGAGCATTTGCTAGCATATTCGTTCTTGCCTACTGCGCGGCGGTCGCCCCGGTATCGCTTGCCAAGATGACTCTCAAGCACACTCCGTTCATGGGGGGTATGCAGCCTAGCCGGGTGTCTCGCGTCATCGGTGCAGGTCGATTCGCCGGTTTCGTATCGGTGTTGTTGATGTTCACTGAGAACTGGTCCGAAGGGACTGCGGTGGAGAACTTGGACCAAAGGAGTTCAAGGAGGCCATCGCATGGCATACAGCGAGGAGCAGAGAAGGAGCGCCCTCGAGACATTCATCAGGTTCGACCATAGCTATGCTGACACAATTGCCGAGCTGGGGTATCCCAACCGGGGGACGCTCAGGGGCTGGTGGAGGGAATACGAGAGGACCGGCGTGGTGCCTGTCCGGAAGTCCGTCTCCGACCCGACATACACCGACGCGATGAAGCGCGCCGCGGTCGACTATTACCTCGGCCATGGCAGGAGCCTGGCACGGACGGCGAGGGCGCTCGGCTATCCCAAGAGCCGCCAGCTGCTCGGCGAGTGGATCGACGAATATGCGCCGGGCCAGAGGAAACGCAGGGGCCCGAGCCCGGATCGGGGCCCCGTGCCCCTGGAAAGGAAGGTGCAGGTGGTCGCGGAGCTCGAGGCCAGGACGGGCACGGCGGCGGAGGTCGCCGAGCGGAACGGCGTGTCGCGGACCGCGCCTTACGCATGGCGCAGGGAGATCATGGGCCATAATGGAGGGAGACACCAGGAGAAAGGGCTTCCCGTGGCCAAGGAGATCGACGAGCTTCCCGACGACATCGGGCAGCTGCAGGACATGCTGAGAGAGGCGAAGGCGCGCCTCAGACAGGTGCAGCTCGAGCTGGACGTGCGCGAGGCGACCCTCGAGATCGTAAAAAAAGACCCGGGCACCGACCCGAACCGGCTGACGAACAGGGAGAAGGCGTCGATGGTGGAGGCGCTGAGGGGGAGGTGGAGCCTCCGGGAGCTGCTGGCCGCCGTGGGCATGGCCAAGAGCAGCTATGAGTACGCGAAGGGGGCCCTGGCCAGGGGCGAGGGCCCGGAGCGCGCCGCCGCCCGGGAGGCCGTCAGGGCCGCATTCGAGGAGAGCGGCGGGACCTACGGATACAGGCGCATATATGCGCAGGTCAACTCCGGGGCCGGGCCGGATGCGGGGATCGGCGAGTGGACCGTGCGCAGCATCATGAGGCAGGAGGGCCTCGCCGCCCGCGCGCCCAAGAGGAGGAGGCGCTACAGCTCCTATGCGGGCGAGATATCGGAGGCCCCCGGCAACCTGCTGAGGGACGAGGATGGGAAGCACCATTTCGGCGCGAACAGGCCAAACGAGCTGTGGGTCACCGACGTGACGGAGTTCCGCATCCCGGCAGGGAAGGTGTACCTGTCGCCCATCGTGGACTGCTTCGACGGCATGCCGATCAGCTGGTCGTCGTCCACCTCCCCCGACGCCGAGATGGCGAACTCCTCGCTGCTGGAGGCATGCAGGCAGCTGCGCGAGGGCGAGCATCCCAAGGTGCACAGCGACCGCGGCTGCCACTACCGCTGGCCCGGCTGGCTGAGGATATGCGAGGAGCATGGGCTGGTGAGGTCGATGTCCAGGAAGGGGTGCAGCCCGGACAACGCGAGGGCGGAGGGCTTCTTCGGGAGGCTCAAGGTGGAGTTCTTCTATGGGCAGGACTGGTCCGGGGTGACCATGGAGGAGTTCATGGGCAGGCTCGATGCCTACCTGTCGTGGTACCGTGACGGGAGGCTCAAGAGCAATCTGGGCTACATGAGCCCGGCGCAGTACCGTCGGAGCCTGGGACTTGCAGCGTAGGGAACGGTCCAACTTTTCCGCCGCAGCCCCGAATGGTCGCTGCTTTTTGAGCATCGTGGTCACTGAGAATCGAGCAGAAAGAGCACAAGATATCGTATTTTCCGCTTGTGATCTATGGGCTCGAGGCCGGTTCCGCTCTGCGGCTTGCGGAACCGGCCTCAGCGGGATGCGTTGCGCTATTTGAGCGTCTTGCGCACTGGAAGCCTAGCGCGTTTGCTTCTTACTGCTGCGGGGGCGCTTCCTGTTCTTGCGATGAGGGTGGGGTCTTTTCCTCATGCTTCGCACTGACGAAGGCTTGGGCTTGGGCCTCTCGGTAGGGTCGGTCTTGTCATGGCGGGGGCTCATATTGAGGGAGGGGGCCTCATCGGGCTCTGGACACGCAGTATCCATGCGGTGCCTCCAGGTCCTCAGCGTCCTCACTGCAGCGCGGATAAGATCGGTCAGGCCATCGAAAATGTCGACGAAATGTCTGACAATCTTAGCCCCGCATTTTGCAAGCAGCAGGGCTGCTGCGGTGTAAGCAATGACGGGAACGAGCACGTCGTTGATGACGGTGTTGGCATCTCCTGATGCAAAGGTTACGATAGAAACAGCAATGATTGCCTCCGAGCTTACGGCACGGAGGCAAGTTCGTTTCCACAGCATGGCAAGTCCTTTCGAGGGAGAGGAGGGGTGTTGCACAATGCAAGTCGTACGCTAAAAACAACGGGCCTCCTTCCAGTCGACGACATGTTCGGCGATGATCGGCGGGGCTCGTTGGGCCCATCCGAATAACAGGAAGCGTTGCGACCGCCCGCGTCCATCGAGTTGACCGCCCGTACTTCCTGTGCCGCTCAATAACGTTTATAGCCCCATTGCTTACATCGCGTACCGGTCAGTCTTAACGAGTCGATAAGTGGCGTTCCTGCCGCTCAGACGGTGGAGGTGCCATTTGCGGGTTATGTGGCATTGGGTTGTTAAAGGGGTGTTAAAAAGGTAACTCAGCGGTATATTTCGCATTTGGAATTGTTGCCGTTGGTGTGCTTCATTATGGGTCGTTTTGGGAAAGTAATGCAACGTTGTCGCAGGCGGTATCGTTTTACTCGATCCAAGCAGAGCGAGGGTGACTTTTCCGTAGCGGGGTCGCTCCCTCGCTGGCGTGGCGTTGTTGTAAGGTGCCCACTGCTATTGTTGCCCTTCAAACAGCTCTCTCATGGTTGATATTAATTCTGGGATGTTGCCGAATCTTCATCGTTTTTACTTGTGCCATCATTCTGAAACAGTCGGATTGGTTTCGAGCGCGGACACATCGACTGGATGCGCATATTTGTTGGACGAGATCTCGGCTTTCGAATCCTCGCCTATACCGGATTTGAGGGAATTCGTATTTGGAGGAATGTCTTGAACAGTGAACAGTTCAAACAGGAAGCTGAGAATATAGAAATAGCTCTGAGGAGTTTGAGAGTCGAAGAGAGAGATGCGGTGATCCCATTCATGGGCTGCGTTTTTACCCAATGGGATCTATACCTTGCTTCCAGTTCTGAGTATGTGATGAGACTGATAGACGGGTTCATCCCAATGCTTAAGACGAGGAATTTCGTTTGCGTCGCACAACTCCTCAGGGCACAGGTTGGCGTTTGCCTTCGGACGCTAGCGCTATTCGTCGCGAAAGACCAAGTGGATTTTCTCAAGCAGGTGTTTCGTGGAGTGCCCGTGAACAGACTTAAAGATCGCTCTGGTAAAAATATGACCGACGGAAGACTTCAATACTTGCTAAGTGAGTTCGATCCAGAGGTGGAAGACGTGTACAAGGCAACATCTGGATTCGTCCACTTCTCAACTGATATCCTGCCGGGTATGGGTGTGCCTGGGGAGGGATGTGAAGTCGAGTTTAATTTTGGAGCGGTTCCCATCGAGAGGAACAATGCGTCTCTTGTGGGGTGCGGCAAAGCATTCTGCCACTATGCCGAACTTCACCTTCAAATGCTCCATAAGGTAATTGTCTCAGACGAATGGTACGTTGATCGTTGCCATATTGATTGCGACAGCCCTGCGGATAAAGGCACGGCAAGTGGAGATGCGTAGGATCGGGCTTCCTCGCCGAGGCGCAGTTAGCCCGCGACTCCACGGCGGCCGTCCCTTTATCGACCTCGCTTACACCAACTTTTCCGACGTGATCCGACGGCTCCATGGAGATGCGGATAATTAGGCCAATAAAGTCGGTCAGTTTTAAGATTCGAAAGATGCCGGGTTGCAGTGCAGAGTGGGAGAACAGACAACGTCTTTATGCCGATTCGTATCTTAGGCGGTCTTGCTATACGACTTTGGATGTGAGACCATAAAGCCACCGAAGGAGCGTTAGTTCCGTAGGTGTCAGATTGGCGAGGTCCGTACCTCGCCATTTTCTTACATAGGGGGTCCATGGCCGAGCGTTTAAATCTGCACATCGACGAGACCGGCAACCAGGACCTATCTGAGGGGCGCTATCTCGTCGCCGTCGTCCTTCACGACCATAGCGCCGACATCGAGGACGCCATTGCTCGATACAGGTCTCGCTTGTCGGGGGCAGGCCTGCCCGACGTGCCTTTTCACGGCAAAGACCTCCTTCACGGCAACGAGGGGTATGCCAATGTCTCCCCTGGTGATAGGAAGCGCCTGCTGACCCAATTTTCCCGCTTTGTTCGAGAGCTCCCGATCTCGTTTTTCGCACTGCGGTACGACGGCGCGACCGTCCATAACAGGAGCGAGCTCGAAGCGAGGTTGAGGCGGGACCTCGCTCTGCTCATCTTCGATAGCCTGTCGTATTTCCAGGCCTTCGATGCCATCGCCGTGTATTACGACAATGGGCAGGGCGCTGTCAGCGCGGCGCTGCATGATGCGTTGGATTTTGTGCTCGCGAAGAACGTTGCGGACTATCGGCACGCCGATCCTAATGCCCGCAGGCTTCTCCAAGTGGCGGACTACGTATGCACGGTTTTGCGCGTTTCCGAGGACTATGATGCTGGTAGGCAATCGAAGACCCATGAGCGGTTTTTCGGCAATCGCCGGAATTTCACTCAGTCGTTTAAAAAGCAGCTCGATCGAAAGGCGTTTGCGTAGGTCTCCTGTCGATACTGTGGCTGCAGACCGCTTGGAGATACCTAGAAGATGCTGGCGAGCTAACGAAACGGATCGCGTAGCGAATAGTGGTGTAAGAGCGCTTTGAAAAAAGCGCGGCCTCCATCCCAGAATCTGATTCGACCAAGAAAAGGATTTGGCGGTAGTGGAGATTGCAATGGACGCTATTCGGCGATTCGAGGGCACGATGGTCAACGGCGGCCTGGGCGCGCTCGACCACATCGTCGTTACCGGCGGCTATTTGTTTTGGGGATGTTATGCGTGAATCGTGCTTAGATGCATTCAATACTTATGTCGCTCGTTACGACGTTTCGGATGAGCGGATCGCGCTCAAGGTCGAGCACACCTATGAGGTTGCCAAGCTGTGCGCCGAGATCGCGCGAGGGGAGGGCCTGCCCCCGGCCGACGTCGACCTCGCATGGTTGTGCGGCCTGCTGCACGACATCGGTCGGTTCGAGCAGCTGTGCCAATGGGGGACGTTCAGCGACGCGGACTCATGCAGCCATGCGGCGCTTGGGATCCAGGTGCTCAAGGACGAGATGGGAAGCTTCACTCGCGATCCGGAATGGGCGCACATCATCGAGCGCGCCGTCGCCCTGCACAGCGACTTTAGGCTCCCATCGGACCTGGGCGCTCGCGAGCGCCTCTTTTGCACCATCACGCGGGACGCCGACAAGGTGGATATCCTGCGTGTGTTCAACCAATCGAGCTGCGGGGCGGTGTTGGGTATCGATCCCGCCGAGTTCTCGCGCGGGGAGATCTCCGACACGGCGTTCGGAGCGTTCGGCGAGCGCCGGTGCCTTGCGCGCGATGAGCGCCCCGGGTCGCTCGACGGCCTCGTGGGCGCCGTCTGCCTGGCCTTCGAGCTCGAGTTGCCCGCGTCCCGCACGGCCCTGGGGGATAGGGGATACCTGGAGGCACTCCTGCGCGAGCCCTTCGGCCTGAGCCCGCATTTCGACTCCGAGCTTACCCAGCGCCGCTGGGACGCCATCTGCGATGTGATGCAGTGCCTTCCGTCTAATTCCCGCTCTGATGTCGAACGTGAGGCTCCCCATGAGCGCCTCATGAACCGCCTGGGTCGTTCGGAGGCCGAGTTCGATTCCGGAGGATATGTCGACGGCAATGCCTTCTTGGACGCATTGTTGGAGCGGTTTGACGCTTAACCCGTCCATAACATGGGCAAGTTGTGCGATTGCGGCGTTGTGCTGCTGGTCTGTGGTAACATACCGACCTGTTGGTACCCTCCACTTGGATATCCGCTCCACCGGCGGCTTCCCAGTTGAGGGCGAATCGAGGCCATGGGGAGCGCATCCCGCGGTCGTTACAAGAAAGGTGAAATCATGACGATTTCCAAGGAGCGCAAGGCGGAGCTCACCGCCAAGTTCGGCAAGAACGCCCAGGACACCGGCAACTCCAAGGTTCAGGTCGCCATCCTGTCCGAGCGCATCAAGGAGCTGACCGAGCACATGAAGTCCCACCAGAAGGACTTCCACACCCGCCGCGGCCTGCTCATGCTCGTCGGTAAGCGTCGTCGTCTTCTCTCCTACATCAAGAAGAACGACATCAACGAGTACCGTGAGCTCATCGCCGAGCTTGGTATCCGCGACAACATCCAGTAAGTCGTGCATGCAGGGGCGTCCGCTGGGCGCCCTTTTTCATGTTGGGCTACTATCCCGGCGATAGGGGTCCGGGCCGGCGCCGATGCGCCGTCCAAAAGGGGAGAGGGCCTACTGCGCCCGCCCCGCAACCGATCGGCGGGAGGGTCCCGCCGACCCTGAGAAGCCCGCGCGCAAGGGGCGCGTGGGGATAGGAGTAAGAATGACACTCGTAAGCAAGACCTTTGACCTGTTCGGCAAGACGTACGTGCTTGAGGCCGGCGAGCTCGCCAAGCAGGCCACCGGCGCCGCGCTGGTCAAGCAGGGCGACTCCACCGTGCTCACCACGGTCGTCGTCTCCAAGGAGCGCAAGAACTACGACTTCTTCCCGTTGACCGTCGACTTCAACGAGAAGATGTACGCAGCCGGTCGCATCCCGGGCGGCTACCTCAAGCGCGAGGGACGTCCCTCCGAGAAGGCCACCCTCACCGCCCGCATGATCGACCGCCCGATCCGCCCGTCCTTCCCGGACGGCTTCCGCAACGAGGTCCAGGTCGTCGCCACCTCCCTCGTGGCCGACCAGAAGAACCCCGTCGACGTGATCTGCGTCATGGGCGCCTCGCTTGCCATGACGCTCGGCGGTGTGCCGTTCGAGGGCCCGCTGGCTTGCGTGCGCATCGGCCGCGACAAGGAGACCGGCGAGTTCATCGTCAACCCCACTTATGAGGAGCGCGAGAACTCCGACCTCGACCTCGAGCTCGCGGGCACCCGCGACTTCATCTCCATGGTCGAGGCCGGCGCCGAGGAGGTGTCCGAGGAGGACATGCTCGCCGCCATGCAGTTTGGCCAGGAGGCCATCGGCGCCTTCTGCGACGCCCAGCTCGAGTTCGTGGCCGAGTGGGAGCAGGTTAACGGGGCGATTGTGAAGCGCGAGTACCCGCTGGACCAGCCGGTCGAGGAGGTCCACGACCGCATCTTCGCCCACTACGACGAGATGGCCGCGGCTCTCCGCGACGCCGACAAGCTCGCTCGCCAGGATAAGGTCGCCGAGCTTAAGGAGGCCATCAAGGCCGAGTTCACCGAGGAGGAGCAGGTCGCTTGGGAGCGCGAGATCCCGGTGAACCTCAAGAAACTCGAGAAGACCGCCATGCGCCGCATGGTCGTCGAGACCGGTGAGCGCGTCGACGGCCGCACCGCCGCCGAGATCCGCCCCATCATGGTCAAGGGCGACTATCTGCCCCTGGTTCACGGTTCCGGCCTGTTCCAGCGCGGCCAGACCCAGGTGCTCTCCGTACTCTCGCTCGGCATGCTCAACGAGGGTCAGCGCCTCGACACCATCGAGCCCGTCGATGGCAAGCGCTACATGCACCACTACAACTTCCCGCCCTACTGCACCGGCGAGACCGGCCGCATGGGCACGCCTAAGCGCCGCGAGATCGGCCACGGCAACCTGGCCGAGCGAGCCCTGATCCCGGTCCTGCCCGATGAGAACGAGTTCCCCTACGCCATCCGCGTGGTGTCCGAGGTCATGGAGTCTAACGGCTCCTCTTCGATGGCTTCCACCTGCGGCAGCTGCCTGGCTCTCATGGACGGCGGCGTGCCGATCAAGCGCCCCGTCTCCGGTATTGCCATGGGCCTCATCCAGGAGGAGGGCAAGACCGTCGTCCTGTCCGATATCCAGGGCCTCGAGGACTTCCTGGGCGACATGGACTTCAAGGTCACCGGCACTGAGAAGGGCATCACCGCGCTGCAGATGGACAATAAGGCCACCGGCCTGACGTTCGATATCCTGCGTACCGCCCTCGAGCAGGCCAAAGAGGGCCGCGCCTACGTCCTCGACAAGATGCTCGAGGTTGTGCCCTGCCCGCGCGAGGATACCCGTTCTTCTGCGCCTAAGATCCAGACCATCACGATCCCCACCGACAACATCCGCGACGTCATCGGCAAGGGTGGCGAGACCATCCGCGGCATTCAGGATGAGACCGGCGCTTCTATCGACATCCACGAGGATGGTACCGTGTACGTCGGTGGCGTTGGCGAGTCTGTGGCCGCTGCCATCGAGCGCATCGAGCTCATCGTCAAGGTTCCCGAGGTGGGCGAGGAGTACACGGGTCGCGTTGTCTCCATCCAGCCTTTCGGCGCCTTCGTGAACCTGCTGCCCGGTAAGGATGGCCTGCTGCACATCTCCCGGGTTGCCCAGGGCCGTGTTGAGAAGGTCGAGGACGTCCTGAACGTCGGAGACGAGGTCAAGGTCAAGGTTATCGAGATCGACGACCGCGGCAAGATCTCCCTGGATCGCCTTGAGAAGCCCGAGGCCCCGGCTGGATCCGGCCGCGGTGAGGGCGAAGGCCGCGCCGAGCGCCGCGAGCGCGGTGACCGTCCGGGCCGTGGTGCCCGCGACACCGGTGCTCGTGGATTTGACCGTCCCGCCCGTCGCGAGCGTGGCGACCGTCCGCGTCGTCCCGGTGACAACGGTGGCCGTGCCCCGCGTCGTCACCACGAGGCTGAGTAGCGACTCGTTCGATTTCGTCGAATTTGCATAGTGCGATTATGGGCCCGGGGATAAACCCCCGGGCCCATATTGTGTGTGGTGTGGTTCAGTATGTAGACGGCCGTAACTGAATAAGCAGGGGCTCTCTTCAGGTTTCGCGCAATGCCTCAACAAGAACGGATCAAAATTTGCGATTCGTCACGCCTGTGCTTACAAAAATCGACTATGTGTACCTTGCGGGGTTCCATGGTTCGCTTTTTGTTCTTGATTGCTCCAAAGTTGGAAGAAAATAATGAACATCTGTTAGAGAAAACCGCAAATTGAAGGGTCGTTTTGACTCCGTCGATGGGAAAGTCGTACGACTTGAATGGATCTATCCGGCCTTCTCTCTCTGAACCGTGTCGAAATGGTACACATTGTCGATTTTTGTAAGTGAAACAATCGAAGCAACATCTCTCTTTGGTCCCAAAGTGAATTCGAGGCTTAGATACTGGCCTGTTTTTCCTTCAGATGACTGGCCAGGATCTCAAGTGCGCGCGCATAGCCGGAAAGGCCTTCACCTGTGACGCGCGCGAAGCACGCCATTCCGGCATAGGATACTTGCCGAAAGTCCTCACGCTCCTCAACGGCGGAGATGTGAACCTCAACCGAGGGGATGGCGACTGCTTTGAGGGCGTCGAGGATCGCTACGCTCGTGTGCGTGTATGCAGCAGGGTTGATTACGATGCCGTCGATGCTTCCGTATGCCTCTTGGATACGGTCAACGATTGCCCCCTCATGGTTGGACTGGAATACTTCGATTCCGTCAAAGCCAAGCTCATCGGCCGCGTCCTGGCAAATCTGCACGAGCGTTTCGTAGTTGTCCGACCCATAGATGCCTGGTTCGCGGATGCCGAGCATGTTGAGGTTCGGTCCATTAATCACGAGCGCCTTCATGGGTACATTCCCTTCTTGGACGGATGGCGGAACGTGCCATTGGGGACGTGCCCTTTTGGCACACGCTGCTTGCGGATGCGTGCCAAAGGGGCATGACCCCAATGGCACGGCGATACAGCGTTCATGCCGCATGCTAAAGCATCGGCGGGAGGGCGGACATGAGTGCGGCGGCGGTGTTTGCGGCGCAGTCGGTAGAACTAACGGTGAGATCGGCCCATGCACGGTATATGGGCATGCGCTGCTGGGCGAGCTCCTCGATGCCGTGTTTGGCGGTGAGGGGACGTCCCTTGGTCGCAAGTTCTTCGAGCGGACGGTCAAGCATGACAATAAGGCTGTTCTGATGAAGCAGAGGGTAGTTCTCATCACGCGTGACAATGCCACCGCCACAGGAGATGACGAGTCCGGACTGCCCGGCAATGCGAGCAAGTACCTCGGTCTCACGGATGCGGAAGGCTGTTTCTCCCTTGCGCTCGATAAATTCAGCACAGCTCATGCCGAGCTCATTGGCGAGGGCTTGGTCGATGTCGACGTGCTCGCGCTTGAGCAGCTTCGCGAGATGCTCGCCTACGCGTGTCTTGCCGCATCCCGGCATGCCAATGAGGGAGATGTTCTGCTCGGTAGCGGAGAGTCGGCGCGTCACGTCGACTGTCCTCTCCATGTCGATGACCTCGCCCATGTAGCGCTCGACTGCCTGCGCTGCCTGGGCAACCAGCATGAGAAGTCCTCCGGCGTACGGGATTCCCCTGCGTTCGGCCTCCATCATGAGGGCCGTGCGTGCGGGGTTGTACACGATGTCGACGAGACCCTCAAGCTTTGGAAACACGTCGAGGGAGCAGGGCGCGGCGGGGCATGTGGGGAACATGCCCACGGGCGTGCAGTTGACGGCGAGGGCGGCATCGGAATGGAGGTCCAGATTCGCATAACTGTTCTCGCCCGTGCGATCGATGGACACGGGGTTCATCTTCAAGTCGGCAAGGACCATCATCGCGGTGGAGCCGGCTCCGCCCGATCCGCCGAACACCACGGCTTTTTTGCCAGCCAGATCGAGGCCGAGGGACTCTACGAGCACCTTGAATCCGTAGTAATCGGTGTTGTCGCCGCGAAGACGCCCGTCCGCGAGGCGCGTTACCGTATTGATGTTACCCATGCGCCGCGCAATGTCCGAAAGCTCATCCATATAGGAGACGAGCTCTTTCTTGTAGGGAATGGTGACGTTGAAGCCCTCCCACACATCGGAGCGTACGAACACTTCCAGCTGATCGGGCTCGCGCTCGAATTTACGGTAGTCAAGTCCAGCGAGCTCGCGGTATATGACAGGGGTGTAGCTGTGTCCGAGTACGCGGCCCAAAACGCCGTACGGTCGTTTGATGACATTCATGGCTGCTCCTTCGTGGACGCACGTGGTTGATTATGAGTCGAGCGTGTCAAACGGGGACACCCCCCTTGGCACGCGGCGGGATCAGAGTACTTCGAGATAACTGCCGAAATAGTGGAAACTGCTACAGACGTCGTCGAGGCCGTCGAGCAGTGCACTGAATTCAGGGCTCGTAGCGGGGCATGCGAGGTCGAAGTAGAACGTGAACTCGAAGTCACTTCCGGGGACGGGGCGGCTCTCAAGTTTCACGAGGTCGATATTCAGGGCGTAGATGCGTTCCAGCACGCGATACAGGGCGCCAGGTTCGCTTTTGAGCGTGAGCTGGATGGACGTCTTGTTGGCACCTGGGTACACGGCGGGCTCCCGCGCGATGACGACGAACCTGGTGTAGTTGGCATCGGAGTCTTGGACGTTGCGCTCAATGGCGTTCAGGCCGTACAGCTCGGCGCATGGCAACGACGAAAGTGCGGCAAGGTCGCGCCTGCCCGAAGAGGCGACGAACTCGGCAGCGCGGGCGGTGTTCTCGCATACGGTGGTCCGCACACCGAGGTTCTCGAGGTAGCCAGCGCATTGGTTAAGTGCCTGATTGTGGGAGATGACCTCTTTGATCTCATCGCGCTCAACGCCGGGGAGGGCGAGCAGGTTGTGGTCGATTTTCAGCCGCAGCGCCCGCACGACCGAACATCCGTAGGAGCCAAGCAAATCGTACACGGCGTTGACGGAGCCCGCTGTGGAGTTCTCGATGGGCAGCACGCCGAATTCGCATGCACCCGAGACAACGGCGCGAAACACTCCGTCGAAGGTGGGGGAGAAGCTGATGTCGGGAATCGAGAACAGCCTGCTGGCGGCGATTTGGCTGTAGGCCCCTTCGACCCCTTGACAGCACACGGAGACGCGAGAGGGAAATGCGCTCTCGAGCGGCAGGAAGGACGAGCGGACGCGCTTTGACACCGCGTCTGGTCGCGAGGCATGCATGATGTTCAACTGTGCGGCCTTGTTCATGCTCATGAGCAGGGAGAATAGGGCGACGGCCTGGTTTTCGAGGCCTTCGGGCGCCTGTGCGGCTATATGGGCGAGTTTGGCGCGCTCGCGCGCGGGGTCGAAGACGGCCTTGCCCGTCTGGATCTTGCTTTGCGCGACATCGCGGGCGAGAGCCATGCGCTGGCAGAACAGGTCGAGCATTTGCGCGTCGATGGCGTCTATCTGTGTGCGAACTTCGGCGAGATCCATGTGTTTCCTTTGGCAATCGGGGGTTGCGGGGTGTCATTGGGCGTGCCAAAGGGCGCGTTGCAGGTGGCACGCCCAATGGTATGTAACACCAGCGTTATTCAGCTCGAGGTGCTTGGTGTGTGAATGCAGACGTGCCTTCGGCCTCGAGGAGCGCGTCGAACAGGGCAAGGGCGCAGGCGGCCTCAGCCACCGGGACGGCGCGCGGGACGATGCAAGGATCGTGGCGCCCGCGCACCACAAGGTCGGCATTCTCCATACGGTCGAGGTCGACGCTGGGTTGGTGTCGCCCGATGGACGGCGTGGGCTTGAGGGCCATGCGCCACACCACGGGCAGGCCGGTGGTGATGCCGCCGAGGATGCCCCCCGCGCTATTGGACTGCGGGCAAACGCGCCCGTCCTCCACCCGATACGCATCGTTGTTCTCGCTGCCGCGTAGTTCGGCGGCTCCAAAGCCGACGCCGAACTCGACCCCCTTGACGGCGGGGATGCCAAACACGATACGCGCGATGCGGTTCTCCACGCCGTCGAGCATGGGGTCACCGAGCCCCGCGGGAACGCCGTACGCCACACATTCGATCACGCCGCCCACGCTGTCGAGGTCGTTTTTCGCCTCCATGATGCAGGCGCGCATGTTTGTCGCGGCGGCCGCGCTTACGCAGGGAAGGGGATTGGCGAGGATGGCGGCGAGCTGTACCTCGTTGGGCTTCATAGGATCGAGCGGAGTGTCCTGAATCGCCTCGGGCCCCAGGCTCGCGATGTGCGCGGCTATGCGCACCCCGCGTGCCTCGAGCGCTTGCAGTGCGATCCCGCCAGCGATGCACAGCGGCGCGGTCAGGCGCCCCGAGAAGTGGCCTCCGCCAGCGACGTCCTGGAACCCGCCGTATTTGACCTGGGCGGGCCAATCGGCATGGCCAGGGCGGGGCTTGCGGCGTAGCTCGTCGTAGTCCTGGCTGCGCGTGTTGCCATTGCGGATGATCGCCGCGATGGGTGCCCCGTTCGTAAAGCCGTTCGTGATGCCGGCGATGAATTCGGGTGCGTCCGACTCGCGACGCGTGGTCGAGGTCTCATCGCGACCAGGGGCGCGCCTGTTCAGGAACTCCTGCAGTCGCTCAAAGTCAACCTCGATACCAGCTGGTATGCCGTCGAGTGCGCAGCCGATGGCGGGGGAGTGGGATTGCCCGAAGATGGACAGCTTCAATATGTTGCCGTAGACGGAAGCCATGGGCACCTCCTAGAAATAGCGCGTTTTGGTGCAATTGGGGTACGTCTCCAATTGCACCAAACGTTACTCGTCGAAGAGCTCGACGTCGCCGCCGAGCAGGCGGTAGTGGTCGAAGAACGCGGGATAGCTCTTGTTCACGGCCTCGGCGTCCTCAATTTCGACGGGGCCGTCGCAGCGCACGGCGGCGATGACGGCCATCATGGCGATGCGATGGTCGTTATGACTGTTCACGCGTCCGCCCGCGAGGCGCTCCCTGCCCTCGATGACCAGGCCATCTCCCTCTACGCGAACGTCCGCGCCCAGCTTGCAGAGCTCCTCAGCGGTGGTGATGAGGCGATTGGACTCTTTGAGTACCAGGCGGGCGCAGCCGGTGAGGCGCGTGGTGCCCTCGGCGCAGGCGGCTACCGCCGAGAGAACAGGGACGAGGTCGGGAATGTCGTGCGCGTCGAGCTCGATGCCGCGCAGACGGTCCGGACGGATGGTCGCCGTCCGCGCGTTGCGCTGGCCCTTTGCCCCAAAGAGCATGAGGGCGGCGTTAATGGCGCGATCGCCCTGGATGGAGTTGGACGAGACGCCGCGCACCGTGACGGAATGCTTGCCAAGCGCGCCCGCGCACAGCCAGAATGCGGCGTTCGACCAATCTCCCTCGACCGCGATGACGCCGGGCGTACGGTAGCCCTGGCGTGCCACGCTGAATACCGTGAGGGGAAGGCCGCCGGGCGTGGCGCCCTCTTCGATGCTCACGTTGACGCCAAAGGAAGAGAGGACATCGATGGTGAGGTCGACGTAGGGACGGCTCTCGAGCGTACCGGTTACGGCGACCTGGGTGTCACCGTCAAGAAGGGGTGCGGCGAGCAGCAGACCCGAGATGTACTGGGAGCTCACGTTGCCGGGTAACTCGAAGCGACCCGGGCGCATGCGACCCGTCTCGCGTAGGGGGAAGCCCCCCATGCCTTCAAGGGTGCAGCCTGCCGCCATGAGCTCGTCGGAGAGCGGAGCCAACGGGCGCTGTCCCAGGCGTCCTGCGCCCACGAACGTGGCGTCGGCTCCCAGCGCGCAGGCCACGGGCAACATGAAGCGCAGGGTGGAGCCGGATTCGCCGCAATCGAGCGTGCCGCCGGCGAGTGCGCGCAACAGCCCGTGTTCGAGGCTCTTGGGCATGGGGTGGATCTCGTAGCCCCCCTCGATGAGGGTGATGCGGGCGCCGAGCGCGGCGAGGCATCGAATAGTCGCGTCGATGTCCGCACACGTGGTGTCGCAGGCAACGCGCGTGACGCCGTTGGCGAGGGCGGCGGCGATGATGATCCGGTGCGCCATCGACTTCGAGGCGATGGCGGGGACGGTGCCGGAGAGCGGTTTGGGGTTGATTCGGGCGAGCATCCATCCTCCTTAGTTTTGAGATTGCGGGTCGTATGAGCGGGCGTCGATGTGATCGGCGTTCGCGGTGTTGAGCTCCGTCTCCCGTTCCCGGGCGGGAGGCTCTTCATCGAGCTGTTTCTTGAGCGCATGCGTGCAGGTGAGCCCCACCTCGAGGATGCGGCGGAACTCATCGAGGTGCGTGGGCGCCAGGGACGCGGCACCGACGCCGCGTGGCACCACAAGGTCAATCGAGGAGCCGGCGCGCTTCTTGTCGTGGAGTGCCTCCGCATACACCTCGTCGGCGCTAGCGTCGAACGCAAGTGAGAGCCCATGGCGTACCAGGAGGGAAGCCAGGCGCTCGGGGACGTCTTCGGGGCAAATCTCCGCGGTCACACTTGCGCTGGCGATGGCGACCATGCCAATTCCCACGCAGGTTCCGTGGCCCATGCGGTACTGCTCGGCGGCCTCGACACCGTGGCCGATGCTATGACCAAAGTTCAGCAGTTTGCGCAAACCGCTCTCGCGCTCATCTTCCACGACTACGGCACGCTTGATGTCGATGTTGCGGGCGATGAGCCAGGCCACGCGCGACAAGTCTTGTTTGAGCAATGCGGGCGTGAGCGGGGTGAGTTCAAGCTCCTCGAAGAGCTCGGCATCGGCGATCATGGCGTGCTTGATCACCTCGCCGCATCCGTCGGCGAACTGGCCGTCGCTGAGCGTGCCCAGGCATCCCACGTCGGCGATGACGGCGCGCGGCTGCCAGAACGCGCCGGCGAGGTTCTTGCCGTGTGCAAGGTCGATGGCGGTCTTGCCGCCCACGGACGAGTCGACCATGGCGAGCAACGTAGTGGGTACCTGCACGAACGCGATACCGCGCATGTAGGTAGCTGCGGCGAAGCCCGCCATGTCGCCCACAACGCCGCCGCCGAGGGCGATGATGACGTCACGCCGTGAGAGCTGTTCCTCGGCCGCCCGTTCGAGCAGCGTCGACAGCGTCTCCATGCGCTTGTGCTTTTCGCCTGCCTCGAAGGTCTCGAGAGAGGTGGCGAATCCCGCCGCCTCGAGGCCGTCGATCACGGGAGCGGCGTAGAGGGGGCCCACGTTGGAGTCGGTGATGACGAGTGCGCGCTCGGCGGTCTCCACCACGGAGCGCGTGATCTGCCCAACTTGCTCGAGCAGGAAGGTGCCCACATGCACTTGGTAGGGTTGAGGAGTGTCGATATCGAGCGTGTAGGCGGGAATCGCCATGTTGTTCTCCTTACGTGCCGGGGCCCGGGCCCTCAGGGGCTTAGGGCCGGTGGATGAAAGCCGGAAGCGGGGCGGGTTACATCCGCTCCCCTTCGTCGTCGAGTGCGCGCTTGATGCGGTCACCATCGGCGAGCAGGGCCTCGAGTGCATCTCGGTCGCGATCGACGAGCGCGCGACGCACGTCTTCGAGGTTACGCTGGAGCGTCGCGATCTCATACGCGAGGCTATCGGCATCCTCAATCATGAGCTCGGACCACATATGCGGATTGAGGTGCGCCACGCGCGTGAGATCCCGGTAGCTGCCGGCCGAGAACCCGTGGTGCTCCTGCGCCGTGGGGCTCTTGACGTAGGCGTTGCTCACCACATGGGCGAGCTGGCTCGTGAAGGCGATCACCCGGTCGTGCGCGGCCGGCGTGGTTACGGAGAACCTCCCGAATCCGCAGGGAGCGAGCAGGTCGTGGATGCGGTCGAGCATGTCGAGCCGATCGATGTCGCTCAGCTCGGGTGGTGTGAGCACCACGGGCGCACCGTTGAACAGGTCGGCATGCGCATAGGCGAATCCGGAGAACTCGGTTCCCGCCATGGGATGCGCGCCACAAAACGAAAAACCGTGCTTGGCGGCGATGTCGAACGCCTCGGAGCATACATGGCCCTTTACACCAGCGGCGTCGATAACCATAGGGGCCTTGCCACAGCGTGCAAGTTCGCCGAGCTCCTCAGCGTGGCTGCGCAGCCAATCCAGGCAGGCGTCGGGGTATGCCGCGAGGATGATCAAGTCGCACGCCGCTAGGTCGTCGTGGGTGCGGAGGAATCCGGCGAGGACATCGATACGCGCGATGGCGAGCGTGTCGGCGTCCACGTCCCATGCGCGGACGGGCCAGCCCGCCGCAGCATAGGCTCGGGCGAAGCTGCCGCCGATGAGGCCGAGGCCCACAATGCCTATGGTCGGATTCGCGACGGTGTCACGTACGTCTTCGTCAACGTTCAGTTCGGTTTGGTTCATGGGGAGCCTACGCCTCCTCGCGAGCCATGTCGGCCACGACTGAGCGCACGGCGTGGATGCGCTCCATGGCACGGTCGAATTGATCGGGGGTGAGGGCCTGCGCTCCGTCTGACCATGCATTGGCAGGATCATCGTGCACCTCGATTTCGAGCGCGTCCGCTCCCGCCGCGGTCGCAGCGAGCGCCATGGGCTCCACGTAGCGGGTGTAGCCGGTGGCGTGGCTGGGATCTGCCACCACGGGCAGATGCGTGAGTTCGTGCAGCGCGGGCACGGCGTTAAGGTCGAAGGTGTTGCGCGTCCGTGTCTCGAACGTGCGAATTCCGCGTTCGCAAAGCATGACATTGTCATTGCCCTCGCTCATGATGTACTCGGCCGCCATGAGCAATTCGTCAATAGTGCCGGCAATACCGCGTTTAAGCAAGACGGGCGTCGTGGTTCGACCGACTTCTTTGAGCAGGTTGAAGTTCTGCGCGTTGCGGGCGCCGATCTGCATGACATCGATACCGCGATCGACGAACAGCTCGACGTCGCGCACGTCCATGACCTCGGTCACGATGGGCATGCCCGTTTCCGCCTTGGCCTCGAGCAAAAGATCGAGTCCGCGCTCTCCCATGCCCTGGTACGCGTACGGGGAGGTACGGGGCTTATACGCGCCGCCGCGGAGCATGGTGGCACCTGCGGCCTTGCAACGGCGGGCGATACGAATGAGGTTCGGCCCTTCGACGGAGCACGGACCGGCGATGACCTGGAAGTTGCCTCCGCCGACCATGGCACCGCCGCAGTTCACGACCGTGTCGGTAGGGTGAAATTTGCGGTTTGCCTTTTTGAAGGGTTCCGACACGCGTTGAACGCGTTGAACGACGTCCATGGACTCGAGCAGAAACGGGTCGATCTTGGTGGTGTCGCCCACAAGCCCGATGATGGTCTCGTTTTGGCCGCGGCTTACGTGCGCCGTGAGACCCTTGCCCTCGATCCAGGAGACGATACGGGTTACGGCGTCTTCCGAGGCGTTTTTGCGCAGGATTGCAATCACGTGCTGGTCCTTTCGGTTTCAAGTAGCCGGAGGTGCCGGCAGAGTATATGGAAGTTTACATTTGAGTGTACCTGACTTGACCGCGTGCGATTCGAGGGCGTGCGCGGTGAACCAAATGGTTACATGGGCGACAAATCTCGTGCTGTCCGCTAACCTCGGCGGCCTTGGGGCTCATGCGCGTGACGAGGGGCGGTGAAGGGCGGCGAATCTTAAAGATTCTCTATTCCGGGCACCGCCATGTGCTGCCTTGGGTATAATGCTTGCCGTTGCGCGCCATTAGCTCAGTGGATTAGAGCGTCTGCCTCCGGAGCAGAAGGCCGTAGGTTCGAACCCTATATGGCGCACCATTCTAATTTTCCTCGAACCCGTGTGGGTTCGAATCCCGGGGGTCGCGAGCGCTAGGCGCTCGTGGCCTTCGTCATATGAGTCGCCTCCGCGACGAACGAAGCGATGGGAGCGTATGAACACCATGGACGCCCAAAACCCCTTTGGCGAGCGCGGGCTCACCGCGTCCGAAGTCGAGGAGCGCATCGCAGCGGGAAAGGTGAACGTCAACACGGAGCTCAAGACCAAATCCGTCAAAGAGCTTCTCATCGAGAACATCTGCACCCTGTTCAACCTCATCAACGTCATCCTGGCGGCACTCGTCATCATCACGGGCGCGTGGAAGAACCTGACGTTTTTGGGCATCGTCTTCCTTAACACGGGAATCGGCGTGGTGCAGGCGCTCCGATCCAAGCGCATGGTCGACAAGCTCACGTTGCTTGCCTCAAAAAAAGCCACGGCCCTGCGTGACGGTGCACTCGTCGAACTCGACTTGGACCAGATTGTTCTCGACGACGTCATTCGCCTCGGGCGCGGCGACCAGATTCCCGCCGACGCCGTAGTGGTCGAGGGGGAGTGTCACGTCAACGAGAGCCTTCTCACCGGTGAGAGCAATCCCATCCATAAACGCCCTGGTGACGAGCTCATGAGTGGAAGCTTCATCGATGCGGGCCTGGTGGTGGCGCGTGTGATCCACGTGGGTGCCGACAACTACGTGGCGCGCATCAACAATGAGGCGAAGTACGTGAAGAAGGTCAACTCCGAGATCATGAACGCGCTCAACGCCATCGTTCGGTTCGCGAGTGTGTTCATGGTCCCAATTGGCATCGCGTTGTTCTGTGCGAGTGCGAACAGTGCATATCGTGCCTGGTGCGCCCTTGACCCGAATTCCTTCTCGACCTTTATGGGCTGGCTTACGTCCGGTGAGTCCTGGAGCGCCATCTCGGCGGCGATCCTCTCCACGGTCGGCGCCCTGCTCGGCATGATTCCGCAGGGGCTCGTGCTGCTCACCTCGTCTGTCCTCGCCATTGCCACCATTCGACTGGCCAGGCGCAAGGTGCTTGCCCAACAGCTCTACTGCATCGAGACGCTGGCGCGCGTGGACGTGCTTTGCCTGGACAAGACGGGTACCATCACTTCCGGCCGAATGGAGGTCGAGGGTACGTACCTCGCCGAGTCCGATGGATCGGTCGTCGCCTGCTCGCGCGAAGATGGCGCGCAGCTCCCGGCAGGGGCGTCGCCCGATGCCGAGCGTATCGCCGCCCTCGATTGCGCGCTGTCCGGTATCGCTCGTGCGACCTCGGCAGATGCGAACGAGACCTGCACGGCGATCCTTGCGCGCTACGCCGATGAGACCGCGGTGCCGCGGGCCGTTCGCACTGTGGCGTTCTCCTCTGCCAAAAAGTGGAGTGGAGCCACGTTGGTGGTGGGGGACCAGGAGCTTTCGTACGTGATGGGCGCTGCTCAGTTCGTTTTGGCGTCCGGGGACTTTTCGCGTTTTGAGCCTGCCGTCAGCCGGCTTGCCTCGAGCTGTCGCGTGCTTGTGGTGGCGCGCGTGGACGGCTTCACCGACGAAGGCGACATGATCGGAGAGGCCCGTCCTTTGGGCTTCGTCACCATTCGCGATGAGATCCGTTCCTCCGCAGCCGAGACCATACGGTACTTCTGCGAGCAGGGCGTGACCTTGAATGTCATCTCCGGCGACGATCCGCGCACCGTTTCGTCCATTGCACGCGTGGTCGGCATCCCTGGCGCCGAGGCGTTTGTGGATGCAACGACGCTCGACACGTCCGCCAAGCTCGATGCCGCCGTCGACCGCTATCACGTCTTCGGCCGCGTGACCCCGCAGCAAAAGCGCGAGCTCGTGGTCGCCCTGCAGCGGCGTGGTCACACCGTCGCCATGACGGGCGATGGCGTGAACGACGTGCTGGCCCTCAAGGAGGCCGATTGCTCGGTGGCGATGGCCGCTGGATCCGACGCTGCTCGCAACGTCGCCGAGATCGTGCTCGTTGACAACGACTTCGCTGCCATGCCGGCCGTGGTTGCGGAAGGGCGTCGCTCCATTAACAACCTGCAGCGCTCCGCGGCGCTCTTCCTTACGAAGACGCTCTTCTCCATGGGTCTTGCGGCCATGTGCGTCATCGCTCCGCCGTATCCGTTCCAGCCCATCACCATGACGCTCATCAACTTCTTCTGCATCGGGTTCCCCAGCTTCGTGCTTGCGCTCGAGCCCAATCGGTCGCGCGTGCGCGGAAGCTTTCTCGTCAATGTGCTCAAGAAGGCCCTTCCCGCGGCTGTGGGTGTACTCGTCACCTCGTTGCTTTGCATCTTGTCTTCCCGAACGTTCGGCTTTGAACAGGGTTTGCTCTCCACCATGTGCGTCATCACCACCTGCTCGGTGGGTCTTTGCCTTATCTGGCGCATATCGGTGCCGTTCACTCTGCTGCGCCGTCTATTGTTCACGTTCGTCTCCGCCGGGATCGCCGTGGGCGTGGTCGTGTTTCCCAACTTTTTCTCCATCGCGCGGCTCACGGTGTGGAGCGCCGTTCTCACCGTGGTCTTCTCCATCCTTGGCTGCGGTATCTTCTACCGTCTGGCCGATCTCATGGAGCGCTCGCCAGAGCGCACCACGCGGCTCGCGACTGGTTTTGGTCGCGGTGTGCGCGTGAGCGTACGGCGTGGGGGCGCATCCCGATCCAGGCACGTGAGCTCGACGGGGAGCTCGCTGCGTCGCGTTGCGGCGGAGGTGCGGTCTCGGGCGCAGAAGCGCGCGGCGATGCGTGAGCTCGTCCGTGCCGAGGAACATGCCGAGGAGGGCGTCGAGCCCGCATCTCGAGCGCGGCATACGGGGAGCCCTGCTCGTCGTGACCGCGTGAAGGTGTCCGGTGGCAGTCCTTCTGTCCGGAAAAAGCGGTATCGTGTAGAACAGGCAAACGGCGGCATCCGCGTGAAGATGCCCAAGACCACCCGGAAGAAGGACCAGTGATCTGCCCCATCTGCAACGCCACCGTCAAGGACGGGTCGAACATGTGCCCTGCGTGCGGCGCCGACCTTTCGGTACCCGCTTCCTCTTCCGTCTCCGAGTTCATTTTTTGCGAGGGCTGTGGCGCCCGGTTGAATCCTCAGGACCGCACATGCCCTAAATGCGGGCGACCGGCACCGGGCATCCTCTCGCAGAATTCAGCCGCCTCCGACCTCGCCGCGGGTAAAACCGCGAGTTTTCCGCGTGTGACGTCCGAGATGATCGCGGAGGCCGTTCCAGCTCCTACGGGTGCGGGCATTCCCGATGTGCTCGCGCAGCCGTTCGACTCTGAGGCGACGAGCGTGATGAGTCTCGATGACATCGCGGGCGCGCAGGCCGCCTCTGGTGCGTCGGCACCTCGTGCCGCCGTGCGCAAGGCTTTACCGCTCGATGAGGTGGAGGCTGTGGAGGGGGACGACCCGTATGGCAGACCTCGGCGTGGGCGCTGGATCGCTCTCGTGGCCATGCTCGTGCTCGTCGCCGGTGGCGCGTGGTTCGTCGCGACCGATCCCATGGGCGTCATGCCTGGGTTCTATGAGTCCTTCGACCGCGCCGCGAGCGACATGTTCCCGAGCCGTCAGGTATCCCAGGACGAGGACGCAGAAGCTGCGGATGCCCAGGAGTCGGATGAGGGCGACGAGGACGGTCAGGAGCAGGTCAGCGATTCCACGGTCTCGGAGGCAGAGGCCTTTCAGCGGCTGAGTGCCATATATGCCCAGATCATCGCGTTCCAAGATGAGATCGGGCCCGTTGTCGACACGTATAACGGGCAATACCTCGCAAAGGATCTTGCCACGAGGCAGACTGCGGCGCAGGGTGCATATGATTTGCGCGACTCCATTCAGGCGATCCTTGATGAGCTCGATGGGCTCGAGCTGGCCGAGGACACCGCGTATAGTGAGGACGTCGATCATCTCAAGCAGCTCGCAACCTGGACGTATAACCGCGTGGACGTCCTGTGCCGTTCTTGGGATATCAACCTGGCACTACCCGATGGCGAGCGTCCCGCCGACCACCAGGATGAGATCTTGGCTCCGCTGCGCGGTGTCGAGAAAGTTAACGGCAAGGCGGTCGACGTCGTGCAGTTCGAGGAAAACGTGAACGCCTGGAAGCCGGTAGAGAAATAAAGCACCCAGCTCGTCAGGTGCGGTGCGTGGTATGATATTCCCTGTATGCAACGATGACAGGGGAGGACACCCATGTTCCATAGGAAGACCCGTACCCCCGAGTATCAGATCGCAGGCGATGAGGTCGCCGTGATCGAGACTGGCAAGGGTACCATCCGCGTAAAGCTCGACAGTGATGGAGCCCCTATTCATGTGGCCAATTTTTGCGAGCTCGCCACCATGGGATTCTATGATGGTCTCAAGTTTCACCGCTACGTTCCGGGCTTCGTGATCCAGGGCGGCTGTCCCAACACGCGTGACATGACCTGTGAGCAGGTTGCCGCCGGTCAAGCTGGTCCCGATGGCCAGCCTGGCACGGGCGGTCCCGGCTGGTGCATCCAGGAGGAGTTCTCCACCAATCCGCGCAACAGCCATGAAGACGGCGCGCTCGCCATGGCTCGATCCATGGATCCCAACTCCGCTGGTTCCCAGTTCTATTTCTGCCTTGGTCCGCAGCACAACCTCGATTCCGGGTACACGGTTTTCGGTGCCACCGTCGAAGGCAAGGACGTTATCGGCGCACTTCGCGCAGGCGATGAGATCGTGAAGGTCGATATCGTCCACGGGGCATAGCGTCCAATTGCCCGCATTCGGGCCGTCCGACACCATCCGCTCGTCAAAGAGGAGCATTCGTGAACATCCAAGCTCTTGAACAGGCGCGCAACGCATATCGTACGGGGGATTTCGCCTCCGCTGCGCAGTTGTTCGCCGCCGCAAAAGACCCCTCTGAGCTCGCAGGCGAGGCAGATCACCTGCGCGGCAACTCGCTCATGCGCCTTGGCCGTTATGCCGAAGCTGTCGAGGCGTACGGCGCGGCCCTGCAGGACGGTGCCTACGGCAAGCGGGGCGCTCTGCTTACCAACCAGGGCAAGGCGCTCGTCGCCTCGGGCGATATTCGCTCCGCCGTGTCTGCCTTCTCCGCCGCGACGCAAGATGCCAGCTACGCCACACCTTACAAGGCGTATCTCGGACTCGGTGACGCCCTGAAGAAGCTCGGCAACCTCACCGAGGCGGGCGTTGCCTATCGTCAGGCCGCCATTGACGGAGCCAACCCCGCTCCCGCCGGTGCCCTTGCGAACCTCGGGGACTGCTTCGTCGCGCTTCAGCGTCCGGAAGACGCCATCGAGTCGTATCGTACCGCCCTTGATTTCGCCGGTCCACGTGACGACACCCGTGCCATCAGCGCCGGTCTCGGTCAGGCGTATGTGGCCGCCAACCGCTTCAGCGACGCTGTGGATGCTTTTGGCACCGCCACCGTCGACGGCATCTATCAGCTCACGCCCGAGCAGGCAGATGCCTACGAGCGCGCTCGTGACACGCTATCCGCCTCTTCTGCCATGGTCGCGACCACGAATGCGTACAGCACCGACATCGACCCGCTCGACCCGCTCGGCCAGTCCGGCAGCTTCATGCCCGATCCATCCGATACCGGTTTCTTCACGCTCTCCGAGCAGGAGATGGTCCAGCAGGACCGCGTCGAGACCAAGGTGCGCCGCAAGCGCCGTCACACGGGCCTCAAGGTCTTCATCGCATTGCTCGTCGTTCTCCTTATCGCTGGCGGCGGCGCTGCTTTCGCGTACACGCGCGGTTTCGGTTTCCCCTCGCAACAAGATGTGCTGACCGGCCTGTTCCAGGCCGCGACCGACGGATCCGATGCCAGCGAGTATCTTGCCTCCGGACTTGACGAGAGCCAGAAGTCCATCATCACCGCTTCCATTCCGCTGGATGCCACGCCCACCATCGAGGGCATGGACGCTGGCATGAGTGAGGCCACCGCCACGGTCAAGGTCGCACTCAAGAACGGCGGGGATATGACGTACGAGGTCGGATTCGTTCGTGAGGGCCTGGGCTGGGCCGTTTCGAGCGTCTCCACCGACTTCAACACGGAGACCTCCACCGACTAGAAGTGTGTAAGCCGTGCGTTCCTCATGCACGTCTCGTGGCGGATGGGGACGCACGGTACACTTTTGCCATACGTGCACGCAAGAGTTTGACGTAGGAGCAGACTTGTTTTCTTTGATGGACATGTTTTTCGGTCAGTACGACGGGGATCTGGCGATCGACCTCGGTACGGCCAATACGCTCGTCTCGGTGCGCGGCAAGGGCATCGTCATCCGCGAGCCTTCCGTGGTTGCCATCGATAAGAACGATGAGCGTATTCTCGCCGTCGGTATCGAGGCGAAGCGCATGCTCGGTCGTACCCCCGGTAACATCGTGGCAGTCCGTCCGCTCAAGGATGGTGTCATTGCCGACTTCGATGTGACCGAGGCCATGCTGCGCTACTTCATCGATAAGGCGAGTGAAAAGCGCTACCCCTGGACTCCGCGCCCCCGCGTGGTCGTGTGCGTCCCCTCGGGCGTCACCTCTGTCGAGAAGCGCGCTGTCTTTGAGGCGACCATCCAGGCCGGTGCCCGTCAGGCGTATCTTATCGAAGAGCCTATGGCTGCCGCCATCGGCGCCGATTTGCCCGTCGAGGAGCCTACGGGTTCCATGGTCATCGATATCGGCGGTGGTACCACCGAGGTCGCCGTCATCGCCATGGGCGGCATCGTTGTCTCCCAATCTATCCGCATCGCCGGTGACGAGTTCGACCAGGCTATCTTGCAACACGTCCGCGACGCCTATAATCTCGCTATCGGCGAGCGTACCGCAGAGGACATCAAGATCAAGGTCGGTTCCGCCGTCCCGCTTAAAGACGAGCTCGATGTCGAGGTCAATGGCCGCGATGTCATCAGCGGTCTTCCCAAGACGGTCCGTATTGAGAGCGAAGAGATCCGCCGCGCGCTCAACAAGCCGCTCGACGAGATGACTAAGGCCGTTAAGGACGCGCTTGACGCCACGCCGCCTGATCTCGCCTCGGACCTTATGTACTACGGCATCCTGCTCACGGGTGGCGGTGCCATGCTCCGCGGTCTCGACGTGCGTCTGCGTGACGAGACCGGCGTCGCGGTTAACGTGAGCCCCACAGCCCTCGACAACGTCGTGAACGGCTGTGCCCGCGTCCTCGAGGCCAACGCATTTGATGGCGGTTTTGTTCAAAGCAACGCCTAGTTGCAAGGAAAGGGTGGCTTGTGGCACATAAACCCAAGTACTCCTCAAATGTACATAGCTCACGACAATCAACGGGTGGTCGCCCGTTGATTGTTTTATGCGTCATCTCGCTCCTCTTGCTTACGTTTTACCTGCGTGAGAGCAGCGAGGGCCCCATCCATGCGCTTCGTGGCGCCGCGATGACGGTCACTTCTCCCGTGCGCATGCTCGGCAGCGCCATCGCCTCTCCCTTCAACGCCCTTGGCAATATCACGCAGAACGCGACTGCTTCCTCCGACACGCTCTCTGAACTCAAGAAGCAAAATGAGGAGCTCACTGCAAGAGTCGCTGAACTTTCCGAGGCTCAAGAGACGGCAGAGCGTCTGGAAAAGCTCGTCGGCCTCCAGTCCACGTACAGCCTTGAGTCTACGGCGGCTCGTATCATCGGGTCCACCGGGGACGCATGGAGCAATGCGGTCGTGATCGACAAAGGTTCTAACTCAGGCTTTGAAGTGGGAATGCCCGTCTGCAGCTCCGGCGGGGTGATCGGTCAGATCATCGAGGTTTCCGCAAACACCTCCACAGTCCGGCTCATTACCGATGAGCAGTCGGGGATCTCTGCCATGATCCAAAGCTCTCGTGCCCAGGGTATGTTGCAGGGCCAGGCCGATGGTACGCTTCGGCTGCAGTATGTGGTCGCCGACGCCGAGGTGTCCACCGGTGACATCATCATCACGTCGGGCATTGGCGGCACGTTCCCCAAAGGGCTGCCTCTCGGCACCGTTGCGTCCATCGATCGCGATGCCAATGCGGTGTACTACACCATCGTGGTACGTGCGCTTTCTTCGGCGGAAAACAACGAGGAGGTCTTGGTCATCACGTCGGTTGGCGAGGACCAGATCGCGTCGGAGGACGACGTCGCCACTGCGAACGCTTCACCCCAAGGCGGCTCGGACTCCTCCGATGGCCAGGACTCTGGAGATTCCGAATCCGAATCTTCGAATACGACGGAATAGGGGAGGGATATGGCACTCGAACTCAACAACTCGGGTCGCACGCGCTCGGCCCTCATCGCCACGATCGCCGCCTGCGCCGTGCTTCACCTCGCCATCGCCCCGCAGGTCTCCCTGTTTGGGGGACGGTTCAATTTCATGCTCGCGCTCACGGTCTCACTGGCGATTTCGGGAGATTCCCGTTCGCTTGTGTACATAGGTTTCTTTTCCGGCCTCTTCTATGACCTGACAACCTCGTCTCCCATCGGTTTCATGGCGCTGCTCTTGGCAATCACGGGATACGCTGTTGCTCTCATGTCGCGCGGTTTGTCTTCGGGCTTTGGCATGGAGACGATCCGCGCCGTCGTCCTGGCCGTCGTCGTGGTGAACGTCGTGTACGCGCTCGGCCTGTTCCTCATGGGCGTCGAGACCAATCTACTCCTCTCCATTGGCGTGCATGGTCTTGCCTCCAGCGTGCTTGATCTCCTCGCGTGCGTGCCCTTCCTTATGCTCGGGGGCCGGTCGTCCGGCGGCCACGGCAAAGGCGGACGTGGTGCACGCGGCCTGTCGTACGCCGGCAAGCGCTATAAGAGCTTGAGGTAGATGAGTATGGACGCGCAGCTCATCGTTATCATCGCCGGCGTTATCCTCGTCGTCGCCATCATTGGATCGCTGCTCTTCCTCAAGGGCTATTCCGGTAAGTTCACCTTTGATACCGCCAACGGTACCCGACCGCGCGCCACCGAGGGTGAGGGCAGTACGTCCGGCACGAAGTCGAATGGACGCTTCAAACTGCTCACCGCGGGTGTCGGTGCGGTTTTTGCCGCTATCATCGCCAAGCTGTGGAGCATGCAGATGGTCTCCGCCGACCATTATGACAAGCTCGCGGAGCAAAATCAGACGCGCACGGTTACCACGCCCGCTCCGCGCGGACGCATCCTCGATCGCAACGGTGAGGCCATTGTGGACAATCGCGCTTCGCTTGCGCTTGTGGCGTATCGCGATCTTGCCGAGAACACGGTGGTCGTTCGTCATCTTGCCAACGTGCTGGGCATGCCCTATATTGCCGTACTCCGCAACATCCAGGACAACACCGAGGGTGCCCAGAGCCCCCACACCATCGCGAGCGACGTTCGTCGTTCCACTATTGCCTACGTTGTTGAGCACATCGATCAATTTCCCGGTGTGAGCGTGGCGGAGCGCACCGAGCGTTCGTATCCCAACGGTACGCTCGCATGTCACGTGGTGGGCTACACCGGAACAGTCACGCAAGAGCAGCTCGATGCGCAGGAGAACCTTTCGGATGAGGTGCGAGCCGGCTCCATCGATTACCAGTCGGGCGACATCGTGGGGCAGGCGGGTGTTGAGTATTATTACGAGAGCCTGCTGCAGGGCATTCGCGGCGAACAGACGGTCAAGGTCGATGCCGATGGCAACGTTACCGGGCAGGCGGGCGCCGTGCCGGCAAAGGCAGGCAGCGACATCAAGCTCACCATCGATCTTAAGATCCAGCGTGCGTGTGAGGAGGGCCTCAAGCTCGGTATGGAAGTCGCCGAGCAGACCGGCTATGAGCCCACGTGTGGGGCGTGCGTGTGCATGGATTGCACGAACGGCGAGATCTTGGGGCTCGCGAGTGCCCCTACCTTCGATCCCTCGGTGTTCGTCGGTGGCGTGTCATCAGATACATGGAATGAGCTGAATGACGACGAGGGCGATCATCCGCTGCTCAACCGTGTAATTGGCGGTTTGTATATGTCAGCCTCCACCATCAAGCCCTTTACCTCGCTTGCGGGCATGGAGTACGGCGTGTACACGGCCGACATGTCTTCCAATTGCACCGGCTGGTGGACCGGCTTGGGCGAGGCATGGGGCAAGAAGTGCTGGCTCGAGACAGGCCATGGCACGCGCAACCTTGAGACGGGAATCCGCGATTCGTGTGACGTGGTCTTTTACGATCTGGGCAAGAACTTCTTCTACAGTGAGAAAAATCCAGAGGGCCTGCAGGAAATGTACCGCCGCTGGGGTCTTGGTGCCAAGACGGGTATCGACCTCCCCTCCGAAGCCGAGGGGCGTGTGCCCGATTCTGCTTGGAAAGAGGAGTACCGCAAGGATTGGAGTGCCGACCAGCGTGCATGGAACGCCGGTGATATGACCAACATCGCCATTGGCCAGGGCGATATCCTCGTCACTCCGCTGCAGATGGCCACTGCGTACTGTGGTCTCGCCATGGGTGGCGTGGAGTGGACCCCCCATGTCCTGCTCTCCGCCGTCGCGCGCGACGGCGAGGGCGATGCGTACACGTATGAGCCAAAGAAGCGGCTGACGGCCGAGATCTCGACGGCCGGGGCGCTGGATGTGGCGTACCGTGGCGTCCATTCGATGATTTATGAGGAATCCGCGGTGACCGCCGCCCACTTCACAAACCTTCCCGTCCAGGTCGCCGGCAAGTCCGGCACGGGCGAGAAGGACGGCGAGGATCCATACGGCTGGTTCATCGCGTATGCTCCCTTCGACGATCCCAAGTACGTGGTGTGCGCGATGCTTGAGCGTGGTGGATTTGGCTCGACGTGTGCCATGCCGGCCGTTCGCACAGTCTTGGGAGCCCTGTACGATTCCCCCGACGACGCCGCCTACACGGCCGGCGACAGCACGAGGTAGGTGATTCTTTTGGCCCTCGATTCCCTTTCGCGTGTTAATAAGCACATGAGCTCCGATAGGGGCGGCTTTCGTCAAAAGGTCAATGTCCCCGTACTGGTTGCATGGCTTTGCCTGCTGGCGTATGGCTCACTCGTGATCTGGACCGCATCGCTCACCATCGCCGAAGCGTCGTTTACGCGCCAATTGGTGGGCATCGGCTTGGGTGCCATCCTCGCGTTCCTCTGCTGGCGTTCGGACTTTTCCGGCCTGGCGGGCATGACCACCATCTTGCTCGTGGTCGACCTCATCGTGCTGTTCAGCCCCTATATCCCCGGCTTGTCGTACAACGCCAAAGGCATGACGGGTTGGATCAAGATTCCGCTCATTGGGTTGACCTTCCAGCCGGTCGAGCTCGCCAAGATCATCACGATCTTTTTCATGGCGTCCCTCGGTGCGCAGTACAACGGGCGTATCGACAGCGTGCGCGAGTACGCCAAGCTCTGCGGCATGCTCGCCATACCCTTTGGGGCCGCCGTCGTCGCCGGCGACTTGGGCAGTGGTTTGGTCGTGTTCTTCTCCGGGGCGTGCATCATCATGATGAGTGGACCGAAGAAAGAGTGGGTGCTTTGCACGATTGCTCTATTGGTCGGAGCCGTTTCGCTCTTGCTCGCGCTCGACTCGGTTCTCGATAGCATGCTCGGCAAGGACGTGCTGCTCAAGCAGTATCAGATGAATCGCCTGCTGGTGTTCATCAATCCGGAATCCGATACGAGCCAGTCTGGGTATAACCTCTTGCAATCGATGATCGCCGTGGGTTCGGGGGGCTTCTTTGGCAAGGGCATCGGCAACGCCTCGCAATCCGGCGCGGGTTTTTTGCCCGAGGCGCATACCGATTTCATCTTCGCCCTGCTCTCCGAGGTGTTCGGCTTCGCGGGGGCGCTCGTCCTGCTTGCGTTCTTCGCCTTGCTCATCTTCGGCACCATTCGCATCGCCCATCAGTCGGATTCATTGTTCTTGCAACTTGCCTGCATCGGCATCGTGGGCATGTGGACGTTTCAGCTCTTGGAGGAGGTGGGGATGTGCATTGGGCTCATGCCCATCACCGGCATTCCCTTGCCCTTCATCAGCTTCGGCTCATCGTCCATGCTGATGCAGTGCGCCGCGTTCGGCATCGTCCAGTCCATCTGGCGCTCACGCGGCAAGGCCCGTTAGCTTCGGACTTTTGCCGCTGAAAGAAAGTAGGTTTCTATGGGTATTCCCATCGATTCGATCTTGAATACGGTCAAGCTCGGTGCCTCCGTTCGCGGAGAGGCAGATGTTTCTGTGCGCGTCGCGGTGTTCGTTGATGCAACCGCGACTCCGTTCCTGATTGACGCGATCCGGGAGGCGTTTGTTCCACAGACCACCTCCGCGCTCGTGCGCGTGGAGCGCCTGGGTGAGGCGCCTGCGTCGGCCAAAGATGACACCGATGTGTCGATTGTTCTTTCGTGCGGCAGCGTGCGTCTTCAGGAGCATGTGCAGGAGCTTGTGGTCTGTGGTGCGCCGGTCGTGGTGCTTTCGGAATCAAGCGTCGAAGTTCCGTTCATTCGCCATGACACACGCATGCTCGGCCTGATCGCCGCCATCGATAAGACGTATCTGCTCGATACGCTCGCGCGTTGGATCCTCGAGCGTACCGAGAAGCAGAGTGCGTTCGCCGCGAACTTCCCGTTCATGCGTATCGCGGCGGCGAATCGCGTTATCGCGTCCGCTTCGCTCGGCAACCTTGCCACGGGCGCCTTGTTCTTCATGCCCGGGGCCGATTTTCCCGTCATGACGGTCGCGCAGATGGGCATGATGCTGCAACTTGCCGCGATTTTCGGTAAGCCGATGCGATTTGAGCGGGCGTATGAAGCCGCCGGTATCCTGATGGCGGCTTTGGCGATGCGTGCCGGCACACGCGTGCTGGTCAGACAGGCAGGGCATGCGAGCTTTTTGGTCAAGGCGATGGTGGGCGGCCTGGGTACCTACGGCATCGGCCGTGCGCTTTGCATCCTGTACGAGCGCGATGTGGACTATTCGCGCTTGAACGACGCCGTATCTGGAGCCGTGGGGCGTATGAAGGGCCTTGTCGTCGCCCGCCAGGACCCCGTGCGGGCGTAAGCCCCTGCGACCGGAGATGTGGTCGGGCGTGCCCAAATGGCACCCACGCCCGATACACACCGGAACCCGTGTATCCGTTTCGACCTGTTAGGAGACATCGCCGTGCGCGTTGCCTACGAAAACCGCTTCTCGGAGCTCGAGCCGCTTTTGGCACGCGTCGAGAAGCCCACGCGCTACATCAACCACGAATGGGGTGCTCTGTATAAGCCTGAGGCCGAGCACCGCTGTGCACTCATCTACCCGGATGTCTATGAAGTTGGTCTGCCCAACCAGGGCATTGCCATCCTGTACCGCAACCTCAACGAGGCAGAGGGCCTTTCCTGCGAGCGCGGTTACATCCCTTGGGTCGACATGGCCGATGAGATGCGGGCCGCCGGCATCCCGTTGCTCTCACTTGAGGGCGCGGCGCCCATCGCATCCTTCGACGTGGTGGGATTCCACGTCCCGCACGAGATGGCCTGCACCAACTACCTCGAGGGCCTCGACCTCGCCGGCATTCCGCTGCATGCGGCTGACCGCGGCGAGGACGACCCCATCGTCATCTGCGGCGGACCGTCCGTTTACAACCCCGAGCCCCTCGCGCCGCTTTTCGACTGCATGATGATCGGCGAGGGCGAGGAGCAGATCGTCGAGTTCTGTCAGCGTCATCGCGAGCTGCGCGACGCTGGTGCCTCCCGTCACGAGATGCTCCGCGAGCTCTCGAAGATCGGCGGCGTCTACGTCCCCTCCCTCTACGAGGTGCGCCACGACGAGCCCTGCTCGCCTCACGGCTACACGGTCCCGCGAGAGGGCGAGGACGTGCAGCCCGTGGTCTACAAGCGCGTGGTCAAGGACTTCGGCGCCACCAACCCCGTGCCCCAGGCTGTCGTCCCCTACATGCAGATCGTCCAGGACCGCCTGTGCGTCGAGGTGCTGCGCGGCTGCGCCCGCGGGTGCCGCTTCTGCCAGGCCGGCATGACGTACCGCCCGGTGCGCGAGCGCTCCGCCGACCAGGTGGTCTCCGCCGTGACGGGCGGGCTCGCCCATATGGGTTACGACGAGGTCTCCCTCAACTCCCTCTCCACCACCGACCATTCCAAGTGCGCCGAGATCTTGAACCGCCTAAACAGGCGACTAGGCGATACCGGCATCTCCATCTCCGTGCCGTCGCAGCGCCTCGACTCCTTCGGTGTCGACATGGCCGCCGCCGTGGCGGGGGAGAAGAAGGGCGGTCTCACCTTCGCACCGGAGGCGGGCAGTCAGCGCATGCGCGACATCATCAACAAGAACGTGACTGAGGAGGACCTCGAGCGCGCCACCCGCGCGGCCTTCGAGGCCGGCTGGCGTCGCATCAAGCTGTACTTCATGATGGGGCTGCCGGGGGAGACCGACGAGGATATCGTCGCCATCGCCGAGCTCGCCGACCACACGCTCGAGATCGCGCGCGAGGTCGTCCCCAAGGAGCAGCGTGGCGGCATCTCCGTCTCCATCTCGGTGTCGGTGTTCATCCCCAAGGCCCATACCCCGTTCCAGTGGTGCCCGCAGCTCGATGACGCCGAGGTGAAGCGCCGCCAGCAATTGTTGTTCCACTCGGTCAAGAACCGTGCCGTGCGCATCCACTGCCATGACGCCGCTACCTCGCTCGTCGAGGCGGTCATGAGCCGCGGCGGGCGTGATATCGCCCCCCTCATCGAAGGCGCCTGGAGGCGCGGCCAGCGCTTCGACGCGTGGACCGAACAGTTCGAGCTCGAGCGCTGGGAGGAGGCGGCTGCCGAACTCGGCATGGACTTGAGGGCGCTCGCCCAGGAGTCTTTCGAGCTCGATTGGCACCTTCCCTGGGAGCATGTGAGCCCCGGCGTGTCCCGCGGGTTCCTCCTGCGCGAATATCGCCGCTCCCTCGAGGGCGTCATCACGCCCGACTGCACGCGCGAGTCCTGCACGGGCTGCGGTGTGTGCCCGACCCTGAAAGCCGATAACGTCTTGGTTGGTGAGCGCGCATGACGAACGCATCCGAGCCCACGCTTTTCCGCCTCCGCGTGGCCTATCCCAAGTTGGGGCGCCTCAAGTATCTGGGGCATCTCGAGTTGATCCACACCGTCGAGCAGATCGTGCGCCGCGCCAAGCTTCCCTATGCGGTTACCCAGGGCTTTTCGCCGCATATGCGCATCGCCTACACCTCCGCGCTGCCCGTGGGCACGTCCTCCACGGCCGAGTATTTCGACGTGTATCTGACGGAGCTTGTTCCCGCCGAGGTCGCGCTGAAGCTCCTGCAGGGCGCTGCCCCCGTCGACCTGCGTCCCCTTGGCGCGGCGTACGTGGAGCTTCGTCGCCCGGCGCTCACAGCGGAGATCAACGAAGTCCACTACCTACTTGAGGTTTTCGTCAACCCCGGGTTTTCCGTGACGGACGAGGCGGTCTCGCAGGTCCTCTCTGGGTGGTATGACCAAAGCGCCGAGATCCCGTATCGTCGAGGCAAGAAGACCAAATCCCTGGACGTTCGCCATCTGCTCAAGGGCTGCAGCCACCGCGTTATGCCCGATGGTCGCATCTGGCTCGAACTCAACACACGCTGCGACAACGAGGGCTCGCTTCGCCCCGAGATTATCGTGGCCGCCCTCGATCAAGCGCTACGTGGGCTTGAGCCGGGCGTCGACGAGGAGATCGTCTCCACCGGTATTCAGAAGCTCATGACTATTTCGTCGTATAATGTCGAGCGCTGCTCACAGCGTATCCGCATAGACGACGCGAGTGAGGTCCACCCGCTGGGCCATGAGCTTGAGGCACCACAGGGGAGCCTTACGGCGCGTAGCGCAGCGGAGGCTTTGTCGAACCTGTGAATATGCAGGGAAAACGTTGTATTAATCCGTTGACGTGCCACAAACCACCTGATACCATATCCGACTGTTGCACAACTGATGCATGAAGGGCAAGAATATGTACGCAATCGTTTCTACTGGCGGCAAGCAGTATAAAGTCGCCACCGATGACGTCATCACCGTCGAGAAGATCGAGGGCGAGACCGGTTCCAAGGTCGAGCTCGAGGTTATCTTCCTCAACGACGGCAAGAAGATCGTCACGGATCCTGCCAAGCTCGCCAAGGCTAAGGTCACTGCTGAGATCCTGGAGCAGTTCAAGGGCGAGAAGCAGCTCGTCTACAAGTTCCACAAGCGCAAGCGCTATCACCGTCTCAAGGGCCATCGTCAGCAGCTCACCAAGCTGAAGATCACCAAGGTCCAGGCCACGTCCCGTGCCGCCAAGAAGACCACCAAGGTCGAGGAGCCCGAGGCTCCCATCGCCGAGTAGACGCACCATTTGTAAGTAGTTAGAGAGCAGGTACCTGACATGGCACACAAAAAAGGTCTCGGTTCCTCCCGCAATGGTCGCGACTCCCGCGGCCAGCGTCTGGGCACCAAGCGTTTTGACGGTCAGACCGTGAAGGCCGGCGAGGTTCTCGTCCGCCAGAACGGCACCCACATCCACCCCGGCGAGAACGTCGGCCGTGGTAAGGACGACACCCTCTTCGCGCTTGTCGAGGGCAAGGTTAAGTTCACCAAGGGTCTTAAGCATCGCGTGAACGTGTACCCTGCCGTCGAGGCGTAATTCACCCTTTTTGCATTTGCATCTTGAGCAAGGCTCTCGCTTGGTGCGGGAGCCTTGTTTTTATGTGTACCCGCGAGTTCTGCCACTGGGGACGCACGCCTTTGTGGCGCAGTCTTTTACTATGGGATACATTGATGCGCTGCGTGCCAAAGGGGTACGTCCCCATTGGCACGCGCGTGGCTATATTCGATTGATCTTACAAGGAAGGGGCGCCATGTCCCAGTTCACCGACATTTGCCGCATCAACGTCAAGGGCGGCGACGGCGGCGCGGGCTGCATGTCGTTCCGCCGCGAGGCGTTTGTGCCCAAAGGCGGCCCGGACGGCGGCGACGGCGGTCACGGCGGAGACGTCGTCATCCAGGCCGATGCCCAGCTTTCCTCGCTTATCGATTATCGGTTCAAGCACCACTTCCGCGCCGAGGCGGGCACGCATGGCAAGGGCTCCAAAAAGGACGGTGCCGATGGTCGCGACCTCGTGCTGAAGGTCCCCATGGGTACGGTTATCCGTGAGCTCGATCCCAGCACGATGGAAGCGAGCTATGAGATAGCCGACCTCACGCATGATGGAGAGCGCGTCATCGTGGCCCCGGGTGGCACGGGTGGCTTGGGTAACCCGCATTTCGTCACCTCCACGCGCCGTGCCCCCGCGTTCGCCCAGAAGGGCGAGCCTGCCATCGAGCACTGGATCGAACTTGAGATGAAGCTCATGGCCGATGCCGCACTCGTGGGTTTCCCGAGTGTTGGTAAGTCTTCCCTCATTGCCCGCATGAGCGCCGCTCGTCCCAAGATTGCCGACTATCCGTTCACCACGCTCGTGCCGAACCTCGGCATGGTCCGCGCGGGCGAGTACTCCTACGTGGTTGCCGACGTCCCCGGTCTCATCGAGGGCGCTGCCGAGGGCAAGGGTCTGGGTCACCAGTTCCTTCGTCATGTTGAACGTACGGCGCTCATCTTGCATGTGGTCGACATCACGGGCAGCTACGAGGGACGCGATCCGCTCGAGGACTATCGCATTATCAACGATGAGCTGCGCCGGTACGCCTCTGAGCTTGCGGATCGCCCGCAGATCGTCGTGGCCAATAAGTGCGATGCGAGCGGTATGCAAGATCGCGTCCAGGCCCTCAAGCAGGCAGCGCTCGCCGACGGGCACGAGTTCTTCGCCGTCTCCGCCCTCACCGGCGCCGGCCTTCAAACGCTCATGCTCGCTTGCGGTGAGCGCGTGAGTGAGCTGCGTCGCGCCCTCGCCGAGGAGCAGGCGGCTGCTCCTGCGTTTGATGATGAGAAGTGGGAGCGTGCTCGTAAGGCCCGCGACAAGCGGTTCCACGTTGAGCAGGAGGAGCTGGGTGCCTGGCGCGTCACCGGCACCAACGTTGAGCGCATGGTTGTGCAGACCGATTGGGAGAACGAGGAGGCCATCATCTATCTCCAGCACCGTATGGCGCGTATGGGTGTGGACGATGCGCTTATCAAGGCGGGATGCAAGAACGGCGACGAGGTACGCATCCTGGGTTACGCCTTTGACTTCGAGGGCATTGAGGATGACGATGCCGAGGATGAGTTCAACGACCTCGAAGGCCTTGTCGAGGTTGTGGATCTTGACGATGCGCCTCTCGGCGGCGATACCGAGGATGCTGAGTAGGATGGAGACTCCCAGCCGCTTGCTGCCCTCGCTTGGCTCAGATTCCAAACGAATCTATCGCCTCGGCATCATGGGCGGCACGTTCGACCCCATCCACTACGGGCACCTGGTGACCGCCGAGCAGGCTCGCGAGGCGCTTGACTTGGACCTTGTCCTGTTTATGCCTGCTGGTTCGCCGGCGTTCAAGCAGGACAAGCGTGTGAGTGACCCCGAGGACCGTTACGCCATGACGGTCCTGGCGACGGCGGCCAACGCCGCGTTCTACGCGAGCCGCTTCGAGATCGACCGTCCGGGCGTCACGTACACCGTCGACACCTTGAGTGAGCTTCGCCGGCACTATCCAGATAACGTCGAGCTGTATTTTATTACCGGAGCCGACGCCATCATCGACATTCTGGCATGGCACGATGCCGACCGTCTCGCCTCACTCGCGACTTTGATCGCTGCGACCCGCCCGGGGTACGACATCGAGACCGCTAAGTCGCGCATCGCCGCCTCGGGCATCGATTTCGACGTTCGTTACATCGAGATTCCCGCGCTCGCCATCAGCTCCTCGAACATTCGCGAGCTCGTGGCCTCGGGAAAGAGCGTCCGCTATCTGACGAGTGAGTCCGTGATGGGGTATATTCGCAAGAACGATCTGTACGTACAGGAGGGGAGCGGCAATGGCCATGGTGCATGATCAGACCGCCGAGCTCGAGCGCGTTCGCAACATGCTCGAGGTTCGAATGAAGGAAAAGCCTCGGCGTTATCAGCATTCGCTCGGCGTTGCCCGTACGGCCGTGGACCTCGCTCGTGCCTACGAAGTGGACGAATACCATGCCGCATTTGCCGGGCTTACGCATGATTGGGACAAGGTGCTGGATGATCATGAGCTGCTTGCCCGTGCCGCCCAATACGGCGTCAAGGTGACCGGATCTCCCACGCGCGCGGTCGGCCTGTTGCATGGGCCCGTCGCCGCCCACGAGCTGCCGCATATCTTTGAAGGCATCGCTCCCGAGGTGTGCCAGGCGGTCGCCCGTCATACGGTAGGGGCGATCGACATGACCCCGCTCGATATGGTCGTGTTCATTGCCGATGCGATCGAACCGGGTAGACGTGGCGATTATGCCGAGCGTCTGCGCGCTCTGGTGGGGTCAGCGCCACTGGAAGAACTGTTCTTCCAAACGTTCGCCCAGGGGCTTGTGTATGTTATCTCCACAGGTCGCTATCTGTACCCAACCGCAATTGACATCTATAATGCGTACGCAGTGAAACGTTCGAGATAGCGCCCGTGTGTCATGTGGGGACGTATCCCTTGGCACGCTTTAAACATGAAAGGTATTCAATGTCTGATATGACCGATGCCCAGCTTCTTGAGTATGCCGCCGGCTTGAACGCCAAGCCCGTTGAGGATGGGGAGGGCCCTGCCTCCGTTGATCGCTCCTCCGCCTCGCTTTCCTCTTCTGGCGTGCCCGCGATCGAGGTCGCTCGCGCTGCGGCTGACGCCGCCTCCTTCAAGGGTGCCGAGGACATCTGCATCATCGATCTTACCGAGCTGTCCGACGTGTGCGATTACTTCGTGATTGCCACCGGCAGCAACACGCGTATGGTCGACGCCATTGTCGATGAGGTCGAGGAGCAAGTTGCCAAAGCTTGCGGCGAGCATCCGTTCTCCATTGAGGGGCGCGAGGAGCGCAATTGGATCCTCATGGACTACGGCTCGGTTATCGTGCATTCCTTTACGCCTGAGGCACGCGAGTACTATCGCTTGGAAAAGCTCTGGGGCGATGCTCCCGTCGTCGAGCTGTAGAGCCCTCCGGCCGTGCGGTGCAATTGGGGACGTACCCCACTTGCACCATGCCGGCTAGTCGGTCGGTTTGTTTTGGTTGAGGAACTTGGCAGGGTCGACGAGGTCGCCGTTGAAGCGGGTGGCGCGGCCGAAGCTGACAGCATCGGTACCGAATTTCTCACGCACAGCGTCGAGCGTCACAGCCAGATCGCGCTTGTCGCTCGCCATGGCGCCCCGCTCGTCAACCTCGCAAAACAAATCGGTCTGGATACCGGCACCGTCGATGCCGAAGTCACTCACGCCTACACCGGCTAGGCGCACGTGCGTGCCCACGCTCCAGATACTCTCAAGCAGTTCGCAGGCAACGGCTCCGAACACGTTCTCGTCGTCGGTCGCATGGGTGAGCTTGCGCTGAATCGTCCGCCCCTCGCCGAAGGAGTACTTGAGCTTGAGTGTGACGGTTCGGCCCGCGAGGTTCTTACGGCGCAACCTTCGCCCTACGGATTCGGAGAGCAGGTGGATCGCCGCCTTCACGTCTGTTACATCCGTGAGGTCCCGAGAGAACGTCCGCTCGTTGCTCACCGACTTCACGTCCTCGGGCGCATCGATAGCGGAGACTTCGCTCACTTCCCGTCCAGCAGCGCGTAGACGCACCAGCTCGGCATTGACGCCGAAGATGGGGGAGAGAAGCGTATTCGAGGCTCCAGCGAGCTGCCCGAGTGTACGGATGCTCACTTTATGAAGGGCACTTTCCGCAGCCTTGCCGATGCCGCTCATGGCTCGGACGGGCAGTGGTGCCAAGAAGCCTTCCTCGGTGCCGGGAAGCACCACGGTGAGACCGCGTGGCTTTTCGCGCTCGCTGGCGATTTTTGCCACTGTCTTATTACGGCCCAGGCCAATTGAGCAGGTGATTCCCAGCTCCGCCACACGGTCAGAAATCCGACGGGCGATGGCTATTGGGCTTTCGCGGGTAAAACGTCCAGGCGAGATGTCGAAAAATGCCTCGTCGATGGACACTTGTTCCACGTAGGGAGTCTCGTCTGCCAAAATCGCCATGACCTGCGTACTCATCTCGCGATAACGCGCGAAATGCCCTGGCGTCCAAATGGCATCGGGGCAGAGGCGCGTTGCCTGCGCCGAGGACATGGCGGAATGGACGCCGTACGTACGTGCCTCATACGAGCAGGTGGAGACCACGCCGCGTTTCTCGGGGCTGCCACCCACGATAACCGGCTTGCCGCGCCATTCGGGATGATCGAGCTGCTCCACGCTCGCGAAGAACGCATCGAGGTCCAAAAGCCCGATGGCGGGGCCACTCCATGTGCCAAAGAGCACATCGGAAAACGCCGCAGAATCGAGGGCTTCGTCGTTGCCATGCCAAAGGGGCGCGTTTCCAAAGGACACGTCGTCTTCAAAAGAACCGTATGTATGTTCGATATTGCTCATACGATGAGTATAGCCAAAACACGGGATGTACGCTGCGTGAAAGCGAGATTCCACCCTTGCATTCCCGCAAATCTTAGATAAGATACTGGATTGCTTGCGACTTATCTGCACGAAGCCGGTCTCAAATGCTTCCCGTCAAGTCGTTGGGCGAAAGTATTTGTCCTGGTAAGGAATGCAGCGAGAAGCTGCGCAGAAGAAGGAGTTTGCATGGCTGTCAAGATCCGCCTCGCTCGTCATGGTTCCAAGAAGCGTCCGTACTACCGCGTCGTCGTCGCCGATTCCCGCACTCGTCGCGATGGTCGCCCCATCGAGGAGGTTGGCCGTTACAACCCCATGACCACCCCCAAGACCATCTCCCTCGACCTTGAGAAGATCGCCGACTGGCAGTCCAAGGGCGCTCAGCTCACCGACGCCGTCGCCGCTCTGGTGAAGGCCGCCAACGAGGGTGAGAAGGCCGCTGCAGCCCCCAAGAAGTCCAAGAAGCAGCTTGCCAAGGAGGCCGAGGAGGCTGCTCGTAAGGCCGAGGAAGAGGCTGCTGCCGCCGCTGAGGCCACCGAGGAGTAACGGTGTCCGAGGATCTGATCTCCGAGACCTTCGATGACGAGACCGTCGAGTTCGATGAGGGCGAGGAGCTCGTCTCCGATCGCATCGCCGATCTGGTCGAGTATCTGGTCGTCAACATCGTCGATGATGCTGACGGTGTGAGTCTCGAGGTCATCGACGGTGCAAGTTCCTCCACCATTGAGGTGACCGTCTCCGAGGGCGACGTCGCCAAGGTGATTGGGCGTCACGGTCGCACCATCAAGGCCATACGCACGCTCGCGCGTGCCCTCGCCGCTCGACTCGACACTTCCGTCGAGGTCGAGGTCATGGGCTAACGTCGTGCCGGCCTCGTATAAGAACATAGCCCGTGTGGTTCGTCCACATGGCACCAAGGGGGAGGTTCTCGTGGCTCCGCTGCGAGGCCTTCCCTTTTTACTCAGCGAAGGGATGCGCGTCCATCTGACGCCCCCCGCCCTCAAGCGGGAGCGAATCTCGACCGTGGAAGCGGTGTCCGAGACGGCAGATGGCGGCCGCGTGCTCTTTTCTTGCGCGCATGACCTGGATGCCGCCGAGGGTATTGCCGGTTGCTACGTCCTCGCCAGCTGTGCCGATTTCGAACTCGGTCCGCTCGACGCCGCATTCGAAGATCTCGTTGGCCGATTGGTCGTTGACGAGCGCCATGGTTCGCTCGGGCATATCGCCGAAGTCATGGAGACGCCCGCGAATGACGTCTGGGTCGTTGAGGGCCCCGATCATGGCGAGGTCCTGATTCCCGTCATCGATGATGTGGTCAGCACGATTCCGGCGGAGGGCCCCATTTCTGTTCGCGTTATGGACGGTTTGCTCGACCTGTAAATCACGAGGGGAGTGCTCATGCTCATCGAGACCCTCTCGGTCTTTCCCGAGCTTTTCGAACCCTATATGTCCACCTCGATTATGGGACGCGCTCGTGCTCGTGGCCTTTTCGACTTCAAGAGCTACGACCTGCGCGATTGGACGCACGATCGTCACCGCACTGTTGACGATGCGCCCTTTGGCGGAGGTGCCGGCATGCTCATGAAGGTCGAGCCGCTTCACGACGCCATCACCGACATCTCTTCTCGCGGTGATGTCCGTCCGTGCGTGGTATTTTTCACGCCCTGCGGCGTGCCGTTCACCCAGCATGTCGCAGAGCGTCTCTCAAGCGTCGAGCGCATCTTGTTCGTATGCGGTCGCTATGAGGGCATGGACGAGCGTGCTTACGCCCTGGCCGATGAGCGTCTTTCGATTGGCGATTACGTCCTTACGGGCGGCGAGCTTCCCGCGCTTGTGGTGAGTGACGCCATCATCCGTCTTTTGCCGGGCGCCCTCGGCAATGACATGGGAAGCGTCGATGAATCATTTTCCACCTGCGAAGATGGCGGCCTTCTCGAGTATGCCCAGTACACGCGTCCCGCCGACTTCAACGGTAACGCCGTGCCCGAGGTGCTGCTTTCAGGCGACCATTCCAAGGTTGATGCCTGGCGCCGCGCAAGCGCCCTCGAGCGCACGTGCCGGTGGCGTCCCGACCTGATCGAATCCGCACGCCTTACAAATGGCGAGCGCGTGCTCGCCACTGAGCTCATCACACGTTTCCATGGCTCCAAGGCAGGGGAGGCTTAATGTCTGAACGTCGCGGCATACTCTCGACCATCGCCGAATGGGTTGGCGTCTTTCTCATCGCCTTCGCGGTGTTCGCCCTCATTCGCACCTTCGTTTTGTCCCCGTTTACCGTTCCAACTGGGTCGATGGAGCCCACCATACAGGTGGGCGATACCATCTTCGCGCAAAAGCTCACGTTGAACTTGGGGCACGATGTCGAGAACGGCCAGATCGTCGTATTCGAGAATCCGGTTGCCGGCACCGAGCACGATATTCTCGTTAAGCGCGTGATTGCGCAGAGTGGACAGACCGTCGACCTGATCGATGGTGTCGTCTACATCGATGGATCTCCGCTTGATGAGCCCTATGCCCAGGGGTCGAGTTATGAGCTCGTGACCCAGGCGCCTGGCGTCGAGGTGAGTTTTCCCTATACCGTTCCGGATGGCTACATTTGGGTCATGGGTGATAACCGGGAGAATTCCGCCGATTCGCGCTACTTCGGTCCCGTGCCTAAGGAGAACCTCATTGGCATCGCCTTCTTCCGCTATTGGCCGATTGACCGAATTGGAACCTTGTAGCACGTATCGGGGACGCGTCGCAGGTGGCACGCCATATCCGGTAATCCTGCTAAAATAATCACTTGTTTGACCGTACGATTGAAGGGGAGCAACGCCAAGATGAATCCGAATGCGTTGACGTTCCAGGACATGATCCTCAAGCTCGAGGCCTATTGGGCCGGCCACGGCTGCACCGTCATGCAGCCCTATGACTCCGAGGTCGGTGCCGGTACCTTCCATACCGCAACCCTCCTGCGCAGCTTGGGTAAGCAGCCCTGGCGTGCCTGCTATCCGCAGCCCTGCCGCCGCCCCGCCGATGGCCGTTACGGCGAGAATCCCAACCGTATGCAGCACTATTACCAGTTCCAGGTGCTCATCAAGCCGAGCCCCGAGAACTCCCAGGAGCTGTATCTCGATTCCCTCACCGCCATCGGTCTCGACCCTGCCGAGCATGACGTGCGCTTCGTCGAGGATGACTGGGAGAGCCCGACGCTCGGTGCCTGGGGTCTGGGCTGGGAGGTCTGGCTCGATGGCATGGAGGTCACGCAGTTCACGTACTTCCAGCAGGTTGGCGGCATTGAGTGCGATCCGGTGCCCGTCGAGATCACCTACGGTCTCGAGCGTATCGCCATGTACGCGCAGGGCGTCACAAGCGTGTACGACCTTGTGTGGAGCTACCTGCCCGATGGTACGCCCATGACCTACGGTGACGTTTTCCTCGAGAACGAGCGGGAGTTCTCCGCGTACAACTTTGAGATTGCAAACATCGAGATGATGCGTCAGAAGTTCGATGATTTCGAGGCCGAGTGCCACAGCTGCCTCGATGCCAAGCTTCCGCTGCCTGCGTACGACTGCGTCATGAAATGCTCGCACAGCTTCAACATCCTCGATGCACGCGGTGCGCTTTCGGCAACTGAGCGCGCAGCCTATATCCTGCGTGTGCGTACGCTTGCCAAGGCGTGTTGTGAGTCGTATCTCGCCGAGGTCGCCGGTGATGCCGCCGTCGAGGCTTCCAATCAGAAGGGGGAGGTGGCGTAAATGGCCGGTACCCGTGATTTCCTATTCGAGCTTGGCGTCGAAGAGATGCCCTCCGCTCCGCTCAACAACGCCGTCAAGCAGCTCAAAACCCTGATTTCCAAGGGTCTGGACGATGCTGGACTGGCCCATGGTGACGTTCGCATCATTTCTTCGCCGCGTCGTCTCGCTGCATTGGTGTTAGACGTCGCCGAGGCGACGGAGGAGATTCACTCCGTTCTCCGCGGGCCTTCCGCAAAGATCGCATTCGACGCCGAGGGAAATCCCACCAAGGCGGCCGAGGGTTTTGCCCGCAAGAATGGCATGACCGCCGCGGAGCTCGTCCGCCGCGAGGACGCAGACGGCACCGAGTACGTCTTCGCTGAGCAGAACACGCCTTCCGAGCCCGCTGTTCCGATTCTTACCCGCGTGTGCGAGGATCTCATCCCTGCCATTCAGTGGCCTAACTACCGTAGCCAGCGGTGGGGGAGCGAGCATGCCACGTTCGTACGTCCGGTGCGTTGGATCTGCTGCCTGTTCGGAGAGGAGGTCGTGCCCGTCTCCTTTGCAGATGTGAAGAGCGGCTCCACCACGCGCGGTCATCGCGTTTTGTCGCCTGGTGAGCACGTTGTTTCCAGCGCCGCGTCCTACGAGCAGGTTCTCGAAGCGGCGCATGTGCTCTCGGCCGAGCGCCGTGAGGAGGTCATCCGCGCTGGTATCGCTCGTGTCGAGGACGAGCTCGGCGTGCGTGTGGACACGCCCACGAAAATCTTCGATGAGGTTGTGAACCTCTGCGAGTGGCCCACGGTTCTGGTTGGCCATTTCGACGAGGAGTTCCTCGCCGTGCCCTCCGAGATCATCTGCGAGTCTATGCTCTCCAACCAGCGTTATTTCCCCACCTACGATGCGGAGGGTAAGCTCACCCGCGCTTTTGTGGTCGTCTCGAATGCCGATCCGGCCGTGAGTGAAACGGTTGTCGACGGCAACGAGCGTGTGGTGCGCGCCCGTCTGTACGATGCAAAGTTCTTCTACGACGAGGACCTCAAAATCGATCTTGAGGAGTTCCGTGCTCGCCTGGCAAACGTTGGTTTCCAAAAGAAGCTCGGTACGGTCCTGCAAAAGTCCGACCGTATGGAGGACCTGGCGCTCGCCATCGCCAACGAGGCGCATTTGGGCGCGCATGCCGCCTCCGATGCCCAGCGTGCCGCTCATCTCGCTAAAGCCGACCTGGTCTCCTCGGCTGTTGTCGAGTTCACGAGCCAGCAGGGCGTGATGGGCGGGTACTACGCCACCGCCGCGGGTGAGGAGCCTGCTGTCGCCGCTGCGATTCGCGATCATTACCGTCCGCGTTTTGCCGGAGACGAGCTGCCCGAAGGTATCGCCGGATGCGTTGTCGCCGTGGCCGACAAGCTCGACACCATCGCGGGCATGTTCGCCATTGGCGAACCGCCCACCGGCTCCAAGGACCCCTTCGCGCTTCGTCGTTCCGCAATCGGCGTGCTGAACATCCTTCGTGATCGTTTGGGCTGTGGCTACGAGGCGATTGTCGATGCTGCGCTCGATGGGTACTTGGAGCAGGGACTTGCATTCGACAAGGACGAGGTGGAAGCTTCCGTGTGCGCCTTCATTAAGGGTCGCATGGAGCAGATGGTCCGCGATGAGAAGGTCTCCGCCGATACCGTCGCCGCCGTTTCCGCTGGCAGCGTCACTGTGCCTGCACAGTACTTCCAGCTCGCCCACGCCCTTGAGGACGCCCGTGCCAACGATCGCGAGGCGTTTGACAACCTCGCCACCGCCTATGCCCGCGCCGCCCATCTTGCCGATGCCGTGCTTGGCAGCGAGGTCGATTCCGCGCTGATGGGCGATGCTGAGAGAGTCTTGCTCGAGGCCACGGATGCCGCCCAGGCCAACGTCGATGTGGCACGGTCCGCCAAGGACTTCACTGCGGTAATCGCCGCTCTTGCGGCCCTGCGCGAGCCTATCGATGCGTTCTTCGACGAAGTTATGGTCATGGATGAGGATGAGGCCTTGCGTGCAAACCGCCTGCGCCTCCTCAACCGCTTTGAATCGGTCTTCGCCGGCATCGCCAACATCGGCGAGATGGCCCGCAAGTAGCGATTAGCTGGGTCTGATCCCGTCGCTCCGCCCTCGTACCTATCATTCCGTGCTCAAACAGCACTTGCGCGAACTGCGCGCGGAACGATAGGTGCGAGGGCGGAGCTCTGGCAATTCACTCTCAATCAATTGCGATTTGATGTGATGATTGAGGTGAAGCCTTTTCGATATCCCTCCCGGTCCGGGGCTTACCATCCCGCGCGCAGTTCCGCACGAGCCGAAGGGTCCTGTGGACCCTTCGTGCGAGCCAGGACTGTTCGAGCACGGGATGATTTGCCCCGGACCGGGAGGGGCGTAGTTCTTTTGGTGGACTTTTGTCCTGCCGTTGCAAGCCCGTTACAATAAAACGGGATGCGCCGGACCTCTCGAACCGACGTTGGTTATTTAGACCAGTACGATGGGTGCGCCCCATCGTTTTTGTATGAAGCTCAAACGAAAGGAAACAATTCGCTTATGGCAAACAACAAGAAGACCTCTTCTGCCGCGCTCAAGGTCATTCCCCTGGGCGGCCTTGACGGTATTGGCAAGAACATGACCGCCTTCGAGTGCGGTGAGGACATGGTTCTTATCGACGCGGGCCTCATGTTCCCCGACGACAATCAGCCCGGTATCGACCTGGTCCTGCCCGACTACACCTATGTACTCGAGAACGAGCACAAGCTGCGTGGCATCATCGTCACGCACGGCCACGAGGACCATACCGGTGCCCTGCCGTATCTTCTCCAGGACCTCAACACCAAGGTCCCCATCTTCTCGAGCAAGCTCACGCTCGGCTTCATCGAGGGAAAGCTCTCCGAGTTTCGCATCCGCGCGCCCAAGTTCCGTGAGGTCAAGGGCGGCAGCCATGTCAACCTCGGCTGTTTCTCGATCGAGTTCTTCTCAACGACGCACTCCATTCCCGGCGCGCTCGGCGTGTTTCTCAAGACGCCGGCGGGCACCGTGGTGCATACGGGAGACTTCAAGCTCGACCAGACGCCCATCGACGGTGTGACGCCCGACTATGGCGCCATCGCCCGCTTTGGTAAGCAGGGCGTCGATCTGTTGCTGTCCGACTCCACCAACGCCACGGTCCCTGGTTTCACCAAATCCGAGGCGGAGGTCGGCCCCTCGCTGCTGCATATCATCAAGAACGCCAAGGGACGTGTGTTCGTCGCGTCCTTCTCGAGCCATATCCATCGTCTGCAGCAGATTTGCAACGCCGCCAAGAAGTGCAACCGCAAGATCGTGGTCACGGGTCGCTCCATGCTCACGAACACGCGCGTCGCCCGTGAGCTCGGGTACCTAAACGTTGACGAGCACGACCTTGTCGATGCTTTCGACATCAATGGTCTGCCCGAGGATAAGATCGTGGTCATGTGCACCGGCTCCCAGGGCGAGCCGCTCTCGGCGCTTTCCCGCATGGCCAACGGCGAGCACAAGACGCTCTCCATCCATGAGGGCGATACGGTGATCATCTCCGCAACGCCTGTCCCCGGCAATGAGAAGGCCGTTCAACAGGTCGTCAACAGCCTCGCAAAGCTCGGCTGCGACGTGTACGACAAGAGCCGTGCGCTGGTGCATGTCTCCGGCCATGCGAGCCAGGAGGAGCTCAAGCTCATGCTGGCGCTCACCAAGCCCACCTTCTTCATGCCAGTGCACGGTGAGGCCGTGCATCTGCGCGCGCATGCTGCCCTCGGAGAGAAGATGGGCATTCCCTCTAAGAACATCTTCGTCGTCGATAACGGCGACACGCTCGAGATGCGCGATGGCCGCGTCAAGCGCGGGCGCGCCGTCGAGTCCGGCGTCGTGTACGTCGATGGACTCCGCATTGGCGACACCGATCCCATCGTGCTGCGCGACCGTCAGAAACTGGCAAGCGATGGCATGGTCACCGTCGTCGCCATGCTCGATATGAAGCGCAAGAAGATCGGCGATCTCGAGTTCTCTGGACGCGGTGTCTCGTTCCCCATCGATGACCAGTTCTCCGCCGACGCCTCCGCCGCCATCCAGCGCGCGATCGAGAAGGGTTCGTTCAACTTCTCCAGTTCGGGTACGGATGCCATCCGCAAGGCTGTCCGCGACGCGTTATCCAATTTCATCTGGAACAACAATCGCACGCGGCCGATGATCATTCCGGTCGTCATGGAGGTGTAGGTTGCCTCGCGCAAACGCAGCCACGAACAAAAAGGGAGGTGCCGCGGGCAAGCGCGCCGGTGCCAAGCAACCGTCGCGCAACCTTCGCGCGAATGGTTCGAAGGCGGCCGTGCAAGAGCCCGCCTTCGAGCCGTTGATGGATTCATCCGTCGGCCGCGATATCACGGGGATCGTGCTCGCGGTCGTCGCCGTCGTATCCTTCATCGCCGTCGTCTCGCCCTCTTCGGCACCCGTCTCGCACGCAATAGCCAGTTTTTACCACCTCGGTTTCGGCCTTGGTGCCTATGTGCTGCCGTTTGTACTTCTTATGTTCGCCGGCGGTCTATTTTTGCGTGAGAAGACCCCGCTGAACGCGCGCACGCTCGCCGGCGGCGGGCTTATGTTCGTTTGTGTGCTTTCCATGCTTTCGCTTATGGTTCCTGGAACCGATTACGCAACCGCCGGCATGTTCGAGACCGCCGCGCTTATTACGTCCGGTGGCTATTTAGGTGCATTCATCGCCAGCGCGCTTCAAGCCGCGCTCGGCAAGACGATTTCGATGGTGGTCCTGGTCGGCCTCGTCATCGTCGGCCTTGTGATAATTGGGTTCTCCGTGAGTTCCTTTTTCGAGATGGCCGCAGACCGTGCGCGGAGACTCGCCGAGCGCCGTTGTGTGGATGTGAATGACATGCCGTGGGGCGAGGACGCCGAGCACGCCCAGGCCCAGCGTCGCAACCCTTCCTCCCGCGGTGGTGCTGCAGCCGATCAACAAACGCTTTTCGATGATCTCGATACTGCCGAGACCACGTTTTTGGGCGCGCGCGAGACGAGTGTGCTTCGCCCGCCCGTCGATGATGAGGTTGATGAAGATCCCTTCGTCGATGTGAGTGAGCAGGTCGCCGCAGAGCAGGCTAAAACGACGCTCATTCCCGTTCGCGAAACGTTCATCGATGAGAAGCGGGACAGCGAACCGGACACCGCGGCCGATGATGAGCCTGACGCTGCCGATCCCGATATTCCTCCGTTCGATGCGGCGGATACTCCAAAGGGGCCGGCAATTCCCGAGTTCCTCAGGAACGCCAACGCTTCTGCTGACAGCCCTGAGCAGGCCGCTATGTCTTCCGTGCGTGACGCCTCGGACGATACCGCCACGGCAGAGGGAGAGTTGCAGCTGCCTCCGCTCAGCATGCTGCGCCATAATCCTCATTCCGCATCTTCCGCTTCGTCTGAGGGGGAACTTGAGCAGACTGCCAACTCCCTGCAGTCCACCCTCAACGAGTTCGGCCTTCATTCCCGCGTTGTCGGTTGGATATCGGGCCCTACTGTCACCACCTTCAAGGTGCAGCCCGGTGAGGGAGAACGCGTGAGCCGTATCTCCAATCTCGAGGACGATATCGCGCTGTCGCTCGCCGCCCAATCGGTCCGCATCTTCGCCCCGATTCCCGGCACCTCGCTCGTGGGCATCGAAATTCCCAACGCGAAACGGCAAAACGTCAACCTCGGCGACGTGCTGCCTTACGTCCAGGGTGGTCCGCTCGAGCTCGCGATCGGTAGAGATGCCGAGGGCCAGCCCATCGTGGCCGACCTCGCCAAGATGCCCCATCTGCTCATCGCGGGTACCACGGGCTCTGGTAAGTCCGTGATGATCAACTCCATTATCATGGCCCTGCTCATGCGTAGCTTGCCCGAGGATGTGCGCCTGATCATGGTCGATCCTAAGCGCGTGGAGCTATCCGGCTACAATGGGTTGCCGCACCTGTATGTTCCCGTCGTGACGGAGCCCAAGCAGGCGGCGAGCGCCCTGCAGTGGGCGGTGTCCGAAATGGAGCGGCGCCTCAAGGTGTTTGAGCGCCTGGGGGTCCGCAAGATCTCGACGTTCAATGAGAAGCAAGCGGCGGGAGTATTCGAGCATTACGACAATCCGCCTGCCAAGATGCCTTATCTCGTCGTCATCATCGACGAGCTCTCCGATCTCATGATGGTGGCTGGCAAGGACGTCGAGGCTTCGATTGTCCGCATCGCCCAGCTCGGACGCGCGGCGGGTATCCACTTCATCGTCGCCACGCAGCGCCCCAGCTCCAACGTCGTGACGGGCCTCATCAAGGCGAACATCACGAATCGCATCGCGTTCAATGTCGCGACGGGAATCGACAGTCGCGTCATCATCGACCAGATGGGTGCCGAAAAGCTCACCGGTTACGGCGACATGTTGTTCTCCAAGGTTGATTGGGGCAAGCCCAAGCGTATCCAAGGCTGCTTCGTATCGGACGATGAGATCAACAGTGTCGTCGAATTCGTCAAGGAGCAGGGCGTGCCCGACTATCACGAGGAGATCCTCTCTGCAGTCGCCCCGGCGACGATGTCCGGCGGCGGGGGAGGATTTTATAACGAGGCCCTGAGCGAAGATGACCCCCTGCTATGGGATGCGGCACAGATCGTCGTCGAGACCCAGCTCGGCTCGACCTCTGGTCTGCAGCGTCGTCTCAAAGTAGGATATGCCCGTGCTGGGCGCATCATGGATATGCTTGAAGAGAAGGGCATCGTCGGGCCACCCGATGGGTCTAAGCCTCGCGAGGTCCTTTACGACGAGGAGGGGCTTGCGGCTCTTCGCGCCGTCGAGGAACCCTTGAGCGAAGATGAGATTTTTGGAGGGATGTAAATGAGCCGTCATTTCGGCGACATGCTTCTAGAGCGCCGTCGTCAGATGGGCGCCTCAATCCAGCAGGTCTCCAATATCGTAAAAATTCGTCCGCAGATCATAGAGTACTTCGAAACGGAGAATTTCGCCGCCATGCCCCCGCGCGGGTATGCCCAGGGGATGATCTCGAGCTATGCCCGTTATCTCGGCCTCAACCCGCGTGACGTCATCGAGGCGTATTTCGATGCGCTTCATGAGTATGAGCACGGTGGTGGGAGCGTGGGACGTTTCCAGGATGCCGCCGCAGATGCCAGCCCGCGTAGCTCGAACGCATCGGGCAGGTATATGATGGTCAACTCGACGACGACATCGCGTTTTGCACAGCGACCGCCGCAAGCGGGGTATGTGTCCGAGGCCAATTCATCGCATGAACCCCTGTCCTCTTCACGGTTGCGACCGGCCACCAGCCGCCGTCCCTCACCGGATAGGGGATATGACCCCTCGCTTCGTTCTCGCACGAATGGAAGGGAGGGTGCCTACGGGCCCGGTGGCCGTTCGTCCGACGGGATGGCGCCGTGTGGCGGTCGCCGCCCGCGATATGCCGGCGACCCGCGCGATCCGCGCAGGGCGGCATATGGTCAGCAACGCAATCGTTCCGATTCGTATGGCGATCCCCGTCGAGGGAATGGGGCGCGTGGGGGCGGAAGGCCTCCGCGTTCCGGTGGCGCTCCGCACCGCGCCCCCCAGCCTTCATTCGATCCACGCATCCTCTTGGCTGCTGGTGCCATCCTGCTGGTCTTGATCGTTCTTTGCGTGACTCTTCTCCTACGTGGGTGCACGCCCAAGGAAGATGCGAAGGCGGGTTCGAGTACCCCGAGCACCTCCCAGGTCGATACGGGTCAAGACGACGGCACTGAGGATGCGTCCTCTTCTGATTCCAAGGTGGACGCCTCTCAGGACTCAGAAGGCGGTGGCACAACCGATGGTAAAGATTCCGCGAGTAGCGAGCCCACGGAGACGGTCGTGAAGGTCGCGCTCAAGGAAAAGGGCACGGTTGCCTGGGTCGAGGTCAAGCTCGATGGCAAAATCGTCCTCGGCAAGCAGGTCGTTGGCCCCTTTGAGCAGGAGTTCACCGTATCCAGCCAGATTGACATCACCACGGATTCCCCGAGTGACGTTGCCGTTTACAAGAACGGGGAGAAAGTCCGCTACGATACCAAGGTGTCCGGTGTCGGGAAGGTGTCCATCACCGCTCCCCAAACGGATGAATCCGACGAGAAGGTCGTCGACAGCGATGGAGACGGCACGCCAGACATGACCGCAGCGGAGGCTAAAGAGGCGGGCATCACCGTTTCCGATGGCAGTTCGTCCAGCGAATCGCAGTAACCCCGCCCGCACGGGCGCATGAGATAAGGAGCCGCACCATGGCAAAAGATTCCAGCTTCGACGTCGTTTCCGAAGTCAATATGCAGGAGGTCGACAACGCCTTCCAGCAAACCTCACGCGAACTTGCACAGCGCTACGATCTGAAGGATTCAGGCGCCACGATCGAGCTTTCCAAGGCCGACAAGCTCTTTACGCTCAACGCACCTGCGGATTTCGTCGCTCGACAGATCATCGATGTGCTTTCGGGCAAGCTCATTAAGCGCGGCGTCGACGTCAAGGCGGTCAAGTGGGATGATCCCCAGGCGGCTTCCGGTGGCTCCGTCCGTCTCCTCGGCCATATCGTCGAGGGAATCGACCAGACGACTGCCAAGAAGATCAACAAAGACATCAAGGACCAGAAGCTCAAGGTCAAGGTCACCATTGAGGCCGATAAACTTCGCGTCTCGAGCGCCTCAAAGGATGCCCTCCAGCAGGTCATCGGCTTTTTGCGCAATCAGGACTATGGTCAGCCGCTTCAGTTCACCAACTATCGTTAGGATCATGTGATGGCCCACGCCTCTCTTCTTTACATCACGCTCGGCTGCGCCAAGAACGAAGTCGACACCGACCGTATGCGTTCGCTTTTAAACGGTGCGGGCTACGAGGAGGTGTTCGAGGCCGCAGACGCCGATGCGGTCATCATCAACACGTGCTCGTTCCTCGCTTCGGCCACGTCTGAGAGCATTGAGACCACGTTGGCGCTCGCCGAGGATGTCGCCGATGGCGTCCGCGACACGAGGATCGTCATGTGCGGCTGCGTTCCCTCTCGATACGGCGACGAGCTTCCCGAAGAGCTGCCGGAGGTTGCCGCGTTCGTCCGCACCGATGAGGAGGACGGAATCGTCGCTGTCATGGACGAAGTCCTTGGCATCGAGCGCGATTCGCTTCCGTTCATTCCTACGGTCAAGCGCACGGTGGAGAGCGCCGTCGCCTACGTCAAGATCTCCGATGGCTGCGATCGCTTCTGCAGCTTCTGCGCGATTCCCTATATCCGCGGTCGGTACAACTCTCGTACGGCTGAGAGCATTCTCGCCGAAGTTCGCGACCTCGTTGCGGGCGGTGTGCGCGAGATCGTACTGATTGGCCAGGATACGGGCATCTGGGGGAGCGATTTTACGGGAGAGGTCGAAGGGCCTGCCAACTTGGCCCAGCTCATGGTCGCCGTCGCAGAGGCTGTTCGTCCCCATCATGTTTGGGTGCGCGTGCTCTATCTCCAGCCCGAGGGGATGACGGATGAGCTCATTGCCGCCATTCGCGATACGCCCGAGATCTTGCCGTACATCGATATTCCCGTGCAGCACTGCAATGCGCGCATTCTGAAGGCGATGCACCGGAGCGGCTCGACAGAAGAGCTTTCCAAGTTGTTCGCAACGCTGCGCTCCCAGATTCCCGGCATGGTCATCCGCACCACAAGCTTGGTCGGCTTCCCTGGTGAGACCGACGAGGAGGCTGAGGAGATGCTCGCCTTCATGGACCGAGAGGGCTTTGATTACACGAGCGTTTTTCCGTATTCGCCCGAGGAAGGTACGCGCGCTGCGAAGATGGAAGGCCAGGTTCCCGAAGACATTAAGCTCGAGCGCACGCAGGCTGCCATGGACCTTGCCGAGTCTCTCGGCTTTGCCGCGACCGCTGCGCGTGTGGGCGAGGTCGCCGAGGTCATCGTCGATGGTATCGAGGAGACCGATGAAGGCCCCGAGCTCATCGGCCACGCGTGGTTCCAGGCCCCCGACTCCGATGGCGCGGTCCATCTCGAGGTGTCCGAGGCTGCCGTGGGCGATATTCTAAAGGTAAGGTTTACCGACAGTTTCTGCTATGAGCTCGTCGGAGAGGTCGTTGAGGAGTAGCGCATGGCCGTAAACGCCAAGGGCAAGGAGATCACGAGCATCTGGACGCCCGCCAATGTCATCACCTGCGTGCGCATCGTGTTCATACCGCTGTTCATGATCGCGAGCGAGGCTTCGTTCAGCGCCATGCAGGGGTCTAACGGTTCCGCCTCGACCGCTGCTGCCACCTGGGCATTTTTCGCGTTCGCTCTATACTTGATTTTGAGTGCCACCGACAAGGTCGACGGCGATTTGGCTCGCAAGCGCGGCGAGGTTACCGATTTCGGTAAGTTCCTCGATCCCATCGCGGACAAGCTCCTCGTGTTCTCCGCGCTTCTTATCTTGCTGGAGCACGGCTTCGTGAATGTGTGGTTCGTCTTCATCATCTTGCTGCGTGAATTCTTGGTCAGCGCCCTTCGTATGGTGGCGAGCGCCAACGGCGAGGTCATCGCAGCGGATAAGCTCGGTAAATGTAAGACCGCCGTTACCATGGTGTCACTGTGCGCCTTCCTGCTTGCCATCGCTCTGACGTTCTGGACCTCTCCGGCTGGTGTTTCGCAGGTCGCCCTCATAGTCCAGATTGTTGCCAGGGCTACAATGGTAGCTGCCGTGGTACTCACCGTCGTTTCGGGTGCCCAGTACTTCTGGAACGCCCGCCACGTGATTTTCCGCGTGTAGGACTGCTGTCTAAGATTTGATGTGATTCGCCCTGTGCCCTCTTGTGGGCGCGGGGCGAATCACATGAGCGGTCCTTTGTCATCGAAAGGAAGGGTCATGGATAGACTCACGCTGGATCGAGAAATCGTCGACCGTGCTCAAGAATTGGTTGAGAAGGCGACCGCGCGGGGTGTGACGGTCGCGACGGCCGAGTCGTGCACGGCGGGCATGGTCGCCTCGAGCATCGCGGGGATACCCGGTGCCAGCACCGTGCTTCGCGGTGGCGCGGTCACGTATTGCGATGAGGTCAAGCATCGCGTGTTGGGCGTTCCCTGCGAGGTGCTCAAGGAGTTCACGGCCGTGAGCGAACCGTGCGCCCGCGCGATGGCGGAAGGTGCCCGGTCCCTTTTCGATGCGGATATTGCTGTCAGCCTTACGGGGTATGCCGGCCCCGGTGGGGGAACCGAGGACGACCCCGCCGGTACCGTATATATCGGAGTATGCGATCGCGGGGCGACACGCTGTGTGCGCTGTTCGTTCGAGGGCGACCGCAATGAGGTACGCGCACGTGACGCGCTGTTTGCGCTGGATGAGTTGATCAACTGCTGCTCGTATATGTGAATTACGAGGTCTTTTGACTGCCCATAGCCTCGAGTTGACGTCTGGTCGCGCTGCCCTACCTGCCGTTGTGAGAAGTCACGCCATTTCGTGTCAGGCCGCAGTCGGAACATGCCCTGCGATCTGTCGGATGCACCGCATATGATTTCCTCAGATGGTATTGACCACGAACATCCGTTCGCGTACTATCAAACCATACAACATCAAGGAGGATCAATGGCCAAGAACTCAGGGCCGGCGCGCGTGATCCACGAGCGCACCACGGGCAAAGAGCGTGAGAAGATGATCGAGGTCACCAAGGCTGAGATCGTGAAAAAATTTGGAGATGGCTCCATTATGCGGTATGGGGACGGGGGTCCCGAACTCGAGGTCGAGGCGATCCCGACGGGTGCCCTCGCGCTCGATGCCGCTTTGGGCATCGGAGGCGTTCCGCGCGGACGCATCGTGGAGATATACGGTCCCGAATCTTCCGGTAAGACCACGCTATCCCTTGAGATTCTCGCCGAAGCGCAGGCGATGGGCGGCGTTGCCGCGTTCATCGACGCCGAGCACGCTCTCGATCCCACGTACGCCGCGCGCATCGGCGTCGATATCGACGAGGTTCTGATATCTCAGCCCGATACGGGCGAGCAGGCACTTGAGATCTGCGACATGCTCGTTCGCTCGGGTGCGATCGACGTCGTGGTTATCGACTCCGTCGCCGCGCTCGTGCCGCGTGCCGAGATCGAGGGCGAGATCGGTGAGACCACGGTTGGCTTGCAAGCGCGTCTGATGAGCCAGGCTCTGCGTAAGCTCGCAGGCTCCCTTGCGAAGTCGAACACGACGTGCATCTTCATCAATCAGTTGCGCGAGAAAATCGGCGTCATGTTTGGTAATCCTGAGACGACGACGGGTGGTCGCGCGCTCAAGTTCTTCTCGAGTGTTCGCATCGATATCCGTCGTATCGAGAGTATCAAGGTCAAAGATGAGATCGTGGGCAACCGTGTGCGTGCCAAGGTCGTGAAGAACAAGGTCGCCGCGCCGTTCCGCACCGCCGAGTTCGACATCATGTATGGAACCGGCATCTCCAAAGAGGGCTCCGTTTTGGATATGGCGGTCCAATATGAGATCGTCAGCAAGTCAGGTGCCTGGTATACCTATGATGGCGATCGTCTGGGTCAAGGCCGCGAAGCCGCAAAAGATAAGCTCCGCAAGAACCCTGAGCTCATGAATGAGCTCGATCATAAGGTTCGCGTTATGTGCGGTCTCGAGTTTGAGGATGAGCCCGTGGGTACGATTGTCGAGCAGGACGGGGATGTCCAAGTCGCCCCTGAGACTTTGTAGCGCCCCCATATGTCATTGCTCATGTCCGAAATCGAGGTGCGCCTTCCCGATCGAAAGCGCGCCTCGAGTTCGTTTTCACCAAGAAAGCCCATGGCGGAAGTGCATTGCCATATGGAGAATGGGAGCACGCGTGAGATTGTCGTCCCCGTTCGCGTGGGTCGGATTCTCATGGGTGATCCCATTGCGCTTCCCCTTGAGGAAGACCAAGCCTTCGATGCCATCCACGATCTTGAGCGGCGCGTCTGCTTTACGCTCATGACCGAAATGCTCTCGCGTCGTGATTACGCCTCGGGCGAGCTGCACGACAAGCTGAAACTCTACGGGTATCGGGATGAGGAGATCAACGCATGCATCGAGCGGGCCTCTCGGCTCAGGTTCATCAATGACGCCCGCTTCGCTACTTATTTCATTGAGGAGCGAAAGCGGCGCGGGTGGGGGAGGTCCAAGATAGAACGAGAGCTTTCGCTCCGTGGTGTTTCGCGCGATGATATCCCTGGCTACCCCGACGAGTTCTTTTCCGAAGAGGACGATGTCGAGCGCGCCCTCGGGCTTTTGGAACGCAAAACCATACCCGAAGCGCGTGCCTTCGAAAAGCTCGTTCGGCACCTCATGGGTAAGGGCTTCTCCTACTCCGTCGCCGCCTGCGCCGCTCGTCTGCGAATGGATGCCGAAGACTGAGCACGCTTTTGACAATTCCCCTGCTTCAACGTAGGATAGATACGTCATTTGTTTGCTATGCGCTCATCCTCGGTGATGAGATTGACGATATCTTCTATCGGAACGATTTCATATCCCCTTTGGTGGACCATATCCTGCAAATGTCCCGCGTCGTGCTTTTGCCGGCGTTGGTTTTCGCACTTGAATCACTTTAAGGAGTCGTCATGCCCGTTGAGTCCATACTCGTCGGCGCCGTCTGCCTTATTCTTGGTGTCGTTGTGGCCGTCATGGTCATGCGCAACTCCAAGAACGGCAGCGTTCGCGAGGCAGAGTCAAAGATCCAGAGCGCGCACAGCGAGGCCGAGCAGGTCGTCGCCGATGCCAAGCGCACCGCCGAGACCCTCAAGAAAGAGGCCCTGCTCGAAGCCAAGGAGGAGATCCTCCAGAGCAAGCAGGCCGCCGAGGCAGAGGACGCCCAGCGCAAAAAGGAGATTCGCGTTCTGGAAAACCGCGTAATGCAGCGTGAGGAGTCCCTTGATCGGCGCAACGACGCCCTCGACAAGCGCGAGCATCAGCTTTCCAGCCAGCAGGGCCAAATCGACAAGCGCTCCCGTGAGCTTGAGGAACTCTTCGCTCGCCAGACAAGTGAGCTTGAGCGTATCTCGGAGCTCACGCGCGATGACGCGCATGCCGAGCTGCTCGACAAGGTCCGCGGCGAGGTCACGCATGAGGCCGCTACGATCATTCGCGAGTCCGAGCAGAAGGTCAAGGCCGAGTGCCATAAGACCGCTCAGGAAATCATTTCTCTCGCCATCCAGCGTTGCGCTTCCGACCACACCGCAGAGGTGACGGTCACGTCTGTGCACATTCCCTCTGATGACCTCAAGGGCCGCATCATTGGCCGCGAGGGCCGCAATATCCGTACGTTCGAGCAGGTGTCCGGCGTCAATCTCGTCATTGACGATACGCCTGAAACCGTCGTACTCTCCAGCTTCGATCCCGTTCGTCGTGAGACGGCACGCGTGGCACTGGAGAATCTCATCGCCGATGGCCGCATTCATCCGGCCCGTATCGAGGAGATGTACCAGAAAGCCGCAGACCTCGTTCAGCAGCGTGTGCGCGAGGCAGGCGAGCAGGCTGCCTTCGACATGGGCATTCACGACCTGCATCCCGAGATCGTCAAGACGCTCGGTGCCCTTCGCTACCGCACGTCCTTTGGACAAAACGTGCTGCGCCATTCGCTCGAGGTCGCCGATCTGTGCGCCATCATGGCCGCAGAACTCGGCGTCGATGTCCTGACCGCTAAGCGTGCCGGCCTGTTGCACGACCTGGGCAAAGCCATCGACCACGAGGTTGAGGGCCCGCACGCGGTTATCGGCGCCGAGCTCGCGCGCCGTTACGGCGAGAAGCCCGCGATCGTCCACGCCATCGAGGCACATCATGGCGATACCGATCCCAATACGGTCCTCGACGTCCTCGTTCAGGCAGGTGACGCCATTTCGGCGTCTCGCCCTGGGGCACGCCGTGAATCCGCTGAGAACTACATCAAGCGTCTTGAGAAGCTGGAGGAGATCGCCAACTCTCATGACGGCGTCGAGCGCACTTACGCCATGCAGGCGGGCCGCGAGGTCCACGTCATGGTCCAGCCCGACAAGGTCTCCGACGCCGAATCGACTGTCTTGGCTCACGACATCGCCCAGCAGATCGAAGAGGAGATGGAGTATCCCGGCCAGGTTCGCGTTGTCGTGATCCGCGAGAGCCGCGCCATCGATATCGCCAAGTAGGCTGAACCTTATGGCAGACGGTAACGACCTCATCTCATTTATCGCCTCCATGTCGGGAGAGGGCAATCTTCGTGTTGAGGAGAATCTCGGTGATGGCTTCGTGCGCCTGCGGGTTTCCGAAGCGGAGCGTCGCCAGGCGAAGCACGATATCCAGCATGTTGAGGACATCGTCGTCGAGATGCTTCGCAATGCCCGTGATGCAGGTGCCAAGTCGATTTACGTCGCTACTATGAAGGAGGAGGGTGCTCGCACCCTCCTTTTCCTCGACGATGGTTCCGGTGTCCCCACTGAGATGCGGGAACGAATCTTCGACGCTCGCGTCACGTCAAAGCTCGAGTCCATGAAAATGGACCGATGGGGCGTTCATGGTCGCGGTATGGCCCTCTTCTCCATTCGCCAGAACACCCGGTCTTCCCGCGTGGTTGCTTCCGGAGTGAACCTCGGATCCTCCTTCTGCATTGTCGCCGATACCAACACGCTTCCCGAGCGCGCCGATCAGTCGACATGGCCCCAGACCGCAAAAGACGAGCAAGGTGTCCTTGCATGTGTGCGTGGCCCCCACAACATCGCCCGCGCGGTTTGCGAGTTCGCCTGTGAAGAGTTACACGACTGCGATGTCTATCTTGGCTCTCCGACTGAGATCGCCGCGACGCTGTACGCCCACGCACTTTCGCGCGTGGATACTACGCGACTTCTCTTCATCGATTCCGAGGATCGTCTCCCGGTCGTTGACCGGTTGGCCTGTGCCGCCGACGCGTCAGATTTCATACGTATCGCAGCATCTGTTGGCATCGAGATCTCCGAGCGAACTGCTCATCGCATTCTCGGCGGCTCGATCCCCTCTCTTCGTAGCGTCGCTTCGCGCCTATTACGTGAGAAGACGGACTCCGCTCACACTCCGGCACCGGTCGATCTTGCTCGCGACAGGCGAGGCCTTAAAATCGCCCAGGATGACCTTGCCTCATTCTCGCGCAGCATGGAGAGGGAGTTCTCGGAACTCGCGTCTCGCTATTACCTCACGCTCGTACACGATCCCAAGATCCGGGTTACGCGCGATCGCATTACCGTCACCTTCGATATCGGCAAGGATGAGACCTGACGGTCCACCTGCTTGCCCTTCGTCCTGCCCTGCGGTATCTTTGCAATCAATCTGACTAAATGCACTTTATACGCTGGAGAAACGCACATGGAATTCCTCAAGGTCTCGAGTAAGTCGTCACCCGCCTCGGTTGCGGGTGCCATTGCGGGCATGGTTAAAGATGGCGTTCCCGTCAATATGCAATGCGTCGGAGCGGGCGCCGTCAACCAGGCTATCAAGGCCATGGCAATCGCGCGGGGCTTTTTGATACCTACGGGTTTTGACATCTCCTGTGCCCCCGTTTTCTCCGACATCCTCATCAACGGTGAATCCCGCACGGCCATCAGGCTCTCCGTGTATGTGCATCACATCTCGATCTCCAACGCCGACGCGTTCGATTTCTCCGACGATTGTAAGCAGGTTTGCTCATGACTGACCTCTCCATCCTCTCCGGTAAGACGTATTTCATCCGCACCTTCGGCTGTCAGATGAACCTCCATGACTCCGAGCGCGTGGGCGGGTTGCTCGACTCGCTCGGCTGCCTTCAGGCGAGCGGACCCGAGGATGCCGATATCGTCATTTTCATGACGTGTTGCGTGCGCGAGGCGGCGGATACGCGTCTGTACGGCCAGTGCTCCTCTTGCAAGAGCCTTCCTAAGTCGCCGAGCGGGCATCGTGTGGTCGCGGTGGGCGGCTGCATCGCCCAGCGTGATGGCGAGGGTCTTCTCACCAATCTCGATAACGTCGACGTCATCTTCGGAACCCATTCAATCGCTCATGTGGGCGAACTTCTCGCTGACGCTTTTATTGACGGTTCCCGCCATGTCCGCGTTGAGGAAATCGACACGGGCTCTGCCACCGATATGCCCTGGCATCGCGAGACTGCCTATCATGCGTGGGTTCCCATCATGACGGGATGTAATAATTTTTGCAGTTATTGCATTGTTCCCTACGTACGCGGGCGCGAGAAGAGCCGTCCGATGGACGAAGTCGTCGATGAAGTCACCGGTCTGGTGCGTCAAGGGGTGCGATCGGTGACCCTGCTTGGCCAAAACGTCAACTCCTATGGGCGTGACCAAGGTTCCGCACCGCGCTTTGCCGAACTTCTCCGTCGTGTGGGTGACACGGGCATTGAGCGTATCTATTTCACCTCATCGCATCCCAAGGATTTGCTGCCCGAGACCATCGATGCGATGGCGGAGGTTCCCGCCGTCATGCCGCAGCTGCACCTTGCCGTGCAGTCCGGTTCCTCGCGCATACTCAAGCTCATGAATAGGAAGTACACGCGTGAGCAATATCTCGACCTCGTGCATCGCGTGCGCGATCGCATTCCCCATATCGCGCTTACAACCGATATCATCGTCGGATTCCCCGGTGAGACTGATGAAGATTTCGAGCAAACGGTAACGCTCGTGGATGAGGCCCGGTTTGCGCAAGCCTTCACCTTCATCTACTCCAAACGCGAGGGTACCCCCGCCGCGAAGATCGTAGATCCCACGCCGAGGTCCGTTATCCAGAAGCGTTTCGACCGTCTGGTCAAGCATGTCGAGCGTACCGCGTTCGAGTATAACCAGCATGCACTCGACACCACGGTTCCCATGTTGATAGAGGGAACTTCGAAGAAGAACGATCGCGTTTTGCAGGGCAAGAGTCCCTGGAACCAAACGGTTCACTGCCCCGTTCCAGATGGCGTCGATCCGCGTGAACTCGTCGGTAAGGTGCTCGACGTTCACATCGATGTGGCACGCACCTGGTATCTTTCCGGGTTGTCCACGAGCGAGCCACGATGAGCCCCATCATTGCCATCACCGGGCCCACGGCGGTGGGGAAGAGCGCCGTTGCCGACCGCGTTGCTCGTGCCCTGCACACCGAGGTCCTTTCTGCCGATGCCATGCAGGTGTATCGCAACATGGATATCGGTACGGCCAAGACGCCCGTATCGGAGCGATTGGTTCCCCTCCGCCTCATCGACCTCGTTGGCGCGAGTGAATCATATTCCGCTGCGCTGTATCAACGCGACGCTCGCGCAGAGATAGCACGGCTTCAGGAGGACGGACGCACTCCGGTTTTTTGCGGAGGCACCGGGCTGTATTTGAGGGCGGCTCTCGACGTCATGGAGTTTCCCAAAGGAAAGATCGACGATGACCGCCGCGCCTCCTACCTTGCCCTTCATGAGGAGCTGGGAGACGAGGGCCTCCACGCTCTTTTGTTTCGCCGTGACCCAAAGAGCGCCGCGGTGATTCATCCGCACAACGTCAAGCGCGTGATTCGCGCACTTGAAATGGCGGACGAGGGAGTTTCCTATGCTGAGAAGGCATCTGGCTTTTCGCACCCCCGTGAAGCATTTCCCCACGTCACATATGCACTCTCCATGGATCGCGAGCGCTTATACGAACGCATCGATCGCCGCGTCGATCTTATGATGGAACAAGGCCTTCTTGCTGAGGTTGAGCGGCTTTTGGAGGAGGGGGCGCGCGAATCCCTTACGTCGCGTCAAGCGATCGGTTATAAGGAAATCATCGATTACATCGATGGCGCGTGCACTCTGGATGAGGCAATTGATCTTATCAAACGTCGTTCACGCAGGTACGCCAAGCGTCAACTCGCTTGGTGTCGCCGTGATGTGCGCATGCGTTGGATCGACATGGACGAGCGGGGACTTGCGGGTGCCGTTGAATTCATTCTCTCGGAGGCAATGCACGGATGAGCCGTTTTGATCCTGTCTCCACGGCTCCTGTTCCTGAGCGTGCGATCCTCATGGGAGTCGATTGGCGTGATAACGCCTGGCCCATCGATAGGTCGCTCGACGAACTGGAGCGTCTTGCGGATACCGCGGGCGCCACGGTCGTCGCGCGCTTGACCCAAAAGCTCGATCGGCCGATTCCCAAATCGTATATCGGATCTGGGAAAGTGGAGGAGCTTCGCGGATTCGTCAACCGCCTCGATGCCGATGTCGTCATCTTCGACGATGACTTGAGTCCATCTCAGCAATCATATCTGGAACGTGCCCTTGGTGAACCCGTCAAGATCATCGACCGCACGGCCTTGATCCTCGACATCTTCGGCCTCCATGCCAGAACGCGTGAGGGACGCTTGCAAGTGCAACTTGCCCAGCTCCAGTATCTGCTCCCACGTCTTCGCGGCATGTGGAGCCATCTTGCCAAGGAGCAGACCCGTGGCGGCATCGGTAGCCGCTTTGGTCAGGGCGAGACCCAGCTCGAGGTCGATCGTCGCATGATTCGCAATCGCATCTCCGCGCTTCGCCATGAGCTCAAGGAGCTTGAAAAACGCCGAGCGGTTCAATCAAAGTGGCGAGCGAACTCTCCTGCTTTCCGGGTGGCTCTTGCCGGATACACGAATGCCGGAAAGTCGACCGTGCTGAATCGTCTGACGGGCTCTGATGTGCTTGCCCAGGATAAGCTGTTCGCGACGCTCGATCCAACGACGCGTTCATATGAACTTCCCGGTGGGCGCGCCATTACGATCACCGACACCGTGGGATTTATCCAAAAACTCCCACATGGACTCGTTGAGGCTTTCAAATCGACTTTATCGGAGGTTCGCGACTCCGATCTCATCCTTAAAGTCGTTGACATCTCAGATGATGACCGCCACCGGCAAATCGATGCGGTCGAGCATGTTCTTAGAGAGGTTGGAGCGGGAGCATGTTCCGCGGTAACGGTGTTCAACAAGATCGATCTGCTCGATTCCGATCATATCGAAGCGTTGAAGAGGCGTTTCCCCGATGCGGTGTTCTTCTCCGCGCTCACGGGCGAAGGTTTGCAGGACCTGCAAACGAGAATCGCACGTGAGGCCGCTGCATCTGATGCTCTCGTCTCATGTGAGATTCCATATCGCGAGGGCGCCTTAATTGCCGCGATCCGCAAGCAGGGGCAGGTACTTTCGGAGGCTTTTTTCGATGATCATGTCAGCATGGTCTGCCGTGTTCCCGCACGTATCGCGGCGCGTCTACAGCCATTTCGAACGGAATAGCATCGTGCTATCGTTTGACGGTCGATCTCACTGAAACACAGTCTCCAACACCATCAGCAGCAGCACTTGGTGCGTTGCATAGATGATCAACGAATGCCTTCCCATCCATGCCAATATCGGGATATGTTCACGGTGCATCCAATTTGGGTACGTACGGCCTTTTTGTTGCCAAGACCGTGCCAACGTCGCACTCGCCGTGTAGAGCAGGCTAAACGGTATGAGGGGATAAATATGATGACGGCACCGCGAAGCTCGTCGAAGCACGCGTTCACCAACGCTTGCACTACGATTATTCTCATGATGCGACGGCTCGTTCTGCATCATGGCGCATGCGATGTCTAGAATCGACGCATGAGCGCGACGACTTTACCCAAGATGGTGGGGTTGTCGGCGTAGATGGGTTCCATGGAATCGTTTTCCGGCTGTAGACGCACGCGCCCACGTTCCTTGTAGAACGTCTTGACGGTCGCTTCCCCGTCGATCATGGCGACGACTATTTCCCCGTTCATGGCGCTTTTTTGCTCACGCACCACGATGTAGTCCCCGTTGTAGATGCCAACGTTGATCATAGAATCACCGTGGACCTCAAGGATGAAGGAGCACGAATCGGTCGCGATCTCCGTGGGAAGGGTGAAGGTGTCCTCGACGTTTTGCTCGGCCAGAATGGGCAGCCCAGCGGCGACGCGACCCACGAGCGGCAGTGAAACCGTACCGCGCGTGGTGACTTCCTTGACCTCATCGAGCTTGACCGACGACCCGTCCGAGTTGAACACCTCGAGGGCGCGCGGCTTTGTCGCGTCGCGCTTGATGAGCCCGAGATCTTCAAGCGCGCTCAAATGGGCATGAACGGTGGAAGGGGAGGAGAGGCCGACGGCGGCGGCCATCTCTCGAACGCTCGGGGGATAGCCCTTCTCCTTTTGATATGAACGGATGAAGTCGTAGATCTGCTGCTGACGCTTCGTGATCTTGCGGGCCATAACCGCTCCTCTCAATACAAACATCTGTTCGCATTTCTCTTGACAAGAACAACTGTTCGAAGATAATAATACACGAACACTCGTTCTTGTGCCAGAAGTTTTGTCCGCACGGCTCGATATAACCAAAGGCGACAAGATGCAGAGCGGGAGGAGCGAATATGACTTCCACATCGTTTACCTACGGATCCCTGGCCCTCACGTTGGACCGACCCTCCACACCAGCCTTAAGCGTCGTCTCTGGCGGCGTGTCGACTGTTTCACACATCCAGCCCGGTCACTTCCAAGTTGCCGCACCCGATGTCTATGCGCGGGATCGTCCGGCACCTTCATCGCGGTCTCGCTTTATCCTCTTCGGCGTCGCGTCATTGGTCTTGATCGTAGCGTGTGCTTCCATCCTGTCCACAGTTTTCCAGGCTCGGAATGCGAGTCATGCGGCCTTCGTCGACACGCTGACGTCTAAAAATGTAACGGTCTCTGCCGGAGAGTCATTGTGGAGCATCGCGGAGGACAACCCCGTGGATGGGCTCGCAATCGAAGAAGCCGTCGAGGTCATGAGGGACTGGAACGGACTTACCAGCGCTTCGCTTCACCCTGGCATGGAGTTGGTCGTTCCCTCTGCAGGCTAGAACTATTACAACTCACCATATCTTGTGTTTCTAGCATTACGGCCCTCAACGCGTGGTATCCTAGCGAAGTTGTCGGATGTGAGGGGAGACGATGCCATGCGGTGTCCGAAGTGCGGCCATGATGACACGCGTGTGATAGATTCGCGTATGCAGGATTCCTCGAACGCCATCAAACGTCGTCGTGAATGCCGATCGTGCGGATACCGGTTCACCACATTCGAACGATGCGAGGACCCCATCGAGGTGCTGAAGAGCGATGGAACCACGCAGCCTTTCGACCGCAATAAGCTGCTCGTGGGACTTATGCGCGCAACTTCCAAACGCGACATCGATCTCACGCAGCTCAACGCGCTCATTGATGACATCGAACTGGAACTGAGGGGCGGGGCGCGTTCGGCTGTCAGCTCCCATGATATTGGCGATATGGTCCTCAAGCGCCTCGAGAAGATCGATAAGGTCGCCTACATCCGATTCGCGTCCGTGTATCGTGACTTCCAAGACATCGATGAGTTCCTATCCGAACTCGATAAGCTGAGGTGATTACATGTCCATGTTGAACGTGAACGTCAAGCGCCTGGATCCAACCGTTGAGTTACCCGCTTATGCATATGAGGGTGATGCGGGCTTGGACCTGCGTGCCAATGAGAGCGTCGACATCGCGCCCTTCGAGCGCGTCCTCATCCCCACTGGCCTTGCCATCTCAATTCCGGATGGGTACGCCGGGTTTGTTCAGCCCAGGAGCGGTATGGCTCTCAAGCGCGGTCTCACTATCGCCAACACCCCGGGGCTCATTGATGCCCACTATCGCGGTGAACTTAAGGTCATCGCCGTGAACCTTGATTCCCAGCAGACCATTCACATCGAGCGGGGAGAGCGTATCGCCCAGCTCGTCATCCAGCAGGTGCCCGTCGTGCACCTTACAGAGGTCGACGAACTCGACGAGACCGATCGCGGTAGCGGCGGTTTCGGGTCGAGCGGTTCGAAATAGTCGCTCCAGTCGTATAGGGGGAATTATCTATGGACCAGTTTTTCAAGTTGGGGGAGCGCAAGTCCGACGTGGCCACTGAGCTGCGTGCGGGACTGACCACGTTCCTGGCGATGTCTTACATCATCGTCGTGAACCCGCTCATCCTCTCCGCCGGTGGCGTTCCCGTCGCCGCCGCGGTGACCGCCACGTGCATCGGTGCCGCGGTCATGACGATCGCGATGGGCCTCATCGCGAACCGTCCGCTCGCCTGCGCCTCGGGCATGGGCATCAACTCCATCGTCGCGTACACGCTCTGCGGAGCCATGGGACTCGGTTGGCAGACTGCCATGGCTATCATCTTCATCGAGGGTATCGCCATCTTGCTGCTCGTGCTGTGCGGTCTTCGCGAGGCCATCATGGATGCCATTCCCGTGTCCCTGCGTCACGGCATCTCTATCGGCCTCGGCCTCTTCATCGCGATGATCGGCCTTAAGGATGGCGGCATCATCGTCGCCAACGAGGCCACCATGGTCGCCCTCGGCAAGGTGACCGACCCGGTCTTCCTCGTCGGCCTCATCTCCATCGTCGCCACCGTCGTCCTCTCTTCCATGAACGTGAAGGGCGCCTTGCTGTGGGGCATCGTCATCGCTTCCGTCCTCGGCATTCCGCTCGGCGTGACCGCTGCTCCCTCGAGCATCGTCGCTCCGCTCGATTTCTCCACCTTCGGCGCCCCGTTCATGGCGGACGCCGATGGCGTCATGGGCGTCGTCAAGGCCCTCACCACTCCCGCCTTGCTCCTCTTTGCCTTCTCGCTCATGATGAGCGACTTCTTCGACACCATGGGCACCGCCATGGCCGTTGCCAAGCAGGGCGAGTTCCTCACCGAGGATGGCAAGGTTGAGGACATCAAGCCCATCCTCATCGTCGACTCCGTGGCTGCAGCTGCGGGTGGCGTGTTCGGCGCATCTTCCATCACCACGTTCGTTGAGTCTGCCTCCGGCGCTGCCGACGGCGGTCGCTCCGGACTTACTTCCGTGACGGCAGGCGTTCTCTTCCTGCTCGCCGCATTCTTCTCCCCGGTTATCAGCTGCATCAGCTCCGCCGCTACCTGTGGCGCCCTCGTGTACGTCGGCTTTTTGATGATGAGCGAGGTCACCGAGGTCGACTGGTCGGACATCCTCGAGGGCTTCCCGACCTTCATGATCATCGTCGGTATCCCGTTCACCTATTCGATTTCCAACGGCATCGGTCTTGGCTTCATCGCCTACGTGGTCGTTGCTGCCGTGACGGGCAACCTCAAGAAGATTCGTCCGCTCATGTGGGTCGCCGCCGCCGCGTTCCTTGCGTACTTCCTGCTCGTGTAGAAATGCGGTAAGCACGTAGAAGGCTTTATGCGTCAATACAAGATGCCCTCGCGGTCATTTGTCCGCGAGGGCATCTTTCTACCGTATATGCGCGGGTTTTCCACCCCAGTAGAATTCAGCGAAATGTTGCTCGCGATCACACGGCACGCCGACCAGCCGCATCGTGCTGCAAACGATGTCCTGTGCGGCATCGGGACGGCGGAGTGCGCCAGCGTTGACGAGGAGACCGTGGAGCGCCTCTGAATTATCATGGAGATGCCTCAACTGCATGATGAGCTCGCGTGAGGTGGTAGCATGCATGCTCGCGCCGAAAGACGTGAGCATCGTCGTGTTCGCCTTCTCCTGCCCATACGATTTTCCAAGCAAGATCATCGGCAGCTCGGCGCACAGGCACTCCGTCACGGTAAGTCCGCCGGACTTGAGAATCGCCAGATCGCAGGTCCGCATGAGGGCCGCCATGTCGTCCACGTAATCGAGTACGGTGACGTTGGGAAGCTTCATGCCCTCGAACACGGAGCGCAGGTGCTTCGCGTATGCAATGTCCTTACCCGGCAGGAACACGAAGTGCATACTCTCGAAGCTGCGCAGGTAGGGAAGCGTCTCCTCCATGGCCGCCCGGAATCGCACATACGGCTGGGGTAGGGCGGCGCCTGCCATGACCAGCACCAAGGTCTTGTCGCCTGGCACCCCGAACGTCTCGCAATCGTGCTCGCGATTGCGCGGCTCGCTAAATCCCGGTCTGATGGGTATGCCCGTGACCTCGATGCATCGCTCGGGAACCTTTCGTGGGCGGAGCGTCTCCGCCATGAACTCGGTCGCGACGCAAAAGAGGTCGGTTTCCTTGTGTGGCCACCAACCCTCTATCTCGTAATCGGTGGGGACGCAGACGACGGGAAACTCCACACCTGTCATCATGCGGGCTCCAACGGCGGTATTTGCGGCGGTGATGTGTGTGCAAATGACGGCAAGGGGTCGCTTCTCAGTCACATAGTCGTTAAATGAGTGGAACATGATTCTGGACCACGCCGATCCACCGCCCCAGAGCAATCTGCCCGTGAGCGTATAGCGCCACGTAACATCGTAGATGGGCCTCGTGGCGCCCGTGAACGCCGCCGCAGTTTTGTTACCGTCGAATTTGATGCGCCCAAAATCGAGTACGTCGAGGACATCAACTTCAACATCATCGGGTACGCCATGTGCACCCCGCATGTTTTCCACCGCCTGTGCGATTGCCATGGCCGCCGCGCGATGTCCGGAGCCTACCGAGGCATGCATAATGGTAATAACGGGCCGTGGGGCTTCGCTTGCCGGTGATACCGTCCCCCGGGAATTGAGCGGCACGTTATCGCCAAGATTGTCGAGGCGTTCAGTTGTCATGTGGGCGTCTCCCTGGTTGCTTGCTAACAGCATTGTACGTCCCGCCCTGCAAGAGCTCGGCGCAATCGGGTAAGAGCAAAGAAACGACGTACCGAAAGGATGTACCGGCTATGGATTCCACGAAAGACCTCATCATCGTCGGTGGAGGTCCCGCAGGCTATTCCGCTGCCCTCTACGCCGCACGAGCCAGCCTAGACGTTCTGGTTGTCGAGCATGGGATGGCTGGCGGACAGATTGCCACCTCAGATATCATTGACAACTACCCCGGATTAGGCAGTTGCTCGGGGGCCGAACTTGGCCAGAAGATGCTGGAGCACGCCGAGCATGCAGGTGCTCAGTCCACGTACGGATCGGTCTCGTCGATCGACCGCGAAGATGACATGTTCATCGTCAACACCGATATGGAGCAGCTCGAAGCCCCTGCGCTTATCGTGGCGACCGGAGCTACGCCCCGACTTGGAGGCTTCGTAGGTGAGGATGAGTTCCGCGGAAGGGGAGTATCGTATTGCGCCACCTGTGATGGAATGTTCTATCGCGGAAAGCACGTCTTTATCATCGGTGGCGGCAATTCCGCTGTTGAGGAGGCAATGTATCTCTCCAATATCGCCGAGCACGTTGAACTTGTCGTGAGACGCGATGTGTTCCGGGCTCCACGGGGCATGGTAGAGCGACTTCTCACGCGTGACAACATTACCATTAGGTACCAAACTAGTATTATCGAAGTGAGCGGTTCGACGTTTATCAACCGCATCGTATTGAGAGACAATGCCACGGGAGAGACGCACGCCGAGATGTTCGACGAAGGCTCGGTTGGCATATTTGTCGCCGTCGGCCATGATCCGGCTACCCAAATCGTAGCTCCCTATGTTGACCTTGGTTCAGACGGTGGCGTCGTTACCGATGAATCAATGGCAACGAAGACTCCCGGATTATTCTGCGCTGGCGATATGCGTTCCAAGTCCTTGCGACAGGTCATCACCGCGGCGGCTGACGGTGCCATTGCGGCCATGTCCGCCTATGCTTACCTCGAGGAGTCTGGCAGGATCTAATCGGGTTTGGTCGTAATGGTGTGTCTCTCGGTCTGAGTATGTGATACATTATTCAGAATTACGATAATATATATTATGTAAAGTAGATGACGATCTAAATAAAGAACCCCCGCGCGTTGCGGGGGTTCTCGCTTTCGTCTGTTGATGATGTCAAAGACGGTGCGCCCATTCGTACCCAATGATCAGGCCGGTCTTTTCGGCGTAGTACGAACATAGGCCGCCACAGGGTAAGACGAACACCTCGGCATGAGGCCACTCGGTAACAATCGCATCCTTGAGTGCCGAGGCACCGTCCTCATTGAAAACATGGTCAATATAGACCATGCCGCCACGATACCCATCAGCACGCATGGTTTCGATGATCTTGCGGTACGTTTTCTTGTCACCACGCGTTGGTGCTACGACCTTGATCGTCCCCTGAGCACTCGCAGTACCGAGCATGCGGATGGAAAGACCGCTGGCGAGGGCTCCGACGACTTTGGGCATGCGTCCATTTTTCGTGAGATTCTCGTAACTGCTCAGCGAAAAGAGCACCTGAGAGCTTGCCTGTAGCTGTTCAGCATACGATACTGCCTGGTCAAATGTAGCATCAGGATTATCCGTTAGGTACCTATCTAGAAGTTGAACGATAAGCTCGAGCTTTCCTCCGGCAGCCTTTGAGTCGAGAACGAAGATGTTCTTCCCAGCGATTTGACCATCATGGTCGCGGGCATATTCATCCATCACGAGATTGCGACCCATTTGAGCGGCCTCGAAACTGCCGGAAAGGTTCGCCGAGATGGTGATGGCAATAACATTGTCCGCCAAGCGGAACAATTCCGCCCACTCCCCTGCACTCGGACATGAACTACCCGATGCGGAGGGCTCGGCGGCCACCCGATGGTTGAGCGTGGCAACATCGAGGAAGGCATCGTCAGCGTATTCCTCGCCTGCAACTACGATTTTGAGCGGAGCCAACGCAAAGGCGCAATCCGCCGTTGCGGGTTGGTATGCGCGTAGATTACAGCTGGAGTCCGCTATGAGAGCCCATGACATGTATGAATCCTTTCGCGTTGTATGACGAATGTCCGGTATAGAGAGACGGCGGAAGGAGCACTCCCCCTCCGCCGTCCACGTGCATTGTTCGAGATGTTAGTAGCGAACGTAGATCATACCAGCCTGGACAGGGCCGACGACGACGCCGACGCCATAGGTGGCCGCGTGGATCATCTGTCCGTTACCGATATAAATGCCGGTGTGACCCCAATTGACGCACACATCTCCCGGCTGGGGATTGCTCACCTGCGGCCAGCCCATGAACGTATTGGTGGTACCAAGACGACGGTATTGACCAGTGAGGCAGTAGCTCACAAAGCCGGAGCAGTCGAACTGGCCGGGAGCGCACCCTCCCCATACATATTCAGCCTTGCCAACCCAACTCCATGCACGATCGACGATGGCGTTACCGGTGCTCGGAACATAGTTGGGCTCGGGATCGGGCTCCGGTGTCGGCGCAGGCGAAGGTGTGGGAGCGGGCGTATTGTTGGAGTTGTTGGTGTTGGTTCCGCCACCCTGGTCCGTATTGTTGTTGGAGGGCGTATCGACGTTCTGGACGTCATCGATCTGGTCGCCCTGGCTCGCGTTAAGCCCCTGTTGGAGGGCAGCGTTTGCGGCCGCCTCGGCGGCAAGCTCTTCCTGGAGTTTTGCGTCGAGCGAGCTCACGACCGACGCGGCCTCAGCGCGCTGCGCGTTGAGCTCATCGACCTTCGCCTGAGTTTCCTTGACGTTCTCCTCTTGCTCGGCTTGCTTGGTATCAAGCTCCTCCTTGAGGGTCTTAACCTCTGCTATGGTCTCGGCCTGCGTGTTCGCCACCTTGTTCATGTACGTCACACTCGAGACGAACTGATCAAAGGACGTCGAGGAAAGCACAATCTCGATCAGTCCGGCAAGACCGCCTTTGTATTCAGAGGAGACGAACGTGGAAAGCAGCTGCTGGCGCTCCGCAATCTCATTGTTCGTCTCATCGATCTGACCGCGAGTCTCCTCAAGGGAGTACGTGAGCTCAGAAAGACGATTGGTGATCTCTTCTGTCTGACGTCCAATCTCCTCGAGCTGTTCGCGGGCCGCTGCAAGATCAGACTCAGTGTCGGCGAAGGCGAACGTGGGAACGCCGGACATAAGAACGATGCCGGAAAGACCGGCGACGATGGCACGACGTGCGGTAAGGCTGCGTTTAGAGTGCGTCATATGAAAACTCCTCGATACGAGCGGCAAGGCGCGCGTTCGTTACGATACCTGAATGAGGCTGTACAGCTCTTGATCTCCCGCAGTCGCAAGCGTCTTGCGAGGATCGAGGAACGATAGCTCCAAGATACAAGCATACCCTATTAGCTCGGCCGCCACATCTTGCACAAGTTTTCCGGCCGCCGCCGCGGTACCGCCGGTCGCAATCAAATCGTCTACGATAAGCACGCGGTCACCGGGCTGAATGGCGTCTTTATGAATCTCAAGGGTATCGGTTCCGTACTCGAGCTCATAGCTCACCGAGTAGGTCTCGCGGGGCAGCTTGCCCGGTTTGCGTGCGGGAATGAACCCGGCTCCAAGCTCGAGAGCAACGGGTACGCCAATCATGAAGCCACGCGCCTCGGGTCCGACCACTTTAGTGACGCCCGCGTCTTTGAAATGATCGGCAATGTCCTCGACGGTATGGCGCATGGCCACAGGGTCGGCAAAGAGCGGCGTGATGTCTTTGAATACGACGCCGGGCTCAGGGTAATCCGGGATATCGGCGATGTAAGCGGCGTAATCGAACGGTTCCATAATCCTGTGCTTTCTACTCGGCTGTAATGGGCGTCACGCGAATGGGCTGGGCGGCAAGTTCGGTTGCATCGAGTGGAGCCACGCCCGTGGTCGACTCGGGGGTGGCATATGGAAGGACGGCGGAGTTGCTTTGGGCTGCCATCTCCGCGCGCGTGATCTCATCGTCGATGGCATCGACATCGGCATCCTCGACCACGGCGTTAAGCGACTCGAAGACGCGGTTACGCAACAGCGCGGTACGAACTCCGTCCGTGAGGTCATGAAGCGTTTTGAACGCGCGATCGAGCTTCGCCTCTCGATTGTCATCAGAATCGTCGGTACCGAGCATACCGATGAGAACCTGTTCGAATAGGGCGGATTCACGGTTGGCTGCATTGACGTACTGCCGCAGATTGCGAGGCTCGATGTGAAAGCGCGACAGCTCTGCACAATGACGGATGATTTCGAAGTCCCGACCGTCGATGAGTTCCCGGTTTTGGGGGCTGCGAACAATCCGGATAAGATCGTTATCGGAAAGCTGCCGCAAGAACGCAATGTCGACGCCGAGGATATCTGGGACGTCCTCGATGGGATGGAGCTTCTGACGAGTCTCCTTTGAGGCAACCTTCATGGGCGCATCCGTAAGCAGGCCGACCTCGAATGCGAGGGTCGAAAGGTCAGATGCACTGTCCAACTTCTGCTTGATGGCGGAAAGTGGCATATACCTGGTTTTCTGCAGATGCAAAATAACCTCGAGACGGTCGACGTCCGCCTTCGAGTACTGACGATAGCCCTTAGGAGTGCGGTGCGGCGTGATGAGCCCCTCGTCTTCCAGGAAGCGAATCTTCGAGTTTGAAAGGTCGGGGTATGTACCGCGGAGCAGGTTCACGACCTGCCCAATGCTGAGGTAGCTGCGCTCAGCCAAGCTACTCACCGGTTTCGATGCGCTCCACGGTGCTCTCGTGGTACATCAGCGTGAAGGTGCCGATCTGCACGGAAGAGCCATCATGCAGAGGGGCGGAATTGACGATCGCGCCATCAACCCAGGTGCCGTTAAGGGAGCCGAGATCCTCAATGAGGACACCCGCCTCGTTGCGCAGGATCTTCGCATGGCTGCGCGACACCGTCATGTCGTTGAGAAAGATTGTGTTCGCGGGATCGCGACCGATGGTGATCTCGGGCGCATCGAGCTCGAAGACGTTGCCGGTCTGGGGCCCCTTGATGATTGAGAGGACCGGAACGACCAGCGAGGCGCTCTTCATGAGGTCGGGCGCCGTGGCATCGCTGCTCGGCATGCGAAAGACGCGCGTGGTCTCGTTCTGCTCGATGTTTGCCATGGGAACCCCCTACTGGAAAATCGGAATACATCCGAAGTATCGTCAACTATCGTTTCATTCTAGCGCAAGCGGCACGCGTTCAGTGGGAATACGCAGACTATTCCTCTGCCGACTCCTCGTCCTCGTCGATCTCGGGGTTGAGGAAATCCTCGTCCTCGTCCTCAGGATGCGCGATGGCCGAGCGAATGGCCGCGATTCCCTTGGTCGTATAGACCACGCCGGTTAGAAGCGAGCAGCATACGCCTGCATATACGAAGTACATGCCAAGGGGCACCGCCTCACCATTGAGGCCGGGCAACCAGGTGATGGAGCTGGAAACGATGCCCATGCCATCGAGGACGGGAAGGCCCAGGAGCATAAGCGTGAAGCCGCTCATGAGCAACGCGGTCGCGAGCTTGCCGATGAAGACGACGTCGATGGGACGACGATGATAGCGCTTGACCACGAAATTGCCGAGGAACAGATAGATGTCGCGCCCAACGATGGCAAGGCAGATCCATAAGGGCAGCTCATGGCGAGCCACGAGGCCAACCACGCCGCAAAACAGCAGGGCACGGTCGACAATGGGATCGAGCATTTTCCCAAGCCAGCTGACCGTCTTGGTCATGCGAGCGATTTGACCGTCGAGCCAGTCGGTCGAGGCGGCGACGGCGTAGATGACGAGTGCGACATAGCGGTTGTAATCGGTAGCGAAGAGGAAGAGGAAGACACCGGTGAGGATAAGGCGCGTGAACGTAATGAAGTTGGAGATGGTGAAGATCTTGTTAGAAGGGTAATCGGAGGTGCCGATGAGCTCCTTCTTGATCTTTTTCCGAATCTTGCCAGCAGCCACGCGCGACTCCTTGTAACGATATAGACACTGGGAGGATGATACCCGCTTTACGACCGGATAAGCCTTCCGCAAATGAAAAAGGGCGACCATAAGGCCGCCCTCTCATGCTCCGTGGTCGGGACGACTGGATTTGAACCAGCGACCCCTTGCGCCCCATGCAAGTGCGCTACCAAGCTGCGCTACGTCCCGAAGCAAGGAAGTACTTTACCCAAAGCTCGGCATAGATGCAAGGATAAATTTGCAACTTCCTAAGATTTTAGTGCCTGTGCGCGCTTGAGCAGTTCGAATGCGAGGGCCTGTTTGCCCATGCATGGCAGGGGGTCCGCCATGTCGGGCGTAACCCAGAGCACCTCGTTCGTATCTGAACCGAACGTCGAGTCGGCACGGGAGACGTCGTTGGCGACGATGGCGTCGCAACCTTTGCGGGCGAGCTTGGCGTGCGCACGCTCGGCGAGGTGGTTGGTTTCAGCGGCGAAGCCGACAACGATGCGGTTCCCCTTACGAGCTGACATATCGGCGAGAATGTCCTGGGTCTTGATGAGCTCGATATGCTTGAGCTCGCCATCAGCCTTGCTGAGCTTTTGATCGGCGGGATGCGCCGGGGTGTAATCGGCGACGGCGGCGGCGCAGATGAGCATCGAGCATGCATCAAAGCGCTCGCTCACCGCGGCGTGCATCTGTGCCGCGCTCTCCACATGAACGCCCTCTACGCCGAAGGGAATCGATAGGCCTGCAGCTGCCGTCACCAGGGTCACATGGGCTCCCATTGCATGAGCCGCCCGCGCGAGGGCGTGTCCCATTTTGCCGCTCGAGCGATTCCCGATATATCGCACGGGATCGATGGCCTCGCGGGTCCCTCCGGCGGTGATGAGGACCCGCTCCCCCTCGAGCGCCTCGGATGTTTCAAGGGCGAGCAAGGCTCGAGCGACGATATCCTCGACATCGGCAAGCTTTCCCTCGCCCGAGTCTCCACAGGCGAGGTATCCGGAGATCGGGCGGACGATGTCGTATCCGCGCTCCTCGAGCGCGGCGATATTGCGCTGTGTGACGTCCGCCTGCCACATGCCTACGTTCATGGCAGGCGCCACGACAACCGGCGCGTTGCAGGCCAAGACGGTCGTGGTGAGCAGATCGTCGGCCTCTCCATGCGCGATCTTCGCGATCACGTTCGCCGTGGCCGGAGCGATGAGGACGGCATCGGGCTCTTTGGCGAGCGAGATATGGTGGATGGGGTCGGAGGGATTGTCGAACAAATCGACGGCGACCTCTTCATGCGTGAGCGCGCGAAACGTCGTCGGCCCCACAAAAGAGGTCGCATGCTCCGTCATACACACCTTGACGCGAACACCCGCCTTCTGGAGTCCACGCACGATTTCACAGGACTTGTATGCGGCGATGCATCCGGTGACGCAGACCAAGACCGTTTTCGCCATGGGCTACTCCTCGCAATCAAGCACGATGATGCGATGACAGTAGGGGCATTCGGCAATGTCGCGGGCATGGCGCAGGGCATCCATGGACGCGGGCTGAAGCGCGGTGCGGCAGACGGTGGGGACATTGCCCTCGATGCGCTCGACGGCAAGCCCTTTGAACCTGCTGAGCCCGCGCTCGTACAGATCGCGAACGTCCTCGGGCAAGCGACCCAGCAAATGCTCACGCCGGCGTATCAGCTCGTCGATTGAGGATTGCAAATCGGCCGCTTGAGAACGGGCGGCCTTGGTGTCCTCGATGATCGAAGCCTCGAACCGCGCAATGTAATCGGAGAGCTTTTGCTCACGCTCCCGTGCAAGGGCAAGGGCTTGACGTGCAGCAGGTCGATCGAACTCGATCTTATCGAGACGCTTGGCAATAAGCGAGAGCTCCTCCTCAAGATCGAGGAGCGCACGGTGGTCGCTGGCGTCGATGGGACGTGTCCGGGCTGCCTCCACCGCCTCGTGACATGCACGCTCGGCCTCATTAAGATCGTCCAAGGCGATTTGGGCGTCCTTGCGCGCGGCGAGCAGGCGCGTGGCCTCTGCCTTGAGTTTTGCGTGGGCCGAACGCTTCTTCGCGAGCTCCGCGATGAGCGGCAGATTATTGAGCGCGATGCGCTCACGTTCGAGCTCGAGATCGGTCTCCTGAAGTTTGAGAAGGTCGGAACCCATGCTCATGCGCATCCTCCTTGTGTAGGCACCCACCACTGGTGTGGGAGCGGAATGATATCTATACGGTCTTGGGCGACACCTGCGTTCGCGGTCGCATCGGCAAGTATGCGGCAAAACGGTTGCTCGGATCGGTCGTGACCGAGTAGGACAACAGAAAGCCCACGGAGCGCAAGGTCTTGCGCCCGGTGGTAACCGAGTTCACCGGTGACAACGACATCGCAGTTGCACGCGAGTGCCTGCTCACCGAAATCACCAAGCGAACCTCCCATGAAAGCAACGCGACAGACCGAAGAGGCGGCATCGCCCCAAACATGGGCACTCGTATCGAAGACGCTTTGAGCGGTAGACGCGAAATCACCCAAAAAGGTTTGTTCGATTTCGCAAACGGCTCCAAGGCCAGGCACATCGGGTTCGGTGACATGTTCGAGTGAGGAAAAGGCACTCAGGCCCATAAGGGCGGGAAGGGCCTGGCGTGCTTCCTTGGAACGATCGAGATTAGTGTGGAGGGAAATAACGCTCACGCCATGACGCGCCGCCTCGTACACCGCGGCGGACGAGCTTGGGCGCACGGACGAGGCGGGCGCGAAGCAATCGGGAGCGGAAATGTACACAGGGTGATGCGTGAGTAAGACATTAGCTCCCAACTCAGCGGTACGAAAAATCGCGTCGACCGTGGCATCGAGCGCGCAGGCGACCCCCTTGACCTCAGCATCGGGATCTCCGACGGAAAGACCAACGTGATCCCAAGCTTCGGCGTCCTCACGTGGGAACCTATCGAGTAGGTACGAAAGAAGTTCACTGACGAGCATCTATCCCACCACTTCCCACACGGCACGGGCAAAGCGATCGAGATCGCGCTCGTCGACGCGATCGTCAAACGAGATCCTAAGCGAGCCGAGGGCATCTTCGCGGGGAACCCCCATGGCGAGCAGGACGTGACTGGCATCAAGGCTCCCGCTCGAACATGCGCTGCCGGCGGAGACCTCAAAGCCGCGACCATCAAGCTGGAGGATGAGCTCTTCGGAGTCCATGCCCTCAACGTAGATGCTCACGATGCCGGGAAGTCGATCGATGGTGCTCCAATCCCCCATCGTCGCGTGAATACGGGGGTGCTCGCAAAGTGCCGCGTAGAGCTTATTCGCCATCATGCCCACGCGAACGGCATCGGTACGAACATTGGGAAGCAGCGCAGAAGTGGCTGCAGAGAGCGCTATGATGGCGCGCAGATCCTGCGTGCCGGGCCTGAGCCCCACCTCCTGGCCTCCGCCAAAGGAACGGGCCCGAATGGGCGTCCTGGTTTTGAGGTACAACGCACCGATTCCGACGGGTCCGCCGATCTTGTGGCCCGCAAGGGAAAGCGCGTCGACCCCGAGCTCGTTGACATCGAATGGCGTGTGGAGCCAGCCTTGGATTGCGTCGACGTGGATGCGTGCGCCATGTGCGTGTGCAACGCGGGCGAGTTCGCCTATGGGCTGCACGACGCCCGTCTCATTATTGGCCATCATCACTGACACGAGGGCGACATCGTCTCCCATCACCGCCGCAAGTGCATCGGGAAGAATTCGACCGGCTCGATCGGGCTTGACAAGATCGACTTCAAAGCCGGAAGCCCGAAGCGAAGCGATGTTGTCCAGGATGGAATCATGCTCGATTGCCGAGACGATGACACGCGTGCGCGTGCGCCAACGTTGTCGCACGGCATCCGGAATGCCGAGCAGTGCGAGGACGTTTGCCTCCGTTCCTCCCCCGGTGAAGATGATCTCGCTGGATCGCACCCGTGCGCCAAGGCTGTGGGCGATCGTGCGGCGACAGTCCTCGAGCTTAATCGCCGCTTGTCGCCCAAGCGAATGGAGGGAGTTGGGATTGACGCCCGCGAGCGGCGAGGAATCATATGCCTGTTGGGCCTTGATCGCCTCGGGTCGCATGGGAGTCGAGGCGGCGTAATCGAGGTTGACGTACTTCTGAGGCGGCATCTTCTAGGCACCAATCTTCGCGTATCCGAGTTCGCCGGCATGGCGAATGGCCTCGACGGCCGCCGCGGGATCGGAAGCGCCGAATACGGCGGAGCCGGCGACGAGCACGGTTGCGCCTGCGGCGGCGACCTCCTCGGCATTCCCCGACCCGATGCCTCCGTCCACCTCGATGAGGGGATTAACGCCATGCTCGCGGCACATCGCGGACAGGCGGCGGAGCTTGTCGAGCGTGCGGGGGATGAACTTCTGGCCTCCGAACCCGGGGTTCACACTCATGAGGAGCACCATGTCGAGGTCGTCGAGGATGTCTTCAAGAACAGAGACGGGCGTGGCGGGATTGAGCACGACGCCCGCCTTGCAGCCACGATCCTTAATGTGACAGATGGTGCGATGAAGATGGGTTGATGCCTCATAGTGCACGGTGATGAGGTCCGCCCCAGCGTCGATGTACCAGTCGACCGTGTCATCGGGATTCGAGATCATGAGATGGACGTCGAGTGGAATGTCGGTTGTGGACTTGCAGGCCTTGACGATGGCCGTGCCATAGCTGAGGTTGGGGACGAAGTGCCCATCCATAACGTCGACGTGGATATAGTCAGCGCACGAGATGCGGTCCAAGTCGCGCGCGAGGTTGGCCATATCGGCGGAGAGGATTGAGGGCGAGATCTTGATGGCTGACATGGTGATTCCTTTCGAGATCCTGGGGGGGGGTGGTGCAAAAGGGGCCCGTTCCCAACTGCACCACCCAAGAGCCGTCATTTAGTCCTCAAGGCCGTAAAACTCTTCGTTGGGGATGCGACTTACGAGGGCCGCAAGGGCGCTTTCGATCGTTTCTCCCCCATACAGGAGCTTTTCGAGTGCGAAGGTGAGGGGAACATCGACGCCCTTGCTACGGGCGAGCTCGCTGACGCTGCGCGCTGCGGCAGCGCCCTCCACCACCATGCGGCGGCGGTCCTGGTACTCCTTGAGTGTCTCGCCGTGGGCGAACGCTTCACCGAACGTGCGGTTGCGGGAGTGCTGGGACGTGCAGGTCACGATGAGGTCCCCCATACCCGCCAAGCCCATGCAGGTCATCGCCTCACCGCCGCAGGCGTGTACCAAGCGGCTGATCTCGGCCAGCCCGCGCGTCATGATGAGCGCGAGCGCGTTGTCGCCCATGCCGGATCCAGCGGCGATACCGCAGATGATGGCCATGACGTTCTTCATGGCACCGCACAACTCCACGCCCACCATGTCCGAGGAGAGGTACACACGAAAAGACGGGCTTAAAGTGAGTTCCTTGAAGAATTCCCCTATCTCGGTGCTCTCGCAGGCAATCGTCGAGGCGGAAAGGGCACCGCGGCAGATCTCCTCCGCATGGTTAGGGCCGGAAAGGGCCGCGATTCGCTCGGGATGGCCGATCTCACTGGCGATGATGTCGCTCATGAGCAGTCCGCTGCCCAGCTCGATACCCTTAGCGAGACAGAGCACGGGAAGCGCATCGGATATGAAGGGCGCGCAGTCGCGGGCAACGCCGCGCAGGAACGCAGACGGCACGGCGAAGATGGCCGCATCCGCACCTGCAAGTGCCTCATCATGTGAGTTCGTGGCCGTGACCGTCTCGGGCAGCTTGAAGTCCTTGAGGAAGCACTCATTCGTATGGCGCTCGTTGATCTCGGTCACGGGGTCCAGGTCGTAGGACCACATGGTGACGGAGTTGCCATTCGAGGCAACGAGCCCCGCCATGGCAGTGCCCCATGAGCCTGTTCCAATTAGTGCAATGTGCATGTCACTCATCCATCTTGTCGACGCGTTTGCTTAGTGAGAGCTTCGATTCCCTACCACTCATGAGCTTCTTGATATTGCCGCGGTGGGCCCATACGACGAGAAGCCCGAGGAATCCCATAATGAGTTTGAAGGTAAGGGAGGCCTGGGGGAAGAGCATGCACGCCGTGACGCCGACGAGAGCGGCCGTGGCAATCGAGCCGACACTCACGAATTTAGTGATGGCGACGAGGACGATGAAAATGCCTAAGTGAAGCAGCGCCCAAGGCACGTTGATCGCAAACAGCACACCGACCCCCGTGGCGATTGACTTGCCGCCCTTGAAGTGCAAGTAGAAGCTGAACATGTGGCCGATGACGCACGAGAGGGCGAGCACGGCAATAACGTAGTCATGCGAGCCGCCCGGGTAGAACGCCGCGCGCTCGACGCCGAATGGCCCGAGCACTCCCGAAAGCGGGATGAGCGACAGGTTGACACAGATGACGCCCTTCAAGACATCACACAAAAGGGTGAGCACGGCAACCTTGGGACCGCCCGCGCGGAGGGCATTCGTCGTACCGATGTTGCCCGAACCAACCTTCTGCAGGTCAACGTGGGCAAGACTCTTTGCGAAAATCTTACCGAAGGGGATGCCGCAGAGAGCGTAGTTAAGCAGACAGCAGAACCCGAGGAATAGCCACGGGTGAATGGGGACGCCTGCCATCTGCTACTCCTTGTCCTTGTCGCTCTTCTTGGCGCGGAATCGCAGGCGGATCGGCGTGCCCTTGAAATCAAAGGTCGCGCGCATGCGGTTCTCGATGTAGCGCTTGTAGTTGTCGCTCACGAGATCCGTATGGTTGACAAAGAAGGTGAACGCCGGGGGCTTCTCGCCGGTCTGCGTGACGTAATGCATCTTGAGGCGGCGTTTGCCGTCGGAGACGGTGTGGCCAAACTCACGCATATCGGTGAGCAGACGATTGAGTTGCGAGGTGGTGATATGAGAGGCACGGCGCTCGGCGGCGGCGTCGACCATGTCCCAGATCTTGTGGACGGAGCGACCCGTGAGGGCGGAGATGCGCAGGTACTCGGCCCACGGTGCCATGGTGAGACGACGATTGACCGTCTCCATGACGGCCTCGCGCTCATAGTCGTCCTTGAGCAGATCCCACTTGTTCAGAAGCACCACGAGGGCGCACCCGCGTTCGATGGCAAGATTAGCGACCTTCTGGTCCTGCTCGGTGACGCCCGTGGAGGCGTCGACGACGAGCAGCGCGACGTCGGCGCGATCGATGGCACGCAGACCGCGCACCATGGAGTAGTACTCGATGTTCTCGTAAACGGTGCTCTTCTTGCGGATGCCGGCGGTATCGACCATGCGATAGCGCTTGCCATCGCGTTCGACCACCGTGTCGATGGCGTCACGCGTGGTGCCTGCGACGTTGCTCACGATGGAGCGGTCGTTGCCGATCATCTTGTTGAACAGCGAGGACTTGCCGGCGTTCGGGCGGCCTATGATGGCGACGCGCAGGGTGTCGGGCTCCGTGTCCTCATCACCCGTGTCCTCGGGCAGTAGGGCGACGACCTCGTCGAGCAGGTCACCCGTGCCATGGCCATGCAGGGCGGACACGGCGACCGGGTCGCCCACGCCCAAAGAGTAGAACTCCCACAGATTGTCGTTCTCTCGAGCGGGATTGTCGAGTTTGTTTACGAGCAGGAACGTGGGCTTCTTGAGCTTGCGCACCATGCGCGCGACGCTCTCATCCTCTTCAGTGACGCCAATGGAGCCATCAACGACGAACAGGATGACGGCAGCCTCCTCGGCGGCGGCGAGGGCCTGGTCACGGATGGAGGTGGCAAAGACGTCGTCGCTCTTCATGGGCTCAATGCCGCCGGTATCGACGAGCATGAACTCGCGGCCATTCCAATCGGCCACGTGATAGCTGCGGTCGCGCGTCACGCCACGGCTCTGGTGAACAATGGCGTCGGAGGTCTGGGCGATACGGTTGACGAGCGTCGACTTGCCCACGTTCGGGCGGCCGACGATCGCGACGATAGGTCGGGACATACGTACTCCTTGAGTAGTCAGAACTGCAAGAATCTTACCATGCGCTCGGTACGGGCACGCACGCCAGCGGCCTGGACATAATCTCTTCGGGTGTGGCTCCGCTTCGCTCCACAAAACACCCTACGAGAATATGTCCAGGCCTCAGGGCTTTGAGCCCCTACTTTCGCTCGCGTTGAATACAAGTCTTGGTGAACCGTAGACGTATCGAAGCTGACATTCCATCCCACCCCCCGCGCTCGCACCCATATCATCCCGTGCTCAAACAGCGCTTCGCGAACTGCGCGCGGGACGATATGGGTGCAAGCGCGGGCTACGACAAACGATACGCAGTTCCGCACGAGCCGAAGGGTCCTGGGGACCCTTCGTGCGAGCCAGGATTGTCCGAGCACGGGATGATATGCCAGCCGGCAGCGGAACGGTGGGTTAGAGCAGCGTATCGAGCATGAGGTTCGGCGCGGGGGTGGCGTAGCGGACGATGGCTCCGCGGGCGATGAGCTCTTCGGTGACGCTCTCGCGGCTTTGTCCGTCGAGGGTGAGTCCGTCGTAGTTGAACATCACGTTGGGGATGAGGACCTCGATGTTGGAGAGGTCCCTCGGTAGCTGTCCGAGTAGGTCGCACGCACAGATGAGACCCGTCACGTTGACGTTGCCGCCGAAGTATTCGTTCTTGATGGCGTGCGTACTCATCAGGCCGGCGGGAGTAAAGAGTCGGCAGAACTCGTCGAAGGTGCTTTGAGCCGCCTCTCCGCAGGTGATGAGGACGCGTTTGTCCGCTGAAATCAGTCTCTCCCCCGCCCTCGCTATGTCTTCAGGTCGGCTTCTCCTCAGCTCCTCAACCTCATCGAGGAAGCTCCTCAGCATGCCGATGCCATCGTAGAACTGCGGGAACCCGTCGTAGGTCTCTGCGGGCGGCACGGGAAGTTCGGCGTCGATGTAGAACTCATCGGCGAGTTGGAACACCGTGCTGCCCCGCGTTGCGCGGGCGCGCTCCTGAAACGGCTCAAGCATGTGGACCACGGCGCGCGACGTCTCGACGTCATCGGAGTAGGAAGCGGTAAAGCGATGCTGATGTTTGGTAAATCCCAGGGGCACGATTGCCAGACTCGTGATGCCGGGGTGCGCCTCAACGTACTCGAGGGTGGCCAAGAGCTCTTCGCCATCGTTGATGCCGGGACACAGGACGATCTGGGCGTGGATCTCGATACCCGCATCGAGAAAACGCTCGAGCACCTCGATGCCGCGCGCGGCGTTGCGACCTATGAGCTTACGGCGGCAATCGGGGTTGATTGCGTGGAGGCTCACGTTCATGGGGGACAGCATCTTGTCGATGGCGTCGTCAACCTCATGGTCGGACATGTTGGTGAGCGTGACGAAGTTGCCTTGTAGAAAACTCAGACGGTAGTCGTCGTCGCGTATGGTGAGGGTTGAGCGGCTTTCCTTGGGGAGCATGTTCATAAAACAGAAGATGCATGCGTTCACGCAGGTGCGCATCCCGTCAAAGACCACACCATCGAAATCGGCACCCCACTCCTCTCCGGGGAATCGCTCGATGACGGCAGTGGCCACGGTACCGTCGCGTGGGTCGAAGACCTCGATTTCCGCCTCGACATCTTCGGTCTCCCACAACCAGACAATCATATCGGTCAGTGGCTGGCCATTGACGCTGAGCACGCGCATGCCAGGCTCGAGGCCGATATCGTATGCCGGGGAATCGGAAGCGACGGAAAGCACGAGCGCTCCGTCAGAAGAAGGTTCTCTTGATAGGGCGTACGGAGCGACGGTACCCGCATATGAGGGCACCGTGGGACCCGTGACCATGGGCTTGTCCATTAGGGCTCCAAAAGGCGGTTTATGCAGGCGAGCGCAGCATCGATATGGGCACCGGGAGTCGATGCGCCAGCGGTGATGCCTACAAGCGCGACTCCTTCGAACCATGTGCGCTGAATTTCGGAGGAGTCCTCGATATGGTGCGTGCGAGGGCAGCAAGCCATGCAGATTTCGGCGAGCCGACGCGTATTTCCCGAGTTCTTGCCGCCTATGACGATCATGACATCGGCGCGAGATGCGAGCTCGGCGGCGCTATCCTGGCGCTCTTGCGTAGCTGAGCAGATCGTGTTGACCACGCGTAGATCCATGGTGCGCAGCGCGAGGGCACTCACGATTGCGGCGAGATTGGCGGGAGTTTGAGTCGTCTGCACGACGACGCCAACCTTGCGCGCGAGATCGACCCCATCGAGGTCATGGGGTGTCGAAACGACATGTGCGGCATCTCCCGCGTGCCCCAAAATCCCCTCGACCTCAGGATGGCCGCTCTCCCCCACCACGATGAGTTGGTACCCCTCGCGAACGAGTTTCTCGGCAGCCATGTGGACTTTCTTGACATACGGGCAGGTGGCGTCGAGGACCTCGAGCCCTTTGGCTCGAGCTTGGTCGATGACCTGGGGAACCACGCCATGGGCACGGATGATGAGCGTGCCCGACTCCACCTCATCAACCGTCTGAGCGCCTTTCACGCCGGCGGACTCAAGATCGCGCACGACAATGGGGTTATGGATGAGGGGGCCGAGCGTCGTGACGGATCCGCGGGCGCTTTCGGCGGCATGTGCGGCAAGTTTGAGGGCCCGCTCGACGCCGTAACAAACGCCGGCGTGGGAAGCGACCTCGATACTAAGATCGGCCATTAGTACCTCCCAGGATGCTCGCGGCGAAGCTCGTCGCGGATGGCGTACATCCTGCGAACAGCTTCGTCCTCGACCCACTGGGTGCGCTCACGGCGCTTAAGACCCTCGGGCGCGTCGGCAAAAGACACCTTGTCGCCTGCACGGAGCCAGCATTTCTTGGGTCGCATGAGTTTCTTGCCCGCAGGGGTGATGTCGCGGAAACCGCAGACGGCCATAGGCGCGACGGGCGCCTTGCCCATCTGGGCGATCAAGGCAAAGCCGCCATGCACCTCGACGGGCTGGTCGTCCGTGCGAATCCTCGTCCCCTCAGGGAAAATCAACACGTCTTCTCCGCGCTGCAAGGCATGTTGCGCGGCGCGAAGGGCACTCATATCGGCTTCCCCGCGGTCGACCGGAATGCCGCCCGCCAGTGCGAACGCCCAGCGGACGATGCCCGCCTTGTTGAATTCCGATTTGAAAATGGGACGGACCCTGCGATGCGCCGCCCATTCATGCGTGATGATGGGCAGCACTTCGGCCATGGAGGTATGGTTGCAAATGATGACGGCACTCGATCCATCAGATCCGTGGAGCTTCTCGGCATCCTCGACTCGCCAACGCCACATGAGTTTGGAAAAGACCCAGAGGACAGCCATGACGAATGTATAGATCATGCGTTCATGCAGGGGAAACTCAGCCATGGGGGCGTCATAGTGCCAAGCGCCCGAACGCTCTTCCTTCTTAGCCTCGTCTGCCACGCCTATCTCCGTTCCGCAATGAGCTGCTCGATCTTGTCCACGATCTGCTCGATGGTGTAGCTGGTGGAATCGATGCGTACCGCATCGTCGGCGCAGACCAGAGGAGCGGTTTCGCGCTGGGAGTCGAGTGCGTCGCGGCGTTCGATGTCCGCGAGCGTCTGCTCGACTTCCGCCTGGATCTGGGCCTCGTCAACGTGCTCGCCCTCATGACGCTGCAGCACACGGCGACGCGCGCGCTCACGGGGGTCGGCGGTGAGAAACACCTTGAGCTCAGCCGCGGGAAACACGACCGTTCCGATGTCGCGACCTTCCGCCACGACGTCGCGATCGAGGGCGAAGCGGCGCTGGGGATCGAGCATGGCGCTGCGGACGCCGGGGTTCGCAGCGGCAGCGGATACGTTGCGATCGACCTCGGGCGTGCGAATGGCCTCGCTCACGTCCTCGCCATCGACGAAGACCGATACGTTTCCGTGCGACTCGCCACCGAACGTGATGTGTATGTCGCGTGCGAGCTGGGCGACCGCATCGACATCGGCGAGGTCGATGCCGCGACGAAGCGCGGCCAAGGCCACGGAGCGATACATGGCTCCCGTATCGAGCTTGGAGAAGCCGAACCGCGATGCGACCTCTCGGGCAATCGTCGATTTACCAGATCCGGCTGGTCCGTCGATGGCGATGATCATTTGTTCTCCTTCTGCTTGAGTCCATTGGTGAGGAGCGAAACTTCGTACTCGGTCAATTCGCGCCAAGACCCCGAGGGCAAATCGCCGAGGTCGAGATCACCAAAACGCGCGCGGTGGAGCCTGAGAACCGGATGTCCGACTTTGGAAAGCATGCGCTTGACTTGGTTCTTACGACCCTCGCGTATGGCGATCTCGACCGCCGAAGTACCGTGCGGTATTCCCCGAGGCGCGACCTCGTGAGCCTCACGCTTGCCTATGAGACGGCAACGGGCGGGTTGACAGGGTCCGTCATCGAGCGTGATGCCGTGCCTCAGCATCTCCAGGTCGCCGTCATCCAGCTCGCCGTCCACCAGGGCCACGTAGGTCTTCCACACGTGATGGGATGGATGCAAAAGCATTTGGCCCAGATCGCCATCAGTGGTGAACAGAAGCAGCCCCGTGGTGTCCATATCGAGTCTCCCAACGGGAAAGAGACCCGGGTATGCGTGGCGCGGAACGAGATTCGCGACGGTGGGGCGACCGTGGGGATCGCTCATGGTGGTCAATACCCCTGCCGGTTTGTTGAGCATGATATATGCCGCGCCGAGACCCAGAACCACGGGGACGTCGTCGACGGTGACGGCGTCACGAGCGGGATCGACTTTGGTGCCGAGCTCGGTCTTGACCTCGCCGTTAACGCGAACACGGCCGGCTGTCATGAGCGCTTCCGATCCTCGCCTACTCGCCACGCCGGCGCGCGCGAGAAAACGCTGCAAGCGCATGGGTACGAGGCGCTCGTCATCGGGGTGGACCTTCGCGGTATTTCGGTTCGGCCCCTGCTCGCTACACATCGAAATCCTCGTCGACGTCCCCATCGATGAGCTCACGCTCCTCCTCGAGGTCCTCATCGACCTCATCGAGCGTCGATTGGATGGAGCGGCCCGAGAGTCGCTCGCGGATAAATTGACGCGCCTGTTCATCGGGGGCGAACTGCTCAAGATCGGGCAGATCGCGCGTGCTGCGCAGGCCGAACTTCTCCAAAAACGCATTGGTCGTTCCATAGATGATGGCCTGGCCCCGCTGGGGGTCGCGTCCCATCTCGCGAATTAGACCCTTGTCGACGAGTGACGAGATGACGCCGTCGGAGTTGACGCCGCGAATGCCCTTGACCATTTCGCGTGTGACGGGTTGGTGGTACGCGATGACCGCGAGCGTTTCCAGCGCGGCCTGAGATAGCTTTTGGGTGTCCCAAGACAACACGAACGCTTCAACCTGCTCATGGAAGGCGGGGTGCGTGAACAAGCGCCATCCGCCGGCGACCTCACGGAGCTGAAAGCCGCGGTTCGCCTCCTCATACTCGACTTTGAGCTCGGCCAGCAGAGAGGCGACCTCGCCGGGCGCAACGTGGAGCACCGAGGAGAGTTGGCTTGCGCTCACCGGGTCGCTCGAGACGAGCAAGAGCGCCTCGAGAGCGCCTTTCAGTGAGTTCTCGGCGAGTGATTCCAAGTTGTCCATTTAGTCCTCCTCGTCAAAGAGGGAGCCGTCATCGGGGTGGTACGCGGGCGCGCCCTCAACACGGTCGATGCGAATGGTGCCGAAGTTCTCATCCTGCTCAAGCAGGAGCGATCCGCGCTTGGCGAGCTCGAGAATGGCGAGAAACGTGGCGACGATCTGCTCGGTGGTGGCATCGCCGTCGAGCAGATCCCTGAACGTCATATGGGGACGCGCCGTGGTAACCCGATCGACCGAGGCGACGGTGAGCTCGATGGGAATGCGGTGCGGAGCGACGTGTTCGGCTTCGAGCAGGAAGGTCTCGCGCTTACCGTCCAAGTCCGCGCAGATGACCGCCAAGCCCCTCAACGTGATGCCGGCGAGGTAGTCGGGCATGAGGTTCAAGAACTCTGGATCGGGACCGGCAACGCGGGGATGCATGCGGTTCTCGGACTCCATACGCGCGTCAAGGGCCGCAGCAGCGCCCTTGAACTGCTTGTAGGCGATGAGACGCTGGATGAGCACTTCGCGTAGCGCGTCGCCGTCGAGCCCCTCGAATTCATCATCGAGATCTGCGTCGTCGCGGGAATTCGGGTGCTCGTCATCGGGAACGAGAGAAGACGCCTTGATATCGAGCAAGGTCGCGGCAACGAGCAGAAAGTCGCTCGCGACATCGAGGTCAAGTGCCTCGATCCGCTCGACCTCGGCCAAGTACTGCTCGGCGACCTCTGCGATGGAAATAGATCCAATATCGACCTTTTGCCTGGTCACCAATTGCAGCAGCAAGTCGAAGGGGCCCGAGTAGCCCTGCGTGGAAACGCGATAGGACACCAAACTCCCCCTTCTCATCGCGCATGCACATACAGAAATTAGTTTAGCGCACTACATCCCGAGCGCGAAGCGGACGAGCAAGAGGTACAGGGGATCGACCGTCAAAGAGAAATACCAATCCAAGATATCGATATGCACAAGGCTGGGAAGGATGTAGAGCACCACGATGAGGATGGGCATCGAGTAGCGCTGGATCTCATAGTACGTCTGCAGCGCGCGTCCTTTGAGAAACGGAACGAGGATCGACGAACCGTCGAGCGGGGGCAGCGGGATGAGGTTGAAAAACGCAAGGGAGAGGTTGACGGAAATGCTCGTAAAGGCAAAGCCAATAACCGCATTGACAACCGCACCGCTGTAGGGATCCATGAGCGTGGCACCGGGGATGCCGCGCAAGATGAGCGCCGCGATTCCGGCAAGCAGGATATTGGACGCTGGGCCAGCAAGCGATATGAGGACCTCATCGCGGCGCGGATGCTTGAGGTTGTTCAGATAGACCGGAACGGGTTTGGCGAACGCGAAGACAGGACCTCCGACGAGAATCATGATCAATGGAAGTAAGACCGTTCCAAAGGGATCGATATGCTTGAGCGGGTTGAGGGAGAGCCTTCCCTGGGACCGGGCGGTCCTGTCTCCGAGCACATAGGCCGCGAGGGCGTGGGCACTCTCGTGGACGACGATGCCGACGATCAGCGCAAGCGCGCTGGTGAGAAGGCTCAGCAAATACGGGAAATTCATGAGGTCTCCTAGCGCAGCGCCCGAGAGATGCGGACGCAGAGGTAATCGATGACGAAGAACGCGACGGCCATGCAGGCGAAGTCGAAGCGGAACACGCCGCCAAAGGGGGTGGCGATGAGCCCATAGCCCGAAATCATCGCGGGAAGCGCCTGGGTGAGCTCGACCACGAAGGTCACGATGTTGAGTTTTGCGGCAACGCCGTTAAAGCAGAGCGCAACGGTCAGTGCGCACAGGGCGCATGCGATGACGCGACAGGCGAACCCGATGACGGAAAGGGCGATGGCACCAGCCTTACGCGCATCCACGAGCAGTCTCTTCCTCGATGATGGTCGAAAGCTCGAGCCATTCGTCCTCCAAGTCGGGCAATTCCTGCTTGAGGGCGTTGTATTCCCCGAGCGCCGCGCTGAACTTTTCTTGGTCGGCGTACAACTCCTCGCTCGCCATCAGCTCCATGAGCTCATCGTAGCGGGCACGTTTGACCTCGAGCGCAGCCTCGACGTTCTTGAGCTTGTCCTTGGTTCCCTTGAGTCGGCGATTAAGCTCGGCGCGTGCCGCCGCCTCTGCCCGACGCTGTTCCTTGGTCTTTTTGCCCTCGCGTACGGGCTCGGCTGTTGATTCAACATTGGTTAAAGGAGCTTTGCTTGGTAACGGCGTGACGGGCAGGTGACCCTCCGCTGCGCGTTGCGCCAAGTCCTCTCGCTTGTAGAGGTAATACTCGTAATCACCGTCGATGACGGTCATCTTGCCGTTCCTGATATCGACAACACGATTGGCGACCGATCGGACGAGGTGCTCGTCGTGCGAGATGAGCACAATAGTGCCGGGGAAGCTCTTGAGGGCGTTTTCGAGCATGTCGACCGAGTCGATGTCGAGGTGGTTTGTGGGCTCGTCCAGGCACAGGAGTGCCTCGGGAGCGACCAGCATCTTGGCGAGCGCAAGACGCGCGCGCTCGCCGCCGGAGAGGACTCCGACGCGTTTGTCGACATCGTCGCCGGCGAAGAGGAAGGCGCCAAGCAGGCTGCGTTGTTGCGGAACGGTCCAGGTGGGGGCGACCGAGTCGATCTCCTGAAGGACGGTGTTGCCCTCTTTGAGCCCCTCGAGCTGATGCTGGGCGTAATACGCCACGCCCACATGGGTGCCGAGCGTACGCGTGCCAGTGGTTGGGGCCTCCTGCCCTATGAGCATCTTGAGAAGCGTCGACTTGCCCGCTCCGTTTGGGCCCACCAGGGCCACACGGTCACCGCGGTACAGTGTGAGGTTTGCATCCTCATAAAGGACCTTGTCGCCGTAGCGCTTGGAGAAGTCCTCAAGCTTGATAACCATATCGCCGGAGCGAGGAGGATCGGGGAACTTGAAGTTCACGTGCTTGTGGCCCTCGGGAAGGATGACGAGCTCGCTCTTGATCTGCTCGATGCGGCGCATGCGTTCTTGCGCTTGCGCGGCCTTGGTGGGCTTGTAGCGGAACTTATCGACGAACACCTGCATGTGGGCGATCTCGCGCTCCTGCGCGGCGCGCTTGGCGCGCATCTGCTCGAGGTTGTCCTCTCGCTGCTTGAGATAGGAGCTGTAATTGCCGGTGTAGGTGGTGATGCGGCGGTTCTCAAGTGCCGCAACGTGATCCACACAGGCATCCATGAAGGCGCGGTCATGGGAGACGATGAGCACGGCGCCCTCGTAGGCCGATATGAAGCCACGCAACCACTGGACGCTTTCGAGGTCCAAGTGGTTGGTGGGCTCGTCGAGCAGCAGGACATCGGGGTGGCGCAAGAACAATTTTGCCAGCGCGATGCGCATCTGCCAGCCGCCGGAGAACTCCGAGCAGGGCTGCTCGAAATCGGTCGGCTTGAAACCCAGTCCAGCGAGAATTTGACGCGCATTGCTCTCGAGCTCGTAGCCACCCAAACGCTCGAAGCGGTCCTGCACATGACCATACTCGTCAAGCATGGCCTGAGGGACCTCGCCAGACTCTCCGGCCTCGGCAATCTTGAGCTGAAGCTCCTCGGCGCGCTCCCCCATCGTCTTGATTTCGATCGCAGCGTCCATAACCTCCCGGATGATGGAGGTGGCACCGGCGAGCTTGGTCTCCTGCTCCAGATAGCCGACATTTGTGTCCTTTGCGAAGGTCACGGATCCGGCATCGGGGTTGTCGAGGCCCATGATGATCTTGAGGAGGGTCGTTTTGCCTGCACCGTTGGGGCCGACCAGCGCGTAGCGCTCACCAGCGTTCACCTGTAGCGTAGCCCCGGTGAAGAGGGTGCGGGAACCGAACGATTTCTCGATCTTGTCGACCAGGAGAATCATGTCAACCTCACTTTGCACATGCGCGTGATAGCAAAAAGGCTCCAGTTCCCTGGAGCCTTAAATGTTTGATGGTGGGCGATACAAGATTCGAACTTGTGACCCCATCCGTGTGAAGGATATGCTCTACCCCTGAGCCAATCGCCCGTGCTTTTCAGCAAGGAGAATACTAGCATGGATGCGAGCCTTAGTGCAAGAGGTAATTTGAAAAGCCCGGAGAGAGTCGCGCTGAAGGCCCCAGCCGTAACCAGACGCCGATCGACACCAGTAGATACGAAGCTGAATTCCACACGTAAACCAAAAAGGCCAGGCACGCGGCCTGACCTTAGGTTTCATGGTGGGCCCTCCGGGATTCGAACCCAGAACCCAGGGATTATGAGTCCCCTGCGCTAACCGTTGCGCCAAGAGCCCGTATGCAGTGCCACGACGGCTTCGATGAGAAAAAGGATCGCTCCCAAATGCCGTGACCCGTCGATAGATACTATCATGCGCCGCCGTCGCATTCAACGCGCGATTATGGCCTCGAGACCCGCACACCCCTCTTCCTGGGGACTATGACGTCAATTGAGTGGCAATGCAGAAGATTGGAAATGGCATGGTTCCGTCAGAACTGGCCCCGTTACCTGGCTTGCTCTTTGCGCTCTTACCCATTGCGATGCTGTTCGCAGTGGGCTATTTCCTCAGTAAGGCCGCAGTAAAGAACGGTATCAAAGAAGCACTTCGCGACATCGGTGGCATCAATAGTCTTACCAATTCCAACTCCAAAGACGCCTAGACCCTGCGACCGCATCCTCAAGCAAAGACAGCGGATCGAAGGTTTACAGCAAATCCCCAAGGGCGTCCGCATCCTTCTGGGGTATCTCGAAATCGAGGGTGAGTTCGAGTGGCTTGCGCAGCTCGTCTGCCGGTGCTCTCACGCCACCTGGTGACGACACCATGCTCGCCACGCAACGGGCACGCCCACCACAACCAGCGCGCAGTACACCAGGGCCGCCGTGCCGATGAGGTCGAGCACGACCGGTCCGAGCGGGTATGAGAACAGCGACGCGAACAGGTCGAACGCGGACTGCAGGCCCATGGGGAACAGCGTGAATACGTGGCGCAGGAGGCCGCTGCCGGCAGAGGGCAGCAGGCCGCTCACGAACAGGACCACCACGTCGGTCACGATGATTGCGAGCGTGGAGGGGGTTAGCGCGGAGAGCGCAAGCGTAAGGGCGAGCATGCCGAGCATGACGAGGTAGAAGACGCCCACATACATCGCCGCCGCCTGCCACATCGTGAGCGCGTACGGCGAGGCGAGGGCGTAATTCTGGATGGGCAGACTCGCGCCCTCGGCACCATAGAACACCAGCGACACGCCGCAGATGATCGCCACGCCCAGCGCGAACAGCACCGTGGCGTACAGGATGGCCGCCAAAAGCTTGGCGCTCACGAGCCTGCCGCGCCCATATCGCGCCGAGAGCAGGACAGCATCGGTTCCGTCGCGGTATTCGGAGGCGAACAGGGGCGTCACCGTCACGCACATCGCGAAGACAATGAACACGAGGAACGCGGCGCAATCGAGGATGTTGTCCCAGCCTCCCGCCCAGCCGTACGTCAGGGGCTCGGGGACGCCGTCTTCCATCTGGGTCCAGTACGCGCGCTCCGCGGGCGAGTACACCCACTCCCCTCCCATGCCCTCGTCGAGCGTGACCTGCAGGCTGTCTGCAAGAGCTCCATAGAAGTCGAGCGCCATCTCGGGCGTCACGCGGGAGGCGTACTGGTACGGCTCCAGCCCTTTGACTGCCCAGGGCTTGAGGATCGTGATGTAATACGGATCGTATAACTCAAGGCGCGTGGCATCGTCGTAGGTCTCGGCCACAACCTCGTATGCCGTGGCGTTGGACATCTCCGCAAGCTCCTCGGGATCGAGTTTCTCATAGGCGATGTCCTGGTAATGCGCGATGTCGGCGGCTACGCGTTCAGGCGTAAGCTCGCCTGCGCGCGCCTCGGTGACATCGCGGCGATGCGCGATGGCTGTGGGCCCGGAGAGAATCTCCCCGATGTTGCCCTCGGTCTTGGTCTGGACCACGTTGAGTCCCATGACGACGGTCAGCATGAGCAGCATGCCCACGTTCGCCACAATCGCTACGCGACGGGTGAGCATCTTCTTGAGCTCGAACTTGATAAGGCTACGCATGGCGCCCACCTCCAAAATGAACCCCGCGGCGACGGGAGCAGCGCTGCCCCTCGACCGCTGTCACGGGCACGGCGGCGCCGGTGTGCTCGGCACCGCTCTCGTCGAATACGTGCAGGTACAGGTCCTCGAGCGTCGGCGCGACGGGGACGGCAGAGAGTTCGGCGACGTGTGGTTCTGACGAGAGGAACCGTACCGTTGCCATGCCGTCGCCGTCGTGGTGCACGTTCACCACGGGCACCCGCGAAGCCAACTCATCAGCTTTGCGGACAGGGACACGCGCCTCCCAGACCATGCCCTTCACGCCGCGTACGACCTCCGCAGGGCTCCCCTGCATGATGAACGACCCGGCGCGCATCATGAGGATGCTGTCAGCGATGTATTCCACGTCCGACACGATGTGCGTGGAGAGCAAGACGATCTTATCCGTGGCGAAGCCGGCGATGAGGTTGCGGAAGCGCACGCGCTCCTTGGGGTCAAGCCCGGCCGTGGGCTCGTCGAGGACGAGGACGTCCGGGTCGTTGAGGACCGCCTGCGCGATGCCGAGTCGCTGCTTCATGCCTCCAGAGAACGTGCGGATGCGGCGGTGCTCCTCGCCCGCAAGGCCGACCCGGTCGAGAAGCTCAAGCGACCGGGCGCGAGCGGCGCGGGCGTCGACGCCCTTGAGTGCCGCCATGTACTCCATGAAGTCCAGGGCGGTGAACTCCGGGTAGTAGCCGAAGTCCTGCGGTAGGTACCCCAGCCGCGCGCGGTACTCCCCGCCCAGCTCGGCGATCGAGCGGCCGTCCAGGCTGATCTCACCGGAGGATGGGCGCAAAATCCCGCAGATCATGCGCATGATGGTCGTCTTTCCTGCGCCATTGGCGCCGAGCAGGCCGTAAACCCCGGGGCGCAGGCGCGCGCTCACCCGGTCGACGGCGATCTTGGGACCGTACTGCTTGGTCAGCCGGTCGAGTACGAGCTCCATCGTGGGCTCCTTTCGATTCGTATCGATATACAGCAGGTATTCGTGGGCGGATGCTTGGGCGGCGATTACGCCAGGCGGGCGCCTGTGCAGCGACACCGTAAGGCGAACGGTCGGGCGGCGTTACCGCCAGGCGGGCGTCCGCCGCGTCTCGGGAATGAATCCGGATGCGCCGGCACCGACCCAGGCGCGGACCTCACGGGTGCACCACACGCCCGCGACGGCGCACACAAGGATCCACATCCAGGCGCTCGTCTGAGCATATGCCGAGGGTGCGGCGTAGAAGAGCATCGCGCCGGTCGCTGTGACGGCAGAGGCCCATGCGATGGCCGCGCCGCGCGCATCCGGGCTTGAAACGCGTCGTGCACACATAAGACCGCCCGCGCAGGCGATGAGGTACGGCGCACCCATGAGCAGCAACGCCCGCGCGACACCAACGCCTTCAATCCCCGACGCAACGGCTCCAACCGCGAGGACGAGGGCACTCGCAAGACCCATCAGCAGCAGCCGCGCAACGACCACGGACACCGCGTTGAACGGGCAGGCGGCTTCTAGCTCGCCCATGCCGAAGGGCTTTGAGCGCGTGACGCTCGCAAGGCAGACGAGCGCCGTCAGGCCACCCGCGGCAGAGAGCACCTGGGAGCCCAGCGGCCCCTCCGTCTCGACATGGGGAGCCACGGCCGTCAGCAAGGCAACGAACGCAAATGCGGTCCAGACCACGGAGCGCGTGAAGCGCACTTGGGCAAAAAGGAATCCTCCCAACTGCATATGCGGGGACGTCGCGCTCGCCTCTAGTGTCAACTCGCGCTCACAGGCGCTTGCGCACTCCTCGATGAGCTCGGAGCGACCGTTCGACCCCTGTTCACTTAAGAACAGCTCGCGATCCGAGCGATACAGCGCCGAAAGATCCCGCTCGAGCGCATCCTCTCGGTTTCCCTTCATTTCACGTCCTCCTCTCCCGATTTCAACAGTTCTCGCAAGGCGGCGAGCGCGCCGTCGAGTCTGCGCCGAGCAGCGAATCTGCTGATGCCCATCACCCGCCCAATCTCGGCGAAGGTGAGCTCCTGGTCGAACCGCAGCTCGAGGACTTCGCGATCCTCGGCAGTCAGTAAGGCGATCGCATGGCGTAGGCCATCCATTCCGGCTGGCGAGAAGTTCTCGGTGTCCGAGGGCGCCGGATCTGCCAGAACCTCGTCGGTGGGCAGTTCGTCGGTCGCCCGCACACGGGCCCGAGCCGCGTCCACGCAAACGTTTCGGGCAATCGTGAGCAGGTACGCCAGCGGTTTGCCCGCGTCACGATAGCTCTTTGCCGTTCGCACGAACCGTAGGAAGACCTCCTGGGCGGCGTCCTGTGCCTCGTCCGCGCTTTCGGTGTGCCGACGACAGTACGCGAGCACGTCATCGTAGTGGTCCTCGATGAGGGCCCGAACTTCCGCGGCGTTCAATCCGCGCTGCGGATACGCCACGCGCATCACTTCCTCTCACCCTAGATAACGAAGCGGGCGCCCCACATGAGCGCCCGCACACAGGTTCTACATAGAATAGAGCAAGGAAAAGGATCGGATTACACTGGACGGAACGGCTCTTCGAATGCGGGAATCCCACGTGACCGCGCGACCGTTTCAGCCGGTTTGTGCGTCCTACCCGCGGAAGCGCCCGCGAACGAGCGCAATGGCATCGAGACCGTACGTCAGCACAACTAGAACGATCGCACAGAACACGTAGGCGTCGATCGTGTCGTAAAAAGATGATGCCTCGAGGGCGTGCGCGTATGTTTGCAGCCCCACGAGAACCCCAACCAAGGAGAGCGCGGCGCTCAGACCGCTGGCGAACACGAGTGTGGGCATCGCCTTCGTCCGTGCGGCGAGGGCCGCCACCAAGGCAAGGCCAACGGCGATCATACCCGGAACAAGCTGAGTGACGAGGGTGACGATCCCGGACGTCCAATCAATGGCCACCATGGAAACTCCCTTCACAGGCAGTACTGGTAATTCACGTATACCCTTACCCCCCCCCTCAATACGCAGCGAGAAGAATGCGCGAGAACCACAGAATCGGCGGCCAATAAGATGGCGTCGTTTGTATACGGGAATAGAGGGCTGCGCAATAGGTATGCGGACTCTTGATGCTTCGCGGCCGCGACCGAGCATGGATGCGGAGCGCACTGCGACGGGAGGCTTAGATTTGATAAGAAGCGGGACCGTTTAGTTTTGGCCCGTTTTCGGTGATTTGGATATCCTAAGTGCAAAGGTTCGCTACGGGCGATAGTTTTGGATGGTTTGGACTCCCCTGCGGCGGCCCCAACATGCGACGGTGAACAAAAACCCAGGAAACGATTGCCAGAGACCCTGGAAAGCGGCTTAATACCTTCAAAACTATCGCCAGAGGCGACCCTTTTGCTTTGAAACGCATTATCAACCCTAGCTATGAAAAAGACCGGAGATGAAAACCCCGGCCTTAAATCTCATGGGTGGAGACGAGGGGGATCGAACCCCTGACCTCTTGACTGCCAGTCAAGCGCTCTCCCAGCTGAGCTACGCCCCCATGAACAGAGAAGAAAGATGCAAGTGGTGGAGACGAGGGGGATCGAACCCCTGACCTCTTGACTGCCAGTCAAGCGCTCTCCCAGCTGAGCTACGCCCCCTTGCAACGAAGAAGTACTATACGGGAACCATCGAGGATGTGCAAGCACAAATCAGAACTTTTTTCTGAGCCTCATATACAGTAGAGGGAACGGCATGCCCTGCTCGTCTACATCCGAGCGGTCGTAGACCTCAAAGCCCATATGTTCGTAGAATCCACGAGCAAGCGGGTTTTGCTCATTGACCGTCAGCTTGCGCACACCCAACCTTTCGATTCCATATTCAAGAAGACGCTTGCCGACTCCCACTCCCCTGGAGGAATCTGAAACGAACAGCATCTCGAGCGTGCAGTCGTTCACCCCCCATGAACCCGATCGGCTCACCCAGCGAACCACGGGCGACGACGAGGTCGGGAACACCTTTGAGCGCAGTCGGAACATACCGCTCAATCTGCAATATGTCCTCGCCCGTTAGAAAGTCATGTGTTGCGCGCACGGAGCTGTTCCACACGACGCATAAATCCGAAATCAGCGTTAAGTCGCGAATCTCTACAACCTCGATTTGCACGGCCTCCCCTTACAAGAAAATGGGGCGCGAGGAACTCAGCCTCACACCCCACGCGTGTTTGATACGATCTCGAAGCAGTACTAGCGGCGCTGAGAGATTACGAGTTCAGCAACTTTGCCAGCGACCTCGTCGATGGCGACGCCCTCGCGCTCGCCGGTGGCGCGGTCTTTGAGCTCGACCGTCCCGTTCTTGAGGCCGCGCTTGCCCAGGACGATCTGGTACGGGAAGCCCATGAGGTCGTTGTCGGCGAACTTGACGCCCGGACGGATGTCGCGGTCGTCCACAATGACCTCGATGCCAGCGGCACAGAGCTCCGTGGTCAAGCGATCGCAGACATCGGCGCACTCCGGAATCGTGGGGTCGAGCGGCATGATGGAAACCTCATACGGGGCAATAGAGACGGGCCAGATGATACCGTGCTCGTCGTGGTGCTGCTCGACGGAGGCGGCAAGGGTGCGGGACACGCCCACGCCGTAGCAACCCATCAGGAATGGCTTCTCAACGCCATCCTCGTCGGCGAACGTCGCTCCCATGGCCTCGGAATACTTGGTGCCGAGCTGGAAGACCTGAGACACCTCGATGCCGCGCGCGCCGGAGAGGGGCGCGCCGCAGTGAGGGCAGGGGTCGCCGGCGACGACCGTGATGAGGTCCTCCCATGCGTCCGCCTCGAAATCGCGACCCGGGCAGGCACCGGTGAAGTGGTAATCGACCTCGTTGGCACCGCAGGCCCACTGCTTGGAATCACGCAGGGTGACATCGCACACGAGGCGGATGCCCTCGGGCAGATTCACCGGCCCGATAAAGCCCTTGTGCAGGCCATAGCCCTCAAGCTCCTCGTCGGTCATCATGCGATAACCCTCGCCAAAGACATGTTCGGCCTTGCAGTCGTTGAGCTCGTGGTCGCCGGGGACGATGGCCACAACCGGGTGCCCGTCCGCATCGATAAGGGCGAGCGCCTTACGCGTGCCGTTCTCGGGGAAGCCGAAGAACTCGGCCACCGCGGCGATCGTGCCCATGCCGGGCGTGTGGACCTTCTGCAGCGTGCCGTCGCCGGGGCCCTCAGTCACCGCAACCGTGGTGGAAGCGGCCTCATCGTCGGCGGCATAGCCGCAATCATCGCAGTACACGAGCGCAGCCTCGCCCGCGTCGGCGAGTGCCATGAACTCGACGGAGGTATCGCCACCGATCTGACCGGAATCGGCCACCACGGGCAGGGCCTTGAGGCCACAGCGCTCGCAGATGTTCGCGTACGCCTGCTTCATGGCGTCGTAGGTCTCCTGCAGGGACTCCTGCGTAGCGTTGAAGGAGTAGCCGTCCTTCATGATGAACTCGCGGCCGCGCATGAGGCCAAAGCGCGGGCGCATCTCGTCGCGGAACTTGTCCTGGATCTGGTACAGGTTCACCGGCAACTGCTTATAGCTCTTGAGCTCGTTCTTGATGAGGTCGGTGACGGTCTCCTCATGCGTGGGACCGAGCACGAACTCGCGGTCATGACGGTCGGAGATGCGCATGAGCTCGGGGCCGTACGCGTTGTAGCGGCCGGACTCGTGCCACACCTGGGCATCGACCATGATGGGCATGAGCAGTTCCTGGGCACCCGCGGCGTCCATCTCGTCGCGGACGATGTCCTCGATCTTGCGCAGCGAGCGCCACGCGAGCGGCAGATAGCTGTAGAGGCCCGCGGCCTGCTTGCGGATCATGCCGGCACGCAGCATCAGGCGATGACTGGCGAGTTCAGCCTCTGCCGGGTCCTCCTTGAGCGTGGGGGCATACAGATGAGACATCTTCATGGCGCGAGTCTTAGACACGACGACCTCCTTGAGTAAACAAATGCAACTTGAACATGATAGCAGGTAACGAATCTACACGCCCCTCCGGCGCGGGCCCATCACATCCGGCGCTCGAACAGTCCTGCTCGCACGGAGGGCCCACTGGGCCCTCCGGCTCGTGCGGAAATCGCGGCGGACGTGATGGGCCCGAGCCGGAGGGGCGAACGTAAAGATCACGCAATCAACAATACGGTCTGACTCACGGAGCCAAATCTACTACATTGACAAGCTCCGCCCCTTGCGTATATCGTCCCGCGCGCAGTTCGCGCAGCGCTGTTTGAGCACGGGATGATATACGCAAGGGGCGGAGCGGCGGGATACGTTAGAGTTTCTCGATCTCCTCCATGAGGGCGTCGACGATTTGGGCCTCGGGCACCTTGCGGATGATCTCACCGCGGCGGAACACCATGCCCACACCGCGTCCGCAGGCAACACCCACATCGGCATCGCTCGCCTCGCCCGGGCCGTTCACCACACACCCCATGACGGCGACGGAAATGGGCTTCGTGCAGGACTTGAGCCGCTCCCCCACTTCCTCGGCAAGACCGATCAGGTCGACCTGCGTGCGTCCGCACGTCGGGCAGCTCACGAGCTCGGGGCCACGCCGCCGCAAACCGAGGGCCGAAAGGATACCCCAGCATACCGGCGGCTCTTCGACGGGATCGGCGGTCAAAGACACGCGCATGGTGTCGCCAATGCCTTCGGCCAGCAACACGCCGAGGCCGACCGCGCTCTTGATGGTGCCCTGCTGCACCGTGCCCGCCTCCGTGACGCCAAGGTGCAGCGGTACCTGGGGCAGTTCGCGCGAAAGGGCGCGATACGTCTCGATGGTGGTGGGCACACTGTGGGCCTTGGCAGAAAGGACGATGTTCTCGAACCCGCGCTTCTCGAAGTGATCGACGAACTCAAGTGAAGACGCGATGAGCTTTTCGGGTTGCGTGAGGTCGTCACGCTCGGCGATGCGGCGGTCGAGCGATCCGGCGTTGACACCGATGCGGATCGCGGCTCCCGCCTCCCCCGCCGCATCGATCACGGCGTCCACGCGATCCCAATCACCGATGTTCCCGGGGTTGATGCGCAGCTTGGCAGCGCCGGAGCGGACAGCCCCGATAGCGAGTCGATAGTCAAAGTGAATGTCGGCGACGATCGGCACGGGAGACTCGGCGCAGATCCGCCCGAAGGACTCGAGCGCATCTGCGGAAGGAACGGTGACACGCACAAGATCGCACCCGGCGTCCACGAGCGCGCGCACCTGAGCCAGGGTCGCATCGGCATCGATGGTGGGCGTGCACGTCATGGACTGCACGACAACGGGGGCGCCACCGCCAATAGGCACGGAACCCACCATCACCTGGCGTGTGCGCTCTCGAGCAAGCCCCTGCATGGCACTCCCCTTTCGTGATGTCCGCTAGAAGAAGCGGACGATGTCGGAACCCAGCATATAGATGAACAACAGTCCAAACAGACCGATGCCAACCATGGAGATGGCGGTCTGAACCTTGATTGGCACTTTGCGGCGTGTAACTGCTTGGATAGCCTCGATCACGAGCTTGCCGCCGTCGAGCGGCGGGATGGGCAGTAGATTCATGAAGCCTAGCGAGAACGAGATAAGCGCCGCGAGGTTGAGGAACGTTGCGGGGCCCTCAGCAGCCGCCTGAGCCGACATCACGGAAATTCCCACGACGGAGGTTGAGTTGTCGAGCACCTCCATGGTGTGGCGGGGGTTAAGCAGGCTGCCAACGGATTGGGCGGTCGCGACGATGTTATCGATAGCGATCTGGCAGGACTGCAGCGGGTTGAGGCGGACAACCTGGGTGGGGGCGCTGATTCCGAGCAAACCGTCATCGTCGAAGGACACGCCTACCGTGAGGAAGGTCCCGTTCTCGTGTGCCCATGACCCGGAATCGAAGGAGTCGTCGATGGGCAAGTGGTCGAACGCCATGTCAACGTTATTGGGGCGCCACAGATCGAGCTCGACCTCGCCCTCATGGTCAGCCGCGTCAAAGGCATCGAGCAGTTCAAGCCAAGAATCGACGCGCTCACCGTTCACGGCGATGACGCAATCGCCCTGCTTGAGGCCGGCAGCCTCGGCAGGCGAATCGGCGACGATCTCGCCAAGTACATTGGCATCGATGGGCATCAAAACCCCCAGCACCGAGTACACGGCGATCACGAGCAGGAAACCCGTGAGGATATTCACTGCAATGCCCGCGACGAGCATGAACGCGCGCTTCCAAAAGCCCTTCCCCACATACGTGTGAGAACGCTCGAGCTCAAAGAACGCGCGGTCGTCCATAGGGGGATCCCAAGGTTCGCCCACCTTGGTTGCGGAGCTGCGGTCAAACGAACGACCGTCGTAGATCGTATTGCCCTGCGCATCGCGAGCCGCAGCGGCAAAGGCGAGGGGAAAATCGCGAGAGGAGACCTCGTCGTCGGCATCATGATCGGACGCCTCGTCAGACGGGACGATGGAACCCCATCCGTAGAGCAAAGAACACGCCTCTTCGACGTCGCTCACCTTAAGATCGAGCTCTTGAGCGAGCAAGTCAACGCGCACCGTTCCATGGCGGTGAATAGCGGCGAGCACCTGGGGCGCGCAGTCGACCTCGGTGGGATCCATGCCGCAGATCTCGGCATATCCTCCAAGGAGGAGAGGCGTGACGCCGAACTTGGTGCCGATTCGCTTGGAGACATGATGGACATTGAAGCGGCAAGGCATGCCCAAGAAGAACTCAAGGACGCGGACCCCGCAGGCGCGCGCCGCGAGAAAATGACCGCCTTCGTGGACGAACACGAGTGCAGACAAGAGAAGAAGGCCCCAAAAGATGGGGCCGATAATACCAAACAACGTATCCATGGAATCCAAATCTACGTTATGCCATTAAGCAAATCGCACGCTCCGCGCGTTCCCGCGCCCATGCATCGACATCGCGAAGCTGTTCAAGCGAAACCACATCGCAACGATCGTGAGCGTCCATGCACGTTTGGACAACGGCGGCAATGCCGTTGAAACCGAGACGGTCATGGAGGAAGGCGTCGACGGCGACCTCATTGGCGGCGTTCAAGACACAAGGCATCGTACCCCGCAACTCACCGGCGATTTCGGCAAGCTTGAGGCAGCGGAATGCCTCCATATCGGGCGCATCGAACGAAAGCTTTCCGAGCTTACGAAAATCAACACGCGGAGCAGGCGTATCCCAACGCTCGGGATAGGTGAATGCATACTGAATGGGAATACGCATATCGGAGGCGCCCAGGTGAGCGATCACCGAACCATCAACGAACTCCACCATGGAGTGAATCTTTGATTCGCGTTGGATGAGGACGTTGATCCGGTCGAGTCCCATACCAAACAGATGCATGGCCTCGATGCGTTCGAGCCCTTTGTTCATAAGCGTTGCGGAATCGATGGTGATCTTGGCACCCATATTCCACGTGGGGTGGGCCAGTGCGTCGTGGCGCGTGACGCACTCGAGCTCCTTCGCGGTCCGGCCAAAGAACGGGCCGCCTGAGCATGTAAGCCAGATACAATGCGCCTCACGAGGGTCCTCCCCCGTCAGACATTGGAAGATCGCCCCATGCTCGGAATCAACCGGAAGGAGCTGCCCAGGCGCGGCAAGCGGCATGAGCAGGTCTCCACCAACAACCAGGGATTCCTTGTTGGCGAGAGCCAACCGTCTATCGCCCGAAAGGACGGCATGACTCGCCTCGAGACCGGCGGCCCCGACAATCGCGACGAGGACGACATCGCAGGCATCCATACGCGCAAGCTCAACAGCCGCGTGCGGACCGCTCACCAGCTCGCAGCCCTGGGGAAGCTCCTGAAGCACTGGGTCATCGGTATGGGACTCGTCGGTCACGCCGACGTAGGAGACTTTGAACTCACGCGCATACCGAACGAGGTCTGACGTACGGCTATGCGCGGAAAGAGCGACAACCTGGAGCTTGTCGGCGTGCTGACGGCACACATCAAGCGCCTGGGTTCCAATCGACCCAGTGCAACCGAGGATCGCAACACGGGTGCGACGGCCCTCCCCCTGAATTGACGTCATTACAGGACACCTCCCAAATGAAGCATCAGATAGGCGGTAATGACGCCGATGATAAGCGAATCAGAGCGATCGAGCATACCACCATGGCCGGGAATGAGATTGCCGGAATCCTTGACTCCCGCGCCGCGCTTAATGCGGCTTTCGATGAGGTCGCCGAAAACGCCCATGATCGAAACGACGATTCCGCACATGATGGCAAACCAGATATCCAGATCGTACAGATCGGTGGACCACAGGATGAGCCACACGACGATTGAGCCCGCAAGACCGCCGAAAAAGCCTTCCCAACTCTTCTTGGGTGAGATCTTTGGGGCCATCTTATGCTTGCCAAAGCGGCTGCCGACCATATAGGCAAACGAATCGGAGAGCCAGAGCGATGCGCAGACGCCGACCGAGAGCAGCGCGCCCTCCCAGCCGGGAACCGCTTCGCGCAGCAACACGATGGCGGAAAGCATGTATCCGGTATAGATAGGGCCAAAGACCGTAACGGCAACGTCCGCGATGCGGGTGCGCGGGTTCTGGACATACCACAGACCGAGCGAGAGCACGAGTAGGAAGTTGATGACCGTCAGCCAAACAGGGTCGACGAGGGCGGACAAGGGAAACAGAACGGCCGCCGACAGTCCAATGAACTCATTAGGAACCTTACCGTCGATGCGAGCCATGCGATAGAACTCGTAGCAGCAAAGCCATGACATGACCGACGTGAAAACCGCCGTGGGAAGGACGCCCAAGATGAGCGAGCCAATGAAGACGACGGCGTACACGATTCCTGCACCGGCGCGTACGATAAACGAATGCAAACGACCGTCCTTCGATGCGCTCGGCTCTGATGCGGCGCTGTTGGTATTGGAAGCCAATGTAAAAACTCCTTCACGGGACGAGGCGCTAGGCACTCGTCAGACCCCCAAAGCGGCGATCGCGACCTTGGAAGGATGCGATCGCGCGCACGAGCCCCCAACGATCGAAATCGGGCCAATAGGTGTCCGTGATATAGAACTCTGAATATGCGATCTGCCAAAGCAGATAATTGGAGACGCGCATCTCACCGGATGTGCGAATGACCAGCTCGGGGTCGGGCATGTCGGCCGTGTACAGACGGGAAGCGACGGTCTCCTCGGTGATGTCCGAGGGATCGAGCACGCCGGCGCGGACATCCTCGGCGATGAGGCGCGTGGCACGGGCAAGCTCCGCACGGGCACCGTAGTTGACGGCCAGTGCGAGGGTCATCCCCGTGTGGTTACGAGTCTCCGCAAGCCCATACTCAAAGACATCGCGCGTCTTCTTGGGAAGCGCGGAAATGTCCCCGAGAAACTCAACACGGACGTTTTCGCGCTTGAGGAGCGGAAGCTCATCAACGAAGGTCTTTGCGAACAGGTGCATGAGAAGATTGACCTCGGCCTGAGGGCGATTCCAATTCTCAGTGGAGAACGCATACGCCGAAAGTACGTCGACGCCCATGCGCACACATGCGGTGATAACCTCCTGCAACGCGACGATTCCGGCCTTATGGCCCTCTCCGCGCCCGAGACCTCGACTCGTCGCCCATCTACCGTTGCCATCCATGATGCAAGAAACATGGCGCGGAATGCGCGCCATGTCGATGTCATCAATGGAAATGTCGTCGGGATGGTTCGCGAAGTACTCGTTGAACTTATCGACGTCGTAATGCATCAGCTAGATCTCCATGACCTCTGCTTCTTTGGCCTTGAGCATCTCATCCACCTTGGCGACGAACTCATCGGTGGCCTTCTGGACTTTGGCCTGCTCGCGGCGAACCTCGTCCTCGGTGAGTTCCTCGTCACGCTCGAGCTTGTTGTTCGCATCGCGGCGTGCATTACGGATGGCGATCTTTGCGTGCTCGGCGAGCTCGCGGCATTCCTTGACGAGTTCGCGACGGCGCTCCTCGGTAGGCGCGGGGAACGGGAGACGAACCACAATGCCGTCGGAATTGGGCGTGATACCCAAATCCGAAGCGGTTACCGCCTTGACGATGGCATTCACCAGGGCTTTGTCCCAAGGCTCGATGACGAGCATATGAGCTTCAGGCACCTTGACGGCCGCCACCTGCGTGATAGGTGTCGCGACGCCGTAGTAATCGACGGTGATGTCAGACAGGATGTTGGCGTTGGCACGACCGGTGCGGACCTTGGAGAAATTGTGCTTCAAGCTCTCAAGGGCCTTATCCATGCTTTCGCGGATATCAGACATTCCCTACTCCTCTTCCATAACGACGGTGCCCACCGGCTCACCGGCAAGTGCACGCTTGATATTGTCGTCCCCGTCGATGTTGAGAACGATGATCGGCATGTGGTTGTCCTGGCACAGCGCGGTCGCGGTCGAATCCATGACCTGGAGACCACGGACCAAGACCTCATGATAGCTGATGCTGTCAAAACGAACGGCATCCTCGTTCTTAACCGGATCCATGTCGTAGACGCCGTCGACCTTGGTGGCCTTGAGCAAGCAATCGGCGCCGATCTCGCAGGCACGCAGCGCAGCGGCGGTGTCGGTGGTGAAATACGGGTTGCCGGATCCGGCGGCGAAGATGACGACATCGCCCTTCTCAAGGCTTCGCATAGCGCGGCGACGGATATACGGCTCGCAAACCTCGTTCATCTGGATACCACTCATAACGCGGCAGGGGCAATCGATCCGCTCGATGGCATCCTGCAGGGCGAGAGCATTCATAACCGTGGCAAGCATGCCCATGTAATCGGCCTGGGCGCGCTCCATACCCTTGGCAGAGCCGGCGACACCGCGGAAGATGTTGCCGCCTCCGACAACGACCGCGACCTCGATCCCCTCGTCGTGAAGCTGCTTGACCTGAACGGCCATGCGCTCCACCACATTGGGGTCGATACCGTAATCGGCGTTACCCATAAGCGCCTCACCGGAAATCTTCAACAGGACGCGCTTGTATTGGTACTCGGACAAGGAATCCTCCTTATAACGCAATTTCTCCCATTTTAGCAGGGATGGACGATACTCGCAGCAAATGAACTCGACCCATGAAAAAGCAGGCCGTGAGCGTTACCCCACGACCTGCCTTCACGTTAAAGCGTCAATTTACTCGCCGCAGACCAGACGATCGAAAGCAACGACCTTGACGGTGTCGCCAAGCTCCTTGGAGACCTTCTCGGCGTAGGCCTTGATGGTCATGCTGGAGTCCTTGATGAACTCCTGCTCATTCAAGACGATACCCTTGAAGAACTTCTCAAGACGACCAATGGCCATCTTCTCCTGGATGGCCTCGGGCTTGCCGGACTCGGCAGCCTGAGCCTTGTAAATCTCAACCTCGTGATCGATGACATCCTGAGCGACGTCCTCGCGCACAGCGGCGATCGGTGCAGTGGCAGCGACCTGCATGGCAACATCATGGGCGAAGGTCTTAAAGGCCTCAGCAGAAGCGGTCTCGGGCTTCTCGAAGGAGAACTCGACGAGAACGCCGATCTTGCCACCCATGTGGATGTAGGAGGCAACGCCACCGGCAGCGGGCTTGCGCACGGCGGTACGGGAGATCTTCATGTTCTCACCGATGACGTGAATCATCTCGGTGAGGGCAGCCTCGACGGTCTCACCGTTCATATCGCAGGCGAGCAGAGCCTCGACATCGGCAGGCTCGTTGTCGCAAACGACCTTGGCGACCTCGGCGGCAAAACCGGTGAACTTGGGGTTGGAGGCAACGAAGTCAGTCTCGCAGGCGACCTCGGCGAGGGCACCCATGGTGCCGTCCTCGGAAATATACGCAGCGACAGCGCCCTCGTTGGTGTCGCGACCAGCCTTCTTGGCGGCGGCGGCGAGACCGTTCTTGCGGAGGACGTCGACGGCGGCGTCCATATCGCCGTCAGCCTCGACGAGAGCCTTCTTGCACTCCATCATCGGGGAGTCGGTCATCTCGCGGAGCTGCTTGACCATAGCGGCGGTGATCTGAGCCATGTTCATTCCTTTCAAAGGGAATTGACGAATGAGATGAGGTGGGTGCTACTCGGCGACAGCCTCGGTAGCAGGAGCCTCGGCGGCCATCTCGGCCTCGGAGATCTGCTCCTTGCCGGAACCGGCGAGGCAGGCGTCGGCGAAGAGCTCGCTCATGAGCTGGATCGCGGAGATGGCGTCATCGTTGCAGGGGATGCCGTAATCGACGACGTCGGGATCGGAGTTGGTGTCGATGAGGGCGACCACGGGGATGCCAAGACGCTTGGCCTCCTTAATGGCGTTCTCCTCGCGCTTGGTGTCGATGACGAAGAGCGCGGCAGGGGTGCTCTTGAGCTCACGGGCGCCACCAAGGTTGGCCTGCAGCTTGGCGAGCTCCTTGCCCAGGACCGCCTGCTCCTTCTTGCCACGCAGAGCCATGGAGCCATCGGCGACCATGCCCTCGAGCTCCTCGAGGCGGTTCATGCGGGAACGGATGGTCACGAAGTTGGTGAGCATACCGCCGAGCCAACGCTGGTTGATGTAAGGCATGTTGGCGCGCTCGGCAGCGGACTTCACGGCCTCCTGGGCCTGCTTCTTGGTGCCAACAAAGAGGACCTTACCACCCTTGGCCGCGGTCTCCTTGAGGAAGGTGTACGCCTTATCGGCCTCGACGATGGTCTGCTTGAGGTCGAGGATGTAGATGTTGTTGCGCTCGCCGAAGATGAACGGCTTCATCTTGGGGTTCCAACGACGGGTCTGGTGGCCAAAGTGGCAGCCAGCCTCGAGCAGGGTGCGGATGTTGATCTTGGTAGCCATGTTTACCTCCCGGTTTGTCTTTCGCACGGTGTCGTCCGCGTCGACCACCCGAGCATGAGCTACCAAAGCTCGGGCACCGCGGCCGGCGCGTAGCCGTGCGTGTGTGATGGAACGTTGCAAATTCGCAACTTGATGAATAATAGCAGGTGGAGCACTCATTGCCAAGGCTTCACAAAGTAATCGCGTGGACTATGCACGGGGGTGCGCGCGGTGCACGGCGGTTTTAAGTCGGTCGGGCGTCAAATGCGTGTAGATTTGAGTCGTCGAGAGACTCACATGCCCGAGAAGCTCTTGCACGCTGCGAAGGTCGGCACCACCGCGTAAGAGCTCAGTGGCGAATGTATGACGAATGGCATGGGGCGTAATGTCATCGGGCACACCAGAAGCGGTCTTGAGCGCGTTGAAGCGATACCTGAGTGCTGCGGCATCCATGGGTTTTCCGCGATTTGATATGAAAAAACGAGTGACGGTATTTGCCTGCGGATGACCCCTGAGCAACTCGCCTCTACCGTTATCAAGATAATGAGCGCAAGCAAGGCACGCCCGATCGTACAGGGGCACGATACGCTCCTTAGAGCCCTTGCCGAACAAGCGAACGGACATCGCCGCAAGGTCGATGGAGGACACCTCAAGCGATGCGAGCTCCGAGATACGCGCCCCCGTGGCGATGAAGAGCTCCAACATGGCGGCATCACGCAGCCCTCGAGGCGTTGCGGGGTCAGGCGCCTTCATGAGACGCTCGAGCTGCTCCAAGGTAAGCGTATGGGGAAGTGGCTTGTCGAGCTTGGGGCTCGAAAGCGCAGAAACCACCTCTGACGTAACGATGCCCTCCTCGACAAGCCATGTGAAGAAGGACCGAAGAGCGGATAGGTGGGCGGACGTGGTGCGAGGGGCGTAGCCCGCAGAGGCAAAGTCCGATAGGTACAAGCGTAGGTCTCGTGGATTCGGCGACAATCCGTTCACCCCACTGCGCGCACACCAGCGCACATACGCTTCGAGGTGTTGGGTGTATGCACGCACCGTCTCGGGCGACGCACCCTCATACCGAGCGATATGAGCTATGTAATCATCGACGTACGCCAGCAAATCGCACTCGGACGCGCTCACACTCACTCCCCCATCCGCAACCAAAATGGACTCCAGCGAACCGAAACCTACCCTCGTGCGGAAAACAAATCACCGCGGGAAACGAGGAACGCTTCGAGGTCCGACAAGGCACGGGCGGAATACGCGGCGTAGCGATCGCGCTTGCTGCGTCTCTTGCCGTCCTCCAAGGGAGGCACGACGCCAAAGTTGACATGCATGGGTTGATAATCGACAGTCTCCGGATTGGTGGCATATGCCACCAGCGAGCCAAAGGCACCGGTGCGCGGCAAAGAGACGGACGGCAGCGCCGCCATGTCGGCAAACGTATTCAAAGCGGCGAGAAGACCGGACGCAATCGCCTCGGTGTACCCTTCCGTACCGGTTATCTGACCAGCAAGACGCACCTGAGTTCCAGGAACCGCAAAGGTGACGTCGAGGACGTGGGGGGCGTCGACGAACGTATTCCGATGCATGACGCCGTACCTGAAAAACTCGGCGTTCTCCAAGCCGGGAATCATGCGGAAAACGCGTTTCTGCTCGCCAAATGTAAGGTTGGTCTGAAATCCGACGAGATTGTATGCCGTGCATGCAGCGTTTTCCGCCCGGAGCTGCACGGCTGCCCAAGGCCTTCGACCCGTACGGGGATCGGTCAGCCCCACGGGCTTCATGGCTCCGTACCTGATCGCGTCGTGGCCGGTACGGGCAACTTCCTCGGCGGGCTGGCATGCTTGGAAAAGATCGCGTCGCTCAAAATCCTTGAGCACCACGCGCTCCGCCCCTACCAACTCGTCGATGAACGTATTGTATTCATCCTTGGTGAATGGGGCGTTCAGGTAATCCCCGTCCGCCTGATCATCGTAGCGGGATTGCGAGAACACGATGGACCTGTCGATCGTGCTGGCGTCGACGATCGGCGCCGCTGCATCGAAAAACGAAAGGGCATCACCACCGACTAAATTAAGAACGCGATCAGAGAGGGCTGGCGAGCACAGCGGACCCGCCGCAATCACACAGGGTCCTTCGGGAATCTCAGTGACCTCGCCGCGCACCACATGAATAAGGGGACGCGAATCGATCTCCTGAGCGACGAGGGCGGAAAACAGATCACGGTCGACAGCGAGGGCACCACCCGCGGGAACGGAAGCGCGTTCCGCGCACGACAACAGCACCGACCCCATGCGACGGAGTTCCTCTTTAAGAAGGCCGGCTGCCGAGTCGATACGCGTCGACTTAAGCGAATTGGAGCACACAAGCTCAGCCAGGCCGTCCGTGCGATGTGCCGGAGAGGAGACGCAGGGGCGCATCTCATGCAATACCACGGGAATGTCACGGTCAGCGAGTTGGCATGCGCACTCGCAGCCGGCAAGGCCACCACCCACCACCGTCACGCGCTCGTATGTCATATAGGGCTCCTTTGCGTTAGCGTCAATTCATCCATTGTGCCCTAAGCGCGTCAAGGCGTGAAGGGCGGACTTGCTCGGTGAGATCCTCCCATCCGGAAGCCGCACGGCCAAGCCTTGAATCTCGAGAGAGCTCACCAAGGTCAAGCACGTCACCCCATCGATGTCGAGATGGGACGCAAGCTCATCTACGCGTAGCGGGCTTGCAACTATCATATCGAGTGCACGCTGCTCGTTCCCCTTAAGGCCCCCATACCCACGAGCATCCTTCCTGCAAAAGCGAAGCGTTCCATAAATCCGGGAAATCGCGACCTCAAGCGCCTCCTCGTCGGCGATACAACATGCTCCATTCGCGATCAGGTAATTAGAGCCACGTGACTCGGGGGAAAAGATCGAACCTGGGGCGGCGAGGACCTCTCTGCCCAACTCATTGGCCGCCTCCGCCGTCGAAAAGGTTCCCGACGGCAGCCCCGCCTCCGCGACGAACGTCGCGGATGAGAGCGCCGCTATGACGCGGTTTCGCTTGGGAAACGCCCATCTCTGTGGGGGCGTTCCCCAGGGCTCTATGGAAATCACGCAACCACCGGTTTCGATGACCCGGTCAACGAGGGCTTTCGCCGTGGAGGGGTAGACGACATCGGCCCCCGTCCCCAGTACCACGATGTGCCTGCCGCCAGCATTGAGCGTAGCCCACCCAGCGACCTGGTCGCATCCGCGCGCACCGCCCGATACGACGGGTATGCCCGACTCGACGGCGATTCCCGCCGCAAGTTCGCAGATAGCCGAACCGTAAGGCGATGCACGGCGAGAGCCGACGATGGACAACGAGGGAAGATCAAGCACCGTGGCATCACCCCGTACGTACAGCACGGGAGGCACCTGGGGAAGCTCGGCCACACATCGAGGATAGCCTGAGTCTCCCCGACGAATCTCGAATCCGTCCCTACACGCCCCCATCTCCATACCTCCCTTGATACTGCGCTGCCTCCAATACATGTGCCGCCTGGATGAATTCAGACTCCGCCATATCGGCGATAGTGCGCGAAATACGGCAGAGACCGACGACGCCCCTGCCCGTCAAATGCGAACGCTTCGAGAATTCAAGGAGCGTTTCGCGTCCCGCAGCGTCCAGACCGAAGGAACGAACCTCGGCATCGAGCGAAGCGCTGCAGCCGCATTCGTCCGTATCTGCAATTCGCGATTCGCGCCATGCGCAAAACGCCCTGCCCTTTTCGACCTGATCGCGCAGCACGTCCGTCGTCAGTCCCTCGGCTCCTTCGATGACGAGGTCAGGATCCGGGCGTGCTACGTGAAGGATGATATCGATACGATCGGCCAACGGACCGCCAAGCTTTGCTCGATACCGTTCGATTGCGGCGTCGGAGCACCGGCACGGAACATCACGGTCCCCCAAGTACCCGCAGGGACAGGGGTTGCTCGCAGCGATGAGTTGGAATCGCGCCGGAAACGTGTAGGCTCCATCGACACGGACGATTCGAACGGCGCCGTCTTCCATCGGTTGTCGTAGCATTTGGAGGGTATTCGATGAAAACTCGCCGAGTTCGTCCAGGTAGAGCACGCCACCATGCGCCAAGCTGATCTCACCGGGACGGACCGGACGCCCGCCGCCTATGAGTCCTGCCGAGGAAATACTGTGATGTGGGTTTCGGTACGGTCGCGAGCCCCTCAACAAGGACTCGGTGCGCTCGCCAACGACCGAATGGATACAGAGCGCCTCTTGAAGCTCAATCTCATCTATGGGAGGAAGGATGCCCGTCATACGCTTGGCGAGCATGGTCTTGCCGGATCCCGGGGCCCCGATCATCATCAGGCCCAGGCCTCCCGTTGCCGCAATCGCCAATCCCCGCTTCGCGATTTCCTGACCCACGACATCGCCGTAATCAAGCGCTGACCCATGAACAGCACGATGGGACGGATTGACGCAAAACGGCTTTTTACCTCGACCGATACCGACGCTCAGGCAACTGAGACGCTCCAGATAACTTGCTTGCACCTCGCCGATGGGCACATGCTCGGAGTTAAATCCCCCAACAAAGGAAACACCGAGATCACGTGCGAGCAACTGATAGGCCACCTCGCCCTTGACGGGGCAGACGGTCCCATCGAGGGCGAGCTCCCCAACGAAGAGGCAATCATCGAGACCCTCCAGGGGGATTTGGCCCGAGAGGGCAAGAATCGCCACGGCGATAGGCAAATCGAGCCCCGATCCGGTTTTACGGACATCCCCGGGCGCAAGGCTCACCGTAAGCGTGCACCGCGGAACCATGAAACCACTCGAACGCAACGCGCATCGGATTCGGCTGCGCGCGTCCATGACGGCGGCATCCGCCATGCCGACTATGGTCATACCCGGAATGGTTCCCGACGACGAGATCTCAACGGTAACCTCAAACGCCTCCACCCCTCGTATACAAGCCGCATGAACGGCAAATGTTTGAGGCGTTGCGCTCATTGGTCCGCCTCCCAGTCGAACACGCCATACAGGTGGCGGATCTCACATGCGCCCTTCGAGGCGAGCGTGACCGCGATAACGTCGAAACGGACCGACTGGCACGGGAAGTGTTCGGCGATGAATTGATAGGCGATGCGGCGATAGCGCTTGATCTTGGACGGTGTCACGGCTTCTTCGGGATATGAATCGACCGCAGTGCTGCGCCGTGTCTTGACCTCCACGAGGACGACTTCTTCGGAGTCGCAATCGTGGGCGATTATGTCAGCCTCACCTTCTGGGCAGCGGTAATTGCGTTCGACAATCTCGTATCCCCGGCCCTCGAGATAACACGCCGCGAGCTCCTCCCCCAGTGTTCCGATGAGCTTGTTCGACATCCCGCTTAGGTACTGACCATCGAAGACGCACTCCCCTTCGTCAATGGCACGCCTCAGGATCGCCTGCGCCCGCTCTCTATTCTTGTTCGCGCCCATATGCACTCCCTTCACATCCGGTGAGGGAAGTATCGGACCTGCTATCCCATAGCCGTCTCAAAAACGCCCCGCAAAAGCATACGCGGAATCTGGCAGCACCTGACACAGCCAGGCGACGTGAAGGAAGAGGCCTTACCTGTAAGGCGCAAGGATCATCGAGGAGCTAGAAAAGTCGTGCAGTCTCCAAAAAGTTTCCGCAAAAACTCACGCGATGTATGGGGCAAAGACCGTATTCCTTGATTGCTTGTATGTGCTCTGCAGAGGCATAGCCCTTTGATTGTGCAAAGTGATAATCAGGGTATTCGGCGTCATATTCGACCATCATCTCATCACGCGTGACCTTTGCGACAATCGAGGCCGCCGCAATACAAGCCACCGTGGCATCACCCTTTACGACATCGCGCTCATGTTTGACGGCACCGAGAGGATTGCCGTCCATGAGGACGCAATCGGGCTCTAACCCGGTATCGGCAACCGCGCCTGCCACCGCCTCACGCAGCGCACAGGCCATGCCGATCTCATCGATACGCGCGGGAGGGATATGGCAGATGCCGATCGCCCGCGCACATTCTGCTATCTGGACGGCAAGGATCTCACGCTTGGCAGGAGTGAGCTGCTTCGAATCGTTGATACCCCAGATGCGCGGCTCATCGGGCAGGCACACGGCACACACGGTCAGTGGTCCGGCGACCGAACCCCTGCCGACCTCATCGACGCCGACAACGACGCCGGGACCACCAAGCTCGCGCATGGTTGCGTACATGGCATCCACGCGGTCGCGCTCGGTGCGTTCCTTGTCCAATCGGCGCCGCGCGCGCTCGCATGCCTTCTGGACTTGGAGGCGGGGATCTTCGGCATACCTTTCGACAAGGGCCTCGATTTCCTCGAACGATGCGCTCGCAAGTTCTGCCGCAACTTGGGCGGCAGAGGCCGAACTCGTCATATTCGCCACGATATCCCCCTTATAAGAATCAATGCGCCGCGCGGCGCACGACCCTCTCTATGAAAGCGGGCCGCCCAAATGAGCGGCCCGCTTTCCGTACGGATCTGTAAACCCTAAAACCGTGCTTAGCGCTTCTCGGGAATGCGGGCAGCCTTGCCCACCTTGTCGCGCAGGTAGTACAGCTTGGCGCGACGGACCTTACCGTGGCGAACAACCTCGAGCTTGGCGATCTTCGGGGAATGAACCGGGAAGGTACGCTCAACGCCCACGCCGTAGGAGATCTTACGAACGGTGAAGGTCTCACGGGAACCGGCACCCTGCAGGCGAATGACATCGCCCTGGAAGACCTGGACACGCTCGCGGTCGCCTTCCTTGATACGGTAGTGGACCTTGACGTTGTCGCCGACCAGGATGCGAGGCATGTCCTCGCGGATCTGCTGACGCTCGATTGCGCGGATGTAATCCATGACAGATTCCTTACTCTTCTAGAGGTGCCGCACGCGTACGCCGGCACATAGGTTGAACAAACAGCAGCAAGTATACACAAGAAGCAGTGCTATACCAAGGAAAACCTCAAGTCCTCCACGCGATTATCCGCACGCCCCGTAGCGTACGCACCGAGAAACGGCTACAACGCGTCCCGTGTACAAGGCGCTCTAGAGATCTCGTTGACGGAGGTTGATCTGGCGCTTGCCCTGCTCGCCCGCGGGCTCGTCGAACTCGTAGACACCGAGCGACTTGAGGAACGGGCGGAGCCGTTTATATCCATAGTTGCGAACGTCGAAATCGGGAAGGCGCTTTCCGAGCTGGTCGCCGAGCAGCCCCAAGGAAATCCAACCGTCCTCATCGCCGAAGGAATCGATGACGGCGTTAATGGCGCAACGGATCGCCCGAAGATGGCGGCGCTTGTCCGCTCGGCTCATCTCGCCGAAAGCGACCTCTCCCTCGATCTCGTCCTCCGCCTCATCACATGCGCAGCTGCTCGGTTCAGATGCGGATCCGCCGGCATCGCCGGGGCGGCGGCGCCGTCGGCGAGGCGCGGGCTTGCCGACAGGGGCCGAAACATCGTCCTCGCGGGAATCACCGGCATCATCGGCCTCTTCCAGCTGCTGTCGAGCGTACAGCAGGTCGAGATACTTGAACTGGTTGCAAGCGGAGATGAACGGCTTGGGAGTCTTTTGCTCGCCCATGCCGATCACCACCATACCGCTCTCGCGCAGGCGCGCCACGAGACGCGTGAAGTCGGAATCAGAGCTGACGATGGCGAATCCGTCGACCGTACCCGAATACAGGATGTCCATGGCATCGATGATCATCGCCGAGTCCGTGGCATTCTTGCCATACGTATAACTGTACTGCTGCATCGGGATAATCGAATGGTCAAGCAGACAGCTCTTCCAGCTCGCCAGTCGAGGGCTCGTCCAGTCACCGTAGATGCGCTTGTATGTAGCGACACCCGCATTCGAAATCTCGTCGAGGATGACCTTGATATATTTTTCGCTCACGTTATCGGCATCGATCAGGACGGCAAAACGGAGCTCCGAAGCGTTTTCGAACATAGCATCCCTTCGAGTTGCATGCGCATGCGACGACCCCGTCCGCGCAAAAAGACGGACGGGGTCGTATGTCATATGAGGACATGAACCACCATTACTTCTGAGGGCTCTTGGGCATGAGCGGGTTCTCCCTCGTAAGGAGACTCATGAATTCCTCGCCCGTAATGGTCTCCTTCTTATACAGGTAATGAGCGAGCTCATGGAGCTTGAACTTATTCTCCTTGAGCATCTGGAGGGCGCGTCCGTGCGCCTCGGCGATGAGCTTTTGGACCGCAGCATCAACGCGCTCCGCCGTACCGGGTGCGCACGTGAGCGAGGTGTCCTGGTTGAGGTAGGCGTTTTGCACGGTGCCGAGCGCCATCATGCCGAACTCCTCGGACATGCCGAATCGCGTGATCATATTGCGGGCAAGCTTGGTCGCTTGCTCGATATCGTTTGCGGCACCGGTGGTCATCTCGCCGAAGATAAGCTCCTCGGCGGCACGCCCACCGCAGTAGACGGCAAGTTTATCAAGGACCTCCTGCTTCGTGGTGAGAAACCGCTCGTCCTCCTCAACCTGCATGGTATAGCCGAGTGCGCCGCTTGTACGAGGCACGATGGTGATCTTGGTTACCGGCGCCGACCCCTTTTGACGTGCGGCGACGATGGCGTGGCCAATCTCATGATACGCAACTACCTGCTTCTCATAATCGGAAAGCACCGTGGACTTGCGCTGTTGACCGGCGATGACAACCTCGACGCTTTCCTCAAAGTCTTCCTGGGTCGCACGCTTGCGACCAAGACGAACAGCGCGCAGGGCTCCCTCGTTGATGATATTAGCAAGATCGGCACCGGAGGCACCGGGCGTCGCGCGGGCGATGGCAGTGAGGTCTATGCCCGGCTCGGTCTTCACATCTTTGGAGTGGAGCTCGAGAATCGCCTTGCGCCCGGAGAGGTCGGGCAACTCGACCGGCACGCGGCGATCGAAGCGGCCCGGGCGCAGGAGCGCGGCGTCTAGGGAATCGGGGCGGTTCGTCGCGGCGAGAACCACGATGCCCTTTTGGTTGTCAAAGCCGTCCATTTCCGTGAGAAGCTGATTTAACGTCTGCTCACGTTCGTCATTGCCAGAGAAGCCGCCGCCATCGCGCTTCTTGCCGATGGTGTCAATCTCATCGATGAAGACGATACAGGGAGCTTTCTCCTTAGCCTGCTTGAACAGATCGCGCACCTTGGCGGCACCGCGACCGACGAACATCTCGACAAACTCAGATCCGGAAATGCTGAAGAAGGGAACGCCCGCCTCGCCGGCGACAGCCTTCGCGAGCAGCGTCTTGCCGGTACCGGGAGGGCCCACGAGCAGGGCACCACGCGGCAGCTTGGCGCCGATCTCCTCATAACGCTTGGGATTCTCGAGGAAATCGACGACTTCCTTGAGGGACTCCTTGGCCTCTTCCTGACCAGCGACGTCCTTGAACGTGACGCCGACATCCTTGGAAGCGACGATACGAGCGCCGGACTTGCCAAGGTTGCCGCCGCCAAAGCCGCCAAAGCCGCCGCCGGAGAAATCCATCGAGGGATTGTCGTCACCCATGGCCTTCTTCATACGGCGATTGAGCCACCAACCGAGCAGAAAGAAGATGAGCATGGGAGCGAACACCGTGATGAACAGATAGGTCCACATGCCGGAATCCTGCTTGGGAATCGTCACCTTGAGAGTTGCACCAGCCTCTTCGATGCGATTAGTGAGATCCACGTCCGTGGGCATGGTGGTGGTGCGATACGCCTTGCCCTCTTCGCCCTTGAGCGTGTAGACCGCCTGGGCATCATCGGTGGTGTAGCTGACCTCATCGACCTTTTTGTCCTCGAGATCGCTCAAAAGCTGGGAATACGTGACATCCTCGACCTCGAGCCCGCCGTTCTTGAAATTGGGGAACAGCACGCTGCTCAAGACCAGGTACACCGCAAAGGCAATGAGCATGTAGAGGATGAGATTCCGCCTACGCTTATGATCATCCATTTCCATAAGGAAACTCCGTCCGTACGTTCAGTAATGCTCTGAGGATACCCCCGAGCGCGGCCCGTTAAACGCGCGAATCAAGAACGCCCCTCCGTCACGATACGGAGAGACCTGCCATCAATCACGCAAACATGCCCGGACGATATTGGTACCCATTGTCGACGTGGGGACAGAGCTGCCAAAACGCGACGGCGCTCGCAGCGGCGACATTCAAGGAGTCAACGCCGTGCGCCATGGGAATGCGAACCGTCGTGTCGCAGCCGTCAATCGTGCGTCTCTGTAGCCCGGCGCCCTCGGTTCCCATGAATATCGCGAGCCGTTCTATGCCCTGAAGTCGAGGGTCGTCCAAGGAAATCGAGTCGTCGGAGAGCGCCATGGCGGCACACGTGAAGCCGGCATCGTGCAGGACCTCGAGGCCATCACGGGGCCACGTGCGGGCCTCGGTGCCAATCCTCGTCCAAGGTACCTGGAAGACGGTGCCCATGGACACGCGCGCAGAACGGCGATAGAGCGGATCCACACAGGTCGGACTCACGAGAATGCCGTCAACGTTGAGCGCCGCCGCGGACCGGAAGATCGCGCCCACATTCGAATGGTCGACGATGCCCTCGAGCACGCACGCGCGAATCGGGCGCCCAGAGGCGCGCTCAACCAATCCTTCTAGGAAGGCACCCGCATCCGCGAGCGGCGGCCGGTGAAACGCCGCAAGTGCACCACGGGTCACCGAAAAGCCGGTAAGCTGCTCAAGCAGAGCCATCTCGCCAACAAAGACGGGAATATCGATTTCGGGGAAGTCGGTAGCGACCTTCTCGAGCAGCGGGGTGAGCTGATCAAGCCAACGCTCACCCAAAAGGAAGCTCACAGGCACAAGGCCGGCCTCGACCGCGCGCTCGATGACTTTGCCACTCTCCGCGATGAAGATGCCCTTCTCGGGCTCGAGCACTGAACGCAGCTGACGTTCAGTCAGCTTCGTGTACGCCTCAAGACGAGGATCGTCCAATGAGTCAATATGAGCGATTTCAACCCCAGGCATCTTAACGTACCGGCACGATCTCGATGTAGAAACCATCAGGATCCTCGATGAAGTAGATGCCCATGGAGGGGTTCTCCTTCACGATGCAACCCATGGAAGCGTGAAGATCATGGGCGGCACCCATGTCCGCGACCTCGAAAGCCAGATGAATGTCATGCCCGCCCTGGTTGTACGGCTCGACACGGCCCTTGTTCCACGTGAGCTCGAGCTGGCAGGGACTCGCCTCATTGCCGAGGAACACGAGCTTCCAGGAACCGTCCTCGGGTCCCTCCTCGCGCACCGGCGTCAAGCCGAGTGCCTTCTCGTAGAACGCGAGGGACGCATCCAGATCGAGGACGTGGATTTCTGTGTGAGACATCTTGAATTGCATGGTTGCTCCTTCGTACAAGATGGTTGACGGTATATGCCAGACGGTACGAACCACAGGCTCCCACGGGGCGCGGGCCCCTACGATCTGCGGTATGTCATGAACTCGAAGGTGACGTCGGCGTCGCCGGCGCCCTCCTCAATACGAAAAACCTCGGAACAGTCGACGACCGACCAGGCGGAATCTACATCGAGGTTGGGGAAATACGTATCGACATCGCGTATCACGTGGTTGCGCGTGACCTCCGCCTCGATGCAATGAGGCAGGAACTGCTCGTACACTGCTCCCCCGCCGATGACCCAGGCAACGTCCTCATCCGCGACGGCAGCGAGCGCTTCCTCAGCCGAATGAACAACCTCAATACCCTCGCGTTCAAACGCGGGATCACGCGTGAGAACAATGTTGCGACGGTCCTTGAGCGGACGCCCGCCGGGAAAGCTCTCAAGGGTCTTACGTCCCATAACGACGGGATGGCCCTTGGTCTTATTGACAAAATGGCGCATGTCGGCACGATTGGCCACCACCATATCGCCATCCCGTCCAATCCCCCAGTCATCGCACACAGCGACGATGGCCTTAAGCTCACATGTCATCATGCAACTCTTCTCTTGTACATCAGGGGCACAATCCACTTTTAAACCGATGATACCGTAGCCCCGCCCCGGAGCATATCGTCCCGCGCGCAGTTCGCGTAGCGCTGTTTGAGCACGGGGTGATATGCTCCGGGGCGGGGCGGGCGAAACGGATTTAGACCGCGATGGGAATCCCCTTGACCTGCGGCCCCGTCTCATAATCCTCAACAATGAGGTCATCAGTTGTAAAGTCGTAGAAATTCGTGACTTCAGGATTGAGCGAGACCTTGGGCGCCGGGAACTGCGGCCGCTCGATGAGCTCACGCACGATATCCACGTGCCGGTCGTAAATGTGCGCGTCAACGATCACGTGCAACAGCTCGCCTGCGATCATATCGCAATGGCGCGCGACCATCATGAGCAAGATGGCGTACTGACACACGTTCCAGTTGTTGGCAGCAAGGATATCCTGGCTACGCTGCATGAGCACCATGTTGAGCACCGGCTTGTCGCAGCCAGGCTCAGCCGTCACGTTGTACGTCACAGAATACGCGCACGGATACAAGTGCATCTCGGACAGATCGGCAAACGTATACATATTCGTCATGATGCGACGCGAGTACGGCGTATGCGTGAGGTCGTACAGCACGCGGTCCATCTGATCGAAGTCGCCTTCCTCGTAGTGCGACTTCTGCGCGATCTGGTAGCCGTAAGCCTTGCCGATCGAACCGGTCTCGTCGGCCCACTGGTCCCAGATGTGAGACTTGAGGTCGTTGATGTTGTTGGACTTGCGCTGGTAGATCCACAAGATCTCATCCATGGCGGACTTGAGTGCCGTACGGCGCAGCGTGAGTGCCGGGAACTCATCGCGAAGGTCATATCGGTTAGTAACGCCGAAGTTCTTGATGGTGTACGCAGGAGTGCCGTCCTCCCAATGTGGACGGACCTCCTCCCCCTCCGTCGTAGTGCCGTGGTCCAAAATGTCGCGACACATGGTCACAAATAGCTTGTCCGCCTTGCTCACGACTCGCTCCTTCCACACGCAATTGAACATATCTAAACAAGGTAACAGAAGCCCGGCCTTATATACCGTAGGAGTGTATTTGTGGAGCGAAGCGCAACCACACTCCGTAGCGTATATAAGGCCGGGCGCAGATCGAGTTGACGAAAAGGATGTTACTTCCGCCTGAACTGCTCGTTCATCTGCATGAGCTTCTCCATGTCGGACATGCCGCCGCCCATGCCGGGCATGCCGCCCATTTGATTCATGAGCTGGTTCATGTTCATGCCACCCATGCCGGGGACGCCGGGCATACGCATCTTTTTGCCCTTTTTCCCCTTCTTGCCCTTCTTGCCGACGCCTTGCTGTTGCGCCATGGCGCGCACCTTTCCCATCATCTTGTTCATCTCGCCCCACTGCTTCATGAGGGCGTTGACGTCGGTGGGTGTAAGACCGCAACCGCGGGCGATGCGGGCGCGACGCTGGCCGTTGATGATGGAGGGGCGACGGCGCTCCTCTGCCGTCATGGACAGGATGATGGCCTCGTTACGGTCGAAGACCTTCTCGTCGAGGTCGCCGCCCATCTGGTTGAGGGCGCGCTGGCCGCCGGGGAGCATGCCGAGGATACCCTTCATGCCGCCCATCTTCTTGACGGCCTTCATCTGCTCGAGCATGTCATCCATGGTGAAGCCGTCACGAAGCATGCGCTCCGCAGATGCGAGCTGCTCGGCCGTTGCGGCCTCCTGAGCCTTCTCTATAATTCCAATGACGTCGCCCATGCCGAGGATGCGCTTTGCCATGCGCTCGGGGTTGAACACCTCGAGGGAATCAGGCTTCTCGCCCATGGAGACGAACTTGATGGGCTTGCCAGTCACCTCACGCACGGAGAGGGCTCCACCGCCGCGGGCGTCACCGTCGAGCTTGGAGATAATGACACCGTCGAAGTCAGTGCGCTCCGCGAAGGTGGAGACCACGTTGACGATGTCCTGGCCGGTCATGGCGTCGACCACCATGAGAACCTGGTCGGGCTTGACCGCACGCTTGATGTCGACGGCTTCCTGCATCATCTGCTCGTCGATTTGCAGGCGACCGGCGGTGTCGACGATGACCACATCGCGCATGGTGTCGACCGCCTCGCGAATGGAAGCACGGGCGATCTCGACGGGATGAACACCGTCCCCACGGAAGACGGGCACGCCGATTTCACCGCCGAGGGTCGCCAGCTGGTCGGCGGCGGCGGGACGATAGACGTCGCACGCGGCGAGCAGAGGGCTCTTACCCTGCTTTTTAAGCATGTAGGCGAGTTTAACGGCCGCCGTGGTCTTACCGGAACCCTGAAGTCCGACGAGCATAATCACGTTCGGAATGCGGCTGGAGAGCACGAGTTTGCTCTCGGTGCCGCCCAGCAGCTCGGTGAGCTCATCGAGCACGATCTTGACGACGTTCTGCGCAGGCGTGAGCGACTCCATGACCTCGGCAGTGAGGCAGCGCTCCTTCGTGCGCGTGACGAAGTCCTTCACCACGCGGTAGTTGACGTCCGCCTCGAGCAGTGCCATGCGAATATCACGCATGGCCACGTTGATATCGGCCTCAGTGAGTTTGCCCTTACCGCGCAAGCGGTCGAATGTATCGGCGAGGCGGTCGGACAACGAACCAAATGCAGCCATGTATCTCTCTCTTTCTAGCTCTAACAAGTACTGAGACGTCTTTTCCTGATGGAGCAGATTGCCACGAAGCAAGAGCGCAGCGTACTAACGTACGTAAGCTCGCAGCTGAGCGGCAAGGTGCCCATCAGGGGAAGACGCGGGGATTCGTTAACCTAATCTTCCAGTCCCACCAGGGCGCGACAGAAGGCGCGCGCGTCGAAGCGCTTGAGGTCCTCGACTTGTTCGCCCACGCCGATGCGGTAGATGGGAAGCTTGAGCTGCTCGGCAACGGCCAATGCGATGCCGCCCTTCGCCGTGCCGTCAAGCTTGGTCATGATGATACCGTCCAGCCCGAGCGACTCGTTGAATTCCTGGGCCTGGGAAAGGCCGTTTTGGCCGGTAGCGGAATCGATTACAAGCACCACATGGACGGGCATGGGGCCAGAGCTGCACGCCTCGGCGCGCTTGCGGGTCACTTTCACGACCTTGGCGAGCTCGCGCATGAGCTCGGGGCTCGAGTGCAAACGGCCGGCGGTGTCGATGAGCACCAGGTCACTGCCGCGCTTGTCGGCCTCATCGAGAACGTCGTAGCACACACTCGCGGGATCGGAGCCGCGATCGCGCTTGATAACCGGAACCCCTGCGCGCTGCCCCCACACATCGAGCTGCTCGATGGCGGCTGCTCGGAACGTGTCGGCGCTGCCAATAACCACATTTTTGCCGGCATGCGCCTCCGCACTCGCGATTTTCCCGACCGTCGTGGTCTTGCCGGCGCCGTTGATGCCGACAAATAGGACGCAGCTGGGGGTATCGTCAAAGATATCCAACGCGGGCTCGACGAAAAACTCGCTGAGCCGCTCAGCGAGCGCCCCACGGAGTTGCTCGGCGGTCTTCAAATTCTTCCGAGCAGCGGTCTCGCGCAAATCATCCGTGACGCGCATCGCAATCTCGCCACCCATGTCACCCATGACGAGGGTGTCCTCAAGCTCCTCCCAAAAGCTCTCGTCCACCTCGCCGCCGAAATAAAAGACCTCATTCAAGGCCTCGCGGCTACGCTCGAGACCGCGCTTGAGGGAATCGAAGAGACCCATTATGCATTCACGACCTTTCCGGTTTCTCGATCGAGTTTCTGGCTGACCACACGGCTTACGCCGTCGGCCTGCATGGAGACACCATACAACACGTCGGCGTCCTCCATGGTGCGACGTTGATGCGAGATGACGAGCAGCTGCGTCGACGTACGCAGGTAGTCGATGGCACCGATGAGCTTGGAGAGATTCGAATCGTCCAAGGCGGCCTCGACCTCGTCAAGAACGTAGAACGGCACCGTACGAGTGCGGTAGACGGCAAAGAGGAGCGCAAGCGCAGTCAACGACTTCTCGCCGCCGCTCATGAGCATCATCTTCGTGATGCGCTTACCCCGTGGCTGCGCGACGACTTCGATACCGGTCTCGGCAGGGTGCTCGGGATCGGTCATCTCCAGATGAGCCTGTCCACCCGGGAAGAGCATTTCGAATACCTCGCGGAAGTTCTCGTCGACCTTCTCGAAGGTGGTGAGGAAGCTCGTGCGCATTTTGCGATCGATTGCCGCCGTGATCTTGGTGAGCGCCTTGCGGGCACCCTCAAGATCCTCGAGTTGACGGGCGATGTAGTCGGCGCGCGTCTTGAGCGTCTCGTACTCCTCCATCGCGACCTGATTGACCGGACCGAGGTTGTTGATCTGGCGAACAAGGTCGTTGAGCTCGCGCTCGGCGGCGGCACGGTCATCGGGCGCGGGGAGCTGCAACGCCTCCTCCAAGACCGTGGTGCCATCGGCGGTGATGGCACGTACGGCCGCCTCGACTTGCACCTCGAGCTTGCCACGAGACACCTTCGCCTCATTCACCGCGGCGGTGGCCAAATCGACTTCGACCTTCGCGCGCGAGACCTCGCACTTGGCATCTTCGATCGTGCGCTTGAGCGACGCCGAATCGGCCTCCTCCAGCGATGCACGGTCTCGCAGGCGCGCCGCCCAGTCCATGGCACGCTCTGAAAGCGCTTGATACCGGTCATGCAGGGGATCGACGCGCAAACGGAGAACCTCAAGGGAGCGGGCAGACTGCTCGGTGCCGCGAATACGACGGTCTATACCCTCAAGTCTACGCTCGAGTTCGGGAGCACGTGCCGAGAGGCTCTTCACGCGCTCGTTTGCGCGGGCCAAACGCACCTTGGCGTCTGCGAGCTTCGAACCGGCCTCGGCGTCATCTCGGCGTACGCGCTCGAGGTCGTCTTGTGCCTCGTCAATCTGCCGCGAAAGCTCATCCAGGCGCGCAAGCGAATCATCGCGAACCGTCGTGAGCTCGTCGACCCGCGGTTGCGCATCGCGCACGGCGACCGCCGCCTCCTCGCGGCGCTTGGCGAGATTAGCACGCTCGCCGAGCTTGACCGAAAGAGAATGTTCCATACGCCCGATCTCAGACAAGAGCGAGGCATGCTCTCCTTCGAGGCGCGAAATCGTTCCCGCGGCGTTACCCTCGACCGTGCGGGCCTCCTCAATAGCCTCGGTGGCCTCACCAACGCGCTCAACGGCATGGTCGAAGACGGCAAGCAAATCAGGCTCGAATCCCTCGAGTTCGCGAATGCGGCGCTTGCGCTCAAGTGAGCCGGCGGCACCCCCGCTCGTGGCGCCCAAGCGAACCACACCCCCATCACGCACGCGAGCGCCGTCGGGCGTCACGTAAAGCACGCCGGAAACGATGGGAGCCGACAGCGCATCGTCAAGGGAATCGACCACATAGACGTGACCGAGCAAAGCGGCGACGGCGGGAGCGTAGCCCTCGCGCACCTGAAGGCGCTCGACCAAGCGATAACCTGCGGCACCCTGGTGCCGGTCCGAAGCAGTAACATCTCGCGCAAGCAGAAGAGCCTCACCAGATGCATCCTTCTGGCCAAGGGCGAACGACGCAGCACGGGCAAGCGCATCGCCGTCCATGCAGACGAGCGCATCGATGTCCCCCGCAAGCAACTGCTCGACGAGGGGCTCAAGCTCGACGGGGGCTTCGATGACATCACCCAAACGCCCCGCAATGGACTCGGGGTGGTTGCTCACCACACGAGCGGCAAGGGGCGAGGAGTCACTCAGGCTCGCATCGACCTTCCTGAGTCCCGAAAGCTCAGAACGGACGTCGGCGAGCTTCTCACGCGTCTGAGCCTCTTTTTCCCGCAAATCCGCGAGAGCTGCGATTGCCGCGTCAAGGGCATCTTTAGCCTCCTGTCGTGCCGTGCGGGCGTCATCCAGCTCCGCGACGAGCTCGTCGGCACGATCGCGGCGATGGGCCAGAGAAGCACGCAGCTCATCGGCCTCGTCATCGACCTGTTCAAGGCGACGGGCATACATATCATCCTCGAGCTCGGCGTTGGAAAGCGTCTCCTTAACCTTGACGAGTTCGAGGGCGGCACCATCAGACGTTCGCTGGACCTCACGCTGCTCCCGCGTGAGCGCGGTGATAACCTCACCAAGCTCGATTCGTCGCGCGTGGAGCTCATCGGCGGCAGGCTCAAGGGCGGCAACGTCCTCTGCAGCCACGGTGGCCGTCGCACGCTCCTCATCAAGTTGCCGGTTGATGTCGGAAAGCTCCTCCACCGTTCGTCGCCGTTGGTGTTCGGAGCCGGAAAGGGTGCCACGCATCTCGGAGAGGCGCGCGACCATATTACGCCCCTTCTCCTCGAGCAAACGCATATCAGAACCGATTCGCCCGACGATATCCTGCATATGACGGCGCTGTTCACCAAGGTCACCAACGAACAGCCCTTTTTCCTCGAGCATGACCTGGAGCTTCTCGAGCTCGCGCTCCTTTTCGCCTAGGCGGTAGCGGGCGAGCTCGAGGGCCGCAGCGCTCTCGCGCGAGGACGACTCGAGATCCGCCCATTGGGCCTGGAGCTGACGAAGCTCGTCGACGGCAAGGACCTGTGTGAGCTCGGTCGCCCTGCTCGAGAGGTCCTTGTATTTTCGAGCGCGATCAACCTGCCGCTCGAGCGGCTTGAGTTGACGGGAGATCTCACGGTTTATGTCGCGCGCACGCGTGAGATGTTCATCCATGCTCTTGATCTTGCGCAGGGCGCGTTCCTTGCGGCGTTTGTGCTTGGAAATACCGGCGGCCTCTTCGATAAGGCTCCGCCGCTCCTCGGGGCGGCTCTGCAAAATCGCATCAAGCTTGCCCTGGGAGATGATGGAGTGCGTGTCCTTGCCTAAGCCGGAGTCATGCAAGATATCCTGAATGTCCATCAGGCGACACGGACTGGAATTGATGAGGTACTCGCTCTCACCCGAGCGGTACATGCGCCGCGTGATGGCGACCTCGTTGAAATCGACGGGAAGCACGTGATCGGAATTATCGAGCACGAGCGTCACCTCGGCAACACCCACCGGTTTACGCGCAGACGAGCCCGAGAAGATAACGTCCTCCATGGCCTGCCCGCGCAGCTGCTTGGCGCTCTGCTCGCCCAGAACCCACAAGATGGCATCAGAGACGTTCGATTTGCCCGAACCATTGGGACCAACGATAACCGTGAGCCCAGGTTCGAAGGTCATCTGAGCGCGATCGGCAAACGATTTGAAACCCTTGAGGGTGAGCGACTTAAGGTACACGGGGCCTCGCTATCCGAGCTTCTTCTTGAGGATAACGCCATTTGTGGTGTATCCCATGCGATCAAGCGCATCGAGGGCTGCGGCAGCTTCCGCTTCTTTCTTCGAGGAACCGGTGCCGCGGCCACGACGGATACCATCGACCAAGGCGATTGCGGTGAACGTGGGCTCATGCGCGGGCCCCTCTTCTCCAACAACCTTATAAGACGGCGTCTCCATGTGATCGGACTGCACGCACTCCTGCAAAAAGCTCTTGGGATTGGTGGGGTGCTCAGCGCGCTCGGTCGCCAGGTGTGGTTTGAGCGTACGCATGATGAATGTTTCCGCCACACTCCAACCGCCATCGAGGTACAGTGCCCCCACCAAGGCCTCGTAGACGTTCTCGAGCGCGGAATGCATACCGCGGGCGCCAGTCCCCTGTTCAGAGGCTCCCAGGATGATCACCTTGTCGATGCCGAGCTCAAGGCCCACATCGGAAAGCGTTGTGCCTGAGACGAGGGACACCTTGAGGCGCGTGAGCTTGCCCTCGTCAAAGTCCGTATAGGTCTGAAAGAGGGAAACGGCGACAACGGCGCCCAAAATGGAGTCACCTAGGAACTCGAGTCGTTCATACGAGGCCGAGACGGGCTCCCCCTCAACAGCTGAGGGATGCGTGACCGCGCTGCGCAGCAGCGAGATGTCGTTGAATTGATGCCCGCAGATCTCCTGCGCGCGATCGAGCTTCTCGCGAATGGACAAGATCTAGGCCTCCAAGGTCTGCTCGATGGCATCGATCGCCTCGGCGACGGAGTTGATGGCCATGAGCTTATCGTCATCGATCTCAATGTCGAACTCGTCTTCCATGGCGGTCACGAGCTGGAGACGATCGAGGGAGTTGGCATCGAGGTCGTCGAACGTGGTGGCCTCGGAAAGCTCACCGGCCTCGACGCCGAGGACGTCGGCGGCGATATCGCAAACTTTATCGAAAATCTCGGCGCGATCGAGTGCCATGGCACTGCCCCTTTCTCTTTGGACGACACACGGGTGTCGTCCATCCACATATGAAAATGATTTTACCCTAAGCGAAGGCGGCACACACAGCAAAGCCGCGCCCTCGCCGTCAGCGGAGACGCCTTGATCCAGTGATCATCTGCTTTGCGTGCCATGGGAGCACGGCGAAGGGATTTTGTTAGGCCACGGCCCCCATGGAATCGGCCACGCGATCGACGAGCCCTTGGCGCGCCGCGGCGGCACAGGCAAGCGTGCCGTTCTTAACCGCCTCGACGCTCGTGGCGCCATGACCGATCATCACCACACCGCGAAGGCCCAAGAGCACCGCACCGCCCTTCGCATCACCACTCAGCTTGCGCTTGAGGCCACGCAAAACAGGCTTCATGAGAAGCGCGGCGACCTTCCCCCGAAACGAGGACATGAGGCCGCTCTTGAGCTCCTGCATCATGAACTTAGCCGCGCCCTCAATGGACTTAAGGGCGACATTGCCGGCAAAGCCATCGCAAACGACGACATCGAAATGCCCACTCGTGAGGTCAGTCCCCTCGCAGTTGCCCGCGAAGCCTTCGACGTTCTCGGCCATAAGGGGAAAACACGACTGCGTGAACGCGCTCCCTTTATGATCCTCGGTACCGTTGGAAAGGAGACCCACGCGCGGCCCATCGATACCCAACACACAGGACGCATACGCTGCGCCCATTTGAGCGAAACGAACGACATCCATGGGCTCAACATCAGGATTTGCCCCCATATCGCACAAGACGGTAAGGCCGCCGGCTCGATTGGGCAAGGCGTTGGTAAGGCAGGGTCGAATCGCCGAGCGCCTACCATCGAGCTCAACCTTAAAAGGGGTGACGTATGCCGTGCCGGCAGCAGTGACGGCACCCGTCGATCCTGCGGAGAAAAAGCCGTCCGCCTGCCCCTTTTTCACCGCACGACAACCAAGAACGATTGAGGACCTACGACGAGTCATGACTGCCTGTATGGGGTCATCCTCCATGGTGATGACCTCCGGCGCGACGAGAGCCTCCGCTCGATCATGCGCAGAGCAGAACCCCGCAACAACCTCCTCGGGACCCGCAACGAGCACGTCGAGGTCCGCATCGGCCTCGAGCGCGGCCTCGATGCCGGCAAGCACAACCTCGGGCTTCTCGTCGCCTCCAACGGCATCAACACACACGCGAACCTTATCCATGTTGTTCCCCCCGATAGAGAAATGGCCGACTCTAGGAGCCGGCCATAATGAACTCAACGTAACCGCCAGTCGAGTTTACTCGACGACGATGACCTCGCGGTCCTTATAGAAACCGCAGTTGCCGCAGACATGATGCGGGAGCTTCACAGCACCGCAACGAGGGCAGGTGGACTGGGAAGCAGCGTTGATCTTCATGTTCGTCGAACGACGAGAGTGCGTCTTGGCGCGACCCTTTTTTTGCTTAGGTACTGGCATGTTGACCTTCCTTACAACTCATAACTGGCGGCGATTACGCGCAAGCAACGATAATAACAGAATTCACCGAGTTACACAAAACATCAAAAAACGAATAGGTGACTAATCGAGCTTGAGATTCTTTAAGGCAGCGAAGGGATTCTCGTCCGATGCAACCCAGGCTTCTTGAGCGGCATCCGCGCAGCCACAGTCGCCCTCGTTCAGGTTTGCACCGCACGTGGGACACAGCCCTCGGCAATCCTCGCGGCACAAGACGACGAACGGCGTATCCATGACCACGGCATCAGAGATGGCATCGCCAAGATCGACGACTCGATCGGATCCGATGAGCTCAAAGCCATCTTCATAGCTGTCGGGATCCTCGGGCTCCTCGAACAGGTAGTATTCCTCGATCTCACCGGCGACCTCAAAGGATGCGGGCTCGAGACAGCGATCGCACGCGCCCGTCACCTCAGCTCGCACCATGCCAGTGACCAGGATACCGTCGCCCGCGTTCGTGAACACAACGTCAAACGACGCGCCATGCGGCAAGGCAAGGTCCTTGTCTCCCACCGAATAACTAGCGGCGTCGATATGACCGGCAAACGAATAGGACTCACCGGGATTCTCGAGCTTGTCCGACAAATCGACCATGACCGAACCAAGGCAGCTCATGTTACCAGCCCTGGTTCTGGTCCTGGGCAGCGCTGTCGTTTAGCTGCTGGCGGCAACGGGCGACCGTACCGGTGAGGGACTTAAGATTCTCCTCAAGGTGCGTGAACACCTGCTCAGCGTAATCTTCCGCAGCATAGCGGGTCTCGCGCTCGTACTGGTTGGCACGATCGCGGATGTCGTCCGCCTGCTGCTGGGCCAAACGCACAATCTCCTGCTCAGAGGCGATGGTGAGCGCCTGCTGCTGCGCATCGGCGATGATGGAATCAGCCTGAGCGGCGGCACTGGCGAGCAACTCCTCGCGCTCTTTAAGGATGCGACGGGATTTCTGCCACTCCTCGGGATAGCTCATGCGAATCTCATCGAGGATGTTGAAGAAGACATCGGTCTCGATAATCTTTTGCTGGGCGCCCTTGCCGAACGGAGGACGCGCTTCCTCGATGATGCCCTCGAGCTCATCGACAAGGCTCTCGATGCGCTCACCCGGGAGGTTCTCGACCGGCATGAAGGGCTCCTTTCTGCTGTTTCACTCTAACGCGTTATGGTACCACATATGCACGTTTCAACTATTGCGGCAGGTAGTTTATGAAAAACGCCCTTTCAGCGCACTGGCGACGCAGGGAGGAACGAACTCCGATACGTCCCCGCCAAACGAAGCGATCTGGCGCACGACCGAACTCGAAAGATAACCGTATTCAGGAGAGCTCATCACGAAAATGGACTCGAGGTCGGAATCGAGACGGTAATTGAGATCCGCCTGCTGCAGCTCATACTCGAAGTCGGTCATGGCACGCAGGCCCTTGACCACGGCACCGGCACCCACTTGAGCCGCGAAATCGACCAGGAGGCCCGTGAACGGCAGGACGTCCACGCCCTCGAGACCCTGCAAGGCGGTTCGCGCGAGCTCCACGCGTTCTGCAAGGGTGAAGGTGGTCCCCACCCCATTCTTGCCCAGGCTTTCGGCGACGGCGACCGTCACCTTGGGGCAGATCCTCAGGGCACGCCGCACGACATCGATGTGCCCGTACGTTATGGGGTCGAAGGTGCCGGGCACCAGCACGTGATGGATTGTGTTGGTCATGGGTTCCTCACTGGTATCTCAAGAGGTCGATACAGGTCTGGCCGTAACGCTTTTCCCGAAGAGTGTCGAAGCCCTCGAGGACAAGCGCAGGAGTGGACGAGATCCTTTCAAAGAGCGCGATCGCCCCGTGTGCCAGCAAGCCACGGGAGGCGAGCGCGCTCACGAGGTTCTCCGCTGGGCTCGTGCCCAGTGCATAGGGCGGGTCGATGAGCACCACGTCGAAGGGAGCCCCGGGCATACGGCCACGTCGCGCTGCCGTAATCACGTCGCCGGCGACAACGCGCGCCCGCTCACGCTCGCATCCAAGCTTGGCGAGATTGCGCTGCACGAGCGCCGATGCACCCCGATCGAGGTCGAAGAACGTCACATGAGACGCCCCGCGTGAGAGGAGTTCCAGCCCCAGGGCTCCGGACCCGGCAAAGGCATCGAGGACGCGGGAGCCCTCGACGCCCCCATCAAGGGCGCTTTCCAGCATTGAGGCGATAGCCTCGCGCACGCGATCGGTCGTGGGGCGGCTGATGTCACGCCCACGGGGCGACTCGATGGGCCGTCCGCGCCACTCTCCTCCGACGATTCTCATCCTCCACTGACCTCCTTGAAAACATCTCCGTATCGCGCAATGACCTCATGGCGCAACGGCATCGTCGCCTTAGCGGTAAGATCTCGCGAATACCGGAGGAGCTCCTCCGCGTCATCATGAGCGTACTCGACCAGATCGACATCGGCGTCTAAATCGACAAAACGAAGTGAGACCCCGCCGTGCTGCCTCAGGCCGAGGATCTCGCCCTCATGACGAAGACGCAAGTCCATCTCGGCAAGTTCGAAGCCGTCAGAAGTGCGAGCAAGCGCCTCGAGTCGTTCGAGCGCGGGCGACCGGACGCCGCGCTTTGACCGGACCTCCGTGAGCACCATGCAGTTGCCGGGAATAGGGCCACGGCCCACGCGACCGCGCAGCTGATGAAGCGTCGCCAAGCCGAACCGCTCCCCGTTCTCGACGATCATCATCGTGGCGTTCGGAACATCAACGCCCACTTCAACGACGGTCGTGGCAACGAGCACATCGATATCGCCCGATCGGAACGCATCGATGACCTCCTCTTTGCGGCGAGCGGGCATATGGCCATGGAGCATCTCCACACGCACATCTGGCAACAGCCTTCGCATGTTCTTGCATTCGGACTCAACATCATGCAGCGTCACTGCCTGACGGGCGCGCCCGTGTTCATCGATCTCAAGTCCGGGCACGTCCTCGAGTTCATCAGCCCCCTCTTGCGGCGACACCATCGGGCAGATCACATACGCTTGCCTGCCCCGCGCAAGGCTGTCGCGGAGCGCGCCGTACGCAAGATCGCGGCTGGAGCTCTCCAGCACCTGCGTGGATACGCCCGCCCCCGGGACGGGACGATGCCTGATGACACTCGTGTCCAAATCGCCGTACACCGAGAGCGCGAGGGTACGGGGAATAGGAGTTGCCGTCATCACCAGCAAATCTGCCCCAGGCCCCTTTGCCCTCAGCGTATTGCGTTGACCCACGCCGAACCGATGCTGCTCGTCTATGACGACAAGGCTGAGCCGTTTGAACGTCACGTCGTCCCCGAGCACCGCATGCGTGCCGAATAAAACCGTGATTTCCCCCTGACGCAGACGGTCCAACAAAACCGATCTCTCATCGGCGGGCGTGGAGCCGGTAAGGAGGCCCCACGATATTCCAGCGCGCTCCAAGATAGGTCCGCTCTTGACGGCATATTGACGAGCGAGGACGCTCGTGGGCGCCATGACGCACGCCTGGGTGCCCGAGTCGGCAACGGCTCCGAGCGCACAGCACGCAACGGCGGTCTTGCCCGTTCCCACATCGCCGAGCAAGAGCCGATTCATCACGCGATCGCCCCGCGCCATATCGTCCAAGATCTCGTTGACCGCCACGTCTTGCTCGCTCGAAAGCTCAAAGGGAAGCGCTGCGCGCACGGCCGCGACATGCTCGCCCACAAGATGCGGAATGGAGCGGACGCCCAAAAGGTTGGTATCGTTGCGCAGACGCAGGGCCAACTGTAAATAGAGCAGCTCATCGTAGGAAAACCTGCGACGAGCGAGGTCGACTTCCGGCACGATGCGAGGAAAATGGGCGCAGCGCACCGCGCGCGAGAGCGACATCAGGCGACGCCGCGCACGCAACCCAACGGGAACCGGATCGCAAAAGACGCCGACACGCTCCAAGGCCACCGATGTCAAGCGGCGCATCCAGGCTTGAGAGACGCCGTCGCAAACACGATGCACAGGGAGGATGGCACCCTGCGCGCCCCCGTCCTCAATCCGCTCGTACTGCGGCGACGTCATCTGCTTGAATCCATAGGCGAACTCGACTTTGCCGATAACCGCCACACGATCCCCCACCGCAAACTCCCGCGCGATCCAAGGTTGTTTGAAAAACGCGATCTTGAGGACGCCCGAGGCATCGACGAGGAACACCTCGGTCACGATCATACCGCGCTTGGAAGTGGGGCGGTTGGCGACGGAATCCACGGTGCCCACAATCGTGGAGACCTCACCGATCGGTGCCATCTCAATGGACAATGCATGAGTGAAATCGAGATACCTGAACGGAATATGTAGAAGGAGGTCCCCCACCCGCTCGATACCGAGCCTGCGAAGGGCCTCCTCTCTCGCACCCGAGACATATTTCAAACGTGAGATGTCCTCAGACACAGAACAGGTCCGTGCAAGACGGGCCGAGACCCGCGACACGGTGCAAACGTCTGCCATCTCCTATGAAGCCTACTCGATGGAGAAGATGATCGGATACAACGGCTGCTCGCCGCGATGGGCGTCGATCTCGAGGTCGGGTTGGGCCTCCTCAATGGCATCGATAATCTCCTGGAAGGCCTCATCGTCAAGCTCCTCGCCGGCAAGGATGGTCAGGGCGTCGCCCTCTTCATCGTCCATCATACGGTTGATGCAATCGAGCGTGACCTGCTTGACGTCAGACCCGACGATGTCGATGGAATCGCAGATGATGCCCATGACGTCACCGTCTTGGATGGGCGTACCGTCAGATGCCTGGCTGTCGCGAACCGCGCGGGTGACCTCACCGTCTCGAACCTCGGACTTAGCCTCGGTCATGGCCTCGACGACCTCCTCGACCGGAGCGTCGGGCATGACGGCGAACAGCGCAGAGAACGCCTGGGGAACGGTCTTGGTGGGAACGACGTAGACCTTCTTGTCCGCACACGCACTTGCAGCAGCTTCCGCCGCCATGCGGATGTTGCCGTTGTTAGGAAGGATGATGACCGCCTCGGCATTCACGCGCGCCACGGCATCAAGCAGATCCGCGGTGGAGGGGTTCATCGTCTGCCCACCGGAAACGACGACATCCACGCCGAGGGACTCGAGGATCTCCGCCTCGCCGGACCCGGCGGCGACGGCAACGAAGCCAAGGGGCTTTGCGGGCTCGGCGGCACCGTCCTGGTCGGCGTGAATCTTCGCCGTGCGTTCGGCGACCTCAAGGTCCATGTTATGGATGAAGACCTCGTAGATCTGGCCAAACTGGAGCATGTGCTCGAGCACGAGGTTCGGAGTGTTGGAATGGACATGGACCTTGTAGTCGGGATAGGCACCCACCAGGAGCTCGCAATCGCCCATGGAGCCGAGGAACTTGAGAGCCTCATCCTCATCAAAGGGCTTCTCGGCCTTGAAGAGGAATTCGTTGCAATACCGGAACTCGGAGCCCTCCCAGTCGTCGTTCGCCTCGATCTTCACGCGATCGAGGGCGCCGGCGCGGGCGGAATCAGCATCGAAGGTCGCGGAAAAATCCTCGATTTTAGATGTACGCCCAAGGGCGGCGGCAACGAAATTCTCGAGGAAGATCGCGAAGCCGAACGCACCCGAGTCCACCACGCCGTTCTCCTTGAGCACGGGCAGCAGGTCAGGCGTACGGGCGACGGATTGATAGGCCTCGACCACCAGAGCATCGAGGGTCTCTTCAACGGACAGACGACGCTTCTCGCACTCGTCCGCCTTAGTGGAGACATCCCGCAGGACGGTCAGGATCGTGCCCTCAATAGGCTTGCGCACGGCCTGGAAGGCAACCTTGACGGCACGACGGAATGCGGAGGCGATGTCAGAAGCATCGACGGGCTCTCCGGCATCGTGTAGTCCCTCAGCGACACCGCGAAGAATCTGCGAAGTAATGACACCGGAATTGCCGCGGGCCCCCATCAGGGAGCCATGGGTGATGGCACCGGCGATGACCTCCATATCGGCGTCGACCGGAAGCGCCGCGAGCTCCTTAACGACAGATTGGAGCGTAAGGGACATATTGGTGCCCGTATCGCCGTCGGGCACGGGAAACACGTTGAGCTTATTGATCTCCTCGGCCTTGTCGGCGACAGCCGCGACCGCGATGGGAAAACAGGTGCGAATGGTCTTTGCAATCATCTCTACTGGTACTTTCGTCTCGTGAATGCAGGTCTGTGCGAACAATGCGCACCTTAGAGGCGGGATTTCATCCCGTCGATGTGGATGGCGATCTTGAGCTGGGCCGGATCGATCTGCGCGATCTCCGATAGAGTGAACGAGACCGAACTCGCGAGGTTCTCGCTGACGGAACGCATGTTGACTCCGGCCTCGATGACCACATGGAGGTCGACCGTGAGCCCATCCTCGGAGGCGGTGACCAACACACCCTTGCGCAGGCGTTGACCGGCAAGCAGACGCACGCTTTCGGCGCCTTGCAGCTGCTCGGCCATACCCACCACACCGTAGCAAGACATGGCGGCGTAGCCGGCGATATCGGCAATAACCTCGTTCGAGACGTTCAAGGTCCCGGCGATCGGTTCAGTCATGGGATTCTCCTTCCGCACGCACTCCAAGAGAGGCGGTCTGAGCATTCATATCGGAATATTGTATATCTCTTCCCACCGCGTACGGTCGAAACATAATTACTGCAAGCGGGTGAACGACGATATTTGTACAGAGATGGAGTATGCCGATTGCCCCGAGCTACCCTCCATTCGCCGATTGGCGAAATCGAGTAGTTAGGCCGCATTTTTAGTGGGTAGTTTTGTAATAAGAGAGGCGCGCCCAATTGCTTCGGAATGGAAGGGAGTAACTATGAACGTCAACGTTCGGGAAGCAAGCTTGACACGGAGATCGGTGCTGGCGGCGGCGGGGCTCATTTCAGGCTCAATGCTTATTCCAGACACGCTCTACGCATCGGACGCTCCGCTTCCTTCGGCATCGAACAACTCCCGTCGTTTGGCTGTCGTTAAGGGTCATGCCAATCTGACTAGGTCTGAACTTGAGGCCGTTATATTTGAGCAGGCAAAAAAGGAAGGGGATAAGTTAATTCAGTCGCTTAACGAAAGCATTGGTAATTCGAAAGCAGCCCGTGGACGCCCCTACTACGAGAATGTTTACGGCCCGGTAACCTATGCAAATAGTGGGTATCAATTTGTAGGTGGGCAACCCGCGAATGGATACAGTTTCTCTAATGGAGGCTCCATCTACGTCGAACTCACAGGAGGGCCATCAGTTGGAGCTCATTTAGCTTCCCCTTGTCATTTGGCGGAGCTGTTGGGGTGTCAATGTCGTTTGCTCGCGCCGTAAGTTCACCTGGCATAATCGTTAATATCCCTGCTGGGGGACGAAAAAAGGTAAAAGCAAATATTGAATATGCATCAACACCATACACCACGTACTATATCGATGCCTATGGAAATAGAAGCGTCTACGCGCACCTGCACTCGTATCCTGAAGTCACTGGACGTGACTTCAAAGTAGTTAACGCGTAAATCATGTCACCTTCAGAAATGGAGCCCGGCATGAGAAAGCACGTTCTCCAAATCATCGTTGTAGCGCTCGTGGTATGTCTGACCATTGGAATGGTGTTGTATATTGGCGAAAAGCATGCCAGAAGTCAACTGTGCCACAGAATGGAAGAAGGCTTTGATATAACCGGAACATTTGCTTACGAATCCTCTTTGAGCCAATCCATATACTTCGAAAGAAGCGATAACACGGAATTCACGACATGGGCGGCTCGAACGGAAGAGGACAGCTATACAAAAGGTGTTACTTCAAATACTGGTGACCCGAACATATACCTGTTGACTAGCGACGACGGTGAACCTTATGCGACAGTCCATGTTGCATATACCAGCAATGAAGATGGGCTGATCTTCATATCGCTAGACGGTAGAACTTATATGCCGTACGAAAAGATTGCCAATTCCCGTGTAACCTATAACAAATGACTCCGTTACGTGCAGGAGACTGTTTGATTGCCAAGTTGATGCGCACTCACAACTGGGCAATCCTTAGACGAAGACAAGGCATGGAGCAATGGATCGTGTATTAGAGATTGCACTCGTAAGTGCACCGATTAGGAGTCAGTCATTGCCGCTAAGATGCCATCGACCGGTTGCGGAGTCGTAATAGCGGCGCAGAATTTGTCCTATGTGAAGATTTCCCACATAAGACGCCTCCTATGGTATAGTACATTGCTGTTTGTTCACGCGACCTCGAATCGGGTCGCCTAAGAAGGGTCACTGACATGTCCAAAGTTTGCGAAATCTGCGGTAAGCACCCTGTTGCTGGTCGCTCCATCAGCCACTCCCACCGCGTCTCCAATCGTAAGTTCCGTCCCAACATCCAGCGCGTCTACGTTGTCGTCAACGGCGTGCGTCGCAAGATGAACGTGTGCACCAGCTGCCTCAAGGCCCAGAAGGTGGCTCGCTCCTAAGCACTCCCCTCTTTGGACAAACGTTTGCTTGCAAGCATCAGGCGCTCCGGAATCCCGGGGCGCCTTTCTTTCTCACGAGAAGTCGCTTCCTCCTACGTCGCACCTTCCGTGCACATGGTGAAGTGCATCATACTATTTGAAGCGTTTCATTCATCACAATTCTGACACGTGCTCACCACAAATCTTGTCTTCCACCGCAATTGAAGCGTTTCATTCGACCGTTTACGGCTCAATTTCTACCATTCACGTTATTGGAACGCTTCATTACGCTACAGTACAAGTCGTTGGGTAAACCCGCTTCTCGTAAAGGAGAGAGCAGTATGGCGAAGAAACCTACCGTTGCCGCCGCCCCCGAAGTCGTAGATTCGATCGAATCCCTTGAGGCCAAGCTCGAGCTTATGCGCGAGGCCCAGGGGATTTTTGCTACCTACTCCCAGGAGCAGGTAGACAAGATCTTCTACGAGGCCGCGATGGCAGCCAACAAGGCCCGCATCCCGCTGGCCAAGATGGCCGTCGAGGAGACTGGCCGCGGTGTTCTCGAGGACAAGGTCATCAAGAACCACTACGCCGCCGAGTACATCTACAACGCGTACAAGGACACCAAGACCTGCGGCGTCATCGAGCGTGACGATGCCTACGGCATCACCAAGATTGCCGAGCCCATCGGCATCGTGGGTGCGGTCATCCCCACCACCAACCCCACGTCCACCGCGATCTTCAAGTGCCTTATCTGCCTGAAGACCCGCAACGCCATCATCATCTCCCCGCACCCGGCGGCCGCCAAGTGCACCATCGCCGCAGCCAAGCTCGTCCTGGAGGCCGCAGTCAAGGCCGGCGCGCCCGAGGGCATCATCGGCTGGGTCGACGTCCCCTCCATCGACCTTACCAATAAGGTCATGGCCGATGTCGACATCATCCTGGCCACCGGTGGCCCCGGTATGGTGAAGGCCGCCTACTCCTCCGGCAAGCCCGCCCTGGGCGTCGGCGCCGGCAACACCCCCGTCATCATCGACGACACCGCCGACATCAAGCTCGCCGTCAACTCCATCATTCACTCCAAGACCTTCGACAACGGCATGATCTGCGCTTCCGAGCAGTCCGTGACCGTTCTTGAGTCCATCTACAAGGAGGTCAAGGACGAGTTCGCCCGTCGCGGCTGCTACTTCGTCAAGAAGGGCGCCGAGATGGAGGCCCTGCGTGGCGCCATGTTCAAGAACGGAGCGCTCGACCACCGCATCCCCGGCATGCCCGCCGCCAAGATCGCCGAGCTCGCCGGCATCGAGGTTCCCGCCAAGACCAAGATCCTGATCGCCGAGGTCACCTCCACCGACCCCGAGAAGGAGGAGTTCTCTCACGAGAAGCTCTCCCCCGTCCTCGCCATGTACAAGGCCAAGTCCTTCCAGGAGGCCGTCGACAAGGCCGAGCACCTCGTGCTCGCCGGTGGCCCCGGCCACACAGCCTCCCTCTACGTGCACCCTGCGCAGGCCGAGAAGATCGCCCTGTTCGAGGACACCATGAAGGCCTGCCGCATCGTCATCAACACCCCGTCCTCCCAGGGCGGCATCGGTGACCTGTACAACTTCGGCATGAAGCCGTCCCTCACGCTGGGCTGCGGCTCCTGGGGTGGCAACTCCGTCTCCGAGAATGTTGGGGTGAAGCACTTGCTGAACGTCAAGACCGTGGCAGAGCGCCGCGAGAACATGCTGTGGTTCCGTGCTCCCGAGAAGGTGTACTTCAAGAAGGGCTCCACGCCGGTCGCGCTCGACGAGCTCGGCACCGTGATGGGCAAGAAGCGCGCCTTCATCGTCACCGACCAGTTCCTCTTCAAGAACGGCAACACCCGCGCCATCGAGGCCAAGCTCGACGAGATGGGCATCGCCCACGACTGCTTCTACGACGTCGAGCCCGACCCGTCCCTGCAGTGCGCACGCCGTGGTGCCGCCCAGATGGCGCTCTTCGAGCCGGACGTCATCATCGCCGTCGGCGGCGGCTCCGCCATGGACGCCGGCAAGATCATGTGGATGATGTACGAGCACCCCGAGTGCAACTTCGAGGATATGGCCATGGACTTCATGGATATCCGCAAGCGCGTCTTCACCTTCCCCAAGATGGGCGAGAAGGCATACTTCGTCGCCATCCCGACCTCCTCGGGCACCGGCTCCGAGTGCACCCCGTTCGCCATCATCACCGACAAGGACACCGGCATCAAGTGGCCGCTCGCCGACTACGCGCTGCTGCCGAACATGGCCATCGTCGACGTCGACAACGCCATGACCGCACCCCGCGGCCTCACTGCCGCTTCCGGCATCGACGTCATGACTCACGCCATCGAGTCCTACGTCTCCATCATGGCCTCCGACTACACCAAGGGTCTCTCCATGAAGGCGGCCAAGCTCGTCTTCGAGAACCTGCCCTCCAGCTTCGAGAACGGTGCCAAGGACCCGCACGCCCGCGAGGAGATGCACAACGCTTCCTGCATGGCCGGCATGGCCTTCGCGAACGCCTTCCTGGGCCTCAACCACTCCATGGCCCACAAGCTCGGCGCCTTCCATCACCTGCCCCACGGCATCGCCAACGCCGTCATCCTGACCCGCGTCATGCGCTACAACGCCGCCGAGTCCCCGGTGAAGATGGGCACCTTCTCCCAGTACCCCTACCCCAACGCGCTCGCAGCATACGCCGAGATGGCCCGCTACTGCGGCGTCGAGGGCAAGGACGATGCCGAGGTCTTTGAAAACTTCGTTGCCAAGCTCGAGGAGCTCAAGGATTTCATCGGCGTCAAGAAGACCATCGCCGACTACGGCGTCGACGAGGCCTACTTCCTCGAGACCCTCGACGATATGGTCGAGCAGGCGTTCAACGACCAGTGCACCGGCGCCAACCCGCGCTACCCGCTCATGAGCGAAATCAAGGAGCTCTACCTTGACGCCTTCTACGGTCGCGAGCCCCAGGACTACGCCGTCCTGTAGACCCGTCCGTTACCCGCCCGATTTACGCCGCTCGCGCCATTCTCGGCCGAGCGGCGCCCCGGGCGTTCTACGATGGTGCAAGACCTATGAGAAAGGACGGTAGCGCCATGATTCTTCCCGAGTCCAAGACCGTGCTCGTCGAGCACTCCAACAAGAAGGTCTACGACCTCGGCGACAAGATCGCCAAGGTGTTCAACGCCAACAAGCCCGCATCCGATGTGTTCAACGAGGCCTTGAACCTCGCCCGCATCTCCGAGTCTGGCATCCGCACCCCCAAGCCTCTCGAAGTTTCCGAGGTCGAGGGTACCGGTTGGGCGCTGCTCACCAAGAAGGTCCCCGGTGTCACGCTTGCCGACAAGATGGCCGCCGAGCCCTCCAAGTTCTACGAGTATCTGGAGCAGTTCGTCGATCTTCAGGTCGAGATCCACGCCAACCGCTCCCCGCTGCTCAACCGCCAGCGCGACAAGTACGCCCGCATGATCAACGGCCTTCCCCACATCAACGCCACCACGCGCTACAACCTCATGGAGCGTCTCGATGGCATGAAGAAGGAGTTCCAGATCTGCCATGGCGACTTCAATCCCAGCAACGTTATCGTCGCTGAGGACGGTCAGCTCTATGTCTGCGACTGGGCCCATGCCACCCAGGGCTCTCCTGCAGCCGATGCCGCTATGACCTACCTGCTCTTCGCGCTCACCGACAAGCAGCAGGCCGATGCCTACCTCGAGCTCTACTGTGATCGCGCCGATGTGCCCATGCAGGTCGTCCGCCAGTGGATGTCCATCGTTGCCGCAGCCGAGCTCTCTCGCAAGCGCACCGATGTCAATGACGAGTTCCTCATGAGCTGGATCGACGTTGTGGATTACCAGGGCTAAAGCCCAACCACCTTCGCATACAGCGTCAAACCAAGGGTCTCCGAGCTTGCTCGGGGACCCTTTTGCCTATGTCGATGTCGACGGAACCAACCCAAAAACGTCATCCAACGTCAGCGGATGAGGTAGGCGGCTATAAGGCCCTCGTGGCAGATGATGCGAGCCCCTGCGTGAAGAACATTTGATATTCCAATATCCTCAAGGAGCTGTACACGACGATGGTCCAGTGTCCACTCCATCCCCTCTTCCGAGACGCTCGCAGAGGGGCTCAGAGGCACGAATGAAAACGTAGAGCCCTCGCATTCGTCTAAAGCCCAAGAATCTCCCGCCTTGAGCAAGCGAGCGGAATACGCGTCTTCTATCCAAGCGATAGGCGCTTTCCACCTGGCAACACAGCCAAGAGCCGCGAGCGCGTGATCAGTCCGGCCACCAGACAGGCACGTGCAGAGAATGGGGGCGTAACCCCAACGACACTCCACAGCGCGAAGGGCGAGGGACAAGTCGGTATAGTCCTTATACGGGTCATACCGTTCGACTTCGCCAACCAGGCTTTCCGCGCCTGACAAAGCCGCCTGTACTTGATCTCGTCCAAACGAGGACACCGAGTCGGCATCGCCGCAAAACAGGTCGCAGGGGACATGAGCTGAGATGAGGGAATCGAGGCCACGGTCGACAGCGACGACGTGCGCGCATGACTGCGCGAGACTTGTCAGCATTTCAGCCCCTGTTGCCTCCGGAGAACCGCCAACAATCAGCGTGTACGGAAACAAGTCATCAATGACCTTCGACGCAAACCGTACTCCCATTGAACACCCCCACCGACGGCGCCCAAAGGGCGACAAAACGGCATATTATGCAACCCATCATTTCCTTAACGCTCTTACGGCGTCTGTCAAGGAAGATTTTACCTGTTTCATCCAGAGGTCGAATCGCGCCAGTGACGGTATTTTTGTCCACTTTATGATGAGCAAGTGGTACGGTAAGAATGTCGATGGTTCCACATACGCCGCAGTATGTGGACGAACGCAGAGCCATCTGCGTCCTCACCTACAGATTTGCGTATGCCGAGAGCCCGAGACGTTTTCGTTGGTCCACGGCAGAACGCCGCATATACGATGGAGAGGTTCAGATGGCTGCAACATCGACACCCTCGAAAACCAAATCCAATGCCACCAACAAGGCACGCCCCTCGCGCACCAAGGACGACCGACCCTCCCTCATGCTCACGAGCGACGACATTTTTCTCTTCTCGAACGGTACGTGGCAACGCGCTTGGGAGAAAATGGGTGCGCACAGGGATATCCAGGATGGCGTGGAAGGCTGGCTGTTCCGCGTATGGGCACCGCAGGTCGCAAGCGTGCATCTCGTGGGCGATTTCAATGGCTGGGATCCCCTTTCAACGCCACTCACGCGCGCCGACAACAGCGACATCTGGGAGGTCTTCGTTCCCGGTCTCCAACCCGGCGACCTCTACAAATATGCCATCGAGACCGACGAGGGCGAACTCCTGTGGAAGGCCGACCCTTTCGGGTTCCTTGCAGAAACCTGCCCCGGAACGGCTTCTAAGCTCTGGGACATCTCCGGCTACGCCTGGAAGGACACTACTTGGCTGCGCCGCCGCTCGGAGCGCGACATCATGAAGAGCCCCCTCAACATCTACGAGGTGCATCTGGGCAGTTGGAAGCGCCACGGAAACGAACCTCAAGGAGAGCCTCGCGAAGATGGCACCTGGCCTGGTCCCGGCGATCCGTTCCCCGCTCAACGAGGCACCTATTACACGTATGACGACCTCTCCGATGAGCTTGTAGCGTACGTCTCCAAGATGGGCTACACGCATATCGAGGTCATGCCCCTCATGGAGCACCCCTTTGACGGCTCATGGGGTTATCAAGCCACCGGGTACTATGCCGCCACCTCACGCTACGGCACACCACAACAGCTGATGCACTTCGTCGACGCCTGCCACAAGGCGGGCATCGGTGTCATTCTTGATTGGGTGCCGGGCGGTTTCTGCGCAAACGCCGAAGGTCTTGCGACGTTTAACGGCCACATGCTCTTTGAACGTGAGGTCCACCCTAATTGGGGAACCCACAAGTTCGATTTCGGCCGCCCCGAGGTGCGCAGTTTCCTCGTGTCGAACGTCCTGTTCTGGATCGAACAGTTCCATGTCGACGGCATCCGCATGGATGGCGTCTCGAGCATGCTCTACCTCAACTTCGGCGTCGACAACCCTGCAGATAAGAAGTTCAACAAGTACGGCACCGAAGAGGACCTCGATGCATCGGCGTTCATCCGCCAGGTGAATTGCGCGGTGGGACGCGAGTTCCCCGATGTCATGATGATCGCCGAAGAGTCCACCGCATGGCCCCTCGTCACGTACCCCGCCGAAGACGGCGGATTGGGATTCCACCTCAAATGGGATATGGGGTGGATGAACGATACCCTTCACTACATGCAGTGCGACTTCCCTTGGCGTCCGGGAAACCACAGCCTGCTCACGTTCTCCATCATGTACGCCTTCTCCGAGAACTTCGTACTGCCCCTTTCCCACGACGAAGTGGTAAACGGAAAATGTTCGTTGATAGGCCGCATGCCTGGTGACGACTGGCGCCGCTTCGCGGGCCTGCGTACGCTTGCCTTCTATCAGATGACCCATCCCGGTGCCAAGCTCAACTTCATGGGCAACGAGATCGGCCAACAAATCGAATGGCGCTACTACGAGGCCATCGAATGGTTCCTCGCTAAGGACTTCGACGCTACTCACGGCGCTCAGCAGCGCTTTATCGAGGCTCTCAACCACCTGTACACGTCGCAGCGTGGCCTATGGCAGAACGCCTACAGTGAGCAGGGCTTCGAATGGATCGATGCTGACAACTCGGATCAATCCATCGTGAGCTTCGTCCGCCACGGTGACAAACCCGCCGACGACCTGCTCGTGCTCATCAATTTCGACCCTGCCTCCTATGAGGCGTATCGCGTCGGCACCCCGCGCGAAGGCGATTGGGAGCTCGTGTTCAACACCGACGACCCCGCATACGGCGGTTCCGGATTCCCGGTCATCGAGATGGCATCGTCCAAGCCCGAGCCCTGGAACATGCGCGACACGTCGATTGAGATCGGCGTCCCCGGCCTTGCCGGATTGGTGTACCGACGCCGCCGCACCTCTTCCTACAAACCACCCAAACCACTAAAGGTTACGTCCAAAAGTACAAAGAAACAAACACGCGGAACTAAAAAGCCGGCGTCATCGCGTGCGAAGATCATCAAATAACCCGACTAGAAGCCTACGCGAATAGCCTTCCACGCGCAGGGTCGACTGCGCGGAATGGATACCCGTACCCAACCCGAACCCGAAAGGAAACCATGGATAAGATCTACCAAAGCAAAGAAGAATTCGCCGAGCAGTATCGCCAGCATGTGCGCGCTCTTTCTGGCAAGGAATTTGAGGACACGAGCGATATCGACCGGTTCACCGCTCTCGCCAAGATGATCGCAGGCGATTCGCGCGTCATCGTCGCCCAGACCGACGAGCGCAATCGCATAGAGGGGAAGAAGCGCGTCTATTATTTCTCGATCGAGTTCCTCATCGGCCGCCTTCTCGACAACTACCTGCTCAACCTTGGCATCCGCGACCTCGTCGCCGAGGCGATCGCTGACATGGGCGGCGACCTCGATGAGATCGAGCGCCAGGAACCCGACCCGGCGCTCGGCAACGGCGGCCTCGGCCGTCTCGCCGCCTGCTTCCTCGACTCCATGGCACACGAGGGCATCGCGGGCTACGGTAACGGCATGCGCTACCGCTACGGCCTGTTCAAGCAGGAGATCGTTGACGGACGCCAGGTGGAAGTCGCCGATGAGTGGCTCTCCAAGGGCTATCCATGGGAGGTCAAGCGCCCTGACAAGGCGGTTCGCATCGGCTTTGGCGGGCACGTCGTCTCTCGTCAAGAAGGTGACCGTCTGATCTATTCCGTTGAGGACACCCAGGACGTCCTTGCCGTCCCCTACGACATCCCGATCGTCGGCTACGGCGGAAAGACGGTGAACAAACTGCGCTGCTGGAGCGCAGAGCCCATCGACGTGCACTTCGATCTTGAAGCCTTCAACGCCGGCGATTACACGGGTGCCGACCGCGACCGCGCCAACGCCGAGGCAATTTCCGCCATTTTGTACCCCAATGATGCCGGTGAGCACGGCCGCCTACTTCGCCTCAAGCAGGAGTACCTGTTTGTCGCGGCTGGTATCCGCACGCTTCTCGACACCTTTGAGCGCGAGCATGGTGACGCTTGGGATGAACTGCCCCGCTACGTCGCCATCCACACCAACGACACGCACCCCGCCATGTGCGGCCCCGAACTCATGCGCATCCTCATGGATGAAAAGGGCCTCAGCTGGGATGAGGCATGGGATATCGTGACCAGCACGGTGTCCTACACCAACCACACGATCCTTCCCGAGGCACTTGAAAAGTGGCCCATCTCCACGTTCTCCGTTCTACTGCCGCGCGTCTACCAGATCATCGATGAGATCAATCGTCGTTGGCGCGAAGGTTTTGACATGTCTCAGCCTGAAAGCGCAGAGCGCCTGCGTGCCACCGCCGTCCTGTGGGACGGAGAGGTGCGTATGGCCAACCTTTCGGTCATCTGCAGCCACTCGGTCAACGGCGTGGCGAAGATCCACACCGATATCCTCAAGGCGAGCACGCTCAAGGATTTTGCCGCCCTCAAGCCCGCGATATTCAACAACAAGACCAATGGTATCTGCCACCGCCGCTTCTTCGCCGAAGCAAACCCCACCTACGCGAAACTCGTCAGCGAGGCGATCGGCGATGCCTGGCTCGATGACGCCTCCGAACTTGAAAAGCTCACCGACTTCGAAGGTGATGCCTCCTTCCTCGAGCGCGTCGGCGCCTCCAAGCGCGCGAACAAGATTCGTCTCGCGGAGTACGTCAAACGCGAGTGCGGGCTCGTCATTGACCCGAACACCATCTTCGATGTCCAGGTCAAGCGCTTCCATGCATACAAGCGCCAGCTGTTGAACATCATGAAGGTGATGGATCTCTATAACCGCCGTCTGGCGGATCCCAATTTCAAGATCCAACCCACCACCTTCATCTTCTCCGGTAAGGCGGCGTCGAGCTACACCTTCGCCAAGGAGGTCATCCGCCTCATCAACGGGGTCGCCAACGTGGTGAACAACGATCCCCGCGTCAACGACATCATGAAGGTCTGCTTCATCCCCAACTTCCGTGTATCCAACGCTCAGTTGATCTACCCTGCCGCCGAGATCTCCGAGCAGATTTCCACTGCGGGCAAGGAGGCCTCGGGCACCTCGAACATGAAGCTCATGATGAACGGTGCCATCACCCTCGGGACCATGGACGGCGCCAATATCGAGATCGTCGACCTCGCTGGTCGAGAGAACGAGGCGATCTTTGGACTCACCACACCCGAGGTCGACGAGCTTCGCGCGAGTGGCCAGTATTTCGCCTGGGATATCGTGAATTCCGATCGCACTCGACTGGGACGCATCATCGAGGAGCTCACCGATGGCACCTTTGCCGCCCTTTCCGGCAACTTCGAGAGTATCCACCACGAGGTCATGCTCAACAACGACTACGACCTGGTCCTCAAGGATTTCCACTCCTACGTGGATACTTGGGAGGCCCTCACCGCTACGTATCCCAATGCGCAGGATTGGAACAGGAGAGCCCTGCACAATACTGCGATGTCCGGCTGGTTCTCGTCCGATCGCACCATTCGCGAGTATCGCGACGAGATCTGGCACGCGTAAAGGAGGTAGGTCGCACCGGAACGCAGCCGGAATTCCAGGAATGCAACGGTGGCGGCGAGCACGGGAAAGCTGCCACCGGTCCCGATTTCCCGCTTAGACATCTATACATCCCATCGGACTTTAAGGGAGAAATTGATGGCAAGCAAAGAATGCATCGCGATGCTCCTCGCAGGAGGACAGGGCAGCAGGTTGATGGCGCTCACCTCGAAGATCGCCAAGCCCGCCGTCAGCTTCGGTGGCAAGTTCCGCATTATCGACTTCTCTTTGTCGAACTGCGCCAACTCTGGCATCGACACCGTCGGTGTCCTCACGCAGTATCGCCCCTATCAGCTGCATCAGTATGTGGGGTCCGGCCGCGCGTGGGATCTGGCGGAACATGGAGCGGGCGTTTCAATCCTGCCCCCTTACGCCACCCAGGACGGCGGTGCGTGGTACGCGGGAACAGCAGACGCGATCACGCAGAACCTCGACTACATCAAAGGCCATGACCCCAAGTACGTGCTTATCCTCTCAGGCGACCACCTGTATCGCATGGACTACCGCAAGATGCTCGAGAGCCATATCGAGCATGGCGCCGACCTCACCGTCTCGGTCAAGCCCGTCCCGTGGGAGGAGGCCAGTCGCTTCGGCATCATCACCGCCAACCCGGACGATGGGCGCATCGAGAAGTTCACTGAGAAGCCCGAGGTGCCCGACTCGAACCTCGCCTCCATGGGCATCTACATCTTCTCGGCGGACGTTCTGATGAAGGCCCTCGAGGAGGACGCCGTCGATCAGCGCTCCAGCCATGACTTTGGTAACGACATCATCCCGAAGCTGCTCGGCGAAGGCAAGCGCCTGTACACCTATGAGTTCCACGGATTCTGGAAAGACGTCGGCACGATCGCGAGCTTCCACGAGACCTCGATGGACCTGCTGGGCGAGAACCCCGAGTTCGACCTATTCGACAAGACCTTCCCGGTCATGAGCAACGACTCCACTCGTCCGCCGCACTTCATCGGCCCCGACGGCCGCGTGGACGACTGCCTCGTTTCGAACGGATGCCGCGTCTACGGCACCGCGCGCCACTCGATCCTTTCCACCGACTGCATCGTCGGCGAGCGCGCCATCGTCGAAGACTCGGTGCTGCTGCCCGGCGCCGTCGTGAAGGACGGAGCACATGTGGTGCGTGCCATCTTGGGCGAGAACGCCATCGTGGAAGAGGGCGTCAAGCTCGGAAGCGTCGACATGACTAAGGACACCGCCGTCGTTGGAAACGACGTCGTCATCGGAAGGGGGGAATGATCCGATGATCAACCGTAAGGCCATCGGCTATATCACTGCCAACTATACAAGCAAGCAGCACAGCGCCCTGCTCGAGAGCCGCCCGCTCGCATCCGTCCCGTTCATGGGCCGCTATCGTCTTATCGACTTCCCGCTCTCCAACATGATGAACGCGGGCATCCGCACCGTGGGCGTCGTGTTGCCCGGCAACTACCGCAGCCTCGTCGACCACCTTGGAAGCGGTCGCGAGTGGGAGCTCGATCGCAAGAAAGGCGGCTTGTTCCTGCTGCAGGGCAGCGCCTACGGCACCGCAAAGAAGGGCATTCGCTTCCTTCTGCGCGACATCAACACCAACAAGATGCTGTTCCAGCGTGCCTCCGAGCCCTATGTGGTCATGAGTGCCACGAACATCGTCTTCAACATGGATCTCTCCGATGTCATCGACGCTCATGAGCGTAGCGGCTCGGGCGTGACCATGATCTATAAGAAGGCGGATCGCCAGATCGGTGATGTCATGAAGCTAGATATCGACGACAACGGCCGCGTGACCGACCTCGGCTCTGGCTGCGCCTACGACGAGAACGAGTTCCTCGACTGCTTCATCATCAACCGCGACCTGCTGCTGCAGATCTGCGAGGAGTATGAGACGCTCGACTACCTCGACCTGTTCGACGCCATCCGTCCGGACTTCGGCCGTATCGACGTGTGCACCTATGAGTTCAAGGGCCTCGCCGTCGGCATGTTCAACGAGGAGACGTACTACCGTCGCAGCATGGAGATGCTCAACCCCGACGTCATGCACCAGTTGTTCACCCACAGCCGTCCGGTCATGACCAAGGCACACGACACCCCGCCGGCAAAGTACAGCTCCGAATCAAACGCCACGAACTCCTTCATCTCCGCCGGTTGTCGCATCGACGGCACCGTGCGTGGCTCCACCCTCTCCCGCGACGTCGTGGTGGAGAGTGGTGCCTACGTGGCCAACTCGATCATCATGCAGGGTTGCGTCATCAAACGCGGCGCCCGCGTGGAGAACGCGATCGTGGACAAGAACAACGTCATCGAGGCGGGTACCGTCATAACCGGCACGCCCGACAACGTCCTGGTGGTTCCCAAGGTCGCACTCGTAAATTAACAACCCCGCAAAACGCGCAACACGCGCAATGCGCACAGAAGCGCTACCATGGATACGCCGCCTTGAGGATTCACCCCCGGGCGGCGTATCCGCACAGGCGCCTTTGACCCCGCGCCAGCACACATCAAGGAGATTGGTTACCCCATGTCCGATACCACCCCATCCAAGCTGCACATCGCCTTCGCCAGCGCCGAGGCCGCGCCCTTCGTGAAGACGGGCGGTCTAGGCGATGTCGCGGGCTCCCTGCCCCATGCCCTCAAGGCCGCCGGCGCCGACGTCGTCGTCTTCGTCCCCAAGTACGACACGATCGCCCAGGAATACAAGGACCGCATGGAGCACCTGTGCGATTTCTACGTGCCCTTGGGATGGCGCAACGAGTACTGTGGCCTCGAACGCCTCAACCATGAAGGCGTCGACTACTTGTTCGTCGACAACGAGCGCTATTTCAGCCGCGGCTACCCCTACGGCTTCTTTGACGACGGAGAGCGCTTTGCCTACTTCTCCAAGGCGATCGTCGAGGCGCTGCAATACCTTCCGCACACACTCGACAACTTCACCTGCGACGTGCTGCACTGCAACGACTGGCATACCGCCATGGCTCCCGTGTTCCTGCGCGAGTTCTACCAGGCGCTGCCCCTGTACCAGAACGTAAAGACCGTCTTCTCCATCCACAATATCGCTTTCCAGGGCCAGTACAGCGCCAAGGTCCTGAACGACATCCTCGGCCTCGCACACATCCCCGCCGCCGCCTTCCAGCTCACCTGCGGGCCGGACGCGGTCAACTACATGCAGGGTGCGCTCAACTACACCGACGCCATCACCACGGTCTCCCCCACCTACGCCGAGGAGATCAAGACTCCTGATTTCGGCGAGCACCTCGACGGCATCCTGCGCCGCCGCGCCCCCATCCTGCAGGGCATTGTCAACGGTATCGACACCACCGCCTTCGATCCCACGACCGATCCGCGCATCGCCGCGAACTACTCCGTTCAGGACCGTGCCGGCAAGGCGGAGTGCAAGGCACGCCTGCAGCAGGAGCTCGGCCTTGAGGTACGCGACGACCGTCCGCTCATGGTCATGGTCACGCGTCTCACGCGCCAGAAGGGCATGGACCTCGTAACCTACGCTCTCGATCGTGTCCTCTCTGGCGGCGTCCAGGTCGCGGTTCTGGGCACCGGCGACACCGAGTACGAGAACGCCCTGCGCTATTTTGAGGGCAAGTACCCCGGCACTATGGCGGCGCGCATCCAATTCGACCCCGCGCTCTCGCAGCGCATGTACGCCGGAGCCGACCTCTTCCTCATGCCGTCGCTGTTCGAGCCCTGTGGCTTATCGCAGATGATCGCCATGCGCTACGGCACGCTTCCCATCGTGCGCGAGACGGGTGGCCTCAAAGACACGGTCATCCCGTACAACCAGTACACCGGGGAGGGCACCGGCTTCTCGTTTACCCACTTCAACGGTGACGAAATGGCTGACACCGTCTTCCGCGCCGCCCGCCTGTTCTGGGATAACCGTGATGCCTTCAACGGCTTGGTCGAAAACGCCATGAAGGCGGACTTTAGTTGGAAACGCTCCGCCGACGCCTACATCGCCCTCTATCACAACCTGCATCCCGAGATCCCGGTGCCGCAGCCACAGTCCGAAGTTGTCGAAAAGCCCAAGCAGGAGCTCTCCCCAGCCGTCGAGACCGATGCTGAACCCAAGACGGAACTGAAGAAGGAGTCTGCCGAGAAACCCGCTCCGGCGGAGAAAGCCACCACGCGCAAGGCCGCCGCTAAGCCGGCCGCGTCCAAGACCGCCACGACCAAGTCCACAGCGACCAAGAAGACCACGACGACCAAGGCCGCTGCTGGCAAAGCGAGCGCCGCCGCCAAGACGACCACCCCCGCAAAGGCACCGGCGACCAAGACCCCGACTGCCAAGGCGACCGCCGCTGCAAAGACGACGGCAAGCACCAAGACGGCCGAAACGAAGGCACCTGTCGCCAAAGCAGCAGCTGCCAAGACTGCCAAGACGAAGGCAGCAACCCCCGAGACCGCTTCGACAAAGGCGACAGCAGCAAAGCACGCCACCTCGAAGGCCAGCGCCACCACATCCGCGGCCCCAAAGGTCGCTGCGACCAAGACGGCGGCCAAGTCGGCTGCGGCAGCCCCTGCGGCCAAGCCTGCCACTACCACGTCCACTGCAGCCGCCACTGTGACTAAGGCAACCACCGCCAAGCCGGCAACAACCACTGCTGCGACCAAACCCGCTGCAGCTGCCACCACGGCCAAACCCGTCGCTAAACCCGCCATGAAGACCGTTCCCAAGGCGACGCGCCGCGGGAGCAAGAAGTAACCTCAAGGCGCACCCTTACAACTCCATGGGCAAGCGAGCCGGATTCTCATCCGGCTCGCTGCTGTTATCGTCCTCGCACGATTGTTCCAATCGCGGTTTTCACCGGCGCCGCAGCACCTCCATCCGTTGCCCCTAGTCCTGCATACGGTACACGCCGACCGCGCCGCTCGCAATTCCAGACGACCCCTCCTACCTGTATAATGTACGCGCATTATTCCCGAATCCCCAACGGTTACCCTCATGAAGCTGATTCACAACTCCCGCCGCTCAGAGCACCGCGTTCCCTTCGGTGCCGTTTGCGTCGGTACGACCGTCCACATCTCCCTCAGCGTCGAGGAGGCAGATGCGAGCTTCCTCAAGGGTGAAGTCCGCACCTGGGTCGATGGCCGAGGCGAAGCGCTCATCCCCATGACTCTCGGCGACAACAACACGCTCGTCGCCGATATTCCCTGCCATGAGCCGTGCCTCATCTGGTACAGCTTCATCGTCACCACCTCCGATGGCGCCCAGGTGCGCGTGGGCGCCCGCGATGGTTCAACGGGTGGTCAAGGCGTGATGTACACCGACCGCAATGACGTTCCGTCCTTCCAAATCACCGTATACAAGCACCGTGAGCACCGCCCCTCGTGGTACGAACGGGGCATGGTATATCAGATCTTCCCCGATCGCTACCGCCGCGACGCCAAGTGGCGCGGGCGCGCGCAGGCAGTCGTTGCCAAACCGCGCAAAGGACCTGGCAAGCATCTGGTCGAACGCTGGGAGGAGCCTCCCGTCTATGACCGCAATGAGGACAAGTCGATTCGCAGCTGGGACTTTTACGGCGGCTCCCTTGAAGGCATCAGGGAAGACTTGCCGCGCCTCAAGGGCATGGGCATTACTGCCATCTACCTCAACCCGATATTCGAGGCGCTGAGCAACCACCGCTACGACACGGGCGACTACCTCAACATCGACCCGATGCTCGGCACAAAGGAGGACTTCCGCCGCCTTGCCGAAGACGCTGCGGCCATGGGCATCTCGCTTATCCTCGATGGCGTGTTCAACCACACGGGCGACGATTCCATCTACTTCAACCGTTTTGGAAACTACCCCGGCACGGGCGCGTGGCAAAGCAAGGATTCGCCCTGGCGCGACGCCTACTGCTGGCACGAGGATGGCACATACGACTCATGGTGGGGCATCGATAATATGCCCGCCCTCAACGAGAAATCCGAACACGTGCGCAATCTCTTGCTCGGCAAGGACGGCGTGATTCGCACATGGCTGCGCGCCGGCGCGCGCGGCTGGCGCCTCGACGTTGCCGATGAACTGTCCGATGAACTCATCGCAGAGATTAAGAGCGCAGTGCTCGAAGAGCGCCCCGATGGCCTGCTGCTGGGCGAGGTGTGGGAGGACGCCTCGAACAAGGTGAGCTACAGTGAGTTGCGCCGCTACTTGCTGGGCGATGAGCTCGACTCGGCCATGAACTACCCACTGCGCGACGCCATCCTTGGCTTCCTTGTGGGAGGCGAGACCGCGCATCAATGCGCCGAGCGTCTAGAGACCCTCCGCGAGAACTACCCGCCCGAGGCGCTCTCCTGCTGCCTCAACCTGCTCGGCAGCCACGACAAGCCGCGCATCGCCTCCGTGCTGGGCGGCGGCCCCGACGAGTCTCAATTGCCCGAGGAGGAGCGCGGACGCTTCCGCTTAGACGAGAACTCGATGGGCCTCGCCAAGGGGCGTTTCTGGCTTGCCACGCTCATGCAAATGACGTTTCCCGGCGTCCCCTCCATCTACTACGGCGACGAATACGGCCTTGAGGGCCTCTCCGACCCCGGCAACCGCCGCACGCTGCCCACGCCCGAGGATGCGCGCGATCGCGACATGCTCACCATGGTGCGCAACACTTCGATACTGCGACGTGCACTGCCGTTTTTGATCGACGGCACGCTCGAGAGTTTCGCCTTCAACGATGACGTGCTGTGCGTGAAACGCCGCGGTGCCGACGGCCAGGTGGTCTCGCTACTCATCAACCGTAGCCTTTCCAATACGCGCTCGGTGCGCGTTCCGGTAGAGAACGACGCCGCCGTGGACCTCATCTCGGGCGCGGACCTCGAGCGCGGACAAGACGGCTGCGCCGAAGTGCGCTTGTGGCCGCTCGGCAGCGCCTTGGTGTACGCGCACCGAACTGAACGCTTGCAAAAGCCACTCGACCGCGGCGCCGGCGTAGTGGCGCACATCACCTCGATTCCCAACACAGGCGGCCGTTCCGGCACGCTGGGTGCCCCCGCGCGACGCTTCATCGATCACCTCTCTGCCATGGGCATGCGTTATTGGCAGGTTCTACCGGTGAATCCCACCGATGCTTTTGGTTCGCCTTACGCCGGTCCCTCCGCCTTCGCGGGCAACGCGAACCTGCTTGAGGAGACCGCTGCCGAACTCACCCATGCCTACAAGCAGTTCAAATCTCAAGGCGGATTCACGAGCAGGGAGTTCTTCGAATTCGCCTTGGAGAACGAAAGCTGGCTCGACCCGTACTGTGCCTTTATGGCCGTTAAAGATGCGCTGGGTGGTACCTCATGGCACACATGGCCGGCCGAGCTGAGGCGCTATAACGTTTTCATCTTCGCCGATCAGCGTTTCTCCGATCGCGCCCGCTTCCACGCCTTCGCGCAATTCCGGTTCGAGCGCGAGTGGACCGAAATGCGCGCATATGCCAACGATCACGGCATCCAGATCATCGGCGATATCCCCATGTACGTGGCCGACGACTCAGCCGACGCCTGGAGCGAACCCGATATGTTCAGCCTGGGCAAGGACGGCATGCCCTACGAGATCGCCGGTGTTCCGCCCGACCGCTTCTCCGCCACCGGGCAGGTATGGGGCAACCCAACCTACCGCTGGGACGACATGAAGGCCGACGGCTATGTATGGTGGCTCGCGCGCCTGCGCCGCAGCTTCAAGCTATATGACCGTGTTCGTCTTGACCACTTCGTGGGCTTCCATAATTATTTTGCCATCCCCGCCGGCGGAACCGGTGTAGACGGCCAGTGGATGCCCGGTCCCGGCATCGACCTGTTCGAGCGCGCTTACGAGGAAATGGGGCCGTTGCCGCTCATTGCCGAGGATTTGGGCATCCTCACGCCCGGTGTGCGCGGCCTTCTGGCGAGCACGGGTTTCCCCGGGATGGACGTGCTCGAGTTCGCCGACTACGACGTGCGTGAGGGCATCCACCCGCACAAGGAGAAGACGCTCTACATCTCCACGCACGACACCTCGACCCTCGTGGGCTTCTGCCGACGCTCGTTCTGCTCGGACGGCAGCGTGGAAGGCTCACGTTACATCGCCACCGAGATCTTGAACCAAGCACTCGGCAGCAATGCCGACGTGGTGATGATGCAGCTCCAGGACGTGTTGCGGCTGGGCGATGAGGCGCGCATGAACGTGCCCGGCACCGCCGAAGGAAACTGGAGCTGGCAGGCAGATGAGGCGGACCTCGTAGAAAACGAGCAACCCATGGCCATCGTCATGAACGAGACGGGGCGCTTTGCCGGGTGATCCTGCATCGCGCCGCTTCGGATGCGCGTTTTGCCAGGGGGGTATCTTGAGCCCGCCCTCGGCACGCTCTTCACGTCGCTGGTATGCGCCTCGGTCCTCCTTTGGCATATCGTGCACGTGCGATTTATGGATGTCTTGAACTGCAGACTCGGACATCGTGGGCATGATGGGGTAAAGTATCCCGCGTACACGTTTTGCGCCCGCCAGGCTTAAACCGGCGGGCGCCTTTGAGAGATTTGGGTGAGAATAATGGCACGTTACGACTATCGCTGCAGCGCATGTGGCAATGTATTCGAGGTTGAGCACGGCATGACCGAACATCCCGCGGTCGCCTGCCCCGCATGCGGCGGCATGGCCGACAAGGTCTTCAGCGCAAGCGGCATCAAGTTCGAAGGGTCGGGCTTCTACAACACCGACCAACGCAACGGAGGCTCGGCAACCCCGGCAACGAGCGCTCCAGAACCCAGCTCCTCCGGCTGCGCCTGCGAGAATTGCCCGCACGCGTAAGGCAAGACGCAAAAGTTGACCTCACTTAAGCACAGGTACGTAATTGAGGTTGCCGGGGCTACTTCCGGACGAAGCGCGCACAGAAGTGGCCATCGAATCCATCGCGAGTGGGATGGCTCTGGAATAGCCCGTCAGCATTTTCGCATACGGCGAGATCGTGCGCTGCCGCTGCGTACGCACCTCCCGCGTCGCGCAGGGCATCGGACACCGAGATGGGCACAAAGTCCTCCCCTTGCGGTGAAGTCAAAAACGCGGTCACGACCCCGATGTTCTCGGCCCGCAGCACCGAGCAAGTGGCGTAGATAAGCTCCCCGTGGGGCGCCACGCGGTCTGCGGCGGCGCGGAGCATGGCGAGCTGCAGCTTGGGCAGGTTGCGATCACACTCCTGCGGCGTGAGGCGCCAGGGAATCTCGCCATGGCGCCGCATGGTGCCGGTACCCGAGCACGGCGCGTCGACGAACACGGTGTCGAATCTAACAGCATGGCGATACTCTTTGTCCAACACGGCCAAACAGGCATCCAAATCGGTCGCATCGCCGGCGACAAAACTTATCTCGCCTAGGCCGGATCGATCCACGCGCTGGGAGTTCGCCTTGCATTTACCCTCGTATAAATCGAGCGCGAGGTGTTCGTGGTCCAAGTCGCGTCGCTTGGCATGAGCCATCATCATGAAGGTCTTAGTGCCGCGCCCCGCGCCGATCTCCAAAGATGTACCCTCGCGGGTGGCAACGGCTGCGATCAGCTGCGCATGGTAGTCAGAGGCCACGAGATCGCCCCGGTCAAAGGCACCGGAACGAACAAGCGCGCTCACGCGGCCGACGCGCATGGCACCAGGAAGGCCCAACGCGCTGGCACCGTCATCCTCTAGCGCTTCAGCCACGACATCGGTGCGCAGCGGGTTCAGGTGTACGGATATGGGCGCGGGCTCAAGCTGGGCATCCAGCAAATCCTGCGCGCCAACTTCACCCAGAGAGTCCACGATCCTGCGTACGAGCCAGACGGGCAGTCCGGCGCGGCGCGCATGGGCAACCATCTCGCGATGACCCCCGGCAACGTCCTCGGCGTGCAGAAAAGAGAGGCGGTTTTCGCACACGCGCCTCAACACGGCGTTGGCAAATGCGGCGGCTCCGCGCGAGACGCTCCGAACGAGCTCGACGCCCTGACTCACCACGACCTCAGGCGCGGTTTGGAGATACAGGGACTCGAAGACGGCGATGCGCAGGGCCATGCGGACAGAAGGCTCGAGCGCTTTTGGTTTCGCGATATGAGGGGCAAGGGCATCGTCAAGACAACCGGCGGTGGCCGTTGCCCCCAAAGCAAGGCGCAAAGCGAACGCGGCGTCGCGAGGGTCGAGTGCCGCGGACTCGGCGGCATGCGGCAGAAGCTCGCGGGCGTAACGACCCGTTCGCTCGGCTTCGCTCAACACGGTCAGTGCAACGCGTCGCGCCGGTGACAGCCGTGCCATCTCTCCTCCTTATCTCCAGCCCCAATGGTGCAATTGGGGTACGTTCCCAGCTGCTTCAATTTCGCGCGCCATTGGGGCACGCCCTCCTTTTTTAGCACACTCCGAAAACCGCCTAGGCGAGTTTGCCCCACCCGGCGGTCTCCTCTCGTATGCCCGCGCAGAAAGACGCAGCGTCCATTTCGCGCTTGCCGTCGGGCTTGATGGAGGTGACCTCGAGAACGCCGTCGGCACATGCAAGCAATAAGCGCTTATCGCTCATGAAACACACGCCTCCTGTCAGGCAGGGCGCGTGGCTCGCGACGGCGGCGCGCATGATGCGCACCGGCTTACCGGCGACGATGCAGCGTGCGGGTGCCGCATCGGAGGATGCCAGCACACGACGCTCGTTACTCTGGGCGCTCACAGTGGGATCGAGGCGCAGCTCCGCCTTGGCGATCTTTGCGGCATGCGTCACGAGCGACTCATCCTGCTCGATCCAGACGGCCGATCCGTCCGCAATGGCGGGCAGTGTGCGAACCAGCAGATCGCCACCGAGCTCGGCCAACTCGGCCGTCAGCTCATCGGAGGACTTGCCCAGGACCGGGCAGCTCGCCTGAGCGCAATACGCGCCCGTGTCCACGCCGTGGCCGATACGCATAATGGACACGCCGGTCTCGGCATCACCCTCCAGGATGGAACGCTGGATAGGAGCCGCACCGCGCCAACGCGGAAGCAGCGAGGCGTGAACGTTCACGCAGCCCAGAGGCGCCATGGTGAGCACCTCATCGGGCAAGATGCAGCCGTAGGCGGCGACGCAGAAGATTTCGGCCTCGACGGCGCGCAGGGCGTCGAGCACCTCGGGCGTCATGCGGTTGGCCTCCATCACGGGCAAGCCAAGCCCGAGCGCGGCCTCCTTGACCGGCGACGGCTCGAGCTTCTTGCCGCGCGAGCGCACGGCGTCCGGACGCGTGAGCACCAAGGCGACATCGTGGGCGGCGGCGAGCTTCCGAAGCGTTGGCACGGCGAAGGCGGGCGTACCCATAAAGACGATGCGCATGGCTACTCCGTCTCGCCCGGCTTTGCGCCACGAGCAAGCGCCTCTTGATACTGCTTCATAGCATGCATGCGCTGCTTGGGAAGCAAACGCTCGAACATCGTCTTGCCGTGCAGATGATCGATCTCGTGCTGAAGGCACACACAGAACAGGTCGCCGGCGGCCTCGTAGCGAATGCACTCGCCCTCGAGGTTGTAGGCCTCGACCACCACGTGATCGGGGCGGCTGATCTCGCAATTAATGCCCGGGATGGACAGGCAGCCCTCGTTGTAAGGCACGAGGTTGTCGGACTGCTCCACGATCACCGGATTGATGAGGACGTAGGGGTCGTAATCCTTCTCGGAGGTATACTCGGTGTCCACGATGGCGAGCTGGATGGCCTCGCCCACCTGCGGGGCGGCCAGGCCGCAGCCGCCGTTCTCGAACATCTGGACCTTCATGCGCTCCACGAGGGCGCGCAGGTCGGAGTTGATTTCCTCGACCTCGGCGCACTCCTGGCGCAGACGCGGGTCCGGCGACAGCACGATACCGTTGATCTCCATGGTCTTCCTTTCGTACGCGGGCTCAAACCCGCACGTATTCACCGTGTTCTATAGTACCCGCATTGCCTTGCGAGGTGATGGGCGATATGTGCGCACGAAGCATCTCCACCGGCGCGTACGTCTCAATTTGCACCTGTCCCCAATTGAGACCCACTACATAAGGTCGTAGGCATCGACGTCGACGGCGATGCTCACACCGGGACGCGTGCCGGCGCGCGAGACCGATGCGCTCAGGGCTCCGGACAAATCACAGCCAAGCGGCGCCTTGACGATGATATGGAAACGATACCGGTCCTTGGCCCGCTCGATCACACACGGTGTGGGTCCCAAGATCTGCGGACGACCCAATAGCTCGCGAGACGAAAACTCTCCGTTGGCGCTGCCGATCTCGACCGCCGGGTGCAACATGGGAGCCTCGTCCAATCCGAACTCGGCGCGGAGCTCCTCCGCGATACGCACGACCAGGCCACGAGTGGCGCATTCCTCCCTTCCCCACACCAGCACGTTGGCGAGCCGCACGTACGGCGGATACAGGGCCTCACGACGCATGCCCAGGTCATGCTCGGTAAACAAGGACCGATTATGCAATTTGACAGCACGGATAACGGGTTCGTCGGGCAGGTAGGTCTGGATGATCACGCGACCCGGGTCCTCACCGCGACCGGCGCGACCCGCGACCTGCTCGAGGAGGTCGAACGCGCGCTCCCCCGCGCGGAAGTCGGGCATCTTGAGGGCGTAGTCGGCATTGATCACACCCACGAGCGTCACCTCGGGAAAGTCCAGGCCCTTGGCGATCATCTGCGTGCCGAGCAGCACCGCGCATTCGGCTGCATCGAACTGCTCAAGTAGCTTTTGATGCGCGCCCTTGGTGCGCGTGGAATCGGCGTCCATGCGGATTACCGCCACATCCCCGGGCAGCAGCGCGCGCAGGGCGTCCTCGACCTGCTGGGTGCCCAGCCCCATTTTGGCGAGGTAGCGGCTCCCACATTTGGGACAGGCGCTGCCGTACTCGGGGTATGGCCGCACGCGATAGGAGGAACCGCAGGTATGGCACTCGAGCGTGTGCGTGCGCTCATGATAGGTGAGCGCCGTGGAGCAGTGCTTGCACGTGGGAACGCACCCGCACTCACGGCACATGAGGAAGCTCGCGAACCCACGGCGGTTGTGGAGCAGCACGGCCTTCTGGCGCTTCTCCACAACCTCATCGAGCGCGTCGAGCAAAGGCTTTGAGAAGATGGAGCGGCTGCCGGAGGCGAACTCGCGGCGCAGGTCGGCAACGATGACCTCGGGCAGGCACGCGGTGCCGGGGCGCTCGGGCATCTCGACCCGGGTCCAGCGGGCGCCTCCGAACGTGCCCGCCTCGCATCGCGCAAGCGCCTCGGCCGACGGCGTGGCGGACCCCAGCACCAGGGCGCACCCGTGGAGCCGCGCCAACTTGGCGGCAACCTCGCGCGCATGGTAACGAGGGCTGCTCCCCTGCTTGTAGCTCTGCTCGTGCTCCTCGTCGATGACGATGAGTCCGAGGTCGGCAAGCGGGCAGAAGAGCGCCGAACGCGCGCCCACCACCACACGGGCGGCACCGGAGCGCACCATGTCCCATTGATCCAAGCGCTCTCCCGCAGAGAGGCGCGAGTGGAACACCGCGACCGCGTCGCCGAAACGTGATCGGAAGCGGCCCACGGTCTGGGCCGTGAGCGAGATCTCAGGCACGAGCACGCAGGCGGAGCAGCCCTGGGCGAGGACGCGCTCGATGGCGGCGAGGTAGACCTCGGTCTTACCCGAACCGGTGACGCCGTCCACCAGGACCACATCGCCGGATGCGGTCTCGGTCGCGCGCGCGATCGCGTTGAGGGCACTTCGCTGCCCCGCCGTGAGCTCTTTGGGCGCCGCGGCGTTCGCGGAAGACAGCGTGGTCGAGCCCTCGCACCCGCGCCAGCTGCGGCGCTCCTCCACCGTCACCACACCGCGCTTCTCGAGCGCGCGGATCGTGGCGGACAGGTCGCCGTTCATGAGATTGAGTTCACGCGTAGTGACGGGTCCGCAGGAGAGCGCCTCGATGAGCTGGCGCTGACGCACGGCGCGCTCCGCCGGCTCGAACGAACGCCCCTCCTCGGTGAGGCTCACCCAGCGGGCCGTGACGGGCGTCACCGCCGGCGGTTCATACGCATACGATCCGTCCTCCTGACGCACGACCTTGCCGGCGCCACCCGGGGGCAGCAGCAGGCGCAGGCACTCGGAGAGCGGCGCCACGTATTCGCGGCTCATCCAAAACGCGAGCTCGGCGGAGGCGGTGGAGAACGCCGGAGCGGCAACGACGTCACGAACCGGCTTGATGCGCGCGGGGTCGAGGCCCTCCGCGCCCGGGAGCTCCCCCAGGGTGCCCGCGCGCGCAACCACATACCCCGCCTCAACGCGGCGCCCAAACGGCACGAGCACCGTGGTGCCCACCCGGCAGCCACCATCCAGCGCGGAAGGCACTGCGTAGGCGAAGGGCTCGGACAGCGCTCGTGCCGGGATGTCGATCACCACGGAGACATAGCCCAACACGGGCTCCGAGGCCGCCCGCGCCACGTCTCCACCGGGTACGGCCCCTCCTAGGGGGCGAAGGGCGCCCGCTTGCGCAGACGCCCCCTGATCGGCCGTATTCAATTCGGGAAAGAGCGATTCCTGGCCCGCCATGCGAAAACCGCTACTCGGCCAGCCCGCACGCGGCGCGGAGCTCTGCCACGCGGTCGGTGCACTCCCAGGTGAAGTCCTCGTCCTCGCGACCGAAGTGGCCGTAGGCGGCCGTCTTCTCGTAGATGGGACGACGCAGGTCCAGGTCGCGGATGATCGCGCCAGGACGCAGATCGAACACGTGCTTGACGGCCTCGGTGATGGTGACTTCGTCGACCGCACCCGTGCCGAACGTATCAACCATGATGGACAGCGGGTAACTCACGCCGATGGCGTAGGCGAGCTCGATCTCGCAGCGGTCGGCGAGACCCGCGGCAACCACGTTTTTGGCAACCCAACGCGCGGCGTACGCGGCGGAGCGGTCGACCTTGGTGCAATCCTTACCGCTGAACGCACCGCCACCGTGGCGGCCCATGCCGCCGTAGGTATCGACGATGATCTTGCGGCCGGTGAGGCCGGTGTCGCCCATGGGGCCGCCCACCACGAAGCGGCCAGTGGGGTTCACGTAGAGGGTCGCACCCTCCCACGGGATGCCCGCGGCCTCCATGACGGGTGCGATCACGTGCTCGCGCATGTCGGCCTCGATGACGGACATGTCCTCGATCTCGGGTGCATGCTGCGTGGAGATGACGATGGTCTCCACCGCGACGGGGCGCCCGCCTTCGTAGCGAACGGTGACCTGGGTCTTGCCGTCGGGGCGCAGATACGGCAGCGTGCCGTCGTGGCGCACCGCGGCGAGGCGCTCCGCCAGGCGGCTGGACAGATAATGCGGCATCGGCATGAGCGTAGGCGTCTCGTTGGACGCGTAGCCGAACATCATACCCTGGTCACCCGCGCCGATGAGGTCGAGCGGGTCGGTGGTGCGGCCGGCCTGGGCGTCGAAGGACTCGTCCACGCCCTGCGCGATATCGGGGCTCTGCTCGTGGATAAGGTTAAGCACGCCGCAGGTGTCGCAGTCGAAGCCGAACTTGGCACGGTCGTACCCGATGCGACGAACGACCTCGCGCGCGATATTCTGCACATCGATGTAGGCCTCCGTGCGGATCTCGCCGGCAACGATCACGGTGCCGGTGGTGACGAAGGTCTCGCATGCGCAGCGGACGTTCTCGAGCTTGGCCGGCTGGCCGCTGGGTGCGATATAGCCCTTAGCCTCGAGCTCGGCCTCCTTCGCGAGGATGGCGTCGAGAATGGCGTCGGAGATCTGGTCCGCGATTTTGTCGGGGTGACCCTCAGTGACCGACTCGGAGGTGAAGACGAAGGAATCTGCGCCGAAGTCGGCGGCGCGAGCCGGTTCCATGGTGGAACGATTCTCAGTTGGCATGGATGCCCCTTTCATATAGACGCCCGGCGACCGTTACCATTCCGCCGGGCATGTAGTTGAACGATTGTACCGCGCATGCGCTTTTCGCGCGCATCGTCAAGCGAACAACATGCGAACGCTATAATGGCTCTGTTTGAACGTATGCCTTCTGCAACCACAAGGAGCACGAGAATGAGCGATTCCGTCCGCGTCCGCTTTGCGCCCTCGCCCACCGGCAAGCTGCACATCGGCGGCGCCCGCACCGCCATCTACAACTGGGCCTTCGCCCGCGCCAATGGCGGCACCTTCATCCTGCGCATCGACGACACCGACCCGACCCGCTCCACCGACGAGAACACCCAGATCATCCTGCGCGCCATGCGCTGGCTGGGACTCGACTGGGACGAGGGCCCCGAGGTCGGCGGTGACTTCGGCCCCTATTCGCAGACCGAGCGCCTGAACCTCTACAAGCAGACCGCCGAGCGCCTGCTCGCCGAGGGCAAAGCCTACCCCTGCTTCTGCACGCCCGAGCAGCTGGCGGCCGACCGCGAGGCCGCCCAGGCCCGCAAGGACCCCTTCCAGGGCTATCAGCGCCGCTGCCGCGACCTCTCGCCGGAGGAGGCCCAGGCGCGCATCGACGCCGGCGAGCCCTACGTCCTGCGCATCAAGGTGCCGGAGGATCGCGGCAACGTCGTGATCAACGACGCCGTCCACGGCGAGGTCACCTTCGACGCCAAGGAGCTCGATGACTTCGTGATCTTCCGCTCCGACGGAACCCCCACGTACAACTTCGCCACCGTGGTGGACGACGCGCTCATGGGCATCACCCACGTCATCCGCGGCGACGACCACCTCTCCAACACCCCCCGCCAGGTCATGGTCTACGAGGCCATGGGCGCCCCCGTGCCCGTGTTCGCCCATATCTCCATGATCTTGGGTGCCGACGGCAAGAAGCTCTCCAAGCGCCACGGCGCCACCTCCGTGGAGGAGTACCGCGACGCCGGCTACCTGTCCGACGCCTTCGTGAACTACCTGGCGCTGCTCGGCTGGTCGCTCGATGGCGAGACCACGGTCATCCCGCGCGACGTACTCGCAAGCCAGTTCAGCCTGGAGCGCATCTCCAAGAACCCCGCGACCTTCGATCCCAAGAAGCTCGACTGGATGAACGCCGAGTACATCAACGCGATGTCCAACGCCGACTTCGCCGATCAGATCATGCTGCCGGAGCTGCTCAAGGCCGGGCTGATTAAGGAGGGTTTCGAAGCCGATGCGGCATGGCTCGACGCCCTTGCCGAGATCGTTCGCCCGCGCACCAAGATGCCAGCCGACGCCGCGACCGTTGCCGCGCCCGTCTTCGCCACCGCCGAGACGCTCGCGTACGACGAGAAATCCGTGTCCAAGGGCCTCGCCAAGGAGGGCATGGGTGCGGTGCTCGACGCCGCGCGTACCGCACTTGAGGCCGTGACCGACTGGACGGCCGAGAACATCGACGGCGCGCTCGAGCCTCTACCCGAGGTACTCGATGTGAAGAAGCGCCTGGTGTTCGGCGCCGTGCGCGTGGCAGAATGCGGCAACATGGTGAGCCCCCCGCTCGGTGAGACCATGGCGCTCATCGGCCGCGACGACTGCCTCGCCCGTATCGACCGCGCCCGCCCGATGGCGCTCTAGTCCGTCAACCTGTCCGGAACCCCACATATCTTGCCTCTGCGCTCAGCTTCGCGCTGCTCAGAAATCGCTTCGAGGCAAGATGTGTGGGGTTCCTGCATTTACCCACTCGAAGCCATCGGACGGGCGCGATCGCTCCGGTGCAGCTCGCCCCGACGATTCGCTACACTTATTTTGTTGTTGCGTGATTTGAACGCTGGATGTTCGGATTCGTGATGGTCAGGGCGCGCATGGGGTTTACGCCCTGCGCGATTTCTGAGCAAAGCGAAGCTGAGCGCAGGGCGTAAACCCCATGCGCGCCCGTCGACAAGGAGAGACCATGCCCACCAAGCCGCTTTCGTTTGCGACCACCTCTGCGTTCGAGATCTTAGGGCCAATCATGGTGGGCCCCTCGTCCTCGCACACGGCCGGTGCCCTACGATGCGCTCGCGTTGCCGCGACCTTGCTCGAGGGCGAGCCCACACACGTCACCTTTACCCTGTGGAACAGCTTTGCCCATACGTACCGCGGCCACGGCACCGACCGCGCGCTCGTGGCAGGTGTCCTCGGGCTTGATACGGATGACGAACGCATCCGTGATGCGTTCTCGCTCGCAAAAGGAAAAGGACTCGACTACAAGTTCGTCATAGGCGGAGACGACCCCTCGATCCATCCCAATACGGTTGACATTGCACTCGAAAGCTCGAAGGGATCGTCGTGCAATGTGCGCGGCGAGAGCCTTGGCGGAGGTAAGATGCGCATCAGCGCGATCAATGGCGTCCACGTTGAGATCTCGGGGCTGTACACGACGCTCTTCGTCGCTCACCTTGATGCTCCGGGGGCCCTCGCCGCGCTCACCGGCGCCCTCGCGAAAGCCCACATGAATATCGCCTTCTGCCGCACGTACCGCACGGAGCAGGGCGGGCATGCGTATTCGGTCTTTGAGACCGATGGCGCACCACAGCATGGCGTGCTTCCCATCGTCCGCTCGCTCGACCTGGTGACCTACGCGACCTTCATCGAGCTCCCCGGCTCGGTCGCTACCCTGGGCCCCGGAATCTCCGTACCCGATCTATTCGATGACGCGGCGCAGCTGCTCCAAGCGTGCGTAGAGCACGATTCGAACATCGGACACGTCATGCGCATGCGCGAAGAGCGCATGGTTGGCGCCGATCGCGCGCGTCGCTGCATGGAGCGCGTGATTAATGTCATGCGCGAGGAAACGACCAAACCCCTCGTAGATCCGCAGCGCTCCCTTGGGGGCTTCCTCAACGGCGAAGCACAACGTGTCCATCTCGGAAGCGCGCTGCATGCCCCAAGCCTCCTTGGCTCGACACAAACCGAGGCGGTCGCGCGTGCGATGGCGGTGCTCGAGCGCTCGGCAACCATGGGCGTCATCGTCGCAGCCCCCACCGCCGGCTCCGCGGGTGTCGTGCCGGGATGCGTGCTCGCAGTGGCGCCTAAGCTGGCACATGACCGGGATGCAATCGACACGATGATCGAGGAAGCCTTGTATTGCGCAGCGGCAGTAGGGCTCATCCTCTCAACGTCCGCCTGCGTGGCGGGTGCGGAGGGCGGCTGTCAGGCTGAAGTCGGATCTGCAGCGGCCATGGCGGCGGCGGCGTTGGTCCAAATGCATGGGGGAACGCCCGCACAGGCGCTCGATGCGGCGTCGATCACCCTTTCCAACCTTCTCGGCCTTGTGTGCGACCCTGTGGGCGGGCTCGTCGAGGTGCCCTGTCAAAACCGTAATGCCATCGGTGTCGCGGCAGCATTCACCTCGGCTCAGCTCGTGCTCTCGGGCGTGCACGCCCTCGTGCCGCTTGACGAGATGGCAAAGGTCATGCTCAATGTGGGGCACGCCCTCCCCTCGTCGCTACGTGAAACGGCCAAGGGAGGCATCGCCGTGGCTCCCTCCGCCCTGCGTGCCTGCGACCGGTGCGGCATGTGCATGGCCTAGCTGTGCACGATCACGCAATCGCCCACTTGAATGAGGTTGTAGAGCTCCCCCGCTTTATCCGTGGGAAGGTTAACGCAACCGTGGCTACCCGCCCATAGATATGCAGTCGGATTCGTGAACACGGAGGCCGACTGCCAACTCGCATCGTGCAGACCAATGAGATTGCCCACAAACGGCATCCAGTACGCGACAGGCGAGCGGTAGTCAGGCTCACCGTCTTTATCCATATCCATGCCGATGAGCGTCTCGTTTTGACGCTTGGCATTCAAGATGTACACACCGGTGGGCGTGGCGTCCCCCTCATTCGGGTTGCCCGTCACGCAGCCACTCTCCCACAGGATATTGCCCGACGCATCGTAATAGCGGCAATGTTGCTCGGTGAGGTCGATATCGCAGTAGGCGCCCCAGTCCTTCTCGCCCTTGGCCGTCCAAACGGCGGCATTCTGGAGCGTCGGGATATCGATCTCGCCCACCTGCTTATTCGCAACGGCCTCCTGCAGGAGCTTCACCAACTGCTGCTCATCGCTATTCCAACCATAGGTGCCGCCCGAGACCGTGACGACCTTGCCGTCTGGGCGCGCGTACGTCCTCTGGCAACCTATGGTATCGAGCTTGGTCTCCGCGAGATCACGTACCCACTGGGCAAGGGGTTCCGTACTCAATGTGGGCTTGAGGGACTCGTCGAACGTCATCCACTGGACAAACGTGGCCCCGTCGAGCGTAGCGACCACCGATCCGCCCACCTTCAAATCGACATCGGTTCCGATGAGGCTATTGGCTTGATCGATCGCGGCCCGCAGCTCAGACTCCGATGCCCCGCCCGCGAGCGGAACAAAGCTCCCCTCATCGAGCGTCACGTTTTTACTCAGGGTCGAAATCGCCCGCAACGCGGCGACCTCAATGGCCTCCTTGTCGAGCCTTTGATTGGAACGCGCCTTTTCCAGCGTGAACTTGCCCGCATCGGCGTCATACGCTCCCGCGGCGTCGAACGTACCGGTGCGCGTCTCGTTGAACGCATCGAGAGCAGCATCCAGGTCGGCGAGGAAGGCGTCGCGGTCGAATCCTTGCGGCAGGTCGATCTGGTCGAGCGAGACCTCCTCGCCACCATCGGCACTCGATTCGACGGCATCATTGAAATCAGTATTGGAAAGCGCCTCAACCAGGCGGACCGGCCACTCAAACGGATCGTTCGCACCGATAGTGCGATCGACCGCGGCCTCGGCGTCAATCACCTCACTGGCGGACTCCGGGTCGAAGGTCCAGGTAAAGCCATCACCCTCAACCGTGAGCCTATAGCCCTCCGCGGAGGAACGAACACGTGAAATCGCAGTGTCGCGGGTCATAAGCGACACATCGGTGTCGGCAATGACCGTGTTGGGGTAGCACACGTTGCCGAACAAAACGACACCACCACCATAGGCGATAACGAGCACGGCGAGAACGACGCCGAGCGCGATGAGAACACGGCGCCCGCGAGAGCCGTTCGGCGTGCTTGCGGGCTTGTCGCGCCAGTGACCCCCGCCGGCATGCGCTGGCCCGTGGCCACCCTCGAACGATCGTCCGTCCGCACCATGGGAAAGCGACACCGGTGACATGACGGTCGTCTTCTCTTGCATGGGCGATGGCGTGTTCTGCAGTGGCGTGTTCATCTTGAAGATCAGCTCTCATGGTAATCGTTGTCTGAACGCAGCCATTATAGCTTAGACGAGCACCGACAACAGGAGGCCAATCGCTCGCAAATGGCGAGGTATCGCTTGCGTAAACCCCACTTACAGAAGTGTCACCCCGCGTTGGCTCCACTCGATTTTACAATGGAGACACATGCCCGAAATCACCGGCACCGTTCGCATCAAACGCGATTTGGAGGCACATCTTGTCAACCCGCATCCTTCTGGTCGAAGACGACCCCCTCATCATCGAGGCTCTCACCGAGCTCCTCGTCGAGTCGGGCTATCACGTCGACACCGCGGACACGCAGCAGCGTGCCATCGAACTCGCCGTGCCCGCAGCGGGATTGCACCCCTATCAGCTCGTGCTCCTTGACGTCACGCTCAGGCAGGGCAACGGATTCGCAGTCTGCGCAGCCATCAAGGAGAACACTCCGGACGTCCCCGTGATCTTCCTCACCGCATCCGACGATGAGTTCAACACGGTCACCGGGCTTCAAATGGGTGCCGACGACTACGTTGCCAAGCCCTTTCGCCCACGCGAGCTGCTCGCCCGCATCGCCGCGACCATTAGGCGCTCGCAGCCAAGCAGACGCATCGTGGGCCTCGGGCCCATACGTATCGACACCGATCGTGCGTATGTCGAACGGGCGGGCAAGGAGCTCACGCTCTCGGCACTCGAATATCGCCTGCTGTTGCTCTTCGCTACCAATCCTGGCAAGCTCGTGACACGCGACAAGATACGCGACGCCCTTTGGGACAGCGCAGGGACCTACATCGAGGAGAACACCCTGTCCGTCTACATCAAGCGCCTGCGCGACAAGATTGAAGACGACCCCAGCCACCCCAGGCTCATCCAAACCGTCCGCGGCATGGGCTACAAGGCGGAAGGGTAACCGATGCTGTTGAGGAATCGAGAGGCGCGTCGCGCGCTCATAGCTTGCATCGTCCTGACTATCGCGGGAAGCGCCGTGGCATATCTGGGAACCGTGCACATCATCGAGCACGCCCAAACACCATCATATCTGGTCGCGACGGGCGTGACGGAAGAGGATGTCGCGAGCACGTTCACACTGAGCTCTCTCGCTGGAAACGCCGCGGGGGTGGCCGCCCTCAGCACCCTCGCCACGGGGTCACTGGTCACCGGTGTCTTCATCATTACCACCCGTCATCGGTACCGTGAGCTCGCACGCATGGCGCAGAATCTGGACCGTGTTCTCGCCGGGGAACGCGACATAAAACTACGCGACATGAACGAGGGAGAGCTCGCCATTCTCTCCAGCGAGATCGACAAGGTCATCGCACGCCTGCACCTCACCGTCGATGAGCTGCAGGCAGAAAAGCTCGCCCTCTCGGACGCGCTCGCCGATATCTCGCATCAGCTCAAAACGCCCTTGACCTCCATCGCCATCAGCACCGAGCTCATCCGCGACCGTCTGGCCGAACGCGGGGACGCACGTGACATAGTCGAACGCCTGCGTCTGGTGCAAAGGCTCCAAGGGCGCGTTGAGGACCTGGTGTCCGCCCTGCTCAAGCTCGCGCGGATCGACGCCGGCGTCATCAAGCTCGTGAGCGGCCCGGTCGACGCCTCCGAGCTTGTGCGCAAGAGCTTTGAGCCCCTCGCCATCGCCTTCGATATCGCTGGTGTGGATTTCTCCTCATCCGTTCAGGAGGGATCCGGATACGAGGGCGATTTGTCCTGGAGCATCGAGGCGCTCGGCAACATACTCAAGAACTGCATGGAGCACACGCCGGCAGGGGGACGCGTGACCCTGTGCGTCACGCAAGATGTCCTGGCGTGTCGCATACGCGTGGAGGACACCGGCCCGGGCATCGCCGAGGCCGACCTTCCCCACATCTTCGAGCGTTTCTACCGCGGGGAACGAGGTCGTGCCGAAGACGAGCCCTCGACCGAGGTGAATCCGGCGGGAGTCGGCATCGGACTTTCGCTCGCCAAAAGCCTCGTCACGGCCCAAGGAGGCACCCTCACCGCCGAGAACGTTCGAGATGAGGCAGGCGCGGTCACGGGGGCCGCATTCACCATCGTCTTCTTCAAGACAGTCGTGTAGGGGGCAACGAGCGATTGCGGATCCATACGCTTTGTGTCACGGACCGCTTCGCTCCAGAACCGCCCTTGCGACATGCAACACCGCCCAATGCCTGCTGCCACCGCCCCCCAACGCCACGGGATCATTGCGCACGTGACATATCTGTCACCCCGCGGTCATGGCATGGAAAGGACACTCGTCCAGTATCGTAGACAAGCATCCGCTAGGCGAAAGGACGGCCATGAACATACTCGAAGTCGAGCATCTCACCCGCGTATACGGATCGGGCGACACGGCCGTGACCGCCCTCGACGATGTGAGCTTCTCCGTCGAAGCAGGCGAGTTCATCGCGATCATCGGCAGCTCGGGGTCGGGCAAATCGACCCTCATGCACCTCATGGGTGGCGTCGACCGCCCCACCTCCGGCACCGTCAAGCTGCAGGGGCAGGACATCTTCGCCCGTAGCGATGAGCAGCTGGCCGTATTCCGTCGTCGAGAGGTGGGGCTGGTCTACCAGTTCTACAATCTCATTCCCGTACTCGATGTAGTCGAAAACATGACGCTTCCCGTCCTCATGGACGGACGCACCATCAACGAGCAGCGGCTTTCGGCGCTCATGCGCGCGCTCGGCCTCACCGGTCGCGAGCACTACCTTCCTAACCAGCTCTCCGGCGGCCAGCAGCAGCGCGTCGCGATCGGTCGAGCCCTCATGAACGCCCCCTCCGTTGTTCTCGCCGACGAGCCCACCGGCAATCTCGATTCGAGAAACTCCGCCGAGATCATGAACTTGTTGAGGGCCTCGAACAAACAATTCAAGCAGACCCTCATCGTCATCACCCACGACGAGGATGTCGCGCTTATGGCCGACCGCGTGATCGCCATCGAGGACGGCCGCGTCGTGAGTGATGAGCGGAGGATCTAACATGCTGACGAACCGCGCCCCTCACGCCGCATCGGACGCGGCGCGCACTTCCCCACTCGCCTCGCATACCGGCATCTTCTGGCACTTCGCCGCCCGCTCGCTCAGGCTCAACCGCACGCGCACCGTTGTCTCCATCATCGGCATCGCCCTGTCGTGCGCGCTCATCACGGCCATCTTCACGAGCGTCGTCACCCTGTACGGCGGCCTGCTCAAAGCTGAAATCGTCACTGACGGCACTTGGCAGGTCGAACTGGTGAACGTGCCCGAAGACGAGCTCGAAGCCGTGCATACCGACGCGCGCGTGGAGGAAAGCTATGATCGCATCTCATACGGCGATGCCCTCATGCCCAAGAGCTTTGAGGGGTACTGGGGCCGCTACCTGAGCGTACAGGAATGGCCCACGGCGGACGCCGTGGGAGATCTCAAGCCGCTCCCCACCATCCCCGAGGGCCGCGCGCCCGAGGCCGCCGACGAGATCGTCCTCGACCTCGACCTCAAGGGCATGACCGTCGAGAACGGCAGACAACTCTACGACGCCCCGCCCTCGACCGTTAAGGACGCTGACGCCCCGCGTGCCAGCTGGGACGGTGCCCTCGAGATCGGTAGCACCATTGAGCTTGCACTCGGCCAGCGTATGTTCGTGGACGCCGAGAGCGGCACGGAGATTCCCTGCCTCTACGACGAGTCGCTCTATACCACCACGACCGATAAGGGCGATGTGATCAGTGAGTACCTGGCCGACATCGAACCCGCTCGGACGTACAAGGTCGTGGGCTTCTATGCACCCAAGAACGCGCAAGCCATGGACGTGTGGGGCTACTCCCTGCCTGGATATTTGGGCTTCGTCTCCTCGTCAGACCTCCCGGTGCGTCAGACGAGCGTGTACCTCACCACCAACCTTACCAGTCGCGCCGCGATCGACAAGTTCATCGGGGATTACACCGGCCTCGACCACGCCCTCTTCAACGGCGGCAATCGGGGCGACCTCGAGAACATGACCGTAACTGGCCAGACCGTCGCGTATTCGCATGACTCCCTCCTGCGCTACCAGGGTATGACGGACGACCGCTCCATCTGGGGAACCCTCTACACGCTTGCCGCGATCCTCTCAACCGTGGTGATCGTCGCCTCCATATCGCTCATCTACAACTCCTTCGCCATCGCGGTGTCCGAGCGCACCCGTCAGTTCGGGCTGCTGTCCTCGCTCGGAGCCAGTAAGCGCCAGTTGCGCCGCACGGTCTACGCCGAGGCACTCATGCTCGCCGGCATTGGCATCCCCATAGGCCTGGCCGTCGGGCTCGCAGGCACCTTCGTGGTGTTCAACGTCGCGGGCGAGGGCATAGGCATGCTCATCGACCAGGAGGCTTTCGCCGGCACGGGTCTCACCTCCATCACCGTGAACCCCATCGTGCTAGCCGTCTGCGCCCTGCTGGCACTCGTGACGGTGCTCGTCAGTGCCGCCATTCCGGCGTGGCGCGCGAGCCGCGTGTCCGCCGTGGACGCCATCCGCGCGAGCCGCGATGTGCGCCTCACCCGCCGTGAACGCCGCGGCATACGCGGCATGGGACGAGCCGCACGCACCGGAGCTAACGCACACCCCATCGCGCGCACCCTCGACGGCCTGCGCCTTCGCATGGGCGGCGTGCCGGCGCTGCTCTCCCATCGCAACCTCACGCGTGCCAGCTCCAAGGGACGCGTCGCCGTCGCCTCGCTCGCAGTCTCCGTCGCGCTCATCATCATTTCCGGTGGCATCTCGCACTACCTCGGCTTTCTCACCCAAGTGGTCGACAGCGGCGGTGGCGATATCGAGGTGAACCTCAGCCGCATGCTGACGGACGAAGAGACCACCGCTGACGGCGTCGCCGCGATAGACCAGGCGTATCGAGAGCTCGGCGGCGCGAAGACCGCTACCGGCAACGGCTACATGATCATGAGTTCGCTCTTCGCCAGCTTCGACGCCGGCATGATCGACTACGACGAGCTGTCCAGCCAAAGCGACCAATACGATATGCCCGACCGTGGGCAGACGGCGGACGGCACCGTGTACGCGCCCACCTCGGTCCTGTTCGTCGACGAGGACTCCTGGCGCGAGATCCTCGAGGCCAACGGGCTCGACGAGGCACGCTACGACGACCCCGACAGCCCCGTGGCCGTAGCGCTCAACGGTACGCAAACCAACGACGGCAGGCGCTATTCGGTGCGTGACCTGTTCGAGGGCACGGGCTCAGCGCGTATCTTCACGAACATCTCGACCGTGGAGGACACCTCGCTCGTCGAGGTTGGAGTCGAAGATAGTGCCCCCATCGTGCGCTACGAGGGCTACGGCAGCGGCGACGAGGCGCGCTACGACGAAGACGGCAACCCGATCTTCCGCAACGTGACCCGCCCGCTCGAAGAGGTTCTGCTCGATTCGTACGACCTGCCCGTAGGCGCGATCGTCAAGACCTTCCCCGACTCCATCAAGTCCTACGCGTCCATCTGGCCCACCCTCGTGCTGCCCGTGAGCGCCCTGCCCGCGCTGGCAGCCAACACGGAGGACGTGAAGACCGACGTCGACACCGGCAGCCTCGCCGCGCCCTTCGCGTTCCACTCGGCGCAAGGGTCGTACGGCAATGCGATGTACGCCTACCTCTCCTACGACGCGGAGGACTCGCGCGCCGCCGAGACCGAGATGAACACGATGGTCGCCAGCGACTTAAGCGGATCCGAGTGGTACACCACGCACCTCACCAACAATGCCGAGAACGTGCGAACCTCCCATCTCATGGCCGAGACCGTGCAGCTGTTCATCACCTGTTTCATCCTCATCACCAGCGCCATCGCCGTGGCCAACGTATTCAACACGCTCACGAACTCGATCATCCTGCGCCGACGCGAGTTCGCCATGCTCAAGAGCATCGGCATGGGCAACCGCGCATTCTGGCGCATGATCGCACTCGAGTGCCTGTCCTACGCATGGCGCGGGCTTGCCCTCGGGCTCGCACTCGGCGGCATCGTGACGTTCTTCATCTACCAGGCCATGATGATGAGCTTTGCGGGGCTTGACTTCGTGGTGCCCGCTGGCTGGGTATTCGCCGCCGTTGGCGTGGTCGTGCTCGTGCTCGCGCTCTCGACCATTTACGCTTTACGGAAGTCAAGTGTCGGGTCCATCGTGCAGACCCTGCGCGAGGACGCCATCTAATGAGCGAGGGATGCGCCGGGGGTGGGCGCGCCGAGCATTCCACGCGCATCCTCAAATGTGAGTGATGCGCAGGCTGCACCCGCCTCCTTCGCCCCACGACCGTATCAACACGACGAAAGGATCGACCGTGTCCGATTCCACGCCCGAGAACACCAACCCCACCGACGAGTTCCCGAGCACGCTCGAAGACGCTCCGCAGCCCACGCGGAAACTCAAGCTCCCCGAGGTCATACCGGTGATTCACCGCGGACCGAGCAGTGACGGCGGTACAACCGGTGCGCCGACGGGCGACGGTTCGCCCTACGCTGAGGACGCCGACGCGACGCCGCTTGAGGGCTCCGATGCAGAGGCATACGCGGCCCTCAAGGCCAAGCGCGCAGAGCGCCGCAAGAAGAAGCTCATCCACCGCGCCATCATCGCCGGCATAGCGGGTGCCCTCGTCATCGGCGGCGTCGTTGCCGTGAACGTGCTCAACCAACAGCCCGAGCAGGTCATGGAAGCCGTGACCGACATCGCGACGCAGGGCACGTTCTCCACGGTCATCGATTCAAAGGGCACTCTGCAGCCCATGTCCTCGACGGTCATCACGCCCGAGGTGACCGGACAGATCGAGTCCATCAACGTCGTCGCCGGGCAGCACGTGAACGAGGGCGACGTCCTCATGGCCATCAAGAACCCGGACCTCGACCGCGCCGTCGCCGAGGCGGAGCGAAACCTCAAACAGGCGAAGTCCGACTTAAACCTTGCCCAACAGACGCTCAACCAGGCCAGCCAGATCGCCGCGGCACCCACAAATGATCCGAATGCGGCCTCCGTCGATGACACCTCGAGCACGCAGTCGGCCGTCAACAGCGCACGATCTGCCGTAGAGGCTGCGCAGGCAGCGTACGACGACGCGGTCTCCAAAGCCGCGCTGCGCACGGTGAAGGCACCCGCAGGCGGCTCCATCGTCGCGCTCAACGCACAGGTGGGAGCCGACGTCGCCGAGAGCCTGGGCGGGACGAACGGGACGAGCGGACCCCTCATGCAGATCGCCGACCTCTCCAAGATGAAGGTCACTATCCAGGTTGATGAGCAGGATATCGCGAGCGTCGCCGTGGACCAGACCGCGACCATCACCTGTCCTGCCTTCACCGACCTCACGCTCACCGGACGCGTCACGGCAATCGCCTCCATCGCCTCGGGCGACACATCGACGATGTCCTATGACATGGGCGGCTCCCCCACCTTCGCCGTCGATATCCTCATAGATGCTCCCGACGCGCGCCTCAAGCCGGGAATGACCGCCGAGGTCTCACTCACCACACAGCAACTCGACAACGTCGTGATGGTACCCGTGACGGCCCTTCTCACCGATGACGGGCAGAGCTACTACGTCAACGTCGAGACCGACCCCGAGACGCACGCCATGGAGCGTCTCGACGTCGATGTCATCGCCAAGAACGACGACTTCGCCGTGATCGGCAAACCCGCCGACGCGCCTGCAGACCAGAACCCCGACATGCCCGAATCTCCCCTTTCGGACAGTGATGTCCTCGTAATAGCAGGCGGGAGCATGCCCGAGGTCATGGCTGACGGGGTAGAGTCCGGCGGCGGAATGGCGGTGCTCTAATGGCCGTCCGCCCCGTCATTGATATACGCCATATCCACCGCATCTTCGAAAGCGACGCAGGGCTGGCTCACATCTTGCACGACATCTCGCTCTCCGTGATGCCCGGCGAGTTCGTGGCGATCACCGGCCCCTCGGGCTCCGGCAAGTCGACCCTCATGAACATCCTGGGCTGCCTTGATACACCCACCTCTGGACGCTATCTGCTCGAGGGCCTCAACGTGGCGGAGCTCACCGACGATGAGCTTGCTGAGGTCCGCGCACTGCGCATCGGGTTCGTGTTCCAGAGCTTCAACCTGCTGCCGCGCATGACCGTGCTCGACAACGTGATGCTACCGCTCTCCTATACCGATGTGCCGCGCCGCGAGCGTGAAATGCGCGCCGTGCATGCACTGCGCGCCGTGGGGCTGCCGGTGGACCATTACGACCATCGCACGAACGAGCTCTCAGGCGGCCAGATGCAACGCGTCGCCATTGCCCGCGCGCTCGTAAACGACCCGGCGATCATCCTTGCGGACGAGCCGACGGGAAACCTCGACTCCACCACCGGGCGGCAGGTCATGGACGCCTTTCACGCGCTCAAGCGCACCGGCAAGACCATCGTGCTCATCACGCACGACGCCGGCATCGCGGCCGAGGCGGACCGCGCCGTGCAAATCCGCGATGGACGCATCTTCAAGGGTGCCTATATCCCCTCGCCCAGCCCTTCCTCCCCCTCACTTCAGATCGGAGGTGCACGATGAGTTTCACCGACCTTGCGCGCGAGGCGTTACGCTCACTCGAAGCCAACCGCGGCCGCAGCCTGCTCACCATCCTCGGCATCGTCATCGGCATCGCCGCCGTCATCGCCATGACATCGCTCATCGGAGGCGTGCGTAACAGCCTCATAAGCGGCATGGGCCTCAACGCAGCGCGCATCGTCTACATCAATTGCGGCTATCCGCTCACGGACGACGACCTAGAGGACCTCAAGCGCCTTATGCCCGACTACGAGGCCATTGAGGGGACGTGCGACAGCTATACGCAGGTGCAGATGGGCGATAAAACCGTGAGCGCGGGCATCACGGGTGCCAGCCCCACATTCCTCGAGATGACCGGTGCTGCCTCCAAGCTCGCCGAGGGACGCATCTACACGTCCGCAGAGGCAGACGCGAGCAGCCGCGTGGCCCTCATTGGGCGCAACGGCGTCGAGGCGTTCTTCGGCAGCCCGGGTGCCGAAGCGGTTGGCAAGACCATCCAGCTCAACAACAAGAGCTACACGGTGCTCGGCATCCTCGACGACGGCACGACGGGCACGGACTACTGCAACATTTACATGCCCAAGGCCACCGTCTTACAGGATTTCTCCCAGGACTGGGAATATCTTTCGAGCGTCGTGGGCCTAGCACGCGAAGGTGTTGACATCGAGTCCATCCAAGCCCAGACGGTCGAGCAGATCGCTACGCTCAAGAACATCCCCGAGGAGGACCGCGAATCGATGGTCTCCGTATGGTCCATGAAATCATCGATCGACCAGCTTGATACGTTCATGATGTCCTTCCAACTCATGATGGGATCTGTAGCGGGGATCTCCCTGCTTGTGGGTGGCATCGGCATCATGAACATGATGCTCACCAACGTGACCGAGAGGATTCGCGAAATCGGCGTGCGCCGTGCGCTCGGCGCCCGCAGACGCGATATCACTCTGCAATTCTTGGCAGAGAGCGCGACGCTATGCGTTGCCGGCGGCATCTTGGGCACACTCGCCGGATACGGAATCGCCTGGGGACTTGCGATCGGTGCCGGCGCCCTTGGCTTCGATCTGGGAAGCATGACGGGGATGGGTTCGACCGGAGCGGCGCTAACCCCTGCAGTGGAACCCGGCGCCATCGCACTTGCCGTCGGCATATCTATACTTATTGGCCTGGTATTCGGCTACTACCCAGCGCGGCGTGCGGCCAAACTCGATCCCGTCGAGTGCCTGCGATATCAGTGACATCGCCCGAGAGTGTAGAACCCGCGGCAACTGAACCTTGATCAGCCCCTGTGTGGCCCAGAATGTGAGACATTCTGGGCCACACATACAAATATCGACTATGTGTACCGTCTTCGCTTGATCCATGCGCACCGGCGAACCTGTTCAAGGACATTTGTTTATTATTTTTCGATAATCGGCGTTGATATAGCCCGTCGGAGCAGAAGAATCGTGCTCCGAGCTGCAAGTTGACGGCGATTTTGGTACACATTGTCGTTTTTTGTAATCTGAGTTGGCGGGCAGCATCCCTGCACCGAAAAAGCGAACGATCTCATCGATAGCGGTCGTGATGAACGCGTAGACACGAGTTTTGGAATAAAAATTTGGCGAACCAAAAGAATGGTTCGCCAAAAGAAAAGTTTGGTAGCCCGTACCGGATTCGAACCGGTGATCTCCGCCTTGAGAGGGCGGCGTCCTGAACCGCTAGACGAACGGGCCGTTATGTAGAGGAGCTTACGAGTGCCCCGAGAACTCATGGTAGCCCGTACCGGATTCGAACCGGTGATCTCCGCCTTGAGAGGGCGGCGTCCTGAACCGCTAGACGAACGGGCCAAAAGCGAGAAGCAAGCAGCGCATATGGCTGGGATGGAGGGAGTCGAACCCCCATTGACGGAACCAGAATCCGCTGTCCTGCCATTAGACGACATCCCAAGGTGATGCGCGTCACGCCTCAGCGCGAGGAAATACTATACGGAATCGTCTCTCTTCGCGCAAGCCCCAAACACAAAGTTTTTTGAGTTTGTGGACGTATTACGAACGCAGCAGCTCAGAATACGACCTTGTGGCTATCCGGCGAACGAGCGCGGGGTGATGCGAGACGAAAATCAAGCCGAACCTCATCTGAACTTGCAGATGCAGGATCTGACGCCACAGCTCCGCCTGCGTCACCAGATCGAGCATCGCCGTCGATTCGTCGCATATCAAAATCGCCGGGCGCGTCATGAAAGCGCGCACAAGGCAGAACCTCATGAGTTCCCCACCAGAGAGCTCATGAGGCAGACGGTCGAGCCAGCCCCTGTGAATTCCAAAGCGCTCAAGAAGCTCTTGCGTCCACGGAGCATCGAAATCACCCGCCTCGGCAAGTGATGCCTCCATGCGCATACGGGGATCGAAGGCCTTCTCGGGATGCTGGGAGATGAGCTGCACGCGCCGCGGCGAACGCCCCCTCTCCCCTGCAGATGCCCCCTCGACACGCACCGATCCAGCTGAGGGCTCCATATACCCCGCAAGCACGCGGCAGAGGGTCGTTTTCCCTGCACCAGATGCCCCCAGAAGCGCCACGCGCTCGTTGGCGCGAACCGTAAGCTCAACGTCGGCAAAGAGCGGCTCCTTCGCAGCGTATGCGAAGGAGAGACCGTGAGCCTCCAGAAGCACCGGCTCTGCCGCATCGGGGCTCCCAGGTGGCAACGAAGCCCCCACGGCGTCATCCGGGTCACCAACTCCCCCACCTACCCCATGGAGGGCAATGAGCTCGCGACACAAGGCCTGCGAAAACGGATCCTCGAGCAAATGCGGGTTGGCGAAGCAGCGGGCCGCAGTCTCCTCAACCACGCGCCCATCCTTGAACACCGCAATGCGGTCCGCAACACGCACCGCCAGCTCAAGATCGTGCGTGATGAGGATGACGCCCGCACCGGTATCGGCAAATGCCCGAAGATCATCGACAGCCCGTACGGAAAGTTCGACGTCAAGTCCAGGCGTGGGTTCATCGGCAATCAAAAGGCGCGGCTCCTCCATAAGGGCGCACATGAGCAGTACGCGACGCGCCATGCCGCCCGAGAGCTCATGGGGATACATTTGCTCGACCTCGGGTGCCAGGCCATACAGCTCGAACAGTTCCCGCTGACGAACCTCGCGGCGGCAACGGTCGCGCAGCCGCTCCGCACGCGTAACGCCTCGCGGAGCGCCCTGAACCTGCCTGCCCACCCGCATGAGCGGGTCGAGATGCGACACACTCTGAGGAACGAGGCTTACACCGCTGCCCCTCAAACGTGCAAGCGAGCGGGCATTCATTTGCTCGCCATCGAACCAGATGTCACCCGAGACCGTGGAATTTGGCTCATAGAGCCCCAGTAGCGCATCGGCGAGCACGGTTTTTCCCGAACCGCTTGCGCCCACGACCGCCACCATCTCCCCCTCGTGAACGGAAAGCGTGAGACCATGAAGGACTTCGCCCCTCGAACGCTGAGAAAAGATACGGCTCAGGCGGGACGAGGGCCCCGAGTTGCCCGCGCGAGCCTCACCGCGTGAATCGCGCGTCTCAACGCAAGCGGCGGCGTACCGGTCAAATGAAACCGTTAGCCCCTCGACCGTGAGAAGATGGTAGCTGCCCGGATGATGAGATGACGGTGCGTGCGTATGGTTATGGTGCCGCTCAGTGTCGGCATGGCGCTCCCCATGCTCTCCTGTGCCACACGGCGAATTCCCGCCCTCCCGACAAGCGGAGCGACGCAAGCACGGAGCGGCAGATTGGTCGGTCATCTCTCCCCCTTACTCCTGCGACGTGCGTGCGTCGATGAGACGCCTCAAGCTTGAGCCGAGCATATCGAACAAGGCGACGCAGGCAACCAGCGCCGCACCCGACAAGACCGCAAGCCACCAAGCGCCAGCCGTGAGATATCCCATCGACTCGGACAAGATCACGCCAATGGCGGGCTGGTCGGGCGAGAGGCCAAATCCCAAAAACGTGATAGATGCCTCATGCAAGATCGCATGAGGAAACGCCAAAACCGCCCCAACAATGAGCTGCGGGGCAATCGCCGGAATGAGGTGACGCACGACCACGCGCGGCCAAGAGACGCCCAGGGCAGCACTCGCCTCAAGATACGGTTCACGCTTTGCCTGCAGCAACTCCGCCCGCAGCAATCGGGTCAAACTCGGCCAATGCGTGAGCGCGACGCCAATCGTCACGCCCCAAAACCCACGTCCGAGCGCATAACTTATGAGCAACAACAGCACGATATGCGGAACGCCCATTACGAGGTCCGTGAGCCATGAGACGGCCGCATCGGCCGCTCGCCCCCCAAAGGCGGCGAGTACGGCCAGGACAAGCGAGATACAGGTCGTGACGACCGAGGCCAACAGCCCGACGAACAGGGACGTTGACAAGCCTGCGAGGGTACGCAGCAGCATGTCCCTGCCCATCTGATCCGTCCCAAAGGGATGCGCGTATGACGGAGGCAGCATTTTAGACGCGAAGTCGGTGACGGAGGCTCGGGCGGCCACCACTCCCCCCGCAATGGCGACGACGAGTAGCACGGAGATGCACAGCGTGCACGCAGCCACAAGGCGCACGCGATTGTCCATTGCACGTGATGCGGGACGATGGAACACGGTCGGACCGTCGCGACGGGAGCTCCCCGAGCCCTCCGTGCGCAAGGTATCAGTGGGCGGCATGGGGCTTCCCCTCTCGCATGCGCGGATCGACAAAGGCATACAGCACGTTCGCAATCGCATTGCCCGCGAATACAAATGCGGCGCTACCAAGCGCGATACCCACGAGCAAGGGCGCGTCACCGCCCAAACCCGCCGTCACCGCCGCCTGACCCAACCCAGGATAGGAAAACACCTGTTCGACCAATACCGAGCCTCCAAAAATCTCTCCAACAGAGGCGAACTGAAGCGTCAAGGCGGGGAGGATCAAATTGCGAAAACCATGGCGCAGCAAAACGTCGCGACCCGATTCACCGCGAGCACGCGCAAAGCGAACGTAATCGCTCTCCAGCACGTCAACGACCTTTTCACGCGTATGGAGGGCGATGCTGGGAAGTCCGGTGACCGAGAGGGTGAGCACCGGTAGGGCCACATGACGCACACGCTCGAACAGGGAGATGTCCGAAACGCTTGCGCCAATGGGTGCCGAGAAACCAATGGGAAACCATCCGAGGGCGACGGAAAAGACCATAAGCGCGACGATTCCCACCCAAAAAGCGGGCGTGGACGAGAGCGCGATGCACGCTCCGCGGACCACTCGATCAACCGGGCCGTCACGATGCGCGCCCGCCGCAATGCCGAGGGTCACGCCAAGGACACCCGACAGCAACCATGCGCTCACCATGAGCACGAACGAACTTGCGAAACGCTCCCCTACCACGTGGATGACCGGCGCGTTATACCGAAGACTCGTGCCCCAATCACCCACGACCACGCCTTGAGCCCACAGGACATACCGCTCCCAAAACGGCGCGCCCGACCCCCAGTGCGCGGCGAGCTGGGCCCGCTTGGCGGCGCTCATGCCCAAGAGCGCCTGCTGTCCCACGTTCGCCTGAACCGGATCGATGGGAGAAGCCGCCACGAGCGCGAACGTGACGAAGCTGACGGCGACCATCAGCGCGCAGAACCTCAGCACCTCGCGCAAAGCGAACCGCCCCGCAAGGCCCACATCCAGATGCCTCACGTTATGCCCAGCTCCACGTGTCCACGTTGTTCACCAGCGACCAGCCGTGCCCATGGGGGTGCGGCTTTTGATGGGCGACATCCAGCCCCTCGCGCTTGAAATACAGGTGGTCGACGTTGGCGATCCATGCCCACGTCGCGGCGCCCTTGGGTGCCACGCCCTCAGTTCCGTCCCACATCGCCTTTTTCCAGAACTCATACGACGCCTCGACATCCGTCTGCGCGAGCGCTTGGTCGAGGTACGCATCGACAGTCTCGTTCTCATAGCAGCTGTAATTGCCCCAGCCCGTGGAATAATGCAGTTCATAGACCTCAACCGGCGAGTTCGAGCCCCAGCCCCACAGGATGGGCTGGCTAAATTGCCGAGGATAGATCTCGTCCCAGCTCCCGCCTCGAGGCGTCACCTCAAGGCCGAGTTCGCTCATCTGATTGGCGAATTCATTCGCCAGCGCCTGGCGCACGGAGTCGTCGGACGAATACCATATGTCGAAGGCGGCGCGCACGCCATCACGGCTCCGAACACCATCCTCGCCGCGGAGCCAACCCGCCTCCTCGAGCAGACGGTTGGCCTGCTCGCGATCGAAATCGACCTGCATGTCGTCGCTCGACCACGGCATGCCGTCGCCGACCGAATACGCAACCTTGCCGTACCCGTCTAGCACCTGCTCGATCATGGACTCACGGTCTATACCGCAGTTGATGGCACGACGGATCGCAAGGTCGCAGGTCACGTCATTGCCCATCTCATACGCAATGTCGCCCTCGAGCACCTTGGTCTGGCCGGAAGGCACCGTCGGAAGCGAGACACCACGCGAGTCGACCGTCTCGTACGCCACAAGCTCATATCCATCAAAGGACTGATGGGCATGCGTGGCGTACGTATAGGCGATGTCGACCTCGCCCTTCTGCACCGCGGCGAGCGCGGCATCCTCATCCATGAACACCACGACCACGCGCTCCATAGTCGGCGTCGTACCGTAGTAATCGGGATTGGAGGCGAACACGACCTGCTGCCCCTTGTCCCAACGCTCCAAGACATACCGGCCCGATCCAATGGGCTGCGCACCGTACCCCTCGCCATATGCGTGCTCCGGCACGATACCGAGAACGGCAAGCGTGTACAGCAGGGCATTATACGGTTTGTTGAGGTGAAGCTCGACAACCGTATCGCTCACGGCGACGGCGGTGTCGACCATGGAAAGATCTGCCTCCGAGGCCGAGCTTTGGATAACGCCGTTGACCGTAAAGGCGACGTCGCGAGCGGTAAGAGGCTCGCCGTCCGTAAACAAGACATCGTCGCGAATGGTGAACGTCCAAACAAGGCCATCGTCCGAGCACAGGTACTCGGTAGCCAAATCGCTCACGATGTTGAGCTGTTCATCGGTTGTCACGAGCGTCGACTGAATAAGCGGCTCATGCACGTGCTCGCCGCAGCCCCACGAGACGAGCGGATCGAATCCCGCGGCAGGCTCGCTCGTCGCGTTCATGGCGACGACGACCTGCGAGTGCCCACTGGAATCGGTGGACGGGCCGCTCCCCGAGGCTTCACCAGACGACGCGCATCCCATAAGCGCGCCCGTCGCGGCAAGGACCGCTCCGGCGGCGGAACCGGCGAGAAGCCCTCTGCGGCTACATACCGGACATCGTCCATCAGCAAACTCGGGACGGGCAGGGGGCGTAATCAAAGCGCGGTGGGTCACGATAGCTCCTCAATAGTGTTACGCATATGTATATTCGTAATACTGGCAAGTGCCATGATACCACTGATGGATTGTCCTCGAGAGAAAAGATGGAGAGGCGCCTCGCCGCCTCGCAGACCCGAGGTGCCACCTCAACCCGCCGCCCGATCGACTCGACCGCCACGACCCGGCCCAGCAAATCCCGCTACAGACCGAGAAATTCGAGGAGCGCGGCCTTGTCGTTGGCAACGGTCCCGACGATCGTTGCCTCCAAGGCGCGCTTGAGCGCCGCCCCGACGTGCGGCCCAGGCGTCATGCCGCGCGCGATGAGGTCCCCGCCCGTCAAAGCGAGCGTCTTGATGCTAAATGCCTCGTGATTCGCCATGAGCTCGCGGCACATCTCGCGCATGCGCTCAATCTCGTCCACGTAGTAAAAGCAACTCGGGGCCTTGCCGAGGGTGTCGGCGCGCTTGAGGTCGAACAGCTCGCCCATAAGACGAGCGGTGTCGACCCCCGGTGCCGAGAAGCGTTGCATCATGCGCAACAAGTCAACGCGTTGCGGCCTGAGCGGCTGATCATGATACCGGATGAGAAGGGTCGCGTCGCGAATCAAATCGTTGCCGCATGAGAGGCGCCGCATAATCGTCTTTGCCATGACCTCGCCACGCTCCGGGTGGCCGTAAAAATGTCCACGCCCCCGGTCGTCAAGGGTAAACGTCTGGGGTTTGGCGATGTCGTGCAGCAGAGCCGCCCACATGAGCGACGCTGAGACGGGGGTATTGGGGTCCCCGCCGTCAATGCGAAAACTCGACAACTCCCCTGCAACCGTGAGAACGCGCGCAACGTGCTCGTACACGTCGAAGGCATGATATTTGGTGTGCTGGTCAAATCCGCGCGCGGCAGCGAGCTCAGGGATCGCCGCACACATGACCTCGGGATACCGCACGAGGGCGTCACCCCCGCGGCGAGTAACGAGAATCCCCTCGAGCTCAATACCCACACGTTCACGTGCCACCTGGTCGAGCAACGGAGCACAAGACGCCAGTGCCATCGCCGTGGCAGCATCCATGGAGAAGTCAAGGCGGCAGGCAAAGCGCACGGCACGCAGCATACGCAACGCATCTTCCTCGAAACGACGACGGGGCTCCCCCACCGCGCGAATCTGCCTACGCTCTAAATCACCACGACCGTCATAGCGGTCGAGCAGCCCTCGCTCGGGATGCCATGCCATCGCATTGACGGTAAAGTCCCTGCGCGCCAGGTCGTCTTCAACGCAGGAGGCTCGTTGCACATCCTCGGGGTGACGGCCATCCGTATAGAATCCGTCCAAACGGTATGCCGTGACCTCAATGCGCTCTCCGCCGACGACGGCAGTGATGCCCCCGAATTTGATGCCCGACTCGATTACTGAGATCCCCGCGCCTCGCAGAGCCGCCGCGCTCTCCCCCCACGAACCGCTGCAACAGATGTCGATATCGTGACCGGACGTGCCCATAAGCGCGTCGCGAACCCAACCCCCAACAATCCACGCCTCGAGACCGGAAGCCTCGAGCGTGCGCAAGACCATGACCGCGGCATCGCTCGGCACCGCGCCGTTAAGGGCGCTCCCCGCAAAAGACATGTCCGTGGAATGCTGCATGGTCCTCCTTGCTCCTGCGCCCCAGTATACCAAGCATAAGACCCCATTATCCTCAATCTAATGGTGCAATTGGGGGCGTACCCCAATTGCACCAGTTGAACCAAAAGGGCGCCGCCGGCGAGAGGCCGACGGCGCCCAAAAGAGGCAAGATCCAGGTCGAGAATTACTTGCGCTCGAGCTTGCGAACGGTAACGCGCTTGGAGTACTCGTCAACGCGGCCGAAGTCACCCAGACCAACGCTCTCGGCAACGTTGGCGCCGGTGGCCATGGCGAGCTTCATGGCCTCCTCGACATTGTCGCGATCCTTGTACCACTTGAGCAGGAAGGCGGCGAGGGTGCAGTCGCCGGCGCAGACGGAGGACACGAGCTTGATGTTGAACTCGCGCTTGGCGTACCAGATGTCCTCGCCGTTGGAGAAGTAGGCGTCGCCGCGGCTACCGCGGGTGAGCAGCACGTTCTGGACGCCGGCCTCATGGGCGAGCTTCATGGCGACGCGGACCTCGTCGTCGGTGTTCACCGGAACGCCGAAGATCTCACGCATCTCGTGATGGTTCGGCTTGATGAGCAACGGCTTCTTGGAGGCAAGCGTCTTGAGCTTGTCGGAGGAGAGGTCGAGGACCACGTCGGCGCCGCGCTCCTGGGCATGCTCCATGACCTGATCGAGGAAGTCCTTGGAGGCGCGGGGCGGAACGGAACCGGAGACGACCAGGCAGTCCATGCCGGTGCTGGTGTCGAGGATGTCGTAGAGCTCCTGCTCGTACTGAGGGGTAAGCGGGGCACCGGGGTTGAGGACGCCGTACTCGTGCTCGCCGTCGTTGATATAGGCGCAGATGCGCGTCACGCCGTCAATCCAGACCGGACGGCACAGGCAGCCGAGGTTCATGGTCTCCTCGACGATGAACTTGCCGGTGAAGCCGCCAAAGAAACCGAGGGCGACGGAGTCGACGCCGAACTTCTTGAGGGCGAACGACACGTCGAGACCCTTGCCGTTGGCGGTATAGCTGGCGGAGTTCGCACGAACGTTCTCATCGGGAACGAGCGCGGGGCCGGCGACCGTCATGTCAACGGCGGGATTGGCAGTCAGAGTGTAAAACATACAGCCTCCTAATCAGACGCACTGACCTCCATAGCGTAGCGCAAATGAAAGCAGAACATCAGCCACATAGGTGATAAATCGATTTATCGGCAAATATACGATGGCCGGCTGCAGCCCGTACCGCGGTGGTGGAGCGTGCAGCCGGCAAATTTGCTCGCGTTTAGCGAGCGGCGGCCTCGAGCAGCGCCTTGACTTCCTCAGCAGTTGAGCAGGCAAGCGCCTTCTCGGCAAGCTCATCGCACTCTGCCTTGGACCACTGGGAGATGGTCTTGCGGGCGCGAAGGATGGACGGCGCGGACATGGAGAACTCCTCCAGACCGAAGGAGATCAACAGCGGCTCGAGCAGCGGATCGGCCGCAGCCTCACCGCACATGCCCACCATGATGCCGGCATTGACGCCGTTCTCAATGATGTTCTTGATGGAACGGAGCACGGCCGGGTAGTACACCTGATAGAGGTTGGAGATGTGGTCGTTACCACGGTCGGCGCACATGGTGTAGCCGATGAGGTCGTTGGTGCCGATGGAGAAGAAGTCGGCCTCCTCGGCGAGCTTGTCGGCGATGAGGGAGGCGGCAGGAGTCTCCATCATGACGCCGACCTCGATGTTCTCGTCATACTTGAGACCCTCGGCCTCAAGCTCGTGCTTGCACTCCTCGACGAGCGCCTTGACGGCACGGACCTCCTCAACGCAGGTGACGAGCGGGATCATGATCTTGACGTCGCCGAAGGCACCGGCGCGCAGCAGGGCGCGGAGCTGGACCTTGTACTGGTCGACGTACTCAAGGCAGTAACGCACAGCGCGGAAGCCCATGAAGGGATTCTCCTCCGGCTCCATGGCGAGGTAAGGAATCGCCTTGTCGCCGCCCACGTCAAGCGTGCGGATGATGACCGGGGCGCCCTTCATGGCAGAGGCGACCTTGCGATAGGCCTGGAACTGCTCCTCCTCGGAAGGAAGCTCGGTGGCGTCCATGAACAGGAACTCGGAGCGGAACAGGCCGATGGCCTCGGCATCGTGATCGAGCGCGTTGGGAACGTCGTTGGGGCTGCCGATATTGCAGGCGAGGATCTTCTTGATGCCGTCGGCGGTGACGGTCTCCTGGCCGCGGAAGGCCTCGAGGGCCGCCTTCTCCTCGGCGAACGCCTGGGCCTTGGCCTGGTAGTCGGCGAGGACGTCACCTTCGGGCTCGGCGATGACAACGCCCTTGGAGCCGTCGACGATGGCGGTCATGCCGTTGCGCAACGCGGAGCAGCTGTTGGCAACGGAGAGCACCGCGGGGATCTCCAGGGCGCGGGCGATGATGGCGGAGTGGGAGGTGCGGCCACCGGTCTCGGTGACGATGCCGGCGACGTGCTCCTTGTCGATGGTCGCCGTCATAGACGGAGTCAGGTCGTGCACGACCACGACGGTGTTCTCGGGGAGAACGGAGAGGTCGACGACCTCGACACCGAGCAGCTCGGCGAGGATGCCGGTGCGGATGTCGGCGATGTCGGCGGCACGCAGGCGGAACATCTCGTCGTCCATGGACAGGAACATGTTCTCGAACATGGTGCTGGCGTCGACGAGGGCCTGCTCAGCGCAGGCGCCGCCGTCGATGGCACCGTTGATGGCGTCGGTCATGCCGGGGTCCTGGGCAAGGATGATGTGGCCGGCCATGATCTCGGCCTCGTTCTCGCCTACCGCGACCTTCATGTGATCGGCCTGGGCCTGGGTCTTCTCACAGAAGACGGCCAGCGCGGCCTGGTAGCGCTCCTTCTCGGCGGCAGTGTCGGCGACCTCGTGGGGCTCGAAGGTGAGGTCGGGATCGACGGCGACCATGACCTTGCCGATACCGATGCCCTCCGAGGCGTTAACTCCCTGATACATTACGTTTCCTCTCTCCCGTTTCCCTCCCGTGCGCGAGGGAAACAAAAAGCAGGCGCCCACGAGTTCGCGGACACCTGCAATTACACCTATATGATTAGATGTCTGTCATCAAAGACAATGCTCGCGGGCGCGAACTACTCGCCGAGACCGCTCTTGATGAGCTCGATGGCGGCAGCGAGGGCCTCCTTCTCGTCAGCACCGTCGCACTTGACCTCGACCTCGGTGCCACAAGGGATGCCGGCAGCCATGAGGGCCATCGGGGACTTACCGTTGACCTCCTTGTCGGGGGCGACAACGGTGACATCGGAGGCGAACTTGCCCATGGTGGAGGCGAAGAGGCCGGCAGGACGCATGTGGAGACCCTGGGGGTTGACGAGGGTAGCCTTCTCAGAAACCATAACCTGACTCCTTTGAGTGATGCTCGCGCGGCATGACTATCCACGCGGCACAAAAACACGACTCGCTCATTGTATACCCTTTACGGAAGTTTGGGGAGTAGGTTTGGAATGAAACGATTTATCGTGAGGCGGAGTGGTCGGGGCTTGACCTCAGAGCGCAAAATGCCCGGATGCCGTGACGGCATCCGGGCATTGGATGTAAGGGTGCGCCATGGGGGATTCGCGTCCGCCTACGGCGTCCGCAGCTCCGGGCGCTACGCGCCCTCGCACGCTCGCTGGAAAACGCTCACGCGTTTTCTCAGTCTCGCGACCCTAATGGGTTCGAATCCCCCGCACATACCCGATAAAAGCCCGGATGCCGTGATGGCATCCGGGCATTGGATGTAAGGGTGCGCCATGGGGGATTCGAACCCTCGACCATCGGATTAGAAGTCCGGTGCTCTATCCAGCTGAGCTAATGGCGCGTCATATGAACCGCATCGCGGCAGGGATGATTATAAACGAATGAGGCCTACTCGCGATACTTCGTGAGTGTTGGGGTGCTCATGAAGGTGAGTTCAGCAGCTCCAGGCGCAGTTGTCACCTCATAGGTGCATACGATTGACTCGCCTGCGCGCAAGTTGGGTCGAGAGGCATGAAAAACCTGCAGACCCTCATGCTCAGCCTCTACAAACTCTGCTCCATTCGACGCCTCAAGAGTCGAGATGGAACCCCCAGAAGGAGCATAGATGTACAGTTCGGGGTAAAGATTGTCTCGATCGAAGCCGTCTAAATAGCCCGAAATATAGTCCCCTGCGGTCTCGATAATATCGGACGTAGCGGTATTCGCAAAGGTCGTTTGCACGTGATATGTACGTGATCCATCGGCATTATCGCTCGAGGAGAGCACCTGATTGTCGATATCGATGTACCAGCCCATCTTCGAGCCAATCCACAACGAGAAATACGTGCCCACTGCAGGCTCTGAAGCATCGGTCAGCACTGAGCCCGAGCAATCGAGAGCGCTCAGTGCATCCTGCTCGGTCTCATCGGAGAGCCAGAACATGACAGAGCGATTGTCGACGCCCTTGGCCATAAGCTCTGCAAACTGCATGAGGGTACCGGAGTTGAGGCCCGAGAAAAACTTCTCGAATGCAAGGTCGGCAGCCTGGGCAAACAGCGCATCCGTTAGGTCGCCATTACCAGATGCGGAGGTCTCCTTAGACAGATAATTCCAGTACAGGTCGTGCTGGAGAACCTTTGTGGCATTCGAACCGTCGACAACCGTTCCGTCTTCAAGGGTGATGGAGCCCGCAATGGCAAGCAAATCTTGAACTACGGCAGGAGTCACGGAGATAACACCATCTAGCTGAACGCCGGTCTTCTCTTCATATGCAGCAGCCCAAATCGCCGCAACGCGCGGAAAATCGGGATCCATACCCGCATCGCGCGCAACGTCCATAAAACCACCGAACAATGCACGCTCGGCATCGGTGATGCCCATGGAGGCGGGAGTGGCCTCCTCCATAACGTCATACACCTTGGAAAACTCGTCGAGCTCGATCTTGCCGTCCTGAATGCGCAGGGTTCCCATTGATCCGGGAAAACCGCCCGAAGCACGCATCTCGGCGGAATTTTGAGCAACAATTAAGTACGTTCGATTACCTTCGGCTCCCAGAACGGGCGCAGCAAGCGGGGAGAAATCCGCAGCCCCCTGAACAAGCGCGTTAACTTCAGAAAGCTTTTGGCGAGCCGGACCCATAATCTCCTCCAGCTGCGGCAACGCGAACTGCGGAAGAGACTCGACGGTCTCAGCGCATTCCGCGAGTGACGGAGCGGCGTCCCCCACCGCCTCGAACAGCTGGGTTGCTGCTGCCACGTTAATTGTCTTATCAGATGAAATGAGTTCCGCAGGAGGATTCGCCTCGAGAGCATCGAGCACGGGCACAAGAGCATCGGTGGCGACCTTGTCCAAGGAGCCGACGAGCGTGCGGGCAGATGTAATATCTTGGCCATAGACCGGCATGAGAGAGACCGCCGTCCAAAGCGGAGAATCAAGGCCGTCAGTCATTTCTCTTGTAAGGTCGGCGAGGCTTTGAGCCGCTTGGGAGGCGGAAGAAAAATCTTGCGCCTTAACCGAATCGGTAATGGCAGAAATTGCGGACATCGCGCCCGAGGCCTTTGCTTTGAGATTCTTGGCAGAGAAAAACGCGGACACGCCCACACCGGATATTGCGACGATCAGAACAAGGATTGCACCCAACAGAACAAAAGGAGCCTTCTTGCGATCCTTGCGCCGAGGGCCCTGAGCATGAGAGGAAGAGGACAGACCATAGACCGGCTTATAAGAAGAATCATAAGCATCGTGGACGCTGCTGGGAACATAAGGATTCCGAGGCTGAAGTGGCTCCGGATGCCGCTCTTCTTCCGTCTTAAAATGACGGCCTCGTGATTGGTTATCCACATCAGACATGCTGGATTATCCTCCTCAATGTCAGTCGCATTCGACCCTGTATTTTAGCCGAAGCCTTAAGCTGCCATCCTGACCCCGCAAAACTCTACTAAACTAACCACAGTGAACCATCGCACTGCCAAGCACCGGAGTGACACATGCCAAATCAAACGCCCGACATTTCCATCGTGGTCCCTTGCTACAACGAAGAAGCCAGCCTCCCCTTGTTTTTAAACGAACTGGCCCAAGTTGTCCGTAGCATGAGAGCCGCCAAGCCACTGGAATTTGAAGTAGTGCTCGTGGACGATGGCTCGAGCGACAGTACTCTTGCCATCATGAAGGAGCAGGCAAACGTCTGCTGCAATGATTATTGTATTAAATGGGTGTCATTTTCGCGTAACTTCGGTAAAGAGGCTGCACTCTACGCAGGACTGGAACACGCGACAGGAAATCTAGTAGCGACGATGGACGCCGACATGCAAGACCCCCCATCGCTGTTACCGGAAATGTATCGGATCTTGCAGGATGAGGATTGCGACAACGTCGCCACGCGCCGCACAACGCGCGAGGGCGAACCGCCGATTCGCTCCTGGTTCGCGCGTATGTTCTACCGCATCATCAACAAGATCTCCAAAGCCGACATCGTGGACGGAGCCCGTGATTTTCGCCTCATGAAGCGTCCGATGGTCGACGCCATCCTGTCCATGCGGGAATACAACCGCTTCTCCAAGGGCATCTACGGTTGGGTCGGCTTCAAGACCGTCTGGCTCCCCTACGTCAACGTCAACCGGGTTGCCGGCGAAACCAAATGGAGTTTCTTCTCACTTTTGCTGTACTCAATCGATGGGATCGTCGCATTCTCCACCGTGCCGCTGTCCATCGCCTCGGTCATGGGCACGCTCTTTTGCATCGTCGCCTTTTTCGCCTTGATTTTCATTGTCGTTCGGGCTCTGCTCTTTGGTGACCCCGTCGATGGATGGCCGTCGCTTGCCTCAATCATCATCTTTATTGGAGGGGTGCAGCTGCTGTGCTTGGGAATTATGGGTCAGTACCTTGCTAAGACGTACCTTGAGACCAAGAACCGCCCGCTCTACATCGTGAGGGAGTCAAACCTCGATGAATAGTGGTTTACATCACCCAGCCTCCGGCAATCGGCTGAAAACGACTCTCTTTTGGGCAGCCTGCCTAGCTTTGCCCGTTATGGTCCTGGTTGTCCTCTCCATATGGGGCGAAGTGTATCCCTTTGGACCGGAATCGTTCCTCACCGAGGACCTCAAATACCAGTACATCGACTTCTTCACCTGGTTTCGCCATGTGCTCACCGGCGAGGCGAATGTGTTCTACTCCTTCGCACAGGGCATGGGGTCCAACACCTGGGGACTGTACAGCTACTACCTTGCGAGCCCGTTCAACCTGATCATCCTGCTGTTTGACGAGGCGCACCTCACCTTGGCGATCTACGTGATCGTCGCCCTCAAGCTCGCGTGCATGAACACCGCGATGGCCTGGTATCTCCGTCGCCGCTTCACCCTGCAGCGCACCTGGGCGCTCGCGCTCGCCCTGTGCTACACCTGGTCCACTTGGACCGCGACCAACCTGCGCAATCCCCTGTGGCTCGACGCGTTGATCCTGCTGCCGCTCATGGCATGGAGCTGCCGGCAGCTGCTGCGCACGGGACGCTTTATCGGGCTTTCGCTCCTCGTGGCAGCCGATGTCATCACCTGCTGGTACATGGCCTACATCACGCTGCTCTTTTGCTGCCTGTTCGTGCTGTTCGAGCTCGCCGTCATGATATATGACGATGAGGTGCGCCCCGCGCGCTCGTGGATCGCGGGGCGGGCGGTGAGATTCACCGTGGCGATTCTTTTGGGGCTCGGCCTCTCCGCGTGGACGTTCGTCCCCACCGTACTTGCCATGATGGGCGGCGGCGCAAAAACCGCCGTTGGCATGTTCCAGACGTATCCGACGGCCCTCATCAGGGGATTTCTTCCCTTTGCATGGAATATCGACCACGCACCCCAGTTTTATACGGGCCTGATCCCCCTTGTGTTGGCGATCTCCATGCTGTTTGAGAAGCGCATCGACAAGAGGCTTCGCGCGCTGACGCTCGTGTTCGCCGGGTTCCTCGTCGTGAGCTCGGTGCTAGGGCCGCTCATGTACGTCTGGTGCGGCTTCCGCCAGCCCAACGGGTTCTACTGCCGCATCGCTTTCCTGTTGAGCTTTTTGGAGATTTGGGCAGCGGCGTTCCTTCTCATGAGACGGGCCGCTTGCCGCGCCGAAGGTTCGAACACCCGCACCGTCTCGTGGACCGAGGCGGGCGGGCGGTCAGCATGCGCCGCCCCCATCGCGCGCAAGCTCGCACCGTTTGGTACGCTCGTGCTCGTCCTCGCGGACCTCGGCTTCAACGCCCACGTGTGCTGGAACCAGCTCTACATCAACTACCCGCAAGACACGCATGACACGTATGTCAACGATGCCGACACGCAGGTACGCGAGCTCAAGCAACTCGACGCGGACGCCTTCTACCGGGTCGATAAGACATACAACCGTGCCGGCGCCGCGTTCAACGAGGGCATATCGCACGGATTCAACCAGCTGTCGACGTACTCCTCGGCAAACAACCCCCAGGCCGTCGCGTTTCTCAACTCGCTGGGCTACAGCTCCGAAGGGGAGTTCTCGAGCGTCTACGCCGCCCCCAACCTCGTCATGGACAGCCTGCTGGGCGTGCGGTATATAGGAACGTGGAGCAAACCGGTCGCATCGACTGAGACGACGCTGCCCCATTCGAATGTCACCTCGCCCGTGTATTACAATCCCCACGCGCTCTCGCTGGGCTATCCGTGCGCGAATGGTACAAACAGCGAGTCGTCGCTCCAGGGCGACGACCCCTTTGAGCGCCAAAACGCCCTGTTCGCGGAACTGACGGGAATTGACAGGCCGCTGTACACGCAGCTCCAGGGTGTCGAGCAGGCAAGATCGGATGCGAGCATCACCTGGGCCGTCAAGCTGCCCGCGCACACCATCGGTTACACCTACGCGCAAACCGGCGTTGAGTCCGACTGGTCCCAAAGCGTCGGCCTGATCGTTGGCGGCGAGATGATCAGCAGCGAGGCGACGCGCTTCTCGCACAACGTTCGCGCCTTTGGGGAGTCCGGCGACGAGAGCACCCAGCATGAAATCAGCATGGTGCAGGGCTCTCCTGAGACCCAGCTTCCCCCCAAGAGCCAATGCCTGTTCTATGCGCTGAACATCGACGTGTTTGAGGAGGGCATCGAGCGGCTGCAATCGCGACAGTTTACCCCTGACGTGTTTGAAGACGGGCATGTCGAGGGCGTATACAACGCGGAAAAGCAGACCGATCTTGTGCTGTCCATCCCGTATGACAAAGGCTGGAGCGCAATAATCGACGGCAAGGAGGTCGCGCTCTCCCCTGCCTTCGGCGGCGGAATGTCGCAAATCCAGGTTCCCGAGGGCTCTCACCGTATTGAGATGCGCTTTCAGTCGCCCGGCTTTACGGTCGGGTGCGCGGCGAGCATCGCCGCACTGGCGGCATGTCTTGTCGTGGCAAGGGTGCAGAAGCGAGGCGGGCAGACCCGTTAACGCCTGCCCGTCAGCTTAAACCGCGCGCGCTTGGCGACGCCACATGCGCCAAGCGTGCGCAGCGACAGCCAGAATTCACGGGCGGCGTATGCGGTGTGCGCCAATGACGACGTGACGCGAGCGTCAAGCCCAAGCGTCTCGCAGAACAAGCGCTTGTGCTTTGGAGAGATCTTAACGCTCGATAGCACTATGTCTTTATCCATGGCGGAGAACATGGATCGCATGCCTTCCAGCACGACCGGGTTGTCAGCGCCGTCGTCGTACATAGCGCCGTCTAGATATCTGAATCCCCGGATATAGTGGGACTCGATAATCGCACTGTCGCGCACGCCGATTCGCTGCATGCAGCCGAGCATGTCGAGCCAACGATCAAACGGGAGGCGAATCGCCGCATTGGTTGCATGGTTGCGGGTTGAGCCGGGCAGGTCGGCTCGATAGCAGTAGTAGGCCTTATTTAAATAGACGATCGACTGGGCCTGACATAACGTGTCGATGAGAAACGGGTTGTCCGCCCAGCCAGCCCCGGGGTATTCAGGAAAGCGAATATGATGCTCGCGGAGGAAATCAATCCTATATATGGCTGACCATATCGCAGGATGATGTTCTATAAGCACTGGATGCTCCGACAAGGTGAAGGGACCAAAAGACGCCCCCATGCGCACCGTCAACGGACACCTTGTGCGCGTTTGCTCAGAGTCCGATCGATCCCAATCATTGATGTTCCACCAGGGGGTCTTAATGACATCGATCGCCTCGTCATATGTGCTGGCAAAAGAAAGCATGTCGGCATACATGCCCGGTTCAATCCAGTCGTCAGGCTCCACGATTGCGAGCCACTCCCCGTGAGCCTCGTCCATGCCACGGTTGCACCCGGCACCGTATCCAGCGTTTTCCTTGTCGATGATACGAATACGATCATCCAGGGCGGCGTGCTTTGCAACAATTGCAAGCGAGTCGTCGGTGCTTCCGTCATTGATGCAGATAATCTCAAGATTGCTATATGCCTGTTCCCTAATGCTGCTTAAGCACTGATCGAGATACTTCTCCGCGTTGTAAATCGGCACAATGACCGAGACGAGTTGATTGGCTTGAGTCGCTTGCATCTTTCCGCCTTCGCATCGAGCGAACATACTGTCCAATTGGTCTCATTATGATAAAACGAGCACCACCCAAATACTCGAACTATTTGAGAGTCTCGCACCCAACTGAATCAGGGATCTCCACATATTCTTTACTTCGCTGGCGCTTTTGGCGAAGACTGATTAGCGAGCTCCAGTCGACTCAATTCGTTCTTGATGTCCATGGACCAGCATCGATAAAGAGCGATTACCAACGCAGTTTGCATCACATCGAGAAGCCCGATGTTCAACCATATATCCATAAAAGGCGACCCACGCCTCTCAAAGGGAACTGGGTCGCCTCAAGCAATTTAACGGATACCCCGAATCGCGCGAATAATACTTTTACCAAGCTCTCGACGAGCTGATCCCAACGGCGCGATAGGGTCAACAATCTTACGAAGAGGACTTCTGGGGGATAGGGCAGGCTCATGTATGAGGTAATCAGGTAGGCGGCCAGAACGATTACCCGCAATCGAATGCTGGAGAAGGGACTCATAAAATGGCGTCTCGCGTGCGTAGCGCCAATAGAGCTCACCACGATCACATCCCGCCAGCTTCCAAGGTTTCTCGAAACCAGCGTAGTGAACGATCTTTTCGTTGGAACGGGACTCAATGAACGCATCAAACATGTAGGCTGGAGCAAAGGTAAAAACCTTATTGATACGGCCAAAGCAGTCGATCATGACGTTCCAGCTGTAATCGAGATATACGACCTCTCCCTCACAATGCGCGTTCAAGACGTCCTGATCGTTGTAGATGAATCGGTCGTCGGAGGCGAACTCAAGCCATTCCTCCATCGTGTGACGCGAGCGCATGGCCCTCGTGTTCAAGACGAGGACTCCGGCCTGGAAATAGCTATAGGGGTCTTTCATGCCAAGGATCTCCTTGGCATAGGCGAGGCGATCGCCACGCTTCATATTAACGTTGGCGACAAAATCGATATCGTGCGCGGCGGCCAGCAGCGAATCGCCCAGATCGGTAGCGAAGAGCTCGGAGACATCCCCCCTGATGATCAAGTCGGAATCGAGATACAGAACCTTGTCGTAATACGGCAGCAGATCTTGAATCAAGAAGCGATAATACGTCTCGACGCTGATGTGCGGGTTATTCGTCGTGAGGTTATATTTCTCGATAACCTGCGAGACATCACAGAAGCCAAGGTTGACGTTGTCGTAACTTGAGAAGAATTCGCGCATGATCGCCTGGTTCGCACCGGAGATGTCACGATGCAAGACGGTGATATCGTAGCGATAGTTGTTCGAGGCGTTCGACAGCATCGAGTAAATTGTCGTAGTGAGCATCGGCACGTAGTTGTTATCCGATGCGAAGACCACGGGAACGATCTGGCGAAGGTCGTCGAGGCGCACGGGCATCTTGAGTCCCGGTTTATAATCAGGCTCCTGGAAATGGACACACTGCAGGCGTTTAATCGACAATTCCGGATGCATGCGCTGTTGATGGAGCAGGTAGATGTTGAGAAGCCGCTCAGACAGATGGCCAGGGGTGCGGACGCCCTCACGGCTGTACTTGCTCATATCGGTGGTGTTCACGAATTCTTCGAGAAGCGGGAAGAGCCACTCGCAATAAGCGCGGAAGATATCGCGCCTCATGATAAACATGTTGCAGAAACAGCCCGTATGACCGGAGAGGAACGCGCGGGCGTCCTGGGAGTACTCGGGGTGACGCCTTACCAGTATGTCGACGACACGGTCGAGATCTTCGACGTAGAGATGGTCGGCGGCATCATACTGGGAACGCAGCGTCGCTTCGGGACCCATGTAGGAACGAATATCTTGGACCACCGTGGTCGCGATGTCGACACCCTCGAGCGCCTTGTAGATCGACGCGTCATCCAAATGGTACTTTGCCTGGGAAACCTGGTCGATGCGGCCATCCATGATCTCGCCATACGAATTCTGCTCATGGAGCTCGGGGGAGAAATCGAAGTAGCGACGGTAATGGCAGAAACCGATATAGGGTGCATCGATGTTCTTCCACGCCCAATACTGAGTCGTGAGCTCGCAATACATGGAATTGAGCGTGGAGATGTTCTCACCCTCGTCATCATGCAGAGCCCAATCGTAGCGCATGTCGCGCATGGAGCAACCGACCTGTACCGGCTGCAGGACTTTACTATCGAAAAGGTCGACGCGCTTATGGGTGGAAACAAAGATGCGAACGTCTTGTTCATCGAAAGTGCGTAGCCTGGTGCGACGGCGCAAATCGTCGATATGCCCATGGGCGGCGTTGTAAAACGCCTGATACCGGCGTGAATGCGCCGCCTCGTTGCCCGCAAGCTCCCGAGCGGCCTCGTACCACTCGAGGAACGACGCGCCCTCGTCCAGGGACTCATCCGCCTCCCATGCGGAGTACGCAGCATCGCGGGCGAGACGCATCAACTGGACAGCGCAAGCGATATACGAGGAGCGGACGCCAGCCGCACGCGCCGCTTCGACCTTATCGCAGTCCGCGACACGATTCGACCAGTCATTGAACAGCAAGTCGAAAAGCTTCCAACGAGCACCATCGGAGCATTCCTTGGCAACGGTCGTGCCCATACGCTCCGCATGATTTTTGATTGCGCAGACGGAGGACCAGAACTCATGAGCATCCTCGGCAAAGTCCTCGATAGAAAGCGAGGAGCCCGAATTGACCCCGCGGCCATAGTTGTAGAGCAGTCCAACGATATCGTTCCGCGTGACCGAACGGGTCGCCATGGCAAGCGTTACGAAGCTCTCATACGCATCCTCGGCACGGCCCAAATCAGCCCCGGTCATGGAATCGAACGCGCGCTTCAACAGCGGCGTCGCAAATGCACGTTGTGTGAAACGCCAATCCTGTCGATAATCTCCCGCGCCCGGAGAGAAGACGGCGCGCATGATGCCCTCACCAGTCAACTCCTCGAGAGGCGCGTTAATATAGCTCTCGAACTGACTGGCCTCGGAAGTCCCTACGCCGCAGTCCTCCACCTTGATACCAAAATGCAGCAAATCAACAGGATTCGCCCGAAGGGCGGAATCCAGCTTCGTAAGAAAGCCAGGAAGGAATTCATCATCTGAATCAAGAAACACGGTGTAGTCGCCAGTAGCAAGCTCAACACCCTCAGCGCGCGTGCGGTGCAGCCCGCGGTTGTCGGCGCGATTGACAGCGATCACACGGGCATCACTAGAAGCGATCCGATTCAGAAGCATGCAGGTATCATCGGTGCTACCGTCGTTGATAACGATGAGCTCGATATCGCGGAAATCCTGAGACAAAACACTCTTAACGCAGGCATCCAAATAGCAAGCGTTGTTATACGAGGGGATGCAAACAGAAAAACGTGGCACAAAAGCCTCCCATTACTGACATTGTTACTTAAATAATACCTTCCAGAAGGCGAGCTCAACGAATCTTCTTGACTAGACGGCAGAGCACGTGATGCAGCAATGTCTCCGATTCATCGCCCTCAGCCTTTGATTGAGGAAAAAACTCTGCCTTAAGCTCTTGCTCACGAAGCCCAAGATCGCGAATATGGCCCGCCGCAACATCGCGATACTCTTGATACAGCCGATACGCCGCGTCCGATGTCGCAGTGACACCAGCTACCTCAACCGCATGCTCTGCCCATGCATACCACGCGAGAAACCGTCTGTTGTCACCTGGAACACCCCCAGCATCCCAGACGGCGTACGCCTCATCGCGAACGAGTCTCATAACTTGCGCCGCTGTGGGAACGACCCCGAAAGCGCTGGACGCCTGCTCGAAGACCTCCTGAGAAAGGACAGGGTCGTCGCGAACGTCCCACTGGGCAAAAAGGAGCTCTCCTAGACGGCTAGAGAACCCGTCCGCCGCATCGAGCGCCACACGAGCGAGAAGCGGATCGCACTGTCCTTCAAGCTGCTCGGCGAGTTGACGGGAGACCCGGGACACCAGGCCAAAGGAGGCGGCGACCCGCGACCACAATGGCAACGAGAACGATTTGCCCCCGGTCGCCCCGGTGCCATAGTTATAACGGTAGCCCTTGATGTCGTTCGCGATCACTGGGCGGCTGGTGTGCAAAGCTATTGCGAAGTGCTCGAGGCCGTCCTCTGCGAAACCAATGCGCTCATAGGGAAGAGATTCAAAAGCCCGTTTCACGGTGGACGCGGCAAAAACGCGCTGCGTGACACGCCAATCAAGCTGATACCCACCCTCGAGCGTATACGCGAGCGAAAGGATATCGGTACGGTCTGCGACGTGCAGCCGGGCGTTCGCCTGCGATTCCATGTCAGTGACCTCAGCGGCATCGATCGCAAAAGACGCAACGATTTCCATACCGAAATGAAGGTAATCAGAATTCGTCCGAGCCAGGCGCTCGTCCAGCGCCGTCAACGTCCCCGGCAGCAACTTGTCATCAGAGTCGAGAAACAAGATGTAGTCACCGCGAGCGCGCTCGACGGCTGCAGCTCGGGCGCAATGAGTCCCTTGGTTTTCTGACAACATGACAGGCACCACGCGCCGGTCATGGACAGAAGCGTCCATCAAGATGGACTCAGTCGCATCGATGCTGCCGTCGTTGGCGACCACGACTTCGAAATCCTCGAAATCCTGAGAAAACAAGCTTGAAAGGCAGTCGGAGAGATAGTCCCCGTCGTTGTATGAAGCTATGCAGATAGAGAATCGGGGCACGAAAACCCTCCAGGCTGAACGACTTCATAAAGATGAAGAACGAGATGATGACATCGCCATTGTACTAGACCGCTGACAATTGACAGATGCGCGGTGAACCACTGCGCCTCTCCGCACATGAACCGAATAGAGTAATCGAGCGTCGACTCAGAGGAGCCATGGAATTCATCAACCGACTCATGCAGCCACCCCTACCAGCTGATCATTTCAAGCGCACATTCATCGACTCAAACAAGATACCCGGATGAACATGGATCTCGCATCGAAAAAGCGTGCAGCGATTGCCGGCACGCATTGAGCGGCCAACGAAACCAAAGCGCGGTTTGAATTTGAAAAACACGACGCCCAATACGTGAACCTCGAAATTGCGACGTTGCAGGCGTTCCTCGAGCTCGGGAGAGATCCTTGTAAATGAGCACGAGCGAGGACCTCGGTGAGTCGAAATTCGCACGGAAACTCAAAGTCGTCAACACGGGATGCGAAACCTTTCGCTGCGTGGCCTCCTACCCATCGAGACACTAAAGCAACGCAGGGTCTACATGGATAAGGTCGAGCCCTGTCACAATCTAGCCTACGCGAGCAACGGGCTGTAGCAGTTTCGCTCCGACCGCATGCAAACAGCATCCCGGCGAGAAAAGGACGGACGAGAAGGTGGCCGCCTCATCGCGATCGACTTCGTCGCGCTCCGCATCGAATCCACGCGCGGGCACTACCCCGCGGCTCTCACCGACCCATGCTGTGCAGACGCCGACCACCACATCCAACTCGCACCCTTCATCAAACTTCGCCATGAAGGACATCGCTATCACCACGGACTTCTCGACCAGATCGCGGCAAACGACACGCTGACGGATCATATCGAAATCACGGACGGCGAGACGGGCCTATCGAAGCCTGCGCTCACAAGCTGAGATATCTACCTCTCGTGCAAACGTCATTCCGCACTCATCGCGAGCATCTTGGGCATCCCAGGATCTTACGCATGCGCAGCGAGTTATGCACATTATCCGAACACGATGCGCTATCTGGCGGAAACCTGCCGTTATCCGGATCATCCCATCGAAGACAGGGAGCTCGAGATCGATGTCACCGCCATAGTGGCAACCAGCATTGAGCAGCGCAACCATCCCATCGTACCAGAGGAGATCCTCAACCCAACCGACGTTTGGCTGGGCGCGATCAAGGAGCCCTGCCGCTAAAGCAAAGAGCGGGCGGGCCGATCGACCCGCCCGCATCCCCTTTCACGCGGATCGCGATGTCATCCGCGTGAAACCGCAAAGGCAGCAGGATCACGCAACAGCTCGAGCATAAGAGCCCAGTCACCAGGCTCGAATCTAGATTCATCGAGCTCCCCGTTTTCAAAGGGGATTCGGAACTCATTGGCCCAACGCTCGGCAAATTCTAGATGGTGCGCTGCGAAAATACGGTCGTAATTCCACCGATATGTACTGAACTGCTGTCCAAAGAGGTCACAGAGGAAGGCAGCAGATCGAGCGGGATCGGCACGACAGAACTCCAGAGCGCACGCGAATTCACCGCAAACCTCGAACACCTTGTTGTCCGACTTCACCGAGGATTCGACACGGTCAACGCGGTAGTGTAGATACGCTGCATCGACAAGGCGCACACGCCGTGCGGCCATCCAGGAGCGCAGCGTAAACGAGGTGTCCTGAAACGATGCCCCCGGCGTCTCGATAAAGCTGATGCCGTTCTCCTCGAGCATCGAGCGCTTGTAGATTGCCGCCCAGATCGAGGGCACCGTCCGCAGAATCTGGGGATAGCGGCGGGGATCAATGACGCATCCGTGTGGAAACGATGCAAACGGGAACGAACGGACATCAGCACCGTCATATTCAAAGTAATCAGCCTTCACAATATCGAGCATCCCGAACCGAGAGCGCGCAACGAGCTCCTCGAATGCATCGGGAGAGACGAAGTCATCCGACTCGACGATACCGATGTAATGGCCGCGCGCGGCGCGCATTCCACAGTTCATCGACGCCCCATAGCCCGAGTTCCTTTTGTCTATAATCTGGAATCGGTCGTCGCGTGCGGCATACCGCTGAGCAATCTCGAGTGAAGAATCGGTCGACCCATCGTTTATGCAGATGAATTCGATATCCTTCAGCGTCTGCGCTTCAAGACTATCGAGGCATTTCGGCAAATAACGTTCGACATTATAGAAGGGCACAAGAACTGATACGCGTGGCTTTTTCATCTTTCACCTAACCATTGCGTTCAAAACGGGCACAAAGCCCGTTGGCGACATTCTTAACAGCGACCAGAAGAAGCCCGAACATCACAGAGACCAGGACGACGACCGGGGGCCTGACGCCAAGATCCCATATAACGCTATGGGGCACATAGACATCAAGCATGTTGATGACGAGCATATGGATCAGGTATACGTACAGCGTGACGGAGGAAAGCAAGCGAAAGCCTGCGCTGCGGAATACACCGCATTTCTGGAACCACGGCTCGGCGCCCTTCAGCAGCCCGAAGACCGCGCAGGAATAGCAGGCGCAGAACACGTGCTGGATATTCAGGTAGAAGTTGTCAAAGTCTGCAAATTCGCCCGAAGCAACCGTATGGCCGATATTGGTCTTCAAGGTCATGCCGACCATGATGGCAAGCGACCCAACGATGACGAGAGCCGAGACGCCACGTGCCCTCCTATCGATCTCGACATGATGTTGGACGTAATACCCAAGTAGATAGAAGAAGATGGGTCCTGTAAGATACGGAATGGCAAAGAGACTCAGCAACGTATGCGTCGGCGCGAACCGGTTGATCAACGGAATGACGGCTGTCGAGACGAAGCTGAGCGCGAGCAGATAGCGGAGGAGCTGCTTATTCCGCGCGGCGTAGGATAACAGCGGGGTCACTAGATAGAGCCCTATAATCGAATAGATGAACCAATAGACATCGCAGATCTGATTCGTCAGCAGCTCACTTACGAAGTCCGAGACACTTGGCTCGCGAGCCGAAAGGCCGAATGCGCCCGGCGCGCAGCAGGAAAGCACGTAATAGAGCAAGCTGAACCCCACCAGTGGAACGACCACACGCTTCAGACGCTTTTTCAAAAATGTCTTCGTGTCGTACTTCTCGCGATAGCTGAGCAGATTCGCGCCGCTCATCATGAAGAAGACAGGAACGGCAAAACTGAACAGCGACTGGACGATAACGGACAGGAACCACAGAAGGTTGCCCTCGTTCAAAAAGACAACGGTTGAGCAGTGGAGATAGACCACCGCCATACAGGATAAGATGCTCAGCACATCCATATAGATTGTTCGACGCGCCATCATGCTCTCCAGACTCGAGGCGTCCCAATAACTCGGCGGGGCGATCGTCGAGGCGATTGTCCCGCGCGTATCATCACATCAGCTCGTACAGCTTGTTCTCCCCATCATCGAGCACGAGCTTGAAATGCGGATCCGACGGATCAATTTTATCGAAGGTGGTCCAATGCACGAAGGGATACAGGGTATAGGGAGACCACAACGTATGCTCCTGGAACGGTTTGAAGTTCGAGGTGCCCATCACAAGGACATAGCGCGCACCAGTGCGCGCAACCGCTTCCTGGACGCAAGAGTTCGATCCGTACTGGTGAATTTTGCTATGAAGCACAATCGAGTCGCTCGATTCATCGTCCAGCATGAACGATTTATAGTAGACGTTGACGTCATAAAGGGAGTAGCCGAAAACCGAACCATCGAAGGGGTTGTTGAAGACAATGTCATCGCCGGTGACCTCGGCAACACGCTTGAGAAACGCGCTCTCATCAAACGTCAGCAGCTTGTTTTTCGTCTGCTTGTTCTCAGCGGTCAGCTCCGCATACGCCTCATGGAACGCTCCCTGGGGATAGCCGTAATTCGGAAACATGACGTTCGCATAGGATACGGCAACGCCGAACAGGATCGCCACGCTGAAATGCGCGGCGCGAGGTGCCTTAACCCTTTCGGGAAGAGCACGATAGAGTGCATCGGTCAGCGAACCCAGCCCCAACGAGGCCAACGGAACCGCCAGCAAGGCGACCGACGCCGCCGTGCGATGGGGGTCCGTATACCAAAAACCGGCAAGCAACTGCTTGAGCGGACCTTCCATGGTGATTCCCACAACGTAGATTGCGCCCATAATGGCATAACTCACGGCTAACCAACGGTCGTCCCGCCTGAAAGCGAGCAGGAATCCTACTGCGACGAGCGCAGCGGCCAGATACTGGGGCAGGTCGCGGCGCAATGCGAGGCTCAGCAGAGTCCAAATTCCGTACGGGACAGAATACAGACTCTCCCAGTTGAAGGTGACGACCGATTCGAATGCAGGCAGCTTGAAGCAGACGATCCAAATGGCAACGGTGAAAAGGGCGAAGGCGAGGGCCGCGGCAACACCGGCCCCCTTAGATGCGAACGCGCCGCCCTTGGCCGCGCGCGAGGCGAACCCAAAGAGAGCGTGGCAGCAGAACGGAGCGAGGAAGACCGCAAGCAAAAAGACCGTATTGGGCTGCAATGCGGCCAAAGCGATGGATGCGACTACGAAATGGAAGGCATACAGCAACCGTTGCCCAACCGGTCTTGCCGGGGACCAGGTCGAGATGAACAGAAACGCGACCTGGGGGGCGCAACACATCGAAGCCATGTTCGGATAGAGTGGACCGTAGAGCAGCAAGCCAAACGGAAAGGCTACGAACATCATTGACGTGAACGCACCTGCAAGAATGATGCCCCGCCTTTGCCGGAACAATACCGAATGCAGCAGATACGATCCCACAGGATATACGAACGCCATGAAGGCGAGGAGCGACGCGTTCTCAGCAGCGGTGACGGAATAATCGAACAAATCGACGCCCAAAGCGGCGAAAAGCGTGAACGCGGCGGGATAGAAACCTCGGTTATCCGGCGTGGGACACGACTCTATCGGGAGATCGAGCGGATAGTATCCCGTATTGAGAATGGAATACTGCCCGTCTACAGCCATCGTCTCGATACGGCCCATGTGCGCGAGATTATCGGAATACTGAACGAAGGATTCTGGGCCATCGAGCGGCACGACGAAGATGACCGTCGATACCAGGAAGCCGATAACGACGTAGAGCGGTAATTCCGACAAGTGAGCTCCCCAGCGGTCGACGCGCGAACTCGTGAGAGACGAGCGCAGGCGGCCGCCAAGGCCAGCGGACAGACAGCGCGAGACAGTGTATGCGCGTGGCAGCGTGCTATATTCGCAGGGAGCGTCGACTTGAGACCCTTCAGACGCGAAATGGGTCCCCGAAAGGGACTGCGCCGCCGTAGTCGCTACGGGCCCCTTGCGCGAGCGGACACAGCGAAAGGCGACGGCAACCAGACCGGCAACGGCGCAAACCACCGCAAGTGACGCAACCATCACGGTGGCAGAAACGCGAGCACCGAGAACATCGTAGAAGATGCCAATGGCACACAGGACCGTGATGGAAACCAAGGGGGCGACACCGATGGATACCGGGGTCGAAAACCCGAAGGATCGCAAAAACAGCATCGGGATCAGCAGCACCGCGATATCGAAAGCAACGAGCATAAAAAATGCGAACCAGGACAAACCCATCACCATACACAGACGATACACAGACGAAGAACGAAACGAACAAGTTGCAGAATTATAGAACAGGAGGCTCGCAAGCCCGGAACGCCGCGAGCAGCTGATCGGCTGTCGAGGCCCATGAGCAGGAGACGCGAACATGAGCGTACGTGCGCTCCCCCATCAAAGCGAGCTCGGAGCGTGCGCCGGACATGCCCCGAAGCGTCTCGGCGAGCTCGGCCGCATCGGCTTTCCTGAGGATATGGCCGCAGGATTCGTCGGGTATCACCTCAAACGCACCCCCCACATCCGTAACTACGCTCGGGGTTCCACAAGCCGATGCCTCGAGTAGCGAGGTTGAAAAACCCTCAGAGCGGGTCGGCAGACAGAATACGTCGGACTGGAGCAGAAGCGCAGCGATGTCGCCGCTATCAAGACGGCCGGCAAGGTGAACGTTGTCCAACCCGCACCCCTCCACCTCCGAGCGCAGCGGGCCATCGCCGGCAACGACCAGATGAGGAATTCCGTCGTCGCCGTCCTTTGAAACACCGGCGTAGTCCTGAAGAAGCTTGAAGGCCTCGAGCAAGACGAAGATGCCTTTCTCGGGTATCAGGCGCCCCGTGAACGCCGCCATCATGGATTCGCGCGGAATGGCGAAATCGGAACGAAAGTCGCGCGAGGACGCCTGGGCACGGTACGCATCCGCGTCGATCGAGTTGCTGATGATACCCCTAGCCTCGATACCGAAATGACGCAGCCAATCGCAGCTCTTACGAGAGATACCGTAAAAATCGACACCTTGACGCTTGAGCAGCGCCGTAACAGCATCCTCGTAACGCGCTATCACGGCATCGGCAAAGCTGCTCCCCAAAGTGAGGTAGGCCGAGCCATGATCGAGGACAATGGGGCGAAGACCGCGACGACGCGCAAATGCGGTACCGAGAAGGGAGTGGATGTAAAATCGCGTATTCACGAGAACGCCGTCGAACGCCATCGAATCGAGTGCAGAGACGATGGACCTGAAGCAAGCATTCTTGATGGGGACGGGATAACGGCCACCTAGAAGCGACATACAGGGGAAGCGAAATACCTCAATATGGCCCGTGCGACCATCCGGCGGCGCTCCGTCGAGAGCCTCACGGCCATCGGCCGCAGCAACGCCCCGCACGTCGATGAGCTCATGGGGGCCCAGGTCGCCCGTATCGTTCGTCACGATGACGACCCGATGCCCCCTGTGCGCAAGCTCCATCGCAAGACTTTGCGTAAAGCGCTCAACACCACCCATGCTTGGTGCATACAGTGCAGAGAATATGCAGAAAGCCGACAAAGAGACCCCATTTCCGGTGAATTGAAACGATTCGCGAATAAAGAGATGCACGCTTCTGCGCTTTTGCATATGGTACACCCGCACATCGACATTCTGCCGTATCATATAATACTGCGCTTTACGGAATATTAAAAAAAGGATTGCATTAGGAATGTCAACGCTCGTCATCATCCCCGCATACAACGAAGAGGAATCGATAATAGCCACGGTCGAAGAGCTTCGTGAACAAGCGCCCCAATACGATTACGTGATCATCAACGACGGGTCGCGCGACCGGACCTCCGAACTGTGTCGCGCGCGCGGATACGACATCATTGACCTTCCCGCAAACCTCGGCCTAACCGGCGCTTTCCAGACGGGAATGAAATACGCCCACCGCCACGGCTACGACCATGCGATCCAGTTCGATGCGGACGGCCAGCACATCCCTGTCTATATCGAGAACCTCGTCCGCGATATGGAGCAGACGGGCGCCGACGTCGTTATCGGCTCACGATTCGTCACACAGAACAAGCCCGCCTCGCTCAGGATGCTGGGATCGAACCTTATTTCTGCGCTCATACGCCTTACCACCGGAAAGCTCATCAAGGACCCCACTTCGGGCATGCGTATCTACAACCGCTCGGTAATCGAGCTGTTCGCCAGCCGCGACGACCTATCGCCCGAGCCCGATACGCTTGCGTTCCTTATCAAGCGCTGCGGTATGGACGTGGTCGAGCGCCAGGTTTCCATGCGTGACAGACATGCCGGTGAGAGCTATCTCACCCTGTCCAAATCGATCAGCTATATGTCCGTCGCCTGCTCCAGCATCCTGCTCTCACTCTGGTTTAGGAGGTAGCATGTCTCTCGCCCTCAGAATCTTCCTTTTTGCAAACGCCGTCGTTGTCCTGTTATTCGTAGCGAAGCAGATCAAGAAATCGGCATTCGAGACCGCTGACGCACTGTATTGGTTCGTCTTGAGCTCCAGTCTGGTCGTGCTCGCCGCCTTCCCCGAGATCGCATTCTTCTTCTCCAACATGCTTGGGTTCCAGTCGCCATCGAACTTCATCTTTCTCGCGATGATCGCCCTGCTACTCATCAGAGACTTCAGGCTGCAGAGCGACCTCATTAGGCTGCGCCGCAAGGTAACGGCACTCACGCAGGAGATTGCGCTGCGGGAGCATGATAGCGAGCACCAGGCATCCTGGAAGAAGACCAAGTGACGGTAATGACCCAACCGAGCAGCAGCCAGAACAAGATCCCAGCTATCAAAACGGGAGCGTAGGATCATCGCAATCGCCTCCTAGCTTTGGCAGTCCTCGCCCGGCCTTTGCCTAGACGACGAAGCCCCGTCCGTCGATCGAATCAACTTGTCGCCGACGTGGAGGTCGCGGCCCCCTTCGGCGCTAAACGCAGGCATCACGGGAAAAACGGTGCTCACAGGCCTGGCAAAAGTCTAGACCGTAGGTGATGGCTGACTCGGATGGAGCAAGAATCACGACACTCCACTCGTCATGCCGGCTCGCCCCCTCAATGGCAACAGGGGCACGACGCCTGGAAGCGTCGAACCCCGATGTAACTCAGACCGACGAGCGGACTCTGAAAAGCAAAGAAAAACCGCTACTCGCTCGACCAGCTGGTCCCATCCGGGAATCGCAGCAGCAGCGGGAGATGCGTGCGACGGTTCTCAAGTTCGGGCAGCTTTTTCCAATCACCGTACATCTGAACGAGATAGCGCTCCCATTCTCGCGGAACCGGAAGATCAATCCCCTCAAACGAAAGAGTTGAGACGGGAAGTAAATCCCCCACCCGATACCCTTGAACATTGGGCCATGCCAACTCCAGCACGACATCGTCTGGATGCAACTCCCTCCTCACGATGGCACGATCGAATCGCCGCTTGATGCCCTCACGAGAGAAGATGCCCTTTACAAGGTAATGAACCGCGCGACAGCCCACTGCCTCGATGCGACCTAACCCCCCTCCATGCGGAACGACAATGGTCTTCGAATGCCAAAGGTACGAAGCGGACTGCCATAGTTTCGCCGTGCGACGCTGCTTCGCCTCAATGCGCTCATCCGGCTCAAGAAAGTCATAGGGAAAGATATCGACGAAGATACCCTGGTCGCAGCCCGCCTCCTGGGTCTCCCTTGTCGCGAACACGGTACCATCGCGGTAGACCTTCGCAAACATCCCCGCGAAACCGGGGGTGTTGCCGAACGTATGAAGCGAGTACCCATCGGGAAGATGGCCCCGTGCGACCTCGATGAAGCGATCGAAATCAGATCGGAGCATCGCGATGTCGATGTCGTCGTCCCACGGGATAAAGCCCTGATGCCGAGCGGCCCCCAGTAGCGTTCCCGCATCGATGAACCAGGCGATACCGTGCTCATCGCAGAGTGCGGCGATTGTTTTGAGAATTTCAAGCTCGTTGAGCTGTAGCTTCTTCAGCGCTTCATCCTTATTCACACTTACTCCTTATGCATCGACCGTACGTTGACGCAGCTCGCGAAGACCGTGCGCGATCCGCCAGCAAGAGAGTATGACGGCGACGCAGTATGCAAACGCGATGGAATAGCTCACACCGTTCATTCCACATGCATCTACGAGCACAACCGAGGCAGGCAGCGAGATGGCGCACCCTGCAAGATTGGCGATGAGCGTCCCCCTCATATCCCTCATCGCAATCAAAAGGTCCGTCACGAACGCGATGCATGCCGCGAAGGCAGAGCTCGCCAAACCCGCATACATCAAGAATCCGTATTCGGCGATTGCGCTACCGAAGACCAGTCGCAAAAATGCGTCACCGAACAGAAGAAAAAGGATACCCCCGCCAATAAAGATAACTGCAAACGAGCAGAACACCCGTACCAGAAGCTTTACGAAGCCCGTCAAATCCCCTCGATCAAGCTTGGAGGCAAAAATGCCCAGAAGCGGGGCGTAGACATAGGAAGAGCATGCCTGGATCAGCACGATGGGCGTGCACACCGTAGCGTAGATGCCAAGGGCCGACTCCCCCTCCGTCATGCCGAGGTATTGCCTGGCCACGGTCACGACCAGTGAGCAAGCGACAGTACCAAGCACCGCGGGGAAGCATTCGACGAGCAGGCGCCGCACACCGTTCCCGGAGAACACGGGAACCACCGACGATAGGCTTCCCGCGCGGCGAAGATCGTAGGACATGACGGGGAGCGTCGAGACGATCATGGCGGCGATAGCGATTTCAAGGTTGTTGGTGAAATACAACGCGAGCGCAAACGACAGGGTGAACAGTATACTGCGGGCAAGCATCGATTTACCGCAGTAGTCCATACGCGCATGTTGCTGGTCGATTCCGTGAAGGACATCGATGAACAAATCGATGAATCTGAACGCGCTATACAGGCAGATGGCGAGATAGGCGTTCGCAGGACAGGTGGCAACCATATAGCCTATGGTAAGCAGCGCTGCCAACCCGATGGTTACAATGCGAAAACCGACGTATTCTCCGCTGGAAGTCTTCTCATGGATGTCGGAAACCTGATACGAGCGAATCTTATAGAGAGCCACGGGGGCAAAGACGTTCGAGACGGCCATGGCGAGCGCCAGCACGCCGGCCGCGTCATATCCCGTTGTAAGGCGCACGATCAGGACCGTCGTGAGCCACTGACAGCCCGAATAGAAGAGCGAACCGATGGAGTTCCAGGCCATATTGGCTTTTACAGAAAGCTCGGAACCCAAGCCATCCCCCAAACAAACGCGTTGAACATGCACCTTGCGGCTACATCTTGGAACAGCCCTGTGAAGTGTTCAGTTTCATTCGTTTGTTGTACTAAAACGAACACCATAAGGCAGCGGGACACCAATGACCACGAAGAGGCATCGATGAATATATCAAAGAAGCAATTCGAAGTTCTAAACGTCCTAAGAACTGCAGAAAATCCCAGTCAGCGTGCCATCGCCCAAGCGACGGGCGCCTCGCTAGGAACCGTCAACCGCATCGTGAAGGAACTCGAAGACGAAGGCCTGACGAAGGATGGCACGGTGACCCCTGCGGGGTTCGAAGCCCTCCATCCCTTCAAAGTTGATAACGCCATTATTATGGCAGCGGGGCTCTCAAGCCGCTTCGCTCCAATCTCCTACGAGAAGCCAAAAGGCTTGCTTCGCGTTCGGGGTGAGATCCTCATCGAGCGCCAGATCAAGCAACTGCGCGAAGCGGGCATCAACAACATTACCATCGTCGTGGGATATAAAAAGGAATACTTCTTCTACCTTGAAAGCAAGTACGGCGTCTCGACCGTCATCAACGACGAATACGCATCGCGTAACAACCATGCTTCCCTGATGAAAGTCCGCGAGCGCCTCGGCAACACCTATATTTGCTCAAGCGATGACTACTTCATCATCAACCCCTTCAAGCCCTACGTTTACGCAGCATATTATTCCGCTCAGTTCGCCGAAGGGGCCACGAAGGAGTGGTGCATGACCACCGGTGCCCAAGACGTCATCAAATCCGTCTCAATCGGCGGATCGAATGCATGGTATATGCTGGGCCACGTCTATTTCGATCGCGCATTCTCGAAGCGTTTCGTCGAAATCCTCGAAGCCGAATACAATCGACCTGCAACAAAAGACAAACTGTGGGAGGAGCTCTATATCGACCATATCAAAGAATTCTCCATGACCATGCGCAGATACCCCACAGACGCCATCAACGAATTCGACTCCCTTGACGAGCTGCGCGCGTTCGACCCCCACTTCATAGAGAACGTCGATACTGACATCTTCGACAGCATCGTGCAGGTTCTTGGCTGCACGAAGGCAGAAATACGCGACGTGTACCCACTCAAGCAGGGTCTCACCAACCTGTCCTGCCACTTTAGAACCGATGCCGGTGAATACGTGTACCGTCATCCAGGCGTGGGAACGGAGCTCCTCATCGATCGCGAAGGCGAGGTCGCCGCGCAAACCGTCGCCAAGAAACTCGGCCTTGATGATACCTTCATCTACGAAGACCCCACCCGCGGCTGGAAGATCAGCCGCTTCATCCCCGACTGCTCGCAGCTCGATCCCCGCAATTGCGCGCAAGTAGCCCATGCCATGCAGATGGCACGGGCCCTGCACGACAGCGATGTGGCCGTGGAGCGCACTTTCGACTTCTACGATGAGGCCAAGCGATACAAGCGTCTACTACTCGAAAAGGGCCCGATCGATATCCCCGGATACCACGAGATGGCGGCAAAGGTCGATCGACTCGAAGCTTTCATCCGGGCAGACAACGCCCCCCGCCTGTCTTTGTCACAACGATTTCTTCATGCTCAACTTTCTCATCGACGCATCGGGCAAGTACTACCTCATCGACTGGGAGTACGCGGGCATGAGCGACTACGCAAACGACTTCGGAACCTTCTGCGTCTGCTGCGAGCTCGGCGAACAGGAAGTCGACGCCGCCCTCGAAGGACGGCATAAAGTTTTTGTTGGTTTGAAATGAGGGCGGGCCTCCCTTACCTTCGGATTGTCGAGATTCGAGGAAGAGGAGACCCGAGATGAATCTTACCGCACCTGCCGCCGTGGCGGCGTTCGAGGCCGCGTTCCTGGACATGCTGAGGGAGGGGCCCGGCGGCTTCGGGGCGTTCGAGTCCGAGGCGAGGTCGGTCGCGCTGGCCAGCTGCGCCGAGGCCATGTCCCGCGCGCTCGAGGCGCGCGACCGCGAGCTCGCGGCGTCCCGGCCGAAGGGCCTCCGCGTGCACTCGCGCAGGCCGCGCGCCCTCGCCACGATGTGCGGCGACGTCCGCTTCCGCCGCACCGTGCTCGTCGACGGCGCAGGCCTCACCCGCTACCCGCTCGACGAGGAGCTGGACCTGCCCGCCGGCGACCGCGTGAGCCCGTCGGCGCGCTCGTTCCTGGCCACCTGCGGGGCCGACGTGCCGTTCGCCCGCACGGCCGAGCTGATGGCCATCGCGGGCGGCTCTCCCGTGTCGGCGACGACGGTGATGGACTCGGTGAGGTCGGCCGGGGAGGCCGTGGCCGGGATCGAGCGGGCCCGTGCGCGCGACCTGTTCCGCGACGGGGTGGCGCCCCGCGCCGACTCCGCGGCCGAGGAGGTGCTCGTGGAGGCCGACGGCACGTGGGTGCGCATGCGCGACGGGTCGATGGCCGAGGTGAAGGCCGTGGTGGCCTACGCCGGCAAGGAGGAGGGGCGCGGGGTCGAGCCCGTGAGGCTGGGGTGCGTGGGCGAGGCGCCCGGCGACTTCCGGGGGCGGGCCGTGGCGCAGGTAGGCTCGCGCTTCGACCTGGCGCGCGTCGAGCGCGTGCGCCTCGGGACCGACGGCGAGGCGCAGTACGTCAACGGCGCCGCCTCCATGCCGTTCGCCGACGTCGCCGGCTTCATCGACCCGTTCCACGTCTTCAGGGCGGTGGGCCGCTGCGCGCCGTCGCCCGACGGGTCGCGGCTGGTCTCGGTCCTGAGGTCGGAGGGGGCGGATGCGTGCGCCGGCGCCATCGAGGCGATGGTCGGGGCCGGGACGGCGGCGTCCGGCGCCGAGGGGGTCGCCGCCTACCTGCGCCGCCACGCCGCCGAGATCGGGGGCGGCCCGTCGATGGGCGCCATGGAGGCCGAGCAGCAGCACATGTGCAAGGTGCGCATGGGCTCGTTCCCGTGCGCGTGGTCGCCCGCCGGCGCCGACGCGATGGCGCGGCTGCGCAGCTGGCTCGGGTCGGGGTTCGCGCTGCCTCCCCGCACCCGCGAGTCGGAGCAGTCCCCGCGACGCCGGCAGCGGCGGGAGCGCAAGCTCGCGAGGCACCTTGCCCGGCGGGCGGGCGGGCGCGTAGAATCCGAGGGGAAGGGCTGGGAGTACCCGCTCGCCGCGTCCCTCAAGGGCTTCAGGGCCGACGTCCGCTACGAGGCCGTCGGCGCCCCGCTGGGATGGTGACCAACACTTGCTTTATGCCGACTAAGTATAGCCCCTCCATATCCCCCGATCGAAGCGGTGCCGTATAATTAGTCTCGCATCCGAGACCATTGAATGGGAGCATCGAATGAAGATACGAAATCGTGCCAAAGCCGCCTTTATCCCACTGCTGCTCATGCTTCTAACCATTCTCCCCAACCAAGCTTTTGCACAAGATATTGGTATTGGTTTTGTATACATAGATCATGCGGAAGTCCCAGTGGGAGGAATTCAGAATATCGCCATCATAGCTGATGAAGATATAAAGCTTACCCATGCCTCACTTGGATATCGTGTCTACGACGATTCGTATCGAACGGCCGCATCGGCAATAAACGGGAATGCCGCCCTGTTCAGCATACCTATTGACAAAAGCGCACCTTATTATCTTGATTCCGTGACATTCGAGTCCATCGAAGGGCAAGCGGAAATCAGTATCGCCGACAGCGAGACACAAAGCGTTAGTTTCGATGGTGTAGTTAACGGAAAGACCAAACTGTCTACTGCACCAAGCGATGAGCTTGTCATGTATACCCTCAATGAGCACAATGAGCTAAGTACCTCTGTAGAGGATGCAAACGAAGTACTCGCTGCGGCGTCGTCTGAAAAGACAACACGCTCTCTTTCAAAAGACAATCTCATCATTGCATTAGACCCCGGACATGGCGGCTATGATCCAGGTGCCGTATATTTCAATTTGCGTGAAAAAGATCTTACGCTCAAAATTGCCAGCTATTGCAAATCTGCGCTCGATACCTACAGCGGCGTGGGGGTCTACATGACCCGAACAACGGACGCCTCCGTAGGATCAAACACGTCTGAGGATCTACAGAATCGTGTCACAAATTCAATTAGTAACGGCGCAGATGTCATCGTAAGTCTTCATATCAACTCCGGTGGGGGCAACGGAGCCGAAGTTTATTATCCAAACACCAGTAGTTGGAAATATGAAGAGACGCATGGCCAGGGAAAAACTCTCGCACAGAACATCCTCGATAAACTGGTTGGTCTAGGCCTGACCAACCGCGGTATTAAGATGCGCGATTACGGCACGGGCGGATCGTACGCCGACGGATCGATGGCAGATTACTACGCAATTCTCCGCCATGCTCGCAGCGCCGGCATACCCGCAATCATAGTTGAACATGCGTTTATTGATAATCCTGCAGACATCAACAAGCTCAGCAGCGACACATGGTTGCACAATATGGGTGAAGCGGATGCGGAGGGCTTAGCCCAAACTTATGGCCTTGCAAAACGAGGGTCTTCAGAATGGAGGTACACGAACGGCGCATGGCAGTACCATGTTGCTGGTAAAGTCCAAACCGGCTGGTTTATGGCGGCAGGCTCTTGGTACTACGCTGATGGAAGCGGCAATTGTCTGACCGGATGGCAAGCCATTAACGGGAATTGGTATTACCTCGATCCCGTAAATGCCTTCATGCACCGAGGTTGGCTCACCAAAGGCAAAACCACCTATTACCTCAACTATAATGGCGACATGGCTGTTGGCTGGAAAAATATCGATGCAAAACGATATCACTTCTTCCCCGATGGACACATGGCAACGGGCGTCCAGATCGTTGATGGCAAGAAATGGGAGTTCGGGTCTGACGGTGTGCTCATCATCAAGAATGGCTGGCATCTTGAAGGCGATACGTGGTTTTACTACATTAACAGTGAAAAAAGAACCGGCTGGCTCTTCCAAGGTGGAAATTGGTATTGGTTGAGCAGTGACGGCTCCATGGCAACCGGGCTCAAAACGATTGCCGACAAACGCTATTATTTTGCACCTTCTGGCGCGATGCAAACGGGCTGGCAGCTTGTAGACAATAATTGGTATCTTTTTGACGGATCCGGCGAGGCACTATCCGGGTGGCAGAACATAGGGGGAACTTGGTACTACCTCAACCCTCAAACAAATGTGATGCTCAACGGGTGGTACATCGTTGATGGCTCTTGGTACTACTCCAATTCGTCTGGCGCGATGCTTACCGGGTGGCAGAGCATAGGCGGAACATGGTACTACCTCCACGGCTCAGGAGCTATGGCAACTGGATGGCTCAACCAAGGGCCAACGTGGTATTACCTCGATCAGGCAAGCGGTGCGATGAAAACGGGCTGGTACATCGCTGACGGCTCATGGTATTACTCCTACGCGTCCGGCGCCATGGCGACCGGATGGCTCAAGCTTGGGGATACGTGGTATTTTCTTCATGATTCTGGCGCAATGACAACCGGCTGGCACACCATAAACGGTACGTGGTACTTCTTTAGTTCATCTGGCGCCATGGCAACTGGATGGGGGTTCGACGGCAGTGCATGGTCCCAGTTCGCCCCCTCGGGCGCTTGGATCGGCTATGGGGAAGGCTGGCAGCTTATCGATGGCACGTGGTATTTCTTACATGTGGGGATTCCGGTCACGGGTTGGTCGCTATTAGGCGGAACGTGGTATTACCACGACCAAAATGGAGCAATGCTAACAGGCTGGCAAGACTACAACGACTCGCGTTACTATATGCACGCGAGCGGAGCTATGGCAACTGGCTGGAATCTCATAAACGGAAAGTATGAATACTTCTCAGCCGGCGGCCAATGGGACTCGCAAAAATCGCAAGCCTTGATGCCCATTATTGCCTCGAGCCCCAACAAAGGCGCGACAGTCAAAAAGATGGTCGCCGCATATACGATGTCAGCTGCTCAATATCCAACAAAAGCACTCTCTAAGGGCGGAGCAGACTCCATTTTGGCCTTTTGCAACATCTTGTACGATGAGGCAAGCGCAGAAGGCGTTGACCCTCGTGTCCTTTTCTGTCAGGCGATGCTAGAGACCGGTTACCTTAGATTCGGAGGAGCGGTTACCATCGACCAATACAACTTTGGTGGACTCGGAGCAACAGACGGGGGTGGAAAGCCAGCAAGCTTTAAAGATGTAAAAACTGGGCTCAGGGCGCAAGTACAGCACCTCAAAGCATATGCTCAGGAAAATCCTGTGCTCACTAACGCCTGCGTTGATCCACGGTTCAACTTGGTTAAAAAAGGAAGCTCCCCCTACGTCCAACATCTTGGCATCCAAGAAAACCCCCATCATGTTGGATGGGCGTCAAGCAAAGAATATGGGATTAAAATCGTCACGATGATCATGTCAATATTCTAGGCTACCAACAGGGGCCGTCGCGTACATCGCACGACGGCCCCGTCCTAAGGCCACTCCTCAATTCGAGATTACCGAACTGCTTTCTTTCCAAATAGCTCATTCCAGTCGCACGCTGCAAGGATCGTACCCACAAGAATTACCATGCAGCAGATAATAGTAGAAATAGTTGGAACCGCCCCCAGCAGAATAAGGCCGAACAGTACCGCCCAGGCAGAATAAGAAATATTCAACGCCATCGCACGAGAGGCACCGATCACCGCGATACCCTTGTAGTAGAAGAGATATGAAGCAGCCCCCGCCAAGCCAGCGAGCGCGATGTAGCCAGTCGCCAAACTTGGAATGGCCTGCAAAGTAAAGCCCCAGGCCCCCATGGCGGGCAAAACAATCAGCCCGTATACAAGGGCGGATGTCGTCTCTCTGATCTGCAAAGCCGTCTCATTATCAACAGAGTCGTCCTTCATGCCCCATGCGCATAAGACAGCCTCAGAACCCCAACCGACAACGGTCAAGAGAGCGCCAAGCAATCCGAATGGAGCATTTACAACCTGAGAGTCACCGGCAGACAACAGTCCCATGGCCATTACGCCAAAGAGACCCACAAATAGGGCAACAATCTGACCTTTGGTCATCTTCTCTTTAAGCAGCAGGAACGCGAGAAATGCACCAACTGCTGGATAGAAAGCAGAGATGATGGCAGTGTAAGCGGCCCCCAGATTGGCAATGGCAACCACATACCCCGTCATTCCAATAGGGCCTCCAAGCAGGGCACCAGCCATCACGACCTTCCCCGACCTTGTTTTGAGGGCGTTAAGGGTGTCGGCAAAACGATGGCGTACGCCCATATAACCAAGCAACCATATAGCGCAAAACGCATCATGTAAAAACGAACCGACGATGGAGGCAAAAGCAAGCGCCTCCACTGATCCAATATATGGTGCAAGGGCAAGCCCGATTCCAAGAATCACTGTATCGAGTCCCCATAGAACACCGCTGAACAGACCGTACTTCATGTTCTACTCCTCCCCGTACAGAGCAAGCGCCTTGTCGATATAAAGAACTGCGTAGTTGTAGTAGATGTAAAGCCATTCACCCACAAAATCACCCTCGGCTTCTTTGAGAAGCGACCAAAGATACCAACACCAGCCGGCAAGCGCGATATGTGCGAGATTATGACGACGCTCCTCCAAGGTGGGTTCACGATCGAAATACGCAACTAGAGCCTTATCCACTTCTTTCTCGGACAATTGACAGCACACGCAGAATGTACCGAAATCGTTGGCATAATCGCTCATTCCGGCGTATTCCCAATCAATAAGGTAATAGGCGTCGTCCTCGTCAACGAGGAAATTAAGCTCAAAGAAATCGTTATGGCAAAGGCAAACGGGTGCCCCGTCTTCATTAACATGCGATGCGAGCCTGTCGAAGCGAACGGCAAGTTCATGATAGCCGGGGATATCAATCGGACCCTTTTCGAGCAGCAAGGCTTCGTATCGCTTGGCTTCTCGGAAGAAATTAAAATGCCTGTCGACAATCACATCGCATGCATGGAGATCGTGAGCCATGCGCATAGTTTTTGCGACCTGCCCGGCATCATGTGGATCGATATTTCGACAATTAGGAATAAACTTGCTTATTTTCCAACCACGCTTGGGATCCTCGAAAATATACGTGCCATCAAGTCCAAGTTCACGCGCAACCTTCTGCGCTGCAACCTCTCCCTCGCGGTCAATCAGCAATTCAGTTCCCACGCCTGGATGACGATACACATACTCACCGGAGTCTGTCGCGAAATGGCAGGAAAGATTTGTAAGCCCCTGCTTAAGCGGATAGACATCATGAATCTCGCTCTTTGAACAGCCTAGAATCTGGACGATATTATCGAAGATATCGGAATCGACATTTTCGATAAAAGCCGGATCGAAAACACGAAGCTCATCGAGAGAGTCAAACTCATTAATAATGCCATCATCATACGGACGAATCACCATATCAAATTCCTTGATATGGTCGATGAACAAATCCTCCCAAAGCTTGTCAATCGTTTCGGGCTTGTCATACTCCGATTCGAGCACTTCAACCATATGTTTAGAGAAGGCTCGATCGAAATAAACATGCCCAAGCATGTACCAAGCGTGGGAGCCGCCTACGGAGACGTCAATGATACGGTCATGAGAACCCGTCTTCATACACCACTCGCTCGTTGAGCCCTCCGACCATTGAGCAGCGTAATATGCATGCCAGACGTACGGCTCAAAAGGATTAGTCGTGAAATAGTCGTCAGAGGAACAGACGTAAGTGTTCCCCAGCCGATTGCGAACCCGATAGAGCGAAGAATGGTTGTTGCGCGAAGCATACTCATCGTTAACGACAATACTCACGCTGTACTTACTTTCAAGATAGAAGAAATACGCCTTTTTATAACCCACCACGACTGTAATGTCGGAGACACCTGCATCTCGGAGCTGCTCAATCTGACGCTCAATAAGTACCTCTCCCCTAACCCGCAAGAGACCTTTGGGTTTTTCATAGGAGATGGGTGCAAAGCGACTAGAGAGGCCGGCAGCCAGGATGATGGCATTATCGACTTTGTATGGATGCAAGGCCTCGAATCCAGCATCGGTTATCTCAGCACCGTCAATAAGGCCCTGTTTCGCAAGATCTCTGACTGCAGCGTTGACAGTACCCAGAGATAGACCAGTCTTCTCGGCGATCTCTCGCTGGCCACATCCAGAGCACTCACGAATACGGTTTAGAACCTCAAATGATCTTCTCGAGAGGGGCATGGCGGACTCCTATGTTCAGAACTAGTATCTCAGTTCAGTATACTGAACAGTGTTCAGATATCAATATTAGATTTATAGATTTGAACAGTTAAACTGAATTTAGCACAACGGATGACGTGGGTAATGGCATCTTGCCAAAAGTGGTGGAGGCTTGGGCATCGAACCCACGGCTTAAGTACGCTAATCCTGCCCAACGGCATCACGTCCGGAACCTCCACTTAAGCCAGCCGCCAACATGAGAAGCATCATCGAATCGTTCATATGAACCTCCATCATCAAATTAACTTGTTCAATCATTACTTCAAAAATCAAAGCAAAAGCGCCGGAGAACAAGTCGATGGGTTTCGAGACGTCCAAATGCACGCAAAGCAGGGAAAGCATCAGTGCGGTTATATGATACGGCTTCGGTTAACTCCACATGAAAACTCGATGACTTGCATACCGCTTGAGTATTCAGCCCTTTAATAAAGCCAGAAATCGAGGAACTGTAGGTACTATCGTTTCTAGATAGCGCTTATTGAATGGAAGCGCATTAATATAAAATTCTTAAACGAACACCCTCATAGCATCAATACAACATCAACTGAACTGATAGACGCGTAATGACGGAGGAATGTATGCAGAGAATAATTGCATTTTTAAAGTTTGGTGAACGTAGGTATCTAGAACGAATGCAGCAAGGCAATTTATACTTCTCCAACGCTCAAACACTACGTGCTTTTGAGATGCAGCATGCCATCAAAGGCCAGGGAGATCGCTTAGAAGGCGGCACGGAGCTTATAGCCAATCAAATTAAGCTAGCTAAAGGTGATGCCTCTGTTTTGCTTCCGCCCATGAAAAATGGTGCGATACCCCTGTATTTCGAACCCGCCGACTTACTTCCGGTCTTCTGTGTTTTTGCCTGCTTTGAAAAAGACAGCATGGAAAAAGAAGACGGCAGTATTTTTATTCGGTTATCGCACGAAATAAGAGAAAACATAAGTTCTCATTTTCCCAAAGCAGATACAGTAGCAATCATAAAAGAACCTGAACGCTTTGTTAAAGACGTTTGCTCTTCTGTTGGAGAAGGATGCATTTCCGACTTGGTGAAATATTATGATTTGACTGGCATCCAGAGTGAATATGGACCTGTAAACAGTTTGGACTACTTCAAGTATCTGATGCAGGATGTGCCCCCACTAAAGAAAGACGGAAAAATTACCTATTCCTTTCAATCCCAATACGTTTTTCGCTCCCTACTGTGCAAAGACGTGTTCTTCGACAAGGAGCAGGAATATCGTTTTATACTGACCAAGAAACAAATTGCAGAACCGCGCGAGTTCCCGATACGTTTAAGTGCAAGTATTGAGCTCCAGGATTTGAGTCAGTTTTTCGCCGATATGAGTTAAACAGCTTGTGCAGCTGGGACACCGTTAGGCAAAGCACGCGCTTTTGCTTTAACCGCTATTAGACCAATTTGGATACGTCGGACTCGTCCCGTGACTCCCAGAAGTCCCAGAACGGCTGCGGCTCCTCCTCGAGGTCCCGGCGCGTCGACTCGTACGAGCCGTTCGCCACGTGGGAGCGAAGCATCGCCTCCCGCGAGGCGTCCGAGCGCCTGACCTGCTCCTCCCAGCAGAACCACCACAGGTACCTCTGCAGGCGCCGGGTCGAGACGCCCCTGAACCTCCAGAGGAAGCCGCGCAGCCGCTCGTGCAGCGCGTTGACCATGCCGAGCTCGTCCTCGCCCGCGTCTGCCGCGCCGTAGCGGTTGTGCGACGCCGCGCCCGCCTCGGAGAGCGGCGCGGCGTACGAGGAGTGCATGTCGGTGGACACCTCCGAGCCCGCCACGCACGCGGGCGCCAGCCCCGCGCGGATCTGCTCGGCGCCGGGGCGGCCGCGCGCGGCGAGGACCGCGGTGCAGTCGCCCAGGTCGTTGACGACGGTGACGACGGCGACCTTCAGCGACGATATGCCGCGGGAGCGCACCCCGTGCCCGTTGGCGTGCGGCTCCCTCGGCATCCCGGACCTCCTGCCCGAGAACGACTCGTTCAGGTACAGCTCGTCGGCCTGCGCGGACACCCCGTCGCCGCCGCGCATCGGCTGGAGCTGCGAGCGCATCACCTCGAGGGCCCTCATCCTCATGAACCAGCTGGTCTTGACGCACACGCCGCAGCGCGCGGCGAGGCGCGCCAGGCTCTCGCCGGCGGCCATCCCCTCGACGTAGGAGGCCCAGGTGGCGGCGGGGAGCTTGGAGAGCGCGAGCACGCGCCCGGTCGACGCCGAGAACGACCTCCCGCAGCCGCGGCACAGCCAGCGCTGGGAGCCGCCGGCGCCGCGCCCGCGCCTGACGACGCGGGCGCACCCGCACCTCGGGCACGCGTCCGGCCAGGCTCCCGGCGAGCCGCCGGCCAGCGCCGACAGGATCGAGGCCTTCAGGTCGGCGACGAGCCTCTCCATGCCCTCGACGCCCAGGGACCGTGCCCCCTGTAGTATCATGTCGTACAACGCGCGCTCCTTCTCCGATGGGTTTGTCTGGCGACTTCCATCTTAGAGGGGCGCGCGGACACGTTTAGGGGGTCACCCGTATCCAACTTGGTCTAATAGCGGTTTGCTTTATTAAGTATTGCCCACCTAGCCAAAAGAGAGGCTCCAAACAAAGACTCTTTCACACTTCCGCAACCCCATCACATCCACCCCAACTCGAAGCGCGACACGAGATCGGACTTGGAGAGACATAAAGATGAAGCACAGCGCATCCCTTTACGCATCGAATCGATTTATTTTTCTTCAATCGAATCTTATACTGCAAATAGGATTGAACAGAAACACCCATTGCTATTGTAATTGGCGACACTCTCGGAGACTGGAGTGAAAATGAAACGAGGAAACACTCTCAATATGCTCATGAAACACCTCCGAGATGACCACGGCATGAAAGACCTGTACGGCAGCAGCCGCAAGATTCGTCTACGCAACATGGGATACTTCCATGGATACAAGGGCTACCGCTATATTCGCAGACCCGATGCAAAACTTGAGCTTAGATCTTTTGCAGACCTTGAATATGTTTATCATTTCGATGCTCGGGTTAAGTCAGCATTCTACCCACAGATTATGTATATCGAAACCGCACTTAAGAACATTATTCTTGCTCGCATTGTAGAAAACTTACAAGACCCTTCCCTGTCATCATTTCTAAAAATGGCCTGAGTGACTGCAAATTACCCAACGGCACAATCAATAAGACCGCAATGCTAAATAAATTACAGCTCAAAACCACCTTAATCGGTATCGTCAAGAACAGGTATTCAGATAGCCATGTAAAACACTATGTCGATCGAGATGATGACGCTCCCCTCTGGAGTATTTTTGAAAGCATGACTCTCGGAAATTTATACAAGCTCTGCCAAAGCCTCCCTCCACAAACCACTCAGGTCATATTGAAAGACATTGGATTCGACGGTTCCAATCTTGAACTTCTCGCATCCATTATTGAAACCCTTCGCCCTCTTAGAAATGCGATTGCTCATAATCTGGTTGTGTTCGATGCGCGGTTTAGCCCGCATGCCAAATTGGGAAAACAGAACAAGCATCTTCACATTACCGGCGCGCTTCTAAAAAACGAGTTAGGACTTTCATATGAGCCCAGATTCGATACACTCATTGACTATATCTCTCTCGTCACAATTATCGGATTCAAAGTCTCTCAGCGCACGACACCCGCAAGGTCATTTCTGAGAGACTGCAGAAACCTGTTGAGAGATTTACAGGAGGAAATTGGAACCGACAGATATATTAGAATTGTTGGTACAGGAGACAGACAGAAACTCGTCGCAACCGAGCGATATCTCATGAGTCGATAATAGTTCTTAACTTGACAGCTCGGAACTCTTGAATTAGAGTCATCATCAATAAACGGCAAATAGCCGTAAGGGAGATTGACCAGTCGATCTCCCTTTTTCTTTTTCTAACAGTCACCCAGATAGGTGATAGGAGAACGCCCCTCACCTGCGGAACCTCGCTTCGGCCATGAGCAGATGGCGGACCACCCTTGCGATCTTGGGCCACCTCTCGTCGTCGCGCTTGACCCTGAAGAAGTAGACGTAGAGGTTCAGGTAGGACTGCAGGTTCTCGGGGTCCATGCCGGTGAAGCGCCAGAGGTAGCGCTTGAGCCACGAGCGCAGGTTGTTCACCAGCTCCATCGCCTCAAGGTACTCCGGGTCCCGCGCGTCCGCCTTGTAGGACTCGTCCGCAAGGCCGTTCTCCCTGACGGGGACGTTATGGGCCCTCTCGCGGTCGTGGACGAGCGTCGCGCCCTCCGCGACGTGACCCCCGAGCGCCGCCCTGATGCGGGCGCCGGAGGGCTTGCCGTGCCCGCAGACCACCGCGACGGGCTCCCTGCGGGCGTCGATGCCCACCGCTATGCACAGCTTCTGCTTGGACAGCCCGCGCTTGCGCGCCTGCCCGTATCTCTTGGGGAGGTCCGTGTCGTTGACGTAGGTCTCGTCGACCCAGACGCGGCCCCGCAGCACGATGCGGTCCCGGTGGCCGTCGACGGCGGCGAACGGGCGGCGGCGCCGCTCCCGGGCGGTGTGGCGGCCGATGCGGCAGGCCTCCGCGCAGGCGCCGGGCGGCACGGCGAACAGCGCCGGCCTGATGAAGGACACCCGGGTCGCGAGCGGCTTCTTGCAGCCCTCGAGGACGGTGCCGGTCAGCGACGTGGACCTGGCGCCGCACGCCGGGCACCTCCACCTCCGCACCCCCGGGGGCTCGAATCCGTCCCTCCAGGCCGGAGAGGCGCCGCATCGCGGGCAGGGAGGCGACGGGCGGAACATCTCCGCCGCCTCGGCGAGCGTGCCGAAGCCGGTCTCGTCTCGGAGCCTGCGCTCCTCGACGGCGTCGGACAGGTCCTCCAGCTCGGCGGGCGTCAGCGACCCGACGAGCCCGGCGTAGGGGTTCGCGTGCTTCATGGCGGGATCGTCCCATCCGCCCGAGCGCCCACCCGGAGGGATTGTCGCCAAACAAAGATCCGGGTGGGCGCTCGGGCACATTCTCTGTTTGGCACGCATAAGGGTAGCGCGGCCCTGCGGGCCGCGCTATCTATCACCTATCTAGGTGACTGTTAAATTTCTTTTTAATATGAGAAACGCCTCTTAAAAGCAAGAAGGACCGAATCCCAACTCTTAATAATTCCCATTGCAGTCGCAGGGGCATCAGCAGATGAAAAGAATTAACTCGATGCCATTACCACAACGCCCCGTGCAGATACGGTGCCTGGAGCGGACGCATGGTAAACTTGAATGTCGAATTTGCAACCGTCAAGTCAAGGAGCATCGCTCGTGGCTGATTCCCCCACTTCTGCGACGACCATCCAGCCGTATGCCAAGAACGAAACAGAGAAGAACCGCTTTATCTTGAAGCAGCTCGTCACCAAGGACTTCAAGCTCAAATACCGCCGCAGCGTGCTGGGCGTCATTTGGTCGGTGCTGAACCCGCTGCTCATGATGGTTGTCATGAGCATCGTGTTCTCGTTCCTGTTCAGCAACGGCATCGAGAACTTCCCGCTCTACCTCATCCTGGGCAACATCACGTTCTCGTTCATGTCCGACTCCACCAGCGCCGCGCTCACGTCGTTCCTCGACGCCGCCCCGCTGCTCAAAAAGGTCAAGATCTCACGCTTCGTGTTCCCTGTGCAGAAGGTCCTGTTCGCGCTCGTGAACTTCGCCTTCTCGCTCGTCGCCGTCGCGCTCGTCATGCTGTGGTTCCGCGTCATGCCCACCTGGCACCTTATCTGGCTGCCCGTGTGCCTGGGTCTCCTCATCATCTTCTGCATCGGCATCGGCCTCATCATCGGGTCGCTCGCCGTGTTCTTCCGCGACGTCATCCACCTGTGGAGCGTCATCCTCACCGCGTGGACCTACCTCACGCCCTTGTTCTGGGACTTCCAGCTGCTCATCGACAAGGGTGCCCCCTTGTGGGTTATCGGCATCGTCAAGGCGAACCCCATGTACGGCTTCGTGACCTTCATGCGCGACATCTTCCTGTGGAACCAGAACCCCTCGCCCGAGATCCTCGCCCTCTGCGCCGCCTGGTCTGTCGTCATGCTCGCCATCGGCATCCTCGTCTTCCGCAAATCCCAGCACAAGTTCATCCTCTACGTCTAAGGACACATCAATGGCAACCACCGCATCTTCCGAATACGCCATCGAGGTCAACGACGTAACGATGATCTTCAATATGGCATCCGAGCAGCTCAACAGCCTCAAGGAGTACTTCATCAAGCTCATGAAGCACGAGCTGTTCTTCAACGAATTCCGCGCCCTTAAGCATATTTCCTTCAAAGTGAAGCCCGGTGAGGTCGTGGGGCTTGTGGGCACCAACGGCTCCGGCAAATCCACCATGCTCAAGGTGATCGCCGGCGTGCTCGAGGCCAGCGAGGGCGAGTGCATCGTCCGCGGCAATATCGCGCCGCTCATCGAGCTCGGCGCGGGCTTCGACCTCGAGCTCACCGCGCGCGAGAACATCTACCTCAACGGCGCCCTACTCGGCTACACCGAGGAGTTCATCGACGCCCATTTCCAAGAGATCATCGACTTCGCCGAGCTTCCCGACTTCGTGGACATGCCCATGAAGAACTTCTCCTCCGGCATGGTCGCGCGCATCGCGTTCGCCATCGCCACCATCACCGAGCCCGACATCCTCATCGTGGACGAGACGCTCTCCGTCGGCGACGTGTTCTTCCAGGAGAAGTGCGAGCGCCGCATCCAGCACTTCATCGAGGACGGCAACGTGACGGTACTGTTCGTGAGCCACTCCATGGACCAGGTGGAGCGCATCTGCCAGCGCGCCGTGTGGATCGAGAAGGGCGACCTGCGCATGGACGGCCCCGTGGACGAGGTCTGCAAGGCGTATCGGGCGCAGTTCGCGTAGGCTGTGAATGAAAGACAAGCGCAGTCACACTTAAACTACTGGCCAAGCTTCTCCGTAAACCTTAGGTACTGAATCGCTTGCATCTGCGCAATCGTCTCACGATAGGGGCTATCGGTGCCGAGCTCATACCTCAATCCATCGGCTCCAATATAGCCCAGCAGGTTGATTGCCCCCACGCTTTGCCCCAAGACAAGATCTGCCTTCTGACGATCAGTCAGAGGCGCACCAAGCGCATACAGAACCTGCGCGGCAAGTTGCGATGAGCTCGTCGTCCGAACTTGACCGAACCCCGTGCCGGCAACCTCGTAATTCGTCCAAACCATATACGTCGATTCATGCTTCTTGAACTCTCGGTCAAGCTGATTCTCGTCGGCATACAAGGAATCAGCCAAGGTACCAGCGAGCCCCGGTTGGTGGTCGCCAAAAAACACCAGCGCAACAGGGTGATCGATGCCTTTCAATCTCTCGATGAACTGCGCCAGATCCTGATCTGACCTATTGATGCAGGCCAAATACACACCGAGCTCAGACAAGACCGCCGAGTCGTTAACACCCGTAACATCCAGGTTAACCACATCCTCGGCAGGCACGCTCCCCTCGCCGTAACCACTGTGGTTCTGCATAGTGACATCGAATATGAACTGCGGCGCGGCATCCTGCTCGAGCAGCTCGAGAATCTTGTCGTACGTAGACGCGTCCGTCGCGCCGGAATGGTACACGGGCGCGGACTCAAAATCCTCAATAGAGAGGAACCGGTCAAAACCAAGCTGCTCATACACGGAAGAACGTTTCCAGTTAACTGCGCTCTGCGGATGCATGGCGACCGTGCCGTATCCCAGCTGCTTAAACTGCTTGACTAGGCTATCGGACTCGCTCAAATCATAGAGCTGATACGGGTATTTCCCCGTCCCAATAAACGCCATCGAATTCCCCGTAAGAAATTCGAACTCCGAATTTGCCGTACCACCGCCCATAACCGACACCATGAGTGTGCCGCGCTGGAGCGTCCCCTCGAGCGAATTGTAGAATTGAGGTCCTCCATAGCCCGCATCACGCACTGCATCGTATATCGACAGGTCGGAGAACGTCTCGTTCATGACAGCGATGACGGTAGGCTTGATCTCGTTGAACTGAGCCTCCGCCGCAAGGCGCTCGGGCGTGGAACCCATGGTGGCATTGAATTCGTCTTCGAGCTGATAAAGCAAGTCCGTCGCCTGTTGCCCGTCATATCCTTCCGGTTCGGGAATCTTCAGATCCTGGGCGACCTCAATGAACGCGGGGACGAATCCGAGCGTTTGATACGTATTAATGGGCATAAATCGGTCGTACCCAAAAACAATTATCTCCTCAAGTTTCACCCTGTTGAACAACCCGCCCAGGATGGCAAACAGAACCACGCCCACCAGCGTGCTCGCGCCCGCAGTGATTGCGCGCGCTCTGCGAGAAAAGCTCCTATAGTCCGGTTTAAGAAGGGACAGGCTGCAAGCGCATACGGCGGTCGCACACAGGGCCACAACCATCTTGGGAGTAAGCACGTAGTTATAACCGGAGGCAACCGCACCAGCCGTCTTAAGCGAGAGCAGATCCGTGGGCATGATGGGAGTACCCTTGAACATCACCACGAAATGCTGGGCGATGCCAAATCCCAAAGCGCACAGGGGGACAAACGCCATAAGAGCTCCCCCTCGCTGCCCCAGAAAATACAGGGCAACAGACGCCAACGCAAAAAGCAAGACGGTTACAGCGAAATACTGCAGCTGAATCGACCCGCTCGTATCCAGCCAGACGTAATCGATCATCCATGCGGAAACGATGGACACAAATGCGATAACACAGACGATGGCGACGGCACGCAGGGCAGCCCGCAGTTTGATGGGAAGTTCCGCCATGCCGTCCGAAATGCGATTTCGCATGAGCGTGATGGTGCCGCACAAAAACAACGCCACAGCATAAGCGCCAAGGTCGAGGATTCCAGCCTCGGCGTCTATGCCACCGAGCAAGCAAAAAATGCCAACAACGAGCAAGAGTGCCACATAGAACACCGACCACATGATGTCTCCAAGAGGCAAGCGGCGGCATTGCCTCCACATGCTCACGGCATGGAAAACTGCCAATGCGGTCAGAGCAAGCGCAGAAACGAAAAGCGGTATGGAATACGCCGCAGGAGCAAACTCGGGCATGTAACGATCCGTTCAAGACAAGGTAAGGAGACGGTAAACATCATCCTAACACGGGAGCGCGTAGCCACAACAATGCCCGGCACCATCGGTGCGCGCGATAGCGGCATCGATTCGCGCCGATGCCGCCACTAGCACCTACAGTTCAATCTCCACCTTAATCTCCGGCACAGCGGCGAGCTCGACGAGGGTCACGCCGTCCACGTAGGCGTCGATGGTCTCCTCGAGCCCGGTCCAGAACTTCACGGTCGAGCACAGGTCGCTGCGCCCGCAGGCGCCCTCAAGCCCCTCGCAAGCGACGGTGGACCGCTCCCCTTCCGCCGCGCGCAGGATATCCCCGGCGCGAATCTGCGCAGCCGGCTTGGCCAGAACGTACCCGCCGCCCTTGCCACGTACGCTCTTGAGCAAGCCCGCCTTCATGAGCGGGCGCACTAGCTGCTCCAAGTACTTGAGCGAGATGACCTCCCGCTCGGCGACCTCGCGCAGCGACACCTTAGTCTGGGGACGCGAGGCGCTCGCGAGGGGTCGTGCGGGGGCATCAAGGGCCAACGACCCTGAGCGCGACCCATTCCCTGGTGCAGGGGCGTCATCACCAACGGCACTTCCCGCAACGGGATCCCCGCCGATCGCGGCAATGTATATCATCAGCTTGAGCGCGTAGCGGCCCTTTGAGGAAATGAGCATGGGCGAACCCCCTTGCGGTAAACCATGTGAAACAGCGAGCCTGGTCTCGAAACGTCTGCATATTCTCGCAGAAATCGGCTATCATCGTATCGTTAATCCGAGTGAACTTCTAGAGTTTAGCGCGGATCGCACATCGCCCGCGCACCTCGAAAGGATTTCTTATGAGCGCAACACCCCTGCTCAGCATCACCGGCCTCACCGCCTCGGTGGACGAGAAGACCATTCTCCACGGCATCGACCTCGATGTCGCCGCCGGCGAGACCCACGTCCTCATGGGCCCCAACGGCGCGGGCAAGTCCACCATGGGCCACATGATCATGGGCGACCCGGTCTACACCGTGAACGAGGGCACCATCACCTTCGACGGCCAGGACATCACCGACCTCTCCCCCGACAAGCGCTCCCGCGCGGGTCTGTTCCTTTCCTTCCAGGCCCCGGTCGAAATTCCGGGCGTTCCGCTCTCCAGCTTTCTGCGCGCGAGCGTCGCCGGCCGCCCCGGCCTCGAGATGAAGGGCAAGGAGTTCCGCCGTCGCGTGAAGGAGCTCGCCGCGGAGCTCGACATGGACACCGCCTACCTCAACCGCGAGCTGGGCGTGGGCTTCTCCGGCGGCGAGAAGAAGAAGGTCGAGATGCTGCAGCTCCTGCTGCTCCAGCCCAAACTCGCCATCCTCGACGAGACCGACTCCGGCCTCGACGTCGACGCGCTCGGCGTGGTCTCCCGCGGCATGGACGCCTACCGCCGCTCCACCGACGGCTCGCTCGTCATCATCACCCACAACACGCGCATCCTCGAGCACCTCGAGGTCGACCGCGTCCACGTCATGGTGAACGGCCGCATCGTGCGCGAGGACGACGCCTCCCTCATCCCGTGGATCGACGCGAACGGCTTCGACTCCTTCGAGCGCGAGGCCGCCGCGCAGCTCAACGGCGCTCAATAGGAGGCCCGGAACATGGTTAAGAACCGCACCGAGGTCGCGGACATCGACCGCAGCCTCTATGACTTCTCATACGGTGAGGAGGGCTTCGAGCGCCTCGACGCGGGCCTCACGCCCGACATCGTCCGCGAGATCTCCGAGCGCAAGGACGAGCCCGCCTGGATGCTCGAGCGCCGCCTCAAATCCCTCGAGATCTACCACAACACGCCCAACCCCACCTGGGGACCGGGCATCGACGGCCTCGACATGGACCATATCGTCACGTACGTGAAGCCCAACACCGACCAAAAGGCCGACTGGGACTCCGTACCCGACGACATCAAAAATACCTTCGAGCGCCTGGGCATCCCCGAGGCCGAGCGCAGCTATCTCGCCGGCGTGGGCGCCCAGTACGACTCCGAGCTCGTCTACCACAACATGCAGGACACCGCCTCCAAGATGGGCATCGTCTACTCGGGTATCGAGGAGGCACTCCACGAGCCCAAGTGGGAGGCGATCATCCGCGAGAAGTTCATGACGCTCATCCCGCCCACCGACCACAAGTTCGCGGCGCTGCACGGCGCCGTGTGGTCCGGCGGCTCGTTCGTCTACGTACCGAAGGGCGTCAAGCTCGACTTCCCGCTGCAGAGCTACTTCCGTCTGAACGCCGCGGGCGCGGGTCAGTTCGAGCACACGCTCATCATCGTCGAGGACGACGCCGACCTGCACTTCATCGAGGGTTGCTCGGCACCCAAGTACAACGTGGCGAACCTCCACGCGGGCGCCGTAGAGCTCTTTGTGGGCAAGCGCGCGCACCTGCGCTATTCGACCATCGAGAACTGGTCGAAGAACATGTACAACTTGAACACCAAGCGCGCCCGCTGCGAGGAGGAGGGCGAGATCGAGTGGATCTCGGGCTCCTTTGGCAGCCACGTGGGCTACCTCTACCCCATGAGCGTGCTCGCGGGCCGCAAGAGCCGCTCGAGCTTCACCGGCATCACCTTCGCGGGCGCCGGCCAGAACCTCGACACCGGCTGCAAGGTCGTGCTCGGCGCGCCCGACACCACCGCCACGGTCGAGACCAAGTCCATCTCCAAGGGCGGAGGCATCTCCACGTTCCGCAGCTCCATCGTCGCCACCCCGGCCGCCGAGGGCTCTGCGGCGAGTGTGTCGTGCCAGTCGCTCATGCTCGACGACATCTCGCGCTCCGACACCATCCCCGCGATGGACATCCGCGCCAAGAACGTGGACATCGGCCATGAGGCGACGATTGGTCGCATCGGCGACGATAAGGTGTTCTACCTCATGAGCCGCGGCATGTCCGAGGAAGAGGCGCGCACCATGATCGTGAACGGCTTCGCCAATCCCGTTTCCAAGGAGCTCCCGCTCGAGTACGCAGTCGAGATGAACAACCTGATCAAGCTCGAGATGGAAGGGGCTATCGGATAATGAAGATGGACGGTATGACCATTCGCCATGCAAGTGCGATGCCTGCTCCAACTTGGAGCTGGCTCAAGATGAACGACGTCACCGTGAAGATCCCCGATGGCCTGGAACGCACATGCCAGGTCGAAATCGAGGCAGGCGACACCCTGGACAACACCACGAGTTTTGAAAGCGCCATCGCTCGCCTGCAGGAGCGCCTCGACGCCGAACGCAGCGACGCCCGTGCAGATTCCCGCGCCATCTGCGTTGCCGCCACGCGCAAGGATAAGGGCGCCGAGGACCTCGATGTCCCCGCCCTTTCCTCCTACGAGAAGCGCGCCGCCCTCTCCGAGATGGCCGGTGATGTCGCCGCCGACTTTGAGACTGGCATCGGCATCAACGCCCGCGCCTATCTGAACTTCCTCGCCGGCGGAACCGCGGTCCTCGCAGCCGAGGCTGGTGAGACCGAGCAGGCGAACATCCGTGTTACTGCTGAGAATGGCACTGCATCGGGTGCCAGCGTTGACATCATCGCCGAGGACGGTGCCACCTTCGCCGTGACCATCTCCCTCGATTCCACCGCCGAGCAGCCAACCTTCATGGGCTCCACTCTGCGTGTGTTCGCCGGACGCGGCGCCCGCGTCGACCTCACGGTCTATGTCACCGCCAGCGATGCCGTCACGCTCATGGAGGATTCCGGCTTCGTGCTCGACGAGGACGCGCGCGTGACCGTCCGTCATGTGGTCCTCGCAGGCGGCTTCACCGCCACAGGCCTCGCAGCCGACCTCCGGGGCGACCGCTCCCGCATCGACGTCGAGACGAGCTATCTCGCCGCTGGTACCGAACAGCGCGACTTCAACTACGTAATCCGCCATCGCGGTCGCAAGACGCTCTCCAACATGGACGCAAACGGCGTGCTCACCGGCTCGTCCAAGAAATGCCTACGTGGCACCATCGACCTCATCCACGGGGCAAAGGGAGCCGAGGGCGCCGAGCGCGAGACGGTCCTGTTGGCAAACCATGGCGTGGACAACAAGACCATTCCCACCATCTTATGCGATGAGGACGACGTCGCGGGCAACCACGGTGCCACCATCGGCCATGTGCGTCCCGAGCAGCTTTTCTACGCCGCATGTCGCGGCCTTTCCCAAGAGCAGACGGAGGCCCTGTTCCTCTCCGCCAAACTTGAGGACGCCGCTCTACGCGCGCCCAATGACGCGATTCGCGCCCATGTCGTCCTCCTGGGCAACCAGATCGTCCCGGATTTTGAGGAGGAGATCGCGTGATCGACACCGACAACGTGACCTGCGACACCTGCACCGCACCTTCCAGTTTCGTATTCGATGCCTCTGATGAGGTAAGTCGCGGATGGCCCCGCGTCGACATCGGGCTCAATCCGTATAAAAGCTCCTTCCCGCTCCTCGCCCAGCGAGAGGACATCGCCTTTTTGGACAGCGGCGCCACCGCGCAACGCCCTGCATGCGTTCTCGAAGCTCAAAGGAGCTTCTATGAAACGATGAACGCCAATCCCCTGCGCGGTCTGTACTCGCTCTCCGTTGAGGCGACCGAGGCCATCGCACGCGTACGCGCCCAGATCGCCGAGCTCTTGGGCGCGGTAGACGAGCGAGGTCGCGCCCGCGCCAACGAGGTGGTGTTCTGCCGCAACACGAGCGAGGCGCTGAACATTGTTGCCAAGGGCTTCGCGCCCCACGTGCTCAAGCCCGGTGACGAGGTCGCCATCACCATCATGGAGCACCACTCCAACCTGATTCCGTGGCAGCAGGCGTGCCGCGCCGCAGGTGCGAAGCTCGTCTACCTCTACCCCACCAAAACCGGTCGGATCACCGACGAGGAGATCGCCGCCAAGATCGGACCTGCGACCAAGATCGTCGCCGCCGCGCACGTCTCCAACGTCCTGGGCGTGGAGAACCCCATCGCCAAACTCTCCGCGGCCGCGCATGCAAACGGAGCCTACATGGTGGTCGACGCCGCGCAATCCATCCCGCACATGCGCGTCGACGTGAACCAGCTCGGCGCCGACTTCCTCGCCTTCTCCGCACACAAGGCCCTCGGTCCCATGGGCGTGGGCGTGCTGTGGGGACGTGCGGAGCTGCTCGACCAAACCGACCCCGTCTTCACCGGCGGCGAGATGATCGACTCCGTCACCGAGCAGGGCGCCGTCTGGGCCCCCGTGCCCGAGAAGTTCGAGGCCGGCACACAGGACGCCGCTGGCATTTACGCCACCGGAGTGGCGCTGGACTACCTCGTGAACAAGGTCGGCTATGACGTCATTGCCGAGCGTGAGCGCGCGCTCGTCCATTACGCCATGAGTCGCATGGTCGAGCTTCCCTTCGTCGACATCATCGGGTCCATCTACTGGGACCAGCACCATGGAGCCATCAGCTTCAACATCCGCGGCATCCATCCACACGATGTAGCGAGCATCATGGATATGGACGGCGTGTGCATCCGCGCGGGACACCACTGCGCCCAGCCGCTCCTCACGTGGCTCGGAGTGGAGAACCTCGCCTGCTGCCGCGCCAGCCTTGCCTTCTACAACGACAAGTACGACATCGACCGCTTCATCGACTCCCTCAACCACGTCTGGAGTGTCTTCAATGGGTAACATCTACCGTTCCGCATCCTTCATGGAACACAGCTCGCACCCCGATTACAAGTACGAGATGGACGCCCCCACGCACACGCATGACGGCATCAACCCCAGCTGCGGCGATGAGCTCACGCTTTCCCTACGCGTGGAGAACGGTGTCATTGAAGAGGCCGCCTTCACCGGGCACGGCTGCGCGATCTCGCAGGCGTCAGCGGATATCATGGCAGACCTCATCACGGGCGAGACGGTTGAGGAGGCCAAGCGCCTCTCCGGGCTTTTCTTGGCGATGATCCGCGGCGAGGAGCTCACCGAGGACGACTTTGACGACCTCGACGAGGCGGCCCAACTCAAGGACATCTCGCACATGCCCGCGCGCGTCAAGTGTGCCGAGCTCGCCTGGCGCACGCTCGACGGTATACTCAGCGCGTAACCTTCTTGTGTATCAGCTCATGCCCGGCGCGGCGCCGTGACAGACGGGTACACTGTGTACACGGTCGCGACGGCGCGGCCACGATGTACCCACGGAGGCATGGATGACGTCACAGACCGATCGCGAACAGGAGCGCTCAACGGCGTCCGTAACGCCCGGGGCAACCGAGCAGCAGCGTGAACGCCGCGCCCCCAAAATCGCAGTTGGAGACGTCTCCGCCGTCCAGGACCGCAAGGCCGACAGCACCTCCATGAAGCAGGTGCGCACCACCTTCATCTTCCTTGCGTTCATTGGTGTCGCCTACGCCGCCTACCTCGTCATGAGCGGACAACTCGATGACTTTATCCGCGCACTCATCGGCGTCAATCCCAAATGGATCATCGCGGGCGTCGCGTGCTTTCTGTGCTATTACGTTTTCGGCATCCTGGCGTACGCCGCCATCGTCGTCATCGACCACGACTCCCCCGTCGGGTTCCGCGACCTCATGAGCGTGGAGGCATCCGGCGTCTTTTTCATGCGTCTTACCCCGGGAGGCGCGGGCGTCATCCCGTCGCAAATCTACCGCCTCACGCGCGCGGGACTCTCCCTGGCCGATGCTTCCGCCCTGCAATTCGTACGCTTCACCCTCTATGAGGCGGGTGAGGGCATCTTCGCCGCCATCATGTTGCTCTTTTGCGGCAACTACTTTTTAGAGACCTTCGCCGACGTCAAGATCATCGGGCTCGATGTTATCTGGATCGGCATTTTCATGTTCGGATACAAGTTCATCCAGGTCGGCGGTGTGCTGTTGCTCTGCCTGTTACCCGGACCGATCCAAAAACTTGGCTCGCTCGGTCTCAAGATCGGGCGCACGCTGCACATCCTCAACCAGGAGCGCTATGAGCGCTACCTCGACTTCCTCACCACGCAGGTCACCACGTTTTCACAGGCTTTCCGCTCTGCAGCATCCAACTGGCATGTGCTCCCCATCGTAGAGCTCCTTACCCTGATCCAACTCGGCTGCATGTATGCGCTGCCCTATTTCGTTCTGCGCTCGTTTGGCCTCGAGGCCGACCTGCTGGTCTGCCTCGCCTCCGGCTCCATGGTCGAGCTGCTCGTTAACGCTATTCCGCTGCCAGGTGGAGCAGGCGGCGCCGAAGTCGGCTTTACCTACCTGTTTGGCAATATGTTCGGATGGCATCTGTCTGCAGGTCTCGTCATATGGCGCTCCATCGAGTATCTGCTGCCCGTCGTCATCGCCGCCCCCTGCATGGGCATGCGTTCCACTACAGGAGAGAGCATCTACAACCGCTGGAGCCGCCGCGCGCATAACGCCCATCATGTAGCACATGGTGACTGGGGCGGAGTCAGACGGCCGGCGGGCGTCAAGTTCAGGCCGACGGACAAGCGAACAAGCACGCCGACGCGAGTCAACGCCGCGCGCAAGTCCGACGGTGTCACCTTCAAGGTTCCTGCAAAACGCACGAACAAGGAGGCGCGCGCGCACGAAGACGGTTCCACATCGGGCACCTGCAAAGATCGCAACGCATAGCGTCCCCCGTTGGCGCGGCCCCTCGGACATGATCACTCCTGCCACGCTTCGCCCATATTAAAGCGTTTCAACTTACCTTCTCCCTCGCAGGCGACCCAACTCGGGTTAAAATAAAGCTGCATGTCAGGTTTGCCCGGTCCATCGGAATCAAAACCGTGCGTCCGGCAGCGACTACGAAAGAGAGGAGAGGCATGCAGTACTCACAGGAAGTGGAGAACATGTGCCCCGTCGCCAAGGGCGCATACCACGGCCCCGCGCCCATCCCGGAGGAGGGCCAGTGGGTCCAGGCCAAGGAGATCAAGGACATCTCCGGCCTCACGCACGGTGTTGGCTGGTGCGCCCCGCAGCAGGGTGCGTGCAAGCTCACGCTTAACGTCAAGGAGGGCATCATCGAGGAGGCCCTCGTCGAGACCATCGGCTGCTCGGGCATGACCCACTCCGCCGCCATGGCTTCCGAGATCCTCCCCGGCAAGACCATCCTCGAGGCCCTCAACACCGACCTCGTCTGCGATGCCATCAACGTGGCCATGCGCGAGATCTTCCTGCAGATCGTCTACGGCCGCAGCCAGACCGCGTTCTCCGAGGGCGGCCTGCCCGTGGGCGCCTCCCTCGACGACCTCGGCAAGGGCCTGCGCTCCCAGGTCGGCACCATGTTCGGCACCAAGGCCAAGGGCGCTCGCTACCTCGAGCTCGCCCAGGGCTACGTGACCCGCATGGCCCTCAACGCCAACAACGAGATCATCGCGTTCGAGTTCATGAACCTCGGCAAGTTCACCGACGCCCTCAAGGCCGGCAAGACCCCCGAGGAGGCCATCGCCGGCGCCATGGGCCACTACGGCCAGTGGGAGAACGCCGCCAAGTACATCGACCCGCGCACCGACGAGGAGACCCACACGGTCGCCAACGTCTTCCCGGTTCACGAGTAGAAAGGGAGGGATAGAAAATGGCTGTTACTTTCGAAGGTTACGAGCGCCGCGTTGAGAAGATCAACGCCTGCCTCGCCGAGAACGGCATCGCCTCCCTCGAGGAAGCCGAGCAGATCTGCCTCGACAAGGGCGTGAACGCCCGCGAGATCGTGCACGACACCCAGTCCATCGCATTCCAGAACGCCGAGTGGGCCTACACCCTGGGCTGCGCGCTGGCCATCAAGAAGGGCGCCAAGAGCGCTTCTGAGGCTGCCGCCATCATCGGTGAGGGCATCCAGGCCTTCACCGTTCCGGGCTCCGTCGCCGAGGACCGTAAGGTCGGTCTGGGCCACGGTAACCTGGGCGCCATGCTCCTGTCCGACGACACCGAGTGCTTCGCATTCCTCGCCGGTCACGAGTCCTTCGCAGCCGCTGAGGGCGCCATCAAGCTGGCCCTCAACGCCAACAAGGCCCGCAAGACGCCGCTTCGCGTCATCCTGAATGGCCTGGGCAAGGACGCCGCCCAGATCATCGCCCGCATCAACGGCTTCACCTATGTGAAGACCCAGTTCGATTACTTCACGGGTGAGCTCAAGGTCGTCGAGACCATCCCCTACTCCGATGGTCCCCGTGCCGCCGTCAACTGCTACGGCGCCGACGACGTCCGCGAGGGCGTTGCCATCATGTGGCACGAGAACGTGGACATCTCCATCACCGGTAACTCCACCAACCCCACGCGCTTCCAGCACCCCACCGCGGGCACCTACAAGAAGGAGCGCCTCGAGGCCGGCAAGAAGTACTTCTCCGTGGCCTCCGGTGGCGGTACCGGCCGCACCCTGCACCCGGACAACATGGGCGCCGGCCCTGCCTCCTACGGCATGACCGACACCATGGGCCGTATGCACTCCGACGCCCAGTTCGCCGGCTCCTCCTCCGTGCCCGCGCACGTCGACATGATGGGCCTCATCGGCATGGGCAACAACCCCATGGTCGGTGCCACCGTCGCCTGCGCCGTCGCCGTGAACGCCGCTATCAACGAGTAGCATTCGCGCCGCGCGAGACGCACGCCAACGACTCGGCAATACGGGCCGTCACCTTCGGGTGGCGGCCCTTTTTCTTGGAGAAGATTCCAGGTGGAGGATGGAGGGCGGACAGGCGGACACGGCAACGGGCGCACCCGCCGATGTACGGGCGCGACAGCCCTCAGGCGCACGAGAGGCGCGTACGCATATATCTAAAATTCAGACGATCTCATGCAATATCCGACTAGATGACTCGTATGACAAACCGTCCGCGCAATAGCATCTGCCGCGTACCGACCCGCGCGTCCGAACGATACCGCGACCACGTACCCTAGTGAACGGCGCATCATCGGCCAATCCGCAGATAGGAGAACCCCATGGAACTCAAATGCGATGTCCTCGTCATCGGAGGCGGCATTGCAGGCATCACCGCCGCAATCGAAGCCGCATCCCATGGCGCATCGGTGGCACTCGCCTGCGCCGGACCGCTATTCGGAGGATCGAGCTTCTACCCGGGCACATGGGGGCTCGGCCTCATCGGACCCGAATCCGATACCGACGAGGCGGATCTGATCGCATCCATCTTGCGCGTTGGCTGCGGTGTCGCCGATGAGAAGCTCGTGGAGACGTTCGTACGAGGTATTCGCCCGTCGATCGTCTGGCTCGAAGATGAGCTGGGCGTGAGGCTCAAACGTCCAGAGAGCACCGAAAGCGCCCTTGAATCAACCTTTATACCCTGCTTCGACCATAAACACCGTTTGTGGCGTGGCATCACACGAAAGGAGTTCGAGGCTGCCGCAAAGCGCGCGTTCGAGGAGCTCGGCATAGATGTCCTCGAACGATGCGAGCTGATGCGCCTCACCCGCGGCGAAGACGGAACGAGGGCGATTGTTGGTGCCATCCTCTACGACCGAAGGGCCCAGGAACTCTTCGGATGCATCGCCAACGCCGTCGTCCTCTCGACAGGTGGAACCGGAGGCCTATTCGAGCGAAGCCTCACCTCCCAAGACGTCCTAAGCTCCGCCCAGGGCATCGCCATGGATGCCGGCTGCTCCCTCGTCAACATTGAATTCATGCAGATGATGCCCGGCTTGGTCTACCCCGCCCGCGGCATCGTCTTCAATGAGAAGACGTTTCGCTACGCCATGTTCGAGGACGAGAACAAACTGCTGCCCAGGGAGCCAGAGGACCTCGGCGCGCTCCTTGAGATGCGCTCCGGGCACGGACCCTTCACCTGCCGTCTTGACGACGCACTCGTGGACATGGCGATTGACGCTGCTGGCGACGAGGGGCTTTCTGTTCGCTATCGATTCCCGCATGAGGGAGCCCCCGAATTTGTGAGGACATTCGCCCAATGGATGCAAGACGAGCTGGGCATCACTCCCGCGGATAACCTGCACGTCGCCATGTACGCACACGCGGCAAACGGTGGGATACAGATCGATGAATGTGCTCAGACCGGCGTGCCCGGTCTCTATGCCTGCGGTGAGGTGACGGGAGGCATGCACGGGGCCGATCGCATTGGAGGGCTCTCGAGCGCCAATGGACTCGTGTTTGGAAGGATTGCCGGCACACAGGCAGCGAAGGCAGCTCAGCGCGTGAAATCCGGTGCCGCGATACGTCATGTCGCGACACGCGCCCTCGAGCTGGCGCTTCAAGACATCCGCATGACGGAAGTGCCCCTCGACGACATGGATGCTTCCCGCATTGCGGGGGACATGAAGCGCACGATGAGCGCGCACGCCATGATCCAGCGCACCGAGGCAGGTCTCGCAGATGCGCTACAGGATATCGAGCAGTTACAGCATGAGGCACGTTTCCACGGAGCATGCCGCGACTGCGTCATCCCCCGTGACGCCTCACTCGCACGGGGAATTCGCATTTCCTCGCAGCTCAAGCTCGCTCACGCCATGCTAAGTGCCATGCGCGAACGACGTGAGAGCCTTGGGTCCCACTATCGACCCGATTATCCACCGCACATGCATCATCCGCGTGCCTGATCAACGTTGCTGCATCCCCCGGATTCAATGGGATGTAGCCGAACGCAATCGATTTGAGGAGCTAGAACACGCACATAAAGAAAAACTCCCTTGCGGGAGCATACATTCAATGGTGGGCGATCAGGGATTCGAACCCTGGACCTTGGGATTAAGAGTCCCCTGCTCTAGCCAGCTGAGCTAATCGCCCGTATGTCCAAAGGATGCAATGTGGTGGGCGATCAGGGATTCGAACCCTGGACCTTGGGATTAAGAGTCCCCTGCTCTAGCCAGCTGAGCTAATCGCCCTTTGCATCTGCCATGTGAAAGGGAATGGGGTGGGTAAAGGGACTCGAACCCTCGACCTACGGGACCACAACCCGTCGCTCTAGCCAACTGAGCTACACCCACCATGTCTGTCACACAGCGAAGAGTATTATGCACGCTCATGGCGTTCAATGCAAGGGGTAATTCAAGAAAAGTTTGAGAGCCTTGGCCTGAGGGTGAAAATCCATTGGCCCCATGGCCGTCCCATGCCCCACCGCCGGCTTCGCCCAATCCCGCGCAATGCGGTTACCCGCGCTTCGTACGCACTCAACACGGGTTGTTGCGACCTCTTCGCATCTTAATCCATGCTGTCCGGAACACGATGCCCGTTGCCGCCCCACAGCAGTCGAGGAGCACATCGACCACTTGCCCGGAACGATCGGCGACGAAGAGTTGAATCGTCTCATCAATAGATGGAATGAATGCGCAAAACACGGCGGTGGCGACAAGGGAAGCGCGCGACACGGCACCGGCCCTGTCGAACGCCTGCGATGCGAACAGACCGAGCACGAGATACTCGGTAAAATGCGCGGTCTTGCGAATGATGAAGTTCGTCAGCCACGCATAGGGAAGCCCCAGTGAGCGCAGCACCTCATGGGCACATTCCATGACACTCAAGCTTAAAGAACCGCTCCCCTGACCGGGAACGAGGGAGTTGCCCCATATGAAGGTGACGAACACCAAGGTGAGCAGCAGCCAGGGAATGCTCACCTTGGAACGAAACTGACTCGACAAGTTCGACAAGCCGAATTACCCCTCCGCAGACTGAAGCGCCGGCATCCCCGCCGTCCCGCCCTCGATGACCTTAAGGTACTCATGAGCGGTCCTGTGGACGCTTTTGGACGGGACCTTGTCGAACTCCTCCTCGATGATCGAGTTGACATGGCTATGCAGGCGCGTGGCATGACTGCCTTCGGCAATGGCCGCCATGCGCCTGGCATCCATGACTGAGGTCGCGGCAGGCTCGGCAACAGCGGGTGTGGAAGAGACGGATGTCAGAGCAGATACGCTCTCGTCAGCGAGGATGGCAAGCGCCGCCGCCCACATACCCTCATGGCCGGAGTAGTCGGCAACCGGGACGCTCGGAGCCTCCTGCGACCGTACTTGTTGAGCGGGGCTAGAAGCCTGGGCCGTTCGCACGGGGACCGCCGATTGGACGACGGGCGCGGACATGGTGGGAAGCACGGGCGCATGGGAGCGAGAGACGACCGAGGGACCGTACAGGGAGGCCATGGCCTCGTCGCGAGCATCGGCTTCGTCCAAATCGAAATCATCGACGAACGACCCACCCGCATTGGCAGCTTGAGGGACGGGGGTCGTGGCTCGAACGGCAGCGGTGGCAGCGGTAGCCGTGGCCGTGGTGACGGAGGTGGCGGCCGCTGCAGCGCGCTCGGAACGACGCAACTCCTCGAGCGCGATCTGGTACATATCCTTCGAACGCGTGGGGTCACAGCTGATAGGCGAGCCGTCCTTGAACATCGCGTCGATTTCGGCCCATGCCTCCATCTCGTCGAGTGCATCGACCGCGCGCGAGATCACAGGGACGCCGGCCGGGGTGCCCTTACGGGCAAAGCGCTTGCCCCGTGGTGCCGAGGATGTCTGGGAGTGCGAATTGGAAGCACCCCTATTGATGACGCCCGTCTCGTACATGGACGAGAATCGCGCGGCCTCGGCCTCTTCGGCGGCGACACGATCGGCATGGACGTCGAGAAGATGACCCGTGAGCGCCAGCATGCCGACACCGGCGACGATACCGGCGGCGAACGGCATGGCGTCGGCGCGGACGACCTCGCTTACACCATCGAACGGCAAGCTCACAGCATACGCGGCAAGCGGAAGTGCAATGCCCAATCCCGCGGAGATGCCGACCGCGTTGCCACGATATCCAATTCTTGCCTCAGCCATGGCGCACTCCCTCGGTACCATACGTTTCATGACAGATGACCGCGCCAGACTACGTCGGGCGACGGCTTGAGGTCGGATGGAAAAGATGAATGGTATGGCTCGATGGCGCAGTGCGCCCCAAGCAACGGATGGTGGTTCGTTTCATCTGCATTATTCCGTCGCGATCTTCGTTGATTATGTAAGAATTCGCAGGTATTTTCAAGTGAATTTGGCAAGTGGAAATCGGGAACAAAAACCTTGCCGATGCGAAATCGCACAAGCGATATCGATACGTAGGGAGTTCATATGCTGCGAGTCGCCATTGTCACGGGAGCAAGCTCCGGATTGGGCCGAGAGCTCGTCAGGCGCATAGACGCCGGCGAGGCAGGGCACATCGATGAGATCTGGGCCATTGCTCGGAGGCTCGAGCGTCTTGAGGCGCTTCGCCGCACGAGCTCGACGCCCGTTCGCCCCTTTTGCCTCGACCTCACCGATCCGTCTTCGTTCGAAGTCATCGAGGGAGCTCTTGCCGAGACGCCCGGCGCGGAAGTCGCGCTCCTGGTAAACAATGCGGGGTTCGGCATCTTTGGCTCGGTCGCCTCCCAGCGCACGAAAGACGGCGGCGCAATGGCACGTCTGCTCATGCAGGCACCGGTCGAGCTCATCTACCGTACCCTCCCTTATCTACGCGCCGGTTCCCGCATCATCAACATCTCGAGCGTGGCTGCGTTCATTCCCCAACCGAAGCTCGCTGTGTACTCGGCGGCAAAGCGGTTCGTCCTGGACCTCTCGCGCTCGCTCGACGCAGAACTCGGCAGCGCAGACATCCACGTGACCGCCGTGTGCCCCAAATTCATGAAGACCGAATTCCTTGACAAACCGGGCGACGATGTCGCCGCACGCGCCATGACCGCAATTGGATTCGAGAGCGCCGAGAACGTGGCGAAGGCAGCCCTACGTGCCTCGTGCGCGGGCAAAGACCTCTGCATCCCGTCCCTGGACATGCGGGCCTACTATGCCGTCTCGCGCGTGCTCCCCTACAAAGCCGCCCTGGCAGCGGAACGCCTGCTGGGCATCGTGTAGCCAAGATAATCCCCTCGCAACGCAAAAGAGCTGCGAGGGGATTGTCGTTTAGGCAGATTCTACAGTCACGTGATCCAAGAGCCCCTACAGCGCGTCGGGGTGGTCGGCCGCTTTCTTGGCGGTGCGGATAAGGAAATCCTGGTTGGAGTTCGTGCCTTTGAGGCCCTTGATGAAGGACGCGGCGGCACGCTCGGTGTTGTTCATTCCCGCCAGAATCCGGCGAATGCCCCACATGAACGGGCGCATCTGCTCGTCAACGAGCAGGTCCTCGTTGCGCGTGCCCGATGCCACTGGGTCGATGGCCGGGAAAATGCGACGGTCGGCCAGATCGCGATCGAGCTTGAGCTCCATATTGCCCGTGCCCTTGAACTCCTCAAAAATCACCTCGTCCATCTTGGAGCCGGTATCGATGAGCGCAGAGGCGAGGATCGTGAGGGATCCGCCGTTCTCGATATTGCGAGCCGCACCCAGGAAGCGTTTGGGCGGGTACAGCGCTGCGGAATCCACTCCGCCGGACAGGATGCGTCCGGACGCCGGTGCCGCGAGGTTATACGCGCGGGCGAGACGAGTGATGGAGTCGAGCACCACCACGACGTCGCCCCCGAGCTCCACGATGCGTTTGGCGCGCTCAATCACGAGCTCGGACACACGCGTGTGGTTTTCGGCGGGCATATCGAAGGTCGACGCCACGACGTCGCCCTTGATGGAGCGCTGCATGTCCGTGACTTCCTCGGGGCGCTCATCCACCAGCAGGCAGATGAGATGGACCTCGGGGTTGTTGATGGCGATGGACTGGCAGATCTTCTTGAGGATGGTGGTCTTGCCGGCCTTGGGCGGCGAGACGATCAGACCGCGCTGACCCTTGCCGATGGGGCTCACGATGTCGATGGCTCGGCCCGTGATGGAATCGCGACCATGCTCCATCTTGAGCGGCTCGTTGGGATAGATCGGCGTGAGGTCGGAGAACTTGGGGCGACGCTTGACCTCCTCGGGGTCCATACCGTTCACTGAGCGAAGCTTGGCGAGGCCGGGAAGTTTGTCGTTTGCGCGCATGGGGCGCAGCGTGCCCTCAACTAGGTCGCCGGGACGCAGGCCAGCGGCTCGAACCATCTGCGCAGGCACAAAGGCGTCGTCACGGCTGGGCATGTAACCGTGCGCACGGACGTACCCGAATCCCTGATTGTCGATATCGAGGATGCCCGAGATGTCACGGAAACCCTCGGCACGGGCGGCGGCGGCATACACGGCCTCAATGAGCTCGGGCTTTTTGATGCCGGTCGGATCAAGTTCGAGCTCGCGGGCCTTCTCGCGCAGCTCGGCCACCTTCATGGCGGCCAGCTCCTCGCGCTTAAGCGAGGGCTCGACGGGAGCAAAACGGTTATTGCGCTGCTTGCGGTTGTTCTGCTGGCGTTCGCGACGCTCGCGGCGCTCCGCGTTCTTGGAGGGAGTCTTGGGGCCCTTGTCATCACGCTCGCCATGTTCGGCGTCACGGCGATTCTGATGGGTGCGGCGGGTTTGCTTACCATCGGTACGGGCGTCGTCTTTGCCCTTGGACTCGTCCGTCTCTCCTTGTTGGGGAACCGAGGGCTGGGCGGCCGCCGTGTCGGAGGGAGCGGGCGCAACGGACGTCTGGGCCTTCTTCGCCCGAACACTGCGACCAGGGCGAGCGTCCTTCTTGGGCGCGGCGTCCTTCGGAGTCGGCACGTCCTCGGACTCTGCGTCTTGAACACCGGACGCGGGAACCTTAGGCTGCGCCTCATTGCTCGCTGCAGCCTGTTCGTCCCGGGCGGCCATCAACGCCGCCTGCTGGGCAGCCAGCGCCGCAGCAGCGGCTTTCTCCGCCTCAATATACGCCTTGGGCTTCCTGCCGCGACGATGCGGACGTAGTGCGGGGTCGATGAGCGGCACGGTGGGATTCTCCAACAAAGACGGAACTTCCGCGACCGGGGCCTCTCCGGCAACCATCTCCGCTGCACGTTCCGCCGCGCGGCGCTGACGACGGACCACTGATGCCTGGCTCACCTGAGCGAGCGCTCGAGCCTGGATGATCTCGGGAGATGCCGGCACGCCCGCCTCGTCCGCGGTCTTTGCCTTGCGCGCGCGGCGCTTCGGCTTCACTGCCGGCTCCGACTCGACATCACCGCCGGACTGCGCAGGGGCCTCCTCATCGGCAGAAGCTTTTTTTGCGGGCTTTTTGGCAGATGCCCTCTTTGCCGTGGTGCTCTTCCTGGCGGTGGAGCGCTTTTTGGCGGGAGCCTTTTCTGCGGCAGCCGCGCCCTCCCCCTCCGTTGGACGAATCGCCTCGACATCTGTCGCCTGAGCGGCAGTGGAAGCGGCGGGGCCAGCGGCACCCTCGGAAGCGGGGGCCGAAACGGGCGCGTTCTCGATATTCACTTCTTCAGACACGCGGCTCTACTTTCTTCTCGCGTTGGTAATGCGAGCGCTCTGATCTGTCCAAGAACGAGCTCGTAGTGGAATTCGTTGTAAAAGGGATGCAAAGCGCAGTTCGCGTTACGGCAAAATATACCATATTCCAACCAGACGGCAACAATGAGCTGCGAATCTGCCCACATCGTACCTGTATTCGACCAAAAATGCCCGGATGTCGACAAGACATCCGGGCAAAACGGCGCGTTTGGAAACGCCGCTCGGTTTCTCAGGTGCCGCAGATCGCGGCGAAAGAGGAGGGCGCACGCCTGGCGTGCGGCGCCCGACGATTGAGCCCCGAGATGCGGTGCCTGAGGAAGCCCCGGGCGTGCCACGGCACCCAAGATTGCCACGCGCCCAGAAGCGCAGTGTACTGACGTACATAAGCCTCTGGGCGCGCGTAAGGGAGGCGCGTTTGGAAACGCCGCTCGGTTTCTCAGGTGCCGCAGATCGCGGCGAAAGAGGAGGGCGCACGCCTGGCGTGCGGCGCCCGACGATTGAGCCCCGAGATGCGGTGCCTGAGGAAGCGAGCTACATCTTGGTGGGGGCGGAGACGCCGATAAGGCTCAGAACCAGGTCGAGGACGGAGCGCACGGCGTCGCAGGCGGCGAGGCGCGCGCGCGTGACCTCGGGCTCGACCGGACGACCCTCGCTCGGCAGGACCTGACAGGCCTGGTAGAAGCTGTGGAAGCCGGCGGCGAGCTCCTCGGCGAAGTGGGTCAGGCGGAAAGGCGCACGGTCGCGGGCGCAGCTGGCGATGAGGTCCTCAAGCTCGGAGATCTTACGGGAGAGCGCGAGCTCGGTGGGGTCGGTGAGCAGCGCGTAATCGACGTTCTCGCCGATGGCCTTGGCGGCCACGGCGTCCATGCCCATCTCAGCGGCCTGCTCAGGAGTGACGCCGGCGGCCTTGCGCAGGATGGAGCAGATGCGGGCGTGCGCGTACTGGACGTAGTACACGGGGTTGTTCTGGCTCTTCTCCTTGACGGCCTCGATATCGAAATCGATGGCCTGGTTGGAAGAGCGGGAGATCAGGGTGTAACGGGTGGCGTCGGCACCGACCTCGTCAACGAGCTCCTGGAAGGTGACCATGGTGCCCTTGCGCTTGGACATGCGGATCGGCTTGCCGTTGCGGAGCAGGTTCACGAACTGGCCGAGCAGGACCTCGAACTGACCAGGGTAGCCGAGCGCGTCGCAGACGCAGCGCACGCGGTTGATGTAACCGTGGTGGTCGCAGCCCCAGATGTCGATGACGTGGTCGACGCGCTGGAACTTATCCCAGTGATAGGCGACGTCGGAGGCGAAGTAGGTGTACTCACCATTGGCCTTCACCAGGACGCGATCCTTGTCGTCGCCCAGATCGGTGGAACGGAACCACAGGGCGCCGTCCTTGTTGTAGAGATAGCCCATCTCGTCGAGCTTGGCAAAGGCGCGGTCGACGGCGGAGGTGCCGGCGTTCGGGCCCTCGGTATCCTTGATGTAGACGGTGCGCTCGGAGAACCACTTGTCGAAATCGCAACGGACGTCGTGGCACAGCTGGCGCATGTTCTCGACCATCTTGGCGTAGCCCTCCTCGCGGAAGTAGAGCATGCGCTCCTCATCCGTGACATGGGCCCACTTGTCGCCGTCCTTCTTGTAGAACGCAGCGGCCTCGTCGATGATGTAGGTGCCGCCGTAGGCGTTGCCGCCCAGGCCCTCGGTGAAGGCGTCCATGTAGGGATGGGAATCGAGGTGCTCGTCGGCCTCGTCCTGGACGAAGTTGTCACGGTCCTGAGCCAGGAAGTCGCGAGCGCCGTCGATATCGAGGCCCTCCTTCTCCATGATCTCGATGAGCTGCATGTAGCGGTAAGAGATGGAGTTACCGAACACGTCCATCTGAGAACCGTGGTCGTTGATGTAGAACTCGCGCTGGATGTCATAGCCGGCGTGGCTCATGACGCGGCAGAGGGAGTCGCCGAGAGCGGCCCAACGGCCGTGGCCGACGTGCATCGGACCGACGGGGTTGGCGGAAACGAACTCGACCTGGGTCTTCAGGCCCTGGCCGACGTTGGACTTGGCAAAGTCCATGCCCTCCTTGCGAGCGACGTCCAGAATGGCGTTGTTGGCGGCGGCGTTCAGGTAGAAGTTGATGAAGCCGGGGCCGGCGACCTCGACCTTGGCGATCTCGGCGCTCTCGGGCATGTGGGCCACGATGGCGTCGGCGATCTTCTTGGGTGCGCAGTGGGCCAGCTTGGCGGACTTCATCGCGCAAGTGGAGGTCCACTCGCCATGAGAAGTGTCGGCCGGTCGCTCCATGCCACAATCCTCAAGCTCGAATGCGGGCAGGTCGCCAGCCTCCTGAGCAGCGGCCAGCGCAGCGCGTACCAGCTCTTCAATCTTCTCCGGCATAGAGGTCCTCCTCATCGTATGGCCCTGAGATGTCCTTCTCGCAGGGCTCATGTACAGATGCACTGTACTGTAGCACAGCGAATCCTCGAGACATCCTGAAATGGAGGTATTTGCATACTCCAGACGCGTTTTCTTTGCCTTTTTCACATCAAGACGAATAATCCTCGGTCGGATTATCAGTTAATCGATGTATCTTCACTGGATTTTGCATTTCCTTATTCATTTGAATTATCAGGTTTTGGTGCCATTTACCTAATTTCCGCACGTATTCGTGGTAATATAAAACCTATCGAGCGCGTAGAGTATTCAGTTGGAGGAAGCATGTTTCAAATCGGACAGCACGTTATTCACCCCGGGCAAGGTGTTTGCACCGTCACCGGATTCACCGAGGACAAAGCCCATCCCATGATTCTACTCTGCGCAAAGTCCGGACATGCGGAAACCCACCTCATGTACCCCCTTGCCCAACAGGACCGCCTGCATGCTATTATTTCACGCGAGGATGCCGAGAGCCTTTTGGGGAATTATGCCGATTTGCCGGTCGACACCTTTACGGAACGCAACAGCGCCCTCGAGGAAACGCACTTCAAGCAGCAGCTCAAACTGGGCGCACCCGAGACGGTGCGCGTGGCGAAAACCATGCACCATCGTATCAACGAGGCGGAGGCGCGGGGCAAAAAGCCCAGCAGCTATTATGCACGCGTGCTCAAGGAAGCGCATCGTCGCTCGGTCGAAGAGTTCGCGTTCGCGCTGGACGCCGAAGAGTCGACTGTCGAACAGCTCTTTATCGATGCGGCCACGAAGGCCGGCGAGATTCCTGCGGTCAACTAATCTCAATTGACGTTGCCGCGCGAGGGGCACGGGCCACATCGAACGAGCGCGTGCTATAGTGTGATGCAGCAAACCCCCCCCCTTCACCGGATGGGGGAATCAAGGTGTCCGATCCCCGACCATAGGTACGGCGTTCACGCGCTATAAGGCAGGGTCTCGGGCACCTTTTGTCTACAGGCACCGTCATTTGGAGGAAGCATGGCGCAGCTCAACGCCGGTATAACCCACGAGGCAGCGTTCAATCTGCTCAGCGAGCACAACAAGGATCCGTTCCACATCGAGCACGCCGAGACGGTCGAGCAGACCATGCGTTACTTCGCGCGCGAGTACGACCCCGAGAACGAGGAGTTCTGGGGCATCGTGGGTCTGCTGCACGACCTCGACTGGGAAGAGCACGACGATGACCCGATGAACCACACCATCTACGCCGCCAAGGACATCGAAGCGGCAGGCGGCAGCCCGGAGCTCATCCGCGCCATCCAAACGCACACGAGCGACTTCAACACAAGCCTTCCCCGCCCCGAGCTCATGATGGAGAAGATCTTGTTCGCCACCGAGGAGCTCACCGGCCTCATCGGCGCCGCCGTGGTCATGCGCCCCTCCAAGAGCGTGATGGACTTCAACGTTAAATCGCTCAAGAAGAAGTTCAAGGACAAGCGCTTCGCCGCCGGCGTGAGCCGCGACGTGATCCGCTCCGGAGCCGAGATGCTCGGATGGGAGCTCGACGAGCTGTTCGCCCGCACCATCGAGGCCATGCAGTCCTTCGCGCCCGACCGCGACAGCTTCGTCGCCGAGTAACCGTCCCCGCAGGCGGGTGCACCGCACCGCGTAAGAAACAGGATAGGCCCCACAGCTTGATCGACGAGCTGCGGGGTCTCTTGCTAAGCAGGTGCCATCATGCGCTACGGGCGCACCTGGCCGGTGCCGCGAAGCTCGTACTTGTAGGTAGTGAGGGCCTCGGCGGCAAACGGGCCGCGGGCGTGGAGCTTTTGGGTGGAGATGCCGATCTCGGCTCCCAGGCCGAACTCCCCGCCATCGGTGAAGCGCGTGCTCGCGTTGGCGTAGACCGCCGCCGCATCGACCTCGCGCAGGAAGCGGTCGCATGCGTCCGCGTCCTCGGCGACGATACACTCAGAGTGACCGGTTCCATAGCGATTCACGTGCGCAATGGCATCGTCCAAACCATTCACCGTGTGCACGCTGATATCGAGCGAGAGGTACTCGCGTCCCCAATCCTCGTCCGTTGCATCGACGAAGGAGCCGAGGATGTCGGCGTCGCGCGCAGCCTCTCGGGCAACGGAGTCTCCGTGAATAGTGACGCCCGCGGCGGCGAGCTCGGCGAGCATGCCGGGCAGGAACGCGTCCGCCACAGCCTCGTCCACGAGCAGGGACTCGCAGGCGTTGCACACGCCCACGCGCTGCGTCTTGGCATTCATCACAATGGCTCGCGCCTTGGCGAAGTCGGCACTCGCGTGCACGTACGTATGGCAATTCCCCGTGCCCGTCTCGATGACCGGCACCAGGCTCTCGCGCACGCAGCGCTGGATAAGGCCTGCGCCTCCGCGCGGAATGAGCACATCAACAACGCCCCGCAGGCTCATGAGCGCAGCGGTGGCTGCACGGTCGGTGGTCTCGATAATGGATACGCAGGCGCGGTCGAATCCGTACGCCTCAACGGCATCCGCCAAGATATGAGCGATCGCCACGCAGCTGTTCTGGGCGATGGAGCCACCACGCAAGATGCAGGCGTTGCCCGTGCGGACGCAAATGCCCGCGGCATCGGCTGTGACGTTGGGACGCGCCTCGTACACCATGGCGACCAGTCCCAGCGGCACGCTTACACGGCGCAGGTGGACGCCCTGGTCGATATCACGCTCATCGAGCACGCGCGCCACCGGATCGGGCAGATCGGCAAGCTTTTCCAACCCTGCGGCCATCCCCTCGATGCGCACGGGGGTGAGCAACAGGCGATCGAGCAGACCCTCGGACGTACCGGCGGCGCGGGCAGCGTCCATGTCGGCAGCATTAGCGGTCAGAACCTCGTCCGCGCGATCACGCAGCGCTACGGCCATAGCGCGCACGGTGGCGCAACGGGCCTCATCGGAGGCGAACCCAAGGGAGCGCGAGGCCTGCTTTGCCCTGCGGGCGAGATCCTCGACATATCCGGCAATGTCGTTCATGGCAATCTCCTCACATATGTACGTACGCTTCCACGTGTAAAAAGTGCCCGTGCCCCTGTTGCACATCGCGCGCTAGGCGAACACGATGAGGTTGTCGCGGTGGATAGCGGGCTTGTTGGCGAGCGCCGCGAGCAGATGGTTGCCCGCGATGTCCTCCTGGTGGCGGCCGGCGGCAAGTTCCAGCTCATCGTGACCCGCCTCGGCGATGCCGCGAGCGATAACGAGCCCATCTGCATCTCGTACGTCGAGTACATCGCCTGCGGCGAAATCCCCCTCGACGCCCGTAATGCCCACCGGCAACAGCGAGCTGCCGCGCTCGACCAGCGCGCCCGCGGCGCCCGCATCCACGGTCACGAAGCCGTGGGCGCTGTCGCCGAGCGCGATCCACAGCTTGCGCGGCGCGATCTCGAGGCGGGCGGCGGGCGGAACGAACCTCGTGCCCACCTGCTCCCCCGCCGCGAGCCGCACGAGCGGCCGCTCCTCGGCGCCTGAGCAGATGACGCTCTCGATGCCCGCCGTCATGAGGATACGGCAGCTGCGGATCTTGGTGATCATGCCGCCCGTGCCCACCGTGGTGGTCGAATCTCCCGCAGAGCCGATGATCGCGGCGTCAATCTTATCCACCCGGGGGATAAACTTCGCAGTGGGGTCGAGAGAGGGGTTGGCGGTGTAGAGGCCGTCGATATCGGAGAGGGTCACGCACAGGTCGGCAGAGACCAAGCAGCTCACAAGTGCCGCGAGGGTGTCGTTGTCACCGAACTTGATCTCGTCGACGGCGGTGGTGTCGTTCTCGTTCACGATGGGCACCACGCCCAAATCGACGAGGCGCGTGAGAGCATCGCGAGCATGCAGATACGAGGTACGGCGTGCCGTGTCACCACGCGTGAGCAAGACGAGTGAGGTGAGAAGACCCACCGCCCGAAACTCCTCATCGTAGGCGGCTGAGAGTACGCACTGCCCCACCGAGGCGCACGCCTGCAGGCTCGGCATGTCCACGGGCCTGCGCTCAAATCCGAGCAAAGGCGCGCCGCACGCGATGGCGCCGGAGCTCACTACGACGAGATTCCACCCGGCCTCGCGCAGGTCGCGCGCTTGGGAGGCGAGGGCAGAGATGAAATCGCGCCGCAGCTCACCGTCCTCGACCAGTGTCGAGGATCCGATCTTCACGACCATGGTCTTACGTGCAGTCATCACTTTGCCTTCCAGGGAAGAACGGAGGACGTGGCAGCCATGCGCTCGCGAACGAGCTCGTCGCGCACGGCGGCGAGGCCCGCCTCCATGCCCACCACGTACGACTGTGGATACAGGAAACGCTTGTAGACATCGTCAAGTGACTCCAAGGCGCTCGCGCAACGAGCCCGCGCAACCTCGATGTCCTCGCGCGGCGACGCCGCCGCGCCATTGCGGACCTGCGGTACGAGGAGCTCGCGATAGGAGAACTCGGAAACGTCCGTCACCAAGGCCGCGTCATTCACCGCCACCAACGTGTGGCCGCGGCGCTCGCCCTCCCCCATGAGATGATCGGGGTCGTAGATCATATCGCACACCGGCGCACCCGCGGTATCCATATAACGGCGAACCTGTTGCATGCCAGGAATCGTGCGTTTGAACGGCTGCTCGGAAAACTTCATGACAGGCGTCCAGGGCTCGTTGGCGCCGCCGCGACGGGCGGAGAGCTTGTACACGCAGCCCAAAGCGGGCTGGTCGTAGCATGTCGCGAGCTTGGTGCCCACGCCAAAAGCATCGACGGGCGCGCGCTGATTGAACAGCGAGGTGATGGTGTGCTCGTCGAGGTCGTTCGACACGACGATCTTCACGTAGGAAAGCCCCTCCTCGTCAAAGCGGCGCCGCGCGTAGGCGGAAAGCTTGGCGAGATCGCCCGAATCGATGCGGATGCCGGACAAGCGCTCACCTTCCGCCTCCATCTCGCGGGCGACGGTGATGGCGTTTTCCACGCCCTCGCGCACGTCGTAGGTGTCCACGAGCAGAGTGCAGTTCTTGGGCGAGCTCTTGGCGAACGCGCGGAACGCCTCCAACTCGGTTGGGAAACTCAGGACCCAGCTATGAGCGTGCGTACCGGAGACGGGAATACCATAGCGACGACCCGCGAGCACGTTGGAAGTCGAAGCGCACCCCGCCACATAACTCGCACGTGCGACCGCCACTCCGCCGTCCGGGCCTTGGGCGCGGCGCAGGCCGAACTCCGCGACGGGCCTGCCCTGAGCCGCCTGGACCACACGGGCGGTTTTGGTCGCCACGAGGGTCTGAAACCCGATGATGTTAAGCAGGGCGGTCTCAAGCAGCTGGCAATCGAGCATGGGGCCGCTCACGCGCACCATGGGCTCGCGCGCGAACACAAGCTCGCCCTCGGGGATGGCGTCGATATCCACCTGCGGACAAAAGCCGCGCAGGAACTCGAGAAAGCCGGGTTTGAACAGGGCACCGCCACCCGGAGCCTCAAGCTCGGCCAGATACGCGATGTCCTCATCCGTGAACCGGAAGTTCTCGACGAACTCCCCCAACTCAGCGGTGCCGCACATGACGGCGTACACGCTCCCAAACGGCGCCTCGCGAAAGAACGCGGTAAAGCAACCCTGCTCACCAAGCTTGCCGTTCTCCCAAAGCCCCTGGGCCATGGTGAGCTCGTATAAATCGGTGTTCATTGACACATCGGTGGAACGGGTGATATCAGTCAAAGCCATGAGACGGCTCCTAACGTGTCTGCGATTGAGGGCCTCGTCGATTTGAAGCGCCATCGACGAACGTGAACGCGAGAGAAGGGCAGCGCGGGCGGTCTAACGCGTAACCGTGTAGATGATGAACGCCACGAGCGCGATAAGGGCGGCGGCGATGATGATCTTTTGCGCAACGGGCATGGTGGGGATACCGTCGCCGTCGACGTCGCTCGAGGTGACCATGCGCTGACCGAACGTCTTGTCCTGCGGGGGGTTGTGGTCCGCGGGGGCGGGAGATACGCCTGCAGTGGCGCGGCGCGAAGACGCGGATTCGAGAGGATCCTGCGCGGAGCGGTGTTCCCGCGTGGCGGCGCACTCGGCAAGGATTTGGGCGTCCACCTTCGCCTGCTCGGCACGCAGAGCCTCGAGCTCCTCGCGCTCGGCTCGGGCGCGCTCTTCCTCCTCGCGACGGGCCTTCTCGGCACGCAGGGCCTCAAGCTCCTCGCGCTCATCATCGGTTAGCGTCGTCATATGTGAATCGGCCATATAAGGGCCCCTTCCAAAACGCACATGCAAGCAGATGGCAAGCAGTATACCCGTTCAGCATGGGAGATTATTTCGAGGAGCGGGCGTGGCGATACCCGCGAAACGAGCGCGAAACCCCAGCGCCGCGTTATCCGCGGCAAGCTGAATCGGCGGCATCGACGGCGTCGGCGGCGCGCAACACGCCGGTGGTATCGAACGCCGGGGTAAAACTCTCGTCCACGGCACCGCCCTCTTGCCAGAACATGGTGGTGAAGCCAAGTTCGTCGGCGTGATCGAGCACGAGCTCGTACTCCGACGCGCTCACCGCGCGAGCCAGATCCCCCTCGGAGGCGCGCATCCGCTCATTCGGGGTGTACTGGTTCATCACCGAGATGGGTACATCCCCGGCGATTTCCCAGACCCGATCGAGGACCGCGCACGAGTCGGCCGCGCTGCCGGGAAGCACGAGATGGCGGACGATGACGCCGCGCTCCATGATGCCATCCTCACGAATGAGCTTTCCCCCGCGCCGTGCGACCTCGGCGCACATGCGCTTGAGGGCTCTCGATGCGACCTCTGGGTAATCGGGCACATGCGAGAGCGCACGCCCTAAAGAGGCATCAGCATACTTGTAGTCAACGAGCCAGATGTCAACGAGATCGCCCAACTCCGCAACCGCTTCCTCGCGCTCATATCCACTTGTGTTGTACACGATGGGAATGGAGAGGCCTTGGGAGCGGGCCTCGGCGATTGCATCGGGCAGCAGATGCGCGAAATGGGTCGCCGTCACCAGGTTGATGTTATGCGCACCCTGGGCCTGGAGCTCGAGCATGATCTCGACAAGACGCTCCGGTTCGACTTCGATGCCGAATCCCCCCGTCGAGATCTCGTGGTTCTGGCAATAGACGCACTTGAGTGGGCATGCGGAGAAGAAGATCGTACCGGACCCCGCCTCTCCCGAAATGGGAGGCTCCTCCCAAAAATGCAGGGCAGCACGGGCAATCTTGAGCGCACCTCCGGCCCCACACACGCCGCGCTCACCCGCGGCACGGTTGGCGCGGCACCGGCGGGGGCACAGCTCGCAATGGATAAGAGATGACGGATCGAGCAAGGCGATCATAGCGTACGTCCTTCAAGACAAGCGGCTCGCGCCGCGGAAGTCGGGCATCGACGCCGAAAATGCGGACCGCAGACACAGGCGCCAGCGAGCGCTTGAGGCGGAACGGGCGAACCTGGGCACCCAAAGCGGATCGGGCGCCCCGAACACCCGCCGCAAGCAGGTCCTCTACATATGAAAAAGGCTCCGTTGCCGGAGCCTAATCAAATCCTGTGGTGGAGACGAAGGGGATCGAACCCTCGACCTCCTCGATGCGACCGAGGCGCTCTCCCAGCTGAGCTACGTCCCCAGGACAAGTGAACATTCTAGCAACCGCACGCGCGATGTCAACGCAAAAACTGAGTTTATTTTCTACAGCATCGGCAACCCGAACGTGGTGCCGCAAGCGCGGTGGCCGAAGAGGTCGATAAGATGGCCGGGATATTGTGAGGAGACGTCGATTTGAAATCAGGGTGATCGTTTCAAACCCATGATAAATCACATTACCAGGCCTAAAAATGTGAGGGAACGTGGGTTTGAAAGAACCTCTGTTGTTTCAAACCCACGTTCCCTCACATAGGCTCTCTCACGTAGCGACACAAAAAGACCGCCCCCCACTTCACGAAAATGAACCCACCTCTGCAAGGTGGGTGCCCTCATCGTGCGGTTCCAGCTTCCTTAACAACGAAGGATACCTGTACTATGCCGACTGTGTGGGCTCCCTAAATAAACGCGACGGTTCACCCAGTTGCTCCGCGGGGGGCGGAACACCTTCATCATACGGCATGTCGATTGCGATACCAGTCTTGACTTAGAAAAGTTGTTGGTGGAGGATTGTGTACAGGCCGCGTATATGCGGCCAATTTTGTGCGCCATGGCGCGGATATGCCCCCCGAACTGCAATACTTGGCTCATTCGAAAACGCTCCACAGGAGGCGCTATGAGGCTCAGCATCGAAACCATGACCTACGGACCGAACGGACTCGCCCACACGGATGAGGGGAAGGCGGTCTTCGTGTCTGGTGGCCTCATCGGGGATACGGTTGAAGCCCGCATCACGGAGAACGGTCCTTCGTTCTCCCGCGCCACCGTCGAAGAAGTCATCGAGCCCTCCCCTATGCGCGAGCACTCTCCCTGTCCCTTTGCCGGCATCTGCGGGGGGTGCCCGTGGGGCGGCCTGGCATATGACGCACAACTCGAAGCCAAGGAGGAAAACCTCCGCAGTGCCCTCATGCGCATCGGTAAATTCTCTGCAGATGAGGTCTCCGCTCTCATGCGCCCCATTCGCCATGCCAAAGAGCCCTGGGGATACCGCAATAAGATCGAGCTCGCCCCCATCCGCGAAAACGGTAAGTTCCGCCTTGGCCTTCATGGACGTGATCCGAACCAGATCATCAAAGTTGACACCTGCCCCCTCTTCAGCAAGAAACACGCCAAGGCGATCAAAGCCGTCACGGGAGCCCTCGGCTTCCTCGGCAATTCTCGTGACCTCGAACTTGAACGCGTCGGCATCCGCTCAAGCCGTCGCACCGGCGCGCTAGAAGTCGCCCTGTGGACCCCCACCGGAGCGTTCCCGCGCGCCCAGGTCTCACGCGTGTTGGGTGATGCCGTGCGCGCCACAAGTGTGGTACGCGTCATGTCCAAGGGAGAAAAGCGCGCCCGCCGCGTGGCCGGCGTCGAGGCTCTCGCCGGCGAAGGTTCCTGGACCGAGAAGATCGGCGAGGAGAACATGCGCCTGTCCGCGCCCTCGTTCTTCCAGGTAAACACCAAGGCGGCCGAGATCCTCATCGACCTGGTCATGGAGGCGCTGGACCCACAGCCCAACGAGCTCGGTATCGACCTGTACTGCGGCGCCGGCACCTTCACCCTGCCGCTCGCCCGCCGCTGCGATTTCGTGAGCGCCGTCGAGTCTTATGGACCCGCCGTGCGCGACCTGCGCCGCAACCTCGACATCGCCAACCTCACCAACGTCGATGTGATCGGCGGCGACGCCGTGCGCGAGTTCCCCGACGAGGACGCCGACGTACTCGTTGTCGACCCGCCGCGAGCCGGCCTTGCGCCCGAGGCGATCGACCTCATCGCATCCACGAGCGCCCGCGACGTCGCTTACGTGTCATGCGACCCCGCCACCCTCGCCAGGGACTTGCGCCGCTTTGTCGAGGAGGGCACCTTCCGCCCGGTCTGGGCAACACCTGTCGACCTGTTCCCGCAGACCTTCCATTGCGAGACCGTCGTAAGGCTCACCCGCGCATAGACACGTCCCCAATTGCACCATGTGCGTCATTGATATGGGCGCGGGCGAATCGGGTATAAGTCCGGCATCGCTGCACCCAATCGAGAGGACCTGCCATGGCCGGAGTTGCCGTACTCGCCGCAGATGGTTTCGAGACCATCGAATGCCTAACCGTCGTCGACGTGTTGAGAAGGGGTGGCGTTCGCACCGCGCTCGTCTCAATCATGGACTCGCGCGATGTGGTCACCTCCCAGCAGATTCCCGTGACCTGCGACGCCATGCTCGACGAGATCGACTTCTCGGACTACGACTACATCGTGCTCCCCGGAGGACTCCCCGGAGCCACGAACCTGCGCGCCAATGAGCGCGTCTGCGAGCTCGTGCGCGAGTTCGCCGCCACCAAACACGTCGCCGCCATTTGCGCCGCCCCATTCATCTTGGCCGAACTGGGCGTTTTGGAGGGGCATCGCGCCACGTGCTTCCCAGGTTTTGACAGCAACTTCCCCGAGGGCTGCCATGCTGGAGAGCGTACCGTGATCGTCGATGGCAACATCATCACCGCCTCCGGCATGGGGCAGGCGCTTCCCTTCGCACTCGCCATTTTGAACGACATCGCCGGCAAGGTCGCCGTCGACAAGGTTAAGGACGGCATCCAGCTGTGATCCTCGCATCCCAATCTCCTCGACGCATCGAGCTCATGGGCGAGGCGGGCTTCGAGATCCGCGTGATCCCCGCCGACATCGACGAGTCCGTCCTCCCCGGTGAGGGGCCGTTTGAGCTCGTTGAGCGCCTTGCTCGCGCCAAAGCGCAGGCCGTTGCGCGGCAGCACGCCGAACTCGACGAGCCTGTGATCGCCGCCGACACCATCGTCGCTTTGGACGGCGAGCTCCTTGGAAAGCCCGCTGGCAAGGCCGATGCGCGCCGTATGCTGCATAGCCTGTCAGGCAAGACCCACCAGGTCGCCACGGGCGTCTGCATCGCGCGGGGAGATTCCGTCAATTCCTTCGTCGACATCACGGACGTCACTTTCTACGAGCTGACCGACGCCGAAATCGACGCTTACGTCGAAACCGGTGAGCCGATGGACAAGGCGGGCGCCTATGGCATCCAAGGCCAACATGGCCGCATGCTCGTCGAGAAGATCGACGGTGACTTCTACAACGTGGTCGGTCTCCCCATCGCGAAGGTCATTCGTAGGCTGCGAGGATAATTGCGGGCGGCGGATGGGCATATAAGGCCCGATACTCGGACAGTTCTGGCTCGCGCGAAGAGCCCACTGGGCTCTTCGGCTCATGCGGAACTCGTCTCGGGCCTTATATGCCCCTCCGCCGCCCCCACCCCCGCCTCGCTTACATCATATTTCCAGAAGAACGGATTTGATATGAGCCTCACCCCCATTCCCATCACGTCCATCCCGGGGTTCAAGTTCGGGCATTACACGGACCGAGCTGGAGGCACCGGGTGCACCGCGATCATCGCGCCCGAAGGGGCGACGGGTGGTGTGGACGTGCGCGGCGCGGCACCGTCGTCACGCGAAACAGACCTACTTAGGCCGGAAAACACCGTCGACAAGGTGCACGCCGTTATACTGAGCGGCGGATCGGCATTTGGACTCGAGGCCGCTTCCGGAGCCGCCACCGAGCTCGAGAAGCACGGGATCGGGCTCGATGTGGGCGTAGGCCGTGTTCCCATCGTGTGCTCCAGCTGCCTGTTCGACCTCGCCTTCGCCAACCCTCATGCGCGCCCCACGAGCTTCGACGGCGCCATGGCGGTGCGCGAGGCGCTCGTCACACCCTCATCGCTCCCCCTTGCCGAAGGATGCGTCGGAGCGGGCACCGGAGCCACCGTAGGCAAACTCGGCGGACCCGACCGCTGCATGAAATCGGGTCTTGGCGCACGCGCCTTCCAGCTGGGCGCTCTTCAGATGGGAGCCATCTCTGCGGTAAACGCCGTGGGCAACGTGATTGATCCCGCGACGCTCTCCCCCATCGCGGGTATGCGCACCAGCACCGACGGAGCCGAGATCGTCGACATGGAGGAAGCGATGCTCGACATGGCGGAGCAGCTGACCATGCCGCTCGACCGCACGAACACCACCATCTCCTGCATCGTGACGAACGCACACCTCACCAAGGCACATGCCACCAAGGTTGCCCAAATGGCGGCGGACGCCTATGCGCATACCATCCGCCCCACCCACACCAGCAATGACGGCGACACGATCTACATCCTCGCGAGCGGCGAGCTCGATGAGGAGACGAGCGCCGCAATCCCCATCGACCTTCTCGGACTCATGGCGACCAGGACGCTCGAGGCGGCTATCGTCGCCGGATGTACCGAGGCTACGGGGCTGCATGGCCTGCCGGCCCACCGCGATCTCGCCGCTTCATAATCGCCGGCCTGCGCCATGATATGGCGATGACGCGACCGTTGGCCGCTCCGCTTGCCGCGTCCCCGCTCGAGAGCCCGAAATCGGCTAGGATTAACACGTCTTAAGCGCCGAAGGACTCGGCGCGCATCGCTCGCCACAGGAGGCAATCAATGAGCTTTATCTCCAAAATCACCAGCGTGTTCCACAGCACCGACGATGCCCAAACGCCGGTGCCGGCGATGTTCGCCACGCGCGGCGACACCGTGTATGCGCCCATCTCGGGTATGCTCGTGAGCCAAAAGGAGATCGACGACGAAGCCATCGCCCAGGGGCTACTCGGTAAGGGCTACGGCATCCTGCCCGTTGGCAACGTCGTGTACGCACCTGCAAACGGCCGCATTGACGCGGTCACCGTCACCAACCACGCCATCGGCATGCTCACCGAGGGAGGTGCCAAGATCCTCGTCCACATTGGACTGGACACCGTCAACATGGACGGCAAGGGCTTCATCCGCTATGTCGAGGCGGGCGATATCGTCGTTGCCGGGCAGCCGATCTTGTCCTTCGATCAAGAGGCAATCAAGGCCGCGGGCTGCGATGACGTGGTCACCTGCGTGGTGAGCAACCCCGATGAGCTCGAGTCCATCGACCTCGTGGGCTCCTCCAACACACTGCTTGGCGGACGCCCGCTCGTCAAGGTCGGTGATGCACTCATGCTCGTAAAGTAATCCGCTCCGCATCTAACGTCCCGTTTCAGCAAGAACCGGGCACGCATACGGCCCGGAAGGCAGTACGTTCGTTACGCCTTCCGGGCCGTTTGGCAACCTTTCGCCTTAGACGATCAGCTCTTGTTCTCGATGCTGCCGATGTTCTTCAGCTCGATGGAGATGAGGCCGTTGGGCTCGTTCACGAACTGAACGTACTCGGTGTCCTTGAGCATCTCCGCAGGGAAGCTGATCTCGATACCCGTATCGGTGCGGATCTTATGATTACGCACCGGTGCGCGCTCCACCACGGCGCGCTCGACGGCAACGCGCTCGGGTAGGCGTTCCTCACGCACGCGCTCCTCCACACGCTCCTTGAGTACGGGCTCGTCCTCGAAAATGTCCTCGGCGATATCCCAGGGGGCGATCTCCTCATCCACCTCGACCTTCTCGGCGACGGCGGCCTTCGCCTTCGCGAGTGCCACCGCGGTGTTCGCCCCATGCTCCTCGGCGACCTCCTCGACGATGCGGGTCACCGCCTCGATGACCTCCTTGCCCGAGACGCCACCCTCGCATTGGAGCAGGCCATCGGGAATCACGAACGTGTCCTCGCCCATGATCTTGCGCTTTTTATCCACGTAGAACGCCTCCATGGAGCTCGCACGGACGAGCGCGTAAGAGGATACCTTCTGCGAGGGCCCGGGCAGGATGGCATAGCGCTTGGCGATGTCGTTGCGAACCTCGCCTCCCTCACGCGCCACCTCGTGCATGAACGCGGTGCGGCTCGCCATGAGTAGAACCGCGAACCAGCGCACATCGTCGTCGTCCTCGAAATCGGCCACGAGCACGTCGGTGGACTCGAGCTTGTCAGCCTTCGAGAGCTCGGAGGCGAAGAACTCCGCGATCTGCTGCGAGAGATCGACGAACTCACGATCGCCGAAGAAATACCCCTTGAGTTCGCCGGCAAACGCGCTGTCCTGCGCGAAGGCGGCGCGGCGGTTGTCGACGCTCGTGCGGGCTCGACGCAAATGGGAGCTCACGAATGAGCGCACGGCACGGGTATCGAAATCGAGCTCACGCTCGCTCAGCACATTGACGGCGGAGTCGAAGTCGAGGATATGCAGGATGGCGTGGTTGATCTTCACGAAGCGGTCCCTTCTGTATCATCCGAACTTCGCCATTATACCCGCGGCTGTTTGCAGCGCCTTGGTGACGAAGTCACAGACAAGGAGACGGCGTTTGCGTATGGTAGATACCGATAGGACACCCGGGGCGCACACCCCGATGCAAGCGAAAGGCTAGCGCAACCACGAGGCACCGTCGGCATGCTTACTTGCCAATCGAGGGTAAGAATGTTGATAACAGAGTCTGAAAACCGGAGGATTTTCGACATTCTTACCGCCAGAGGTGTCGCATCGTCCAAAAGCCCCACGTCTCCCGCAACCCGCGATGCCTACATCCGGTCCACCTGTACACACCAGATTGTCCGACAACCACCGGGGCCCCAACGAAAGGAACCGAGCATGAAAGTCATTATCATCGGAGGCGTTGCCGAAGGAGCGATCGCCCCGTCACGACCGGACGTTCATCTCCCCATCGCCAACACGCTGCGCGATTGCCCCAAAGGCTGGATGCGCGCTCTTGAGGGAGTCGATGATGCCGCTCGCCGCCCCCGCGGCACGCTCGACCGTCGCCGTTTTCACGAACGATATGACCACGTCTTTAACGAACTGCTGCAGGTCCTCATCGAGCGTTTCGACGGCATTGAGCATGAGCGGCACATTCGTCTTGCGATCCGCCATGATATCCGAAAAATGCGTGGCACCCGTCACGCCGATGACGTCGAAGAGCGCATCGACGAACCTACCGCGCTCGGCGAGCGTGTACTTGTCCATCCATGCGTCGAGGGTTGCATCGAAGAGCCGTGATGATGCGGTATAGCCATCTGCCCGCACGAATTCGGCGGCATCGACGTCCACGGCCCAGAGGAAGGGATTGTGCTGGAGCATCGACATGCCGTCACTCTCGACGATAGTCGGTGTGAAATCCGGCGCCTCGGAAAGCACGGCGCCAATCATGGTCGACTTGGGCACCGTCTTCTCCATGATGGGCATAATGCGACGATAGGGCTCCGCGGCGCAGAACTCGCGATGGAATCCCGGACCATCGTGAGAGAATACGCGCCGGATGCGCTCCCGGTGCACGGGCACGCACATGGCGGCGGCGTACACCGCGAGGTTTCCGCCTTTGGAATGACCACCCACGTACAACGTGCCGGACGTCAGCTCGGCAACATCGTCTACATATGCGGCAGCCTCCTCCTGGGCGGGAACGGGACTCAGGAAGGTCATGTTGAAGTCTTCCTTCCAGCCCACAACGGTGGAATCAGTCCCGCGAAACGCGATATAGGACGAACCGTCGGGAAGCCGAAACGTCATGGCGGCGAATTGCTCCTCGCTCACGTTGTCCGTCCTGAACCGCAAGATGGACAGGCGGCACGACCGAAACCGCGGGCTCGCGCATACGGCGAATAGGAGGTCCCGGCTGCCCTGTACATCCCAGCTCGTTCCGAACATATCGTCGAAATCCTCAGCTCGGAGGAGCTCATGCAGGGCGACCCCGCGCACCGTGCACGCGCGCGTGAGCTCAGGCCCCACGTGCGTGTAGGAGAGCCAGGAGAACACCAGGCTGTCGACCGTACACAGGGGACGCTCTTCGAACGTATCCATGGCCGTACGCACGTAATCCAGGAAATTCCCGGCGGGTTTTGCCTTGAGCGACAGCTTTCCCTTTTCTTCCATGGAGCGTCCGCCTCCCATCGACCATCCGTTTGGACCATTCTAGCCCGTGCGTGCACCCAAAAGCCCACGGCGACGAGGCGCGGGCGAAAGAAACCCCCGGCTCCCGCTAGGGAACCGGGGGCCTGGACATGCTCTCGACGAGGGACGCACACACTATGCACCCGTCCCCACAAGTACGTTAGTCGTTGAGACCGGCGTCGTCGATGATGGCCTTGAGGGCGGCGGCGGACTTCTGGAACTCGGCGTTCTCATCATCGGACAGGGCGACGGGAACGCGCGTCACCACGCCGTTGCGGCCGATGACGGTCGGCACGGAGATGCACAGGTCGTTGAGTCCGTACTCTCCCACCATGAGGCTGGATACCGGCAGGACCGTGTCCTCATCGCGCATGATGGCGGTGCAAATGCGACGCACGCTCATGGCGATGCCGTAATAGGTGGCGCGCTTCTTCTCGATGATCTCGTAGGCGCTGTTCTTCACATCATCGGCGATACGAGCCTCCGCGGCCTTATGGTCAAAATGACCGTGCAGCTCACAGTAATCATTCAGCGGCACGCCGGCGACCGTGGCGCTGGACCAAGCGGCGACCTCGGAATCGCCGTGCTCACCCACGATGTAGGCATGAACGTCGCGCGGATCGACGCTCAAGTGCCCCCCCAACATGTACTTGAGGCGGGCGGTGTCGAGTACGGTGCCCGAGCCGATGACCTGGCGCTCGGGCAGGCCGCTCATCTTGATGGCGGCGTACGTGAGAACGTCGACCGGGTTGGAGACGATCAGCAGGATGCCGTTGAAGCCGCTCTCGCGGATCTGGGGGATGATGCTGCCGAAGATGGCGACGTTCTTGTTAACGAGGTCGAGGCGGGTCTCGCCGGGCTTCTGGGCGGCACCGGCGGTAACGACGATGACGGCGGCGTCTGAGACGTCGGAGTAGTCGCCGGCGTAGATCTTCATGGGGCTGCCGAAGGAGACGCCGTGGGCGATGTCGAGAGCCTCGCCCTCAGCGCGGTTGCGGTCGACGTCGATGAGGACCATCTCGGTGAAGAGGCCGCTTTGCATAAGGGCGAATGCCGAGGACGAGCCGACGAACCCGCAGCCAATCACGGCGACTTTACGATCGTTAACCATGTGAATACTTCCTTTCCAATGCTCGACCCATGCGAGCAATTACCAATTACGTTATTTGCGACACTTCACGGTACCACTCGACACGTTCGCCGAATTTGCACTTGTGAAAACTTGCAAAACCGATTATAAGACATGCCCCCGCTGGGACCTACCCTAAAATACCCGCCTCCTCGATGGCGGAGACGGCGCGCTCGAGGCCCTCAGGCGGCAGAACGAGCGCCATACGGACATACCCCTCGCCGTGGGGCCCAAAGCTTGCACCGGGCGTCACGATAACCCCGGCCTTCTCCATGAGCTCCTCGCAAAATGCCATCGAATCGGTACGGCCACCGGGCAACTTGACCCATACGAACATGGAGCCATGCGCGTTGGGGCGCTCCCAACCCAGGCGCTCGAGGCCATCGCACAGGGCGTCGCGACGTTCCTGATACGTGAGGCGCTGTTCCTCAACTTCCTCAAGTGGTCCGGTGAGCGCGGCGATGGCGGCTTTCTGGATGGGCAGGAACATGCCGAAGTCGATCTGGCTACGCAATTTGGCAAAGGCGGCGACCACATCGGGGCGACCCACCAAAAAGCCGATGCGCGCGCCCGTGACGTTGAACGATTTGGAAAGCGAGAAGAACTCCACGCCAACCTCGAGCGCGCCGGGATGCGCGAGGAACGTGCCGCCGCGCGGGCCGTCGAAGACGATGTCGGAGTAGGCGTTGTCGTGGACGATGAGCAGGTCGTGCTCGCGCGCGAACGCGATGATCTCGTCGTAGAGGGCATCGTTGCCCACAGACCCCACGGGGTTTGCCGGAAGGGAGACGATCATGTACTTGGCGCGGTCCGCCACCGCGGGGTCGATGCCCGCCACGTACGGCAGGAAATCATGCTCGGCATCGAGCGGGTAATAGGCGAGCTCGGCGTCGGCGATCTTAGCGCCCGCCTCGAAGACGGGATAGCACGGATCGGGTACGAGAATGGTATCGCCCGGGTCGAGCAAGGCGAGGCCCAAATGCCCCACGCCCTCCTGCGTGCCATTGCACGAGGCTACCATGTCGGGCGTGATGCCCTCGACGCCAAAACGACGGGCATAGTAGTCGCACACCGCCTGCTTGAGCTCAGGCACGTCGCGCAGGGAGTACTTCCACATCTGCGGATCTTGAGCGGCCTCGGTCAACGCCTCCACGACATGCGGGTACGGGGCGAAATCAGGCGTACCCACAGAAAGGTTGTAGATCGTACGGCCCCGTTCCTCGAGGGCGACGCGGCGGGCGTTGAGGGAGGAAAACACCTCGGCGCCAAAGCGGTCGAGACGGCTTGAGAACTGCATGAACTGGTCCTTTCTCGTGCGCAGCGGTTGCATGTCGTGCGCCTTCGGGGCGTTCGATCTCATGCGGTGCCGCGCGCCTACTCAAGGGCGACGGCCGACGCACGGACGCGAGGCCCCGTGACGGGATCGGCAACCCCACCACGTTGGGCGCTTCATCCATTATGCGCCTGTTGCCCCCAGAGGGGAACGAACGGGGAAAATAAGGCCCCGCCGAACGATTCGACGAGGCCAAAACGCGGTTCCACTGGACAATGAGCATGGCCGGGCCCGATAGCCACCAAGGGTCGAAACTAGCGTCCCGCTACTTGACCTGACGGACCTCGATATTCTTCTCGTACTCCTCAACATGGGCGAAGTCGCCCAGTCCGGCACACTCGACCACATTGGCGCCCGTCGCCATCGAACGGCGCAGCGCGTCCTCCACGCGGTCGCGCTCGGCAAACCAAATGGAAAGGAAGGCAGCGAGCGAGGAGTCGCCGGCGCACACCGTGGAGCGGACTTCCACATCGAAGGTGCGGTTGGAGAACCACAAGTGCTCCCCATTTGAGAAATACGCTCCGGCACCACCAAGCGTGAGCAGAACGTTTTGCGCGCCACGAGCATGCAGCTCCGCCATAGCGTCCGCCACGGAGGCATCATCACCGGCGGTGACGTCGATACCGAAGATGTCGCGAAGCTCGTCATCGTTCGGCTTGATGAGCAGCGGCTCGAGCTCGAGAAGTTCAGCGAGCTGAGGGCTCGAGATGTCGAGTACGAATTGGGCGCCCTTCGCGCGAACGCGCTCGATGGCGCCGCGCAGGAAGCCCTCGGAAGCATTCGGCGGCAGCGAACCCGAGATCACCAGGCAGTCGAGGTCCTCAAGCCCGCTGATAAGGTCGAACATGGCCTGCTCGTCCGCCGCGGTGATCGCGGCACCGGCGTTCACCATGTTGTACTCGGTATCGGGGCCGGCATTTAAAAAGACGTTCACGCGCGTGATGCCCTCGGTCCAAACAGGCTTGACGCCGACGCCGAGCTCACGCGCGCCCTCGACGATGTAGCGGCCGGAGAATCCAGCGAAGAAACCCAGAATCGCCGTATCGACGCCATAGTGGTCGAGGGTGAATGAGACGTTGAGGCCCTTGCCGTTGGGCGTGTACACGGCATCGCGCGTGCGGGTGACCGTATTTGGCTGCAGGCCATCGCAGCAGATGTTGTAGTCGATGGCCGGATTGGGAGTGAGAGTGTAGATCATGTGCCGCCCCTTTCTTACGACCTCGGGCACAGAGGGCAATGAATGAGAAGGTCGGCGGCGCGGTGAGGTGCGCCGCCGACCGACAGGCAAGCGTTGCGAGGAAGTCCTACGCCAGTCGCTCGTTGATAAGACCGGCGACCTTCGCGGGATCGTCCTCGGCCTTGCAGGCGGCGCGGAAGACATCGTCGGTCAGGGCCGTGGCGACCTTGGAAAGGATCTGTAGGTGAGCGGTGCCCGCCTGGGACTCCGGCACGAGCAGGGCGATGGCGCAGGTCACAGGAGCGCCGTCCATGGTATCCCACGCGGCGACACCATCTGCGGCCTTGAGCACGACCACCGCGGGACGCACCACCGCATCGGTCTTGGCATGCGGGATGGCGTAACCATCGACCATGCCCGTGGTTCCCTCGGACTCGCGCTTGAGGAACGCGGCGAGCAGGGCATCGGAGTCGCTGGCGATACCAGCCTCGACAGCGTGGGCGGTGATCGCCTTAAGGGCACCGTCGCGGTCAAGATCGGTGGCGGACAGGACATCGGAGTCCTTCACAAAGCCCTCGGAGTCGTCGGCGTCAACGGGAACCTCAGCAGGGGCTTCAGCCGCCTCAGCGGTAGCGTCGACAGGAGCGGGGGCATCGTTGACCGCCACCTCGGCCGTGGCTTCACGCTGGGCCTTCGTCCACTCGGCCTTCTTGAACGCGGTGAACAGGATGCCGCCCACGACCGTGCCGGCGAGGATGGCGAGGACCCACTGCAGGCCGCCATCGACCACGGGCAGGACCAAGAAGCCGCCATGCGGAGCGGGCACGTGAACGCCCAAGAGCAGGGTAAGCACGGAAGCAATCGCCGCGGAGAGCATCGTGATGGGCATGACCGGCCAGATGTTCTTGGTCATGAACGGAATGGCGCCCTCAGTGATGTGCGTGCAGCCCAAGATGATATTGACGATGCCGGCATCGTGGTCCTCCTGGGAGAAGTACTTCTTGCCGGCAATGACGGCGAAACTCGTGACCAGCGGCGGAACGATGCAGGCAGCGGAAACGGCAGCCATGAACGCGGTGCCGTCGGCGTACTCCGCGGTGCCCACGCCAGCCTCGAGGCCGGCGCCCAGCAGCATGGTGCCGGTCACGTAGGCCGCCTTGTTGACCGGGCCACCCATGTCGACGGCGCACATGCAGCCGATGGCGATACCCAGCGGAATGGCGCCGGCGTGCTGCAGACTACGCAGAAAGTCCATCATGGCGTTGTTGATGGTAACCATCGGACCGGAGATGCCGAGCATCACGAGACCGACGATGAGCGTCGAGAACAACGGGTACAGGAAAATCGCCTTCAAGCCGTTGAGGTTGGCGGGCAGCTTGGCGAAGACCTTCTCGAGCAGCAGGATGACATAGCCGGCGAGGAAGCCGCCCACGATACCGCCGAGGAAGCCGAAGCCCACGCCGGAGCCGCCGGCGTCGATGAGGCCGGTCGCGGGGTTCACGGGAAGACCCTGGATGGCGATCATGCCGGCCACGAAGCCGGGGACGAGCGCCGGGCGCTTGCCGATGGACTCGGCGATGTAGGCGGCGAGCACAGGAACCATGAGGTTCATGGCGGTGCCACAGTAATCCTCATCTGCGGCAACAGTCACGCCCCGCTCGCGCGCCTCGCGGACATCGTGCTGCGCACCGTCAACTACGAGGCGCTCCTCACCACCGTGGACTTCACCTTCTCCAAGATCTCCGCCACCCTCATCATCGAGGTCATCTACAGCTTCCTGCTCTCGGTGCTGCCCGGCGCGCGCGATGCCATCAGCGGCTACGAGGAGCTTATCCAGCCCGACAAGGAGATGGAGTAAGTCGAGCGCGGTCCCTATGTCAGACTATCGATCTCCTCGAGCCAAAGGGCTGCGGAGGCGTCGCTGGGCATGCGCCAGTCGCCGCGCGGGCTCACGCTCACCGAGCCGACCTTGGGGCCGTCGGGCAGGCAGCTGCGCTTGAACTGCTGGGCGAAGAAGCGGCGGTAGAACGTCCGCAGCCAATACAGGATCGTCGCCGGCTCGTAGGCGGGCGCGGCGCCCGCCACCGGGCCGCCATCCGCGGGCGTGGCGAACGTGCGGCACGCCATGCGGTAGATCTTGCCCGGTGCGAACCCATGGCGCAGCATGTGGTAGAGGAAGAAGTCGTGCAGCTCGTAGGGACCCACCAGATCCTCGGTGCGCTGTGCGATCTCGCCGTCGCCCGTGGGCGGCAAAAGCTCCGGCGACACCGGCGTGTCGAGCACGTCGCGCAGGGTCACCGCGGTCTCGCCGCCAAAGACATCGGCCGCGTATGCCACGAGATGGCGCACAAGCGTCTTGGGCACGCCCGCGTTGACGCCGTACATGCTCATGTGGTCAGCGTTGTACGTGGCCCATCCGAGCGCGAGCTCCGAGAGGTCGCCCGTGCCGATGACGAAGCCGCCGACCTCATTGGAGAGGTCCATGAGGATTTGCGTGCGCTCACGCGCCTGGGCGTTCTCGTAGGTGACGTCGGTCACGCTCGGGTCGTGGCCGATGTCGGCGAAGTGGCGGCTCACCGCCTCGCCGATGGCAATGGTGCGGAAGTCGACGCCGAGGTGCTCGGCAAGGCACTCGGCGTTGGACTTGGTGCGGCTCGTGGTGCCAAAGCCCGGCATGGACACGGCGTGGACGCCGGAGCGCGGCAGCCCCAGCGCGTCGAAGGCGCGCACCGTGACCAGCAGGGCGAGCGTCGAGTCGAGACCACCGGACAGGCCGATCACCGCATGCTTGGTGAACGTGTGCGCCAGGCGCGTCTTGAGGCCGGCCGCCTGCAGGTTGAAGATCGTCTCGCAGCGCTCGGCTCGCTCGGCCTCGCCCGCGGGCACGAACGGAGTGCGCGGCGCGATGCGCGAGGTCTCGAGCGCAGAACGCGTGATGGGGTAGGCGCGCACCGGTGACAAGCCGTCCATCTCGGCGGCCTGCTCCGGGGTCGGGCGGGTTCCATCGTCGCCGACGGCGAAGGTGCAGGACAAGACGGCCTGCCCCATCTTGGTCGCCGGGTCGAGCATGCCGCCCATGCCGCCAAAGGAGAAGCTCACCTCGCGACAAGGGGCTTCCTCACCCGCCGGGCGCGCCCACGTGTTCGAACGGCGGCGCTCGGCGACCAGCATGTCGAGGTCTACATCGGCCACGGCCATGTCGCGCGTGAACAGCTCAGTGCGGGCGAGCAGGGATCCGTTCTCGGCGATGAGGTTCTCACCCGCGAAGACGAGGTCGGTGGTGGACTCGCCCTCCCCCGCGTTGGCGTAGGCGTAGGCGCTGTACAGACGGGCGGACTGGCCGCGCACGAGGTCGTGACGGTACGCGGATTTGCCGATCACCTCGTCACTCGCACTGAGGTTCAAGATCACGGTCGCCCCGCCATCGAGCGCCATCGACGTGGAAGGCGGATTGGGAACCCAGAGGTCCTCGCAGATCTCGACCCCGATCGCCACGTCCGAACACCCCTCGTCCACGCAGCGATACACGAGCCCCGCGCCGAGGGGAACCATCCGATGGGCGATGGGACGCATCATGAAATACGGTCCCGAAGGTGCCGGTGTGAACCAGCGACCCTCGTAGAACTCTCGGTAGTTGGGCAGGTGGGTCTTGGCGGTCATGCCGAGCAGCTGGCCCGCGCAGCAGCAGGCGGCGCAGTTGTAGATGCTCTCCCCACTCGCATACGGCATGCCCACCGTGTAGAACACGGGCAGCTCGCACGTCCGCTCGAGCAGCCAAGCGAGGGCGTTCTCGCATGCGCGCAGTAAAGCGCGATCATGGAAGAGGTCAGCGCAGGTATACCCCGTGAGGCACAGCTCGGGCAATACGAGGACGCGCACGCCCTCATCGGCCGCGCGCCACACGCACGAGAGGATCGCCTCGGCGTTGGCCCTCACGTCGCCCACGCGCACCTCGGGTGTCGCCGCCGCGATGCGAAGGAACCCGTCGCCGGCGTCCGTGGTGGCCATCTCGGCGCCTGCAAGCTTCAACTCGTCCATGCGAGCCTCCTGAACTGTCCTCGGTTCATATGCGTTTCATTGTACCCGCTGTCCTCGCCGATCGCCCGTGCCAAACCCGCGCGCCGGCGTGCGCCGTCGGCCGCTAGACGCGGTTGGGGCGCCGCGGCGCAAATAGCGGGCCCGCGACCCTGGTGTACACGACCAGCCAGGCCATAGAAGCGCAAAAACCGCCTATCACGTCCGAAGCGTAGTGCACTCCCAGGTAGACGCGGGAAAACCCCACGGCAACGACCATGAGGGCAAGGACGACGCACAGCGCGGCGCGCAGACGACGATCATCGACAAAGCGCCAGGTGAGCCACATGAGGAGGCCGAAAAACGCCATGGCCGCCATCGAATGCCCCGAGGGGAAGCTGAATCCACCGATATCGACCAGCCTGAGGGAGATGTCGGGGCGCGGGCGCTGTATGGCGAACTTGAGCGCTTGGTTCAGGACGGTCGAGCACGCCAGATTGACCGCGCAGAACACCCCCACGCCCTTATGACCGCGCGCCCGGGCGCCCAGGGAAATCACGAAGATGCAGGCGATGAGTGGGACCGGGGTGACCAGGAACGAAACGACCTCCATGATGGGCGTCAACCATGCGGCGCGCACATGGTCGACCATGAGCGCGATAGCCGCTCGGTCGAGGGCCATGATCTCCCCTGCCAACACGCGGTTGAGCAAGACGAGAAACACCAGCAGGCAGAGCACCATGATCGCCGTGCGACGATTCGACATCACGAGCGAGCACAGGCGGGCACCCATGGTCCCCTCGTGCAAAGGGCCATCATCGTGCGAGGGCTCGTCGATGAGACGCGTCCGCTTTTCCTCAACCATCCTGCCTCCAGGGGGGCCACGCCCGCCGAACATGTTGTGCCGTTTCCATGGCGGCATTGTACCCGCGCAGGGCGACAATCAGCGGCCTTTCGCCAAACCCACAGCTCCCACGGGCATTTGACGAATGTCCGGACGAATCTCTATTATCGAACAAAGGTTCTGGAACACACGTTCGAAGGGAGACACATGGGAGAGCGCACCTATATCTGCATCGACCTCAAGACGTTCTACGCCTCCGTCGAATGCGCCGCCCGCGGGCTCGACCCGTTCACGCAGAATCTCGTGGTGGCCGACACCACACGAGGGCGTTCGACCATTTGCCTGGCCATCAGCCCCGCGATGAAGAAACTCGGCATCCGCAATCGCTGTCGACTCTTCGAGATCCCTCAGCACGTTGACTACGTGGCCGCCAAGCCCCGCATGCGTCACTACATGGAGATCTCGGCACGCATATACGGCATCTACCTCGAGTACGTGAGCCCACTCGACATCCATGTGTATTCCATCGACGAATGCTTCATCGACGCCACCCCCTACCTTTCACTCTACGGGCTCACCGCGCGCGAGTTCGCCGATGAGCTGCGCAGCGCGGTGCTTGCCCGTACGGGCATCACCGCCACCGCCGGCATCGGACCCAACCTCTTCCTCGCCAAGGTCGCCCTCGACATCACCGCCAAGCACGACCCAGATGGCATCGGCATCCTCGACGAGGAGCGATTCCGGGCGGAGGTCTGGAGGCACCGCCCCATCACGGACATTTGGGGCATAGGCCCGGGCATAGCGGAGCGCCTCTCCAAGTACCGCGTGCACGACCTCATGGGCATCGCTGCGCTCGACGAGCGGATCTTGTACCGCGAATTCGGCGTGAACGCAGAGTATCTCATCGACCATGCGCACGGCGTGGAGCCGTGCACTATCGCCGAGATACAGGCGTACCGCCCGCAGGCGACCTCGATGGTGAACGGCCAGGTGCTGGCACGAAACTATAGTTATAGCGAAGGGCTCACCATCCTTCGCGAGATGGTCGACGCGTCCGTGCTCGATTTGGTGGACCGGGGCGTCGTGGCGAGCTCCATATCACTGTACGTGGGCTACGGCAGCGAGGCGCGCGAAGTCCGACGACTGGACGCGAGCGGCAGCGCATCGTACCGCGACGGCTGCGGTAACCGGCGCAGCAGCACGGCCGAGGACATCCCGCGAAGGACCTCGCGGCCGCAGCACAGCGCGGCAACGACGGGGATGGCGGCAGCGGGGACTCGCGATCTCATAACCGAGAACGAGCCGCGCGGGACCCTTATCACCGGCGAACATGGCACGCGGCGCGTGGGTGGCAAGGGCGGCTACGCGCACGCAGGCAAGCAGCGAAAGCTCGGTGAGCGCACCAACTCGCGCAAGAAGCTCATGGCCCATTTCGAATCCCTCTACGCCGAATCCGTCGACCCTCGACGGCCCATCAAACGCGTCAATATCGGTTTTGGCGACTTGCTGCCCGAGGAACTCGCGACCATCGACCTATTCACCGATGTCGAGGCCGAGGCACGCGAGCGCGACCTGCAAAAGACGATCATCGACGTCAAAGGTCGCTATGGAAAGAACGCCCTGGTGAAGGGCAGGAGCTTGCGCCCGGAGGCTACGGGGCGGGAGCGCAACGACCAAGTTGGAGGACATCATGCATGACGACATGCGCCCAGACGCGGCAGGCTTGACGGCGAACGGCCGACCGCGCGCCAGCCGCGCTTCGCAGTTCATGCCCTTTGCGGCGCTCACCGGATACTATGAGCTCGCGCGGCAGCAGGAACGCATCACCGAGCCGCGACATGAGCTCACCGACGAGGAGGCCCTGGAGCTCTCCCGTACCATCATGCAGGTGAAGAAGGGCGACCTAGTACGCGTGACCTATTACGACTGGGATGCCTACCACACGGTCTCGGGCGTGGTAGCCCATATCGATTTCGCCTATCGAAGGCTGCAGGTCGTGAAAACCGTCATAGGATTCGACGACATCCTCGCCATCAAGCGGTAACACATGGCGGCGAGGGAGCATCAACCGCATCGAGCGTGCCACAATGGGTGCATGTGTAGGCAACCGCGGAGGGGAACCGCCTGTGAGAAACCACCCCGCGTCGACAGAGGAGGAACCATGGACAACGTGAGAAGCGCAGCGTACCGCACCACGGCGGAAAGCATCATCAAGAAGCTCGCCCTGCGCAACATGATCGGCCACTACTGCGAGACCGCGTCCGACGCCGTCGAGCTCGTCCGCGCTCTCGTCGCTAACGGCGAGAGCGTCACCTGGGGAGGCAGCGTCACGTTCTCCCAAAGCGGTGTGAAAGACGCCCTCACAGCCGACGGCCACCCCATGATCGACCGTATGGCGGCCCATACGCCGGAGGAGCAGGATGAGATGTGGCGTCGGCAGGTGAGCGCGGACTGGTTCTTCATGAGCACGAACGCCATCACGCTCAATGGCGAGCTCGTCAACATCGATGGCAACGCCAACCGCCTCGCTCTGCTGCTGCACGGCCCCAAGCATGTCTGCGTCATCGCGGGCATGAACAAGGTCGTCGCCGACGTGGAGAGCGGCATCAAACGCGTCCACACCGTCGCATGCCCCCTCAACGCCGCACGCCTGCACACAAATACCCCCTGTGAGCTCACCGGCGTCTGCGCCAACTGCCATGCGGAAGGATGCATGTGCTGCCAGGAGGTCATCACGCGCCACTCGCGCCACGAAGGCCGCATCCACGTCATCCTCGTGGGAGAAGACCTCGGCTACTAGCGCATCCCGCCCCGCCACGCGACCCACCCGGTCCCTGGCGAAATGCACCAACCTCGAAAGGACCCCATGAACAACTTCACCTTCTGCTCTCCCACCAAGTTCGTATTCGGCCGTGGCGTCACCGACCACGTGGGCACCGAGCTCGCGGCGGCGGGTCACCGGCGCGCGCTCATCGTCTACGGACAGGGCTCCGTGGTGCGCACGGGAACACTCGACCGCGTAAGGGCATCACTCGACGCGGCGGGTGTCGCGCATGTCGAGCTGGGTGGGGTGCGCCCCAATCCGGAGATTGGGCTTGTGCGCAAGGGATCTGAATTGGCCAAGCACGAGGACGTCGATATCGTGCTGCCCGTGGGCGGCGGATCGGCCATGGACTGCGCCAAGGCCATCGCCGTCGGTGCCTGCTACGACGGCGACCCGTGGGACTTCTGGGCCAAAAAGGCGACGGTCGAGCACTGCCTGCCGCTCGCAGCGGTGGTAACCATCCCCGCTTCCGGCTCCGAGGCGTCCAACTCCTGCGTCATCAGCAATGATGCCGAGGGCCTCAAGAGCGGATGCACCAGTGAGCTCATCCGCCCCGCCATCGCCTTCCTCGACCCGGAGCTCACCTTCACCTTGCCTCCATACCAGACGGCGGCGGGCGTCACCGACATGATCGCCCATATCATGGAGCGCTTCTTCTCGGGCGAGCCCGCGGTCGGCGTGACGGACAACATCGCCTGCGGTCTCATCCGCGCCGCGATCGATGCCGCGTGCATCGTGATGGAAGATCCCGAGAACTACGATGCCCGCGCGGAGCTCATGTGGATCGGCACACTCGCCCACAACGGCCTCGCCGGCTGCGGCCTTGGCATCCCCGGCAAGCGCGACGGCGACTGGAGCTGTCACGGACTCGAGCACGAGCTGTCCGCCGTCGATCCGGGTATCACACACGGAGCGGGTCTCGCGGTCGTCTTCCCGGCCTGGATGCGCTACGTGTGGCAGAACCACCCCGAGCGGTTCCTCACGTTCGGCGCCGAAGTCTTCGGCATCGAGCCCGTCGATCCCGAGGTCGACGACCTATCGGACATCGACGAGGAAATCACGCCCGAACGCGCCGTACACGACGCCGTTGAGGCGACCATCGACGAGCTCCAAGAGTTCTTCGTCTCCATGGGTATGCCATCCACCTTGGGCGAACTCGGCATCGAGGAGACCGACATCGATCGACTGATCCGCGGACTGCGCATCAACCGCGGCGAGAGGTTCGGAACGTTCCAGTCGCTCACCCTCGACGATGCACGCGCCATCTACAAGAGCGCCTTGTGATCTCCAATTGAGGCAGGGGATCATCGTTTCATGAACACGAGCGTGCGGCTGAGCTCCGCTTCACGAGAGAGCTCCGGGGCAAACGTATAGCCCACGTCAAACCGTTGGAGGGCGCTCGCGTCCTCCACGGAGTTCTCGGCCATCCAGCGGACCATGCTGCCACGGGCGATTTTGCTCGCCGTCGCACGCTGAACCGGCTTGCCCGCACGCACGTCCTCGCCAAAGACAATCGTGACGTGCGACGCGCCCTCGGAAAGATGGGGCAGCACCGCCTTCGCGTACTCCACGCTCGCGAGATTCACCACCGTGACGTCTGCGCCCGCCATGTCGGGGTCGCATGTCCCCTCGGGTGCGGTCGCGCCGCAGACACTCGCGGCGATGTCAGCGCCCCAATAACCGTAGAGGTCCTTCGCTCCGTCGATCGACAGCTTCGCCGCCATCTCCAGTCGATACGGCTGGACCGCGTCGAAGGGTCTCACGCATCCGTAGAGCGCGGAGAGCACCCACAGGTGAGCCTGCAGCCACTCGAGGGCTTTCGCATCGAGTACGTCGGGTGCCATGCTGCGATACTGGATGCCCACGTACGATGTGATCGCAGGGCAAACCAGACGTGCCACGGCGGCATCCCGCAGCTCGCCTCCATCCATCACGCATCTGAACTCCTCGAGGCGCTCGATGTTCTCGACGAGCAGTTTGTCGTTGACCCGCCAGAGCTCCTTGAGGCCTGCACTCCCCCGCTCATCCCCGATCGTGCGCAACGCACGGACGATTCGCGCGGTCTTCTGCGGGAACGGAGGAATCCCCCGCGGGGCGAATGCGTCGGAGTCGACGCGCATCTGTTTCGCGGGGGAGATGATGACCTGGATCATGGGGGACCTTCCAAGGAGACAGTGCGGCTACATACCAAGTCCTCATACCCAAAATCCGCACCCGTGAGCGATTTGGGTCAATTGGCGCTCGTCTCCAATTGCGCAGCGACTAGGCGATGTGGCCCAGGAAGTCCTTGGTCCGCTCTGATGTGGGATGGTCGAAAACCTCCTCCGGCGTGCCCTGCTCCACGATGACGCCGCCGTCCATGAAGATGACGCGATCGGCAACGTCACGGGCGAACTGCATCTCGTGGGTCACCACGATCATGGTCATGCCTTCGCGCGCCAAATCGCGCATGACACCCAGGACATCACGTACGAGCTCGGGGTCGAGAGCACTCGTGGCCTCATCGAATAGCATGACGTGCGGGTTCATCGCCAGTGCTCGAGCGATGGCAACGCGCTGCTGCTGACCACCGGAAAGCTGGGCAGGCATGAAGTCCACGCGGTCGCTGAGCCCGACTTTGGTCAGCTCCTCGACTGCGATGCGCTCCGCTTCCTCCTTACTGCGCTTGAGAACCTTCTGCTGGGCTATCATGACGTTCTTCTTGGCGGAAAGATGCGGGAACAGGTTGAACTGCTGGAATACCATGCCGAGCGTCGACCGCACCTTGTTGATATCCACGCCCTTTTTGGTGATATCCACGCCCTCGACCACGATGGAGCCCTGCGTGGGCGTCTCAAGCAGGTTCACACAGCGCAGCATCGTCGACTTACCGGAACCCGACGGCCCCAGCACCACCACGACCTCACCGCGGTGCACGTCCAGGTCGATTCCACGCAGTACGACGTTGTCGCCATATGCCTTATGCAGGCCGCGGATCCGGACCACAGGCCCCTCCGCAGAGGCGTTAGACGCACCGGATACGTCCACGGTCTTTGCGTTGTCACTCATCTCAAGCACTCCCTACAGGTTCGCGATGTGATCGGCGGGCGTGGGGACCATCGTTCCCGCGCTCTTGGCGGGCTTCTTGCCCTGTGGTCCGGCATTCGTGCCGGCGGTGGCTCCGGTGAGGCGCGCCTCAAGCATGCTCACGAGACGAGCAAGCGGCAGCGTAACCACCAAATAGAACAGAGCGGCAACCACATAAGGCGTGATGGAGCCCGTTGTGGCCACGATCGTCTTGGCGTACATCACGATCTCCATGACGCCCACGGCCGCAAGTAGCGACGTGTCTTTGTACAGCAAAATGAATTCGCTGGTGAGTGTGGGGATCACGTTCCGGAACGTCTGCGGGATGATGATCGACACCATGGTCTGGGTGGCACTCATGCCCAGCGAACGGGCCGCCTCGGACTGTCCCTTGGGGATGGACTGGATACCGGCGCGAAAGATCTCACACAGGTAGGCGGCGGAATTCATGGCCATGACGATGACGCCGAGCGTGTAGTTGTCGATATTGACACCTGCAAGCGGCAAGCCGAAGAACGCAATGTAAATCTGCAGGAACGCCGGCGTGCCACGGATGATGTTCACGTAGACGCCCGCGATGGCGCGCAGGATGCGCGACTTGGAGATACGCATGAGCGCGAACATGAAGCCAAAGGGAATGGCGAGCGGGAACGCCACCAGCACGATGGCGACGGACATCAGAAAGCCGGAGAAGATGATGGGCAGGCTGCTCACAATGAGCACCGGATTGAAGAACAGGCGCAAAAACGTGTTCGAATTCCACGCCTCGACCCATGCCTGGTCCTCGAGAAAGGCCTTGAACTGGTCGAACGGGGTCACGCCCTTGACCTCGACCGCGGGGATTCCCTCCACATCATGCTCGGTGCCGTCGGCGAGCGTGTACGTGCCCTCGCAGAGCATCTCGCCGCCAGCGGCAGGGAACACCACGTCGTACAGCTCGACACGGAAGAACCGACCCGCGGGTGCCGCCTCGGGAAACGTCAGGACGAGCGTCTCCCCATTCGTCTCGATATCAGGCTCGATGAACTCGCGATCCATGAGGTCCTCGCCCGAGAGCATCGTCACGCGCAGGTCATCGGTGGTGAACGTCGAGCCATCGGGCACGGTGAGCGAAAGACCGGCAACGGCCTCATCGGTGTCTGCCTGCACCTCCCAGGTGATACGCGTTTCCGTACCACCGAGCACGTCACTGCCGGAATCCCCGTTGGGGCGGCAGGTGAGCTTCTGGACCTCCAAGGCATGAGCGAGTCGCGGCACGGCGCATACAGCCGCCAACGCGACGAGCACGGCGCAGCACGGCAACATCGCGTGCGTGGCCCAGCGAATGACGCGGGTCAGCCCCGCATTCCCCGTCGACGCGCAATGCCGTCCGGTGTTCTCCATGGTTCTCCCCTTCCTCCGCCCACGTCACGGTGCGCTCATGGCGCTTCCGATCTAAGGGCGCTCCAGATACCAGACAAGCCCTCCCCGCACATACGGGAAGGGCTCGCGTTGATGCGGCGCGGGTGCGCTACTTGATGTTGTACTTCTCCATGAGGGCGTCGACGGTTCCATCCTCGGTGAGCTTGGCAATGGACTCGTTGATGGCATCCTTGAGCGCGGTGTTGTCCTTGTTGACGGCGATAGCATACTCCTCGCCCGTGGAGACCTGCTTGATGACCTGCTCGTTGCTGAAGGAGGTTGCGACCAGCTGAGCGGCAACGGAGCGGTTGGTCACCAGCGCGTCGGCCTGATCGGACTGGACGGCGGCGAAGCAGTCGGTGGCGTTCTTGAACGGGACGAGGGTCGCGTTGGGGAAGTTCTCCTTGGCAAAGGCCTCGGCGGTGGAGCCAGACTGGACGGCGATCTTGACACCCTCGGCGTCCAGCGCCTCAGCGTAGTTGTCGCCAGTGATGTCGGCGTTGTCCGCCATGGTCACGATGGCTTGATCGTCCATGTAGTAGGAATCGGTGAAGTCGACCTCGTCCTCACGCTCGGGCGTGGCGGTGATGGCGGCAATGCCGATGTCGTACTTCGCGCCGGAGGCGACACCGGGCACGATGGTGTCGAAGTCGACGTTCTCGATCTGGAGGTCGAGGCCGAGGTCGTCGGCGATGGCCTGGGCGAGCTCGAGGTCGAAGCCCTTATACTCGCCGTCTTCCATGTACTCGAACGGCTCGTACTCGGCGGACGTGCCGATGGTCAGCTTGCCGTCGGAAACAAGGGTGTAGCCCTCATCGGTCGCGGCGTCGGCGGCGGCGGAACCCGCTGCCGGGGCGCCAGATCCGCCACAACCGGTGAGCGCCAAGGCGCCAGTCATCGCAATCGCGACGGTCAACGCGCCAAGCTTCTTCTTCAACATGATTGCATCCCTTTCCCTCTTTTGTGCATACAAGCAGATGCTTGGGGAAGGAGTATACGCTTTACCGTATGAGAGAAACCATTAAATGCAGAATATTTCTCAATTGTTACCGTTCTATGTAATCAGATGAGACAATAAGCTCAGTTTATGCATGATGCAATTGGGGACGTACCCCAAGTGCACCAAATGGCTACTCGGCGGGCGGTTCCTCCACGGGGGCGGCATCGTCGTCTGCGAGCGCCTCGACCTCGGCGCGTTTTCCACCCAGGGCCGTCACACGACGCACCGAGCCGGCATCCCCCTCACCCTCGGAGTCCTTGACGTAGCTCAATGCGACCTCATCTCCCACGTGGTAGCGCACGATATCGACCAGGCCGGGAAGAGCGACGTCGTAGATGGAATCATCGCCCTCAAGGGTGAGATAGAAGTGCGAATTACCATCGATGACTGCTTGGGCCATGGACGCGACTCTGCCAGTGACCTCGACCTCCGCGCCAGACGCCGCCGCCTCATCCTCGGAAAGCGCACCGGAAGAGGCGAGCATCTGCAGGTAGCTCTCCTGCGTGGTTGCAACCGTGGATCCCGTCGCCACGCTCTGGTAATGCTCGACGTTGATCATGGCGTACATCTTCACCAAGCCCGCATTGTCCTTGAGCGCCATGAAGTACGTGGGCTGCCCCGCCACATTCAGCAGCAACGGATAGGTCGCCTCATATTTGAGGTTCTGGACCTGCCCCTCGGCGCTCGCCTGGGCGGAGTCCTCGGTGGCACCGGCGACGGGGTAGTAATGCGACTCACCCGTGCGCTGATTGACGAGGATGAAGCCCACGTTGGAGCTATCGGCGGTCACCGAGCTCACACCCGTGTACAGGTAGATGTCATCACCCTGCGCCAAGTAGTTGTACCCAAGCTCGCCATCGCTGCCCTGCGTAGTGCGCACCACGCCCTGCTGCCCGAGCCAGGAATTGAGCCATCCACCTCTGTAGGCACCGCTCCAATTGTACTGCTCGATGATGAGATCGCTCGGGTAAGCGCGGTCCACCCACGTGGGGCAATCCTCGATGGCATGGTCCTCGGTCTCGCCCGTGCAGGCGTTCACCAGCACCACCCGTTGTATCGTCGTGCCTTCGAACAGGCCGATGGTACGCCTCTGAACGGGAAACACCCACCAAGGTGTGCCATCCTCATCAAGCTCAAAGGACTTCTGGTCGAACATGTACGTTGGATACTTGAGTTGCACGTAGCGGTCGATATTGCGCGCGAGCGGCTCGCTCTCGGAGTAACGAATGGGTTCCTCCAGACGAACGACCTCGGCTTCCTGCGTGACCATATCGACCAAGACATACGCCGGGATGCCGTCGCCACGATGGCTCAACCACTTGAAGAGGTCGGCATAGGTGAGCGGACTCACGCGTACCGGACGCCCCTGGTAATTGATCTGGCTGTACGCGGGACTGATCTCGAACTGGCTCACGAACTCAGGGATCGATCCCATAGCGCGCGAGCCGAGCAGCTGAGCGGACACGCGGTCGATAACGGGAACATCCGCATAGTCGACTTCCTCGATATCCTCGGCGAAATTACCCTCGGTGGTCTTGAGGACCGAGGCGAAGCGCTCGGCGTTACCCGGGATGAACGGCTCGCCCATAATCAGGCCGATGAAGAACGCCGCGACCACCGCAACTGGAATCAGGGCGAGACGGTTGAACAACGAGGAGCGGTGCTCAGAGCGCAAACCGAACACTTTGAGCCCCACGAAGCAGACGATTGAAATGAGGATGATCCAGTTCCACACACGAGGACTGTGGATATTGAGTGCGGGATGGAACCACCAATATGCGATCAGCGCCGCAATGCCAAGGACGACGAGCATGACGATGAGCGCCGTGCGACTCCACGTGGCAAGGCGTTCCATGAACGGCGGCACGGGGATATCGATGTGCGACCCCTTGGCCCTTTTCTTGCGGGCGGCCTTCTTGCGCTCGCGGGCGGACTTGGGCTCGACATGCCCACGACCGGCACCCTTCTTCCCGCCCCTGCCCGAGGCGTCCGCGCCGTCGGGCGAGGCGTCCTCCACCTCGACCTCAACATCGATGGGGTCCTCGCCGCTCGGCACCTCCACACCGGCACGCCTCAGCATGTCCAGAATCTCATCGTGGTTCATCGGGAAATCAATCCTTCCGCATACAGACAACGGTACGGATGATACCCAGTTCACCGAGGCCCCAACGCGACCCAAGCCTCCGCGAGCGATGCCCGCTGCGCGAAGGGCGGCACGCCAACCGGGGCGGGGCTCCATCCACCTACCCATGTTTCCATGAAAAATGCCCCCCCTCGCGGGCGGAACAGCAATCAGGCAAGGGCCGGCGGCGGAGAACTTGACCTGAACCCGACTTCAAGGGATAACCTTTTGCAGACACATCACGCCGGGAACCGCGCATGCGGGACCCCGCGCGCCGTATGGCAGTCCGCACACGCAAGGAGCCGCGCATGTCCCAACGCAACGTTCAAAAGCTCGAGAAGCCCGCCGTCCAGCGCACGCTGCGCCGGTTTTGGGAAGTCACCCGCATGAAGCCGGGCGCGGCGTTCCTCGCCGTATTCACCTCCATCGCCTACGTGGCGCTGCTCATCTTCGTGAACACCTGGGTGATGGGCCTCATTGTCGACCGCGTCCAGGCCTCCCCCGTCGCGGCGGACCAGGTGTGGGAGGTCTTTGGCCCCTACATCCTGGCTCTGCTGCTCGTGAACCTCGTAGGGCAAGTCTGCTCCAAGCTGCAGGACTACGCCGTCTACAAGATGCAGATCAACGGCAACTACCACCTCGCACGCCTGTGCTTCGACACGCTCTCGAACCAATCCATGACCTTCCACACGAGCCGCTTCGGCGGGGCGCTGGTGAGCCAGACGAGCAAGTTCATGAGCGGCTACACGCAGATGGTCGATGTCGTGGTGTACTCGCTCATCCCCACCATCGCGAGCACCGCCTGCACCTTCATCGCACTCGCGCCCGCCGTGCCCGCCTATGCCGCGGCGCTCGCCGTGATGCTCGTGATATACGTGATCGTGGCCACGCGCATGTACCAGCGGATCCTGCCGCTATCCGCCGCCACCGCCAAGGCACAGAACCGTCTCTCCGGCGTGCTCTCAGACGCGGTCACGAACATCCTCGCCGTCAAGACCTGCGGCCGCGAGGACTTCGAGAAGGAGCTTTTCGACGAGGCGGACCTCGCGGCCATGCAGGCCGAGAGCCGCTCCATGCGCGCCACCATGCAGCGCGGGTTCACCACAAGCGGCATCATCACCGTGATCATGCTCATCGTGTCCATCTTCGTGGCGGGCGGCAACGCCTGGTTCGGCATCTCGGGCGGCATGCTCGTCATGATGTTCTCCTACACCTACCAGCTGTCCATGCGCTTCAACTACATCAACTCGATGATGCAGCGCATGAACCGCGCCATCGGCGACGCGAGCGAGATGGCGCGCATCCTGGACGAGCCGCGCCTGGTGGAGGACGCGCCGGGCGCCCCGGACCTCGCGGTGCGCGAGGGTGCCATCGACTTTGAGCACCTCGGCTTCTCCTATACGGACGCCGCCGAGGGGGACCGCGTGTTCACCGACCTCAACCTGCATATCCCGGCGGGACAGCGCGTGGGCCTGGTGGGCCGCTCCGGCTCGGGCAAGACGACCCTCACCAAGCTGTTGCTGCGCCTGTCCGACGTGCAGGATGGCCACGTGTACGTGGACGGCCAGGATATCTCAGCCTGCACCCAGCAGAGCCTGCGCCGCCAGATTGCCTACGTGCCGCAGGAGGCGCTGCTGTTCCACCGTTCCATCCGCGAGAACATCGCGTACGGGCGCCCCGACGCGAGCGAGGAAGAGATCCGTCGCGCCGCCGAGCTGGCGAACGCACTGGAGTTCATCGACCGCCTGCCCGCGGGCCTCGACACCCTTGTGGGCGAACGCGGCGTGAAGCTCTCCGGCGGCCAACGCCAGCGCGTCGCCATCGCGCGCGCCATCCTCACCGACGCGCCGATCCTCGTGCTCGACGAGGCCACGAGCGCGCTTGACTCCGAGAGCGAGGCGCTCGTGCAGGACGCGCTCGAGAACCTCATGCGCGGGCGCACCTCCATCGTGGTGGCGCACCGCCTGTCCACCGTGGCGGCACTCGACCGCATCGTGGTGCTCGCCGACGGCGAGATCGTCGAGGACGGCACGCACGCCGAGCTCGCGGCGGCCGGCGGCGAGTACGCGGCCCTGTGGAACCGCCAGACCGGCGCGTTTTTGGACGGGGAATAAACCGGGCGAAGTTGTGGCGGGGCAAGCCGGGCCGAGGACGGACGTGCGAGGTTACGAGGAGGCATATCCTGCCGGAATGCAACTCACCAAGCTGCGACGAGCCCCCGCTCGAGGATGCGAGAGCTTTTTCGTACTCATTTTGGGATTAGTCAAATATACGCGATCGAAGACTGACTGCGACCTGCAGTTTTGTTAGACCAAGTTCCCACACTACTTCATCCTTTTTAAAAACGATACGAAAAACCTCAACTTCTCAGCGCAGGGGCGCCTGGCGTTACCCCGCCAGCCCACGCAGGTAGGCGATCTCGCCGGCATAGCCCGCCAGATCGTCGTGCGGGGTCTCCAGGATGAACGGCAGGTCACGCAGGACAGGGTGGGTCACGATGGCGCGTAGCACGTGCTCCCCGCCACCGAGCTCGGGATTGCCCAGGTACCCCGCACCGATGACCTCGTGCCGGTCCTTGTGCGCACCGCACGGATTTTTGGAGTCGTTGATATGCACTGCCTGCAGGCGCTCGGCGCCCACCACGCGGTCGAACTCCTCCAGCACGCCATCGAGGTCGTGCACGATATCGTACCCGCCATCGGAGATGTGGCAGGTGTCCAGGCAAACGCCGATCATGTCGGCGCCCGCAAGCTCGGGGCGACGGGCCCCCACGCCCTCGATGATGCGCGCGAGCTCCTCGAAGGTGCGCCCCACCTCGGTGCCCTTGCCCGCCATGGTCTCGAGCAGCACGCACGTGCGCTGCCCCCCGAACATCACCTGACACAGCGCGTCGACGATGAGCTCAATGCCCGCGTCGACCCCCTGCCCCACGTGCGCCCCAGGATGGAAGTTGTAGAGCTGGCCCGGGAGTGCCTCCATGCGCTGCAGATCCTCGGCCATGGCCTCGAGCGCGAACTCGCGCGCACGCTCCTTGGCAGAGCACGGGTTGTACGTGTAAGGTGCATGCGCCACCAGGCGGCCGAAACCATCCTTCTCCAAGATGCGCCGCAGTCCCGCGACGTCATCGAGGTCGAGCGCCTTCACGCTGCCGCCACGCGGGTTGCGCGTGAAGAACGCGAACGTGTTCGCGCCGATGGAACGGGCGGCCTCGCCCATGGCGGTATAGCCCTTAGTGGTTGAAAGATGGCAACCTATGGTTAGCATTGGTGTCCTTTCGATATCGAGGGGTCCCCTATTATCCCTGATTGGGGTGGGCCGTGTCGCATCTCCGCAATCGACGCAGCGGCGCATCGGCACGGCGGGTGGCCTGCCCCACGGCGCAGCAGCCAGTGCGTCGGCACGGCAGGCAACCAGCCCTTAGCGCAGCGGCCCGCGCGTCGGCACAGCAGGCAGCCAGCCCCTCAGTGCAGCGGCCCGAACGTCGGAACGGCAGGCAACCAGCCCCTCAGCGCAGTGGTCCGCAGGTCGGCACGGCAAGCAGTCCGCATGCCACTCGACGCAGCGGCCCGACTACTCCTCGGCGATCCGCACGCCGAGGAGTAACGCGATGTCCATCGCCTGCTCCGCACTCACTTGCGCCCCGCGCAGCTCGCGATAGTCGGTCGAGAGCACAGGGGCGCTAAACGCGCACGTCGACACATCGATGCCGCAAAGCGGCGTTCCAAACACGTCGAGCCTCGTGAGGTCGGTCTTATCCAAGCGCACGTGCTTGAGCTTCGCGCGCTGTATCGCCGCCTCACGAAGCTTGCAGTCGTGCACCGTCAGATGGTCGATGGACGCCTCGGAGAGATTAGCGTAGGAGAGGTCCGAGGCGCGCACGCTCACCTGCGCGAGCCGCGCCTGGAGGAGGCTCAACCCCAGCGCGGAGCAATCTCGCAGGTCAACGCGGTTGAGCCACGCCTTGTCCATGGTGCAGCCAATGAGGCGGCAGCCCTCGAAGCGGACGTCGCGAAACGTGCAGTCGCGAAAATCGACCTGTTCGAAAAGGCAATCGCGAAACACCATGTGCTCGAACGTCGCGTCGTCGGCGCACTCGTAGGCGAGCTCCACATCCTCGACGAGCGCACGGGAGGCGTAACCGTCACCCTCAGAGAACACCGCGATGAGCTCATCGCTTCCCATGCGCTCGGACATGGTGCCCACGGCGGCGTATCCCGATGGGGCCTGCTCCGCGCGGGCGCTCATCGCCCGCTCCCCTCGACGGAGCGCTCCGAAGCCTGCTCAAACGCACCGTCGACAACGTCCCGCTCGGGCGCGCCGTCGACAACACGCTGCCCGACCGGTGGCCAAGACGCACGGATCGCGTCGATAGTCCGCGCGATTCGCACCGTCGACGCAAGCGGCATGACCGAGCTCTCATGTGCCCCCGCACGCATCAAGCCACAAAAATGGGCGATCTCGCCATAAAAGTCGTCCACCACAGCGGGAGCCTCGACGAGCTCAGGCGACACATTGCCGCATGCGGCGGATTCACCCGCGTCCGCATCACGGATGCCCATACGCTCCCCGTCAACGTCAACGAACTTCCTCACGACGTACGACACCGGGCGATGCAGCACCGGGACCTCGATCTCGCCGCGCTCGCAGCAAATCCGGCAGACCACCTCGAACTCGTCCGCATCGCCCGCGAAATCGAAGTGCACGGGCACCCCGCCGATACGCAGGCGCGCATCATCGGCGATGTCGATGCACCCTCCCTCCGCCGCGGGCATCCACCGCGTGCGGCAGGAGTCGACCTCGACCTCTCCTGCAAGGAGGTCCTCCGCCCAGCCCACGCCATAGCAGCCCAAGTCGTATAACGTGCCACCCTGCACCGGATCGAGCAGATAGCGGCCAGTCTGATCGCCGTAGTTCACGCGATGGACGATGTCGATGGATGCGATGGCGCCGAGGTCTCCACGAGCGAGCAGCGCATCGACCTGCTCGCGCGCGGGCATGAAACGGGGCTTCATCGCCTCCATGAACAGCGATCCCGTCTCGTGGGCCACCTCCGCAACGTGCGCCGCCTCTCGCTCGCTGAGCACGGCCGGCTTCTCGCACAGCACGGCCTTGCCGGCGCGCAGGAGCCGAACCGTCCACTCCTCATGCATGCCGTGGGGCAGCGCGAGGTAGACCGCATCCACGTCCGGATCCTCCACGAGGCGAAGGTGCGCGGACGCCCCGTTATCCTCGGCACTCGCATAGCGCTTTGCCGTATCAACGTGAAACTCCCCGGCAAAAGCGTCGAGCCGCTCGGCGCGACGCCCCGAGATCGCAACCAGCCGCGCGCCCTCGACATGCGCGAGCGCTCGCGCGAACCTGCCGGCAATGCCGCCCGCGCCCATGATGCCCCAACGAATCTGTCCCACGTCCGCCTCCGTTCACGCGAATCATTCCCCGCAATCATACCCTCCCGCCCGGTCGCGCACTGCGTCAACGCGAGCACGGGAATCGGCAGGGATCCGCATGACCCGCAGGCGCCAAACGAATCGTCGCAACCGTCCCGCCTCGCCCCTATAATGAAGGCTCACAAATCGAAAGGAACCATGTGAAGGTCATCGTCTACACCGACGGCTCGTCGCGCGGCAATCCGGGACCGGGCGGCTATGGCGCCGTGCTGCGCTACACCGCACCCTCAGGCAAACTGCACACGCTCGAGCTCTCCCGCGGCTACGACCGCACCACCAACAACCGCATGGAGCTGTTGGGCGTCATCAGCGCGCTGGAGGCCCTCAATCGCCCCTGCGAAGTCGAGGTCCACTCCGATTCGCAGTATGTCTGCAACGCCTTCAACCAGCATTGGGTCGAGGGATGGATCCGCCGCGGATGGAAGACCTCACAGAAAAAGCCAGTCAAGAACGTCGACCTTTGGAAGCGCCTGCTCGCCGCCAAGGAACCCCACAGCGTGTCGTTCCATTGGGTAAAGGGACATGCAGGCCACGAGTTCAACGAGCGCTGCGACGAGCTCGCCACGAAGGCCGCCGACGGCGCGAATCGCGCAGTCGACACGGGTTTCGTCGAGGGCGAATCGGAGTAAGCCCGACCGACGAGCGAGAAGCCCTTGTAGCTTGTCTACAATAAACGCATCGAAAACCGCCGCGGAAAGGACCTGTCATGATCCGCCTTGCCACCATCGGGACCAGCTCCATTACCGAGAACTTGCTTATGGCACTCGCTCAGGTCGATGGCGTCGAGTTCGTGGGCACGCTCTCACGCGATGCCGAGCGCGCCGCCGCCTTCACAGCAAAGCACCGCGGAACCTGCCCCTTTACCTCACTCGATGAGTTGGCCGCAAGCGACGAGGTCGATGCGGTCTACATTGGCAGCCCCAACGCGCTGCACCACCACCAGGCACTCGCCTGCATCGCGGGCGGCAAGCATGTCCTGGTCGAGAAGCCCTTCTGCGCCAACGAACGCCAAGTCCGCGAGGTCCTCGAGGCGGCCGGACGCGCGGGAGTCGTGGCGCTTGAGGCCATGCGGCCCCTGCACGATCCCGCCTTCCATGCCCTCAAGAACGCCCTGGACGAGCTCGGCACCATCCGCCGCGCAACCCTGCGCTTTGGCAAATACTCCTCGCGCTACGACGAGGTGCTTGCCGGTCGACGCACAAATATCTTCGATTGCTCAATGGCGTCCGGTTCGCTCATGGACATCGGCATCTACACCGTCGAGCCGCTTATCGAGCTGTTCGGCGCTCCAATCTCCGCCTGCGCCGCCGCATCCCTACTTGACGAGCAAACCCGCGGCCTCACCGGCGGCCCCATCGACGGTGCGGGCGTCATCGTGGCGAGCTATCCGAACATGATCGCCGCGCTGCATCACTCTAAAATCACCAACGACTGCTCACCCAGCCAAATTGAGGGTGAGCTCGGCACCCTTGTCATCGAGGGTATCTCCGCGCCCGAACGCGCGTATCTGGAGATGCGCGTGATAAAGGCCGCGGCAGACACCGTCGGATACTCGAGTGCGCAGACCTCCACGCGCGAAATCGAGCTGCCGCATGCGGACAACACCATGATCTACGAACTCGCCGACTTCATCGAGGCAGTCGGTGCCACGCAGGCGGGAACTCCCTTGGCCGAGGCTCCCTGTGGTCCCTTTGGGATGCTCGCGCATTTCCATGAGGTGACGCTCGCATCCCTCGCGCTTATGGATGAGGCACGGCGCACGATGGGTGTGGCGTTCCCCGCAGACGAGTAAGGAGGCGGCAATGGGGCTCTTTGAAAAGATGATGGGACATGCACGGGAGTTTTCCCGGGCGACGGGCCTTTCGGACACCGACGTGAAAAGCGCCGGACGCTTGAGCCCATGCGAGGATGGCCTTCGCGAGGAACTCGGGCGGCGTGCCGAAGCATGCACCACCGTACTTCGCTTTGCGCTGCTGTTCAGCGGCGACGTGCAGGGCGTGGGGTTTCGCTGGACCAACCAGAGCCTCGCGCACGAGCGGCATCTAGTGGGATGGGTCAAGAACCTGCCCGACGGCACCGTGCAAATGGAAATCCAGGGAGCTCCGCGCGCCCTGGTCGCCCATCTCGAGCGCATCCATGCCTACTATGCGCGTTTTGGCAATCGAATATGGCTCGAAGACGCCAATGAGCTGCCTACCATTCCCCACGACAATGCCTTTGACGTGCGCTATTAAGTATCACAACTTCACCATCATTTTAAAGCGTCCGGCACGAGCACTTGTCTTGCAACCTTCCTTCTGTTGAAATGTTATGAGTTTAGTAACGGAAGGGAGGCCCCATGGACTCACAGCCACGCTCACAACGACCGACGCTGCGACGCAACACGCGCCAGCGCCAATTGGTTCTCGACGCCGTGCGCGCACGGTGCGATCACCCCACCGCCGAAGACATCTTTCTCGATGTTCGCACCATCGATGAGCGCGTGAGTCGGGGCACCGTCTATCGCAACCTCAATCTCCTTGCCGAGACAGGCGTCATCGCCACCGTGAAGGCTCCGGGCGCCATGCGCTTTGACCGCCGCTGCGACAGCCACGGTCATGTCGTCTGTCGATCCTGCGGTGTCGTCGCGGACGCGCCTCTTGCCTACGACGCCTCCCTCGATGCGGCCGCGTCGCAGGCAACGGGGTTCGCCATCGACTCGCACATCATGGTGTTCGAGGGCCTGTGCCCGCACTGCGCCGCCCCGGTATCCGAGTAAAGCGAAAAATTGAACTGACTTGAGTTGCCGCTCTTTTCCATCAACTGGCCTTTTGCCGAGCTGAGCGCGACTCGAGACATCGAAGTACGTTCAATATTCCGACCCGCGCATCTACACCCACAATCGACCTAGACGAGCCTCAGCTCGACGCAGGCGTTCCAAATGCCATCGTCATCGACGTCCGTCGTGATGTGGCTCGCGCGCTCCTTCACGATATCCCAGGCGTTGCCCATCGCGACGCTCGTTCCCACCACGTCGAACATCGACAGGTCGTTCTCGCCGTCGCCGAACGCCACTGCCTCCTCCGGCGCAATATCGTAACGTTCCAGCGTGGCGCGCACGCCGTAGTCCTTGCCGCCTTCGGCGGGGATGACGTCGCAGAACAGCTTGTTCCAACGCGTCGCCACCACGTGCTCGGTCTTCGAGAGGAACACATCCTCGACCTCGGGACCGCCGAACACGTTGAACTGATACACCGGCAACTCGAACGCCATGTCAAGGGACCCCAGTTCGTACTCGAGGCCAACCTGACGCCCAAGCTCCTCAACGAGCGGCCCGCGATGGTTGACGAATGAACGGACGCCCTGCATCACATACAGGTCGTACAAGCCCTCGCGCGCCTGCTCGACGAGCACACGCACATCCTCATTATCAATATGAGCATCGCGATACGTTCCCTCGGCATCGAAGCACAGCTGGCCGTTCATGGTCACGTACGCATCGAACCTGCCCTTGAGCTCATCTTGCATCTCGGACATGGAACGTCCGCTCGCAATGATGACCTTTATGCCCCGCTCGCGCATGCGTTCAATCGCCCGCCAGGTGCTCTCGGCGACCCTATGCGTCTTGAACCCTACGAGCGTTCCATCGATATCGAAAAACGCGGCCTTGATCACGCCCGCTCCCCTCACCTTCACATGAGTCTTACAGAATCTCGAGCGCCCCGTCCTTGACGGTGAGCCCGATATCGCCCCGCAGCAAGTCATCGATGAGCGTGCCCACGAGCTCGAAGCGCCACCCCTCGCGCAAGGGGCTGCGCTGCGGATGGTCGATATAGTCGAGCAGGCCGTCACGCGAGATGATGAGCGAGGTCGCGACGCCCGAGCGGTCCGAAACCAAGCGGATGAGCGCGTACATGAGGTCGATGACGCTCTCGAGCTCGGGCGCGGGCGTGCGGTGCGTGCGACCGATGGACGGGAGGTTCTCCACAGGACAGCGCCGTCCCCGGCCAATCGCGTCGAGGGCGACCTCGACATCGCGTACACTGAGCTGCTCGGTACCGCGAACGGCGCGGAAGTCCTCGACGGTCTTGGGAGCGCGCTTGCACAGGGCGAGAAGGACCTCATCGGACATAATCCACTTGCGGGGAATGTCCCGCGTCTCGGCGCGCTGCTCGCGCCACGCGGCGAGCTCGCGGGCAACCGCCAGTTGACGGCGCGTGCAGGAGTTAACGCGCTTGACGCGCTTGAAGGCTGAACGCGGGTCGCTGCGGTAATGCGCGGGATCCGCCAGGGGCCGGATTTCATCGCGAACCCATGCGGTGCGGCCCAGCGAATGAAGCTTGGACTCGATCACGCGATACGCGTCGATGAGGTAGCGCACGTCGTCGATGGCGTATTCGACCTGTTGGGGCGTGAGCGGGCGGCGCGACCAATCGGTGAGCGACTCGGTTTTGGGAAGCGAGACATCGCAAAACGAATGCACGAGATTGTGGTACGAGCATTGCGCGCGCTCGCCGAGGAACCCGGCGGCGACCTGTGTGTCGAAGATCGGCGTCGGGCATACGCCGAGCGCGTGGTTGAGCACTTCCATGTCTTGCGAGCAAGCATGGAAGACCTTGAGCGTATCGACGTCGACCATGAGATCGGCGAGGGGGGCCAAGTCCTCGATGGCGAGCGGGTCGATGACCGCGCATTCCTCGGGCGTGGCGACCTGCACCAGGCAGAGCTTGGCGTGGTACGTGCGCTCACGCAGGAACTCGGTATCGATCGCCACCGCGGCGAACCCGCGGGCGCGTCCGCAAAACGCGGCCAATTCCTCATATGTGGAGATGTACATCTGCGTCCCAAGTTGGAGATTACCCGTACGCGACACGGGTAGGATTACGTCATTCTCTAACTATACCCGCACTCGTGAGAACAGGGAACTCCCATGCGTTGCCTCATCATCCACAACCCCGCGTCCGGCCCGCGATCGGACGAGATCTTCGACTTCGCACGAGCGCTTGCGCAGGGCGGCGACGAGGTCACGATGCGCTTCATCGGCGACGGCATGGAGCCCGCAGACGCTTCCGCGGATGTCCGCTCGTTCGACCGCGTGGTCGTATCGGGCGGCGATGGCACCGTCTCCAACGTGCTTGACCATCTACGCGACACGCACGTGCCCATCTTGATCTTCCCCTCGGGCACCGCAAACCTCTACTTCAACAACATCGGCAACGCACCCGAGCCCGCGGCGCTCGCACAGGCCTGCCGTGCGGGCAGAACCAAACGCGTGGACATGGGCGAACTGTTCTGGGAGGACGCCGAGGGCGGCGTACAGCGACACGGCTTCATCATCATCGCGGGCACGGGATTCGACGCCGATATCATGCACAAGGCAGACGCCACCAAGTCCGAGATGGGCGAGATCGCCTACTTCCTCTCTGCCCTCGCCACGCCCGCTCCCACCGTCGCCCACTTCACCATCGAGCACGACGGTGAGGTCGATGAGCTCGACGGCATCGGCTGCATGGTCGGCAACACCGCCCTCATCCAAAACGAGATCAACCTATTCCCCGACTGCCGCATGGACGATGGCCTCATAGACATCGCCGTCATTCAGCCCGCCAAGACCGTCGAGCTGCTGCCCACGCTGATCGCCGGCGTGCTCGACCCCGCCGGCAAGGGACTCGGCCGTCCGCAATTCACGCTTTTCCAGGCAAAGGAGGCACGCATCACCTGCACCCCCTCGCTCGGCATGGAGTTCGACGGCGAGCTCATCCACAACAACACGGGCGTGTTCGGCGCGCGCGTGCTACCCCAATGCCTCGATCTCATCGTGGACGACTTCGCTAAGTTTTAGCAAGAGTTCGCCGGGGACCGCCGCGGGCCGATGACGTCCGCCGCGAGTTCCGCACAAGCCGAAGGGCCCAGTGGGCCCTTCGTGCGAGCAGGACTGCCCGAGCGCCGGATGTCATCGGCCCGCGGCGGTCCCCGGCGAACGGCCCGTAACGGACACGAAACAGTTCCGCGCTCCATGTTGCGCTGGCACTCCACTGTGCTATAGTGCCAACCATACTAAGCACCTCAAGGAATCGAAAGGAGCCATCACCATGAAGAAGAACATCGCCCTCTCCCTCAACAACTGGTGGTGGCATGACGCGTCTTCGGCCGGTCAACGGTGAGTCCTCACACGCTTATGCCATAGAAGGTATACGAGGCCTCCGGTTTGACCGGGGGCCTTTTTCGTGCCCCTTCGTGTCATGCACCCTCAGTACTCGAACATCCACGCCATTGACGATTACCGCCATCTCACTCAGCAAGGAGAGCATCATGTCCCAGAACACTCAGCCCACCGGTTCCGCCCGCACCGTCAACGCCGTCGACCGCGGCGGCCTCGACATCAAGAGCCTTGTGCTCCTCGCCGTCTTGCTTGCCGCCGGCTTCATCCTCAACTTCACCGTCGGCAAGGCCATATCCGCGGTGTCCGGTGGCGCCATCGCCCCCGAATTCATCATCTCCGCCTTCTGCCTCACAATCCTCATCGTCCGTCCGAACCTCCTGCAGGCGCTCGTCATCGGCCTCATCTCCGCCGCGGTGATCCAGGTCACCACCACCTCCCCCGGCATTGACTTCGTCGCCGAGGGCGTCGCCGCCGTCGTCATGGCCCTCATTGTGAACGCCGGTATGAGTACCGGTGCCAAGGCGATCATCCCCACCGTCGGCACGTTCGTCACCACCTTCCTTTCCGGCTTCATCTTCATGGTCATCAAGATGGCCATGATGGGCTTCGCCACCGAGCTCGCCGCCGTCATGATGCCCGTCATCGCCCTCACCGCGGTGTTCAACGCCATCCTTGTCGGAGCCCTCTGCCTCCCCGTGAGGAAGGCACTCGGCCTGAACGACTAGTCCTACTCGCGATATGATGTCGAAGGCTCGTCCTCGCGACGGGCCTTCGGTCGTTTTCGCACCGCATCGACCATCCACCCACCTCCCCACGCGCAGAAGGGATCTCATGGCCGCGATCATCGAGTTACGCGAGGTGTCGTTCGCCTACGGGCAAACAGAATCACTCGCGCTCAAAGACCTGAACCTTACCATCGAAGAAGGCGGGTTCGTGGGCGTCATCGGACCCTCCGGCGCCGGCAAGTCGACGCTCGCGAGCGTGCTGTCCGGAGCAATCCCCCATCACTATACGGGGCGCTTGTACGGGGAAACTCGCGTCGCCGGGCTCGATACCTGCGAGGCGTCCCTCACCGACATCGCGACGATTGTGGGCTCCGTGCTCCAAGACATCGACGCCCAGATGGTCGCCTCGGTCGTTGAGGACGAGATCCTGTTCGGTCTCGAGAACTTCGACGTGCCCCGCGACCAGATCGAACAGCGCCTCACAGACGCACTGAGCGCGGTTGGCATCGCCGAACTGCGTGAACGAGAGATTGCCTCACTTTCTGGTGGGCAAAAACAGAAGGTCGCCATCGCCGCGATTCTGGCGCTCGCCCCGCGCGTCCTCGTCCTCGATGAGCCCACCGCCGCCCTCGACCCCATCAGCTCCCGAGCGGTTTTCGACGTGCTGCGGGAGGCCCAGCGCCTCACCGGTGTCACCGTGGTCGTCATCGAGCAGATGGTCGCGCTGCTTGCGGAGTTCTGCGATCGCATCATCGTGCTCGACCACGGCTCCGTCGCCCTCGATGGCACACCGCACGACGTGTTCGGCCACTCGGACGAGCTGCGCGCGATCGGCGTCGACAGCCCGCGAACCGCCCGCATCTCCAACAGCCTCGCATCGCTCGGCCTCGTCGAAGTCGAGCGCCCCGCACTTACCGTCGACGAGGCGCAGGCACTCGTCATGCAGGCGCTGGACGGACGCACCGCGCCCACCAGCGACATGCGCACTCGATCGGACGCGCCTCGCGACACTCGGGAGACGGGTGCGTGCGCATCACGCGGAACGGCCCCCATCGTCGAGCTCGAGGGCGTCAGCTTTTCCTATGGCGCGGGCTGCGCCTCCGTCGACGACATCGACCTCACGGTGCGCCCCGGTGAGATCTTGGGGGTCGTGGGGCAAAACGGGGCCGGCAAGACGACGCTCACCAAGCTGCTGAACGGCCTGCTCAAGCCCGTCTCGGGTAGCGTCCGAATCGCCGGACTCGACACACGTTCGACCCCCGTGAGCACGCTTGCCACCCATGTGGCGACGCTCTTCCAAAATCCCGATCGGCAGCTATGCCGCAACACCGTGCTCGAAGAAGTCTCCTTCGGCCTTGAGCTGCACGGCGTCGATACCACCACGGCGCGCGAGCGCGCGGAGGCCGTGATCGAGCGGTTCGGCCTCCCCGCCCAATCCGCGCCTTTCTCCCTATCGCGCGGACAGCGACAAATGGTCGCCCTCGCCGGCGTCGTTGTGCTCGATCCCGAACTCATCATCCTCGATGAGCCCACGAGCGGCCTCGATTACCGCGAGTGCATGACGGTCATGGAAACGGTTCGGAAGCGCGCCCATATGGGCGCAGCGGTCATCATGATCTGCCACGACATGGAGGTCGTGAGCGACTTCGCGACGCGCATCGCCATCATGGCGCAGGGACGCATCCTCGACTGCGGGCCCACACACCGCCTGTTCACCCAATCGGACCTGCTCGAACAGGCGAGCATCACGCCGCCACAGGTAATCGACCTCTCCGAACGCCTCGCGGACATCGTCGACCCATCGTTCGCGGGCATCACCGAGGTCTCCGATCTCGTCGCGCGCGTAAAGGAGTTGAAGCACCGTGCTTAACGTCATTGATTACGTCCCTGGCGCGAGCCTGCTGCATCGCATGAACCCGGTAAGTAAACTTGCCCTCGCCGCGTCCATCATCCTCGCGACGTTCCTCTCCCAAAGCTGGGCGATGCTCGTGGGCCTCCTCATGCTGACCCTCGCCCTCGGCGCATACGCCGGCGTCATCACCCGCCTGGTGTCCCTGCTCAAGGTGCTTACGCCCATCGCCCTGCTCATGCTCATCTTGCAACTCGCCTTCGTGCGCGGAGGCGATCAGGTGCTACTCTTCGCAACGACCGAGGGACTCGCGACCGGAGGGCGGGCATGCCTGCGCCTCGTTGGCGTCGCGCTGCCGCTCGTGCTCGTCCTCACCGTGACCAAGCTCACCGATCTCGCCAACGCATGCGTCGAGGTGCTGCACGTCCCCTACAAGTACGCGTTCACCTTCACGACCGCGCTTAGGTTCGTCCCCATCTTCACGCAGGAGATGAACGCCATCATGGAAGCGCAGACGGCACGCGGCGTGGAATTCGACACCAAGAACCCCTTCAAGAAAATGTCGCTCATGCTTCCCGTCTGCATTCCTCTGCTCGTAACCTCCGTGGGCAAGACCGACGCGACCGCCCTTGCGGCGGAGCAGCGCGGATTCTACCTCCGCACGCGCGAAAGCTCCTACAAGCGGTACCCGTTGCGGGCCGCCGACGCCATGGCCCTTGTCTTTTGCGCCGCGATTATCGCCCTCGGGTTCATCTTCTAAAGCCGTCCATCTCAACGTATGATGGTGTCTGCCACCACCCCGTTCGCGCGCGATGCGCGCCGTATGGCAGGAGACCCCCATGGAACTGATTGACCTCCTCGATGAGCAGACCCGCGCCCGCGTTCTGACGGGCTTCGACGAGGCCCGCGAACGCCCCGTCACACTGCGCGCCAATACGCTCAAGTCCTCGATCGGCGAGGTCTGTACCGTGCTTGAGGCGAGTGGCTTCACATACAGACGAGTGCCCTGGTATGCCGACGCGCTCGTTTTGGACGATGTACGCGAGCGCGACATTTGGAACCTCGACATCTATCGAGACGGGCATGTGTACCTGCAGAGCCTCTCATCCATGCTGCCGCCGCTGCTGATGGGGCCTCGTCCAGGCACCGACGTCCTTGACATGTGCGCCGCGCCGGGCGGTAAAACCGCACAGATCGCCGCACTCACGGGCAACGCCGCGCACCTCACCGCCTGTGAGATGAGCAACCCACGCGCCGACAAGCTCGTGCACAACCTCGAAAAACTCGGAGCCGCGAACGTGAACGTCATGCGAACGGACGCGCGTCGCCTCGATGAGTTCTTCAGTTTCGACCAAATCCTGCTCGACGCCCCGTGCACGGGCACGGGCACGCTTCGGGCGGGCGATGAACGCGCCGAGAAGCGCATGACGCGCCAGCTGCTCGCCAAAGTCGCCAAATCCCAGCGGGCGCTCCTCGACCGTGCGCTCACCATCCTCAAGCCCGACGGCACACTCGTCTACTCCACATGCTCGATTCTCGCGGAGGAAAACGACGAGCAGGTGCGCGGCGCCCTCAAGCGTCATCGGGATTGCGAAGTCGTGCCCATCTTATTCGAGAAGCCCTCCTCGGATGCCCAGGACGGGCCGCGCCCCATCGTGCTCGACCAGGCGACGAACGGGCCTTGCGCCTTGCCCGTGCTTCCGCACTCGAACGCACTGCCCGGAACGCTGACCATCGCGCCGAGCCGGCTGTTCGAGGGCTTTTACGTCGCCGTCATACGAAAAAAGCCTCGCAGGTAACCGCGAGGCGTAGTCGTCCGTGTCGCTCAGGAGCGCTTAGAGCGCAATTCGTCCATGAGCTGGTCGTCGCGACGGCGCTCACCACGGTCTTTGAGCATGGTGAAAACCAGGTAGACGAGCGCCACGACGGCGATGGCGCCGACGACCATGAGAACGGGCACCAAGATATCGAGAACAGTCATGTCGGGCACCGTTCCTTTCCATTTTGCCGTCGGTCACGCTGACGATACCGCATTCGGTTCAGCATAGCAGATTGGCGAGAAACACCCGCAAGACAACCGAATCCGCAAAGGAATGGAGACGCGATGTATGCACGTCGAGGCGTTTTGGCCCCTCGCGTGCGGGTACAATTGTGCATCGTATATCCTTCTCTCCTGAGGGAGCTCTCATGACTGAAACAAAACCGGGCGCCGACGCCCCCCGTATCGCACCGGACCCCCGGCCCGATGCCGTCATGCCCACGGTGCCCGCGATCGAACGCGAAGAGCGCGCTGAGGATCTGGAGCCGGGGGACGCCGTCGATGGACCCATCGCGGTCAGTGCCGAGGTTCCCGAGACCATCGAGGCGACTATCGACTTCTCCGAGGTCGAGTTGGCAGACGAGTTCTCCGAGCCCGAACTTGCCGTGACACCGGGTGGCCTCCTGCCCATGGAGCCCTCCCCCATCGAGGGCCGTCTGCGCAAGGCCCCGCTGCGCGTGCCCGACGAGCTCGAGGAGTGCGGCGGCTTCACCTTGTTCGGGCGTCGCATCAAATCACTGCTCTATACCACGGACGTCGCGGTCATCCGCAACTCCAATGCCGACGCCATCTTCGCGGTGTACCCCTTCACCGCGCAGCCGGCCATCACGCAGGCGCTGCTCACCGCCTCCGAGGCACCCGTGTTCGTGGGCGTGGGCGGCGGCACCACCACCGGCAAGCGCGCCGTGCAGCTGGCCGCGGTCTCCGAGATGCAGGGCGCGGCCGGCGTGGTGGTCAACTCCCCCGCACCGCCCGAGATGATCGAGCAGATCTGCGCCATCATCGACATCCCCGTCATAGCCACCGTCGTGCGCTGTGACGCCATCGCGCACGCCAAGGTCAAGGCGGGCGCGAAGATCCTGAACGTCGCCGCCGGCAAAGACACGCCCGCCGTCTTGCGCGAGCTGCGCGAGGCGTACCCGAACCTGCCCCTCATCGCCTCCGGCGGACGCTCGTCCCTGTCGGTTCGCGAGACGGTGCAGGCGGGTGCCAACGCCGTCATCTGGACGCCACCCTCGGCACAACAGCTGCAGGCCGATATGATGCGCCGGTACCGCGAGGCGGAAGTCAAGCCCGAAGTCCCCGTTATGGACCCCGTCGCTGCCGCCGACGTCAACCCGCTCGAGAGCGCGCGAGCCGACGTCCCCATCCCCGACGAGCTCATCGCCAAGGCAACCACGAGCGGACGCAAGCGCCCGAGACCGCTGCCGCTGTTCTTTAAGGGTAAGCGCCGGTAATACCCCCCACAGCCGCCCAGAGGGAATCGCCAGGGACACCCGGAGGTACCCGGACCCCCAGTAGAACCGCTCCGCGGCCGTGAACCAAGTCGCTCGACTCACGCGTCGGGAGTGGTCCCTTTGTCTACCCCGTGCCGCAGCCTACCCGATGCACCATTGTCCCATCGTCAACTTGCGAAAGGATCCACCATGCTCGTCACGCCTCTCTCATCCATCACCGACAACGATTACCTTTCCGAACGTTTCCGCAAGGCATATGCCTTCCTCGCGCGTCCCGACCTCTGCGACCTCCCCCTGGGCCGCAACGAGATTGACGGCGATGAGGTGTACGCCAACGTGCTCGAATACGACACGGTCCCCGCAGCCGAGAAAGAGCTCGAGGCGCATCACGACTACTATGATGTCCAGTACGTGGCAAGCGGCGAGGAGATGCTCCAGTACGCGACCGCAGACGGTCTCGCGACCGTTCAGGCATATGACGCGGTGGACGATTACTGCCTGCTCAAAACACCGGAACCCGTCACGTCAATCGCGCTGCACGCGGGAGAGCTGGCCATCTTTGCTCCCGAAGACGCCCATAAACCCGGTTGCACCCTCATCGAGCCCACACATGTCCGCAAGATCGTCGTGAAGGTCCGCGCGTAACCGTCGACCCCACCGGCGCATCTCTCCGAGCGGACCCCATCATCCCCAAGCCAGGAGCCGCATGAAAACCCTTCTTACGCAACTCGCCAAATTCGGCGTCGTCGGCGTTATCGCAACCGTGATCGACTTCGGCGTGATGAACCTGCTGCATTACGGCCTGCAACTCGACATCCTCATCGCCAACACCGCGGGCTTCGTCATCTCGCTCATCTTCAACTATCTCGCGAGCATGAAGTTCGTGTTCGAGCATCGCGAGGGCATGAGCAGGCGCCGCGAGTTCGTCATCTTCGTCGTCTTGTCCGTCGTGGGCCTGCTGCTCAACGACGGCATCGTGGTCGCTCTCAACAAGGGCCTGGCGCTCGAGGCGAACCTCGCAAAGATCGCCGCAACAGCCCTTGTCATGATGTACAACTTCATCACGCGCAAAATCTTCCTTGACGGTACCCAAGCTTAAAATCACGTCCCCCCTCCGTCCCGTTTGCCTGAGCCGTACCGAAAGGCCAATCGCCCCATAACGCCATCCACCGACCAAACCACATCGCCCACCGACCCATGCAATCGGTGGGCGCATTCGTATGCTTATTGTGCAAAGCCTTACAATCCGCTTACCGAAGACGTATAGTTTCCCGCGCTCACCGTACTCATGGTGCTTTAACCGTCGCTCTCAGGAAGTGATGTTTTGCGCGCAGCCTTCGCACATCCGCAGACCCGCCAATTCATGAAGTTCGCCGTCGTGGGGTTCGCCTCTCTAGCGGTGGAGTACCTGTTCCTCGGCTACTTCCTCAACATCTTGGAAATGGGCTACCTCCTGGCGACGACCCTCTCGTTCGCCATCTCGATCGTGGTGAACTACATCTTGTCCATGAAATTCGTGTTCTCCCACAAGGAGGACATGAGCCGAAAGCGTGAGTTCACGATCTTCGCGATCCTCTCAGCCATCGGCCTGGGCCTCAATGACCTGTACATGTTCATCGGCGTCGGCCTGCTCAACATGGGAACCATGGCGATGAAGCTCATCTCGACCTTCTTCGTCACCTGGTACAACTACTTCAGCCGCCGCAAGTTCCTCGACGGCGGACGCGGCTAAAACCTGGCGTGAACCCTCACCTTAAAGGTGAACTTGAAACTCCAAAGTTGCTCCATATTTCATCATTGCCGCAGGTAGCTGAAGCCTCAACCTTCAACTTGAACCTTAAACATTCTCTAACGTTCAAGTTGAACTCGAACCTAGTGCTACTATGCTTTTTGTCAAATGGTAAGCAGACAAGACGAGGAAGCACATGGACGCAACTCCTAGCCTGCACGCCACGTGGCGCACCAGCCGCACCCGCCGCCTCATCACCGGCGCCGGCATCACGGCTGCGCTCGCCGCAAGCGTGCTCCTCCCCGTCCCGGCAAGAGCAATCACCACCGAAACCGCAGCCACGCTCACCGAGACCCAAAAGAAAGTCGAAGAGACCGCAGCAGCTTTCGACGAGGCCAACAAGAACCTCGAAGAGCTGCAGGCGAAGATCACCGACAACGAGGCGCGTATCGCCGAGCTCGAGGAAAAACTCCCCGACGCCCAAGCGAAGGCGAGTCGCGCCATGCGCGAGATGTACAAGCACAGCAAGGGCTCCAATCCGCTGATGAGTTTTGTCCTCAACACGCAGAGCCTTGATGAATTCATCTCCGGCATGAAGTACCTGGATCAGGTCAAGGACGCCAACATCGAGGCCCTGCAGGAGCTCAACGACATGCAGGCAGAGCTTGAGGCAGAGAAGACCAAGCTGAGCACTGCCAAGGCCCAAGCTGAGACCGAGAAGCAGTCCGCCGAAGAGGCCCTCTCCGAGGCGCAGAGCCTGCGCGAGGCTGCACAGGCGAAGGCGGACGCCGAGGCTGCCGCCGAGCTCGCCGCGCTCCAGCAGGCCGCCGCAGAGGCCGCTCAAAACGAAGCCGGTTCCAACACGACTCCCGGAAATGTCACGACCCCCGACAACGGTGCCGTGAGCTGGGACACCGATCAGGCGTCCTTCATTGCAGAGTGGGCCCCCCGCATCGACGCGTATCTTGCCGGATCGCCGCTCGAAGGCCAGGGAACGACGTTTGCCAACGCCGCGTGGAAGTATGGCGTCGACCCGCGCTTCTCCCCTGCCATCTCCAACACGGAAAGCTCCAAGGGGCGTCACTGCTTCCTTCCCTACAACGCTTGGGGTTGGGGCAGCTCCAGCTGGGGCAGCTGGGAGGAGGCCATTGATGCGCATGTCGCCGGCCTCGCCCGTGGGTACGGCTACACGATCAGCGTCGCGGGTGCCAAGAAGTACTGCCCGCCCAATTGGTTCAACTGGTACAACAACACGCTTTCCGAGATGAACCGCATCTAGCGAACGACTCGACGAACTTCAACGTTCCCACATCTTTCAATGCATCGCTGCAGAGCGTGTAAGCCCACGGGCGGAACCCAATAGGTTCCGCCCGTGTTTTTGTTTTTGTCACGCACATGGCAACCGCTGATTCAAATGCGCATCGCTGAACGCGCGCAACGCCGCTTGCCCGTTCCCTCCGTGCTACCATAACTGAGGATATATCTGGACGATCGAAAGGAACTCTTCATGGAGCGACCGAACGCTTGGAAGAAATATGATGATGTGGCCCTCGCCGAGCTCGAGGACCTCTGCGGCAAGTACCGCGCCTTCATCAGCGAGAACAAGACCGAGCGCGAGTGCGTGACCGCCTCCATCCAGCTCGCCGAGGCTGCAGGTTACGTCGACCTCGCCGCCTGCGTCGCCGAGGGCCGCGAGCTCAAGGCGGGGGACAAGGTCTACGCCGTCAGTCACAACAAAACGCTCATGCTCGTCAACTTGGGCACCCGTCCCATGGAGCAGGGCTTGAACATCCTCGGTGCCCACATCGACTCCCCGCGCCTCGACCTCAAGCAGAACCCCCTGTACGAGGCCGGCGACATGGCCTACCTCGACACGCACTACTATGGCGGCGTCAAGGCCTACCACTGGGTGGCGACCCCGCTCGCCCTGCATGGCGTCATCTGCAAGAAGGACGGCATGACCGTCGAGATCGCCGTGGGCGAAGATGCCGACGACCCCGTGTTCTGCATCTCCGACCTGCTCATCCACCTCGCGAGCGAGCAGATGGAGAAGCCCGCGGGCAAGGCGGTCGACCACGAGAACCTCGATGTCATCGTGGGCGGCCGCCCCGTGGTGATCGAGGGCGACGAGGAGGCCAAGGAGCCCGTCAAGCAGATGTTCCTCGACATCATCAAGGAGAAGTACGACATCGACGAGGAGGACTTCCTCTCCGCCGAGATCGAGGTCGTTCCCGCCGGTCCCGCCCGCGAGATGGGCTTCGACCGTTCGATGATCCTCGGCCACGGCCAGGACGACCGCGTGTGTGCCTACACGTCCCTTGCTGCCCAGCTCGACGTGCCCCAGGTCGAAACCACGAGCGTCACCCTGCTCGTCGACAAGGAGGAGATCGGGAGCGTGGGCGCTTCCGGTATGACCAGCCGCTTCTTCGAGAACGCCATCGCCGAGATCATGGCGCTCGCCGGCGAGGACGGACCGTTGGCCCTGCGCCGCGCGCTCGCGAACTCCCGCATGCTCAGCTCCGACGTCTCCGCGGGCTTCGACCACCTCTACGCCGACCGCTTCGAGAAGAAGAACGCCGCCATCATGGGCCACGGCCTGTGCTTCAACAAGTACACCGGAAGCCGCGGCAAGGGTGGCTCCAACGATGCGGACGCCGAGTACTTCGCCCTCATCCGCGACATCATGGACGAGGCGGGCGTCGACTACCAGACCTGCGAGCTCGGGCGCATCGGTGCCGGCGGCGGCGGAACGATCGCCTACATCCTCGCCGAGTACGGTATGGACGTCATCGACTCCGGCGTTGCCGTCCTGTCCATGCACGCCCTGTGGGAGGCCACCAACAAGGCCGACATCTTCGAGGCCTACAAGGGCTACAAGGCGTTCATCACGCGCGCGTAGACCTCATCAGCTCCATCTGCTTCGCCGCGGGCCGGATTTTCCGACCCGCGGCTTTTTCGTCCGCGTCCATGCGCAGGCCGACCGCGCGCTTTGGGAAGTCGGCCTCCTTGCGGTAGGATATAAGGCGTTCATGCCCCTACGCGTTAAAGGACGGCACACCCTCGTGAGCAGCGCACAAGGCACTACAGGCCACTTGGTATCGGTTGCGGTGCCGGTGTACAACGTGGAGCACTACCTCGCACAGTGCCTCGATTCCATACGCTCTTCGCTCGGAAAGCAGCTGCAAGTCGTCATCGTCAACGATGGCTCCACCGATGGGAGCCTCGCCATTGCCGAGGCCTTCGCGCAACGCGCCGAAAGCGACCCGCACCTGCCCGATGTCTCCATCGTGACCAAGCCCAATGGCGGGTACGGCGCTGCAGTCAACAGGGGCTTCGATGAGTCCGATGGCATGTACGTCGGCATCGTCGAGCCCGACGACTACCTTGCCGGAGACCTCTTCGGCGAGCTTTACGCCATTGCCGAGGCGACCGATATGCCCGACATCGTCAAATCAACTTACAAGCGCGTCTGGATGCCCGATACCCCGGAGCAGCGCATATGGGGCTCCCTGCTGCGTCACCGCGGTGTGCGCACTTGGAGGCGGGGCTGTACCAACCTGGGAGAGTCTCCCCTGCTTGTCCGCTGGCACCCTTCGGTCTGGTCGGCAATCTACCGTCGCGACTTCCTCACATCAACGGGCACGCGCTTCATCGAGGCACCGGGCGCGGGATGGGTAGACAACCCCTTCGTGATGCGGGCCATGTGCCAGGCGGACCGCATAGCGTTCACCGACGATGCGTGGTATTGCTATCGTGAGGACCGACCGGGGTCGAGCAGCGTCACCAAGGCGCCCACCCTCTCGCTCACACGCTGGCTGCAAATGGCGGACGAGGTCGCTCAAAGCCGCTGGGCGACAGACGATGGTGTCCTCACCTCACTTGCGAGCATCGGTTTTCGCTACGCGTCACATCTGTGGAATACTCCCGAGGCGCGCGATCCCGAGGTTACCAAGCTCCTCGAGTGCGTGCTCGGCGCCATACCCCTCGACATCGCGCTCTCACTTGACGATGTGTCGCCAGCGGCAAAGCAACGCTATCTCGATGCCACACATCAAAACGGAGACATTGGCAAAGCGATGACGTATCGCATGGCCATGATCCGCGAACTCTTGTATTCCTGGCGGGAGAACGGCATGTTCTTCGCCTGCGAGCGCGCCGGCCTCCATCGTCATCCAGCCAAGACCCAGCACATCTCCTAAGGAGCATCCGTGACCGCCGATTCATCCCCCGCCATCGCAACGAACGAGGCGAATCCCCTGGTATCTGTCATCATTCCCGCCTACAACGTCGAGGCGTACGTCGAGGCGGCCGTTCGCTCCGTCCTGGACCAGACCCTCACAGACATTGAGGTCATCGTCGTTGACGACGGATCGCACGACGAAACGGGGGCGATTCTCGATCGCATGGCCCTGCAGGACCCGCGCCTCACTGCTCTCCATGTCCCAAACGGCGGGGCACCTGCAGCGCGCAACCTCGCAATCGACCGGGCGCGCGGACGCTACCTCGTATTCGTGGATGCCGACGACGAGTGCGCCCCCACGATGCTCGAACACCTCGCCTCCATCATGGAGCGAGATCACTGCGATCTCGCGGTCTGCGGCTTCGAAATCGTCACTACCACGGGATACGGCAATGGCGATGACTCCGGTGACGATACCTATGTTGAGGTCAAGCAGGTTCCGGATGCGGCATATGCAACGGCGGAGGATTTCCATCGCGCCTCGCCCGCGCTGTTCGACAACAACATGTTCTATCCACCGTGGAATAAGATGTTCCTCGCCAGCCGCCTCAATGAGCTCGGCATCCGCTATCGCGACGTTTTTTGGGACGACTTCCCCTTTGTGCTCGATTACATCAGGGATGTCCAGAGCGTCAGCATGACGAGCGAGCCCCTGTACCGCTTCTTCCGTCGCCGCGCCGACTCGGAAACCGCCCGTTACCGCGATGGCGTGTTCGAGAAGCGCGAGACGGAAAACGACTGGATGCGTGAGCTGTACCGCCACTGGAACATGGAGGACGACGCAAACGCCGACGAGATGGTGAGCCGCCGGTACATCGAGCGCCTCGTTGGCTGCGTGGCCAACGAATGCTCCCCAAAGAACCCCAAGTCGTTCTCCCAAAAACGCGCGAAGGTCAAAGAGATGCTGAGCTCGCCGGCGGTGCGCCCCTCCCTTAGGGCGGCTCGACCCCGTAGTGCGAAGATGCGCGTCATGCTCATCCCCTATCGCATGAACAGCGCGACGCTCTGCCTGCTATCCGGCATGTTCATCGAATGGGTCCGCGGGACGGCGCCCACGCTGTTTGCCAAGCTCAAGGCCAACCGCTAGTCACATTCGACAACCTTCACAGGGTTTCCTCGTCTGTTAGGACTTTGCGTTGCTTTGCGCGACGGGGTGGTATTGCGCGCGCATGGGTACGAGAATCTCGTGAGCGATCACGAGAGGTGTACCCTATGACTTCAAACGATACAGAACAGACCACCCGCAGTCCGTATAGCGCGTACCTGGGCTCACCCGACACGCACATCGGGGCGACGCAGCCCATCGCGCTGCGCAAGGGGCTCCTCGACGGCATCTCTGTCGCGCAAATCATCGCCGCGGCGGCGGCCGCCGTGACCTCCATGCTCCTCTCATCAAAAATCGGCATCGCGGGGTCCGTCATCGGCGCAGCCGTGAGTTCCGTGGTGACCGTCGTGTGCTCCCAGCTCTATCGCAACGCACTCGACACGAGTGCGCGAAAGCTCAAGGCAAAACAAGCGATGCGAGCCTACCAAGCGCAAGAGCGCGTCCTCGATACGCTCGACGCCTACGGGACCAGCGCCGCCTCGTCAACGACGAACATGAGCCCCGAAGCGGCGTACGGAGACACCCGCACCCCGCATATCCGCATCGCGCCTACCAAGCTGCAGGCAAGGGCAGCCGCAGAGCGAAGCGCGTCCAAGCGAAAGGTGACCTTTGCATCAATTCTCATTGCCGTTCTGGCCGTCGTGATCAGCGCAGGCGCCGTCATGCTCGCCACCGCGGGAGAGGGCCTGGGCACGAAGACGCCATCCGTGTTCGGTGCCTCAACGTCCACCGATCAGCCGCCGACAAATCCCGCGGATGAAGTTGCCCCGACGACGCCTTCGACGTCAGCCCCGCAAGCAACGCAAGACGGCAACGACACGACAAATGGCAGCGCCACGTCCAGCACCGATGCCACATCGGGATCGGGCTCCACGTCGGGCACGGGAAGCACAGGCACTGGCGATTCGTCGAACTCCAATACAAACTCCGGTGGCTCAACGAGCTCGGACTCCAGTGACGGCAACACAGACGGGTCCTCATCTGATAGCTCAAATGGAGCAGGGACGCAGTCAACCGATAACGGCACCGAGGTGAACGCCGGCGCATGATGCTACCATGGTGAGCGCAATCGATTGAAAGAGGCCACCATGGCACGAGCGAAATCCTCCGCAAACCTAACTGCGAACAACCTTATATACCTGTATCGCCTTCTGTCCCAAGAACTCGGGTGTGGGAGGCAGACGTTTCTCCCCGCCGTGGAGGAGGTCCTCGCATCCGATCAGATGACCGCTGATGACTTGGGATTTGATTCGACGCGCGACTTACTCGAAGCGCTTGAGGTGTTCGTCAAGTTGACCATTTTCAAGGGTGGCAGAATCTACGCGACCATCATTGCCCAGCCCACATGGGACGAGGCGCTCGCCGTATTTGAGGCGACGGATGGCAAAAAGACTGCGGGAGAATCTTCCGGCAAACCGTGGAAACGCAAGAAGGCCGACAAGACGCTCAAGCCGGTGCGCCCCAAACGCGCAAAGCGCCCGGAGCCCGAACCGAAGCCCGTGCCCGCACAGGAGCCGGAGCTCGAGTGCGAATCGGCGCAGGCGGATGGCGAGCTGCCATCCGGTCTTCAGCCTGAACCCGCTTCAGCACCGGAGAGCGTTGCCGCCCCCGGACGCACCGCGCCGTCTTTCCATGACACGTCAAGCGGCTCGAGCGCGCCATCCGACTCCGGTGCGCCATCCGGCGCCGACGAGCCGTCCGGCGCGCCTGATGCGGACATACAGCCAGAGCAGCCAGTAATCCAAGAGGCAGTGGCACTGGATATCGATGAGACGTTCCCCAACGGCCCCAAACCCGCGATATCTCTCACCGTGGTCTACGACCCCTACAACGGGATCGACCGCGAGACGACCCTCCAGTCTCATCCCGTCGCGCCCGCGCCTTCCCCGGTGCGCACTGAGACGCCCGAAAGCACCGTTCCCGCACCTGCCGAGGACCCTGCGCAATTCGAGGCGTTGCCCGATGTCGTCGAAGCTCCGACGCAGCTGCCGTCCTCCTCTTCCGCACAATCAAGCGTCGCCGCCCCAGCAGAGCCCGAGATAGTGCTTGAGGCGACTCCGGAGATGAGAAATCCCGCGCCCTCGCCTGAGGTCCTCGCAAGCTACCCCACCAACCTCTCCAGCGAGGTGTATTTGCCCAGCGAACGCATCGCGGACCTTTGCGAGTTGCTCCCCTACGGCACCGATGTCTTCACGCTTCTCGCAGAGGACTATACGCGCGCCCGCACGCTCGAGCTCATAACGGGTACACGTGCCCGAGTCGTCTTCCCCTTGCGCATTCAGCATGCGAACAGTACCGAGCCCATCGAGGTCACGCTCAAAAAACGCTCGGGCCCTGGCTTGCAGTGGGAGCTATTCGTCGTCAAGTAGGCCAAGCAACGCAGAGACGCGCATGCACCCCCCTCCGAAAAATCGGGGGTGCCAGGAGACGGTACGGCGACACGACCCCGCTCCCAACGCACTGCGGGCAGAATGTCGAAAAAAACGCGATTGAAACGCGTCAATTTCGACATTCTGCCCGCTTTGTCAAAAGATCGCCGCGTGCCAAAGGGTGCGCCAAAAGGGGTACGCCCCCTTTTGGCACGCGGCGATGCAAGTCAGTTTAGTCGCGCGTGAGCTTGCGGTGGACGCGGTGCGGCTTGGCGGCGTCCTCACCCAGGCGGGCGACGCGGTTCTCCTGATACTGCTCGAAGTTGCCCTCGAACCAATACCAGTTGCCGGGGTTCTCGTCGGTACCCTCCCACGCGAGGATGTGCGTGGCGACGCGGTCCAAGAACATGCGGTCGTGGCTGATGACCACCGAGCAGCCGGGGAACTCGAGCAGCGCCGACTCGAGCGCGGAGAGGGTCTCCACGTCGAGGTCGTTGGTTGGCTCGTCGAGCAGCAGCAGGTTGCCGCCCTGCTTGAGGGTGAGCGCGAGGTTCAGGCGGTTGCGCTCGCCGCCGGAAAGCACACCGGCGCGCTTCTGCTGATCTTGGCCCTTGAAGCCGAAGCTCGCCACATAGGCGCGGCTCGGGACCTCGTTCTCGGCCACCTGCATGATGTCCAGACCGTCGGACACGACCTCCCACAGGGTCTTATCGGGGTCGATGCCGCCGCGCATCTGGTCGACGTAGGAGATCTTGACGGTCTCGCCGATCTCGAGACTACCGCTCGTGAGCGGCTCCAGGCCCACGATGGTCTTGAACAGCGTGGTCTTGCCGACGCCGTTGGGGCCGATCACGCCCACGATGCCGTTGCGCGGCAGGGTGAAGGAAAGATCGTCGATGAGGACGCGGCCGTCGAATTCCTTATGCAGGTGCTCGGCCACCAGGACCTTGGAGCCCAGGCGCGGGCCCACGGGGATGCGAATGTCGGTGTAGTCGACCTTCTGGCTGGCGCGGGCTTCGGCCTCCATCTCCTCGTAGCGAGCCAGACGCGCCTTGTTCTTTGCCTGACGGGCCTTCGGGGACGAGCGGACCCAGTCGAGCTCGGCCGCGATGCGCTTGGCGAGCCGCTCCTCGCGCTGGCCCTGCGCCGCGGCGCGAGCTGCCTTGGTCTCCAGGTAGGTGGAGTAGTTGCCCTTGTAGGGGTAGAGGTGCCCGCGGTCGACCTCGCAGATCCACTCGGCCACGTGGTCGAGGAAGTAGCGGTCATGCGTGACGGCGAGCACGGCGCCGGGGTAGTTCTTGAGGAAGTGCTCGAGCCACAGGATGGACTCGGCGTCGAGGTGGTTGGTGGGCTCGTCGAGCAGCAGCAGGTCGGGTGCCTCGAGCAGGAGCTTGCACAGGGCCACGCGGCGACGCTCGCCGCCGGAGAGGATGTTCACCGGCATGTCGGAATCGGGCAGCTGCAGCGCGTCCATGGCCTGGCCGAGCTTGGAATCGATATCCCAACCGTCTGCGGCGTCGATCTCGTCCTGCAGACGGCCCATCTCGGCCATCAGGGCGTCCATGTCGCAATCCGGGTCGCACATCTCGACCGAGATCTGGTTGAAGCGCTCGACCTTGGCGACCATGTCGGCGAAGGCGAGGCGGACGTTCTCGATGACGGTCTTGTCCTCGTCCAGCGGGGGCTCCTGCTGGAGGATGCCCACGGTGTAACCGGGCGTGAGCTTGGCGTCGCCGTTGGAAACCTCCTCGATGCCCGCCATGATCTTGAGCAACGTGGACTTGCCCATGCCGTTGGGACCCACGACGCCGATCTTGGCGCCCGGATAGAAGGACAGGGTCACGTCGTCGAGGATGACCTTGTCGCCATGCGCCTTGCGCGCCTGATACATCTGGTAGATGAACTCTGCCATGGACGGCTCCGTTTCCAAGGGTTTACGTGGTCTAACGTTCCCCATTGTCGCATGAAACCGAGAACTGCAGGAATTCTCGACGAATTGCGCAACCAATCCACCCCGACACATTACCTCGATTTAGGGACAGGCAGTTAATTGAGGTGTTAGCACACGCCTACAGTGCAGTAAAGGCTTGATCCAAGTCCCAGATGATGTCTTCGATGTCCTCCGTACCGATGGAAAGGCGAATAGTCGCGGGCGTGATGCCCTGGTCGGCGAGCTCCGCCTCGGTGAGCTGAGAGTGCGTGGTGGTGGCAGGGTGAATGACCAGGCTCTTCACGTCGGCGACATTGGCCAGCAGACTGAACACCTGCAGATGGTCAATGAACTTCCACGCGGCGTCTTGGCCGCCCTTGATCTCGAAGGTGAAGATCGATGCGCCCCCGCGCGGGAAATAGCGCTTGTAGAGCTCGTGGTCAGAGTGATCGGGCAGGCTCGGGTGATTCACCTTGGCCACGTACGGGCTGGAGGCGAGGTATTCAACCACGCGCTTCGTGTTCTCAACGTGACGGTCGAGGCGCAACGAAAGTGTCTCGACACCCTGCAGCAGAATCCACGCGTTGAAGGGTGAGATGCAGGGGCCCTCATCGCGCAAGAGGACGGCGCGTACGTACGTGGCAAAGGCAGCAGGGCCCGCCGCATCGGCGAACGCAACCCCGTGATAGCTCGGGTTGGCGGCGGCAATCTGCGGGAACTTACCGCCCACGGTCCAGTCGAAAGACCCGCCGTCGACGATGATGCCACCCAGGCTCGTCCCGTGACCGCCCAGGAACTTAGTCGCCGAATGCACCACGATATCGGCGCCGTGCTCGAGCGGACGGATGAGATAAGGCGTGCCGAACGTGTTGTCCACCACCACGGGCAACCCATGGGCATGGGCAAGCGCGGAGACGGCATCGATGTCGGGGATATCAGAGTTGGGGTTGCCAAGGGTCTCGAGATAGACGAGCGTAGTCTCAGGACGGATCGCCGCCTCGACCTCGGCCAGATCGTGGATATTCACGAACGTGGTCTCGACCCCAAAATCGGCGAGGGTGTGGGCCAACAGGTTGTATGTGCCGCCGTAGATGGTCTTCTGGGCAACCACGTGAGCCCCGGCGCGAGCAAGCGCTTGGACGGTGAGGGTGATCGCTGCCGCGCCCGACGCAACCGCAAGCGCCGCCACTCCACCTTCGAGTGCGGCGATGCGATCCTCCAGTACACCCTGGGTGGAGTTGGTCAGGCGCCCGTAGATGTTGCCGGCGTCGGCCAGCCCAAAGCGGTCGGCGGCATGCTGGGAATTGCGGAACACGTAACTCGTCGTTTGATAAATTGGGACGGCGCGGGCGTCGGTCGCGGGGTCGGGACTCTCCTGTCCGACATGCAATTGCAGGGTGTCGAAGCCAAACTCGTGGTCGGGGTTCTTAGTAAAACGACTCATAACGTGCTCCTTGGGTTCTCGGCGAAAAACTACTCCTCGCAATCCCACTCACAGGTGCGACATTGCTTCCCGTTTTTTCCTATCTAACGGATGGGTTGCTGAATGCATCCTAGTGAGGTGCAGGACGGCCGTCAACCTGACCAAGCGTTCGTTTCGGTCGCATTTCCGTTTCGCTTCACCATGGTTTCAAGCTGTGGTCGTTCAAGCGCATGGGCCTCGAACGGCAGGTTGCGTGCGTCGCCGCATCAAAGAGCAACGGCGGCCTTGGAGCCGCAGCCCGCACGCGCTCCGGCGCCTCGCTGCGTGCGAGCGCCTCATATACGACCCGCCATCTCCTCGCTTCGACATTGCACCAAGCCGTGCGCGTCACGCTACAATATGAGGTCACCACGCATGCCTGCAATCTCCCAAGGAGCCCCGATGGAAACCATGAAGGACCGCCTGCGTATTATACTCGGCGATGAACGCCTCGCTCGCCTTGAAGGCGCCTGCGTCCTCGTGTTCGGCTGCGGTGGCGTTGGGTCGAGCTGCGTTGAGGCGCTCGCGCGCGGAGGTGTGGGTACCCTCCTCATCGTCGACAAGGATGTGGTCGCGCCCTCCAACATCAACCGTCAGGCCATTGCCTTCGAGAGTACGGTTGGTCAGCGCAAGGTCGACGTCATGGCCGCCATGATCGCAGATATCAGCCCGTCCTGCCGCGTCTTTGCCCATGACGCTTTCGTCCTTGCGGAGAACCTCGAAGACCTCTACGACATCTGCCTTACAGAGGCAGATGGGCATATTGACTACGTGGTCGATGCCATCGACACGGTGTCCACCAAGCTCGCCCTCGCCGCTCTCGCGCAAACGCGAGGCTTTGAACTCATCAGCTCCATGGGGGGCGCCAAGAAGATTCACCCCGAATGCCTGCGCATCGCCGACGTGCACAAGACGGTCAACTGCTCGCTGGCGCGCATCATGCGCAAGGAGTGCCGCAAGCGCGGCATCCGCCACCTGCGCGTGCTCTATTCCTGCGAAGAGCCGGTGCGCATCGCCGCCGCGCCCGGCGCCGCGCGCTCGGAGCGCACCGACTTGGGCACCGCGAGCTTCATGCCACCCATCATGGGTCAAATGATCGCCGGCGAGGTCCTACGACATATTTCGGGTCTTGGCACGGGCGACGACGTCTCCGCCGCACTCGCCATGCATGACGCTGCGCAAAAGGGCCGACTTGCTGGCAAACGGGGCGGACGCGCATGAGTGCGCGCGTACCGACTGAGTGTACACCGTGCTCGAAAAGGGTAGAAATGTCGAAAACTGAGCCCGATTCGGAGCGTTTTTTCGACAAAACCACCCTTTACGCAGGCTCGAACGGCCGTGAACATCGCCCCTGGAACCTCGTGGACATGCACTGCCACTTGGACCGCATGGCAAACGGCGCCGAGGTGGCATCCGAGCTCGAAAGCATGGGCATCGCCGCGTTCTGCACGACCGTAACGCCCGCAGATACGCTCGCCGCCCGAGAACAGTTCGCGCCGCGCCACAATATCCGCGTTGGCGCAGGTCTGCACCCCTGGTGGGTCGACGAAGACCCCTTGATGGTCGAGCAGGCCGCAACTCTTGTCGCGGGCGATACATTCATCGGAGAGATCGGCCTTGACTTCTCCCCTTCCCATATAGGCACGCGCGCAGCCCAGCTCGCCGCCTTCGAACGCATCCTAGATGCATGCGGCGAAAGCCCGCTTGCAGGGCGCGTCGTGTCCATTCATGCCGTACGAGCGGCCTCCGAAGCCCTCGACCTCCTTGAACGTCACAACTTTCCCCGCCTTGCCACCTGCATCTTCCATTGGTTCTCGGGAACCTCTGAGGACTTCATGCGCCTCCGCAAGCTCGGTTGCCACATCTCCGTCAACGAACGCATGCTCGCCACCAAGCGCGGACGGGAATACGCCCGGCAGATGCCCCTCGGTCGACTGCACCTGGAGACGGACGCCCCGGCGCAGCCTGGATCCCCCTACTCCGCCGAGGAGCTCGAGTCCTCGCTGAACCGTACGCTTAACGCCCTCGCGCGCATTCGAGGCATCGAGCAGGGCGAACTCGCCGCGTACATGGCACAAACGAGCGCGGCGATTCTCGGAAAATAACGCCACCAAGATTTGACGCACGGCACTCGTTTGCCCGCGCATACTCGCGTAAGCGATCCAAATGACGTCAACGGGATCTGGCTCTCGGTGCTTGCCATACTTCGACGCGCAAAGCGAGGGAGCATTCGACAAGTTCGATATCGAGCAGGAGCTGAGCCATGTGATTTTGCGATTGTGGTCAAAATACCCAAATAGTGCGCAAATCAGAATGAATCTCTAGCCATGCATAACGACCCTCGTTCGCAATTCCTGCGGTTTTTCCGAGCGAACCGAACAATACCGCCGTCGCCACCCGCTATGCCAGCGATCTGATTTTTATGACCTGCACTTTTGATAATCCGTCCGCACGGTGCGGGCGCATTATTTAGGTATTTTGACCAATTGCGGAAACCCACACGATGGCCAGCCGCGGAGCACTGTTTTTCTATGCGATAATATCGCGATAATTGCTTGTTTTATACATATCGAAACGACGAGAGGCTGCCAGCCCTCCAACCCTCCGCATGCGACGCATTTCCGCGCACGCTCTCATTCAACAAGCACACCGAGCAGATAGCGAAAATGGGGCACCCGCAGCATGGCGGGCACCCCAGAATTGACCATATGAAAGCCGCATTTCCCAATCTGCTGAGAGCCGGACTCGCAGCAGATGAACCCGCGGCAGCTAAGGCATGAGCAACCAGGTCCTTGGCAACTGATTTCTTAGTAGTCGAACTGGTGATAGTAACGACGGTACTTGAGGTTATGCTTGGTAACCAGCTCGTAGTTGCGGGCGAGGCGGTCGGTGGTGAGCACGGAGAGGATCCAGGGGGACACGATGACGCGGAAGTCGTCGTCCAGGCCGGGAATCGCGTACTCGGCGGTGTCGATGATGACGTAATCCTCGTCACCGGTCACGCCGCTGGTGAGGAAGGCGCGGACGCGCTCGTCGAGGGCGCGGCACTCGTCCTCGCCCATGAACAGGAACACGGGTACGCCGGGCTCGAGGAGCTCGAGGGTACCATGGAAGAAGTCATGCGAGGTGATGTGGCGGATGCGCTTCCACTGCATCTCCTCGAGCAGGCACATGGAGTAGAGGATGGTCTCGCCCCACAGCGCGCCGGAGCCGATGAACATGGTGTAGTCGGTCAGGGCGTACTTGCGGGCGAGCTCCTCGGCGCGGGGCTCGAAGCGCTTGCGGATGTCGAGCATGTCCTTCCAGATGTCCTTGGTCTGCTCGACGAACAGGTCGAACTTGGGGAAGCAGCCGCGACGGTTGAGGAGGCGCAGGCCGAAGCAGTCGGCGAGGTAGTAACCCTTCTCGCAGCCGCCGGCACCGTGGTCGGAGGCCATCATGACGCAGTTCTCGGCACCCACGGCCTGGCCGATCTTGCCCTCGGGGTTGGTCATGGCGTAGACGCGAACGCCCATCTCCTTCATCTTGCCGATGGCCTCGAGGACCTCGGGGGTAGTACCGGACTCGGAGGCGGTCAGCACGATGGAACGCTCGGTCATGCGCTTGTGGCCCATGACGTTCCACTCGGCGGCGTGGATGAGGTAGACCTCGAGGTCCTTGTCGCCGAACTTGTTCATGAGGTACTCGAGCTGCATGAACTCGTCCCAGGTGCCGCCGACGCCCATGAGGAACACGGCGTCGTAGCCCTCCTCGTGCACGCGGTCGGCCAGGGCGGTCATCTTCTTGCCGGCCTCGTAGACGTTCCTGCCGTCCTCGAGGTAGCCCTCCTGGTCGAAGTGCATGATCTCGATCTTCTCGGTCTCCTTCATTGCTGGCTCCCTTCGCCGCCGTGGCCTCTCATATCCAAGTTGAGAGTTTTTAATACCACTTGTTGAGTACATCTTAACGCTTTTTCATACCATTTTGGTGATGCCAGAAGGTTTCCCGCGAACGGTCACATCTTCTCCGTAAGCGGTTATTTCCCCTGAATCAGACAACGACGAACAGGTTGCGTGAGCACCTGTCCGCCGTCATTCGATGTCTATTAGTACTGATAGGTGTATCCACCCTGGTTTGCAGGCGTCAATGAATAGGCGTGCTCGATGGGCCTGCCATCGACATCGAAACTGACGCACTCGAGGGAAAGGGCGAGGCTTCCCGGCTCAACCTGAAGCAAGCCCGCATCGCGCGCGGACAAAGCGACCACGTCGAGCTTCTCCTGTGCAAGGGCAACGGGTCTACCGCACATTTCATACGTCTCATAAAGGCTGAACACCGATACATCGACATCTTCAATGCCCGGAAACAGCTTGACGGGGACGAGCGTCTGCTCGAGCGACACGGGCGTTCCGTCAGTGCTGTTGAGACGGCGGATGGAGTAGAGTTCATCGCCCTCATCGATATCGAAGAGATGGGCGTATAGCGGCCCGGCGGCACGCAGCGATTTGGAGAGCTGACGCACCGAGGCGACCTCGCGGGCCGCCCCCGCAGCGGACCTAAATCCGCTCACCCGCGAGCCGGAGTCCGCGCCGCCCTGGGCAACGAATGCCCCCTTACCCTGCACGCGGCGGATGAGCCCCCGCTCAACGAGACCGTCGATGGCATTGCGCACGGTCAGGCGCGTGGTCGAGAACGCAGCGGCGAGCTCGTGCTCCGAGGGGATGGCCGACCCCGGCGCATAGGCCCCCTCGGCGATGCGGTGCTCGATGGCATGGCGAATCTGCACGTATCGGGGTTCGCCGGCATGACGCGAAACACATGGAGCCCCGAGGGCGGTCACCTCCAGGTCATGGCGGCGGAAGTCTCGTACGCCGGCTTCGTCTCGCACCACCGCGTTGTGACCTACCACGTGAGCCATGTGCTCGACACCCCCTCGGGAACCTCGCCGTTCTTGCAGCCGTTGCTCGCAAACCGATACCTGCTCGGTACGTAGACGGCCTTCAGATACTCCATGGGCACGCCGGCGGCAGTTCGCTCGAGCGCCTGCACGAAAAAGACCGGCTCACCTTCGTCGATCAGCAGGCTCTCCGCCTCCTGGGAAGTCGCGCGGGCGATGGAGACGCGCTCCGTACCGTGCCCGACGCGGATCCCGTGCTCATGGGCCAGCACGTCGTAGAGGCTCTCGCGCGAGAAGTCGTGCCCCTCGATACCGGGGCACAGCGCGTAGTTGATATAAGAGGTCTCCACGGCGACGGGAACGTCGTCGGCGAAGCGGACGCGGCGGACCTCGAACACGCGCGAACCGACGGCAAGATCGAACTTGGCCGCAAGCACCTCATCGGCATCCACAACGCGGGCGTCGAGAAGGCGGGCGCCGGGCTCACGACCCACGCGGCGGACGGCATCGGAAAAGTTCCGGGTTTCCTGGAAGATGTTGATGGGCTTAGGCGGCAACACGTACGTGCCCGACCCCTGCCTGCTCTCGAGCACGTGCATCGAGATGAGTTGGGTGATTGCCGCACGAAGCGCCGTGCGCGAGACACCGAGGCGCTCGGAAAGCACACGCTCAGAGGGCAACTTGTCCCCTCCGGTCAGGCCGGCGTTGTGGATATACCACCGGATGCCCTCCTGGGCTCGGTCTTTGGGCGGGATGCCCATAGGCTCATCTGCCACGCCGTCACTTCCTCTCAAACACGACCACGCGCGCGGGGCAACCGCAGCCTCTATCGACCGAGCGGCATAACGACCTCGAGCAGGTCGGGAATCGAATCGATAGTATAGTCGGCCGCCTCCTGGGAGAAGCCGAAGCGGTCCTCGCGCTTGGCGACCACGGTGAGGCCGGCCGCCTTGCCCGCGGTGATGCCGGGGACGGAATCCTCCACGCAACAGCACTCGTCCGCAATGAGGCCAAGGCTCTCGAGCGTGTGCAGGTAGATCTCGGGATTGGGCTTGCTTTGGTGGAACTGTTCGCCACTCGTGACCAGCTCGAACGCATCGGCGAGGCCACATGCGGCGAGGACCTCGCGGATGTTGCCCATGGGCGAGGATGAGGCGAGCGCGACGCGGACGCCGCGGCGCTTGAGCTCGTCGACGGTCTCGACCACCCCGGGGTTGAGTAGGGACGCGAAATCCGGATAATGCGCGGATTCCCAGGCGTTATAGCGCTCGAGCCCCTCGTCCTCCGTGATCTGCTCGCCGCCCAGCGCGTACCACGCTACCAGGTTGCGCTTGAAGTCCTTGAAGGACGCGCCCACCGCGGAGCACAACGACTCGCGGGGCACATCGATGCCGGCGGCGTCGAACATCCCGGCGAGCGTGTCGAAATAGAACTTCTCGGTATCGACGATCACGCCGTCCATGTCGAAGATGACGGCCTTGAAGGGAAAGGCGGGCTGGGTCATGAGCGGGGTCTCCTGTCCGGTTAGTGAAATCGGCACGCGCCCAAGCATCCTCCCCGCCCGGGGCGCAGGTGGATGCGCGCGTGCCGCTCTGCATGATTGTAGGGGTTATTTCGGCTCTCCGCCGAAAATCAGTCATCGCCGTCGTAGTTCACGAAGTTCTCGGTTTTCGCCGCGGCGATCGCCTTGAACCGCTTGAGCAGGGGATGCTGCTTCGAGCTGCCGAGCGCGCTGCTCGCCAGATGGCTCACCAGCTGCACGAACGGCAGGTAGGCGAAGGAGGCGAGGTCGGCAGCGGGAAGTTCGGGGGCCACAAGGACGTTCGGGTCGCCGGCGAGCTCCGCAGTCGAGGCGGGCTCGGCTGCCTGTGCACTCGTCACCAGGAACGCGGCGTCGCTCACCTCGCGGGCCGCGCGGTAGATCAAGCGGCAGCGCTCACGAGCGGCATCCGGCGCATCGAAGAAGAACATGGTATACGCGGGCGTGATCTGCAGGTTGGGCCCATGGATGAACTCCTCCACCTCGTAGGCGGGGCTCGGGACGTGCACCGTCTCGCCGATTTTGAGCGCCCCCTCGAGGGCGACGCCGCGGGCTCCGTCGGCGGCGATGCTGTAGCTCAGACTCATCGACGTCAGCGCCTTCTCGTGGGCGCGGTAGAACTCGTAGGTCGAGGCGCGCACCGCGTCCAGGACCTCCACCGCCGCCGCGAGGTCGGCCATGCGCTCGGGGCGCCCGCCCAGGCGGGCGGCGAACATCATGAGAAACAGCGCGAGCGTCGTCACGCCCTTCGTCACGTAGCCCACGAGCTCGGTGCCCGCCCCCCAATCGACCATGACGTCGGCATGGTCGCGGGCGTCAGCCCCCACGTTGCCGGTCAGGCACACAGCGCGGGCCCCCTGGGCACGGATGACGTCGAGTGCCTCCAGCGCGTTGGTCGACAGGCCGCTTTGGGTCACGACCGCCACGAGCTCGCCCTCGCGGACCTCGGGCTCGTAATAGGTGAACCGGTGCGGCGTCACGACATCGATCTGGACGCCAGGAAGGCACGACGCCATGAACGGCAGTGCGCACTGGCAGGCGTTGAACGACGAGCCAGATGCCACCAGGCGGATCCTTGCAGGGACGCGGCCGCCGCAGCAGACGACGAGCGGTTCGGTAAGCTCATCGGCGCGGGCGAGGTTCTCGCGCGCCACGCGGGGAGATTCGTCGACGTAGTCCCCCATCGACCATACGCGCTCTTCCAACGTGTCCATATGTCCCCTCCTTGAAATTAGGGAAGCGGGGCGCCGCACGCAGGCGCAACGCCCACGGTGCGACGCCCCGCTCCAAATGTTGATGGGGCGCGGCTCCCCGTCCGTGCGAGCCGCCTTTCCGTCACAACGTGGCACCCCGTTCAGGCGATACCTCGGCCGGTCGCGGCCTACACGCCCAAGATGCCGAAGAACGAGCCGACGAGGCCGACGACCACGAGCGCCACGAGCAGGGTGGTGGTCTTGACGTTCTTCTTGCTCACAAGCCAGTACATCAGCAGCGTGAAGGCGAGCGGGAGCAGGCCGGGCATGATCGTGTTGCAGATGTCGCCCAGCGTGGTCGCGGTCTCGCCGGAGCCGATCACGAGCGGCACGTTGATACCAACGTTCTCGGCGGTCATGCCTCCGATGACCATGAGGCCCAGGACGGAGGCGCCGTAGGTGAGGACCTCCATGAGGCCGCTCTCCTGCACCTTGGCGAGGAAGCCGCTTCCCAGCTTGTAGCCGGCGTGCATGAGGTAGAAGCGCAGGCCCTGAGCGGGGATGTTGAAGAGCAGCAGGAACAGGATGGGTCCCAGGATGTTGCCCTGGGCGGCGAGGCTCACGCCGACGCCGGTGGCGATGATGCGCAGCGTACCCCAGATGAAGGAGTCGCCGATGCCCGCCAAGGGGCCCATGAGGGAGACCTTGACGTTGTTGATGGACTCGGTCTCGAACTCGGGGTCGTTGGCGTTTTGCTCCTCCATGGCGGCGGTGATGCCCAGGATGAGCGTGGACATGTGCGGCGTCGTGTTGAAGAACTCGAGGTGACGCTGCATGGCCTCGGTCTGATCATCCTTGTTGGGATACAGCTTCTTGATGATCGGGAGCATCGAGTAGCAGAACGCCATGTTCATCTGCCGCTCGTAGTTCCAGTCCCACTCCATGCCGAGCGAGCGGATGGCGACCCTGTTGAGGTCCTTTTTGGTGAGCTTGCGCTCGTCTGCGGTCTGGACCGCGGCGTCGTTAGAAGTCGTCGTCATCGTCCATACCTCCTTCGGTGGCGAGAGCGGGACGGGCGTTCAGCTTCTGCTGGATCTGGGCGAGCACGACGGCCACGACCGCGCCGAAGATGGCGATGCCGGTGGTCGGGATGCCAAGGTAGGTGGACAGCGCGAAGCCGGCGATGAAGAAGCAGACGACCGTCTTGTTCATGATCATCTTGAGCAGCAGCGCGAAACCGATGGCGGGCAGCAGGCCCATGGTGATCTGCAGGCCGTTGGAGACCCACTCGGGGATCGTGTCGAGCAGCGCCTGGACCGCGGGGCCGCCGGCGTAGAAGCCGATGGCGACGCACAGGCCGATGATGAGGTTGACGCCGAAGAAGCCGCCCAGGAAGTGCATGCGGGCGACGCCGGCCATATCACCCTTGGCGGCGTAGTCGTCGGCCTTGTGGACGAACGGCGGGAGGATGAAGACCATGCCGACGTTCTTCACGATGAGGACGAGGGAGGCCACGGGGATGCCGATGGTGAGCGCGGTCTCGAGGCCGGAGCCGGTCGAGATGGTGAACGCAGTGCCGAGGACGGTACCGGAGATCATCTCGGGCGGGATGCTCGCGCCGATGGAGAACGAGCCCATGAAGGCGAGCTCCAGGGTGGCACCGAGCGTGACACCCGTGGGGATGTCACCCATGATGATGCCGGTGAGTGCTCCCATCACCAGCGGACGGGACAGGCAACTGGTACCGAGCAGGTACTCAGCGTTGCCGAGCATGGCGACGAGGCCCAGCAGGATGGCTTGGACGATCATCTGTGCTCCTTTCTGCATATCTCAAGAGGCGGCCCCTCGCCACCCCTTTGTGCATAAGCAAGCCCGGTGCCTGAGGCGCAGACATCCCCCGCCCATGCTCCGATGGGCCCCTCATGTCTGGTTTTCGGGGACGTCTCGCGGTCATGCGCCGCGTTTGCGGACCGCCCGGGCGTGTTGGCTCGCTGAGCCCGGGCGGCACCGTGGGGGATACCCTACAGGGCGCGCTCCACCTTGACGGCCGAGTCGTCGGGAACCATCTGGATCTCGACGTCAACGCCCTCGGAGACGAGCGCACGCAGCGTCTCCTCCTCCGCCGGCGTGACGTTCATGGCCTTGGAGATCGCGCGGGTCTCGGCGGTAGCCTTCGTGCCGCCCAGGTTGAGGTGCTTGATGCCGCACTCACGGCAGAGGCGAGCGGCATCGGCGATGGACTCGACGACGATAAAGAGCTTGTACTTGTCGGTCTTGCCGCTGTTGATGGCGGTAATGGAGTCCTCGATGGTCTTGATGACGAGCTTGGTGTCGGCGGGCTTGGCGAGCTTGATGGCGCTCTTGCGCAGGGCGTCGCCGGGCACGGAGTCGTTGGCGACGAGGATGCAATCGACATCCAGGGCGCTCTTCCAGGAAACGGCCACCTGGCCATGGAGCAGACGGTGATCGACGCGGAGCATCTTGATCATGTCGTTTTCCTTTCATCTCAGCCGCTCACGCGGCGTTGCCGGTGTATGAAAGCGTGCGGGTGCCGGCGCCGTGCGGGCATCCCGCGATCCCGGAGGTCCTCGCTAGAAGTCCTCGTCCTCGTCCTCGTCGACGACCTCCCCGCCCATGCAGACGGTGACGCCCTCGCGCGCAGCCTCGAGCACACGCTCGGCGGCGGCGGCATCGAGGCCGTCGCGGGCGGTAAGGGCGATCTCGAGCGCCATGCCCATGGTGAGGCCGGAGAAGATCACGACGTTGGGGAACTCGGTGAGGCGGAACAGGGCGTTGTGGACGCTACCACCCTTAATGTCGCACATGATGATGAACTGCTCGTCGGATGCAGAGATGCGCTCGCGGAGCTGCTCGTAGTAGTCATTGGGATTCTGGCCGAACTCGAGGCTGTAGGTCTCGATGCCGTCGGCTGCACCGCCGGCGACCATGTGGAGTGAATCGAGCATGCCGCGGGAGAGCCCGCCGTGCGTTGCGATGATGATTTGAGCCATTATGCATTCCCCTCATCCAACTTATCTCGTCGATGCAAGACCTATTATAGGCAGGGTATAACCTGTCATATCCTGTTATAGGAAGCGTTCTGTAAACGGCCTGTATTTCGCGGTGAGTGGTTTTTCTTAGTTCTAATTTGTATATGACAGGTTAGTACAGCATTACCTTCTTCCGTAGGAAAGACCATTTTCACCGGCAACGCGTCCATTGTCCGTTGGAATCAGAGGTGTTCACATACACGTAACGCCCCCATGGAGACACCATCGGGGCGTTAATTCTCATAGAGCCCGGGGGCCGATCGAAATTCGGCTGTACGGACGCGGTGCTCCGCCGGCCCCAATCAGGAGCACTCTTAGCGCACATTAAATGCGGAAGGTATACCGTGTGCCCACAATATGCTGCCTGCCAAGGTACATGGGCGACCCGTCGGTATCGTAATAGCGGCCCTCAAGGCAGAAGAGTGGTTCGCCGACGGGAACATCGAGATGCGGCGCAAGCTCGGCGGACGCCTTCTCAAGATCAAGGTCGCACGGCTCGGTGAGCATCGGCTCGCCATGGCCGTTGGACAGAGTGATGTCGTAAAGTGAAGTGTCCTCATAATCCGCACTGCGCAGGAACGCATAAGCTTCGGCGGGGAAGTAATTCTCCTCAACCATGATGGGTGTGCGATCCGCCGTCCGGATGCGCACAACCCTCAGCAGGCGTCCCTCGTTGCCAAAACCAAAGAAGGCCCGGGCATCGTCGAGGCCCTCTACCTCCTCGATCGACATCAAATGCGCGCCGGCGCGTTGGTTGTTGCTCTCGCACGCCTCGGTGAAGCTTTGGACGTCATTGTTCTGGGTGAACTTGGCACGGACCTTGGACGAAACGGATGTGCCCGGGAGACGCTCGCTCACATAGGTGCCCTTGCCCGGACACTTGACGAGATATCCCTCGTTAACGAGTTCTTGCAGGGCGCGGCGAATGGTAATGCGGCTCACGCCATACAGGCCGTTGAGCTTGTCCTCGGAGGGAATCCTCTCTCCGGGAACGAAAGCGCCATCCACAATCTGGCCTTTGAGGAGCTCGCGCAGCTGAGCATAGAGAGGCGTCGAAGAACCATCGTCAAGCATCTTCGCCATATCGATCTCCTCCTGTATTGATACGTCTTAAGCCATCATATGAGACGGTACCACAATCGCCCCGGCGAGACGTCCTTAGCCCAAAAACTTGTCGAGCGCGAGCGCGATGCCGTCCTCGTTGTTGGAGGCGGTGACTTCATCGGCCGCAGCCTTGGCGGCATCGGTCGCATTGCCCATCGCCACGCCGATGCCCGCCCATTCGAGCATGGAGATGTCGTTCTGGGCGTCTCCGAACGCGATCACCTCGGACGCGTCGATGCCGATCTTGGGCAGCGAGCCGGCCAACGCATTGCCCTTGTTGATGCCAGGGGCCATGAACTCGAAGTAGAAGTCGGCCGTGAACATACCGGAAAGTGTGTCAGTGAAGGGCTCGTGCATCGCGCGCCAATGCGCCTGTAGGTACTCCGGCTCGGAGGCGCACAGGAGCTTATCCTGGGGGCGAGAGCACACTTCGAGCAGGTCGTCGACCTCGACGAGTTCGAGGTCACACATCCTGCGCTCGTAGTCGACGATGTCAAAGGGAGCGTCCCGATACGTGATGGTGTGCCTGCAACCGCGCTCCACGTACAGGTATTTACCTTCGGTGATCCAGGGGATGACGTCGAAGTCGCGCATGTGCCCAACGAGCGCGCGCAGAGCGCGTTCCTCCATGGGCTGATCGAAGAGCACCTCGTCGGTCTGGGCGTCGATCACGCGCGCACCGTTGAAGGCGACGAGCAGGCCGCCATTGTCTTGAAGCTCGAGCTCGGCGGCAATGGCGCGGAGGCCCTGCACCGGACGCCCAGAAGAAAGGATGAGCCGGATACCCGAACGTTGAGCGGCGAGCAGCGCCTCCTTGGTACGGGGGGTGACAACCTTCGCATCGTTGGTGAGCGTGCCGTCGATGTCGAGCGCAATTGCCTTAATGGACATTCAAGATCCTTTCGAGTGGAGGTTTTCCAAGCGAACATGATACCCCTGTGTGAGAGACAGGGGATGTTGACTCCACGAGGAACACTCCTCGAAACGCAAAGAGGGCGAGCCCGGATGGACTCGCCCTCTATAGGTGTAGCCATATCAACCTATGCGAGGCGACACCGAATTCTTGAATCGGCAAAGACTCCGTTACTTGCGCGTGGCGCGGTAGAACTCGATGAGGGCCTTCGTGGAGGCGTCCTGAGCCGCCAGCGCCTCGTCGTCGTGGAAGGCGGGCGTGATCTGCTTGGCCAGCTGCTTGCCCAGCTCGACGCCCCACTGGTCGTAGGAGTCGATGCCCCACACAGTGCCCTCGACAAAGGTGATGTGCTCGTACAGCGCGATGAGCTCGCCGAGTGCGAACGGAGTGAGGGTGTCGCCGAAGATCGAGGTCGTCGGACGGTTACCGGTGAACACGCGAGCGGGGACGATCTCCTCGGGCGTGCCCTCGGCACGGACCTCGTCGGCGGTCTTGCCGAAGGCGAGCGCCTTGGTCTGGGCGAGGAAGTTGCCCAAGAACAGCTCATGGACGTCCTGGCCGTTGTCCTGGGCCGGGTTATGCGTGTTGGCGAATGCGATGAAGTCGGCGGGGACCATCACGTTGCCCTGATGGATCAGCTGATAGAACGCGTGCTGGCCGTTGGTGCCGGGCTCGCCCCAGAAGACCTCACCGGTGTGGCAGGTGACTGCGCTGCCGTCCCAACGGACCTGCTTGCCGTTGGACTCCATGGTGAGCTGCTGCAGGTATGCCGGGAAACGATGCAGGTACTGGGTGTAGGGCAGCACGGCATGCGTGTCGGCGCCGAAGAAGTTGACGTACCACACGTTCATGAGACCCATGAGCGCGACGACGTTCTCCTCGAGCGGCGTGTTCTCAAAGTACTCGTCGATGGCGCGGAAGCCGGTGAGGAACTGCTGGAAGCGCTCGGGACCGAGGACGACGATGAGGGACAGGCCCACGGCGGAGTCGACGGAGTAGCGGCCACCGACCCAGTTCCAGAAGCCGAAGGCGTTCTCGGGGTCGATGCCGAAGTCGGCGACGAGGTCGAGGGCGGTGGAGACGGCCACGAAGTGCTTCGCGATGGCCTCGGCGTCCTGCTCGGGCGTGCCGTCGATGGCACCGGCCGCGCGGAGCTGCTCGAGCATCCAGGCCTTGACCTCACGGGCGTTGGTGAGGGTCTCGAGCGTGGTGAACGTCTTGGAGACGATGATGACGAGCGTGGTCTCGGGATCGAGGCCCTTCACTTTCTCGGACATGTCGTTGGGGTCGATGTTGGAGATGTAGCGGCAGTCGATCCCAGCGTCGGCGTAGGGGCGCAGGGCCTCATAGGCCATGACGGGGCCAAGGTCCGAACCGCCGATGCCGATGGAGACCAGATGCTCGATCTTCTTGCCGGAGACACCGGTCCACTCGCCGGAGCGGACGCGCTCGGCGAAGGCGTACATGCGGTCCAGCACCTCGTGCACGTCGGCCACGACGTCTTGGCCGTCGACGATGAGCTCGCCCTTCTGCTCGGCGGGACGACGCAGGGCGGTGTGGAGCACGGCGCGGTCCTCGGTGGTGTTGATGTGCACGCCGGAGAACATGGCGTCGCGACGCTCTTCCACCCCGCACGCGCGTCCAAGATCGGCGAGGAGCTTGACCGTCTCATCGGTGATCAAGTTCTTGGACAGGTCAAAGTGCAGGTCACCGGCCTTGAACGTAAGCTTACCAACGCGCTCGGGGTCCGCGGCGAACCAGTCCTTCAGGCTGATGCCCTTGGCCTGGAGCTCGTCGTAGTGAGCTTGAAGCGCCTTCCAAGCGGGGGTCTGCGTGGCGTCGATAGGAGCCGAAACGGTCATGTGCTTCCTCCTCGGTGGTCGTATGCACGGATAGTCCTATCTTAGCACCCCGAGCATCGGCGGGGACTTGAGCTATGCGCTCTTAAAGAAGGCCAAGGCAATGGCACCCGGCCCGACATGCGTGCCAATGGTGGCGCCCACCATAAGGACAGGGATGTCCTCCTCGGCGATCCTGTCCTCCCACACCGAGCGACAGTCGTCGAGGTACTTGCGCAGAAGCTTGTCGGAAAGGCCCGAATAGCCGAGCATCACGGGCATGGAGAAATCGATGCCACCGGCGGCCTTGACCTGTTGGCGCAGCAGGTTGCGCCCGTTCTTGGACCCGCGCGCCTTACCGAGCACCGCCACCTCTCCGTTGTCGATGGTGATAACCGGCTTGATGGAGAGCAGCTCGCCCACCGTGCCCGCCGCCGCCGAGATGCGGCCACCGCGCTTGAGGTACTCGAGGGTGTCGAGCAGGCCGACCACGACCACGCGATCGACGACGGCCTCGACGGCGCCGGCGATCTCGGCAGCCGACTTGCCCTCGTCCAACAAGCGCAGAGCGTAGTCGACGAGGATGTGCTCGCCCACGGTGACGCTCTTGGTATCGACCACGTGGACCTCGGTGGCGTCGCTCGCCTCGGCGGCGGCGGTGCAGGCGGACTGGTGTGTACCGGAGAGCTTGGCGGACAGGGCAAGGATCACGACGTCCTCCCCTGCGGCCTGGGCACGCTCAATGGCCTGGGAGAACGCGTAAGGGTTGACTTGGCCGGTAGTGGGAAACTCATCGCCCTCGACGAGGAGTTCGTAGAAACGCTCGCGCGAGAGCTCGACATCGGCCTGGTACGTGGTGGTACCGAACCCCACGGAAAGAGGCAGGACGTCGAGCTGGGGATGATCGCCCTGAAGGCAATCGGAACCGGAGTCGGTGATGATGCGAACGGACATAATGGACCCCTTCAGATTAGATAATGGACATAACCCGCAGTAGTGTACTGCTAAATCAAGCCATCATCAGGTCATCACATGTTCGAAACAGCCCCTTGTGGATAGACCCCCGCTACTCCCGCGCGAAGAACGCGACCGCGATGCCTCCCGGCCCCACAGACAGTGATTCACCCACCGCCCCGGCCATCGCCGAGACGTATGCGAGCGGCATCCTAGCGGCAGAGTGCTAGACGGCGGAAGCCGGTTCGAGATCGGCCTCGGGATCTACCTCCACCAACTTAAGCGTATTGGAAAAGCGACCATCAACGCCAATCACGTCACGCAGGAGGTGCAGATAGTAACTGCCCGCTTCCTCGCCCTGCGCACCAACGTCCCGAGGCTCCCCCAAGTCATCTTGGATCGACTGGCCGACAGGGGCGCAGTCGTACAGGCGCGCCTGCCCCACAGGGCACCAGATGCCGTCCACGCACGCGATGCGCTCGGCGATGGTGCCCTCGCGCCAACGCTCGGTCGAGCAGATCACCGGATCGAGGACCTCGTAGGCACTTCCCGTCCAAACATCCACCAGCCGTACGCGAGACGCCGCCACATCCTTTTCGACAATCGAGAAACGCGAGAAGAACTGGGTGCGCTCGACCTGTCTCATACGATCGAGCGAATCCTCGGGAAGGGTGCGGGCGGACTGCTCGATATAGAGCTGCAGCGGCGTGCGCCCGTCAATGAGGGGGCGCTCGAACAAGGCCCATTCGGTGAAGTAGATGTTCGTCATGGCGAGGTATCGGGGCAAGGGGCTCCTCATGCGCATCGCAAAGGGATGCACGTATTCCTCGAACTCCGACGAGGCGGCGTCGATCCAGCGCGCCTTGCGCGCGCCCCAGTACTCGGCAAAATCAAGGATGTCCCGGTCGACGGCGGATAGTTGATACATGGTGCCCCCCTTACGGCTCGGCGATGCCCGTACACCCCTAGGCTATGGCGCGAGAGGGCGTCACCGGCGTGCAGCGGCAAATCGGAGGCATGCCGCCTGTACAGATTGGGCACGCTCCCAGACCATGTCCCGACACGAATCCGACCAGAGTCCGACAACGCCCTGTTGCAGCGCGAGGGGCGCACCAGCTCGATAACGAAGCCGGCGCGCCCCTCCACAGAACTTGCGTATCACGCCCGTGAAGGACGTGTGAAATCGCGCAATAGGGTTATCGGCGACCACCACGGTCCCCCGGGCGGCGACCGGTGCGCGAAGCCGAGCCCCCGCGGTCGACGCGGCCGCCGTGGGGATTGGATGCCTTGCGGGCGCCTCGGCCGCCGCGACCACGACGCTCGCTGGGCTCATCGTAATTGCGCCACGCCTCGCGCCCGCCTGATGAGGTGGAACGACGATTCGCGCCAGTGCGCGAGGGGCGGGAGGCGGTACGCGCCTCGGAAGCGGTCAACAGCTCGACGGAAGCGTCGCCCTCGTCCGCACGCACCCGGGTCTTACCGCTGCGCTTCCTCCGGGAGGGCTTGGCCTTGGCCTCGTCCTCAGCACGTCGAGATGCACCCGCGCGGGTATCGGAAGACACCTTGCCATGGGCCTCCCCATTCGAGCCAGAGCGGGAACCGCCTCGGGACTCGGCTCGCGAACCGGCGCCCGCCTTGGCCTTCGCTTTGCGGCGGCGTTTCTTCTCCTTCTTGCCCGCGGGTGCCTTGGCGGGCACGCGGTTGGGGTCGACCTCGGGCGCGGACGCTCCGAGTTCGAAGCCGTCCGCATCGAAGAGCGCGGCGGTCTTGCCCATGACTGCCTCGATGTCGTAGAACTCGGCGACATCATCGGGGGTCACGAATGTCAGGGACCAGCCCTCCTCACCCGCGCGGCCCGTGCGGCCGATGCGATGGATGTAATCCACCGGGTCGGTGGGGACGTCGAAGTTCACCACGTAGCGCACATCTGAGATGTCGATGCCACGGGCGAGGACGTCGGTGGCCACGAGCACGTCGCACTCCCCGGCGCGGAACGCCTTGAGGGCCCGCTCGCGCTGGGCCTGACTGCGGTCGCCGTGAATGGCAGCGCAGGTGATGCCCGCACGCGCAAGACGGCGGCTGCAAGCATCGGCGCGGTGCTTGGTGCGGCAGAACACGATGACGCGGCTCGCCCCCTCGCGCTTGAGTACACGGGCGAGCAAGGCGTTCTTCGCTTCGAGGGAAACCGGGAGCACGTACTGCTCAACCGTTTCCGCCGTCGAGGTCACCGGGGCGATCTCGACGCGGGCGGGATCGTGCACAAGGTCGGTGATCGAGCCAACTGCCGCATCGTCAAGCGTTGCGGAGAACAACAGGGTCTGGCGATCATCGCGCGTGTAGCCCACGATGCGGCGAACGGCGGGCAGAAAGCCCATGTCGAGCATGCGGTCCGCCTCGTCGAGCACGAGTACCTGCACCTGGTCGAGCATGCACGCGCCCTGATCGATGAGGTCCTGTAGACGGCCCGGCGTGGCGATGAGGATGTCGCACCCGCGCTTGAGCTTGTCACGCTGCGGGTTGTAGCTCACTCCGCCCACAACGGTCACGCTGGTATGCCCGGTGTGGTGCGCAATGGAGCGGCACACGTCCTCGATCTGCTGGGCAAGTTCACGCGTGGGCGTGACCACGAGCATGAGCGGACCCTGGGGAGCGACCTTACCACGCGCGCGGGAACGGGGCACATGGGGCAGATTGTTCATGGTGGGCAGCAAAAACGCCGCGGTCTTGCCGGTGCCCGTCTGGGCAGCGGCAAGCACGTCCTCGCCATCGAGTGCGTGCGGGATCGAGGCAGCCTGCACGGGCGTCGGGGCGGTATAGCCCATATCGGCAACGGCGGAGAGGACCTGCTCGGACAGGCCAAGGTCGGCGAACGTGGTCTCGGGGCCGGCGTCTTGATCGGACGAGGAGGCGAGATTGGTTTCGCGTACCTCGACGGTCTCGATGGCGTCGTCCTTTTTCGTGTTCTTCTTAATAAACAGCGGCATGGGGGTGTGAATTTCCGTTTCCGCGCGGTGGGCCTCAACACAGCGGCGCCCGGCAACGGGGCGCGCTCGTCAAACCGTCCGCGCAAGGAGGTTCATATAACAAGCAATTGCGCGGGCCGGTCCGCGCGGTGGAGCACGTTCGCAACCGGCATATCCCTGCAGCCTCTCAGGCTATTGCGGGCGCATGCGAAACGCATGGAGCAGATTCCACCGCAGGCAAGTATACGGGCACCCGATGTGCAAAAAGGGGACTGTCCCTAAATTACACAACCCCACGTTACGCGTACCCATCCCCCCCCGCGCACAGGCATCGCGAAAGTTAACTCTCGCGTCGATTTCCCCGCCCTTTCGAGCAAAATGCTCCGCGAGAGTTCACTTTCGCGGAGCACCCCACTCCAAGTTCCCGCAGACACAAGGGTCGGTCGCGATCGGCCCCGGGCTCGCCCGGGGTTCGCCTTGGAAGCAAATCGACATTCTAATCAAATACCCCCGGGGGGTGGGGTATACTCAACCGTGACATTGCTACGAAAGGAGCTACACATGGCTCAGGAGAAATTCGACGTCGGCGGCATGACGTGCGCGGCATGCCAGGCACACGTCGAGAAGGCCGTCTGCAAGTTGCACGGCGTGACCGACGTCGCCGTCAACTTGCTCTCGGGCAGCATGCAGGTCACCTTCGACGAAACGCTCCTCAGCGACGACGACATCTGCGACGCCGTCGACCGTGCGGGCTACTCGGCGGCGCCCGTAGGCGGAGCTGGCGCCGGCGCGGCAGGGGCAACCATGCCCGGTGTCAACGCGAACGCCGTCTCAGCACCCCTCGTCTCCCCCACCAAGAAGCTTGAGGCCGCCGCGCGTGCCATGCGCGGGCGCCTCATCACCTCGATCGTGTTCCTCATCCCCCTGTTCTACCTGGGCATGGGGCACATGCTCGGCTGGCCGCTGCCGGCATTTTTCGGCGCGCATGAGAACGTCATGAACCTCGCGCTCACCGAACTGCTGCTACTCGCACCCATCCTCTACGTCAACGATGCCTACTTCATCAACGGTTTCAAGTCGCTCGTTCATGGTGCTCCCACCATGGACGCACTCATCGCCATCGGCGCCACCGCCAGCGTAGGCTGGTCCATCTACGGAATCTACCGCATCGCGGCGGAACTCGCGGCGGGCGACCCCATGAGTGCCCACACCATCGGCATGGACAATCTCTACCTGGAAAGCGCGGGAACCATCCTCTCGCTGGTAACCATTGGCAAGTACCTCGAGGCCCGCAGCAAGTCAAAGACGGGTGGGGCCATCGAGGCGCTCATCGACCTCGCACCTAAGACCGCAACCATCGTGGACGAGCAAGGTGTCGAGACGGTGGTGAACGCGGACGACATCAAGCCCGGCCAGGTGATCTTAGTGCGTCCGGGTGAAACCGTCCCCGTGGACGGCGTGGTTCTCGAGGGCTCGTCCTCCATAGACGAGAGCGCCCTCACGGGAGAGTCCATCCCGGCGGAAAAGACACCCGGCGACACCGTGAGCGCCGCCACAGTCAATCGCACGGGATCCTTCGCCTTCCGCGCAACGCGCGTCGGAGCCGATACGAACCTCGCCCGCATCATCCGCCTCGTCGAGGAAGCCAACGCCACGAAGCCCCCCATCGCGCGCCTGGCAGACAAGGTCGCCGCCGTCTTCGTGCCGACAGTGCTCATCATCTCCGCAGCCACCTTCGCGATATGGCTCGTCACCACCGGCGGAAACGTCAATGAGGCACTCACCGCGGCAGTCGCCGTAGTGGTAATCAGCTGCCCCTGTGCGTTGGGACTCGCCACGCCCGTCGCCATCATGGTGGGCACCGGCAAGGGTGCCGAGATGGGCATCTTGTTCAAAAGCGCCGAGGCCCTCGAGACGCTGCGTGACGTGAAAACAGTGGTGCTCGACAAGACCGGCACCATCACGCAGGGCAAACCCTCCGTAACCGACATCCTTCCCGCACAACGTGCGGACGGCACCGCCGCCATAACCGAGAAGGGACTCCTCAAACTCGCCGCCGCCCTCGAGCGCAGCAGTGAGCATCCGCTCGCCGAGGCGATCATGGCGTGCGCGGACGAGCGCGGCATCGTCGCGCGTTCGGTAAAAGCATTCCAAGCCATCCCCGGCCGCGGCGTGACTGCATTCGAGGGGGCCAACCGCATTGCTGCGGGCAACGCCACACTCATGGCAGATGAGGGCATCGACATCGACCGCGACGAACTCGAACGGTTCGCCCTTCAAGGAAAGACACCCCTTTTCTTCGCCAAGAACGGTGAGATCATGGGCATCATCGCCGTCGCCGACGAGGTCAAACCAACCAGCACGGACGCCATCGCGGCATTGAGGCATTTAGGAATCCAGTCCATCATGCTCACCGGCGACAACGAACTCACCGCGCGCGCCATCGCCGAGCGCGTGGGCGTTTCCAACGTCATCGCCGACGTCCTACCCGCCGACAAGGAGCGTGTGGTACGCGAGCTGCAGGCTGCCGGCCAGACGGTCGCCATGGTGGGCGACGGCATCAACGACTCCCCTGCCCTCGCCCGCGCCGATGTGGGCCTCGCCATCGGAGCTGGCACCGACGTCGCCAAGGAGGGGGCGGACGTCGTGCTCATGAGAAGTGACCTCCTCGACGTCGCTCGCGCCATCGAGCTCTCCCGCGCCGTCATCCGCAACATCAAGCAGGACCTGTTCTGGGCGCTGTTCTACAATTCCCTGGGCATCCCGCTGGCTGCGGGTGTGTTCTATCCCATGCTCGGCTGGCAGCTCTCACCGATGTTCGGCGCAGCGGCGATGAGCCTGTCGAGCTTGTGCGTGGTGGGGAATGCCCTGCGCCTGCGCGGCTTCAAGCCCCGAACTTGACGCGCAAGCGGATTCCAGACCGTCAACTTGCCGCAAATCGGACGATTATGTAACGAATATCGAGACGCTCCGAGTAGAGAGGTCTGTTCATCGGAATAACCGCTGGTCATATGGTGGCGAAACCGCCCTATACTCGATGCATTCCGTTTTTCGTTACAAAATCGCCCGATTCGCGGCTTCCAACAAGGAAAGGAACGAACATGAACTACATCATCAAGACCGAAGGCCTCATGTGCGGCCATTGCGATGCCTCCGTCGAGACCGCCCTGCTCAACGTTGCGGGCGTGACGGACGCCGAGGCCGATCACGAGACGCAGACCGTCACCGTCGAATGCTCCGATGCCGTCTCGCCCGATCAGCTTACCGCCGCCGTCGAGGCTGCCGGTGAGAAATTCCACGCCCTGACCGTAGAGGAGGTGTAAGCGCGCCATGATGGCCGACCACGAGCGCACGCTGAGACTCCTCAAAACAGCGCGGGGGCAAATCGACGGCATCATCAAGATGGTCGAGGACGACCGCTACTGCGTTGACATCTCCACGCAACTCATGGCGACCCAGTCGCTCATCGGGCGCATCAATGCCGACGTCCTCAAGGCCCATATCGAAGGTTGCGTGCGCCGCGCGGCGACATGCGGAACCGAGGCGGAGCAGGCCGAGAAACTCGCCGAAGTCGAGAGGATTATCGAAAAGCTCGCGAAATAGGATATTGAGCGGCACGAGCGGGCTATTATCGGGTACGGTAACGGCAATGGACACGCCGACGACACACCGCCGCACCGAGGAGCGCAGCACCGCCAAGGCAGCCCGCAACCAGGCGCACACGTAGGAACGGAAGGCACAGATGAACGACTTCATGAAAGACCGCTACGGCGTCGACGAGCTCACCGGGGTCCTGGGCGCGCTGGGGCTACTGCTCGCCCTCATCGGCACCATCGCCAAGTTCGACCCGCTCACGTGGCTGGCGCTCGCGAGCATCCTCGTCGCGCTCGCCCGCGCGTTCTCAAAGAACGAGGCGGCCCGCCGCAAGGAAAACGACGGTTTTCTCTCCCTCGCCTCGCGTGTGCCTGTCCTCGGCGATTACGTGAAGAGCGTCGGGGCAAGTCGTGCGGGTGCCAGGACATCCGCACGCAATGCCGCAAAACCCGCCGGAACCGACTTCAACCGTGCCAAGCGCACCGCCCAAAAGATGTGGAAAGAGCGCAAGACCTCGCACTTCCTCAAATGTCCCACCTGCGGTCAGATCCTCTCCGTCCCCAAGGGTAAGGGCAAGATCCGCGTCACTTGCCCGCGCTGCCACTCCAAAATGGAAACCAAGTCCTAAGGCGCCCATGGCCGGCTTACTGAATAAACTACCGCTCGCCGAATGACGCGCAACCCTTGCCGACTCCATCACATGTCCGCACGGCGCATGGGGTATCAATAGGAGCGTTGGAACGGTAAAACGTTTTTCGGTGCGCAGATTCTCGCAAACGACAGGTGGCGCACGCGCTTGAGCGCGCGGCATCGAGACGGCACATCGAATGACCGCTGCCCCGCTCGTCCTTTAGGAGGATCGACATGTCTATTGATTCCGTCACCCAGGTGCTGGACCGCTACGGCGTCAACGCTGCCGAGGGCTCTGTCCATGTGGACATGGTCCCCGCCGAACTCGTCGAGCAGGCCCTCGCCCATCACGAGGGCAAGCTCGCCTCCAACGGATCCCTTGTGGTCGAAACCGGCAAGTACACCGGTCGCAGCCCCAAGGACCGTTTCGTGGTAGACACCCCCGACGTCCACGACACCATTGCCTGGGGCAACGTCAACGTTCCCATCTCCCAGAAAAGCTACGAGAAGGTACGCGACGGCGTCGCCGCCTACCTCTCCGAGCGCGACCTCTACGTGGTGCGCGGCCTCGCCGGCGCCGACCGCGGCCACGCCCGCAAGTTCATGGTCGCCTGCGAGCGCGCCAGCCAGGCCCTGTTCATCACCCAACTGCTCGTCCGCCCCACCGATGAGGAGCGCGCCGCCTACGGCGAGCCCGACTTCACCATCCTCGCCGCCCCCGGCTACAAGTGCGATCCTGCCATCGAGGGCCTGAACTCCGAGGCCGCCGTGCTCGTCAACTTCTCCGAGCGCACCGTGGTCGTCGCCGGCACCGAGTACTCCGGCGAAATCAAGAAGTCCGTCTTCTCCGTCATGAACTACCTCCTGCCCGTCGAGGACCACGTGCTGCCCATGCACTGCTCGGCCTCCATGGACCCCGCCACGCACGACACCGCCGTCTTCTTCGGCCTGTCCGGCACCGGCAAGACCACCCTGTCCGCCGACCCCAAGCGCCTGCTCATCGGTGACGACGAGCACGGCTGGGCCATGGGCGAGGGCATCTTCAACATCGAGGGCGGCTGCTATGCCAAGTGCGACGGCCTCACCGAGGAGCGCGAGCCCGAGATCTTCCGCGCCGTCAAGTTCGGCGCCCTGTGCGAGAACGTCATCCTCGACGAGCACCGCGACCCCGACTACGACGACGTCTCCCTCACGCAGAACACCCGCGTGGGCTACCCCGTCGAGCACATTCCCAACAGCTGCCTCGAGGGCGCGGGCGGCGAGCCCACCGCGGTGATCTTCCTCACCTGCGACGCCTTCGGCGTGCTGCCCCCCATCGCCCGCCTGTCCGCCGATGCGGCCATGTACCACTTCGTGAGCGGCTTCACCTCCAAGGTCGCCGGCACCGAGCTCGGCATCAAGGAGCCCGTGCCCACCTTCTCCGCCCTGTTCGGCGAGCCCTTCATGCCGCTTGACCCGATGGTCTACGCCGACATGCTCGGCGAGCGCATCGCCGAAGGCAAGACCCGCGTCTACCTGGTCAACACCGGCTGGGTCGAGGGCTCCTACGGCGTGGGTCACCGCATCCCGCTCGTCTACAACCGCATCAACGTCAACGCCGCGCTCGACGGCTCGCTCGAGGATGCCGAGTTCATCCACGACGAGGTCTTCAACCTGGACATCCCCACCACCTGCCCCGGCGTGCCGGACGACGTCATGGTCCCGTGGAAGTGCTGGGCCAGCAAGGAAGAGTACGACGCCACGGCCAAGAAGCTCGCCGGCATGTTCCAGGAGAACTTCGAGAAGAAGTACGCCCACCTGCCCGAGAACGTGAAGAACGCAGGCCCGCGCGCCTAAGGCCCCACGTCATAGCAAGCGAAAAGGAGCCCCGTGCACCCACCTGCACGGGGCTCCTTCTTCGCCGGCGACCTCACCGCTCAGGCTCCAGGGCATACTCCCTTCGACCGTGGTTCCGCTGCGCTCCACAAAACGGTCTACGGGAGAATGCCCCGGAGCCTGAGCTACGGCAACGCAGCCGCGAGGCGCCGGAGGGTTTCCCCGCAGCGCGTTTTTGTGGAGCGAAGCGGAACCACGCGCGAAGGGAAAACCCGCAGGGCCTCGCGGCGACGGGATCAGCCGCACTTAGAGCAGCAGCGCCCCACCCAGGCCGAGGGCGGCCATCAACACCATGAACACGATGGCGATGGGCATCACGCGGGCAAGGAGCTTTCCCTCCACACCCACGGTCTTGACGGCAGCCAGGCCAATGGCGAGCGTCTGCGGCGAGATCATCTTGCCCGCGCCCACGCCGAGCGAGTTGAGCGCCACCATCCAGTAGGAGTCCATGCCGAGTGCCTCCGCAGCCTGCTGTTGCACCGAGCCGAACAACAGCCCCGAGCTCGTGCCAGACCCCGTGACGAACGCGCCTACCGCGCCGATGACCGGCGCCATCAACGGGAACAACGAGCCGGTGACCGCGATGCAAAACGACGACACGGCCGAAATCATGCCGGCGTATCCCATGACCTTCGCGCAGCCGAGTACGGCGAGCATGGTGATGACCGTGGGCATCATCTGCTTGACGGTGGCGGCAAGCACTTCGCCCATCACGCGCGGAACCGCACCTTGGATGAGGCCGCCAATGAACGCGGCGATGAAGATCCAAACGCCGGGTGTGTTGATCCACGTGAACGTGACGGTCGAGGGATCGGAACCAGAGAAGATCGTGACCGAGCTCGAGAACTGGGCGAGCCACGCGTTCAGGGACGGCACGAGCTTCGAGGTCGCGAGCAGCAGCACGAAGATCAAGATAAAGCACGACCATGCACGCAGGGCACCTGCCAAGGTCGCCTTCTCGGTCGATGCGATCTCCATGCGATACTCGTCGCGTGCCGCGCCCGGACGGCGCGCCAACAACGCCGTGACGATAAGCGAGCACAGGGAGCCGACCACAACCGTGAGCTCAGGCCCCACGAACGCCGCGACCGCCAAGGACGGCAGCGCGTAGGCGACACCCGACGCCAGGGCGATATGCCAAACGCCGCCGAGACGCGTACCCACGCCGGCACCCGGCGCGCACTCCTCACCGGTCTCGGCGGCGAGGAACACGACGATGAACGGAACGATGACGAAAAATGGCGCAAGCTGAACCATCTCGGTAAAGGCAAGGCAAACCGGGTCGAGCCCCGTGAGGCCCGCGAGCGACACGGTGGGAACGCCCACGGAACCGAAGCAGGTGGGAACGCCATTGGCGACCAGGCAGATGAGAACTGCCTGCAACGCTGGGAAACCGAGTGCCGCGAGCATGCCCGCCGGAATCGCCACGGCGGTCCCGAATCCGCTCATGCCCTCCATGAAGCCACCAAAGCACCAAGCGACCAGCAATGCGAGAACGCGGCGATCGGTCGAGAGCGAGGTGATCATCGACCCGATCACGTCCATGGCCCCCGTGCGGACGCACAGGTTATAGGTAAAGACCGCCGCGATGATCACGAGCACGATAGGCCACAGCGCCATGAGAAAGCCCTCGAGACTCGCCGTGGCGACCTCGGGGATGGGCATGCCCCACCATGCAAGCGCGAGCACACAGGAAATGACGAACGATCCCGACGCCGCCTTCCACGCGGGAAGGCGAAGCGCCACGAGCGCGACGATCAACCAGACGATGGGCAAAAGGGCCAATATGAAGGGGATGGCAAGGTCGGCAATTGACAAAACGGCTCCTAACGACATCCGATATCCGACAATGAGTCCAATGCGCGACGAGCCATACGCCTCGTGCTGAACAACCGCACCGCCGCGCGCCGGACCATAGTACCACTCACCCGCTCACCCCAACCGACGCCCCGTCGGGACGCACCGCCGTACGCTCCGGTCGACTCCGTCCGTATCGGGCCGCTTCCAAATCGTCCACGCCGCCCTTCGGAAAACAAAGGGGCTATACTTCCGAGCAACCCAACCGATTGGAATGCCCGTGCCTTCACATCCGCTCGACAACCTCCGTGTCAAAATCCGCGATCTCCACACGCGTCACGGAGATGGCAACCGCGCGTATATCGCAGGCGGACGACCCAGCAGCTCGCGCACGGAAGCCGCGGAACAACCCTCCCCGCGCGAACCTGGTCCACTCGCACGCCTGGCGAATGCCTGGTGGACGCGGCTTATCGAATCGATTTACGACGGTGGGCTCTCCGCACAGGAGGCAGAGTACGAAAGCGGCGAAACACGGCGCGACTACGTGTGGAACACCATCGGCATCGGCGTATGGGGCATGGTCTTTCCCGTGCTCACCGTCGTCGCCACCCAACTCGCCGGCACCGAACAGGCAGGACGCTTCTCCATGGCGTTCGCCGCCGGCACCCTGCTCATGTTCCTGTCGAACTACGGCGTGCGGACGTTCCAAGTATCTGACATCGACGAGAAGAACTCCTTCGCCTCTTATCAGCTCAATCGCTGGATCACCTCGATCATCGCACTCGTGATGGGACTCCTGTACTGCACCATTCGCGATTACGGCCCCGGCATGCTCATGTTGTCCATGGGCGTCTACGTCTACAAGATCGTCGACGGCCTCGCCGACGTATACGAGGGTCGTCTCCAGCAGGCGGACAAACTCTATCTCGCCGGCATCAGCCAGGCACTGCGCTCCCTTGCCTCCATGGCGGCATTCTGCATCCTGCTGTTCCTCACCAGGAGCTGCGCCGTCGCGGCGGCAGGAATGGCCATCGCCGCCGTCGCCTCGCTCATCCTCGTCTCCATTCCCCTCGCGCTGCTCGAAACGGAAGGGTCGCGCCCGTGGAATATGGGAGAGGTGGGTTCCCTCTTCCGCCACTGCTTCCCGCTGTTCTCCGCGGTTTTCCTTTTCAACCTCATCGAGAGCCTGCCCAAGTTCGCCATGGAGGGCATGCTCTCTTACGATAACCAGCTCTACTTCAACGCGCTCTTCTTTCCCGCGCAGGGCATTCTGCTCGCCTCCGGGTTTATGTATAAACCCCAGCTGCTCAGGCTGGCGAACATCTGGTCCAACCCACGCCGTCGCAAGCGCTTTGACCTCATCGTGCTCGCCATGTTGGGCGTCATCACCCTGCTCACCCTGGGGACCCTCGTGTTCATGGGCTGGATAGGCATATCGGTCATGAGTTTCATGTACGGCATCGATTTCGAGCGATACCGTGTGGCGGCGAACCTCATGATCATCGCGGGAGGCGTGAGCGCGTCGATCGACTTTCTCTACGCCATCATCACCGTCCTGCGTCATCAGAGCTCGGCGACCAAACCCTATCTCATCACCTTCGCGTTCGCCCTTGTCGTACCCACGGCGCTCATCTGGATCATAGGCCTCGACGGCGCGGTCATAGGCTACCTCGCGTCGATGACACTCCTATTGACGCTCCTCGGCATCAAGTACTACCGCATCAGGCAAAACCTCTCGCAGCGCAACCGTTCGCCGTTCCGCTCTTGATGCACGGCGCTGCGATGCGGCAGGGGTTACTCCCCTTCTTCGATGTCCGCGAGCCACACGCGGCGGTCCTCGAGGCGCATAATGCCCACGCGGCCGCTCGGATACCCGGTGGCGGCAGAACAGTCGATGCAGATGCGATCGGCCACACCACCCGTGTCGCGCGAGGGCCCAACCTCCACCATCACGCCGCGCAGGGCTTCATCCACGCCATCACCGCACATGAGCGTCGCGTATCGACCCAAAAGCACCGAGGGCGTGTGTCCGGCAATGACCACGGGGCCCCGTCCGTCGCAACCGACCAGTCCCGTGGGTTCCGACCAGAACTCACGGCGTATCCACAGAAGGTCGTCAACCCGTTGTTGAACCATAGCATCGAGTAGGTTGCGTGGCGTGGCTCCGCCATAGCCTCCCTGCGTATCGGCCGCCACGCCCATCGCGGCAAGCGACTCCCTCAACCGTGAAGCGTCGATGCCCGCGTGACACAACACGTGCGAGCGACGGGCACCGGGAGCCACGGAGCGCCGTGCATCGTCAACCTCCACGACCGCGAACGTCGGCAATGCCGCGAACCAATCCATGACATCGACGTACGCGTCGCGCGCAAGCGCGTCGAGCTGCTCAGATGTGACGAAACCGCCATTCATGTGCCACGCCATCATGTCCGACTCGTCACCCGTGAGAATCGTCTCAAGAAGCATCGCTTCGTGGTTGCCCATAAGCACGTGCGTATTGGGCAGAGAGCGCACGATGCGCACCACGCCCAGGGGATCGGGGCCACGATCGACCATGTCCCCCAGGACGAAGACGGCATCATTCGATCCAGGCTGCGCCAATTCCAAAGCGCGGTCGAGTGCCCGCGCATGTCCGTGCGCGTCCGATGTCACATACGTCGCCAATGCAGTCTTCCCTTCAAGGTCAACTTGAACGTTAGGGTTATTGTATTCCCCTCAGGCGCACATCTCAAACTCCCGTGTCGCGGCCGTGTAAACAATTGAATATGGAAAGCGCCCCCATGCGCCGCATGCTTTAGAGTGATAAAGTACATCGCATTATCCAAACGACTCCCCAAAGGACAGCCATGGCACGCGTGCACAACTTCTCCGCCGGTCCCGCCGCGCTCCCCGAGCGCGTGCTGCGCGAAGCTCAATCCGAGCTGCTCGACTTCGCGGGCAGCGGCATGTCTGTGCTCGAGATGAGCCACCGCTCCCCCGTCTATCAGGCCGTCATCGACGAAGCCGAGGCGACCCTGCGCCGACTGCTCGTCATCCCCTCGAACTACCGTGTGCTGTTCCTGCAGGGCGGCGCGACCCTGCAGTTCGCGGGCGTACCGCTGAACCTCATGCGCCGTGGCCATGCGGGCTACGTCGTGAGCGGTAACTTCTCCAAACTCGCCTGGAAGGAAGGATGCAAGTACGGCCAGGCAGAGGTTCTCGCCAGCAGCGAGGACACGAACTTCGACCGCATCCCCGACCTCACACCCGTAAAGGAACGCGCCGCCGCGGGCGACCTCGACTACGTCCACATCTGCCAGAACAACACGATCTTCGGCACGCAGTTCCACGAGCTGCCCGACTGCGGGTCGACGCCCCTCGTGGCTGACGTATCGAGCTGCTTCCTGTCCATGCCGCTCGACATCGAGCGCTACGGCCTCATCTACGCCGGTGCCCAAAAGAACGCCGGCCCCTCCGGCGTGACCGTGGTGATCGTTCGCGAGGACCTCATCGAGGGCGGCCCCGCGCGCACCGACATCTGCCCCACCTACATGGGTTACAAGCTGCAGGCGAGTAAAGGCTCCATGTATAACACGCCCAACACCTTCGGCATCTACCTATGCGGCAAGGTCTTCCGCTGGATCGAGGAGACCGACGGGCTCGTCGCCATGGCACAGCGCAACCGCGCCAAGGCAGAGCTCCTCTACCACACGCTCGATGAAAGCGAGCTCTTCCACGGCACGGCCCAACGCGACAGCCGCTCCATCTGCAACGTCACCTTCCGCACCAACGACGTAGACCTCGACGCCGCCTTCATCTCCTTCGCGCGCGAACGGGGCATCGAGGGCGTGAAGGGACACCGCCTGGTGGGCGGCATGCGCGCCAGCATCTACAACGCGGTGACCATGGACTCCGTGGGGGCCCTCGTGACGTGCATGAAGGAATTCGAGAGGAAATTGCCGTCGCGATCTATCTAGGGGCACCGCCCCTCTCCCATTGCGCCACCGCATCGCGTGTGGAACGTCAGGCCGGCTCCCGTGAGGTCCGCCGCGAGTTCCGCACGAGCCGAAGGCCGCGAAACGCGTCATGCGCACCAGCAAGACTGTCCGAGCACCGGGCCTCGCAAGGACCGGTCAGCGGGAATGTGAGGCATTCATGAGATACATCAAAACCATCGACGACATCACCAAGGACGGCAGCGTCGACTTCGGCGCGGGATACGAATTCGTCGAGGACGCCAAGGACGCCGACGCGATCCTCATGCGTTCCACCGACCTGCATGGCTACGAGCTGCCCGAGGGTATCCGTGCCATCGGTCGCTGCGGCGCGGGCGTGAACAACATCCCCGTCGAGGAGTACGCGCGCCGCGGCGTGGTGGTGTTCAACTCCCCTGGTGCCAACTCAAACGCCGTCAAGGAAATCGTCATTGCCATGATGATCATGTCGAGTCGCGGCATCGTGCAGGCCATGCAGTGGGTGCGTGACAACGCCGAGGATCCCAACATCATGGTCGATGCCGAAAAGGCGAAAAAGGCGTTTGTCGGGCGCGAGGTACGCGGCAAGCGCATCGGCGTCGTGGGCCTCGGCAACGTGGGGTCCAAGGTCGCCAATGCCTGCGTCGAGCTCGGCATGGACGTCTACGGCTACGACCCGTTCATCTCCGTCGAGCACGCGTGGGCCTTAAACCGCGAAGTCCAGCGCGTGGGCACGCTCGAGGACCTCTGTCGCGGCTGCGACTATCTCACCTTGCACGTGCCGTCCAAGGCAGACACCATTGGCATGATCTCCACCGAGCAACTCGCCCTGCTCGCCCCAGGCGCCGTGCTCATCAACTTCGCCCGCGAGACCATTATCGACGAGGACGCAGTCGCCGCGGCGCTCGAATCCGGGAAGCTCGCCTGGTTCGCCTGCGACTTCGCCACGCCCAAAACGGTGAAGATGCCCCGCACCTTCATTACCACGCACTCCGGCGCCGGCACCGCCGAGGCGGAGGCAAATTGCGCCGACATGGCGATTTCGGAGCTCAAGGACTACCTGGAAAACGGCAACATCGCGCATTCGGTGAACTACCCGTCCTGCTCCATGGGAAAGGCCCGCGCGGCGAGCCGCATCGCATGCCTGCACGCCAACGTCCCGAACATGATCGGCCAAATCACCGCCATTCTCGCGAAGGACAACGCCAACGTGCAGCGCATGGTCAACGAGAGTGCCGGCGAGAACGCCTACACGATGTTCGACACCGATGAGCACCTCGACAGCGTAACCATCGATGCCCTCAAGGACATCTCCGGCATGTACCGCGTCCGCGTGATCAAGTAGGCTCGACGGCGCCCCCGCTTAGAGCGGCCGCCGTCGAGCCCGCCGGGCGCGTACAATAGTGGGCAGTCACGCCTCGTCATCTGAAAGGAGGCCCCATGAAGGCCCTCCCATTTCCCTGCATCCGCCCCGTTCCCGAGCATGCGGCGGAGGTCGCCGCGCTGCCGTATGACGTGTTCGACCGCGCCGAGGCGGCGGCGTATGTGGCGGGACACCCCCTGTCGTTCCTGAACATCGACCGCCCCGAAACGCAATTCGACCCTGAACACGACATGTACGCCCCCGAGGTCTACGCGCGCGGGGCGGAGCTGCTGCGCGAGCGCATCGAGGACGGGACGTTCGTCGAGGACAAGAACCTCGCGTACTACATCTACCAACTCGCCTGGGAGGGCCGCGTCCAAACCGGCATCGCATGCGTTTGCGCCGTCGACGATTACGAGCAGGGCGTCATCAAGCGCCACGAGCTCACGCGCGAAGACAAGGAGCGCGATCGTATCGAGCACATCGAGGCCCTCGGCTGCCAAACTGGGCCCATCTTCCTCACCTACCGCGACCAGCCCGTGCTGGACATGATCGTGGGCGCCGCCAAAACCTCAACGCCCCTGTACGATTTCACCGACGAGGCCGGGGTGCGCCAGACCGTGTGGGAGGTCGCGCGTCGCGACGCCGTGGATGCGCTCCACGCCATGCTCGGCCAGATTCCATGCGCCTACATCGCCGACGGCCACCATCGCGCCGCAAGCGCGGTGAAAGTTGCCCAGCGCATGCGCGAGCAGGCCAAGGCGGAGGGCATGTACACCGGTAAAGAACCCTTCAATTACTTCCTCTCCGTCCTGTTCCCGGCGAGCCAGCTCACCATCCTGCCGTACAATCGCGTGGTCGCCGACCGCAACGGTCTCGATACACACGAGTTGCTCGAGGCTCTGAGCGGCACGGGCTTTGGAATCATCGAGGCAACGGGGCCGGTCGAGCCGAGCGAGCGCGGGGTGTTCGGCATGTTCACCGACGGCACCTGGTATGAGCTGCACGGGGACATGCGCGACGCCGTGAGCGCCGTCGCCTCCCTCGACGTCTCCATCCTGCAGGACCACATCCTCGCGCCCATTTTGGGCATCGACGATCCTCGTACCGACCCCCGCATCTCATTCGTGGGCGGCATTCGCGGAACCGATGAGCTTGAGGCCCGGGCGGGCAAGAACGGCATAGCGTTCACGCTGTGCGCCACCGGCATCGACCAGCTGCTCACCATCGCGGACGCCGGCGAGGTCATGCCGCCCAAATCGACCTGGTTCGAACCCAAACTGCGCAGCGGCCTGTTCATCCACCGCATCGCGAAGTAGCTCAAAGCCGCTTTCCGGCCCTTGGTTCCGTGCATTTTCACGATGATGGTCAAAATACCCTAGTTGTGCGCCAACATGACCTCGTTTCCAGCGATGCATACTCGGCCGCACATGTGAATCCTGGGACTTTGCTCTCATCTTATGAACCAGACCGGCACTCGCGTGCGCGAGCACGACCCGGAGATTGCGCAATCCTGGGGTTTTGTCTTGAGTCTTCTTGAGGTTCAACGCACAAACAGGGTATTTTGACCACCTGACCGGAATCGTATGGGGCGCCAAGCCCTCGGCCTTAAAATATATTCATTCACCACTGCGATTCATACCATTTTATGCAAGACCGCCCGGCTCCCATGGAGCCGGGCGGTCTTGCCGCGCGCCACTTGAAAGCCCACGCGCAAAGCGCGCAACCGGTGCTGCCGAAAAGACGCATCCGAGACGCGAGGCGCCTACTCCCCGAGCAGTACCCTCAGCCGATCCTGCTCGATGACCTCAATCAGCTCGAACATCCCCTCGCTGAACGCAAAATGCATGATGCTGCAGTTGCCGGGCACCTTCCCATGATCGAACCCGCCGTCGGGCACCCATCGGGTCAGGAACTCGCGACATGCCGACCCGTGGCTCACCGCCAACACGCGCTCATGGCCGGGACGCGCCATGATTTGCGCAAGCGCATCGCTCACACGACGGCGCACGTCCATCTGCGCCTCACCACCGAAGGGGACATAGAAATCGCCCCACGGGAACGGCGGCATAAGGCTCACGCGCTCCCCCTCAAACGCGCCGAACCCCCATTCGCGCAGGTCCTCGACGCGCTCATAGCTCATACCCACGATGCGCTCGATAGTCTGCTGTGTGCGGGTCAGCGTGGAAGTGTACGCATGGTCGAACGTGATTCCCTCGCGCTCGAAATACCTGCCGATGCGCTCCGCCTGCTCCTCGCCCTCGCGCGTGAGAGGCGCATCGCACCAACCTTGGATCACTCGCTTCTCGTTGAACATGGTCTTGCCGTGTCGGACAAGATACAGGTCGCCGTGCATCAATACCCCCCTTTGGCGCCCCGTCGCGCGGGCGGGCGTCGCATTTGTTTACATCTATGTGTTCCGATTGTATCAATCGACGGCGAATGCCGGCCAAGCCCGTCCTTGACCTTAATGTTGCGGAAAGGTTTATCCTACGGACGATCGACGTCGAGGAGGCCGACATGGACTTACGGGAAACATACGGCATCGGAGAGGTCTCCAAGATCGCGGGAGTATCGACCCGCACATTGCGTTTCTACGAGGAAGAGGGGCTGCTGAAGCCCACGAGGGGCCCCAACGGGTACCGCCGCTACACGCCGGCGGACATCGACCGCCTGCAGGAGATCCTGCTCTTGCGCCACATGGGCGTAGGCACGGCCGAGATCCCACGCGCCCTGAGCGCCACCGAAGATGAGCGCCGCCGCGCGCTCGCCCATCATCTCGAAACGCTCAAGACGGAGCATGCGCGCCTCGAGGCGCTCATCCGCACCGTCGAAACCACCATCGCACACATCGAGAAAGGAACGCCCATGAGCGACAAGGCCAAATTCGAGGGCATGAAGCGGGGCCTCATCGAGGACAACGAGCACGAGTACGGCAAGGAGGTTCGCGAGCGCTGGGGAGACGCCGCGGCAGACGAGGCGAACCGCAAGATGCTCAATCTGAGCGAGGGGGAATTCGAGCGCTTCCAGGAGTTGGGACGGGCCATCAACGAGGCGCTCGAGGCCGCCGTGACCGCGGGCGCCGACCCGACGGGCCAAGAAGGCGAGCGCATCTGCTCCATGCACCGCGAGTGGCTCGGATTCACCTGGAACTTCTACACGCCCGAAGCGCATCGCGGCCTGGCCGAGATGTACGTCGCCGACGAGCGCTTCACCGCATACTACGACGGGAACGTCGCCGGGTGCGCCACCTGGCTGCACGGTGCGATCACCGCGCACGCGAGGTAGGAGCGGGGGCGGCCCGGTGTGCGGCAGCTCGACGCGTTACGGCGAAGTTCCCCCTGTGCGGGGCGCCCCGCCGACAGAACATCGATGCGCCGCTGTGGCCCGGACGGAACGCGCGCTCAAGCTGAACACGTTCCGTCACGCCCGCTCGAGCAGGTCGAGGCATGCGGGCTTCATGCGGTAATGCCCGATGATGCGTCCATAGCGCTCCAGCCCGTCCTCCTCATAGCACAGCTGGAACGGGCTCGCATGGTGGATGAGATACGGGATCCCCTGCACGTTGCGGCGATCGGACACGATACCGACATGCCCTTCGTACAGTACGATATCGCCACCGCACCACTGGTCGATCTCCCGCACATCATTGGTAAGACTCAGGGCATGGGCACCCAAGAACACCTCGAGGTTCGGGGTGCGGCGAAAATCGATCGCCGGATCCGGGGCGGCGATGCCGTAGGCGTCCGGACGGTGGACGATGTCGGCAGCCACCAGCCGTTGCAGGTCATAGCCGGCATCCCGACATGCAATGGCGACGACGTCGGTGCAGACGCCGAACTCGTCATCGGGATATCCGGAAGCGTAATAGGCGCTCTTGTAATGCGGTCGCGTCCCGATGTACGAGAGGGCGGCGGCGAGAATATCCTCGTCGTCCGGAATGCCATCGAAATCGACGTCGGGAGAGTCCACGGCGCCGCTAAGAGCGATGCCCGCGGCGCCTCCCCCGTCTGAACAGCAATCTTGCCCATACCGATCCGCGGGACGTCGGGCCGACGTGATGCACAGGCGCCCCGTAGCGATGAGGCCCAATCCCACCACGGCAAGCACGCAGGCCATCACGGCAACCAGGACACAGGCCTTGCGGGTTCCGCCACGTCTCTTACCCATTTCTACCCTCCGTCCCATCTCCACGACCGACGACAGGCTCGCGTAGCGAGCAAACCCACGCGCTGCGGACAACCAAGAGTCGCCCGCCCTTAGCAGCCAGCATCGAATTGCGTCCGGGCGAACCAGTACCATTATCCCAAGGGACCATTTTGCGCGGGAGGTACATGATGAGAATCTTCCTGATATCTTTCATTGTCACGTTCACGGCGAATCGCATCTGGCGTGCACGCCGCTCAGGGCATCGCTAGAGGGTCGCTTATGGACGAGAGCGTACAGGTGTTGGTGGAGCAGATGACCTTCGGGCTCATCGCATTCGGGGTCGACATATCGCTATTCTTCGCCTGGGTGTACATCGAATATCGAAAGCACCCCGCAGCGGAACGGCGGATCCTTCGCAAGAGACTCCTCATCGCATTGGGGCACGGCGCCCTCAATTTGATCAAATTCGCGATTCTCCTCGTTGCGGGGCTCTTCATCGCCGTCTCTTGGCTCGCCCTTAAGGAGAATCCGGCGCCACGTCGCCGATGAAGGTGTCGTATATGCAGAGCCAGGAAGCTATCGCGCGGTCCATCGCAGAGCGGGCGGAGAGGCATCGGCGGGCGATGGAAAAGCTGGTTGCAGCTACAACCATAGAGAAACGTCACACGCAGCGGCAACTTGACCATCTTGCTGCCCACGGAGCATCTCCGTCAAATCGCCAACGCCGCCCATCGATAGATAACTTCCACTCACTGATTAAAATGAATTCACTTGAAATCTTCCATTTTCAATCCCTTACAATACGGTTGTTCTTGGGCTGTAATCCGTGAGGAGCATAACCAGGCAGCTGACAATTCAAAGATGCACGGGCTGTTACTCTTCGAGGCATAACCGTGGAGGCCAAGGGTCTTCTTACGGTTGCGTCGAAGAGTTTTTCTTTATGAGCGTGGTTCCAGCTCACTGATTCGCGCCCGTCATCACGGGCAGACAGAAAGGAGGTGTAATAATGCGAGCGATCAAGAAGATCAACAATAATGTCGTCACCTGCATAGATGACGACGGTAATGAGCTCATCGCCATGGGTCGAGGCTTGGGCTTTGGCGAGTTGCCTCGTGATCTCAAGCTGTCGGAGATATCTCGAACCTTCTACGATGTCGGAAGTCGCTATCTTTCCGCAGCTGGCGACCTACCAGAAGAAGTTCTCGAGTTCGCGGCAAAAATAGTCGACGTCGTACGGAACCAGCTTCCCTATGAACTGTCCCCGAACCTCACGTTCATTCTCGCCGACCACATCGCCTATGCGGTGGAACGAGCTCGAAAGCAGATGTACATTCGAATGCCCATGGCGTATGACGTCCAACAGAGCTATCCAGACGAATACAGACTTGGCTCTTTCGCCGTCCGTCGCATCGAAAAGGAGTTCGGCGTTGGGCTTCCCCGCGAAGAAGCAGCCGGCATCGCCCTCAATCTCGTGAACGCGCAGATGTCAACCGAGGAGATACGCGCATCCGAAACCACCGCAGACGACCGCATGCTCGAAGATGTGACAGAGATCATCGAGGGCTCTTTCGGAATCGCCGTCGACCGCACGTCATTCGCCTTTTCTCGCTACGCAACGCACATGCTGTATCTATTCAAGCGGCTGCGCATCGGCGACAACTTGGAAGCCGCGGGCTTGGATGCCAGCATGCTCACGAGCATGCGCGAGCAATTCCCCCAGGGCGCATCATGTGCAGACGCGATCGCCCGCCACATATTCAGCTCATGGGGGCGCAAGCTCTCCGATGATGAGACGCTGTACATCATCATCCACATCAGCAGGATCTGCTCGTAGCGACCCATGCAATCCGCATCGCGCCGCACCACGAACCCGATCAAGGAACCACGCGCCAACACGGCGCATGTCGAAGGACTGTTACTGGGTGTTCGCGCAGTCGACCGTCCCAGGCATAACCTTTGCAGCATCACCAGCACGACCAATTAGGTCACTGAACTGCAAGGAGTTCGACATGAAATACGAACAACTCTGCAATGATATTTTGCAGATCATCTCGACCGATAATATCCAAGACGTCTTTTGCTGCATCACGCGCCTGCGTCTCATCGTGAAAGACAAAAGCATCATCGACCGCGAGCAGCTCGAGGCTATCGAGGGCGTCCTGCAAGTCAAAGAGATGGGCAATCAAATCCAGCTCGTCATTGGCACCCACGTGCCCGACGTCTACCGTGAGTTCTGCAGCATCACAGGTTTTAAGGAAAAAGACGTCATCGATGATGACGACGAGCAGCCTACGGGCGAGAAGGCCCCCATCTCCTCGATGATCCTTGAGACGCTATCCTCGATTTTCCTCCCCGTTCTTCCCGCGTTCTGCACGGGCGGCATGATCAAGAGCCTCGTCCTCATCCTCACGACCTTTGGGCTCATCGCTGGTGACAGCGGAGTCGCCACCGTGCTGAACGCCGTCGGCGACGCCCCGTTCTACTTCCTCCCGTTCCTCGTGGGCATGACGACGGCCAAGCGCTTTGGGCTCAATCAGGTCTTCGGACTCATGATCGCCGGTTGCCTGCTGTATCCCACATTCCTGAACCAGACCGCTGGAGCCTCCATCCAATTCCTGTTCTTCCAGGTTCCGGCATATAGCTACGCCTCTTCGGTTCTGCCCACCATCCTATGTGTCATCGCGTTCTCGTACCTGTACAAGGCCGTCGATCGTTGTATCCCCGCAAATCTCAAGATCGTCCTCTCGGGAACGATCTCCTTTGCAATCTTCATGCCCGTCTTGCTCGCCGTGGTAGCTCCGCTCGGTAACTACGCGGGCATCCTGCTGAGCCAGGGCATCAACGCCGGGTTTGCCACCATGGGCCCGATCGCCGGCGCGCTGTTCGGCGGCCTGCTGCCCTTCATCATCATGGCAGGCATGCACTCCGCCACCTTCCCCGTCATTCTCCAGAATCTCGCCACCACTGGATTCGACGTGCTTATGCCAGGCTTCTTTGTGAACAACATCGCCGTCGCCGGCGCAACCATCGGCGCATCCTTCAAACTCAAGGGCAAGATGCGCTCCGCCGCGTTCTCCAACGGCGCCATCGGCCTGCTCGGCATCACCGAACCCGCCCTGTACGGCATCGATGTCAAGTACAAGCAGCCGCTCATCGGTGCCATCCTCGGCGGTGCCGCCGGAGGTGCCGCCTACATGCTGTTCGGCGTGAAATGCTTTGTCTTTGCACAGCCCGGTCTGTTCAGCATCCCGGGCTACATCGACGGCACGAGTAACCTGATGTTCATGGGGATCTCCCTGCTCATCGCCTTTGTAACCGCCTTTGCGTACTCGTTCGTCATGACCAAGGACACCGACGGATCTAGCGACACCGCTTCGACTCAGCTGTAGCGCACCGCCCGTTTCCGCACAGTCGCGGCGCGCCGCCCTGCTGCAGCGCGCCACCCCGCAGCTGTTCGGCCAAAACGCACCGCACGGCTGCACCCGCAAACCGGTTTTATCAAAAGGAGAGCACATATGAACGTATTTCCCAGCACATTCCTCTGGGGCGGCGCCACCAGCTCCGCTCAATTTGAGGGCGGCTACAACCTCCATGGCCGCGGCCTGTCCCATCTGGACTTCATCGACTTCGTCCCCAAAGACGAGCGTCCCGACGGCCGCATGACCATGGAGATCACCCAGGGACGCTTTGAGAACGCCCGCAAAGACGATGGCGCGATGAACTTCCCGTATCGGCGCGGCAGCGAGTTCGTCAGCCATTACAAAGAGGACATCGCGCTCTTGGCCGAAATGGGCTTCAAGACATTCCGTATGTCCATCTCGTGGACGCGCCTGTTCCCCACGGGCAAGGAGGAGCGCCCCAACCCTGAGGGCATCCAGTTCTACCACGATGTGTTTGCCGAATGCCATAAGTACGGCATTGAGCCCCTGGTGACCATGATCCACCACGAGGTGCCCATTGCGCTCACCGACGAATACAACGGCTGGGAGTCGCCAGAGCTCATCGACCTGTTCGTCAAGTTCTCGCGAACGCTGATCGATGAATATAAAGACGAGGTCACGTATTGGATCACCTTCAACGAGATTAACATGGCCCTGTGCTCTCCGTACATGGGCGGCGGCTCGCTGGTGTACCGCTCTAAGAAAGACCGCCTCTCTTTAGCCCACCAGATCATGCACCATCAGTTCCTCGCCTCGGCCAAAACCATCGCCTACGCGCACGACGTCGCCCCGCAGTGCAAAATCGGCTGCATGATCGCCCGACTCGAGTGCTACCCGTACACTTGCAAGCCGACTGATGTTGCTGTCACGGTGCTCGAAGACCAGCTCAACCTGAATCCCTACGACGTCATGGCGCGCGGTGCCTACTCCAAGCGCGTGCTGCGCTATTTCAACGAGGCGGGCATCGATATCGACTTCGTCGACGGTTACGAGGATATCCTGAGGTCAAGCACGGTCGATTTCCTTGCCTTCAGCTATTACATGACCTATGTGGTAAGCGGAGATGAGGATAAACGGGAGAACCCCGGAGACCTGATCAAGAACCTGCGCAACCCGTATATCAAGACGAACGACTGGGGCTGGGGCATCGATCCCGAGGGACTGCGCATCACGCTCAACCGCATTTACGACCGGTACCAGATGCCGATCTTCATCGTTGAGAACGGTCTGGGAGCGGCAGACACCCTGGAGTCGGATGGAACGGTCCACGACGCCTACCGCATCGACTATCTCCGAGAGCACATCCGCGCCATGCGCGAGGCGGTTGCAGACGGCGTCGATCTCATGGGCTACACCACCTGGGGCTGCATCGACCTTCCGTCCGCCTCGCTCGCCGAGATGGTCAAGCGCTATGGATTCGTGTACGTCGATGCAGATGACTACGGCAACGGAACCTATGACCGTTACCGCAAGGACAGCTTCTATTGGTACAAGAAGGTCATCGCATCCAACGGCGAAGACCTGGATTAAACCCATCGACGTCCTCACGGCACCCGAAAATGCAACACGAATGGGTGGGGTCCGAAATGCCCGGACCCCACCCATTCCCATGACCGTCTAAATCGGCATCGAACAAAATGCCTTACGCGGCGGGCTGTTCCGCATTCCGCTTAATCCCCTTGATGACCGCCATCAAATCAAGCTGTTGCTGAGAATTGAACATGCGAATAAAGGATTGCGGCCGATCAAACGGGGGCTGCGTCAAGGCAACCGGCTCCATATAGCCGTTCTCTACCACGTAATTCACCACACGCTTCACGAAGGAAATCTGCTGCTCATTGAGGCTCTGGTCGTTCAGGAAGTTCGCAAAAGCAGCCATGGCAGCATCGTGATCGAGATGAACCAGCCTGCGAACCAAAAGCCCAAACGGCGTATCGCCATAAGCCTTGGCATAATCTTCCGCATTGCCAAGATCGTGCGTGAAGATCCGCTCAAGCTGCTCGAACTCAAATTCCGTCATGGGTTGGTTGCTGCGCAACTTATGAATCACCAACGTGTCGGCATAGTCCTTGAGATAGCGCTCGACCTTCAGCTTGTAGTCCTCAAAGTCCTCACCAATATCCGCCTCAACGCCATAAACGACCCGCGTAACCGGATCATCAAGATGAGTAATGACATCACGTCTGCTTCTACCAGCTACGATAAATCGAATGAGGCCACGCAGCTCCTTGCGGATGCCCTCCATATCCAGAAGATTTGCATCGTCGAGAATCTGCCCGTCAAAGACCTCGTCGATCAGGGGCAGCTTGTCCTTGACCTGGGGGATGGTTGTCACCTTTTGCAAGCAAGCAGCAATCGAAATCAGCCGAGACTTATAGCCAGCGGTTTTCCCGCCCTGGCAGGCGGCAATCATGTAGCCGTACATAAGCGCATCGAATCTCAAGGCGTCAACATCTGCCTCGTCATTTACCACAAGCATTGAGATCGGTGACTTGAGCTCGGCAAATGATGTTGGGGTTAGCAACCGAAATGACTCAACGCGGCGATACTTCTCCACCTCGCGGCGATGCCTGCGAACAGAAAACAACTCATCGTTCAACGCCACAACCTGGCCTCGCATGGCATCTACAAGCTCCTGGCGCAGGCTTTGATAGCCATCAGCGGCAAATGCGCTCTCCTGCATCAACATGGCCAGTTCAGCTTGACGCTGAAAAACCTGCTCCGTCAAAGACAGGGCGATCTTACCCTCTGAAACATTCAGATGCTCTCGGAAAAACTCGAAGTTCTTGCACCAGTCAAAAATGAAGAAGCGCTCTTTGTCCACATGTGGGCCATTCAGAGGATCAACGACCTCAAGGCCCTCACGCAGGCGAGTCCCGCGGCCAATCATCTGCCAGAACTTGATCTTCGAGCGCACCTTCTTGAAGAAGACGAGATTAACGATTTCGGGCACATCGACGCCAGTGTCCATCATATCGACCGACACGGCGATAACCGGCAACGGTTTGACCTCGAAATCATCGATTACGGTGTGCGAATAATCATCCGAATGCAGCACCGTCTTTATATAGTCCCCCGGGAGATTTGGATATAGCTTTCCAAAGCGCTCAACGATGAAACGAGCGTGTTTTTGGCTCTGCGCAAAGATGACGGTCTTCCCGAGCGTTTGACCGCCATTTACCTTGATACCCTTCTCCATGAGGGTTTCCAACACGCCATCCACCGTAGACTCGTTAAACACCCATTGGTTGATCTCGCGCGACTCGATCTTTTCGGGCACATCTTGCCCCGTCTCCTCGAAGTCTTCCTCGAGCGTCTCGCGATCCTCCTCGGACAAATCGTCGTACGTTATGCCGTCATCCATGAAACTCGTATGGGTCTCGATGCCGAAATACGGCACGAGAACATGATCGACCTCTGTGGCGGTGTTGTACTCATACACGTAGGTGGGCACCCCGCGCTCGACCTCAAAAAAGTCGTACGTGTTGCGATCGACCTCGTTCGCCGGCGTAGCAGTAAGGCCAACAACAAGTGAATCAAAGTAGTCGAAGATCGCTCGATACTTTTTGAAAATGGAGCGATGTGCCTCATCAACAATAATGAGATCAAAATGCGCGGGAGTGAACATAAGGTTGCCATCCTCATTGCGCTCCTTGTCAATCGCATTGAGGATGGTTGGGTATGTGGAAAACACGATGCGGGCGTTGCGATCATCCTTGTTGGATACAAGATTGCACAGCGTTTCATTAGGCAGATAATCCTGGTACCCGCTTTTGGCCTGACGAACAAGCGCCACGCGATCCGCAAGGAACAAGACGTTCTTAACGAGCCCGGAACGCATGAGGACGTCCGTCAAGGCAGCCGAAACACGGGTCTTCCCCGTTCCGGTGGCCATGACAAGCAGACTCTTACGATGGCCTGATTCGATATTGGCGCACACGCGCTCGATGGCCTCTACCTGGTAGTAGCGTTTGCCACCGCCGGCAATGGTCTCATTCACCCGCAGCGTACTCGGCTTGACCGCACCACTCCGGCGATTGATTATCCTCTGCAGCTCATCTTGAGAGAAGAAGCCGCTCACCTTTCGCATCGGAGCGGAATCGTCGTCTAAGAAAAAAGTCTCGAATCCATTCGTAAGAAAGATCGGAGGCCTATAGCCGTACTCGTTTTCCAGGCATCGAGCATACAGGCGCGCCTGCTGGATGCCCTTCTGCGGGGAATACATAGTCCTCTTTGCCTCGACAATGGCAAGAGGGCGATTGTCCTTTCCCAAGAGCAGATAGTCGATATAACCCGTACCGGAATCGGAATCCTTCTCTCGGGGCATCCCTGTGACCTCGCGCTCTTCGAGCGCGTTCTCGTCAATCTTCCAGCCGGCGAGGGCAAGATCCCAGTCGATGTAATGCTTGCGCGTCTTGTACTCGCTGATCTCCTCTGGATTGAACGATCGCGTCTCGATGTGGGCGGCTTTATCGACGGTGGCCTGGGCACTCATCGCCTTTAGTTGCGCCTCAAGACGCTTGATCTCTTCGTCCTTTTGAGAAATCAACTCTTCGCGCGCCTTGATGGCCTTAACCTGCTGAAGGGTGAGCTGAACGCCCTTCTTTGGAATCTTCTCCTCATCGAAGCGACGATTCTCATATTCCGGGCCGTAGCAATAATCGATCCAGTCGACGAAATCAAAGAGGGACCTCAGCGACAGGATCGCATCCTCGGCGGCGACACGGCGCTCCGTGTGAACAGAGAGATTTCCGAGTTTGTTTATGCCGATGAGCCTGCGCCAAACACGCTCATCAACACACTCCCTAAACGACTGCTCATGCAAAAGCGACGAGAGGTTGTCGCGGTACGGCATGCTAATGGAATTATCGATTGCATAAACCCATTTAACAGACAGCTCGAGCGCCTTGCGACAACCAACCGCGCAGAGCGCGGGAGAAGTCGCGTAGATCTTCTCGGCCTCGATACAAGCATCGGCAAAGAGGTCGTAATACCCGTCGGCACGCTTTAGGAATCCGAAGTTCATGGCGTTCTCACTCGCTGTTCAGGGGAATAACACGCGAAACAACGCAATTATAGACCCATATGCCTTTAGCAAGTTAAACCTCGATTTGTCGACTTGACGAACAAAGGCAGCAAGCTCTTGTTGTTGGGCAAGAGGAGGCATGGGGTAATTGAACTCCATAAAGGGCTGTTGAGTGATTTTCCAGAGGTCTCCTCGGTCGGCATAGCGGTTAAAGCCAACCACTCGCATTAGCTCATCAAGATAAATCAGGTCGAGCTCATTGCTGTGGAACCGTTTGATGTACATGGCGTTGTCCGTAACCCAACAAGGATCGTTTACCAGGTGAACGTTACCGCAATGCCGTCCGACTCTCCCGACGACAATCGTCGGAAAATCGACCAAGCTATCCTGTGAATACCAAGAGACGCCATTGCCTCCATATGCAGGAAACCCGGTTTCATAACGCTCGTCCATCGGCTTCGTTTTGCCATTGACAATCTTAAACAAAGCTGAACCTTGCTGAGTTTCCAAGCCCTTCGAATTGGAAATCGGATCGCCGAACATCTCGACAAACCGGGATTTGACGAGGGTGTCGAGCATGGCGATCTGGCCGTTTGCCCCCTCGATTAGTGATCTGACTTCGTCAAGCGTATTCACAACCCTAATCTGCCCATCAGCAGATGGCAGGAGAATTTTCATCTCACGAAGTCCATCGGCGGTCAATGTCCTCCTTCTCGCCGTGGTTCCTCGCATCTTGTCTGCGTAGTAAGCCATGCTTCTTGGACTATGCAACGCAAATTCAAGGTATGAGGGATCGACCCGACCGAGATCGATATTCCAAACGTTATACGCGGGACTCATAATCCCCGGAGCATCATGATTCTGGACGTAAATCACGCCCTCATCAATCGGAAATCCCACAACGAGCTGATTCTTCTTCACCACCTTGTATGAGCTAGTATCCTTCGACGCTATTGCCTTCTTAAAACGTCCAGCCTGCTCAACGATTCCGTCACGCATGGTCATCGAGTAGACGGGATATTTCGCATCACCGCAGCGCTCAATCGGTGCCTTTGATATAAGCTCTCCGAGTTTAACCCACTCGCCATCAAACGGGGGTTCGTCAGCCGATGTACTTGTGGTGCGATCGCTTCACGTTTTGCTGATCGACCATGGCGTAGCAAAGTGTTGTCTCAATTTTGCTGTGCCCCAACAGCACCTGTACCTGCTCGATCGGCATCCCCTTATCAATCGCTTTCGTCGCAAGGGTCCGCCGAAACTTGTGCGGATGCACGCGTTCCCCAATCGCCGACCTCCCAAGCTCACGCAACCGCGTCTCAACACCACTGATTTCAAGTCGCTTATAGGGATAATTGAGCGATACAAATAGCGCGTCGTTTTCGTCGATTCGCTGCTCAAGGTAAGCGCTCAGATGAATCTTGGCTCGCGCATCGAAATAGACCTTACGTTCCTTGTTGCCCTTGCCCTTAACCACACACTCTCGATTTGTCAGATCGATATCCCACCTGTTGAGCTTCACAAGCTCACCGACGCGCATTCCCGTTGAGGTCAAAAGGTCAACGATTGCAAGATCTCTAGCCGTTTTGCATCCGTCCCTCAAGGCTTCCATCGACTCATCGGTGATGATGGGCTTTACCGCTTTGAGCGATCGAATCTTTTTGATTCTCCTGACGGGGCTCTTGTAAACGATGTCCTCGATCTCAAGCCAAGAGAAGAAGCTCGATATTATCCGCCGGATATTGTCCACGGTGACATTACTCACCCGGCCGCTCTTCTGACACGCCGTCAGATACCCACGCACATCATCGGTCGTAACCTCGATAAAGGATTTACCAATAGCTCTGGAGAAACGTTCGAGTGCCTGCGAGTAATACCGAATGGTTCTAATGGAGCAGCCCTCGACAGACTTTGCAGACAAAAACGCGTCTATCGTCTCACCGTTAGTAGAAAACTGGGTGTTCCTCAAAGGAAAATCGCCCGCATCAAGCAGGCAATGATCGAGCACTGAATGTAGTTTTCCCAGTTGATCGTTGCTAAGAATCGGCGACATAAGTCGCTCGATCTCCTTGATGACAAGCACCTTCTCATTCATAAGGACACTCCTTACCGCACGTGAACACATGCGGTAAGGATGCAGCAACGAACTGCTTAGCCAAAATACTCCTGAGCAAGGCTATCGTAGAGAGTCTGCAACTTCTCGATCTTCTGCTGAACGATAAACCTCGATTTGTCGACCTCGGCGACGAAGGTCAAAAAACGATCCTGCTCGGACAACGGAGGTGCTGGTATCTTTACTTTTGCCATCAGCTTTTGATTGAGATTCTGAACATTGGCACCCCTGCCGAACAACTGACGCCGCATTGACGGATGCCTCAACGCCCATATCAGGTAGGGAATCCTTACACGATCAGACTCAACGCGCAAGCGAATACAAAATCCGCTATATACAGCCTTCTCTCCATTAGGGAAAACTGCCAAACATCGACCAACGAGCTTCTTGTTACCGTTCGAACGAACGAAAACGATGTCTCCATCCTTGAGGAAATAACCCTCTGCAGGCATAGCATCTAGATGGACGCGCCCCATCTCGGAAACGCCATTAATAAATGAACGATCCTTGAAATCGCCAACACCCAGACAGGGCAATTCGATTCCGCTTTCTTTTGATTTGAAATTCATGCCGTTCTTGCAGCTGCCGAGCGACGCCAAACCAATCAAATCCCAGTTCATTGTATTTTCTGCGGGATCGCCGAACATCTCGACAAACCGGGATTTGACGAGGGTGTCGAGCAATTCTAGCTGAGACTCCGCCTCCCTCTTCTGGGCAACCAAAGCATCGAGCACGCCGACAACCGATAGCATGTCGGTTTTCGAATACAACGGAACAATAAGAGATTCGAAACTTGCAGCCTTCAAATTATTGATATTCGAACCAGAGCAAGCCCTTTCAATTGCTTTTCGGTACTGCCGGCTCTGGAAATAATGGCCGAGGTATTCCGACTCACCGGTTTTTGGACGAAGCGCACAACAAAAAGCACCAAATGTAATAGGCATATCATTTTCTACAAGAGCGGCTTTTCCAACCAGGCTCTTACTGCCACTCGAAGCGCAGATTAAAATATCGCCCTTTCGCAAGAGCTGCTTTGGCTTGACCTTCGATTTATCAACGTATTGAACATCATCGAACGACAGCCTGCCGTCCTGGATATTGTTTGCTCGGAGCAGAATGTAACTACCACGGTCCAGTTCCTCATGAAGATCGACGGCAGCTTTATATGTCACTCCTCGCACGTATTCGACGCGCCCCTTAAGCCTCACCCACTCCCCGTCAAACGGGGGTTTGTTCGCGGGCATTAGAGATCACCTTCAAGCATCTTGTGAAGCTCAGCCAGGCCGGCAGCAAACTGGGCATTCAGCTCATCCAGCTCGGCGAGAATCTCGCTTGTAGGAGGGTACTCAATACGCTCGTACTCGGTTTTGGTGTACTTGTTGAAGCTGAAGTCGTACTCGTTGTCGACAATTTCCTGCTTGGGAACAAGGAAGCTCTTCTCAGTACGCTCGCGCTCAGACTCGTCACCAAGGTTCGCCCAGCGCTCGATAATATCAGGGATATCGTTGTTCTTCTCATCCGGATCGCGCTTGTCATCGAGCGTATAGCCGTCCGCCTCCATGTTGTAGAGCCACACGTTATCTGTACCGCCGGCGTTTGTCTTGGTGAATACCAGAATCGCCGTGCTCACACCGGAGTACGGCTTGAACACGCCGCTCGGTAGGTAGATGATCGCCTCAAGCTTATGATCTTCCACGAGCTGCTGGCGCAGCTGACGATACGCCTTCGAGTTCGAGCGGAACAAAACTCCATTGGGGACGATGCATACGCAGCGGCCACCGAGCTTGAGCATGCGCAAGAACAGAGCAACGAACAAAAGCTCAGTCTGTTTGGTCTCCACAATGGCGCGGAGGCCCTTATCGATATCCTCCACGTCAACGGAGCCCGTGAACGGCGGATTCGCCAAAATGACATCGTACTTTGAACTGATCGCGTTCTTCTGTGAAATGCTGTCGAGGTATCGCACATCGGGCGAATCGACGCCATGGAGCATGAGGTTCATAGCGCTAATGCGTAGCATCGTTTGATCGATTTCAAAACCGTTGAACTGCGGCGTAGCCCCATTTGTTCCGGCAAACGCATCCCACTGATCGGCGGTCATTTCGCTTCCATAGCATTTGCGAATATGCTCGGCCGCCGAAATCAAGAAGCCCGCTGTTCCGCATGCCGGATCGCATACAAGCTCTCCCGCCTTGGGATCGATAAGCTGCACCATCAGATCGCGAATATGTTTTGGCGTGCGGAACTGACCGTTCGTGCCCGCAGTGCTGAGCTTGGAGAGCATGTATTCGTACAAATCTCCCAGGTCACCGATATGCTCATCGTAATCAGCCAACAGCTCTTCAACGCCGGTAACCGCCTTCTCCAAAAGCGCGGGCTTGCCTGCCGGGAATCCAAACGTAGCGTTCTCCATGGTCTTGGAAAACGCAGTCGAGCCACCCAGCGTTTTGATGAACGGGAAAGCGAAGCGGTCGACGACGTGGTACATATCCTCGGCACGTTTGTCCTTGAAAGAACCCCAGCGAATCTCCTTACCTGCAATTTTTTCGCCACGATCGTTCGCGAAGGTCTCAGGGAAAATATGAGGCTGCTCCACCCCAAGCATATTCTCCAGCCGCTCCATCTCGAGTTCTTTCTCATCGAGAGAGCGCATGAACATGAGGTACGTCAAGTTACTGATAACGTCGAGCGGGTTGGTGATGCCGCCCTCCCACATCTTCTGCCAGATAGCATCAACCTTATTTTTGGCTGCTCCGGTAATCACCTTGCCGGTCCTTCCATCAAGGGTTTATCACTCAGCTAAGAGTACCGTCTGTCTTTCGGCAAATAAAGAGCGGGCACATTCCGTTGATAAGATATAAATGCTCGAACGATCGAGAACGGAGAAGGAAGCATGACGGCACATCAATCTGACGAGGCTCTTGCCGATACGCTCGAAGTGAATAATGAAGACCGCACCTCATGCAGCTTCCCCACCCTCATCATCGACGCCGACGCGTGCCCGGTCACACGTGAGGCGCTCGCCTGTGCACGTTCGGCGCGCATCCCCGTGCTCATCGCCGGAAACTCCACGCAAAACCTCGCCCGCCGCATCCGCCGCGACGATCCGCGCGACGCCGAACACGCCCGCGGGCGCGACGCGACGCACCCGGGATTCTGGGCCGAGACCCTCGACGTCTCATGCGGCGCCGACAGCGCGGACTTTGCCATCATCGAGCGCCTGGAGCCCAGCGACGTGGTGGTCACGCAGGACATCGGCCTTGCCAGCATGGTGCTCGGTCGCGGAGCTGCCGCCATCGGCGTGCGCGGGCACATCTACAACAAGGCCACCATCGATATGCAGCTGTTCATCCGCCACGAGGAGAAGAAGGTCCGCCGCGCGGGAGGACGCACACAGGGGCCGGCCGCCTTCACCGACGACGACCGCGAGCGCTTCCAGCGCAGCCTCGCCCAGCTCCTGCGCGAGGCTCTCAACAGCTAACCACACCCCCCTTCACGCCCGCCTCAAACACAAAGAGGCCTCGGTACCGCTCTGGCACCGAGGCCCCCTTACAAACGCACCAGACGGCGCCTTACAACCCCAGCGCTGCGAACACCAGACCCCAAACGCATGCAACCAAGAACAGTCCAACCACGATCACGACGTTCTCGCGCGGGTGGCGGTTGGTACGGAACAGCACCAGGTACCCCACGCCGGCAGACGTGAGCAGGCCGGCCATGAGCGGCGCGAAGCCCAGCACGCCCTCCAAGTAAAGCTGCGTGATGACCACGCTCGCCGAGCAGTTGGGCACCAGGCCCACCAGCGCCGAGGCGAACACCGCGAGTAGCTGGTTGCCCGAGAGGAACGCGGCCAAGGCATCCTCACCCACCGTTTCCAGAACGAGCACCAGCGCGAACGTCACCAGGAAAATGAAAAGACTCACCTGCACGGTGTGCGAGACGGCGCTCATCACGATCGACCCGACGATTCCGAAGCGCCCGCCGGCGTGGCTGTGGCCGTGGCCGTGGCCGTGACCATGGTCGCAACCCGCCACGTGACCGTCGGCATCCTCATGACCGTGCTCATAGCCGTGCTCATGGCCGTGCTCGTCTCCATGCACATGTACATGATCGTGGCCGCAACCGCAATGATCCTGCTCGCACAGACGGCAAATGTGCTCGGCGGTCTCCCCGCCCTCGGCCATCTGGTCCACCACGTCGGCCTCCACACCGTCGCGACGCACCGAGAACACCGTGCGACGCAAGAACGCGTGCACGCGGGCGTTTTTGCGCAGCGCGCGGATGGCGAGGTCGGCAAGCACGCCCGTGATAAGCGCGACCAGCACCTTCAGCCCCAGCACACGGAACAGCAACCCCGCGTCGACCCGCTCGGCCACCAACATGGGCAGCATCTCATCGGACGTGGAGAGAAACACCGCCACGAGCGTGCCAAGCGTCACCACGCGACCGGCATAGAGCGTGGCCGCCATGGCCGAAAAGCCACACTGCGGGACCACGCCCAGCAGCGCGCCAGCAACCGGTCCGGCAGCGCCCGCGCGGCGAACCACCGCGTTCGCACGGGCGCCCGCGGCATGTTCGAGCGCCTCGAGCGCAATATAGGTCACGAACAGGAACGGCACGAGCACAAGGGTGTCCTCGAGCGCATGCTCTATGAAATGCAGCAGCAGATCCACGGCCGACTCTCCTCAACGGAAACATCCAGCGGGGCCCAGCGCCCCGAGGCGTAGCTGTTTACATACCCCGCGCACCACTTGGCAAACGCACGATATGCGAGTGGACCAGTATACTAAAAGTTGCCTTTGGATAACTCGTAACGAACAGCAGTCCTTCCAGACAACAAAAAGTCGCCCGGCCACGGCCTTCCGCAGTCGGGCGACACATATGCAGATCTGGATCCGCCGCTCGGCGATCGGGAACTAGTTCGTTCCGATGGATATCGTCTCGGCCACGTTGGCCGCATCCGAATTGTCACTAAATAAGTTTCACACCTCAAACACTTCAGCCCCGCCGAGACCCTCTATACTCGTGTTCGAACGTTCTTCGACCGCGCACGGGCCCGCCAAAAAACTCCGACGAGCACCGCCGCGCGGCCGAATTCTTAACGATAGGAGCTCTTCCCATGAACGCACAGCAGGCACTCGAATACTCGATGCAGCCCTTCATCCCCATGTTCATCTACGGCGACTACGACGCCATGGAATCCGAGCGCCAGCGCGGCGAGGAGGCCATGAAGGCGCTGCTCGACGAATGGCGCACAAACGAGGAGCCTGGCTTCGATTTCGGCGTCATCCTCACGCTGGCCGATCAGAACCGTGAGCTGTGCGATCAGATCAGCGAGGCGCGCTTGCGCAACCTCTCGAGCCCGCTGCTCGCGCGCAACCTAACGGACGCCGACCTGTGCGCCGGCATCGGCAAGATGCAGGGCCGTGCCGCCAGCGCCGTTGCTCGCGAGGTCCGCGGCGACCGCGACGCCTACTCCGTCGCCTACGTGCGCAAGCCCATCAAGGGCACGGTGCTCGGCATCGACATCGAGACCACTGGGCGCGCACCCGAGCGCGGCTACATCATCAACGTGGGCTGGGAGATCATGGAGCTCACCAGCGACGCCGTGCCGCACGACCCGCAGGCGTTCTACTGCGGCATCCCCGATATGTACCGCGAGACGGGTGTGCCGCTGGCCGACATCCACCATATCCAGTGGTCCGACCTCGACGGCAAGACGCCCTTCCGCGAGGACGTGAAGCTGCAGAAGGAACTGCTCAAACTCATGAAGCGCTACCCCATCATGGCGCACAACGCAGCCTTCGAGGACAGCTGGTTCATGCTGCACCTGCCCGGTTACGCCGAGGCGCGCCGCGCGGGCAAGATCATCGTCATCGACTCGCGCCACATCTGCCGCTCCGTCGACGGCGAGGTCCGCACCCTCCCGCGCGAGAGCGCGCCGGCGAGCTTGCAGAACTGGGCACGTCGCCGCGGGACGCTTGCCGCCGACGAGAACGAGCTGCACCTGGGCCTCGACGACACGGACCTCATGCTGCGCACCGTGCAGGCAGAGTTTAACCTCAAGAACATGTTCCTCAAGTAGGGTCGTACTGCGCCCGAGCGGTGGCCCCGTTGAAAGGTCGAGCTTTTTCGTACTGTTTTCCCGATTTGCCGAGTACGTACTCCTTGCGCCTTGCCGCAACCTGCGGTTTTGTTGTTCGCAAGACCTCCCATACTCCGGGTTTCTCAAAATCAGTACGAAAAAGCTCCGCCACCAACAACTGCGTGACAATTTAATAAGACGACTCGCAGAAAACGCTCCTATTCTCGGAGCGTTTTCGCGTTACACTCGACGCCATGACGCCCATCGTCCGCAGGAGGCCGACGTGAACCCCAGCGATCGCAACCGACACGCACCCCGCCCTCAGGGCGCGCGCCATCCGCAGCAACCCGCTCGTCAACGAGGCACGGCTCGCCCCCAGGTCGCGCATCATCCGCAGGCCCCTGCCAAGCCGCACATGCGCCGAGCACCGCACCCCAATCGAGCGACAAGCTCCCGTCAAGCCTCGCGCCTCGGCCAGGCCCCGCGCTACGACCAGACCTCGCGCCGCGGCCAGGTCCCGCGCTCCAGCCGGACCCCGCGTTCCAGCCGAACCCCGCGCAATTCGCGCACGTGCATCGCAGGAATCGCCGCGGTGCTCGTCCTCATCGCGCTTGTCGGCATGGGAGGGACGGCCCTCTTCCGAGCCATGTCCAAAGGCGGCAACCCCTCGCAGGATAAGCCCGGCAGCGCGCCCGTCATAGAAGACAGCACGGCCGACGGCGGCGCCGGCGAGATCGTCATCGGCCTCAACGGATCCAAAGACACCTATGTGCTCAAGGGAGAGGAATACCTCGAGGCGGGTGCCCATGCCGCCGAGCCCGCCGACGGCTTGCTCAACGCCAAGATTAAAACCTCGGGCAAGGTCGACACCTCCAAACCCGGCACGTACAAAGTGACCTATCGCGTGTCGGACTCGTCCGGTCATACCGCAAAGGCAGTGCGCACCGTGCATGTTGTCGAGTCGATGGAGGCCATGCAGGGCGGCGTGCCCATCCTCATGTACCACTACGTATACGACCCCGCAAACCCACCGGCGGACCTCAACGGCAACTTCATCGCCAGCACCGCGTTTGAGCAGCAGCTCTCTTACCTCAAGGAAAACGATTTCTACTTCCCGTCGTATCCCGAGGTGAAGGCCTTCATCGAGGGGAAGCACAGCCTTCCGGCGAAGAGCGTCGTCCTCACGTTTGATGACGGCGAGATGGGCTTCCTAAACGTCGGTGTGCCCCTGCTCGAAAAGTATCAAGTGCCCGCGACTTCGTTCGTCATCGCCAGCGACGCCGACGCCGCCCAAAAGGTCATCGACCACCGCAGCCCTTACGTCGCCTTCGAGTCCCACTCCTTTGGGATGCACAAGCCCGGCGGCAACGTGGGGCACGGCGGCATCATCAGCGCCATGAGCCGCGATGAGATCGCGGCGGATCTCAAGCACGCGCAGGAGATCGTGGGCGGGACCCAGGCCTTCGCCTATCCCTTCGGCGACGTCACCGACGACGGCCGCGCGGCTGTGCGAGACGCCGGCATCCTCTGCGCCTTCACCACGCAAAACTCGTGGGCGCATGTGGGCGACGACGTCACCGCGCTGCCGCGCGTGCGCATCCTCGTGGCGACCGGAATGCACCGTGCGTCCACACATGAGGAGCTCGTGGACAAGTATGGCGAACGCATCGTCGCCGAAGAGGAGATCGTGATGCACGTCGCCACCGACGACGAGGCGATGGTCGCAATCGGGACCCTGCCCTCCGGTGGCGAGTGCATCATCAACCGTATCGCCGCCGAAGCCGACCTGCTGCTCGCCGAGGGCTTCATCGAGCCACATTTCTTCGCCGGCTTCTCGGGGTCTCGCAAGTCGGTGCTGCCGGGCGTGGCCTCCTACAAGACCATCATGTACAACCACAACGGGCAGTTCGTGCACGACCCGCGGTCGCGAGCGGGCATCATCGAAGGCAACCGCGTGCACGACGACATGATGGCCGCCGCCGAAATGGCGGGCCTCGCCTTCATCCTGAACGTCGTGCTGGACGGAGAGCACCATGTCATCGGAGCGTTCGCGGGCGACATCCATGCGGCGCACGAGGCGGGCTGCGATTTTGTGCGCGGGCTCGCCGGCGTGAGCGCCGTGGACTGCGACGTTGCCATCACCACCAACGGCGGCTACCCGCTCGACCAGAACATCTACCAGGCCGTCAAGGGCATGACCGCCGCTGAAGCAACGCTCGACGAAGGCGGCGTCATCATCGCGGTCGCGGGATGCGCCGACGGCCACGGCGGAGAGGGCTTCTTCAAGAACATCGCGGAAAACGACCCCGCCGCGTTCGAACGCTCCTGCATCGACCGCCCCAAGGACCAGACGCTGCCCGACCAGTGGACCGCCCAAATCTTCGCGCGCATCCTCGCCCATCATCCGGTCATCCTCGTGAGCGACCTATGCGACCACGACATGATTCGAGCCATGCACATGACGCCCGCAAGCACCGTCGACGAGGCCGTGCAGCTGGCCCGCGAGCTCAAGGGGCCGAACGCGCGCTTCGCCATCATCCCCGATGGGCTCGGCGTTGTCGTTCAGCGCTGACGACTCGGCCCGCCAAATAAGATCGCCGCCGCCGACAGACCAGCACGACACACGGCGGCAACGATCGCCTCAGACGAAACGACCATCGAAAGGAACCACATGATCACCCCCATCCTCGCCGAGTTCGCCTCAACCGCCCTCATGATCGTCTTCGGCGTCGGCGTCCATTGCGACGTCACGCTCAAGGGCAGCAAGTACCGCGACTCCGGCCACATGTTCGCGATCACCACCTGGTCGTTTGGCATCAGCGTGTGCCTGTTCATCTTTGGCGGCGTGTGCATGAACCCCGCCATGGCCCTTTGCCAGGCGATCGTTGGCCTCATCCCCTGGAGCAGCGTGGCGCCCTTCGCCATCGCCGAGATGCTGGGCGGCGTTGCAGGCGCATGCATCGCATGGCTTATCTACGCAGATGACTTCCGCGCCTCCGAAGGCGAGGTCGATGGCGTCGCCATCCGCAACATCTTCTCGACCAACCCCACGCCCGAGTCCTACAACCTGGTGCGTAATTTCTGCATCGAGGCGTTCGACACCTTCGTGTTCCTCACCGGCATCCTGTGCATCGCGGCCCATGCGGGCGACGACCTGCTCGGCCTGGGCATCGGCGTGGGCCTGCTTGTTTGGGCCGTGGGCATGGGGCTCGGAGGCGTGACGGGCTTCGCCATGAACCAGGCGCGCGACCTCGGCCCCCGCATCGCCTACCAGTTGCTCCCCATTCGCGGCAAGGTCGATAACAACTGGCTCTACGGCCTGGTGGTGCCCGGCATCGCGCCGTTCGCCGGCGCCATCGCCGCCGCGCTGTTCGTCACCTCCGTGCTGGGCATCTCGTTCTAGCGGAAGCGCTCCCGCGCCCGCCCCGCGATGCCTCCCGACGGCCGCATCGACCCCGGGCGGGCGACTCGATTCCGGTCGCCCGCCGGCCGGCGCCGCGCTGCCCGTCACCCGTCGAACGGCGCGCAGGGCGCCCCGGTTCGATATGGCACGCCCCCATGGCATCCCGCCCCCATGGGTAGAATAGCGACGTCCCTCAAGCCCCGGAGAATCGAGGATGCCATGAATGCCCCGAAGCGGTATTGGAACGGCCTGGACGACGCGTCGCGCAAGGCGGTCAAGAAGGCCTCCTTCGCGGGCCTCATACTCGGCATCGTGCTCATAGGGATCACGTGCATCCCGTCCGCGATAGCCGACGTCGCAACCGACCTCATCCTCATGGCGTTCGGCCACGCCCAAAACGCATCGCTGCTGAGCAATTTCCTCTGGCCCATCGTGGGACTGATACTCATGCCCGTCGCCGCAAAGCGCTCGATTCCCCTGCCGACGGAGCTCGATACCCCCGAAGCCTAGGACCGCTGCTCCTTGTTGAGCTTTTTCGTATCGGATTGACGTTTTGCGCTATAGAACCCCATACCATTTATATTTTTCCTGCGAAATCAAGCGCTTAGGCTCACCTATACTCGGCCGAACCCCGGATTAGTACGAAAAAGCTCCGCGAGACCGTCCGCGGCGCCTCCCGCGACCACGGCTCAAACCCAAAACACCCGCACTTCACTCGAAGTTCGGCAATCGTCCGACGGACAGCCAGTCCATGCCGTGCATCTGCCCCAAATCCGAAGGACCGACTGACAACATCCGGCATAAATCAGTCGCATTTCTGACAATTGCCTGCAACAAACATGCAGGTAGATACCGTTGATTTTGCAATGACTACCGTTCAGGGGAATCTATTGCACCACAGGCGAGCGTCCCTTATCCTGTCCGCCATGACAAAGGTTCTCTGCGACATATCCGCACTGCGGTACTACAGGACACCGCCCCGCTATTTTTATGCCCTTCCACCGATCCCCGACTTCGATACTCCCTATGGCCGCGGGCGGCTCCGCCAAAGCCCCGTCGCGACACGCATCATCGACATCCCCATCCATGCGCTGAGCTTCGGCCACGACCGCCTGACCTCAACACTTGTGAAACAGCATCTATGGAGTAAGGACCTGCCCGCAGGGGCGATTGTCGACACACCGTTCGACGTCGCCGTCACATCTCCGCTCCTTACGCTGTTGATGCTCTCAACCCATCTTGATCCCATCGACACCGCATTGCTGATATACGAATTCACCGGCTTGTTTTCGCTCTACTCCCCCAGTAAAGAAATGGACGACGCTATCTGTCAGTCGGTAAAACAGGGCGAATTCGAGCGGCTCGATTCCTGGCGACGCATCACCAGCGCCCAGGGGAAACCAACCGATTTATGGGTCAGAAAGCCCCTCCTCGAAATCGATGACATCCACCATATCCTCGATGCCGGGAAGGGAATGCGCGGGCGAAACCGGCTAGCAAAGGCAATGCGATACGTGACCGGGAAAGTCGCCTCCCCCTTCGAGGCGAAAACCTCCATCCTCATTGGGTCGCCCCGGCGGGTAGGAGGTCTTGGGTTCGCGGGGTTTAAAAACAACCTTGAAATCAAGCTTGATGATAATGCCCAGAGAATTTGCGGACTAAAAAACGCGTACGGCGACATAGTGTGGGAGGCCACATCCGATCATCCCATGGTCATCGTAGAGTGCCAAGGTGAAATGGCTCACAACAGCCGCGATCGGGCTCAGGCCGATGACGACCGGGCACTCGCATTGGAAAGCATGGGTATCGAGGTGATTCGCATCTCCTATAAGCAGATCTCGGACCGCACGCGTTTCAACCTGCTCGCACGGCGCCTCTCCGACACCTTGAGCATAAAGCTCCCGAACCCCACACCGCGATTGGCCCAGAGAGAAATAGAGATGCGCGATGCGCTTTTCGGCGCTTGGCCCTACTACGAATACCGCCCGTTAGGGACAGGCCGCTAAACCCACCTCGAGCTCAATGAACTTTTTCGTATCGATTTCTGAAACCGGTGAGTATTGGACGCTTTGCTGCCCTTAAAAGCACAGGATTCACTCGGCTATGCCCTCCGGCTACTTTCGAGTTCTTCAAAACAATACGAAAAAGCTCATCCAGTTCGCGCACGTAGGCAAAAGACGAGATGAATCGGTCAACACAAGATTGACGTTGGTTATTCTCAGCCATTTGCAATGGTCTTCTTGACATATGAGCATACGTTCATATAATCATCTGTAGTAGATATATGAGTATCTGTTCATATGAAAGAAGGTGCATTGAATATCATGGCAGACGACCATGCCGCCAAGCCGGGCGCTCGCGAAGAGGGCGAAGTCCTCCCTGAGGAGGAGCTGCTCTACGACCTTGCCGATCTCTTCAAGGTCTTCAGCGACACCACGCGCATCAAGATCTTGTACACGCTCATGACCGACGAGCTGAGCGTCAACGAGATCGCAGAGGCCCTCGGCGCGTCGCAGTCCGCCGTCTCCCACCAGCTGCGCATCCTCAAGCAGGCGCATCTGGTCAAGTTCAGGCGCGACGGCCGCAACATCCACTACTCGCTCGCCGACGACCACGTCCTGACCATCCTGGACCAAGGCCTCACCCACATCTGCGAGTGACCCTCGCCTCGATGCAGGGGCTATCCCCAAATCGAGGCGCAAGCCCAAATCGAGGCGGGCACCACCACCGGCAATTTCCAAACCAACCGAAAGGAACCCATCATGCGTAAGGTTTTCAAACTCGACGAGATCGACTGCGCCGTCTGCGCCGGCAAGCTCGAGGACGCCATCAAGAAGCTCGACGGCGTCCAGGACGCCAAGATCAACTTCCTCACCCAGAAGCTCACCCTCGAGGCCGCCGACGAGGACTTCGACAACGTCCTCGACGCCGTGGTCAAGCTCACCGCCGAGGTCGAGCCCGACTGCGAGATCCTGCGCTAATCGGCATCACGCCCTAACGAGGCATCGCGACAAAGACCTGGACGAGTTTGGTTCGCACCCCATCCCCACATGCTGGCGGCACCGCCGATTGGAGTGGTTTTTCACATGAACAAGAAGCAAAAGAAGTGGCTCAAGCGTATCCTCCTCGCGCTCGCCATCTTCTTCACCGTCATGGCCCTCGACGAGTTAGGCGTACTCGCGGGCATCTTCGGAGAGCCCGGCGCGCTGTACGCGAGCTTCACGCTCTACCTCATCCCCTACCTCATCGCCGGGCACGACGTACCTCTCAAGGCGTGGCGCAACATCCGTCGCGGCGAGGCCTTCGACGAGAGCTTCCTCATGACCGTCGCCACCATCGGCGCGTTCGCCATGATCTTCTTCCCCGACACCGAGCCGCATATGGCGGAGGGCGCGGCCGTCATGTTGTTCTACCAGGTCGGCGAGCTGTTCCAGAGCTATGCCGTGGGCAAGAGCCGCAAATCCATCGCGGCCATGATGGACATCGCGCCCGACTACGCGAACATCGAGCGCGATGGGTCGCTGACGCAGGTCGATCCCGACGAGGTGCAGATAGGCGACATCATCGTGATCAAGCCCGGTGAGCGTGTTCCCATCGACGGCATCGTCGTCGATGGAGCCTCCCAGCTCGACACCGCCGCCCTCACCGGCGAATCGGTGCCGCGCCACGTGGAGGAGGGCGCGGAGGTCATCTCCGGCTGCATCAACATGACGGGCGTCCTGCGCGTCCGCACCACCAAGCTCTTCGGCGCCTCGACCGTGAGCCGCATCCTCGAACTCGTGGAGAACGCGAGCGAGAAAAAGGCGCACACCGAGAACTTCATCACGCGATTCGCACGCGTCTACACGCCCATCGTCACCTTCGCGGCGCTGGCGATCGCCATCATCCCGCCGCTGATGGGCATGGGGACGTGGCCCGATTGGATCCTGCGCGGACTCACCTTCCTCGTGGTGAGCTGCCCGTGCGCCCTGGTCATCAGCGTGCCGCTGTCGTTCTTCGGCGGCATCGGCGGGGCGTCCAAGCTCGGCATCCTCGTCAAGGGCTCCAACTACCTCGAGGCGCTGTCGGAGGTCGACACCGTCGTGTTCGACAAGACCGGCACCCTCACATCCGGCACCTTCAACGTGGTCGCCATCCACGCCCAGGACGGCGTCGACCCCGATTACGTGCTGTCCATGGCGGCGTACGCGGAAGCGTTCTCCGACCATCCGATCGCCGTCTCCATCAAGGAGGCCTACAACGGCGACATCGACCAGACGCGCATCGCGCAGGCGGCCGAGGAATCGGGCCACGGCGTCGCGGCCACCATCGATGGTCGCGAGGTGCTCGTGGGCAACGACAAGCTCATGGCCGCCCATGATGTGAGCTGGAACGACTGCAAGATCACCGGCACCATCCTGCATGTCGCCATCGACGGCTCGTACGCCGGGCACATCGTCATCGCCGACGTCGTGAAGGATGACGCCGAGCAGGCCATCTCCGACCTGCACGCTGCGGGCGTCGAGCGCTGCATCATGCTCACCGGCGACCGCGACGAGGTGGCGCACGCCGTGGCGAAGCAGCTCGGCCTTGACGAGTATCACGCCCAGCTGCTCCCCGGCGACAAGGTCGAGCAGGTCGAGCGCATCCTCGAAACCGCTCGCGGCAACCTCGCCTTCGTGGGCGACGGCATCAACGACGCCCCGGTGCTCACCCGTGCCGACGTGGGCATCGCCATGGGCGCCATGGGCTCGGACGCCGCCATCGAGGCCGCGGACATCGTCCTCATGGACGACAAGCCGAGCAACATCGCCCGCGCCATCCGCGTGGCGCGCAAGACCATGCGCATCGTGCATCAGAACATCGTGTTCGCCATCGGCGTCAAGGTGCTCATCCTCGCGTTGGCTGCCGTCGGCATCGCGAACATGTGGCTCGCGGTCTTCGGCGACGTGGGCGTCGCGGTGATCGCCATCCTCAACGCCATGCGCGCGATGAGCGTCAAACGGGATTAGCGCGGTCCCCGATGGCCGCCGACCCACCATCGAAGCGCGCAAACCAAAGCGCCGATCGGCATGAGAAAGGGCCCGTTCGCAGGAACGGGCCCTTATTCTTTGCGACAAGCCTGGCCGATTCAGCCCTACTTGACCTTGTTCACGCGCGCCGGGGCAGCGGTCCCGCGCTTATTCTCGCGCACGAAGAGCACGGCTATGACCAGGCCCACGAGGGCGATCGCCGCGCAGCCGAAGTACGCCGCGCCCGCGCCGGCGACCGTCGCCGCCGCTGTGCTCGCGCCACCGGCCAGGGCATTGGCCTGAACGGACGACATCACGGTGACCAGCAGCGCGGTCGAGATCGCGCCGAAGACCTGGCGCCCCGTGTTGGCGATGGCGTTGCCGTGCGCGATGAGCTCATCGGGCAGCGCGTTGACGCCCCAGGTGTTCACCGGCATGTTGGCGAGGCCCTGGCCACACGCCTGCAGGGCGCACAAGGTGGCGGCCATGACGACCGTCAGGCCGGTGCCCATCACGCCGAACCCGAGCAGAGAGCCGACGATGACCGCCATACCGCCCACCGTGACCAGGCGCGGCCCCATGCGGTCGAACAGCATGCCCGAGATGGGCGACAGGATGATGCCCGCGATCGAGGCGGGAAGCATGACCATGCCCGTCGTGGTCGCGGAGGCGCCCATGCCGTTTTGGACAAGCAGCGGCAAGATCACGTTGGTGCCGGCGACCGCGGCATTGATGAGCGTGACCATGAGCGCGGCGACGAGGAAGTTGCGCGTCTTGAGGCAGCGCAACTCGAGCATGGGCACCTCGAGGGACAGCTGCCTGCGAATGAACAGGACGAGGGCGATCAGGCCGATGACGGCGGGAACGATCACCATGGGGCTCATCCAGCCGGCATCGGAGGCGCTGGAGAAGCCGAGGAGCAGGCCGCCGAAGGCGATCGTGGACATCACGACGGAAGCGATGTCGAGGCGCGGGTTCTTGAGGGCGCCGACGTTCCTCATGAGCGGGATGCCGAGCAGCAGGATCGCGCCGGCGAGGGCGGCGATGATGAGGAACATGGGCCTCCAGCCCCAGGCGTCGATGACCAGGCCTCCCAGCACCGGGCCCACGGCCGGGCCGGCCGCCATCACGATGCCGGCGACACCCATGGCGGTGCCGCGCAGCTCGACGGGGAACACGAGCAGGGGCACGGTGCCCACGAGCGGCATGAGGATGCCGGCGCCGGCGGCCTGCAGGACGCGGCCGGCGATGAGCAGCAGGTAGCTGGGGCACAGGGCGCACATCACCGTACCCGCCACGAACAGCCCCATCGAGAGGAAGAAGAGCTTGCGGGTGGGGTACTTGTCCATGAAGTAGCCCGAGATCGGCACCATGATGCCCGAGACGAGCATGTAGATGGTCGTGACCCACTGGGCGGCACCGGCGGTCACCCCGAACTCGCGCATGAGCGCCGGCAGCGCGGGCGCCATGACGGTCTGGTTGAACAGCGAGACGAACGCGCCGAGCGTGATGACCCCGACGATGACAACCGCGTCTTTATCGACGCGCGGCTTGGATGCGGCATGTGACATATGCGCGCACTCCTCTCCCCCGCATGTGCATGCGGGACACATGGCATCGCACCCGTGCCATACATGCTGGAAACGGGGTCGATGCCGGTATTCGATTGCAGTGAAGCTATAGAGATCGGGAGGGCGATGCGCCCTCCCTGCGACGGGGCGCTGTGCCCCCGCCAGCCGGAATCACCGGCGCGCCCATCAGATCAGCGAGCACGACCTCATAGTGCGGCTGGCACCCGCCAACGTCCGCTCCCCACTGAACGCGTGGAGGTCGCGGCGAACGACGAGCCAGAAGATATGTCGGCAGTGATTGAACATGCAATCAACCATACAGCCGGCAAAATGACAACGTCAACAGATTTTTCCTTGACAGACGAGAATCGTCATACTCGCGCTACGCCATTCCCGGATACAGCGGGTGCACCTCCAGCAGGGTCTCAACGCGCTTACGCACGCACATGCGCTCGCGCGCATCCTGCGGGGAGAACACCACGCGCGCGACCAGGCCGCCGATCTCGCGGAACTCCTCGGCCGTGAAACCGCGGGTGGTGGCGGCGGCTGAGCCCGCGCGGATGCCGCTCGTCACGAACGGCGAACGTGTCTCCCCCGGGATCGAGTTCTTGTTCACCGTGAGGCCGACCGCGTCGAGCAACGTCTCGGCCTCCTTGCCCGAGATGCCTGCGGGCGTGAGGTCCACCAGGCACAGATGGTTGTCGGTGCCTCCGGACACGAGGCGCAGACCGCCCTCGACCATGCCCTCTCCCAGCGCGGAGGCGTTCTCCACCACGCGATCGATGTAGGTCGAGAACTCGGGGCGCAGCGCCTCGCCAAACGCCACGGCCTTTCCCGCGATGACGTGCATGAGCGGGCCTCCCTGCGTGCCGGGGAACACCGCCTTGTCGATGGCGCGGGCGAGCTCCTCGTCATTGGTGAGGATGAATCCGCCGCGCGGACCGCGAAGGGTCTTGTGGCTCGTGGAGGTCACGACGTCCGCATGCGGGAACGGCGAAGGGTGGGCGCCGGTCGCCACCAGGCCGGCGATGTGGGCCATGTCCACCATGAGGCGCGCGCCCACGCCATGGGCGATCGCGGCCATGCGCTCGAAATCGATCACGCGCGGATACGCCGAGGCGCCCGCGACGACGAGCGCAGGGCGCTCGCGCTCGGCCAAGCGCTCGAGCCCCTCGTAATCGATGGTCTCCGTCTTAAGGTCCAAGCCGTACGGCACGAAGTTGTACAACTTGCCCGAGAAGTTGACCGGGCTGCCGTGCGTAAGGTGCCCGCCCTGGTCGAGGCTCATGCCCAGGATCGTGTCGCCCGGTTCGACGAGGGCGGCGTACGCGGCGAGGTTCGCGTTGGCGCCACAGTGGGGCTGCACGTTGGCGAACCTGCAGCCGAACAGGGCGCAGGCGCGTTCGCGGGCGAGGTCCTCGACCACGTCGACCTGCTCGCACCCACCGTAGTAGCGATGCGCGGGATAGCCCTCGGCATATTTGTTGGTGAGCACGCTGCCCACCGCCTCGAGCACTGCGGGGCTCGTGAAGTTCTCCGATGCGATGAGCTCGATGGTCCCCCGCTGGCGGGAGAGCTCGTCGGTTATCGCCTGGGCGATGGCCGGGTCGGAATCTGCGAGGTGCGTCATGCGGAACTCGGTCATGGGGGCTCCAATCTTTAAATGACACTTCAATGGCACTGTTTATGCACATGACCTACCGTACCCAAAAGCCCCCGGATGGATACCTCCGCAACGGCAGGCGGCGAAGCCGCAACAAACTGGCAATCAGGCGACCGCCGCGCCACGGGTCCGTGGGAGGCCGATGCCAAATGACCGCCTTGGACAAGAGCTCCCAACACGGAGCAGAGGCCGTCCCGGTTGCACCCGCATATGACAAAAGGCGGCGGCACCGCTCCTCGCGATGCCGCCGCCTCTACAAATCCTACGGTGGACTCACCCGCTATCTCTTACCGCTGGGATGGGGCTATCCAATTCATCGAGCCCGCCGGTGCGTTCCCTCTTCGATCGTCTTACCAACCAACCGGTGGAACTAAAGAACGGCGCGAACGCTCGCTTTTCACATCTAACCGATCTCGGTGTCGCAAGCGGCGGGCCCGAAAGCTGCTATATCTTCAAAACCCATCGGACACACCTCCCGTCTCGGTCGCGGTAACGTTGCGACTCTTTTAGTACAACCTGCTTATGCCCCGACGACCATTGGTCTTTCATGAATGAGGCCACTCAACCGCAAACGGTAGCTTTTTATCCGTAGACGGCATACAGAACTGTGCCTCAAGCAGATTACTCGATGAGCATCGCATCGCCGAAGCTGAAGAAGCGGTACTCCTCCCGCACGGCCTCCTCGTAGGCATCTATGACCTGATCGCGCGTGGCGAGGGCCGAGACGAGCATCATGAGCGTGGAGCGCGGCACGTGGAAATTCGTGATGAGCGCATCGACCACATGGAACGTCGACCCCGGCATGAGGTAGAGATTGGTGGTGGCGTCCTCACGCACCGTGATGTCGCCCTTGCCGCACACATCGGCGCCGTCCGCGCGGCCCTCGAAGCCGCGCGCCGTGCACGCGGGACGGCTCGCGGGCGCCTCGGCGTCCCATGCGCTCTCGAGCGAGCGCACGGCGGTGGTCCCCACGGCGATCACGCGGTGACCGGCGGCCTTGGCGGCGTGCACCGCCTCCACGACCTCGGCGGGCACGTGGTAGCGCTCGGTATGCATGACGTGCTCGGTGGGGTCGTCCTCCTCGACTAGGCGGAAGGTGTCGATGCCCACCTCGAGCTCGACCGCAGCCCAGCCGCAGCCCTTGTCCTTGATGCGCTGGATGAGCTCGGGCGTGAAGTGCAGGCCCGCGGTGGGCGCGGCGGCGGAGTGCTCCTCGCTCATGGCGTACACGGTCTGGTACTTCTCGGGGTCGCCCTCGTAGCTCGTGATATAGGGCGGCAGCGGGACATGTCCCGCCGCGTGGATGGCCTCGTCGAGCGTGCGCGGCGAGCCGTCCCCGTTCTCGCCTGCGGGCTCAAAGCGCACTAGGCGCCCGCCCTTGGAATCGTCAACGAAATCGATGATCTCGGCGGTGAGCACGACGGGCGCGCCCTCCGGCGCGAGGAGGCCGCCCTCGCGATACTCGACCACGTTGCCGGGCTTGAGGCGCTTGCCGGGGTTCACCAGGCACTCCCACACATGACCGAGCGGGTCGATGTCCTCGCGGCGACGAAGCAGCAGCGTCTCGGCCACACCGCCCGTGGGCTTCTTGCCGATCAGGCGCGCCGGCATGACGCGCGTCTGATTGGCCACCAGTAGGTCCCCGGGTTCCAGGTAATCGAGGATGTCGTAAAAGTGACGATGTTCCACGGAGCCGCCGTGCTCGAGCGCCACGGCATCGCCCGCGCGGGGCGCGCCGCCCTCGAGCTCGCGGTTGAGCACCAGCAGACGGCAGGAGTCGCGCGGCTCGGCGGGTGCCTGGGCGATCAGCTCGTCGGGAAGGTTGTAATCGAAATCATCGGTGCGCATGGAGTCGCCTTTCGCATGAGAGCCGCGTGGCCAAGGCCGAGCAGTCGGGTTGTCGAACAGCCGTCCATGATAGCGCAGCTCAGTGGGCCTTATCCCTGGGATGCGACGCGCCTCGCCTTCTGCGCTTTTCGTTCATCGCGCATGCGCGCGCGGTCGAGGGCGGCCTCGGCTGCCGAGAACCTGCAACCGCAGTAGTTCTGCCGATACATACCCAATTCGCGGGAGCGCCGCGTGGCCTGGGGGTACCAGGGGCGGAAATCGCGGATCACCGGCGTGAGGCCGTGTGCCGCCGACAGTTTCTCCAACACGTCATTACAGGTGTCGAATAGCTGGTACGGCGACACCGCGAGCGTGGTGGCGATATGCGAGAAGCCCTCGCGCTCGGCCACCCGACATGCCTCCGCGAGACGCAGGGCGTAGCACGCGCGACAGCGCCGCTCGCGATCGGCGCCCAGGCGCGCGACCGATGCATCCCAGCGAGCGCGGTCGTCACCGGCCTCGATAAGCGGCAACCCGTTCTCAGCAGCCCAGCGGCGCAGCTCCTCAAGCCGCTTCTCATGCTCGGTCAGCGGCTGGATGTTCGGGTTCGTCCAGCAGATGGTGGGCTCAAAGCCCTCTTCCACAAGCAAACGAACCGGCTCGAGTGAGCACGGGGCGCAGCAGGCATGCAATAGCAGGGCGGTCATGAACGGCGTCCTCCCTCGACAACGGTAAAGCCCCTGTCATCTCCCGAAAGCGAAGCGGGACAACGGCCAGCCTCTACCCCATCCGCTCCGGCAGCTCCGGCCACCCCGGCAGCTTCGTCTGCCCTGGCCACTCCTCTTGCTCCGGCGCTGCCCTCCGCGCGCGTGTGCAAGGTAGGGCGCGAAATAACGTGATCGATCCCATAGAACGCGACGCCGTACGAGGTATCCTCGCAATACGCGATGGCGGGATCGTTCCTGATTGCACGCACATAGCCCCAGTCGCCTGAGCAGCCTGTCAAATGTACCGTCACCACAATGACGGTCCACAAGGGCCATCTGAGCCCCATGCCCAAGACCATAAGCAGCAGAGAAACGACGATGCTCGGGGCAAGCGCGATCACCAGGTATTGGTCTCGCGTATACATAATCCCTTCGGCACTCGCGTAAATCATGCCCATCTCCCAGTTGGACCCAAAGGTCACCCGAGAACCGGGTGGAGCAAATTGGCTGAAAAAGAACGCGTGCACAAGCTCGTGCAGACCAAGGGAGGCAAGGGGAACCAATACGAGCAGGATCCACCACCACAACTGGAACTTCTGCCCGCCTTCCACCCCCAAGACGCCATTGCCCCAGGCACCGAACATGGCACCGAGCTCGAAAGGCACCACGGGAGCACCCAGGACGCGGTGCAGGGCGCTCATGCCGAGGCCCCAGACCACAGCAGCGGCGATACCCGCCAGCACCGTAAAGCCCGACGCCCTGCGCATGAAGCGAAGAAACGCATCGTCCTCAAATACGTGTATGTCTCCAATTCTTCTCATGTTCCTAAGTGTAACGCCTCGTGCGGACACCTGTGCGATAATGTGAGGTTACACCGGGTGGCGACTACTTGACTCCACGTCTACGTCCTCGCCTCGCCCGAACGCAGACGCACGCCAACGACTGAGAACACAGCCGAAAGAAGGATAGCCATGACTACACAGCTCACCCGCGCCGATCGTCCCGCCTGGCCCAAGCGCGCCGTCGTCACTGCCGGCATGCCCTACGGCAACAAGGGTCTGCACTTCGGCCACGTGGGCGGCGTGTTCGTGCCCGCCGACTTCTACGCCCGGTTCCTTCGCGACCGCCTGGGTCGCGAGAACGTGATCTTCGTCTCGGGCACCGACTGCTACGGCTCCCCCATCATGGAGGGCTTCCGCAAACGCCAAGAGGCCGACGACTACAAGAAGCACATCTCAGACTACGTGCGCGAGAACCATGACAGCCAGGAAGCCGACCTTGCCAGCTTTGGCGTGTCTTGCGACCTGTACGCCGGCAGCGCGCTGGAGCCCGCCGTGCACATCCACGAGCGCGTGACCAGCGAGATCATCCGTCGCCTACATGAGAAAGGCGCGCTGGAGAAGCGCTCGACCAAGCAGTTCTACGACAGGAAGGCGGGCCAGTTCCTCAACGGCCGCCAAGTGCTCGGCCGCTGCCCCATCCAGGGATGCAAGTCCGAAAAGGCCTATGCGGACGAGTGCGACCTCGGCCACCAGTTCGAGCCCGAGGAGCTCATCGCCCCCAAGAGCGCGCTCACCGGCGAGACGCCTGAACTCGTCCCCGTCGACAACCTCTATTTCGATCTTCCCGAGCACCTTGAGTACCTGAAGACGTACACCAAACAGCTCGAGCACGACCCCACGGTGCGCTCGGTGGTCTCCAAGACCATGGAGGAGTGGCTCAATCCGGCTCAGCTCTACATCCAGAACAAGTTCCGCGAGGCATTCGACGCCATCGAGGGAGGGCTGCCCGCCCACACCGTCATCGAGCCCGAGGGCAACAAGAGCTCCTTCACCGTCGCGTTTCCCAGCTGGCGCGAGCGAGATGAGGCCCATGAGATGCTCAACGCCGGCGGCGTGCGCTTCCGCTCCGGCAAGGCGCTCGTCCCCTTCCGCATCACGGGAAACGTCGAGTGGGGCGTGCCCGTCCCCAACGATTGCGGCTGCACCGACCTCACCTGCTGGGTCTGGCCAGAGAGCCTATGGGCGCCCATCAGCTTCACCCGCGCGGTGCTCGCGCGCGACGCCGCCAAACTCGAGGCCGCGGGCGCGGACCCCTCCGGCCTCGCCGAATGCGCCGTCTCCGATGCCGAGCTCGTTGGTGATGCCCCCGCGATGATCATGGCGGAGCCCGAGTACACGCATGCCAGCCTCGACTGGCGCGATTGGTGGGCGAGCGAGGACGCGCGCGCGTACCAGTTCATCGGCCAGGACAACATCTACTTCTACTGCATCGCACAATCCGGCATGTGGGAGGCGCTCGACTGGAACATGCAGCAGTCCTGCGTCGCGGCCAACTACCACATCCTCTACATGGGCAAGAAGGCGAGCTCGAGCTCCCAGACCCCGCCCCCGCTGGCCCACGAGATGCTCGAGCACTACACGCCCGAGCAGCTCCGCGCCCACTGGCTGTCACTTGGCCTAGGAGAAAAGCCCGTCAGCTTTAGCCCCAAGGCCTTCGACACGCGCGTGAGCGGCAAGGATAAAGACGGCACCGAGATCCTCGCCTGCAACGACAAGCGCGTGATCGACCCCGTCCTCAAGGAAGGCGCGATGCTCACGGGCGTCTTCAACCGATTGGCACGGTCCGCCTTCTACGGCGTCGCCGTCAAGGAGGGCGACGAATCCCCCTACCGCACCGGCTGCATCCCCGCCGGAGCGCCCAGCGCGAAGGTCTCCGCCGAAACCGAGCAGGCCATCCTCGCCTTCGAGCAGGCCATGCACACCTTCGAGCTGCACCACGCCCTCGGCGTGTGCGACGAGTTCCTCCGCGCCGCGAACAAGCGCTGGAGCGACGCGAGCAAGGCGGCGAAGAACGCCGAGGACGATAAACTCATGACGCAAGCACTCGTTGACGCCTTCCACGAGCTGCGCGCCGCCACCGTCCTCATGCACGGCATCGTGCCCTCGGGCTGCGAGAAGATCTGCGAGCACTTTGCCATCGCACCAGAGGTCTTCTTTAGCTGGGAGCACATCTTCGAGACCTGCGACGAGCTCGTAGCCGAGCTGGGCGAACAGGCGGGTACGCACGCCATCAAGGTGCTGCCGCCGCGCTTCGACTTCTTCGAGAAGCACCCGAGCCAGTATTAAACCGTCGAGGTGTGCGCCGCGCCCGTGTCCACACTCGAAAGGACCCCCATGGCATTCACCATACGCCAAACGCTCCCGCAAGACGTCGAGGCGGCCGAGCGCGCCCTCGAGGACGGCAAGGCTGCCCTGGCCGCGCTCGATATCCCACAATGGCAGGGCGAGTATCCGGATCGCATCGATATCGAAGACGATATGGCTCACGGTGCCTCATATGTCGCTGTCGATGAGGGCGGCACAGTGTTGGGCGTCATGGCACTCTCGTTTGACGGCGAGAAGACCTACGACGCCATCGATGGCGCATGGCTGACCGAATCCTCCTCCAACTCCCCCACCTACGGCGTCATCCACCGCTGTGCGGTACGCGCGCAGGCAGCGCACTGCGGCGTCATGACCTCCATGTTTGCCGAGGGTGAATGCATCGCGCGCGAGCACGGCATGAAAAGCCTGCGCATCGACACGCACGAGAGGAACCTCCCGTTGCAGGGGCTTGCAACCAAATGCGGATATACGCGCTGCGGCGTCATCACACTCCCCTATGAGGGCGAAGCCGACCCGCTGCGCATCGCGTTCGAGAAACTGCTATAGCCCATGGCACGCCCCGGCATCCAAAAGCACCTCGATATCGCATCGCTCCTGCAATGCCCCCTCTGCCATGAGCGCCTGCACGCAATAACGTGTTCGCTGCGCTGTGCGCGTGGCCACGACTTTGCGATCTCATCCAAGGGATTTCTCAACCTTATCCCCCAGCAAGGACCCCTCAAGGGGTACGACGAGGCGTTCTTCACCAGTCGTCAACGCGTCATGGAGGCCGAGGTCTATCGCATCCTGAACGAAGCGCTTATTCAGACGCTTGAGAATCTCGACCTGCCTGACGACCCGATTATCATCGATGCGGGGTGCGGGGAGGGCTCGTATCTTAAAGCCATCTCATCGAGATTCTGCGGCACATGCATCGGCATTGATATCGTCAAGGACGCCATCCGCTGCGCCGCTCGTGGCGGTGGTGCCGAGCGCTGGCTTGTGGCAGACCTGGCGAACATGCCGATCCGAAATCATTCCGTCGATGTTGTCCTGAATGTGTTCACGCCGGCAAATTACACCGAATTCCAGCGCATTCTCAAACACGACGGAATGCTCGTAAAAGTCATACCCGGACCAGACCATATGCACGAGCTGCGCGATCTCGCCTGCGATAGACTTGCTCACTCCGCAATGCAGGACCATGGTGTCGCCGAGCACCTGTCCCGCCATATGGAACTGACAACCCGCGCACGCGTAACGCAAACGAGCTACGTTTCACCCGAACTCGCGCGTGACCTCGTTCGCATGAGCCCCGTAACCTTCGGCATGGACCCCGATGAACTCGAGCTCGACAAGCTGACGAACATCACCGTCGATGCCGAAGTCCTCTGCGCCCGTCCACATGGGCAGGAGACGAGGTAGGCCCCAACAACGCAACCTTAGGGGATACAAAAGGCGTTTAGCAGCCCAAACGCCCCTTCCGTCAAGTCGGTTGCTGCCGCCCGGGGTGGCGGGCATACAGTCCCTTGCGAGTTCCGCACGAGCCGAAGGCCCCAGTGGGGCCTTCGCGCGAGCAGGACTGTCCGAGCAGGGAACTGTATGCCCGCCACCCCGGGCGGCAGTCCCGCGCATCACTTCTTGGCGTGGCCGTTGCGCCAAATCTCGCGGCCCAAACCGAGGGCCAAAACCAACGCGCTCGTATACCCAAAAAAGCCGATGACGGGAATGCCGAAAATGACCGGCTCGATCTTGGCGTAATAAACCACCGACGAGCCAATGAACAGTCCGGCGATCACAATTGCCATCGACATGCGGTCGACGATGCCGCCCACACGGCGCAGCACCTGCTCACTGCCAAGGACCTGCATGTTCATCTTGAGCTGGCCGCGGGTGAGCATACGCGACGCCAAGCCGAGCTGCTCCGCCATTTCGAGATGACCCTTGAGTGCCCGATAGGAGGCTCCCGCGAGCTCCTCGGCAGCCTCCTGCGCACGACGGTACGAGCTCTTTTCATGTCGAATGTGGTCGGTGATGATCTCGATCATGTTCACATCGGGCATGTACTCGGTGAGCAACCCCTCAAGCGTCACCATGCCACGTGCGAACATCGTCACCACGCTGGGCAATTCCACGTCGTTCTTGCGCGCCAAGCTGATGAGCGACGTGAGGAACTCGCCGATGTCCAGGTCCTTCAAATCCAGACTGGCGAAATCGGCGACGATGAAATCGAGGTCCGTCAAGAAGGTCGAGTGATCGAGCTCCGATGAGTCCCCGCGCGTCACCGCGAAACGCATGAGCGAATCCTTGAGCTTAGGGACGTCACCCGACGCAACGGCGTAGATCATATCCTTGACGATTCCGCGGTCATGGCTCGACATACGACCGACCATGCCGAGGTCGATGAAGTAGACGACCCCGTCTTTCACGATGATGTTCCCCGCATGGGGGTCCGCATGGAAAAAACCGTCCTCGAGCACCTGCGTGGCGTAATCGTCCACAATGGACGCCCCGACCTTTTCGAGGCTATAGCCCGCCCGGACAAGGAGATCGGGATCGGCGATGGAGATGCCGTCCACATAATCCATGACCACGATGTGCTCGGTGCAGTACGAAAGGTAGGAACGCGGGCAGGATATGGACGACGAACCCTCGTGAAAGCGATGGAAGTCATCGAGGTTGCGGGCCTCCATGAGGAAATTCGTCTCCTCGCGAAACGACTGCCACAACTCCTCGACCACGCCCTTGAGGTCGACGAACTGGTCGGTTTTCACAAAGCGCGACGCATGGCGCACAATCGAACGCATGATGTCGATATCTTGGGCCATCACCTGTTGGGCACCGGGACGCTGCACCTTGATGGCAACGTCTTCGCCAGTCACGAGCGTGGCACGATGCACCTGTGCGAGCGAGGCACTGCCCAGGGGCCTGCGGTCGATATGGGAGAAGACCTCGTTAAGGGGGCGACCGTACTCGGCGACGAGGCAATCATGCACCACGGCAAACGGCACCGGCTCGACATTCGAGCGCAAGCGGCGAAGCTCGTCGCAGTATTCCTGCGGTAGGATCTCCGAGCGATTCGCCAGAATCTGCCCCATCTTGACGAACATGGGACCAAGGTCCTCGAGCATGCAGCGCAAACGGCGCGGCGTGATATTGTGCCATGCCTCGTATTTCCGCACTATGCCGAGAATCTCGCCAATGCGCTTGCGACGCCCCTCGGAGGAAAGCTTGAATTCCTCCGAGGGGGCCATGGCCTCAGGCTCCTCGGGGAACAGGTCGACCGCACGGGGGGCGCGCCAAGAAGTCCTCAGTGCCTCCTCAACGCCCTCCAGGTTGACCGTGTCGTCGGGACTCAGCGGCATACCCGCCGCCTTGGTCGCAGCGGGCCCGCGGGCATCCCGTTCTTGTTCCACTTCGCTCGCCATATCGGTTTCTCGCCTATTACGCGTCTCGAGCCTCGTCCGCGCCTAGATCGGCTTCGTCGGCGTCGACGACGACAGCGTCCTCGACCTCGACGGTCACCGTATCGTCGTCGACCGAGTCGATGAGGTCACGCACATGCGCCATGAACTCGACGCGCTCGGTCTTGGTCAACAGACGCACGCGAGCGAGAATCAGCTCGTCAAGCACGCGCTCCGCTGCCGTTGCACCCCGCTCGCTCAGACGCTCGGTGACATCGGAGAAGGTGCCGCCGGCCTGCTCGAAAATATCGGACATGGAGCGCGCGAAATCGGGAGTCTCTCTATCATGGCGAACGTGCTCACCGCGCGAGTTAAGGTCGCGTAGCACCTCTTCACCACGGGCGTTCAGATCCTCGAAGATCTCCTTGCCCTTCTCGGCCGTGACGGCGGCGGCGCCAAAACCGACATTGACCATTCCATTAATGAGCTCCTCGAACTTGATAGCCATGAGAGCCTCCTTGCTCCTCTTTTGTGCGCATGGACGCATCCAGATGAATCCCTTGTACCCAAAACACGCCAAAGGGGACAAACCCTTTGGCGTGCGAAAAGCTAACGCTCGTTGTCGGACATCGCGAAACCGTTCTTCATCGCACAGCTCGTGGTATAGAGCACGGTCGCGAGGAGCTTCTCAGTCTCGCCCTTGAGAGTCTCACAAAGGTCCTCATTCGCACGGGCAAGGGAGGCGGGGATATCGGCGTTTGCGAGGTCAGACATGGCTCGGTCTGTCTCGCGAAGCATCCTGTGACCAAGTGCGCCGACCTTCTCTTGGTACGACTCGACCTTGGCGGACGTCTCGTGGAAGCGTGCGTCGGCCAAGGCGGCGATAACGCGATTTGCCCAGTAGAAATTCTCCGTGGTCACACGCTCCGTGGTGTTGGAGAGATACGCGGGGAACTCATCCACATTTGCGTACAGCGCGACCAGGGCATTAAACACGTTCGAACCGAAGGCCATCCATTGGATGCAGCGCAGAGGCTCCGCCACGTACGGACGAATCTGCAAGACAGCAAGCTGGCTATTGCGATTGATGCCGATTGGACGATAGGCGTTGCGGCTCGCAGGAGTTCCCTTGGAACCGTAGCAGTCGTACGGCGTGCCCTGGAAGTGGGCGGAAAGAACGTACTTGACGTCCTCTATAGTGACTTTGCGCTCGGGCACGCGGCTCCACGGAATATCATCCGACTCCGGGCTGAACGGCGCATCCGGACCATCCCAGCCGTCGCGAGGATTGAGGCAGCGTTGCATGTACCAGGCGCGCGGCGTGTTGTAGACATGGTCGGAATCTGAATGGGAGCCAAAAGCCTCGCGTGGATTGAAGATCTCGCCGGAGATCATACCTTCGCGCACGTCGGCGATGAGGTCCATGAGGTCGGCGACGTACTCCTCATAGGCGTCCGCCTCGTCCTCATCCAAGTCTTCGAGATCCTCATCGAAATACTCCTCGTCGAGAATGTCCTCGGGCTCAAGGCGATTCGCGTTCGTGAGGTTCAGGTGGTTCTCGGACATCCACTGGCGAAGGTCGGGGCTGGCCATGTGCTCGACTTGCTCGCCCTCAGCATCGAGAAGATCGAAATAGTCGATACCGAGCTGGTTGGGCATGGTGACGTAGGCGTCATCGGGCACACGCTTGGCGATCCAGTGGTGACCACCAATGGTCTCGAGCCACCAGATCTCATCCTCGTCAGAAAACGCGATACCGTTCATCTCGTAGGTGCCATACTGCTCGAGCAGGGAACCCAGACGCTGCACGCCCTCACGGGCGGTGCGAACGTACGGCAGGACCACGGTGACGAAATCCTCTTCACCCAGGCCACCGGGAACGGCGGGAACGTAGCCTTCCTCGCCCTCGGTGCCCTGAGCGGGGATGTACTCGACAAGTGGATCGGCACCGAGCACGCGCTCGTTACTCGTGATCGTCTCGGTGGCGCTCATGCCCACGTTGGCGGTGTTGAAGCCCGCAGCTGCCCAGATGCCATGTCCCGGAAGCGCATCCGGGACGCTCGAGTAGCGCATCGGATTATCCGGGAGTTCGAAGCTGAGGTGGGAAAGCACACTCGTATACGTCTTGGGCTGCTCCTCGGGATGCACGACCTTCATCTTCTTGGGCTCGAACTGTCCGTTCGGCGAGTCCTCGTTACGTGCGATGATGGTCGAACCGTCGTAGCTCGCGTTTTTGCCGACCAGAATAGTTGTACAAGCCATTAGTCCTCCAAACCATGTTGTAGTTTTGCGGCGAGCACCACATTGCTCATGAGCATGGCGCGCGTCATAGGGCCCACGCCCCCCGGAACGGGGGTGATGGCACCTGCCACGAGCTCGGCGGAGTCGAAATCGACGTCACCGCAGAGCCTGCCGGCATCATCGCGGTCCATACCCACGTCAATGACGGCGGCGCCGGGTTTGATCCACGGCCCCTTGATCATCTTGGGAATGCCGCACGCGGCGACCAAGATGTCGGCGCTCTGGCAAATCCGTGCGAGCTCGCGGGGGTCGGTGTGCGAGTGGGCCACGGAGATGGTGGCGTTCTTGGCGAGCAGCATGAGCGACATGGGCTTGCCAACGATAGACGAGCGGCCCACGATCACGGCGTTCTTGCCCGACGGGTCTATGCCATATGCCTCGAGCATCTCCATGATGCCCGCGGGCGTACAAGGACGCAAGCCGGTAAGACCGCGCACGAGCCTGCCGAGGTTCTCCGGATGAAAGCCGTCGACGTCCTTTTTTGGATCGATTGCGGCGACGACCGCCTCCGCGTCCAAGTGACTCGGCAGCGGCATCTGCACGAGGATGCCGGCGATATCCGGATCGGCGTTGAGGCGCACGACGAGATCCATGAGCTCCTCTTGCGTCGTTTGCTCGGGAAGCTTGAAGTCCCGCGACGGGATGCCGCACTGCTCGCAGTCGCGAAGCTTGGCACGTACGTACGTGGCGGAGCCTTGGTCGTCTCCCACGAGCACCACGGCAAGACCGCAGGCAACCCCCTGCTTGGTCAGGCCCTCAACCTCGGCTGCCGCGCGGTTGCGCACGTCGGCAGCAAGTTTCTTACCATCGATAATCGTCGCCAATGAAGTCGCTTTCTCTTAGATCGAATAATCGGACCGCGCGCATGCCAAGGGGCGCGCGCCAAAAGGGTACGTCCCCCAATGGCATGCGTGCCAAAGGGATACGTCCCCCTTTGGCACGCGTCACCTCATACATCCACTAGAACAGGCCGGAAATCACGCCGTTGTCGTCAACATCGATATTCTCGGCTGCAGGGACCTTGGGCAGGCCGGGCATGGTGAGGACATTGCCCGTAAGCGCCACGACGAAATGCGCACCGGCGCTCACCTTGAGCTCGCGCACCGTAATGCGGAAGCCCTCAGGCGCGCCGAGGATCGCCGCCTGATCGGTGAAGGAATACTGGGTCTTGGCCACGCACACCGGCAGGTTGCCGAAGCCGTTGTCGCGCAGTTCCGCGAGCTGGCGCTTGGCAGCGGGCGTGAAGTCAACGCCGTCGGCATGGTAGACCTTGGTGGCGATCGCCTCGAGGGCACCGGCGACATCGGCGCCATCCTCGTAGGCGAAGCGGAACTCGCTCGGCTCCTCGACCAGGCGCAGCACCTCGTCGGCGAGATCGAGGGCACCCTCGCCGCCCTTGGCCCACACCTCGGACAGGCGAACGTTCACACCGAGCTTCTCGCACTCCTCCGCGATGAGCGCGAGCTCCGCCTCGGTGTCGGACGGGAAGCGGTTGATGGCGACCACGCAGGGCAGCCCATAGACGTTCTGGATGTTGTCGACGTGACGCAGCAGGTTGGGCATACCGGCGCTCAGGGCATCGAGATTCTCGGTGTTGAGGTCGGCCTTGGCAACGCCGCCGTTGTACTTGAGGGCACGCGCAGTGGCAACCACCACAACGGCACTCGGACGAATGCCCGTCATGCGACACTTGATGTCGAGGAACTTCTCGGCGCCAAGATCGGCGCCAAAGCCCGCCTCGGTAATGGCGATATCGCCGAAGCGCATGGCCATGCGGGTGGCCATCACGGAGTTGCAACCGTGCGCGATGTTGGCAAACGGACCACCATGGACGAACGCGGGCGTGTGCTCGAGCGTCTGCACGAGGTTGGGTTTGAGCGCGTCCTTGAGCAGGGCCGCCATGGCACCCTGAGCCTTGAGCTGGCTGGCTCGCACGGGCTCGCCGGTGTAGGTGTAGCCCACCACAATCTCGCCGAGGCGCTGCTTGAGGTCGGAGATGGAGGTGGACAGGCACAGGATCGCCATGACCTCGGACGCGACGGTGATATCGAAACCATCCTCACGCGGAACACCCTGGGCTTTACCGCCGATGCCGTCGATCACGTGGCGGAGCTGGCGGTCGTTCATGTCGACCGCGCGTTTCCAGGTGATGCGCTTGACGTCGATGCCAAGGGCGTTGCCCTGCTGGATGTGGTTGTCGAGCATGGCGGCGAGCAGGTTGTTGGCCGCGCCGATGGCGTGGAAGTCGCCCGTGAAGTGCAGGTTGATGTCCTCCATGGGAACGACCTGCGCGTAACCGCCGCCGGCGGCACCGCCCTTCACGCCGAACACGGGGCCGAGCGAGGGCTCTCGCAGGGCCATGGCGCTCTTGACGCCGCGACGGCGCAGGGCATCGGCCAGGCCGATGGTCGTGGTGGTCTTGCCCTCGCCCGCGGGCGTGGGGTTGATGGCGGTCACGAGCACGAGCTTGGCCTCGTGGTCGGAAGGCTCGTTCAGCAGCGAATAGTCGACCTTTGCCTTGTCGAAGCCGTACGGGATGAGGTGCTTAGGATCCACCCCAGCGGCCTCGGCGACCTGCTGGATGGGCCACGGTTCAACGGAATGGGCAATCTCGATGTCGGTCAACATGGCAAGGTCCCTTCTGCACGAGGAATAACTTGTTCAGCATAGCACGGGCATGAAGCTCAGAAGCGTCACAAGGCAATCGTCTCCAGGCCCAGATGCTCAAAGGCAACGGGCGTTGCCATGCGTCCCTGCGGAGTGCGGACAATCAGGCCGCATTGCAGCAGATAAGGCTCATAGACGTCCTCAAGCGTGTTGGCGTCCTCTCCCGTGGCACTCGCCAAAGTGGACAAGCCCACGGCACGACCGCGAAACGTTTTGCAGAGCATCTCGAGAATGCGGATGTCCATCCAGTCGAGACCGAGCTCGTCAATCTCGAAAAACGCCATGGCCTCTTGCGCAATAGCGAGGTCGATGCTCCCGCCTCCCCGCACCTGAGCGTAATCGCGCACGCGCTTGAGCAGGCGATTCGCCAAGCGCGGCGTGCCGCGGGAGCGTGAGGCGATCTCCTTTGCGGACTCACGGTCGATGTCCACGGCCAAGATAGACGCGGAGCGACACACAATATCGGCAAGATCCTCAATGCCGTAGTAATCGAGCCTGAACGAAATGCCAAAGCGGTCGCGAAGGGGACCCGTGAGCATGCCCGAGCGTGTGGTGGCGCCCACGAGGGTGAAGTGCGGGATGTCCAGACGAATGGACCGAGCTGCCGGACCTTTGCCAATCACGATATCGAGGGAGAAGTCCTCCATCGCCGGATACAAGATCTCCTCGACCTGACGGTTAAGGCGATGGATCTCGTCGATGAACAGCACGTCACCCGGCTGCAGGTTGGTGAGAATCGCCGCAAGATCACCCGTACGGGCGATGGCGGGTCCGGAAGTCGTCTTGATCTGCGCGCCCATCTCATTCGCGACGACCGCCGCCAACGTGGTCTTTCCCAAGCCGGGGGGACCGGAGAATATCACGTGGTCAAGACTCTCGCCGCGTGTTTGAGCCGCCTTGATGAGAATCTTCAGACTCTGCTTGATGTGCTCCTGCCCGCAATAGTCATCGAGACGCTGCGGACGCAGGCTGCGCTCGACATCGAGATCATCGGAGGTGAGCTCACCCGTCACGAAGCGCTCACCCTCCCCATGGGCATTCCGCGCCGCCGGCGCATCGGCCCATAGATCGGTCGATTCATCCACTTCCCACATCATGCATCCATTCCAAGGCGTTTGAGCGCCGCGGCCAGCAGATCCTCGACGCGCATATCCCTGCCATCATACCCGCCTAACGCCAAGGAGACTTCCGAAGGCGTAAAGCCCATCGATAGAAGTGCAGAGGTGGCGTCGTCCATAGGAGAGGTGGCCGCCGGGGCGGCGAGCTCGAGTGGAAGTGGGATGGATCCGGGCACCTCTGAGCCGGCGAGGCTACGGTCTTTGGAGAACACGCCCTTGAGCTCGAGAATCAGTCGTTGCGCGGTCTTTTTCCCCACGCCGGGCACCGTCGCCATGCCCTTGTCGTCCTCGGTCATGACCAGTGTGTACAACTGCGGGACGCTGAATTTGGAGAGCACGGCGAGCGCGAGCTTAGCGCCCACGCCGCTCACCGCGACGAGCTTGTCGAACATCGTCCGCTCGTCCTTGGAGGCAAAGCCGAAGAGCGTGCAGGAGTCTTCGCGCACGACCATGCGCGTGTACAGGCGAACGTCCCCGCCCACCCCGGGCAGAGCCGCGGCGGTCGTGCCGGAGATGCCGAGCTCGAATCCCACGCCGTTGACATCGATGACGACCATGCTCGGCGTGGCCTCGAGCACGCTGCCATGAAGTTGAGAAATCATGCGTACGGGTTTCCCTTCTGTTGAGCGAACACGCCGCCGGTCAGCACTTGAGTGCGTTGCAGATGCGCATGGCACACGGCGCACGCGAGTGCATCGGCGGCGTGATCGGGCTTGGGATCGTGATCGAGGTGCAAAAGCGTACGGACCATGTAGGTCACCTGGGCTTTATCTGCCGATCCGGTGCCAACCACCGCCTGTTTGATTTGCATAGGGGTGTACTCCCCCACCTCAACCCCGCAAAGCGAGCAGGCCACGAGGGCGGCACCGCGTGCATGGGCGGTCGGGATGGCGGAACGGACGTTGGCCCCGAAGTATATTCCCTCAACAGCCGCCTGCTGGGGGTGATAACGGTCGACAACGGCCGTCAGCTCATCGGCGATGCGACGGAGGCGGGCTGCCAAATCCGACCCGGAAGAGGTCTCGATGCAGCCATAGGCACGACACCGCACCTCACCTCGGCGCTCCTCGATGATGCCCCAGCCGGTATTCGCCAAGCCCGGATCGATCCCCAAGATGACCATGCGCCCCCTCCCGCTGTTCGAACGTTTGTTCTACTATAACATGAGCAGACACGGCAGTACGCTAAAAACTCGCGCAGCCTCAGTTCAAGGAGAAGAAGCTGAACCCGCTGGTGGGTGACGCGCCGGGCCCTTCGGAGCCCTCTCCAGATTCCGCCATGCGTCGGAACAGCTCGCGCAGATTGCCCTCCATTTCACGCAGCTCTTCGCGCATGCGCTCCTGGCTTTCCTCACTCATGAGCTCTGCCTGTTGCTCGGGCGTGAGCCCCAACATCTCGCCGAGCATTCCGAAAATCTCGCCACGCGCCTGCTCGCTGCGCTCCGAGCCCTTCCACTCCATACGACGGTACTCCGCTTCGGCAAAATCTGAGGCGCGCAGGCGCTCCTCACCACGCGTACCCATGTCGGACCAGGCAAGCTGCACAGGCCAAAGTCGTTCGGTGAACCCACGTGCCGAGACGATGGGCGCAGGTGGCAGCATCCGGCGACCGGATTCATTGTGGCGCACAAGCATAAGCAGCAGAGCGGATGCCTCGGGAGAAATCGTCGAGAGGGGCAGGGCATCGATGGCCGCGTTGCGATCGACGTGCGCCTCGAGCGTCGCATCGATTTGAGCCGAATCGATCGACTCCAGCAGATGCCGGGCACGCTGATCAAGTGCCTCGTCTATGTTGAGCTGGCCAATCGCGTCGCGCACAATCGTGGCTTGGACATGGGAGACCGCCTCGGATCCCATCAGCCGATTGGGAAGTGCAGATGAGACCCGCGCATGGAATTTGGCAACCCACTCGAGCGCGGAGAGATATACGTCGCCAAAAGGCGCGAGGCAACATGGTTGAAGCGTTGCGAGCGTGTTCGCGCGCAGGGCGTAATCGGTCTTGGTGAAGGGAGCGAGCACGAGGGCAGAGAGCTCACGGGCCGTATCCGCCAACAAAAGGGCGTCGATGCCGCGGCGCATGCCCGAGTCGTCAGGAGCCGGAACGTCACGATCGACAAGAAGCGTCGCGCTCGGGGCGGTCCGTTCGAGAAGGCGCATGTGGAGTCCCGTGGCGACCTCGCGCGCAAGGGCAGAGCGCTCGGCTTCGGCCACCTCCTGTGCAGAGGTCAGGGCGTCTTCATGGCCAACAAGCAAGCCGAGGACGTTGCGCGGCCCCAGCGCATCGACCGCCAAAACGGCGAGCAGGCTACTCGGAAGATCGCCGGCAAGAGGCACGATCACGCGTCCAAACCCATGGGCGGCGACGGCGTCGCGCACATGCAGGCGAAGGGCCTCCCATAACCAGATCTCCCGGCGGTACATGGGCAAATCGTGCAGTGCCGCCGCATCCACCATCACCCCGCGCCGCACCTCCTGGACAAGGAGGGCTTCCTCGAAACAGGGGGCCTGCGCGACCACACGGCCACCGTCATCCATGACGAAGGAACCGCCGGTGTACACGGCGTCATCATAGCCACCCAGGGGCTCCATGCAGGCGAACCAAACACCCGCCCGCTCGACCTCGGAACGAAAACCGCCCTGCGACACCGAGGCGACGGCCGTGGTAGATGGATCGGTCATGTCAAAGCCATTCACCGGGAAGAAGATGACCATATCGCACCCGTTTGGAATGGAATCGAGGTCGCGCGCGGCATCGAAGGTGGCGGCTATCCTCGTGCCGGCAACTTCGAAGATCGGGGGGCTCCATGGCGATACGGGCAGAATCTCCTGATGCCGTACCATCGTGAGGCGCAAGGGAACGACGCGGCCCTTCCTCAGCATGAAAATCTCGAACAGCTGACCCGACTCGAGTGCGAGAACGGCGGGCGCCAGGCACGCCATTCCCAAGTCGTCGGCGACGCGGGCGAGGCGTTGCAGGACGCATAGCAGATCGTGCTCGAAGTCAGCGCTCTCGACGAGTGTGCCAGGCGTGACGCCGCAAAAGAGCGGCGAAGGCAGGCAGAGCAGGTCCGCGCCCGCCTCATGGGCGATGGCGAGCTGTTGCTCAACGCGCGCGCAGATGCCATCCAAGTCGCCGAGACGAGCGTGTATCTGCGCAAGTGCGAGTTTCATCTGCGAAATCCATCTTTCTTGTTCGTGAGTTCCCCGACTGCGTGTCGGGACATTGCGTGCAACCGAGTATACCCTCTTGGAAGTTCGCAGCCGTACGACAAAGGACCTGGCCCCCTCAGTGCCCCCATCCGACGGACGGCGATGCACCATGAGGGCCAGGCCCCTGCATCAAACTGACGACTAAGAGAGCGAGTCCTTAGAACTCAGCCTTCCACAGGCCGTGAAGGTTGCAATAGGCGTAAGCGATACCGGTCTTGGCCCCGCCGGCGAAGAAGGTGGTGGGAGCCTGGCCGGGCTTGAGGTAGTGAACCTCCAAGCGACCGGCGGCCTCGAGCGCAATCCACTCGATGTAGTGCTCGGCCTCCATGGGATGCTCGACCTCGCCCACGGTCACGTTAAGGACATGGCCCTCACGCTGCACATCGATTACAGGGACGTGCTTCTCAGTGGCGGCGTCCACCGAGTTCGCGACGACCTCGGTATACCCCGCGGGCGCGACCATGTCGGCATCGATGGCGGCGAGGAACTTGCCCGTCTCATCATTCTTGAAAAACGTTGCCATATCAGTAGATCCTTTCAGACTTCGTTGCAGATGCAATCAAAGGATAGTATGCCCAAATATGCTCCAACGTAACGCGTCGTCCCGTGAGTGCGGGGCATATCGTCCCGCACCCCCGGGACAATCAACTCAGAATAGAGGTGCGAACGCATCGAAAGCGCAGGCCGCCGGAGTCCGCGAGCGCCCGGCTCTTGTCCGCCGCGAGTTCCGCACGCAAAGGAGCGTCCAGTGGACGCTCCGTCTTGCGCAGGACTGCCCGAGCGCCGGATAAGAGCCGGGCGCTCGCGGACTCCGGCGGCGGCTGGGACTAGATCACCGTTACGCGGCCCTTGTTGCCCACGATGCCCTTGACCTCGGCAATAAGCGGAATCGAGCGCGCATTGACTCGCGTGGGAATCTCGGCCCGCATGGTCTGCCCGTCGCCCTGCTCGATGAAGAGCTCGACGCGGTCTCCACCGGGATTGGTGCTCAGCACTGTCGCCAAACGCGCCATGTTGGACTGCGAGAACCGGGCACTCGGAATCATGATCTCGAACACCTTGGGACGATTGCTCTCGTCGTTCAGCACGAGCGGCTCGATCTCCTGCGCGATGATTTGATCGCCGCGGTCGGAGCGTTCGAGCTTACCCTTCACACGAATGAAGGCGTCGGAGAGCTGCGCTCCCGTCTCAGGGTCCACCTCGCCGTAGAGATACCCTTCGCATTGCTTGTACGTCTTGGGGAAGATGACGACCGTCGCCTCACCCTCCATGTCCTCGAGCTGAACAATCGCCATGGGGTCGCCGTTCTTGGTCACACGCTTGCCCACGCTCGACACCATGCCCGCCCACCAGTACGGTTTACCCTCGGGAATCTCCTGGTTCACGGCGTTGCCCGTGGGGCCCATGGTCTCAAAACCCGTGTCGATCTGCGAAAGGGTGAACTCGCGCGCCTTCGCCAACGCGTACTCGTACGGACGCAGCGGATGGTCGGAAACGTAGATGCCCAAGACTTCCCTCTCGAAGGAGAGCTTCATGTGGCGGTCCCACTCCTGTCCGTCGGGCTCTGGGACGATGACCTCGAAGCCCGACCCCTCGACGTCACCGAAGACATCGAACAGCGACGTCTGACCCGCCGCGCGGTCCTTTTGGCGCTTCACCGCGGCGTCAATGATGTTCTCGGGGTTCTCGCGGTCGACGAAGTGCATGAGCTGACGGCGCGGATACCCCGTCGAATCGAAGGCGCCGCCCTTGATGAGGGCCTCGATCACGCGGCGATTCGCCTGGCTCGAATCCACGCGCTCGACGAAATCGTGCAGGTTCTTGAAAGGTCCACCCTTCTCGCGCTCGGCGATGATCGCCTCGGTCACACCCTCGCCCACGCCGCGGATGCCCGCGAGGCCAAAGCGCACTCCCTCGGCGGTCGCCGTGAACTCGGTGCCGGATTCGTTGATGTCCGGAGGCAGGACCGCGATGCCGTCGTGGCGACACGCCGAGACGTAATGCACAATCTTGTCGGTCTTGCCGGTGTAGGAGGTGAGCACCGCCGCCATGTACTCGTTGGGGTAATGGGCCTTGAGCCAGGCGGTTTGCATGACGAGGATGGCATAGCCCGCGGAGTGGGACTTGTTGAACGCGTAGGACGCGAACTCAAGGACGTCGTCCCAGATCTTTTGGGCTGTCTCTCGTTTGTAATCGTTGCGCACCGCGCCGTTCATCCAGTGGTCGTAGATGGTCTCCTCCTCGCCATCGGACCACTTGAACACCTGGTCGGTGAGCATCTTGATCTTCTTTTTGGCCACGGGTTTACGGATACGGGAGTCACTCTCGCCCTTGGAGAAGCCGCACATCTCGACCGAGATGAGCATGACCTGCTCCTGGTAGACCATCGTGCCGTAGGTCTCGCCCAAAATGCCGTCAAGGCGAGGGTCGTAGGAGACCGCCGCCTCCTTGCCGTTCATGCGGTTGATGTAGCTCGCGACCATGCCCGCGCCCAGAGGGCCCGGGCGGTACAGGGCGATTAGAGCGACCACGTGCTTGTACTCGGTCGGCTTCATGTTCTTGATGGTCGCGGTCATGCCCGCGGACTCGACCTGGAACACGCCGGCGGTGCGGCCCGCGCACATGAGCTCGAAGATCTTGGGGTCGTCGAAGGGAATGGCGTCCACGTCGATGTCGATGCCGAAGTTCTTCTTGATGTTGGCCTTGGCCTTGGAGATGACCGTGAGGGTGCGCAGGCCCAGGAAGTCCATCTTGAGCAGGCCCATGTCCGCAACCGTATGGCCCTCGTACTGGGTGATCTCCACACCGCCCTTGGTATCGAGCTTGGTGGGCACGTGCTCGTTCACCGCGTCGCGGCAGATGAGCACCGCGCATGCATGAACGCCCTCACCGCGCGTGAGGCCCTCGATGGACAGCGCCGTGTCGATGATGCGGCGGGCGTCCTCGTCCTTCTGATACGCCTCGACGAAATCCGGGCTGTACAGGTCCTCTTTGCCAGGTTGCTTCTCAAGCACCTGCTTGAGCTTGACGCCGGGATCGCTCGACACCATCTTGGACAGGCGTTGGCCCATATAGACCGGGTAGTCGAGCACGCGCGCAGCGTCGTTGATGGCCTGCTTTGCCTTGATGGTCGAGTACGTGATGACGTGGGTGACCTTCTCGGGACCGTAGAGCTGGCGAACGTGCTCGATTACCTCGAGCCTTCGCTCATCGTCGAAGTCCATATCGATATCGGGCATCTCGGTACGTTCGGGAGAGAGGAACCTCTCGAACATGAGGCCGTTCGATAGCGGGTCGAAGGTGGTGATGTCCATGGCGTAGGCGACGAGCGCGCCGGCTGCCGAGCCACGGCCCGGACCCACGCCGATGCCGTTTTGCTTTGCCCAGCGCACGTATTCTGCCACGATGAGAAAGTAAGCGGCGAAGCCTTTCTCGCAGATGACCTTGTATTCGAACTCGAAGCGCTCGCGGATGTCGACGCCGTTGATCTCCTTGCCGTCCCAATCGTCGCCATAGCGCTTTGCCAGGCCCTCCTCGCACTCGCGGCGGAACTGGCTCTCGTGCGTCTCGCCGGGGTCGAGCAGCGGGTAGTTCGGCAGGATGATGCTGTCCCAGTCGAGCTCGACGTTGCATTTCTCGGCAATCTCGAGGGTGTTGTCGCACGCCTCGGGGCAATAGGGGAACAGCGCGCGCATCTCCTCCTCGGTCTTCATGTAGAACTCGGAGCCCTCCATGCGGATGCGGTTGGGGTCGTCGATCTTGGAGTTCGTGCCGATGCACATGACCACGTCCTGCACGGGAGCGTCGTCACGCGTGAGGTAATGGAAGTCGTTGGTGGCGATGACCTTGACGCCCACCTGGCGGGCGATCTCGATAAGGATCTTGGAGAGCTCCTCGTCGGTGATGCCGGAGTCGGTGGTAATGCCGTGCTCCTGGATCTCGATGTAGAAATTGCCCGGCTCGAAGGTGTCGCGGAAGGTCTCCGCCCACTCGATCGCCTTGTCCATCTCACCGCGGTCGATGCACTTGGGGATGATGCCCGCGATGCACGCCGAGCTCGCGATGAGGCCCTCGCGGTGGCGGCGCAGATTGTCCAGCGTCACACGCGGCTTATAGTAAAAACCCTGCACGGCGGCCTCGGAGACCGTCTGCATGAGGTTGACGTAGCCCGTTTCGTTCTGTGCGAAGAGCACCATGTGGTAGAGCTCGGGCTTGCGGTCGCGCGCGAGCGTCTCGTCGGGGGTGAAATAGACCTCGCAGCCAAAGATGGGTTTAATGACCAGCGGTGGCTTGAGCTCATCGATGTTGCCCTGGGCGTCCCACATCGCGAGGTCCTTCATATGCTGCTCGTACCCGCGCGGATCTTTCTCGGAGTCGGGGCACTCGAGCTCGTCGCGGCGGCCCTTCTCGAGGAACGACTTGTCCTTGCTCCATACCTTGTACTCAGGCGTGCCGTGGTTAATGGCGTCGCAGGCGAGGCCGAGCTCGGGGACGCCGTACATGTAGCCGTGATCGGTGATTGCCACGGCGGGCATGCCAAGATCGACCGCGCGCTTGACCATGTCGCCGATGCGCGTCGCGCCGTCGAGCATGGAGTAGACGGTATGGTTGTGCAGGTGGACGAATGCCATGTGCTATGGCTCCTAACTGATGTGCTGAGAATATCCTCGAGGCCCTTCGACCCCATTTCGAACGCTATTGATTCTAACCGAGCGAGCGGACAGAACGCATGTGCGCCCCCGGCTCGTGGAAGGCACACAGTGTGTTCGATTACGCGACCGGGGGCGCGAGGACAAACGGTAGCACAAGTAGCAAAAACTTCGCGATTTCCGGAAGTTTTGTCGAGTTGTGCTACCGTTTGCCGCCACAAGGCGATCCGAACAGAGACCTCATCGAACAAGCGAGTTGACCGCGGGGGCAAGCGGCCATAGTGATCGCCCCCGACCTCGATTTTGCGGGTTTCATCGGAAGCATCACAGCTCGTACGTGACGACCTGGGGCTGCGCGGGGTCGACGGGGTCGGGTACCTCGACGCGCACGAACTTGAGCGTCACGCGCTCGAAGCCGGCCTTGTGCAGGACGTCGGCGTACACCTCGGCCTGCAGGCGGTGTTTCTCATGCAGCCGCCCGGGCGTCTCGTCCGGGCTCCCACCGGTCTTGTAGTCGATCAGCAGGGCATGACCGGGGCGAGCGGGGTCGGTGCACAGCAAGTCGATGGCGCCCTCGGCATAAGGCCCAAAGCGCCCCACGAGCCCGTCCATGCCCAGCGTGTAAAACGGCACCTCGGCACGGCGGCACGGCCAGGCAAGTGCCTCGGCGCGCACATCGCTCGAAAGCCAGCGCGCGACCGCGGCATCGAAGCGCTCGCGCTGGGCGGGCGTGCAGCCCCAGTAGCGGCACAGGGCGTCAGCGCGCTCGGCGGGCAAATCGACGCGATCAAGTTCGATCAACCACTGACATGCGGCATGGAAGGCGCTACCCAGGGCGGTCGGGTCTCCGGCACGCGACAGAGCGGCCCTCTCTTCGCGCTCATCGCGCAGGGCGTCGACCTCGCTCGGCGCGACCGCCTCATCGATGTCATCGCCCTCGGGAGCCCCGGCGGCGGCCGCACGGTCCTCCCCCTCCTCGTGCAACTCGGCGGAGATCGATGAATAACTGTACGAATCACGTGGGGCGCGCTCGGCGGGCACGACGCGCATGTACACACTCGCCGGCTCGACGAGCGTGAAGGAATCCGTCGGTTCGGGTGCCGGGGCGTCCGCAACCGAGGCCTCCGCATCGGCCGGCTCGGCATTCGCCTCGTATGCGGCGCCGCCATACGAGAAGTCCCTGAGGGCGATCAGCTCGAAATCGCCCGCTTGGGCGTTGTCGAACACGAGGCGGTCGCACGCGAGCGAGGCGCCCTCATCGGGCAGGATGCGCTCGAGCACGGCTTGCGTGAGATCCAACTCGGGCCTGAGGGCGAGAGCCGCGTCCTTGCCGCGGCCAACGGGCACATCCATCGCGAGCAGGCAGACCTCGCGGGCGCGCGTCATCGCGACGTACAGCAGACGGGCCCGCTCCTCGAGTGCGAGGCGGTCCTCCTCGTTGCGCATGGACAGCCATGCCTCGGCGGCCGATCCAGTCGCGCACACATCGTCGACCAAGCTCGCATCGAGCCAGGGCCCCGTGGCGCCCGATCCGCTCAGATACTTCTTGAATTGCTTCTCCACCTCGGCGCCGTCGACGAAGGAGCCGGACGAATCACGGCAACTCGGAAAACGGCCGGGCAGGGCGACGAGGCCGATCGTGCCGTCATCGCGGCGGGCGGACTGCATGCGATCGGAGTTGGATCGGATGCCGAAGCACTCCGACACCGCGACTACGGGGAACTCGAGGCCCTTGGAGGCGTGCACCGTCATGATGCGCACCGCGTTGCCCCCCTCCTCGTTGAGGGCGCCGGGTGCCTGCTTGCCCGCCAGGAAACGGTCGAAAGCGAACGCCACCTGGCGCGGCGCGTTGCCCAACTCGGCCTCGGCCTCCGCCACGGCGTCGATGGCCTTCAGGACATTCGCAGCCTGCGCGCGGCCCTCCGCCCCCCGCTCGGCGAGACGGACCATCCAACCGGACTCGTTGACCACATCGCGCACGATCGAAGTAAGCGGGTCCTTCCCCAGGCGCGAGAGAGCCCGGCGCAGGACGCTTCGGGCACGGGCGAGCAGCGGAAGCTCCCCGAAGCCCGGTGCGTCGTCATCGACGAGAATGCCGAGCTCGATATTGCGGCGACGGGTCTCGCCGGTCTGCGTATCCCATGCCGTGGCCAGGGCAAGGAATTCCTGGACGCCCAGGGCGAGCAGCGGCGAGGCGAGCACGGGGGCGAGGCCATGCGCGGTATCGGCCAGGTTGCCGAGCATGTGCACGAGCGCGCGGACGGTCTTGGCCTCCTCCGTGGAGGCGAACACCGATCCGCCGCTGATCACGCAGTCGAGACCCTGCGCGCGGATCGCGTCCGCGTACACGCCGGCGCGGGGCATGCCGCCCAGCAGCAGCACCATGCCCCCCACGGGCTGACCGGCATCGGCGAGCGAGCGGAACCGGCGGGCGATGGCCTCGGCCTTGGCCGCCGTGCGCTCCTCGGTGGTGCCGCCCGCGACAAGCAGGGCCTGACGACGCGAGGCGCCCGCGACCCGCAGACCGTCGACGCGCCCGTCGTGCGGGAGCAAATCGAGGAAGCCCGGCATGATGCCGCCCTTCCCGCCGTCGAAGATGCGGGCGACGTACTCGAGCACCTCGGCGTGGCTTCGGAAGTTCTTGACGAGCTCGACCACGGATCCTACGGATCCCGCGGCCGCCTCATCCTCGATACGGCGCTGCGCGCGACGGAAGACCTCGACTTCGGCGCCGCGGAATCGATAGATGGACTGTTGGGCATCGCCGACGGTGCACAGGGCGCGACCGCCCTCGCCCGTAAGGAAGTTGATGAGGTCGACCTGCTGCTGGTCGGTGTCCTGGAATTCATCGATCATGACCATCGCGAACTTGCCGGCGTACGCCTCGCGGATGCCGGCATGGTCGCGCAGCGCCTCATAGGTGAGACGGAGGAGGTCGTTGTTGTCGAGCGCCGAGCGCTCCGCCTTGAGGGCGGCGTACTCGTCGCCGACGGCGCGGGCGAGCGCGAGCAATTCATCGAGTGCGGGGCCGCCGAGGGCCAGATAGGCGTTGACGAAGGCATCGGCCGCCTCCGCCTTGAGCAGGGCAACCTGCTCCTTGGGAAAGGCCTTGCTCGGACGGGGCATGCCGCAGGCGAGCATGCAGGAAGCGAGGTCGCCGCGCGTCTGGGGGCCGCTCTCGTACGCCTCGAGGGCGTCCAGCGCGATGCGCGCGGTCTCTGCCGCCTTGGCACTCGCGCCGAGGCACTGGCGATAGGCGTCCATGAGGCCGGAGAAGTCCGCCGTGCCGCGGACGAAATCGATGTCGTCGAAGCCGTGGCGCGAGGCGCTCGCGCGCTCGAGCAGCACGCGCACCAGGCGCCTGGCACTCGTGCCCGCCTCGAAACCGGAAGGGTCGAGCTCGCCGGTGAGCGGGAACCACTCCCTCAGCGCGCCCAAACCGTCCCGCTCACGGCCGATCACGGCATCGACCGCCCGATCCATGAGTGGGCCGGAGACGGATTCATCCAGCACCGTGAACTCGGGGTCGAGGCCGAGTTCGAGCGCATGGGCGCGTAGAATGCGCGAGCACATGCCGTGAATGGTCGAGATCCAGGCGTCATCGACCTGCAGGGCGACGTCGGCCATCCCCTCCTCGATAAGGGCGCCACGGACGCGCTCGCGGATCTCGGCCGCCGCATCCTTGGTGAACGTGATGGCGAGCACCTGGTCGAGGCTCCGGATGAAGGGGCCGGACTCGGGCGAGAGCGCCCACAAGATCCTGCGCGTGAGGGTGAAGGTCTTGCCCGAGCCCGCGCCCGCCGAAACGAACAGCGGGCGGTCGAGGGTGGTCACGATGTCGCGTTGCTGCGGCATGAGGGTGGAAAGATCCATCGTTTAAGCGTCCCTCCGCTCGAATCCAAGGTCGTGATTGAACGCGCACCGCGCGCCTGGCTTCTCCGCCGCCGCCACGTCTCCCGCCTCGAGGGAGTCGAGCTTGCGCGCGATGGTCCGCTCGACGCGGTCGAGCAGCTCGTCAAAGCTCATGGAACCGCCGCGTTCGGTGTCGGGGAAGCCCGTCCGCAGGCCGGGCACGCGGCCGTCGCCACGCTCGACCTCGGCGAATTCCTCGGAAACGGCGCCACGCATGGCGGGGGCGCCGCCCTTGGTCGAGAAATAGAGGGCTCCGCGGGCGTCGAGGGCGAGCTCGGAGTGACGCAACGCCTGCGCGTAGATGAGCGACTGCGTATGCTCGGGCAGCCAGTCGGGGTCATCCGCCGGGACGGTGCCGTCGCGCTTCGCCACCGTGGGGTCGGAGAGCTTGAAGGCGTTGACGTCGGCGCGGTGCTTGTAGTCGATGACCATCGCGCGTCCCTCGGCATCGACGTCCACGCGGTCGATGCGCCCGCCGAGCGGGCGCCCGGCGTACTCGACCCCGAGGCCGTTGAAAGAGTACTCGAGGTATTCCGGCGCAAAGGGCGCGAGCGCCTCGGCCTCGTACCGGACCACCGCCTCGAGCTGCGGAAGGATCTCATCCACCTGCGCGCGCTCGAGGGCCGAGTGCGCGACGAGCGCGCCGGAGCTCGAGGTCTTGTTGCGCGCATGCTCGGCTCGGACGCGATCGAACACGCTCCGCAGCCTCTCCAGGCACCCCGCGAGATTCTCGAGCGTGACGCGCGGGATCCCTTCCTCGATGAGCTCGGCGTGCAGGCGATGCATGACGTCGTGAACGAAATTGCCCTTCTCCATATTGCCGAACCCCGCATCAAGCGACTGGGGGCGGACGCGCGATGAGATGAACCAGCACAGCGGACAGGTCGCATAGCTCTCGATCTGCGAGGCGGACAGCTGGCGCGGCACGAGACGGGACGGGTCGGCGGGGTCGCGTTGGTACAGTACCAGATGACGGAGGGCGTCCTTCCCCAGCTCCTGCGGGGACAGGCACGCCACCCGCTCGCAAGCCAGGCCGGCGCCGGCGGCGATGTCGAGATCCCCCACGATATCGCCCTCGCCCGCCGAGACGACATCCGCGATGCGCCCCGACGCGCGAACGGCCGCCGCCAGCTCCGTCCACATCGCGGCGGGGTAGCGGTCCTTCGCCTGGCGGTCATGCGTGACGCGGGCGAGAATCGCGCGAAAGCGCGCCGCGGCCAACGCCCGGTCGAACAGGTCGCGCAGGCGGGCGGCCGGCTCGAGCTCGACGGGAGCGGCGCCGAGCTTGGCGGAAAGGGCCTCGAGAGCCCCTTCCTCGTGCGCGAGCGAGAAATTGTCGACGTCGACATCGGCGATGAAGACGGCGTCCACGGAGCCCGCGGGCAGCAGGGCGGTATCGGCGAGCGTCATGAACCGCACGCAGGGCGCCGTCGCGCCCCCATCGGGGCCCGCATGAGCGAAGCCGCTCGACTCGGCGCGACGACGGGCGGATACGGTTAGGCCGTCCAACACCGTCACGGCCACGGACTGGGGGACGTCCATCTCACGGGCGGTATCCGCCAGGGCCTCGATGGCCTTGGCGGCCATGGTGGCCTCGACGCCGGCGCGGACCGACCCATCCCTCCAACCGAAGGCGCTCGGGGGAAGCGCCGCGGCGACGGCGCACATGGCCTTGAGCGCCGAAACGGGGCGCTCCTGCCACAGATACGAGACGACGCTCGCGCAGACGGCGGGGACCTGGGCATAGGGCCCGGAATGCTCGGAGCGCTGGCGCATGGTCGCGGTCTGGCTCTGGTAGCTCTGCAGGGTGCGCAGAACCGCCTCGGGCGTCAGGGAGCGATTGGAGCGGATCTTCTTATCGAACTTCCGCGCGGAATTGGAGTCCATGCCGGAGAGCGGCGAATAGAGCCAATCGGTGAGTTCCGGCGCGGGCCACCACGTCGCAGCGCGTTCGGGGTCCTCCCCCGCCTCCTTCATGCGGGCGACCACGTCGGACAGGGAGGCGAAGCGACGGCCGACCTCGGTGTCACCAAACCGTGCCACGAGAGCGCACTCCGAGCAGATCCCACGAGCCGCCAAACGGGGCGAGACCTCATCGAACACGTCTGACGGTCGAGCGGAGGCAACCACCACATCACGGCCGTCCGCCACGAGCCCGCTGATGGCGCGCGCGTAGGCGGCTCCGCGAGCATGCGGGCCCGCGACCTCGAGGAACTCGGGGTCGCCCTGGAAGCGCGGGGCAGATGCGAGCGCATCGAGCCCGACCACCTCGACGGGGGTGGGCAGTCCCGCGGCGAGGGATCGCTGGTCGGGGTTGAGCAGCACAGCTGCCTCGCCCACGCCGGCGACGGCCATCAACAGGCGCATCACATGTCCGGGCAGGCGGGAGACGTCGCGCACGGCGACGAAACGCGCGCACGCGGGCGCCTCGGAGTCGACGAGCCGCGCCAAGAGGCGGGCGGCCTCCGACGCCTCGACGAGCCCGCGTGCCTCGAGCATGCCGGCGTAATCGCGCACCAATGAGAACACGACGCGCTCGGCGTCATTGTCGGCCTCGGGCAGTTCCTTTCCCGACGCCGCGGGGGCGGCGATCTCGGGCAGCAGCGCCTCGGCAATCTGGCAAACGAGCCGCACCGTGCCCGGATTGCCCCGCAGGGGCGCGATAAAGGCGGCGCTGCGGCCGGCCATGAGCGCGGCGACGAGCATGTGGCGCTCGAGCGGAGCCACGATGCGGCGCCCGTCGCCGAACAGCTCCCACATCCCCTCGATCCACGTCGTGGGCGTCGCCACGTCGACGCCCGTGCCGACATGCGCGTCGGCCAGGGCGCGGCGACACAGGTCCCGCTCGGCGAACGTGGGCACCAGCAGCGTGGCGCGGCCGTGCTCGCGCGCCGCTCCTGCGAGCAGCGATACCTCGGCGCCCGTGAGCGCCGACGCGGATTGCGTCGTGTAGACCTTCAGTCCCATGTCCCCATCCTCGATAGAAGTCTCATCATTCCATCCTACACGCCCGCGCGGACACGTTCGTGTGGCGCGGGCAAACCCCATGCGATCGATGCGGCGGTTGGTCCCCGTCCGCCGCGCAAAAGAAACCGCCCCCCGCAATCTCGTGACTGCGAGGGGCGGGCTTTGGCAGTTGTCGGCACGCGCTAATTATCGCCGAGCTTGACGAGGATACCGCGATAGCCGCCGTACTCGCCGTTGAGCGCCTTGGAAACGCGGCTCACCGTGGTCGACGAGGCTCCCGTGCGCGCCTGCACCTCAACATAGGGCTCTCCCTCGTCGAGATAACGGGCGACCTGCAAGCGCTGCGCGAAGTCGCAGATCTCGCGCGGCGTGCACAGGTCGGTGAGGAATGCGCGAATCTCATCGGGGCCCTCGACGAGACGGAACGCCTCGACGAGCTGATCGACATCGGGTCGCTCGAACATCTTTTCTATATTCATGGTCACCACCAGGCATCATCAATGTACTTGGCAGTAACCCTACTGCCAAGGCGAAGTTTAGCACACTAGCGTGCTAAAGCACCGATGTCATCCGCGAGCGGCACGCGTCACCAGCTTGGTAGCGTGGGGACGAGTGAGAGACGCTCGGCAATTCCGGATGTCCAGCGCACCTCATCCGCATCACTTATGAGCACCGCCTCGACGCCATCGATGCTCTCGGCAAAGGCGAGCCCCTCATCCATGCCGAGCATGAGCACCGTCGTCGAATAGCCATCGCAGTCAAGCGAACGGTCGGCGATGATCGTCGCGCTCGTGACGTCCGTGTGCGCGGGCATGCCGTCAACGGGACTCAGTATGTGGTGATACGTCCGTCCGCCTTTCGAAAAGCGGCGCTCGTGCAGGCCGCTCGTCACGACCGACCCATTCGCCACGTCCACGATCGCGCGATAGTGGGCGGGGTCGCGCGGATTCACGATGCCGATCTTCCAAGGGTCACCGGCATGCACGGGAGGGCGCGACGCCTCATCGGCAGGACGTCCGCCGCGCATAACCACGTTACCGCCCAAGTTGATCGCAAAGCGCTCGACGCCGTGGGCCACGAGCAGCTGAGCAAGATCGTCGGCAATGTAGCCCTTGGCGACCCCGCCTACGTCGAGAGAGCATGCAGGGTCCTCGATGGCAAGCCAGGGCGCCTCGTCGGGCGCGCTCACGCGTATCGCGTCGATGTCCACATGTGGCAACGCACGGGCAAGCTCCAGGGCGCTCGGAACAACTCCCTCGTGAAAATCCCACAGGCGCGTCACCGTCCCCATGGTGATGTCAAAGCAACCCCGGCTTCGCGCGCAGTACCCGCAAGCCAAGCGCACAAGCTCGGCCGTCTCGGGCGCGACATCGATCGGATGGGGGGAGGCGGCATGGGCGCGGGAGATATCCGAATCCGATCGGGTCCGCGATAGATGGCGCTCAAAGAAGAGGCACCGATCCCGACATGCCCGCAAGGCGTCATCGAGTGCCTCGACGGTACGCCCGGCACCTTCGTCTTCCGTCCTCTCGCGACCGTCCCCGCAATACACGTGGAAGTGCACATCGGTGTTGAAGACGAAAAATGAGATGACGCGCGAGCCATCCTCGCCGGGATAAGGCTCCGCCGTCTCAATCTGCGCATAGGCGTACTGTTGCATGGCGTTCCTCACACGTCCGTCGGAATGACGGGGCTTTGGGTAGAATATCCGAGAACGGCCATGACAATGCCACGGCCGCGTACCATTATCTTAGCGTGCACGCCACGTCCTCGGATCCTTCATCGCATATCCGAGTCGCACGCAGACCGAGAGGCCTCTCATGCGCTTTTTCCTCAACTGGCTCTTGACGTCCATCGCCATCGCCATCGCCACGTTCCTCGTCCCCGGCATCGCTCCGTTCGGAGCGGCGGATCCCTGGCTCAGCTTCGCGTTTGTCGGGCTGTTTCTCGGCTTGGTCAACTCGTTGGTCAAGCCTCTCATCACCGTCATCTCGCTGCCGCTCACGTGTCTTACCGTGGGGCTCTTCCAGCTGGTGGTAAACAGCTTCATGCTCGAACTCGCAAGCTGGCTCTCGGTGAATCTGCTCGGTTCGGGGATCTCCATTGCCGGATTCGGATCTGCGCTCATAGGCAGCATTATCGTGAGCATCATGTGCACGATTCTCGGCGTGGTGACCGAGGATTAAGGCAAGCGGCTGGCTATTCTTCCGCCTCCGGATGAGCGCACATCAGATCGGCTATGGTCACGCCCTCCAGATAGTCCTCGATGAGATGATCGAGTTCCCTCCACACATGAATCGTGCGGCAGGTAGCCGCGCGCTCGCAGATGTTGTGCTCTTCGCTCAGACACGACACGGGAGAAAGCGAGCCCTCGGTCAGACGCAGGACCTCCCCCACCGTGAACTGATCGGGCTCACGCGTGAGACAGTAACCGCCGCCTTTGCCGCGCAGCCCCGACAAAATACCGTGACGTACCAACGTCGACAAGATGTTCTCGAGGTACTTCTCCGAGATTCCCTGACGGTCGGCAATCTGCCTGAGCGGAATACGGCCCTCCGAAGCGTGCTCTGCAAGATCGACGATGACGCGCAGGGCATAGCGTCCCTTTGTGGAGACCAACATGATGTCCGTGCTCCCTTCGCAGTGGTCCGATATGCCGAAGGATAACAGACAACCCCCCTTCCTTTATAGGCAACGATGGTTTTTTCAGCCGACTCCTGCGGAAATGAACGTCATGTTTCAGATTGATTACCTATTCCCTATATGATTGGTATGTAATTGAAGGCGTGCGTACCATGGTCCGCGTGTATCATACAGCCAAGCACCTCACCCCCTCAGAGGGCGGGGCCTCACGTTAGGAGATCGCCATGAGTGCCGTCTACGCATCCATCGACCAGCTGATCGGACATACCCCCTTGCTGGAGCTGACACAACTCGAGCGCGAGGCCAACGTCAACGCGCGCGTCCTCGTCAAGCTCGAGCGCCAGAATCCCGCCGGCTCCGTCAAGGACCGCGTGGCGCTCAACATGCTGAACGAGGCCGAGGCGGCGGGCCTCATCGCACCGCACGACGGCTACACCATCATCGAGCCCACGAGCGGCAATACCGGCGTGGGCCTCGCCGCGCTGGCCGCCGCGCGTGGCTACCGCCTGATTATCGCCATGCCCGAGACCATGAGTGCCGAGCGCCGTGCCCTCTTGGCCGCCTACGGTGCCGAGCTCGTCCTCACCCCGGGCGCCGCGGGCATGAAGGGCGCTATCGCACGCGCCGAAGAGCTGGCGGAAGCCACGCCGAAGAGCTGGATCGCCGGCCAGTTCACCAATCCGTCCAACCCCGCCGCCCATGAGGCCACGACCGGCCCCGAGATCTGGGAGGACACCGATGGGGCGGTCGACATCTTCGTCGCAGGCGTGGGCACCGGTGGCACCATCACCGGCGTGGGTCGCTACCTCAAGTCCCGCAACCCCAACGTCCACGTCGTCGCGGTCGAGCCCGCGAGCTCGCCGGTCCTCTCGGGCGGCGCGGCGGGCCCGCACGCCATCCAGGGCATCGGCGCGGGCTTCGTGCCAAAGGTGCTCGACACCGCGGTCTATGATGAGATCATTCCCGTAGAGAACGAGGACGCCCTCGCAACGGGCCGTGCGCTCGCGCGCAAGGCGGGCGTACTGGTGGGCATCTCCTCCGGTGCCGCCGTTTGGGCAGCCTTCGAGCTCGCAAAGCGTCCCGAAAATGCGGGAAAGACCATTGTCGCCCTCCTGCCCGACACGGGCGAGCGCTACCTCTCCACGGCACTCTTCGCCGAGTAGGCAGCCGCGTCCGCACTCATACCGACCATCCGAACACCGAGGAGCCCCATGACCCGTAAGCGCGTACTCGTCGCCATGAGCGGCGGCGTCGACTCGAGCGTCACCGCCTTCCTGCTCAAGGGGCAGGGGTACGAATGCCTCGGCGCGACCATGCTGCTGCACGGCGACGCCGCGCCGGGGGCGTGCGGAAGCGGCTCGGACGCCGATGACGCCGCCGCCATCGCCCACCGCCTGGGTTTTGCCCACGAGGTCATCGACATGCGCACGGCCTTCGAACAGCACGTGGTAGAAAAGTTCGTGCGCACGTATGAGGCAGGGCGGACACCCAACCCCTGCATCGACTGCAACCGGCATATGAAGTTCGGCGCGCTCCTGGCACATGCCCGCGAGCGCGGCTGCGATTACATCGCCACGGGGCATTACGCGCAGGTCGCCGCGCTCGACCATGCCCCGTACGCCAACATCCCCCCAACCGAGGCGAACCTGCTCAGCGCCATCGTCAATCGATACGACGGGCCGGAGGCCGTGCGCGCGCTATCCTGTGCGCTCGACCCCTCGAAGGACCAGAGCTATGTCCTGTACTCGCTCACGCAGGAGCGCCTCGCACGGGTGCTGTTGCCGCTCGGGGGCCTCTTCAAGGAGCGCGACGTACGTCGCATCGCGCGCGAGCAGGGCTTCGAGAACGCCGGCAAGCGCGACAGCCAGGGCATCTGTTTCGTGCCCAAGAACGACTTCGCGACCTACATCGAGCAACGCAACGGCGTGTCTTTGCCTGAGGGCGACATCGTGAACACAGACGGCGAGGTGCTGGGGCGCCACCATGGCGCCATCCGCTACACCGTGGGCCAGCGCAAGGGCCTGGGCGTGGCATGCGCGCACCCCGTCTACGTGACGGGCATCGACGCCGTGGCGAATACCGTCACCCTGGGCGAGGTCGAGGACCTCATGGCGCACGGGCTCATCGCGGACGACTGGATCTGGAGCGCACCTGCTCGCGTCATGGAAGAACTGCTGGATGAGGCGGGGGCCGAGGGTCTCCCCGTTCGCGCCAAGATCCGCTACCGCCACCCCGCCCAGCCTGCGCGCCTATGCCGGGCGACGAGCGGCGACGATGCCACGTTCGAGCTCGTCTTCGACGAACCAGAACGCGGCATCGCCCCCGGCCAAGCCGTCGTGGTCTATGCCGGCGACGTCGTCTTGGGCGGCGGCACCGTGGTGCGTGCGGTCAAGTAGCCCACCTGCCTCCCCGACGCTCACCTCGTCTTGAGATCACAACGCATTTGACGGCGGAACGCAATGCAGCACCATGCCGTTGCGACCTCCGCGATCTCGCCGAATGGACGCTCCGCATATACGCGCAACCGCACGATGCGCTGCACGTCATCCGGATAGGTGCAGAGGAGCTCGCCGATGCGGGCGGCTCGCGCGGAATTCGCAGCGAGCTCCGACAGTTCCCCCATCTCGTCGCATCCATCGGAAACCTCGCAGTCGAGCTCCTCCAGCGACACCGTTGCGGACGCCGAACGGCTTGATCGCAGCCAATCGATCACCTTGTTCGAGGCGATGCGATAGAGCCACGTGCGAAACGAGGCGCGCCGCGGGTCGAACCCCGGCAGTCCACGCAGCGCCGCCACGAAAATCTCCTGCGTCACGTCGCGCGCGTCCTCCGCGGATGTGATCTGCCTCAGTGCGAACCGCAGCATCTCGTCGTAATACGCGCGCACCAGCGTGTCCGCCTTGGCGCGCGACCCCGTGCGCACAATCGCCCGTACCAGCCGCGCATCGCGCCGCGCCGCCGCGTTTGCCCCGCGCGCCTCGTCCAAACCAAAGACGCTTCCCAGCTCCATCTCATCACCTCCCCATCTACTTCTATATTCGATTCAGGGGTCTATTCGTTGCAAATAATCCGACATCCCAGATCTCCGGCCGTTCGTGACGGGGAGAGCGGTGGACATGCAATAGAACTGGAATTGCCGCCAACCGTTGGACGCCTATATCGCCGACTCCCCCAGCTCGACCTCAAGTAGATCCTCCATGGTGCAATGTAGGACGCGGGATAGCGCCGCCACCGAACATGCCTGGGCGCGATTGATGTCCTTGTTTCGTTGCTCGTACATTTGGATGGAACGCAAGGACACCCCCGACCGATGCGCCAACTCGCGCTGGCTCAGTCCCAGGCGCTTGCGCATCGCGGCGAGACGCGTCTCCCCTCTCGCCTGCTCGATTCTCTCTGCAACAAGCTTTGCCACCCGTTCTTCGGACGCCTCGTGCCACGGGTCGTACATGGCCAGCAGCTCGTCGTATGGCACGGCAGAAAACAGCCTGTCGAAGGGCACGTCCAGCCTCCACTGCACATACGCCGCAATCCAGCCGAGCCAGTACTCCCGCGTCTTTCCCATGCGCGCGCAAGGAGCGGCCAATCCCTCGACGGAATATCCGAACTCCCTGCTCAGACGTATGAACAGCTCGCATCCGCACAGGCCGGCGACGGTCCATGGCTCGCCTCGGCCAAACGACCGTGCCAGTTCGCTCATGCAGAACAGGTCGGCGATCTCGTCCCCCTCGGCACCGTGGTCGTTCACCGCGTAGTCGAAAAACTCGCCCAACGTGTTCATCGCGTCAGACAGGTACACCTCATCGTATGCGCGGATCATCGGGGCCCACCTCCTCGCGCAGAATGTCGCGAATGTACAGACCGTCCAGATCCGCCGCCGTGCGCTCGTCTTGAAACGCTCTTCTCGCCGACGCGTCCCTGCGCATGCGGAGCGGATAATACTCACATGCGGGGACCGTCTCATATCCCCGGAAGCAAAGCCGTCCGAAGGCGAGCTCGCTGCGCACCATCACCTGACTCCCCAGTCCCCCAAGCCGCATGGCACGACCGACCTGCGCAACCGACAGCGTGTTGTTCAAAAACGCCCGGACAAACGAGAAATACGAGTCATCCGCCCGGCAACCGCGAACAACGTCGTACGGCTCGAGGTCGATGCCGAACACACGGCGAAGGTATTCCATGCCGTCACGCGCGATCGGACTCGAAACCTGCACGGGGCGATTACTCACCAGCACCGCGAGCCAGGTCAGCACGGAGCACCCTTCCGCCTCTAGGTCGAGGACGCCCAGCCCGCCTAGATCGAGCTCATAGCGATTGGCGATACCGTCTTTCCCGCGCTGCGGGCACGCCCATTCGCGCGCCAGTTCAGCATAGGGCGTGCAGTAAAACCCTGGCCCATAATCGTTGTAGGGCCGGCACAGCCCCCGCAGGGGCGTCCACACGATTTCCGGTGATCCGTGCCACAACTCCATGGGGCCTCCTAGCTATATCACTGTAGTGATACTATTCTACCCATGTGCAGTAGATTGTACGCGGGCCATTTGCGGCGGGCCAAGGCACGCCGGGGCCTACTCCGCCGCCGCCTCGCGGTCGGTGAACATCAAGAAGAACGCCGCGAGCAGCAGCAGTGAGCAGATGCCGATGGCGGACAGGCCGAAACGCTCGAGACACCAATTGCCCAGCACGGCGCCGCACACGAACACGGCGATGACACCAAAGTACAGGACTCCGTTCATGAGGAAACCGCGCTGGTGCGTGATGATGTAGTCGTCGACGTTCTGCAGGGCACTGCGCAGGTTGCCGATGCACATGGTGGTGGCGATGCCACGCCCGTGGATCTTGCGGAAGCTCTCGACCTGCATGCCGCAGGCGAGCGACGTGAGGCCGTTGGCGAGTATGTTGTACTCAGACGAGAGCAGGCCGACGCCGAGCAGGATGACCGCCTCGACGAGCACGGTGAGCTGCCGCCAATGCATGACACTCGCGAAGCGCTCATGCACGAGGTCGCTCAGCATGATGCCAACGGAGAAACACAGCACCGGGAGTAGATAGCGCATGGCAACGGCGAAATCGCCTTCCGAGAGATGCACGCCCACGAGCAGGATGTTGCCCGTCTGCGCGTTGGCGAACACGCCATCGCGCCCCATGTACGAGTACACATCCATGAAACCGCCGACCAAAGCCAAGATGATGCCGAGCTCGATGGACTCGGAAACCTGTTTCGCGCGCTGCACGAACCTCTCCCCTCTTCTCGCGCCGGCCACGTCATGATGTCCGGCACCTGTACAGCATATGCCATGCGCACAGCGCGCGATAGCACCGCGAAGATTTAACCGATAGCCATCAGCTTATCCTCGGTTCAGGGTCTTGATTCCTCGGCCTCGATTGCATGCCTGCCCCAAATTGAGGTTATCAGCTCCGCAGCTTTACCCTTCCTTTACAAACCTACCTAATTTATGGATTAGAGTAGAATCGCGCTTGACAACCATGTAGGCCGGTCTACACTAGCGTCCGATTCTCAAAGAAGGCCACGGCCGTGACATTGAAGGAGGTGCGTCATGGACCACCCTGCCAGTAGCTGCGCCCCGCAGACGGCGAAACCCCGATTGCGCCATGACGGCACCGAGCGTGTCGCGGACATCGAAGACAACTGACGAGCAACGAGCTCCGCGAGAGTTAACTCTCGCTGCCTGAAACTGCCACAATCGGCTCGTTTGTGCTTCGAGAGCATCCTTTCGGCGCATTTCCCATCCTGAATTCCAACGCAACGTCTCGCAAACGTCGCATCGCCGTTTCTGCATGGGCGCACCTCCCCGGTAATTGGACAACCGGCTCAGCAGCGCTGAGCACGACGTCAAGGAGGTGCCTCATGACCTGGATGAAGCACACCGTACAAAACGAGCAGGCGAACCTCGGCCGTAACCCCCTCGCGGTCTCCGGGATCGCCCGCCCCACAAAGACCCATATGCGCCGCGGCATCCACCGCATCATCGGCAGTGTGAGTGCGCATGTCCGCCACAGCGTGAGTTCGGCAGCCGCCGCGCGCCGCACCGAGGGACTCGATCCCGAGATCGCCCGCATCGGGGCGCTCGAGGCCGCGGAGGTCATGGACCTGCTCGGTTGCGGCCCGCGCGGGCTCACCGAGCAGCAGGCCCATCGCATCCGCTCCGTGCACGGCGCCAACATCATCGCGCCCGAGCACCACGACCCACTCGCCGCGCGCCTCTCCCGCGCGTTCCTCACGCCGTTCACCCTCATCTTGCTCGCCTTGGCGGCGATCTCGCTCTACACCAACGTCTACCTCGCCGCCCCCGGTGACGAGGACCCCTCCACCGCCATCATCATCGGAGTGATGGTACTCATCTCCGGTGGCATCTCGTTTTGGCAGGACACGCGCGGTGCGGCGGCGGCCGACGCCCTCAAGGGCCTCGTCTCCATCACCTGCCGCTGCGTGCGCGAGGACACCGGAGCTGCCGAAATCCCGCTGGCAGATGTCGTCCCGGGTGACCTCATCGAGCTCGCCGCGGGCGATATCATCCCCGCCGACCTGAGGATCGTCACCGCCAAGGATCTCTTCCTCACCCAGGCGGCGCTCACCGGGGAGTCCGACCCCGTCGAGAAGACGCCGGCGGCCATAGCCGAGCCGGCGGGCCGCGCGCTCGTCATCGACGACTGCACGAACTTCGCCTTCGCCGGAACGACCGTACAGAGCGGCTCGGGCACGGGCGTGGTGGTGACCACCGGTGCCCGCACCTACCTCGGCGGCATCGCGAGCGCCCTCGACTCCCGCCCAACCACCACGAGCTTCGATGCCGGCGTGGCCTCGGTCTCCCGCGTTCTCGTGGGCTTCATGCTCGTCATGTGCCCCATCGTCTTCGTGCTTTGCGGCCTCACCAAAGGTGACTGGCTCGACGCGCTGCTGTTCTCAATCTCCGTCGCCGTGGGGATCACCCCGCAGATGCTGCCCGTCATCGTGACGACGTGCCTGGCGCGCGGCGCCGAGGCCATGCGCGCGAAGGACGTCGTGGTCAAGGAGATCTCCTCCATCCAGAACCTCGGCGCGATGGACGTGCTGTGCTGCGACAAGACCGGCACCCTCACGCGCGACAAGATCGTGCTCGAGCGCCATCTCGACGTGCTCGGCGCGCCCAGCGACCGCGTGCTGCGCCACGCCTACCTCAACAGCCTGTTCCAGACGGGCCTGCGCAACCTCATGGACGAGGCCATCATCGAGCGTGCCGAGGCGCTGGCGGCGGGCGGGCGGAGCATGGACGCGCGGGCCGGGAACACCGCGACGGGAGCCCTCAACGGAACCGATGCGAGCGCCCCGGGCAGGGCCCGGCAACGCACCTCGCCCGAAGCCGGCTCCATCGCCGCCGCGCGCGTGCAGTGGCGCCTTGTGGACGAGATCCCCTTCGACTTCGACCGCCGTCGTATGAGCGTGGTGGTCGCCGACGAAGCGGGCAAGCGCCAGCTCATCACCAAGGGTGCCGTCGAGGAGATGCTCGACGTCTGCAGCGAGGTCGAAGTGGGCGCCGACGTCCTCCCGCTCACGCCCGAGCAGGCAGGCCGGATCCTCGACCGCGTGCGCGGCCTGAACGAGCGCGGCATGCGCGTGGTGGGCGTGGCACAGAGAAACGACGTGCCCGCCCGCGACCTCACCGCCGACGACGAGCGCGACATGACGCTCATCGGCTACCTCGCGTTCCTCGACCCGCCCAAGTCCAGTGCCAAGGCGGCGGTCGATGAGCTCTCCGGCCTGGGGGTGACCGTCAAGGTCCTCACCGGGGACAACGCCGCCGTGGCGGCAACCGTGTGCGAGCAGGTGGGCATCAACGCCCGGAACATGCTTACCGGCGCCGAGATCGACATGCTCAGCGACGAGGAGCTCGCCGAGCGCGCCGAGCACACGGGGTTGTTCGCCAAGCTCTCGCCGTTGCAGAAGGCGCGCATCGTGAACGTGCTGCGCGAGCGCGGCGGAAAGACCGTCGGCTTCATGGGCGACGGCATCAACGACGCCGCCGCCATGCGCGCGAGCGACTGCGGCATCTCCGTGGACACCGCCGTCGACGTCGCCAAGGAGAGCGCCGACATCATCTTGCTCAAGAAGGACCTCACCGTGCTCGCCCATGGCATCGTCGATGGGCGCCGCACGTACGGCAACACCATCAAGTACATCAAGACCACCGCGAGCTCGAACTTCGGCAACGTCCTCTCCGTGCTGGCGGCGGCCGCGTTCCTGCCGTTTTTGCCCATGAGCGCGCTGCAGCTGCTCCTGCTCGGCATGGCGTACACGGTGAGCTGCGCCGCGCTGCCCTGGGATCACGTCGACGAGTCGTTCCTGGCGCGCCCGCGCACCTGGGACGCGCGCGGCATCGTGAGCTTCATGCTCGGACTCGGCCCCGTGAGTTCGATCTTCGACATCCTGACCTTCGCGGCGATGTTCTGGGTCGTGTGCCCGCTCGTGGTGGGCGCGCCCTGGGCCGCCCTCACCGACCCCGCCCAACGCGCGCTGTTCGCCCTCGTGTTCCAGACCGGTTGGTTCGTCGAGTCCATGTGGACCCAGACCCTCGTGATCCACCTGCTGCGCACCGAGCGGCTGCCGTTTGTGCAGAGCAGGCCCGCCGCCTCGCTCACCCTCCTCACCATGCTGGGCGTGGGCCTCGTCACGGCAATGCCCTACGTCCCGGGCGTGAACTCGGCACTCGACCTGGTTCCGCTACCGGGCGTGTTCTTTGGCGTACTCGCGGCGATGATGGCGGGGTACCTACTGCTCACGAGCATCGCCAAGGTCCTATACGTCCGCGCGCACGGCGAGTTGCTGTAGACGGCATCTCTTATGGAAGCGCTCCGGAGCGGCGTGTCCCACAGGGATGTTGAGGTTTTTCGTATCGTTTTCTCATTCCGTGAAGTACATCGCTTTTTTTGAAGGACAAAATGCCTGCTCAGCATTGCGTCTTTTTGAGATGTACTTGGCTTTTCCGAATATGAGTACGAAAAACCTCAACTTCCCCCGCACCCCTTCCTCGTGACCGCACCGTTTTGCTGCAAATCGCGGCCCGTGCCACGAGCTGATACCATACTGCCTCAGGCATCTCTTCGAAAGGAACCCATGCAGGCAGTCATTTTCGACATGGACGGCACACTCATCGACACCGAGCGCGTGAGCCAGGCATCGTGGCGGCGCGCGGCGCGGGATTTTGACATCACGATCCCCGAGGACATCTTGCACGCCTTCGTGGGCTGCAGCATCCCCAACGCCATGAGGATGATCGACGATGAATTCGGCGATCACGCGTTCACCGAGCGCCTCTTCACCCGCCGCCATGAGATCTTCGATGCGACCTGGGAGGATGAGCTCTCGCTCAAACCCGGCGCCGCCGAAGCCGTGACGACAGCGCGCGAGCGGGGGCTTGCCGTGGCGCTCGCCACCTCCAGCGTGCGCGAGCGCGCCGTCACCAGCATGAGGCGCTTCGGCCTCATGGACTTGTTCGATGCTGCGGTCTTTGATGAGGACATCGAGCACCACAAGCCCGCACCCGACGTCTACTTCGCCGCCGCCGGGTGTCTGAGCATCGATCCCGCGCTCTGCATCGCCGTCGAGGATTCCTTCAACGGCGTGCGCTCCGGAGCCGCAGCGGGCATGCGCGTGGTCATGGTCCCCGATTACAGCGAACCCACAGACGAAATCTGCGCGCTTTGCGCCGAGGTGTTGCCCTCCCTGCTCGAACTGCCCGCGTCCCTCGATCGGCTGTGCGTTTCCCAACGATAGCCTTCCCCGAAAACAGAGCGCGCCCGGTCTTGGCGTATGCTAGGACGATACCGACACCGATGGAAGCGAGCATCATGCCCAAGCATCCCGCCAAGAATCCCATTCGCACATCGAACAAGAAGCGGGGCAGGAGCGCAGCCGACAGCTCCCGCACCCCTGCCCGATGTCCGGGCACCAAGGGGCGCCCGCCGCGCGAGGCGTTCCTGCCCATCTCGCGCGCAGACATGGATGCCCGCGGCTGGGACCGGTGCGATTTCGTCTACGTCTGCGGCGACGCGTACGTAGATCACCCGAGCTTCGGCATGGCCATCATCACCCGCGTCCTCGAGGCGCACGGGTACCGCGTGGGTATCATCTGCCAGCCCGATTGGACCGATCCCGCGAGCATCGCCGCCCTCGGCGAGCCGCGCCTAGGCTTCCTCGTCTCGGCCGGCAACATGGACTCGATGGTCAACCACTACACCGTGAACAAGAAACCGCGACACGAGGACGCCTACACCCCCGGCGGCGTCGCGGGCGCACGGCCCAACCGCGCCGTCACGGTCTACGGCAACCTCATCCGCCGCACGTTCAAGGACAAGCCCATCATCATCGGCGGCATCGAGGCGAGCCTGCGCCGCCTGGCGCACTACGACTACTGGCAGGACAAGCTCAAGCGCTCCGTGCTGCTCGACTCCGGCGCCGACATCCTGCTCTACGGCATGGGCGAGCACTCGATCGTCGAGGTGGCCGACGCACTCGACGGCGGGCTGCCCGTGGATCAGATCACCTTCGTGAACGGCTCGGCGTATCGTGTGAGCGGGCCAGATGCGCTCGACAACGTATGCGACTACGAGCTGCTCCCCAGCTGGGACGACCTAACGGCAGACCGCCTTACCTACGCGCGCTCCTTCAACATCCAGCAGCAGAACATGGACCCCATCACCGCAAAGCGCTTGGTGGAGCCCTACCCGAACGGCGTTTACGTGGTGCAAAACCCGCCGGCGGCTCCGCTCACCACGGCCGAGATGGACGAGGTGTCGGAGCTCCCGTACGCCCGCCACTGGCACCCCGACTACGACGCGGCCGGTGGCATCCCCGCCTTCGACGAAATCCGTTTCTCCATCAGCAGTAATCGCGGCTGCTTCGGCGAGTGCTCGTTTTGCGCGCTGGCCTTCCATCAGGGCCGCATGCTGCAGGTCCGCAGCCGCGAGAGCATCATCCGCGAAGCCGAGGCGCTCACGCGCGACCCCGAGTTCAAGGGCTACATCAACGACGTGGGCGGACCCACCGCGAACTTCTTCAAACCCGCATGCAAAAAGCAGCTCACGCACGGCGTATGCAAGAACCGCCGCTGCCTGTGGCCAAGCGTGTGCCGCAACATGGACACGAATGAGGACGCCTACGCCGAGCTCTTGCGCGACTTACGGCAGCTCCCCGGCGTGAAGAAGGTCTTTGTGCGCAGCGGCATCCGCTTCGACTACACCATGGCCGATGCTTCCGACAAGTTCCTGGTCGAGCTTTTGCGACACCACGTGAGCGGCCAGCTGCGCCTGGCGCCCGAGCACGTGAGCGACGCGGTGCTCAGCGTGATGGGCAAGCCGCGCCGCGAGGTCTACGACGCGTTCGTCGAGCGCTTCGAGAGGCTCTCCGCGTCATACGGCCTCAAGCAGTACGTGGTGCCCTACCTCATCTCGAGTCACCCGGGCTCTACCATGAAGGAGGCCGTGGAGCTGGCGGAGGCCGTGCGCGACATGGGCTACATGCCCGAACAGGTGCAGGACTTCTATCCCACGCCCTCCACCATGAGCACGTGCATGTTCTATACGGGCGTGGACCCGCGGACCATGAAGCCCGTCTACGTGGCGCGCGACCCGCACGAGAAGGCCATGCAGCGCGCGCTCATCCAGTACCGCAAGCCGGAGAACTACAAGCTGGTGAAGGAAGCCTTGCGTAAGGCCGACCGCGAGGACCTGATCGGCTACGGGCCCAAGTGCCTCATCCGCCCCGTGCCGCCCAAGCCGGGTGCGAGCGGCGGGAAGACGCGCGGCAAGACAGGTGGCAACAAGTCGGGCAAAGCCGGCAAGATGCCCACTGGAGGCGGCAAGCTCGCCGCCAAGGAAAAGCCCTTCAGCGCGCCCAAGTTCGGGGGCGCGTCCAACAAGGCAGCCAACGCCCACGCCCGCAACCGCGCCGCCCAAGGGCGCCAAGGCGCAAACCGGCACTAAGGCGGACCCATAACGGCATCGGGTGCCGCCGCGAACCATCTCGCAGCGACGCCCGAAATCCGGCTCCAGCCACACGGGCGAGCGATCAGGCACCCGGCTTGCCGTTATCGCGCTTGTCGCACAACGCACGCTCGGCGCCTTTGCGCGCGCCGAAATACGCAGCGACACATACCAGTGCGATCGGGATGATCCACTGCAGCAAAATCACTACCAGCGAAACCGAAAGCTCGGCCGTACCGATACCCGTCATCGAAGTCTCCTCTCGTCAGGGCAACCTACTGGGCCAACGCCAAGCGGACATCAAGCATGCTTTCGAAACGCACGCCACAACAGCCATGCGTTGATGGCAAGCACCAGCACGAGCAACGTGATGGAGCAGTACATGAACGCCGGGGCCGTGTCATAAAACATCGAATCGTCGCCCCCGAGCGCACTCGTTTCCATGACCGCCGCCACACACGCCAGCGACGCCATACTCAAAAAGATGGGTACCTCGGCACGCCTCGCACGATACAGGACCAGAGGGGCCACCACCGCAAGAATACCGAAACCCAAAGACCCGTACGTGAGCATCGTGCTCTCCTTTCAGTCACACGCCTTTGCGCTTGCATACCCAAAGCCGCCAATTAAACATGATTGCCCCTCCATTCAAACGGCCCACGCGTAAGAGACGCGTCGAAGAAAAGCCCACGGGCTGCACTGAGTGGTTTGCTACAACTGAAACATCATGTACGCTGGAGGCGCATTCCGGCTCCCCATAAAACACGGACAACGCAAAACCATCGAACCTGCTGGCAAGGTTCGCTTGCCATCACGTAAGATTTCCCGTACCCACCAAGGCGAAAGCCCCCGAATCCTACCGCTCGACGTCCAGACTCCTAAGAACATCTTCGCAACCAACAAGATATGCCTCCATGTCCCTGTCACTCTCTGCAACCATGTCAGCATCCTTTAGTTCGCGCAATTCCATGCTTTCCCCGACCCCCTCATGGACCATACAAGTAGGATTGCCGTCGGCAGCAATCTTGGCGAATGGCGACACTACAAGCGTCCATGCATCGCCCACCACACGATTATGAGGAGCGCGGTTGAGGAACAGCACGTACTCCTCGTCTTCGCGCATTGGAGTAGAGCCGAACTGGTATGCGTCGACTGCAACCAGACACCTCGTTCCACCCCAATCTCTCAGGGAAACGGGCTCATACACATCAATTGATACTCCTTGAAGGCAATCGTCTCCGCGCAACACCTCCATAACTCGCATTTCCGAGGCAAATGCCTTGTAACGATAGATAGAAGAAGCCTTTTTCTGAACACGAGCGACAAGCTCAGCATTGCTTAACGCTTGCGCCGTGCTAGCATCGCCCATCCCTTTCGCGTATTGCTCAAACCGTTCCTGTGAATAGGGCGCCACTTCATACGGCAGCCCATCCATCGTCTCGGGATGGGCGGACACGTCGCCGTAGCTTATGCGCGTAACGACCCCAATCACAAGTGCCGCGACCAGCATAAGCCCCCACGCAAACACCCATCGGGACACAGACCTCGGTCTCATTGCTCTACACCTCCCGTATCCGTCCATCGCCCATGATGAACTGGACATCGGCAATGCGATCGAGCTCCTCACGATCGTGAGACACCACGATAATCGTAGTCCCTCGGTCGCGTTCCTCAATCAGAACTTGTCGAATCGCCTCTTGCCCATCCTCGTCCAGAGCGTTGGTGGGCTCATCCAGCAACAACAAGCGGGGAGCATCCATGAGCGCCTGAGCAAGGTTCAATCGTTGCTTCATGCCCAAGCTAAAGCTCTTAATTCGTCGCAGATCATCGGGGTCGAGCCCCATGCGAGTGAGAGCGGACCTGAGATGATTCTCTCTCGGCCTGCCACGCAACGACGAAAGCAGCGTGAGCATCTCAAGCCCTGTGAACTCGTCCCAAAGCTCAAGGGGTTCGACCATGAATCCAATCCCCACCGGAAAATCGCCTCGCGCATCCAGCTTCTCGCCAAACACCTCGATCGATCCCTCATCGATGGAAATCAGTCCTGCAATCGCCCGCAAAAGCATCGTCTTGCCCGACCCGTTGTGCCCGCGAATTCCACTCACGCGCGCGAGGGGGAACGACGCGCTCACACCATCGAGCACACGGTTGCCCTTGATGGTCTTCGACACTGCGGAAACACGGACCCCGACGCGGCTCGCCTTGCGCCCTTCCACACCAGTATCCATAGCAACCTCCATTACGCTTTCGGCTCAAACGAAACGTTAGGCCTTGCTTAAGCCCCTGCCGCAGTCAAGATAGTCAACCTTACCCGCAGCCAGCCAAAGCAAGACGCCCAAAACCAGCGATAACGACACAAGCACTCCAGCTTGGACAACGATCGCCGCCCAACCGGCGCCGTCCGGGACAATTGCCAAGCTCCATCCAATCGGCGGGAGCCCTCCGCCCACAACATTCATGGCCATGAAATCCCACATCCCATACAAAATGCCCGTCAGGCAAGAGAACGCCGAGGAATGGAATGCCAACATAGCAAGAAAGCTCACCATGCCGGCATTGGCCAACACAACGCCTTGGAGAACCAAGTCGACGGGACGCAGCGCCTCCCACATGGGAATCGTCCCGAACCGCCAAAACAGAACAATGAGGGAAGTCACCTGTAGCAAAACGCTCATGAGCAGACCGGTCAGCACGCAATCTGCGCATATGCGCAGCGCCACACGCGAGCGGCTCCCCAAAGCCAAAGCGCATTGGGGCGAAGAATACAACTTGAGCGAGCGCATCTGGCCGACGCAAAACAGCGGAATAAACAGAAACGTGGCAAAATCGACAGCGTTCATCGAGAGATACGAATCGAAAAGCGAATCTGCAGCATGGGAAGGCCTGCCAAGCACCGTCATCTGCAAAAGACGACATACGAGAGCTGCCGCCAAGGTGCCACATGTACTTCTATTTCTTTTGACATGAACGTACAGCCATGAAATCATAGCAACACATCCCTCCCACGCTTACACGCCACGGCCATGAGGCACACCGACGGAATCAAACAAAGGCAGGGTGTCGCAATAAAACGAAAAACGCTGATTACCTGATCGTTCAGCTTGGGATACATCACATAAAAGTGCAGAAGATTGCCAAGGCGCGGAGCCACTAACGGAAGCACCACGAACGCCGCCAATGAGATGGCGGCAGGCACGATCAGCGCCAACTTATTCCGGCGCATGAACATTCCCAGCGAGCACGACAGTAGCGCCGATGCCCCCGCCCAAAACGCAGCGCCACAGGTAAAAATCATGTTGTATGCATAGGGCGAACTATTCCAAATCCCAGCGAACAGCCCTCCCGGCGTTCGGAGATCGAGGTACATAGGCATCCCCAAATAGCCCTCAAACGTCCCCTCCACAGGAAAGGCAACGAGCGCAAGCACCTGTAGGAGTACCAGTGCCACAAACGTCAGCAAAAACGCTCCGATAAAGCTCGTTATCCCATAGGCGAGTACGCAGGTTGTCACAGATGTTCGCGAAGCCAACAGACAGGCAGCACCAGACCGCAAGTCCTGTCGGGCGGCATCCGCAAAGACCAGCGCTGCGGCGACGGGCATTACAAAGAACAGGTACACACGTGAGGCGTTCACCTGCATTGCGTCCATGTTCCACGCCCATGCATAGGCTGCCGAGGGCAATTCACCCACGTCTGCGCCATAGAACTTGAAGCACGTTTCGCCAAAAGCGATAAGACAGCACAGCAGGGTTACCGTAATTGCAATCCTGCATTCAGCCCGTCTGAACATACGGAGGAATAGCACCTTAAGCAGAGCCGGCATGGGCATTTTGCACCTCCCGCAAAGCCGCGGTCTCCCCTATCTCATGATACGGAAGGGGGAGACCGCGAAGATCAAGCAGAGAAGGAAACGGTTCGTCAAATCGGTTAACAGAACTTAGAAGCTCACGTAACCACTGATGTAATTGGGATCTTGCCAACCATCCGTGCAACCACGCAAATAAACATTACCAGAATTGCGGTTGTAATATGACAAGGTATATTGATTGTTACCCGTCACCAAAACGGAGTCGGTCAATCGCGTTCCAACGCTGGGAGCATCACACCATAACCAGCACTTTCGCGTACCGCCGCTGCTGACGCTCACACTAGCAGAAGCAGATCCACTGGTACGAGTACCCGCTTGGACGGTAACATTTTCTTGGAAGCCGGGCAGCGTGTAGCCGAAATTATGGGACGAAGCGTATGCCGCCCCACTGAAGCCACATGCCAAGGCCACGCACACGCCGAGCAGCGCAACCTTTGCCTTAAGGCTCTTGAATACCTTCATGGGAACCTCCTTACTCCCTTCTCTGCCTATATTTACTAATATCTTCTTAATATATAATATTGTCTATACTATACGGGCAGACGGGTGTATATCGCCGGCAAACGGACAGGAACCTCGACAGCCCCCTTGGTTTATCACATGGGAAATGCACGGGACGAAAATCCCTATAACATTGTCAAGCATGGGGAACATCCACAGTTGTTCCACATTCGGCAATCGGTTAGTTCTGACTTTGCACTGATTGCCACTCATGGAAAATATGCTTAGTCCTCGGGCAACGCGCCAAACGTCTCGACATACTCTTCGTCATCCATCCAGTCGATGATGTCGCCTGGTTTGCAGTGCAGAGCCTCACACATCGCCTCAAGTGTTGAGAAACGAATACCTTTGAGGCGACCGGTCTTGATACGGGAGATGTTAACGGGAGAGATGCCGACTTTCTCGGCAAGCTCAAGGGAGGACATCTTCCGATCTGCCATAACACGGTCGAGTCGCATGACGATGGGCATTCGGCTGTCCTCCCTTTGAACGCTTTTAAATGGATATCACAGGATGTTATCGGAATCCTCCTGCAGTTTCCTGCCGTACTCAAAAACACCAGCCAGTGCGAAGAACATGATCGATGTGGCAAGCGTCATGAGGTTTAGACTGGGACCGACTGACATGGGGCCGACTGCGCCTTCGAGCAAAGCGGGAACCTCAATGGAAGGAGCGAATAGATCCAGCACAACGCGAAGTGCAAAGCAGATGGCAATCGTCAGCATTCTTTGGCTCTGCTTCCGGGAGAAGAACTCCTTGGAAACGATTGCGGCGCGCACCAACCTCACGAAAACCAAAAGCGGGATAATCACAAACGAGACAGTGATAAGTTGATTAAGAACAAAGGCGAAAAGATGACTGCCCATTTTCGCATCCAACAAGGCAGCAATACCCGTCACCATATTGACGGCGGAGAAGAGCGCGACTGCGATCAGAACGAAGCAGATCAGTCTAAGCAAAAGCGGCATCTTGCCAACAGGTAACTGGCTCATTGCACGTTTCCAAATCCTTAATACCCCACATGAATACCGAAAATATCTTTACAGGCGGTCATCGTAACGCCCTGCGCTTCAATAGTGAACAGCATTTTACCCTTCCTATCCTTGAATATGATTTATGAACGCCTCGACCGTCCGCTCGATTGCGCTGCGGTAGTACGCGCAATACGGGTCGCGCTCGGTCATGCAGCCGTGCTCATCATATGCCCGAGCCCTGCATCCACCTCCACAGAAGTATCGGTTTTCGCACGATGAGCAGCCCTCGATTTCCTCCGCCGAAGGCAAGGTGAACTGAGAAAGATTATCCGCAATCGCAGCTGCGTCATCGGTGAACGCATTGCCCAGAGCGAACTCGGGTTTATGAAGCATGTGGCAGGGATACACCGTTCCGTCCGAAGCAACGCTCACCGAGTTCTTGCCGGCACCACAGCAGGTGCGAACGGACAGTGCCCGCATGGGATTGAAGGCGTCGTCAATCGACACGGCATCGCCCTTGCTCGCCACCTCGACCATGATTTCCGCAAGCTCGGCAAGACAAGAATCGTCGGGCATGAGGTCGCCCAAGTCTGCATGCGTGCCGCTCAACAGGCTAAAGCCAACCGTGCATCCCAATTGTTTTGACAACTCGACGTAAGCGGGGACATCCTGAACGTTGCGCGCATGCAGCGTGGGCAGCATATGCGCGTGGATTCCCGCAGACTGGATGCGTTTAACGGTGTCGACAAGCACCTCGAACAGCTGCTCTCCCCTGATGAGCGCAAGGGCATCCGGGCTCGCGCCGTCGAAGGAGACAGAAACCACGTCGACGTTGCCCACGAGCTTCGCGAGCATCTCGTCACCGCAATGCGTGCCGTTGGTCAGAACAGTTATGCTCGTCATCCCCTGCTCGCGCGCATGCTGCGCGATTTCCGGCAGATCTTCGCGCAAGAACGGCTCGCCGCCCGAAATCACCAAGCGCGTGACACCCAGGCAGGCAAGGACGTCAATCGCGTGGCACAGATCATCAAGACTCGGGTCGACAGCTCGGTTGCGATTGCAGTCGGCCGAGTAGCACCCAACACACGAGAGGTTGCAGGTATTCGACACATGGAGATAGGCGGACGCGAGGTGGTTGCACCCACCCGCTTCAGCCTCTTCCGTAAACCCATGACCAGCAAGATGAGCCACGAGCTCCTTGCATCCAGCGGGAACCTCATCCATGGCGACTTCACGCTCCAACATAGCGTCGCACAGCTCAGCCCCTTCCGGCGTGAGGCCCACAAGGGCGCCGGAAGCCGTGTTGCCGATTACGGGAATGCCCCGCATATCAAAGCGAACGATGTGGGAGGCAAGTCGCATAATCACCTTCCATGCCATAGGATACTTCGTTCTTAATATAGAGCGTTGTGTTCTATATGCAAGAGCTCTTCGGTAGGCGGAAATAACATGGAACTGCTTCCCGCCGAACCTTTGCCTAGAGGGCTATCGAAGCAATTCACGGCACAGATGCAATCAAACCTTGTCGATATACTATTCTTGGTATGCATACTTTTGCAGATATACTAATCTGCATACTTTTGCATGAGGAGGAGTCCATGGACACGATGCCGATTGTCACGCCGCGCCAAGCCGGAATCTACGTACGCCGCTCCCGCGAGAGCCAGGGTCTTACGCGCGCCCGGCTCGCTGCGGCGGCGGGCGTGTCCGAGCGCTTGTTGGCATCCCTCGAGCTCGGCGACGCCACCGGCATCCGCCTCGACAAGCTCCTCGCCGTCTTCGGCGCGCTCGGCATCGGCCTCGCCGCGCAAGGCGATGACATCGGGCGCAACGTGATCGCCACAGGCGAAAAGCAAAATCATGCAATCAATCCCAGCACTAGCAGCTCCCCAATCATTCAAGCCAGAAATCGAACCAGGGCCGCACAACGCCGTCCACGCACCGATACGTCGAAATCACCAGCCGACTACGATTCCGTCTTTGACGATTTTTTGAAACATCAAGGTATAGATGATGTGGCAACGTCTTTTGTTGCAAGGAGGTAAGCCATGCCTGCACGGTCTCTCAAGGTCATCGTCTGCAACGACATAGCAGGAACCCTCGAACAGAATGCTCATGGTGCCATTAGCTTTAGTTATGACGAAGGCTATTCCGGAATACCCCTCTCGAGCTCCATGCCCATAAGCAACAGAAGCTATGACCAAAAAACCGTTCTCCCTTACCTGTTCGGGCTCCTTCCTGACAGCGAGCAGCAGCGCCGCGCCATTGCAGCCGAATACGAAGTAAGGCCCAATAATCCGCTTGCGCTTTTGGAACACATCGGTCTCGACTGTCCGGGAGGGGTTCAATTTTACAGGGAAGAGGACCTCAGCGCGGCACGCAGACGCAAAGGCTCTTACCTCCCGCTGAGCGACCAGGCAATCGCAGCACGCCTTGCCAGCATTAGGCAGGATGGCGATTCCTCGTGGATGGGAGGCGAAGAAAGTTGGTCTCTAGGAGGCAATCAGGGCAAGTTCGCATTGGGCCTACATGACGGCATATGGTGCGAGTGCCAGGGATCCGCTCGCACGACCCACATTTTCAAAAACGGCGTCATAGGATTTAAGTTTCAGGCCCTCAACGAGTACATTTGCATGGCGACCTCCAAGCGCTGCGGTGTCGCAACTTCCGATGTTGAATATCGCCTCTTCGAAGATGAACCGGCCTTAATCGTCACTCGCTACGACCGTGCCCGCCGCTCCAACGGCAACGTCGTCCGGCTGCACCAAGAAGACTTTTGCCAAGCTTTGGGAATAATGCCAAACCAGAAGTACACCTCAGATGGCGGTCCGACCACACGCGATGCGCTGGCCCTGCTATGCAGCACCAATCGCGCTCACTTCAATCTTTTGGTTTTCACGCAAATCCTGTTCTTCAACTGCCTTATTGGGGCCCCCGATGCCCACGCCAAGAACTATTCGCTGCTTCTCGGACCCGATAACGACAGGGTCATAGCTCCCATGTACGATGTGGCGTCCGGGCTGGCCTACGAGAACCTGCGCCGCAAGGGACGACTTGCCATGGCGGTCGGCGGGGAGAACCGCTTTGGTCGTGTGGGCTCGGGGGCTATCCACCGCTATATGGGCGGCAACGACCCCGCGCTCGCCGCGATGCTCGAAAAAGCCGAGTTTACGGAGGACTCTTGCACGGCGATTATGGCCGATCTTGCCCAAGAGATTCCCGTGAGCATGGCAGAAGTGTTTGACGAAGCCGAAGCAAACGGCATCCCGGGTGCCGCCGAACTGCGGGAACGCATGCTCGGCGCCGTGTGCGAGAACTGCGCCAAGACGCTTGCGCTTCTATAGTGGGCTGCCTCCTTTACCAGGGCCGGTGCTGACGGCAGAAACCCGCGCGGCGGCATCGTCGGTTGGCAGAACGTCACCCAGAATCGCATCGTCATCCGCCGCCGCCCCGTCCTCCTCGTCGTCCTCGGCCACCTCGACCTCAGGCAGGGCGTCCGAGACGTGCCAGGCGCGCTCGAACATGGCGATGCCTCCGGCAAGCAAGCCCCCAAAGACTGCGAACACGATGGGCGTGGGCAGCACGTTGACCATGGGAGCCAACGGCGCGACGAGATAGGACGAGGCGTTGAGGGCGAAGTGCAGCAGCATGGCGTACCCGAGCTTGCCCGTTCGCCAGAAGACCCAGCCCTGTAGGATGCCCAGGGCGAAGGCATAGCTCCCCTGGATGATGTTCATGTGGAGGACGCCGAACGCGAGCGCCTGCAACACGTTGGCGACCCAAAACGCGCGCACGGAGACGGTCCTGCGACGAGCGCGGTGGCGAGGGTCCCAACCGGGGCTCACGGCGCGCATCGCGTACTCGAGCATGACGCCGCGGCACACGATCTCCTCGTTGAGCGGCGCGAGGATGACCGTCGAGATCACCTGGATAATCGCGAACACCCCGACGGCGGAATCCTCCATGAGCTCGGCGTACTCCGCCATCGTCTCGGGGAAGAACAGCTCGACAAAACCGAGGATGCCGCTCACGAAAAACTGGGCGGCGAAGCCGACGAGCAGCAGGGAGGCGATCGTCTTCATGACGGGGGCGCCTGCGGAAGCGACCGCCCCGCGGCGCCCGGCGAACGAGCCGAGCCGGACGCGCCGCCACCAGAGCCCGAAGATCGCGGCAGCGATGAGCTGCGATACCGCCATGACCACCTGGATGCCGTTGTCGAACAACGCGTCGCCGACTTCGGTGCCCGCGCCGTCGACCGCGAAGCTGATGGAGACGATGACCGTCCCCCCTATCAGCGACACGACGATTTGCAGCAGGAGATACAGGGCGAGCACGCCGACCATGGCGAGAGTCCACTTGACGAAATGAAGCGCACGGGAGGTGCCCGGCGCGGCGGGCGCCCCCGACGATGGCGCCGGCGTTCGCACGCGCACGTCACGCTCGTATCCCGCGGGAGGCGTCGGGCCTCCGAGACGCCCGCCCTCAATCGAACGGTCGCAAGACGGCAGGCAGCCCTTGGCAGGGTCAATGCCACTCTGGGTGTCCGAACTGCTCTGGGACGAATCCATGAGGCCCTCCTTACGCGTGCGCTCAAGTTTCCCATGACTGTACCACAGGGCGATTCAGAAGCTTGCGACCGCTCTCCCCTTGCACGCTAGGCGCGGTTGGCGCGCAGCTGAACGGCGCGAGCGTAGGTGCGGGATCGCTGCCGTTGAAGCCGCCGATGGCCATCACGGGCAACTCGCTCGCGAGCTGATAGCCCGCTGCGTTTTGCGAGCCCGTCGTCGCGGCGGCCCAACGGTACCCGGAGGCGTTCTCAAGCAACAGGTTCACAAGCTCGTCACTCGCATCGCCGCCACCATGCAGTCCTCCCGCTCCGTCCTGGCCGGATGCGCCACCTTGACCGCCGGGCTCACCCTCACCCGAGGGGCCAGCCGTCGGCAATGAGCTGTGATGTCCCGAGGCGATGGTCTCCGCCGTCCACGCAAACGGACCGGCTAGGCACGCCAACACACCAAGACCCACGCCAACCGCAGTGAGCCATCGGCGCACCTCGGCGGCGAACAGTATCGCCATGGCGGGACGTACCCACCAATCTCCTCGATTTACCCATGCGCTCCAACAATATCCCTGACGACGCCGCTGTACTCATCGCGGCACCGTCGGCGATGACGGCCAAAATGCCGAAGACGAACAGAGTCTCGCCCGTGCCCTTGCGACCATCCTCGAGCACAGCGAGCAGCATCATCAGCGGCGTGGGCCTTGCGCTTGTGTACGCATTGGTAGCGTGTCTTTCGGGCATGGCGATCAAGCCCACAGCGGAAAGTTACGCCAAGCAGCGGCGGTTCGTCACCGATGCAAGCCACGAGCCCAAGACCCCGCTCTCCGTCATAAACGCCAATACCGAGGTCATAGAGATGGCCGACGGTGAGAGCGAATGGACCAAAGGCATCCACGAGCAGGTCGCACGCATGGCGCAGCTCACCGAACGCCTCGTCATTTGGCGAAAATGGACGAGGGCGGCGAGCTCGATATGGAGGATTGCGATCTCTCCGAACTGGCAAAGCGCGCCATCGCCGAGGCGCACCATGGCAAGGCCCTGTGCACGACCAACGGCGTCGACACCATCACGTTCGGCATCGTACTGCGCCCCTAGCGCCGCCGACGCGAGCCCTATGCCCGCGTGCGCTCGATCTCGACGGAAACGGTGCGCAGCGGCAAACCCACCGGCGCCCAGGGCTTCTCGAGCTTGACGCGCACGCCGTACGCGCCCGGGTAACGGTCGAGCAACATGGCGGCAACGCTTTCGGCCGCCGTCTCGATGAGTTTGAAGGTATGCACACGCATGAACTCGTCGATGGCATGAGCCGCCTCGCCGTAATGGATCGACGCGGAAAGGTCATCGGTCTCCCCCGCACGACGCGTATCGGTATAGAGCGTCACGCTCACCACGAACTTCTGGCCGAGCTTGTTCTCCTCGGGAAAGACGCCGTGGTTGGCGAACACCTCGAGCCCCTCGATGGCGATTTTGTCGAGTGTATGCAGCTGCTCCGGGTCCAGGCGCGCGAGCTGCGTGCGCGTGGCGGGAAGGCCGGCCTCGCGACGGGCAAGCGTACCGCGGTCGTCGACGATGTTCTCGGGCAGATGTTTCATATCCATGGTGTGCTCCTCACGTTTCCACGCACTTATATATCTATCGAAAGGTTCTTGCGCTCGTCTGGCCAATAGCAGGCGTCGCGGACGCGGCAGGCGTAGCAGGCGCGCGAACGGTTGTCGGCTTCTTTGATGAGATGGGCGAGTGACTCCGCCCCTTCGCCGCGACGCGTCCCGCTCGCATGACGCGCACTGCCCATGTACCCCCGGTCGTCAGCTTCACCCGTAGGGACCTCTGCAGCCCGCGGTGCGACAACGACCTCCCCGTCCGCGCACGCACCCCGATGTCCGGAGACGGCGGCAAGGATGACAGCCCGCTCATCGGCGTCGAATCGAAGGCCATCGGGCAAGCTGTCTAGGATGTCGGCGGCTATCCGTGCGCCCGCGACGTCGTGGTCCTCGCCCGTCGCGTACTGCTCAGAGCGGCCGAGGTCGTGCAGGAGGGCGGCGGCGTAGACGACCTCGCGGTCAAAGCCGAGCCCACGCTCGAGATTGAAAATCCAAGCGATGCGCGCGACGTCCAGCAGGTGCGTCATACCATGTTTGCAAAACTCCCGCGTTTGCTCGGCATCCTCGATGCGCCTCATGTGCCCGCGGAATGCGAAGCTATCTTCTATCGCATGAACACGTCGCATGTTCGTCTCCATCAATCGCCAGCTGTTTAGCTGTTGTACCCAATCCATGCACAAAGCGGCGTGAACGGCTTTGGTAAAACGAAACACCACCGCACCGCCCAATTCCTACCAGTCACCGAAGAAGCCCCAACCAAGCGCCACAATTCCTACAAATCTCGCTAGCATAGGCATTCGTGAGGTCTTGCCCCATTGCGTCACGGCACGTCCCCACGGGAAAGGAAGGGCCATGGGACTACGTTCTTGGATTAAGAGGCACATCGGGCACCATGACGCTCCGCAGACTTCGCGGGCGCAGCAGGCCCCCGCGTCCGTCGAAGCACCACAATCCGCAGCCGAGGCAGCGTCGAGCACGCAGGCGCCGGATACGTGGGAACCGGTTCCCGCATACCTGCCGGTCGATGCCCACGAACACGCACACGCATGCGTTATCGCATCGGCCATTGCCGCGGGGGACCACCCCACGAGCGAATTTCGCGTCAAACGCGTGCTGGTTGCGAACCCGGAGCACCGCACGGTCTCAATCATCGCCACGGCGCTCGCCGCCGGTGCGCTCGAGCAAAGCTCGTTCACGGTCAAGAACATCTACAAGATGAAAGAGGAGGGCAGCCATGCTGCGTAAATTCAAGATCTCAATCGATGGGACCCAGTATTTGGTGGAGATGGAGGAGGTCGGCGCCCCGACCCCGACCCCGGCGGACGCCGCACCGGCGCCTGTTCCCGTCGCAGCCCCCGCACCTGCACCTGCACCGGCTCCCGCGCCCGAGCCCGCTCCTGCAGCCCCCGCCCCCGCTCCGGCCGGCGCCTTCTCTCAGACCGCGCCCATGCCTGGCACCATCCTCGACATCCACGTGCACGTTGGCGATACCGTCGCCGCCAACCAGCCCATCATGGTCCTCGAAGCCATGAAGATGGAGAACGAGGTCGTCGCCGAGCAGGCGGGCACCATCGCTTCCATCAACGTCGAAAAGGGCGCCATGGTGAACCCGGGCGACACGCTCTTCACCCTCGCCTAAGTACACCCCGACGCGCCGCCGCCAAGGCGGCGCTTTCTTCCAGAAAGAGGCACTATGGAAATCCTACTCGACGGCGTGCAGGCGCTCATCGCCGAGCCGGGACGCATCGCGATGATCCTCATCGGCTGCGTCCTCATGTACTTGGGCATCAAGAAGGAGTACGAGCCCACGCTGCTCGTGCCCATGGGACTCGGCACCATCCTGGTGAACATTCCCGCATCCGGCGTCCTCATGACCGGCACCGAGCCCGGACCGTTCCAGATCCTGTTCGACGCCGGCATCGAGACCGAGCTGTTCCCGCTGCTGCTGTTCATCGGCATCGGCGCCATGATCGACTTCGGCCCGCTGCTCGCCAACCCGTTCCTGCTGCTATTCGGCGCGGCCGCGCAGTTCGGCATCTTCTTCGTGACCATCGTGGCCACGGGCGTGTTCGGCTTCGACATCGCCGACGCCGCCTCCGCGGGCATCATCGCCGCCGCGGACGGCCCCACCTCGATCTTCGTGGCCAACTCGCTCGGTTCGAAGTACATGGGCGCGATCATGGTCGCGGCGTACTCCTACATGGCGCTCGTCCCCATCATCCAGCCCATCGCCATCAAGGCCTGCACCACCAAGAAGGAGCGCGCCATCCGCATGACCTACCGCCCCGGCCAGGTTTCGCAGACGGCCAAGATCCTCTTCCCCGTCACCATCTGCGTGGTCGCCGGCCTCATCGCCCCGGTGTCCCTGCCGCTCGTGGGCTTCCTCATGTTCGGCAACCTCCTGCGCGAGTGCGGCGTGCTCAACTCGCTTTCCGCCTCCGCCCAAAACGAGCTCGTGAACCTCATCTCCATCCTTTTGGGCCTGTGCGTCTCCGTGAAGATGGAGTACAGCGAGTTCCTGCAATTCGACACGCTCATCATCATGGGCCTCGGCCTCATCGGCTTCATCATGGACTCCGTGGGCGGCGTCATGTTCGCCAAGCTCCTGAACCTGTTCCGCAAGGAGAAGATCAACCCCATGGTGGGCGCCGCGGGCATCTCCGCGTTCCCCATGGCCTCGCGCGTGGTGCAAAAGCTCGCCACTGAGGAGGATCCCGGCAACTTCATCCTCATGCAGGCCGCTGCCGCCAACGTCGCCGGTCAGATCGCCTCGGTCGTCGCCGGCGGTCTCGTCCTCGGCCTTTTGCTCTAGAAAGGGATGCTGGTAATGACCAATCTCGTCGCATCGCTCGGACTTTCCACCGACCTGTCCCTCGCCATCCAGATCCTCATCTTAGGCTGGGGCGGCATCTTCATCGTCATGTTCGTCATCTACGTGATCTCGCTCGCCCTCGCCCGACTCTTCCCGCCGTCGAAGGAGGCCTAGCATGACCCGCAAGATCCGCTTCATGGAGACCGTCCTGCGCGACGGCCAGCAAAGTCAGATCGCCACGCGCATGCCCATCGAGGACATGCTCCCCATCCTGGAAACCCTCGACGAGTGCGGCTTCGAGTCGCTCGAGGTCTGGGGCGGTGCCACCTTCGACAGCTGTCTACGCTATCTCAACGAAGATCCCTGGGAGCGCCTGCGCACCATCCGCGCCCACGTCAAGAACACCAAGCTCCAGATGCTGCTGCGCGGCCAAAACCTGCTCGGCTACCGCAACTACGCCGACGACGTGGTCGAGGCCCTGGTCAAGAAGTCGGTGGAGAACGGCATCGACGTCATCCGCATCTTCGACGCGCTGAACGACACCCGTAACCTCCAGACCTCCATCCGCGCCGCCAAGGAGGCGGGCGGCGAGGTCCAGGCCGCCATCTCCTACACCACCAGCGACGTGCACACCGTGCGCTACTTCGTGAGCCTCGCCAACGAGATGGCCCGCGCCGGCGCCGACTCCATTTGCATCAAGGACATGGCCGGCGTCCTCACGCCCGACGTCGCCTTCGAGCTCGTGAGCGAGATCAAGGCCTCCTGCGACCTGCCGCTGCAGGTGCACACGCACGGCACCGCCGGCATCGCCCAGATGACCTACCTCAAGGCCGTCGAGGCGGGCGCCGACATCATCGACACCTGCTCCTCCCCCTTCGCGGAGGGCACGAGCCAGCCCGCCACCGAGTCCATGGCCATCGCGCTGGAGGCCCTCGGCTACAAGACCGGCCTGGACATCGAGAAGCTCGAGGCCGTGGCAGCGCACTTCCTGCCCATCCGCAACCGCTTTTTGGACGAGGGTGGCCTGAACCCCAAGGTCATGGCCGTCGAGCCCAAGGCGCTGCTGTACAAGGTCCCCGGCGGCATGCTCTCCAATCTGCTTGCCAACCTGAAGGACATGCATGTGGAGGACAAGTACGCCGAGGTGCTCGCCGAGGTCCCGCGCGTCCGCGCCGACCTGGGCTACCCGCCGCTCGTGACCCCGCTGTCCCAGATGGTGGGCTCCCAGGCGCTCATGAACGTCATCTCCGGCGAGCGCTACAAAGTCGTTCCCGCCGAGATCAAGGACTACGTGCGCGGTCAATACGGCCGTCCGCCCGTGACCATCTCAGAGAAGATCCGCCGCCAGATCATCGGCGACGACGAGGTCATCACCTGCCGCCCGGCCGACCTGATCGAACCCGCGATGCCGCGCCTGCGCGAGGAGATCTCGCAGTACGCCCGCTCGGAGGAGGATGTGTTGTCCTACGCCCTGTTCCCCGAGCAGGCACGCGACTTCCTCGGCCGCCGCGAGGACCCGTTCTACGACGTCCCCGTGCAGGAGGTCAACGTTTCCATCGACGTGGCATAGGGGGCTCCGGACAGTCAGGCCGGCTCCCGGCCCGACGTCAAGCTCCCGGCCCGATATCCTGCTCGGCCGCCACCATGAACGCACAGCGCCCGCGGCACGCAACGCCGCGGGCGCTTTTTGCGGGCCGAGATCGGTTCGGCAAGGACGGCGTGAGCCCGAGGATAGACGGACTGGAAGCGACGTCTCTGACCCCGCAAACTCCCTCATGGAGACCACGCTTGGACACGTGCCTCGTCGCCGTAAACCGCCGAGACGGAGCTGGCCCCTCGTCTTCGACCTTAAGGCACTCGGGCTACTCGCCCATGAGCGAGAGCGGACGAATCGAGACATCCGCCGCATCATAGCCGGCAACCGAACCGTCCCGCTGCGCGACGAGCGCGCGGCCATACCCGTCGACTCCCAAAAACGTCCCCTGCGCTCGCTCCTCACCGTCGATGGCATATACGCGCACCCGCTGTCCCACAAAGGCAAGGCAAGCGTTATAAGGTGCCAGAAGGGGTGCCAGAGGACCTTCGGCGCCGCCGCGAACGGGGTCTTCCGCCCATCGGGCAATGTCATATCCCGGAACGCGCGCAACAGGCCTCCCCGACCCGCGGTACGCCGCGGTTTTCCCGTAAGCGGCCTCCCAATCCGAGGCGGCATCCAAGATGCGCTTTCGAACGAGCTCTGCCAGGTCCTCGAGCGACGGAGGCGTCATGCCCGGTGCGAGCTCGTCCAACAAGCCCGTCGGATGCAGCGCGGCAATGCTCCCCGATCGCGTCGATACGACGGGGGCTTCCATGTTCACCCCAATACCGCACACCGCGAAAACGTCCTCGCCCGTTGCGACAAGTTCGGTCAGGATACCAGCGAGCTTGTGATTACCTACCACGATGTCGTTTGGCCATTTGAGTCGAGCACGGGGACATCCCACCTCGCGAAGTGCCCCCAGGGCGCCCAAGGCGCAGGCAACGGGCAGGGCGGGCAGGGCCTCGCCCGGGACTTCGGGACGGATGAGGACGGATAGGTACAAGCCACCCTCGGGCGACGCCCAGTCGTGCGAGCGCTGCCCGCGTCCCGCAGTTTGGACGAGTGCCCTGAGCGCGGCACCATGGGGCGCACCCACGCGGCCGCGCCTCTTCATCTCGGCGTTCGTCGAGGGCACTTCAGAGCGCAGTTCGATCGGTTCTAGACTGTCCATAAGGCCCCGCCATCTTCCTCCCCGCTGACGGCCGGTAGACCTCCCACGGATGCCCGGCCAACTGGTAGCACAACTCGACAAAACTTCGCGAAATCGGGGAGTTTTTCCTAGTTATGCTACCATCCGCACGCCAGCCGGTGTCATCTCCCCAACATGCGGAAGAAACGCTCTTCCCACTGCGCGGCCTCGACGCCGGACTCGGCACATACGCCACGACGGGCAAGCGTGGTGGTCTTGGTGCCGGGCTTCTGCACGCCGCGCATGGTCATGCACAGGTGCTCGGCCTCGATGAGCACGATGGCCCCGGCACAGTCGAGATTGTCCATGAGGGCGTCGGCAATCTGGCCGGTGAGCTGCTCTTGCAGCTGAAGTCGGCGGGCGAACACTTCGACCGTGCGTGCAAGCTTGGAAAGCCCCGCCACGCGCCCATTCGGAATATACCCGATGGTCACCGTGCCGTAAAAGGGCAGCAGATGATGTTCGCACAGGGAGTAGAACGGGATATCGCGCTCTATGACGAGGCCGCTCTCGGTAACGGAAAAGGTCTTAGATAGATGCGCGGCCGCGCTTTGATCCATGCCGCCCGCGAGCTCGGCGTACATGCGTGCAACTCGATCGGGCGTCTCGAGGAGCCCTTCACGCGTCGGGTCCTCGCCAATGCCCTCGAGCAGCAGGCGAACCGCCTCGCACACCTTATCTTGATCGACCATGTTTCACTCACTTTCCGCAGATAATATCGACAATCGTACCACGCGCCGGAAGACACGAGCCGCACCATGCGGCCTCTACACCCAATGCTGTGGGTAGCGCTCCCAATAGCCCGAGTAGGTTGACGCATCGGGCGCGAAGTCGATTTGACAGAGTTTGAATACCACGTCAATGCCCTTGGGCTGCCAGTGCTCTCGATACGAATAGCGATATGTCATGCCACAGTGCTCCATCACGCGACCAGATGCCGGGTTGAGCTCATCGTGCGTCGCCGTGACGAATGGATAGCCCGCTCGGCGAGCCTCACCGAGCATCGCTCGCACCGCCTCGGTCGCGAAACCTTGGCCCTGCGCATCGCGAGCCAGGGCGTACCCCATATCATATGCGTCGCCCTCAGCGTCGATGCTCACGAAGCCGAGCAACTCGCCCGCCTCTACGCGGCCGCGCTTGCGGCAAATCGCGCAATGCATGTCGAGCGGCAGCCCATCCGAGCGGCGTTCGTCCGCGTCGGCCGCGCGATACCATCGCAGGTAATTCTCCTCAAGATAGCTCGCCGTATCTGCCACACTCCCGTGCACGGCGTACGGCAAGAAACGATTCACCTGCGCATCGCTCATCATGGGGAACAGCGCCGACGCGTCCGCCTCGGTAAAGCGACGCAGCACGAGCCTATCTGTCTCCAACGTTCGCATCGTCTCCCCTTTCCCGTGCGCCACATGCCGTGGTGACACACATCAAACGCCACCGACTGCCGCGATGCCGTGACCACCGCGCGGCCCATCCCGTCCTCGCCGACCGCGCCTACATCGAATGCGCTGCGTACACCTCGGCGTCCCTCCACAGACGCACAGCGTCCGCGGGGGCCTCCCCCGCAGCGAGCGCGGCGAGCGTGGCGGGCATGTCGATGATGCGCTGGTTGGACGAACCGCGAAAACGCAGCGTGATGTCGTGCAGGTCTTGGACGAAGGGGCCATCCACCAGCACGTCGATGCAGGCAAGCAAGCGGTCGGTGAACTCCGTATGGTGTCGCCCACCCGCCACGAGCTCGCGGTCCCATGTGTCGCCTGTAAAGCACCAGATGGTCTTGCCGCAGCTGCGCGGGAACTCCTTGCGAACGCGCTCCACGAACTCGACCAGGCCCTCTTGGTTCTCGGGCTCCATGGGCTCGCCGCCCAACAGCGTCAGCCCGTCCACGTAATCGGGGCGCAGGCTCCCGATGATCTCGTCGGCCACCTCGGCCGTGAAGGGCTTGCCCGCGGCGAAGTTCCACGCCACCTCGTTAAAGCAATTCTTACACCCACGGCGGCACCCGCTCACAAACAGCGTCGTGCGCACTCCCTCGCCATTGGCGATATCAAAGTGCTTGATCTCCGCGTAGTTCATCCGATTCCCCTACAGATGCAGCACGCGATCGCGGATCTCCTCCGTGCGGCCCTGGTTCCAGAACTGCGTGCCGATGTAGCCGCAGGTGCGGCGGGCGACATTCAGCGTCTCCTGGTTGCGATTGCCGCAATGCGGGCACTCCCACACCAGCTTGCCGTCGTCCTCGACGATCTTGATCTCGCCGTCGTAGCCGCACTCCTGGCAGTAGTCGCTCTTGGTGTTGAGCTCCGCGTACATGATGTTGTCGTAGATGTACTGCATGACGCGGATGACCGCCTTGAGGTTGTCCTGCATGTTGGGCACCTCGACGTAGGAGATGGCGCCGCCCGGGGACAGGCGCTGGAACTGGCTCTCGAACTTGAGCTTGTCGAAGGCGTCGATCTCCTCCGAGACATGGACGTGGTAGCTGTTGGTGATGTAGCCCTTGTCCGTCACGCCGGGGATGATGCCGAAGCGGCGCTGCAGGCACTTGGAGAACTTGTAGGTGGTCGACTCCAGCGGGGTGCCGTAGATGGAGTAGTCGATGTCCTCCGCGGCCTTCCACTCGTTGCACTTGTCGTTCATGCGCTGCATGACCGCCATGGCGAACGGCGTGCCCTTCTCATCGGTGTGGCTGGCGCCCGTCATGAACTTCACGCACTCGTACAGGCCGGCATAGCCGAGGCTGATGGTCGAGTAGCCGCCAAAAAGCAGCTTGTCGATCTTCTCGCCCTTGTCCAGGCGCGCCAGAGCACCGTACTGCCACAAAATGGGCGCGGCGTCGGACAGGGTGCCCAGAAGGCGCTCATGGCGGCAGCGCAGGGCGCGATGACACAGCTCCAGACGCTCATCGAAGATTTCCCAGAACTTGTCCATGTCGCCCTGCGAGGAGAGCGCGACGTCGGGCAGGTTGATGGTCACGACGCCCTGGTTGAAGCGACCATAGTACTTGGGCTTGCCGGGCTCGTAGTTCTTGGCGCGGGCCACGTTGTCATACCCGTTGCCGGAGCGATCGGGCGTGAGGAAGCTGCGGCAGCCCATGCAGGTGTAGCAATCGCCGTTGCCCTCGGTCTCACCCTTTGAGAGCTTGAACTCGCGCATCTTCTTCTCGGAGATGTAATCGGGCACCATGCGCTTGGCGGTGCACTTGGCCGCGAGCTGGGTCAGGTAGAAGTACTCGGAGCCCTCGCGGACGTTATCCTCCTCGAGGACGTAGATGAGCTTGGGGAACGCGGGGGTGACCCACACGCCCGCCTCGTTCTTCACGCCCTCGTAGCGCTGGCGCAGGGTCTCCTCGATGATCATGGCAAGATCGCGCTTCTCGGCCTCGCTGCGGGCCTCATTGAGGTACATGAACACCGTCACAAAGGGCGCCTGGCCGTTGGTGGTCATGAGGGTGACGACCTGATACTGGATGGTCTGCACGCCACGGCGGATCTCATCGCGCAGGCGGGTCTCCACGACCTCGGACACCTTCTCCTCGGGGGCATCCACGCCAAGCTCGACGAGCTCCGCCTCGACCTGACGACGGATCTTCTGACGGCTGACCTCGACGAACGGTGCGAGGTGCGTGAGCGAGATGGACTGGCCGCCATACTGACAGGAGGCGACCTGGGCGATGATCTGCGTGGCGATATTGCAGGCGGTGGAGAAGCTGTGGGGGCGCTCAATGAGCGTGCCGGAAATGACCGTGCCGTTCTGCAGCATGTCCTCAAGGTTCACGAGGTCGCAGTTATGCATATGCTGGGCGAAGTAATCGGAGTCGTGGAAGTGGATGATGCCCTCGTTGTGGGCCTCAACGACCTCGGCGGGAAGCAGGACGCGCTGCGTGAGGTCCTTGGAAACCTCACCGGCCATGTAATCGCGCTGCACCGAATTGACGGTCGGGTTCTTGTTGGAGTTCTCCTGCTTGACTTCCTCGTTGTTGCACTCGATGAGTGACAGGATCTTGTCGTCGGTGGTGTTCTTCTGGCGCTTGAGGCCCTGCACGTAACGGTAGATGATGTAACGACGGGCGACTTCGAAGCGATCAAGGGCCATAAGCTCATCCTCGACCATGTCCTGGATCTCCTCGACGGAGACCGTGTGGCCGGCCTCTTCGCAGCGGTCGGCGACGTTTTCCGCGGCGTAGCGAACCTGACGATCGGTGAGGCGCTCACTGCTCTTGACCTCACTGTTGGCGCCGTTGATGGCGTTGATGATCTTCTGGAGGTCAAACGTGACCTCGGAACCGCTGCGCTTGATGATCTTCATGTGACTCCTCCGCGACCCAAGCTTGCTCGTGACTTCGTTACGGGATAGGAAAGCCCCGGCCCCACGCATTTGCATATGGCAGCGGGGTCGAGGCTCATCATTGCCTTTCACAAGTATGATACGGCATTTTGCCATCAATATCTGGTGACATCCGTAAACGGAATCACTATATGTTGTGTTTTAGCAGGTCAGAAGCAATGTGCTAATTTTTCCTCTCATTCAAGGTTGCAAATTGACCCGAATTGCTAGGAGAGAGCCCACCGTCCCCCACCTGCATGGATGACAAAATGCTCGCGGGAGCCGCAACCGAGGTGTCCACAAGTTCTCCGCCAGTCGCCGACAAGTGGAACAAGAGACCCTCACCATAACCGCAGGAAGCCTATATGTTGTGATTGGGCTTCGCGCACTCGGAACGCGGAGGAACGAAAGAAAAAATGGACACCCCGTGGGGTGCCCAGCATGATCATATGGAGGCGAAGCCCGGATTCGAACCGGGGGTAAAGGCTTTGCAGGCCTCTGCCTTACCACTTGGCCACTTCGCCTTATATGCAAAGGGCCGATTGAAATCGGCCCTGGCGCATATAATGGAGCGGACAACGGGGCTCGAACCCGCGACCCCAACCTTGGCAAGGTTGTGCTCTACCAACTGAGCCATGTCCGCTTATGGTGGGCGATACAAGATTTGAACTTGTGACCCCTACCGTGTCAAGGTAGTGCTCTCCCCCTGAGCTAATCGCCCAACTCAGGTGCGCATCAGCGCGGGGATTAATATAGCCCAGATACGAGCGTTCGGTCAACAACTTTTTCCATCTTTTTTAAAATTGTTTGAAACAGCAGTCTAATCTCGGGTTTTACGCAGATTACCGCGCACCGATCTCGAGGAGGATGCCTGCGACTCACGCAAGCCAACGAGCCCTGCGGCAAGAACTCGTCGCCGCGGCACCGGTGCGGACTTGTCGCGGCGTGCCCGTGAGGACAGGCGGTCGCTGTCTGGACGACCCCAAGGATCACCCCAGCAGCGTAAACAATCATGAAAAATGACTTGCACATTATCGTCTGATTGCGTATAGTACTTTCTCGCAAGCGGACATGGCTCAGTTGGTAGAGCACAACCTTGCCAAGGTTGGGGTCGCGGGTTCGAGCCCCGTTGTCCGCTCCATCGTTTGTAAAGAGCCGATTGAAGAATCGGCTCTATTCATTCGGCGGCTTGGCCAAGTGGTAAGGCAGAGGCCTGCAAAGCCTTTACCCCCGGTTCGAATCCGGGAGCCGCCTCCATATGATTTGATTGAGGGCATCCTTTGGGGTGCCCTTTTCCGTACCAGACCATGCTCGTCAAGAGGGGTCATTGCCCAGGCGCCAAAACAAAACCAGTGGCAACGAATGCGATCCCCGCCCCGCCGCAGGAGCATCAAGCGATCATCTTGATAAGGCGCACCTGCGTGCCAGGCGCGTCGACGCGACGGCGCACGTCGACGCTATCGACCAACATGCGCATGAGTCGGATGCCGCGACCGCGCTCTCGACTCCCTGGAGGTTCCTCGCCGTCCGCGATCTCGAATCCGCACCCGCAATCACGCACCTCGATCACCACGCGGTCGGTGTAGGCGATCACCGTCATGGTGCTCCCCTTGCCGCCGCAGGCATGATCGTAGGCATTCGACAGCGCTTCGCCCGCCGCCAAAGCGGTGTCGAAGCAGTCATCGCGCGACAGCGGCAGGCCACCCAGCAACTCAGCGATGCGGTGCCGGTACATGCCCAGGTTCTCGACGCCGGGTCGAATGGCGAGCGTTTTGCTCCACAGGGGCGGCGCATCGGGCGCAAGCACCGGAATAGGCGGCTTTTCTGCGGCCGAAACATGCAGGGCGTCCAGCAGGCGGGCGATCTGGAGAAAGCGAACCACCTGGGGAGAGGTGTTCACCAGCGAGAGCAGCCCTTCGCGATCGAATAGCGTCCGCGCGCGCACGAGCAGGAACGCCAGCCCCGTCGAGTCGATGAAACTCACATTCTGGCAGTTCACCAGAATGCGCCGTACCCCGTTTTCGATGAGGGCATCGACCTGCTCACGCAGGCGCGGTACCGAAGCGATATCGATATCGCCCGCCGGGGCGATTACGGCTATGTCATTCCACTCGTTCATGTTGCTATGGTTCCCCGTTCACCGTCCACCGATACCCTCGCACGCAAACGCATCAGACGCCGCGCCGGTCGAACCTCAACGCCACGAGGGCGATATCGTCATCGAGTGCCGAACCCGTAAATGCATCGAGCTCATCCAGAACCTGTGCGCACAGGCCTTCAACGCCCTCAGCAGCGGCACGAAGCAGCACCTCACGCAAACGAGCCTCGCCAAAGAACTCGCCTGCAGCATCGCGGGCCTCGATGGCACCGTCGGTGTACATAAAGAGAATGTCCCCGGGGTTAAACGAGAAGGTACCGTTCTCGTACACCATACTCGAGAAGGCGCCCACCACACCCGACTGGACGCTCAGCAACTCCGCCTCCACGCCATCGGCCTCGTTGGCCTTCACGAGCATGGTGGGGGGATGGCCGGCCGAACAATACGTCGCGCGCCCATGGCGCAGATCGAGCTTTGCGATGAACATGGTCACGAAGGTCTCCACGCGCGAGAAACTCATGAGCATGCGGTTGAGCGACCGCGCCATACGCGCCGGGCTCGCCCCCTCCCAGGCATATGCGGTGAGTGCCGTCTTGACGAGCGCGGACATCGACGCAGCCTCCACGCCCTTTCCCGACACATCGCCCAAAATCATCACGGCGCGATCGTCGGGCAGGCGGATGAGGGTGTAGAAGTCGCCCCCCACGAGCGCTTGGCGCGTGGCGGAAGAATACAGCGAATCCGAGGTGATGCCCGGAACAACCCCAAGGTCGTTGCGCATGCCAGCCTGCAAGGTCTGGGCAATGCGACGCTCGCTCTTCTGCTGCACGGCCCCGTCCATGATGAGCTCGAAGTCATGCGCGAGATGCGTCAGGTAATCGAACTCCATATCGTCCACGGGTTCTTGGGAATCATCACGTAGCAACAAGAATCGACGGGGCGGGAGGACGGCGGCGAACGGGCCGTCGTCTTCGACAAATGCGCCCTCGTCTTGCTCGCGACCCATATCCACGAAAACGCCCTGGCACGGAAGGCCGTGACGCTCAAGCCACTCACCGACCCAGGTGATGCGGTCCACACGCGCCAAGCGAATCTGCTTGGGAGGCTCGGGCGCCGCGAGGGCACCCGCCTCGTCACCAAGCAGGTCGGCCGATGCGGGAGCGCCCACTCGGGCAGCGGGAGTCGTCACCGAGAAAAACATTTCCTCAACGTCGCAGGGAAGGTCCATGCGGCTTCCGCCATCAAAGTCAATCACGTAGGCACCGCGCTCCACATCATGTAACACGGGCAAAAGGTGGCAAGACAACTGCTCAGTGACTTCGCTTGTCATCTCGGTCCATGCCGCAATGGGGTCCTTTCCGTTCGCGTACAAAAGCTCGCGAATTCGACTAAGCGAGCGCGTGAGGGACGAGGTGCGCGCGGCACGCAGACTGCTCACCACCCCCATCAACTCAATGGACAGATAATCGCATATGACCTCGAGAACACGGACGTCGTAGATGCGCGGATTGCACGGGCGCGTCCAGCCAAGCTCAACAACGCCCAAAACCTGCGTTCCAAAGTACACGGGGACCGCAATCATGGTCTTGAATGGAGGCATGTCCTGCAGGCGCACGTTGTGCCGCACACGGGCATCGAGGTCATAAAAGGCGCCGGGTGCCGTAGGGTCTGCGGGATCGACGGGCACCAGCGACAGTCGGCAGGCTCGTTGCTCGCGTAGGACGTGGGTGGGCACACCCGCGCCATAGGGAATGAAATCGGGTACATACCTGGCCGCAATGCCTCGGCTCACACCGCGCAGCTTGAAGCCGCCACCCTCGGCAAAGTAGATGGTCGTTCCCGCCGCATCGAGCGTGTCGGCCATGCGGTTGAGCACCGTGTCCAGCAACGTCGACATATCGCTGGAGCCCACCGTGGACATGATGACCGACAGCGTGCCCGAGAGGCGTTTATTGGCGGCTTGGAGCTCAGAAAGCAGGCGCTGCGTCTTGCGATCGTGGGCGTACTGCTCCTCGAGGCTGCGGATGGCGACCACATATCGATGCGCATGGCAGTCGCCCTTCTCCGTCTCGATGAGCTCAAGCGCACGTACGCGTACGGGGATGAAGGAGCCGTCGGGCAATTTGAGCATCAGCGTGTTCTCTTCGCCATCGGACGAAAAAGGCATCTTGTGACCGGCGGCTCGCTCAAATCCCGAACTGTAGAGCAGGTCTTTGATGTCGGCGCCGACGACTTGGGAGCGGCTCATCTTCTGGAGGACGAGAAACTGGCGGTTGACATGGCGTACCGCGCCGTCGGCATCACAGATAGCGACGGCGTCACTCGTCACCTCGACCAAACGGGCGACGTCGCTCAATTCCTCGTTGTGCATATGTTCCATGCGCCACCTCCGCCGTACCAACATAACGCGGACGCGCGAGGGGGCTGCCGGCGAATCGCACGGCCGCGTGCGATATATAGCAAAAACGCGAACCCAAACCGGGCTCGCGTTTCACATGCGTGGTGTCGGAGGCGGGACTTGAACCCGCATGACCGAAATGTGGTCACTAGCACCTCAAGCTAGCGCGTCTGCCAATTCCGCCACTCCGACGTTTGCTTTCGCGTTACCGCGTCTGCAACGAGGAAGATAGTACCCCGAGTCCCATCATTCGCGCAAGCCCCTTTTTCAAAAAAGTTTTGCGAAAGGGCCTGCAGAAGACTTCCTTGCAAGAAGTACCTGCAAAGATCCCTCTGAACGCAGGTGAGAGGCGGGGCCTGGCAGTAAGAAAGATCCGCCCTTCCCCGCTGGGGATTTAGGGCTAGACGAGCTCTACGGAACCAAGATCGACGAGCCCGTTCGGCAAGACATTCGCCATCTGCACGCGATCAGATGCGACCTTGGCATACGCCGGATGCACCAGGGGGATCATCGGCATCGCCTCGGACGCAAGGACAAGGGCCTCCCTTGCGCGCTCGGTACGCTCCGTCGCGTCGCGCTGCTCGGCCATGGTGGTGAGGGCGGCGGTGAGCGCATCATCTTCGTATCCCGCCCATGAGCCTCGCTCAGACGTGGTGCCAAGCAACTGGGACACCACCGTGTCGATTGTGGCAGCCGCCGGGTCGAACGTGACGAGGCAGCACGCACAATCGCCCTTATCAAGGCTTTCGGCGAGGTCTTCCGCTGCCAGCGCAGCGGTCTTCACCGTCAGCCCCAAGTCGGACAAATCGCTCGCGATTTGGTCGGCGATGCGCCCCTGCACGCCCCCCTCGCGATACGTTAGGGTGAAATCGAGATTCAGCGGCTCCGCCGTCATCTCTGGAGCGTCTTTTGACTCTTCGGCAGAACCCATGGTCTGCTGGGCCTCGTCCTCCCGCTCCTGCGCGCTCAGCCCCTCTATGAGCTCCAGAGCCCGGTCAGCATCAAACGCGCACGCCTCCCACGACACCGCCTCGCCCACGCATGGGGCAACCGGGCTCATGGCGGAAGCGGCGCTGTAATTGAGCACCTTCTTGCAAAGGGCTTCGCGGTCGATACCGCAGGAAATCGCACGGCGAAAGACGGCGTTGTCGAACGGGGCCACACGCGTGTTGCACACCATGTACGTCAACCCGGCTTCAGGCCCCTGAACGAACCGCTCGCCCGGTTTCATGGTCCCCGCGCTCGACGAAATGCCGCGCGCATCTTCGGCATCCTTCAACTGGTCAACGGGCACATCGCAGATATCGAGGACACCCGCCTGGAAATGGTTGTATGCGGCAACGGTGTCGTCATGAATGGCGAGTAGGACGCCATCCACCAAGCTCGCACCATATGCGCACTCGTCAAAGCGCGTGAGCCGAATGTCGCCCTTTCCCTTCCACGGGCGGTCTAACATGAACGGTCCATTGCCCATGGGCTGTTCCGAAAACATAACGGGATTGTCCTCCGCACTCGCGGGAACAGGACCGAGAGCTGGATGCGAGACAATCGAGGCGAAGGCTGCATGCGGCTCGGTAAGCGACACGGTAAGCGTGAGGTCGTCAGGACAGCGTAAACCGACCAATTCCGAGGCCCGGCCGCCAGACAGGGCATCATACCCATCGATGGCGGAAAGCAAGGATCCCCAGCGGCTACGAGGGCCCTCGCCACCATTCTCCTTGTGTGTCCGATCCTCATCCGTATCGTCGGACATCGGCTTGACCAAACGCTCCCACGCCCGCTTGAAGCAAGAGGCCGTGACGGATTCACCATTGTGGAACGTCGCACCTTCGACAAGGCTGAAGGTGAACGTGCGCGCGTCATCGGAAACGGTGACGCTACGGGCGGCAGCGGGGGTCGCCACACCATCCACGATGCACGTGAGCGGGCAGAATAGCGCCTGAAGCACCTGCAGGCCAAAGCGATCGGAGACGAGCAGGGGGTCGATTGCCGAGGGCTTGCCGATGCGACACGTCACCCATGAGGACGGGACGTCATCACTTGAGCCCGCATCGCCGCCCTCAACCTGGCTGCACCCGCTTAGTCCAAGCCCCATCACACCGCATGCCGCAGCGCCTAGGAATGCACGCCTGTCGATCATCTCGGCCCCTTCCCGGATCTATTGCACAGATGCACTTTCATCCCACCACTCTAAAGCAAAACCCGCGCAACCCCAACCGAGCAGTGACCATCCCAGCAAAGTCCCCTCATGCATGAGACTTTTCTCGTCCACGCGCGCGACTAAGTACGGACAGCCCTCGCGTTTCACATCCAAGCGTACATTCCGCAGAAAGCCCGCCAAAGGCGGGCTTTCGAGGACGTTTGATCGGTTGGCGTCATGAGGGCTGAGGGGCCCTTACAGGTCGATGTACGACTCCTTGATGGGGAACGGCGTCGCATAATGACAAGCACAGAAGTGGCCCGCGCCGATTTCACGGAACTCGGGCACTTCCTCGGCACATCTGCCCTGCGCGATCGGGCAACGCGTGTGGAAACGGCAACCGCTCGGCGGGTCGATCGGACTCGGCGGATCACCGGCAAGAATGATGCGCTTGCGGCTCTTCTGCACGTCCGGATCGGGGACCGGCACGGCGGAGAGCAGCGACTGCGTATACGGATGGTTCGGTTCGGCGTACAGACTCTTCCAGTCGGACAGCTCGACCATCTTACCGAGGTACATGACGGCGACGCGATCGGAAATGTGCTGAACGACGGAAAGGTCGTGGGCAATGAACAGATAGGCGGTACCGTACTGCTGCTGAAGGTCCTTCAGCAAGTTCAGAACCTGGGCCTGAATGGAGACGTCGAGCGCGGAAACGGGCTCGTCACAGATGATCAGCTTCGGACGCAGAATGAACGAGCGGGCGATACCGACGCGCTGACGCTGGCCACCAGAGAACTCATGCGGATAGCGGTTAATGTGCTCGGGATTGAGGCCAACGACGTCGAGCAGCTCGCGAACGCGATCCATGCGCTCCTCGGGCGTACCGATGCCATGGATGACCATGGGCTCGGAAACAATCTCGCCGATCGTCATACGCGGATTGAGCGATGCATACGGATCCTGGAAGATGAACTGCATGTCGCGGCGCATATCCTTGAGCTCGGCCTTGTTCATCTTGGAGATATCTTTGCCCTCAAAGTACACCTTGCCGGACGTCGGCGGGTCGAGGTGCATGATGGCGCGGCCGGTGGTGGACTTACCGCAACCGGATTCGCCCACCAGACCGAAGGTCTCGCCAGCGCGGATCTCGAACGAGACGTCATTCACCGCAGAGACGACCTTCTTGGAGAACCTACCGCCCAGGAAACCGGAGCCGGTGGGGAACTCCTTCGTGAGGTGCTCAACCTTGAGCAGCGGAGTATTGTTGTCTGCCATTTAGGCCTCGCCTCCCTTCGAAGCTGCGACATCCGCGTTATCGGGAATCGCGGTCGGCATGGTCCCGCGGGAGCGGGAGGTGTCGGGTGCGAACTTCTTTACGAAGGCATCGTCATCGGCGTAATGACACTCGGAGTAATGACCGTTGTCCATGACGAACTTCTTGGGGCGTTCCTTGTGGCAGAGCTCCGTGGCATACGGGCAACGAGGCGCGAACGCGCAACCCTGCGGCAGGTTGACGAGCGACGGCGGATTGCCGTGAATTGGCGTAAGCGGCTTCTTCTCGTCGGTAGCCTGCTCGGGAATGGAGCGAATGAGGCCCCAGGTGTAGGGGTGGCGGCTCTCGTAAAAGATCTCGTCGGCAGTGCCGAACTCCACGGGGTGACCTGCGTACATGACCATGATCTTGTCGGCCATGTCGGCGACGACGCCCAGGTCGTGGGTGATCATGATGATGGCGTTACCGTTCTTCTCCTGCATCTCCTGCATAAGTTCGATAATCTGCGCCTGGATGGTCACATCGAGGGCCGTAGTGGGCTCGTCGGCAATCAGGATGTCGGGATCGCAGGCGAGAGCCATGGCGATCATGACGCGCTGGCGCATGCCGCCGGAGAACTGGTGCGGATACTCGTTCACGCGCTTCTCGGGCTCAGGGATGCCCACGAGGTCGAGCAGCTCAGTGGCGCGCTTGAGCGCCTCCTGCTTGGAGTAGCCGCGGTGCAGACGAAGGCCCTCCCCCACCTGACGACCGATCTTGTAAACCGGGTTGAGCGAGGTCATGGGGTCCTGGAAGATCATCGCAATGTCATTGCCGCGGACGTGCTGCATCTCCTCCTCAGACATATTGAGGAGGTCGCGACCGCGATAGGTCACGGAACCGCCCTCGATCTTACCGGGAGGCATGGAGATGAGGCCCATGATGGTCATGGCGGTCACGGACTTGCCAGAGCCGGATTCGCCCACCACGCCGAGCGTCTCGCCGCGATCGAGCGTGTAGCTCACGCCGTCAACGGCATGCACGACGCCGTCCTCGGTGTGGAAGTACATCTTCAGGTCGTCGACCTCGAGCAGATGCTGGCCCTCGGGGATCGGCTGCGTCTTGAGGTCCACGAAAGTATCGTTGTTCTTAGCCATGGTTTTACGCGTCCTTCATCTTCACGTCGAGAGCGTCACGCAGGCCGTCGCCGAGCAGCGTGAACGCGAGCACGGTGGTCAGGATGGCGATGCCGGGCATGATCATGAGCCACGGCTCGGTCTGCAGGTACTTCTGACCCTCCTGGATGAGGGTGCCCCACGACGGATCGGGCGGGACGACGCCGAGGCCCAAGAAGGACAGGGCGGACTCGGTCAGGATGGCGCCACCGATGTTCATAGTGGCATAGACCACGATAGAAGCAACGGAGTTGGGGAAGATATGGCGGGCGATGATGCGCGCGTCGGAAGCGCCCATGGATCGGGCGGCATCCACGTAGTCGCTCTCCTTGACGGAGAGGATGGCGGAGCGGAACACGCGGGCGATCGAGGGCCAGCCAAGGATGCCGATGGCGATAAACACGTTCTGAATACCATTGCCGATGACCGCGATCATAGCGATGACGAACAGCGTGTAGGGGAACGCCAGGAAGATGTCGGCCAGACGCATGATGATGGTATCCCAGATGCCGCCGTAGTATGCGGCGAGTGCGCCCATGACCAGTCCGATGGCAGTGGAGATGCCCGTGGCGACGATACCGACGGTCAGCGAGATGCGCGCGCCGTAGATGACGCGGGAGAGCACATCGCGGCCAAGGGTGTCGGTGCCAAAAGGATGCTGGAGGGACGGTGCAAGGCGGGAGTTCATAACCATGGTGGCCGTGTCGGATGCGTTCGGATCGCCGAGCACACTCGGAACCCACAGGTCCGCGGTGACCGCGATGACGACGACGATGAGGATCCACACGATGGCGAACATCGCGAGCCTGTTCTTCCTCAGGCGCTTGAAGGCGTCACCCCACAGGGTGCGCGTGGGTTTGTCGGAGCCATTGGCAACGACATGGGCCTCGGCCGCGGCGGCGCGAACCTGCTCGCCCATTGTATTCATTGAGTACTGCACGTCTCTTGCCTCCTACTTATCGCTCTTGTTACCAAGGCGGATACGCGGATCGAGGAACGCGTAGCTCACGTCGACGATCAGGTTGATGATCATGACCACGATGACGATGACCGTGACGGCGCCCATGACGATGGGCCAGTCGCGGCGAGTGATAGCGGTGTACGTCATCTGGCCGATACCGGGCCAGTTGAAGACTGTCTCGGTCAGGATGGCACCGGCGAGCATCGCACCGAAGTCCATGCCCACATAGGTAACGACCGGGATCAGGGCGTTCTTGAGCGCGTGGTGGAAGATGATCGAGCGCTTGGAGAGGCCCTTGGCCTTGGCAGTGCGGATGTAGTCCTGGTTCATGACCTCGATCAGCTGCGAACGCATGATACGGGCCGTGTAGGCGGTGGATACCGCAGCCAACGTGATGGCGGGAAGGATGTAGTACATCCAGCCGGGGAACATCGGGCGCGGACCGGGGACGCCCGAGACGGGCAACGCAACGGCACCGCCGGTAGCGTCTTTAAGCCAGATGCCAAATATCAACTGGAGGAGCAGACCGAGCCAGAACGCGGGCATCGCCACGAGCATCGAGGTGGTGAGGGTCACGAGGATGTCCCAGAAGGAGTACCGCTTAATAGCCGAGATGATACCGGCGCCAATGCCCACAATTGCCTCGATGACGATGGCGACAACGGCGATCTGCACCGTGTAGGGATAGGCATCGAGAATCATGGTCGACACGTCGATGCCACGCTGGTAGGAACGGCCAAGGTCACCATGGAGCAGGCCGCTCAGATAAGTGAAGTAACGATCCCACATGGGGGTTTCGATGGTGTCACCGTTCTCGTCGAAAACGATGTCGCCGTTCTCGTCCGTCACGATTAAGCCGTGAGCGGCGCGGATGTTCATCTCGGTAACCGGGTCGAGCTTCTTCTCGCCGGCGATCAGCTTGATGGGATCGCCGGGCACGACATTCTGCATGATGAACAGAATGAGCGTGACGCCGAGGAAGACCGGGATGAACTGCAGGATTCGCTTGAGGATGTACCTGAGCACAGCGATACCCTCCCTAGTCTCTTGGACACTACACTTTGCTGCAGTATGTCGCAGCGTAAATTGCAATTATACGTCACCCGCTAAGGAATACTGCGGGGATTATGCGTAGATATACACGATCGATTCCGCACTTTGCAGCATTACCCGCCAAACAAAGGCAGGACACCGCTTGCGCGATGTCCTGCTGTTCATGCGCTATCGGGTTTTGATCCCGGTCGCTAGGCGATCTCAGCCGTCTCGAAGTGTGGGATGGTCTGAGCGTCGTAGTTGAAGTTCTTCATGCGCTCAGAGGCGACGTAGTTGTGAGCGTAGAACATGATCGGAATAACCGGCATATCCTCACCGATGAGAGCGCAGACCTTGCGGCAAGCTGCCTTACGCTCCTCCTCGTCCTGGATCTGACGGGCCTCTTCCATCATCTTGTCGACCTCAGGGTTGGAGTACTTCTCGTAGTTGTTGTCGGCACCCGTGTAGAAGTTCGGATACAGGAAGTTGTCCATGGTCGGATAGTCGGCAGTCCAACCAAGGCGGCCAAGGGAGAACTCGTCCTTGGAGAGGTTGTCGAGGTAGGTAGCCCACTCGACGGCGTCCTGCTTGACAGTGAAGCCAACGGCCTCAAGGTCGAGCTGGATGGTGGACATGAGATCCTCGTGACCACCGTCACCGTTGTAGTTCAGCGTAACCTCAAGACCGCGCTTGCCATCGGCGTCTGCGGTGTAGCCAGCGTCCTCGAGAATCTGCTTGGCCTGATCGGGATCGTACTTGCAGTACTGCCAGACATTCTCCTCCGAGTCGTCAATGGCGGTCGGCATGATGGAGGTGGCGGGCATGCGGGAACCCTCGTACAGGGTGTCCACGATGTTCTGACGGTTGATGGCCAGGGAGAGGGCGCGGCGGACGTTCACGTCGGCGAGCACCGGATCCTGGGAGCACGGAATCATGAAGTAGGTGGAGAGCTCGACGCCCAACAGGCACTGCTTGCCCGGGGTGGAGGTGTAGCCGTCCTCGGACTTGCCGTACTTGTCCACATTGTCCTTGATCTGGCCCGTCGGGATCTGAGCGAAGTCGATGGTGCCGGCCTTGAACTCGTTGTAAGCGGTGTCCGGGTCCTTCTGGATGGAGCAGTACACGCCGTCGATCTTGGGGGCCTCGCCGTGATACTCGTCGAACTTCACGAGGTTGATGTACTGGTTGTGCTTCCAGGGCTCGTCCATCTTGAAGGGGCCGTTGCCGATCGGCTGCTCGAGGAAGGACTTCGGATCGTCCACGGCGGCCTGGGGAACCGGCACAAGGCCAGGGTGGCAGCACACGGCCGGGAAGTCGGCCATCGGAGCGGAAAGGGTGACCTCGAAGGTGAGCTCGTCCACGGCCTTGAGGCCGGTGAACTCCTCGGTATCGCCGGCGTTGAACTCGGCGTAACCGGCGACCGGGGCGAGGTGGTAGCAGATGTCGGACGGGGTCTCCATCTTGGGGGAGGCAACGCGCTTCCAGCCGCGGACGAAGGACTCGGCGTCGACGGCGTCACCGTTGTGGAACTTCATGCCCTCCTTGAGCTTGAAGGTGTAGACCAGACCATCCTCGGAGACGGTCGGGGCTTCAGCGGCACACACGGGCACAGCGGAGTTGGTGTCCCAGTCCCAGGTCATGAGGCCATCGAACATGGCGCGCGCGATAGCGGTGCCCTGATTCTCCTGAGCGTTGTACGGGTCGATGTAGGCGGGCTCGGAGAGATAGAAGCCCATCACGTTGTCGCCGGCGGGAGCCGCGGTGGTGCCGCTGCCCTCAGTGTCGCCACCGCCGCCGCAACCGGCGAGAGCAGCAAGGGCACCCGTGGCGAGGGCGCCGCCCACAAACGTACGACGACCCATCACGGGCTGGGTAAATTTGGTATCAGCCATGCCATCCTCCTTATAATGCAGGTTCACGGAACGCGGAGCCGGATATGCACCCCTTTGGTGCGACCGGAGGTGCGAACACGTATCGCATCCCGTTTGCTCTTCGCGCGACCGCTAGGCTGATCGGTCACGCGCGATGGTCAATACATTAGCGCACTTTTGCATAATGGAGTATGAGGTTTCTGGTAATCGGCGCACATTTTCTTTAGTTTGGCGAAGCATTTGCATGATAAACCGTACTTTAGTGCATAAAAGAACGCTCAAATGGATATCTTTCGCCAACGTATTGTTTCAAGTGTGTAACACTTGATGCAGACATGCATAGGCTCCCGCTCGCCCCATGACAAAGCCCGTCCGGATTCACTCCGAACGGGCCGATGCACGCAATGTGGTTGATGGGCGTTTGGCCTACAGACCGACGATGCCCTGTGGGAAGAAGAACATGGCGAGCACGACGCAGGCGGCGAAGACGCAGGCCACAATCACGGTGAGCTTGTCGAGATTCTTCTCCATGACACCCGTGGCGGTGCTGGCGTTGTATAGCGAGCTGGCTATCATGTCCGACACACCGGTGCCCTTGCCTGAATGCATGAGGACGAGCGCGATGAGCAGAAGCGTGGACAACGCCCACACGCCAAAGAGGATGATCTGGAACGGACCCACGAGGACTCCTTCTAAGCAGAATTCACGTACAGCGGGTAATGGTACCACACTCCCCCTGTTCTTCCACGAAACTACAAACGAACAGCAGGCGAAGCCCAATTCGTTCGGCGAGTCCCCAATCTGTTCGGCGATCCCCAATCTGTTCGATTTCCCGATTCAACCAAAAGCCCCAACCAAAAGCCCCGGCCCTTTTGGTTGGCCACGCTTTCTCGCTGCCTATAAGGCGCACGCCAGCGCTTCGGCGATATTACCCCCACGGTAGGCGTTCGTTGCCGCACGCTCTGCTTCTTCGGTGGCGTTGAAGGCAATCGAAGTGCCTACCAGCTCGAACAGCGGGATGTCGGAACGGCTGTCGCCAATAGCCATGCAGGACGCAAGAGCTACGCCGCGCTTTTCACAGAGTTCACGCGCGTATGAGCACTTTCCCTCGCCCTCAAGCGCATGCGCCACGCCGCCCGTGCATACGCCATTCTCGACTTCCAGCTCCGAACCAACATAACCATCAAACCGAAAGCGCTTGCAGAGGTACTCCCCCACAATGCCCCAAGCAAGTGAAGCAATATGGGCCTCACCGCCAGCCGCATGAATCGCATCGACAGCTTGAGTGATGCCGTCCACAAGTGGCATGTCCTCGAGCATATCGAATAGCTCGCTGGCAGAGCGTCCCACATATCCCGCAGCGTCTATCCGGCAGACGTCGTCGTTTGTAATCTCGCCTCGCGCGCAAGCTGCCTCCGCCTCTTCCATGGTGTGCCCATGGCCGAGCAGATTTGCGAGATAGGCACCCGAGGTCACTCCCCTTGTAAGCGTCCCGTCGATGTCGAAGAAGACTATCCGATCCATGGAACCTCCCGGTTGGCCCAGATGCCAAGGCGTGCATACACACCCCGCGCCCAACGAGCATCATGGTGTTTCCGTCCTTTTTCAAGCAGTATCATAGCGGCAAGAAAGACATCAAGAGGGGAGCACGCATGGCGGACTATCACCTTGTTATCTGAGAAGCGCACGGTGAAGACGCAGAGGCGCTGCTCTCCTGCTTGAAAACCGTGGGCGGAGAGACCGATAACCTCACGTTCGGCTCGGAATGTGTTGCCTCTTCCGTTGAGGCCGAGCGCGCATGAGGCACCCGAAAGCGTTTTACTCGTTGCGGTCGAGGAAGGCGAGGTCGTGGGCGACGGCAATCTTGCTGGCAGCACGCGCCCTCGCTTGGCTCATCGCGAGGAGCTCGGCATATCCGTACGGCGTTCGCATTGGCACCGTGGCATCGGGACGCGCCTGCTCAGAGCCCAACCAAAAGCCCCCGGCCCTTTTGGTTGCTGATAGGTCGCACAACTGCCCACATGGATCGCTCGAAGCGGGTTGTCAGAGTCCGCCAGGCAAACCTCGAACTTGGTACGGCGCACGTCGTCGGCAAGCGCCTTGTTGCGCGCAACCCATCCGCGCATGCGCTCGATATCCCCTTCGAGCTCGACTGCACGCTCTTTGTCGGACTTCCCCTCATGCTCCCAAGGAGCGTCCCACAGCTTCCATTCCGTCTCGTCCGTTTCCCAGCGGATGTGGTCAGCGATATCGCTTTCGATAAAATCACCCAGGATGGCCGTTTCGTTTCTCAATACGAGCATGAAACCTCCCTAACAACTAAAAGCCCCCGGCCCTTTTGGCTGGTTGGTACTTCACTCATCCAACAACGCGCTTGATGAGATAACGGCCCAGCCCGGTCAAACGCTCGATCTGCCGGTATGAAAGGCCAACCTCCTTCATTCTCCTCAAGATGCGATCGCGTTCGGGAACGGGCAGCGCGGTTACCGCTGACGGGTCCTTTCCCTCCGTCGCAATACGCGCGGCTTCCGCAAGCTCTGCCTGGTCCATCCGGCTACCCATACGCGGGTAGTACACGTCTGCCTTGCCGGCAGCGCTGAACTCCTCGAAGTGCTCGCGTCCGCCAATCGCCTCGAATAGAAATCGAGAATCCACCAGGCCGTCCCCTCTTGCATATTCAGAATAGCTGCTCCATCGATACTCATCTCGCCCGATTCCCAATGAACAGGGATTGTCGTGAATGTACCGAATTGCCTGGAGCATATATGCCTGGCTCTCAACCGGCTTGCTCAGAAACCTGCCTTGGAACACCGGGCCGATATGCCCGTTTCGGATGTTGAAATGCTGGGCATATCGCGAGTCAAGATAGTGAATCGCCCGAACGAGACCGTCCCCGCCGTCTTCAATCAGCAGGTGAGTGTGGTTGTCCATCAAGCACCATGCAAGCAACGAGATATCGTACTTTTTGATAGCCTGCCGTAAAAAATCAAGGTACATTCGACGATCCAGGTCATCGTTGAAGATAATCTGACGTCCTGCACCTCGCGTCATAACATGGTAGACGCCCGTACTCGAAAGCAATCGAGACGCTCTTGCCATAGCAACCCCTCCCCCATCGGCCCGCGTGTTCCACCTTGTACCCAATGCCTAAGAAAAAAGCTGCCACCTCGAACAGGTGACAGCTTTCCAACCAAAAGGGCCGGGGGCTTTTGGCGAGTCCGGCTACTCCTCGACAGCGAGCACGCGGCCGGTCATCTCGGCACTGGGCTCGAGTCCGGCCATGGTGAGCATGGTCGGGGCGATGTCGGACAGGCGACCATCCTCGATGCCGGTGAGCTTAGCGGTGTCGCTCACGATGATGAACGGCACGCGGTTGGTGGTGTGCGCGGTGAAGGGCTTCTTCTCGCCGTCAACCACGTCGTACATGTGGTCGGCGTTGCCGTGGTCGGCGGTGATGAGCGCGAAGCCACCCTTGGCCTGGATGGCCGGAATGGCCTGGGACAGCGCGTGGTCCACGGCCTCGACAGCCTTAACGGCAGCCTCGAACACGCCGGTGTGGCCCACCATGTCGCAGTTGGCGAAGTTCACGATGTAGAAGTCGGCGCGATCCTCGTTGATGGCAGCGACGAGCTTCTCGGTGACCTCCGGGGCGCTCATCTCGGGCTTGAGGTCGTAGGTGGCGACCTTCGGCGAAGCCACGAGCACGCGCTCCTCACCGGCCTTGGGCTCCTCAATACCGCCGTTCAGGAAGAACGTCACGTGGGCGTACTTCTCGGTTTCGGCGGTGTGGAGCTGCTTAAGCCCATTGGCGGCGATGACGTCGGCCAGGACATTCTCGGGGAACGTCTTGGGGAAGGCGACCTCGACGTCGAACGTGGGGTCGTACTCAGTCATGGTCACAAAGTGAGAAAGGGCGATCTTCTCGCGCTCGAAGCCGTCGAACTCCGCATCGGTGAAGGCGCGGGTCATCTGACGGGCACGGTCGGGGCGGAAATTGAAGAAGATGACAGCATCGCCGGCGTGAATGCCCTCGTTGTGGCAGGCGAAGGGATCGACGAACTCGTCGCCGCGCGGATCCTTCTCGTAGAAGGCCTTGATGCCCTCGACCGGGTCGGCATCGGCGTCGCAAGCGTTCACGAGCACGTCATAGGCGCGCTCGATGCGCTCCCAGCGGTTGTCGCGGTCCATGGCCCAGTAACGGCCGGAGACGGTGGCGACGCGAGCATCGCAACCGGTCTTCTCGGACAACTCGCCCAGGAAGGCGACAAGCTCGGATACATAACCGGCGCCGGACTGCGGGTCGACATCGCGGCCATCCATGAAGCAGTGGATGCGCACGGTCTTAACGCCGCGCTCGGCGGCCATGGAGACGAGCGCCTCGCAGTGGCTCTGCATGGAGTGCACGCCGCCAGGGCTCATGAGGCCCATGAGGTGCAGTGTCTTGTCAGCGGCAGCGACGTCGTCCATGGCCTTGACGAATACCTCGTTCTCCTTGAGGGAGCCGTCCTTGATGGCGTTGTTGATGCGCGAAAGCTCTTGGAACACGATGCGGCCCGCACCGATGTTGAGGTGACCGACCTCGGAGTTGCCCATCTGGCCGTCGGGCAGGCCGACGTCCTCGCCTGAAGCACCGAGGGTGGTGTGTGGATACTTGGCGTACAGGTCATCGATAAACGGCGTGCTGGCGGCGCTCACGGCATTGTTGGCACCCTCGGGCGCCAAGCCAAAACCGTCCATGATGACGAGCAAAGCAGGAAGGTGGCGGTTAGCCATAGGTAATTCTCCCTTTTTGATAAGAATGGGCCGCGGTGTGAACACCACGGCCCCTGTACATGACGGAAATTACTCCGCAGCCTTCACGACCATGGAAGCAAAGTCCTCGGCGACGAGGGACGCGCCGCCCACGAGGGCACCGTCCACATCGGGCTTGGCCACGAGCTCGGCGATGTTGCCGGGCTTGGCGGAGCCACCGTACAGAACGCGGATGCCATCGGCGAGCTCGGCGCCGAAGATCTCGGCGAGGGCCTCACGCACGGCGCCGCAGACCTCCTGGGCATCATCGGCAGTGGCGGTCTTGCCGGTGCCGATGGCCCAAATGGGCTCGTAAGCGACGACGAGCTGGGAAGGATCGGTGACCTGGAGACCGGTCAGACCGGCCTTCACCTGAGCGACCACGTGCTCAACATAGGTCCCGGCCTCGCGAACCTCAAGGGGCTCGCCGCAGCAGAAGATCGGAACGATACCGCCGGCGATGAGCGCGGCGGCCTTCTTGTTCTGGTCCTCGTCGGTCTCGTGGAAATAGTCGCGACGCTCGGAGTGGCCGATGATGCAGTACTGCACCGGAACGGACTTGAGCATGGCAACGGAAGTCTCACCGGTATAGGCACCCTTGGCCTCAAAGTAAACGTTCTGGGCACCGAGCTTGACAGCGGAGCCGTCGAGCTTGTGAGAGACGCAGCACAGATCGATCGTCGGGGGGCATACGCACACCTCGACGCCCGCGGGAACCTCGGGGAGGGCCTCGACGAGGGCGGAGGCGAGAGCCTTGGCCTCCTCGCGGTCATTGTTCATCTTCCAGTTACCCGCAATAAGGGTGGTACGGTTACTCGGCATCGTTCAGAGCCTCCACTCCAGGAAGAGCCTTGCCTTCAACGAGCTCCATGGAAGCGCCACCACCGGTGGAGATCCAGCTCATCTTGTCGGCAAGGTCGAACTTGTTGACGGCAGCGACGGAATCGCCGCCGCCAATGATGGACGTGCCACCGTTGTCCTTGAGCTCGGCAACAGCCTCGGCGACAGCCTGAGTGCCGTGGGCAAAGCTATCGAACTCGAAGACGCCCATGGGGCCGTTCCAGAACACGGTCTTGGCGCCCTTGATGGCCTCGGCGTACAGCGCCTCGGTCTTGGGTCCGATGTCCATGCCCATGCGGTCCTCGGGGATGGAGTCGGAAGCGACGACCTCGCCGGTAGCGTCCTCACCGAAGTGGTCGGCAACGACGTTGTCGATCGGAAGCAGAATCTGAACGCCCTTGTCCTCGGCCTTCTTGAGCATCTCGGCAGCGCGCTCGACCCAGTCCTCCTCTTTGAGGGAGGTACCGACGGTCTTGTAGCCCTTGGCCAGGAAGAAGGTGTAAGCCATGCCGCCGCCGATGATCAGGGTGTCGGCAGAATCGATGAGGTGATCGAGCACGCCGATCTTAGAGGAGACCTTGGAGCCGCCGACGATAGCGACGAAGGGACGCTCGGGAGCGGCGAAGATGCCGGTCAGCGTGTCGACCTCCTTCTCGAGCAGGAAGCCGGCGACGGCGGGCAGGTAGGCGGCGGGGCCGACCACGGAGCCCTGAGAGCGGTGAGCGGTACCAAAGGCGTCGAGCACGAAGACGTCACCGTAGGAGGCCAGGGTCTTGGCGATCTCGGGGTCATTCTTCTTCTCGCGCTTGTCGAAGCGGACGTTCTCGAGCACGAGAACCTTGCCGGCCTCGAGCGCCTCAACGGCGGCGGCGGCCTTCTCGCCATAGGTATCGGCAACGAAGGTCACGTCAAGACCGGAGAGCTCGGCGAGCTTGGCGGCAACGGGCTCGAGGGAGAACTCAGCCTGGAAGCCGGTGCCATCCGGACGGCCGAGGTGGCTCATGAGGATGACGCGAGCGTTGTGATCGACCAGGTACTTGATGGTCGGGAGAGCGGCCTGGATGCGGGTGGTGTCGCCCACGACGCCATCCTTGATCGGCACGTTGAAGTCGACGCGGACGAGGACGCGCTTGCCGTCGACGTCGATGTCGCGGACGGTCTTCTTAGTGAAAGCCATGTCCAATCCTTTCTGTATCGAGCAAGGGCGGTATCGCCTCTTGCAGGTAAAAAGGGCGCGACCCCGGGCATACGCCATGAGGCCGCGCCCTCCTATAGACGCTTGGTCTAGATGCGAGAGAAGCCGCTCAACTTAGGCGACGAACTTCTCGAAGTACTTGATGGTGCGGACCATCTGGGAGGTGTAGGAGTTCTCGTTGTCGTACCAAGAGACGACCTGCACCAGGGTCTGGCCGTTGCCCAGCGGGTTGCACATGGTCTGGGTGGCGTCGAAGATGGAGCCGTGGGTCTCGCCGATGATGTCGGTGGAGACGATGTCGTCCTCGTTGTAGGCGAAGGTCTCGGAGATGGTCTCAGCGTAAGCCTTCATAGCGGCGTTGACCTCGTCGACGGTGACCTCCTTGTCAACAACGGCATAGAGGTTGGTGAGGGAGCCGGTCGGCGTAGGAACGCGCTGAGCGGCACCGATGAGCTTGCCGTTGAGCTCGGGGAGAACCAGGCCGATGGCCTTGGCGGCACCGGTGCTGTTGGGGACGATGTTGACGGCGCAGGCGCGGCCGCGACGCTTGTTGCCCTTGCGCTGCGGGCCGTCGAGCGGCATCTGGTCGCCGGTCCAGGCGTGGATGGTGGTCATGATGCCGGACACGATGGGAGCGAAGTCGTTCAGACCCTTGGCCATCGGGGCGAGGCAGTTGGTGGTGCAGGAAGCGGCGGAGATGATGTTGTCCTCAGCCGTGAGATCCTCGTGGTTCACGTTGTAGACGATGGTCGGGAGGTCGTTGCCCGCAGGAGCGGAGATGACGACCTTCTTGGCGCCAGCGTTGATGTGAGCCTGGGCCTTGGCCTTGGAGGTGTAGAAACCGGTGCACTCGAGCACGACGTCGACGTCGAGGTCGCCCCAAGGCAGGTTGTTAGCGTCAGCCTCGGCGTAGATCTTGATCTCCTTGCCGTCGACGATGATGGAGTCCTCGGTGGCCTCAACCTTGTGATCGCGGGAGTAGTTGCCCTGCGTGGAGTCGTACTTCAGCAGGTACGCGAGCATGTCGGGAGAGGTGAGGTCGTTGATGGCGACGATCTCGGAGCCCTCGTGACCGAACATCTGGCGGAAGGCCAGACGACCGATACGACCGAAGCCGTTGATAGCAACCTTAACTGCCATGTGTGTCTCCTTTCATTGGACCTCCCGCGGGCTCCCTGCCCGCCGTTGAAGTCCGAAAACTAACCACTCACCAAATATAACCGTTTTCCGCTTGCTCATTCGCGGGATTGGGAACTTTCGGATAAATCTCGCCTGTTGAAACGCTTCATCATGTCTGAGCGTATCTTTCTCCTCCGTCATGAGCCTTCAAGCAGGGGGTCACGGTTCGGCGGTGCCTGCGTGCGCCTCCTCCACCATCTTCTCGAGGCGTAAGACGCGATGGTACAAGGCGGATTTCGAAAGCGGCGGGTCCGCAAGCTCTCCCAAATCTCTGAGGGACAAGTCCGGATGGGACTCGCGCAATGCACAGAAGGTTTCGAGTCCCTCGGGCAAGTTGCGACGCAAACCCAGCTTCTCAAGCGCTTCAATAAGCTCGAGCTGCCGTTGCGCCGCACCAGCCGACCGCGTCTGATTGGCGAGTTCGGCATTGACCCGGCGATTAACCTCGTTCTTGACCGACTTGACCGCGCGGGCGTCCTCGATTTCAGTCACCGCGCGATCGGCACCTAAACGCGAGAGCAGACGTTTAATGTCCTCCGCGCTCTTAATATAGACCGCGTACGCGCCACGACGGGGATTGACACGCGCCTTCACGCCCATACCCGCGATGAGGCTCGCAAGGTCGTGGGCAAACTGCTCCCCCTGCACAGCGATCTCCAAATGAAAGTCGCCCTTGGGATCGGCGACGAACCCGCCGGCGATGAGGCTCCCACGCACAAAGGCCCTTCGACAGCAGGCGCGGTTGGCGACATGCCGGGGCACCCCTTGGACCAGGCTCCCCGACCGATCGAGAATCCCCAGCAAAACGAGGGCCTTCTCAAGGTCTGGCTGGTCGGGCAGGACGATGAGGTAGTTACGGACTTTGTGTAAAATCGATCGGCGAACCGTGAGATCGGTTTTGAGTTTCAAGATCTTGTGCGTGAGCTCGATCATCGTACGTGCCACGGCACCTGTCTCGGTGGCGACCTGCAGCTGATAGCCTCCCTTGCCCGTGATGGAAAGGGTGCCGCACACGCGCACGAGCGCTGAGAGTGTGGAGACGTCGCAGTATGCGCACTCGGGCGCACAGCGCGCGAGCTCGTCGCGGACTTCGGCGGTAAACGACACGGACTACCCCCTGAGGTTCGCCTTGGCAAGATCGCGATGCGAGATGCCCACGTGATAGTGCTGGCGCTCGAGATAGCGGCCGGTCGCCTCCGCAATGGCAACGCTACGATGCTGGCCGCCCGTACAGCCCACGGCAATGGAAAGTTGGGGCTTACCCTCCGCGATGTAACCCGGCATCACGACGTCGAGAAGCTTGAACCACGCATCGAGGAACTCCTTCGTCTTGGGATGCTCGATCACGAAGTCCGCCACCATTGCATCGAGGCCCGTGAGTGTCCGCATTTCGGGGTCGTAGAAGGGATTGGGCAGGAAGCGGACGTCAATCATGAGATCGGCCTCGACGGGCAAGCCGTGTTTGAAGCCGAACGAGAACACATGGACATCCATGAGCTGTTGGTCGGTCAGCTCGGAAAAAGCGGTCTGGAGACGCTTGCGCAGGGCGGACGTGCGCATGCGGCTCGTATCGATGACCATGTCGGCTCGTTCGCGGATGCTCGAAAGGGCGATGCGCTCACGCTGGATGGCATCTGCCGTGGTATCGCCCTGCTTCGCGAGTGGATGGCGACGACGATTCTCACTGTACCGGCGGATGAGCACCTCATCGGAGGCCTCGAGGAACACGACCTTGCAGGTCATCTCATGAGCTCGCAGTGAGTCGATGGTATCGAGCAACTCGTCAAACAGGCCTTGGCTGCGCAGGTCGCTCGTCACACATAGGTGGCGCCCCACGCCGGAGTTGATGCCGATGATTTCAGCGAGTTGCAAGATGAGGCTCGGCGGCAGGTTATCGATGCAGTAGTAACCCATGTCTTCGAACACGTGCATCGCCTGCGTACGGCCCGAGCCCGACATGCCCGTGATGATGACGATGTCCGGTACGCGATCGGCAAGCTCAGCCGAGGTGATGCTGTTCGAATCTGACATGGTGCCTCCTGTTCAACTGCCACCAGTATACCTACTTGGTCGACTGCTCGAGAGGGCGGGCATATCATCCCCGTGCTCAAACAGTCCCGGCTCGTGCGAAACTGTGTGCGGAATGATATGCCCCACTCTTTCGCGTTACGGCATCATGAGCCTTCTCAGTAAAAAGCCCCACCTCACATGAGGCGGGGCATTTTCGATCGTCAATATCGCCTTAAGGCCGGGGGTATATTCTTGGAGGGTGTTTTGTGGGGCGAAGCGGAACCGCACCCGCAGAGAATATATCCTCGGCCGACAGGTGGGCCTACTCCTCAAGCGCGGCCTTGAACCAGCTGGTGACGCTTGTGGGGTGCGTGATGGCAGTGCCCACCACCACAGCCCAGGCACCGGCGTCGATGGCGGCGCGGCCCTCGGCGGGGGTGTGGACATGACCCTCGCAAATGATGGGCAGGTTAGGGAACTCCGAGGTGGCTTGACGCAGCAGCGGTAGGTCCGGGCCCTCGTCCAGCGTGGTTTCGATCGCCGGTTTGTTGTGCGACAACGTGGTCGACACGAGGTCGAATCCAAGCTCGACGGCACGGCGGATATCCTCGATGGTCATGCAGTCGGCCATGAGCAGGATGCCTTCCTCCTTGAGGGGGCGAACCGTGTCCTCAAGCGTTTTACCGTCGGGGCGCGGACGGTCCGTGGCATCAATGGCAACGATATCGGCACCGGCGGCGATGCACGCGCGGGCATGGCGCAGCGTCGGGGTGATATAGACGCCCTCGTGTCCGTCCTTCCACAGGCCGATGACGGGAATCTCCACGCGGCCCTTGATGGCCGCGATGTCGGAAAGACCCTGACAGCGGATGGCGGCCGCCCCGCCGAGCTCGCAGGCGCGGCTCATGGCCGCCATGTGCTCGGGCGTACGCAGTGGTTCGCCGGGGTATGCCTGGACGCTCACAATGAGCCTGCCCTTAAGCGATTCAATAATGGGGTTCATAGGATTACTCCTTGCAGGTTAAATCTACCCGGATGTATGGGGTTTCCAAGGCCTTCCCAAGTGCTGCAGATCGCCTTGAATGAGGAGGGCGCACGCCCGGCGTGCGGCACCCGACGATTGAAGGGCGAGGTGGGGTGCAGTGGAAAGCCGCCCGACTAAAGTGACGCTAAAAGGTTCTCGGCGGCGCCGATAAGAGGGGCCTCGCCCTCGAGGGTGCCGATGAGAATCGGCGTGTCGAGCAGTGGGTCGAGCGCTTGGCTGGCAAAGCCCTCACGGATGGAGTCGCGCCAAGTGACGCTTCTCCAACCGTCCTTGCCATGGATGACGCCACCGGAAAGGACAATCACCTCGGGGTCGAGAATGTTGGCCAGGGAGCCCAGGCTCGCACCGAGCGAAAAGCCGGCATCGTGGATGACGTCGACGCCGCGCTCGTCACCAGCACAACACAGATCGTTGACGTCGCGGCCCACTGAGGGACGGCTTCCATCCACTCGACCGTAGCGCTCATCGAACATGCGCCCGATCGAAGTGCCTGAGGCCACGGACTCGAGATGGCCCGAACGCCCACAGGCGCAGTCGATGCCTGCCGCAGCCGTGCACTCGATGTGACCCATGTGGCCGGCGGCACCGTGGAAGCCGCGCATGGCGCGACCGTCCTCAACGTAGCCGCCGCCGATGCCCGTGCCGATACCCAAACACAACACGGAGTAATGGCCGCGGCCCGCGCCCCAATGGGCCTCGCCCAGCGCATGTGCCTGCACATCGCCTATGACCTCGACCGGCATATTCAGAGCCTCGCGCAAACGCGGCCCAAGCTCGATCCCACTCCAGCCGGGCATGATCGCGTTAGCATAGGCGATTGCCCCCGTCTTGGGATCGACCACGCCAGCCGAACCCAAGCCTACGCCGAGCACCCTGAGCTCAGGTTTTTCCTCGAGCGCCGCACGGATTGCGCCTTCGATGCGCGCGTACACGGCCTCGCCACCCTCTTGGGCGCACGTGGGCACCTCGGCGCTATACACCACCTGGGGGCGGCCGCCCGAAGCGGGATACTCAAGGATGGCGCTGGCGATCTTGGTACCACCGATATCGACGGAACACACGTAGCGGGGTTCAAGAGACATGCTCAACCTCCCAATACACGTACCGACCGCGTGCCCTTCAACGTGCACGCGGTCGGACTTTGCCGAATCTTACAGCAGGCCGCTGACAGCGAGGACCTCGCGGATCGCCTCAACGTTCTTGCCCTCGAGTGCCTTGACCGGGCGAAGCATCTGGTTGGACTCAAAGATACCCATGAGCATGAGGGCGGTCTTGAAAGCACCCACACCCGCGCCGTAACCCTGCACGCCATCGGTACAATCAAAGATATGGGAGAGCTCGTTGAGCTTATCCTGCTCGAGCTTGACCGTCGACCAGTCTCCCGCCTCGGCGGCCTTCCACATGCGCACGTAGCCATCAGGGTCAACGTTACCCAAACCGGGCACGGAACCATCGGCGCCGGAGAGATATGCGCCATCGACCACGATCTCGTGACCGGTGAGCAAGCTCAGCGGGTGGCCGAGCTTCTCGTTCTCCTGGCAGAGATAGCGGAAGGAAATGTCGTCGCCGGAGGAGTCTTTGACGCCGGCGAGAACGCCCTCGGCACCAAGCTTGGCAAGGAGCCTCCAAGGAAGCTTGGTGTGGACGCACACGGGGATGTCGTAGGCAAAGATGGGAAGATCGAGCTCCTCATGCAGGATGCGGAAGTGCTCCTCCACCTCGGCAAGGCCACCAAGGGCATAGAACGGGCAGGTTGCGACGAGGACATCGGCACCAAGCTCCTGTGCGCGACGGCCGTGCTCGAGCACGCGCTCGGTCTCGGTATCGATAATGCCCACGAACACGGGAACACGATGGTCGACGATGCGAACGGCCTCACGGATGATCTCGTCGCGACGCTCGTCGGTCGAAAATACGACCTCGCCCGAGGAGCCGAGGAAGAACAGGCCGTCGACACCCGCTTCGATCATGCGGTTGATATTGCGCTCGAACGAGGCGACGTCGAGCTGACGGTCCTCGGTGTCGGGGACGACAACCGGCGGGATGACGCCACGATAAAGTTTGTTAGCCATTGTTGTGTACTCCTTATCCGTATTCCCGGCACACGCCGGGCATCTATCATACCTGGCTCGCAAAAGGCATACTTCGCGCATGCCCGCGAAGAAAGGCGGCGCGCACGAGGCCCGTACGCGCCGCGACTGACAGCCGCTTATTTCCCGAGGTTCGGGTGAAGCAGCGAGGGCGCTGCACCGAGCAGCATCTTTGTGTAGGGGTCTTGCGGGTTCTCAAAGACCTGCTTTGCCGGCCCCTCCTCCATAATCTGGCCGTGATTCATGACGACGATCTTATCGGAGATATAGCGAACCGTCTGAATATCATGCGAGATGAACATCATCGACAGGCCCAGGTCCTTCTTAAGATCGGTGAGCAGATTCAGAATCTGTGCGCGGACTGATACGTCGAGGGCGGATGTCGGCTCGTCTGCGATGATAGCGGACGGGTTGAGCGACATCGCACGGGCGATGGCGACGCGCTGGCGCTGACCGCCGGAAAGCTGGCCGGGCATGGCACGAAGCGCGCTCTTGGGCAGGCCGACGAGCTCGACGAGCTCCTTGATGCGCTTCTCCTGCTCGGCGGTGCTGCCGACCTTATGGACGAGCAACGGGTCGAGTAGCTGGTCGTGAACGATCATGCGCGGGTTGAGCGCGGTGGCGGGGTCCTGGAAGACGACGGAGACCACGCGACCCATCTTGCGACGCAGGTCGGCAGTGCGCTTGGTCACGTCCTCGCCCTTGAAATAGACCTTGCCGGACGTCGGCGACTGCAGGCCGCACATGACGTTCGCGGTGGTGGACTTGCCACAACCGGACTCGCCCACAATGCCGATCGTCTCGCCGGGCATGAGCTTGATGGTGACGTGATTGACGGCGTGCACCAGATTGGGATGCAAAAGCGAGCCGGTGCGCGTCTTGAACGTGACGGAGATGTCGTCGAGGAAGATGATCGGCTCCTTCTCAGCGGCGGCGCTCATCTACATCACCTCCTGTGCGGTCGTGGTGGCAATCTTCTCAAGATACGGCGTGAGGCCGTTCTCCTTGAGATACGCGTCAGGCAACTCGGAGAACACGTGGTTCTTGCCGGGCAGCTGCTTCATGACGGGATGGACGTCTAGGCCGAGCGTCGGATGGCTCGAGCGCGGAGCGAAGCGATCGCCCTTGGGGAAATCCTGTGGGGACGGGACCGAACCGGGAACCTGGTGCAGGCGCGTGCCGTCCTTAGCGCCCTCCTCGATGGAGAGCACTGAGCCGAGCAGGCCGCGCGTATACTCGTGGATCGGGTTGGTGAGGAGCTCCTTGGTAGGCGCCTGCTCGATGACCTGGCCGGCGTACATGACCGTGATCTCGCTTGCCACCTCGGCGACGAGCGCGAGGTCATGGGAGACGAAGATCATGGCGAAGCCGAGCTGGGACTGCAGGTCGTTCAAAAGCTTGATGACCTGCTTTTGGACGGTCACGTCCAAGGCGGTCGTGGGCTCGTCGCAGATGACGAGCTTGGGATCGCGGGTGAGGGCCATGGCGATGAGCACACGCTGGCGCTGGCCGCCAGAGAGCTCGTGGGGATAGCTCTCGAGCGTGCGTTTGGGATCGAGGCCGACGAGCTCGAGGAGCTCTTCGGCGGAACGGGTGCCGCCACGGCTCGTGAGCTGCTTCATCTGAGCCGAGATGAGCATGGAGGGATTGAGCGAGGACAAGGCGTCCTGATACACCATGGCGATCTCGTGCCCGAGAAGTTGACGGTGCTCTTCTTTGGTCAGTTTGAGAAGATCCTGACCATCGAAGAGGACCTCGCCAGTCATATGCTCATCGGCATCGGTCAGGCTCATGATGACCTTGGTGGTGATGGACTTTCCGCATCCGGACTCACCCACCAAAGCCATGCACTGACCCGGTCGCACGTCAAAGGACACGCTGTCGACGACATTGACGTCGCCGTGGTGGTCGAAGTTGATCGAGAGGTTCTTGACCCGCAGCAGCGGCGGGACGCTCAAGTCGGGTACGTGGCGATCCGTGCGCTTGAGCTCCACGTCGCGCAGGGCAGCCAGGCGGCGATTGAGGCTCTCGGCCTGCTCGGCGTAAGCGCGAACCGGGTCGGAGGCGAGAATATCGTCGGCACGGCGGGACTCCGCGTCCTCGTCATCGGTGGCGACCATTGCGCCGGGCTTGGCTGCCATGGCGTCGGTGAGGCCCTCGGATAGGATGTTCAGAGCAAGGCAGGTGACCATGATGGCGATGCCCGGGAAGAGTGCCTGCCACCAACGACCGGCGAGAACGCCGCCGCGAGCATCTGCCAAGATGTTGCCCCACGTGGCCGTGGGCTCGGTGATGCCGGCCCCGATGAAGGTCAGGGAGGCCTCGAAGATGATGGCGTCTGCCACGAGGGTCACGGTGAAGACCATAATCGGGGCGATGCAGTTGCGCAGGACGTGCTTGATAAGGATCCACGGAGCCTGGGCACCGGAGACAATGACGGCGCGAACGTAGTCCTCACCGTACTCCGAAACGATGTTCGCACGCACGATGCGGGCGATTTGCGGCGTGTACATAAAACCGATGGAGAAGATGATCGCGGGAACGGAGTTGCCCAAGATCAACACGAGGACGGCGGCGAGGGCGATGCCGGGCACGGACATGATGATGTCCAGCAGGCGCATGATGACCTCGGAGATGCTCTTGCGGGCAACCGCGGCGATGGCTCCGATGATCGAGCCGAAGAACAACGCGAACAGGGTGGCGCCAAAGCCGATGACGAGCGAGTAGCGCCCGCCGTACAGCATGCGGGACAAGATGTCGCGGCCCTTGTCATCGGTGCCGAACAAGAAACCGTTGCCCGGAGCCTGACGCGCCGTAAAGATCTCGAGCGGGTCATGCGGAGCGATGATCGGAGCCAAGATGGCGGTGAGCGCCACAAGAACGAGAAGGATGAGCGAAATCTTGCTACTCATCTTCATGTTCTTGAAGCCGCCGAACTTCATGCCCTTGGAAGCAGCCTCCTCGAGTTTGGAGGTCTGCTCTTCACGAATCTTAACCATGGCCTACACCGTCCTAATGCGCGGGTTGATGAGCAGGTACAACATGTCAACCACGATGTTGATGATGACGAAGGCCAGAGCCACGACAATGACGACGCCCTGGACGAGCATGGTCTCGCCGCCCGTGATGCCAGCGAGGATGGCCGTGCCCATGCCGGGCAGGTTGAAGATGACCTCGATGACGACGGCACCGCCCATGAGGTATCCGATCTTGAGGCCGAGCGTGGTGACCGGCGTGATGAGGGCGTTACGCAACACGTTGCGCGCGATGACGACGAACTCGGGAAGGCCGCCGCCGCGGGCCGTGCGCACGTAATCCTTATCGAGCTCCTCGACCATAGCGGTACGCACAATACGGGTCATCTGGCCCGTGAGCGGGAACGCGAGGGCGACGGCGGGCATGAGCATACGGGCCAGGTACCCACCGGGATTGGCGGTGAAGTGCGGCAGCGGGCCGGACGCCGGAAGAACACCCATGTAAGACGAGAACAGCAGAATCAGCAAAACGGCGAACCAGAACGACGGCGTGGCGATGCCGGCGATCGAGAACACGCGGATGAGTTGATCGGGCCATTTATCGCGATACAGGGCGGCGATGACGCCGAGCACGAACGAGACGACGGCGCCAATGATCAAGCCGATGAACGTGAGCTGCATCGTAACGGGCAAAGCCGTCGAGATGCGGTCGATAACGGGCGTGCGGCCGGCACCGTACGTGCCCAAATCACCCTGCAGCAGTCCACCAATGTAGTTGACATACCGCTCGGGAAGCGGGTCGTTGAGGCCCTGCTCGTCCATATACTGCTCGATTGCCTCTTGCGATGCGCCCTCTCCAAGCGCATTGCGGGCAGGAATACTCGGATCGGTGAACGACATAAGGCCGAACACCAGCAGCGTGACGCCGAGCGCCATGATGGGCAGCGCGACGAGACGTCGACCGATGAGGCGCAAAAGGTTATTCACTACTTCCCCCTCTTCACTTGCAAATGACTTGTGGGGGACCCGGGCAGACCACGTCTCCCGAGCCCCCCACGTTCATGTACTCATCTCATCCACAGAGGATGGGCAAACTGCGATGATACGGTCTACTCGGAAACCGTGGCGCAGTCGATGAAGGACATACCGGTGGTGCCGATACCCTTGAAGCCGTCGATGCGGACACCTTCGCCGTTCGGGGTGTCGCGCCAAGAGGCGGTGACCGTCTTGACCTGGAGCACCGGGTAGAGGACGGCCTGCTCGGCGATCATGTCGAAGCACTTGTTCCAGGTCTCCTGCTGTTCATCGCCTGTCTGGCCGAGAGCGGAAGCCATGAGCTCGGTGAGCTCCTTCCACTCAGCGGACTCGCTCCAGCGGGCACGGACCTTCATCCAAGCGTTGTCGCCATACCACCAGTTCATGAGAAGGTCGGGGTCGGCGCCGAAGCAGGAAGGATCACCAGGGGCGAGGAGGAGGTCGAAATCGCCGCCGCCGTCGATGTCGGCATAGGTGTCGGCGGAGGTGCGGGTCACGATCTCAGCCTCGAAACCAAGCTCCTTGAGGTCTTGCTGAACCTGGACGGACATGCTCTTGACCTGCTCGTTGTCGGTGGTGAGGAGCTTGATGGAGCCACCGGTCACGCCGGCCTCCTCCAGAAGCGACTTAGCCTTGTCGACATCGTGAGTGTAGACCGTGCCGGCCTCATGGTAGTTGGTGTAGCTGCTGGGCAGGTAGCAGGTGGGGGCGGTGGCGAGGCCGGCGAACGCGTTCTCGATCATCTTGTCGTAATCGAGGGCGTACATGATGGCCTGACGGGCCTTGACGTTGTCCCACGGGGCCTTCTGGGTGTTGAAGAGCATGAAACGGGTGCCGAAGCCGTCGACGGTGTCCATCTGGCAACCAGCGGACTGGAGCTGATCGACGGCGTCAGCGGTGACCATCTCCATAACGAGCGTGGTGCCCTCCTGCTGGGCCTGAACGCGGGCGGTCGGGTCGACGAGGATGTCGTAGTGCAGCTTCTCGTCGAGAGCCGGGTGATCACCGTTGTACTCGGGGTTGGGAACCATCTCGACAACGGAGTCACTGATGGTCTCATACATCCAGGGGCCGGAGCCGACGGGCTTGGCGGTCATGTCCTCCTTGGTGGAGGAGGCGGGAACCACGCGGACGATAGCGAGGCGCTCTTTGAGCAGCGAGAAGTTCGGGACCGTGGTGGTAACGGTGACGGTGGTGTCATCCTTCTTCACGATATCGGCGATAGGAGCGAGCATCGGAACGTAGATGTTGCCGTCGGCGTTGGCGCGCTTGAAGGACTCGACGACGTCGTCTGCGGTGACGGGATTGCCGTCGGAGAACTTGGCATCCTCGCGCAGGGCGATATCGAAGGTGGTGTCGTCGACCTGCTCGGGATCGTCGGCTGCAAGCTCGTTGAACACGCTGTAGTCATGGAAGTCAAGACCATAGAGGCCCTCGACGACATGCCAGTTGGTGCCGCAAGCGAGAGCGGAGGAGGTGCTGGAGGGGTCGAAGTTGGTGGTGGTATAAGCGGAGCCGGCGGTGATCACGCCGCCACCCTTGGTGCCGCCCTCGGCAGGAGCGGAACCCTCATCGTTGCCACCGCCGCCGCATCCGGCAAGGCCGAGGCCCGCAACGGCAGCGGTGCCACCGGCGAGACCGATGAAGGAGCGGCGGGACAGACCCTTGTTCAGAAGATCGCGCATGGGTACTCCAATCAAGCGCTCATATGCCGCATCCGCGGCGCATATTACAGACAAGTTAAGACTAACGGCACCTCCTTGCTTTTTGAGAATCCCTTCGATGAACGGTTCGACTTCCGCGCAGGCGGCAAATCGAACCGTTCACGAGATTCTTGACATTCCCCAGTATTGGTACTAGCGCTAATACCAGTTCTGGATTCTAGCGCTTTATTTATCTAAAGTGCGCAGCTTATTGCTTTGTTTCACTGGTATTAAGACTCATCGAAAACCTATCTTTTAACCTGCCACATTTCATACCAGTTTCATACACGGGACGACCAGCGTGCTCCCCGAGCCCGGAGATACTCCGGGCTACTCGGAACGATCGGCATCCAGTGCGCGCAGGCTCTCATAGATCGCCCGCGCCACGTCCGCGGGAACGCCCTTCACCGCCGCGATTTCCTCGACACGCGCCGCGCGGAGCTTCTTCATGGAGCCGAAGTGGCGCATAATCGCCTTCTTCCGCGTAGGACCCACGCCGGGGACCTCATCCAGAATCGAGGTCGTCATGGCCTTGCCGCGCAGCTCGCGGTGGAACGTGATGGCGAACCGGTGGCTCTCGTCACGCACCTGCTTGATGAGGTACAGCGACGCCGAGCCGCTCGGCAGCACAATGGGAGTGTCATCCCAAGGGACGAACACCTCCTCGTCCGCCTTCGCAAGGCCGCAGACGGGAATGTCGAGCCCGAGCTCGGCGAGCTGCCGCATCGCAGCGGTAAGTTGCGGCTTGCCACCGTCGACCACAAGCAGGTCGGGTCGGCTGCCAAAGCGCTCATCTGCCATCCGATCGGGTGCATAACGCCGTCCCAGGACCTCGGACATGGATACGAAGTCGTTCGCCTCGTCGAGCTCTGCCCGGATCTTGAACCGGCGATACTGAGACTTGTCGGGTTTTCCATTGGTGAACACGACCATCGAGGCGACGGTGAACGCGCCGTGCAGGGTCGAGATATCGAAGCACTCGATGCGCAGGGGAGGCGCGTCGAGGGCCAACGCACTCTCAAGCTGCAGCAGAGCCTGGTTCGTGCGATCGTCGGAATACCCCGTTCGCATCATGTAACGCATGAGGGCATGCCGGGCGTTCTTGGCCGCCATATCGAGCAGCCGGCGCTTTTCGCCCCGTTGCGGATGATGCAGACGGCACGCACGACCGCGTTTGGCGGCGAGCCACTCCCCCATCACCTCGGCGTCGGCAAGCTCAACCGGCACATCCACCTCACCCGGAATGTCGGCGGTCTCATCGTAATAGCGTTTTACAAAGCCCGCGACGAGCTCAGCCTCATCCACATCGAAGCCTTTGTCCAAGATGAACTCGCACGTGCGCTGAACTCGTCCCTCTCGCACCACGAAAACGCAGGCACCGGCAATGGTCTCCTCACGGTAAAAGCCTATAAGATCGAGGTCGACGCCCGTGGGAAACACGACCTGCTGTCGATCGTCCAGGCCGTCGATGACCTCGAGCCGACGCTTGATGCGCCCCGCGCGTTCGAAATCAAGTGAGGCCGCGGCATCCGCCATGTCCACCTTGAGCTCATTCGTGAGCTCGCGACGCTGACCGGACAGGAAGCGCTCGACACGGCGCACGTTCTTGGCGTACTCGTCCGATGAGATCATCCCGGCGCATACGCCCGGGCCCCTTCCCACATGGTAGTCAAAGCACGGGCGCCCCTTTTGTGCGCATATGAGCTCGATAACGTCGGCATCTGCGGGGCGTTTGTCGAGCAGACGGCGCACGCGCTTCCACTCCGCACACGAGGCGGAGCAGACAGGACACACCTTGCGCAGCGTGTCGATCGTCTCTCGCGCGGCGCGACTATCGGTGTAGGGACCGTAATAGCGCGTATCCGGGCGATGCCGTTCACGCGTGTACTTGATGGCGGGAAACAGGTCCCCGCGCGTGATGGCGATATACGGATAGGATTTATCGTCCTTGTAATCGACGTTGAAGTACGGATGATACTGAGCGATGAGCTCGCGCTCCAACACAAGCGCCTCGTGCTCGCTTTCGACCACGATGTAGTCGAACGAGGCTACGAGCTGCATCATGAGCGGGATCTTGGCGCGATCGTCGGTGAGCGTCACGTACTGGCGAAGACGCGCGCGCAGGTTCTTGGCCTTGCCCACGTATATGACGGCGCCATCGGCGTCTTTCCACAGGTAACACCCGGGATCGGTGGGCACCTTCGCCACCTGATCCACAAGACTCGGGGCATGCCCGGCGCCCTGCTCGCGCACATGCTCGCTTGCCGCCCTCACGGAGAAGGGCGCTACGGGCATATGCACGCCGGGGTGCGCTACCTGCAACTTTGACGGCGTTGTATTCGGATCTGCCATAGGTCCTCGGAATTCAGGCGCTCGGGCCGTTGGGCCGCTGGACGGACGGCGTTACGCCAAGTCCTTGGCGCCGTCGCCCCAGAAGTACTTGCGGAACTTGTCAATCTGGTGGTAGTAGGTCACCTTCGACCAGAAGCGCTGACCCAGGCAGTCCTTATCCCAATCGAGGGCGTAATGGGTGAGCCCGGAGCGGAAACCATCGAGGACCTGTCTGCGAATCGCGGCGTCGTCAATGGAGCGCTTGACCACATAGGGAGGGACCGTGGTGTAGATGAAGGGCTTGGTGTTGGAGATGCGGGCGCGCTTCTCCCCCATGAGGACATCGTCCACCTGGACTTGGGCGAAGTTGATGCCCGCCTGACGCACGAAATCGGAGCTACGGCCGGGGCGGGTGTTGATCTCGAAGAACTTGTACGTGCCGTCACGCTCGTCGTACTTGACGTCGAAATTCGCCATGCCGCGATACCCCACATGGCGCATGAAGCGCAGGGCGTCGTTGCTCACGGCATCGAGCTGCTCGGACACGATCACCGCCGGATTGCCGATGGCAGTTGGGGAGTGGTCCTCCACCATCACGCGGCCACCCACCATGAAGATGGGATCGCCGGCGGCGTCCAGGTACGTCGACAGAATGCGGATCTGCGTATCGTCGCCCGGGATGAACTCCTGGACGATGAGGAGCTTGTCGTAGGTCGTCTCCTGGAGCTGCTTATAGAGCGCCTCGAGCTGTTCGCGGCTGTGGATGAGGTACACCTTCTGCTGCCCCTCGAACTCGGCGTAGTGCCAGGCAGCCGAGTTCGACGGCTTGGCGATCACTGGATACATGAAGCCGCCGTCGTCCACCGTCGCGGTCTTGTCGCCGCAATCGAGGTAGACCGTCTTGGGGTACGGAACGCCGATCTCCTCGCAGATCTCGTAAAAGCACTCCTTCTGCGTGATGTCGTCGAGAAGCTCGAAGTCGAGGTAGGGCGTGTACCAGCGCTCCTCAATCTGGGGCTTGTTCTCGGACACCAGGCGGGCATAATGGTCGCCGCAGCCCACGAGGAACGGGACCTTGCCCGCGGCGATGAGCTCATCGCCCAAGCGCGCGAGCTCAGGCAGGCAGACCTCTGGCTTGTCGATGCCGGGGATGACGCGGTAGTCGCAAAACCGGCTGCGCACCGACTTGATGTCCGCAGACGCCAGGACGATCGGCTTGACGCCATACGCCTCCCAGAAGCAGCGGATATATGAATAGCAGCAGAAATCGGACCCCAAGATGACGGGAGCGAGCACGCGCGGCAGGTCGCTTTGGGCGGGGCGGGCGGGTCTCATAAGCTACAAATCCCTTCGCTATAATGGACGCCGTCGCGTGGGACCGCGTACGGCGCGAACGTTCCATCGACCCCGCATTCTACCCTTTATCGGCAGGCCCGGGGCGCGACTCGACCTACCGTGAGCAAGAGACCATCGAGGGAGCAAAACATGCATAAGCCTGTTCTCGGCGTGCTTGGGGGCGTGGGCCCGCTGGCGACCGCATACTTCATGGAGCTCGTCATCAAGAAGACGCCGGCCAGCTGCGACCAGGACAACATCCCCATGATCGTCTTCAACGACCCTCAGATCCCGGATCGCACTGCCTATATCCTCGATGGCGGCAATCCCAATCCCCTTCCGGAGATGACGCGCGTCGTGCTGTGGCTCGAGCGCGCAGGTGCCGATTTCATCGCGATTCCCTGCAACACCGCCCACTATTTCTACGAACAGATCGCCGAAAGCGCGACGGTCCCCGTACTCAACATCATGCGGGAAACGACCGCCCGAATCGTCGAGATGCATGGGGAGCACGCGACCATCGGCCTCCTTGCGACCGATGGCACGTTGTCCTCCGGGGTGTTCCAAAGCTATCTGTCCGATGCGGGACTCTCGGTGATGGCGCCGAGCGAGAAGGACCAGCGCGGCATCGTGATGCCGCTTATCTACGACCGCGTCAAGCGAAACCTCCCCTACGACCCCACGGCGTTCCTCGACCTCGCACGGCGAATGCACGAGAACGGGTGCGATGCGGTGATCGTGGGCTGCACCGAGCTATCAGTCGTCTATCAGGACCTCACGCATAAACCCGATTACCTCATCGACTCGATGGACGTCCTCGCCGACCGCTGCGTTTCGTATTACCTCGAGCACCACCGCTAACGACGCGCAAAGCGTCGGAGAATCGAGGTGAACATGCTCGCCTCGGGCAGTTTCATGACAACCGCGGGCACAAACGTCACGATCAGGGACACGATACCCGCGACGGCGATATAGCCGACCGTCTTGAGAATGGGGGCGGCAACTGGACCCGTCGCCGACTGGATGATGATGGGGCCAAAAATCGACTGGAGGGCCTGCATCGCGCCCCAGCCAGCCACGGCGCCGATCCCACCCAAGATGAGCCCGAAGAACAGGCCCCGAGCCATGGTGCCGAGCATCAGCCCGTGGAGGCGCCTGCGCATCCACACCAACGTGATGACGATGGCGACGATGTAAAAGGCGCTCGTCGCAAATGCGATGACGGGCATGCCGCCGCCCAAGGCCACGCCGCCGCCCAAGGCGACCACGACGAGCGCAAGGGCGCCGAGCACGGTCGAGAAGGCATAGGGCTTCATGTCCATAAGGGCGGAGCAGCTCTTCTGGAGCAAGACGCATACGCCGTAAATGGGCAGCGCCGGAGCGAGCCAGCAAAGGTATTCGCTCACCAGACTCACACCTTCGAGCCCGAATTTGCCCACGCAATACACCATATTGAGCGGCTCGCTGAACACGATGAGGTACAGCGCGAATGGGATGAGGATGAAGAGCATCTGCGCGATGCCCCGGGCGACGCCCTCGCGCACGGCATCGTCATCGTGGCGCGCCGCGTCACGGGCGAGCTCGGTGTAGAGGGCGGTCGTGATGGGGACGGCGAACAGGGCGTAGGGCAGCGTGTACCACAGGCGCGAATAGGCCACCACCGAGGCGCCCGTCTCGGGTTGGACGTTCAGAGCAGCCGCATTCTGGACGCTGGCGGTTATGAAGGCGCAAACCGTCGCGGCGAGCGTGGGGATGCCCAGGGCCAGGGTTTTGCGCAGATTGGGGTCGGAGAAATCAACGTGCAGGCGCGGATGCACCCCGTGCTTTTTCAACGCGGGGATCTGGCACGCCATCTGGATGAACACGCCGAGCGTCGTACCCACGGCGAGCACAGTGACGCTGATGATCTGGTCGACGTGGAGGACCTCGTCAAGGACGAAGAATGCGGCGAAACTCGCGATGACCACGACGTTATTCAACACCGGGGCGAAATTGCTCCAGAAGTAATCACGATGCGCATTGAGCACACCCGAGAACACCGAGCCCAGGCCATAGAACAGGATCTCGATGGCGAAAAAGCGGAAGAGGTAAATCGCCGTGTCCATCTGCCCGGTGTCGGCGCTCATGAACGATTGCGTCCAAATCACCGCAGGCGCGCCGATGGTGGCGACAACCGATGCGACGCCCAGCACGAGCAGCAGAATACCGAGAAGATTGCCCACGTACTCGTTGCCCGCCGCGACTCCACGTTCGCGGCGTACCTCGAGGTAGACCGGCAGGAACGCCGTGATGAGCATGCCGCCGATCACAAGCTCATAGAGCATGCTTGGCAGGTTGTAGGCGATCTGATAGGAAGACGAGAGCAGGGACAGGCCGAGCGCGGCGCCCATCGCCCACGTGCGCACGAAGCCGGTGAGACGGCTCACCAGGATGAGGGCGGTCATCATGCCCGCCGAGCGTCCAGCCTGCTCATAGTCGGACTGGCTAAGGTCTTCCTCCTCAACGGAGGTGTCTTGCGGCTCGGAAAGCTCGACTGGGGCGACAGGCTCGGGCTGAATCTCGTCGAATACGTTCGTCTCGTCAAATGCATCCATAGACGCAGGCTCGAACCGGGGGGCAGGAGCGGCATCGCGTGAGGCCGCAGCACGCAGGAACACGGCAGTCTCATCGGGTGAGACGGGACGGTTTCCTCGCATGGAGGAAGCACCCGCCTGAGCCGCCATGATGAATTGGGATGTCTCATCCGGGCGCTGAGGCGCGCGCGGATCGATTGTCGGGCGCTGCGCGAAGTGAGCTCCGGCCGGGCGTGACGCTTCGTCGTCGTGAGCCATGCGACTACCTCTCCCTCACGATCGGGGCGACGATCGCCCCGATGAATGCAATCAGGTCATCGGGCGCGAGCGCAAGTTGAACACCGCGTCGACCGCCCGAAATGAAAATTTCATCATACAACTGGCATGTCTCGTCAATGACAACGGGGAGGCGCTTCTTCATACCCACAGGGGAGCATCCGCCCCTCACGTAGCCCGTGACATCGGTGAGCTGCTTGGTTGGGAGCATGGCAAGCGCCTTCTCCCCCGCCGCTCGAGCAGCCGCCTTGAAATCGAGCTCCCCCGCAACGGGCACGCAGCACACCACATGCGCGCCCGACGCGCCCGCCGTGACGAGGGTCTTGAAGCCCTGGCCGGGATCCTCGCCCAGCTGCTCGGCTATCGCCTCGCCCAGGCCCCGCGCCTCCTCGCCATCGTCCTCATAGGTATGAACCGTGAAGGCGATACCGGCGCGCTCGAGTTCGCGCATCGCGTTGGTCTTCTGCAATTTGGCCGGCTTGGCCATAAACGACCTCCCATGTTCCAAAAACGACGTGAGAAGGAGGGGTGCTCCGCTCGTCGAGGATGCCTCAGATGCCCGAGATTACCGTGTAAGAGCTGCCGCGGGCGAGCACGCGAGCGGCAGCTTGAACGTCAAGATCAGGCACCAGGGATTGCCGCCATCCGCATGCGGTCGCGCTCGAGGAGGGGCTTGAGGAATGTGCCCGTGTAGCTCTTCTTGCACGCGGCGACCTTCTCGGGCGTGCCCGAGACCACAATGCGCCCACCGCCGTTGCCGCCCTCGGGGCCGAGGTCGATGATGCGGTCGGCCACCTTGATCACGTCGAGGTTGTGCTCGATGACGAGCACCGTGTTGCCGGCGTCCACCAAGCGCTGGAGCACGTCGACGAGTTGGCGCACATCCTCGAAGTGCAGGCCCGTGGTGGGCTCGTCCAGGATATAGAACGTCTTGCCCGTCTGCTTGCGGTGCAGTTCCTTGGCGAGCTTCACGCGCTGCGCCTCGCCACCGGAAAGCGTGGTGGCGGGCTGGCCCAAGCGCACGTAGCCCAGGCCGACATCGTAGAGGGTCTGCAGCTTGCGCTTGATCTGCGGGATGTTGCCAAAGAAGGCAAGCGCCTCGGTCACACTCATGTCGAGCACATCGGCGATGGTCTTGTTGCGGTAGCGCACCTCGAGTGTCTCGCGGTTGTAGCGCTTGCCGCCACAGACCTCGCACGGCACGTAGATATCGGGCAGGAAGTGCATCTCGATCTTGATCTGACCATCGCCCTTGCATGCCTCGCAGCGACCGCCGGGCACGTTAAAGGAAAAGCGCCCAGGCGAGTAACCGCGCGCCTTGGACTCCGGCACGCTGGCGAACAGCGCGCGCAGATCATCCCACAGGCCGATATAGGTCGCGGGGTTGGAGCGCGGCGTGCGACCAATGGGACTCTGGTCGATATCGATGACCTTGTCGATTTGGTCGATGCCCTCGAGGGTCTTGTACGGCCCCACCACGCGCGTCGAATGGTGCACCGCGTTGGTGAGGGCAGGAGCAATCGTATCTGTGACCAGCGAACTCTTGCCCGAACCCGAGACGCCCGTCACCACGGTGAGCGTGCCGAACTCGATCTGGGCGGAGACGTTCTTCAGGTTGTTCGCCTTGGCGCCCGTGATCTTGAGCGCGCCGCGCCCAGGATTGCGGCGCTCATCGGGAAGACGCACCATGCGCGCGCCCGTGAGGTAGGCTCCCGTGCAAGAATCCGGACAGGCCATGATCTCTTCCGGCGTGCCGGCGCACACCACCTTGCCGCCGTGTTCGCCCGCACCGGGCCCCATGTCGACCACGTAATCCGCGGCACGAATGGTGTCCTCGTCATGCTCGACCACGATTACGGTATTCCCTAAGTCACGCAGACGCTCGAGCGTGGCGATGAGTCGTTCGTTGTCACGCTGGTGCAGGCCAATCGAGGGCTCGTCTAGGATGTAGAGCACGCCCATGAGGCCGGCACCGATCTGCGTGGCCAGGCGGATGCGCTGGGCCTCGCCACCCGAGAGCGTGGCGGAGGCGCGGTCGAGGGTGAGGTAGTCAAGGCCGACGTCCACGAGGAAGCGCAGGCGCTCGATGATTTCCTTGACGATGGCACGGCCTATGAACGCCTCGCGCTCGGTGAGCTCGAGGCCCTTGAAGAACGCAAGCGACTCGCGGCAGCTCATGCAGCAGACCTCGTAAATGGACTTGCCGCCCACCGTGACGGCGAGCATCTCGGGGCGCAGGCGCGCTCCCTTGCAGGTGGTGCAGGGCTCCTCGCGGATATACCGCTCGAGCTTCGCCTTGGTGTTCTCGTTGGTGGTCTCGACATAACGCTCGTACAAAATGTTGCGCACGCCGGAATACTTGGTGAACCAGTGCGTATCGCGGCCGTCCTGCGTGTGGTAGTCCACACGCATCTTCTTGTCACCCATGCCATCGAGGAACACTTTACGCACGCGGGCGGGCAGATCCTTCCAAGGCGTGGCGGGGTCGACCTTCAGATGCAAGCACAGCGCACGGAAGATCTGCGGATAATAGTTCGATTTGCCGAAGAAGCTGCCGAACACGCCATCCTCGATGGAAAGGTTCGGGTCCTCGATGAGGGCCTCCGCGTCCACGACCTTCTTGAAGCCCAGGCCATCGCACTCGGGGCAGGCGCCATAGGGAGCGTTGAAGGAGAAGTCGCGCGGCTGCAGGTCGTCGATGGAATGCCCGTGCTCGGGGCAGGCGAGTGCGAGCGAGTAGGTGAGCAGGTCGCCTTCGGTGCCTTCCGGCGCGTCGCGATCGGGCAGCAGGTAAACGCTCACGTTGCCGTGAGCGAGCTTGGTCGCTTGCTCCACAGATTCCGCGATGCGACCCAAGCTCGTGTCGCGGATCACGATGCGGTCCACCACGACCTCGATGGTGTGCTTGAACTTCTTATCGAGCTCGATGGTCTCGTCCAACCCGCGGACCTCGCCGTCGATACGCACGCGCGAAAAGCCCTCGGCGCGCAGGTCCTCGAGCAGCTTGGCAAACTCGCCCTTGCGGCCTTGAACCACGGGGGCGAGCACAAGGGCACGACGGCCCTGCCCTGCCTCGAGGATCTTGTCGGCAACCTGGTCGGTTGTCTGGCGCTCGATCTCGCGGCCGCACTCGGGACAATGCGGAATACCGATTCGCGCGTACAGAAGTCGCAGGTAGTCGTAGATCTCGGTGACGGTGCCCACGGTGGAACGGGGGTTCTTCGAGGTCGTTTTCTGGTCGATGGAGACCGCCGGCGACAGGCCGTCGATGGAGTCGAGATCCGGCTTGTCCATCTGACCCAGGAACTGGCGGGCGTAGCTGGACAGCGATTCGACATAGCGGCGCTGTCCCTCGGCATAGATGGTATCGAAGGCGAGGCTCGACTTACCCGAACCGGAAAGGCCCGTGATCACCACGAGCTTGTCGCGCGGGATTTCGACATCGATATCCTGCAGGTTGTGCTCGCGGGCGCCTTTGATGACGATGGAGGAATCAGACATGGAAGGTCCTTATCTGACGTGAATTCGGATATGTTCTATGGACACATTCGTATCCGACCCTTTAGTGTACCGCCACCGCGGCGCACGCCTGTTCGCTTGGAGAGAGCCCACGTTTCCTGCACGCTTTGTTCGATTTGGCGGGGTGCTCGATAGCCCCAAGACCGCAATCCTCGGCGCGGGCCCGGCACGAAGAGCAAAACGGCCCGGGATCGTTCCCGGGCCGCTGAGTCGCCTGTATGGTTATGCGCGCTGCAAATGGGCGCTCTTAGCGCACGTAACCGCTAAGTGTGGACGTGCCTGCGAGGTGCGCTTAGCTGCGAGCAGCACCATCAACGGGAATGACCGCGCCGGTCACGTAGGAACTCATGTCGCTCGCCAAGTAGACAAAGGCATTGGCGACGTCCTCGGGCTCGCCGATACGACCGAGCGGGATGGTGGCGATGAGCGGCTTGATGACCTCTTCGGGCAGTGCGGCAACCATATCGGTCTTAGTGACGCCAGGGGCAACGGCGTTCACACGGATGCCCTTGGGGGCAAGCTCGCGAGACAGGCTCTGCGTGAGGCCGTTGACGGCGTACTTGGAGGTCGGATACCCACAGCCGGAGGGCTGACCGTACTTGGAGACCATGGAGCTGGTGGTGGTGATGGTGCCGCCGTGACCCGCTTCGATCATGAGCTGGGCGCCGGCGCGGCAACCGTTGAAGACCGCGGTTACGTTGAGGTCCATGACCTTCTGCCATTCGTCGGCGGTGTAATCGAGCAGCGGGGTGGACTGGGAGATGCCGGCGTTGTTGACGATCGTGTCGACGCCGCCCATGTCCTCGGCGGCGGCGTGGAACGCCTCGGTCACGGCGTCGAGGGAGGCGAGGTCGCACGTGCGGCCCCAGACCTTGGCTTCGGGATACGTAGCGAGCAGCTGATCGACCGCGTGATTGGCCGTCTCCTGACGAGAACCGAACACGGTCACGGAAGCGCCCTCCTCAATGAAGCGGGCCGCGATGGCGTAGCCGATACCGCGAGTGCCGCCGGTGATGATTGCCTTCTTGCCTTCGAGCAACATAGCGTGCTCCCCTTTCGAATACGGGGCGCACCCTATGCTCGGCGCCCATCTTTTCCACTATAGCGAATAGCCCGTACAGGGAACGCCGCTTTGTCTCCCTACGGCAAGCCGTCCCTCGGCAGACGGTCAAACAGGTCGCGCGGGGAGCATGCACCCGATTGGGAATGACGGCCTGAAGAAACATCAGATCCTCGCGGCTTCTCGGCGCAAAACCTGGAGCCAATCGGATGCGAATCGCTTCGGGGTACAATGGAAAAAGTTATGCATCATGAGGAAAGGATGCGCACATGAGCTGTGAGCACGCAACCGCGGCGGGCGGACAGTCCGCGCCGCAGGAATTTGAGGAGAACAACCTGTCCGAGGTCAAGCGCGTTATCGCCGTGCTTTCCGGCAAAGGCGGCGTTGGAAAGTCCCTTGTGACGGGGTCTCTCGCCGTTGAGCTGGCACGTGGCGGCCACAAGGTCGGCATTTTGGATGCCGATATCACCGGCCCGTCTATCCCCAAGATGTTCGGCATGAGCGGTCGCCACGCCATGGGCCTGGGCAACCTGCTACTGCCCGAGATTTCCGAGCACGGCGTAAAGGTCATGTCGAGCAACCTCCTGCTTAAAAACGAGACCGATCCCGTTCTTTGGCGCGGCCCCGTGATCGCCGGCGCCATCCGCCAATTCTGGAGTGAGACCTCCTGGGGCCCGCTCGACTATCTGCTCGTCGACATGCCTCCCGGCACCGCCGACGTCGCCCTCACCGTTTTCCAATCCCTTCCCGTCGACGGCATCGTTATCGTGACGAGCCCGCAGGATCTCGTCTCCATGATCGTTGCCAAGGCCGTCAACATGGCAGAGAAGATGAACATCCCGGTCCTTGGCGTGGTCGAGAACATGAGCTACGTGGAGTGCCCCGATTGCGGCAAGAAAATCGAGGTCTTTGGGCCCAGCAAGCTTGACGCCGTTGCCGAGCAATACGGCCTCGAGGTCCTCGGCCGTCTTCCCATCAATCCCGCCCTCGCCGCCGCCTGCGACGCGGGCTCCATCGAGGCCGATCTGCCATCGGGCCTCCTTCCCCGCGCGCTTGCCAAGGTCAGCGAAGTGCCGGAGCACGTGGAACCCGCCGACTCCGGCGAAGCCTCGGCGTAACAACCGTGGGCGTGGACAAGCGGACGAAGAACGGCGACGTCATCTACGACGTCGCCATCATCGGCGGAGGCGCAAGTGGGCTCGCCGCGGCGATCACCGCAGCGCGCGCCGGCGCCCGCTGCTGCATCGTGGAGGCAGACGTCGAGGCGGGTTTGGGTATCCTCGCCACCGGCAACGGCCGCTGCAATATCTCCAATGCCAGGCTGGCACCCCGGCATTTCTTGCATGAAGATGCGGCACGAGCCATGTTCGGTGCGCACGCAGAGCGGGATATCGCCGACTTTTTCGAGCGTCTGGGGCTCATGCTCGCCGAGGAAGGCGAAGGGCGCCTCTACCCCGTGACACGTCGGGCCGAATCCGTACGCGATGTACTCCTCAACGCATGCAGTCGTCTCGGGGTCGACATTCTCACCTGTGCGACCGTCTCGCACGCAGCTCCATGCACGTCTCCATCCGGCTATTGGGACCTCACATTGAGCGTTCCCGCTGCCGCACTCTCGTTCAAGCAGGGGCGCGATGCCAAGGCTCGCGTTCGCAACGCGCGCAAGGCACTCGCCGTTGCAGAGCGCACCGAACGGACGCTCCATGCTCGACGGGTCATCATCGCGGTCGGCGGGCGCTCGGCATCCACGTGCGAGGTCTTCCGCCTTGCACACCTCAATGAAATTCCCGTCCTATGTCCCATCGCCTGCGAAATCGATTCCAACGCACCAGGCGCGACACGGCACGCACTCGCCCTCGAGCATCTCGACGGGCTGAGGGTCGAAGGCGCGCTTTCGCTCATGCGCGAGGGCGCCGTCATTGCGTCCGAGGCAGGCGAGGTCCTCTTCCGCCCCTATGGCATCTCCGGAATAGCGGCGCTCAACCTCTCCCGGAGGATCGAGCCCGGTGACATCATCGAACTCGACCTCTTTCCCAGCCTGGGCCAAGCCGACATGACCGAGCTCCTCCGCTCGCGCGCCAGCAGCATCGGGTCGTGCTGCGGCGATGCATCGTGGTTCGACGGCTTGGTCGCCCGTCCTCTTGCGTCTCTGCTTTGCGCCATGCTCAACGACTCCGCCGATCCCATGGCACACGCCGCCACCCTCCTTCACCACCTGCGCTTCCGCGTCCATGGAACGACGGAACATGCACAAGCGCACATACACCGCGGCGGCATCCCCCTTTCGTCCGTAAACCTCGAGACGTGCGGCATTGTGAGCTTTCACGACGGAACATCTCCCAGCGGCCTCTTCGCATGTGGAGAGGCGCTGGATATGGATGCCGATTGCGGAGGTTACAACCTCGCATGGGCATGGGCGTCGGGCATGCGTGCGGGCCTGTGCGCCTCGAAAGGAACTTCATGCTAGAGATTTCGGAAATCCCTTGCTCGCTTAAGCAGGGCGCAACGGAGGCGAGCTGCCTCGACGTATGCAAACGCGAGGCCGCACGGTTACTCCGCTGCGACCCAAAGACGTTCCGTAGCGTCACGCTTCATCGCAAGTCGATTGATGCGCGCAAAAAGGCACAGGTGCACTTCACCCTGAGCGCACGCTTTGAGGTCGACCCGGCCCTCGATGAACTCGAGCTCATCGAGAGCGTCTCCACCCGTGATGCGCGGCGCGTACGTGTGGTTGATTTCTCCGAGCCCACATTTGAGCACGGCTTCACGCGTTCCTCGCACAACGAACCCCATCCTCAACCCATCGTGGTGGGAGCTGGATGCGCGGGACTCTTCGCCGCGCTCACCTTAGCCGAAGCAGGCCTCTCTCCTCTGCTCATTGAGATGGGCGACGACGCAGAGCGGCGCACCGATGCAGTCGCGCGCTTCAACGCCACGGGCGAACTCGACCCCGCCTCCAATATCCAGTTCGGCCTCGGCGGCGCTGGAACGTTCTCCGACGGCAAGCTCAACACGGGCACCAAGAATCCCCTGCACCGTCTCGTGCTGAGGACTTTGGTCGAGGCGGGCGCACCGCGCGACATTCTCTGGGACGCCAAACCGCACATCGGCTCAGATGTTCTTCCCACCGTCGTCACTCATATGATCGACCGCATTCGCGCCTGCGGCGGCACGGTCCGCTTCCGCACCAAGCTCGTCGACGTCACGATGGATGACCAGGGGAAGATAGCCGGAATCACCGTCGAACATGGCGGGCGAAGAGAGCATCTTCCCGCCTCACACCTCATTCTTGCCTGCGGTCATTCCGCGCGAGACGTCTTCGAGCTCTTGCTTAGCCGCAATGTCTCGCTCGCACGCAAGACCTTCGCCATGGGGGTCCGTATCGAACATCTGCAAGTCGATATTGACAATGCCCTCTATGGCACGGCAGCGGGGCATCCCTCGCTCGGCGCGGCTCCCTACAGCCTCGTCGCGCACCTCAAAAACGGCAGGAGCCTCTTCTCCTTCTGCATGTGCCCCGGCGGCGAAGTCGTCGCCGCCGCATCAGAGCCGGGCGGCGTGGTGACAAACGGGGCGAGCCTCAGCGCACGCAACGGCCGCAACGCCAACGCGGCGCTCCTCGTCAATATCGAGCCCAACGATCTTCCCGGCGATAATCCGCTCGCGGGCATGCATCTGCAGCGATCCTGTGAACAGTGTGCATTCGAGCTCGGAGGCGGAGCCTATCGCGCGCCGGCGCAAACAGTCGGGGACTTTCTCTCCCGTCAGCCTAGCACGGGCCACGGACGCATTGAGCCAACCTATCCGAGAGGCGTTACCTGGGGCTCCCTTGAGGGCATCTTGCCGGCGCACGTCACCGAAACGCTACGCGAGGGCATTCCGGTGCTTGGGCGCAAGCTCAAGGGCTACGATGATCCAGACGCCGTCCTCACCGCACCCGAAACGCGCTCAAGCTCACCCGTCACGGTTGTCCGCGATCGTGCGAACTGCGTCTCCGTCAGCACTCCCGGTCTCTATCCCTGCGGCGAGGGTGCGGGCTACGCGGGTGGCATCATGAGCGCCGCAACTGACGGCATCCGCTGCGCACAGGCCCTTTTGTCGACTCTTTAACCGCGGGCACCCTCGACTCCGCCCGAAACGGAAAGCGAGACGGCTGCATACACGAAACCCCATGCCGCCACGTAGAGGGCGAGGGCGAACGCGGGAAGCATCCCCGCGGCGCCGAACAAGCCAAACAGCCCGGCAAACGCGGCCAAGAGAGCGGCAACCGCAACGGCGACCTGCACCGTCCAGCGACCGACGCCGCGGCACTCCATAGCAACGGCAGTGACGAGGATATACAGAGCCATGAAAGCACACGTGGCGAAGAGGGAGATCTTGAGCGCACCCGCCGCGACCGGGAAGTTCAACGTCCACAGTCCGGAAACAAGCAGAAGGGCACCCACAGCAGGCTCGGCACCCCGCAGGGTGAACGGGGCCGTGGAGGCAAATGCGCCGATCACCGAGAGTGCACCCGCGCCAATGCCAAACCACGATAGCAGGTGCAATGCGCTCATCGTGTCGGCATAATCCCAAAGCGGTGCGACAAACAGCGCACAACCCAGTACGAAGCAGGCGGCGGCCATTACCGCATGGCTCCATGAGAGCCCATGCAAGCGGTCGAATATCGCATCGAAATTAGTCATGTCCATCCCTCCCCAACGGCTTTCGCCGCACGTTTTCCCGAGGATAAGTATACCATCCTACTTCTTGAATCGGGTACCCTGGCGCTTGCGGCCAGATGCGAACGCAGACCCCTTGCGGGCGCTCTTGCGAAGCGCCTCGATAACCTCGTCCTCACTGGTACCCTCTACCATCGCCTTGAGGCTCACCACGGCATCGCGCAAGCGGGCCGCTTCCTCAAAGTCCATAGCCTCGGATGCGGCGCGCATGTCCTCCTCCATGGTGGCGATCACGCGCATCAACTCATCGTGAGGCAGCTCCGAGAGCTCGTTGGCAAGGCGCTCCCCCGTTGTGGGACCACCATCCGCTCCAGACGCTGTCGACTCGACAGGAGAGAAAAAGGCTCCGTGACCAAGGCTGTCTCCGCGGGAGCGGTCTTTTTTGCCCACATTTTCCTCAGCTTCGGCGATAAAACTCGAGATATCGCTGATTGCCTTGCGCACCGTTTGCGGCCTGATTCCACGCTCATCGTTGAAACGCATCTGGATGGCACGACGTCGGCTCGTCTCGTCAATTGCCTCGCGCATCGAGTCGGTCACCGTGTCGGCATACATGATGACCTCGCCCTCGGCATTGCGTGCCGCGCGGCCGATAGTTTGGATAAGCGAGCGGCGATTGCGCAGAAAGCCCTCTTTGTCGGCGTCCAAAATGGCGACGAGGGACACCTCTGGCAGGTCAAGACCCTCTCGCAGCAAGTTAATGCCCACGAGCACGTCGATTTTCCCCTGACGAAGACTCCGCAGGATCTCAACGCGATCCATCGTCGCCGTATCTGAGTGCATGTAATTAACGCGAATACCCGCATCAAGCAGATGGTCCGTCAAATCTTCGGCCATGCGCTTGGTAAGTGTCGTCACCAGCACGCGTTCGTGCCGAGCGACGCGCTCGCGGATCTCATCGATAAGGTCATCGATTTGCCCACGTACCGGACGTACGTCGATCTTTGGATCGAGTAAGCCGGTAGGACGAATGATTTGCTCAACATTATTCTGACTCACGCGCAGCTCGTAATCGCCCGGCGTCGCGCTCACGTAAATGAATTGTGGAATCCGAGCCTCGAATTCATCGAACCTCAGCGGTCGATTGTCCAGAGCGGAGGGCAACCTGAAACCGTGCTCGACCAACGTCACCTTGCGCGAGCGATCGCCCTCGTGCATACCGCGAATTTGAGGCACAGTCACATGACTCTCATCTATGATGCAGAGCATGTCCTTGGGGAAGTAGTCGATGAGGGTGAAGGGGGGCTCGCCGGGCTTTCGGCCATCAAGATGGCGCGAGTAGTTTTCAATACCCGTCGTGAAACCCATGGTCTCCAGCATTTCGAGATCGTAGCTCGTCCGCTGTTCCAACCGCTGCGCCTCAAGAAGCTTGTCGTTGGCTTTAAGCTCTGCCACGCGCTCTTCAAGCTCCTCTTCGATTGATTTGAGCGCAGCCGTCACCTTGGGCTTCTCGGTCACATAGTGCGATGCCGGCCAAACGGGAATGGCGTCGTACTCGCGCAGGAGTTCTCCGGTCACCTCGTCGATTTCGGCAATCACCTCGACCTCATCGCCAAAGAACTCGAATCGCAACGGATGCTCGGCATAGGGTGGATACACATCGACCACATCACCACGCACGCGGAACGTTCCGCGCGACAGGTCGTAGTCATTGCGATCGTACTGAATATCGATGAGAGCATGGATGAACTCATCGCGTTCCAATGGAACCTTCTTGTCCACATTGGGGGCAAGGCCCGCGTAATCCTCAGGCGAACCGATACCGTAGATACACGAGACGGAGGCGACCACGATCACATCGCGGCGTGACAGCAAGCTTGCCGTTGCCTGATGCCGAAGCATCTCGACCTCTTCATTGATCGAAGAGTCCTTCTCGATATAGGTGTCACTGGAAGGTACGTACGCCTCGGGCTGGTAGTAATCGTAATAGGAGACGAAATACACAACCGAATTATGCGGAAAGAACTCCTTGAGCTCGCTCGCAAGCTGCGCGGCGAGCGTTTTGTTCGGAGCCATGACCAAGGTCGGCTTTCCAAGAGCCTCGATTGTCTTGGCCATCGTAAAGGTCTTACCTGATCCTGTTACACCAAGGAGAACCTGGTAGCGATCACCTTGTTCCACACCCTCAACGAGCGAGGCAATCGCCTCCGGTTGATCGCCCGAAGGTTCAAACGGCGAGACCACCTCAAAGGAGGCCGACGTACCGCTGACTCCGAATCGCCGAAGCTCACCACCCACACGCTCAACTTCAAAATCGGCCATACCGCACCATCCACTCGCTCGATTCTCGGGGGTCACGCATTCTATGTGTTGATACCCCAGGATGTCAATCTCAAGACAGGGCTAGTGCGTGGCAGCACCACGGACGACTAGCAAAAAGCCTGGGGATACAGTTCCTGGTAACGAGTTTGTGCCATCGTAACGCGGACGAGATATGCCTGAGTTTCGGGGAACGTGATCGCGTTTCGCAGCAGATCGTCTTCCTGTGTCCAAATATCGACATTACCCATGCCGGCATTGTAAGCAGCGATAGCCTTGTCCGTAGCGCCATTGAAATACGAAAGGAGATACGAGAGATACGCGCAACCGAACTCGATATTCGTCTGGGGATCAAGAAGGTCATCGGCGGAGAACTGAGAACCATCGACCAGACCCTTGCTCACCATGTCAGAAGCGGTCTCGGGCATGAGCTGCATCAAGCCCATGGCCCCGCGATGAGACTGCGACTCTGCATCCCAGCTTGATTCCGAGCGAATAATTGCTGCGACAAGATACGGATCAACGCCATGGGCGGCGGCAGACGAAGTGATTTCGTCTTCATATGAAAGAGGATACAGGGACTTGAAAATCAACGAGGGGGCAAATGAATAGGCATATGAGATCACGCCGAACACCAGAACAATAGCGAGTGGAAGCACCCGATACCACGTAAAAAAACGGGATCGCTTGATCATTATCGCTCACCTTCGTGAAGGCCCTCAATACCTCGAAGACGCACCCATGCATCAAGGGCATCGAACAACGAATCATCGCCTCGAGTGTTGTCGATACAATGATCCGCCATGGCGATGATTTCATCTTCGGAAGGCTGAACCGAAGCTCGCGCATCAAAATCCACGACGGACATACCCCGGGCAATCGCGCGCTCGCGACGGACTTCCAATGGCGCGCTGACGGCGATCACCTCATCTGCAAGTCCAAACGCATCAGAAAACGCCGCAGGTGCGGAAACCTCAACGACAGTGAGAGGAAAGGAAGGTACGAGCGTTGAACAACACTGGATGGGAAGAAGCAGCGTGCTCAGCTGCTCAATCAAAACAGGGTGCACAAGATCGTTAAGGATATGAGTTGTCTCGGGAGTGGCAAAAGCTCGTTCAGCCAAAACAGATGTACGAATGTCGCCATATTCGTCGAGAACATCCCAGCCGAATTCATCGGCAATTGCCTGTGTCAGATCAGAGCCCGGCACATAAAGCTCTTTTGCCATTCGATCAAGGTCGATGTGTCGTGCGCCACGAAAGGACAGATAACGGGAGGCAGTTGACTTACCAGATGCAAGGTTGCCAATAACAAAGGCGATATATGACATAAGAAGTCTCCATATGAAAAAAGGGGGAGCTCGCGCTCCCCCCTCGACTCGCCCCCGCAAGGGGGCGAGAGCCGTCCACCGGTCAGCGGCGCCCTGCTCTCCCACGGGCTTCCCCCGCAGTACCATCGGCGCGGTGCGGCTTAGCTTCCGGGTTCGGAATGGGACCGGGCGTGCCCCGCACGCAATGGCCGCTGACCGGTGGGCGGCTCTCGTACCGTCCACCCGGGTGACACGCGCGTGCCCTGAGGGCCGCACAGCGACTTCCGCGGCGGATCCGAGATCGACCTGACCGTGACGACGCGACACCTTAGATACGTTAGTATGGCGTCCCGCCGGTCGGATGCGGGTAAGAGCTCGGGCTATTAGTACGGCTCGGCTGAGCGCGTCGCCGCGCTTGCACCTGCCGCCTATCGACCAGGTAGTCTACCTGGGCCCTTACCGGAAGGAGAACTGATCTCGGGAACGGCTTCCCGCTTAGATGCCTTCAGCGGTTATCCGCGCCGCACGTGGCTACCCGGCCGTGCCGTTGGTCGACAACCGGTTCACCAGAGGTGCGTCCACCCCGGTCCTCTCGTACTAGGGGCAGCCTCCCTCGATTCTCCTGCGCCCGCGGAGGATAGGGACCGAACTGTCTCACGACGTTCTGAACCCAGCTCGCGTACCGCTTTAAACGGCGAACAGCCGTACCCTTGGGACCTGCTCCAGCCCCAGGATGCGATGAGCCGACATCGAGGTGCCAAACCTTGCCGTCGATGTGGACTCTTGGGCAAGATCAGCCTGTTATCCCCGGAGTACCTTTTATCCGTTGAGCGACGGCCCACCCACGCGGGGCCGCCGGATCACTAGAGCCTGCTTTCGCACCTGCTCGGCGTGTCTGCCTCGCAGTCAAGCCCGCTTACGCTCTTGCACTCATTGAGGACGGTTGCCGACCGTCCCGAGCGGACCTTCGCGCGCCTCCGTTACCCTTTGGGAGGCGACCGCCCCAGTCAAACTACCCACCTGGCACGGTCCCCCGGCCGGATCACGGCCCGGGGTTAGGACGCCGGCGCGCCGAGGGCGGTATTCCAAGGTCGGCTCCACCCGGGCTGGCGCCCGGGCTTCGAAGCCTCCCGCCTATCCTCTACGCGACGGGCCAGCGGCCAATGCCAAGCTGCAGTGAAGGTTCACGGGGTCTTTCCGTCCTTCCGCGGGTAAGTCGCATCTTCACGACTAGTGGAATTTCACCGGGTCCATGGTCGAGACAGCGCCCAATTCGTTGCGCCTTTCGTGCAGGTCGGAACTTACCCGACAAGGAATTTCGCTACCTTAGGACCGTTATAGTTACGGCCGCCGTTTACCGGGGCTTGGCTTCGGGGCTTCGCCTCGCGGCTAACCCCTCCGCGTGACCTTCCGGCACCGGGCAGGCGTCAGACCCTATACGTCGGCTCTCGCCTTCTGCAGAGTCCTGTGTTTTTGGTAAACAGTCGATTGGGCCTCTTCACTGCGGCCGGCCTCCGCTCGCCCAGCGAGTGGGTCCACGTACGCGCCGGCGCCCCTTCTCCCGAAGTTACGGGGCCATTTTGCCGAGTTCCTTGACCATGGTTGACCCGATCGCCTCGGTATGTTCTACCCACCCACCTGTGTCGGTTTGCGGTACGGGCGGAGATGCCCCTGCCTAGGGGTTTTTCTGGGGACCACGGGCTCACTCGCTTCGCTCAGTCGCTTCGTCCGGAGCCTCGCCCTCCGTGGAGACCGGATTTGCCTGGTCTCCGGGCCGCGCTCCATCACGGGGACGTCCAGAACCCCGCCGAGCCACCCCAATCCGTCGCCCCGTCGGTCGTGACGGTGCATCTCCGGTGCAGGAATGTCCACCTGCTGCGCTTCGCCTACGGCCTCCGCCCTCGGCTTAGCCCCCGACTGACCCTGGGAGGATTAGCCTCGCCCAGGAAACCTCGGGTTTACGGCGGACGAGTTACTCTCTCGTCTCTCGCTACTCATGCCAGCATTCTCACTCCCCAGCAGTCCACCGTCGGTGACCCTCCGGCTTCGCCCCGCTGGGGACGCTCCCCTACCCAACGAATGATCGTTGCCGCCGCTTCGGCTCTCAGTTTAGCCCCGTGTATTGTCGGCGCATGTCCACTCGACCAGTGAGCTGTTACGCACTCTTTGAAGGGGTGGCTGCTTCTAAGCCAACCTCCTGGTTGTCTGCGCGGACGCACATCCTTTGCCACTTAACTGAGAATTGGGGGCCTTAGCGGGCGGTCTGGGCTGTTTCCCTCTCGAGCACACAGCTTAGCCCACATGCTCTGACTGCCGCGCTCTGGACCGACCGGCATTCGGAGTTCGGTTCGAATCGGTAGGCGGCGAAGCCCCCTCATCGATCCGGTGCTCTACCTCCGGCGGTTAACGCGCGACGCTAGCCCTAAAGCTATTTCGGGGAGAACGAGATATCTCCGGGTTTGATAGGCCTTTCACCCCTATCCCCAGGTCATCGGCGCACTTTTCAACGTACGTCCGTTCGGCCCTCCACGGGGTCTTACCCCCGCTTCAGCCTGCCCAGGGATAGCTCACCCGGCTTCGCGTCTGCGGCACGCGACTCATGTCGCCCGTTTCGGACTCGCTTTCGCTCCGGCTCGCTTCCATAGCTTAACCTCGCCGCGTGCCAGCAACTCGCTGGCTCATTCTACAAAAGGCACGCCGTCACCGGAACGAGCCGGCTCCGACGCCTTGCGGGCGCACGGTTTCAGGTACTGTTTCACTCCCCTCCCGGGGTGCTTTTCACCTTTCCCTCACGGTACTGGTGCGCTATCGGTCACATGGGAGTATTCAGGCTTGGAGGGTGGTCCCCCCGGGTTCGGACCGGGTTTCACGTGCCCGGCCCTACTCAGGAGCCTCCTCCGGGGTCCGTCCCAGGGTGCGCCTACGGGGCCCTAACCCTGTGCCGCCGGCCTTCCCATGCCGTTCGGCTCCCCTGGACGGTTCCCCGCCGGGAGCGCCAGCTCCCGGGCGGGAGGCCCTGCAACCCCGTGGGCGGTATAGGCTGGCGCCCGCCCGCTCCACGGTTTGGCCTAGGTCCCCTTTCGCTCGCCGCTACTCGGGGAATCTCGATGTTGATTTCTCTTCCTCCGGGTACTTAGATGTTTCAGTTCCCCGGGTTGTCCCCCTCCGGACTATGTGTTCATCCGGAGGGTGCCAGGACTTCTCCTGGCGGGTTCGCCCATTCGGAGACCCGCGGGTCGAAGGGTGTGTGCCCCTAACCGCGGATTATCGCAGCTTGCCGCGTCCTTCGTCGGCTCCATGTGCCAAGGCATCCGCCGTGCGCCCTAGATATCTTCCCGCCCCAACCGGGACGGGACGCCGTATCTAGACACTTGAATGTCTGGGTGTCGCATACGCTCGGTGACGTGCGTCACCGGCGATCGTCATGCAACTTACTATATGTTTGCAGATTGGAAGATATGTATCTCATATCTCTATATAGAAGAATCGATCAGATCAATAAATAGATCCGTCTTGTCGCTATGCGGCTCTCAAGGTACGCGGGGTGACCCCGGGGACCGGACACGCGAAGGGGCGGGGGGCGGAGACTCGGGCACACCTGCGCCGTAACTTGTGAGATCTGATTCTCTAGTGCTTTCAGAAAGCCTCGTGCTCCCTAGAAAGGAGGTGATCCAGCCGCACGTTCCCGTACGGCTACCTTGTTACGACTTCACCCCCCTCACCCTCCACACCTTCGGCGCCTCCCCCCAAACGGTTGGGCCGGCGACTTCGGGTGCAGACGACTCGGGTGGTGTGACGGGCGGTGTGTACAAGGCCCGGGAACGCATTCACCGCGGCATGCTGATCCGCGATTACTAGCAACTCCGACTTCATGGGGGCGGGTTGCAGCCCCCAATCCGAACTGGGGCCGGCTTTCAGGGATCCGCTCCGGCTCGCGCCATCGCATCCCGCTGTACCGGCCATTGTAGCACGTGTGCAGCCCAGGGCATAAGGGGCATGATGACTTGACGTCGTCCCCGCCCTCCTCCGGATTGACTCCGGCGGTCCCGCATGGGTGCCCACCCGAGGTGCTGGCAACATGCGGCGGGGGTTGCGCTCGTTGCTGGACTTAACCAAACATCTCACGACACGAGCTGACGACAGCCATGCACCACCTGTATGGGCTCCTCTCGGCCACGGGGTCTCCCCCGCTTCACCCATATGTCAAGCCCTGGTAAGGTTCTTCGCGTTGCTTCGAATTAAGCCACATGCTCCGCTGCTTGTGCGGGCCCCCGTCAATTCCTTTGAGTTTTAGCCTTGCGGCCGTACTCCCCAGGCGGGACGCTTAATGCGTTGGCTGCGGCACGGAGGGATCGTCCCCCCACACCTAGCGTCCATCGTTTACGGCTGGGACTACCAGGGTATCTAATCCTGTTCGCTCCCCCAGCTTTCGCGCCTCAGCGTCGGTCTCGGCCCAGAGGGCCGCCTTCGCCACCGGTGTTCCACCCGATATCTGCGCATTCCACCGCTACACCGGGTGTTCCACCCTCCCCTACCGGACCCGAGCCCGGCGGTTCAGGGGGCGGGACGGGGTTGAGCCCCGCCATTTGACCCCCTGCCTGCCGGGCCGCCTACGCGCGCTTTACGCCCAATGAATCCGGATAACGCTCGCCCCCTACGTATTACCGCGGCTGCTGGCACGTAGTTAGCCGGGGCTTCTTCTGCAGGTACCGTCTTGTCTCATCCCTGCTGAAAGCGGTTTACGACCCGAGGGCCTTCGTCCCGCACGCGGCGTCGCTGCGTCAGGGTTCCCCCCATTGCGCAAGATTCCCCACTGCTGCCTCCCGTAGGAGTCTGGGCCGTGTCTCAGTCCCAATCTGGCCGGTCGGTCTCTCAACCCGGCTACCCGTCGTCGGCACGGTGGGCCGTCACCCCGCCGTCTACCTGATGGGCCGCGGAGCCATCCCCTCCCGTCTGGGCTTTGCCCGGCCGGCCATGCGGCCTGCCGGGGTCATCCGGTATTACCCACGGTTTCCCGAGGCTATCCCGGAGGAGGGGGCGGGTTCTCCACGTGTTACTCAGCCGTTCGCCACTCGCTTCCCCCCGAAGGGGGGTGCCGTTCGACTTGCATGTGTTAGGCGCGCCGCCAGCGTTCATCCTGAGCCAGGATCGAACTCTCCGTCCAATTATGATGGCCGGACGCTGCGTCCGGTCGCGATCATGGTGGGCGCGGAGTGCCCGTCCCGACCAGCATCTCGCTGAATCGGATTCCATTCGATGTGTTAGCGTTTCAGTAAACTGGTTAAGGAAAAGTTGAACGGGGCCTGACTAAGTCAGACCTTACACAACTGATCTCGAAAAGTACATCACTGCTGACACCTTATAAATGGTGTCTCCACTTACTTCCGTCTCTTCGCGGTATCCGGTTCTCAAGGTACCCGCCGCGGGTCTTCCCGGCCTCGTCTTCACTCGGCCACCCGCGCGGCAAGGAGATATATTGCCAGAGTCGGAGGGGCTGTGAAGCGAGAATCGCTACTTCACATTTCCTCCATAACAGGAACTCTTAACCTCCTATATGAAAAGGAGCTTTGGGCGATCTTCCGCCCTATATAGATGACGACCATTCGGTTCTATTACATGTATGCGGCGGTCATCTGTACGGGATATATACCCTGTTTCGATCGGGTATCCATCGTAAAAAGAAACGGGATGCCCCATGGGACATCCCGTAGAAACGCACTTAGGCCTCAAGAGCCTTCTTGGCGATGGTGGCGAGCTCGTTGAAGGACTCGATGTCCTCGTAGGCCATCTGAGCGAGGACCTTGCGGTCGAGCTCGATGCCGGCGAGCTTCAGGCCGTGCATGAACTGGGAGTAGGAGATGTCGTTCATGCGGGCGGCGGCGTTGATACGGGTGATCCAGAGGCTGCGGATCTCACGCTTCTTGTTGCGGCGATCGCGGTACTGGTACTGGAGGGAGTGCTGCACCTGCTCCTTGGCGTACTTATAGGAACGGGATGCCTGACCGTAATAACCCTTTGCGCGGTTAAGGACGGTACGACGCTTCTTCTTGGCGTTCACAGCGCGCTTGACACGTGCCATATCTAATCAACTCCTAAATGAGATAACAGCGGAAAGGATGGATTAACGGCCGGCGAGGCGGGCGTTGATGACCTTGGCGTCGGCGGCGGCGAGCTCGGTCTCCTGACGGAAGCCGCGCTTGCGCTTGGTGGACTTCTTGGTCAGGATGTGGCTCTTGTAGGCCTTGGCGCGCATGATCTTGCCCGTGCCGCTGCGGCGGAAACGCTTTTTGCTGCCGCTGTGGGTCTTCATCTTAGGCATGGAACTCTCCTTCTGATACCTGGTTGACTACTTATCGCTCGGCTCGGATTCGCCCTCGTTATCGAAGGCGCCCTTGATGGGGGCGAGCAGCATGAGCATGTTACGGCCTTCCAGCTTGGGCTGGGACTCGACCGTAGCGAACGGTTTGAGATCCTCGGCAAGACGCTCGAGCACGTTCAGACCCTGCTCCGGATGCGCCATCTCGCGGCCTCGGAACATGATGGTGATCTTGACGCGCGCGCCCTTCTTGAGGAAGCGCAGGACGTGACCCTTCTTGGTCTCGTAATCGCCCACGTCGATCTTGGGTCGGAACTTCATTTCCTTGACCTCGATCTTGGACTGGTTCTTACGAGCCTGCTTGGCCTTCATGGCCTGCTGGTACTTGAACTTGCCGTAATCCATGACCTTGCAAACCGGCGGATCCGCGTTGGGAGCGATCTCCACCAGGTCGAGGTTCTGGTCATCGGCGATGCGCTGCGCATCACGTGTGTCGAACAGACCGAGCTGCGATCCATCGACGCCGATAAGACGAACGCGCGGAGCGCGAATCTCATCGTTGATGCGGGTGTCATCAGACTTAGCTATCTCGATACCTCCTTCTTGCACTCGTACAAATAAACCCGGAACCATGTGGTATCCGGGTCGACAGCTTTTGCTCGATTTCACGCAAATTGTAGCGTGAGTGCAAGCGTTCGGTTGTGCGACCAGACAGCTACCCAATGGTGCCGAAAGGTGGGGACCCTCAGATCCCGCTTTCCTGCTGGAAAACCAGCGACTCGAGAATGATAGCACGGGAGCGTCTGCTCCATGCTTTCCTCACGAGCAATGGATGTGGTGCCCGAGGTGAGATTCGAAGCGGCCGCCTTGCGGCGTCCACATCCGCTCAGGCCAAAGCCTTCGCGGCCTCGCTACAAACAGGCCACGGGCCTGTTTGCTTAACGCTCGGACACTCGCGTGAGTTCGGCTCATTGCTGAACTGCGCTCTGCATCCACGTATCACGTGCCATGCATGGTGCCCGAGGTGAGATTCGAACTCACACGCTGTCGCCAGCGGAGGATTTTGAGTCCCCTGCGTCTGCCGTTCCGCCACTCGGGCACGTAATCACGCTCAGCTATGGTACCACAGCAATCACACCCATGTTGCGAGATTCCGACTAAAGCGCTTGCGCAACTGGTCTGGCTACGAAAGGGGCGCCCGGCTTCTTCCCTAAGCAAACATTCCGCAGGGGAATCGACAAGAGATTCCCCGAGGACGTTTGCGTGGAAAGAAGCCGGGCGCCCCAACTGGTCAGTGACCTAAAACGTTACGCCTTGTTGACGGAACCGAACTCCTCCATGAGCTCCTTGGTGCGGGCCACGATGTTGTCGCGACCGGGCTTGAGGAGCTTGCGGGGGTCGAAGCCCTTGCCCTGCTGATCCTTGCCAGCCTCGATGTACTCGCGGACGCCCTTGGCGAAGACGAGCTGCAGGTCGGTGTTGACGTTGATCTTGGAGATGCCCAGGGAGATGGCCTTCTTGATCTGATCCTCGGGGATGCCGGTGCCACCGTGCAGAACGAGGGGCAGGTCGCCGGTCTCGGCCTTGATCTCGCCAAGACGCTCGAAGGAAAGACCGGCCCAGTCGGCGGGGTACACGCCGTGAATGTTGCCGATGCCGCAGGCGAGGAAGTCAACGCCCAGGTCCGCAATCTGCTTGCACTCAGCGGGGTCAGCGAGCTCGCCGTTGGAGGTCACGCCGTCCTCGGTGCCGCCAATGCCGCCGACCTCGGCCTCGATGGACATGCCCTTGGAGTGGGCAAGCTCAACGAGCTCCTTGGTGCGGTCGAGGTTAAGCTGGAAGGTCTCCTCGTGAGAGCCGTCATACATGATGGACGTGAAGCCGGCCTCGATGCACTTGAAGCAGTCCTCGTAAGAACCGTGATCGAGGTGAAGGGCGACGGGAACGGTAACGCCCGTGGCCTCGACGGCAGCCTTGACCATGTCGGCGCAGACCTTGAAACCGCCCATCCACTTAGCGGCACCGGCGGTGCACTGAAGGATCAGCGGAGACTTGGCCTCCTCGGCAGCCTGGAGAATAGCCAGGGTCCACTCGAGGTTGTTGGTGTTGAACGCGCCGAGAGCGTAGTGACCGGCCTCGGCATCCTTGAGCATCTGAGCTGCATTGACGAGCATATTGGACCTCCCATTGTCCATACTCTGAACGGTAAACGTCTGCATTTTACCACGCGAACGGCTCATCTAAACGAGCATTGGGACGTTAGCCAGCTCGACACATCGAGCCGATGTTGAGCCCACGCGCTCACCGATAATGGCGCAAGCCGCGGCGCATAAAGAGGTTCGTCTCGAGCTCACGCGCAATGGTGGTCGTGTCGTTGTGGCCGATGAGACACAAAGTATCGGCGGGCAGGAACGTGCCCATCTTGCCGAGCGAGTCTATCACCTGTTTCTCATTACCGCCTTCGAGATCGGTGCGGCCATGCGCGCCAGGGAACAGCGTGTCACCCACAAACGCCACGTCACCCGTAGTCGCCGCGCAGAAAAGCACGATACCGCCGGGAGTGTGGCCCGGTGTGGCCATGACCTGCAGGACAACGTCACCGAACTCAAACGTGTCCCCCTCGTTGAGCAGACGGTCGGGAGTGGGCGGCATCTCGTGGTCGAACCCCCACATCTCGCGCATGCTCTCGATCGCCCCCGCCATGAAATCTTTGTCTGCCGCGGAGATCATGAACGGCACATCCGGTCCGAGCGCGCGGCGCAGACCCGCCACGCCACCGATATGGTCAGCGTGGCCGTGCGTGCAGATGATGGCGCTCACGCGAGCATCGGGACAGCGCTCGGCAAAGACCTCGGCGAGCTTCTCCCCGTCCCATGCGGGATCGATGATGGCAGCCTCGCCCTTGCTCACGGCGAAGTACGTGTTCGTCTGGATGGGCCCGTTCACCACGCAATGGATGGCGAGCGACCCCCTCTTCTCGAGATCGAGCTTCATATCTACAACTCCTTCGCGGCATGCGTAAAAACAATCGAGGCGAGACTTCGAGTCCCGCCTCGACATTCATTCGATTATCCTACGCCATCCTAAATCGAGCTGACACTCCGAGTGGGCGAAAACCAAATTCACACCCCTCGATACCCGCGAGGCGTATACCAGAAACCCACAAGAGAGATATAGCCCCTTATCCAAGCACTCACTGCCTCAATCCACATTCCGAGCTGAAAAAGCCATATCTCATCGCCCAGAGCATCGATTCTGAATGAAGCCCCCATGCATAGCAGTCCCGAAATGGCAAACACTCGGAAGAAGTATCTTCCATCACTCTTCAGCTTGTTTACGAAGCGGCCAGCATCCGCCTTGGCGTCTTCCTTGGCAAAGCGGGTGATTGGCAGGGCGCTCACTCCACCGCAAACCGCAAAGACGACAATTGAAGCCAGCATACGATCACCTTGCCACAACAAGTTCACGTAGATGAACCCGGCCCACAACGCGATTGAGCCGACAAGAGCAACGGCGATGACCCGTCTCATTGCAGCGCCCATTGGCTTCATCCGAAATCGCCTCCTCGTTTCGGGGCAAGTACCTTTTACCTAGTTACCCCGACAGGCGCCTCAACACTCCAGCTCTTAACCAGTTTTGTGCAAGCGGCGTCAGAATAGAGATAGAAGTCCTTGCGCGTGATCATCTCGGGAACATCGCAGTACCAATGCTTCATGATGATGTACATGTCGGCATGATGGGCGACATTACTCATGATCGTCCAATCTTCGAAAGACAAAGCAAGGCATTTTCGCGGGCATACCCGCCCCGACTCTAAGACGTTTGTTTCTCTCCCCGAGCATCTCAACTCCCCATGCTCCGTTTATTGAACCCATATGCATCCTTGCACTCCAGAGGCGTTTCATTTGTCAACAATGGGGGTGCAATTCATATGAAATTAGGCTTCGCTATCTTCTGATACACTTTTTCGAATAATAAGCTGAATCGCTTGACGAATCGAGCTTTCAAATGAACGAGAAACTTTCACTGAGCTTGTGGACCGCCGTTCTTATTTGCTTCCCCAGAGCTGCATATAATCCGACGCTCTCGATCTCATCCTCCAACACAGAAATCGTCCCTCTCTGCATCGCACTTGGCGCATTGCCCTTTTGCAGCAAGGCAATAAAGACCAATCTCAAATATCAGCCTCTCATAAGCCGCTTGGGCCACGCTTCTGCTTAAGTCTTCGTCATCGCCGAAAGCGCGTCCATCCTCTGCTCTGAAGCGTTTCTAGCATATGCAATCCCCCCTGAGGTCGAGAACCTGCTCAGTCTCTGCGTAGCATTTAGCTATTCCTCATCTTTGATATGCTGGGCAATCTTCCTGCAGGCACATTCTCATGAGACGGCTTCGGCAAGCGGGCCAAGATCATTCCTGCTCGCCTACGCTTTGTTCTTCCTCTACGACAAGGCGACTCTTTTTCTTCCTCAGAACAATCCGCTTTGGACGATTGTGCTGTCCTTCCTCTGTGGGCTTGCATTGTTCCTCAAGCTCAAACATAGCCTACACGAGGACAACCAATTGGTCTTTGAACCCTTGTGGCTCATGTCCGGAATGCTCGTTTATCGAGTATCGAGCTTCCTTGTAAACGGCATTGCGCTCACCTATGGTTTTTCCAGCGGCCTGTTCGACAATCAAGTAAATGTATGGTTTTGGGTCCTCCCTCCAGCATTCCTTTTGGGGCTCGCCTGCCATCAACGCATACAGCTGCGCAAGCGGCGTTGCAAGACGCATCCCACCGAACAGCGACCTCATCTCTCCGGCGACGCGGCGACATCGCTCTCGCCAGGGAGAACGAAGTTATCGCTCGCGACTTACTGGGTGAGAAAACGCACTCGACCAGCGACGCAATGGGAATTGCACCAGGAACGATATCCACCCTTCGCTCACGCGCTCGAAAAAAGCTCAATATATCTGCGCACACGGATCTTGAGAGGCTTGTCCGGGACGGGAAAATCCACCTCGACAACCCCGCAGACCCGCCGGCAAACAATCATCTTTCTTGGAAATGTCTGGCGATTAGCCTGCTAGCAGCCCTTATCGTCATCACATCCACTCTGTCGGACACCATAACCCTCCCAAATGGAGACCAGATATTTCAGGCAAGCTACTACTTCATCTGGGGCGCAGGGGTATTGCTGCAGGTTTACAGCCTCGCTTTCATGTCATCTCCGACCAAGTGCTTTCCTTCCCGTGCCCCAGCGAAGACGCCGACAGAAATCGCTATATCGCTCTACAGCCTCTCTGCCTTTGTTGTGATAGGGGCCCAACTGTACTTGGGTCTATTGACCGTCTGCTCACTTTTTATTTGTACGGCGCTTCTTTTCGGATTACTTCACATGTGCGGCAAAAACAAAGAGAGGGCGACGTCCCTCGTCGCGGTTCCCTATTACTCGGGCATAGGGCTAATCCTCTCTCCCATTGTCGGGACCTATTACGAACTCTGGGGGCTACCCTTAATTCTCAATTTCATCGTTTGTGGCATGGCCCTGCTCACCTTCTTCAGGCAATATGGGGCACTCCGGCTCGACAGGCAAACAGAGAAGGCACAGGAAGCAGACGGAATGCTACTGCTCAGCGAATACGGCATTACAGGCCTTCAAGCGAATATAGTTCTCGACTTGGCAAAAGGAATGAGCGTCAAAGAGATTTGCGAAACGCGAAGCACCACGACGAATACCGTCAAATCTTATAGGCGCCGCACGTTTAAAAAACTCGGTGTCCACAGCGTGGAAGAGTTGAGAGAATTAATAAATATCCCCACACATTAAATAGGACGATTTGCACCCCATTGCTTACACATCTGTTGTGGGACAAAAGGGCATAGTTGGAGCAATATCGGCTCTCTACATTTGGAGGGACAATGAGACACATTGTCGCAAATGCAGCAGCACTCATATTGATGGCAGCATCCGTCTTTGGGTTATGCCCGCAACAGGCGGCAGCACAAGCCAGCATTCCCATGACAGCCCATATCTACGAGACGCCAATGACGAAACGCCCGGACAATCTTGTCGAAACACTTAGAATCAATACGTCATTCGCACTCCTGACTTCCAAGAGCCTTACCGCCGAGCACTTCTCGGGTCAGAACATGGGAGTTGAACTCACAGCCTAATCTCCATCAAGTGGCACCTTCACCGTCAAGCTCTACCGCGGCACATCGTATATTGGATCGGCCACGTTGAAGCGAAACGGATATTCCCGAGCCGAATGGACAAACGTCGGCCCGGGAGTCTACCGCTTTGTTTTCTCCAAGACAAATGACGGTAAAGTCGTTACCTGCACGGGGGTTCGCACCTTCTCTTGGTAATCGAAGAGCGGTTAGCGCGACCTGCGCTTCATGGTCTTATTGCCCTCACCCGGCATGAGACGGCGGGCGTCGTAGACGCTCTCGACCGCGCCGATGGCGGCGAGCAGCGGGTCGAGGCGGCTCGCGTCGGAAATCTCGATGAGGAACCGCAGGGTCGCGATGCCCTCGCGACTGGTCGAGGTGGCGGCGGAGAGGATGTTGCCGCCCGCGTCGCCGATGGCGATGGTGACGTCCTTGAGCAGCCCCATGCGATCGATGCACTCGACCACGACCTCGACCTGGAACAAGGCATCGGCGCCCGTATCCCAGCTCACGCCGATCATGCGCTCGGGATGCTCCATAAGCCCCTTGACGTTGGGGCAGTTGGCTCGGTGCACCGACACGCCGCGGCCACGCGTGATGAAGCCCACGATATCGTCGCCCGCGACGGGGTTGCAGCAATGCGCTAGGCGAACGAGCATGCCGTCTCCGTCGGCGCCCTCCACGAGCACGCCGTTGCTGCCCTTCTTGGCACGCTTGGACTGACCACCGGTGCGCGGGGGCTGATGCACTACGCTGGCGATGGCCTCTGCCTTGGCCTCGGCGGGGTTTTGCGGCTGCGGGTCGAGGATTGCCTGGACTTTATTGCCCACGGCGCGCGGCTGCACCTTGCCGGCGCCCACCGCGGCGAACAGGTCCTCAAGCGCCTTGTAGTTCATGTCGCTCGCCACGGCGTTGAGCGCGCGCGTCGAACGCGGCGTGGAGATGCCGTATCCGCGTTTGCGAAGGTCGCGGGCGAGCATCTCGCGACCGGCCGTGGCGTCCTCGTCCTTGGTCGCCGCAGCGAAGTAACGGCGGATCTTGGACTTGGCGCTCGGCGTCTTGACGATGTTCAGCCAGTCACGCGAGGGCTTGGCGTTTTTATTGGTGAGGATCTCGACGCGATCGCCCATGGCGAGCGTGTGCGTAAGCGGAGCCACGGCGCCGTTGACCTTGGCGCCCACGCAATGGTTACCGACCTCGGTATGTACCGAGTAGGCAAAGTCGAGCGGAGTGGATCCCATGCGCAAGTTCATGACCTCGCCCTTGGGGGTGAAGACGAAGATCTCTTGGTCGTAGAGGTCGACCTTGAGCGAGTGGAGAAACTCCTTGGGATCGTCAATCTCGTCGTTGGCCGCCCAGTCGAGGCTGCGCTTGAGGGCGTTGATCTGGTCGTCGAGGCGCTGGGCGCTCGTTGCCTTGACCGCACTCGAACCACCCGAGCGCTTATAGAGCCAGTGCGCGGCGATGCCGTATTCGGCTTGCTCGTGCATCTCGTACGTGCGGATCTGAATCTCAAGCGGGCGCGCCGTGGGACCGATGACCGTGGTGTGAAGGCTCTGGTAGTTATTCGCCTTGGGCATGTTGATATAGTCTTTAAAGCGCCCCGGCATGGGCGTCCACAGCGAGTGGACGGCGCCGAGGGCGGAATAGCAGTCCGCAATCGAGTTGGTGATGACGCGCAGGGCCACCAAATCGTAGATCTCGGAGAACTCCTTACCCTTGCGCTTCATCTTCTGATAGATCGACCAATAATGCTTAGAGCGACCGGCGATCTGATACCCGGTGAGACCCACACCCCTTAGTTCGTCATCGAGCGCCTTGATAGTCTCGGCCAAAAAGCGCTCGCGAACCTCGCGGCTCTCGCTCACCATGCGGGCGATGCGCTGATAGGCCTCGGGCTCCAGGTAGAAGAAGGAAAGGTCCTCGAGCTCCCATTTAATTGAGCTCATGCCCAAGCGGTCGGCGAGCGGGGCATACACGTCCATGGTCTCGCGCGCCTTGAACAGGCGGCGATCCTCGCGAAGCGCCGCCAAGGTGCGCATGTTGTGCAGGCGGTCGGCGAGTTTGACGATGACCACGCGGATATCGCGGCTCATGGCGAGGAACATCTTGCGCAAGTTGAGCGCCTGCTTCTCATCCATGGTGTCCACGTCGATGTTGGTGAGCTTGGTCACGCCGTCGACGAGCTCCGCGACCGTCTCGCCAAAATACGTGGTCACATCATCCAAAGACGTCGTCGTGTCCTCGACGGTGTCGTGCAGCAGTGCGGCGCACACCACGTCGCAATCCATCTTGAGTTCCGCCAGGATTATCGCGACCTCGACGGGATGATTGATGTACGCCTCGCCGCTGCGGCGCTTCTGTGCACAGTGCTTCTCGGCGGCAAAGCAGTACGCCCGCTCGACCAGGTCGCAATCCTCCTTGCCCATGTACCTGCCCACCAGGTTCGCGAGCTTGTCGAAATTGTCCGCCATGAACTCGGTGGGAAGGTCGTCGGCATGAGCGTAGTGCACCATTTCGGCGCTCGGGCGCAAGGGCTCGGAGCCCTGTTTCCATTCCGTGGCCTTGGGTTGCCGCGTTGCAATCGGCTGTTTATCCATCGATGGTACCTCCCTCGCTCACCTGCGGGGTTATTGGACGGTTCACGCGTGTCAGCATATCACGGGCGGAGGCGGTGAGAGCCCAGTCCCTAAATGCGGAGAATTCCATGCGGGCGTGGATGCCCTCGAGGTACCTAATCGAGCGATCGAGGTCCACGTGCCCGGGATTCTCGACCATCTCGACCTGACGGGAACGCTCGTCGCCGGCCACGCGGGCAAAGCCGAGCTCCTCGAAGATCGCAAGCCCATGCGGGACCGCGCGCTCATCCACCGGTGTACGCGCGTCGATGGCCAGACACATCTGGGCGATATCGAGATCGCTGGCGCTCAGGGGCGCCCCGGACGCCTCACCGCGATGGCGACGCCACATGGTCTGGAGCGCACGGTACAGCGTAACGAGCTCCCCGCGTTCGGGGGCGGCGGCATCGAGCAGCCGCTCGTTGATGCGGGCGTCGCGACGCGAGTAAAGCAGATGGATGCGAGCCGGGGCACCATCGCGTCCAGCACGACCGCTCATCTGGTTGAATTCGGTAGAACCAAAGGGCATGTGGTACAGCACCACGTGGCGGATATCGGGCAGGTTCACGCCCTCGCCGAACGCAGATGTGGAGACGATGCAGGTGAGTGCACCGTCACGAAACGCCGATTCGACGACGGCGCGATCGGCCCGGCTGAGACCGGCGTTGTAAAAGGCGATGCGCTCCCCCAATTCCGGCACGCGTCGGCGCAGCGTACGGCAAAGCGCGACGGACTGGTCGCGCGAGTTGACGTACACCACGCATTTTTCCCCGGTGGCGACGATGGAGACCAGACGGTTCTCGCGACTGGAGAGATCACGCTCGTCATCGAGATCGAGGTTGTCGCGTATGGCGGCGTCAACGACGACGTTGTCGATGCGAGCAAGACGGCAAATCTCGGTCGCGACGTCCGTCGATGCCGTCGCGGTCGCGGCAAGGACACGGGGGGCGCCCAACTGGTCCAAAATCGCTGGAAAATCGAGGTATGCGGCGCGGTCCCCGCCCTTTGCTCCCGCCATGTGATGTGCCTCGTCCACGACGACGAACCCAACGCGGCGCGAGACGGCGAAACGGTCGCGATGAATGGAGAGGAACTCGGGCGTGGTGAGGACGATATCGATTTTGCCAGCGACAAGCTGGTTAAACAGGCGGTCGCGAACAGCCGATGGGGTCTCTCCCGTAAGCACGCCGACGCGCGCGCCGAGTTTGGCGAGCGTTGAGGTGAGGTGAAACGACTGGTCGGCCACGAGGGCGCGCAACGGGTAGACGAACACGCTCACCATGCCATTGGCGATTGCTTCGCGCATGGCATGCACATGGAAGATGAGCGATTTGCCCCGGCCCGTGCCCATGACGGCAAGGGTGTTGCGACCGCCCTTGAGGGCGTCGAGGGCCTCGAGCTGCGCGCGATGCGGAGTGGCGGAACCAATCATCGTATGGATGAGTGAGCGCGTGAGCTGGTCATACGGCAGTCGAGCCAGGGCGGCGCGACGGTCGGCGTCAACCGGTACGGGCACCTCGGCGGCGGGTGCCGCACATGGCGTGCCGTCGGTGAGGGGGTTTTGGGCCGTCGAAGCGTCGCACGAGAGGGGCGGAAGCTCGGGCAGCCCCACGCGCCCGCCGTCGGAGCACGACCGGCAGAGGATATCCTTGACCATGAGCTTGGGCTTGACGCGGCCCTGCCAGCACTCGGCGACCGCCTCGAAGACGAGATCGACCACCGTATCGCAGTTGACGAGCGCGTCGACTTGCGCGACGCGGAACATGATGGCCGGAACGCTCGCGGCGCCATCGGTCGCCACGAACCGCATATGGTCGCCCGTCTTGCCCACCACGGCACGATCGCACATGGTGACACCGCAAGCAGCGAGCAGGGGCACTTTGTTGCCTTGCCCGAATGGCTCGAGCATGCCGATCTGGCGAATGGTGTCGATATCAAGTTCCGAGAGGCGCACCGTCGCCGCCACCTCGCCGCGGTCTTCGAAATCTTCCCGCGGGAGTTCCGCGAGCACCGCATCGAGCCGTTCGCGCAGCGCATCGAGATTTTCCGCGACACACGTCACGCCCACCGCACCGGCATGACCGCCAAAACGAATGAGCAGGTCCGAGCACTTCTCGACCGCCTCGAAGAGGTTCACGTTACCCACGGAGCGACCGGAGCCGCGGGCAATGCCGTCTTCAATCGAGAACAGAAGGGCCGGTACGTGGTAGCGGTTGACCAGCCTGCTCGCCACAATGCCCTTCACGCCCTCATGCCACCCCTCGCCGCCCACGATGATGCAACGGCCGCCGTCATACGTCCTCTCGACGAGCTCCTCAGCCTGCTCGGTGAGCTCTGCCTCGATGGTGCGGCGTTCCTGGTTGATCTCCTCAAGGCGCGAGGCAAGCGACGCCGCTTCATCGGGGTCACGGGCCATAAGCAGGTCGAGCGCCAGGGTGGGGTCGGCCATGCGTCCGGCGGCGTTCAAGCGCGGAATGAGCGAGAACGAAAGCCCATCGGCGGTGATGGCAGAGAGGTCCGTTCTGGTCACCGCCGCGAGCGCGACGTAACCGGGCCTTGTCGTTGTGCGCATGTGGGCAATACCGTCTGCCACCAGCGCGCGGTTCTCGGGCGTAAGAAGCATCATGTCGCTCACCGTTCCGAGGGCGGCGACCTCGGTAAACGAACGCCATAGCTCGGGCATGCCCAGCCGCGATCCCAGGACCTGCACCAATTTGAGGGCAACGCCGACGCCGGCGAGCTCGCGGCTGGGGCCTCGCCCGTCAATCTTCGGGTCGGTGACGGGAATGCCCTGGGGCACAAGGTCGGCGGGCTCGTGATGATCGGTCACCACGATGTCGATGCCTCGCTCCGTGAGGTAGCCCACCTCATCACGAGCGGCAATGCCGTTGTCGACCGTGATGACGAGCGATGGCGAGCACGCCTCGATCACGCGGTCGAGGGCCTGACAGGTCAAGCCGTAGCCTTCGTCGAATCGATGAGGTATGAAGGGCTGGACACGCGCACCGAGCGCGCGCAAAGCCTCGGTGAGCAGGCAGGTGGACGTGATGCCGTCGACGTCGAAGTCGCCGAACACGGCGATGGGCTCGCTGCTCCGCACCGCCCGCTCCACACGATCCGCCACCTCGGCCATGCCGGGGATGATAAGGGGATCCGCCCAGTCCCTTTCCAGCGAGGGAGTGAGGAACAGGCGACCCTCCTCAACCGAGCGGATCCCATGGGCGACCATGATGCGCGCCACGAGCGGCGCCACGTCCAGCCCCGCGGCGAGCTCGCCCTCAAGCTTGGGATCGCTTGCCGCCACGCACCAGTGATGAGTCGTCTTAAGCGATGCCATGGCCATCCTCCTTTCCCAAAGAAAGGAGGGACGAATGGGTGGGGCCGCTTGCAGCGAATGCGCGGCCGATGCGGATCACGCTCGACATAAGATCAAATCCTTGATGATTGCCCGCTGCGGCGGGCGTGCGTTTTGAACGTCTCCCAGTATACACGCGTGACTCGACAAAACGTCTCCTTCCCGGCAGGCGGCGGAGATGCTCCCGTAAAGACAAGCGTCGACGCATATTCGACATGCGCATCGCCTTGGGTCGTAACAACCCTGTAACGCGTACGGACTATGCTTGGGTACCCATAGGAGGCGGCGAAAGGAGCAGCATGGGCGCATGGAGACGACTGGGGAAGGCGATTGGCGCGCGAATGCCCTTCATTGTCCCGCTCTGCGTCACCGCGGGCGTCCTGTTCCCCGGGGTGTTCGGCCCCATCGAGACGGTCGTCCCGTTCCTCTTCGCCTTCATGACCTTCCAGGGATCGCTCAACAACACCTTCCGCCAACTCGCCGAGACGGTGCGGCATCCCCTCCCCCTCTTGGTCATACTCGGCGTCACGCTTGTGTTCATGCCGGTTGTTGCATTCGGCATGGCGTCGATCCTATTCGCCGGGGACACGCAGATCATCACCGGAGTTCTGCTGGAATACAGCGTGCCCATCGGCATCGTCAGCTTCATGTGGGTCGGCATGTTCTCGGGCAACACGGCGCTTGGGCTCAGCGCCATCCTCGTCTCGACGGTGCTCTCGCCGTTCTCCATCCCGTTCACACTCAGCGTCCTCATGGGCGCGACCATCCAGATGGACACCATCGGCATGATGGTCAACATGGTGTTCATGATCGCGCTGCCGGCCCTTGCCGGCATGGCGGTGAACGACCTCTCGCGCGGCTGGGGGCACGAGAAGCTCTCCCCCGTCATCGACCCGCTGTGTAAGGTTCTGCTCGTCGTCATCATCACCGCGAACTCAACGGAGCTGAGCGAGTACGTCCTGAATATGACCTGGGAGCGGGCAGGGGTCGCCCTGTTTATCCTACTGTTCGCAAGCACAGGCTTTTTGTGGGGCATGATCGCCGCGCGCCTGCTGAATCAACCGTTTTCCACGCTCGTGACCATGGGGTTTGACTGCGGGCTCCGCAACATCTCATCGGGCGCGGTCATAGCGACGCAGTATTTCCCCGGCGAGGCGGTCTTCCCCGTCATGTGCGGGACCATCTTCCAGCAACTCCTCGCCGCGATCTTTGGGCGCATCATGACGCGTCTCACCGAACGCGAACGCGCCGCCGAGGTCAAGCTCGTGCGGCGCGGATGGGCGTCGGCGAAGGGGCATGGCCCGTCTAGCCGAGCTTGACGATCTTCGTACCGTGCAACTCGTCAACGCCAAGCGCCTCGGCGACGCGTGCGGCGTTCTGGTGGGTGATGCCGCCTCCTGGCAGGATGACCAGGCGTCCCGCTGCGCGCTCGATGCAGGCGCGGAGCTGATCGAAATTGTCCTCGATCGGGGCGCCCGCGGCGCCGCCGTGCGTGAGGATGTGGTCGACGCCGAGGCCGGCGAGGACGTCGATCGCCTCGAGCTGCTCGGCGGGCGCGAGCTCGTCAAACGCCATATGGAACGTGATGCCCAAGTCGCGGCCGCGCATCTCGCCCACGCCGCGCGCGACCTTGATGAGGCGCGTCGTGGCATCTGCGTCAAGCTCGAAGCCCTTGCCTTTGGAGCGACGCTTGAGGCACCCGATCACGATGCCGTCCACGCCGTTGGCGCCCGCATAGCGGATGTCAGTCTCCATGGCCTTCATCTCGGCCTTCGAATAGTCGAAATTGCCCTTGCACGGCCGGATGATCACGCGCACCTCGGCATCTTCGTGGGCATGCACGATGCCCACCGCCTGCTCGATCACGCCCGCCGACGGCGTGGTGCCTCCTTGCGCCAGGTTGTCGCACAGCTCGATGCGGCCGGCGCCGGCACGCAGCGCGGCCTCGATGTTGGTGAAGTTCTCGGCGCAGTATTCGAACAGCATGGCGCTTTCCTCTCGAAATGTGTCTCGGTTCCAGCCGGTCGTCATCGGCCCCGGCATCGGCGCGTCCATCCTAGCGCATGGGCAGGGATACGATGAGCCTAAGGGTAGGAATGTCGAAAATCGGGACCCTCGCGGGCCGTTTTTTCGACATTCCCGCCCTCGACTCCGCCTTGCACACGCCTCGGGTTGGGACTAGGACTCGGGTTGGGCGACGAGCACCTTCTCGGGCGTGATGGGCAGGTCGCGCACGTACGCGCCGGTGGCATGGGCCACAGCGCTCGCGATGGCGGGCGCCGGCGTGTTGATGACGACCTCGCCGATGGACTTGGCGCCAAACGGGCCCGTCGGCTCGTAGCTCGGCTCGAACGCCACGCGGATCTGCGGGATGTCCAGGCGCGTGGGCAGGCGGTACGTCATGAACGAACGGCCGCGTGAACGGCCCGCCGCGCTGTAGGACACCTCCTCGGTGAGCGCCATGCCGATGCCCTGCGCAATGCCGCCCTCGGCTTGCACGCGCGCGAGGGCGCTGTTGACGATGGTGCCGCAGTCGACCACGCCGACGTAGTCCACGAGGCTGACCTTGCCGGTCGCCTTCTCGACCTCGACCTCGGCGATGCCCGCCATGAACGGCGGCGGCGACACCGGGGAGCTCGCCGCGGCGTGGGCGGTGAGGCAATCGCCCGCGCCGCCGCGCACGCATTCGTTGGCGAAGGCGCGCACATCGAGCACGCGGCCGGCCTCGAGCGCCCCCTCGACAGGCTCCCCGTCTTCACCGGCCTCGTAGACGTGCTCGCCGTCGAAGGCGACCCGCTCGGGCTCGAGGCCCCACCAGGAGGCGGCCTGGGCGCAGATCTTCTCCCTCAGCTGGGCGGCCGCGCGCTTGGCGGCCATGCCCGAGATGTAGGTGCCCGAGGACGCATAGGCGCCCGTGTCGAACGGGGAGACATCCGTGTCGACGCCGCGCACCACGATGGCATCGGGGTCGAACCCGAGTTCCTCGGCGGCGATCTGGGCGAGGATGGTGTCGCACCCGGTACCCACGTCGGTGGCGCCGATCTGCATGGCGATGAAGCCCGACTCCTCGAGGCGCAGGTCGACCGAGCCGATGTCGATGTTCGAGATACCCGACCCCTGCATGGTCACCGCGACGCCGAGGCCGCGGACCCGATCGCCGAGGTCGTGCACAAGCCCCTTCTCGTCCCAGCCGATCATCTCGCGCGCCGTCAGCAGGCAGTCGTCGAGCTTGCAGCTGTTGAGCGGCTCGTTGTGGTACTGGGGCATGATCTCGCCCGCCTGCACGAGGTTTTGGCGGCGCAGCTCGATCGGGTCGATGCCCAGCTCGTCGGCGAGCTCGTTGACCGCCGATTCGACGGCGAAGCAGCCCTGCGTGGCACCATACCCGCGATAGGCCCCGCCGCGCATCGTGTTCGTGTACACGACATCGTAGGTGAAGCGACTCGCGAGTACATGATTGTAGATGGGCAGCGACTTGGCGCCCGAGAGCCCCACCGTGGTGGAACCGTGCTCGCCGTACGCGCCGGCGTTGGAGAGGGTATGCAGGTCGATCGCGGTGATGGTGCCATCCTTCTTGGCGCCCACGCGCACGTGGAGCACCATCTGATGACGCGAGTTCGAAGCGGCCAGCGTCTCCTCGCGCGTGTAGACGACCTTGGCGGGGCGGCCGGTGCGCTGCGCCACGAACGCGGCGAAGACCTCGCAGCATCCCGTCTGCTTGGCGCCGAAGCCACCGCCGACGCGTGGCTTGACGATGCGCACCTGCGACTGCGGAATCTCGAGTGCTCCGGCGACCTGGCGGCGGATATGGAACGGCACCTGCGTGGAACTCGTCACCGAAATGCGACCGAACGCGTCGATGGCCGCGAATGCGCAGAAGGGCTCCATCATCGCCTGGGCGGCGGCCTGCGTCTCGTACGTGCGATCGACCACGACGTCGGCTTCGGCAAAGGCGGCATCGAGGTCGCCCACCGTGTTCTCGCCATGGGCCATGAGGTTCCTCGCGCGGTCGCCGCCGAGGTCGTAGTTGAGATGGTAATCGGACTCGTCGTGGATGACGGCGCCGTGAGCGGCGGCATCCTGCGCGTCGCGCGGGTCGAGGACGGCGGGCAGCACCTCGTAATCGACCTTGATGAGACGCAGGGCGCGCTCGGCGGCCTCTGCGGTCTCCGCGGCGACGATGGCCACCTCGTCGCCCACGTAGCGCACCTTGTCCTCGAGGATCAGGCCGTCATAGGGGCTCGGCTCGGGATACGACTGGCCGGCGAGCGTGAAGCGCGTGCGCGGCACATCCTCGTACGTGTACACGCCGATGACCCCGGGGGCCTTCGTCGCGCGGGAGGTATCGATGCGGCGGATACGCGCATGGGCGTGGGGGCTGCGGAGGAACTTGACCGTCAGGGCATCCGCGGGGGCGAGGTCATCCGTGTAGGCGGGCTTGCCAGCGAGCAGGGCCGCCGCGTCCTTCTTGACCGTGGGGTGCGCAATGCGCTCAAAGCCGCCCGCGATCCGCGCGTCGGATTCGTCGCAGGTCGGACGTTGCTCGATGACAGGCAGTTTGAAGCCAACGGCGACGCCCTCCTCCCTCAGATAGCGCACAATGCCGCGCAGCTGGCTCTCGTAGCCGGTGCAACGGCAGAGGTTACCCGAGAGGTTGCGGGAGAGGTCCTCGCGCGTGGCGACGAGCGAGGGGTCGTCGGCGGCGGCGCGGGCGAGCGCGAGCACGTTCATGATGAGGCCCGGGGAACAGAAGCCGCACTGCTCGGCGCCCTCCTCGGCCATGCAGCGCGCCAAACCGGCGGACTCCGCCTGCAGCCCCTCGAGCGTGGTGACCGCACGGCCCTCCACGCGCGCCATGGGGACGGCACACGAGAGGACGGGGCGCTCGTCGAGCCACACCGTGCACAAGCCGCAGCTCGTGGTCTCGCAGCCGCACTTGACGGACTTGCATCCGTGCGAGCGCAGGAAGTCGAACAGGGTCATGTCCGGGGCGACGTCCTCAACGATGCGCCGTCCGTTCAGGGTGAGTTTCATCGAGCGGCCTCCTTGGCAGCGGAATCAATCGGGGCTGTTGGGACGCAAGAGCCCGACGGGGACGCGGCAGCATCGCCCTCGAATGCACGCGCCTCCAGCTCGAAACGCTCCTCGAGAGAAGGCGGCACCTCGATACCGGCCGCTTCGCAGATCGCGCGGACGGCGAGCACGCCCGCAAGGTGGCGACGGTAGGCGGCACCGGCAAGGTAATTCGTGCCGTAATCGAGTGAGCGAACGGCCTCGAGGGCGCAGGAGAGCTCCTCGCGAGAAGGCTTGGGCGTGCCGCAGCCGAGCTCCTCACCCGCGAGCAGGCGCGCACGCAGCGGTCGGGCGCCCACCGACACGTGCCATGCATCGCCCCACCAGGCGGCGCACACGTTCACCACGGGGAAATCAGTCGCCTGACGACGAAGACAGCCGTAGGCGGCCTTGTACGGACGACGATGGACCACGAGGTGCTCGAGCACGTCGCGCTCATAGGGACTCGCGGCAAAGGTGGACAGGTCGATGCGGCCGGCGCCGGTGAACTTGACCCCGGCGTCGAGGGCCATGAGCGCCGTGAGGACATCAGAAAAGCCGAATCTGCCGTACAAGCTGCCGCCCACGGTTGCGAGGTTGCGGAATTGGACGCCCACGATGTCGTGCACCGCGTGCTCGAACACGCCGCAAGTCGCGCTGTTGAACGCCGCATCGTGCTCGAGGTCCGCCAGCGGAGTCATGGCGCCGACGACGAAGGCATCGTCGCTCTCCTCGATATAATCCAGACCACAAGCGGACAGATCGATGGCGCACGCGATGGCTCGGCGCCCTTGACGCAGCCACAGGCCGCCCCCTAGCACACGGGCGCCGCGGTTGGCGAGCAGCATCTCATGCGCCTCGGCGGTCGTCGCCGGAACGAGGCGCTTGGCGAACTTCAGCATATCCTCCCCTTTTCACGTTTGAAGGCAACCTCGTCATTTTACCTTGACGGCACCAGTGGAGGATATGAGCCACCGGAAGATGTGAACGAGGCTCCGAAGCTCCGGCCAAGCCCCGGTCTACATCGAGCGGCGCACGTCCACCACTTGGGCGGCGATGGAGACGGCGATTTCCTCCGGTGTCTCGCAGGCGATCGGAACACCCACCGGCATGTGGATCGAATCGATCGCGTCGGCAGGAAACCCGGCTTCCCGCAGACGCGCCCGAGTATGCGCCGCCTTCTTCTTGCTGCCCAAACACCCCACGTACCGAGGACGGGCGGACAAGACCTGCGCCAAGACGTCGAAATCCGATGCGTGGCCCGCCGTGCAGACCACCACGAAGTCCCGCGCATCAATCGAGACGCGCACAGAGAGGTCCCCGTAATCGACGCGGAGGCGCTCCACGGTGCGGGGCAGATGGGCGAGCCCGAGGACTTCGGCGCGATCATCGCATACCACGACCTCGAATCCCGCGAACGCCAAGACCTCGGCGAGGGAACGACCCACATGTCCGCACCCGAAAACGTACGCACGACCCTCGTGGAAGATCGGCTCGCGATACCACGTGCCGACAACGCCCGGTCGGGCGCCCCCATCGCCAGAGCACTCGATGCGCATGTGCGGAGCGCCTTCTATCGTGCGGGAGGCGTCCGGGCCGTGCTCCCCCGGCCAGAGGGACCCGCCGAATGCCGTGAGGTCAATGGCAAGCACGCCTTCGGAACGCGCGCCGAACATGGCGGTCATCTTCTCCAACATGAGACGATGCTCCCCGCCCATGCGCATGAAAAGCAGCTCAACGGCACCGCCGCACACCATGCCGGTGTCGCTTTGCGCCCCGCCGATGGTATAGCGCACGAGCCTCGACCCACCCGACGCCAGCAGCAACCGAGCGTCCTCGATGGCCCGGGCCTCCAACGCTCCCCCGCCGACCGTGCCCTCGATGCGGCCGTCGTCGAACACCGCCATCCAGGCACCCGGCTCGCGCGGGGCGGAGCCTGCCGTCTCGACCACGATGACGAGCACCGCAGGCACATCCCGGTCGAGCGCGCCGATCAAGCTGTCGATAGTTTCGATCTTGCGCATGGGGACTTCCTTTCTCGAATGGTCTCTTGCGCATGCGCGAGCGGCTCGATACGGGCCCTCTTCCGCCGAGCGAGCGTCTGCGTGTTGTCAGGCGTGCCCTAATGCACGCGGACGCGGGACGATCCCGGCTCGTGCTCCACTACATGCCCCACCAGACGCGCCGCGGGGACGACCGGGTCGAGATCTGCGAGCAACGCGGACGCGTCGGCAGGATCGACCGAGATCATGAGGCCACCGGAAGTCTGCGGGTCGAAGAGCACGTCTGCCATGTCGAGCGGAATACCCGAGAGGTCCGCCGCGTCCTCCGCGTACCGGCGGTTGCGATAGGCGCCGGCCGGTACGATGCCCATAGCCGCCAGGTCGCGCGCCCCATCGAGTAGCTCGAAGGCAGCGGCCTCGAGTTCGATTGCCGCATCCGCCCCTTGCGCCATCTCGAGCATATGCCCCATAACGGCGAAACCCGTCACATCCGTGCACGCGTGGACGCGATAACGAACCATCGCGTCACGCGCGGGGCGGTTGAGCGTCATCATAAGGGATTCGACCTCGTCCGCGGCGGCCCTCCCCACCAAACCCGCCTTGGCGGCGGTCGTCACGATGCCGATGCCGAGCGGTTTGGTGTAGATGAGCGCGTCGCCCACATGCGCGCCGGCGTTGGTGAGGATGCACCGCGGATGCACGAGACCGGTCACCGCCATACCGTACTTGGGCTCGCGATCGTAGATGCTGTGTCCTCCGCACACAATGGCACCGGCCTCGGCGACCTTAGTGGCGCCGCCGCGCAGAATCTCGCGCACCGTGCCCGGATCAAGGTCCTCGGGGATCATCATGATGTTGAGTGCCGTCTTGGGCTCCCCTCCCATGGCGTAGATGTCGGACAGCGCGTTCGTGGCGGCGATCGCGCCGAACACGAAGGGGTCATCGGCGATGGGCGGGAAAAAATCGAGGGTCTGGACCAGGGCGACGTCATCGCTCACGCGGTAGACCGCGGCGTCGTCGGCGCGGTCGAAGCCCACGAGCAGGTTGGGGTCGCGCGGCTGCTCGAACCCCTCGAAGAGCTTTGCGAGCTCGCCCGCGCCCACCTTGGCGCCGCACCCGGCGCATGCGGCGAGCTTAGTCAATTTCACGTCTTCGGACATTGCCGTCACTCCCCTTCCGGAAACGCCGTCGGGGCCACTTCGACACGCAGGGCCGGCGCCGCGGTCTGGCGACCCAGGGCGCCGCTCAGCCGCAAGATCGCCTCGAGCACGCCGCCACCCACGGCACTCGCCTTATCGCTCACCGTATCACAGAACGACGCATCGCCCCGCGGGTCGATGTCGCCGGATTTCATGCCACGCAGCACGTGGACACCGGGGGCAAGCAGACCGCGCAGGACACCGTCTATCGTGGCGGGCATCGGCACGCCATCGACGCGCGCGACCACGTCTCCCGTGCGGACGATGTCGCCGATCGCGGCGAGGGGATCGAAGGTGCCGTCGGCCGGCGCGCGCAGGACGCGCTCGGACCCATGCCCGCCGATGATGCCGGGGATGCCCGTGTTCGCGATGGGGCTTCCCTCATAGAGGGCCCGGCCGAGATAGTGGCCGCGCTTGGTCTCCACCGCCGCATGGCAGTCCACGCCCGCGGTGAAACCGGGCCCCACGCCTATGACGACCGGGGCCATGTCGATCGTCGTGCCGAGGTTTTTCTTGGCGAGGATCGCATCGACGACCACATCGGGAGCCGTCTCGCCCAGCATATCGGCTGCGGGGTCCACGACGACGGCGATGTCGCTCGTATCCGCGATCGCACGTGCCTGCGCCGCATCGTGCGCCAGGCGGGCGCACACGCCCTCGACGCACGCCTCGCCCAGGCGGATGGCCTCGCAAAACGCCACGGTGCGGCGGATGCACGTAGGCTCGGCGATGTCGGCCATCACCACGGCGAGGCCGGCACGATGCAGGCGCAGCGCGATGCCCGTGGCGATATCGCCCGCCCCTCTCATGTAGACCAGCATGTCCATTCCTCCCATCAAGCCCAGATGGGCACCCGCGCACGTCGATGCGAACCGCGATGACGCATACGTGGGGCCCTGGCCCGAACACTACAACATCAGGTCGTGATACCCCGCCGGCTCGACGGCGCCAGCGACGGCCGCCTCGAACGCCGCGCGCGCGGCGGGTGGCATCTTCCACGCCAACCCGCAGTCGGCGTGGATCTGCACGGGCGTGGGGATGATGCGCCCCGGAACCCCCGCCTGGGTGCAGGCGAGCTCCGCGCGCACGGCATCGTGCGTGCTGGAAAACGAGACCACGCAGACGGGCTCGGGCGCACGAGTGCTCATGCGCGCACCTCCTCAGCCGAGATCTCTGCCAGGGCAGCCAAGGCGACGTCCACTTCCGCCTCGGTCGTGAACTGGCCGAAGGAGAAGCGCACCGAGCCCGTCTCGATCGTTCCCAGCGCGCGGTGCATGAGCGGGGCGCAATGCAGGCCCGCCCGCGCGGCGATACCGTACCGGCTGGCGAGGACGTCGGCCAACTGTGAGCTGGTCATGCCGACGAGATTCAGCGCCACAACCGGCGTGTGGCCAAAGGCGGCGTCACCCGCACCATAGGGCACGACGCCCGGGATGGCCCGCGCAGCCCGGGCGAAGCGCGACCGCAGGCGCTCCTCGTAGGCTGCCACGGCCTCGACGCCGCGTTCGTCCAGATAGCGCACTGCGGCTTCCAGACCAGCGAGACCATGGCCGTTGAGCGTCCCCGCCTCGAGGTGCTCGGGCCAGGCCTCGGGCTGGAACGGATCGGCGGAATGCACGCCCGTGCCGCCTTGGAGCAAAGGCTCGATGTCGATGCCGGGTGCCGCGATGAGACCGCCTGTCCCCGTAGGGCCGAGTAAGGCCTTGTGACCCGTGAAACACAGGACGTCGATGCCCGTGCGCTCCATATCCACGGGGATATGCCCTGCGGTCTGCGCCGCGTCGACCACGAGCAAGGCACCGGCTGCGTGCGCGATGGCGGCGACACGCTCGATGTCGACCACGTCTCCCGTGAGGTTCGAGGCGTGGCTGCACACCACCACGCGCGTGGCCGGCGTGACCGCTCGCTCGAGCGCACGATAATCGAGCACGTGGGCGACGTCGAGGCCCACGTGCTCGATCTCGACGTCGGCGTCGCGCGCCAGCACGTTGAGCGGGCGAAGCACCGAGTTGTGCTCCGTCACCGTGGTGACCACGCGGTCATGCGCGCGTACGAGCCCGAAGATGGCCGTGTTGAGCGCCTGCGTGGCGTTGGCGGTGAAGATGACGCGGTCGGGATGGCTGCTGCCCAAAAGGTCGGCCACGGCCATGCGGCACGTGAGCGCGGTGCGCGCCGCGGCCAGGTCGCCCTCAGCCGTACCGCGGCTCGAACTCCCGAGTGCCGTCATCGCGGTGGCCACCGCATCGACTACGCACGGCGGCCTCACGAGCGATGTCGCCGCGCAATTGAGATATATCACCGCATTCGCCTTCCTTTCGCTCCAACCATCCCATCGCTCCGGGGACCTGAGCGCATCGTCCCGCGCGCAGTTCCGCACGAGCCGGAGGGCACTTAATGTGCCCTCCGCGCGAGCTCAGGACTGTCCGAGCACGGGATGATGCGCGCAGGTCCCCGGGGGCGATGGGATACCTGCATCACAGGGATACGACGCCCTCGGGGGCGAGGAAAATCTCGGATAGGGCGTACAGGTTCGTCACGCCTCCCACGGCGAGCTTCTCCTTGATGCCAAAGAAGTCCAGGCACGTGCCGCAGGTGAGGATCTCGCAACCGCGCTCCTCGAGTTGGCGGATGTCCTCGAGAGAGACCGAGCCCTCGCAGGTGAGGCGGGCGCCCCCGTTAAAGAAGACCATCTTGGCAGGCGGGGTGTCGGCGTTGGCGAAGGCGTAGATGAGGCCCTTCATGAGAATCGAGCCGAGCTCCTGGTCGCCGCGCCCCATGAACTCGCTGCCCACGGCGATGACCTTGCCGGCAACTTGGGCAACCGAGGGCAGCGGGATGTCGCATGAGGGCTCGAACGGTTCCGCGGGGGTCTCGTCACCCGGCTCTCCACCGGCGATGACGACGCGCCATCGGGCACCGGGCTCCTCCTGCGCAATCTCGACCCCGCGCTTGCGCGATCCCGCCAAGCGTTTGAGGTTCTCGACCGCGACCATGTTGTCGACGAGTACCTCGACCGCCTCGGCTGAACGTCCGGCGGCGGCGAGGGCGTCGAGCTCCTTGGACGTCATGATCACGGGCTGGGGGCATGTCTTCCCCAGGGCATCTACAACGGACATGTGAACTCCTTTCGCGCGCGAGGCTCGGCGCGCATCTACATGGTACCGTTACGGAAGACCGAACGGAGGATGCATGGACACGACTTGGGGCATCGCCGACCTGCTCGCACGTCACCGAGGCATCATCGCCGTGGTGGGAAGCGGGGGCAAGTCGACACTGCTCACCAGCGGCGGACGCGCGCTCTCCGCCCAAGGGGCGCGCGTGGTGCTCGCGACCTCGACGCATATGCTCCCCCCGTCGAACATGTCGCTCCTGGACGGCGTGGAGCGGCTCGATGCCGTCCTCGCGCGTGACGGCATCGCGGCGGTCGGAGCGTTTGACGCCACGACGGGCAAGGTCGCCGAGCCCCCGTGCGGCATCGATGCGCTCGCCGCGCATGCCGATTACGTGCTCGTCGAGGCGGATGGGTCGAGATGTCTGCCCCTCAAGGCCCACGCAACCTGGGAGCCGGTTATCCCCGCCCGCGCGTCCCTAGCCGTCCTCGTGGTGGGGGCGAGTGGCTTCGAGCGACCAATCGCCCGGACCGTACACCGACCCGAAGTCTTCTGCACGCTCACCGGGGCGAAGCTGGAGGCTTCCGCAACACCCGAACTCGTCGCACGCGCCATCGCCGCCGAGGGCCTCGTGGACGCGAACGGCCTCGTCATCGTCAACCAAGTCGACGATGACCGAGCAGCGCGGCAGACGCGCTCCTTCGCTGCGGAGCTCCGTCGCTCGTGCCCCGCCTCCATATACGCCGGATCCCTGCGAACCGACCGGCTGCAGCGCATTTGAATCCCGCGAGCGCGCTTTGCGAACTCGATCCCTCGCCGAGCGAGCGCCTTTCGTCCGTTTCACATGAGTGCAACGCACGAAAGGCGCTCACCCGAAGCGGCCTATACGATTTCCAAATGACGCCGCTGCCGACATGCTTCCTTGATGCGCTCGAGATCAGCGGGGATATCGACGTCGATAAGTTCGCACGCTTCTCGTGCCTCGGTCAACGACACCTCGAGCTCCCCCGACCTGAAGAGCGATGAGCCCCCATCGGAGCCCTGCAACGCCATAAGCACCGGAATGCAACGTGCGGGAAAAAGCACGGGAGAGCCCGGAACGCCGCGCCAACTCAAACGGCATGCTCGCGAGGGATCGCGTGTGAACGCCTCCGCAAGGGCACGGAAACTCTCACGCATCACCAATGGCTGGTCACCCGGAAGAAACAGAACGCCGTCCCAGCCTCGCGCATCGGCATAGGCGGCGCCGGCACGAACCGTGTCGCTCCTCCGCGGCTGGATATCGACGCAGGGGCTCACCACGGCGACGTTGAGCCCCGCGAACCGCACGACCGAGTCGACCTCAGACCGCCAGGCAACAACCGCAATTTCGAATAGGTCATCAGGCACGCTCGCCGCCGTCTGGACCACAAGCGGAACTTCACCAAGCGGTCCGTCGATGGACGTGAGCAACTTGGAGCCCGTGCCTCCTGCCATGCGGAAACGTTCGCCCGCCCCTGACGCCATGACAATGCAACCGAGCTTCATGCAAGTCCCTTCGAACTCTTATCCATCGCCCCAGTATCTCCCAAAAAACGAAAGATGGGGTCGCCACACGCCAACCGTTTGCGCGCAAGTCGTCATTTTCGGAACTGGGTTCGCGGTCTCCCTTCCCCCAAGAGACCCACAGCAACAGCGCATGACGAATCTCGTTGTAAAGCGGCTCAAGCCAAGAAGTCTCCGAGGCCGACAGCTATAACCGCGACGCAAGAATACCGTTCGGCTCCCTCCCGAAGAGGGAAATACCGCAATCAGCGCAGTCGGCGAAACGTATAGGGGTTTGAAATTAAACCGCATTCATGACAAGAATGGCCCTCCCGCGCATTGCGGAAGGGCCCTGACTGCGCCGTGCGCGCGAGCCGCCTTAGGCGCGAAGCCCCTTCAACTCGAGGAGCTATCGGTTTGAAGCGCTCTTGGCGTATTTATTCCTCGCTATCGTCCTCGGGAACGATCATGTTCAGCACAAAGGCGACGATGAAGGCAACCACGAGCGAGCTGCCAAAGACGTTCTGCACAAGCTGCGGAGCGAACTGCAGGATCTCGGGCACGCTGGCGATGCCGACGCCCAACGCGAGCGAGATGCCCACGATCATGCGGTTACGGTAGTTGAGCGGCTGCTCGGAAATGAGCTGGATACCGGAGAGCGTAATGGCGGCGAACACCGTGATGGTCGCGCCACCGAGCACCGGCTGCGGGACCGTGGCAATGAGCGACATGAGCTTGGGGCAGAAGCCCGCGACGAGCATGATGCCGGACACGATGGCGAACACGCGCTTGGCGACGACCTTGGTGGTGCAGATGAGGCCGACGTTCTGGCTGAACGGATCGGTGGGCAGGCCGCCGATGAGCGCGCCGATCATGCCGCAGATGCCCTGGCCCTTGATGGCGCCGCCAAGTTCGGTGTCCTTCGCGTCGCGACCAAAGCCACCCATGGTGGTGGAGGACACATCGCCGATGGTCTGCACGGCCTGGACGATGTACATAAGGATCATCATGATGATCGCGTCGGGGTGGAACTCGAGACCAAAGTGCAGCGGGATGGGCGCAGAGATGATCGCGGACTCGGCGACCGGCGTGAAGTCGATCAGGCCTCCCATGATGAGCGCGACCACGTAGCCCACGCCCACGCCAATGACCATGCCGGAGATCTTGATGTAACCCTTGCCGAACAGGCTGCAGGCCAGCGTGACACCGAGGGTGACCGCCGCGAGGATCCAGAACTCGGGAGAGCCGAAGGTCCCGGCCGCCTTTGCCCCTGCTCCGCCGCCAAAGTAATTGATAGCGGTGGCATAGAGCGACAGGCCGATGGCGAGCACGACCGTGCCGCACACGATGGGCGGGAAGAACTTACGGATCTTGCCGATGAACATGCCGATGAAAATCGAGACGAACGCCGCCACGAGCTGGGCACCAAAGATCGCGGCGATACCGTACTGCATGCCAATCGTGGTAAGAATGGGCATGTACGCAAACGCGACACCCATGACACTGGGAAGCCCCATGCCGAACCCGAGCACCGGGAACAGCTGCACAAGCGTGGTAAGCCCGCCGATGATCATCGCGGACTGCATGAGCATGGTCTGGTCGGCGGCGGAAAGGCCACAGGTACCGGCGATGAGCATGGGCGGCGTGATGTTGCCCACGAGCATGGCAAGGACGTGCTGCATGGCCTGCGGGAACGCCTCTCCAAACGACGGCTTACCGTCGAGTTTGAAAAGTTCGCCCTTTTCCTCCGTTGAAACCTGTTCGGTCATTCAAGACTCCTTCCTGTGCAACTCCCCGACCTCGCGAGTTTAAGATCGAGAGCCCCCTTAGGGCACGCTGCGGATTTTCAACCCCTCAACTTTACTGGAATCCAAGCCATGGAACTGCGAGAATCTCGCCCGTGCGGCGATCTTTCGAGGCCCGAGGCGCACATCGGGGGAAGCGCCCGGGCGACAGGGCCAGCGGGACATCGATGCAGATGGGCGCGCCCCCGTCGGATGGCGTGACGAGGGCGCGCGATGGGGTTTCGACGCGAGCAGGCGGGCAGGGCCCCTCGCGCCGAGGGTGGGATGGCGTGGACCGTATGGGGGGGGCGTCACCCTCCAAGGTAGGCGCGACGAACGTCGTCGTTGTGGAGCAGCTCGTCACCGGTGCCCGAAAGGGTCACGTGGCCCGTCTCCATGACGTAGGCGCGCGAGGCGATGGAGAGCGCCATCTGGGCGTTCTGCTCAACGAGTAGGATCGTGGTACCAGCGGCATGCAGGTCCTTCACGATCTGGAAGATCTGCTCGATCAAGATGGGGGCGAGGCCCATGGAGGGCTCATCGAGCATCAGCAACTTGGGTGCGCTCATGAGCGCGCGACCCATGGCGAGCATCTGCTGCTCGCCGCCGGAAAGCGTGCCTGCAACCTGGCGGCGGCGCTCCTTGAGGCGCGGGAAGTGCGCATAGACGCGCTCGAGCCCGGGGGCGATCTCGGAGTTGGGACGGGTGTAGGCGCCCATCTCGAGATTCTCCTCGACACTCATCTGGGCGAAGACGCGCCTGCCCTCGGGCACATGCGCCAGACCGCGCTCGACGAGCTTATCTGCGGGGACATGCATGATGTCCTCGCCCATGAACTCGATCGAACCCGTACTCGAGCGCAGCAGGCCCGAGAGCGTCTTGAGCGTCGTGGACTTGCCGGCGCCGTTTGCGCCGATGAGCGCGACGATCTCGCCCTCATGGACCTCAAACGAGACGTCCTTGATGGCGTGGATCGCGCCGTAGTAGACGTTGATGTCCTCGACTTCGAGGACCTTGTTGGCAGTGTCCGCAGCCATCGTCTTTACGCCTCCTTCTGCTTGCCGAGGTACGCCTCGATGACCGCCTCGTTGCTCTGGATCTCCTCGGGCGTGCCCTTGGCGATGACCTTGCCAAAGTTCAGCACGCAGATGCCCTCGCAGATGTTCATGACGAGGCTCATGTCGTGCTCGATGAGCATGATCGCAATGTTGAAGGTATCACGGATCTTGACGATATTCTCCATGAGCTCGGCGGTCTCGGAGGGGTTCATGCCGGCGGCGGGCTCGTCGAGCAGCAGCAGGCTCGGGTTCGTGGCGAGCGCGCGCACGATCTCCAGGCGGCGCTGGGCACCGTAAGGGAGGCTCCCCGCCTGATGACTGGCGAGATCCTGCATGTCGAAGATTGACAGCAGCTCGAGGGCGCGCTCGTGCGCCTCGGCCTCGCGACGCCAGTACGCCGGCGTGCGCAGGATGCCCGAGAGCGTGGAGTAGGCCTTGGTGTTGTGCAGGCCGACCTTGACGTTCTCCTCCACCGTCATGGTGTTGAACAGGCGGATGTTTTGGAACGTGCGGGCGATGCCCATGCGGTTGACCTGGTAGACGGACTTGCCGCTCGTATCGTTGCCGTTGAGCAGAATGGTGCCGCGGGTGGGAGCGTACACCTTGGTGAGCAGATTGAACACCGTGGTCTTACCCGCTCCGTTGGGACCGATGAGTCCGGCGATCTCGGTCTTGCCAATGGTGAGGTTGAAGTCGTCGACCGCCTTGAGGCCGCCGAAATCGATGCCCAGGTGCAGGGCCTCGAGAACGGGAGCGGAATCGACGTCGCGCTCAGGCACGATGGAGTGGCTGGGGACCGGCACCATCTTGCCGCGCTCGAATTCGAACTTAGGCATCTGCCGACACCTCCTCTTCGGACGTCTTGCGCTTGGGGATAACGCGGGCCACCAAGTTCTTGAGCGAGTCGTTGTTGGTACCGATCATCACGAGGATCAGCACGATGGCGTAGACGAGCATGCGGTAGTCGGAGAACTGACGCAGCGCTTCGGGCAAGATGGTGAGGATCGTCGCGGCGATGATCGAGCCGCGCATGTTGCCCAGTCCACCCAGGACGACGAAGACCAAAATGAGAATGGACATGTTGAAATCGAACTTGGTGGCGGACAGCTGTGAGAAGCTGTTGCCGAACAGCGCACCCGCGGCACCTGCGAGGGCGGCGGAGACTACAAAGGCGATCATACGGTACTTAGTAGTGGAAATGCCCACGGACTCCGCGGCGATGCGGTTGTCGCGCACGGCTAGGATGGCGCGGCCGGTACGGCTGCGCACGAGGTTGAGCACGATCACGAGTGCGACCATGACCAGCACGAAGCCGGCGAATAACGTCGAGATCATATCCGTGCCCGAAGCTCCCTGCGCGCCCTTGATAATGGCGACGCCGGTCTCGGAGAGGCCGAGGTTGTCGACCGTGAGCTTGCCCGTGAGATTAAACAGGACGTGGAGCCCGCGCTCGTCCACGCCCACGATCAGGCAGGTGACGACCTCTTTGATGATCTCACCGAACGCGAGCGTCACGATGGCGAGGTAGTCGCCGGACAGGCGCAGGACCGGAATGCCAATGAGGAACCCGGCAAGGGCGGCGCAGGCGGCACCCACGACAAGCGCTATCACGAGACGGACCGTGTCGTTGGGGATCGCCTCGGAAAGGCTCATCGCGGCGACGATGCCGCTGTAGGCACCCACGCTCATGAAGCCCGCATGGCCGAGCGACAGGTCGCCCGCGACACCGACGACGAGGTTGAGGGAGATGGCCATGACAATATAGGCGCAGATGGGCACGAGCTGGCCCGCGATCATGCGCGGGATCATACCGGCGTCCTTGAGGAAGGACACGACGATGAACGCGAGGATGACTAGGGCGTACGTCAAAAAGTCACTGCGCGTCTTCTTGTTCTGGAGGAACTTAAACATGGCGCTACACCTTCTCGGGGACGTACTTGCCGAACAGACCGGCGGGCTTGACGAGCAGCACCACGATGAGCACGCCGAACACGATGGAGTTGGCGAGGCTCGTGGAGATATAGGCCTGGGCCATTGCCTCGATGATGCCGAGCAGGATGCCGCCCACAAAGGCGCCGGGGATCGAGCCGATGCCGCCGAAAACGGCAGCGGTGAAGGCCTTGATGCCGGGCATGGAACCCGTGGTGGGCTGGAGCACCGGGGAGTAGGAGCACAGCAGGACACCGGCGATGGCGGCGAGCGCCGAACCGATGGCGAAGGTCATGGAGATGGTGCGGTTGACGTTGATGCCCATGAGTTGGGCGGCCGCTTTATCCTCGGAGACCGCACGCATGGCCTTGCCCATCTTGGTCTTTCCGGTGAACCACATGAGACCCACCATGATAAGCAGGCAGGCGATCACCGTGACAAGCGAGACCGCCGAGACGTTATAAGCCTTGAGGAACGCCGGTACCGGGAAGCTCACGATGGACGTGAAGTTCTTGGGCGTGGCGCCCCAGATGAGCTGCGCTGCGTTCTGCAGGAAATAGGACACACCGATGGCGGTGATCAGCACGGCAAGCGGGCCGGCCTGGCGCAAGGGCTTGTACGCAAGCCCCTCAATGAGAATGCCGAGCGCCGTGCAGACGGCGACGGCGGCGATGACCGACACGATCGCCGGCAGCCCCATGTACGAGGTCACCACGAACGAGATATAGGCGCCGATCATGATGACGTCTCCGTGGGCGAAGTTGAGCATCTTGGCGATGCCGTACACCATGGTATAGCCCAGGGCGATGATGGCATAGACGCTTCCCATCGACAGGCCGTTGACGAGGTACTGCAAAAAGACCGTCATAGCCTCTCCCCCTTTCTTCTTTCACGCGCCGCATGGCGCAACAGGCAAAGGGACGGACCCTCGGTAAAGGCCCGTCCCCATCGTAGCTTGATGCACCGCGCGGCGGCACAGGACGGACGGCGCTTAGGCCGCTACGTACTTTCCATCCTTGATTACGTAGACCATCGGGTCCTTCTCGACCTCACCCTTGTCGTTCCAGGTGAGGGTGCCGGTGAGGCCCTCGACGGTGATCTTGGTCATTGCCTCGGGCAGCTTGGCGGCGACGTCGGCCGGATCGGCGTCGGCACCCAGACCGGCCTCGGCGAGTGCGAGGGAGACCGCGTGGACCGCGTCGTAGGCGTCGGCGGCGAACTGATCGGGCACCTCGTCGTAAGCGTCCTTGTAGGCAGCGACGAAATCGGCGTTCTTCTCCTCGTCCGCAGAGAACGGGGTCATGAGGTAGAGGCCCTCGGCCAGGGAGGTATCGAAGCCCTCGACGCCCAAGATGCCATCCATGCCGTCGCAGCCCATCATCTTCACGTCATAGCCCATCTCGTTGGCGTTAGCCAGCAGAACGGAGGCGGGGGTGTAGTAGATAGGGGCGAAGATCATCGTGGCGCCGGCGTCTTTGGCCTTGGTGAGCTGGTTGGTGAAGCTCGTGGCGGAATCGTCCTTGAAGGTCTCCTCATCCACGATGTTAAGCTTGAGCTCCTCGGCCTTTGCCACGAAGGCGTCGCGGATGCCGGAGGAGTAGGTGTCACCGGAGTTGTAGAACACGACGAACTTCTCGTCGGGGAACATCTCGGCGAGCTTCGTGGCGGCGTTGGCACCCTGGTTGGGGTCGTTGAAGCAGGCCTGGAACACGCAGGTCTTGTCGGCAGTGACATCGGGGCTCGAGGCGGACGGGGTGATCATGAACATCTGCGGGTCCTGATTGGCGACCTCGGCCACGGCAAGCGAAGCGCCGGTAGTGGTGGGGCCGACGAGTGCCTGCATGCCCCAGTCGGCGAGGCTATTGAAGGCGTTGACGGACTTCTCGCCGTCGGCGACGTCGTCCTCGGACTTGCTGACGAACTTGAGGTCGTCGGTGGAGAAATCCTTACAGGCGAGCTCGACGCCGTTGCACACGGAAGTGCCGTACGACGCGGCGGAGCCCGTCAGCGGGCCGATGGCACCGATCTTGAACGCGGAGCCATCGTCAGCGGCAGCGGTGGAGCCGCCCTCGGACTCGTTGCCGGAGCAGCCGGCTAGAATACCTACAGCCCCCAAACCTGCTACGCCCGCGATAACGCTTCTGCGATTCATTACAGGGTTGAATGACTTACCGGTGAGGCACGACATGCGGCTCTCCTTTCAAACGAGGCCGGCTGAAAGCACGGCGATGAGCTGGCCCGCGGGTATATTTGCGCGGTTGCTCTAGGGTACACGCTTTAGCATACCGGAGTAAGGAAAATCCCCTCGAAATATCGGTGAAACAATTGCGTGCCCATTCATGCGAAGTCGTTCCGAAAATATGCATGTATTAGCCTCGGTAGGGACTTGATTGCATCTAAGGCACCATGTAACACAGTTGTTACGCAGCACAGAGGCCGCATCCGTATGCAAGCGGGTAAAATGCAGGCTATGCAAGAATCAGCCCCGTCGCGCGCATTCGCGCGACAGCAGGTAAAGGAGCGCGTCATGCACCAGAGCACCCGCACCGTCAACGTCGGACTCATCGGCTTGGGTACCGTCGGTGGCGGCGTCTTCCAGCTGATCGAATCCCATGCCGAGAAATACCGCCGGGCCTACGGCATCGACCTGCGCATCGCCCGCGCCTGCGGCCTCGACGAGTCGCGCGCCCGCGAACTCGGAGTCACCGCGGAGCAATTCACCACCGATTGGCGTGACGTCGTAAGTGACCCGCGCATCGACATCGTCGTCGAGGTCATCGGCGGAGAGCATCCCGCGACTGAGATCTTCACGGAGGCCTTTGCCGCCGGCAAGCATGTCGTCTCGGCTAACAAGGCCCTGCTCGGCCGCCATATGGCCGAACTTGCGGGTGCCGCCAGCGCCGCGGGCGTTCAGCTGCGCTGCGAGGCGTCCTGCGGCGGCGGCATCCCCATCGTGGGCACGCTCGAGCACGACCTCACCGGCAACAACATCCTTGCCATCGCCGGTATCGTGAACGGCACCACCAACTACATCCTCTCGCGCATGACGACCGAGGGCCTGGGCTACGAGGAGGTCCTGGCCGACGCCCAGCGCCTGGGCTACGCCGAGGCCGATCCCACCGCAGACGTCGATGGCTTCGACGCCGCGAGCAAGATCGCCATCCTCTCCTCCATCGGCTTTACCACGCGCATCACCACCGACGATGTGTATATGCAGGGCATCCGCAAGATTTCCGCTGAGGATATCGAGGTCGCGCGCGAGCTCGGCTACGCCATCAAGATGCTCGCCATCGGACGCCGCACCGATGAGGGCGTGGACATCCGCGTGCACCCCGCCATGATCCCCGCGAGTCACCCGCTCGCCGGCGTGAACGGCGCCATGAACGCCGTGTACGTGGTGGGCGATGCCGTGGGCGAAACCATGTTCTACGGTGCCGGCGCGGGCGCCTTCCCCACCGCGAGCGCCATCGTGGGCGACGTCATGAATCTCGCCGAAGACATCTCCGCGGGCGTGAAGCCCCTGCCCGAACCCGCGCCCTTCGCACGTGAGCTTCCCATCCGCAACGTGGCGGACCTCGAGACCCGCTACTACGTGCGCCTGACCGCTGACGGCACGGACGGTGTCGCGACGGGCGCCACAGAGGTTCTCAATCAACACGGCGTCACTGTCGAACGCGTCATCCCGCGTGAGAACGGATCGTTTGCACTGCTCACCAACACCTGCCGTGAGGGAAACATGTTCGCCGCGCTTGGGGCGCTCTCTGGCGCCGCTGCGGCCGTCGAGGTGGCCAACGTCATCCGCATCGAGGACATTGCCGATTGGACACAAGGCGTCGAGGCGAATTAGCACGGCCTTCACGCTGCGGCTTTTGCTTCGCATGAGTCTTCTGTCGCTTCTTTCGTTCGGCAACCCCCAGATTTCCTGCGGATACGAAGCTTGAATCCTTGCCACCGTTGCAAAAATCTGGGTAATCTAGATAAGCGTGTCAGTTAAACGACTGAGAGGGCACGGAGCGCACGCGTTCCGCGCCCTCTTTCTTGAAAACCGCCGTCCGCATCATCCATCTCCTAACGAAAGGCAGACATGCTCCTGCAACTATTCCTCATCATCGTTGGATTCGCCCTGCTCGTCTGGGGCGCCGACCTTCTCGTAAACGGGTCGAGTCAGATCGCCGCACGTGTTGGCCTTCCCGACCGCGTCATTGGCCTCACGGTGGTCGCCGTGGGCACCGCCATGCCCGAGCTCGTGGTCTCGGTCGTCTCCGCCGTGGATGGACACGCCGACATGGCGTTCGGCAATGTCGCCGGAAGCTGCATGGCGAACCTCCTGCTGATTCTCGGCATGAGCGCGGTCATCACGCGCCTACCGCTCGCCCGCCACACCCAGCGCTTCGAGATCCCCGTGAGCGTCGCCTCGGTGCTCCTGCTCATGCTCCTCTCCAATACCGGGGGCGAGCTCACTGCCGTCGAGGGTCTGATCCTGCTTGCCGTCTTCGCGGCGTTCATGGGCTACACCGTGTTCCTCGGCCTGCGCGAAGGCGACAGCGGCCACGAGGAGCTCGACCCCGAGACGCAGCTCATGCCTCATGAACTCGAGGATGAAGACGACGATGTCGCCGAGGAGGAAGACGAGGGCGAGCCCCGTGGCATGCACGTCTCGATCGCCCTTGTGCTGTTCGGCATCGCCCTGCTCAAGTTCGGCGCCGACTACGTCGTGAACAACTCCGTCGAGATCGCCACCGCGCTCGGCATCAGCGAGCGCATCATCGGCCTCACCGTCATCGCGCTCGGCACCTGCCTGCCCGAGCTCGTCACCAGCGTCGTTGCCGCGTTCAAGGGCAACACCGACATCGCCGTGGGCAACGTCGTGGGCTCGAACATCACCAATGTCCTGCTTGTCATGGGCGTGCCCGCGCTGTTCTCCCCCATTGTGTATGCATTCAGCTACAACATCGACTTCGCCCTGCTCGCGATCTTCTCCGTCGTCCTCGTGGGCTTCGCCTTTGTGGGCACCAAGCACACCATGACTCGACGCGAGGGCGTTTTCTTTGTGTTCATTTATATCGTCTACATTGTTGCCTCTGCCGTGCTGTAACACATCGCGATCATGCGGCGAAACACTCCCGTCGCACGCCACAGCTGCACGCGAAAAGCCTGCTTCACACAAACCGCCTCCCATCTCTCGGACCTCGAAGGATGGGAGGCGGTTTGTTTGGGCGCATCGGGACTTTTTCATCGCGCGCGATCTCACAAAGAAGGTGCGCGCCGTTAATTGGACGGTTTTCGAGCTAATTTAAGAGCAGGTCGGACGCAGGACTTCCATAGACGAAAAAGCAGCAGATATCTAGGCGTCAAGATCCTTTAGCTGCTCCGCCCCTCCCAGACTTCTTGGCATATCCGCTCTATTTGTAGTCTCAGATTTCGCAAGGGCAATGAAAATGGCTAAAAAGTACCGTTTTGTACCGTTAGCTGCACTTGACTATTGAGCATTCAACCCTTTCGCCACGGTTTTAGACTTCCCTGGGCACATATTGCACTACCCAGAGGCTCACAAAGCCGAGAAATACATCCCGTAGCCCATGCGGAAGCAGAATCGAGGCTCTGCGCGGGGTTCGACAAGGCCATCAGCGATACAAAACGGTATTTTTTAGCCAGAAATCCCATTCTAAGGTGTTCATCCATAAAAAAGGCGGGACCCACTTGAGTGGATCCCGCCTTGCAAAGAGCTTGTACGCTCAGGCAGCTTGCAGGCGATGCACCTGCAGGAAACTACTTGAGGGTGACGGCAGCGCCGGCAGCCTCGAGCTTCTCCTTGGCAGCCTCGGCGTCCTCCTTCTTGGCACCCTCGATGACGGCCTTAGGAGCGTTCTCGACGACCTCCTTGGCCTCCTTGAGGCCGAGAGAGGTGAGCTCACGGACGACCTTGATGACCTGGATCTTGTTGTCGCCGAAGCCCTCGAGCACGACGTCAAACTCGGTCTTCTCCTCGGCCTCCTCGGCAGCGGCAACAGGGCCGGCCACGACGGCGGCAGGAGCGGCGGCGGAAACGCCGAAGGTCTCCTCGATAGCCTTCACGAGCTCGGAAGCCTCGAGCAGGGTCATTTCCTTCAGAGCCTCGATGATCTCATCGGTGGTAAGCTTAGCCATTTCTAAGTCCTTTCGGTTTCCCTGCATCTGGCAGGGAGATCAAACTAAAGTACGGCGCGCAAAGCGCCAGAGGTGCGGCCTTAGGCGGCCGCGGGAAGGCCGCCGACTAGGCCGCCTTCTGCTCGGAGATCTGCTGAACGGTGCGAGCGAGACCAGAGGAAACGCCGTTGACGCAAACAGCAATGTCGCGAGCGAAGCCGTTGATGAGACCGGCGATCTGACCCAGGAGCTGATCCTTGCTGGGGAGCTCGGCGATGGCGTCGACCTCGGCAGCGGTAACAGCCTGACCGTCAGAGATACCGCCCTTGATCTCGAGAACGCCCTTGGACTTCTTGGCGAACTCCTTGAGCACCTTGGCGGCGCTGACAGGCTCCTCCTCGAAGAACACGTAGGCGAGCGGACCAGCGAGGATCTCGTCGAGGTTCGGCTGCTCCTTGTTCTCCAGGGCGATGCGGACGAGGTTGTTCTTGTACACCTTCATCTGAGCGCCGCACTCACGAAGCTGCTTGCGGAGCTCCTGAGCCTGAAGAACGGTGAGGCCGTTGTAAGCCACGACAAAGACGCCGGCGTTGGACTCGAGCTTGGACTCGATCTCGGCAACTGCATCGATCTTGTACTGCTTTGGCATGTGGTACACCTCCTTCTTGTTCTTTCCCGGGCACGACCCGCCTTAAGAGTGGCGGGGGTGTGTCTCGAAAAAGAAACCCCCGCGCTGCAAGAGCGACGGGGGTGAGAAGACATATCTACTCAACCACCTCGGCTGGCGGGTTGCCCCTTTACTCCGTTGCACCCGTCTGAGCGGGCACGCGGGAACCGGCTGTCTCTGGCAGCGAATCGTGCGTGTGCGGTTAGGTAGTATCGCAAGTAAGGAAGTGGGCGTCAAGTGGCAACGGTAGCGACGCTAATCGCGCACAAGCTGCACACATTGACGGTGCGCTCGTTGGCCCTGCGCTCGTTGAAACATCCTCGTTCGTTTCAAACCCATGATAAATCACATTACCAGGCCCTTTTCTGTGAGGAATCATGGATTTGAAACGAAACGGCTATTTCAAACATAGGATTCCTCACAAAGGTCCCGGGCTAGGCGGAATTTGAGACCCGGGCAAGGGGGTGCTAGGGCCCCGGGCTAGGCGGAACTGGGGTCCCGGGCAGGGGGGGGGCGCCAGAGCCCCGGGCAAGGCCGCGCAAAGGGCACGGGTCAAAGGCACGGCCGCTCCCAAATCACACGCAGTGCCGCTAGGCAAAGCCCAAGGCGGTGCCGACTATGCGCACGACGAACGCAGCGATCCACGCCACCCCGCATTGCAAGGCAAAGACCGCGACCGCCCAACGCGGGCCCAGCTCGTTCTTCACCGCCCCGATTGCCGCCACGCACGGCGGGTACAGCAGCGTGAACACGAGGAAGACATAGGCGGTAAGCGGCGTGAACAGCGAGGTAAGCGCCGAGGCGGACTCCGTCCCCAGCAGCACCGCGAGCGTGGAGATCACGCTCTCCTTGGCGAGCAGTCCGGTCACGAGCGCCGTCGAGGCGCGCCAATCGCCAAAGCCGAGCGGCGCGAGCACGGGCGCGATGATGCCGCCGAGGCCCGCAAGGAGGCTCTGCGACTGGTCGGACACCACGTTGAGCTGGCCGTCGAAGGTCTGCAGGAACCACACGACGATACTCGCCGCGAAGATGATGGTGAAGGCGCGCTGGATGAAGTCCTTCGCCTTGTCCCACGCGAGCATCACCGTCGTTTTGGCGGAGGGTAGGCGGTAATTTGGCAGCTCCATGATGAACGGCACCGGCTCGCCCTTAAACGCCGTACGTTTGAGCACGAGCGCCACCACGGCGGCGACGGCGACGCCCAGTAAGTAGAGCGACACCATTGCCAACACGCTGTTGCGAGCGAAAAAGGCTGCGGTGAGCAGGCCGTACACGGGCAACTTAGCAGAGCAGCTCATGAACGGGGTGAGCATGACGGTCATCTTGCGGTCGTGTTCGGAGGGCAGGGTGCGCGTCGCCATGATCGCCGGTACGCTGCAGCCGAAGCCCACGAGCATGGGCACGAAGCTGCGCCCCGACAGGCCGAAGCGGCGCAGGACCTTGTCCATCACGAACGCGACGCGCGCCATGTAGCCGGAGTCCTCGAGCATCGAGAGCAGCAGGAAGAGCACGACGATAAGCGGCAGGAACGACAACATGCTGCCAACACCCGCGAACACGCCGTCGATAACGAGCGACTGGACCACGGGGTTCACGCCGGCGGCCGCCAGCGCGCCGGCCGCGAGGCCGGTCAGCCACGAAACCCCCTCCTCCATCAGGCCCTGCAGCCATGCACCGAGGGAGCCGAACGAGACCCAGAACACGAGCGCCATGATGAGCAGGAACGCGGGAAACGCCGTGAACCTACCGGTGAGGATGCGGTCGATCGCCACCGAGCGCTTGTGTTCGCGGCTCTCGCGGGGCTTGACCACGCAGGCACGGCACACCTCGCCGATGAACGCGAAGCGCATGTCCGCCAAGCCCGAGAGCCGGTCCTTCCCGGACTCCCCCTCCATCTGGCTTATGATGTGCTCAAGCGCATCGAGCTCGTTTTGATCGAGGCCGAGCGCCTCCTGCACCAGAGTATCGCCCTCGACAAGCTTGGTCGCAGCGAAGCGCACGGGAATCCCCGCTGCCTTCGCGTGGTCCTCGATCAGGTGCGCGACGCTGTGGATGCAGCGATGCAGGGCGCCGCCATCGGGTCCGTTGGACGCGCAGAAGTCGAGACGACCCGGACGTTCGCGGTAACGCGCGACATGCATCGCGTGTTCCACGAGCTCCCCCGTCCCCTCGTTTTTGGCGGCGGAGATGGGCACGACCGGAATGCCCAGCATGCTCTCGAGCAGGTTGACGTCGATGGTGCCGCCGTTCGCGGCAACCTCGTCCATCATGTTGAGGGCGAGCACCATGGGACAATCGAGCTCCATGAGCTGCATCGTAAGGTAGAGGTTGCGCTCGATGTTGGTGGCGTCGACAATGTCGATGAGAGCGTCGGGCTTCGTCTGTAGGATGAAATTGCGGCTCACGACCTCCTCGCTCGTATAGGGCGAAAGCGAGTAGATGCCGGGCAGGTCGGTGATGGTCGCCTCGGGATGCCCCTTGATCTGGCCGTCCTTGCGGTCGACCGTCACGCCGGGAAAGTTGCCCACGTGCTGGTTCGATCCGGTGAGCTGGTTGAACAAGGTGGTCTTGCCGCAGTTCTGATTGCCGGCGAGGGCGAAGGCGATGGGATTCCCCGCGGGAATCGAATGGGCACCGGGACGGGGGCGATAGGCCTTCTCCCCCAGAGCCGGATGCTCGGTCGAACCGACCGCGGCGTTCTCGCGCTGAAGCTTGTGCGCGTCGTGGATATTCGCCAACGCGATGCGGGCCGCATCCGCACGGCGCAACGTGAGCTCGTAACCGCGCAGGCGAATCTCGATCGGATCGCCCATGGGCGCGTACTTCATCATGGTCACCTCGGTGCCCGGGGTGAGGCCCATGTCGAGAATATGCTGACGAAGCGCCTGGTCGTCCGAGTCAACCGATGCGACGACGGCGTCCTTGCCGATCTCCAGATGATCGAGGCGCAGGGGCCATACGCAAGCTTCGGGCTCCGTGCCCGTCGGCTCTGATGACGTGTCGATTGCGTGTTCCATTCCGCCCTCCCATCGCGCCCGATCCAGTCTCACGAGGGCGCGGCACATGTTACCCATGGCTGTCATTCGTGATGATGATAACGCGACCGACAACGACAGGAGCCATGCAGCCAGATTTCCGCAATCTCGATCTCGGTCCCGAAACGAGCGAACCGAGGGGCAAAGCGGAACGTCGCGCAAAGCGCCTGGAGGCACGGGGCGCCGCACGCGAGCCGCGGGACGCGCCATCCCAGCAGACGCGTTAGATGGGGAGCCCCTCGCCACCGAGGTGCGAGGCGGGGTCGGCAGCCTCGAGCAAGGTGAAGCGGCCATGGTCGTATCGATACACGAGCACGCAACAGTTGGGGAAGGGGTCGGGGAGTTCGTCCTGGGCGAACTCGCTCCAGGCTCGTGCAAACGTCTTGCACGCGGCCCCGTGGCTCACGACGAGGACGTTTCCCGTGCGCGGAGCACCCGTCGGAAGGGGCTCGATCGCGCACGCCTCGATGGGAGCGTCGCTGCGGCCCGGAATGGGTAGCGCTGCGGACGCGGAAGTGTGCTCGGTAGCCGCGTCCCGCTCCAGGTCCCCACATGCGATCGCGCGCATGGCCCTGTTCAGGCGCTCGGTCAGCTCCTGTTCGGATTCTCCCCCGAACGCCACCGGATAATCGCCCATCGGCTTGGGCAGCGCAAGCACGTCGGTCCCCTCGAGCGCACCGAAAGAGCGCTCGCTCAGGCCCATGAGGCGCGCATACGGCCCACCCCACAGTATCTCCGCCGTCGAGCAGGCGCGCTCGGCGGGCGAGGAGAACGCCGCATCGAATTGGACGCCGCGCCCGTGCAGCCAGGCGGCCGCGGCGCGGGCCTGCTCGCGGCCGAGGTCGGTAAGCGGCGAGTCGCAGCGGCCTTGGATCAGCAGGCGTGTGTTGAATACCGTCTGACCATGGCGGACGAGGTAGATCATGCGGGACACGAGCCAGACCTTTCACTCGTGGAGTGGGCATCGTTACGGTACGGCATTATACGGCCCCTCTCCCATCGCTACGCCCTCACATCATGCGACATCCTCATCGAGCTTCACCGAAAACTTCGCCCTTTCCGTTACGGCGCGGACGCGCTAGAGTAATCCTCAATCTCGTTTGCCCTCCACCCCGCAAGGACCCGTGATGGCCGCTCAATTCCCACACTCCGAGGATGCCGATCCCGCTTGCGGGTTCACCATCGGCCTCGCACTGCTCGACGCGGGCACAGGGAAGCTCGGAGCCGCATTGCTCCACCTCGCGGACGACCTCGAGGAGGCCCTCGGCGTCTACGAGCGCACGTTCGCCCCCCAACAGCCAGACGGCATCGCCCAAGCGCGGGATATCCGCGTCCAACGCATCGTGCCGCCCATCCCAAGCGCGGCCGAATCGACAGGTCCAGAAGAGGCTGCGCGCATCGCCGGAGCGTTTCCCGGCCACGTGCGCCCCCTATACGCGCTCGCCGCAACCGACACCTATGCCTGCACTCCCGCCGAACACGCGCTCATGCGCCTCACGGCGTCTTGTCGCGAGGCCGGCGTCCCCTGGGGCGGCGGACTTGCGTGCGGCGGCGGCTCCCTCATCGAGCCGTGTGCACGCGGTCCTCGTATGGGCCGTATGCGCCGCGCACGCTCCGAGCGCATCGACCAGCTAATCGCCGCCATCCGCTCACGCCGTGCCGTGAACGACATGATCGATGGACCCGCCTCGGGCATCCTGCTCGCCCCATGCCCCCTCCCCGCACCCCTCTACCCTTTAGCGACCAACTTCTACGAAAGGCATTGCCCATGATGTGGCTCGGCGTCGACGGAGGCGGAACTAAAACCGCCTTCTCCCTGTATGACGATGACATCACCTTCGTCGATCGGCTGGTACTGGGCACCTGCCATTACTCGCAAGTGGGCTTCGAGGGCATGGAGCGCGTCCTTTCCGAAGGCGTCTGCTGGGGACTCGATCGAGCCTCCCACACGTGCATCGAGCCCGCTGCTCCCAGCGTGGGCATCGGCTTCGCCCTCTGCGGCTACGGCGAGGGCGCCGATGTATCGCGACGCATGGACGAGGTGGTGGAACGCATCGCCGGCGCACGGCCCCATCTGTTAGTCAACGACGTCGAGGCCGCCTGGGCCGCAGGACTGGACTGTGCGGACGGCATCGCCATCATCTCCGGCACCGGGTCCATCGCGCTGGGCGTCTGTCGAGGCGAGAGCATGCGCTGCGGCGGATGGGACTACGAGCTCGGTGACGAGGGGTCCGGCGGTTGGCTGGGCAAGGAGGCCCTGCGAGCGTTCACCCGTCAAGCCGATGGGCGCGACGCGCGCGGTGCCCTGTACACACTCGTGCGCGAAAGACTCGGTATCGACGATGACTTCGACGTAATCGGGTGGGCTCAGCGTCATTACGCCGAGCGCTCATCGGTTTCCGCGCTCGCGCCGATCGTCACGGATGCCGCCCGTGCCGGCGACATCTCCGCTCTCGCCATCCTCGAACGCGCCGCTCAAGAAGAGGCCGACATGGTCGACGCGATCGTCCGGGGGCTATTCCATCGCAGCGGGCCACAGAGCGCGTCCATCCCCGTCACGTATGTGGGCGGGACCTTCGCCGCGGGCGACCTTCTGCTCGAACCGCTTGCCCGCGCGCTCGGTCCCGGTTGCCGCCTCGTTGCACCGGCACACGAACCCGACCTCGGCCCCGTCCTCCTCCTCAAAAACAAAACCCGCGGCATCTGATCCCAACGGAGCGCGGAAGCACCGATGCGCGCCATGCTGCGCATCGGCACGGGCTGGCGCAGGCCCAGGCGGCGTTTTGCCACGATAGTGACCATCATCCGCCTCACCCCAAAGAATGCACTTGACATTATTTAGATAGATATCTAATCTTCTAATATCAACCAAGTGAAAGGCCGTCCACCTAACGGGTGGATCGACCCCAAGACCCCAAGGATTGGAGGATCGATGGGAGGAGAGGCGTTCAAGGCGCTTGCCGACCCCACACGTAGGCGCATCCTCGAGTTGCTGCGCGGCGGAAAACTAACTGCGGGCGAGATCGCCACCCATTTCGACATGACGAAACCGTCCCTCAGCCACCACCTGAACTCACTCAAGGCAGCAGGCCTGGTCGAGGCACGCAGAGATGGCCAGAACATCATCTACAGCCTCGACACGACGGTATTGCAGGATCTGATGAGTTGGTTCTACACGTTCACCGATAGGAGAGATTCCAATGAGCACCATGTCGAACGATAAAAGGGCGACCAAGCCCGGACACTCCACAAGCCCCCTGAGCCGCCGCACCCTCATTGCCTTGACGGCACTGTGCATCGTGAGCCTGCTGGGACATATCGCCCTGCTCCCCCACATGCCCGAGATGATTCCCACACACTGGGACGCAGCCGGAACCGTCGACGGATGGACGGGGCGCACCGCGATTGTGGCCCTCGATGCGCTGCCCCTGCTATTCCTCTTCATGTTCCACATCATCCCGCGCATAGATCCGCGCGGCCAGGCGTACGAGCGCATGGGGTTGTTCTACACCGGGTTCGTCATCCTGTTCACGATCTTCATCGTCGCCATGACGTGGAGCTCCGAACTCACCGTCTTCGGCATCTTGCCCGAATCGGGCAGCCCCATCGGGGCAGCGACGAGCATCGCGGTGGGAGTGGGCCTCATGCTACTCGGCAATTACATGCCCAAGATCAAGAGCAACTACACCTTTGGCGTAAGGACCCCATGGGCACTGAATGACGATGACAACTGGCGCCTCACGCACCGCTTCTGCGGCATCGCGTGCGTATTGGCCGGAATTGCGGTCGTCGGCGCGGGCGCACTCTCGCTCCAGCACGGAGAGATCGCGTTCTGGGTTTTGATGGCCGCGGTCCTGGGTGCAAGCATCGTGACGTACCTCTACAGCTTCCTCGTGTATCGCAACGGGAACAGGCCGCTTCGCACACGCTAAGGCACCCCTTGCACTTTGCGCCCTCCACCCCTTTGCGCCCCAACTGATATAAACAAGGCGGCGGTCCCGACAAACATCGGGGCCGCCGCCTCTTTCATCAGCTCATGTTTGCGCGTAGGCAGTGCCTATGCGTTTGACGCGAGCAGCTCGAGCGCCGCGTCGACGATTGCCGCGACATCGGCACGCGCGTACACATCTGGGTCGATGCTCGCCAACGGAACGTCGGAAGCCTCGCGAATGCCGCTCTGGGCGAATGCGACCTGGGGGCTCAGCAGAATCGCGTCGGCCTCCGACAACCGCTCGACCAACACGTTAATTGGAAGGGCCTCCACCTCGAGCGGAAGCTCGCGCTTCGAGACCTCGAGTTCGATCTTCTGAACGAGCAGACCGGTAGTGACACCAGACGTGCAGCAAATGAATACCTTCTTCATGACATTCTCCATAGGCTCATGAAGCGCCGATACTCCGAGGGGCGATGGGAATCGCATCGATGGGGCACCGGCCCCGTAGTCGGTCAACTACTTCTTGCGAACGTACTTCAGGCAGTCGAGCGTGACGGCGATAAGGATGATGACGCCGGAGAACACGAACTGCAGGTTGGTGTCGATACCGAGAATCGTGAGCGCATAGGTGAGTGCGGTGAAGATCAGGACACCCACGGTGACGCCGGAGATCTTACCGATACCACCGGTGAAGGAGATGCCGCCGACGACGCACGCGGCGATCGCGTCCATCTCCCAGCCCTGGCCATACGCAGCGGAGCCGGAGCCGACCATGCGGATGCACTCCAGCCAGGAGCCGAAGCCGTACAGCACGCCGGCAAGCAGGAAGGCACCGATGGAGACCGCGAAGACGTTGATGCCAGAGACGGCAGCGGCCTCGGGGTTACCACCGACGGCGAACATGTTCTTACCGAAGGTGGTCTTGTTCCAGATGAACCAGACGATGGCAATGGCGGCAATAGCCCACAGGATGATCGTGGGGAAGCCGTTGATCTTAGGCGTCACCATGCTGGGAATCGTAGGATCGATCGCGCCGAACGAAACACCCTTGGTAGCGTAGGTTACCAAGCCGAAGATGACCAGCATGTTGGCCATGGTGGACACGAACCAGTGCATCTTGAACCGCGCGGTGAAGAAGCCGGCGATCGCCGAGAAGAACGTGCACAGCGCCACGCAGACGACGAGTGCCATGACGATGCGGCCCACCACCGGGATGCCGGAGAAGTCATATGCCACGCCGAAGATGGTACCGGTGTTGGGGCCCTGGTGCATGATGACCGTCGAGGCGACCATGCTCATACCCACCATACGACCGATGGACAGGTCGGTACCGGTCTGCAGGATGAGCCCCGCAACGCCGAGAGCCAAGAACATACGGGGCGATGCCTGCTGCAGAATGTTGAGCAGGTTCTGCGGCGTGAGTAGGTTAGTGCCCTTCACGATGGGCGCCGCCACGCACAGGCCCGCGAACACCAGCAGAATGGCGATGTAGAGGCCGTTGTTCAGCAGGAAGTCGTGCGCGTTGAACGTGTAGCGATAGGCTTCCCAACGCTGGTCGAGCTTCTCGGCGAGCGTGAAGTGGCTCATACGGAGCAGGTCGATGAGGTGATAGCGATAGGCCGCGGCGTCGTGCTGGCGATCCTTGATGCGCTGCAGCTCAAGCTGGTAGGTCACCTTGGCATCGAACTGCTTGTTCTTGTAGACGTACTTCTCCTCCTTGGCCTCCTTGGCGTCGGAGGTTTTGGCCATCAGCTGCTTGTGCTCGGCCTCGAGCTCTGCTAGGCGCTTCTGGTACTTCTCCTTCGCCACGACGCGCTCGGCCGCGCAGCTCTCTTTGACCGGCGTGAGGTATTCCTTGTCGTAGTGGGCCTTGAGGTATGCCTCGCCGTCGGCGATCAGCGTTGCCACCTGCTGCTTGTGGGAGCTCTCGACCTGCTTGGCCGCGTCCATCTCCTTCTGCAGCGCGGCGATCTGCTGCTCGCGCTCCTGCTTGGTGAGCAGGCGGTCGCTCTTGATCGCGTCGATGCTCGACTGCAGCGACAGCACCTTGGTGGTGCCGCTCGAGCGAAGCTCATCGATCTTGCTCTGGATACCGCTCATGTAGGTATCGATTGGTTGCAGGAGGGCTGTCTCCCCCTCAACCGTCAGGATCTTAGGTGTAGTTGCCATAGCTCCCCCTCGCTAGAGATACTTAGCACTCAGACGCAGGAGCTCTTCCTGGTCCGTGCTCTTGGTGTCAACGATGCCGGACAGACGGCCGTTGGACATAACGCCGATACGGTTGGTGATGCCCAGGATCTCGGGCATCTCGGAGGAGACGACGATGACCGTCGTGCCCTTCTTCGCCATGTCGATGATCAACTCGTAGATCTCGTACTTGGCGCCGACGTCGATGCCGCGCGTGGGCTCGTCCATAAGGAAAACCTGCGGATAGCGCTCGAGCCACTTGCCGAAGATGACCTTTTGCTGGTTGCCACCGGACAGGCTGGAAATGAGATCATCGGGCCCCATGCACTTCGTGTTCATGGTCTTGATCTCGCGGTTGGTGGCGCGCACCATCTTGTCGTTCGACAGGGCGGGGCCGTTCTTGTACTGCTCGAGGTTCGCGATCGTGGTGTTGAACGTGAGGTCGCCCTTGAGGAAGAGGCCGTTGGCCTTGCGCTCCTCGGTGATGAGGGCGAAGCCGTGATCCATGGCATCGCGAGCGTTGCTGAAGTTCATGAGGTGGTCACGGAAATACACACGGCCGGCAGCGCGGGTGCGAATGCCGAAGATGGTCTCAAGCAACTCGGTGCGGCCGGCGCCCACCAGGCCGTACAGACCGAAGATCTCGCCGCGGCGCACGTCGAAGGTGATGTCCTGCAGGTGCGGGTCGAACTTCGTGGACAGGTTCTGAATCTTCAGAATGGGCTCGCCCGGCACGTTGTCCACCGGCGGGAAGCGGTTATCGAGCGAACGGCCGACCATGGCCGAGATGAGCTCGTTCATGTTCGTCTCGCTGGTGGATTTCGTCATCACGAGGTTGCCGTCGCGCAGCACCGAGACCTCATCGCAGATCTCGAAGATCTCATCCATCTTGTGCGAGATGTAGATGAGGGAGATGCCCTGCTCGCGAAGCTTGCGCATCATCTGGAAGAGCTTCTCCACCTCCTGCGCCATAAGCGACGAAGTGGGCTCATCAAGAACGATGACCTTGGCGTTGTACGAGATAGCTTTGGCGATCTCGACCATCTGGCGCTGGGACACCGACATGGTGCGCATGGGCTGGGTGAGGTTAACGGTCATGCCCAGGCGGCGGAACAGGTCGTTGGCCTCCTTGCGCATACGCGCCTCGTCGACGACGCCCATCTTGTTGACGGGATAACGACCGAGGAACAAGTTGTCCACGACGTTGCGCTCCAGGCACTGGTTGAGCTCCTGGTGCACCATCGCGATACCGTTTTCCAGCGCGTCCTTAGGTCCGGAGAAGCTGATCTCGCGACCGTCGAGCGTGATGGTGCCCTCGTCTTTTTGATAGGTGCCGAACAGGCACTTCATCATGGTCGACTTGCCGGCGCCGTTCTCGCCCATCAAGCCCATGATGCTACCGCGGCGCAGATCGAGGTTGATGTGATCCAAAACGCGGTTGCGCCCGAACGTCTTGCTCATCCCCTTGATGGAGAGGACGATATCTTGCTGTGATTCTGTCATGTAATCCCTCCCGGTATCTCTCGAAAGCCCGCCTCTCCAAAGACGGGATGTGCCGAAGGAAAGAGGAAGGGCGCCGCCGTGAAAAGTAGCCACATGCACCGGCGCCCTCATAAATCAGGGGGAAGAAGCGCCGCCTCTTCCCCCATGAGTCGCTACGAAACCGTGTTTGCAGCGCGGGTCAACCGATTAGCCAAGCAAGGATGTGTACGAAGCGCCATTGTCGGTCTTGACCATGTTGATGGCGAAGCCGTCGAAGGAGCTGGGATCGGCGAGCTTGTTGGTGATGGAGGACTCGGACTGGCCGTCGCCGCCAACGATCTCGAGGTCGAGGTTGAGGATGTCCTTGTACTTCTCGAGCAGGGGCTGATAGGTGGAGGACAGGAAATTGTCGGCGGAGTTGTAGATGGACAGCCAGATCTTCTTGGACGGGCTATCATCCTCGCTGAGCTGCTCCTGCGCGGTCTCGTACAGAGCGGTGGCGTCGACGAACTTGTCGGCGTTGTCGGCCGTTACGGCAAGGTTCATGGCGTAGTAGGAGCGCTCGTCCGCGCTGTACTTGAAGTCGTCGGCGGCGATCACGTTGCCAGCCTCGTCCTCCGTGCCAATGCCGGTGTCGATGTCGACGCCGTCGAGCACGTTGCGGATCAGGCGAAGGGTGAGGTAGGCCTGGACGGCAGGGTTCTGGGAAATCGTGCCGGCATAGCCCTCGGCGATTGCGGCGACGGCGTCGGAGTTGGCGTCATAACCGAAGGTGGGAACCTTGTTCTCCTTGGACCAGGCGTTGAACATGGCCATGCCCATGCCGTCGTTGTTGGAGACGACGACGTCGATCTGATCGCCGAAGGAAGAAGCCCAAGTGGAGATCGCGTTACCGGCGGTGGGGGCGTCCCACGTGGCGCCGGCGGTGGTCTTCATCTCCTGCGAGGCGAGCTCGCGGACGGTGTAGGTCTTACCGTCGACCTCGAGGGTGCCGTCCTTGACCACGGTAGCAGAGCCATCGGTGTTGGTGCCGGCGGCGTCGGACACGATGGCGCCGTCCTTCTCGACCGCGGTGCCCAGGGCCTTACGGCAACCACGGGTACGAGCGATGGAGTCGTTGTGACCCACGTCGCCGATGGCGAGGACGTAACCGATGATACCGTCGCCGTTGCGATCGATCTCGTCGATGTGGGCCTTGATGTAGTCGACGATCATGGTGCCCTCGAGCTCGCCACCCTGGTTGGCGTCGAAGCCGACGTAGTAGGTGTTCTTGTTGTAGTTGAGCGCGGTCATGTCCAGCTCACCGGTGGAGCTGTTGGAAGGCTGGCGGTTGTAGAAGATGACCGGCTTGTCGGTGCCGGAGGCAGCGGGCTCGCTACCAGCGGGGGCCTCGGAGCCGCCACCGCAGCCAACGAGGGCACCGGCGCCCATGGCTCCCATGAGGCCCAGACCGCCGACCTGCAGGAACTGACGACGTGAAACTTGCATTGAAACGCTCCTTTCATGCGATGGGATATCGCATTGAACCACGCCATGCGCTGGTTGCGCATGGCGACCCGGCGCCCCCTTCTCTTGGACACGCCGTGTCTCGTGCTTGTGGTAACGTTAACACCGCAAGGGCATACGCACCTCCCTTGCCCGTCTTATATCGCCAGAAGGTCTGTTTTTCTACGTGGACGGTTTTTGGATACCGGAGGCGGAACCGTCGGCGCGCCTAGGGGCGAGGCGCCACTGTCGAACGACGCACCAGCTCACCGGGTATGCGCACCGCCTCTATGGGCGCATCGACCGAACCCATGGCATGTTCGAACACCAATCGGCCGCGTTCCCTCAAATCAAAGCGAACTGTCGTCAACTCCACATGGGGGATCATGCTCCTAAGCGAATCGTCGATGCCCACCACGCTCACATCCTCCGGGACGCGGCGCCCCGCCTCGCGCAGAGCCGCGATGACGCCAACCGCCATCTGGTCGTTCGCAACGTACACGGCGGTCATGGTGCGATCGGCAACAAGGGCGCGCCCGACTTCGTAGCCGCTGTCGGCCGTCCAGTCACCGCGCAGGGGCGCCACGGGCTCGATCCCGCGAGACGCGAGCGCATCGCGCCATCCCGCCTCGCGAAATTTGCTGTCGATGGAAAAGGCAGGGCCGCCCACGAAGCGAATCTGCTCGTGACCATACTCGAATAGATGGTCCATCACGAGCTTGGAGCAACCGTAATGGTCGGAATCGACCGTCGTCACGCGCGGGTGCGCGCACATGGTCACGATGACGGTGTTCATACCCGGCTGAGGATCGAACGTCTCGAAATCGGGCGCCATGCGGCTCATGCCGATGATCATCGCGTCGACGGGCAGGGCGGCCATGCGACGCGAGGCGTCCTCCAGCGAGAAGGCAGACCTCTCATCCATCTCCACCATCGTCACCGCGCATCCCTGGGCGCATGCCGCCGCCAGGATGCCGTCAAGCATGGTGAGGTTGCCCACCTGCGTGACATCGTATGCGCACAGGCCCACCGCGCGATAGCACCCCCCTCGCAGCGACCTGCCCGCGTAGTTGGGCCTGAACCCCAGCTCTCGCATCGCCTCAAGGACCATCGTCCGGGTCTTCTCGCTCACGTTCGGCGCCCCATTCACCACGCGGGATACGGTCTGCTGGGAGACCCCGGCGGCGGCGGCGACATCGGACATGGAGACGTTGCGCCCCGCGCGCTGCGTGGCGCCCAGGGTCACTTCCCGATCGACCATCGAATATCCTCCCATCAACGTGCACCCCCGTTCTCGGTGGATTCGTTCGACCGTTCACGCCGCGAAATCGACCAAATGGGGTATATCGCGTGATTTTACTTATGAGTACGTTAACATTGTTTTCGGCGCACTCATGCGTCTTTTTCGCGCTCACCCGCCGAAAACAGCGTCTTTCGTCTTGCAAGGAGGTCGGTATGATCGAAGCCGAACCGTTCGGCACCCTGCCCACCGGGGAGGACGTGCACGTCTACACGCTACAAGTGGGGGAAGCCTCCGTATCGATCATGGATTTCGGAGCGACCATCTTGTCCGTCCGTGTTCCCGATGCCTCGGGATCCATCGCGGACATTGTCCTCGGATTCGGCTCCATAGACGGCTATCTCGACAATCCCGCCTGTTATGGGGCGACCATCGGGCCCATCGCGAACCGCACCGACCGCGCCGAGGTCCCCTTGGGTGAAGCCCTGTACCACCTGCCCGCCAACGATGGCCCGGAACACGCCAACAACTTGCACTCCGACCTCGACACCGGCCTGCACAAGCGCCTTTGGGAGGCGCGCGCGCTCGATGCCGACAACGCCCTGGCACTCACCTGCCACCTCGCCGACGGCGAGATCGGACTACCGGGTAATCGCACCTTCACCGTGACCTACCGGCTCTCTCTCGAAGACGACGGGTCCATCGCCCTCGAGGTATCGCATCAATGCGATACCGATGCCGAGACGGTCGTCAACATGACGAACCACAGCTACTTCAACCTGGCCGGGCACGACAGCGGGCAGGTCGACGACCAGCTCGTCCGCATCGACGCCAACTCGTACCTGCCCGTGCGCGAAGACAGCGTGTCTACCGGCGAGGTGCTCGACGTCACCGGAACTCCCTTCGATTTCCGCAAGATGCACCAGTTGGGCGAGCTTATAACCCAAGTCGACGAACAGCTCCGCCGCGCGCGCGGATACGATCACTGCCTCTGCATCGACGGATTCGAACGCGGCGCGGCACCGCGACACGCGCTTCACGCCGAGGACCCGACGAGTGGACGGACGCTCGACGTCGCCATAACCGCTCCAGGTGCCCATCTCTACACCGGCAACTGGCTCGACGATGCGCAGGCGAAGGACGGCGCGTCGTACACGCCGCGCTGCGGCTTCGCCTTCGAGCCCGAGTATTATCCCGACGCGGTGCATCATCCCGCATGGGACCAGCCCGTCTGCACGCCAAACGCACCCTATCGGGAGCGCATCGTCTACCGCTTCTCGACCACCCGCCAATCACCGCAACACGCCACGATACGCGCGGCGAACGGATAGGAGGATCAAACCATGACAACCATCACCCGCACTCAGGCGCTCGACAAAGCTCGCGAGCTGTACGAGGCAGAGTTCGGCCCCATCCCTGCCGACGCCCACGTGCTCGCCATCCACGCACCCGGACGCTCGGAGATCTCGGGCAATCACACCGACCACGAGGGCGGGCATGTGATCGCCGGTGCACTCGACGTCTCGGTGGACGGCATCGCCGTGGCAAACGGCACCAACACGGTCCGCATCGCAGACGAGGGGTATCCCACGTTCAGCATCGAGCTCGACGACCTTGACGTGCGCGAAGACGAGGTCGGCACCTCCGCCAGCCTCGTGCGTGGCATGGCTCATGAGATCGCCGCGCACGGTGGCACCCCGGCGGGCTTCGACTTCGCCTTCGTATGCACCGTTCCCTCCGGCGGCGGCCTGTCCAGCTCCGCGGCGGTCGAGGCGGCATACGGACGGGCCATGGAGGCTCTCTGGGAAGCGCCCGCAGTCGATCCCGTCACGCTGGCACAAATGAGCCAGCGCACCGAGAACAACTACTACGGCAAGCCGTGTGGCCTCATGGACCAGGCCGCCGTGTGCCTGGGCGGGCTCTCATTCATGGACTTCGAGAACGCCCGACCCGCCACCGAAAAACTCGCTCTCGCCTTCGAGGACTACGGCTACTCCCTCGTTTTGGTGAAAGTCGGAGCAGACCACACCGACCTCACCCATGAGTACGCCGCCACCCCCGCCGAGATGCAGGCGGTCGCCGCAGAGCTCGGCCATACGCGCCTGTGCGAGGTTGACCCCGCCGATTTCGATGCCGCCGTGCCGGCACTCCGCGAGAAGCTCGGGGATCGCGCCGTGCTGCGCGCCATTCACTACTGGTACGAGAACGACCTCGTTGACAAACGCTGGGCAGCCCTGAAGAACGGGGACATCGACGCCTTCCTCGCCTACACGCGCCAGTCGGGCGCAAGCTCCGCCATGTACCTGCAAAACGTCTCCCCCTCCGGCGTTGACGTGCGCGAGCAGCACGCCATGCTCGCCCTGGGCCTGGCAGAGCACATCCTGAACGGACGCGGCGCAGTGCGTATTCACGGCGGCGGGTTCGGCGGCTCCATCCAGTGCTTCGTCCCTGTCGAGCTGGCCGCCGAGTTCTGTCAGCGCATGGATGCATGGCTGGGAGAGGGCTCCTGCCGCACCTACGCCATCACCGAGGACGGTGCTTCCGCAACATGGCTGTAACCGACACCCCCACATGCGACGAGCACGAGCAGGTGAGGCGTGCGCTCGAGCAGATGACTCTATATGCGATCGACTGCGGCATCATCGATGCGCAAGATCGCCGCTGGGCATACAACGAGCTCCTCGATACCATGGGAGCCGAAGGACCTGCGCCGAGCACGGCCTGGGAAGCGGGAACCGAAACGTTCGATGAGGACTCGTTCGACTTGGATGACGCGCTCGCCGTGCTGTCCGAGGTCGCCGTGGCCAACGGAAGGTTCGAGGACAGTGCGGGTGGGCGAGACCGCGCTTCGATGGCAATCATGGGACGGCTTACTCCGCGTCCCTCCGACATCGCCCGCTCATTCGAAGACCTTCGCCGGGAAAAGGGAGCGTTGGACGCCACCAATTGGTTCTACCGTCTGTGCTGCGACGTCGGATACGTGCGCCGCTCGGCGATCGCCCGCAATATCGAGTGGACCTCTCCGACACGGTGGGGTGAACTCGAGATCACCATCAACCTTTCCAAGCCCGAGAAGGACCCGCGCGACATCGCTGCCGCCCTCACGCGCGCTGACGATGCCGAGCCCTATCCCGCCTGCCAGCTGTGCATGTCCAACGAGGGATACGCAGGACGGGCGGCGGCAAGCCCACAGGGTGCGCATCCGGCACGTCAAAATCTCCGTATCGTCCCCATCGAGCTCAGAGATGAAACGTGGGGGCTCCAATACAGCCCCTACGCGTATTTCACTGAGCACTGCATCGCGATGAGCCAAGAGCACCGTCCCATGCACGTGGACCGTGAGAACATCGCACGCTTGCTGGACTTCGTCGATACGCTGCCCCACTACTTCGTGGGATCCAACGCCGATCTTCCCATCGTGGGCGGATCGATCCTCACGCACGATCACTTCCAAGGCGGGCGCCACGTGTTCCCAATGATGCGGGCACAGGTCGAACGCACATTCACCATGCCGGGATTCAACGATGTCCGCGGCGAGGTGCTCCAGTGGCCCATGAGCGTCTTGCGGCTCTCATGCGAATCGCGCGACCGCGTGCTCGATGCCGCCGCCCACGTCTTGGAGGTATGGCGCGGTCACGCGGATGCGTCATGCGGTATCGTGCCACGCGATCCAGATGGGACGCCTCACAACACGGTGACGCCGGTTGCCACGAGGGAAAACGGGAACTACACGCTCTACCTCGCGCTGCGTTGCAACATCGCCACCGACGAGCATCCCCTTGGCGTGTTCCATCCCCATGCGGACAAACATCACATCAAGAAGGAGAACATCGGCCTCATCGAGGTCATGGGCTTGGCGATTCTGCCTCCGCGCTTGGTTGACGAGCTCGCATGCGTCAAGGACGTGTTGTTGGCGGCGCGGGCAACTAACGAGGATGAAGCGACGCTCCTCATGCACCTTGAGGCCAACGATCGCACCGCCCCGCATGCCGAATGGGCGACCGAGGTGGCGCGACGTCATCCGGACCTCACGCGCGAGAACGCTCAGCGCATCCTGCGCGACGAGGTCGCCGCAGTGTTTGCGGGCGTACTTGAAGACGCCGGTGTATTCAAGTGGAACGACACGGGCCGCGCCGGATTGCAGCGCTTCATCAGCGCGCTCTAGGAAATAGCGGACATCGCATCGTCTTTACATGCATTGAGCGGGCACGTCTTGAACGTGTCCGCTCATTTGTTCTAGCCTCACTCGGTCACTACGCGACGTTCGCCCGGTTCACACACGCCCGTACAAGAACCAGTTACATGGCGTTCGCCGGTGCATCCGCCGCCATGATGCTGCGCGCGACGATGCACATGACCATCAGCTCATCCATGTGCTCTGGGATCTTCACGTTCAGCTCGTATGTGTCATTTCGCTCCATGGGGACTTGCTTCGCCTCCACGTAGACCCTGCCGGCCGTATCACGCACCTCGAAGCGATTCGTCCAACCGCGCGTCATCACGACCTGCCAATCGGCGCCCTCGACGGTGAGGTAGCTCTCGACTGTGCTGGCAGGCGTGCGAAATCTGCGTTTAATATCGAATGTGCGACCCCCGGCCATGACGACATGATGCGCGCGGTCCTTGGCGTCAAGGCGTACGGTCGTGATAGTGGCAAGCTCGCGGCACTCGGCGTCTTTGAGGCGCGTGAGGCGCGGCGAGGAGAGCGGGTCGGTGTCCGCACAATAGACGACCTCCTTATCTGTCGTGCTCACCTCCACCTCGCTGTGAACGCTCAAGAGCTTCGCCTTAATCCGCAGCTTCATGGTGTACCCCTTCCATACCAGCACATTGGAATTGTGCTTTCTCAGCCTTGTACCCACAATCCCCGCTTAAGAAAAATGCCTATGGCTTCCTTCCTATTCAACCCGGTCAAACGGAAGGAAGCCATAGGCAATGTGCGTGCGGACATAGGCGATGTCGGCGCGGGTTGCGGCGCGGCGGTGGGTGCCGGGGCGCCGAGACGTTCCTAGCTCAGCAGCATGCGGTCGTTGGCGAGCTCGCCGCCGCTGACCTCCTCGAACTTCTGCAGCAGGTCGGGCACGGTCAGGGCGCGCTTCTCATCCCCGGCGACGTCGTAGATCACACGGCCCTCATGCATCATGATGAGGCGGTTTCCCAGACGGATGGCGTCGTTCATGTTGTGCGTCACCATAAGGGTGGTGAGCTTGCGCTCGCCGACGATCTGTTCGGTGAGCTCGAGCACCTTAGCAGCCGTCTTGGGGTCGAGCGCCGCGGTGTGCTCGTCGAGCAGCAGCACGCGCGGGTTGGTGAGCGTGGCCATGAGCAGCGTGAGTGCCTGGCGCTGGCCACCGGACAACAGGCCCACCTTGGCCTGCATGCGGGTCTCGAGGCCCAGATCGAGCTTTTTGAGCAGTTCGGCGTACTCCTCGCGCTCGGCGCGGGTGATGCCCCAGCGAAGCGTGCGGCGCTCGCCGCGGCGCTTGGCGAGGGCCAGGTTCTCCTCGATCTGCATGTCCGCGGCGGTGCCACGCATGGGATCTTGGAACACGCGGCCCAGGTACTTGGCGCGCTTGGGTTCAGAGAGGCGGGAGATGTCCTCGCCGTCAAGCTCAACTGTACCGGAATCCAGCGGGTAGACACCCGCAATCATGTTGAGCAGGGTGGATTTACCCGCACCGTTACCGCCAATGACGGTGACGAAATCGCCGTCGGCAAGGGTGAGGTCGACGCCCGTGAGGGCGCGCTTCTCGGTGACGGTTCCGCGGTTGAAGGTCTTCTTGACGTGGGACAGCTTAAGCATCTGCCTCACCACCCTTCGAGTAGCTCGCGCGCAGCTTGAACCTCTCCCATACCACGGGCACGCACAAGGCGAGCGCGACGATGATGGCGGACAGGAGCTTCATGTCGTTGGCGTCCATGCCCATCTGGAGAACGATGGCGCGGATGAGGAAGTAGACCACGGATCCAGCCACGGCGGAGACCAGACGACTCTTGAAGCCGGTGAGCTTGCCGGGGGTGAGGCGGCCGAGCACCTCGCCGATGACGATGGCGGCGAGGCCGATGACGATGGCGCCCGTGCCCATGCCGATGTCGGCGTACTTCTGGCTCTGGCAGATGAGGCCTCCAGAGAGGCCCACCAGCGCGTTGGAGAGCATGAGGGCGATCATCTTGGTCTTGGCGGTGGACACGCCAAGCGCGCGGATCATGTCCTCGTTGTTGCCGGTGGCGCGCAGGGCGCTGCCGATCTCGGTGCCGAAGAACCAGTACAGCAGGGCGATGATGAGGACCGCCACAATAAGGCCCACGATGATGGAGCCGGCGTTGATGGAGAGGCCCGTCGCCTCCGTCATGCGGGAGAAGATCGTGTCATGCTGCAGCAGGGGCGTGTTGGACTTGCCCATAATACGCAGGTTGACCGACCACAGGGCGATCTGCGTGAGGATACCGGCGAGGATGGCGGGAATCTCGAACACGGTGTGCAAAAAGCCCGTGACCGCACCGGCGAGCATACCGGCGAGCATCGCGGCGACAATCGCGATGAGGGGGTCGACACCGGCGACTACAAGCACGGCGCAGACGCTTCCGCCGAGCGCGAAGCTGCCGTCAACCGTAAGGTCCGCGATATCGAGCAGCTTGTAGGTGATGAACACACCAAGGACCATGATGCCCCAGAGAATGCCCTGGGAGACGGCGCCGAGTAGAGCACCACTCATGTTGTCCCTCCTTCAAATCGAGCCAAATGAACCCCGACGGAGGTGTTCGCCGGGGTTCATCGCTTATGCGACAGATATAGATGCGCAGGTCAGTGTACCATGCGCACGCCCTATGCGCTCACGTCGGTACCGCCGGCGTCGGCGAGGGAGCTCACGTCGATGCCGAGCTGGTCGGCGGTCTTCTGGTTGTAGACCAGGTCGCACTCGTCGGCGGTCATGGTCTCAATGGGCATCTCGGCCGGGTTGGCGTCCTCGGTGAGAATGCGCACGGCCATCTCGCCCGCACGGCGGCCGAGCTCCTCGTAGTTGATCGACACGCTCGCCAAGCCACCCGCCTCGACATGGGCGACCTCACCGCACACCGTGGGAACCTTATTCTCATTGGCGATGGAGGCGATCACGGTCATGGCCGAGGCGATGGTGTTGTCCGTGGGCGTGTAAATCGCGTCGACCTTGCCCATCATGGACTCGACCACCTGCTGGACCTCGTTGGAGCTGGAGGCGGTGTACTCGACACCTTCCAGGCCGAGCTCATCGAGTTGTTCGGCGGCGAGGTCGATCTGGATCTTGGAATTTGACTCGGCAGTGCAGTAGAGCAGGCCGACCTTCTTGGCGTCGGGGACCAACTGGTGAAGCAGGTCGATTTGGTCGGCAACGGGATTCATATCGGAAGTACCGGTGACGTTGCCGCCCGGGGCGTCGTTGTCCTCGACCAGCCCAGAGGCGGCGAAGTCGGTGATGGCAGTGCAGACGATGGGAATGTCGGAGGTTGCACCCGCGACCGCCTGGGCGGCAGGCGTGGCGATAGCGAGGATCAGATCGCAATTCTCATTCACGAGCGTGCTCGCGATGGTCTGGCAAGCGGACTGGTCGTTCTGCGCATTCTGCTGGTTGATCTTGGCGTTGATGTCGGCAGCTTCGATCGCCTCGACAAAGCCCTTGTTAGCGGCATCGAGCGCCGGGTGCTCAGTGAGCTGCAGAACACCGATCTTGTACGAGGCCGCCTTGGCATCGGAAGATCCGGCCTCGCCGGCAGAATCGCCGCCGCAGCCGGAAAGGCCAAGGCCGCCCGCCACGGCACATGCGGAGGCGCAGGCAACGCCCTTCGCGAACGAACGGCGGGAACAGGTCATATCAGTCATGAGATTCTCCTAACGCGCCCGGAAGGAGGCGCGGCGTGGTTGAGGAAAACGACGAGGATCGAGGCGCGCACGGCGCCGTATCCCGGGCAATCGCTTAGACGATCTGGGCATCCTCGAGGGTCGAGATATCGATGGCAAGCGCGTCGGCAGTCGCCTGGTTCACGATGAGCTGGCACTCCTCGCTCGACAGGTACTCGATGGGCATGCTGGCGGGATCGGCGTCCTCGGTGAGGATCTTCACGGCCATCTCGCCCGCCTTATAGCCCAAGTCGTAATAGTTGATGCTATACGACGCCAGCCCTCCATCCTCGACCATGGTGTCGCATCCTACGATGACGGGGAGCTTATTCTCATTGGCGACCATGGAGACAGTCGCCATGCCCGCGGCGATGGTGTTGTCGGTGGGAGCGTAGATCGCGTCGACCTTACCGACCATGGATTCGACCATCTGCTGGATCTCGTTGGAGGAAGAAATGGAGTAACGCTCATGCGCAAGACCCGCGTCGTCAAGAGCCTCCTCGGCGAGTTGCACCTGCACCTCGGAATTGGACTCGGCGGAGCAGTAGAGGATGCCCACGGTCTTGGCATTGGGCAGCAACTGGTGAAGCAGGTCGATCTGGTCGGCGACGGGGGTGAGGTCCGACGTGCCGGTGACGTTGCCGCCGGGAGCGTCGTTGGACTCCACGAGGCCGCCCTCCGCGTAGTCGGTGATGGCGGACCCCACGATGGGGATCTCGGTGGTGGCGCCGGCGACCGCCTGGGCGGCAGGTGTGGCGATGGCGAAGATCAGGTCGTCACCGTCGTTCACGAGCTTGCTCGCGATGGTCTGGCAGGCGGACTGGTCGTTCTGGGCGTTCTGCTGGTCAATCTTGGCGTCGATGCCCGACTTTTCGATGGCAGCCACGAAGCCCTCGTTGGTCTGGTCGAGCGCGCCGTGCTCGGTGAGCTGCAGCACGCCGATCTTGTAGGAGTCCTTGGAGGAGGCGCCGCCGCCTGGGACGGCTTTGCCGTCATCGCCACAGCCCGCAAGCGCACTCGCGGCAAAAAAGCCCGCTCCGAGGGTGATAAGGTTCCTGCGCGAGATACTCAGCATGGCGATCAACTCCGTTTCGCTGTTCCGGGCGCCCGCCAAGATGCCGGCGACGCCGTGTTTGATAAGGCGCTTTACCGTATAAAAGCACGCAAGGGATATACTAACGTGCCCCCGCGCCGCGCTCAAACTCGTTACAGACGTGTAACACGACGGGGGCTTGATGCCCAGCCGACGAGCCGGCGCTGCCGCCGAAGCGTCGCGGCCGCCGAGGTCTCGCGGGACCCGAGGTCTCGCGGCCGGCACGGCACCACAGCCGTCGCATGCGAAGAGAGGGTAACAATGTCGAAAACAAGCCGCAAAACCGGCAGGATTTTCGACATTGTTACCCTCAATTGAGCGAGCCGAGGGCGCCTCACACAAGCGAGCCGAGCGCGCCCCATACAAACGAACCGGGGCGCAACCCGCACAGACGAGCCGGGGCGCCGCCCGGTCAAACGAGTCGAGGGGCGCCGCCCTAGAACTCGCAGCTGCCCACGGTGCGGGGATGCGGAAGGACGTCGCGGATATTGCCCACACCCGTGAGGTACATGACCAGGCGCTCGAAGCCCAAGCCAAAGCCGGCGTGTTTGCAGGTGCCGTAGCGGCGCAGATCGAGGTAGTAGCGGTACTGTTCGGCGTCCATGCCCAGCTCGGCGATGCGGCGCTCGAGCACATCGAGGCGCTCCTCACGCTGGGAGCCGCCGATGATCTCGCCGATACCCGGCACCAGGCAGTCGGACGCGGCGACCGTCTTGCCGTCGTCGTTCAGGCGCATGTAGAAGGCCTTGATCTCGGCAGGATAGTCGGTCACGAAGGTCGGGCACTTGAAATGCTCCTCGGTGAGGAAGCGCTCGTGCTCGGTCTGCAGGTCGATGCCCCAGCTCACGGGGTAGTCGAACTCATGGCCAGCGGCGACGGCGCGCTCGAGGATCTCGACGGCCTCGGTGTAGGTGACGCGCGCGAAATCGGAGTTGGCGACATGCGTGAGGCGCTCGACGAGGCCCTTGTCCACGAACTTGTTGAGCATGGCGAGTTCGTCGGGGCAGCGGTCCATGACATCACGGATGACGTACTTGAGCATATCCTCCGCGAGGTCCATGTCGTCGGCGAGGTCGGCGAAGGCGATCTCGGGCTCGATCATCCAGAACTCGGCGGCATGGCGCGTGGTGTTGGAATTCTCGGCGCGGAACGTGGGGCCAAAGGTATAGACATCGCCGAAGGCCATGGCGAAGTTCTCGGCGTTGAGCTGACCGGAAACGGTGAGCGAGGCGGGCGCGCCGAAGAAGTCCTTGGAGTAGTCCACGTTGCCCTTATCATCCAGCGGCGGGTTGGCCGGATCGATGGTGGTGACATGGAACATCTCGCCTGCACCCTCGCAGTCGCTCGCGGTAATGATGGGAGTGTTCACGTAAACGAAGCCGCGGTCCTGGAAGAAGCGGTGGATGGCGGCGGCGGCCACGGAACGGATGCGGAACACGGCGCGGAAGAGGTTGGTGCGCGGGCGCAGGTGCTGCTGGGTGCGCAGGAACTCGACGGTCGCGCGCTTCTTCTGCAGCGGGTAGTCGGGTGCCGAGACGCCCTCGACCGCGATCTCGGTCGCGGCGAGCTCGAAGGGCTGCGGCGCTTCCGGGGTGAGTTTGAGCTCGCCGGTGCACACGAGCGCGGCGGAGACGTTCTGATGCGCGATCTCGTCGTAGTTGGCGAGCGCCTCGCGGTTCATGACGACCTGCAGGTCCTTGAAGCAGCTGCCGTCGTTCAGGGTGACGAAGCCGAAGTTCTTCATATCACGGACGGACTTGACCCAGCCGGCAACGGTCACGGTCTGGCCGCCGAGGGATTCGGCGTCGGCGTATAGCTGGGCGATCTTGGTGCGATCCATGCCATTCCTTTCATATCCGCGGCGCGTCGTGCCGCGCGTTGCGTTTTCTCACAATCGTTCATTCTAGCAGGTATGTTCGAGCACGGCGAAGCCACTGGGAAGGGCGCCGCCCCGTCCTTCCACCCGATCACGGCCGGACGGCCATCGATGCAAAGGCACCGCGTGTGGCCGTATTGCGATCGGCCTTTTGGCGTGCCCAGACGGGGTCGGTGCCACAAATCGGGCGATTTTGTAACGAATTTTGAAAGTGGTCGAGTAGCCCGTGGTTTTTTGCGGCAAAACCCCAGTTGAGCTCTTCTAAAAAAACGCGTCCATCCCCGATGTGCGAAATGCACCCGTCCCCGAATTACACATCGTGAAAGGTTTGTGCAGGGCTTTGACCACGACGCTACGTCGGGGTTTTTACTGTCGAACAACGGCGGGATGTACCGCCCCGTTCGAGAGGAACCTCATGTTCAAAGGCGCCGTCCTGCGCTACCTCATCTCCGATGCGCTGTCGCTGCTCGGCAATTCCATCGCCGGCGTGGTGCTGCCGCTCGTCCTGTTGGCCCGCACGGGCGATGCCCTGGCTGCCGGATCGCTCGCGCTCATTTGCGCCGTACCGCAGTTCGTCCTCGGTATCGTGGGCGGCGCGGTGCTCGACCGCGTCAATCGCAAGGCCATCTGCGTCGCTTCCGACCTCATCTCCGCGCTCAGCGTGGCCCTGCTGCCCGTGATAGACGCCACGGTGGGACTCTCCTTCGGTTGGTTCGTGGCGCTCGGGCTGCTCGGCGCCGTGGGTGACGTTCCCGGCATGACCGCGCGCGACGCCCTGCTTCCCGAAGTCTGCGAACGCGAGGGCGTCGATCTCCAGCGCTTCGTGGGTGCGAGCCAATCGCTCAACGCCCTCACGGGCATCGTCGGTCCGGCTGCCGCCGCGTTGCTCATCGGTCTGCTCAACGACATCGACGCGCTCTGGGTCACCGCCGTGTGCTCCTGCGCCGCCGCGCTCGTCAGCGCCAGCCTCCCCCACGGTGTGGGGACGATATCGCCGGCGAGCACCGCCAACTCCCCTGCCGGCAAAGGCGGCATCATCGCGCTCGCGCGCTCCGTCCTCACCGACGGCCTCTCCACACTCTTCGCCAACAACCGCCTGCTCCGCGCCACCACGCTGCTGTCCTTTGGAATCACCATGGTTATGGGGGCTTGGCAGGGCATTGTGCTGCCAGCGTACTTCACCTCACAGCGCACACCCGAGCTCGCCGGTGTCTTCATTTCGGCGATGGGCATAGGCATGTTACTGGGATCCCTTATCTACACGGCACTCTCAAGTCGTTTGAGCCGCCGCGGATGGTTCGTGCTCTCACTCGTGGGCATGGCCGCGGGCGTGAGCATTATGGGCACGCTGCCCGCCATGGGGCTCCTTCTTGTCAGCGCCGCCGCCGTGGGCCTTTTCTCGGGTCCGGCATCCGCGCTGTTGGGATTTTTCGCCTACGAGCGTATCCCCGAGGAACGCCGCGGATCTGCCATGGGCACGCTCAACGCACTCTACCTCGTCGTCGCTCCTGCGGGAACGTTTTTGGGCTCCACGCTCATCGCCGGTTTTGGTATCGAGCGCACCTTCATGGTGCTGGCGATCGCGTGGATCGCCGTGACAGCCGTGGCTCTCGCCGCGCCCACGCTGCGCAACTTGGACGACGAGCCCGCATAACACATACGCGTGCCGAGGTACGCACCAATAAGGGACGGATGTGTCATTTGGGGTACCTCCCCAAATGACACATCACGCGGACGGGTACAAGATCGGATAGATGCGATAGGAGAAATGGGGAACAGCATGAAGAGTGGCGAGCTGGCGCGCATGGCAGGCGTGAGCGTGAGGACGTTGCGCCACTACCACGCCATCGGGCTTTTGCCCGAGCCCCCGCGCGGGGACAACGGCTACCGCGATTACGACGCGGTGCACCTGTTGCGCCTCTTGCGCATCCGTCAGCTCGCCTCACTCGGGTTTTCCCTCGATCAAATCGGGCCCATGCTCGACGAACTCGACGCGGAGCGCCGCGAGGGCGAGGACCTAGGCGCACGAGCGGACCGCCTGCTCGACGATCTCGACCGTCAGCTTGACGAGCAGATCGCCCATCTTAAGCATCAGCGCGAGCTCATCCGCCATATCCGCGCACGCCAGGCAGACCCCGACTATCCCGAGCGCGCCGCCCGCGTGCTCGATGCCATCGACTCCTTTGAACGCTCCGCGCACGAATTCGGCTTCCTTCTGAGCGCCCTCACCGACGATGACCGCGTCGCCATGGGCATTGCGGCCCATCTCTACTCCGATGGCGAGCTCGCAGAAATCGAGCGCATCTTCCGCGCCATTCCGCAACGAAACCTCACCGAAGCGTACCTGCACGTGAGCGACCTCATGGACGGGCTGCCGAGCGACGCGACGCCGCGTGAGCGCGAAGCGGCAATCGAGGCGGGCATGGCGTTCCTCGACAAGATCTCCGATTGCTTCGATGCCGCAAACTGGCTGCGACCGGATAAGGACTACGAGCGTATGCTCGAAAACATGGCCATGGTCCACTACAACGATGCGCAGATTGCCGTCTCGGACGAGCTGTTCCTGAGGTTCACAAGGCGCATGGCCGAGCGCGAGGGCGCCGTTCCCCGGGAAGGCTGACACGCTTCTTGCCCTGCAAACGGGTGCGCACCGTCTCAAAGTGCGCGCGAATGGGCACACTCTCCATGTTCGACACGCTACACCCGCGAGGCGCGCACCCCCATGCGAGCATCGCGGCAGCGCACCCGCGCACACATACGAGGAGCCGTCCATGGAAGCCATGATCTCGTTTTTTAAGATTCCTTTGGTGCAGAGCATTTTGTGGGCCATCGCGCTCATCGCGGCGACGGCCGTTGTTGCGCGCATCGCCAGCCGCGCACTCAAGCATTTCCTCGACCGCGACAGCAACCCGCTGCCCAGCTCGAGCATCATCGTCAACATCGCGCGCGGCGTCATTTGGGCAACGGGGGCGAGTATCATCCTCGACGCGTGTTTTGGCGTCAACGCGAACGCGCTCGTGGCGGCCCTTGGCGTTGGCGGCATCGCAGTCTCGCTCGGCTTTCAAGACACGCTGTCCAACCTCATCGGCGGGCTTCAGGTGACCTTCATGGGAATTGTCACCCCTGGCGATAACATCGAGGTCGGCGCGGAGCGCGGCGTGGTGCAGGACGTCACCTGGCGCCACACCACCATCCGCGACGCCATGGGGCAGACCGTCATCATCCCCAACTCGATCATTTCGAAGACCGCCCTCGTGCATTTGCTGCCCGCCAGCCGCGTGACCGTTCCGTTTGCCGTCCCGCGCCTAGGCGAGGACGGGAGTGCTCGTGCCGACGATATGGATGGTCTTGCCGAGCAGCTCATCGCGCTCGCGCGCACCGCCGCCGGTGGCGTCTCCCCCGTCATCGACGGGCCACGCGTACTGTTCTCCGAGATTTCCGAACTGGGCATCAAGGGCAAGATCATCTTGCAGGTCGAGGATGCGTCCAAGACCTCAGCCGCGGCCGATGCCATCGTACGCGCCATCGCCACGCTGGTTTAGGGTGCGCCAAGGCGACGTGCCAAGGCGCCGTGCCGAGTCGCCGTGCCAAAAGTACCCATCCCCTCTGGCGCACACTCGGCGTACACTCGGCACGCACGATTTACAAAACGACTACGTCCCCGATTGTAAACGGCGGGGCGTCGGATTTAGCGGGTGATGCGGCGAGCGAGGGCAAACATCGCGCCGCCGGCAAGGACCAGCACCCCCACGACGATCATCTGAAGGTCGCCCGTGGTGGGTAGGTCGAGCCAGGGAACAAAGTCACCCTGGCCGGGCTTCCCAGATTCAGGAGCGTCGGGTTCGTCGTCCCCAAAGCCGAACTTGGGATACGCCGTCACCTCGTAGGCAAGAACCCCGTTCACCAGCGTGGGGACACTCACCAAAAACGGGTCGACAGTCGTGTCGGCATTGGCAGGTGCCGCCTCCGTACGATAGAGCAGGTAGACGCCCGGCTCCAACCCATACACAGAGCCGATGCCGCTCGCGTTAGTGCTGAGCGTGTCCGCGGCGTTCACGGCGGCGTCAAGCGCCAGGTCATGGACCTCTCGCGCCTTATCGCGCAGCCCGGCCGCGTCCAGCTCCGCCCACGCGCAATCCGCGGAGGCAAAGGCGTCGAGCACCTTGTAGTGCACGCCATCCCCGTCAATCGAGGCACGGGCAACCAAGACCGCCGCGTAGCGATCCCCCGCAAGCGGCGCGTCCACCCCGTCGCGCTCGACCGAGCAATTCAACGTGATGGAGCCCGTGGGAGCAGCGGATGCGACGGCTGGGGTAGCGCACAGGACGAGGGCCGCGCAGACGCACAAGAGGACGAGTCTCATGCGGACAGAGGGAAACGTCGAGCGCTTGAGATGCAACCGGTGACGCGCGAACACGAATCCCCGCTTAAGCAAAATGCCGTCCACCACGCGCATGTTCGTCCTCCTTTCCCTTCGATCGTCCGTACGTCGTGCCCGCTTCGCTCCCATACGCACCGCGTTGCGAGCCCTCGCGCTTCTGCTCGTGCCGCAGCCGCAAGCTTGCCAGCACGATCGCGGCGAGCACCAGCCCCACAACCAGGGCCACGTGCGGCCACGAGAGATTGATGGGGTTCCCCATCACGCCTACCTCGCCCTCCATGGAGGGCAGATACGGAATCGCGTGCGCCCGCACGAGAAGCCGATGCGAGTTGATGCCGTAGGGCGTGCAGGTGACGAGCGTCATATAGTCCGCACCCGGCTCGATGGCAAGCGCCTCGGTTTCCTCCGGTAGCACCGTGAGGATCTGGTCCACCTGGTAGGCGAAGGTCTCCTTGAGAACGCGGACGTAGAAGATGTCGCCGAGCTGCATCTTGTCGAGCTCGGTGAAGAGCTTGGCCGAGGGCAGACCGCGGTGGCCGGAGATCGCCGCGTGGGTAGACGCGCCGCCCACCGGCAGCGACGAGGTCTCGATGTGCCCCGTGGCCACCTGCAGGACCTTTTCCTCGGTGGTGTGGTAAATGGGCATGGTCTCGTCGAGGCGTGGGATGGTGATGTAGCCCATCACACCCGTGCCCGTGAGGTCGAGCAGACTGCTGTACTCCTCGCGAAGCTCGGCAGCCATCGAGGGCTCAATGGCATCCCAGCCACCTTTGGCAGCCGGGATGCCCGAAAGCCCCGCGAGCTTGGCATTGTAAACGCGGGCAGCTTCCATGAGCTGCGCCGCCTCCTCATCGGTGAGCTCGTCGACCGCCTCACTATACTGCTCGAGCACGCGCGTGGCGTTGAACAAGTTGAGCACATTCGAGATGGTCGGGTAGAGCACCAGCAGCAAACCGCCGATGATCGCCAAGGTTGAGAACCAGTCGCGGGGCTTTTTCATTGCTGAACCCGATTACGCAACGTGCTTGGCCGTGCGCTTGCGGTAGATGCCGTAGCCGATGGCAGCCGCACCAACGAGCGTGAACAGGATGGTGCCCATGCCGCCGGTCTCAGGGAGCAGCGTGCCCTTGTTGTTCTGGATGTTAAGAGCAACGTCGTTACCGCCGCCGTTCACCGTCCAGCTCTGAAGCACGCCATCCTGATCGTAATTTGCGGCAATCGTCACGTCGACGGGATCCTTGAGCTTGTTGTATCCGTCGGGAGCTTTGGTCTCGACGAGCTGGTAGGCGATGGCGTCCAGGCCCTCGAAGGTGATCTTACCGCTCTTGGGAGTGGTGATGGTGTCAACAGCCTGGCCCGTCTCGCCGGTCTTGGCAGGACGAACGATGGCGGGCTGGGTCTCGTTGCCAGCGTTTTCAACAATCAGCTTGATCGGGGTGCCTTCACCCTTCTTCTGCAGCTGGAAGACAGCGCCGGCAAGGGCGGAACCGTCCATGCCGTCGGTCTTGTTGATGTCGAAGTCGAAGGTGTAGCCGTGGGTCACGCTGGGAACAGAAGTACCCGTACCACCCTTGATGGGGTCGTTGCTGTACTCGAGCTTCGCGCTGTTGCCTGCGTCATCCTGGCCAGCAACGGCATGCTCATTGATGATTGCAGAGTAGGTCACCTTGATTTCCTGGCCAGCCTTGTCACCATGCTCCGTCTTGAAGTCGGTCATGATGATTTTCAGCTCGGTAGCAGCGCTATTGCCACCCGTGGCAGAGACGGTGTAATCGACGTCCTTCTGAAGCTCGGAAGCGCCAATGGTCACCTTGATGCTGTTCTGGTTAAGCGTCAGGCCCTTGGACAGGGTATCGACAAAGTTGAACACATAGGTGGTGTACTCGGTCATGTTGGGAACCTTGGACTTCAGCTCGAAGTTCAGCGTGTCGCCAACCTGAGCGTCTGCATGGTTGTTGCCATCAACGGTCTTCTCGATGGTGGGATACTCGCTCTTGAGGTTCACGTTCTGGTCAGCCTTGACCACGTTCGCCAGGATGGCGTCGGTTCCGCGATCAGCGGTGGAGCCACCCTCGGGGGAGACCACGTAGTAGCCCAAAGCAAGACCCGTGAACGTAGCAACGTAGCTATTGCCGCTTGCAGTAGCAGTAACGGTAGCGGTTGCCAGGATGTTCTGCTTCTTCGCCCAGTCGGAGGCCTTCTTGGCGAAATCGATCACATTGGCGCTGTCGCTGGCGCCAAGAGCGTTCACGTACTCGATTGCCGCCTGAGAGAGCCCTTCATCGGACAGACCGGTCATGTTGCCGCCAATTTCGGTCGTGAAGAACTGCTCCCATGCCGCATTAAGCGTGTAGCTCGCATTGGATCCGTCAGCGGTAGCGGTGGCGGAGAACATCTGCCACGCCTTGACGTCTTTGCCGTCGAATTCGGCACTCTGGCTCGTGATGGTCAGATTGCCCGTGGTGGCCGCGAAGGCCTTCGTGGGCAGGGCGCTCGCGAGCAGCACCACCGCCATGATTGTCGCCAGCGCCATGCTGGCGATGCGTTTTGTCATCGTTTTCATTGAATCATTCCTTCCCTCAAACGCATGACCTGAATACCTACCTATCTGACGCGGCGCACCATGGGCACCGCGGAGACACCTACTTCCGCCGACGATTCGCACGCGCATGCCTCAGGTGCTTGCGCGGGTCGCGGGCAATCCCAAACCGCAACCAATGGGGCGCACCGGTTGCCTCACGAGCGGCATGTCTGGGTGCGTACCCGGCATATGCAACGGATCGCCGCCTGCGCTCGTAGGCAGCGCACGCGAGCAGCATGCCGCCCGCAAGTACTATCCACCAGGTGCCACTTCCGCCTGTCTCGGGCAGCGGCAAGGTGTTGGTAACGGTGATCACGTAGCCCGTATCGTCGTTGTCAATCGCGTAGCTGTAATGGGTCGTCGCGTCGTATGCCCCCACGCGTACCTCGGTCACCGAGTAGGTGTAGTAGCGCACAACCGACGGATCGACCGTCGTGTCTTCAAACGCCACAGGCAGGCCGGTCAGCACCTTGCGCCAGGTTTCGGACCACTCTGAGGCATCGGCCGCGGTCAGCTTCACCTCGAGCACGCCATTCGTGCCGAACGTCGGGTCGTCCACGACCACGCCAGCGGCGTTGGTGTAGGTGCGCTTGAGCTTGAAGGTTACTTCGTCGGGGCGCGTGTTGCCTGCATTCCCGTTGTCCATCCACACCTTCTGCAGCGTGATGTCCACCAGCGCGGAGCACGGGTCTTGGCCCTCGCCCGGCTCGGGCGTGATGCCGCCCGTACCGGGAATATTGAGCGCGTCATCCATGAGCACGGCCTTCGCGGGAGACACATAGGCGTCCATAGCCACCGGCATAGTGCCCGCGGCGCCCTGCATGACGGCGCCCTCAAGTTCGTCGAAACTTGAAATCTTGTCGTAGTGCTGCACCTCGTAGCGGTTGTAGTCCGTGCCGCTCGCCGTGTCTTGCTGCGCGTGCGAGAAGGTGCCGTCGACCTTCGCCACGGCGTCGGTCAGCGCGGCGTTCATGTCGCGATAGATCGAATACAGGTTGTAGCGGCCCTCGTTGTCTTTGCCCTCGATGGTGCTTGCGTCTTTGAAATACTTCGACTCGAGATTGGTCATACCCGAGAACGGGCCCACCAGCTCGGCGGTGCCGCGCACCACGTCGCAATAGACCATCTGGTTGCCTTCGAACAGGCCTTCTTTGTTGTGGCCCACGAAGCCGCCGGCATAGCCTGCGTTGTCGGGACGCTGGTTCACGTTGCCGGGCAGGACGCCTTCCACCGGCGCGCCGTCGGCATCCTGCGTGGCGCCTCCGCCGAATACATCGTAGCCCGCATGCGCACCCGTGACCTTGGAATTGGTCACCGCGGTGCGGTTGCCCTTGATGAGCGTGATTTTAAGATTCGCCTCGGTTTTGCCATCCCTTATCACGCCATTTTTATTGCATGGCAGTTTGATGGAGGAATCGCCAATCGTAACAATGACCGCATCCGACTGCGTCGGGTTATTCGGATCGGGCTTGGCAAGCGCCACGCCGATACGCAGGCCCAGCAGATTCACGTAGAGCAAATCGCCGTCAGAGAGAATTTTCAAATTCAGCAGCTTATCCAAACCGGTGATGCTGAAGTTTGCCAGATCAATGTTCTGAAGCTTGTCCCCGTGAAGAGCCCGTACCAGCTGGTCAACAATAACCAGCAGCAGCTCAACCACAGCGGAATCGACCTCCGTGTTCGCAATGAACGACATGTCGGTTTGGCCGATGAAGCCCGCCGCAACCTGATCGCTGCGCACGATTCCCAGATTCGAAACCTCGCAGGCGTCGATCTTGGACAAATCGCCCAGGCCCACGAAACCGCCCGCGATGTTTTGCGCGGCATCGTTACCCTGTTCCACAATGTCTTGACCGGCATCGGCGCCGCTGGTTACCGTGAAGCCGGAGGCAACGCCTTCCACGCGGCAACGGTCGGCATGCGACCCCCACACGTCCAGTACGCCTGCCTGTAGCTTCAGCAGATTGAATATCTTTCCGATACCCACGCTAGCTTCATCGATATCAACCGTGGAGTTCTTGCCCATATAGCCTGCGAAACCGCCCGCGTAGCTAGGAGCCGACACCGTGGAAAGCGCGCTCACGGTGCAATCTTTGACAGAGCCGTTCAACAAGCTGCCGGCAAAACCGCCCGCGTTGCCGAAGTAGCGCAACGAATCCATGGTGCCCACCTTGTCTGCCGTGTTGGCGCGCACCTGGGCGCCGTCTGCCACGCCCGTCACGCTCGCGTGGTACACGTAGCTGCGGAACGCATCCAGCACGCTGACGTTGCCCAGGCCGATCAGGTCCAAGATGGATGTCTTGTTAGTGCCGGCATCGGTGCCGCCCACGTCAGCCACGCTGCCCACGTCGGCAAGACCCACGAAACCGCCAGCGTTCTTGCCGCCGGAAACGCCGCGCAGACCGTTGACGGAAAGTTTCGAAGCGCCCTCCTTGCTGCCCAGCACGGCAGATTCGCAACTTCCCACGAAGCCGCCCGCTGCCGTGGCGAACCCGGTTGCGCCGGCCCGCTGATACGAGCCGTCAACCACGAAGCCCCATGCCTCATTGGCAGGCGTCACAGACGCACCGCGGATGGTGGTCATGGTTGCCTCGAGCACATTAGCAACATCGCCCGGCTGGCCGATGACAGTATCCAGAATGCCCTGCAAAAGACCGTTGCTTGCATGGGTGTTCGCGTCTGCCGCAGATCCTGGAGCCGCCGTACCCGCATAGCCGCCCACCGTGTTGGTGCCTTTCACCAGGCGCAGGTTACCTACGTTGCAACCCGTTGCGCTTTCGGTATCGCCCCAGATCTGCGCGCCTTCGGCATAGCCCACATAACCGCCCGCATGGCCAAGGTCGTACTTCTCGTCGTTTTCGGCACTGCCCATGCCGCGGGCCTGCACCGTCATGCCCTCGCGATAGCCCGTCGTGGAAGACGAGCCCTGAATGCTGGGCACGAACACTTCGGCAGCCGAAACGAGCTGGCCCGGGTTGAGATTGAGGCCCAGAATGCTCACGCCGCCCAGATTGGCCGCGCCGCCGCTTTCCATGAAGCCCGCATAGCCGCCCGCGGCACGCATGGCGCGTACGGTCTTGGCATCGCTTGCCGCGCCGTCGCTGACCACGCCGCTGCGCATAATGCCCACGTAGCCGCCGGCCACGCCGCCGTCGCATTCGTTGGCTGCGTTGCTATAGGCGCTGCGGCCCGCCGCCACGTTGTAGCCGTATATATAGTTGGCAAGCTTGGCGTCCAGCTCTTCCTGCGAGTTCACCTTGCCGGTCTGGGCAAGGTCGGCACCGAAACCGCCGTTCACGCCGACGTAATCGACCCATGTGTTCCAGGTGTTTGCATCGATGCCGGAAAGCGGACCCGTCACGCGCGTCTGACGCTGCGTGGGATAGACCACCGACAGCGCCGAGGCCAGCGTGTCAACCTTGATCAGGCCGAACAGCAGGCTCAGGCTGCCTGTATCGGCCGTATCGGCAGGACGCATGATGCCGGTGTAGCCACCCGCGACCTCGGTGCCGAACACTGAGCGCATGCGGTCGGCGAACGCCGTGCGCGTGGGACCGGTGTATGCAGCCGCTTTCCAATCGCGCGTATCGTTGCCCCAAATCTGGCCGCCCTCGTTGTATCCGGCATAGCCGCCCGCCATGCCGCGCATGGTGGTGCCGTCGGATGCCGCCTGCGCGCGCACCACGCCGCCGCAGGGCACGCAGTCGGTGGAGCTATTGCGCACTGTAGGAACAAAGCTTTCCACCAGGCTCGCCAGGCTGTCGATGTTGACGAGCTTTTTCAGAATGCTGCTTTCACCGCCGCCGAGCACTTCGGCCGCGCTGCCAGGCTCCATGCCGCCGGCATAGCCGCCCGCAGCGATGCGACCCACCACGTGCGAGAACGAATGGGCACTCGAATCCTGGACATGCGAGCCAGTGATTCGACCCGCGAAGCCGCCCGCGTAGCCCTCGGTGCCGTCGGCCGTGGTGGCACGCACCGCATAGCCGCCCGGCATGCCGTAGACATCGGAATGCTCGACCGTGGAAACCATCACATTGAGTGCGGAGAGCACGTCGGTCAGGTTGATGGCCGTACCCAGAATGCCTAGGCCTTCGCCCACCGATGCGGTGGAGCCGATGTCTAGGCGGCCCGCATAGCCGCCTGCATAGCGCAGGCCGTCGATGGCCCACGGCGTGGTTGCGTCGTAATAGGCATCGATCGCGTCGGCCTCAAGATCGGCGGGGTCTTCGATCGCCGTATGGGCGATCTTGCTCACGTCACAGTTGGAAATCTGGACACCCGAGGCATAGCCCGCGAAGCCGCCCGCCGCACCGGAATTCGCGTCAAGCGCGTCGACGCGGCTGGCACTCACCGTGAAACCATCAGGCGAATTCACGCCCGCATCCGACACCGTGGCAACATAGGCGTCGATTAGGCTAAGCAAATTGGACACATCGACCTTCAGCCCCTTGAGACCGCCCAGAATGCTCAGACCGCCGCCGCCATCGGCCGCTGCGGCAAGCGCGCCCGAAGTAAGCAAGCCCGCGAAGCCGCCTGCATAGCCGCCGCCTTCGACGCTCTTCAGGTTGTTAACGGCCCACTCGTCGGCATCCGTATCATCGGCGGGCTTGCCTTCCACCACGCCGCTGCGGAACACGCCCGCAAAGCCGCCGGCTTTGTCGGCTGCGACGGCAGCGTCACCCGCATAGGTCACGTTGCAGTCGCTGTATTTCGGAATGAGATACGGAACGGCATTGAGCAGGCCGGAAATGGAGCCGAGCGCAAGGATGGACGTGTCATCTGCCACATCGGCCAAGCCGCCCGTCTCGGAATTGCCCACAAAGCCGCCGGCCGCACCGTTGTCGGCATCGGCCGTCACGCGATGAAGGCCCGTCACGTTGCAGTTCGACAGCTGGCCGCTATGATTGTCGGCCACAAAGCCGCCTGCCGTTGCTGCGGAAACGCCGGCCAAGGGCGCGGTGTCTTTCGTTGCCGCCACTGTGAACCCGTTTGCATGGCCCGCCACGGTGCAGTTTTCCGCCGTCACGTTCACGCCTTCGCTTACGGCAAGCAGGCCCTTAACGCTCACAGCGCCAAGACCAAGTAGGTCAAGACCACCGCTACCCGCCAAGTTGCCAGGACCCATAACGCCCGCGAAACCGCCGGCGTGCGTGCCCGCCTGCACGGACGCAATGTCTTTAATATGCACGTTGGTGCACGATCCACCCGCAGCCTCGGCAACGGCACCGGCCGCATACGAGTCGGCCGCAGTCACCGTTGCGCCCTCCGCGACGCCCGCCACCGTGACATCGCTTAGCTCGAACGGCAGATAGCCGCCCAGACCGACGGTCCTATCAAGAACACCGCCAACCGAAGCGGTACCCATCAACCCAGCAACACCCGCAGCATGGCTTCCACTTGCTTTCACCATAGCCAACTGCGATATGGTATTTCCACGAGGCGTATTCGGCTTCGATAAAAGACCGTCGGCGCGGCTATAGATTTTCAATTTCGAACAATGGGCGTCATCTGACGCGGCGACAAGCGTGCCGTCGCCACGGCCCAACAAACCACCCGCATAATCGCCGGCGCTTTCAACCGTAATCGTGCCGCCAGATATCTTCGCGCCCAGAATGGCGGATTCGTCAACGCCCAAAAGAGTCAAGAGGGCATCGCGTCTACCGTCGGAATCCTTGCCCTCAAGCACATCCGTCAAAAGATCGCCAACTAAACCGATCAGATTATTCTCTTCAGGTGCATTCTCCGATTTACCTAAATCACTCACCCAGCCGAGCGTCGCAGCACCTGCAAACCCGCCCGCCAAAGCGTAAGATTTAGCTTCATCGCCCGATTCTTCAGAATGGATTGTCGCCCTTACCGCAACAGGCCCCGAAATGGTGTCGTTGATGCTATAGCTATTGGAGAAAGCGCCTGCGAATCCGCCCGCATAACTGGCAGCCTCAACCGAAGCGCCAGCGACAACCGAACATTCCTGAGTAACGCTCTGGGGCTGCGCCACCCTGACAAGCTCAACTCCCAGGTCGGACAAGGCGCCCTTCATTACCCCATTACGAGCAACGCCAGAAAAACCACCAGCGAACAGACGCGCTTTTACCATCACGGGAGAGTTCACCGCGCAAGACACGATAATGGTGCCCGACTGTTCACCAATAAAGCCGCCGTTCTTGTCTGTCGTCGACAAGCCAACAGGACTGTCCGGGACTGCGGTGGAGAACTTGGACCAAAGGAGTTCAAGGAGGCCATCGCATGGCATACAGCGAGGAGCAGAGAAGGAGCGCCCTCGAGACATTCATCAGGTTCGACCATAGCTATGCTGACACAATTGCCGAGCTGGGGTATCCCAACCGGGGGACGCTCAGGGGCTGGTGGAGGGAATACGAGAGGACCGGCGTGGTGCCTGTCCGGAAGTCCGTCTCCGACCCGACATACACCGACGCGATGAAGCGCGCCGCGGTCGACTATTACCTCGGCCATGGCAGGAGCCTGGCACGGACGGCGAGGGCGCTCGGCTATCCCAAGAGCCGCCAGCTGCTCGGCGAGTGGATCGACGAATATGCGCCGGGCCAGAGGAAACGCAGGGGCCCGAGCCCGGATCGGGGCCCCGTGCCCCTGGAAAGGAAGGTGCAGGTGGTCGCGGAGCTCGAGGCCAGGACGGGCACGGCGGCGGAGGTCGCCGAGCGGAACGGCGTGTCGCGGACCGCGCCTTACGCATGGCGCAGGGAGATCATGGGCCATAATGGAGGGAGACACCAGGAGAAAGGGCTTCCCGTGGCCAAGGAGATCGACGAGCTTCCCGACGACATCGGGCAGCTGCAGGACATGCTGAGAGAGGCGAAGGCGCGCCTCAGACAGGTGCAGCTCGAGCTGGACGTGCGCGAGGCGACCCTCGAGATCGTAAAAAAAGACCCGGGCACCGACCCGAACCGGCTGACGAACAGGGAGAAGGCGTCGATGGTGGAGGCGCTGAGGGGGAGGTGGAGCCTCCGGGAGCTGCTGGCCGCCGTGGGCATGGCCAAGAGCAGCTATGAGTACGCGAAGGGGGCCCTGGCCAGGGGCGAGGGCCCGGAGCGCGCCGCCGCCCGGGAGGCCGTCAGGGCCGCATTCGAGGAGAGCGGCGGGACCTACGGATACAGGCGCATATATGCGCAGGTCAACTCCGGGGCCGGGCCGGATGCGGGGATCGGCGAGTGGACCGTGCGCAGCATCATGAGGCAGGAGGGCCTCGCCGCCCGCGCGCCCAAGAGGAGGAGGCGCTACAGCTCCTATGCGGGCGAGATATCGGAGGCCCCCGGCAACCTGCTGAGGGACGAGGATGGGAAGCACCATTTCGGCGCGAACAGGCCAAACGAGCTGTGGGTCACCGACGTGACGGAGTTCCGCATCCCGGCAGGGAAGGTGTACCTGTCGCCCATCGTGGACTGCTTCGACGGCATGCCGATCAGCTGGTCGTCGTCCACCTCCCCCGACGCCGAGATGGCGAACTCCTCGCTGCTGGAGGCATGCAGGCAGCTGCGCGAGGGCGAGCATCCCAAGGTGCACAGCGACCGCGGCTGCCACTACCGCTGGCCCGGCTGGCTGAGGATATGCGAGGAGCATGGGCTGGTGAGGTCGATGTCCAGGAAGGGGTGCAGCCCGGACAACGCGAGGGCGGAGGGCTTCTTCGGGAGGCTCAAGGTGGAGTTCTTCTATGGGCAGGACTGGTCCGGGGTGACCATGGAGGAGTTCATGGGCAGGCTCGATGCCTACCTGTCGTGGTACCGTGACGGGAGGCTCAAGAGCAATCTGGGCTACATGAGCCCGGCGCAGTACCGTCGGAGCCTGGGACTTGCAGCGTAGGGAACGGTCCAACTTTTCCGCCGCAGCCCCTCCTGAGAAAGCGAAACCGAGCATTCCGAAATCACCGGATTTTTGTACCCCGTAGGGATCAGGCTCTTAACATCTAGAATGTTGTTTGCGAGCAAGAGTTTAATGAGATCACCCAAGCCAAGACCAGGAACGGCGTTGAGAATCGTCTCGAGAGCATCAACTGTAAACCCGAGGATCTTCGAGAGGCCATCGTATTCGGTCATGCCCTCCGAATAACCAACGAATCCGCCAGTCATTCCCCAGGAACTCGTGACGCGGGCAGCTGCGCCATCGGGAGCATTGACCACTTCACAGTTTTCTATACGCACATCGCCCACAAGGCGACCGGCGAATGTACCGGATGCCGTGGTGGATGGGTCGGCATTGCGCAAGTTAAGCAAGCCGCGCAACACGTCGCCCAGATCAATTTCTAGATTGCCTACGGTTATAGTTTTGAGCAGCAAAGACAGCAAGTCGCCTACGCCGCCGAGCAAACCACCGAGCAAACTCGTCAAAAGTTCAACAAGATTATCGGGGACATCCTTGAAGCGCGTCGTCGCGTTATTCACCTGAGGAGCCACGAGTGCGATATTGCTCACACGAGCAACTCCCCCCGAAACTCCAATGCTGTTAAGGTTCATCGGACTCGAAACCGTACCGAAAAAGCCAACGCCAGCATACTCCGAAGTGTCCAGCACTCCTTGGATGTCAACATTAACGCCCGAAATCGAAGGGCGCCCCGTAGCAAGAATGGTGCTGCCAGTGGCATCCCAAATCTTTTCACCCTCTGCCGCAACCGCACCCGTCATGGTTCCCTGGAGCATGAGGGGCGTCCAGTTTCCACCAGAGCTCACGTCGATATCGCGAAAAATGATGTAATTGGCCGTTGCCGAGTACACGAGACCGGTATTAGGGCTCGCCTTGGTATCCATGTTTCCAGAAGCATCGACGCCACAGTGTTCTTTTCCGATAATCAGCGAGTCACCGTAATTCGTGTCCGACAGTTTATTGCCCACATCGATATCGGCATCGCCCGCGTATTCAAGCTCCCACGGCCCTGGCATTCCAAGAATCTCTGTTCGACTAAATACCTTCCCTACGACATGCTTATTCGACCCAATCGCGCGCAGCTGCTGCTCGTTGCCGATAAGGATGTATTTTGTTCCGTTGATATCTTTGACAACCTGACCCACGAAGTCACGGCCGCCCAGCGGGTCCACCGCAGCGCGATCGGCAACCAGCACGTTGCCGGTCGTTTCGCCGTCACCCTGTTGCAGGACCTCGGCGCCTTCAATCTGCGCAGCGTCTTGTTCCGCATCCGAAACCGTGCCCGAAGCAGCGTCATCCTGCCCGTCGGCACCCTCGGTCGCGCGGGCAACAGGCTCCCCTACCCCATCGGAGCTGGAGAGCTCGCTTTGCGCGACGTCCGATTCATCTTGCTCATTCGGGGAATCCTCGCGCGCACCATCCGTTGCGCTCAGATTGCCTTGTTCCGATTCGGAAGCGCTCTGCACCCCATCGGGCAATTCGTCGTTTACCGCAGCTACATCGTGCCCGCTCGACCCTACTGCAGGCTCATTCGATACAACCTGGGAATACCCCCCCCCACGCTCCAAATCCGAAGCGAGGGGTGACGGCGTCCATGCATCGGCGCCTGCGACAACCTCGGCGCTGGCCTCCACCTCGGTGTTCGCTCGCTCCATCCGCGTCTTCATATCGGCTTGGGCAAGGGAATAGCCCGCAAGGGCCGCTTCGATTTTGTCGCACGCCTGAGCTGCCTGATAGGCGCCAACGCCGGCGGGGAATGACCCCAGCGAGCATGAGGCGATCAGCAACCCAATGACAGCCTTACGAAACAAAACGAACCTCCCCCTGAGGCATGGTGTACACATGTATTATCCACCTTAGCAAATTACATCACTGATATACCGATTCATTAATTAGAAACTGTTCACTTATATTACTAGTATTTCGGTTGGTATTAACTGACCCAGCTCATGCGTGTTGTAGAAGCGCGGCGTTCGTTATCGTCTTGCGCCGTTCACATACGTTACATATTTCACAGCATTTCAATTCATAAAAATGGCCGCCGCATTACTGCGACGGCCGCAATACGTTCCGCTCTTTGAGAGCCTACTGTCCTGCGCTCTCCGCGCGGTCGACTATATGCTCCGCAACATCGTGCTTGTACAGGTTATCGCGCTTGAGCTGATCCCAGCCTGCCTCGTTCACCATATCGGCGTTCAGGGAAACGCCGTACATCTCCTCGACTGTGGCACGTTTAAACACGTAGTAATCAGCATCATGGGGATCATCGCTCTCGGTGAGCGTCACCTGAATCTCCTGCACGTCAGGAACCACACAGAAGAGCACCGTCGCGTTGTATGCAAGCGCCAAATCGATGGAATCCCCGTCAACATAATCGGGAACACGCAGGTAATCAAAGCGCAGCACGCCGCTGCCGCGCGTCACGTCAAGATTGGCGCTACACTCGCCCATAGGCAGATTGATAAGAAGCGCCCCCAGCCCATCAACATCACTCAGGCTGCTGTTCACGTAGGTCAGCACGTCATTGCTCGAAGCGTTTACGACCTCCTTGGTCAACTCGTCGGCAACATCGCCATCCAGGTATACACGCCCGTTCGCATCGACCACAACTCCGGAGTCTTCCTTGTAGACGGAAACGCCGCCATCAGGGGTCACATCAACCGTACTGCCCCCGCCCTGGACATGCACTCCGCTCTCATCAATACTCACGCTGTCACCATGGTTACCCGTGAAGGCACCCAGGCTCTCAATACCGCGCACCATATTGCAGCCAACGAGGCCGATGAGCAAAAAGATGATAATCCCCGCGACCGATATAAGGACGAGTGGCCATATACGGCGACGCTCGACCGATTGGCTCGGCTGCGGATGCAGGACGGCAGAACCGGATTCCGTAACAGGCGTGGGATATCCATGCGTCACAACCGGATCAGACGTTGCAGTCAGCTGGTCCGAATCATCAAGGGGGACCACCGATTCGATCGATGCATCGACTTCGGGAAGCACAACGTGCTCCGCACCCTCTTCGGCAAGCACATCATCGACGCTCGTAAAGCTCTCCTTGGTGCGCCGAAGAGCCTCCTCGGCAGAAAGTCCGTCTTCGAGCAGATCTTCATAGCGGGCAACCATGTTGCCGTAGATTTCTTCCTTGAGTTCAATGTTTTCCGCCGTGAGTACCCTGCCCTCAAAGAGGTGCTCAACGTACATGCGAAGTTCGTTCATTGTTCGCTCCCATCTTGCAGCAGTAAGCTATCGATAATCTGACGCACATGGATCCAACGTTCAGTCGCGTCAGTCAGCTCCTGCGCGCCCTCCACCGTCATGCGATAGTACTTACGTCGAGCGCCTTGCGTCTCGTCTCCCCAGTAGCTTTCGACATAACCCTGCATCTCAAGGCGTTTAAGGCTCGTATAGAGCGATGGCTCCTTCATCTCGTACTCGCCATGACTCACTGTAGCAACGGATTTGAGAATCTCATACCCATAGCTATCAGCGCCTGAAAGAGTTTTTAAGATAATCGCATCGATATTTCCCCTAATTAAATCGCTCACTGAATCTCGTGTCGCCACATCGGCCACCTCCTTCGTACTTGGATTGTGAAACTACTTTACTACATAGTACTATGTGTGTCGATGTACTCTTTACTAGAAGGTAGACGGTAGCCAGAATGACGTGAGCGGTTATTGCCGCCGGTTTACTAGACCTAAAGAAAAACCCGGTCCGCACGGGGCGAACCGGGTTTCCGAGTCATATGTAGGAAGCGACGTATCGCTTAGGCCTCCATGAAGTTGCGCTGAACGGCGGAGTCGACCTTGACGCCAGGGCCCATGGTAGAGGACACGGAGATGCTCTTGACGTACTTGCCCTTGGCGGAAGCCGGCTTGACGCGGAGGATCTCGGTGTAGAGGGCGGCGTAGTTCTCAACGAGCTTCTGCTCATCGAAGGAGACCTTGCCCAGCGGCACGTGGCAGATGCCGTAACGGTCGGCACGATACTCAACGCGGCCGGCCTTGAGCTCAGAGACCATCTTGGCAACGTCCATGGTCACGGTGCCCAGCTTGGGGTTGGGCATGAGACCACGGGGGCCGAGGATCTTACCGATGCGACCAACCTTGGCCATCATCATGGGGGTGGCGATGGCGGCGTCGAAGTTGATCTCGCCCTTCTGGATCTGGGCGATCAGCTCGTCGGAACCGATGACGTCAGCGCCGGCCTCGGCAGCCTGCTCAGCCTGAGCACCCTCGGCGAAGACAGCGACACGGACGGTCTTGCCGGTGCCGTGGGGCAGGGAGATGGAGCCACGGATGTTCTGGTCGGCCTTACGAGTGTCGATGCCCAGACGGAAGTGAGCCTCAACGGTCTCGTCGAACTTAGCGGCGGAAAGCTCCTTGACGAGCTTCACGGCCTCAAGCGGAGAGTAGACGGCGGCGCGATCAACCTTGGCCGCAGCCTCGCGGAACTTCTTGCCATGCTTAGTAGCCATGTCAATACCTCCTGTGGTGCAAGCGGGCGAACCCTCCCACATCGTTCACACGCCCCTTTGGCGTGCGAGTTACCTAATAACGAGCGAGCAAATACTTACTCGGCAATGGTGACGCCCATGGAACGGGCGGTACCGGCGACGATCTTCTTGGCCGCATCGATGTCGTTGGCGTTGAGATCGGGCATCTTGATCTCGGCGATCTTGGTGAGCTGCTCATCGGAGAGCTGGCCGACCTTATCGCGCTGGGGAACGGCGGAACCGCCCTTGAGACCGAGCTCCTTCTTAATGAGGTGAGCCGCCGGCGGGGTCTTGCACACGAAGTCGAAGGTACGATCCTCGAAAACGGTGATGACGACCGGGATGATGTCACCCATCTTGTCCTGCGTGGCGGCGTTGAAAGCCTGGCAGAACTGCATGATGTTGACCTGCGCGGCACCAAGGGCGGGGCCCACGGGCGGAGCGGGGTTGGCCTTGCCGGCCGGAATCTGAAGCTTGATGACGGTGGCGATCTTCTTCTCTGCCATGTCACACCTTCCTTGAACGTGGAATATCGAAATCAAATATCGTCAGCGCACGTTCGCTAGAAGCACGGACACCGATGAGCGGTCGGGGCCGAAGCGCTCAAGCGCGGACAAACAAACGGGAATGCTTAGGCAATGACCGTGATCTGGTCGAAGCTAAGCTCAACGGGAGTCTCGCGGCCGAAGATCATGAGCGTTACCTTGACCTTGGCAGACTCAGGCATGACTTCGGAGACCTTACCGTCGAAATCAGAGAGCGGGCCGGAGATGACGCGAACTGAAGACCCGACCTCGATATCGACGACAGCACGCTTGGGTGCAGATGCTCCCTTGTCGGTCTTACGCATCATCTTGTTGTATTCGTCACGGGAAAGCGGAGCGGGCTTGCCGCTGCCACCGAGGAAACCGGTGACGCCGGGCGTATTGCGAACACAAGTCCAGGCGTCGTCATCCATCTCCATACGGACGAGCACATAACCGGGAAAGATCTTGACGTCCTTCTCATCGCGCTTGCCGCCCTCTTTAAGTTCGGTGACACGCTCGGTGGGAATCTGAATGTCGAAGATACGATCCTGCATGCCCATGGTCTCGATACGATGCTCAAGATCGGATTTGACACGGTTCTCGTACCCAGAGTAGGTATGTACGACGTACCAGCGCTTGGACATCTGCTTACCCCCTCAAGCTGGCAAAGAGCACGAGGCCCTCACTGATGACAAGATCGAGAACGGCAATCGATACGCCAACGACAATCAGTGAGGCGCAAACGGCGACGGTGTAGTTGACGAGCTCGTTCTTGGTAGGCCACACAACGCGCTTCATCTCGGAACGAACAGAGGCCATGTATGCCTTGCCGCGGGCAATGAGGCCAGGCTTCTTGTCTGACTTCTTCGCCTTCGCAGGCGTCTTGGTGCTCTTCTTGTTGGCCATAATGGCTTACCTCCGCGCAATGCGCCTATACATTGAAAACCGTAAGCCTCGCGAGGAGGCTTACGGATTAAAGACTGGCACGCCAGGAAGGACTCGAACCCTCAACAGACGGTTTTGGAGACCGTTGCTCTACCAATTGAACTACTGGCGTGTATGCGAAAGAGACTAGCGAGTCTCCTTGTGCAGCGTATGCTTCTTGCACCAAGGGCAATACTTCTTAATCTCCATGCGATCAGGCATGTTTGCCTTGTTCTTGGTGGTCGTGTAATTACGACGCTTGCACTCGGTGCAAGCCAGGGTAACCATAGTGCGCATGTATCTAAACCTCCATGTACTGCCCCGTTGCGGGCACGGTCGCTAACAATACCATCATCTTGGTAATGCTGTCAATCCCATTGGTATTACCGCGTCTATTCTGCAAATGAGATTCACAACTCTTATACAAAAGGCCGTGAAAAGCAGCACAGACGTGAGAATACCCAACACCTTTGGCGCGTTAGGTACGAGACTGGCAGAAAAAAGACCCGGCACCAAATGCGGCGCCGGGTCCCTTAAATACGCCTAGATCAGCGAGTGTAGGTTACTCGATGATGGTGGAGACGATACCAGAACCCACGGTGTGACCACCCTCGCGGATAGCGAAGCGCAGGCCCTCCTCCATGGCGATCGGGTGAATGAGCTCGCCGGTAATGGTGATGTGGTCACCAGGCATAGCCATCTCGGTGCCCTCAGGCAGCTTCACGGTACCAGTCACGTCGGTGGTACGGAAGTAGAACTGGGGACGATAACCATCGAAGAACGGGGTGTGACGGCCACCCTCGTCCTTGGTCAGGACGTAGATCTCGCCAGTGAACTTGGTGTGAGGGGTAACGGAACCCGGCTTGCAGAGAACCTGGCCGCGCTCGATCTCCTCACGCTTGATGCCGCGGAGCAGCAGGCCGACGTTGTCGCCAGCCTCACAGAAGTCCATGGACTTGCGGAACATCTCGATGCCGGTGCAGACCGTGGACTTGGTCTCCTTGATGCCGACGATCTCAACGTTCTCGTTGAGCTTGAGCTCACCGCGCTCGACACGACCGGTAGCGACGGTACCACGACCGGAGATGGTCATGACGTCCTCAACGGCCATCAGGAACGGCTTCTCGTTGTCGCGCTCAGGCGTCGGGATGTACTCGTCAACAGCCTTCATGAGCTCGCGGACGGAATCCATCCACTTCTCCTCGCCGTTGAGGGCGCCGAGAGCGGAACCGCGGATGATCGGCAGGTCGTCTCCCGGGAACTCGTACTCGGAGAGGAGGTCACGGGTCTCCATCTCGACGAGGTCAATGAGCTCCTCGTCGTCGACCATGTCGCACTTGTTCAGGAACACGACGATGTAAGGAACGCCGACCTGACGGGCGAGCAGGATGTGCTCGCGGGTCTGGGCCATCGGGCCGTCGGTAGCGGCGATAACGAGGATAGCGCCGTCCATCTGGGCAGCACCGGAAATCATGTTCTTGACGTAGTCGGCGTGGCCGGGGCAGTCAACGTGAGCGTAGTGACGAGTGGCGGTCTCGTACTCAACGTGGGAAACGGAGATCGTAATGCCGCGCTCGCGCTCCTCGGGAGCCTTGTCGATGTTCTCGAAGGCGGTGAAGTCGGCCTTGCAGCCCTCGGTCTCAGACAGAGTCTTGGTGATGGCAGCGGTCAGGGTCGTCTTACCGTGGTCAACGTGACCGATGGTGCCGATGTTAACATGCGGCTTAGTGCGCTCAAACTTTTCCTTGGCCATGAAGCCCTCCTTCTGGAAAAGGTTGCCCCCTTTTGGAGCAAGTCCCTACTTAACTTAAGCGGCCCCCTCGTTTCCTCGGAAGCCGCCCTAGTTACCTGGTAGCGGTGACTGGATTCGAACCAGTGACAACACGGGTATGAACCGTGCGCTCTGACCAACTGAGCTACACCGCCAGATGGAGCCTGCAACCAGACTTGAACTGGTGACCTCTTCGTTACCAACGAAGTGCTCTACCGACTGAGCTATACAGGCCTGACTGGTGGGGATGATAGGACTCGAACCTATGAACCCAGAGGGAGCGGATTTACAGTCCGCCGCAGTTGCCGCTGTGCCACATCCCCAGTCTGTCAAACTCAACCACGGTCCTTGGTTTCCCTCGTTGCGTGCTCGAGCGAATGGAATAATAAAACGTGAAAACCGGCCATGTCAACAAAAGCTTTTATATACACGTGTCCGGGCGTATCGCATTGCAGGTCAATGGCCATATTCTTGATGTGTTGGACCTGTGATTGCCACTCTCTCAGCTCATGTGCACGCATGTTCCGTGCAAGCACTTTAGGAGGATGCAGCGCTGGGGCGTGATGTCCGTACAGATCTGTGCTCGGCTCGGCCGGATCCCGTGCTCGGTAGGATCCCGTGCTCGGTGTGAGAAAACGTTGGTTTGAAATGACCCTGGTATTTCAAACCCATGATAAATCACATTACCAGGCCCTTTTATGTGAGGAATCCGCAGTTTGAAATGTCCCAGCTGTTTCAAACTGCGGATTCCTCACACTGCGCGCAAGCAACCGGGTTCGATTCCAGCCCGTCATAGCAGAAAGCCCGGCACCGCAAATCGCACCGGACTTCTCACCTCAATGGAGCCAGCGACAGGAATCGCCGGGCGGTTAGCGCCGCCCTCCTTCCGCTGCGGGCCTCACGGCCCTTGCGCGCTGCGCTGGTCAATGCTTTGCATTGCCTCAGCTCCGCGCCCGCAACCGGGTTCGATTCCGGCCCGTCATAGCAGAAAGCCCGGCACCGCAAATGGCACCGGACTTCTCACCTCAATGGAGCCAGCGACAGGAATCGAACCCGCAACCCACTGATTACAAATCAGTTGCTCTACCGTTGAGCCACGCTGGCACGCTTGGCACGTTCGCACATGCGAAGCCGTTTTAGGATAGCCGAGCTCTACCTGCCGCGCAAGGACTTAAGTTTGGCGAGGGACTCGGGGCTGAGCCTGCTGCCAAGCGTGAGCTTTATGTCCACATTCTCCTCACGTGCGCGCTCGAAGTCGCGCTGCATATCGCCAATCTCTTCAACGAGCATACGGGCGGAAATACGCGTGACGCCATGCCCCATGACCGTGGCCTGGATCATGGCGTCACTGGTAACCACCGAGCATGCCCTCCCCTCCTCGCGCGCTTTTGTGCACAAGTCTTGGATGACCGTATCGGCTGTGACGCCCGTGGGGGAGAATTCGATTCGCACGCCTCCCTGGGGTAGATTCGGCCGCTCGGGAGACACGTTGCCCGCGGCGTCGAACACCACGACTGCCTCGTACTGGCGGCCTGCAAATGCGGCGACATCGTTGATGAGCGCCTCACGGGCACAGTCGTAGAGATCTGTGGAGTACGGATGGTCACCACGATCGAACATGAGGCCCTCGTATTTGGTCGTGGCATGAATTACGTTGTAGCCGTCGACGACGAGCAGCTCCTTTTTGCCCGAGCGCACACCGCGCGGAGGGACTACGGGGCCCGCCGTGTTGGTGGCATTGAGCCCGGCGAACGCGTTCCCCACGCCGTAGGTGCTGGCATCGACAATGGGCTTTGCAGAACCCTCGCCAAAGCGTTTGGCCTTTGACTTTTGGCGGTTCTTTTTGGTCATGTCCTACTCCCCCGCATTCCGTGCCGCGCAGCGCATTGTACGTGGCAGTGCCGTGAATTTGATGTGCATGACCTCTTACTCCCCCATCGCCGGTGCATCCACCAACGTCGTGCGATTGCGACGCAGCCATTCAAAGCACAAAGCCGTGGCGGCCTGGGCCACATTGAGGCTCTCGGTTTGACCGAGTTGGGGGAGCTTAGTGGTGAAGTCGCACGTGTCGAGGACCAGACGCGAGATGCCATCGCCCTCCGATCCCATAACGAGCGCCACGCGGCCCTCGAATGGCGCATCCCAGCACACATCGGTGGCATGCTCGGTGGCACCACCGACCCAAAAGCCAGCGGATTTGAGGTCTTCGAGCGCGCGGGCTATGTTGGGAACCTGCGCGATCGGCAGGTGCATGATCGCGCCAGCCGACGTCTTGTAGGTGGCGACTGTCACCTCGGCAGCGCGTTTGTTGGGGATGACGACGCCAGAGGCACCCACGACCTCGGCGGAACGCACGATGGCGCCGAAATTACCGGCATCGGTCACATGGTCGAGCACCACAACGAGCGCCGGACGGTCGGCGGGGGCGGCGGCGATGATATCGGAAAGGTCCGCGTAGGGGAACCTGCCCACCTCGAACACGATACCCTGATGCGCCCCGTGACTGGAGATGGCGTCAAGCTGTGCGCGGGGGACGCTCTTGACGTTCACGCCTGCCTCGCCAAGGCCCGCGAGCAACTCACGGATAGCCGGTTCGCCCTCCACTCCCTGGGCGATGAGGGCACGCTTGATGGGAAAGCCCGTGCGCAGCGCCTCGAATGCCGCGCGACGGCCCTCGATGTAGTTCCCCTCTGCAACATGGACGTCGCGGCGTCGAGGAGCCGCCTGGGATTGCGTGGTTCGCTGGACATCGCGGGACTGCTGGCCGCGGGCCCTGACGGGACGCTGCTGCCCTGCGGACTTCTGATCGTGACTACGCGGCGTCTTGGAGCGGCTCTCATTGACGCGCTTCGGTTTGCCCTGATAGTCTCCGCCCCTTTGCGGGCGCTTCCCCTGTGCCATCTCGGCCCCCTTCGCTATGAATCATTCAGCGACATTGTCACATCCCGGCGTGCAAAACTGCACCCATCCCCAATTTACACACGAGCGCCGCACCCGGGGTCGGATGCGGCGCCCGACGATTGAACGGCAAGACGGCGTGCCCAAATCCTCGCTTCCTAGGGTGCCCCAGATTGCCCCGAAGGAGGAGGGAGGACGCCTTAGGGCGCCGACCGACGAGTGAGGGGCAAGGTGGGGTGCCCTAGGAAGCGAGGTGTTTGATGCGGGAGCCGGAGGCGGTATCCTCTATCGCCAGCCCCATGTCGCGCAGCTGGTCACGGATGGCGTCAGCGGTGCCCCAGTCCTTCGCGGCGCGAGCGGCGGCGCGAGCCTCGAGGATCTTCTCGGCGGCTTCGTCAATATCGTCTCCCGTATAGCCCGTAAGGCCAGCGGCCACGCCAAGCAGGCCAACCGGAAGCGGCTCCTCGATCACGGGAAGCTCAACGCCCAGCTGCGCGAGCGCGCCGGAGATCACGGCAGCGCACACGCGGGAGGCGTCCTCGTCAACAGCACCAGCCGCCTGCTCAAGGTACTTGTTCGCCTCGGTCACGAGCTGGAAGTACGCGGCGACGGCCCCGGCCGTGTTGAAGTCGTCGTCCATGCAGGCCTCGTAATCGGCTGCAGCCTTGCTCATGGCGGCGGTCAGGGCCTCGGCGAGCTCGGCATTCGGCTCACCCTCGGCATGGTCGGCAGCCCACTTGAGGTTGCGGACCGTGCCCGCGATACGCGCGAGCGAGTTCTCGGCGCCCTCGAGGCGCTCCCAGGAGAAGTCGAGCGGGCTGCGGTAGTGGGTCTGCAGCATGAGCAGGCGCAGGGCCGCAGCGGAGTGCTTCTCGAGCACCTCGGCCAGCGTGAAGAAGTTGCCCAGGCTCTTGCTCATTTTCTCGCCGTCAACGAGCAGCATACCCGTGTGCATCCAGGTGTTGGCAAAACCCTCGTGCCAGGCGCAGGTGGCCTGAGCGCACTCGTTCTCATGGTGCGGGAAGGCGAGGTCGGAGCCGCCGCCGTGGATATCGATCGGGGTGCCCAGATAGCGGTGGACCATCGCGGCGCACTCGGTGTGCCACCCGGGACGGCCCTCGCCCCAGGGGCTCTTCCAGCTGGGCTCGCCGGGCTTGGCGGCCTTCCACAAGGCGAAGTCGAGCGGATCGCGTTTGTCCTCATTCTCTTCGATGCGGGCGCCGACCATGAGGTCATCGATGTTGCGGCCGGACACCTCGCCATACGCGGGATCGCTGCGGACGGAGAAGTACACGTCGCCGTTGTCGGCCGCATAGGCGTGGCCGCCCTCGATGAGCGTCTTGATCATGCCGATCATCGCGCCGATTTCCTTGGTGGCGCGGGGGCGCACGTCGGGGTCGAGCACGTTGGCGGCGCGCATGACACCGATGAACTTGTCCGAGAACTCAGTCGCGACCTCCTCGGCCGTGCGGCCCTGCTCGTTGGCGCGGTTGATGATCTTATCGTCGACGTCCGTGAGGTTCTGGGCGAACGTGACCTCGTAGCCACTCGCGATGAGCCAGCGGCGAATCACGTCGAAGCTGATGAACGTGCGGGCGTTGCCGATGTGGATGTTGTCGTAGACAGTGGGGCCGCACACGTACATGCGGACCTTGCCCTCCTCGATGGGGCGGAACTCTTCTTTTTGATGGGTGGCGCTGTTGTAGATCTTCATAAGCAACTCCTCCTGGGTCGCTCGGGGGCGTTTCATCCGGCGCTCGGACAGTCCTGCGCAAGACGCAGAGTCCGCTGGACTCTGCTTTGCGTGCGGAACTCGCGGCGGATGAAACGCCCCCGAGCGACCTTGGAACCGTATACGTGACAGTCTATACGAGCGGGTGACCTTGCAGAAGCGGGGAGTTCCGCTCCGCCGGGCATAGGTCCGCTCAGGATGCAAAGCAAGATGGCGAATCGCCCAAGGGCAATCATTTTAGATACATCGCTCCAGCAGGCAGACGGACCAGGCACCGATGCCTTCGCCTTTGCCTTCCCAGCCGAGCTTTTCGGTGGTGGTGGCCTTGACGCCGATGTTCTCTACCGAACAGCCGATGGCGCGAGCGAGGTTCTCGCGCATAGCCTCGCGGTGCGGGCCGATTTTGGGTTCTTGGCAGGCGATGGTGCAGTCGGCATCTACGAGCTCATATCCGAGCTGCCGCGCATACTCCATCACCTTGGAAAGTAGCGTCAAAGAGTCCGCGCCCTCATACGCCGGGTCGGTATCGGGGAATAGCTTACCGATATCCCCTCCACGGCAGGCTCCCAAGATAGCGTCAGACAGGGCGTGGGCAAGCACGTCGGCATCGCTGTGCCCGAGCAGCCCCTTGCTGTGCGGGATATCCACACCGCCGATAATGCAGCGGCGGCCCTCAACCAACCGATGCACATCATATCCATGCCCAATGCGCAGATTCGATGCCATGCGACCCCCTGTTCCAACTGTGTGCACGGGCTAAGCATATACCCTGCAACGCTCTTTTCGCCCCATAGCGCGGAATTGACTGGCCACTGGGTACCTTCTCGGACATCTTCTCGAGCTTTTTCGTATCGTTTTCGGAAAAGCCCGAATAGACCGCGTTTTCAAGCAACGCCGAGCTGCGCTTTTGTCTTGGAAACAGAAGCTCTACTCGAAGGAATCGAAATCCAGTACGAAAAACCTCAAGATGCGTTCCCGAATGCGGCACTCAACGCTAAGGAAGCACCTGCATCACGATGGTCAGCCTTGAAGCCGGGCGTGCAGGGCGGCCTCCACTGGGGCAAGGTCCTCGGGCAGCGTCACCTTGAGGTTGTCGCGAGGAGCCTTGAAGCCGCGCACACGGCCGCCCATGCCCTCGACCAAGGACGAATCATCAGTGCCCACAAAGCCCGTGCGATCGGCCCACTCATACGCGCGGCGCAGGGAATCGGCCCAGAACACCTGCGGGGTCTGGACCGTCCAGAATTGAGCGCGAGAAGGAGTTTCGACAAAACACCCTCCTGCATCGATGACCTTGAGGGTATCGACCGCGGGCTGGCCGCACACGACGCCATCGAGTGCATGAAGGTCATCGGAGGCAGATACGGAGCTAATCGATGCGTCCTCGCACCGAGTCGGACTGGGCGCATCACCATGGAGTGCGCAGTCTGCTCCAAGCTCGCGTTTGCCAGAAACGTTCCCACCCGGGTCGCCGAATGCTGGGGCCTGATCGGCGGATACCAGCGCGTCGATCGCCGCATCGATCGTCTCCGGGAGGATCAACGGGCGGGCGGCATCGTGCACCAAAACGATATCGCAGTCTGTGGGAACAGAGTCCAAACCGTTACGCGTGGAGTCTTGCCGCTCAGCGCCAGAGGGCGCGAATGCGATGGGCGTCGCGAATCCGAACGGCGCGACGGCCGCCCGATTCATCTCATCCGTCTTCTCGGGTGGGCATACCACGACGATGCGCTCGACCCGGCTTGCGGCATCGAACGCCTCGAGCGTCCAGGTGATCAGTGGCTTTCCCGCCACATCAATCAACAGCTTGCCGCCCGGGTTTCCAAACCGCGTGCCGGACCCGCCGGCGACGATGATGGCGCAGCCGCGGGCGCGCGTATTTGTATCCATGCATCCCCCTACATGCAAAGCGGCGCAAAGCCGCGCCGCCTCGTCCAAGGTATCGTGTTACGGTTCGCGCTTTCCGCCATGCATGCGCGCGAGCGAGTCCGCGAGAATGGCAGGGTTGTTCACGCCAAAACTTCCCAGGCGATCGGGGTCCTTCTTGATGTCGTCCATGAGGTCCTGCAGCGAGCCGTACTCGTCCACGATCCGCTCCGCAACGCCATCGCGAACAACCGAGACACGAGAAAGCGTACGCAGCCCCAGCGGCGACATAACGGAATCCTCGTCGAGGTCCTCGTACCCCAGAGCGGCGGCGACTTTGCTGGGGCTCGTAAGGTCCTGGGCCGACATGTCGGAGAACATCACGCGGATCCGCTCGCTGTTCTCCTCGGAAGCATCGGCGGCGTAGTCGCGGATCATCAGGTTGTATTCGGTCTCCATGCTTGCGCCGGCGAGCTGCTCGAGCTGCATCTGCACGAGCTTGCCCTGGTTGCCGAGCTTGGTGATGCAGCTTTGGAGCTCGACCTTCGCTTGCTCCATGATCTCGAAGCTGGAGAAGATGCTCGTGATGTCAGCGAGGGTGACGTAGTCGTCCAACTCGAGGGCGGTCAAGCGGAGCAGCGCACGGTCGAGCGAGGAGCGCGTGGTCTGGAGCGTGGACACGAGCTGATTGACCGAGCTCATGATCTCGGTGACGGGCTGAATCTGGTAGGAGCGGCCGTCAACGTACACATTCACCACGCCGCGGCGCTCGGAGACCGAGATGACCGTAGCGTTGGTGAGCACGCTCATGCGTGCGGCGGTACGATGACGCATGCCCGTCTCACTCGTGGCGAGCGACGGATCGGGATTGAGGTGAAAGTTGGCGCGCAGGATCTTGTTGAGCCCACCGTCGATGACGATGGCACCGTCCATCTTGGAAAGCTCGAACAGGCGGTTGCTCGTGAAGGAGATGTTGAGCGGGAACCCATCGTTGCCGGCGGCGAGGACGGCCTCAGTGTCGCCCACGCAGATAAGGGCGCCGATGTGACCCGCGATGATCATGTCGAGCGCGGTGCGCAGCGGCTGACCGGGCGCAGTGAGGCGTACGGCCTCCTTCATGCGATCTTCTGTGCTCTTCTGTTCCACGACGAACCTCCTCGATTACACGCTTGTCCCATTGTCGCATGAATCGCGCAGTGTCCGAAGGATTTGCAGAAAAGCTACTCAGCGCGAAAAACTGGACCCGTGCGCCTTTGGGGAACACCCCTTTGGCACACGGGTCCAAATCGCATCCTTGCGTTTACTGCGCGCCCGCACCGACGCTGGTGAGGCCACCGGCGCTATTGGTCTTGCGCGGAGCACTCGTGGCGCGACGCGGAGCGGAAGGTCCAAAACCGGCACCCAACGCGCCAACCGCACGGGGTGCGGGGATCTCGCCCGTCGTATGGCTGAACACGAACTTGCCATCCGCCACATCGCAGAGCACCGTGTCACCGGCATTCCACTCCCCCGCCAGCAGCTCCTCGGAGAGCGGATCCTCAATCAGCCGCTGGATGGCGCGGCGCAGCGGACGGGCCCCGTTGGACAGATCGGTACCCTCGCGCACGATCTTGTCGAGCGCCTCGTCGGTGAGCACGATGTTCATGCCGTTGGCAATCAGACGTTCGCGCAGGTCGGCAACGAGCAGCTCGGCGATGCGCGTCAGGCTCTCGCCCTGCAGCTTTTGGAATACCACGATGTCGTCCACGCGATTGATGAACTCAGGCCGGAACAAACGCTTGAGCTCGCCCATCGCCCGGCTCTTGATCTCGTTGGCGGTGAGACCGGCCTCGCCCGTGGTGCCAAAGCCCACGCTCGCGTCCTGCGCGATCTCGCGTGCGCCGACGTTGCTCGTCATGATGACGACCGTATTGCGGAAGTCCACCGTCTTGCCCTGGCTATCGGTGAGGCGTCCCTCATCGAGCACCTGCAGCAGTATGTTGAAGATGTCCGGGTGCGCCTTCTCGATCTCGTCGAACAGGACGACCGAGTACGGGCTGCGGCGGACTGCCTTGGTGAGTTGGCCGCCCTCCTCGTGGCCCACATAGCCGGGAGGCGAACCGATGAGCTTGGAGACCTCGTACTGGCTGCCGAACTCGGACATATCGAAGCTGATGAGTGCATCCTTGCTGCCGAACAGATATTCGGCGAGCGTCTTGGCGAGCTCGGTCTTGCCCGTGCCCGTGGGGCCGAGGAAGATGAACGAGCCGCCCGGGCGGCGGGGGTCCTTGAGCGGGCTGCGACTGCGGCGAATGGCCTTTGCGACGGCGGCAACGGCCTCGTCCTGGCCGATGATGCGCGTCTTGAGGGCGCTCTCGCACGCAAGCAGGCGACGACTCTCGTCCTCGGTGAGCGACGAGACGGGAACGCCCGAAGTCACGGACACGATGTCGGCGATCTGCGGCACATCGATGACGATGGGGCTCGCGTCGAGCTCCGCAGTCCAAGCGGCGCGGGCCTCGCCCAGGGCAATCTCAGCAGCCTGCATTCGCTCCTTGAGCTCTGCGGCCTTGTTCATGTCGTCGGCAGCGGTCGCCTCATCCATGCCCGCCCTGAGCTCGGCAACGCGCGCCTCCGCCTCGCGAACCGCCTCGGGGGCCTTGTTGCGGGCAATGCGCGCGCGGGCGCCGGCCTCGTCCATGAGGTCAATCGCCTTATCGGGCAGGAAGCGGTCTTGGACGTAGCGGTTAGACAGGCTCGCGGCCGCCTCGAGCGCCGCGGTCGTGTACCGAACATGATGATGCTCTTCGTATTTGGGGGCGAGTTTGGCGAGAATCGCCACCGTGTCCTCGACGCTCGGCTCATCCACATCAATCGCCTGGAAACGGCGCTCGAAAGCAGGATCCTTGGCGAGGTACTTGCGGAACTCCTCGGCCGTGGTAGCACCGATGATCTGGAAGGCGCCGCGGGCGAGCACAGGCTTGAGCATGGAGCTTGCGTCGATGGAGCCCTCCGCCGAACCCGCGCCGATGAGCGTGTGCATCTCATCGATGAACAGGATGATGTCGTCCGCCTCGGTTGCCTCGGCGATCACGTTCTTAAGGCGCTCCTCGAACTCACCGCGATACTTGGCGCCGGCGACGAGCCCGGGCAGGTCGAGCGTCCAGACGTTCTGGTTCATAAGGTTCTCGGGCACGTTGCCCGCCGCGATCTCCTGTGCCAGCCCCTCGACGATCGCGGTCTTGCCCACGCCCGGATCACCCAGAATGAGCGGGTTGTTTTTGGTTCGGCGGGACAAGATCTCCATCATGCGGGAGATCTCCTTTTCGCGCCCGATGACCGGATCGAGCTTGCCGGCGCGCGCTTCCTCGGTGAGGTTGGTCCCGAACTGCTTGAGCGTGCTTTCGGTCTTGCCGCCCGCCTGCCCCTGCGCTCCTCCGCCAAAAAACGGCAGCCCCGCGCCCGGGCGACCGGAACCGGCGCCCGCAAGGGGGCGCTGTTTGCCTTGGTCGTTTGACGTGAGCTTTTCCACAGCGGTGCGCACACTCGCGGCGGAAACGCCCAAACGGCGCAAGATGTCCATCGCGACGCCGTCGCCCTCGCTCACAATGGCGAGCAGCAGGTGCTCCGTGGAAACATAGGTCTGGTTGTTCTCGCGCGCCAGGCGGAAGCTCTTTTCCATAACCGAGATCACAAGCGGCGTGAACGCGAGCTTGGCATCCTCGGTCTCCTGCTCATCCGCCTTCGAACTGCGGATTTCCTTAAGCTGCTCCAGGACGTCATCGTACGTGATCTCGAGGTCGCGCAGGGCCTCGGCGGCAATGCCCTCTTGCTCCTTGGCGAGCGCGAGCAGCAGGTGCTCGGTGCCGACCTTGGTGGTCTTGAGGGACTTGGCCTCCTCTTTCGCAAGTGACATGACCTTGCGTGCGCGGTCGGTGAATCGATCCAACATGCGTGTACCTCTTACGTGCTATCTCAGACGTATTAGTTTTGGTCTGTACCCTTTAAGGTTCACCATCATACCCGATAGCAGCTCAATCGTTGAAGTGACACACACGGACGCAACGCGCTTCGTAACGAAACCTCAAGATCAACGGGGGGCGAGCCCATTTGCGCGAGCACCGTTCCTTTTGAAGCCGCGCAACATGACGCCAAACGAATCAACGCCTCCGGTAGCCCGTGGGCTTACCGGAGGCGCGATGATGAAGTTGGTAGGGACGTCCTCTTCTGTTGCAACTGGAATACGTCCCCAACTGAAAATCCGCGCTACGCGGCGAGGCGCTTGAGCACGTCGACGAGCAACGTGTAGAAGCGCTCGGAGGAGGCGAGCTCCATGCTCTCGTCGGGCGTGTGGACGTCCTTGAGGGTTGGGCCCACGGCAATGGCGTCCAGCCCGTCGAGGGCCTCGGCGAACAGACCGCACTCAAGGCCGGCATGGATGGACTCGATGCGCAGCTCGGTGCCGAACAACGTGCGGTAGCTCTCGAGGAAAACGTCGCGCACGGGCGAGTGCTCGGCATAGCTCCAGCCCGGATACTCGTACTCGAACTTGGCGTCGAAGCCCAGAACGTCGGCGAGCGTCTGCAGGCGGTCCTTGAACTCCTCCTGCAGGGAAGTGATGGAGGAACGCGGGGACAGCAGAATCGTGGCCTCGTCGTCGGAAGTGGCGACCACGCCGATGTTGGAAGAAACGTCCACGGCACCGCCCGCCGCGAGGTTGCGGCGCATCACGCCGTTGGGCGCGAGGCGAAGGGTGCGCACGAAGGCGAGCGCCGTGTCCTCGTTGATGGCCTCGACCTCGGCGTCGTCGGCGATGGCGAGGGCGCAGGAGAAGCCGGGGTCGTAGACCTCGAGCTCCGCGGAGACGGCATCGGCGATGCTCCGGGCAAGTTCGGCGCCCGCCTCGGCGGCGGCGTGATCTTTGTAGACAAGGACCGCCTTGCATTCGCGGTTGATGGCGTTGTCCTTGGTACCGCCGTTGAAGCTCACGAGGGCGGGTTCGCCGGCAGCCATGAGGCGCTCGACGATGCGGGCCATGATGAGGTTGCCGTTGCCGCGCTCAAGGTGGATATCAGCACCGGAGTGACCGCCCAACAGGCCGGAGATCTCGAGCGTGAGGGTGCTGCCGGACTTGTGCTCGCGCGTGATGGGACGGGTGTAGGTGACCACGACGCCGCCGGCGCAGCTCACGGTGGCAACGCCCTCCTCCTCGGAGTCGAGGTTGATCATGATGCGAGCGTCGATCTGGGACTTGTCGAGGGTCTCGGCGCCCACGAGGCCGGACTCCTCATCGGTGGTAAAGACGCACTCAAGTGCCGGATGGGCAAGCGCATCATCATCGAGCACGGTGAGCATGAGGGCGACGGCGATACCGTTGTCGGCACCGAGCGTGGTGCCGTTAGCAGTAAGGATGCCGTCTTTGACAACCAGGTCGATGCCGTCCTTCTCGAAATCGTGCTCGACGGACCCGAGCTTGTCGCACACCATATCGATGTGGCCCTGCAGCATTACGGCGGGTTTGTCCTCGGCGCCTGCGGAGGCGGGCTTCTTGATAATCACGTTATATACGTCGTCCTGGTACACCCATAGGTCGCGGTCTTTGGCGAACGCCACCAGGTAATCGCTGATGCCCTTCTCATTGCCGGAGCCGCGCGGGATAGCGCTGATCTCCTCGAAGTAATGGAATAGCTTGGCTGGTTCGTAACCGGTGATCTTGTAGTCCATGGTGCCTCCTTGGAACAACGTCAGTGAATACTTCACATACGGTTTTGTATATTCCCAAAGATCAACGCGCCAAACCAGCACGCGCCCGCAGACGCTTCCGTGATGTCGCTAGACGGCGGCAGCGGAATCTCCTCGCGTACGTTGAAACCCCTGATTCCTCACAGTTTTAGGCCGTTTTCTGTGAGAAATCGACGGTATCAATGTTCCGACAGCCGCATGGGACGACCGCGCGCCAAAGGGGGACGTGCCCCTTTAGCGCGCTTTGGCGTGCATGTGCCACGATGAACGGACTACGTACGTGGATTGCGCGACTCGATGAGGTATACAACGAGTGCGCTCAAGACAAGCACGATTGCAATCGCTGCAAATAAAATGAGGTAGTTGACGTTCATCCACGGCTGGTCACTCGTATACACAATTGAGCCAAATTCCCCCGGTAACATCGCTCGCATCGAAGCCTGCGCCTGGACAATCGGAGCGATGGAATCCAATACGAGAGGATTGAAGATGATGACACCTCCGGGCAGCGTGATGACGCCGACTACTGACGTATACCACATGAGCAATGCATGCAGTAAAGGTGCCGCAACTGCAGGCAACGCATGCGGCCATGGATTACGGCGAGCACGTGCTGAGACGATTTGCACGATAAGAAAGACTGTCGCCACCAGGACGACCTCCATGTTGAACATAAGCATGTCGAAGGTCCGCAGATTCACCATGTACCAGGGCAGCCAGCCTCCCGGGGGTTTGCTGCCAACCCGGTACGCCAAGTGCGCGGCGAGCACCACGGCAAGCGCTACGAGCATCAGGGCGAAAAACCTCACGACGACGAGCGCCGTAGGCAGCCGCGGACACTCGGGCGCGACGCCGTCACAAAACGCGTTGATCGCCGCATCGAAGGACGACACGCTGGCGGTGCCCAGCAGCATTTCGACTGGATCGCCGCCCGAGGACTCGCACTCCGCCAGCATGAGCAGATTGTCGTGCAAGATGCCCTCGCGTTGAGCCGTGGTGAGGCCACGGCGGGTGAGCTCGGTCCGGATGCGCCGAATCGCGTTTTGCGCCGACTTGGATGCCAAGGCGCACTCGAGCTTTGCATTGCGCACACGCAGGGTGATGATGGTCTCACGCATGGGTCTTCCCCGCCTTCTCCTCGATACTCTCGCTCATTTCGAATGTTGGCCTGGACACGCTGCCGAGCGCTTTCCCAGCTGCGCTGCCGGGCTCCTCCCCCAGTACGCTCTCCACCACGTCGGACAGCTTCGCGAACTCCTCGGCGAACGCGTCGATCTCCGCCGCGCCCTCGGGCGTGATGCGGTAGTACTTGCGACGCGGGCCCATCTCGGACTCGCGGTACGTCGAGGAGATGAAGCCCTTCTTTTCCAGGCGCATGAGCAGCGGGTACAGAGTGCCCTCGGCAATACCCGAAAGCCCGCACGATGCAAGTGTGCCCACAAGCTCGTACCCGTAGGTCTCCCCTCGCCCGACAAGCGCCAGCACGCACCCCTCGAGCACGCCTTTCAACATCTGCGATGAGGTCATGGAGTGCCATCCTTCCCTTCGCTCCCGTATGTGCGAGGCATTCCAAACAACCGCTCGTACACCTCTCGCGCGCCCCCGCTCTCCGCATCGAGTGCAGCACGAATGAGCGAGCCGTCTTTGATGGCCAGCATGGTATCGCAGAGTTCGTCGAGGTTGGACAGAATATGCGATGAGAGTAAGATGCTCATTCCCTGCAACGCCAAGCGCTTCATGATGTACGTATTGAGCGCCACGTTACCAGGGTCCAATGCGTTCATGGGCTCGTCAAGCACCAGATAACGAACACCCGTACAGTACGCCACCGCAAGCGCCAACTGCTGCTTCATGCCCGAGGAATACGCGCGGACGGGCTTGTTGAGATAACCCGTAAGACCGCACAGCTCGATGAGCTTGCGCGTGTCCACCTTATCGGGCCACAGTGCTGCGGCGAGCTTGATATGGTCCGCCGCCGAAAGGTTGGGGTACAGCAGTCCTGCATCGCAGGGAACGTACAGCACCAGCCTGCGAAACGCCGCTTGCGCCGATGCAATGCCGTTGGCATGCACGCTTCCCGCACGTCGCGTCCCGCTCAACGCCACCATGGCCTCGAGCAACGTCGTCTTGCCCTTGCCATTCGGCGCTATGAGTCCCGTGATCGTGCCCGGGGGCAGCTCGCATGAGGCGTTGTCAATCACCACATGGGTTCCGTATGATAACAAGACTCCCTGGACGACCATGCCGCTACCGGACGAAGCGGGGCGGTGGGCATCCTTGCGAGCAAGCGCCCGGCCTCGCACAGCGACAGCGCCAAAGGCAATTGCAAGGGCCACGAACGCCCACCCCAACAGTACGACAGCCGCCAATCCAAGCGTAAGGCGCTCGTCGTTCAGCTGAACCTGATTGGGCCAATAGTTCGCACGACCCGCCACGTCCATAAAGTCGTTCAAATATGAAAGCGGATTGTATGGCGCGATTACCTCGAGCATGGCAGATTCATTATTCACGCTTTCGACGCCGGGGAGCGACCCCATCGCCATATACGCCTCGACCATCGGCCAAGCCAGGAGCAAGCAAACCGTCACAGGGGCGACAAACAAGATTCGCCTCGGCACGACACGGGCTATCGCATGAGTGAGAAGCGTGGAAAACATGGCCGCTAGAAGCAGCATTAGTAGGGCACGGGGAACAATTTCTCCCACCGACCATTCGCGCACCGCTGTCTGGGCCTCGCCCAACACATTCACTACTGGATAACTCGCCTCGCCGAAACCATTGACGAGCATGGGGATAATGAACGAGGGAAGGGCGATAAGGATGATTGCGCCTACCGAGAGCACCGAGAGCACAAGGATCTGACCCGCCATCGCGGTAAAGCACCCCAAGGGAGCTTGAGCGAGCAGGCATCTGCCACTCACCGAGCGGTTGAGCAGTACCGCCAGCACAACCGAAGGCAACACCCACATGAGCAGGGGAAGCGAGCTGTATGCCGCAGCGAAATAGAACAACGCAGGAGCCTCGCGGTACGTTTCGAATATGCGCGAGTCTTCTTGCTGGGAGAGCAGGGTGAAGAACTGGTATTCCGACTCGAGACTCTTCTCGGTGGGGCCGATCAGATTGCCCGCCCTGAATGATTCGAGGTCACTCGCGAGAAGTTGGGCGCGTAGACGGGCGTACTCCGCCGGATCATCGGTCAGGCTCGCCCGCGTCATGAGGCTCAGTTCCTCTTTCATCTGCTCGCGGAACTCGGGCGGAGCGGAGTCGTACGCACCTTCCTCAATGCTCTTGCGCCTCTCTCGCAACGCGGTATCGAGCTGCTCCGCTCCCAGGAAGTAGCCCATCGTGTCGTCGCCTTTGATAAACGGAGCCGCCAACATGAGTTGGCACACCAGGATAACCAACCACAAAACAGGATTCTTCACCATGACTTTTACCAATGCCTGCATGTAACGCAACATGTGCACCACCGCCTTGAGCCGCTCTTCCGCAAAGCTACTTTGCCTTACTAGGTAGTAGCTACATAGTAACGCTAAGTAGCTTATGGCGGGCGCGAAACCGTTCACCGCTCGGCAGACGGCGAAGCGTATGGTCCGTTACCTGATACACTTATGCTATACGTATAGCGTCAGGAGGAGCCATGGAAGCGACAATGCAAATGAACACACGCCTAGCACGCTCGATAAAAGTCGGAGGCGACGCGGTCTTGAGCCAGTGCGGCTATAGCCCCAGCCAGGCCGTTCGGGCGCTTTGGACATATCTATGTGACCACCAGGATGTGCCCCCGTTTATGAAGGAGGCCGAGGCATGCGATATAGACGCAGACCGACAAAGGAAGCTATCTCTCATCCATGACGGCGCCGGCTTGGCAATCAGGGCCGCACGACAACACGGCTACACGGGTCCCACCGGCGACCTGTTAGGGGAAAAGACCTGGCATCAGCTGCGCGACGAGATGTACGACGACATGATCGGCGAGATGGAGGCCCGATGCGTGTATCCGGCAAAAACCTCAGCCTGATAATCGACACCAACGTGTGGATCGACTACTTCATGCGAAGCGAAGTCAACGCAGGCGCATCAGAGCGCTTGCTCGAGGCCGCCATCTTGAGCGAGACGACCCTGCTCGTTTGCCCCACCACCCTAAAGGACGTGTTCTACATCCTGCCGAGGCGATTTCGACAGCAGGATATGCGTGAGGGCAAAGCGGGCCCATCATACGAACCCGTCGCATGGGCATGCGTCGAGCGCATCCTTGAGCTCGCCACGCCAACGCCCCTCGGTCTTTTTGAATGCACCATGGCGCGGTCTCTGCGAGATAAGTTCGGAGACCTGGAGGACAATCTGGTTCTCGCATCGGGCGAATCCGCGCAAGCGGATTACATCGTCACGCGCGATGCCCCGCTGCTGCAACGCTTCCCCGAGGCATGCATCACCCCCGACCGAGCACTGGAGCTCATTTCATAGCGAAAGGCCGCTCGAGCAGCTCGAACGGCCTTTCACAAAATGGTGCAGTTGGGGTACGTCCCCAACTGCACCATTTCGTGCGAAAGAGGAGGGCGCACACCTTGCGTGCGGCGCCCGACGATTGAACCCGAAGGCGGGGTGCCCCGTGCGAAGCTAGGGTTTTCCAAGTGCCCGATATTGACGCGAAAGCGGGGGCGCGTACACCTTAGGGTGGCGCGCCCCCGCTTGAACGGCAAGATCGGGTGCCTGGGAAAGCCTAGTACAGCTTGGCGCCGGCGGGGATGCTGTCATCCACGATCAGCACGTTGAGGCGCTCGGGGGTCTCGTCGCCCTCTGCCTCGGCATGGACAGCGGAGATGATCATGCCGCAGCTCGGGATGCCCATCATCTTGCGCGGGGGCAGGTTGGTGATGGCGATGAGCGTCTTGCCGATCAGGTCCTCCGGCTCGTAGTAGTCGTGGATGCCGGACAGGATAGTGCGGTCGGTGCCGGTACCGTCGTCCAGGGTGAAGTTCAGCAGCTTCTTGGACTTGGGCACGGCGACGCAGTCCTTGACCTTCACGGCGCGGAAGTCGCTCTTGGCGAAGGTGTCGAAGTCGACGAAGTCCTCGAACAGCGGCTCGACGACCACCTTGGAGTAGTCGACCGTGGGCTTCATGGGTGTGAGGAACGGACTCGCGGCGCCCGCGGCCTCGGCCATCTGGGCGGCCTTGGCGGCAGCGGCGCCGGACTTGGAGCCCTTCTCGGGCTTCATGTGCGGGAACAGCAGGACGTCGCGGATGGACGTGGAGTTGGTAAGCAGCATGACCACGCGGTCGATGCCGATGCCGATGCCGCCCGCCGGGGGCATACCGTGCTCGAGGGCGCGCACGTAATCCTCGTCGTACTCCATGGCCTCATCGTCGCCTCCGGCCTTCTCCTCCATCTGCGCGGCGAAGCGCTCGGCCTGATCGACCGGGTCGTTGAGCTCGGAGAACGCGTTGGCGTACTCGTGCGCGGCGATGAACAGCTCGAAGCGGTGCGTGAGACGCGGGTCGTCCTCGTGGCGCTTGGCCAGCGGGGACACCTCGACCGGGTAATCCACGACGAAGGTCGGGTTGATGAGGATGGCCTCGCCCAGCTCGTCGAAGAGCTCGGCGATGAGCTTACCGGCGGTCCACTCGGGCTTGTACTCGATGTCGTGTTCGTCGCAGGCGGCACGGAGCTCCTCGACGGGAGTGTCGATGGTGACCTCGCGGCCGAGGACCTCGGACACGACGTCGGTCATGGGGCGAGACGGCCACGGGGAGAACAAATCGATGGCCTGGCCCTGGTAGTCGATCATGCCCTCGAGGCCGATGGCGCGCGCGGCGGCCTTGATGACGCCCTCGGCGAGCTCCTTCATGCCCTCGAGATCGGAGTAGGCGCGGTAGGCCTCCATGGTGGTGAACTCAGGGTTGTGGGTGAGGTCCATGCCCTCGTTGCGGAAGATGCGGCCGATCTCGAACACGCGCTCGTAGCCGCCCACGAGCAGGCGCTTGAGGTGCAGCTCGGTGGCAATACGCAGGTAGTTCTCCTGGTTGAGCGCGTTGAAGTGCGTGATGAACGGCTTGGCGGTGGCGCCGCCTTGGATGGACTGCAGGATGGGGGTCTCGACCTCCATGTAGCCGTTGTCCTCCATGTAGCGACGGAACGCGGAGACGATGGCAGAGCGCTTGCGGAAGGTCTCGCGCACACCCTCGTTCACGATGAGGTCGACATAACGCTGGCGATACCTGGTTTCCTTGTCGGAGAGACCGTGGAACTTCTCGGGCAGCGGACGCACGGCCTTGGAGAGCAGCTGCGCCGTGCGCGGGGCGACGGAGAGCTCGCCGCGCTTGGTGCGGGTCACCTGGCCGGTCGCCTGGACGATATCGCCGAGGTCGAGCTCCTTCAGCACCTCCCAGGACTCCTCCTCCACATCGTTCACGCGGCAGAAAAGCTGGATATCGGCGGAGGGGTCGCGCACGACGATGAACATGATCTTGCCCTGGCCGCGCTTGGCGACCACGCGGCCGCCAATGGTGACGACCTCGGGAGCAAACTCCTCATTGGCAAGCCCCTCGTAGCGCTCGAGCAAATCGGCCGCGTGGTCGGTCACGCTGGAGTGCTCGGGATAGGGGTTCTTGCCGGCGGCGTACAGGGCGGCGCGGTCGGCGAGACGGCGGGCTCGCTCGTCATTCAGCGTGTTGACGGCCTCGGTGGCAACGAGGTTCTCGGCCATGCGAACAGCTCCTCTCATACGACGGAATCGGGTCCGTCGGACAGTGATGGTCAACGGGAGACGCGGACATCGTCCCCGCCATAAGCAACGTAAACGAAAACCGCCCCCCAGCGCCATGAGGCGCCAGGGAGCGGAACGAGCGCTAGGGTTCTACCGGAAATACGGAGCGCGAACCCTAGCGCGTGATCTTGGCGATGGTGAAAACGCGCTTCTTGCCAGATGCAAGCACGACCTCAACGCTCTCGCCCTCGGCATGACCGATGATGGCACGGCCGACCGGAGACTCGTTGGAAATCTTGTGCTCAAGCACGTTGGTCTCGGTGGTACCGACGATGGTGAAGTCGGAGACCTCGCCGTCGCCGTCAATCAGCGTCACGATGCTGCCAATGGAGACGATCGCATTGGAGCCGGCGACGGCGTCCTGAGCGTTGGCGAGTGTGGCGCGAATCTCGGCGATACGGGCGGCGTTGCGGGCCTGGTCTTCCTTGGCCGCATCGTACTCGGCATTCTCGGAAAGGTCGCCGAACGCACGGGCCTCTTTGATGTGCTCGACGATCTCCTTGGCCTTCTCACCCTCGAGATAGGCGAGCTCCTCTTCGAGCTTCTTGCGGCCTTCGGCGGTCAGTACGATCTGGCTTGCATCCATGCGTCGAACTCCTCTTCTTATTGTGCAGAATAACAGCAAAGCGACCGGTGAACCCAAAGCGGGTCAACCGGCCGCGATCAACCCTTTTGCGAGCGGGTTACTCGGCGTCCTTGGCAGCGGCTTCCTTCTTGGCCTTGGCCTCGGCGAGCTGAGCCTCGAGCTGGGCGACCTCGTCGTCCTCCTCGACGACTTCGGCGTCCTCGGTGGTGGACTCCTCGCCAGACATGCCCTCACGGATGTTCTTGACGGTCTTGCCCAGGGACTTGCCGAGTTTAGGCAGGTTCTTGGGACCGAAGATCAGCAGGGCGACGATCAGGATGACAACCCACTCAAAACCTTTAGGGAACATACATTTCCTCCCAGAAACTTTCCGTTTGGCGTGAACGGCGAAACACCGTGCGCGTTACAGCTCGAATGAGTATAACCCGCCGCCATGGCTCTGCACAACATCCGCCTATTTTACACGGGCGATCGAGGCCCTTCGTAAGGACTCGGTAAACGGCTTCTAGACAATCTATGGGGCCTTGCACGCTTCTTGCCATATGCCAGCATTCGCAGAGCCCCTTACGCAACAGGGCCGCCCGAAGGCGACCCTGTAAAAATCGATGGTCGGGTTGACTGGATTTGAACCAGCGACCCCCGCGTCCCGAACGCGGTGCTCTACCAAGCTGAGCCACAACCCGAAGCTTCGCTATAGTATCAAAGCCTCGGATGAAAATCTAGCCCACAGCGATAATTGGTCCAGTTTTTTCCATCTTCGCAGCTTGCGCCCACCAACCATGCTCCTTCATGGCCGCGATGCCAATCTTTTCGGCCGCCATCTGCGTGTTGCACACGGCAAAGACGGTCGCGCCGGAACCGCAGACATCGACCGCGCGGACGTCGGGTTGCTCGCGCATCCAGTCCACGATCTCGCCGATCTGGGGGCACAGTTCGCGCGCGATCGGTGCAAGGTTGTTCGAGACATGCTCGAAGATGGCCTGTTCGTCGTGGGACCGCATCGCCTCGAGCATGGGCTCGAGCGGGCTGGCCGCAACGGGGGCCTCGTCGAATCGGCGGTATGCCTCGACCGTGGACACGCCACCCGTCATGGGTTTGACCAGAGCCACAGGAGTGCCGGTGAGCGGGCGGAACAACTCGCTCATGCGATCTCCGCGTCCATCCAGGTGGGCGGGTGGCCCGTAGAGGAAGAACGGCACATCGGCGCCGATGGAACGAGCCACGGCATCGATGCGTTCATCACGCGGGTCAACACCCCAATAGCGGCAGATACCCATGATAGTCGCAGCGGCGTCGGTGGACGGACCACCGAGTCCTGCGCGGATGGGAATATGCTTGTCAATGAGGATGGCGAAGTTCGGTTCGCGATCGAACGCCTTGCCCATCGCGACTGCGGCCTTGTAGGCGGTGTTGCTCTCCTGCGGAAAATCGGCCTCGGGCACCGTCTTGACCATGAGGCGATCGGACGGCGCGATGGCCAAGGTGTCCGTGAGGTCGAGCGTCGTCATGACCGTATCGACACGGTGGTAGCCGTCTTCGCCAGTGCCCTCATGAACCCCCAAGTACAGATTGATCTTGGCGGGCGCGGTGATAAGCATGGACCGGCCCTGCGGGGCTATGGTGCCCTGCGCACGAGCGGTTGCGCGATACGGGTCGAACGCCGGGTTGGGCACAGTGCCCGTCATTTGACCGGTCGCCGACATCTAGTGCTCCTCGAGCTGCGTGCCAAGCGGGGTGAAGATGTGCTCGCCGCTCTCGGGGTCGAACAGCTCGACCGTACCCGTGAGCACGTCGACGTACTGATACGACTGGCGGGACTTGCGACCACGACGCTCGTCGACCTCGATGATGAACACGGCAGGGTGCACGCCCTTGATGACGCCCATGCGCTCGATAACGCGGGTTCGGCCCATGTTGGCCTTAACCTTCACACGGTCGCCGACCATTCCAGCAAGCGCATCCTGAATCTCCGCGACGTGGTTAACTTCCAGCTCTTCCATGCCATAGCCTCCGTTGGGGCGCAAAAGTACAGATTGCACCCAAAATATACAAACGCTGGAAGTATAGCAGGGAGACGGCGTGTCCCTCAAGGTCACGCCGGCCATGGGCACAACATTGCCTATGGCACGGGGGAGATTGCCTATGACGTTCGTCCCTTTGGACTTGCGAAAAGGATGTTTTCCATAGGCAATCTCCCGGTGGGCATAGGCAATCCCGGCAATCGGTGTGCCGGGGTGGGTGTCGATTCGTCTTGCGAGTTACAGCTCGTCGGTGTCGAGGACGATGGTGAAGGGGCCGTCGTTGACGAGTTCCACCTGCATGTTGGCTCCAAAGCGGCCTGTCGCGACGTGCGGCACATCGGCTCGGGCGAGACTGACGAAGTACTCGTAGAGCTCCGTTGCTTGCGCCGGGGGCGCGGCCTCGGTGAAGGACGGGCGGCGGCCCTTTTTGCAGTTGGCGAACAGCGTGAACTGCGACACGACGAGAACCTCGCCCGCTACATCGTCGAGGGCGAGGTTGGTCTTGCCTTCCGCGTCATCGTTGATGCGCAGGGCAAAGATCTTGCCCCAGAGCTTCTCGGCAGTCTCACGCGTGTCGGCATGACCAACGCCGAGCAAGATGAGGTACCCGCGGCGTATGGACCCCACGAGCTCGCCGCCAATGCTCACACGGGCATGAGACACGCGCTGGACGACGGCGCGCACGTCAGCGGCCCTCCGCCGCGGCGTCGCCCGCCGAGCCGACGAGCTGGCGCGAGAGGTCCTGCAACGCGTGGAACCTATGGCTGATGGCGTTCTTCTCCTCTGGCATGAGCTCGGCCATGGTCTTGCCGGGCGTGTCGTCCGGCAGGAACAGCGGGTCGTAGCCGAAGCCGTGGTCACCGCGGCCCTCATGGCCGATAGTACCCTCGCAGGCTCCCGTGCCGGTGAGGACGGCACCCGAGGGCTCGATGAGGGCGATGACGCTCATGAACCGTGCGGTGCGCTCCACATCCGGCGTATCACCGAGATTCCTCAGGAGCTTGGCATTGTTCGCGGCATCGTCACCGTGAACGCCGGCATAGCGGGCGGAATAGACGCCAGGTTCTCCGTCGAGCGCATCGACCACGAGGCCGGAGTCGTCGGCGATAGCGGCGAGCCCCGTCGCCGCGACGGCGGCCTCGGCCTTGATGATGGCGTTCTCCACGAAGGTCGTCCCGTTCTCCTCCGGGTCCTCGAAGTCCCCGAGTTGTCCCAGGGCGACGAAGCGGACCTCGGGCAGGACCGCGCCCAGAATCGCCTCGATCTCCGTGAGCTTGTGGGCGTTGCCCGTCGCCACCACGATGGTGCGCTCGGAGTCGAGGGTATCGATGTCGATCTTATCCAGCGCCATGTGCGCCTCCTGTCCTCTCATGTGCTCTGTCGATTTACGTGCGCCCGGACGGGCGTCTGATGGGTCGAGTGGGAACCTGGGCGCCCCGCATTCCTCAGTCGCGGAAGGCCGTCACGTCGTTCTGCAGGTCGATGAGCTCCCGTATGCCGAGCTCCCCGAGGTCGATCAGCCGGTTGAGGCGCGCGCGGTCGAAAGGCGTCTGCTCTCCGGTGCCCTGGATCTCGATGATCTGACCGGAATCCGTGGCGACGAGGTTCATGTCGATCTCGGCATGGCTGTCCTCGGAATAATCGAGGTCGAGCAGCTCGCAGCCGTCCACGAGGCCCATGGAAACGGCGGCGACCTGGCCGGTGAGGGGTAGACGGGAGATCTTCCCCGCCTCCACCCAGGCCATGAGCGCGTCGTGGAGCGCGACCCAGGCGCCGGTGACGCTGGCCGTGCGCGTACCGCCATCGGCCTGAATAACGTCGCAGTCCACGGTGACGGTGCACTCCCCGAGGGCCTTCATGTTCACCACGGTGCGCAGGCTGCGGCCGATCAGGCGCTCGATCTCCATGGAGCGGCCCTTGCGGCTATTCGTCTCGCGACGAGTACGACGATTGGTGGACGCGGGAAGCATGGCGTACTCCGCAGTGACCCAACCCTGGCGGCTCGCCTTGCGCCAGCCGGGCACGCCCTCCTCGATCGTGGCGGCGCATAGCACCTTCGTATCGCCGAATTCAACCAGGCAGGAGCCCAGTGCGTTCTTCATGACGTCGCGGGTGAGATTGACGGGGCGCATCTCGTTTGCTGCGCGGCCGTATGAGCGGTCGATGAGCATGCGGTCCATGGATTTCGTTCCTTTCGATCTGAGCGCGCATGGCGCGACACGTACCTGTGAGTCGTATATGGGTTGGGGTCTCACCAAACGCGGGCAGCCGACTTCAGGCTGACGGGCGAACGGCACTCAACGTTCGCGGCCCGCCTCGGTCTTGCCCACGGGGCGGTCCCCGCAGCGGTCCCTACAGCCCGCGAAGCTCGTCGAGTGCGATATGCTCGATGCTCTTGAGCGGTTGACCGAAGATGAAGCTGCCGGCCGCGGCAAACTCGGCAATGTTGTCGGACGTGGTGGCAAAGCGATGCTCGGGACGGACGGGCTCCGGCGCCAGCTGGTCGCGGCGACGCAAGATGTCCTCGAGCTCACGCGTGGTCTCCTCCGCAGAGGACACAACGCGCACGCCCGGGCCGAGCGCATGACGAATGGGTCCTGCAAGCAGCGGGAAATGCGTGCAGCCCAAGACCACGGTATCCACCTTGGCCCCGCCATCGACAATCGGCGCCAACGTGCGCTCCACTTCCACGCGGTTCTCCGGCGTGTCGAAGATGTCGCCGTCTTGGAGCCAGCGCTCCTGCAGGTGGGCCCCGGTGGCAAGCTCACGCTCGACCATCTCGACGAAGCTGGGAGCGGGGCAGCCATACACGTCGACGCCCGCGTCCAAGTCCTGAATGGCGCGCGTATAGGCACCGGTACGCACGGTGAGCGGCGTGGCGAGCACGCCGACCTTGCGGGTGCGGGTCGAATTGATGGCGGCGCGCGCTCCGGGCGCGATCACGCCGATCACGGGTACGGGCAGGATCTGCTGTGCGATGCGCAGACCCGCCGCCGTCGCGGTGTTGCAGGCGATCACCATGATCTTGATGTCGCGCTCGGCCAGCCAGCGCCCCGCCTGGAGGACGAACGAGCGGACCTCCTCCTCGGAACGCACGCCATACGGGCAGCGCTTGGTGTCACCCACGTAATAGATCGATTCATGCGGCAGCGCCTCGGCGATGCAACGTGCCACCGTGAGCCCACCCAAACCGGAATCGAATACACCGATCGGTCGTTCGCTATCGAGCATCAAACGCTCTCCCCTCTTGCCGTGCCCACCGTGCGGAGCGGCACCGTGTGATATTTCGCCTGCGCGATACGGGGCAATCCCGCGTGGTCTTTCTACGCCTTAGCCGCCAGCAGGGCGTTCGCCATCGCGATCCAACCCTCGACGACTTTGCCGCGCGTGATGTAGACGTTGTCGTTCTCCTCGATGAGCGCGGGCGCAGCCGGGTCCTTGAGCGCATTTTCCACGCACACGAAGGTCCCCACGTAGGGGGCGGCGAGGAAGTCGGACTCGGAATCGCCGATGGCGAGGGTCTCGGAGCGGTCGATGCCGCACAGCTCGCAAAAGCGCTCGATGCCGCGGCCCTTGTTGAGGCCGGCGGGCATGATGTTGAAGGCGCGACCGGAACCGTCCTCGCCGAGGTCGAGGGTGGTGGGCTTGGACACGTGGGTGAGATAGCCGTTGTTGCCCCACACGAGACCGAGCCCGGCGACGTCGATCATCGCCTGTGCCTGATCGTCCGGCACCTCGCCGCGCATGCCGACGGTGACCTCGCGGTACTTGATGCCGTTGGCCATGTCGTTGTGGTACTCGATGCGCCCCGGCCAGCGATCGATGATGCCCTGGCACACGCCTGCCCGCTCGATGACCTGATGCGGTGTGAGGCCGCAATCGGGGTCGTAGGGCATGTCGCCGGTAAAGTACTCCCACCGGTTCGCCTTCAAGTCGAGCATGAGCAGGCCGCCCATCTCGCCGATGTAAGAGTTGAAACCGAGGATGCGGGAGTCCTCGTGCATCATCACGCGGGCACGGCCGGAACACGGGATGATCTCGATACCGGCGCGCTTGAGGGCGACGATGGCCTCGACGAGTGTGGTTGACGGGTTGCCGTCGTTGTCCGAGAGGGCGCAGGAGCCAGGCGCCAGCATAGTGGCGTCGAGGTCGGTGAAGACGTATTTCACGCGGGCGAGCTTGTCGTGCAGCCCACCCGTGGGTTCGCACGGCAGGACGGGATAGTTCGAGAGGTCGAAGTCGCTCATGGCAGCCTTTCTCGCGATGCAGGTTCGTCCTCACCATCATAAACAAAAATGCGAGGGCACTCTCTGCCCCCGCGTTCAAAAACATGGGTGGGCGATGAGGGATTCGCCGGGCGGCTGGCGCCGCCCTCCTCCCGCCGCGGCGCTCGCGCGCCTTGCGGGCTGCGCTGGAAAACGGCTCGCGCCGTTTCCTCAGCTCCGCACCCCGAACGGGGTTCGAATCCACGCAATTCAAACGAAAACGCGGGGGCGCCGTGACCCCCGCGTTGACGTTCTATGGTGGGCGATGAGGGATTCGAACCCCCAGCCTTGTGCGTGTAAAGCACCTGCGCTAACCGTTGCGCCAATCGCCCGTGGGTGAACAGTATAGCGGCAACTAGGCCAAAACGCGAGTGAGAGCGGAAATGAGCCGGTCGATATCCGCAGTACCGCAGATGAGCGGGGGTAGGAACCGCAGCGTATGCGGGCCCGTAGCGTTGATCACGAAGCCCTCCGCGAGCATCGCCGCCACCACATCATGGGCATCTCCCACATCCTCGGCGATATCGCAGCCCACCATGAGGCCGATGCCACGCACCTCGCGAACCGCATCCAAGCTGCCAAGACGCTCCGCAAAATAGGCTCCCACCTCGGCGGCGCGGTCGTCATATGCGCCGAGCGTGAGTTCGCAAAGCACGGCTGCCGCCGCCGCAACTGCCAAGCAGCTCCCGCCGAACGTCGACCCGTGGTCGCCGGGACGGAACACGTCGGCAATCTCCTTCTTGGCCACACACGCCCCCGCCGGAACGCCGCCGGCGATACCCTTTGCCAGGCTCATGATGTCAGGCTCTACCCCGAGAACCTGGAACGCAAACGGTTTGCCGGAGCGGAAGATGCCCGTCTGGACCTCATCGGCAATGAGCAGCGCTCCATGCTCATGCGCCACGTCGCGCGCTGCCTCCATGAACTCACGCGTGAGCGGATGCACGCCGCTCTCCCCCTGGATGGGTTCGAGCATGACGGCGCAGATCTCATCGCCCAGGGCATCGAAGATGGCCCTCAGCTCATCAACGTCGTTCGGCGTGCACGCCGCAAAGCCGCCCGGCAACGGCCGGAAGCTTTCCTGCAGCCAATCTTGCATGGTCGCCGCGATGGTCTCGAGCGTGCGCCCGTGAAAACCGCCGCGCAGGCACACGATCGTGTTACCGCCGTTGCCGACACGCTTGGCGTACAGGCGAGCGAGCTTCATCGAACCCTCATTTGCCTCCGCACCCGAGTTCGCAAAGAATGTCTTCCACACCTGCTCGCCCTCCGCCGGGGCAGACGCGGCGCGCACCGCCTCCTCATCACCTGCATCCATGGCATGAGCCAATGCCCGCGCACCCTCCACATCGCCGTTGGCAAGCTTGGAGATGAGCGCCGCCACCTCGCCTCGATGCTCGATATAGAAGTAGTTCGACACGTGCGCCAGCCGATCCGCCTGCTCCCGCACGGCACGCGAAACCGCCGGGTGCCCATGACCCAGGCAGCACACGCCGATTCCCGCGAGAAAATCAAGGTACTCGCGTCCCGCGTCGTCGACGAGCGTCATGCCGTGACCGCCGACGAACTCTACCTCCGACCTGCCGAAGGTGTGCATTACATATGAAGACTCGAGCGTCTGTTGAGCCGCAAGCGACATACGCCTCCCCTTTCTCGTTTAGCTGTTCTCGGTCAAGCGCGCGGAAAACGCGTCAAGCGGTGCTGGCGAAGACGGCGCGCAGGCCTCGGCGTCATACGCCGACGGATCGGGATGGCGGTCGTATTCGTAGGCATTGCGGGACGCGTGAATCACCGTGCCGATGCCCGCGTCGGTGAGCAGCTCCAGCAGCAGCGAATGCGGCATGGTCCCGTTGATGATGTGGGCGCGCAGCACGCCGCCGGCGAGGGCGGCGATGCAGCTCTCGAGCTTGGGGATCATGCCCGCGTCGATCGCACCGTCCTTCAACATGGCGCGCGTCTCGTCGACCGTGAGGTTCGATATGAGGGAGGACTTATCGGAAAAGTCCTCGTACAGGCCGTCGACGTCCGTGAGGAAGATCACCTTGTGGGCGCCAAGCGCAGCGGCTATGTGCCCTGCGGCGACATCGGCGTTGATGTTGTAAAAACCGCCGTCCTCGCCAACGCCCACGGTCGCGACGACGGGAATGTAGTCGTTCTCGACCAGGTTGTTAAGGTAGCCGCCGTTGATGCGGACAATGCGCCCCACACGGCCCAACTCGGGCGCGAGCTGCTCGGCCACAATCGTTCCCGCATCGGAGCCCGACACGCCCACGGCAAGATTGCCGTGCTGGTTGACCGCCGACACGAGCTGTCCGTTTACCTTTCCCACGAGCACCTCGCGCACGAGCTCCATCGCCTCATTGCTCGTAACGCGCTGGCCGCCGCGGAACTCCACGGGGATCTCGTGCCGCTTGAGCGCGGCGTTGATATCCTTACCACCGCCGTGGACGATGACCGGCTTCATCCCCATGATCTTGAGCAGCACGATGTCGCTCATCACATCGGCACGCAGGCGCTCGTCCACCATCGCGGCGCCGCCGTACTTGATGACGACCGTCTTGCCCGTCAGGTTCTTCATCCAAGGCAGCGCCTCGAAGAGCAGCTGCGCGGTCTCCTCGCTTGAAAGCGAGGTCCTGCTGTCGCGTGCGTATTTCATGACTTGCTCCTAGGAACGGTAATCGGCGTTGATGGACACGTATTCGTGCGTGAGGTCGCAGGTCCACACCGTCGTGGAGCACGTGCCCGCGCCCAGGTTGGCCTCGATGACGATCTCGGGCTCCTCGAATCGTCGCAGGGCCTCGGCCTCATCGAAGGGCACGGTGAGGCCGGCACGACACACGGGCATCCCCATGATGTCGATGTCGACCCGGCTCTGATCGAACGGCACCCCGCATTTGCCAAGGGCCGCCGCAATGCGCCCCCAGTTGCAATCGTGACCGGCGATCGCAGTCTTGACCAGCGGCGAATTGGCAACGGAACGGGCGGCGGTATCGGCATCGGCTTTGGTAGCGGCACCGTGAACGTTCACGGTCACGAGCTTCGAGGCACCCTCGCCGTCCGCGGCGATTGCACGGGCAAGGTTCTCGCACACGGCATGGACCGCTTGGCACAGCTCGGCGTAGGCCGGCGTCCCCTGCTCGATGAGCGCAACGCCCGGTGCCGCGTCACCCGAGGCGAATATCACACACGTGTCGTTGGTGGAGCTGTCCGAATCGACGGTCACCTTGTTGAATGTCACACGCACCTGCGAGAGCAAGATCTCGTGCAGGGCGGCGGGCTGAACGGGGGCGTCGGTGGTGATGACGGCGATCATGGTCGCCATGTTCGGCATGATCATGCCCGAGCCCTTGCACATACCGCCCACAGTGAACGCGCAGCCCTCAAAACCCGGCGCCGTGCTCTCGTACGCAACCGCGTACTCCTTGGCATGCGTATCAGTCGTCATGATCGCGCGGGCCGCATCATGGGCGCCCTCGCGCGAAAGCGCCGCCGCCGCTTGCGGGACCCCTTGCTCGAAGGGCTCGATATCGAGGGGGACACCGATGACCCCCGTCGAGGCGACAAGCACCTCACCTGCCTTGCAACCTAGGGCATCCGCGACGACGCCACAGGTCTCCCGTGCGATGGCGAGACCGGGCTCCCCCGTCGCAGCGTTGGCGTTACCGGAGTTGATGACCACAGCGCGCATCGTGCCATATCCGTGCTCGATTCCGCCGAGCTGCTCGCGGCTCACCTGCACGGGGGCTGCGCAGAACCGGTTGGTGGTAAAGACGCCGGCTGCGGCAACGGGGCGGTCGGCGACCACGAGCGCGAGGTCGGCGCGGCCCGGGTTCTTTCGAAAACCGGCATGGACGCCGGCGGCGGTGAAGCCCTGCGCACTCGTCACGCCGCCCCGAGCGATGGGGCGCAACGATACGGCGGAAGATGTCGAGGTCGTGTTGAAGGTCGTGTTCATAATGCATCCCTTAGGACTCGTTTTGGCTAGACTGGCATGGCGACAAGCGGCAAACCTCGTCGCTCCTCGAGCCCAAAGACGATATTGGCGCACTGCACAGCTTGACCGGCAGCCCCCTTGCACAAGTTGTCGATGGCTCCCGTTGCCACCAGCACTCCCGTGCGCGGGTCCACGGCGAGGCCGATCTGGCACCGGCACGTGCCCGCCACTGAGGCAGTTCGCGGCATGGCGCCCGCATCGAGCACGGTGACAAGGGGCGCATCCTCGTAAAACGAGCGGTACGCCTCGACGGCCTCCTCAACATCCATAGCTGCCGCCTCCTGCGTGAGCCTCAGCGTCACGGTGGACAGCAGTCCGCGTTTGAGCGGCGCGAGGTGCGGCGTGAACACCACACGGTCTTTCGCCTGCAAGATCTGCTCGATCTCCGGCGTGTGACGGTGTTTGCACACACCATATGCCTCGACATTTTCATCGGCCGAACAATAATGCGTGCGGGCGTTGCAGCCCTTTCCCGCGCCCGTCACGCCAGAGACGGCATCCACCACCACAATCGTATCCTCGCGGCACCAGCCCATGCGCAACGCCGGAGCAGCCGCCAGCGACGTGGCCGTGGGATAGCACCCCGCGCATGCCACCAGGGCTGGCTCCCCCGTCTCCAAACTGGCACGGGCATCGGCGAGATCTTTGGCGAACAGCTCCGGAAGCCCGAATGCGCGCCCTGCGAGCAGTTCGGGCGAGGCGTGCGGGACCCCATACCATTCCTCGTAGACCTCCGCGCTCGCCAGCCGGTAATCCGCGGACAAGTCGAACACCGAGACGCCGTGCGCCAAGAGGCTGGGCGCCATCCCCATGGCTGCGGTATGCGGGACGGCAAGGAACACCGCATCGAGGGCCATCAGCGCGGGATCGTCATGGCTGGTGAACACGAGGTCCGTCTCTCCCGTAAACGCGGGGTAGATGTCCGCGAGCCGCACACCGGCATCGGCGTTGGACGTTATCGCCTTGAGCTCGAAATCCGGGTGTGCGAGGAGCAAGCGGACGAGCTCCGCCCCGGCGTACCCCGCTGCGCCAACGACTCCTACCTGATACGCCATGTGTTCCGCCCTTCTGCCATGTATACGCTGCGATGCAGCTCCGCCCGCCGGACCCGGGGCCGTGCGTCGCTCCCGGGGCCGTTGCCGAGCCCTGGTCCGCTGCCGCTTCCGGGACCGTTGTCCGACCCGAGGCCGTTCGTCGCTTCCATATGCATTGCCCATCAAAACATTTGCAATATTGCGAAAGTTTGACAGTAAATATTATCATTTCTGATTGATTCATTCACTTTTATACATTCGTAACAAAGCCGACACGCGCGCTTCGAAACGCGAGCTCCGAAACGAGGGTCCCGATTTCAAACCCCTGATAAATCACATTATCAAGCTGCTTTCTGTGAGAAATCAACGGTTTGAAATGACGCCACAATTTCAAACCGTTGGTAAATCACATTACCAAGCCTCAAAATGTGAAAAATCATGGGTTTGAAATCGTCCCCGCTGTTTCAATTCGCCATATCAGCGCGATGTCCCGCCGCGCACAACACCTTGTCGTGACGCCCGGTCGACGTAATCCCGTCGAGGAACGCCCGCCGTCGTCAACAGGTTCTCGAAGTACTCGACGTTGTAGACCTCCTCCATGGAGAACCGAATCACCGTTGCATTGGCCATGTTGATATGCGCCTCCCGACGGCGCTCCTTCGCCATGGCATGAATCACCGCATCGATATCGCCGGCATTCGCCGCTCTCGCCCGGTACTTCTCCAGCCCGTCCAGCTCGCCGATGATCCAGTGGCCGTTGCTCAAGCACCAGCCGAAATCACCGTACTTCGGGTTGTCCGGTTCCATGGGGTCGATTATTTCCACCTGCAATTCAGGCGGCTGGAAACCGAGCTCGATCATCGTGGCGCGCGCGATGGACTCTCCTCCGTTCTCACTTCTCCCATCCGCCCACAACAGCGTCTCGCGTGCCTGGCGAACACCCCGTTTACGGAAGCCATCCTCCGCCAGCCACTGACTCAGCTCTTCCTCACTTGTCATCCCTCAATGCAATGCGGAGTCGACAATCGCCAGACCCTCTTTAAACGGCGCCGCGCAGAGGCAATCGATAAGAGTCCTCCGAAAGGACGTCACCTGCACTCCCATGACCTTGACGACGTCGCCATCGCGTAGCGCCCACGTGTGGCGCGCGATTGGACTTGCAGGGCTGTTTGGGAGCGCCGACACCACGTGCGCCTTGTCGAGCAGCCGGTTCGGAACCTGCAATCCGTGCACCATCGCAGCGGAATACAGGCAGAATATCCATTCCGGGTGCGTTTTGCCCAAAGTGCGGACGAGCTTGTAGGAACGCACGCGCGGCGGGGCAGACCCATACGCCGCGGTCCGTGCGAAGATGCCTCGACAGGGGCAGGTCACTTCGCCTGCCGCGCGAAGCCGATGCAGCAAGGCCTCTTCTGCGTGGCACTCCGGTATCAGCCACAGTCCCTGCCGGTCACACCGGTCGAACTTATCCAAAACTCGCTGTTTTGCGTCCCCCATATGTCGTCCCGTCATCCGCACACCTCGGAACCTCTACGGTATCAATGAGACGACGGAATGAGTCTTGCACGTGGTTGGGGATTATCTGACACCCAGCTCAGTGCCACAGCCGATGCATTTTTATCCATGGGCGGTGGCAATTCATCGGCCAACGGTCGGGTCAAAGGTCGAAATCGCATCATCAGAGCTCGACTTGCGTCACATTGAAAGTTCTTTCGACCGTCTGTACCCCCAATATGGCCGTACGACCTATTCGGGGCTTGACAAATCGATCAAACCCTCCTTGGCCGCCCGCTCGTCCTGCTGGATTGTGAGGAAACACGGGTTTGAAATGAGCGCGTTCATTTCAAACCCGTGATAAATCACATTACCAAGGCCGTTTATGTGAGAAATCAATGGTTTGAAATAATGCACTCGTTTCAAACCCACGTTTCTTCGCGTCGTCGAGTGAAGGAGGCCGGGGGCCGACCAACAGCGGCATCGGCCGGGACGCAAGCGCGGAAATCGGGCGATCGTAAGAACAAGCATCAAAAAAACCGCCCTGGGACAGTTCAAAACTGCCCAGGGCGGCTCATGTGTGCGATGACATCGCACGTGCACGCCGCGAATCACGCAGCGCGCACGCCAAGGGAGACTAGAACGTGACCGGGGTATCCGTGTAGACGCACTCGAGCAGCTGCTCCATCTCCTCCTGCGTGGGGATACGCGGGTTGGAACCGGTGCAGGCATCGAGGATGGCGTTGGCGGCAACCTCGGACTTCTTAGCCTCGAACTCATCGTAGTCGATGATGGACTCATCGGCCTTCACGCCGTACTGGCCGTAGTTCTTGATACCCTGCGGAATGTCGAGAGCGTCGTTGAGGTCGCGGATCTTCTGGACAAGGGCCTCCACGAGCTCGTCCTCGGTCTCACCCTCGAGATGCAGGATGTCCTTGGCGATGAAGGCGTAGCGGCTCTTGGCGCGCTCGTCCTTCGCGTTGAACTGGATGACCTTGCCGAGGTACATGGCGTTGGCGCAACCGTGGATGATGTGGTCCCCGGAGAATGCGGCGCCGGTCTTGTGGGCCATGGAGTGGACGATGCCAAGCAGGCCGGAGGAGAAGGCGATGCCGGCGATGCACTGGGCGTCGTGCATGTGGGCGCGGGCCTCATGGTCGCCCTGGTAGGACTTGGGCAGCCACTCGACGATCTCGCGGATGGCGTGCAGCGCGTTGCCGTCGGTGTACATGGAGCCGGCGGTGGAGACGTAGGCCTCGATGGCATGGGTCAGCGCGTCCATGCCGGTGTGGGCACAGAGCTTGGCCGGCATGGTGTAGGTGAGCTCGGGGTCGACGATGGCGACATCGGGCGTGATGTTGAAGTCGGCCAGCGGGTACTTGATGCCCTTCTCGTAGTCGGTGATGACGGAGAACGCGGTGACCTCGGTCGCGGTGCCGGAGGTGGAGGCGATGGCGCAGAACTTGGCCTTGGTGCGGAGCTCGGGGAAGGAGAAGGGCACGACGGCCTGCTCGAAGGTCTCCTCCGGGTACTCGTAGAACAGCCACATGGCCTTGGCGGCGTCGATCGGGGAACCGCCGCCGATGCCGATAATCCAGTCGGGCTGGAAGGCCTCCATGGCCTTGGCGCCCTTCATGACCGTCTCGACGGACGGGTCGGACTCGACGCCCTCGAAGATCTCGACCTCGAAACCGGCCTCCTTAAGGTCCGCCTCGACGTCCTGCAAAAAGCCGCCACGGCGCATGGAGCCGCCGCCAGTCACGATCATGGCTTTGGAGCCCTTGAGGTTCTTGACCTCGTGGCGAGCACCCTCACCAAAATACAGGTCGCGAGGATTGGTGAAACGTCCCATTACTTACCTCCCATTTCGCGGAATCAACCGCGTTTGCGCGGGGCACCGTTAGCCCCACATGGACTATGCCCGCAGATCGACCGGTTTCACCGCTCGGGCCCAAACAGGTGCCCGAGGGGGCGCCCCCCGCGGATTCCCGAGTGCCTAACGAGAGCGTGGTAAATCGTTCAATCACAGACGCTCACATCATATCGCGTGCGCCCATCCGACTAGGTTCGAAATCTGTTAGGCTTCTTGCATACTTCGCCCTCTTAGCAGCAGGTCGCGAAAGGGAACGTGTATGAAAACGCGCATCAAAACGGGGGATATCCTCCTTTTTACTGGTCTTTTGCTGGCAGCCGTCATAGGTGGAATCTGGTGGTTGGCAAACTCCGCAAACGCTGGCGATTTTTCGGCGAGCGGCGCGCTCGTGGTTACCCAGACCAAAGAGGGCTTCCGCCGCACCGACCCGCTCTCCACGGAGACGACATATGTGGTCGAAACGCCCGGGACGGGAACGGGGCCCGATGCGCACGAAGGCCTCAACACCATTCGCATCGCGAACGGCACCGTAAAGGTCGAGAGCGCCAACTGCAACAACCAGGTCTGTGTCGAGCATGACCCCATTGCGGGCGTTGGAGAAGAAATCGTATGCCTTCCCCACGGACTCGTCGTCGAAATCGTTCAAGACGAGTCACAGGCGACCGTCCTTCATTGACGCGTCAACGTCCTGCAAGCCAATGGCGTGAGCCCAAAGGGACGCACGCCATGGGCAAGAAGAAAACGGCTACACTAGTTCGATAACGAATAAGAGCCGTACGTGCGGATATATACCTCGGGCCCCGGAGCCACGTCCCGCGACCATCACGAACGACCAGGCCCACGCCACCAGTCAACCGGAAAGGAGAGACCCATGGCATTCGACCCCATCCAGGAGGACTGCCTTCGCCTCATCCTCGCCAATATGGAACGCGAAGGCGTTCAGCTCCTCCAAGACCCCTTGTACATCGATCGTGCCTCCGAGGCGTTCCAAAACGACCCCTCGTCGCTCATCCACACCGATCGTGAGCGCTCGTTTCACTTGGTATCCAAGGCAACGGAGGTCGTCGACTACCGTGCGCCGTTCGCACCGACCGAACAGGACGCCGAGGCGCAGTTCGACATTGCGGAGAACTACCTGCGCGAGGCGACCGAGCTCGACCCGCGCAATTGGGATGCCCAGCGCATGCTCGCCACCCTGCAATCGGAATCGGACGACGAACTCATCTCCTATCTGCTCGACCATCGCGCAGATGTCGAACGCGACGTCGAGCACCTCCTCGAGGACGCATCGAACCCCTACGAAGAGGAGTTCGCGCGCGATTTGGGGCAGCGGCCCCTCCAACGCTGGATTGCCATGCTCGCCTCGCGGCTGTTCATCGCCGGGCAGTACCGCATGGCCCTCATGTGCGCCGAGGAGGGCCTGAGAGCCTACCCACTCGACATGGCGGGCATTCGCCACACCGGCATGCTCGCGCTCGCCAAGCTCGAGGTGGCGCCCGAGGAACTCAAACGCTACCGTTCGCGCCATGCAGCCGCCTATCAACTTGCGGGCAAGAGCGCCTCGCGCCGCACACAACCCGGCGGCCACGCACCGGACGCGTGGAGCCTTATCGCGCAGATGAGCCTGGCATACCGCTCCTTCGACATGGCAGGGGCCACGACGGCGTTGCGAACGCTCATGCGCGTGTACCCTCGCAGTGCCCAATCCCTCTACTTCCAGGCAGAATTCCCCGACGGCGTGTTCTCGCGCGTGAATGTGCAACCCGGCAGCGAGGATGAGCTGGTGCTGGCCCTCTCGGAGGCGACGCCGCTCCTGCAAGAAGGGATGGGCACGCCCGATTCGGCGAGCTTTGCGTTGTGGATCGCCGAACACGACCTGGTGCAGCGTTCCCTCGACGCACGCGACCCGCTCCCCCACACCGAGACGCGCGGCAACGCACCCGGAGGCGAGAACTGATGAATCCACGTGCATACGTTCCCGCGTACCTTGAACATCGCTACGCCCTCGCCCATCCCGAGCTCACGAACGCGGCGCGCGAACTCGTTCACGAACAGATCGAGCGCGATCCCGATCGCTATGCAACCGATGACGGCGCGCGGGCCCTCGTGTCGTACATGCGCGTGCAGGAGGAGCTCCTCGACGGGTTGCTCCGCATGGAGGACCTGCCCGACGGAGATTTCGAACGCGACCGCAGCGCGCTCTTCGAGCGTGCCCGCGCCCAGCTCGCGGCGATCATGCGAACGGACCCCCACTGCGTCGACGCGAGGCTCGTCGCCATACAGCTCGCCGAGGTGCCCCTCGATGCCTGCCTGGGCGATATGCTCCAGCTCGAACGTGAAACTCGGGAGAGACTCGTGATGTCCCGTCCGGGATTCGACCCCGATATCGAGGGGCTATGGCGTGAAAGCGCACTCGCGGCAAGCGAGGATGCCGGGGAGCTCACCGCACGCGACCCCGAGGTCATCGGCTGGCTTCACACCGTTGAGGCGCTCGCCCAAGGATGCATCTTCACAGCCCGCTACCGCGCCGCCGCCTCGTACGCCCGCACGGTGATGCGCGCGCACGGCTACCCCAACCTCGCCGTGGGCACGCTCTTCCTCGCACTCGCGCGTCTGGAGGACGAAGACGGGTTCTTCGCGGCTGCGCGCGATGCGGGTGAGGACGCCGAGGACCTGCCGTGGTTCCTCTTGGGACGCACCATCTTGCTCTACAAGCTCGGACAGCGTCGCAGCGCGCGCCGTGCGCTCCGTGATTTCGCGGCGCGCTGCGACGGCGGGGCGTTCTTCCTCATCAACCCGACCTACCACGACCCGTACCTGCCCGTGCGGCCCGCGGCCCTCGAGGCATGGGACTTGTCGCACCAAGCCGTGTGGGAGGCCGACGGCATCATCGCCGACACGCCCGATTTCGCCGCATGGGCGGAGGGCGTCGAGGGAATCCGAGAGCGTGCCGAGGAGTTCGCGTTACGGCATGGGTTCTAGCCCCCATGCGCGCCGGGCACCGGGCCATCCGTGATACGCTTATCGGGTTGCCAATCGATTCCGGAGGAACCGCCCGTGCAGGATTTTTCGCTCAAGCACCGCGTCACCGTGCACTACACCGGCTCATTTGAGGACGGCGAGGTCTTCGATACCACCGAGGGCCGCACGCCGCTCACATATGTCGAGGGAAACCACGAGGTCGTCCCAGGCTTCGAGGTCGCGGTGCTCGGCATGGAGCCCGGCGAGAAGAAGACCGTGACCCTTGCGCCCAGGGACGCCTACGGTGAGCACGACCCGCGCCTTCTGTACGTCATGCCCACGATCGAGATTCCAAACTATGAGGAACTGGTACCCGGGCAACTCATCTACCTCATGAACGGCGAGGGCTACCAGCAACTCGCACGCGTGATGCGCGTGGCCGACGACGGCGACACGCTGTTTGACTTCAACCATCCCATGGCCGGGCACACCCTCACCTTCGAACTCTCGCTCGTGAGCCGTGAGCCCTATACCGATGAGGAGGCGTAGACCATGGTGACGTCCCATCCCATCCGGCGCGGCGTGGCGTGCCCGGGTTGCCCCCACCGCGCGGCATACGTGGCATGTAGGGAGGCACTTGGGCGTGGACGCGCCCGCGTTATCTGCGGCGACGCAGGCTGCGCCGCCGTTGGCTCCATGCACCCGGCCGCCTGCACGTGCGTAGGCGGCGAAGAGGCGCTGCTCGACCGCTACAAGGTGCCTGTGCCCCAGGGCGGTACACCGCAGGAACCCTCCTGCGAGGCGTGCATCCACTTCGTGCCCGACGCCGCGCTCGCCCGTGATGACGAATCAGCCGAACTCGCGGGGCTTTCCGCAGAAGGACGGGTCACCATCCTTGCCGTGCTCGCATCCAGCCGCGCATTCCTCACGCGTGAGGCCATCGAAGGACTGGCGGAACGTGCCCTCGCCCTGGGTTGCGGCGACGCCGTGATCGTGGATCCGTTCGACAGCCAACGCGCCGCGGGCGTTCTCTGCGGTGCCTTGGCGCGCCCCGGCGTCCACGCCGTGGTGTTCGCCTCGCCCTGCGCCCAAATCCAGCGCGGCGAATACGAGGCGGAGCCCGCCGAGATCGATGCATACGCCTGCATGAGCTGCCACCGCTGCCAGCAAATCACCGGCTGCCCGGCGATTAGCTTTGAGCCGCCCGTGTTCCGCATCGACGCAGATGCCTGCGCCGGATGCGATCTGTGCGTCGAGTGCTGCCGCACACACGTCATCTACTCCCCGCGCAGCCGCATGACACCCGAGGAGCGCAGCCGCGCCCGATACGCAGCTGCCAGCCAGTAAGCCCGTCGTTCTCCCCGGCCCTCCACCATGGAAGGCGGGAGCGAACGCCAGGCACATGACATCCCCATCACGATAGGAGCTCTCATGAGCATCAGATCGAACATCGCAACCGTCACCGCCGACCTTGCCCGCTGGGGGCTCCGCTCCGTCCTCCATCGTAACGGCGGTGCACTGCCCGGCAAGCTCGCCCTTTCCATCGACCCCGAACTCGTCGCCGATCTTGCCGGCCTCCTGGACGCAAGCGTGGTCATCACCGGCACGAACGGCAAGACCACCACGACGAACCTCATAGCCGATGCCGTGGCGGCGAGCGGAGCCGTCTGCGTGTGCAACCGAGCGGGAAACAACATGGAGACCGGTATCACGGGCACCCTGCTCGAGGCGAACTCCAATCGACGTCGAACCGCCGGCAAGCGCCGCGTGGGCGTGTTCGAGTGCGACGAGCTGTACACCGTGCGCATCCTGCCGCGCCTCAAGCCCACGTATTTCGTCTTGCTCAACCTGTTCCGCGACCAGCTCGACCGCTATGGGGAGATCGACCATACCCAGGACGTCATCGCGCAGGCGCTCGCCTTGTCGCCAACGACCACGCTGATCTTCAATGCCGACGACCCGCTGTGCGCCTCCATCGCCGACCGCGTGCCCAATCCCTCGCTTCCCTTTGGGCTCGATGGCCCCACCGGCGGCGAGGCCTCGCACATCGCCGAGTCGCGCTTCTGCGCCCACTGCAACGCCCCACTCGAATACGACTACATCCAATACGGTCAGCTGGGCTCCTACCACTGCCCCGCCTGTGGCTGGAGGCGCCCCGACCTCGCCTCGGGGGCCTCGAACGTGCACCTCACCAGCACCGGTTATTCCTTCGAATTGAAGGCGCAGCAAGACGGGTCCTCGCAGACCGCGCCCCTCTCCACCAGATACAACGGCCTGTACATGGTCTACAACATCACCGCCGCTTGGACCGCCGCCTGGGTCCTCGACGCGCTCGACGGCGATTCCAGCCGCTTCCAGGGCGTCCTCGACACTTATGTGCCCACCGGAGGGCGCATGACGCGTTGGCAGGCGAAGGGGCGCATCGTCGCGACCGACCTGGCCAAGAATCCCGTGGGCTTCGATCGTCAGATCCAGCAGGTCAAGGCCTCGGGCGGCAAACTCATGGCCTTCTACCTCAACGACGCAGATGCGGACGGACGCGACGTCTCGTGGATTTGGGACGTTGACTTCGAATGTCTGAGCGCTCCCGGCGTACATGCCTTTGCGGGCGGATCGCGCGCGCACGACCTGCAGGTTCGCCTCAAGTACGCCGGCATCGACGCCTCGCTCGTTAATAGCATCGGCGATGTCATCGATACCTTGGCGGGCGAGGATGTCGGCGAGGTCCTTCATGCCGTTGCCAACTACACCGCGTTCCCCCCAATCGTCAAGGAGCTCGAGGGGCTCGGGGACGTCGTGACCGGCGATGCGAAAACCGTGTCCATCGATGTAACGGCCATCCACGATGACGACGACACCCAGCACTCGGACAAGATGCTCGACCTGGGTCGTCCGTTGCGCATCGTCCACCTCTATCCCGACGCCTTGAACCTGTACGGCGATGGCGGCAATGCCATCATCCTCGAACGCCGCTGCAGGTGGCGGGGCATTCCCGTCGAGGTTGACGACGTGCACATGGGCGATGTGCTCGACCTGTCCACGGCGGACATCGTGCTCATAGGCGGCGGTGCCGACCGCGACCAGCTCGCCGTTGCCAACGAGCTGCGCCACCAGCGCGACGAGCTGCAGGGCTACGTTGAGGATGATGGCGTCGTTCTCGCAATCTGCGGCAGCTACCAGCTCCTCGGGCGCTCGTATTACATGGGCGATGAAAAGGTTGAGGGGCTGGGCATCATCGCCGCCGACACGGTACGTGGCGAAGGCCGCCTCACGGGCAACGTCGCGGTGAAAACCGATATCGCCGACGCCCCGTTCGTAGGGTTTGAAAACCACGGCGGACGCACGGTGCTCGACGCCTGCGAGCATCCGCTCGGCACCTCAGTGCTCGAGGGCACCGGCAACAACGGTCAAGACGGCTCTGAGGGATGCCTCCACCGCAACCTGGTGGGAACATACCTCCACGGACCCGCGCTCTCCAAGAACCCCGAGCTCGCCGATTGGCTCATCACGCGAGCCCTCGAGCGCCGCGGGCGCGGCGGTAACATACAGGCGCGAGAGCTGTTGCCACTCGCCATGCTCGACGATGCCTGCGAGCACGCCGCACACGAGGCGGCGATGAAACTGCTTGGTTAACGCAGCCGCCAGTCCCTGTGGCACATATTCGAAGATGCGCGCGTCACGTCCCGTGGCGCGCGTTTTTATGGCAAGACGCGGGCAACGGACACCCCGACCCGCGCGCCGCAGACGAGCTTGACGGCATCGGGGATGATGAAGGGAGCCACCGCGATGGCAAGCGCGCCCCACAGGTCGATCGTCAGAAACGCCATGAGCTGGACGGTGCCGCATACATACGAAACGAGCAGCAACACAGCGGCGGATGCGAGGGCACGCGGGTACGCGGGGATACGTGCCGGAAGCGCCCTGTCCAGAACGCCGGCTGCTACCATGCCCAGGATGAATCCCCACAGAAAACCGCCCGTGGGGCCCGCAAGCGCACCGAAGCCTCCCATGAAGCCGGAGAAAACCGGAAGGCCAACGGCGCCGAGCAAGACGTACGCGACAACCGTAAGGACCGCCGTGCGGCGATCGAGCACGGCGGGGATCATGGCGAGCACGAACGTCTGCAAGGTGAAGGGCACGGGGCCAAAAGGCAGCATGACCTGGGCGGAAGCCGCCAATAGCGCCACCATGAGTCCGGCACGGGCAATACGCTTGGCGTCCATGTTGCTCCCCCATTCATGAAAAGAACGAGCCCCGTTACAACAACAAGCCCGAATCCCGCAAGGGATCCGGGCTGGCAATTCGATGGTGCCCCCAACGGGATTCGAACCCGTGATATCCACCTTGAAAGGGTGGCGTCCTTGGCCGCTAGACGATGGGGACAGCGCGCAAGAGTATAACAGAGTTCCTACACGTAGAACAAGACGTCATCATACGTCGGGACCGGCCAGTAATCTGCAGCCACGATCTCCTCCATGGCATCGACTGCCGCGCGCAGGTCGGCCATAGCGGGTGCAACCTCGTGCGCATAGCAATTCGCCTGCTCCTGGCCATCTGCCATGGACTCCGCCTTGACGTGCACCGCATCGAGCGCCTTGATGGCCTCGTTGATGTCGGTGATGCCGTTGCAGAGCTTATTGAGCGTATTCTGCTCGCACTGCATCGCCGCCTCGGCACCGGCGGCGCGGATGGCCTCAAGACCCTTGGCGACCTTGGTGGCGTAGGCGGTGATGACCGGGCGGTACGTGCGGCGCGCCTCGCGGATCATCGTCGTGGCCTCGATGTTCATGAGCTTGTTGTACTTCTCGAGCTTAACCTCGTAGCGGCACACGGCCTCTGCCTCGGAAAGCACGCCGAGCTCCTGGAACAGCGCGAGGTTCTTCTCGGCGACAAATGCCGGCAGCGCGTCGGCGGCGGTGCGGAAGTTGCACAGGCCGCGAGACTCGGCCTCCTTCTCCCACGCCTCGGAATAACCATCACCGGAGAAGAGGATGCGGCGATGCTCACGCAGATGCTCGGCGCAGTAGGCCAGCGCGGCCTCCTGGAAGTCGTCCTCGGGCGTGCCCTCGAGGGCGTCCGCGAAGTCGCGCAGGGCCTGGGCGACGGCACAGTCGAGCACCAGGTTCGCGTCGGAGACGTTCGCCTCGGAGCCCACGGCGCGGAACTCGAACTTGTTGCCCGTGAAGGCGAAAGGGCTCGTGCGGTTGCGGTCGGTGTTGTCCTGCTCGAGGTTGGGCAGCAGCACCGTGCCGAAGGTGAGCGTGTCGGTGGTGGCGTGGACGCTCGCCTCGCCGTCCATCAGCATCTCGACGACCTCGGTGAGCTGATCGCCCAGGAAGATGGACATGATCGCCGGCGGCGCCTCGTTGGCGCCCAGACGGTGGTCGTTGCCGCAGCTCGCGACGCTGGCGCGCAGGAGATCCTGGTACTTGTCGACGGCCTCGATGACCGCAGTAAGGAACACCACGAACTGCAAGTTCTCGAGCGGGGTGTCGCCGGGGTCGAGGAGGTTTTCGTCGGCCGTACCGAGCGACCAGTTGTTGTGCTTGCCCGAACCGTTGATGCCCTCGAACGGCTTCTCGTGCAGCAGGCACACCAGATCGTGGCGGCTGGCGATGAGCTTCATCTTCTCCATCATGAGGAGGTTGTTGTCAACGGCCTCGTTGAGCTCGGAATACACGGGCGCGAGTTCGTGCTGGCACGGCGCCACCTCGTTGTGCTTCGTCTTGGCCGGGATGCCCAGTGCCCAAAGCTCGTTATCGAGGTCCTTCATGTACGCGGAGACGGTTGGGCGAATGGCACCGAAATAGTGCTCTTCGAGCTCCTGGCCCTTGCACGGAGCCGCGCCGAACAACGTGCGGCCGCAGATAACGAGGTCGCGGCGCTTACGGTATGCGTCCTTCTTGATGAGGAAGTACTCCTGCTCGTCGCCCACGGAAGGCACGACGCGCTTGGGATGCTTGCCGAACAGGGCGAGTACGCGCTTGGCCTGCTCGTCGAGGGCGGTCATGGAGCGCAGCAGCGGGGTCTTCTTATCCAGCGCCTCGCCGGTGTAGGAGCAAAACGCCGTGGGGATGCAGAGCACGTCGTCCTTGATGAACGCCGGGCTCGTGGCGTCCCATGCGGTATAGCCACGTGCCTCGAAGGTGGCGCGCAGGCCGCCGTTGGGGAAGCTCGAGGCGTCGGGCTCGCCCTTGATGAGCGCCTTGCCCGAGAACTTGGTGATGGCGGTGCCATCGTGGTTGGGCTCAAGGAAGCTGTCGTGCTTCTCGCTCGTGATTCCCGACAGGGGCTGGAACCAATGCGCGTAATGCGTGGCGCCGTGAGCGATCGCCCATTCCTTCATGGCGTGGGCCACGGCGTTCGCGACGTCGAGGTCGAGCGGCTTGCCCTCCTCAATGGTTCCCGCGAGCTTTTTGTACACGTCCTTGGGCAGCCACTTCTTCATGACGTCTTCAGAGAAGACCATCGTGCCGAAGCGGTCGGTGAGATCGGCCATCAGATGCTCCCTTCGTGGCGCGCCGCGCGTGAGCGACGCTGGTGCTAGCGGACGATTGCAGCCTATACGCCATACGTTTCGATGCAATTACCGCTGCGTTGCAAGCGTGAAACATATCGTAGCGTACCGCATGCTGCCTGCGGAAAGAATGTCGTAAGCACACCTGCGGCAAAAAAATCATGCGACGGCGTATTTCGTCCGTTTTTGGATAATCCCAGCTCAGCATGGGTGTGAAATGTGCGTATTCAGATGTTCGCATGCCGGAAACCATCGGGAAACACACCTGCAAACCACACGCAACCAACCGAACGTACCATTCCTGCCGAACGATTCTCACTGGCATCAAGAGCAAAGGAGCAGGCATGGAACAGACACCCATATCGCCCGCCACAGGCAAGGACGACCAGCCGACCCTCTATAAACCCGAATTCGAACACGATGCATGCGGCATCGGCGCCCTGGCGAGCATCAAGGGTGAGCGCAGCCACCAGATCCTCGACGACGCCCTCTCCGTCTTGGTGAACCTCGAGCACCGCGGCGGCGTGGGGCTCGAGCGCAACACCGGTGACGGCGCGGGCATTCTCTTCCAGGTCCCCCACCGATTCTTCCGCAAGGAGGCACAGAAGTGCGGGCATCTCCTGCCCGCAGAGGGCGACTACGGCGTGGCGATGGTCTTTTTGCCGCGCGATGAACACGGAGTGGTGGACGCACGCCGCATCTTCGAAGAGGAATGCGCCGCTTGCGGTATCCCCCTGCTCTTTTGGCGCACCGTCCCCGTCGATCCGCACGACCTCGGTTCGACCGCACAAGCTTGCATGCCCACCATCATGCAGGCGTTCCTGGGACGCCCCGACTCGATCGAGGCCGGTGACGAATTCGAGCGCGCCCTCTACGTGTGCCGTCGCTCCATCGAGAAGCGCGCCGATGCCGAGCCCTCCCTCGACGGGAAGATCTTCTACATCTGCTCCATGAGCGCGCGGACCATCGTGTACAAGGGCATGCTCGTCGCGACCCAGATGCGCCGTTTCTACATCGACCTCAACGACGCCGCCGTCAAGACGGCCGTCGCGCTCGTCCACTCCCGCTATTCGACCAACACCACGCCCAGCTGGGAGCGCGCGCACCCCAATCGCCTCATCATCCACAACGGCGAGATCAACACCTTGAAGGGCAACGTCAACTGGATCCGCGCGCGTGAGCCCAACCTCTATTCGCCCGTGCTCCAACACGATTTGGAACGCGTGCTGCCCATCATCAACCGCGAGGGATCGGACTCCGCGATCCTCGACAACGTGCTCGAATTCCTTGTGCAAAACGGCAGGCCCCTCACGCGCGCCGTCTCGATGCTCATGCCCGAGCCCTGGGATCACAATGACGCGCTCACGCCGGAGCGCCGTTCCTACGACGCCTACCAGTCCATGCTCATGGAGCCCTGGGACGGACCTGCCGCCATCGCGTTCACCGATGGACGCACGCTCGGCGCCGCCCTCGACCGTAACGGCCTGCGCCCGGCTCGCTATTACGTGACGCGCGACGACCGCTTCCTGCTGTCCTCCGAGGTTGGAACCATCGAGGTCGACCCTGCCAACGTCCTCACCTCCGGGCTGCTCGGTCCGGGCGAGATGCTCGAGGTCGATTTCTCCCAGGCGCGCGTGATCTACAACGACGAGCTTCGCTCTGGCCTTGCCAAGCTCAAGCCGTTCCGCGACTGGATTGCCGAGGAGATGCTCACCCTTGCGGACATCGCGGACGAGTCTGGCAGCAATGCAGACACCGACGGGGCAGATATGCTGTCGGCCGTCGAGGCCGCCAAACTCGGCCACCACTGGGATGACGTCGATGAGGTCGTGCGCCCCATGGCCCTGACGGGCAAGGTGCCGCTCGCCTCCATGGGCATCGACGCCCCGCTCGCCTGCCTCTCCACCAAGACGCGCTCTTTCTTCGACTACTTCTACCAGCTGTTCGCCCAAGTGACGAACCCGCCCATCGACGCGCTGCGCGAGCACGTGGTCACTTCGACCATCCTGTACCTGGGCAATCACGGCAACTTGCTGGAGGACAGCCGCAGCGCCTGCCAGCTCATTCGCCTGGATTCCCCGATCCTCACGGGCGAGCAGTTCAAGGCAATCTCCTCAATCGACCGCACGGGTTTCCATGCCCGCACCTTCCGCGCCGTCTACCTGCGCGATGCGGGAGAAGGTGCGCTTGAGCGCGCGCTCGATGAGCTGTGCCGCGAGGTCGAGCGGGCGGTGCGCGACGGCGTGAACATCGTGGCAATCTCCGACCGCGCGGGCTCAGGTGAGGTCTCCATCCCGTCGCTCCTCGCCGTCGGAGCGGTTCACAACCACCTGATGCGCTCGGGGCTGCGAACCTTCGCCGACCTCATCGTCGAGTGCGGCGACGCGCTCTCGGCGCACGACCTCGCCGCGCTTGTAAGTTACTCGGCAAGCGGCATCTACCCGTACGGCGCCCACACGCACATCGCGCGTCTGGCGCACGAGGGCGACCTTGTGGAAGCCGACGGCCGTGTGCTTTGCGCTCGAGAGGGCATCGAACGCTTCGACCGCGCGGCAACAGCGGGCGTGGTGTCCATCATGTCCAAGATGGGCATCTCCACCATGCAAAGCTACCATTCCGCCCAGATCTTCGAGGCCGTCGGCCTCGCACCTGAGCTCGTCGACCGCTGCTTCTCGGGCACGGTCAGCCGCGTGGGCGGCATGGGCCTCGCCGAGCTTCAGCGCGAACTCGATGAGCGGGTGGATGCCGCGGAGAGAATCGCGCATTCTCCCGCGCCCGACCAGCTCCCCACGCTCGGCCTCACCAAGTGGCGCCCCTTGGGCGGCGAAGACCACCTCATCGACCCCCAAACCGTCTACCTGCTGCAACGTGCCGTGCACGAAGACGACGCCGAGGCATTCGAAGCGTATAGCGCCCGCCTGCACCGCCCGGGCCGCGTCGTGCGCCTGCGCGACCTGATCGACTTCGACGCATCCGATCGCGCGCCCATCCCGCTCGATCAGGTCGAGGACGCGCGCTCCATCGCCACGCGCTTCAACACCGGCGCCATGAGCTATGGCTCCATCAGCCGCGAGGCCCACGAGTGTCTCGCCATCGCCATGAACCGTCTGCACGGCCGGTCCAACTCGGGCGAAGGCGGCGAGGACCCGCGCCGCGAGACGCCGCTCGCGGATGGCGACTCGGTGAACTCCGCCATCAAACAGGTCGCTTCTGGCCGCTTTGGCGTGACGAGCCGGTACCTCTCCTCGGCAACCGAGATCCAGATCAAGATGGCGCAGGGCGCGAAACCCGGCGAGGGCGGCCACCTGCCCGGCAAGAAGGTCTACCCTTGGATCGCCGAGGTCCGACAGTCGACGCCCGGCATCGGCCTCATCTCGCCTCCTCCGCACCACGACATCTACTCCATCGAGGACCTGGCCGAGCTCATCTTCGACCTCAAGTGCGCCAACCCCCGTGCGCGCGTGAGCGTCAAGCTTGTGAGCGAGGCGGGCGTGGGAACCATCGCCACCGGCGTCGCCAAGGGTGCCGCCAACAAGATCTTGATCTCGGGCCACAACGGCGGCTCGGGCGCGGCCCCGCGCGATTCCATCTGGCACGCCGGCCTGCCGCTGGAGCTCGGCCTTGCCGAGGCACAGCAGACGCTCGTGCGCAACGGCCTGCGCTCCCGCGTGGTGCTCGAGGCGGACGGCAAGCTCATGGACGGCACCGACGTCGCCGTGGCGTGCCTGCTGGGCGCCGAGGAGTTCGGCTTCGCCACCATGCCGCTCATCGCCATGGGGTGCCTCATGCAGCGCGACTGCCAGCAGGACACGTGCCCGGCCGGCATCGCCACGCAGAACTGCCGCCTGCGCCACGGCTTCGCCGGTAAGCCCGAGCACGTCGAGCGGTTCATGTTGTTCGTCGCCGAGCAGCTGCGCGGCGTGATGGCGCGTCTGGGCTTCGCCACCGTCGACGAGATGGTCGGGCACGTCGAATGCCTGCGCCAGGTGCGCGGCGCCGGAAACTGGAAGTCCGACCTCCTCGACCTCTCCCGTGTCCTCGCGCCGGCTCGCTGCGAGTTCGGCTCCCATATCCCCGGGGCCGATTGCCGCCACTACCTGCCCTACATGGCGGCCGATTCGAACCTCGACGAGACGCTCGACGCCACGCTGCTCATCCCTCGCACCGCCCACGCCCGCTCGCACATGGTCCCCGTCCAGCTGGACGTCGACATTGCCAACATCAACCGCTGCACGGGCACCATGCTCGGACATGCCGTCACCAGTGCGCACCCCAACGGGCTGCCGGAGGGCTCCATCACGGTACGGTGCACGGGCTCTGCGGGCCAGAGCTTCGGCGCATTCGTTCCCAGCGGCATGACGCTCAGCGTGCGCGGCGACGCGAACGACTACTTTGGCAAGGGCCTCTCGGGAGGCGTCCTGTCCGTGGCACCCCCAGAGGGCGCGACCTTCAAGTTCGACGAGAACGTCATCGTGGGCAACGTCGCGTTCATGGGCGCGACGGGCGGTCGCGGCTTTGTAAACGGCCTTGCCGGCCAGCGCTTCGCCGTGAGGAACTCGGGTGCGACCGTGGTCGTCGAGGGTGTGGGCGCACATGGCTGCGAGTACATGACGGGCGGTGTCGCGCTCATCCTCGGCGAGGTCGGGCACAACTTCGGCGCCGGCATGACGGGCGGCGTCGCCTACGTCTACGACGAGTACGGCACGCTTGCCAGCCGCGTGAACGCGGAGACGCTCACGCTCGAGCGGCCGGACGCCTCCGAACTCGCCCGCATCCGTTCACTCATCGAGGAGCACGTCAGGTACACGGCGAGTCCGCGCGGCATGAGGCTTCTGTACTGCTTCTCCGACATCGAGCACGCCTTTATCAAGGTGATTCCCACCGAATACCGGCACATGCTCGAGATCGTGACGGAGGAGGAACGCGCCGGACACTCCCACGAGGCGGCCGTCGAACGCGCCTTCGAAATCATGACCGCGCCCTCAGCAAGCGCAGCATCCGCTGCAAGCACCATTCCCTCATCCATCTGCAGTCCCATGAGCACCAAGGAGGCCCACCATGGGTAAACCCGGAGCTTTTCTCACCACGGATCGGCAGGCCCACGTCCTGCGGCCGACCGATGAACGCACGCGCGACTTCGACCCGCTGTATCGCGAACCCGGCGAGGATGTCCGGCGTGAGCAGGCGAGCCGCTGCATGATGTGCGGCGTCGCCTTCTGTCAATCGGGCATATCGTTCGGGCGCGCACGCACGAGCGGGTGCCCGCTGCACAACCTCATCCCCGAGTGGAACGAGCTCATCTACCGTGGACGTATGGAGGCCGCCGCCGAACGCCTCGCGCTCACCTCACCCCTGCCCGAGTTCACGAGCCGCGTATGCCCGGCCCTGTGCGAGGCGGCGTGCAACCTCGGGACCGTCGACGGCCAGCCCGTCACGATCCACGACAACGAGCGCGCCATCTCCGACTGGGAGTGGGAGCACGGCGGCCCCGCACGCTTCCCCGCCCCTGGCAGGAACGCGCCGCGCGTCACCGTCGTGGGATCCGGCCCCGCCGGGCTCGCGGCGGCGTGGGACCTCGCCCGGCGCGGCGCGCGCGTGACCATCGTGGAGCGCGATGACCGAGCCGGCGGTCTGCTCATGTACGGAATCCCCAACATGAAGCTCGAAAAGTCGATCGTCCAGCGCCGTGTGGACCTCATGGAGTCGCTGGGCATTGAATTCCGGCTGGGCGTCGACGCCTCTCGCGCAGACGTCGCCGAGGGGCTGCTCGAAGAGTCGGACGCCGTCATCCTCGCATGCGGGGCGCGTACGCCGCGCCCCCTGGCATCCCCGGGCGCCGATGCGGCGGGTGTCGTATACGCCGTCGACTACCTCGAGGCGGCGACCCGCGCGGTACTCGCGGGCGATACGGACTCGAGCGTCATATCGGCACGCGGCCTCGACGTCGTCGTGATCGGCGGCGGCGACACTGGCAACGACTGCGTGGGCACCGCCGTGCGCCAGGGAGCGCAATCAGTGCGCCAGCTCGAGTTCCTGCCGGAGCCGCCCGCATGCCCGCGCGAGGGCAATGGCTGGCCGCAATGGCCCAACGTGAAGAAGACCGACTACGGGCAGCAAGAGGCCATCGAACTCATGGGCGCCGAGATGCGCACGTGGGCTGCCGACACGATCGAGGTTCTCACGGACGAACGGGGCGGCGTGCGCGGGCTGCTCGTCGCCAACCTCGATTGGAGCGACGGCACCCCCCGCCGTATCGAGGGATCCGAGCATGAGATCCCGGCACAGCTGGTGCTCATCGCCTGCGGGTTCACCGGACCGGAGACGAGCACGTTCGACGCCTTCGGCGCGCTCGTCTCCGACCAGGGGCGCGCCCTGACCGTCATGGAGGGGGCTTCCCACCGTTGCGCCCCCAAGACGCAGGGCGCGCCGGGGGCCGCGGTCTTCGCCTGCGGCGATGCGCGCACCGGCTCCTCACTGGTAGTCAACGCCATCGCCGACGCCCTGGCCTGTGCAGACGAGGTCGCCCGCGAGCTCGCGCTGTAGCCTCAGCTCGCGACCTCAGAAAAGTGCCTGTCCCCTTTCTGAGAGGTTGCACGTAGAACAGGATATCGTCGTAGGTGGGAACGGGCCAGTAGTCGGCGGCGACGATCTCCTCCATCGCGTCCACGGCGCGGCGCGCCTCGCGCACCATGGTGGTCGCCTCGATGTTCATGAGCTTGTTGTACTTCTCGCTCGTGATACCCGAGAGCGGCTGGAACCAGTGCGCGTAGTGCGTGGCGCCGTGCAGCAGCGCCCATTCCTTCATGGCGTGCGTCACGGCGTTCGCCACATCGAGGTCGAGCGACTCGCCCTCCTCGATGGTCTTGGCGAGCCTCTTGTACACGTCCTTGGGCAGCCACCGCTTCATCTCGTCCTCGGAGAAGACCATGGTTCCAAAACGCTCGGTAAGATCAGCCATAGGGGAGCTCCCTTTTCATAGGTCAAAAAGCCGCGGCGCCGCGGCGCCGCCCCGAGATGGTCGGTCGATACAGACGCGCCCCGCGCTGCCTCGCGCCAGGCGCTACACCTCGCTCCCCGGTGCGATCGCAGCGGGAAGCATGCAGCTAGGCATAGCGGAGCCATCCTCAAACAACAATTGACAACACGGTTGGAACTCAAATCTTCCGCCGGCGTACGCCCTTTGGGCGGACGGGCCTTCAAAAGTAAAAGGCCCCGCCGCTCCATGCGACGGGGCCTTCACGCTTGGTCCTTTATCCGTGGGCATCCGCATACCGGCTTCACAAGCCGGCAGCCGGCACCGCGGGCATGACGTCCTAGCGCTTGCGGCGCGCTGCAGCGATTGCCGCGGCACCCAGCGCCGTGAACACCACGGCGAGGGATGCGGGGTCGCCGGTCTGGGCCAGACCGTTCGAGAACCCTGCTCCACCGCCCGATGCAGCGTTGCCGCCGGCATTGTTTCCACCGGCGCTACCACCGTTGCCGTCGGCGTTACCGCCGCCGTTGCCGCCGGTATCGGGATCGGGGCTCGGCTCGGGCTCGGGTTCGGGCTCGGGCTCGGGTTCGGGCTCGGGCGCCGGATGCTCCTTGAGGTTCGCGATGGAGGCGAGCAGCTCGTCGTAGGCGGCCTTCAGCGCCTCGGCGTCATCCGACCCCGCGTCGAGCAGCGCCTGCGCCGCGTTGCGGGCGGCAGCGAAACGCGTCCACGCCTCGGGCTCGTACTCGTCCTCGGCCAGGCCCTTGCTCTCCTCCAGAACCTTGCGGATCATTTCGGCATAGTCCACACCCGGCTCGGGTTTGGCGGGATGGTCCGCCAGATTCTCGAGCGCATCCACCAGCTTCTCGTACGCCGCCTTCAGAGCGCTCTCGTCTGCCGAGTCGTCGTCGAGCAGCTTCTGAGCCGCATCGCGGGCCTCGGCGAACTGCTTCCAAGCAGCCGCCTCGTACTCGGACTCGACCAGGTTCTTGTTCGCATCCAACAGGTCGCGAATCTTGCCCGCGTAGTCAACGGCGGGCTCCTGGGCGCCCTCGTACGTGAACACGAGGGATGCCGGCAGGGATGTGGCGCCGCTGTCGCTGCTCGCCACGAGCTTGACGGAGTACACGCCGTCCTTCACCAGGCCGGACAGCATGACCGACGCGGTGTCGACCGCCGCGCTCTTCACGCCGTTCACGTATACGTGATAGCGCGTAGCGCCCTCGACGGCGTTCCACGAAAGCACGGCCTCGCCCTTCGTCTCGCTCGGCTGCACCGCCAGGCCCGTGGGGGCTTCAAGGGCATCCTCGGATGCGACGGGCAGGGTGTCGACCGCGCCCTCGATACGCTTGATAACGCGGCCCGCCTCGTTGCGTGCATCGACGCGCACGACGTAGGACGTCTCGGGATCGAGGCCGCTCACGCGCGCGAGCACGCCGTCGACCACGATATCGGACAGGGCGTCGCCCGTGGGCGCGCCCTCGGCATCGGCTGCAAAGACGCGCACCCGATACGTCGCGGCATCCTTAACGGCGTCCCAGCTCGCGCACACCGCGCGCGATTCGATCGCGGGAAATGCCAGATGTGCCTCGGTGTCAAACTCGATGGAAGCGTCGTCGATCAAAACGAGCTGCTCGCGCGCTTCCTTCAGCGATGCGGCGCGCTCGGCGGCCGTCTCGCTCGTGGCGTTCACGTCGTTCATGACCTTCACCGCAGCATCGAGCGCCTTGCTATAGACGTCCCAGCTCTCAGCGGTGCAGGCGCCCTCGAGCAGACCCGCTCCCGCCTCGATCTGCGCCTGCAGCTCGATCTTGTTTGCCGCGTCGCTCGGCGCGATGATCTCGAACCAGTCGACGTTCGACTTGCTCTGGCCGGCGCCCGCGCGCGCGACGGAGGTGAGCTTGATGGTGTGCTCGCCGTTCTTGAGGTCGAGCTTCTCGAAGACCTTCACGTTCTTCTGGTCATTGCCGCCCAGCGATAGGGCCTCGTTCACCACGGCGCCGTCGATCTCGACCTTGAAGGCCACGTTATCGTTGTTCAACGCCGAGTACACGCGGATGCCCGTGCCCTCGAAGCGCAGGCTCACCGAATCGCCCAGGTTGTTGCTCTCGCCCTTGGAGCCGCCGTGGTGACCGGCCTCGCCCCAGCTGTACCAGCCACCCGTCCAGGTGAGGCGCTCATCATCGTTCAGGGTGCCCTTTGCATCCACGGGAGGCGTGCCCTTGCAGTCCTCGACCGCGGTGGACACGGTCCCGGCAGGAGCCAGGGTCACATCGAGCGAGCCGGATATGTCGCCGCACGCAGCCGTGACCGTAAGCACGCCCTCGCCGCTCGCCGCGAGCAGACCGTCCTCGGAGATGGTGCCCGTGGCGGAACCGCTCTTCGTGGCAACCGACCACGCGATGTCCTGCACGCGCGCGTCGGCAGGCTTCACGTCCGCGACCATCTGGAGCGTCGAGCCGTCTTTTGCCAGCAGCGTCATGCCGTTCTCCGAACGCACGGTCACGCCCGTCACCGGCTTGGCAGACGTATCGATCACGTTGAATGCATCGAGCTCCACCTTGGCCAGGGACGACGAGGCGTTCTTGGTGCCCGTCGCGCGCAGCACGATCGTGTGCACGCCGGGCTCGAGACCCGTCTTGGAGTAGACGGTCTTCTGGCGCACGCTCGTCGCGGAGTAGGTGTCGACCCGCTCTGCCACGACCTTGCCGTCGATGGTCACCTCGTAGTAGCCGCGGTCGTAGTTCGTCACCGTGACGACCTCGATGCCCGTTCCGCGGAACGTGAGGCTCGCGGTCTCGGTGCCGGTCGGATTCTGCAGGTACTTGATGGTGTCACCGTAGTTGCCGTCAGTGCTGTTGTTCCAATTGGCCCAAGCGCCGCTGTAGATCACATGCGGGTCTTGGTCGTCGACGCGGCCGAGCACCTCGCACACGGCGGGCGCCTCGGGCAGCGCGACCGCTTCGCTGGCGGGACCGCGCAGGCCGTTAAGAATCGCCTGGACGCGGTACTCAACCGTTCCAAAGCCCGCGGGGCAGGCCTCGTCCGCGAACGTGGTCGTGGACACGCTGTTGCCCACGGCCGTCCAGTCGCCGCCGTCGACGCGGCGCTCGACGGTATAGAGGGCGCCCTCCGCCACGGCATCCCAGGTGACCGTAGCCTCGCCCTCGCCCGTTGCGGCGACGGCGACGTTCTGCGGCACGGCGGGGCGCTCGACAGCGGGAATCTGGGCGATCCGGTACGTACCGCCAGCGGTGGTATCGAAGCTGATGCGATCGGCGGAGAGCGCCGTGAACGCCACGGGGGCGCCCGTGCCATCCGTCACGGTGGCGAGCGCGGCATCGGGCACGTTCACCGTGGCCACGCCGCCGTTGTTCGACGTGATATCGGCCGTGACCAGCGCACCGGAAGCCCACGTCATCGCGACCTCGAAGTCGCCGCGTGCCACCAGGCCCGATACGCTACCGTGATCCCACTCGCTCGGCAGGGCAGGCAGCAGGTCGATGTAGCCGTTGGAGCTCTGCAGCAGCATCTCGGCGATACCGGAGGTCGCACCGAAGTTGCCGTCGATCTGGAACGGCGGATGGGTGTCCCACAGATTGGGATAGATACCGCTGTTGAACAGGTCGCCGATCAACTTGAGCGCACGGTCGCCGTCGCGCAGGTGCGCCCACGTGTTGATACGCTGGCCCATGCCCCAGCCCGTGCTGGAATCGGTGCGCAGGTTCATGGACGTGCGTGCCGCCTGGAACCACTCGGGCGTGTCCTGGGACACGAGCGTTCCGGGGAACAGGCCGAGCATATGCGAGAGATGGCGGTGGCCATAGCCCTCGCCCAAGGTGTTGCCATCAGCGTCCTTGTTGTACGCGTCCTCGATGTACCACTCCTTGATCTGGCCGTCCGAACCGATTTCGATGGGCGTGCGCAGGTTGTCGAAACGGTCCTGCCATACGGCGAGCACCGCCTCATCCTCGCCCACCAGCTTGCCGGCCTCGATGGCATCGTGGAAGAGCTGCCACACGAGCACCTGCTCGTAGGTGTTCGTCGCCGTACGCGGACCCTGCTCGGGCGAGTACGCCGGAGACGAGATGTACTTGCCGTTCTCGTCCTTGATGAGCGTCTTGCTGTACAGCTGGGCCTCTTCGCGCAGGGCGGGGTAGATGTCGTTCTTCAGGAGCTCGAGGTCGCCGCTGTAGCGGTAGGCATCGTAGGTGTTCTGAAGGATCCAGGGCACGGCAGCGGGCGACCAGCCCCATTGGAAGGACCAGCCGGGGCAGGTCCAGCCGAACGGGGTGTTCTGCGTATGGGCCATGAAGCCCTGCCCCTGGGTGTCGCCCTCGGGAGTCTCGACGCCTGCATACACGGCGGCGGTCACGCGACCGGGCTCGCGCAGGGAATCCACGTAGGATAGCAGCGGCGTGGCGCACTCGGCGAGGTTCGTGGAGTACGCGGGCCAGTAGTTCATCTGCAGGTTGACGTTCATGTGGTAGTCGGACGCCCACTGCGGGTTGTTGACGTTGTTCCACACGCCCTGCAGGTTACTGGGCAGCTGCGAGTCCTCGCGGGAAGAACCCAGCGTGAGATAGCGGCCGTATTGGAACAGCATGGTCTCGAGCTGACGGCGCTCGGCCGCGGTCGCGGTCTTATTGCGATACGCGGTGAGCAGGTCGTCGGTGGCGCGCTCGGACACCACGCCGTCAAAGCCCAGGTCGAGGTCCACGCGGTTCATGAGCGCGGAGAAGTCCTCGACGTGGTCGGCACGGACGGCGTCGTAGCCGCGCGCCACGGCGTCGTCCGCCGTCTTCTGCACGCGCGCCAGGAGCTCGGCATCGGATTCACCGGTGCGATAGACCGGATAATCATTCCTGTAATCCGTCGCCGCTGCAACGTAGAACGTAAGGTCGTCGGCACCCGAGACCACGAGCTTGTCGCCCTGGGCCTTCACGTTGCCGCCGTTTGCCACCACCTTGAGCACGGAAGCGTACTTGAGCTGGTTATCCTGCACCGCACCGGTCATGGTGATCTGGTTGCCCGATGCGCTGACCTTGGCGCCCGCCTGCTTGGACGGGAAGGTGATCTCGACGTTGACGCCTGCCTTGCCGCTCGCCTCGAGACGGCCTACGACGACCTTGTCGGGATGGCTGGCGAAGAACTCGCGCGCGATGTGCCGGCCGGCCGCATCGAACTCGACGCCCGCGATACCGGTCGTAAGATCCAGCGAGCGCTCGTAATCGGACGCGGAGCCATTGCCCAGGTCGGTGTACTTCAAGTAGATGTCGCCCCAGGCCTGATAGGCGCCGTAGCCTTCCTGGTCACCGATGAGCTGGTCGCACATATTGGCGGCCTCGGTGTTCTTGCCCTCGGAGAAGAGCTGCTGGATGCGCTTGATCGTAGCGCCGTTGGCACCCTTCGAGACGTTGTTGCCGCCGTTGTAGTTCTTGCGGGAATCACTCGGACCACCGGTCCACAGCGTCTTCTCATTAAAGGTGAGGTGCTCGGTCTGCACCTCGCCGTACACGTTCGCGCCCATGTCGCCGTTGCCGATGGGCAGCGTGCGCTTCTGCCACACATCGCCCGCTGCATCGCCGGCGGCCGACGCGGCTTCGTCATAGCGAAGCCTCAAGGGGTTGCCGACGGTCACGGCATTCACCGTGACGTCGGACGCGTCGGCATTGCGAGACGCTGCCCAACCGACACCCGGAAGCGCCACGGTCGCCGCTAGGACCACCGCGGTCGCCGCCTTCAGGGGAAACTTCGCCCCCTTAATCATTCGTGTCATCTTCATGACCCTGTCCAACCTTTCGCTCCCCCAGCTGCTTGAGGCAGGGGGCTCTGAATAAAAAGCGGGGGGAAAGCGCGGTTGCGCCCTCCCCCGTTGCATGATCGTCGTTTAGCGACGACGGCGGCGGGCTGCAGCGATGGCTGTGGCACCACCCATGGCGATGACGGCGGCAATGCCGGCGGGATCACCCGTCTGCGCCAGGCCACCGCCCGCACCGGGCTTGTCGCCCGCGGCGGGTTTGTCACCGGTAGCCGGCTTGTCGGAGGGGTTCTCCAGCAGGCCCTTCACAGCCGCGTTCAGCTCGTTGAAAGCATCCTTGAGCTGCTCGTCGGTAGCCGATCCGCTGCCGAGCAAAGCCTGCGCGGCGTCGCGGGCGGCGACGAAGCGGTCCCAGGCCTCGGGCTTGTAATCAGACTCGACCAGGTTCGCGTTGTTCGCCAGCAGCTCCTTGAGCTTGCCGGCGTAGTTGACGCCAGGCTCGGGCTCCGGTTCGGGCTCGGGCTCCGGTTCGGGCTCGGGCTCGGGTTCGGGCTCGGGCTCGGGCTCGGCGGCCTTCTCGACGCGAACGTCGAACACAGCCGTCTTGCCCTCGTAGGCAACGGTTACCTCGAGCGCGGCGGCTTCCTCGGCGAAAGCCTCGTCCAGACCCGGCGTGAACGCGAACGCCGCAGCAGTATCGGCGCCGTACTCAACATCGACGGCGTCTCCATTGGAGTAGCTCAGCATCAGCACCAAGCCTGCGGGCTCGAGCTTCTCGCCGACCTTGTACGTGGTCTTCGAGGGAGCCGATTTGATGGCGATGCCCTCGAGCACGGGCTCGGCAACCTTGATCTCGAAGGTGCGCTCGACAGAGCCGGCGTACTTGCCCATACCCTTGACGGTCACCTTGCCGGTGCCGGCAGCGGTGTTGTCGGCGAACTCGAGCGTGTAATCCACGCCGTTCTCCAAGGTCTTCTCGCCATGCTTGACCACGACGGATACCACGGAGGCATCCACGGGATGCTCGGCGTCGACACGGTCGACGGTAACGGAAGCGGGAACCTCGATGGAGACGGCATCGCTGGCGATGTCGGTCGTCGTGCTCTTCGCCTTCGTCAAGCGCAGCTCGGCGGCGCTCAGGAACGCATTGTTACGGCCGCCGTCGGCATAGGTGGCCGTAGCCTGCAGACGGAAGTACTTGGCCGTCACGGGCTTGGCGAGCTGGAGCAGCTTCCAATCGCGCGTGTAGTCGGCATCCTCGGGAGAAAGCCAGGTTGCGGTTCCGGCGTCCTTCCAGGTCTTGCCGTCCTCGCTGTACTGGAGCTTGGCGCCGAACAAGGTGCCGTTGTGGCTACCGCTGCTGGCAGGACGCGGCAGATAGCGCAGACCGTCGATGGCGGTGGGCTCCTCGAGCTCCATGGTTACCCACAGGTTGTCGAGCGTGGTCGCGGTCCAGTGGGAGTGATAGTAGGTTTCGTTGTTCTTATCGAAGGCGAAGGACAGCGGACCCTCGTTGCCCGAAGCGGGCTCATGCACGCTGCCGGTCTCCGTATTGACGATCTTGTCGACCGGATAGTCGCGCGAATCGTCGGCGGGATCCATCGTCTCGGGGGCACCGAGGTTGACGGTGAAGGTACTGCGGGTCTTGTGGTCCTCGGACTCGATGATGATCAGGACCTTGTCGTCGTGCGCGGGGAGCACGGTCACGGCGGCGTTATCGGCGGCGACCGGCTCGACCTTAGCGGTCTCGGCGGGCGTGTTATAGCCACCCTGCTTCAGGGCGGAGTCCGGCACGGCGGTGCCGTTCACCTTGAGCGAGGCGAGCTTCGCGGTCGCGTTCGTCACGAAGCTACCCTGAGCGGTATTCAGCTCGACCTCGGTGATCGCGGTGCAGGGCTTTGCAGTAGTGCCGGTCTGCACGTCGGCGTTCGTCACCGTCATGCGGACGAAGGTCGCCGTGACGGGAGCGAAGTCATAAGTGTAGAGGCGAGCATTGCCCTGGGCATCCGCGCGCGTCTCGGTAACGGTCAGCGGCGTCCAATCCTTACCGTTCTCAGACACCTCGAACTTCGTCGCGTTGTCATCGGGGAAGCGAGCGGACCAGCTGTCCTTGGCAAAGGTCACCTTGAACTGGCCGAAACGCTGCTGAGTTGCATATTCGAAGGTAACCTGCGCGGTCTTGTTGCCATCCTGAGAATAATCATAGTTGGACCACAGCGTGGGATTTGCACCGCCGCCGGTATTCGCACCGGGCTCGGTCTTGCCGTCTACGATCGCCATCAGCGTATCGCTCTGCTTGCCCTCGGGCACGCTCTGCGTAATCTTCATCGCATCCTTGGCGATGTTGCCGCCGATGGTGATGGTCTCCTCCTGGACGCGGATCGAAGCGGTAACGGTGACATCTTTGCCGAACACGTTGGACGTGCCGGCAAGCATCACGGTGCCCGCCTTGTCGTACGCGCCGTCCTCGGCAGCGCTCCACGTCACCGGGAAATTGGCGTTGAGCACGGTGCCGTCCGCCATAACGGCCGGGAGGCTATCGGGCAGCACGGGCTCGGCGCCCTTGCTCACGGTGGTGGAGTAGTTGAGCAGCGCAGCGATATCGTCGACGACCGTGACCACGGCGGTAGCGCGAACGGGCGTATCGGCGACCGTACCGCTTACGGTGAAGCTGCCGGGGGTCGCCAGCTTATCAGCAGGAACGTTATCCCAGGTAACAGCCTTGTTCTCAGACGCGCCGTCGCTATAGCGCACCTGAACGGCGGCGGGAAGCTCGAGCGCGGAGCCCGTCTTCACGTAGTGGTAGCGCGCGAAGTACAGGCTGTCGGCCGTCTTCGCCTCGGGAGCATCCGAGGAGGCGGCGACGGGGATCGTGATGGTGGTGGACTCGAGGCCATCGGCGCTCACCGTAACGGTGGCATCGCCAGCCTTCTCGCCCGCGCGCACGATACCCACCAGCTGGCCGGAGAACGCATCGCGGTTGTCATCGCGATAAGACTGATGGTCGGGCGAGCTGCCGTTGTCGATGCCGGCGAGGCTACCCGAGCCGGTCACCTTGAACGTCACGTTGTTGGTCGCGTTGGGAATGACGTTGCCCTCGGCATCGGTCACGCTCACGGTAACGTATGCGAGGTCGGTGCCGTTCGCGGTCATGCCCTCGCGATTGACCTCGGCCTTGAGCTTCGCGGCCTTGCCGGTGGTGGTCACGCTCTGGCGACCCTGCCACGTCGAGGTGTCGATCTTCTCGCCCTTGGCGTTGTATGCCTCGGCGGTGATGGTGCCGTCGGCATAGGGGACCTTCCAGGTGAGGTACAGGTTGCGATGGATATCGTTACCGGTGTAGGCGCCATCGCCCTCGTAGATCTGATAGGAAACGCCGCCCTCGGTGGTCTTGGTCGTGAAGGCCTTCTTACCCAGCGACTGGCGCTCGGTGGAACCCTTCGGCGTGAAGAACAGCTCGACGGCTGCTGCATCGGTGTACACCGCGACATCGACCTTGTTCTGGCCGTCCTTCTTCACCACATCACTGTTCCATGCGGGCAGCATGTGCAGGGTGTTGACGTCCTCGTTCCACAGGCTCTGATACAGATAGTAGGAGTCCTTGGGAAGGCCGGCGGTATCGATGATGCCGAAGTAGGAGTTCTTCGGAGACGGCCAGGTGCCCTTGGCACCGGAGTCCGTACCGTTCCACGGCGTGGGCTCGCCCAGGTAATCGAAGCCGGTCCACACGTACTCGCCGGACATGAAGTCGCGGGTGAGCACATCGTACCAAGCCTTCGAGGCCACGTGGCCCCAGCCGACCGCGCTGTAATCGTAAGCGGTGAGCTGCTGGGCGCTGCCATCCTGACCATGCGTGTTGTAGATGCCGCGGCTGTTGATGGCGGAAGCGGTCTCGGAACCGATCAAGATCCAATCGCTATGCTCGCGATGAGCCTTGTCATACACGTTGCCGTCGGCGTAGTTGAGGCCGACGATGCCCTTGGCGTTCGCGATGCCCTGCGGGTTCAGCGTGGTGCTGCCATTGTTCTTGTACTGGTTGTCGCCCGTGGTGACGGGGCGCGTGGTATCGACGGCCTTGACCCAATCGATCAGGTTCTGCTGCACCTGGTTGAAGTTGGAGATGCCACCGGTACCCTCGGTCATCTCGTTACCGATGGACCACATGATGATCGCGGGCGCGTTGTAGTCGCGCGCGATGCTCTGCTCGAGATCGAACTGCGCCCAGGTCTTGTCCGCGGAGGCGCCGATGAGCTCGGACTCACCCATGGCCTTGTTGAAGAAGCGAGCGTAGTCCTTGGAGTTGCCGTTCTTCTGCGACGTCCAGCCATCGAAGAACTCGAGGTCGAGCAGCATGCCCTGCTCGTTGCAGATCTCGACCAACTCGCGGGCCGGCGTGTTGTGCGATGTGCGGATGGAGTTGCAGCCCATCTCCTTCAGGAGCTTCACCTGGCGCTCGAGCGCATCGCGCGTCGAGACGGAGCCCAGGGCGCCCTGGTCGTGATGCATGCACACGCCCTTGATCTTCATGGACTCGCCGTTGAGCGAGAAGCCCTTGGCGGCGTCGAACTTGAAGAAGCGGTAGCCGAAATCGGTATCGTAGGTGTCGATAACCTTGTCGCCCATCTTTACCTGCGTGCGCACGGTGTAGAGCACCGGGCTATCCGTGCCCCACAGCTCGGGCTTGGTCGCTGTGAGGTCGGCCTCGACGGCCTTCGTCTCGCCAGCGGCAACCGTGACCTGCGTGGTCTGGGTGCCGATGGCCTGCTCGACGCTCTCACCGCGCTTGAACACGGTCTGGACGAGGGTCACCGCGGCCTCGGACTTGCCCGCGTTGGCAACGGAGGTCTTCAGATGCGTGGTGACGTTGCCGCCCTTCTGGGACTCCAGCTGCGGGGTGGTCACCTGAACGCCGTCCTTGGCAACGTGGACGGGGTCGGTCACGACCAGGTCGACGTCGCGGCCCATACCGGAACCGGAGTACCAGCGGGACGACGGGATCTGGTTGTTCACGCGAACGGCGATGACATTCTGCTCGCCCACCTTGAGATAGGGCGTGAGATCGAAGGAGAAGGGCGTGTAACCGTACGGATGGCTGCCCAGCTCCTGGCCGTTGATGTAAACGGTCGCGTCCATGTAGACGCCGTCGAAGTCGATGCGGACCTGCTTGCCGGCAAGGTCGTTGCCCACCTCGAAGGATTTGCGGTACCAGCCGATACCGCCCGGCTTGTAGGCGCTCTCCGCCTCGCCGGTCTTGGTGTAATCCTGGTCGATGCTGTAATCATGCGGCAGGTCGACGACATCCCACGAGGAATCGTCGAACGCCTCGGTGTTTGCACCCGAGACCTCGCCCAACTTGAACTTCCAGTTCTCGTTGAACCCCTGCACGCGCTGAGCCGGATCGGTCACGCTGTTGATGTAGACGACCTCGGGCTTGGAACTCATCTGCGTCGTCGACTGCGAACGCAGCGAGGGACCCAGCCCCGCCGCGACCGCCGACACCGCAGGAGCGCCAAGCGCCAAAGCGCCCACCAGCGCCGCGCACAGCACGCGCTTCGTACGCGTACGGTGCGCTCCCTTCCCGGGGCGGCTTTGGGTGTGCAATGTACTCATGCAACCTCCTTCTATCGTCGACCCGATGTCGACGCATAGCTTCGCCATATATGAGGTACAGCATGTCAGTTTTATACCGTCCGCTTCCCGGCGGAGCCGCCAGCGTGCGCCATCGAACGGTGAACGGTTATGCGGGGCAAGATTGGCATTACACACAAAATACCAGTTAGATTATGGTGAGCACAGCGGCAATCAAAGCTGGCTGCGCGCGGCATCCTTCGTAACCAATATATATCGTGGATGCCCCTCCCGCCCACCAGCGCTCCGCTGCGCTATAGTGAATCGCTACCATTGCAAGGGGAAGGCTCACCATGTATATATCCGATATCTTCGAAACGGCGCAGCGGCTCCGCAGGCTCCCCGTCTCGTTCGAGATGTTTCCGCCCAAAGGCGAGCTCACGCTCGAGCGAGCTCGAGAAGTCGCCGCCTCCTTCGCGCCCCTGGGGCCCGACTTCATCAGCGTCACCTATTCGGCTGGAGGATCGGGCAACAACGCCGCCACCACGCAGATCGCCCAGATGATCGATACGGAACTCGCTATCCCCTCGGTCGCCCACCTCACCTGCATCTCGCTCAAGCGCGCGGACCTCGCCGCGAAGATCGACGAGATGCGCGCGGCGGGTGTGGAAAACGTGCTCGCGCTGCGCGGGGATGTCCCCGAAGGAGCCCCGACCGGCCCGGGCTGCGCCGATTTCCGCTATGCGAAGGACATCATCCCGCCGCTCGTCGAGGCGGGCTTTTGCGTCGGCGCGGCGGCGTATCCGGAAGGCCACCTGGAATGCGACGACCTCGCGCGCTCCATGCGCCATCTCAAGCAAAAGCAGGATGCGGGAGCGAGCTTCTTCGTGACGCAGCTCTTTTTCGACAACGATTACTTCTATCGCTTCCGCGAGCTTGCGGACTCCGCGGGCATCACCGTCCCCATCACCGCCGGAATCATGCCCTTCATGGGAAAGCAGCAGATCAGCCGCATGGTGTTCATGTGCGGCGCCTCGCTTCCCTCTCCCGTTATCAAACTGCTCGCGCGTTTTGAAGACGATCCGGACAGCCTGCGTGCCGCCGGCATCGAATATGCGTGCCGCCAGCTTGAGGACCTCGCCGACCACGGCGTGGACGGCCTGCACATCTACACCATGAACCGACCGAGCGTCGCCCGTGCCGCTATGAGTGCCCTTCGTCAAGAGACCCGCTAGCCGTGGATACGCAAACCGAGGCCACGTCGTCGAACATGCGCGAGCTCCCCGGCGCGCTTGCGGGGCCGCGCGTCGTCACGCTTGGAGGCACGGAGGATCCCCTCGCGATTGACCGCAATGAAATGCTGCGATATCTGGGGCATACGGGACAGAACATCGAAGACGACCTGGCGTGCAGGATCGAGCGGGTCGCACGCGACGTCGAAGCCCATGGACGGGCGCGAGGCGTCTTCGCGACGTTTCCCGTAGACGCCTCCACCCTTGACGACGAGGGGAAGGCGTGTATTCGCCTCACGGGAACGGTCGCAACCCTCAGGGGGCGTGACATCTACCGCCACCTCAAGGACGCACGCTGGTGCACGGTGCTCGCATGCACGCTCGGCATGGACAACGAGCGGCGCCTGCGCGCGCTCGGCGCACAAAGCCCGTTGGATGCCGCAATCTACGATGCAGCGTCCTCCGCGCTCATCGAGTCCGCCGTCGGACATCTCGACTCCATGGTGCAGGACGCGGCATCCGCCGCCGGCCTTTCATGCAACTGGCGCTTCTCGTGCGGATATGGCGATTGCCCGCTCGAGGCGCAGGGGCGGCTCCTCGCATCCCTTGACGCCACCCGACGCATCGGGCTCACCGTCACACCCACCAACCTCATGGTGCCCAGTAAATCCGTAAGCGCCATGATCGGCGTTTTTGAGGGGCCGCCCCGTGCCGCCGATGCGCCGGCGCGATGCGCCATCTGCCGCATGCGCGCCTCCTGCTCCATGCGCAAACGCGGCACCACCTGTTAGGATGAAAGACCATCCAACGACAAGGAGACTCATGGACACCTTGCTGCACAAAGCCATCAGCGGAGACTGTCACCTGCTATTCGACGGCGGCATGGGAACCATGCTCCAAGCCGCCGGACTAGCTGCCGGAGAACTTCCCGAACTGCTCTGCCTCACGAACCCCGAGCACATCGAGGCCATCCATCGCGCGTACGTCGAGGCAGGCAGCGATGTCATCACCACCAACACCTTTGGGGCGAACCGATTGAAGCTCGATGGCCGTGCCACGGTCGACGAGGTCTACGCTGCCGCCGTTTCGTGCGCTCGTGCTGCCGGCGCTCACCTGGTCGCCGCCGATATCGGTCCGCTCGGCGCGCTCTTGCGCCCTTTGGGCACGCTCAGCTTCGATGAGGCATACGACGCATTCGCCGAGCAGGCTCGAGCTGCTTCGGACGCCGGCGCCGGCCTCTTCATCATCGAGACGATGACCGACGTACTCGAGGTCAAGGCCGCCATCCTTGCCTGCCGCGAAAACACCGGGCTTCCCATCTTCGTGACGATGACCTTTGAGGCGGATGGCCGTACGTTCCTGGGCACCTCCCCAGAAGTCGCCGCCGTCACCCTCGATGCCCTTGGGGTCGACGCGCTGGGCATCAACTGCTCCCAAGGGCCGCACGAGCTGCGCGCACTTGCCCAGCGCATGCTCGCCGTCACGGAAAAGCCGCTGATTGTCCAGGCGAATGCGGGTCTTCCCCATGTCGAACACGACTGCACCGTCTTTGACATCGGGCCCGAGGAGTACGCCGCGGCAGTTCGTGGCATGGTGGACGACGGCATTGGTATTCTCGGAGGATGCTGTGGCACCGATCCCCGTCACATCGCCCTCATCGCCGATGTGCTGCGGGGGCGCACCCCGCGCAAGCGAGAGGTGCCCCAGGCGTTCACCGTCACGAGCGCCCAAGCACTCATCTCGCTTCCCACCGAAAGCCGAGCCATCGCCGTCATCGGCGAACGTATCAATCCCACGGGCAAGAAGCGGCTCAAGGAGGCGCTCCGCACTCGAGATTTCGACTATCTCGTAAGCGAGGGCATCGCGCAGCAGGAGCAGGGGGCCGATATCCTCGACGTCAACGTGGGACTCCCCGATATCGACGAGGTCGATGCCTTACAGGTCGCCGGTGAACGCCTCTCGGGGGCCGTCACACTGCCGCTCCAGTTCGACTCCACCGTCCCCGCCGCGCTCGAGGCCGCCGTCCGGCGGTACCCCGGCAAGCCGATCATCAATTCCGTCAACGGCAAGCAAGAGGTCCTGGACGAGATTTTGCCCATCGCCGCGCGATACGGAGCCAACGTCATTGGCCTCACGCTCGACGAGGCGGGCATCCCCACCACCGCCGAGCAGCGGTTCGAAATCGCCACGCGCATCGTGGGAGAAGCCGAGCGACACGGCATCCCGCGCACGCGCCTCCTCATCGACTGCCTCGCCATGACCGTCTCGACCGATCAGCGTCAAGCGCTCGAGACGCTCCGTGCCATCTCGATGGTCAAGGAACGCCTGGGGGTCAAGTGCACGCTCGGCGTGTCGAACGTCAGCTTTGGACTGCCGCAGCGGCCCCTGCTCAACGGCGCGTTCCTCGCCGCCGCCCTCGGAGCCGGACTGGACACCCCGATCCTCAACCCCGGCTCGGATCGCTACATGGACGCCGTGCGCACCTTCCGCGTCCTCAATGGCGAGGATGCCGGCGCACGCGATTACATCGAGCGCTACGCGGGATGGCGCGATCCATACGCGAAGTCCGACGACAAGGCCATCCGTTTGCCGGACGCTACCGCCTCCACACGCGTCGATGGGAATGCGCCGAGCGCGCCTTCCCCGAACTCCGAGCGGTCAATCGGCCATTTCGTGCTCACCGGACGCAAACGCGAGACGGCCGAGCTCACACGCGAACTGCTGAACACTCTCTCCCCGCTCGACCTCATCGATGCTCACCTTATCCCCGCCCTTGACGAAGTTGGGACGCGCTTCGATCGAGGAGAGCTGTTCTTGCCGCAGCTCATGGCCTCGGCGGAAGCGGCGCGTGCGGGCTTTGACGTCATACGGGAGCAGATGCCCGCCAGTAAGGAGCTCGACAAGGGAACGATCTGCGTGGCCACCGTTGAGGGCGATATCCATGACATCGGCAAGAACATCGTCAAAATGCTGCTCGACAACTACGGATACACGGTGATCGACCTCGGACGCGACGTAAAGCCGCAGGCCGTGCTCGATGCGGTGCGCGAACACGACATTAAGCTCGTGGGCCTGTCCGCACTGATGACCACGACCGTCCCCAATATGGCGAAAACCATCGACCTGTTGCACCGCGAGGCCCCAGGAACGCTCGTCATGGTGGGTGGAGCCGTGCTCACGCCCGAATATGCAGAGCAGATCGGCGCCGATTTCTATGCCAAAGACGCCGCGGAGTCCGCACGCATCGCCGCAAAAGTCTTCGGCTAACGTAATCCAGCTTGGAAGTTGAGGTTTTTCGTATCGTTTTCCGGTTTTGCCAAGTAGAGCTCGGTTTTTCCCAACAAACACGCAGGTACATGTTGGGGATTTGGGGCTGCTACTCGACAAAACCCGAAATGAATACGAAAAACCTCAACATCTTTGTCGAATCAACGCCGCAATCGACCTAAGCGGACAAAAGCGCGGACGGGCCGGTCCTAAGACCCCGTCCGCGCTAGACTTCACCTGCGCATCAACCGAGATAACCTCGACGCTTCGCTAGTTCTTGAGCGAATTCATGGGTGCCGGGAAACGGCCGCCGCGATGGGCGAACACCGTGCCGGCATGGCTGTTGACCGGCATGATGGGAGCCCGACCGAACAGGCCGCCGTAATCGACCGACTCGCCGACGCCCTTTCCGATAGCGGGGATGATGCGGACGGCGGTGGTCTTGTTGTTGATGACGCCGATGGCCATCTCGTCAGCGATGATGCCCGCGATGGTCTCGACATCGGTGTCGCCAGGAACGGCGATCATATCGAGGCCCACAGAGCACACGCAAGTCATGGCCTCGAGCTTCTCGAGGGAGAGCGCACCAGCCTCCGCTGCCTCGATCATGCCGGCGTCCTCGGAGACGGGGATGAAGGCACCAGACAGGCCACCCACCGAGGAGCTCGCCATAACGCCGCCTTTCTTAACGCAGTCGTTGAGCAGTGCGAGTGCCGCCGTGGTGCCGGGGCCTCCGCACTGGCCGACACCAATGATCTCGAGGATGCGGGCAACGGAGTCGCCGATGGCGGGTGTGGGGGCAAGCGAGAGGTCGACGATGCCCTTGTCGACGCCCAGACGGCGAGCGGCCTCGCGGCTCATGAGCTCGCCAGCGCGCGTAATCTTAAAGGCGGTCTGCTTGATGCGCTCCGCGACCTGCATCATATCGGCGTCCTCGGGCAGCTCCTCAAGGGCGGCTGCCATGACGCCGGGGCCGGATACGCCCACGTTGATGACGGCGTCAGCTTCGCCGGAACCATGCACGGCACCCGCCATAAAGGGCGAGTCCTCGACCATATTGGCAAAGCAGACGAACTTGGACGCGCCCACGCACTCGCGATCGGCGGTGAGCTTGGCGGCATCGATGATCGTCTGGGCCGCCATGAGCACCGCATCCATATTGATGCCAGCGCGCAGGGTGGCAACGTTCACGCTGGAGCACACGCGGCTCGTCTCAGCAAGCGCACGCGGAATGCAGCTGATGAGACGGCGATCGGCGTTTCCGATGCCCTTGTGGACGAGCGCCGAATAACCGCCGAGGTAATCGATGCCAAGGGATTCGGCGGCGCGGTCGAGGGCATACGCGAGGGGCACAAGATCTTCATCGGGGCACGCCGACGCGATCTGGGCGACCGGGGTCACCGAAACGCGCTTGTTCACGATGGGGATACCGTACTCACGCTCAAGGCTCTCTGCCGTTTCGACAAGATGCTCCGCCGTGCGGGTAACGTGGTCGTACACCTTGGTGCACATGCGATCCAGATTCTCGTCGGCGCAGCCCATGAGCGATATGCCCATGGTGATCGTGCGAATGTCCAAATTGTGCTCTGAGACCATACCGCGTGTCTCGGCGATCTCCTGGGGCGTAATGGACATGGCGGTCTCCTTTGCGGATCGTACGTTCATGTTTTGCGTTCTCTCTATTTTAGCGCGCGCGCTTTCCCACCTGCGCACCGGAACAAGTGGAAACACAAGAAGCAACGAGATTGCCGCGCGCCAAAATCAAAACCGCACACGCGGACCATGTAGTCGGGTATTCTCGCTCGCCTCGAAATCGTATTTTAAATGCTCACCCACGTGGTCTTCATATGCAAACAGCTTGTCGGACGAGGCTGGGTGCGGTATCGTTGACCTGCAAAAACCGCTCCCGCAGAAAGCGAGTAGATACATGGCACTCACCGGCAAGCAGGTCCGTCAGCTTCGCGCCCTCGCCCATCACCTCAACCCCGTCGTCCTCATCGGTAAAGCCGACGTAACCGACGCGATCGCCAAGCAGGCCGAAGAGGCCCTCGAGGCGCACGAGCTCATCAAGTGCGCCGTCCAAGATGGCAGCCTACTCTCCTGCCGCGAGGCGGCCGACCAACTCGCCGAGCGCACGGGCTCCGAAGTCGTCCAGGTGATCGGTCATCGCTTTGCCCTGTACCGCGTCAGCAGCCGCAAGGACATCGAGCACATCACACTCGATTAATTACTCGATTACCTGCTCGATCAACTCAAGGGGCGGCCAGCGGGTCGCCCCTTTTTGCACGAGTTCGCTCTGCAGTGGACCCTGGTGACGCTAAGCCAAGAGTTCCACCTCTCTATCACCGTGAATTATCGCCTCGTACGCCATTTGCGTTTCCCTCTCGGGCAGGGAGTGCAGCTCCTGTTCCAGCACATGTACGTGGCTGTTGTACAGTTCGACCACCTCGCGACGACGCCCGCCCTTGTCGTATATGTGCATCGCGGCACGGATGACGTCCTCCCGCAGCGGGGCTTGGCGCAAAGCAGCATCGATAAGCCATGAGGCGACAGGCAGATCATCCAGCTCCAGTGCCACATGCGCGCCGCGCATCATGCAGTCCACGAACTTGGTTTGGTACAGGCGCCGCTGCCGCACATAGAATGAGGTATCTCCAAAGTTCGGGACGTACAAGGGGCCGGTATAAAGCTCATCCAGCCGCAAACACGCCTCGATGAGCTGCCTGCCCGTCGTCCTCGCGCGGCCGAGAAGAATGTCCCTGGCAAGAGCATCGAAACGCATCGTATCCGAAACCACATACTCCGTGTTGATGGCAACCCCCTCGCCTTGCGTCAGCACATATTGGGGGCCATCGTCACTTTGGCCAAAAGCCGACCGCAACGACGAAAGGCCGGCGTACAGCGTCTCACGCGCATGAAGATAGTCTTTGTCGGGCCACACCTCCTCTCCGATCTCCTTGCGCCCCACAAAGGCCCCCGCAGCCAAGACGAGGCGGGCGGCAATGATGCACGCCCTCCTGCGTCGCCAGATTGCGTCGGTCGCCACATGGCCACCGCGCTCAACTTGGAATCCTCCAAAGAGCCTCACATTCACCTGGCCTAACAGCAGATCCGCATCGTCTGAGCCCTCCCAAGGCGCTTCGCCTTCCCGCGGCGCGGGCTCCGAATCCATTCCGGCGGCCATCGCATAATCGCCGGGGAGCACCCGGGTGATCAGCCCCACCTTATCGCCCAGCACGGCGACCGCCTGACGGGCGAACGCGGTGAAGCCCTTGGTGAGCAGCATCTTCTTGTTCAGCGAGCACCATGCGCTGAGCTCCGACGATCTATGGGCCGCAGCGAGTCTCAACGCAGCCGTCCAAGCCTCGGCCGGTGTCTGCGCCGGTTCTGCAAGATCAAGCAGGTCCGCTTCGCCATCAAGTGCCATACGGGGCGTGTCGGCGAGATGCGCACAGCATTCGAGCATGCGAGCCCATGCCATCACCACACGCTGGTCCTCAGTTGCCAATTTGAGCACCTGATGTGCGCGAAACAGGGCGTTGGAGCATTGCCCGAGAACAAGGGCCTGCCAACCCTCTCCCACCAGGCAGAACAATTGCGTCGCAAAATCCGAGGTGCGAACGGAAAGCGTGCCGGCATCGATGAACGCGCGCTCATCGGCAACGGGAAGACCGGAGAATAATCGGCACGTCGCGGCGACCATGCGAATATGCGTGGCGATGGGCGCTACCTTGCGCTCCAAAAGTCTCGTCGCCATCCTTTGCATGTTCGCATCCGTCGCTCGAACATCGCCCATATCCCCACACATCGCATCGACGAGTGCACGATCGCACGCAAGCAGCACCCGAGGAATGGACACTCCTTCTCCGGACAGCTCAGTAAAGCCCTGTATGCGACTTTCGAGCGTGACGTCCCCAGATCCACCGATGAGCTCCGCATATATCCTGGCATGAAGCTCTAGATCTTGGGATGCGACGGTCGCATGCCCCTGCGTGAACGCGGCGTCGATCTCGGGCAGGCCGATGCCCCTACAATCCGGCCACATGTTGCACAAGGCACGTGCTTGCGCCCATGACTCCGGCGCAACCTCCCCTTTGATCTCGTTCCTCCTGCGCCTGAGCTCACTGCCCAATGCACGGGCGAGACGAAATTCCCCGCTCATCAATGCTGAGAGATACAGCGCCAGCACGCCTCCCACTGGCGTCGACGCCGCGGAGACATCCCCCATCGACTCCATCATGTCGCGCACGAACGCCACATTGCCGCTCAACGCAAACGAAGTCGGGTGCTCCGTCAGGACCCCCAGTGCATCCTCGGTATGTTCGAGCATGCCCGCGATGTGCACGGCACGGTCGACGTTGTCCGCCGCCATGAGGATCTTGATGGCACGCACCGCGAAAAGTGGGCGTGCGCGCGTCATCTGACAACATAGCTCGCCCATTGCCTTGCTTCCCTGCACCAGACAGCGATACGTCCCCTGCTCAACATCCACTCCGAACAACGGGTATTCGCGCGCGATGCGCGACCAGCTCTGCACGCGCACACGCATGCCGATGCGCTCGAAGTCGCGGAGCGATCCCGCGCCCGTCAATACGAGCAGGCAAGCCGTTCGGTACAGGGAATCCCTTCCGCGACGCATCTCCTCGAGCGCGCCCCGGTACAACGCCGCGGCTGCGCGAGAAAACGCCTCCAAGCTCAGCTGCCGACCGTCGACAATGCCGAGCATCGCGACGAGCGCGGGTATCCCCTGGGTCAAATCGTACACGTCGAGCTCACCGGAGATTCCGAGCATCCGCGTCCAATCCGAGTATTCGCGCGGACGGACCACGAGGGCCTGAGGCGTGACTTTATAGGCATCGCCCATACCGTTCGCGAATGCGCGATTGCCGGGAAGGCACGCCAGCAAGAATTCGAAGCCCCTCCGATGAAGCGAGCGCATCCTTCCCGCAACTCCTTCGAGTGCCGCGCCGTGGAGCGTTGGAAGGTTGTCGATTGCAACCAGCGGGCGCATGCGGGCATCAAGATGCATCTCCAACTCTCCCAGCAGCCCATACAGCTCCTCGCCATCCATCCCCGCCGCATCGATCATGCGTGCGACGCCGCGACTGGAGTCCCGTTGGACCTCCGCCACGCGCTGGCAAAGCAGGGTCGTCTTTCCAAACCCGTCGGGCGCTATCACAATGGTCGCACTGACCTCGTTCGTGCGCAGCTTAATGTCCCTCAAGATGCGAGCACGATGGACGGCTCTCCTCAGCGTTGGAACTGACACCCCCTCTTGGGCTCCACCCGTCTCACCCTCTGGTGCCTTCTGCTCGGTTTCGACCAAATCGCACGTCTTTACCTGTGCCATATCCGCTCTCCTTTTTCCGATACCGCTCGTCTACAACGGTACGAAACGTCGATGGCACAACGTCAGGTATATGTCTGATCGCTTGGCATTGCGTCAGATGCGTGTCAGGTTTTCCGCAATTCCAGGCCAACCTCCCGTTCTGCATGAATTGTGGCTATATTTCTATCTTTGCGCATACTTTCTGCATTTCATATCGCTGTAGGCGCACTTTACGTACCCCCTATTCATTTTCGAAGATACCTACAATTCCGTCAGTGTTGAAAGAAGGCGGACAGACGGCAGATTATTGTCGGGTCGCCGTAAGGTTGGAGCATCTCGGCGTATCCCTCATGTGGATAACTCCGCATGCAGCAAAGCCCGCGTCGCCATGAACGGCGACGACTCGATGCGCAATGACAGGAAGGGACGCCCCTCGCCGCACTTCTGTAATCCCTATGCGAAAGGCCGAAACGTAAAGCGCAGTTTACGTTTCGCTTTTTTGCGCGGGCATGCTCGTAGCATGAATGAGAGCTCGCAACATACCCTGGGCAGGAACATCTGCGCCATTCGCAAAGATCTCGGCCTGTCAAAGGTCGATTTCAGCTTGCAGCTCGGCATCAGCCGGGTCACGCTCGACCTTATCGAACAGGGACGCGATAACCTCAAGCTCTCGACACTCGACCGACTCGCCTTCGCCCTCGGCAAAGAACCCTGGGAGTTGCTCCGGTGGCCAAACCCTGGTGCAACAAAGCCGCTTCGATCCCGATGGGAAAGTCACCTACAGGCGTTCCTCCAACACACCTGTGCGATACGCCTCAAGCAGGGCGCGCAGGTCGGCGATCTGTTCGCGAATTTGCACGCCGGTATCGGTGTCGCTCACCATACGACGACGTTCGGCGACATCGAACCGATCGGTCTCGCTCACGATATCGGCGTTACGCGCGAGCACCGCCTCAACGCTCTCGAATGCCTGATGCGCCTTGAGGCGACACCCGCGCGAGCTCGAGATCAGGGTGTACCCCGCAATCCCCGTTTTAGGATGGTATGCGCTGCAAAACCCTCCATCGATCACCAAGAGGCGTCCGTGCGCGCGGATGGGCTGCTCGCCCTCGGAGGTGTGCACGGGCGTATGCCCATTTATGATGTGTCCCGTTCCGGGTATCAAACCGAACTCCGCCATGATGGCGTCACAGGCGCCCTCGTCGCGCGTCAGCTCAAAATACGGATCCATGGGTTCTTGCCAGCAGGAAGGGTCATCGATATACGTGCGCTCGAACGTCTTGACCAGGCGCCCGCTCGCAGGGGATTTCATGCCAATCCACAGGTACCACATCCAATCCAGGGCATCCTGGTCGTGCGTACGCCATGCGCGACGGGCAATCTCATCGCAGAAGTCCAGGTAGTCGCGGCCGCTCCGCCACGTGCCCAGGCAGTTCATGCTCGAAAACGTGCCATCCTCGTTCATGGGAACGCACCCGTGGAAGAGCAGGTTGTGATTATGCGCCAGATACATGGATCCGTGGCCGTACAAGATGTTGACGTGGCGATGCAGGTGATCCGCGGTGGTGAACTCCGCCACCAGGCGATCTACAATGTGCTGCTCGTCTTCACGTAGCTCATAGGGGCGCTCTGGATCGAGCGTGGGGAAATCGCACGTCGCGAGCGCGTAGTCCCGACCATCCGGCAGCCGGACCGTACCCGCTTCCAAATCAATCCGCTCCAACAGCAACCGATCGTGCATGTCAAAGCAGGCATGACGCATGATGATCTGGCCTTCGAGCTTGAAAAGCAGGACGTTCACGGCCTTCATGAGTGGCGTGAGCATCGCCGCCAATCCCGACACGCCCTCGGGAACCGGACGGTACGTACGCTCCGCGAACGCGACGAGCTCGCGCAGGGAGATGCCGTAATCGTTCTCGAGAATCTCGTAGTTCCCATAGCGCAGGTTATTCCTCAGCACCGTGACGATGCAGGCGGGCTGGCCCGCTGCGGCACCCATCCATAGCAGGTCGTGGTTACCCCATTGGATGTCGAAGGAGTGGTAGCTCGAAAGCCGGTCCATGATCTTCGAGGCCCCGCCGCCGCGGTCAAAGATGTCGCCCACCAGATGCAGATGATCGATAACCAAGCGTTTGATCAGGTCGGAAAGCGAACAGATAAAGTCCTCGCCCGCATCGGTCTCGAGGATCGAGTCGATGATGCGCTCGTGATAGCGAACGCGGTAGTTGTTCTCGTCCGGGTGCGTGTGCAGCAGCTCGTCGATGATGTAGGCGTAATCGTGGGGAATAGCCTTGCGCACCTTGGAGCGCGTGTATCGGCTGGAAAGCGAACGCGTCACCACCAGCAGCCGATCGAGCGTGGTCTTGTACCAGCTCGGCGAATCGAGGTGCATATGGTGCGCAAGCTCGAGCTTCTCGTGCGGATAGTAAATGAGCGTGCACAATTCGCGCTTCTCGTCCTCGGAGAGCGTGTCGCCGAAGATGTCGTCAACGTGCTCCCGTACCACGCCCGAGCAGTTGTTCAGGATGTGCAGGAACGCCTCGTACTCGCCGTGCAGGTCGCTCATGAAATGCTCGGTGCCCTTGGGCAGGTTGAGGATTGCCTGCAGGTTGATGATCTCAGTGAAGACGGACTGCTGCGTGGGGAATTGCTGGGAAAGAAGACGCAAGTACTTGAGGGATTGGTCGGTCCGACCGAACGAATTCACGGTTATTCCTTCCCGCTGGCTGGCAGAGCGTTCACGCCCAGCTTAGCACGGGACGCCGCGGATTCACGATTTGTCGACGTTGCGAGCGAGCTTCTCGGCCACGCGGTCCACGCCCTCGCAGGCGGGACAAGCGGCATTCCCCGACGAGGAGCAGCTGGAGCATGACCCGCTGCACGATCCCGCGCTCGCGCAATCAGCGCACGTCCCCTTTTTGCGAATACGACGCACGACCGCGATGAACGCCACCGCGACCAACGTGAGAATCACAAAGTCGATAGCCGACATACAACTCCTTTTTCTAAAGACAAACCCATCATGCCCGAAATCGGACGTTTTTGTAACGAAATCCGAAGGCTCCTACGTACAGGCCCATTTTGCGCACTTGCCAACTGGGGTTTTGTTGGCAAAAACAGGGGTCTACTCGAGCTGTCAAAAAACTCGTTACAAAAACGCCGTATTTGCGTCAAGCGGATGCCCGAGCATGCAAGCATGTCCGTCGAGCACCGCGTCGAAACGAGCCGCGAGCCCGCACGGGCAGCCGGATTGCATCCCAACCATCACGGTGGATAGCTGCACATTCGACCCAGCTGCCAAAAAGGGGCTAAGCCTTTGTGGCGCAGGCGCATCCTATGCCCGCGTCATCCCACGCATACGAGGGCATGGGGCGCACGAGCTGGAACACAATCGCCACAGCGAATGCGACGGCGACGATGGTCCACACGCCGACCACGCCGGTCGCCGCTAGGTAGAACTGGTTGATCATGAGGCCGACCACCCAGGCGAAGCCGCACTCATACCCGAGTGCGATGGCGGTCCACTTTGCGGAGTTCATCTGGGCACGGATGGTACCCATGGCGGCAAAGCACGGAGCGCACAGCAGGTTGAACGCGCCGAACGCGGCAATGGCGCCCGCGCTGGGGAAGAGCGCCGCGAACGCGGACCACAGGCTCGGGTCGGTCTCGGTGGCGTCGGTCAGGTGCAGCAGCGACGCGGCGGTGGCCATGACGTTCTCCTTGGCAACGAGACCCGTGACGGACATTGCCGTGGCCTGCCAGGTATCGAAGCCGAGCGGGGCGAAGATCCAGCTCACCGCACCCGCAACCATGGCGAACAGTGAGTGGTCCGTGAACTCCTCGGGGATTCCCGCCATGGCGGGCAGGTAGCCGAAGGCGCCGTCGAACAAGCCGAAGTTGGACAGGAACCACACCACGATGGTGGAGGCGAAGATGATCGTGAAGGCCTTCTTGACGTAGGCGCTCACGCGCTCCCACACATGCAAAGCCCAGCTGCGCGCACTCGGCATGTGGTAGCTCGGCAGCTCCATGACGAAGGGCGTGGGACGACCGGCGAACAGACGCGTCTTCTTGAGCATGATGCCGGAGACGATGACCGCTACAACACCGAGGAAGTAGAAGAGCGGCGCGATCCACGTGGACTCGGCGTCGCCGATGAGCGCGCCCATGACGAGCGCAATCACGGGCAGCTTGGCGCCGCACGGGATGAACGTCGTGGTCATGACCGTCATGCGGCGGTCCTTCTCGTTCTCGATCGTCTTGGTGGCGAGCACGCCGGGCACGCCGCAGCCGGTGGACACCAGCATGGGGATGAACGACTTACCCGAGAGGCCGAAACGGCGGAACACGCGGTCCATCACGAACGCGACGCGAGCCATGTAGCCGCAGTCCTCGAGGAAGGACAGGAGCACGAACAGGACGAACATCTGCGGGATGAAGCCGAGCACGGCGCCCACGCCGGCCACGATGCCGTCGCAAACCAGGGAGATGACCATGTCGGATGCGCCGGCGGCCGTGAGCCAGCCCTCGAACAGGGCGGGCACGCTCGGCATAGCGGCACCGAGCAGCTCCCAACCATCGCCGAAGAGGCTGTCGTTCACCCAGTCGGTCATGGCGGTGCCGAACGTGGAAATTGCCAGGTAATACACGCCGAACATGATCAGGGCGAAGATGGGCAGGCCGAGCCAGCGATTCGTGACGATGCGGTCGATCTTCTCCGAAGTACTCATGCGTGCCGGCGCGCGATGCAGGCACGCATCCACGATATGCGCGATCACGGCGTAGCGCTCGCCGGTGATGATGGACTCGGCGTCATCGTCGCAGTCACGCTCGCACGCGGCCACAAGCTCCTCGATCCGCTTGACGGACGCCTGCGGCAGGGAGAGCTCCGCCAAGATCTCGGCGTCGCGCTCGAACAACTTGACCGCGTAGTAGCGGCGCTTGCCAACCTCGACCGACGCGGGAATCTGCGCCTCAATCCGCTCGAGAACGCCCTCGATCGCGGCGTCGAAGGCATGTCGGCATGCGGCGGCCTCCGACGCCCCGCGCTTCGCCGTGGCGGCCTTGCGGGCGGCGGCGATGAGCTCGTCCACCCCCCTGTTCTTGAGTGCGGAGATCATGACGACCGGGCAACCCAGGCTCTTCTCGAGGGCGGAGACATCGATCCGGTCACCGCTCTTCTCCACGAGGTCAGCCATGTTGAGGGCCACGACCACGGGCAGCCCCGTCTCGATGACCTGGAGCGCGAGATACAGGTTGCGCTCAAGGTTCGTCGCGTCGATCACCTGGATGACCACGTCGGGTTCGCCGCTCATAAGGTAGTCGCGGCTCACGCGCTCCTCGGGGCTATACGGGGACAGCGAGTAGATGCCGGGGAGGTCGGTGATGATCACGCCCTTGTCGCGCGACAGGGGTGCTTCCTTCTTCTCAACCGTGACACCCGGCCAGTTGCCCACGTACCCGTTGGCACCGGTGATGAGGTTGAATAGGGTGGTCTTGCCGCAGTTGGGGTTGCCGGCAAGCGCGATATGCAGTGTTGGATTCGCCATGCGATCCTTCTTCTCTCTTGGCTTTGAAACGTATTCGTTGCTGAGTTCGCCTAAGCGAGGGCGGAGGTGTTTTTCCGGCGTGCCGCTCAGCTGCGGCTCGAAGTGCCTTCTGGAATCGCTTCCTTTTCCGTCTCACTTGTTAGATAAAGCTAACTCTACCGATAGAACCATGCGCATCTGGCGCATTAGGCGACCTCAACGATCGCGGCCTCCTCCTTGCGGATGGACAGCTCATAGCCGCGCACGGTGAGCTCGACCGGATCGCCCAGCGGAGCGACCTTCACGACCTTGAACGGCGTGCCCTTGATGAGCCCCAGGTCCATAAGGTGACGGCGAAGGGCACCGTCGCCGTGGAGCTTAACCACCGTGGCACTATCCCCCACTTCTACTTCTGCCAGCGTTTTCATACTTCCCCCTTTCTGCAAATCTTGAACATCCCGGACGTAAACGGTCTCGTCATACTGATCGAACGCACAGAGGTCTCGGGCGTACCGGTGAGCACAGACGCACCGGTGTGCCCGATTCCGTTGCACGATGCAACCCTCACACGCGCGGCTAGGCCGCCATGATGTGCTGCGCAACCTTGGCGTCAATGCCAAACCGTGCCCCCTTAACGAGGACGATGATGTTCGACCCCGATGATGAGACGACATGCACCTCGGCTCCATCGACGAAGCCGATCTCCTGCAGGTGGCGCTTCATGTCCTCGTTGCCGCGAACCCGGCATACAGTGACCGTCTCACCAGCTCGTACCAGCGACAACGGCAAAGTCTGACCAATCTTCTGCATGACGAAGCACCTCCATTGGAATGTTCACCTAAGTAAACTAACACAACGGAAGCACATTGGCACTAGAAAGTTTGCCATCTGTTACATTTTTGAAATACCTCACTCTTTTGAGGCGTTCAGCTGTTCATGCGTCACTTCACACCAGTGCTGCAGGTTGCATCGGAATAACACGCAATCACTTCTCGCGGGCGTTGACGGGCGCGGCACAACGGACCCACATGCCACTTCTCGCCAGAAGTTGAGGTTTTTCGTATTACTTTTGCGAATTGGCAAGTACACCCTCATTTGAGTCGATAAAACCGCAGGTCGCGTTGGGACATAATCGATCGCTACTCAGAAGTATGCAAAAACAGTACGAAAAACCTCAACATCATGTGCCAAGCGTGAACAAAAGAGAGGAAAGGAGGGGGCTATCGACCGAGCAGTCCCATAATCCGGCGCTTATGGACGAGAAACGCCTCGCTCACGGCGAACTCGGCGCGGGCGGAACGGGGACAAGCGATGAGCTCCTCCCCCACGATGGTGGTGGGCACTCCCGCCTGGGGGTTTCCGCGCATCACGTAAATGTGATCTGCCAGCATAATCGCCTCATCGATGTCGTGCGTCACGATAAGAGAAGTCGTGCCCATGCGCTCGGCGACGTCGAGGAACCACGTGTGCATGTCCGCCTTCGTGAAGGCGTCAAGTGCCGAGAACGGCTCGTCGAGCAGCATGAAATCGCGTGAATACTGGTAGGCGCGTAGCAGGGCGGCACGCTGGCGCATCCCGCCCGAGAGCTCACTGGGCCAGCGCATCTGCGTGCCTTCAAGCCCAAACGTCTCAAAGAGTCCCGCGACCTGGGCACGCGCCTCATCGCGGGGGACACCACGCAGCACCAACGGCAGCGAAACGTTGTCGATAATGCGCTTGTGCTGCAGAAGTAGGTCTTTCTGCAGCATATAGGATAGGTGCCCTGGGCTCCCCGTGATGTCCTCGCCATCGAGCAAGACCCGCCCCGATTGCGGAGAAGAAAGCCCTGCCACCACGTTGAACAGCGTAGTCTTGCCACACCCGGAAGGGCCGAGTAAGCAGGCGATCTGCCCAGATTCGACCGTCATCGAGATGCCCTCAAGGATATCGACACCGTCGAAACCCTTTGAAACCCCCTGTATTTCCAAGTGCGCCACTTTGAAATTCACTCCCTCTGAGCAAAGCGCGGCTTTAAGAGGCAGTTTTTCGCTGTTTTTCGAGTATCCCGCATCGTTTGCAGGAGAAACCGCAGGTAACGAATACCAGTAAACCTTCCCCAAAAGCCGCTCTTTGATCTCATGCCCTATCGAAATGCAAGCATCCGCCGATACCGCCGCGCTACGACAAGAACTGATCTGTCATGCCGGCACCAGGCTCAATCGCATCGGCGAAGCCCTGGTCGCCCACCCACTCGAAGAACGCATCCCAGCGGTCCTGGTCAATCACGCCCCAAGCCTCTGCATCGGCCTGATACTGCTCGGCCAGGTACGTCTGGCTCGCAACGACCAACTCCTTCTCAAGCTCCGGAGCAGCCTTCAGCAGGATCTCGGCCGCACCCTCGGGATCGGCGATGCAATCCTCATACCCACGGCGGGTCGCATCGACAAAGGCCTGCACCATATCTGCATCCTGCTTGATGACATCATCGTTGGCAATGATCACCGGCGTGTAGTAATCGAAGACCGAGTCGATGTCGGCGAAGGCGAAGTAGTTGGTATCGAGGCCCGCGAGCTTGCACTTCTCGCCCGCCCAGGCCCAATAAATCCAAATCGAGTCAACCTGATCGGTGGAAAGCGCGGTGACCTCGTCGGTCACCGTGGAGGGAATCATCTCGACCTGGCTGAAATCTCCGCCGTCCGTCTCGACGCAGCGCTCGATCACGCCCTGCTCGATGGGCATCTCCCACGTGGCATACGTGTGACCCGCCATCTTGGCGGGGCTCGTGATGCCCTTGTCCTTCATGCTGATGATGCCCGAGGTGTTGTGCTGGATGATCGCGGCGATGGCCGTCACCGGCAGCTTGTCATCGCCGGAAACGTAGGCTGCCATGGTGTCCTGGAAGCTCACACCAAACTCGGCGTCGCCTGCGGCCACGAGCGCATCGGCACCGTTCTCGGGGGCCTGCACGATCTCGACCTCGAGGCCCGCCTCTTTGTAGTAGCCGCGCTCCGCGGCAACGTACACGCCCGTGTGGTTCGTGTTGGGCGTCCAGTCCAGGGCAAAGGTCACCTTGCGAAGGCCGGAGCCCTCTCCCGACGAGGAACCGGATCCTTGGGAGCTACCACCGCCGCAGCCCGCAAGCGCCAAAACGCCGGCAGTGCCTAGAGCCGCAGCACCGGCGCCCAACGCCGCCCTGCGTGAAACAATCAGGCTGTTTTCATCTGTAAACATGGAAAACCTCTTTCTGAAAAATCATTGCGATATGGTGTCGATCAGCAAATGGGTAGGAATGACGAAAAATCGCTTCAAAACGAGGGGTATTATCGACATTTCTACCCCTCTCGTCCACGACGGCAGACACGCCACGGCGGCGGGTCCCTTACGGCTCACGCGACTGGCGCTCCCAGGGCATGAGCGCGCGGCGAAGCGCATCCACTACCCACATGAGCGCCAAGCTCAGACCGGAAATCAAAAAGATCACCGCGAACATCTTGTCGAACGAATACGCCTTGCGCACCCGCGTCATGTACACGCCCAGCCCCGAAAAACCGCCGAGCCACTCGGCAATCACGGCGCCCACGATGGCATACGCCGCCGAGATCTTGAGGCCGCTAAAGAGCTGCGGCAGGGCGGCGGGCAGCTTGACGTGGTGCAGGATCTGCAGGCGCGAGGCGCCCATGGCACGCATGAGGTCGATCTCGTCCGGGTCGACGGAGCGCAACCCCTCCAGCAATCCCACCGTGATGGGAAAGAACGTGGCGACCACGATGAGCACCACCTTGGGCAACATCCCGTAGCCAAACCACAGCACCAACAGCGGTGCGATGGCGACGGTCGGGATGGTCTGGGTGAGCACCACAATGGGGTAGAACGCGCGGTACAGCAGATCGAAGCGATCCATCGCAAGCGCGGCGACAAAGCCGAGCGCGACGCCGGCGGCCAAACCCATGCCCGCCTCGGCAAGCGAGGTCGCGGCGTGACCCGCGAGCAAGGGCCAGTCACCTACGAGCGCCTGCACCACGCGCACCGGACTCGGCAGCATGAACGGAGGCACCAGGCCTGTCGAGCATGCGAGCTGCCACAGCCCAAGCAGCGCAACGATGGTCAACGGTGCCACAAGCTTCGTGAGCACCGCAGACCGCGCCCGGGACCCCGCCTTGCATTCCAGATGCGCATCATCAGCGACATGAACCTTGTTCATATCCGCACTTCGTGTCACCGGTGATGCGGAGCCATCGCGGACGTCGGTACCCCCGCACGCCTTGGTGCTCGATGTGCTCACGTCCTTACGCATCGTTCTCGTGGTACTTGGAGATCTTCTCCTCGGTGGTGAGGACGCCCTCCTCGGGTGCGAAGAAAATCTTGACGTAGGTGGCGACCTCGGGCGCGCCCGCCTCGACGCAGATGCGGTTCACGCCCGCGACGACCTCCATGCACAGGTCGTAGTCGCCCTGAATGGTGGTCTCGAAGGGTCCCACATATGCGTCGGGGAACTTGGTCTGAATGTAGGCGATTGCCTCGTCGACGATGCGACACACCTCGTCGTTGCCGCCCACGCGCTGGGGCAGGACCTGGATCGCGACGCTTGCCTCCATGAGCCTTCCTTTCCGGGGTCACAAAAAAGCGGGCCCCTCATCTCCGTAGGGGCCCGCTCGCATCTGTTCACTCGGAGCAAGGCTGCTCAATCCCTACGCCGGCATTACCCGGATCAGGTTGCGGGTCGAAGCGGTGCGGGAAAGGCGACGACGCTGCATATCGCCGATAGACGCGCGGCACCCCGCGATTGACGGGCGAGCGCATCCGCTCCCACGGGCTTCCTCTCAGCCGGCCTCCGCCAGCTCCCCGTTGGTACACAGGTGAGTATAGGACAACAAGGCGCTGAGGGACAGCCAGGACGCGCAATTGAAGACCGCCCTCGCTCGCATATCTCGCCGGCTCGTGCCGAGAGTGGCCTTCAGCTACGAAATCGAGACGATTTCGCGACCGAAGGCCGCATTCGATTGAAGACAGGAAAGACCTCGGAAACCCGGGAGCCCTTTCGGGCAGAAATGGCGACGATGCGCCGCGGCGTGATGAAAACGCTATAGATGCGAGGTGATGATCGTCATGTCGCCCGTGAGCACCAGCTCATCGCAGGCGGAAAGTGCCAGCAGGTGACTACCCTTGACGACTGGCTCGCCATTGATCGAGCCGTCGCCCTCGATGACGCTCACGCAGGTGAAGGGGAAGGGCGTCGCGAACTTCAGCTCACCGTCGACGCGCAGGCGCTCTACGGTGTAGCAGTCGTTGGACACGAGCACCGTTACGCCGTCGACCTCGGGCGCGGTGATCTCGCCGGACTCGGGCGCATCCATGGCGTAGTCGATGACGTCGAGGGACTGCTCGAGGTGCAGAGGACGCAGTTTGCCGTCGTCGCCAGGGCGATCGTAGTCGTACACGCGGTAGGTCACGTCGCTCGACTGCTGCGTCTCGAGGATCACCGTGCCGCCCTTGATGGCGTGCACGCAACCGGGGTCGATCTGGAAGAAGTCGCCGGCGTGGATCGGAATCACGTTGAGCAGCTCATCCCAGCGGCCCTCTTCGACCATCTGGGCGAACTCCTCGCGCGAGCGCGCGTTCTGACCGACGACGATGGTGCCGCCTTCGTCGGCGGACAGGACGTACCAGCACTCCTTCTTGCCGAGGCTGCCATTCTCGTGCTCGCCGGCGTACGCGTCGTCGGGATGCACCTGGATGGACAGGTCGGCGGCGGCGTCGATGATCTTCACGAGCAGCGGAAACACGTCGCCCTCGCAGTTGCCGAACAGCTCGCGGTGGTTGGCCCACAGCCAGGAGAGGGTCTTGCCGGCGGACTCGCCCGTGGCGATGACGTCATCGCCGTTGGGATGCGCGGAGATGGCCCAGCACTCGCCCACGGGGCCATCCGGGATGTCATACCCAAAATCGCTCGCCATGCGGCGTCCGCCCCAGATCTTGCCCTTGAAATCGGGCACGAGCTTGATGATCGAATCCATCGCCTACATCCTCTCCTGCGAATCGACATTCGGATCGAAGGCACGCACGCCCGATCCGACCTCTATTGTACTCACGCCCCACTACGTACGCTGAGAGAATCGACGGCACAGCGCCGCGGGGCCTCCGCACGCACCCCCCCAGCGTCACAGGATGGCGGAATCGCGCGAAGCGATGGGGCGCACGCGGCCGATAGGGTCCCGTAGGCCAGGCACCCCCATCATGATGAACCCACGCTTCTCTCGCGTACGTTTTATGTATACCTATTCGGTAGGTATTGATTGATGCCCTGCGGGAACCATGTGAATACGGGCGCGCGAAGGCGCCCACCATCCGAAAGGAGCTCGCATGCCCCGTATCCTCATGATCGTCGGTTCGCTGCGCAAGCAGTCGTTTAACCATCAACTCGCACGTGAGATCGAACGCATTATCGGCGATCGCGCCGAGGTCACTTTCCTCGATTGGGGCGATGTGCCCCTCATGAACCAGGACATCGAGTGGCCAGCCCCGGAGGCGGTGCAACGCGTTCGCGACGCCGTACTCGCCGCCGACGGCCTGTGGTTCTTCTCGCCCGAATACAACTACCAGATTCCGGGAGGGCTCAAGAACCTCCTCGACTGGCTCTCGCGCCCCCTCGACGAGCATGACCGCACCAGCCCGTCCGCCATCAAGGGCAAGCGCGCTGCCATCAGCGGCGTTGGCGGACGAAACGCCACCGCCGGCATGCGCAAGGATCTAGAACGGCTGTTCAGCGCCATGGGTGTTCAAATCATCGGCGGGCCGAGTCTGGGAATCTCCCTCACGCCCGAAGAGTGGAGCAGCGATGTCCTGACGCCGGAACCAGGGACTCTCGGTGCCCTTGGGGCGGCCGTGGACGACTACCTGGCAGCGCTCGAGCGCTAATGCAACAAAAGCGCGTTTTACGGGGGCGGGGGGGGGGGGGGGGGGGGGGGGGGGGGGGGGGGGGGGGGGGGGGGGGGGGGGGGGGGGGGGCCATCTAACTGGCCGCGCGGCGCCATCCGATATCCTTACGGCACCGTGCTCGTGTTAGAAGCAGGGAACCCCGTGTTAGCCCTCGAGTGCTCTGGCGCCCAAGGCGATGGCACCAAGCACGCCCTGGTTGCCGTCGCAGGCGGGCGACACGATATAGGTATCGATATCCGCGAGCTCGGGCGTCGCCAGATACCCATTGATTTGCTCGAGTACCTTGGCGCGCACGCGGGCCATGAGTTTGGGGGCGTGATCGGGCACGCCACCGCCCAACACGATGCGCTGCGGCGAGAGTGTATAGATATACGTGCATATACCTTGGGCGATGTACGTGCTCTCGAGCTCGAGGAATCCTTCATCGTCGGCCATGTCGGACGCCCGCTCCACGCCGTACCGGGCGACCACGGCGGGACCGGCGGCGAGGCCCTCGAAGCAGCTCTCATGACTCGGGCAGTTGCACGCGAAGCCCTCATCGCCCGGCACGCGCGCAAGCGCGATATGCCCGGCCTCGGGATGCAGCATGCCGTGGAGCAGATGCCCGCCAACGTACACGCCCGCGCCAATGCCGGTGCCCACCGTGATGTAGATCACGTTGTCGAGGCCCTTGCCCGCACCGTATATGACCTCGCCCAGGCATGCACCGTTCACGTCGGTGTCGTAGCCGCAGGGTACGTTGAGCCCACGGGCCATTTCGCCAAGGAAGTCATAGCCGCGCCAAGCGATCTTAGGCGTTTGCAGGATGTGACCGTAGTCGGGCGATTTGGGATTGACCGCCGTGGGACCAAAGGCAGCGATACCCAGAGCGGCGATCCCCTTATCGGCGAACCACTCGACCATGGCGGGAACCGTCTTCGCTGGCTCCTCGGTGGGAATGCTCGCACGTTCCACGATCGTTCCATCGGCATAGCCGGTCGCCAGCACCATCTTGGTGCCACCCGCCTCGATCGCACCGATCAACTGCTGGTCCATAACGCCCTCCCTCGGGTCGGCTTCATCCGTCACCCCAGTATAAAACTCCAATACCCGTCCATATGGTCAACGGAGGTGATTGGTACCTCATTTGAGGAACAGGCACTAAATTGAGATACGAACATGCGAGCTACCCCAGGCGCAGCCCGACTCCTTATGCCATCTCGGCGCCATCATATACAAATATCGATAATCTGTACCAAAATCAACGTCGGCGAAGACATTTTTGAGAAACAGACGCGATTGAGACTCCCTAAGCGATGCCACGCGATGACGATATTGGACATATTTCCATTATTTGTTCGTCTTCTTTAGAATCACCGGCGCCGAGAGTTCCAACATCGCGCCCCATTGGTACAAATTGTCGTTATTTGTAAGATGGGGAGGCGGCCAACTGGCTGCCTCCCCATCAAGTGCAAGATTTGAACCTCAATTACGTGTCTGTCCCCAAATTGAGGGGCAAGGTCGGGCGCCTCGCGCAGCCGCTCGGTTTTCCAGGTGCCCCAGATCGCTCTGAAAGAGGAGGGCGCACGCCTTGCGTGCGGCGCCCGACGATTGAAGGGCGAGGTGGGGTGCCTGGAAAAGCGAGGCTACTCCAGGCGCAGGCCGACTTCCTTGAGCTGCGCTAGGCTCACCTCGGACGGAGCCGCGGACATGAGGTCGGAGCCGCTGCTGGTCTTGGGGAACGCCATGACGTCGCGAATGGAGTCGGTGCCGGCAAGCAGCATGCACACGCGGTCGAGGCCGAGCGCGAAGCCGCCCATCGGCGGGGCGCCGAACTCGAGGGCCTCCATGAGGAAGCCGAACTGCGCGCGGGCGCGCTCCTCGGTGAAGCCCATAAACTCGAGCATCCTGAGCTGCAGCTCGGAGTCGTGGATGCGCATGCCGCCACCGCCGGCCTCGAAGCCGTCCATGACGAAGTCGTAGGTGCAGGAGCCCATCTTGAGCGGGTCCTCGTCGAGCAGGTGCAGCTCGTCGATGTGGGGCAGCGTGAAGGGCTGGTGCTCCGCCTCGTAGCGCTTGCCCTCCTCGTCCCAATGGAACAGCGGGAAGTTCACGACCCACAGGAAGTCGTGGCCCTCGCGCGGGAGCTCCAGCGCGTCGGCCATGTGACAGCGCATGCCGCCGAGGATCTCGTTTGCCTCGAGGCGCGGGCCGGCGGCGAACATCACCAGGTCGCCGGGCTCGACGTCGCAGCGGCGACGGAGCTCGGCCATCTCCTCGTCGGTGAAGAACTTGACGATGGGACTGTTCATGGAGCCTTCCTCGCGGAAGGCGATCCATGCCAGGCCCTTGGCACCGAAGGTCGCGGCGACCTTGGCGAGCTTGTCGATCTGAGCACGCGGCCAGCTGCCGGCACCCTTGGCGTTGATGGCCTTGACCACGTGGCCCTGCGTGTTCGCGGCACTGGCGAACACCTTGAAGGCGGATCCGGCGAACACGTCGGTGAGGTCCACGAGCTCCATGCCAAAGCGGGTGTCGGGCTTGTCGGAGCCGTAGGTGTCCATGGCGTCCCAGTAGGAGATGCGGCGCAGCGGCGTGGGCATCTCGACGCCCACCTTGGCGAACGCGTCGGCGAGCACGTCTTCGAGCTGCGCCATGACGTCGTCTTGCTCCACGAAGCTCATCTCGATGTCCACCTGCGTGAACTCGGGCTGGCGGTCGGCGCGCAGGTCCTCATCGCGGAAGCACTTGGCGACCTGGTAGTAGCGCTCGACGCCACCGACCATGAGCAGCTGCTTGAGCAGCTGCGGGGACTGCGGCAGGGCGTAGAAGTTGCCGGGCTGCAGGCGGCTGGGCACCACGAAGTCGCGAGCGCCCTCGGGCGTGGACTTGAACAGGGCCGGCGTCTCGACCTCAGTGAAGGCGCGGTCGTGGAGAGCCGAGCGGATGGCGAAGGTGAAATCGGAGCGCAGGCGCAGGCGCGCGGCCATCTCCGGACGGCGGAGGTCCAGGTAGCGGTAACGCAGACGCGTGTCCTCAGCGGTTTCGATGCCGTCCTCGATCTGGAACGGCGGGGTCTTGGAGCGGTTGAGCACCTGCGCGTGGTCGACGAGGACCTCGATCTCGCCGGTGGCGAGCTTGGGGTTCACCGCGTCGTGGCCGCGGTCGCGCACGATGCCGTGCACGAGGATGGGCCACTCGGGACGCATGGTCTCGGCGATCTTGAAGGCGTCGCCGTCGGAGTGCTCGGGGTCGAAGTTGATCTGCGTGATGCCCTCACGGTCGCGCAGGTCGCAGAAGATCAGGCCGCCGTGGTCGCGGCGACGGCTCACCCAACCGGTGAGGGTAACCTCCTCGCCGATATTGGCGGAGCGGAGCTCGCCACAGGTGCGGGTGTGCATGGAATGCATGTTGGCGGGGTTGGTGGTGCAGTCTTGTGCCACTGCTTCCTCCTTGTTGATCTGTGCCGCCCCGTGCCGTAAGCGGGCGGCTGGTGTACAGACTGCCGGGGCGCGTAGACAGCGCGGCTCGGCATATCGCGAACACGGATTCCGGCTGCCGGGATCGACGATGAAATCGCCCCTCGCCACAGCGGCCCTCCGCGCGCGACAGCTCACTAGGATAGCGGAAAGCAGGGCACTCCATCACAGAAGAGCGCCCGGCTCACGCGGTCTTAACACGCTGGGAACATTGGAGGGTGGGGTCGGGCATGCCAATGGCAGAATTACATGGCGGCAAGAGCCCCGAACGGTTTGCCCAGCAGGTCAACCGCCCCAACACCCCGAACATCAGCTCACGAGGTCAACGGCGTCAACAAGTTCCACTCGATAAAGCCCATGCTGCCCACCCTCTTTTTGAGAATCTGGATTCATCATATCACGATTATATAAATCACGATTTGATACATTATCGGACCTACATAGACTGAAACCGAGCCGACACGTTCGACATTGCAACAGCCATCGCTTGTGTGCACATGGGTCTAATCCAGCTCCATTTAAATGGTTGGCAATGTTCCCAAATCTGACATTAGGAACTTCCACCATTCGACATTAGGAGCACATGAGCAGGGAGAATCCGCTGCTATAAAGGGACAATGCGCTGTCACCGGACGACGGACAGGCCCTATTGCCGGTCGGCGGCCCTGCTCTTCTCGAGGATGACCCGCGGGGAATCTTTTTCCAAGCCGGAGAAGAACTCGATAACGGGAATGTCCAGACCGTTTGCGATCAGGACGAGATAGTCGAGCGAGAAGTTTTGATTGCCGCTTTCAACCTTATTGAGATTAGGACGGCTTACCTCGATTCGCCGGGCAAGCTCAGCCTGTGAAACTTCATGCTCTTCCCGAAGACGGCCGATGTTCTCGCCCACCTTCTTGCATACGTACTCACATGTCTCGTCTCTCTTCATGAGTCCATCGTATTGACTCATATTCCGTACAGTGTCTGATATTTCGTACATACCAGATTTGGGCTACACTGCTGTACTATATATCGTACACATGGAGAAATGGCATGGCTCAGCAGGTCAAATCAAAGCAGCGGGTCCAGGACCACGGCGAGGTGTTTACCAACGAGCGCGAGGTAAACGCCATGCTCGACATGAATCCCAACGCACCCGTTCGCCAGGGACCGATTCAGCAGGTGGAGGCGATGCGGTAATGGCAGCCCCCAAGTACACCCAATATCAGACGCGCTACTTCGCCGAACAACTTTCGCTCAAGAGGCCGCAGTCCAGCGTCGACAATCTCGCGTCCGCAATGTCGGGCACAAAGGTCGATCTCAACCCACACCAAGTTGACGCCGCGCTCTTTGCACTGAGGTCCCCGTTGTCCTCTGGAGCGCTTCTCGCCGATGAGGTCGGACTCGGAAAGACCATCGAAGCGGGACTCGTGCTCTCCCAGTTCTGGGCTGAACGCAAAAGAAAAATCCTGCTCATCGTTCCGGCGTCACTGCGCATGCAGTGGCGACAAGAGCTCACCGAGAAATTCTTTATCGACTCCATCCTCATGGAGGCGACTCCGTTCAATAAGGCAAAGCGTGAGGGCAAGCCCAACCCCTTCGACATCGATGGCCGCGTGGTGATCTGCTCATACAACTTCGCCGCAAGGAAGGATGCCGAAATCCGCACGGTCCCATGGGACCTTGTCATCATGGACGAGGCGCACCGCCTGAGAAACGTCTACAAAAAGAGCAACGTCACTGGTAAGAAGCTCAAGCGCGCCCTAGACGGCCGCAAAAAACTACTTCTCACGGCAACGCCGCTTCAAAACAACCTCATGGAGCTATATGGCCTCGCCAGCATCATCGATGATCACGCATTTGGCGACGCGAGGACGTTCCGAGACATGTATGTTACGGCCTCGAACGTTGATCTGCGGAACAAGAACCTTAAGGACAGGCTCCAGCACATTTGCCACCGCACACTGCGCAAACAGGTAACTGAATACATCCGCTACACGAACAGGCACGCCATCCTGCAGGAATACGCTCCTTCTGCCGAGGAGGAAGAACTCTACAACGGCATCTCCGACTACCTCCAATCAGACAAGCTCTATGCGCTCCCGCAAGGTCAGCGCACCCTCATCACGATGGTCCTGCGGAAGCTGCTCGCCTCGTCGTCGTTCGCCATCTCCGGCACGCTATCTTCGCTGATCGAACGCCTGGAGGGACTACTGGCAGGCGTCGAAGGCGATCTGGATATGAGTGACTACGACGCGTACGGCGACCTTATGGACGGAAATCAAGACGAGGAAGACATCGGCGCCCCCAACCTTGTGCAAGAGCGCGACAAGATACTCCTCGAGCTCGAGCGACTGAACGAGTATGCCTCACTCGCAAACAGCATCACACACAACGCAAAGGGCGATAACCTCCTCTTCGCGCTTGAGAAAGGCTTCGCGAAGATTGAGGAGCTCGGTGGAAAACGCAAAGCGGTCATCTTCACCGAGTCGCGACGCACGCAGGAATACCTGCTAAGGCTGCTCTCGGACAACGGCTACGAGGACAAGATCGTATTCCTCAACGGCTCGAACAATGACGAGGTGTCAAAGCGCATCTACGAGGACTGGAAGCAACGCCACGACGGCGACGGAGCAATATCGGGATCGCGGCAGGCGGATATGAAGGCGGCCGTCGTCGAGGAATTCCGCGACCGTGCCAGCATACTCATTGGCACCGAGGCGGCTGCCGAGGGAATCAACCTCCAGTTCTGCAGCCTGCTCGTGAACTACGACCTCCCCTGGAACCCCCAGCGCATTGAGCAGCGCATCGGACGATGCCACCGCTACGGCCAGAAGAACGACGTCGTGGTCATCAACTTCCTCAACAAGAGGAACGCCGCGGACGTCCGTGTTTACGAGCTGCTGTCCGAGAAGTTCAACCTCTTCAATGGAGTCTTCGGCTCCTCGGACGAGGTCATCGGGTCCATCGAGTCCGGCGTCGACTTCGAGAAGCGCATCGCCGGGATCTATCAGAAGTGCAAGACCTCCGACGAGATACAGGCGGAGTTCGACGCGCTGCAGGACGAGCTCGCCGAGAGCATCGATGAGAAGATGGTCGAGGCCCGTCACTCAATCCTCGAGAACTTCGACGAAGATGTGGCAGCCCGTCTCAAGGACTGTCAAACGAGCACCGTCGCCAGCCTAGACAAGTTCAGTCAATGGACGTTGTTCTTCCTGCTTGCCCACGGGGCCGAGCGCGTTACCCCCGAAAACAAGCTGAGATTCCGATTCGGCGGAGACCCGAGCGGGCGTGTGTACAACCTGCAGTGGCGAGACGCTGAGGATGAAGGCGACACCTTCTTGCGTCGAGATGACCCAAGGTATCTTCACTGGATTGATGAGGCAAAGTCCATTGACCTGCCTTTTGGATCGGTCAAGTTCCTTTACAGCAACAGCGACAGGCGAGTCTCTTATCTCGATGAGCACCCTGGGATCAGGGGTGTCATCACGATCGACAAGCTCTCCTACTCCGGCATTGGAGAGGAAGAGCATTTGGTCATCACCGCCGTCATGGACGATGGGCGCCAGCTAGACGAAGACCTCGTAAACACCCTTTTCGAACTTCCCGCCGAATTGACCGATGCGGCGGGTGCCGTTAACGGTGAGGTGGAAGCACTCCGCAAGGAGCGCGTCGAACAGCGTCAGCGAGCCATCGAGGCGGCAAACAAGCAGTACTACTTAGACGAATGCGCCAAGTTGGACGCGTACAGCGAGGACCTAAAGGAAGGTCTCCAGCGCGAGCTGAACGACATAAAAAAGGCGATCACCGAAAAGAACCGTGAATTCCGCAACAGCACCGACCTCCCCCTAGACGAAATGCTTGCCGTCAAGGACGAGCTGGAAGAGTTGAAGCGTAAGCGAAAGCGGATGCAGCGAGACCTCTATGACCGTGAGGACGAAATCGAAGCACAAAACGAGCAGCTCCAAGCCGAGATGCGCGAGAAGCTTCGCGGCAACAGCGAGCTCGAACGAATCATGACCATTTCCTTTGAGGTTGAATAGGAGAATAATATGCAGAGACTCGAGCTAACTTGGATCGGTAAGGGCGAAGAGCCTGAGGTTGAGCCTCGCATCCTTATCCACGATCCATCGATGGACTACGGAGATCCTGATACTGGTAATATGCTCATCCACGGCGACAACCTGCTCGCGCTCAAGGCGCTTGAACAGGACTATGCCGGCAAAATGAAATGCATCTATATCGATCCGCCGTACAACACTGGAGCTGCGTTCGAATATTATGACGACAATCTAGAGCACTCGATTTGGCTTGATCTCATGAAGCCCCGACTTGAGATTCTCCGCAGTCTATTAGCCGATGATGGCCTCTTGTTCGTTCAAATAGATGATAACGAGCAGGCCTATTTGACGGTTCTGCTCGATGAGATATTCGGCAGAAAGAATCGACTCAACACTATAACCGTTAAAATGAGTGAGGCTTCTGGCGTGAAAATGGCACACGCCGACAAGCGCCTCCCAAAACTGAAAGAATACATCCTTGTCTATTATAAGGCGCAACCACCGTTAATTACTCCTGAAAAAGTGCCCTTGCAGGAATGGAACAACGAATACAAGCAGCTTCTCACTGGCATCTCCGATGACGAGATCGACGAGCTGCATAATATACTGCATTCCTCTGAAGGGGCAACGGAAGCGACGTTAAACAGATGCAATTCAATACTATCAAGAGGCAAGGTTGTATCGCTCGCAAAGCATTTCAAGGGATTGGGACTTCCGAAAGAAGAAGAGGAGTCTTGGAAGTTCGCGCATGCGAAGTACATTATCCAGGCGGTAGGCTCGACAAGTGTTTTTAAGATAGCAAAGAACACACATCTGCTAGACCAAGATGTTATGGCAGTCCCATCATCATCGGGCCTGATCTATCTCGTCAATACGCGTGTCGACATGAATGCAAAGCAGCCGCGCGTCCAAGTGATATTCGCATCGGATAATTTGTCTCAGAATCAGGGAGACCTCTGGTTGGATATAAAGACCACTGGTGGAGTCGGCCAAGAGGGCGGAGTCCTGTTTGCGAACAGCAAGAAACCAGAAAGGCTGATCAAGAAAGTAATCTCGCTTTGCACAAATGAGGGCGATTTTGTTCTCGACTCTTTTCTCGGCTCGGGAACAACCGCCGCTGTTGCGCAGAAGATGAACAGGAGATGGATTGGCATCGAGCTGGGGGGCCATGCATATACGCATTGCATACCGAGATTGAAAAAGGTCATCGATGGAAATGACGAAACGGGAATTACCGATTTGGTCAGCTGGCGTGGAGGTGGAGGATACCGCTTTTTCGAACTTGCTCCCAGCCTCATAGCAATCGATAGTCGCGGCAACCCTGTATTCTCCGAGCAATACAGCCCTGAGATGCTCGTTGCAGCCGTCACCAAGCTCAACGGCTTCCGCTACGCCCCGGATCCAGACGTGTTCTGGAAACAGGGTTACAGCCAGGACAAGAGCTACATCTACGTCACCACGCAATACCTGACCGCAGGAATGCTCGATGGGATCGCCTCCGATATGGATCCGCTGGAGAGCCTTCTCGTGTGCGCCCCGGCATTCGACCTCGATCTCAACAAGCGGTACGACAATATCACCGTTAAGAAGATCCCGCAGTCCGTCCTCGCCAAGTGCGAGTACGGCGTGGACAACTACAACCTGAACATCGTCGACCTGCCCGTCTGCGACGACGAGGAGCGGGAAGATGATTAAGGAACCCTATAGCAAGCGCTACTACAGCTATAGCTCAAAGTACATCAGCAACGTGCTCTCTCTACGCACCCCTCAGCACGAGAGTCTCGAGGTGTTCGCGCGGATCTGCGACATTCTGAGCCCCACAAAGAAGCCTGCAGACGCGGATTCCTCGTTCTATGACGAGGACCTGCGCAATGTACGCGAGCATTACCCCACGCTCACGTCCTTCGAGCGCGATTTCCCTTCCATATGCTTCGCCCTCGCCACAGGCATCGGCAAGACGAGGCTGATGGGCGCCTGCATCGCCTACTTACACTATGAGAAGGGAATCAGGAACTTCTTCGTCATGGCCCCCAACCTGACGATCTACCGCAAGCTCAAGGACGATCTCGGCAACCCTGCAAACCCAAAGTACGTGTTCCGCGGGCTCGACAAGTTCGTCAACCCTCCCCGAATCATCGACGGCGATAACTACGGAGACTTCAGACAGGGCGCCCTCGGCGTCAACGACGTCGTCATCAACGTCTTCAACATCGCCAAATTCAATTCCGAAAGCAAGGACGGCAAGAAGGGCGGTGCTCGAACAAAAAGGCTTAACGAGATACTCGGCCAGTCCTACTTCGAGTACCTCCAATCCCTTCCCGACCTCTGTATCTTCATGGACGAGAGCCACCATTATCATGCCGACAAGAGTTTCGAGGTCATCAACGACCTGCGTCCGATTCTCGGCGTGGAGCTGACCGCGACCCCTCAGATCCAAAAGGGCGCGAAGAAAATCGACTTCCGAAACGTCGTATACGAATATTCGCTGGCGCATGCCCTCAACGACGGGATGTACGTAAAGGTGCCCCTCGTTGCCACTCGAGAGAACTTCCGACCCGAGGACTACACCGAAGAGCAACTCGACCGCATCAAGCTCCTTGACGGTCTGCGCCTCCACGAGGACACAAAAAGCCGTCTCGAGGTTTACTCCCGCACCTTCGGCAAACCATTCGTCAAGCCATTTGTATTGGTGGTCGCAAAAGACACGGAGCACTCGAAGCACATCATGGAGTACGTTACGTCCAACGATTTCTTCGGGGGTTATTACCACGGCAAGGTCATAGAGGTTAACTCCACAAAGAAGGGCGCCGAGAAGGACGAGAACATTGAGCTTCTGCTCTCCCTCGAGCGACCGGACAACAAAGTTGAAATCGTCATCCACGTGAACATGCTCAAAGAGGGCTGGGACGTCACCAACCTCTACACCATCGTTCCGCTGCGCACCTCCGCCTCCGACACCCTCACTGAGCAGACGATTGGCCGCGGCCTTCGCCTGCCTTACGGCAGCCGCACGGGAGATGAGCATATCGACCGCCTCACCATTGTGAGCCACAACAAATACGCCGAGATCATCAAGCAGGCGAATGACCCAAACTCGCTCGTCCGCAAAGTCTACTTCATTGATCCCTCCCTTGGAGGCAATGTCCCCCAAGCGCAGACAACGGTCGAGATGCCCACGGTCTATGACACCGCCACCGGCGATGAGAGCTTTGTCGGCCATGTCGCCCTGGCGTTGAAAGACGCCGTCGGCGCAACCTCGCCCGAAGAGACGGAAACTGCCGAGAAGATGGAAGAAGTCGCTCGGTTCGTCGCCGCCCTCTCATCGAAAACGACAGAGGAGCTCAACAAGCAGGTCCGGACGTTCGATGCGATCAGCGATGAGCGAACCCTCGAGATAGCCACGACAAGCGTAGCCCACGAGACCATGCGCCAGTTCCCGGGACTCAGCCTCTCCGAGGAAAGACTAACATCCGTCGTTAAAACCACCATGAAAGCCTGCGTGCAGGCGCTCACCGACAGCATCATCCCAATCCCCCGGGCTGTTGTTCTGCCATTCGCCAAAGTGAAGCGCGGCTACCACCCGTTCCATTTGAACACGCGAAACATGAATTGGAGGCCGACGGGAGACAAACTCGTTGGCACCGAACTCATGGAAGGTGGCCGCACCGTAAGCTTGGACGTCAGCAGTGCTGCCGAGACGCACGTCGATACCCCGGAAAATGGAATCGTTCGCCACATCATCGTGCGCGACAACATCGAATACGGCGAGTGCGCCGACCTGCTGTACTCGCTCATCGGCGAGCTCAAGGAACACCTTCTCACCTACCTCAATGAAGACGATGCCGAGCAGGTGATGCGCGAACATCAGAAGGGCATCGCCGAGATGATCTACCTTCAAATGAATGAGCACTTCTACCGAGAGGAGACCGGGTACGAGACCGTCCAGATGCGTCCGTTCTCGAAGATAGAGAGCGGCTTTGGCAGCAAGATGGCAGCCGAAGACATTTTCGACCTGCACTCCAACGTGCCCGTTGGAGAGGTGCACTCAAAGGTTTTTGGAGGGTTCAAGAAGGCGTGCCACACCCTATACAAGTTCGACAGCAACACTGAGAGAACACTCGCTATAATCCTCGAAAATGATGGCGCTGTTCTACGATGGATGAGACCCTCGCCGAAGCAGTTCAATATCTACTATGACTCTGCCGCCACGAAACGGTATGAGCCCGACTTCATCGTTGAGACCGACAATCGCATTTACATGATCGAAACCAAAGCGGCGAAGGACGTCGACAATGAAGACGTTCGTGCCAAGGCAAAGGCTGCGCGAGAGTACTGCCGAGCCGTTACCGAATGGAACGCCGATCACAACGGTAAACCCTGGGAGTATGATGTGATTCCCCATGACAACGTACGGTTGAACTTCACTTTTGACGGGGTCGTTGCGGCGTCCATCGAGTACGACAGCAGTCAAATGCCCCTATAGAGAGCAGCAAGAAGTGAACGTGGACATCGACCGAGAGGGCGGACGCATCGAGGTCGTCTTGGGCTTGGACAAGCACGGCAATCCCAAGCACCGCACGTTCCTGTTCCCCAGCGCCTTTGACCAGGGATTGCTGGCGCTGTAAGGCAAAATGGTGCAATTGGGGTACGTCCCCAATTGCACCATTCCTACATTTGGCGCGTGTTCACGCTCGTCGGCGATAATGGGGGATTCGAACGCAGGGCAGCCGGACTCCTCTCACGGGCGACGCTCTGGTACGGAGCCGCCGCGACCGCGTGGCTCGCATGCGCCCTCCTGTGGATTCCACTTGCCGCCGCGGCCCCCTACTCGCTCATCGTTGCCCTGTCGCTCCTCATGGGAAGCCTTTGCCTGAGTGCCATCGCATTCGCGCTCGTCCACCTCACCATGCGTGCGACCGAGCTCAAAGACGATGCAGATCTGACGGTGTAGCCATGGGAATTCGGATTAACCTCGACGTGGAGCTCGCGAGGCACAAGATGAAGCTCGGCGAACTGTCCGAGCGCGTGGGTATCAGCACCACCAATCTCTCCATCCTCAAGACCGGTAAGGCCCGGGCCATCCGTTTCAGCACGCTCGAAGCCATATGCCGGGAGTTCAACTGCCAGCCAGGTGACATTCTGGAATACGTGCCGGAGCATGACGGGGATTTCCATTCCCGTGGCGCCGATGCGCGCTGATCTCGCGGCGCTCGTCGCAGGCGGGGCGGCTCTTGCGCTGCACGCCTCCGTGCCGAGCACCCTCGATGCGCCCCTCCTCATTGGACCGGTCGCAATCGCGTCATGCAGAAGCCTCGCCATATTCCTGGTGGCGCTCACATGCCCCACGCTGGTGCTCGCCTCGCGTTTGTATCGGAAGCACCGGCGAGACGACGCCGAACCGACATCCCGGGATCGGCACCCGGGTCGCTTCACGCAACACACGGGTCATTTCGTACGGAGCCTCGACCACTCCGCGCGGTGCATGGACCGCTTCATACGCCCCCGAGGTCGTTTCGCACGAGACGCGAGCCGTGCCGCACGTTGCCCCGGCCATCTCATGCGACACCTGAGTCGCATCATGCTCACATGCGCCCTATGCGCATCCGTCTGGACGATATTCGCCGAAGGGCTTCTGCTATCTCTGAAAATTACCCACGTCCTCAATCCGCCAAGCCCGGCAGGCGACCGCGTTGTCGCCGTCCATTACAACTTTTTGCTCTATGGGGAAACGACCGCATACGTCGTGCCGGGCGGGGTGGGATTCGGTGAATACTACGCGGCATTCGGGTGCGATGACGGCGTCGACCCCGTCGCGCGAGATGACTACGCGCTGGCATGGCACGGAAACCAACCCGAGCTGCTGGTCACCGGCACTGCTGCCGATCCCGTGTGGCGCATAGACTAACCGGGTTTCGTCATCAGCTTCCGCCCTTGGCCGGGATTGCCTATGGGCAGCATAGGCAATGTCAATCCGTAGGTCCGGCGCGCGGCGTTGTGCGGCTCTTACAGGTCCGGCACGTGGCGGGGTCCGGCTCCTGCGGGCGCGGCACGCGTCGAGGTCGGTGCCTGCTGACGCCACGTACCGCCGCGAACAAAAAAACGCCCCCGCAGGCAAAGCAACCTGCGGGGGCGCTGTGGGAGCATCGTACTCCGGATTACCCCGTGTTCTGCAGGCCGGCGGAGACGCCGGTCACGGTCTCCAGCACGAGGCTCATGTACTCGGCCTTGGCTTCCTCGGACAGCTCGTCCTGGTTGGCGCGGACCTCACGCAGCGCACGGACCTGCGCCAACGAAAGGGCATCCACAAACGGGTTGCGCACACGCACCGCCTGGCCGAGCACGCGGCGGTGCTCCAGCGGCCACGCGTCGCCCACAATGCGCAGCACCCACGAGCGCGTGAGCATCATCTCATCAAACACCTTCGCGGCAAGATCATCGCGGTCGCCCAGCGCCAGGTACATCTTAGCGATGCGGTTGTCGGTCTTGGCGATCGACATCTCGATGTTGTCGATGAACGTGCTGAACAGCGGCCACTCGCGGTATGCGCGCTGCAGCAACTCCAGATCGCCCAGCTCCTCGCACGCGGTACCCAGGCCGTACCACGCGGCCAGGTTGATGCGTGCCTGGCTCCACGAGAACACCCACGGGATGGTACGCAGGTCGTCAAGCGACTTGGCGCCCAGGCCACGCTTGGCCGGACGGCTGCCGATGGGCAGCAGGCCGACCTCGGTAAGCGGGGTGACGGTCGAGAACCACGGGGTGAAATCCTCGGCGTTAAGCAGGTCGAGGTAGCGCTTGTGGCTCGCACGGTTGAGCACAGAGGCCATGTCGGCATACCGCTCGGTGGTCTCGGTGTTGGTGCGCTCCACAGAGGGCGCAGAGTTAAGCAGGGTCGCCGCCGCGACGCTCTCCACATGGCGCTGTGCCAGCGTGGAATTGCCATAGCGCGCGAAGATGACCTCGCCCTGCTCCGTGACCTTGAAGAAGCAGTTCACCGAGCCGGCGGGCTGGGCCAGCACCGCGCGGTTGGCAGGACCACCGCCACGGCCCACGGCACCACCGCGGCCGTGCATGAGCACGAGGTCGATGTCGTTTTTCTCCGCCCACGCGGCGATGCGCTCCTGTGCGGAGTGCAGGGCGAGCGTGGCGGTGGTGGGGCCGGCGTCCTTGGAGGAATCGGAGTATCCAAGCATGACCTCCATGCGGCGACCGGTCTGCGCCAGGCGCGCCTGAACGGCGGGGAGCTTGAGCATCTCCTCGAGCACGTCCACGCAGCCCTCGAGATCCTCCAGCTGCTCGAACAGCGGGATCACGTCGAGCATCGGCACGTCCTCGGCATGCGCGAAGGCGAGCTGCGCGAGCTCGTAGACGTCGGCCACATGCTGGGCGCTCTTGGTGAACGAGATGATGTAGCGGCGCGCCATCTTGGTGCCATAGCGTTTCTGGATGGAGCCGATGGCGCGGAACGTGTCGAGCACCTCGCGCGTCATGGGGGCGAGCTCGCCGTGGATGCCGTGCTCGCGAATGTCGGCGAGCGCACGGGTGTGCACCACGGAGTGCTGACGGAATTCCATTTCCACCATGTGGAAGCCGAAGGTCTCGGTCTGCCAGATGAGGGTCTGGACCGGTCCGTATGCGGCGCGAACGGCGCCGGCCTCGGCGAGCGAACGCTGGACCACACGCAGGTCGGCGAGGAAATCGTCGCAGGTGCGGTACATCGTGTCGGCATTGCGGGCCACGGTGGCGTCCAGGCGCGCTGCCATCACGAGCATCACGGCACGATGGGGCTCGGAGTTGGAGATCTCGCTGGCACGCTCGGTAAGGACCTCGCTCATCTCCACCTGATGGCTCCACAGGTTGAGCAGCTCATCGGACGGCTTGGTGTATGCGGCCTCGAGCGTGAGGTTGCGGCCCACGCGGCGGCACTTGTCGGCGAGCTTGGCGATCATGTGCGTGGCGTACTTCGCGGCAACCTGACGGCTCACCTTGGCGGTGACGTTGGGGTTGCCGTCACGATCGGAGCCGATCCAGCTGCCAGGGTGGAAGAACGCCGGGCACACGGGCGGAACCGTGCCGGCATACTCGCCCAAAACCCAGTCGTCAAAACGGCGGTACACCACGGGGATGGTATCGAACAGCGTGCTGTCGAAGATGTCGATGATGGTGTCGGCTTCCTCGACGGGCGTGGGCTTCTTGAGGGCAATGGGGCTCGTGCGCACGAGCGCATCGATCTCCTGGAGCATGTGGCGCTCGTTCTCAACGAGGTCGGAGCCGCCCAGGCGCCCACGTTCCTCGAGCAGGCCGGCGATGCGGCGGATCTTACCCTCAACGGCCTTGCGGCGCGCCTCGGTAGGATGCGCGGTGAAAACCGGATGGAACTCCAGGCGAGAGAGCAGCTCGGTTGCTTTGGCTCCGCCCACCTCATCGGTGAGCTGATGGAACGCCACGGTGAGGGCGTTCGCCGGGTCGACGGCGTCCTCGGTGGAGACGCTGCGCTCACGCTCGCGCAGGATACCCACGCGATAGCTCTCCTCGGAGAGGTTCGCCAGGTGGAAAAACGCCGTGAAGGCGCGTACGATGACCTGAGCTTGGTCGATGGGCAGTGCGTCGATGAGGGAGACGGCGTCGCGGAAGGCGCGGGCGGAGGGCGTCTCCCCCGCGGGCATGCCCTGCTCGTCAACATCCTCGCCATCGGCCTCGGCACCGGGATCGCCGGCGTTCGCGCGAATGACGCTCACCATGAGCTCATCGAATACATCGAGCACTTGAGCGTCGTACTCGCGCAGGATGCGGCGCTCGAGGCGCAGGAACAGCGCCAGGTTGTCGCGGAGCTCGGCGGGGATGTCGATGTCGGACAGAACCTCGACCGCCGCCTCAAGGTCGGTCAGGTCGATACGACGGGTGCCCGACATGACATCAGCGATCATGTCGCCGGTGAGCGCTTCGCTCAGGCGCTGGCCAGCTTGCGTATTCTCTGCCACACTACCTCCTTCATTGCTTAGCACGAGGCGCATAAACCTCGCAGACCGCATTATTATAGGCAGGCTCTCCCGTATCTACCACATACTTTAGTGAAGTGGAGTACATCTCCTACGTTTCAACAAATTATCGGTAGACGGCTCGCGCACTTCGGCGGGCGGCATGAGCTTCTCGGCGGGCAGCGCAGCCGCCCCAAACGGAAAGGGCGGCGGGACACTTGTTCCCACCGCCCTGGGTTTCCATCGTCGAATGCGCTACAGAGCTGCAATGATTTCAGCGGCCCCAACGCGATCGATTAAACGTTCCTCATGCGTTGCCATGTTGCGCAGCTTGACCTTGCCCGCGGCGAGCTCGTCGCCGCCGATGATCACGATGTGGGACGCGCCCAACTTATCCGCCAGCTTGAACTGGGCCTTAAGCGACTTGCCCTGGTAGTCGCACTCGGTGCGGACGCCACGGGCGCGTAGATCGAGTGCCAACGCGAACACCTCGTCGCGAAGGTCGGCACCGGCATTCGCCACGAAGACGCAGCCCTCATCGTCGCATGCCATCTCCTTGCCGAACGCCTCAAGGGCGAGCATGGCGCGCTCAAAGCCCACGGCGAATCCGACACCCGGCGTGGGCTTACCGCCCTCAAGCTCGACCAACCCATCGTAACGGCCACCGCCGCCGATGGAGCCCACGCCCGCACCCGGCGCCTCGACCTCAAAAACCGTGCGGGTGTAGTAGTCCAGGCCGCGCACGAGGGTCGGATCCTCAACATACTCGATGCCCGCCGCGTCGAGATGGCGCTTGACCTGCTCGTAATGCTCGCGGCAATCGTCGCACAGGTTGTCGCCCATAAGCGGGGCACCCTTCATGACCTCGCGACAGTGCTCGTTTTTGCAGTCGAAGGCGCGCAGCGGGTTGATCTCGGCGCGCTCGCGGCACTCATCGCACATCTCGTCGGCATGGTCGAGGATGAACTGGCGCACGGTCTCGCGATACGCGGGACGACACGCCGGGTCGCCCATGGAGTTGATGAGCAGGCGGAGCTTGGAGAGGTCGAAGCCCAGGCGCTCGTAAAAGCGCATGAGCATGATGATGCACTCGGCATCGGCGGCGGCGTCGGGAGCGCCCAGCCACTCAATGCCCACCTGGTGGAACTGACGCAGGCGGCCCTTCTGCGGGCGCTCGCCGCGGAACATCGCCTCCGCGTACCACGCCTTGAACGGAGCGGAGCCCTGGGGAACCAGGTTGTTCTCCACCACGGCGCGCACCACGCCGGCCGTGCCCTCGGGACGAAGCGCCAGGCGCTGCTTGGCCTTGAGCTTGGCGTCGGTACCCTCGGTGAGGACGCGCTCGAAATTCGCGCCGGAGAAAACGCGGAACATCTCCTTGCGCACCACGTCGGTGGATTGGCCGATGCCGTGGACGAATACGTCGAGCTGCTCGATCGCCGGAGTCTCGATGGGCTCGAACCCAAACGGGCCGAACACCTCCGCCGCGACTTCCTGCATCTTGAGCCAAGAGCGCATCTCGCGCCCGATGAGGTCCTTGGTGCCTTCGGCCTTCTGTGCCTGCATATGGTTTCTCCTTCGCGTGCGCCCACGAGCGCCGATGCGCTCCCGGGTGGTGCCGGAATTGGTGAATTCAATCAAGACAGTATACCTGCAAACAAAAGGAACCGCCCGTAAAGAGCGGCTCCGAAATACCATAGGCGGACGAGCGAGGCGGACGTCCCCGCCCATCGTAACGGTACCCCACCATGCAACGAACCTTGGCGAAGCCAAGCGGAAGCGCGTACCATTGAGGCATACTCGATCGTCCGCAGGCCCCTGACTGTCAGGGCATATTCAAAATGGAGCCGACCATGCACCAATTCCGCAACGACTATTCCGAGGGCGCTTGCCCCGAGGTCCTCGAGGCGCTCATTCAAACCAATGCCGAGCAAACGCCCGGTTACGGCACCGACGAACATTGCGAGCGAGCCGCCGCGCTGCTGCGCGAGGTTTGCGGGCAGCCCGACGCCTACGTTCGCTTTATCCCCGGCGGCACCGCGGCGAATGCCGTCTGCATCTCCGCGTTCACCGACGACTTCGAGGGACCGATTCTCGCCGCCGACGCGCATCCCACCGCGCACGAGACTGGTGCCATCGAGGCCTGCGGCCGCCGCATCCTCGCCACAGCCGACGCCTTCGGCGTGCTCGCCCCCGCTGAGGTCGAGCGCGTGTACCACGCGTCCATCGCCGGCGGCTGCCATACCACGCGCCCCGCGATGCTCTACTTCTCCAACACCAGCGAGCTCGGGCACGTCTACACGCGCGCCGAGTTCGATTCGCTGTGCGATGTCGCCGAGAAGCTCGACCTCGCCGTGTACGTGGACGGTGCCCGCATGGCGAGCGCGCTGACCGCCGCGGACGGCGACCTCACGCTCGAGCACCTCGCTTCGCGCGCCGATGCCTTCACGCTCGGTGGTACCAAAGCGGGCATGCTGTTCGGCGAAGCCCTCGTAGTGAGCCCGCGCACCGCACGTGGGCGACGCGCAATCGAGCGCATCCCCTACCTCACCAAACGCAGCGGGCACATGACCGCCAAGGGCCGCCTCATGGGCATCCAGTATGAGGCAGTGTTTGACCCCGAGCTCCGCGACGCCGAGGGGCTTCTCCCCTACTTTACCCACGCCAAACGCTCAAACGAATGCGCCGTCATGCTCGCCAATGGCCTCGAGGCCGCCGGTTACGAGCCATATGTGCGTACAACCGGCAACCAGCAGTTCTTCTGGTTCGATTCCGATACGGCCGTCCGCATCGTCGAAGCCAGCGGTGCCGAAGTCACGCCCGCCAAGGACCCCACGGGGCGCGACCGAGTCGTCCTGCGCTTTGTGACGAGCTGGGCCTGCCAGCCCGAGCACGTCGAGGAGCTTTTGGGGTTCATCTCCGCCCTCTAGCGCACCGATGGGCCACGGACCGGAACCATACACCGCTCATAGAAAAGCGCCCTGTGACGGGCGCCTTTCCTTTTATCGTTTGGGAAACCATTTCCGCAAGAAGCTGAAGTGCGTCTCGGACAGCACAATCGACAGGAAGATCAGCGCGAATCCGAAGATCAACTTGCCGGTGAGGACCTCGCCCGCCATGAGGACGGAGAAGAGCACACCCGAGGGGCTCTCGAGCGAAAGAAGTAGCGAGCCGGTCGCCGGCGGCACGTGCGAAAGCGCCTGATTCTGCAGGAGCAGGCCGATAGTGGTGCACACTACGGCGAGAAACACAAGCTGACCGATGATCTCGGGCGTCCACTGCTCGGCAGGAACGCGCGGCTCGACCGCGATGGTCGCGATAAGCGAGAACGTGCCCACGAATAGGAACATCCACGAGGTGAGGACGCTCACGTCGCGCGTGCGGCCGATGTGGCCCACCACCGCCATGTCCACAGCGAAAAAGACTGCACCCACCAACGTCATGAGGTCGCCTATCTGGATGCTGAAGTTGTCGAGTGCAACAAAGCCCACGCCCACTAGGCACAATAGCGCCGAACCGATATGCCACTTGGTGACGCGCTCGCGGAACAGCACAAGCGCGATGAAGGGTACCAGGATGCAGTACGTGCCGGTGAGGAAGGCGTTCTTGCCGGGTGTCGTGTCCACCAAGCCGAGGGTCTGCGCGGCATACGCCGACCAGATGACGCAGCCCATGAGCACGCCGAACCCCAGGTACTCGCGGTTGAAGTGCGCCTTAATACGCTTATGGAAGACAACGAACATGATGGCAGCCGACAGAAGGAAGCGGCACGCAAGCAGCATGAACGTAGGCACGGTGTCGAGCACCGTCTTCATGGTGAGAAACGAATAACCCCAAACCAAGGCCATGGCGACGAGCATGAACTTCCAGAACAGCGGTGACCGTGCGCCGGCGCCACGAAGTTTGCCGGGCGCTCGGTCCTCTGACGGTACGGGAACGGGATCCTTGCTCGCAAAGGGATCACCGAGCTCAGTGCCGGTGGTGGCTTTGCGGCCCCCGGCCAGCACAGACTTTGCGGCAACCTTGGTCTGCCCGGCCTCTTCGGCGGCATTTGCCTGTCCGACCTCGGTCCTGTCCAGTTCCTCCTTGATCATGGCCTTCAATTGAGCCCACGCCTCGCTTTCCCCCTCGTATCGCACACCGGACCTGCAGGCGCAGGAATACTTCCGGGTGCCCCCTTTGCATGCACGTTTCATGGCGCGTACGTCCCCTATGGTGCAGACGGTATTGATGTCATCCGCACACTCGCGATCGTCGCTGGCCATTCAGGCTTCCTCGCGCACCCGAGCGTGGTGTCCGCGCCACCCGGGCGCCGCTCGGCATCACTTGTTCATCGTGTCGGCCCCCCGACGCGAAAACCTTACCATAGGGCCAACATGCAGCCAACGCACCACGCTAAAGCGCATGCTCAGCAAAAGCAAAATGTCGCATGGCGTGCGCGCCGTGCTTGCAATGCCTCAGCCTCAAGCAAATACCCGGCCGGCCTTTGGCAATCCGGAGTACACTGGGCGCATCAACTACAACAGGCACCCCGGGCACACCAGGCGCACCGGGCGCACTGGTGCGCTAGACACGCTGCTGCGCTTCAACCTGCAGAAACGGTGTCACGGGCGGCTGGTCGGGGCGGTGCTCCCCCAACATCTTCTCCATCCAGACCATGCTGTACCATCGACCGCCCTTATAGCCGCACCGCTCGAACTCGCCCACCAAACGGTATCCCAAATGGGCGTGGAACTGCTCGCTGTTGCGGGTGAGGGTCTCGTCGTCTGCACCGCATGGGACCGCAATGCACGCGTACATGTTCAGGATGCCCTGCACCTTGAGGGCTCGCGCCAATGCGTCGTGCAACGCACGGCCAATACCGCGCCCTGAGTAGCCCTGCGCCACGTAAATGGAGGTCTCGACCGCCCAGTCGTACGCGGGCCTTCCTTTGAACGTGCTTGCGTAGGCATACCCCACCGGACGACCGTCCAGCTCCGCTACCAGATAGGGAAAGAACGCGAGGGTCGCGCGCATGCGCTCGGCGAACTCCTCCGCAGTCGGCGGCTCGTACTCAAACGTGATGGCCGTCTCCAGCACATAGGGCGCGTATATCGCCGCAAGCGCCGGAGCGTCCGCCTCGGTGGCCAATCGAATGACAAGCTGATCGCTCATGGTGTCTCCCATCTTTAAGCAGTCAACCCCTTCTCGAAGGGCTGCGTCAACACTGGACAGCGTCGAACAGCATCATAATGACATGCGCCCATCTCGCCCGAGGCTTAATGATCATTTTGCAAAAACCGAGTTTGCGCACTCCTACATCGAGCGCAGATGAGCTCACACAATCGCCCCGGGCAAGGCTCCTCGAACTCGCCATCTCACTATGGCATAATCGCTTACCACCAGCTCCGAATTATCGACTCAAGGTTTTCCGAATGTTTCGTTATTGATGTTCCGAATTATCCGTTCGTGATTTTCCGAATCTTGAAACGAATATCACGGGCTCGGGAGCTGCTTGCCCATCGGCATTCTCTTCGCGCGCAGGCCTCTTGTTGTGCGGGGTCACGCTTCCACACCAAAGAACTCTCGGGTCGCGGCGATGAATTCGACGAGGTGCGGCGCAATCCCCTCATCGAGGTCGTCTCGCCCGCGCAGATGGCCATGGTCAACTTCCGGTACAGCCCCGAGGGCATGGATGAGACCGCGAGGGACGCCCTCAACGCGCGCATCTGCGCCCCGCACCCGGAGGCGACCGAGCACGACATGTGGGAGACGGTGCGCCGCCTCACCGCGATCTGCCGCGAGGAGATCGAGGCGGGCGGCACGTCGAGTTAGCTCAGCGCCTGGCGCAGGAGCTCGTTGAAGAGCTTGGGGTTGCCCGTGCCGCGACTGGCCTTCATGCACTGGCCCACCAAAAAGCCGATGACCTTCTGGTTGCCGTCGCGGTACTGCTGCGCCTGGTCGGAGCAGGCGGCGAGGACCTCGTCCACGATCGGCTGGAGCGCCGACGTGTCGCTCACCTGGCGCATGCCGCGCTCGTCCACGATCTTGGCCGGGTCGTCGCCGCTTTCGGCCATCGCCTCGAAGACCTCGTGAGCTTGGTTGCTCGAGATCGCGTCCTCGGCGAGCAGCTTCGCCAGGGACGCCACCTGCGCGGGCGCGATACCGCTGGCGGCGAGCGCCACACCGACGCCCTTGAGGTAGGCAGCCAGCTCGTTCACGACGAGGTTGGCGACCGTCTGCGCCGCCTTGCCGGAAAGACCCGCCGCTGCCGCCTCGAAGAATTCGGCCGTCTCCGGGTCGCCCGCCAGCTGTTCGGCGTCGGCGCGCTTGATGCCAAAGTCCGCCTCGAAGCGATCGCGCTTGGCGTCGGGCAGCTCGGGCAGCTCGGCGCGGCAATGCTCGATGAACTCGTCAGAAAGGTCGAACGGCGCCAGATCCGGGTCGGGGAACAGGCGGTAGTCGTCGGCCGTCTCCTTCACGCGCATCACCACGGTGCGCTTGCGACTGGGCTCCCAGTGGCGCGTCTCCTGGTAGATGGTGCCGCCCTCTTCCAAGACCTCGGCTTGGCGGCAGATCTCGTATGCAAGGCCGTCGTGCAGCGCCTTGAAGGAGTTGAGGTTCTTGAGCTCGGTCTTGGTGCCCAGGCCCGTCTCGCCGCGACGGCGGATGGAGACGTTGCCGTCGCAGCGCATGGAGCCCTTCTCCATCGAGCAATCGGAAATGCCGATGGTGAGGAAGATGCGGCGGAGCTTCTCCATGAACAGGCGTGCCTCTTCGGGAGTGCGCAGGTCGGGCTCGGTCACGAGCTCGATGAGGGGCGTACCGCAGCGGTTGTAGTCGATGAGGCTCTCTGCCGCGCCGCCAATGCGACCCTCCTCGCCGCCCACATGGACCATCTTGGCGGCGTCCTCCTCCATGTGGATGCGCAGGATGCGGATGGGCACGGTATAGGAGCCGTCCTCATGGCGCTCAGCCACCGCGAGATCGGCCGTGTCGTAGGCGGCCATGCCGGCGAGCGCGCCCCCCGCCCGCTCGGGAAGCCCCTCGGCCATCTGGCGCGACAGCCCCTCGGCGTTCGCGCTGGCACTCGCCAGGCTCGCGGCCTCTCCATCGCCGAACGCACACAAGGGGCGCTCCGCGGCCCCGCGACCCGTCACCTCGAGATTCAGCTTGCCGTGCATGCAAAACGCGACCGGGCCCTGCGTGGTCTGGAAGTTCTTGGCCATGTCGGGATAGAAATAGTGCTTGCGATAGAACATCGAGTGCTTTTGGATCTCGCAGTTGGTGGCGAGACCCGCCTTGACGATGCTCTCGATGGCCCGGCGGTTGGGCACCGGCAAAGCACCCGGCATGCCCAGACACACCGGGCATACGTTGGTGTTGGGCGCGTCGTCGTGGCTGAGCTTGCAGCCGCAGAACATTTTGGTGTCGAGCGCGGTCAGCTCGGTATGGATCTCCAGACCGATGACGGCCTCCCAGTCCTTAAGGACCTCGGTTAGCTCCCTCATGCGAGCTCGCCTCCCTTCCCGGCGAAATCAGGTGCCACAACGCACCCCGGCACACCGGCGGCCTGTGCGTGGCCGCGCTCCACGGCGCGCGCGAACGTGAGCAGACGGCGGTCGTCGAATGCGCGACCCACCAACTGCACGGCAACCGGCAAGCCTGAATCCGCGCCCACACCGCACGGCACGGTGATGCCGCCGTTGCCCGCGATGTTGATGGAGATGGTGAACATGTCCGAGAGGTACATCTGCGTGGGGTCCGACAGCTCGCCGAACTTGAACGCCGTGGTGGGGCTCGCCGGCATGAGGATCACGTCCACCTGCTCGTAGGCGCGCGCGTAGTCCTCGGTGATGAGCGAGCGGGCCTTTTGCGCCGCGTAGTAATACTTGTCATACACGCCGGACGACAGCAAATAGGCACCGAGCATCTGACGGCGCTTGGCCTCCGCGCCAAAACCATGGGCACGGCTCTTGGAGCTCTGCTCGGCCAAATTGGTGCAACCGGCCTCCTGATAACCGTAACGAACGCCGTCAAAACGAGCGAGGTTGGAGAACGCCTCGGCGGGACCGATCACGTAATACGCGGCGATGGCGGCATCGAGGTGTGGCAGGTCGACCTCGACCAGCTTGGCACCTTGGGCCTCGAGCGTACGCAAAGCGCCCTCAACGGCGGCCTTGACCTCGGGGGCCAGCCCTTCTGCTTCCATGAACGCCGGGATAACGCCCACGCGCAGGCCGGCGATGTCGTCATCGATGTGCGCGGCGAACCCGCCCTCGGCCTCCTGGCTCGTACCGTCGAACGGGTCGCGCCCGCCCGCCGTGAGCGCGTCGAGCGCGAGCGCGACGTCCTCGACCGTACGGCCGAACGGACCCACCTGGTCGAGCGAGGATCCAAAGGCCACCACGCCGTAACGCGACACCACGCCGTACGTGGGCTTCATGCCAACCACGCCGCACAGGGCGGCGGGCTGGCGAATCGATCCGCCGGTATCGGAGCCCAAGGCGAGCGCGGTCATGCCCGCAGCGACCGCAGCGGCAGAACCACCGGAGGATCCGCCGGGGACGCGCTCGAGGTCCCACGGGTTATTCGTACGATGGAAGGCGGAGGACTCCGTTGAGGAACCGAACGCGAACTCATCCATATTCGCCTTGCCCACAGGCAGGCAACCCGCATCGAGCATGCGGCGCACGCACGTCGCGGTGTACGGGGACTCGTAATTCTCGAGCACGCGCGACGCGCAGGTGGTGCGCGTGCCTGCCAGATTCATGTTGTCTTTGATTGCCAGCGGCACGCCGGCGAGCGGCGGCAGAGACTCGCCGGCCGCACGTGCGACGTCGATGCGAGCGGCCGCCTCGAGGGCGAGCTCGGGAGTCACCTGCAAAAAGGCCTGGACATCGGCCTCACGCGTTTCGATTGCGGAGAGGGCGGCGCGAGCGACTTCCGTTGCCGTGAACTTGCCTGCGGCGACACCGGCGGCAATCTGAGCGGCGGTGAGTGTATCGAGCGAAATACCCATTATCGATCGCCCCCGCCCAAAATCGAGGGAACGCGGAACTGCCCATCGCGCGCGGCGCCGGCGTTCGCCAGGGCGTCCTCGGTCGCAAGTGCGCGATCCGCGTCCACGGCGTCGGAACGCATCACGTTCGACAAATCGCCGATGGGATGGAACGTAGGCTCCACATCCTCGGCGGCGTATTGGAGAATCGGCTCGAGCATCTCGACCGCGTCGTTGAGGTACGCGGTCATCTCCGTGAGCTCCGACTCATCGAGCGCGATGGTCGCGTATTCCGCGATCCCGCGCACGTCATCCTCAGTGAGTGCCATGTGGCGCCCCTTTCGATGGTGAACATGCAATTGTTCCATTATAGACACGGCGGGGCACTCCACCTTTATGGAGTGCCCCATATACACGAGATTGAAACGGCGTTCGCCGCATGCGCCGCGTGAGCTAGAACGTGAACACCTCGCGGAGCGCGGCGGCGCAAGCCTCCTCGTCTGGCCCCTCAACACGCACCGCAAGCTCGTCACCACGGCGGGCGCACAACCCCATCAGCCCCATGAGGTCGCGCGCAGAGGTCGACGCGCCCCGACATGTCACGGTCACGGAGCTCTCCCATGGGTGAACGGCGGACGCCACAAGCGCCACAGGCCGGGCATGCAACCCCTCGGCATCGGAGATGACGTGCGAAAACTCGATCATGGCACCCGCTCTCTTCCATGCCGGCGGCCGGGCGGACGACGGAGCGAACAACAAAAGCGCCGGGCGGCATGCTCACCACCCGGCGCCCTCTTTCATGTGGCGACGCAAGCACCTCACGGACATGCGCCTCGTGCGGCAACTTACTTGCGAACGACCTTGACCACGGCGGCACCGGCGGCGACGGACGCCTCGGGCTCGACGGTCATCTCGACTGCCTCGAACTCGGCACTGTTGGAAACGGCGAGCACCACACAGTCCTTGTAGCCAGCCTCGGCGATGACGGCACGGTCCATCTTGAGCACGGGCTGGCCGGCAACGACCTGGTCGCCCTGGCCAACGTAGCCGGTAAAGCCCTTGCCCTGCAGGTTGACGGTGTCGACACCCACGTGCACGAGGACCTCGATGCCGGAATCGGACATGATGCCAACGGCGTGACCCATGGTGACGGTGACCTTGCCGGAAACCGGGGCGTAGACGATATCGCCCTCAGGCCACACGGCGCAGCCCTTGCCGAGAACCTCACCGGAGAACACCGGGTCGGGCACATCGACCATCTTGATGGCCTTGCCGGAAACCGGCGCGCAAAGCACGTCGGCACCTGCCTGGGCGTCAATGGCGGCGGGAGCTGCCGGAGCAGCGGGGGCTTCCTTCTTCTTGAATATGTCGAACAGGCCCATGAGATTCTCCTTGTTGTTCCGTGCGTGCGCTCGACAGCGCTCATGCAATGTAACTTATTTTACGCCAAATCCTCGCCGTTGCTGGCGATGACCTTCTTGTACCAATGGAACGAGTCCTTGCGGCTGCGCGCAAGCGTGCCGTTGCCGTCATTGTCCTTGTCGACGTAAATGAAGCCGTAGCGCTTCTTCATCTCACCGGTCGAGGCGGACACAAGGTCAATGCAGCCCCACATGGTGTAACCCATGAGATCGACGCCGTCCGCGATGGCCTCGTCCATCTGCTCGATGTGGCGGCGCAGGTAGTCGATGCGATACGGGTCGTGAATGGAGCCGTCCGCCTCGACCTCGTCCACGGCTCCCAGCCCGTTCTCCACGATCATAAGAGGAATCTGGTAGCGGTCGTAGACCTCCTCCAGGTAATACTTGAGGCCCTCGGGGTCGATCGCCCAGCCCCAGTCGCTCTTCTCGAGGTACGGGTTGCCGGCGCCGCCGAAGATATTGCCGCCCTCGCTTGCCTTGGGGTCGGCGGAGGCGGTGGCGCTCATGTAATAACTGAAGGAGTAGAAGTCCACGGTGCCCGCCTTGAGCGTGGCGGCGTCCTCATCGCTTACCTCAATCTTCACGCCCTCGCGCTTCCACAGGGACGGCGCCCACGAGGGGTACGCGCCGCGCACCTGGACGTCGCCGCAGTAAAAGTTGTGCTCGCGCTGCTCGCGCTGGGCCTTCAGGACATCTGCGGGGTTGCAGGTGCGCGGATAGGTGGCGTTGCCGGCGATCATGCAGCCCACCTTGTTCTCAGGGTCGATCTCATGCGCCATGACCACGCACTTCGCGCTCGCCAGGAACTGGTTGTGCAGGGCGTCGAAACGCACCTGCGGGTCGTCCCAGTCGCATGCGCCGAAGGTCATGGGCACGTCCTCGAGCCCCTCGGGCACCATGCCGCCGCCCATCACGCCGCCAAATACGCCCATGAGCAGGCAGTTGATCTCGTTGAAGGTGAGCCAGTACTTCACCAGGCCGCGGTACTCGGTCATGACGGTGCGGGCGTAATTGAGGTAGAACTCGATGAGCGCGGGGTTCTTCCACCCGCCATAATTCTTGGAAAGGCCGTAGGGCAGCTCGTAGTGCGACAGCGTCACCATGGGCTCGATGCCCTGCTCGCGGCAGGCCTCGAATACCCGACGGTAAAACTCCACACCCGCCTGATTGGGCTCCGCCTCATCGCCCATGGGGAAGATGCGGCTCCAGTTGATGGACATGCGGTAGCACTTGAAGCCCATTTCGCCGAAGAGCTTGATGTCATCGAGGTAGTGATGGTACATGTCAACGGCCTCGTGGCTGGGGTAATGACGCCCGGGCAGGATGCCGTCGGTGATGTGGCGCGGCTCGCTCACCGTACCGCCGGTCATGATGTCCGGCACGCCGAGGCCCTTGCCGCCCTCGTTGTAACCGCCCTCGCACTGGTTGGCGGCGGTAGCGCCACCCCAGAGGAAGCCTTTCGGGAAGTTCGCCATGATGATCTCCTTTCGCATGGGCCCGGCGCGCCCGGGATGAGCCGAACGCGCCGGGCTGTTATTCGCCATTCGCTATACGGTACGTGCAGACGCACAGCCGGGAGCGGACGCCTACTTGGCGGCCTCCGGCTTATAGGTCGCGTACTCGATCACGAAGCCCACGGCGGCACCGGCGAGGGAGGCGACGATCGCCCAGACCATGTGCATGATGCCCACGGTGCTCGCAGGGTCGGTCGGGAGGAAGGACAGCCAGTTGAAGACACCCAGACCACCGGAGATGTACACCATGGCACCCGTGAGGCCGATGATGAGACCGCCCACGGCGGAGCCGATGCTCGCAACCACGAAGGCCTTCTTGTCGGGAAGGGCGACGCCGTAGATGGCGGGCTCGGTCACGCCGAAGAAGAAGGAGGAAATGATGGCGGGCAGGCAGATGCCGCGGAAGTTCTCGTCCTTGTTCTTGAGATACATGGCAAAGAGCACGGCGCCCAAGGAGAAGGAGTGGGCGATCACGGCACCAAGAATGTAGTCATAACCCAGCGTGGTGAGGTTCACGAGCGCGATGGGCACGAGGCTCCAGTGGAATCCGAAGATCACGAGACACATCCAGAACGCGCCGACGATGGTGCAGCCGAGCACGGAGCCGATAACGGGCAGGCCAAACAGGGCGGAGAAGATCAGGGACAGAAGGTTGGTGATCAGCGTGGCGATGGGGCCGATGACCAAATAGCCGAGCACAATCGAGGCGGTCATGGTGACGAGGGGCGTGAAGAACATCTTGACGGACGCGGGCATCCACTTCTTGCACCAGTGCTCCACGGTGGAGCCGAACCAGATCATGAGGATGATCGGAATAACCGAACTCGTATAACCGGAGGCGGGCATGATGATAGGGATGCCCAGGAACGTGGCGTACCAAGAGAAGGTTCCAGCGAAGCCGAGATCGATGCTGCCCACGACCTCGCCGCCGGTAAGGGCGACCATCGTGGGATACACGAGCGCAAGGCCGATTGCCATGCCCGTGAACTCGTTCATCCTGAACTTCTTGGAGGCGGTGTACGCCAAAATGACCGGCAGGAAATAGAACATGCCGTCGGCGATGGTGTACAGAATGGTGTAAGCGCCATCGTTGGCGAACTCAGGGACGAACTGAGTGATGGCGGCAAGGATGCCCTTCATGATACCGGCGGCCGCGAAGGTGCCGAGCATGGGGGCGAAGATACCCGAGATGAGGTCAATGGCCTTGACGGCAATTCCCTTGGGTGCGTCGTCCTCGGCGTCGATCTCCCCGCCCGCGACAAGACCGCCCACAGCGACGACGGCATCGTATACGTCCTCAACCTTATTGCCCACCACGACCTGGTACTGGCCGTTGGCCTGCATGACCTTGATTACGCCCTCGAGCTTCTCGATGGCCTCGGTGTTAGCCTTGCCCTCGTCCTTGAGCTTGAAGCGCACGCGGGTGATGCAATGCGCGACGCTGTTGACGTTCTCCTTGCCGCCCACATTCTCAAGAATGGCGCGCGCGAGGTCGTCGTACTTTCCTGCCATGTCTCAGTCCTTTCTCTCCAAAGAATCTGATCAAACCTATTTGTCCATCGCCTGGCCGGGCCCTGGCATGTGCGATATGACGACTGGATGTGCGTGATCAACCCTGTCGCAGGCGGTTGACGTGCATCATGAGGTAGAGCATCTCCTCATCGGAGCAGCTCCAGTTATATTCACGTTTGAGGTATTCGTTAAAACCCGCCGCGCAACGATAGGCGTCGGGGAAATCGCGAGCCGCCTGGCGGAACAGACCCGAGTTCTCGGTCTCCTTGCAGCTACCCCGCATAAGACGGCGGACGAGAAAGCGCAGGTGCGCCACAAAGCGCACGTACGCATAAGAGGTGCGGTCGAGCGTTTGGCCAAGCTGGCCCTCAATGATCTGCGTGGCGCGCTCGAGGATGACGGTGCTCTTCATAACGAGGTCCATGTCCTGGGCGCTGCCCATGCCGTCAACCTCGGCGTTGACAAGGTGCAAGGCGATGGAGGTCACTTCGCTCTCCGGAAGCTCCACGCCCAAGCGCTCGCGCACGACTTCAATGCCGCGACGGCCAAGCTCGGTCTCGCGCGGATACACGAAGGCGACCTCGTGGGACAGGGGATTTTCGATGGCCACACCCTCACCCGCGCGCTCGACCGCATATTGGAGATGGTCCGCGAGACTTATGACGAGATTGCCGGCGAGTTTGCAGTCGAGAGCCTTGTCCGCCAATGCGACGATGTCGGACGCAACGAGGAGGACCTCATCGGAGATGCCCTCGAACCCGTCGATTGACTTCTCGTCCACATCGCGGAAGACGCGCTGGATAACGGACTCGTCCTCAAGTTCGTAGGGCATCTCGTGGAAACCCACGCCCTTGCCGAAAACAACGACCTCTTCGCCCGCGTCGGTCGACGCGAGGGCGACGTTGTTGTTGATCTTCTTGAGGATAAGCATGAAAAAACTCCCCGAACCATCTCTGCGCACGAACGGAGACCACAAGGCCCCCGGACTTGAGTGCGTAAGTGATGCCTCCCGGAGAGTAACAACCTTGCTGCTGTTCTCTTATTGTATAAGTCACTGCTGCATAATTCTAACAGCGAGTCGCAAACGGTAGCTATTCGGCGGCAAACGGCAGACGTCAATCTCCGCCTTGCGAGCCACTAGTCGTTAGGATTAATTGCATCGAGCAGCTCGAATCCAGCGTCGCCGTCGAACTCGTAGATGAATATCCCGCAGTTGCCGATCCGCCTACCGAGCCTTTCCGTCAACTCGACGCCGAACGCACGAGGAAATTGCGCGCACGCGGCGCCGTGGCTCACCATGAGGACGCTCTCGTGGTCGGGGCGACGCATAAGCTCGGTGATGGTGGTGAACAGGCGGTTACGGAACTCCATCTCGTCCTCCCCGCCAAACTGCACGTAAAAGTCGCCGAACGGCGGCGTAAGGTTCAGGTCCTCGGTAATGCCCTCAAACTTGCCGAAGTTCCACTCCTTAAGACCCTTCACACGCTCGTAAGGCATGCCCGGCACCACGAGCTCGAGGGTGTCGCACGCACGCTCCGAAGTGCTCGAATACGTATGGTCGAACGTAATCCCGCGCTCGCGCAGCTCCTCGCCCGCGCGCTTTGCCTGCTCAATCCCAAGCTCGGTGAGCGGCGAATCACACCAACCCTGCTTGCGTTTGAGCACGTTGAACAGCGTCTGTCCGTGCCTCATCATGTACAGCTTTGACATCGTCATCTCCTCCTCGCGGCTGAACGTTACCTCGTCATCCTAGGCCTTGGAGCGTACTCAAAGGCAAGTGCGGCCTTGCTATTGAGGAAGCCACGCATCGCGTGCCTCGATTGCGTAGAGCGGGATGTCGTGAATCGCCCGTCGGCCTGCAGTCGGTTGCTGCGTCCATATGGACTCACGGCATCACGACAAATACTCAGGCAGATATTCCCGCACTCCGGGAAGCGCGATACGGAGCTTGGAACGGCCTTGGAGCTCTATAATCCCCTGTTCCAAAAGACGCTTTCGATAGGTCGCGATATAGCTCGGAGATTTTCCCAAACGCTTCGCGATGTCCTCCGACGTGCTCAACTCGTCATCTTCGAGCATGGCCTCAAGAAACGCGATATCCATATCGGAGAGCTCATCGAGAGTTGGACGCAGAATGCGGTTTTCCAAATCCGCCTTTGCCATCGCAATGCCCTCTTCCACCGAATCGAGCGTCATCGCATTTGAGGCATCGCGATTTTCCCAGGAGCGGAAGCCGACGAGCTGCATCATAAAGGGGAATCCATTCGTCGCATCAACAGCGGCGAGCAGCGCGCATTCGTCCACAACTCCCCCGGCCGCCTCGACCGTTGATTTGAACGCCGTGGAGATCTCCGGGTCGGCGATTCTGCCCAACCGGTATTGGCTGGCTCGCCTGAGGAACGAAACTGACTTGTCTCTCAGCAAGGCAGAAACTTTGTAGGGCAAACCCGCCATAAGCAGACCGACGTTTCGCCCCTCACGAATGAACAGCTGATAAACCGCCGCAAGCTCAATCATTTCATCCAATTCTGGATCGACTTCGTCGACGGTGATATAGAGGCCGACATCATGAGCAGCAAGTTCTTCCAAAATGTCCGTCATGAGACTCCGCCAATTTTGAGTAGGCGGTTCCTGACGCTCCCATTCAATGCCCCCAAGCTGCCCAATAGAAATTGCACTCAGCTTTTTATCGTGTGCAGGCTCGACAAACTCAACCGTGCGGCGCTTCGTCTGTTCCAAGATGTCCTGCAGCATTCCGGGAAGGCAGGAAACGTTGACGGCAATCCATCCATGACCCTCTGCATACGATCCGAGGTGCGACAGAAGAGCGGTCTTGCCTGTTCCGCGGGGACCAACAAGGATTGACGCAAGCGCAGGGTCGCCCAACCCGCGATCGAGCGCCCGTTCAATTTCACCGGTCAGAAAAGAGCGGCCCGCTATGTACAAAGGTGCTTGACCGAAATTCGGTGTAAAGGGGTTGTTCACGATGCCTCCGATCACAATGCTCATTCGCCTACACTATACCCATTCCTTGATTTGTTTTGCGCGCTTGATTTCCTTGATTTGTTTTGCAGCTTTGATTTGCTTTGCGCCAAGACCGCAAGGACGACCCATCGCATGTTTCCATATAAGTTTTGCGAATGCGCCGAGGCCCACTATAGAAAACCACTATCGAATGTGCTCGCGCACAAGCGCAGCAACCGCGACCTCGAGCTCCGCCCTCGTATGCACCGCTAATTTCGCGTACACACTCCTCAAATGCGATCGCACCGTACTACACTCGACGCATAGCACTCCTGCCGCCTCTCGGGCAGCGAGGCCGCTACACACCAGCAGCGCTACCCGCGCCTCAGACGGCGTGAGCCCTGCCCCTATCAGGACATCAATAACTGCCTCAGAACTTGTAGAGCTCAATGCTGTCCGTTTATGCAGCGTACGCCCTGTGTCCACAAGGCCCACGAACCCCATAGCTCCCCCGGCGACAATGCATACCGTAGATATTTCCTGCGATGCAAAGGCTTTCGCCGCGTCCGCAACAACGATACCTCCACACCATATCGCCAGCCCAACGAGAAGCACCACCGGATAGGCAAATCTAAACGATTTGCAGCTATGTTGTTCCTGGAAGGACAGGAGTGCGTCAACGGACATGCCAGCGAGCACCATGCACGGAAAACCGATCATCATGTGCCCCATCGGAGAGGCATCGTTATGACAGCCCAAATACTGCAGTCCGATAATCACCATGGCCGAAGCAAACCAGATGATCGCAATAAAACTCGCCAGGAGCACTTCTCGATTCCTCACATAGCGATTCCAGATGAAGAAGAGCGCACTCGTGTACAGGAGGGTCGAACACGCAAAGAAGATCGGTGGCAAGCTTGCTATGGCATCGACGTTTAAAACAGCGACTTCGTTAATCTGGTAGAAACCCCACCCCACCATTGAAAAGCCCGCAATGATGCAAAACGCCTGCTCTCTGCGCGGAAAGAAACCGACGGTCTGAGTCATTGTCTTCGAGTCACCCGTACGCACATCCTCAGGCATCGAGGTCTCGTCGCCTCGCTTCTCAGTGCGCACAACCCACGCTAACAACGTGCACAGAATTGCCGCGGACGTTGCGATCGCAACCGTATACCACACAGCCGTTGCAGATGAAACGGAAAGAACCATGGCAGCCACCGCGGCGCATTCCACAATCCCGCAATGAGCACGTCGCGCAAGATTAACCACGCTTTCAAAACCCACCACGAGCGCGGACAACGCCAACGAGCTGAAAAGAACTGGGAGAATCCCAGTGGTAGCTATACGGCCAGACAGCGCACATGACACAGGAACAATCAGTGCGGAACACACCGCGGCATACCGAAGCATACCGCGTCGCATCTTTCTCGAATCTACTTGATTGCTGAAAATGAGATAGCAAGATGCCAGCATAAGCAGAAGCGACGGCAATGTCGACCACACCTCGTCGCACAACCACGCACGTGACCCGCTCCACGGTAGTAAGAGTGACCCAGCCAGCGCGAACCATGCCACCAAACCCAAAGCAGCGACGCTCCGACGCACTGGGCAAGGACCCCTCCCCATCACCTCGGCCGTCTGTACCGACTTGGGCGTGGTGAACTTGGCGCGCGCCTCATCAAGCGACTCGACGCCTGCCTTTGCATACGCTCGCAAACGGTACGTTCCCGCCGTTGATCGTGATACGCCGAGTTCCTTGGCTATGGAGGCCAAAGATCTACCTCGGAGGCTTTCCATCAACACGAACAGCTCGCGTTCAGACAGGTTGAAAGGACCCAATTGTTCCGCAAGCGATTCAGGGGAAACCAAAACACACTTCTCCTCGCGCGATTCTTCCACATATCGACCCCGCGTGACGAAAGCACGCAAGAACAAAGCGAGGACGGAACATCCATCCAATGCTGCAAGCAAAACAACTTCTGGCATGCCGTGCGCAGAGGTTCCGTCAACCAGAAGACCGGCCATTTGCTCCCCCACAGAAGCAACGAGCGTAAGCACAGGCACCAATTCAACGCAGGCAAGCACTCGAAGCGCGCGCGGCTCATCTCCCCACACAGAGAAGACCGCCCCGATCATGTTCAGCCCAAACAGAAGCGAAAACAAAAGGGGCAACATGCCGGGCGAGCAGTCAAACGCGCAAAAAGCAAGGACCGCAAGGCCTCCAATCGCAGCAGCAGCCAATGCAAGCCGAGGCCCACCAACCGAGAGATAATAGAGCGCAACCATGCCGGCGAACACAGCCAACGCCACCACGAGCACCCATCGAGGCTCCACAGGGATAACCCCTATCGCCCACACATGAGAGCCGTTCGGCATCACGCGAATCCAACCCGTCATTACTTCGTACACAGCCACCAACAGTGCGGCGCCCAACATCGCGGGGAACAGTAACCGCATCTTCTGAGGAAAAGCGGCGTTGAAGTACCGGGATTTTTTGACACACTCCTCTTCGCCATTTCGCGATAACAGGCGGACGAACGCCGTTCGCATGCGTGTCGAACACATCAGGGAAAATGAAACACAGAGGGGCAAGGTTCCGGCAATCGCCCGTGCGATCATGGTCAAATCGCTCCACTTGCCACCAAAAACAACCAAGAGCAACCGCTGTGGAACTGGAACAACTGCATTCCACAATAAGCCGCACGCGGCAACACCGCAGATGAGAAGCACGGATGCGGCAGCCACCGTGCTCAAGGCACCAAGAAACTTGCCCCCATCCCTCATTTCTCTATTGCTCTCTTCCCAAGACACTGTTCACATACACCCGTTCAAGCCAGCCCGATTCGCCGCCCTGCGGCGCCACTGGAAAAACGGCACCTTTATTAAACATATACACCTTCGTGCAGACTCGCTCGAGCTCGCTGAGCAGATGACTGGACACCACGACAACCGCACCGCGATTTGCGAGCTTTTGGATACAGTTGCGCAGAGTTATCACACCGAGCGGATCCAAACCGTTCATTGGCTCGTCAAACAGGTAAAGAGGAGGAGCGGCGAGCAATGACTGAGCCAAAGCGAGGCGCTTTCTCATTCCCTGCGAATAGGACTTGACTGGGACATTGAGCTTGGGATCCAGACCAACCGTCCTCATGCATGCATCGCAGTACTTTTGAATATCTCCGCTTGCGACGCCCCTGAGCTTCGCAAGGAGAACAAGGTTCTCCCTCCCCGTCTTCTCTTCAATGAACGGAGGGGTTTCCAGCATGATGCCAAAAGGAACATGACGATGTTCTCCCAGCGCATGACCGAGCACCTGCCCGCTTCCCTGGCGGGGAACAACAAGACCTGCCAGCACGCGCAGCATCGTGCTTTTTCCCGCGCCGTTGGGTCCCATAAACCCGATAACGTCTCCCCTTTTCGCCTCAAGAGAAGCATTGGAGAAAACAATTCGATCCCTGTACGAAACGCTCACGTTTCTCAGGGAAATCGCCGGTCCACCACCGATGACAGACGTGGAGGCCCCCATCTCTCTACCACCTCATCCCTCTATCGCCCCAATACGTTCAAAACCATCTATCTACAATTCCGCGTATGCGAGGCGTCACGCTCGCCCGTGAAGCCTTCTTTCGTGGACAAGAAGCAGCACCATCGAAATGGCCGATAGAACCGCAAGCATCGACAGCAAACTCGCCCAGTTGTTAATCGGATACGTGCCCGCTGCAACATCCGAAGCGACCGCGATATACCCCTGATATGCGCCACCGGCAAACTCCTGAAAAAATGAAGCCCCCAATCGGTAGTTCACCAGACACAGGCGATCGACAATCCAGCCTATCGTTTTGATCCAAGAGGTAATCCCCAGCAACATCCCCAAACTTGTGACCAGTGACTCGAACTGCGAGGCAATCACATAAAACAGAGCAACAACCAACGGAGCCGCGCTTGGAGATTTCAAAAAAGAGCATACCGCCATGGCAGTCCACGACAATACAGTTTCAAGCGCCCCAAAACCCAAGACAAGCGCAACAATGAGTGCGGCGTAATTCCAGCCCATGGGAATTGGCCCGTATTGAGCCCAAATACTGTCCTGCGGCCCACTCGATGCCAGCCATGCAGAAGGTTCAATCGCAATGGGGAGATCGAGCAAGAGGCATGACACCAGGATGCATGCGGCAATGAAGAGTAGTACGACGCCCTGACACACAACTGCCGCGGTAACAAGTTTTGCCGCTACATACGTCGAAGCGCCCCGCGTCTCGCACGCAATCAGAGTGCGCATCCCACCCGAATAATCTCGCGCTACAAGATCGGAGCACAGAATGCCGCACACAATCGGAAGGATAATCCCCGTTATCAACTGGTTGTTGAGGGCCAGATATGCCATATCAAAAGCAGTCGGCGAAACGCTCATGCCATCGTCGGCGAGTTGAGGCGCCGCGATCGCCATCTGCTGCAGCAAGTTGCCCCGCGCAAGCACAACCATCGCAACGAGGGAAACCATCGCCAATACCATACGGAACGGTGTCACGAACCTCCGCAGCTCGAAACTGACAAGCCGTCGGAACGCTGAAGACGCACTATGGACACTGCGCATGACCCCTCCTCATCTCATCAAATCGTTTTTTTGGGTCACACCTGCGGCTTTCACTCGGAGAGAACGCGGTGCCTTGACCGCAACCAACACCGATGCCGCAAGCACGACAAGGCAGAAGGAAATCTCGGAGCAAAGAAACACATGCAGCGCGGCGCTTGTCTCCGTATACGCCATCAGGCTATATACGGGTTTCGCCAGCCTCTCCGGCGGCATACCTAGAGTTCCCAATACTCCAGCGATAACCGTCATTGCGGGGGTATAAGACAGCGTGAGCCATATCATGGGAATAGCGAGCACCCCGGCGTGCTTCCAGCGGGCAATCAAGGCAAAGCCCATGGATGCGGCGCCGATCGCTACCACCCGAAGCATGCCGACCAAGATCGCACCGGCATAATTGATCGCCATGGAATCTGTTAGAACTCGGACCCCTGCACTCGCAAGACTCGTCATGTACGCGGCATCAAGCGTACCGCGACAGAGCAACGCGCATACCAACAGGATACATACGCTCATCGCAACAGCGGTGCATAACGAGAGGGCAGTTGCCACTAATATGAATTTCAGCGCCAGAACCTTGGCGTCTTCACCGTTCGATTGAATCATCACAACGTAGCCGTTTGCCAAGTGCTCTTCGGCATAGGCGCACACGACGAACGGCACGATGAGCCACGGGGCGGCGGAGCGCCCAAAGGCCTCCGCCGCCAGAACGAGAGGTGGCAAATCGATGCCCATGATCTCAACTTGACCTGCATTTCCGTACGCAGTCAGCATCAGCTGAACGAGCTCATAGAACAACAGCGCGAAACAGGCGAGAAACGCCCAAACCAGCTTCCGCCCTGTGCATAGGCGCAACAGCGTAAAAAAAGATCGAGACATCCTAGCATCCATCCGCTTGCCACGTGCGGCTTCCCCTTATGGAGCCATCACACCGTCGAAGACACTTCAAGTCTTAACCCGTCATACCTGTTCTGTCTGTCGTACACCCCTGATGAAATGCATGTTTCCTGTCGTACAGCCTTACGTAAAAACGGAACGGCCCCGTACTTCGGAGCCGTTCCGCAATGCAATGTATATAGATTCGCGTGGTCTACTTTGGAGCTTTCTTAGATTAGTCCCAAGTGCACAAAGGCGTTCCACATGCCGTCGTCGTCCACATCCGTGGTGACCCAATCGGCAGCGGCCTTGGCCTCGTCACCGCCACTGCCCATGCACACGCTCGCGCCGCAGCACGCGAACATGGGGATGTCGACCTTGGCGTCGCCCACGGCGATGGTGTCTGCCATGTTCGCGCCCAAGTGTTCCACGAGCACACGGATGGCGTGCGCCTTGTCGAGCCCCTTCACGCCCAGGTCGCCAAACAGGGCATGTTCGCCCTTGCCGCCCCAGGTGCGCGCCACCAGATCGGGGAACTCCTCGACGGAGTCCAAATGATCCTGGTAGGTCGACAGGATGAAGCTCACCTTGTTGAGGTCGTCGCGATAGAGCTCGCCATCGTAGATGAGCGTGTCCATGAACGCATGGGCCGAGGTCTCGGCGTCCTCGTCACTGGCACCCTTGCCCTTGGCGTAGAGTCTCATGATCGGGCCGGCCTCCTCGCGAAAACGTTCGCTGGCGAACAGGCCGTTGTTGGACTCGAGGTAGAACTCCAGCCCGCGCCCGTGCAGCCAGTCCACAATGTGGCAGCACTGCTCCGCCGTAATGAGCTGATGCATCACCACCTCACCCTCGGACTCCACATAGCAGCCGTTGCCGCCGATCATGCCGTCGAAGCCGATCTCCCAAATCTCCGGTGGATTCTCGGCCTTGCTGCGGCCGGTGCACATGTACACGCGGTGCCCGTTGGCGCGGGCCGCCTTGATGGCGTCCTTCGCAGACTGCGGCACGTTGTTCTCGTAGTCGGTGATTGTACCGTCCACATCGAGGAAGACGATCTTGGATTGCGCCATTACTCGAGCCCCTCGGCGCCGTTGGACTTGATGATTTTCTGGTACGCGAAGAAGCTGTCCTTGCGGCGACGCTCGTAGGTGCCGGTGCCGTCGTCGTACTTGTCCACGTGGATGAAACCGTAGCGCTTGCGCATCTCGCCGGTACCGGCGGAGACGAGGTCGATGGGGCCCCACCAGGTGTAGGCGATGAGGTCCACGCCGTCGGCGACGGCCTCGCCCATGGCCTTCACGTGGCTCTTGAGGTAGTCAATGCGGTACTGATCGTGGATCGATCCGTCCTCTTCGACCGTATCGTAGGCGCCCATGCCGTTCTCGACCACCATCAGCGGAATCTCGTAGCGGGCGTAAATCATGTTGAGAGCGATGCGCAGACCCTCGGGGTCGATCTGCCAGCCCCAGTCGGTGCTCTTAAGGTAGGGGTTCTTGCCGCCGAAGGTCATGTTGCCTTCGGTCATCTCGTGGTCGGCGTGCGTGCTCACGGTGCCGGACATGTAGTAGGAGAAGGTGTAGAAGTCCACCTTGCCGGCAGCAATGTCCTCGAGGTCACCGGGCTCCATCGCGAGCTCGATATCGTTCTCGGCCCAGAAGCGCTTGGCGTAGAACGGGTAGGCACCGCGCACCTGGATGTCGGAGCAGTACCAGTTCATGCGGTTCATCTCGAGCTCGTTGGCGAGCACGTCCGCGGGGTCGCACGTACCGGGGTAGCTCAGGATGAAGCAGTCCATGTTGCCCATCTTGAACTGCGGGTACTTCTCGTGGGCGAGCTTGACCACGCGGCCATGCGCCACGAACTGATGGTGCAGGGCCTGGTAGCGCTGCTGCGGCGTGGTCTTGATGGCGGACGCCGGACCCTCGAAGCCCTGGATGAGGCCGGTCTCCATCATGGCACCCATGTCCATGGTGCCGCAGTTGATCTCGTTGAAAGTGAGCCAGAACTTCACCTTGTCCTGGTAGCGCTCGAACACAGTGGCGCAGTAGTTCTCAAAGAAGCCGATGAGCTCACGGGAGGCCCAACCGTTGTATTTCTCGACCAGGTGGTAGGGCATCTCGTAGTGCGAGAGCGTTACCAGCGGCTCGATGCCGTGCTTGGCGCAGGCGTCGAAGACGCGGTCGTAGAACGCGAGACCCGCCTCGTTGGGCTCGGCATCGTCGCCATTGGGGAAGATGCGGCTCCAGGAGATGGACATGCGGAACATGTTGAAGCCCATTTCGGCAAACAGCGCGATGTCCTCCTCGTAATGGTGGTAGAAGTCGATGCCGTCGTGATTGGGGTAGAGCACGTCGGGCTTGATGTCGACCGTGATCTCACGCGGCTTCTCGTAGCTACCGCCGGTGAAGTGGTCGTCGACGGAGGGGCCTCGCCCATCGACGTTCCACGCGCCCTCGAACTGATTGGCCGCAGTGGCGCCACCCCAATAGAAATTCTTAGGGAACATTACATCCTCCTTTGTCCCGGCTTTCTCAGGTGCCCCAGATCGGCGTGAACGCAAAGGCGCGGTGTACTGGCGTACATAAGCCTTTGGGTTCGCGCCGAGGTGGGGTGCCTGGGAAAGCCGGGCGAGTTAGGAAAGGTCCTCGCCGTTGGTGGCGATAACCTTCTTGTACCAGTCAAAGCTCTTCTTCTTGGAGCGCGCGAGGGTGCCGTTGCCGGCATCGTCGCGGTCCACGTAGATGAAGCCGTAGCGCTTGGACATCTCGCCCGTGCCGGCGGAAACCAGGTCGATGGGGCCCCACGTGGTGTAGCCGAGCAGGTCGACGCCGTCCTCGGTCACCGCATCGCGCATGGCCTCGATGTGCTGGCGCAGGTAGTCGATGCGGTAATCGTCGTTGATGGAGCCGTCCTCCTCGACGACGTCCTTCGCGCCCAGGCCGTTCTCCACCACGAACAGCGGCTTCTGATAGCGGTCGTAGAGGTCGTTGAGGGTGATGCGGAACCCGAGCGGGTCGATGGCCCAGCCCCACTGGCTCTCCTTGAGGTAGGGGTTCTTGGCGCCGGCGAAGGCGTTGCCCTCGGTCTTGGCGGCGTCGGAGCCCTCGCCGGCGGCGCAGCGCGTGGAGTAGTAGCTGAAGGAGATGAAGTCGACCGTGTTCTCAGCCAGGATCTGCTTATCCTCGTCGGTCATGCCCACATCGATGCCCTCGTGCTCGAGCTTCTTGAGCGCGTAGGACGGATAGTACCCGCGGCTCTGGACGTCCACGAAGAAGTAGTTGTCCTGGTTGGCGAGCTGGGCGGCGCGCACGTCCTCGGGGCGGCAGCTGTAGGGGTAGTAGCTGCCCGCGGCGAGCATGCAGCCGATCTTCACGTCGGGGTCGATCTCATGCGCGATCTTGGTTGCCCAGGCGCTGGCGACGAGCTCGTTATGGGCGGCCAGGTACTCGACGGCCTTCTTGTCCTCGCCCTCCTCGAACACCAGGCCGGCGCCCATGAACGGCAGGTGCAGGATCATGTTGATCTCGTTGAAGGTGAGCCAGTACTTCACCAGGCCCTTGTAGCGGGTGAACAGCACGCGGGCGAGGTTCTTGTAGAAGTCGATGAGCTTGCGGTTGCGCCAGCCACCGTACTCCTTGATGAGATGGATGGGACAGTCGAAGTGCGTGATGGTGACGAGCGGCTCTATGCCGTGCTTTTGGCACTCGCGGAACACGTCCTCGTAGAAGGCGAGGCCGGCCTCATTGGGCTCCGTCTCGTCTCCGTTGGGGAAGATACGGGTCCAAGCGAGGCTCATGCGGAAGGTCTTGAAGCCCATCTCCGCGAACAGCGCGATGTCCTCCTTGTAGTGGTGGTAGAAGTCGATGCCGGTCTGCGCCGGATAGAAGTACCCGTCCTCGAAATCGAGCATCTTGCGGACGCCCATACCCACCGCGAAGCGATCCTTGCCGTGCGGCATCACATCGACGTTGGCCAAGCCACGGCCGTCAACGTTGTACGCGCCCTCGCACTGATTGGCAGCGGTGGCTCCACCCCACAGGAAGTCGTCACGAAAACCCATCTTGCACCCCTTCTCGCGCGCCGGGCCCGCTGCCCCATGCAGCAAGCGCTCGACGAACCATGGCCCCAGTATGCCGAGCGCAAGGACGCGCCACAATGCCCCGGGCAGATGCTGATACTTCTTTTCTATGCCGTTTTACGAACTACACAACGTGATTGATACATCCTGATACCTTTTGCGAAATCCCCAGATCGTCATCGGGACCACATGGATTCAGGCTCCGCGCACGCCTATTCGAAGTAATGCATCTTGTTGGTGGGAAACCCGATGGTCACGGCGAAAAACTCCCCCGGGCGCGCGTCCGCCCGCACGGAAAGCCCCATTTTGCCGCATAGGCGCTTGACCAAGTACAGGCCAATGCCCGTGGCGCGTTTGCCCGTGCGTCCATTGTCACCCGTGAACCCACGATCAAAGACGCGCGGCAGCTCCGCTTGCTCAACCCCGCAGCCGTTGTCACGGACCTCGAGCTCTACGCGCTCCGTCGCGCGCCCTTCATCCACCAGTCTGCTCGTAAACACGATTTCGGCACCCTCTCCTTGGGCGTACTTCGCGCTGTTCTGGATAAGTTGGCCCAGGATGAACGTCATCCACTTCTCGTCGGTAAACACCGTGTGGTCAAGCCCTCTACGAAACGGCGACACGTGGGCGCCGATGAGCACGCGCGCGTTCGCGCGAACTGCGTCGCCCACGAGCTTCTGGAGGTCATAGGCGCGAATGAGGTAATCGCGATCAAGAGACTCGGAGCGCGCAAAGAACAGAGCCTGTTCGATGTAGCCCTCAACGCGATCGAGCTCCTCGCCGAGCGCCTCGGTCTTAACAAGGAGCTTCTCTCCCGTCTCGTCGGCGGGCGCCGCCTCCATAAGGTTTTCCAACATCAAGTGGGAGGCGGCCAAGGGCGACTTGGCCTCATGTACCCACGTTTCGACGTACTCGCGATAATCCTGAGTCTGACGACGATACTCCGCCACGTCATCATTGGCCGCTTTGGAAACGCGGCAAAGTGCCTCGTACGCCAGGCGCCCTTCCAAAAACTCGGGTCTATCCATCATCTCGGTGATCCACAGGGGATGCTCGACATCATCGATGCATGCAACCAAGTCGGCGTAAAATGAGCGCTTTCGGCGGTAATCGACAACGAGCGCCACCAGTGCCGACCCCACGATCAGCAAGGCCATCAGCGCACTCACTGCAAACCCCGCGCCGCCCACTGCGGAAATGAACGCGCAAAGCGCCGCCGCGATGCAGGCAAGCGCCATGTGAGGCCATGACGAAGCAAGGAACTCGGATAACTTCATCGTGCACCCCTACACCGAGTAGCCGCGACCGCGATGCGTGGTGAGATACCCCGTGATCCCGATTTTTTCCAGCGTAGTGCGCAAACGGTTGATGTTCACGGTGAGCGTGTTGTCGTCCACAAAGGCGTCGGAGTCCCATAGGTCGCGCATGATCGCCTCTCGGCTCACAATCGTTCCCGCATGGGCGATAAGCAGCGAGAGGATGCGCATCTCGTTTTTGGTGAGCTCGATGGAGCGGCCGGTCTGCGTTGCGGTTGCCGTGGAGCGCGACAAGTCGAGAGCCACGCCATTGTGCTCGAGCGCGCGGCTGGAATCCGATGCGCCCTTGACGCGACGCAGCAGCGCCTGCACGCGCGCGACGAGCACACGCGCGCTGTAGGGCTTGGGTATGAAGTCGTCCGCGCCCATGGTCATGCTCATGACCTCGTCGACCTCGGTCACGCGCGACGTGAGCACGATGACGGGAATGTCGGACTGCTGGCGCAGTTCGCGGCAGATGAGCTGGCCGTCCGTACCCGGCAACGTGAGGTCGAGCAGCACAAGGTCGGGGCGGGCGGTCAGGATATCCTCGACCACGTGGTCGAAGGTAAGGCAGTACGACGCCTCGTAGCCCTGGCGCTCGAGCACTTCGATGACCTCGTTGCGAATGGGGGCGTCATCCTCGACCACGAATATGCGCGCCATGCCACCACTTCCCTTCCACCGCCTCGTGCGCGAGGGCGTGTTCGCCGCGCGCATGCAGCCGATTGACGTTTTGTCGTGCTTTCATTATGCCCCGCCTAGCCTCGCAGCGAGAGCGGCAAGCGAAGAGCTTTCATCAATGTAAGGAGCCGGCACAGGGGCGCGGGTGGGCGATCGCCTCCGCATGAGGGGCGACTTCTTCCGCGAGAGTTAACTTTCGCGGAACGATACACACGACTCGCGGCAAAACGGGCTGCGAGAGTTAACTTTCGCGGCAGGAATGCGGCTGAGGGAGACCGGCGGCGCGGGTAAGGGCACGGTTGCGCGTAGCACATCAGGCAAAGAGCTTGCGGACGTCAGCCGAGAGCTGCGCCGCGTCACCGCTGGTCGCTCCGCGCTCGACCACCACGCCGTGCTCGTCGGAGATGAGGAACACGGCATCGCCCTCACCCGCAGCGCCCGCAACCTGCTCAGCCGTCACGCCGTCCACGAGTGAACGTTCAACCGCATGACCGCGAACAGCAGCAAGCTGCTCTACCAGCGTAGCGGCACCGCAAAGAGCCTCGCCGGGCGCAGCGGCGAGCAACACACGACCATCGGCGGTAAGCACGCCAAGAAGTTCGGGCGCCACCCCGGTGCCCGCCGCCTCCGCACGCGCGATGGAGGCACGGGACACAAGCGCGGCACGCGACGTATCCGCCAGCGGCTCATACGGCCCAACGCTCATAAGGGCATCGCCGTTCACATCGATCACCAGCATGAGCACGCCGTTCGGATCCTCATACTCCCCTGCCGCAAGCGACCATTCAACGTGCTGTTTGGCCCATGAAAGCATGTTCGTGGTGAGGGGCGCACCGTTGACCACGCGCTGCGACAACGCTCGAATGTGGCGGTTGATGAGCGGAACCTGTCGGCGGTTCATGCGCCAACGGCACACCAAGGCGGGGTCGGCCAGCTCGAACTTCTCAAGACCGCGCTCCTGCTCGGCGCAAAACATCTCGTACGCGGCGCATTCCTCAGCCGAATTGAAGAACGGTTCGATGTCGCTCACGGCGAATCCTCCTAAGCAAAAACGTACCGGGAAAACAATTCCCCGGCACGTTCAAATCACATACAACACCCTCGGGCAAAGGAAAGTCGAGGCACACCACCCAGCTCAATCCAGGTCGGCGAGGTCTTTCCAGGTTCCCTAAAAACCCTCCAAACCGGCGAGGGCTTTCCAGGTGCCGCAGATTGGGGTGAAAGAGGAGGGCGCACGCCTAACGTACGGCGCCCGACGATTGAACCCCAAAGTGCGGTGTCTGGGAAGCCCGCAGCAACCCGTTGCTACTTAGTGACGGAAGTGACGGGTACCGGTGAAGACCATCGCGATGCCATGCTCGTTGCAGGCGTCGATGGACTCCTCGTCGCGCACGGAGCCACCGGGCTGGATGATGGCGGTCACGCCGTGCGCCGCGAGCGTGTCGACGTTGTCGCGGAACGGGAAGAAGGCGTCGGACGCGCAGGCGTAGCCACCGGCCTCCTGTCCCAGGCGCTCGCAGACCTCGTCGGCGCGCTGGCAGGCCAGCAGCGCAGAGTCCACGCGATTGGGCTGACCGGGGCCCATGCCGATACCCATCTCGTCCTTCGCGATGAGGATGGCGTTGGACTTGACGGTCTTGCAGACCTTCCAGGCGAACATGAGGTCGCGCATCTCGGCATCCGTGGGCTTGCGCTCCGTGGGGAACGTGAAGGTGGCCGGGTCCTCGTCGACCGTGTCGACGCGCTGGACGAGCATGCCGCCGTCGACGGTGCGCATCTCGAGCTTGGCATGGCCGGAGGCCGCACCCGTGGCGAGGACGCGCAGGTTGGGGCGCTTGGCAAGACGCTCGAGGGCCTCAGGCGTAAAGCTCGGGGCAATGAGAACCTCGACGAACAGCTTGTCGCGGTCGGCAAAGTGCTCGACGAGCGACAGCGGCACCTCGCGGTTGACGGCAACGATGCCGCCGAAGGCGCTCTTGGGGTCGCACGCGAAGGCGCGGTCGTAGGCCTCGGTCACGTCGCCCGCCACGGCGGAGCCGCAGGGGTTCTGATGCTTGAGGATGATCACGCCGGGCTCGTCGAACTCGCGGACGGCGTTCCAAGCCGCCTCGGCGTCGAGGAAGTTGTTGTAGGAGAGCGGCTTGCCCTGGAGCTGCTCGGCGCCCACGAGGGGGGCGTCGGAGGAGAAGAGCGGGGCGTTGGCGGCGTCGAAGCGGTAGACCGCGGCGGCCTGCTGCGGGTTCTCGCCGTAGCGCAGGTCCTGGGCCTTCTCGAGTCTCATGCCCATGGACGCGGGGGCAGCGAACTCACCCTCGGCGGTGAGCGGCGCGGTGGTGGCACCCTCGACCTGGGCGGCGAGCCAAGTGGAGATGGCGGTGTCGTACGCGGCGGTGGTGGTGTAGACCTTGACCTGCAGGCGGCGGCGCGTCTCGGGCGTGGTGGCGCCGTCATTGGCGCGCATCTCGGCAAGGACGGCGTCGTAATCGGCGGGGTCGGACACCACGGTCACGGCGGCGGCGTTCTTCGCGGCGGAGCGCAGCATGGAGGGGCCACCGATGTCGATGTGCTCGATGGCGTCGGCGAAGGTGACGTCGGGGTTGGCGACGGTCTTCTCGAACTCGTAGAGGTTCACGCAGACGAGGTCGATCATGCCAATGCCGTGCTCGGCAGCCTCGGCCATATGCTGCTCGGAGTCGCGACGAGCGAGCAGGCCGCCGTGAACCTTGGGATGCAGCGTCTTGACGCGGCCCTCCATCATCTCGGGGAACCCGGTGTACTCCTCAATCGGGACGACGGGGACGCCGGCCTCGACGAGAACCTTGGCGGTGCCGCCGGTGGAGATGATCTCGACACCGAACTCCTCTGCCAGCGCCTTCGCGAACTCAACCACGCCGGTCTTGTCCGTAACCGAAATCAACGCGCGCGAAACCTTTCCAAGGTCTGCCATGTGCCCTCCTTCGCAGGGATGACGCGCCGCAAGCAGCGTGCGCATCTCTATCTAACATGCACCTACTGTACCGCAGGCGGCAAACACTCACATCGCTCAACGCGCGCGATTTGGAGAACTTGCCGAGAAACCATGGCGTTTGCGCGAAAAATATGAGGTGAACGACGGGTTCCACGAACGCACCACAACACGTGCACGCTGCGGTGGTAGAAACGAGAGGACGACAGGAGGATCCATGGTCTCGCGCGTAACGTATAGGCCTTTTGACGAAGGCGACTTCGAGGATATTGCCGCCATCATTCAGGAGGCGTGGCACACCGAAGTCCCCTCGTCCGAATACGGATTTCTCGAGGCCTGCAACGACCTCTCATACTCGCTCTCCATTTCCCCCTTCTCGCAGGTGGCCCTTATCGACGATAAGCCGTGCGGCATTGTGCTCGCTTGCCCGAGCGCCACGCGCGTCCGCGCCCACAAGCGCTGGTTCGTCATGTCCAAAGACTACTTCCGCCGCATGCGCGAACTTGAACCCGAGGCTGCCGCCAATTACTGGAAGGGTGTCCAACTCACCGAGTCTAAAAATGACAAGCTGCTGAGCGACAGCGGTTTTGCCGGGTCAACGGAGATCACCCTGCTCGCGGTTGGCGAATCGGCACGCGGTATGGGCATTGGCAGCGTGCTTATCGATGCGGCGACCACGTATTTGGCCGAAGAGGGCGCACAGCGGGCGTTCCTCTACACCGACACCGACTGCACCTGGCAGTTCTATGAACACCACGGTTTCAAACGCGCCGGCACGTATCGCAGCACGCGCGAAGAGCGTCGCCTGCTCCCCAAAGAGATGTACGTGTACGGACTGGACCTCTCCGCTTAGAATCGACGCCGCTGTCCTGTAGCCCTCGCATGCATCACGGGATCCCTCGGACTTCGCGCCGCGCAAAGCCGATTCATCGCACAAAACATCCCCTGCATGCCGCGAATCGGGCGTTTTTGTAACGAGTTCTCGGACGAGGCGAGTAGCAGGGAAATCCGGTCGGCATTTCCGCAGGTCACAACTGTTCGATGATGGCGTCTACTCGAGCCGTTCTGATTTTCGTTACAAAATCGCCCGATTTGCGGCATGCACTTGAGCTTGTGGGGCGCGAGAGGCGCCCAACAAGCGAAAGATGCGGCTTGTCGCCACCAGAATGCGCGTTAGAAGCTGCCGCCGCCTCCGCCGCCAACGCCCCCGCCGCCTCCACCGGAGAAGCCGCCACCAAAACCACCGCCCGAGCTGCTGGAGCTCGAGGAAAGTTCCGCGACCGTGGCCTGGTACGCATCGTGCATCTCGCTCATGGGCGAATGCAGGCCACCGTGACCGTAGTACCACCAGTAGCTGGGATAGTAATACATGCCGTTCTCGTCCTCGCGCAGCTCGTTCGGCACGGCGTCGGCAAGCTGACGCAGAACCTCGTCGCTTACGCCGAACGCCACGGCGAGTACGAGCATCTTGTTCCACAGGATGAGGTCATCGGGCACCGCCTCGTCCAGATTGGTGAAGTCCTCGAGCCAGCGCTCGAGCGCCTGGCAGCGGTTGAGCAGCTCGACAGCTTCGGATGAGTACATCTTCGCAGTCGCGCCGATGATCGCCGCCGTGACGGACATGCCGATACCCAACAGCACGAACGGCAGATTCGCTGCGTCCGTGTAGAGAATGAAGAGGACGGCAACGATTATCAGGATGATTCCGATGCCCCCCATACCGAATTTGAACCCGGCGGGAACGAGGTTGACGAGGTTCCGGCGCTCGAGCTCCCCGCTCACCTGGTCCTTAAACTCCTGCATGAGATCACCCGCGTCCTCGCCGTCTTTGAGCGCATCGAAACTGACCTCGTCGCCGTTTTTCGCGCTCGGCCCGAAATACAGGTTGATCGCGGTCAGATCGATGGGGTCGTCCACGCGCTCACGTGCGACGAGTTTGAGCGAGTACTCCTCGACGGTCTTCTCGCCCAGGCCGAGGAAACGGCTCTCGGTGCGGGACTCGTGGTCGATCGCGATCACGCGGTCGTCGGTGAGCTTCATGAGGGTCGCCACGAAGGCGCAATCCTGAACCGAGCCGCCGTACACGAGCGCGGAGAGCACGGCGGGGTGGTCGTTGGACGGGAGGTCTCGGAAATAGGTCTCCTCGAAGACGGGCTTAGGGCTGGTGTACTTGGTTTTGCGCAGGTACACCACTATCGCCAAGAGTGCCGCCGGGCCGATTGTCAAGATGCCCGTACCGACCGTGGCGGTCGTGCGGGCGCGTTCGCGCTGGGCGTTCGCCTCGTCCGCCCACGCGGCCTCCTCGGAAAGTATGGTGTCCAGGCGCGCATCACCCATCGCCGCCAAGCCGGGCACCCAATCCGTCGGGAACGCAACGCGAACCTCGGCAAATTGGCCCGCATGGACACGCGGGGCAGTTAGGGTCACCACGGGGTTGGCGACATCCCCATCATCGAGCACCACGCTTCCATCAAGCGGACCGTGGCCCCATGAGCGGAAATTGGCATCATCGGTGCCAGTGGTCGCCGGCGTGCCCTCAGAAGCCCCCGCGAACATCACGTTCAACTCGACGTCCTCGGCATCCTCCTCCCACTCGGGACCGATGAATTGCCAATAGAGCTCGGCGGTGTCGGGCCACGCCATCACGGCACCCGTGATCGTGTACGAAACCCACAAGGTCACCTCATCACCATCTTCGCGGGGGACGAAGACCTTGAGTTCAAGGGCGTCGCCCTCGTCCGAAACCGTGTAAACGTGCTGGTCACCCGGCTCCGCGGAGGCGACTTCCTGCATGGGCTGGGAGGCACGACGAGCGTCCGCCTCTGCCCCCTCACCGACCGAACCGTCGTACTCATACACGCTGGAGACCGTTACGGATGAGGTCTGGCCCTGCTCGTTTTGCGCAAAGGGGATGCTCCAGTACACGCCGTTAACCGTGTCCTCAAAGGCAAAGGTGCGCTCCTCGGTGACATTGAGGTCGCCGTTCTCCATAACCTGCGCCTGAATGTTCACGCGTGGAAGCGAGTACGTGTCCGCATGGGCAGTCGCCGGGGCAACAAGCGCGAAGACGAGCGCGAGGACGAGGCCGCAGAACGTGGCGAAAAGGCGCAGCGAGCATGAGGCGCGGCGCTGACAGATGACGCGGACAGGAGATGAGGAATGCGGGCGTGCGAGCATGGGACGCACCTTTCTCTATGTATACGTGCGCCCATTGTACCCGTGCGGGATTCGGTTCTGCCTCGCGGTGCCCCGCGACCCCGCAAACGGCATGCGCCGGAACGGGAGCTCGACCAAAGCTGGCACGGAAAGCAGTTCAAAACTCGTTTAATCTATCGTGGCCTTGCATTTCCACGTGGGCGCAGCCAGCCCGTAACAGGCCGGCAATTACCTGGCAGCCATAGTCAATTTGCCGTGCCATGCGGCGGTATACTCAGGTTGCGCGCACGCGCCAGATCGACCGAAGGAGTGCATATGGCTATGAACGAGAACGTCGCGAAGGTGCTTGAGGAGCAGATTAACAAGGAGTTCTACTCCGCATACCTGTACCTCACGTTTGCCGACTATTACGAGGACCGTGGCCTCAAGGGCTTCGCAAACTGGTACGAAATCCAGGTCAAGGAGGAAGTCGACCACGCCATGGCAATGCGCCGCTACCTGCTTGACAACGACTACAAGCCCACAATGTTCGCCATTGAGCAGCCCAGCATGCACTTCGAGAACGACCTGGACCCGCTCGAAGCCGGCTTGGCACACGAGGAGTACGTGACGAGCCTCATCCACCACTGCTACGAAGTGGCACACGAGGCGCACGACATTCGCGCGCTGCGCATGCTCGACTTTTTTGTTAAAGAGCAAGGCGAGGAAGAGGCCAACGCTCGCGACATGGTCACCAAGATGAAGCTGTTCGGCAGCGATCCCAAGGGCCTGTACGACTTGGACCGCGAGTACCAGGCCCGCGTGTACACACAGATGACCGCGTTGCCGCTGTAACAGGCACACAGCAGGCGATATAAGCCGAACACTGATGCCTGTCCCTCACGGGCTCAACTTGGGACACGCGGCAATGGTCGCATTGCCAACCATTGCAGCGCTCCACACGCAACGGAGGGCAGCCGGTCATGTCCAACAGATAACGCCCAATGCTCTGTAGACCGTGAAGGAATGACCCCCCTCTGCTCGCTGGATTAACAACTCAGCGAGCAGAGGGGGGGGTCATGCGTCTTGATGACGCAGCCCTCTTGTTCGCAGAGACTAGTTCTCTACGGGGTATGGGACGCGTACTGGACCTCAGGGCAACCCGAAACGTTTACAACGATTCCCCCACCCCCGATATTGCGGACGTCCGCGCAATGCGCTCCGATTGGACGGTCGTCATAAAAGACCTAAAGTGCGCTATCGACAGGTTCGGCAAAGTCGAAAACGATCAGAAGAAAGGCCGTTTTGCTGGCGTTTTATCTCCAAGCGACCATGAATCCATGGCAAATGAATTTAATCTGAGCGGCGAACATAATATGCGAGCAGAAACAGAAGAAATAAGTCCTCCAGAGTCAAGTCCTCCGATGTCATTACCTCACCGATCCCTGGTGTCTCTCTATTTTCGGACGGATCTTTGGAATAGATGATGAGCCAATATGCCAAAGTTGTTGCAAATTGACAGGCATTTACTTGACTATAACTCGCAAAAGAATATAGCTTCATCAGCTCATCTATTGCATGTCGCTCGGGCATGCTTCGCTCTTCGAGCACAGCATTTAAGGTGTCAACGATACATGCATTGTATAATTTAGTACTTGGTCGATGCGCCACTTCTGAATCACTAACGGAAATCACCGTATCGCACTCCACATGACCGTAATGCGAAATAGATCTAGTAACGTATTTCGCATTGTCATAGAAAGGAGTGGAATCCTTAGGAAACGTATCGTTATAGAATTGAATAAGGTAGTCGATTGCCTCCTGCGCCAAATCATCAACTTCATCGATTCTGAGATTTGCACCGGATCGTTCAAGAACTTGATTCTGAACCTCACGCGGCAATCCGCAAAACGCTCGATAGACTTCATGCGAGTAAAGAAACGTGTCGTTATGCATTGCAGCAATTGCACACAAGGGCAAGCGCGATCGATTGTTTCCATATCTAACAATAAAACTGACTGTCTTGGCATCAACCTCTTCTTGGTGGTGCCTCTCCTCTCTATCCTCTACAGATTGTTCCATTTGTTTCATTTTTTCCGTTTGGCGGTATTGAACCACAGCAATGACTAAGCTCAGCAGCAGAGAGGCCGCCGCGCTTACCAGGCTAATTCGGTCAGACACATCTAGAGACTCAATCCAAGTGATGGCATTCAACTCCCAATCACGTGATCCACTTGCGCATGTTAAACACGGGAGACAATGCGTCGAATGGGAGAAAAGGCACATTATGATTAGATGCTTCAAAGTAGCTATCCACCTTTTTGCCGCCAAGAGTCCATTAGACAACAGCCCTCATCATAACGAACCTATCCCATTGGGATATGTTTATCTCAACGGTCGTATGGAAAGAGCAGTATCAGCGAAGAAGAACATGCATAGAAATGATCGACCTTCTTGGTCATTTCATTTCCTCACATCTGCCCCGCCTCCTTGATGGCCCGAGGAAAGACCTCCCTTTCTTGGGCGGCAAATTACAGAGCACGAACTCATGTTCTATACTATAGAACATGAGTTCGTTTTTTCCAAGTAATTTGAAGGGGTGAAGCCCTGGGCATTTGATCGGGCGCAAGCCGCGCGTAAGTACGATGTTTTTCTAGGCTCGATGCGAGATGAGAAAATCCAAGCGCAACGGCACTTTCTTATGAAGAGCAGCGCTTGAATATATTTCCCGAGGGCTCTTTATCTTTGGCGTTCATTGTCGTGTACCAAATGTAGTCCGAGTCATAGAGTCTAACTATATGAGTGGAAAGCAACCGAATAATGAGTTCGCGCCACTCAAGTATCTCCTTTTCCAATTTCTCATAACCCGAAGCGAGGCTTGCTTCGTCAACAAACGGAGATGATTGGTGTAGGTATTTTCCACACGTGCCATACGCTTCGATAAACTTCTCTTCTGTGAGATATCCCTCTTTTACATCAACAAACTCATCTGGTCGATTGTCATCGTGGGCCACGATTTCGATTGGTTGTGGATAAAAATCAGGGTGGATTCGCCCAATGTCTCTAAGTATGAGGCGAGCATTCCACATTTTTTCAATTTTATCTAACCGCTCGCGATACAAATCAGCATCAGAAACAAATGCAGAGAGGGCTATGAGCTCAAGAATCTTCCTGATTTGGAGTACACAAAACTCCATGTTCGTTATTCTGTAGGTCGTAGAACATCTCCCGAAGAAAATATCATCGATTGCCGCCACACGCCTCTTCACTTCCGACATGTTCCTCAGATACAGCTCCCACAGACGTTGCTGACGTTCGAGCTCTTTGTCCTCCAGACCTCTTTGAGCCATGCTGCTGCCCTTCCGCCCTTGATTGAATCGAGAAATTACTCGCGAACGTTCTCCTGCGCACCTACTTTCGAGTTTGTCAACACAACACCGATGGGCACGGCGCCACCCGCTGAGTACTCGGATCCCTCAGCCTTATACTCGATAGAAGTGTTGCCGATCCACCCATGCCTTATTGCCAGTCGCACTGTAGTAGAAATAACGCAAGCGTATATTTTGATGACTATGGCGGCGTCGAAATCCCCGGATGCTCATCTCTCCGTCAAGGAAAACATGCGGATTTGCTTTGCCTCACATCCACTCATGGTACACCTGTCAAAAAAAGAAAGCACGATGGGGGCTTACTCCGCCCTTCTTGCGATTTGGGAATTAGGAGAGAAGCACCTCAAAGACGGACGTCTCAAACAATTGGCGTGCGCCACCTAATCGATGCGCACCCCTTTTTCCAATCAAAGCTGCCTACTCAAACTGAATGGCTACCGCCCTTGCAAGATCGACCACTAAATCGTGTTTGATAGCCTCTATCCGATCCGAATTATTGCTAACCCGTTCCTTGATATCTTTGCCGAACAGAACGAGGTGAAATTGTTGGTCTCCAGCGACACAATCTTTGAGCGAAGCTAGATAAGTGGAGTAATCGGTAACCCTTGCCAGAGATCCATCCTTGCACACCAGCATCGCGTCGACTTCGTTATCCCGGTTGAAAACCGTTTTTGGCTTGGTTTCAAGAACGAAGACATCAAGGTTGTGTTTCTTCTTGGTTCCATCGAAAACCCTACTTCCCTGCGTGGAGCAGGCGTCGATAATGTGCTCGACAACGATTCCTTTTTGCAGCGGCATCACCGATGCCAGTTCGGCCTCCACACGTCTAACCAATTCATCATAGAGATTGATCCGTTTCGTGAGAGTAATAAAGTTTGAGGATTTGCGACAGACAAACGTATCAACCATCAACAGCAAATGCTCAATCGCCCCGCGTTCCTCCGAGGTCTCACATCCCAAAAGCAACTCCTTGCGCGACTCCCTCAAATCGCACATGAGCGAAAAAAGCCAGTCTTCCGTACAATTGAAGTACCTCTCATCGTCACAATGATCCCAAAGGTAACTGAAACGCCGCTCCCTCAATAGACACACAAGACTTTCTGGCCGCCCATTGACATAGGCAAGTGCCAGATCGTGAACGATGCGCTTCACCAGCTCGTTCATCCTCGTCGTTCCGTGATGGTACACAAGGTACTTATAAACCAGATAGCGCTGATGATAAAAAGATTCGACTGCGGGAAGGGCATTAATTGACGGCACCACCCTAAGCCATACGCCGTCTTCCACAATCTGGATGTTGCTTGTAATCCTGTCAAGGTCGAACGCTCCAAGCTCCATGCCGGAAAAGCGCGGATCGCGCATGCTGTAATCGAGCCTGTCAGCATCAAGGTCGCTGGCAACGATAGTGTGTAGAAGGTATGCCGCTCCGTCCCCTGTCCCAGTAGAACATAGAATCCTCTTTGCTGCCATCCTGCAGACGCGTTCGAACGAATTGAGATTTACCTCTGGCAACACCACGTCTAGCAGACCGATTCCAATCCTCTCATGCAAAGCCTTTACCTTTTCGAGCTTCTTATGCTTTCTGGCAAAAGCATTGCTGATTTCCGCCAGGTTCTCTCCATCCTCTTCGACAAAGGCGTCTTCAAGGGAATGGCTGTACGGAAAGTGTCCGAGATCGTGGAGCAAAGCCGCTATGCGAACCGCCTCGAACGTAACGAGCCATGCGTACTCGCGCATCGCCGTTTCCGTCAACTCGTCGCTACCTCGATCAGTCTCATGTTTGAGAATCGAGAACTCCAATCCATAGTGAGAGTACACGCTCAGTGAGTCCTCGGAGACAGCATATCCCTCAGCACCAACAATCGGCGCCATCGCTCCCGCAGCAGATCCCGAGCATCCCTTGATAAGGTCTTCGCAGGCAATGTAGAAATAATCGAGGGCTTCCCCTGAGGAGTTGTTCAAGATAGACGTCACCATTCTGCCTGCGACTTCCATAGTTCCCAAACTGTGAAGGAAGCGGCAGCTATGGTTGCTTGGATACGTGTAGTATGCGGCACCGTTCTGGGATATGTGTCGAAGCCTCTGAAACAGGACGTTATCCACTATCTTCTGTTCAACACCAGTGAGATAAATGTAGTTGTACAGCGGATCTCTGATAATCATGCGGCGTGCCTCCATATCCGAATTAATCGAGACGACTAGTTTCCAAGTTCCTTTCGCCGTGTCGAAACATTAAACAGCATGTTTTTGCACAGTGGAAACAGCTGCAAGCCCTGTAGCACGATAACGGCAATGAGGAACACACCCGACATCACATGCCAACAAGGAACTTGCATTGCCGTCACCAATGACTGAGCAGCGAGCAGAACAAGTGTCGGAAGAAAAATTCGCCAACCGACCGTGAACTTGACGTACCTGCGCGAATCGCGGGCGCGCAAAGCGAAAACAAGTGCATTTCCCGCCACCGAGGCAACACATGCGCCATAAGTGCCAAGCGGAACTATAAAGACTGGAGTAAAAACGGCGCACACAGCAGCACCGACAAACGTTGTCCTCATGATGTAGGAGGTGTGCATCGTTGTGGTATAAACCGTGCCATAGAATGCATTGAAAACGTTCATGAGGTTAGCAATCAATAGGACAGAGATCATAGGCCAGGCAGAATAAAACTCTCCTTGTAAGAACACGGTGGCAACCCACGGCGCAGAAAATGAAATGAGCGCGCAGAGCACGGTCATCGTCGCCTGAAGGACGCAAAACACCTGTGAGAAGAACTGTCCAAGCCCCTCCTTGCCAGATTCTTGAAAGGCAGAAAGCTGCCATGCCTGCTGAAAAACCGAGTAGGCAGTATTGAGCAGGTTGGGCAGTTTTGCTGCTGCCGCAAACATGCCTGACGCTGCGATTCCGAGCATTCCGGTTATGAAAAACCGGTTGATGCTGGTACCGACCCACCAGAAAAGCGAATTGGGAATGAGTGGCAGTGCATATCGCAGCATGGGCAAACTGAGATCTTTGAGATGCGCCCGGCGTTCGACGGTAACGAAAATGGATCTTGCACCATTGAGCACGAGCCTTCCCATGCCGCCGGTGGACAGATAGACCATGACGGCAACAAGCGGACCGACTGAGACGGATACGAAGTACCCGACGACCGACATATCAAGCCCTCCAATGAGGACGACAGCCAAAGAACAGGTGATAAACGAGGATACCCCCGCACAAACGGGAATGAGCCTAATCTCCCCCATTCCCCGCGCAATCTCACCACAGAGCTGCAACAACGCGCTCGGCGCGTACGCAAGCACGAACCACCCTTTGAATGTTCCAAGCCCGCCGAAAACCCTCAGATCAAGCAGGGGAGAGAGCAGCGCGACAAGTGCGATCGAAGCAAGCGTTATCGCGAAGCCGACGAATGAATACTCCGCACCACGGGCCCTGTCCCCCACGATGAAACGTACCGCTGCGTCCGCCACCGACAATGTGGCGAGTGGAGTGACGAGCGATATGACCGTGAGCGACATATCGGCAACGCCATACTCTCCGGCGCTCATAAATGCCGTATAGAGCGGAACGAGTAGGAAAGTCACCAGTCTTGTTGCAACAGCATTTACAGCGAATAAGCCAATATTGACGGCAAGCTGTCTATATTTGCGAGAAAAGATGCCCATCATACCCTTGCTAATAAATCATCGGCTGAATTGCTTCAAAAATGTTTGGATGCCCGTCTCGTTAATCTTGATCCTCGTCTCCCGTTTTCTATTAATCAGATCTGTTAGCAATGCCATATCTTCACGCTCCAATATCGGCAGACCGTAATCGTGTGCCATCTCTCTTGCGCGATTATCGATGGAAACTATTAGCGAACGGCGTCCGTGTTGGAGGGCTCTTATTCCTCCATGAAGCCGAGTGCCAACGTATTCGATATCAGCGTTCTTCTCTAGCAGTTCATCGTAATCATCAAGCGTGGGCGGAATGAGCTCGTAATCACCGTCTATGGACAAACTGGAGATATAATCGAGATCGCCACTCCCCTGAAGCCAGATATACACTTTTCTATGAGTGGCAATTAGCTGCTCAACCATCGATTTATCATTTTGGGGATCACGTCTATAGTCCGTTAAGGTCGTTACCGCTTCTGAGGCAGAATGTGATGGTATTCCTGCACAAAAGTCAGGCGTCAGCTGCCACAGAGTTGCGCAGCCCGTATTAATGACATTGCGAATCCCCATAGATTCGAGCTTCTTTTTTGTATACTCATCCCTCACCGAATGCAGCATATCGCCCGACAGCAAACGGCGGTACAGGGTCTTTGAGTAGGAATCGACCGACTTGTCGTAGTTCTGCCAGCCACACCCAACGAGCACCAAGTTATCTACCTGAATCGTGTCAAGCAACGAAACATCCCACTGCCGAAAGCCGAACAACATGTTTGGCTTGAGTAGGTTCGAACCAAGCACGAAACCGATATCGCTCCCGCGAAGATATCTTCTGTATCTAAAAGACGTCTTTTGATGCGTTGAAAGACGCACAATAAACTTGTCATTAAATAACGGCGCCAAGTGATGACGGGCGCTATCGGATATGATTTCGTCCCCTACGTTTAACGTAGCACAACCGGGGTCAAAGAATAGAACTTGGTTGTTGTGGCGACTTCCCAATAGGCTTGGCATTTTCTCTCCTAATTCTGTGAGGTAGCTACTTGTTGATCTGGTGTCATGGCACTGAACGCTGCGAACGAGAAAGCGAACAGGAAGAAATACATCGGACTTTCGAAGCCGACGTTAAAACAAACCACCGCAATCGACGAAACAATGGAATATGTCAAGTAATTACTCCTCGACCGGGGAAGCCTTCGATGCGAGCAGCTCATGATATAGATCAATAGAAGAACGGCGCCTATCATCCCAAGCCTGAAAGAAATGGAAACGAATGAATTGTGACAACCGACCACATATAGCCTTTCCATGACTGAGTACTCTGCAGTCGCAGCAAAAGGACCGGAAACAGCTTCCCCAATAAAAGACTGAGTAGCGTAAGAGGTGCCGAATCCAACTCCGACTCCAAACGTTTTTAGAAGCTGACGAAGCTCATCGCCCCAATACTGGAGCCTCCATGAAGTGTTTGCATCTAGACCAATCCACTCAAGAGGAATAAAGGGCAGTATGTAGCACACAAGAACTACAACAACGGAAAAGCAGACCATGGGGCGTAAAAACTTACCGCCCTCCTCTGCAAAAAACAGGAAGAGGCATGCAATGCGACATAGCGCTTGAGTCATTTCTCCGCCCGTATCAATGGGACTAAGCTCTATAAGCAGCAACATTGCAACATCTGCCGCCCTATTCCTTTCCCGACCCATCAACAAAAGTGTCGATAGACAAAAGAAACAGGGGACATCGATTGCCGGGGTTCTGTTAACTGCAATGTACGCAAGATAAACCAAAAAGAAAAGGGCCCTATAATTCTTTTGAATCCATTTCAAAATTGTCGGTGTTTGCACGTGACGACCGGCAAGGATAACGAGTGGGATAAAAAAGAGATAGTACGCCTGTCGAGGGATGAATGAAGAATCGAACATGACATCATTCGAAGCAATCGCTTTGTAAAAACCCAGATAAGAAGCTATTACGGAGATAACCCCCGTATAAAAGAACATCCAAAAGAAGCGGTCGCTCGATCTGGAAGGAAGATATTTCTCACCGCGCTTTTTATTGTAGAAATGCATAAAAAGGTAGGTTACTCCGCAAAGCACAATGAACAGACTCAGAATGTTGACCATGCCTGATCCGATGCGAAAAAAGGAGCTATTGAAGACTGCAGAACCAAACAGCGCTGCAACAAGAAGAAGCATACGATCCTCCTAAATGCACATTGAGCGCGAGTCGCTGGCAGTCTCGGCACAACCGGAGACGTCGTAGATCAATATGGGGGTGTCGTCAGCCTCCACTTCGGAACTTCTGAAGAAATGCAACGCCTGAGTGAAGCCAGCAACGCAAGCAGATCCTGATAGTTGCATCGTCTCTCTGCAGCCGCCTGTGTCATACGTGATGACCGGGGTTCCGCAGGCCTCAGCCTCCAAGTTCACCGTCGGGTAGTTGTCCTCGACTGTCGGGTTGAAGAAGACGTCCGCGGTCGTGTAGATCCCGGCGAGCTCCTGCGGGGAATCCGTCCTCGTGAGACCGATGATCTCCTCCGGGAGCGATTTGATCTGCTTTGCGGAGAGACCCACGAGCACGATGGCATATCTATCGGAATCCAGCTCCCCGGCCAACCGCACGAAGTCTCCCAGACCCTTGCGCTCAGTCCAGGGGCTCGCGACGCCCAGGATCATGAAGCGGTCGCCGATGCCATGACGCTCGCGAAAATCACTCGGAGTGGGCTTGAACACTGAATTGTCGATGGTGTTGTGGCGCACCTCAATGGGATAGTCCTTCAAGAAGCTCTTCCTCACCAAATCGGCCAGCCACTGCGAAGGGCAGATGAGCGTCAAGCGCTCCGGTGGAACGCTGGTAAAGATGCGCCTCTTATCTTCGAAATTCCTCGCGCAGTTCGATTTGCAGATTGTCCTGGGATAGGCATCCGGCTGCGGGCAGCCCTCCGAGTACGCACAATGAGTCATCCATTGTGCGCACTTCACATATGTGAAGTGCGCACAATGGCCGGTGAAGGCCCAGCAATCGTGCAGGGTCCACCTCACTTGACAATGGTGGCCCGCTAGCCAGGCGAACAGCATCTCGATGTTCACGTAGTAGCCGTGAATGTTGTGCAAGTGGACGACGTCGGGGTCGATCTCGTCCAACCGAGCGAGAAGCCTCTCGGTGTCGCGTTTGGAGTAGAAGCCCATCCGGTCTCGAAGACGCGTCATCGCGCCGTGCAGATACACCTCGGGCTTGGATGCGCAGCATGCCATGTGCTCGTCGATGGTTTCATGCCTCCTGCCCCACAGGCAATAAGAGTCAACACCGGAATTCGATAGCTGGGCGTGAAGGCCGCGCATAATGGAGCCGGTCGACCCGTTGTAGAAACTATTAAGCTGAACGTAGCGCAGCGGCCTACTAAGCCCCTCTCCCAGCGTCAACGCCTCGCCGACAAGCGCTTCAGCAGTTTTAGTGTCACTCGAGGCCATTACAGACGCTTCCTCCACACCATCTTGTCCACGATGCCGGTGTAGGATTGGATGATCTTGACCACCTTGGTGGACACGTTCTCGTCGGCGTAGTCTGGCACGGGGGCCTGGGGGAGCGACCCCTCCGCGTCCAGTGCCACGGCGGTGCGGACCGCGTTCAGCAGGCCGCGCTCGTCGACGCCGGCGAGGGTGAAGCAGGCCTTGTCGAGCGCCTCGGGGCGCTCGGTGGAGGTTCGGATGCACACAGCGGGGAACGGCTTTCCGATGCTCGCGAAGAACGAGCTCTCCTCGGGCAGCGTGCCGGAGTCGGAGACCACGCAGAACGCGTCCATCTGCAGGCGGTTATAGTCGTGGAAGCCCATGGGCTCGTGCATGCGCACCAGCGGGTGCAGCTCGAAGCCGGTCTCCTCCAGGCGCTTGCGGCTGCGCGGGTGGCAGGAGTACTGGATGGGCATCTGGTACTCCTCGGCGAGCCTGTTGATGGCGCCGAAAAGCGACAGGAAGTTCGCCTCGGTGTCGATGTTCTCCTCGCGGTGCGCGGAGAGCAGCATGTACCTCCTCGGCTCGAGCCCCAGGCGCGCGTGGGTGTCGGACGCCTCGATCTTGGGGAGGTTGGCGCGCAGCACCTCGGCCATGGGCGAGCCCGTGACGTAGGTGCGCTCCGGCGCGCACCCCGTCTCCTTGAGGTAGCGGCGCGCGTGCTCGGAGTAGGCGAGGTTCACATCGGAGATCACGTCGACGATCCGGCGGTTGGTCTCCTCGGGCAGGCACTCGTCCTTGCAGCGGTTGCCGGCTTCCATGTGGAAGATCGGGATGTGCAGGCGCTTGGCCGCGATGGCCGAGAGGCAGGAGTTGGTGTCGCCGAGCACGAGCAGGGCCTCGGGCTCCACCTCCCGCATCAGGTCGTAGGAGCGGGCGATGATGTTGCCCATGGTCTCCCCCAGCCCGTCGCCCACGGCGTCCAGGTAGATGTCCGGGTCCGCCAGCTCGAGGTCGCGGAAGAAGATGCCGTTGAGAGTGTAGTCGTAGTTCTGCCCGGTGTGCGCCAGAAGGCAGTCGAAGTGCCGGCGGCACTTCTTGATGACCTCGGACAGGCGGATAACCTCGGGGCGCGTGCCAACGATGACAAGGAGTCGAAGACGACCGTCATTGGCAAAAGAGACGTTGGAGTAGTCGGCTACCATAGGGCTAGACCTCCTCGTAATACGTGTCGGGGTTCTCGGGGTCGAAGGGCTCGTTGGCCCACATTACGGTTACGAGATCCTTGGTATCAGAAAGGTTCTCGATGCAGTGCGTGGTGCCGGGCGCCATCTCGACCACCACGGGGTCGTCGCCGGAGACGCGGTACTCGTCCACGGGGAACGGGCGGCCGTCGGCGTCCAGGCCGACGCGGCGCAGGCGGATGGACGCCTCGCCGGAGACCACCAGGAAGCGCTCCCACTTGGAGTGGTGCCAGTGGTTGCCCTTCGTGACGCCTGGCCCGGAGACGTTGACGGAGACCTGGCCGCGCTCCGGGGTGCGCAGGAACTCGGTGAAGGAGCCGCGCTCGTCGCGGTTGGCCTTGAGCGCGTAGGCCCGCGAGCCCTCGTCGTAGTAGCTCTCGAACGTGCTCCACAGCTTCTTGGAGAACGAGCCATCCGCGAGGTCGGGCACCGAGAGGTCGGCGCGGCTCGCCCTGAACGACTCGAGCAGGTCGACGATCTCGCCCAGCGTGGCGCGGTCGGTGGGACGGCACGCGCAGAAGTCGTCGCCCTCGATCTCCGCAAGCCCGTCGTAGCCGCAGTGGCGCTCCTCCCCCAGCAGGGCGGAGAGCATCTCGGCGACCAGGTCGTCGATGTAGAGGAGCTCCAGCTCGACCGAAGGGTCGTTGACCGTGTATTCGCGGTCATTTGCTATAGCATCGCAGAAGGTCGCGACGGCGGAGTTGTAGTTGGGGCAGCACCACTTGCCGTAGAGGTTGGGGAACCGGTAGATGAGCACCGGCGCGCCCGTGCGATCTGAATACGAGCGGAACAGCTCCTCCCCCGCCAGCTTGGACTCGCCGTACGCCGATCCCGCGTAGCGCCCGACCAGGCTCGCCTGGACGGAGCTCGCGAGCATCACGGGGCACGCGTTGCCATGGCGCTCGAGCGCCGCGAGCAGGTCGGAGGCGAACCCGAAGTTGCCCGCCATGAACTCCGCCGGGTCCTCGGGGCGGTTCACGCCCGCGAGGTTGAACACGAAGTCGGCACGGGCGCACATCGCGTCCAGCTCCTCCGCCGTGGTCCCGAGGTCGCACTCCATGACCTCGAGCGGCAGGAGCGCCCGGAAGCGCTCGCGACGGTCCTTGCCGTCGCGGATGGCCTTCAGGGCCTCGCAGAGGTTGCGGCCGACGAACCCCTTCGCGCCGGTGACCAGGACGCGCATCCTACTGCACCGCCTCGTGCTCGCGGCCCTCGAGGGCCAACTGGACGTACTCGGCGGTCTTGATCTTGGCGATGGTGCCCTCCACGTCGAGCCTCTCGGTGTTGTGGGAGGTGTAGGCCTCGTCGGCCTGCGTCTTGACCTCCCCCTCGACGAAGAACTTGTCGTAGTTGAGGTCGCGGGAGTCGCAGGCGACGCGGTAGTAGCCGCCCATGTCCTCGGCCCTCAGGCGCTCCTCGCGGGTCATGAGGGTCTCGTAGAGCTTCTCGCCGTGGCGGGTGCCGATCACCTTGGTGCCCACATGCCCGAACACCTCCTGGACCGCCTCGGCCAGGTCTCCGATCGTGGAGGCCGGCGCCTTCTGGACGAACAGGTCGCCGGGGTCGGCGTGCTCGAAGGCGAACTGCACGAGGTCGACCGCCTCGTCGAGGTTCATGAGGAAGCGGGTCATGCTGGGGTCGGTCACCGTGAGCGGCTCGCCGCGGCGGATGCGGTCGATGAACAGCGGGATGACGCTGCCGCGCGAGCACATCACGTTGCCGTAGCGCGTGCAGCAGATGGTGGTGCGGCCCGCGCCGTTGCGGGCGTTGGCGTAGATGATCGACTCCATCATGGCCTTCGACTTGCCCATGGCGTTGATGGGGTAGGCGGCCTTGTCGGTGGACAGGCACACGACCTTCTCCACTCCCTCGGCGATGGCGGCGTGCAGCACGTTGTCGGTGCCGATGACGTTGGTGCGCACGGCCTCCATGGGGAAGAACTCGCATGAGGGCACCTGCTTGAGCGCCGCCGCGTGGAAGACGTGGTCCACGCCGCGCATCGCGTCGCGCACGGACTGGGCGTCGCGCACGTCGCCGATGAAGAAGCGCACCTTGGAGGCGAGCTCGGGGCTGCGCTCCTGCAGCCGGTGGCGCATGTCGTCCTGCTTCTTCTCGTCGCGGGAGAAGATGCGGGTCTCCCCGAGGTCCGTGTCGACGAAGTGCTTGAGCACGGTGTTGCCGAAGCTGCCCGTGCCGCCCGTGATCATGAGGGTCTTGCCTGCGAACGAAGCCATCTATTTGTTCTCCTTCTTCCTCTTGCTACCGGTGACCTGGTAGAACATGAATTTCGAATTGGTGACGAAATAGCGCCCGAACAGGCGCTTTGGCTCCTGGATAAGGCGGTAGAGCCACTCCAGGCTGAGGTTTTGCATCCACACGGGCGCCTCGGGCGTGATGCCGGCCAGGATGTTGAACGCTCCGCCGACTCCGACCATGAGGCCGTCGATGCTGCCGCGCATCCTATGGCAGAAGCACTCCTGGCGCGGTGCGCCCAGCGCGACCCAGACGAAGTCCGGCTCGGTGCGGTTGATGCGCCCCGCCAGCTCAGCCTCCTCCAAGGGAGTCATATCCCTGAACACGGAGGGCTCGGCGCCGCAGATGTCGATGCCGGGGTAGTCGCGCTCAAGCGCCTCCACGAGGGCGTCGAGGTTCTCCCGCGTGTTGCCGTAGAGGTAATGGCGGTACCCGCGCTCCGCAGAGACCTCGAAGACCTCCCGCATGAGGTCCGGGCCGGTGACGCGGCTCATCGTGGGGACCGCCTTTCTTCCCACAACGGAGAGCGGCTTACCATCGGGAACCGACATGAGGGACTCGGTCTGGACGCGGTAGTACGCCGGATCGTCGTGGGCCATCACGGTCGTGTGCGCATTCGACACGCAGATGTACTCTCCCTTGATCTCCGTAAGATGCTCGGAGATGAAAGCGAGCGCGTCGCCCATGTTCGTGGCGGTGATGGGGACGTCGATGATCGGCGTTCGGGCGAGCCGCGGGTCGGACGGGCCGTGCATCTACGCCGCCCCCTTCCCGGTGAAGACCACGGCGACGGTCTGCAGGATGAGCTTCAGATCCGTCATCACGCCGCGGCGCGCGATGTAGCCCAGGTCCAGCCGCACCATGTCGTCGAAGTCCACGTCCGAGCGTCCGCCCACCTGCCAGGGGCCGGTGAGGCCCGGCTTCACGGCCAGGCGCTGCATGGCCCAATCGTCGTACTGCGCGACCTCGCGCGGCAGCGGCGGGCGCGGGCCCACCACGGACATGTCGCCCAGAAGGACGTTGAGGAACTGCGGGAACTCGTCGATGGAGTGCCTGCGGATGAAGCGGCCGATCCTCGTGACGCGCGGGTCGTCCCTCATCTTGAACATGGGCCCCTCGACCTCGTTCTCGGCCAGCAGGGCGTCCTTCATCCTGTCGGCGCCCTTCACCATGGAGCGGAACTTCCACATGGTGAACTCGCGGGGCCTGCCGTCCGCGCCGATGCGCCCCACGCGCCTCTGGCGGTACAGCGGGCATCCCGGGCTCTCGACGGCGATCGCGGCGCACAGCACCGCGGACGGCACGATCGCCGCGGCGATCACGCACGCGGAGAAGGCGATGTCGAACGCGCGCTTCACGAAGCGATAGCACAGGCGCTCGCGGTCGAAGGCCTGGGCGTTGCGCATGAGCGATAACAAACGCACGGAGCATTCGCCCTCTTGGACAGACTCACGGGTGTCAACAACGGGAACCTTCACATCGGCGGGGACAGCAACGTTGCCCAAAGTTGCGGCGGGCTTTATCGACACGCCCTCGTCCTCCGCATGCCCCCGCGTTGTCTTCTGCGTCTCATTGGTCACTTTTGAACGCCCCCCCCCCCGGACTTTTTTCATTGCCGGGGAGGTTCCTCCCCTCATGTACGTGCGTCTTTGCTGTGATGACTTACTCTTTGGGTGCTCCTATGTCTTGATTGGGATGTCCAGCGGAAGCGTCTCCAAAAAGCCCCGTCCGGGCTCTCCCACGCGCACCCAGCAGCGGCGCTTGTGCCGGTCGACCTTGGTAATGAGGGCTTCGCAACCAACCAAAGGACCGTCCGTGACGCTCAGCTCGCCATGGAGGATCACCGCGGTGCTGCTGCGGATCACGCGCTCACTGCCCGCAACCCTCTCAAAAAAGGCACGTGCATCTTCCGAAAGCGGCATGATCGAGCGCTCTGTGGCCCCCACCAAGTCCACGTGGAAACTCAGCTTTTGCAGCGCGCTATTCAGGCCGTGAGCATCGCTGGATACGACAAATAGGTACTCGGGGTACATCTGCACACGACGGATTGACCACACTCCGTTGCGCTTTTCCCAGCGCTCCTTTGAAAGCGTGAAGGCATCCGCGAGCAGGTTTTTCGGGATGAGCTTGAGCAGCTTGTCAGCTGTGGCATGCTCCATACTCATGGGCGTATGGACCAGGTACCAACGCATATTCCCACGCGGCACGCGACGCCCCGCGGGCAAACCCGCAGGTGTCAAGCTCAGTTGTGGCGAAGCGGCTCGCATGGCCCTCCCCGATGGTGCAGCCCCGCACGCACGCGACGCGCAAAAGTGCACCTTTTTAGAGAGGGGTTACTCAACTCGATGACAAGATATGAAGTTGTCGATTGCTGGGTTTTATTTCGGAATCATTGGTAAAATGGGTACGTTTTAAAAGGCTTTGAAAAGGTGCACTTATTCACACCTCAGCCCGTTGTCTTTTTTGACCCCATCTTCCCTCAGCCATTTATCAAAAGTCGAAACCGATATCTCGAGACGTCGCGCTGCCTCGGCGCGAGTGACGCGCCCGTCCAGATACCCTTCTTTCGTGACCCCATACGCTGCCGGGCGTTGTTTTTTGGGCCTGCCAAAGCGCACACCCCGAGCCTTGGCGGCGACTATGCCCTCACGTTGGCGCTGCCGAATGCTCTCCCGCTCAACTTGGGCAACGTAGGACAGCAGCTGTAGCACGATATCGGAGATCAGCATGCCCGTCACGCCATCGCACTCGTTCCGGGAGTCGAGCAGAGGCATATCCAACACAACGACATCCGCGCGCAGGTTTTTATAAGGGCGCGCCATTGGTCTATGATCTCCTCGTAGTTCCTGCCGAGTCGGTCGATGCTCTTTACCACCAATACGTCGCCCTCACGCAACACGCTCACGAGACGTGTCCACTCCGGCCGGTCGAAATTCTTGCCACTCGCCTTGTCGGCGAAGATATGCTCCCGCCGAACACCAAACTCCTCAAGCGCCCTCAACTGGCGATCGAGATTCTGCTCGCGAGTGCTCACGCGCGCGTAACCGTATATGGTGCCCATCATGAACCTCCTTCATATCGGGGGCTGAAAACAAGCCCTCTTCCCGCTCATAACCGATATGAGCTTCGAAGTGAAGGTTATCGATAGGCGTTAAGCCCCTCTTCCGACGCGGCTTTTCCATGCCGCGGGAGGGCGGGCTCCACTCGCATTTTTTCGCATTCCAGCGCGTGATTCGCACTTACCTTGCCTTCCGATGTATTCGGTTGGTGCTACACACGGCCTCGCGCAGGGTTGCCGCCCATATGCGCGGGACCTATTTCGTCACTCCTCCGATTCCTTCGAAGACCTGACCTCTTCGCTCTTGTCGAGAAAGTCGGCAAACGTCTCCTGCTTTGAAACTCTCAACGGCCTGTAATCAGCAACGCTCAGAATCCTGTATTGGGGATTCTTCATCTTCCCGCTCCTAGTTCGCCTCTCGGTTACCTCAAGGTCAACCTGAATCAGATCTCCAGCGTTGAAGCGAACGGTGCCGTCTGCAAGATCATCCAAAAAACTCTTGTCTTCGATGCGCACGCTTTTGTACGTAAGGACGTCGCTGCCCGATCCAAATTGAAAGGTATATCCCTTCTCGGCTCCGCCATATGAGCCGGCGAGCGGCCTCAACCATATCCCCCTATTTATGTACGACGTCTCGCTGACCTCGAGCTCATCCGCCGACGAGGCGGTCCTAGCATACGCGTTGAGGTCGCTTGCGTCATCCCTTGAAAAAGAGGAGCCTTCAGCAAGGCCATCGTCCTCCTCCTTGGGATTGCGCATGTAGATATTCACCTGTTGGACCGTGCCGTTAAACTCCGCGACAGGACCGACCGCCACATCCCTGTATAGCTCAGCAATCGTAGGATTCTGCACCGCCCGATGTGTGGCCTCATCAACCGTCACGGCATTGTCGCCTTTTCCGTAAGTGTAGGACCCGTCGCCATTGTCCACGAATCGGTCGATCGCCCCTCGCACCTTCCGGACAATCCACGGAATGCCTTTCGCTCCGCCATAGCAGAAACCGAGTATCTCGATCGCGTTGAGCACGGCGTCGACGTTCTGGCTCGTCAGCAAATCTACGATGCCGCTTTCGACAATGAACTCGGTGATAAAGGAGCCCTCTTTGAATGGGCGCACCCTGATCTTGAGCTCACCGTCGTATCCTGCCTCTCGGACAGTCAGGCGCACGAGGTCGTCGAACTTATTAAGGTATTTGACTAAATCGTAAACATCGACCCCTTCATCCGGGTCGACGCCTCCAAGTCTATAAACGACTTCCCTGCGTTCCACAACGAACCTCCCGAACATGCGGCACCTCCAGGCCCGAGCGTATTGTTCTGCCCGAACAAGATAGCGTGCCTGTCTATTCCGTCTTCAGACCGGATCTGAAACATCAGTCACTTCTGACGGACAACAGGGTTTGTCCGTCAAATTTCGATATTTCTGACGGACAAATCCGGTTTTCCGTCAAATGCGCCCGACTAGGAGAGGCGAACCCCTTCGGTAATTTCCAGAAGCTCCGTGAACTCAAGGAGGGCAGGCTGGCTTCCACGGTGAGGCCTATTCCTCCGCAGCGGGAGGAAGGACGGCTCCGTCAAGTGCCCTGATAGTCGGATTCTCTCTCAGTGCGTCAAGCTGTTGGGAAGCCATTTCCCTCAGGTAGACAACCCTCTCCTCTCTGGAATGCCCCTCCTTGATGAGCTGTGCATTCATGCTCTCAAGGTTTGCGAGCACAATGAGCTGATGCAGCGTCGCGCCATCCCTGACGTTCCCCTTTTCAGCAGGATTGGCATCGCGCCACTGTCTTGCCGTCATTCCGAACAAGGCGACGTTCAGCACATCGGCCTCATTGGCATAGACGAACTGCTTCGCCTTGCCCCGGGCAATCGGCTCCAGGTGCTCCTTCACCGCATCGGTATGAATGCGATAGTTGATCTTCGTGAACAGCCTCTTCTCATTCCAGTCGAGCGACAAACGGCTGTTCTCATCACTTTTCAGACGTTGATAGTCCTGGATCACATAGAGCTTGAACTCCGGGGACACCCACGACGCGAATTCGAAGGCAATGTCGACGTGAGCGAACGTTCCGCTGCCGTACCTGCCCCTTTTGCTCTTTATCCCGATAGCTCCAGTCGATCGTATCCACTTGGTCGGGGACATGGTGAAGGCGTTGCGGCCAGACTCCAACCTAAAGAGGTCGAATTCGACCTCTTTAAAATCGGGGTTGTGAAGACGTTCCCAGACGCCGAGAAATTCAATGGTCTCCCTGCTCCGCATCCAGTTCTTCACGACATCACCGGGTTCATCGCTGCGATATCTTGCGATATCCGTCAGCGAGATATAGTCGTCTCGATCTCCTGTTGATGAGACCGATATATCAACCCCGAGCGCAGTTATCTTCCCGCTTATCTCCTTCGGCGGCATTTCAAACTCCTCTCTCCGACCATTTCCCTACTCCATCTCCTCGGCGGGCTGGAACCAGACCACGGTGCCGACGTACTCGACCGTGCGCTCCCCCTCCCCCGTTATGACTATGTCCTCGTACGAGTCGTCCCACGAGTCCGGGGACAGCACGATGATGCGCCCCGTGTTGCACAGGCGGCGCATCACGTAGTCCGCGCCGTCGATGGAGACCGCCGCCACCGAGCCGTTGCGAGGCTTTCGGGTTTCAGATCGAACTTTACCAGCAAGGCATCAATGTTCTCGGGTATGCCCATCTTGCCTCCTTACGTTGTATTCAATTTTACATAGTGATATTTCATTCTTCGTAATTGTCTTTTCGGTTTATATAGCGTACGGTTCTCCAAAGACTTCCGACTCTCTTTTCCATGCGCGGGGCGATTGCCAAATAGTTGCCATTCGGGCATGCGGCAGGAAGATACAGGAAAAAGAAAACGCCCCCTGAGCTGCGATAACTCAGGGGGCGCATCATTCACACTGGCGGAGAGCTGGGGATTCGAACCCCAGATGGGCTTGTGGCCCATACTCGCTTAGCAGGCGAGCACCTTCGGCCTCTCGGTCAGCTCTCCGGAACAGCTAGTCGATGATATCGCACTTCCCCGGGCTTGAACAGAGTACGGGGCAATAATTCAAAACTCGCCCAGAAACCCCGTCCGGACGCCGCCATAGATCTCAAAACCCCGCAGCGCTTTAGCCCAAGAAGCCAGGGGCGACCACGATGTCGCCCGGATGCTCGCGCACCCAATCCCATGTAAAGCCATCAACGAGTCGCTCGGCCGAGCATGGCGCAGCATCACAGCGCAACCCCACGGCACATGCGAGCTTACCCAGCAACGCTTCCGGCGTATCAAACCGGGCTCGCAGCTCCCCCATGTCGAGGTCGCGGTCGCGCTTGGACAGGCGGCGGCCGTCGGGCGCAACCAGCAGCGGCACATGCGCGTACTCCGGATGCTTATAGCCGAGCAAGTCTTGCAGGTACAACTGGCGAGCGGTCGATCCCAGCAAGTCACATCCGCGCACAACCTCCGTGACGCCCATCGCGGCATCGTCCACCACCACCGCAAGCTGGTACGCAAAAACGCCGTCACTTCGGCGCACGAGGAAGTCGCCGCACTCCTGCGCGAGGACCTCCTGCTGTGGACCATAGGTACGATCTTCGAAGCGGATTGGCCCCGCATCGTTCCGCACAGGAGGCGTGCCATACCCCGCGAGAGTTAACTCTCGCGGCAAAAAATCGGCAGAATCGGGCAATTTCGCCTGCGAGAGTAAACTCTCGCGAATGTTGGCGGCGGAACGGGGCGCGGTGCGCACGGCAGGCACGCGCAGCCTCAAGGCAGGCGGACGCAACTTGGAGCGCTCGGCAACCTCTTCGGGCGTCAATCCCCTACACGTACCTACATATATGGGGGTACCGTCGCTCGCATGAGGAGCGCTCGCGGCGTGCAGCTCGGCGCGCGTGCAAAAACAGGGGTACAGCAACCCCAAGTCTTCCAGCTGGGTCAACGCGGCCTCGTACAGGTCAAGGCGCCCGGTCTGGTAATACGGCCCCTCGTCCCAATGGAGGCCCAACCAGCGCAGATCATCCATGAGCAGGTCCGCCCACGGACCGCTGCGCGCGCGGTCATCCAAGTCCTCGATGCGTAAGATGAGCTTGCCGCCCTGGCTGCGCACAGACAGCCATGCCAGCAGCGAAGCCATAATATTGCCCAGGTGCATCCGTCCTGTGGGCGATGGCGCAAAGCGGCCCACCACGGGTGCGAAGGGCTCATCATACACAGGGCGCGCAGCAAGCACGGCATCTGCGGCAGGCGCAGAGGCCGGATCCCGCGCGAACTCGGCACCCTCACACGGGACAAACGGTGCGCCGCAGCGATTGCCGCTACGCGCCGCCAGGGCACCTTCGACCGGCTCTGCCATGATAAACGCTACGCCCACGGATCGCGCTCGAAGAGCGGCTCGGGGTCGGGGCGGCGATCGGAGTACGGATCGTAGCCGTCATCGTCCTCGTTCTCCGCGCGGACACAAGGGTCGAGCGTCTCCTCGTCCCGCAGTTCGACCTCGTCGCGTTTGCCGTCCACCATGCCATCCCCTTTCATGTAAAGAAGCCGGGCGCCAACGGGCACCCGGCTCCTTAGTATACGTTGCACAACGCCATGGCGAAACGCGGCCTCCGCGTGCGCACGCGCAATTCGCCGCTCACGCAACGGTTACGCGACGACGAACTCATCTCCGTCAACATCCACCGTGACCTCGTCGCCCTCGTGCACGCGGCCATCAATGATGGCGCGCGCGATTGCGTCGACCACCTCGCGCTGGATAAGGCGCTTGAGCGGACGCGCACCGAACACGGGGTCAAGGCCGCCCGCCGCGAGCATCTGCTTGGCCGCGGGCGAAATCTTAAGCGTCATGCGCTCCTTCGCCAAGCGCGCACGGACGTCGGCGAGCTGGATATCCACGATCTTCTCGATTTGAGCCATGCCGAGCGGATGGAACACCACGATGTCGTCGATACGGTTGAGGAACTCGGGCCTGAACGTATGGCTCATGGCCTCGTCCACCAAGCGGCGCATCTCGGCATCGTCGCGACCGGCGTACTCGGCGATCGCACTCGAGCCCACGTTGCTCGTCATGATGATGATCGTGTTCTTGAAGCTCACCTGGCGACCCTGGCCGTCGGTGAGGCGGCCGTCGTCGAGCACCTGGAGCAGCACGTTGAACACATCCGGGTGCGCCTTCTCCATCTCGTCCAGCAGGATGACGGAGTAGGGGCGCCTACGAACCGCCTCGGTGAGCTGGCCACCCTCGTCGTAACCCACGTATCCGGGAGGCGCGCCAATGAGACGTTGGACGCTGAACTTCTCCATGTACTCAGACATGTCGATGCGTACGAGCGCACGCTCGTCGTCGAACAGGCACTCGGCGAGCGCCTTGGCGAGCTCGGTCTTGCCAACGCCGGTGGGACCGAGGAAGAAGAAGCTGCCGATGGGGCGATCGGGGTCGGAAAGCCCCGCACGGCTACGACGAACGGCTGCGGCGACGGCGCGCACAGCCTCGTCCTGGCCGATGACGCGGCGGTGCAGCTCGTCCTCGAGGCCTTGCAGCTTCTCGAGTTCGCCCTGCATCATCTTCGCCACGGGCACACCGGTCCACGAGCTCACAACCTCGGCGATCTCGTCGGACGTGACCTCCTCCTTGAGGGCGCTCTCGTCCTCTTTTTGCGCGGCGAGCTGCTCTTCGCCTTCGCGAACCTGAGCCTCCAAGCCCGGGATCACGCTGAAGCGCAGCTCAGACGCGCGAGCGAGGTCGCCGTCGCGCGTGGCGCGCGCCTCCTCGCCGCGAGCCTCATCGAGCTTGGCTTTCAGCTCCTGGACGCGGTCGATGGCGTTCTTCTGGTTGAGCCAGCCGGCCTTAGCCACATTGAGGCGCTCCTGCGTCTCAGCGATGTCCTGGCGCAGCGCTTCCAGGCGCTCGGCGGAGGCGGCGTCCGTCTCCTTCATGAGGGCCTGCTCCTCGATCTGCATCTGCGTGAGCTGGCGCGTGATGGCGTCGATCTCAACCGGCATGGAATCGAGCTCCATGCGCAGACGACTCGCCGCCTCGTCGACCAGGTCGATGGCCTTGTCGGGCAGAAAGCGGTCGGCGATGTAGCGGCTCGAAAGGTCTGCCGCCGCCACGAGGGCGCCGTCGGTGATGCGCACGCCGTGGAAGATCTCGTACTTCTCTTTGAGGCCACGCAGGATGGAGATGGTGTCCTCCACGCTCGGCTCACCCACGAACACCTGCTGGAAACGACGCGCAAGCGCGGCGTCCTTCTCGATGTACTTACGATACTCGTCGAGCGTAGTTGCGCCGATGGCGTGCAGGTCGCCGCGGGCGAGCGCCGGCTTCAAGATGTTGCCCGCGTCCATCGAGCCTTCCGTAGCACCCGCACCCACGATGGTGTGGAGCTCGTCGATGAACAGAATGACGCGACCCTCGGCCTTCTCGACCTCCTTGAGCACCGCCTTCAAGCGGTCCTCGAACTCGCCACGGTACTTGGCACCCGCCACGAGCGCGCTCATGTCAAGCTCGATGAGGTCGCGGTCGCGCAGCGTGCTGGGCACGTCGCCCGCGACGATGCGCTGGGCGATGCCCTCGACGATGGCGGTCTTGCCCACGCCGGGCTCGCCGATGAGCACGGGGTTGTTCTTGGTACGGCGGGAAAGGACCTGAATGGTGCGGCGGATCTCCTCAGTGCGGCCGATGACCGGGTCGAGCTTGCCCGCGCGGACGAGGTCACAGATGTTGCGACCATACTGCTCGAGGGCCTCGAACTCGGTCTTCGAGTCCGCCGAAGTCACGCGGTCGTCGCCGCGGAGCTCCGTATAGACCTCCTCGATGCGCTCGCGGGTCACGCCGGCGGCGGCCAGAATGCGACCAGCCTCGCCCTTGTCCTCCGCCAGTGCCATGAGCAGGTGCTCGGTCACCACGAAGTTGTCGTCCATCTTGGAGGCCTTTTTCTCAGCGCGCTCAAGCACGCGGGTGAGATCGCTACCGAGCTGCTGCTGAGCGCCTTCGACCTTGGGGGCGCGGTCGATAGCCTGCTGAGTTGCGCTTGCGAGCTGCTTTGGGTCGGCGCCGATGCGCTCGATGATGACGGATATGTTTCGCTCTCCGCCGGTGAGCAACGCGGCGAGCAGGTGGATGGGCTCCACCGATGCTGCCTGCGCGTCGGACGCGATGCCGATGGCGTTTTGCAGCGCCTCGCGCGAGGTCATGGCAAGCTTGTCGATTCTCATGGAATCACCTCTCTCGATGTGTAAAAAGGGGACAGTCCCCTTTTTACACATCTGCATTGGCCGCCCTACGGGGCGGCGCGTTGTTCTATCGAGGTGTATTGTTGCCGATGGAGCCTCGTTCTATACATAAATCTAAGTCTACATATATAAGATTTTCTTAGTTGACCTACATATAGACCATGGTTGCCAATTCTTATAGCTGTCGCTATGTACGCACGTGAAAGCATCCCTGTGCTAGAGGTTGGCACAGATCGTCGCTATGCCCTGGAGCCAAGTCGGGCGCGCACCTCAGGCGCCCTGCTGGAGCATCCGCCGAATTTCCGCCCTTCTCTTTGTTGGCACGGGTACGCAGGTTCCGTCGGAAAGCACAAGGCCTTCTGGCCCTACAGACTGCACGTGATCGCGGTTAACGATATAGCTTCGATGCACACGAACGAACCCCGCTGGTAGCTTACCTTCGAGCTCCGCGAGGGAACAGGCGGCTTCGACAGTCCGGCTCCCATTGTCGTCGCCGATGTGAAGCGTGCATCGTTTGCCCGCGGCCTGCACATGCAAAACCGTTACGAGATCAACGCTCAGCAGTTCGCCATGCTCGCCCTTGACCATAAGCGGCTGATGGCCGTTTTTGAGACCCTGAGCGATAATCGCCTGAGCGTAGCGCCATGTCTGACGGCTCAGCTCTATGGGATACACTTCGCCGCGAACCGTCTCCGACCATTCGGCGGAAACATGCAGGTACTTTATGCGCCACACACCCCCTGACCGGCACCAAACAGCAGCGAGATGCTGGCTCATGGCCATGATTTGCTCGGAATCGCTTGCGGAAAGCAGGCGATATGGCCCCATCACCACCGCCGTATCGCCAAGAACGGACTCGACAAGCTCGAAATGCATATCGTATATCTCGAACCGCGGCATGATCCAGCCCTGCTTGAATTGCGCGCGCGCCTCTAAAATTCCATGGCATATATCATGGTTGGGCATAACCCACACGCAGTCTTCATCGAGGTAGGCGAAGAATAGCTCGTTGTCGAGGTGAAAATAGGATGTGACCATCACGCTCGTGCAGGACACGAGCTCCTCACGAGTTGAAGGCATAGAGACCGTCATATCCGTTCCTTTCCAAGCCGAAGGCCCCTCATCGTCAAAGCTTACTTTGGACCCAGACATCAAGCCTGTTGGCGGCGCACCAGATCGGCAAAGACGCCGTCCGCTGCCACCAGCTCTTCGTACGTCCCATCCTCCACAATGCGGCCGTCGTCGAAAACGAGGATACGGTCGCAATCGCGCACCGTTGAAAGGCGATGTGCTATGGCGATTCGCGTGCACTTGAGGCTCGCAAGCGAAGCCGCGACATGAGCCTGGGTGGCATTGTCGAGTGCGCTCGTAGCCTCGTCGAAAAGCAAGACGCGTGGACTCGCCGCAATGGCCCGCGCAATCATGATGCGCTGACGCTGCCCACCCGAAAGACTGCTTGCGCCCTCACCCACCAGCGTCTGCATGCCCATGGGCATAGCACGGATATCGTCGGCAATTCCGGCTAGCTCCGCGGCACGCCAGGCCTCCTCCACGCCAAGGTCGGGTGCGCTCACCAAGATATTCTCGATCAAGCTCCCCGCGAACAGCTTACCGTCCTGCAGAACCACGCCCATGTGACGACGCAGACTGCGCAGATCGAGCTGGCGGACATCGCGCCCGTCGTAGTAGACCGCTCCCGCCTGCGGGGTCTCAAACCCCAGCAAAACACGCATGAGCGTCGATTTGCCGCAGCCCGTGCGCCCCACAATGCCCACATAGCTCCCCGGGCGGATTTTGACGGAAACACCCTTGAGCACCGGTTCGAGCTCCTCGCCATATGCGAATGTGACATTATCGAGCTCGATGCGACCCACAAGGCGCTCCACCTCCTGCCCAGGGCGAGCCGTCTCGGGGACACAGATCATGATGGGATCGACAAGCTTGATGAAGGGAGCGGGCGTCATGCCCACACAAGCTGCATGCGCCAAGCCTTCGAGCGCGGCTTGCACCACGCCATACGAAGCGGCGAAACCCATGAACGCCGATGCGGAAACAGCGGAAAGGTCCGCAAGCGCATAGATGGCCAGCAATCCGACCGCGCCCATGCCCGCCAGGATTGCGGCATCCAGGTAGTGCCCGTACGTAGCGACAAGCTCGCCACGATACAGCGAGGCCCACCGCGCAAATGCCCGCACCTCCGCTCCGGCAAGGCGTATCTTTTGGATTCCCTCCACCAGAGAGACCTCCCTGCCGCTCCGTTGTGAACGCCAGTCCAAACGCGCGGCGAGCATCCGAGATGTACGGTACGCCACTATGGCGCACCCCGCGATTTGCAGGGCGATCACCATGCACGCGACGCCCGCGAGCTGTGGAGCCAGGACCGCCATCTGGAGCACGTACGCCAATGAAAACACCGCCGTGAGACCGGTGGAGAACAGGGCGTCGCCCATCAATTCAACCATGGAGCGCATGGAGAGGATGCGCGAGGCCAGGTCTCCTGCGGTATACGCGCCAAAAAACGAGGCGGGCAAATGCAGCACACGGTCCATGAGCGCAGAGATGAGGTCTCGAGCGCTCCGCTCCACCATGCCACCCATCAGCAGAGCGCGCAGCGCTCCGATGACCGCTTGGGCGAAACCGGCAGCCAAGAGGATCGCGAGCAGCGGCCCCAACAAGCCCAGATCCGCATGGTCCACCGCATTCGCCATCACCGACGGAATGACATCGGTGAACACGAAGGCCGTCGCAGCGGGCAGCACCATACCCGCCAGGCTCGCCGCGGCGGCTCCTAAAAGCACGCGTGTCCAATCGTATACGCCGAGCCCTTCGAACACGAACCGGTAGATGTCACGGGGCTCCAGCTCGCGGTCGGGCAACATTCGCTGCGCACCTATCTCCCCGCCGCGCTTGCCTTCAATAGCCGCGGACAGCGCTTCTACCGTGGAGGCCATGAGCGCCTCATCGCACGCCCGGCGCTCCTGAATTTGCGTGTCAAACCAGCCCATCGCGCCCCCTACTCCACCGTCACGAGCGTCTTGTACAGACCGCCCTCTGCCATCAGCTCGTCATGCGAACCACGCTCGACAATACGCCCTCGGTCGAGCACGATGATCTCATCGCAGTCGCGCACGGCAGATAGACGGTGAGCGACTACCACGAGTGACGTCCCGCGACGGCGTATGCGATCCATGACGCGCTTCTCGGTCACCGCGTCGAGCGCACTCGTCGCCTCGTCGAGCACGAGTACGGTGGGGTCGACAGCGAGTGCTCGAGCGATCTCCAATCGCTGGCGCTGGCCACCGGACAAATCGGTGCCGCCCTCGGCGAGCACGCCCTGATATGCCCCAGGACGCCGCATGATGTCGTCGTGCAGCTCAGCGTCGCGTGCAGCGAGCACGACCTCGTAGTCCTCGATAGAGTCGTCCCAGAGACGGATGTTCTCGTCTATGGTACCTGCGAAGACCGAGACATCTTGGTCGACCACCGCAACTGATCCCGTGCGCACGGGACGCGGAACCTGCGGGAGTGGCGTTCCATCGAGCAGGACCTCGCCCTCCCAAGGTTGATACAGGCCGGCGATGAGCTTGGCGATTGTCGATTTGCCGCAGCCCGAAGGACCCACGAGCGCAACGCTCTTGCCCGGTTCAACATGCAGGGAGACCCCCTGCAGGAGTGGCGGCGCCAAGCGGGCGTAGCCAAACGTCACGTTATCAAGGCAAATCTCGCCGCGCAGTTTCTCGTAGCCGACATCCTGATCATCCTGGAAGCGGGGGATATCGTTGTCCTCGGCATCACCATCGCTCCCATCGCCCATGCCGTCTTGGGCAAGCGCATCGAGGGGATAGGCCATCGCGTCCTGAATCCTATCCATCTGCGCGCGCATTTCCATAAGCGTCTGCATGCTGGCAATGAGCGCCTCGGCAGGAGCGGCAAAGCGCGCCATGAAGCCCTGGAACGCCAGAAGGGCGCCCGCGGTTAGCGACCCCGCCCCGATGAGCCATGCACCGAGCACGAGTACAAGGGCGTTCGCCGCATTCGTCACCGCCAGCGGCACGGCTCCCAAGCGAGCCCCGAGCCTCACCTCGTCCATACGACGAGCGGTCACGCCATCCATGAGGCCACGCCAGCGACCCACATAGCCCTCCTCGGCCCCAGCGGCCTTGATGCTCTCCGCCACGTCGATACCGGCAACCGTTGCCGAACCAAGCAGTGCCTCGTCGCGCTGGCGAGCGCTCATCACATTCACCCTCAGGCGTGAGATGAGCGCAGCAACGCCCAAATTGAGCAAAATGGAGCCAACACCCACGACAGCGAGCAGGGGCGCATAGCCAACCATGAACACGAGATACACGACGAGCATGGCGGCGTTCACCACAAGCGGCGCTAGTACCCCGACGAGCTGCGCGGCAACGGTCGATCCGGAGTCCACGCGGGCAACCAGGTCACCCGGAGAGCGCTGCGCGAAAAATACCATGGGCAAATGCAGAATGTGCCAGAACAGCGAGGCACTCGTCTTGACCGCGATTCTTCCGGTCGCCCTCACGCGCAAGCGTGCGACCAAAGCCAACAAGGCAACCTGCACAAGGGCGGCGAGCGCCAGAGCCGCGATAAAAAGGGCGTCCCAGTCGTTCGACACGCCAGGAGCACCCAGGCGATTCAGCAAAGCCTGAGAGAGTAGCGGGTTAAGAAGGTCCGCCGCGCGCGCAGCCGCCGTGACGCCTGCCAGCACCGCGAGCAGCGAAGCCGCACCTCGCAGCCGCTCGCGCGCAAACGTGAGAACGCTCGGGCGCCTGCCTCCGCGCTCAAATGACGCACTCGGTTCAAACTGCAGGCACACGCCCGAAAACGCATGGTCAAACTCCTCGATACCAAGTCGTACCTTGCCCAAAGCAGGATCGTTGACGTAGGCATAGCCACCCTTGAAGCCGCGAACCACCACGAAGTGCTCGGCGTTCCAATGGACGATGCACGGAAAGCTCGCCTCGTGGCGCAACGCCTCGGCACTACAGCGTATGCCGCGGGCGCTCAGGCCGTAGCGGCGGGCCGCTTTGATGATGTTGAGGGCGTTCGATCCGTCGCGCGAGACACCACAGTCGACGCGCACCTGCTCGAGCGGGAGCCACTTACCCCAATATGCACAGACCATGGTAAGACAGGCGGCACCACACTCGAGCGCCTCCATCTGCATCACCTGGGGGACCCGTCCCGCCACTGCTCCGTGTCCAGTCACGTCAGCACCCTACCGGATGTCAAATAGCGCGGAGAATCCCGTGATGTCGAAGACCTCGCGGATTTCGTCGCATGCGTTATCGACGCTCAGGCCCGTACCACCCAGACGCTTGTACGTCATCATGAGCACGCGCAGGCCCGCGCTGGAAAGGTACTCGAGGTCCGCAAAGTCGAAGTGGACCTCACGCACGCCGGAAAGAACAGGCGCGAGCGCTTCCTCGAGCTCGCCCGCAGTGGCAGCGTTCAGCGAACCCGCAAGCGAGACGTTCGCCGTCTGCCCATCGACATTCACTTTGATATCCATATCGTTCTCCTCCCACAAGGAGGGCATCATACCCGAGCTAGGTGCCCATGCGCCCATTGTTAACGCCGAAGGCGCGGCCCCGGGCATCACCCTGGGACCGCGCCGCGGCGGATTTTATCACGCCGTTTGCGTGTCGATCACGCTAGATCTTGGAAGCGGTATCGTCGCTGATGTCGGTGGTGGGGGTCACATACACCTTGTCGCGCAGGCCGCCGCCGGCAACATCGGCGAGCGCCTCGTCGCTCAGTTCCTCGACCTCGCCAAGCTCGATCTTCTCGTTCTCTTTTGCCATGATTAGCGTCCCTTCTTCTCATTGCGGCGACGACGCACGTACACGCCCGCAGTGATAAGCACTATGCCCGCCGCGGTGATCACAATAATATAGAGCGGGTTGAGCACATCGCCCATATTGGGCAGGTTTCCACCCACATTACCAGTATTGGAACCGCCGGTGCCATCTGTGCCGCCCGTTCCACCACTCGAAACAACCACACCATCGGTAACGGTCACCTCGATGGTCTTGATGAGCGAGGCGGGCAGCGCATCGTAGTTGTCGACCTCGACCGACACACCACTCGGATCCAGGGCAACCTCGGTGTTCGCAGGCATGACCTTGCCGGTCAACTTGACGGTGCCGCTCTTCTTGGCAAGGAACGTGCCGTCACGCTCAACCTTGGCGATATCGTTGTCAACCTCGTCCCACACGACCTTGTAGCCGTTGATGAGCTCCTCGGAATCTTGAGCCAACACGCCATCCACGGTGAGCGCCAATTCGGCATACTCGCCCGCCTTAACGGCCTCGACCGCCTTGACACCGCCTTCGCCGTCGTCAATCGCGAGCTTGGCACCGAGATTCTTGGCCTTGCCCATAAGGGAGACCTGAGAAGCGGTGGCAGTGAGCGCAATCTCGCCGTACACAATGGTCGCCGAGTTATCGCCCTCATCGATCACACCCTCGTCCGTAGCGGCAGCCTCGGCCTTGGCGGCCTTGGACTCCGGCTCAAGGTCAAGGTAGTAACGACGGCTATCGCGCAATGACCCATCGTCGAGCACCTTGCTCTCGAACGTCGCGAAGTCCTGATCGAGTTCCACGGAGAACTCGGTGGATGCACCGGGCTCAAGGCCCTCCACCGTTACGGTTCCGAGCTCGACCTGGTTGCCGTCCGAATCGATGTAGCCGTATGCGGCGGTGCGTTCGTTGGCGGCCAGGACCGTCTCGTTGGAAATGGTCGCCGAAAGCTCGACCTTGTTACGCTCGAGAACCTCGGCATTGAGCCCCGTGGCGCTCAGCTTAACCGGAACCTGGCCCTTAAACTGCTTGGTGGCGATTTCCTTGCCATCGGCGGTAACACGCACGGTCACGTCGTAGACGCCGGCCTTGCTTACGGGGATGGGCAGCGTGAGCTTAAGCTGCTCGCCGCCTCCGAGCGTGATGAGACCGCGTTTTTGGGTGGTATCGCTACCGTCCTCGAACGTGATGCCACCGTCTTCGGCTCCCCGCGTCACGGGGTCGCTGACCGTACCGAGCACCTCATCCTTGCTGGAATACACAACCGTACCGTTGTTGTCGACGGCCACGATGTTGATCTTCTCGACCCCCTCGAAGCCCTCATTGTGAATCGTCGTGCTCAAGTCGACCACGGCGTCATCGTCGCTCTTGTGCAACGCGCCCTCAACGGCGTCATCAACCGTGATTTCACGAGAAGGCGTGATATGCATGGACGCGAGCTCGGAGGTCGCGGGATCGGGTTCGTACGCCACCACGCCGGTGTCCTCGCCATCTTCGTCAAGCACCTTAGTGGACTTGAGCGTCTGACGGCCGGCAAGCACGTCGATATCACCATCATCGGTCACGGCGAAGTCGAACTCCGCTATGTACTGATCGGCCTTATCGGTGAGCTGGACGGGCGCGGACACCTCGCCGGAGTGCAGATCCTCACGCACGGCAAAGAGCTGGAGCTCCTGGCGGGCCTCATCACCCTCGCCGGCATTAACGCCCTGCGTCCACACAATGAAGTTGTACCTGCCATCGGCGCTGGACTTAACCTGGAAGTTGTCGATGGAGATGAAGTCCGATCCGTCATCAGACTCGGGCGTGGAGCTCACGAGCACCTGCTCGGGCGCGTAGGCGGCATTGCTCTCAGCCTTGTTGATGTAGTAGTACGGATGGTCGGGGTCATCCTCGTTGAGGATGAGGTTTTGGTCCTTGTTGCCCACGAGCGTAGAGATGTCGATACGCTTGATCGAGGTCACATCTTCCATCACCGGGTTCCCGGACTCGTCCGTGACCACCTTGCCCGCTTCATCCTTCTTGGCTTGAGATGCCTGCTCCTTCCAGTAGAGCCAGGTGATGGGATGCTCTTCTTCGTCCGTTCCGAGGTATGTGCTGCGCATGAACTGGATGTCACTGATCTCGGCATTCACGCCCGAGATCATGACCGGATGGTGGTACTCGTTGGTCTCGGCGTTGAAAATCTGCAGATACAGGTTCTGGTCACCGGTCGTTTGCGCCATGCCGCCCTTGTCCAGGCTATAGGCGAGGAGCCCCAACCCGTTGTAGGCGATGGCGTCGGAGTCTTTGACCATACGCGAGCCCGCCGCCGTGGAATCGAGCGGAGTGATAACGGGGTCGGAGGACCAATTGCCGTTCTCATCCAGCGTCTCGGTGATGTCGACCGCCGGCGCAAGGTCAAGGAAGACCTGTCCGTACCAGTCGGTCACGTACTTCTCGTAAAGCTCTTCCAGCTCATCGTCGGAGGCACCGGGGTTTTGACCCTTCAACTTCGCACGGATTCCCGCTTCGGTCTCGGCATCATACGTAGAGACCCACTCGCCGCTCGCAACGTCGTACTCGCGCACAAGGTTCAGCTGATCGGGGTTGAGCAGATCACCCACAACCTCGCCCTCCTCGGGCTTGCTCACCGTGAACTCGCTCTTGGTGTAGTAGAGCTTGATGCGGCCCTTGTCGTCCGCCGTCTCGTAGTACACGGCCTGCGGATCGGTGTCGGCAAAGTGATCCTCATCCGTGTTCTTCGTGATCTGCATCACGTCACCGAGCTTGCCGTCTTTGTAAAAGACGCCCTCGATGTTGAACTGGTTGAGACGATCGCTCAGGTCGGCGTTGCCGTTGAGCTCCTCGCCCGCGCTCGACCAAGCAATGAGCACACCCTTCTCTCCCGCATCGGAGATGGTGGGCACCTGATCCTCGGTGCCGTCATCGTTCAACAGCACCGGCTTGGACCACGCGGAGCCATCGTAAACGGAGTAGTACGCACCCATCTTGTTGGCATCATCGCGGCCGGGCACCACATCGAGGAACGCGGCGAGGTACATGCCGCTGCCCAGATTGCACAAGGAGATGTCGGAATCGGTGAGGAAGCCCGTCTGCAAGACGTCCTCATCCGCGCTCTCCGCTGCCTTGAACGCGTTGAAGAAGCTCATGCCGCCGCTATTCCAGCCAGAGCGGTTCTCGGCATAGGAGAAGTCCGCCGCATCGGCCCCATCGGTGCTGGTGAACAGGATGTTATCGGCACTCATGCCCTCGTCGATGGCATTCATCATCGCCGCACTCGCCCGTGCCTTCGCCTGGGCGTCCGCCGTAGACCACTCGTGGCGCCATGTCTTGGACCATACGGGGATACCGATGCCCAGCACCACGAGCTTCACCTTGGGCGTGAGCAGCACCTCACCGTAGTCATTCCAGTTTTCGGAGTCATAAGCGGTGCGGTTGCCCACCTGCACAGTGAGGGCACCTTCACCGCCAATCAAGTCGCCCAGGAACTCGGCGCGCAGCGAGCCCAGAACGCGAGCATCGAGCCCAAAATAGCCCTTGCTGTCGATGTTCTCGTCGAACAGGAGGTTTATCGCGGCGTTGTCCTCAACGAAGTACCCTTCGTCATCCGGATCGTAGAAATGCCACTTGACACTTACGCCGCTCGTGCCGTTGGAGGAGTCCCCAAAGCCAAACTGCAAGTTGAACGTCAGGTTCACCGGACCAACCGGGACCTTCCACTCCTTGTTATAACCGGCCGAGGCATCCACCATCATCAAGTAGTCACTAAACTTGAACTCGCCCTTGCGGTCGCCCGTGTCCTCCATAACCATGTCGTAGATGATGCCCAGCGAAATGTCGAAAGACCAGCTCCCGCTACCAAAGAACGCGATGTTGTCGTTGGCATTTATGCTATATGCGTTCGTATTCACTTCATCGATGTTCGCAATGGCCTGCTGCAGCGTCTTGTAGACCTCGCTCTCGGCATTGGATCCCTGGTTTTGGAACCCGTTGCCAAAGCCAATGAACATGAGCTGATGCTGGGCGCCGGTTTCGTCCTCATAGGTCCCCGCGTTGGCGGAGAGCATATCGAGCACGAAGTCGTATCCCATGGAGATACCACCGACCGCCTTGAGGAAGAGGTTGTCATCTTCCTGCTTGATGCCCTCGTAGTTAAAGGTATAGACGCCTTCGGCCTTCTTGCCCAAGATCACGCTCGTCTGATGCTCGAAGTACCCATTGCCCTTAGTGTCGAAAAGCTTGACCGTCATGGAATCGCCCACCGACAAGTTGAGCGTCTGCGGATTGAGCTTGAGCTCCGCCGTGGCACCGTTAAACGTGGCCGTCTGCGTTTTGTCATCCAGACGATTGCCGCTCTTGTCGTAGAAGTAGAACTCCGCCTTGCCCGGCGTGACGCCCGCAGAACCGGTTGCGTTCACCGTAAAGGTGTACATAGCGTCCTCGAGCAGCACCGAGGAGGCCTTGCGCTGCTCATAGATATCGTTGTTGGACATATCCTTCTCACCCGTATTGGTGAGCTTGTAAATGGAGCTGTCCGACACCTTGAGAGCATCACGCTCGTCGACGTCGATGTAGAAGTCCTTGACGGTGTCCTGAGATATCGCCACGTTGCTCATCATGGTGAGCGAATCGTAGGTGAGAAAGGCAGAGACGTAGTCGCTCTTGTTGAACACGGGGTCGATGGTGTACGTGCCGCTCTGGTCGGTTTTGGCGTTCTCACCGCCCACGTCGAGCTGAACGCCCACGGCGGGCTTGCTCGTCTGCTTGGCGTTAGTCGAGAACAGCGGCTTTTCCTGGATATAGACGGTACCCGTGACGCCCGCCTTCTTGCGGTCGTCTTGCACGTTCTTAAAGTGGTAGTTCACCACTTCGTCACCGTAGTACGGGTCGAACATAAAGGCATTGCCCGTCGATGACTGCTTCTGGCCCGTCGTGGGGTCGGTATAGGTCCAGATGGTGCGCGTGGAGTACGAGATGCCATCGACGACGGTGCCCTCCATGAACCCGTCGCCCTTCATGACGCGTGCCACGTAGGAGTTGCCCGCGATCATCTCGAGGCTATCGCGCAGCGTGAGGGGCTGCTCGTAGTTGGAAACGCCCAAGGGCTCGCTAAGATTATCCGGGTCGTACACGGCCACGGCACCCCAGGTGGCGTTGACCGCATCCGCCTCACTCGGCGTATACTCGTAGGTAAGGGTTGCGTCATCGTGCATGGCCTTGAGCGTCATGCTGTCGTCATCGATCTTGAGCTTGCTCACCGTCAGCTTGAGGCCACCGTCACCGCGATAATCCTTCACATGCGTTTTCACTGTTTTGAATTTCGACCAACTGAACTTCGATTCATACCGGGAAATGGCCAAGGGCTTGACCTTCTGATCGGTAGGGCATTCAGCCGTAATCGTCAGCGTGTCAATCTGCGTCGCCTCGAGTTTGTCGCCTGCCTTGAAGCCCTGGCTCCCGGATTTTCTACCCGAGAAGTCAATGGCACTCGCATCCTGCGTCTCGAACGTCACCGTTGCAGAAATTGCCTCATAGACAGGTTTGACGCTGATCTTGAATTTGTTGGTTTCCAGCTTGCTCTCGTAATTTTTACGCAGCTCGTTGAGATCGCTGTAATGCAAGAAGGAGCCGCTCGTCTCACCGATCTTGTCTTTACCCGCGTAGATCTCGTACTTTTTGATCCGCACACCGTCGGTCATGTTGTCCGGTCGCAGGTTGACGTAGCCGTCATGCGCGACGGTCGCGTCCTTGCTCTTAAAGTCCCCGTTGATCGCGTTGACCTTGAACGTTGTGGACTTTGTCGTGGACGTATAGTTCCTGCCTACGAGCGTCTGCTCGAAATCGGACTCATTCATCGTGACGGTGTAGCGCGGGTAATAGTACGTTAGGTACTCGAGCCTTACGCGGCCATGGTAATTGGTTCCGTCGGTGTTGACCTTGAGATAGAGACCGCCGGTCTTGCTCTCGTTATATGTGATGTTGAACTGCTCGGTGTACCACACGTCCTTGCTGTCGCAATCACGCCCATTGATCATGGTGCGACCGCCGAATGCCATGCTCCAGTTCTTGTATGCGGGAGTACCGAGGAACGACCAATTGGTGCTTCCCCACACATTGATGCGGGCGACGATGCGGGTTGCCTCATCGGACAGATCGGTGTTTTTATAGGTGAAGGAAGCCGAGGCATCCACACCATCGGCACTGGCAGTCCACCAGGGATCGACACGAACACCGTCATACACGACGCCATTGTGCTCATAGCGCGGAGCAGCCACGGCGTTAACGGCGGCGGGCTCGGCCGCCTTTTCATCATCCTCGCTGGTTGCCATGGGGACTGCGGCATTATCGGTGGCGTCGTCCGCCGCATCCTGAGCGCCTGCTGTCGCAGAAGCCGCGTCGTCGCCAATCTTCACAATGGTCTCGGCGGCGCCGTCGATGTTGGTGGAATCGGCGTCCAAGCGCACGGTGAACTCCGTGCCCGCCTGGGCGGTCTCTTTGAGCGGGATCTGAATGGTCTGCTCGGTTGCGCCAGAGGCAAAGGAGACGACGCCGTTGTCGACCGCCTCGTAGGAGGTCTCGGGCGTGGCGGTACCCGCCGCGGTGCCCACCACGGCACCGGCGTAGTAGTCCTTGCCGCTCGTGCGCACCACGGTGAGCTCGGCATACTCGGCACCCGGCTCGACGGTGACTACGGAGTCCTTCATGGCGAAGGCGATGCGCTCAGCTTCCTCATTGTCCTCGATGGTGACCGTGTGCTGCATCTGCCCGCCCAGTACACCCACGCTGGCGGAGCCGAGCATCAGCTTGAACGCCTCGTCGCTTTCGGCACGATCGTCGTCTTTCACGGAGATGCGCACGGTTTTAACGTACTCGCCCGGCTAAAACGTGAGCGTACCCGTCGCCCCCGGCAGCTCGCTCGCAATGCCGTTCGCCGCCTCGACGGCAGCAACCGGGGCAATGCTCTCCTCGTACTCGCCGCGCCAGTCGGTACGCTTGGTGTCCTTGCCGGTTTGGATGGCGTACGCATCGCGCATGGAGCTGATGCCGTCTTCACCCTGAGCGGCGTCGGCATTCACGTCGGCAGAGGGCTCGGAAGCCTCCGCCGTCTCATCGGTGCCGGTAGCGGTGAAAGGAACTTGCTCCTCTTGTGAAGAGGAGCCGGCTTCGGAAGAGGAGGCGTCCGTCGCATCGTCGTCACCTGTAGCGGCATCGGATGCGGTCTCGGCATCGGCACTCGCGGCGTCCTCGGCAGCTGCAGTGTCGGCGTCCTTGGGCCCCTCCTCACTCAACACATCCTTGACGAGGCCGCGTGTGGTATAGACCTCGAAGTCCTCGCCATAGGTGGCCGTGAGCGCGAACACCTTGACGTCCACGGTTGCCTGGGCAGACGTGTCGCCCCAGCGGACGACCCGGACTTCGCGATCGCTCTCGCCTTCCTTAATCGAGGTATTCGCCTCGTAAAAGGCGAAGGCGCCAGCAGGATAATCCTGCGTCTTGGCAGCGAGCTCGGCTTTGAGCTCATCGGTTTTAGGAGAAACCGTAATGCCGTTGTTCGCCGCGTACGCCGTCAGCATTCCGCCGGGTGTTGCTTGGAACAGCAACAATGCAGTCATTGTCGCCGCCAAAATCCTCCGTGCGCGTCCACACCCCATAATGCCTCCCCACGAGCCATTCCTCCACAATCGTCTTTTAATTATCTGTGAGGGGGAGGGTAACTTTTTTTGCAATTGCAATAACGGGAATGAATGACTCCTCACAAGGAATGAACGACCTGAAACGCGTGGGGGGGCTGCGCCTTGCGTACAATGGACGCAAACGCGGCGGGCCCCTGTGTGGCGCTACAACCATGTCCTGAGGAGACCGTATGCTGCCCGGCACCCTTCATCCAACGTCCGCCCCCATGCGCCTGCGCGCGTCTCACTTTCTCCGCACTGCCATGGGCTGCTGTATCGTGTACCTCGTGATTCTCGAGGCGTTCCTTGCCGTCCCCGCATTCAACGGCGTGACGCAAATCCGACCTGCTTCGGGGCTGGGCCCAACACTCGGCCTGATGTTCGGCCTACCCGGAGCCTTTGGCTGCGCCGTGGGCAACCTCATCTCAGACATCCTTCATTTCCCCAACGACCCATGGCTGCCGGCGTACTTTGTAATCCAGCTCATCTACGCATATGGTCTGCGCGCCTGGTGGAACATATTGTTTGGCAGCGACGCCGCGCCGCGCCTCGCCTCCGCTAAACATCTCGTTGCCTTTTTGATCGGAGCGATGCTCGACGCCCTTCTCGTGACGCTGCTGCTCCTGCCCCTCGAGGGAGACACCATGCAGGCCCTCAATATCCACATGGTCCATTTGTTCAACAATTTCCTCGCACTAACATATATTGCCCCGCCCACCATGCTCCCGGTTCAACGTGTGAGACGTGATCGCGGCGAACGCAGCCTTTCTGAGCGATTCGTCCTTGTAGCCCTTTTCGCTGCAGCCATCGCGAGCATCCTGTGCGTCGCGATTATGTTCGCATTCAGAATCCAAGATGGCAACACGGTCGCAAACTCGGCTCTCGATGAATCGCTTGCCTTCATCTATCCGCTGCTCACCACCGTCACCATCTGCCTCTTTGGCCTCGCCTGCGCCATGCTCGCCATCATTGAGCACGCGCTCGCCCAGCCGTTAAATGAATTGGCAATCGATGCTCGCACCCTTGCGATGCGCATGGATTCCACTGGCCCGGAGCGCATGCGCGACGGTGAGCTCGACATCCGCCTTACGTCCAGCCACGTTCTGGACGAAATCGCACTCGTGGCGCACGAATCGAATGAGATGCGCCACGCACTTGCCACCAGCATGATCGAAGCCCAAACCTCCGCACGTGAGCGCGAGCGTATCTCGACGGAACTCGGACTCGCTTCCACTATTCAGACGAATGCCCTACCGCTTGATTTCTCCGACCTCGAAAGCACGTACAGCGCAAAAATCGATGCCATCATGCGTCCCGCCCGTACGGTCGGCGGGGACTTTTACGATGTGTTTCCGCTCGATGACCATCGTCTGTGCGTGCTCGTTGCCGACGTGTCGGACAAAGGGGTCCCTGCGGCGCTTTTCATGATGCGCGCCATGGCCGAAACGCGCGAGTGTCTACGTTCCGCCTCTACGCTGGGAGAAGGTCTCTCCCATGCCTCCTCGCACTTGTGCGCCAACAACGATGCCATGTTGTTCGTGACGATGTTCGTCGTGGCCCTCAATGCGCGAACGGGTAATATCGAGTTCGCAAATGCAGGGCACAATCTGCCCATGCTGCTTTCCGCCACGCATGGCAACCGCTGGCTCAAGGCCAAGCCCGGACTTCCCTTGGGCGTGATGGAGGACTTCTATTACGAAACGGGTCGCTCGAAGATCTTGCCGGGAGAGCAGGTCGTTTTGTACACCGACGGGGTAACGGAAGCGCGTTCCGCCGCTGGCGAGCTATTCGGCGATCGACGACTCGAAGACGCGCTCAATGCGGCAGGTTCGGACTCCCCCGTAGCGATAGTTGAGCGTGCCGTAACCTCATTTTCCGAAGGTGCTGAACAGGCGGATGACCTTACCGTATTGTCGCTCTGCTGGCTGCCCGAAACCGCCTGCGGCACTTTTGCTGCCGATGCGAACCTTTGCATGGATGTCTGCGAATTCGTTCACTCGCACATTTCCGACGCCGCGGTTGAGAACGCGGGCTTCAATCTCGACCTCATTGTCGAGGAGCTGTTCGTGAACGTGGCCACGCATGCCTACGAAGGCGCCCCGTCTTCCAAACGGGGTGTGGATATCTTCGTCGCCGACGATGTGTCCAACAACGTGGTGCATATTCTGTTGCAAGATAGCGGTGTGGCGTATGACCCCACCCTGCGAAAAATCAGCGCGCTCACGGGTGCCGAGCGCCTGGAAGACCTCGAGGTCGGGGGCATGGGGCTCCTGCTCGTCCGCAAGCTTTCCGATTCCATGCGCTACGAGCGCTTTGGCGACCACAACATCCTGCATGTCACCAAGCACTACGGGCTCTAGCAGCGCCCGCCTTCGCGTTCGCTAGCCGTCTCCGCGACGCTCATGCAGCACATGTTTCATGCAAAGGCTGGCCGGACGGCTGAAATCACCCGGCTACAGTGCCTTTTAGATCCTTTTAGTTTCTTTTAGCAAACTGGATGCGCTTTTAGTCGGTTTTAGTTTCTTTTAGCAAGTTTTAGCTTACATGACCGAAGGACGTCCCGCGTTCAATGGGGTCACTCCGCCAGGCGCCCCATAATGTAGTCGTAGTTCTCGCGGCGATGCGGCAGCGTGCAGGCGCTGCAATCCTTGATGCGCTCACCGTTTGCCCCATCGATGTAGGCGAAATTCCCGCCGCAGGCATCGCCTAGCCGGTACAGCGGACAAAAACAGAACAGGCAGTTGAGGTCCGCCGCCGACATGTCGTGACAGGGATAGAACTCGCAGGTGGAGTGGTTGAAGAACTTGTACGACTCCGTGCTGGGCATGCAGAGCCCCTCCTAACGGGCGGCCTCCCGCGCCAACCTACAAATCACCGCCGCCGAGAAGGCCGCGCAGGACCTTCTCGGGATCCGCGGACCCGTCGCGCGGGGCGAGCGCAGTGATGCGCTTCTGCATCTTGAGCTCGTGCAGCTCGTCCTCGAGCTGGCGCACGCGCGCACGGAGCTGTTCCGCCTCGCGCTCGCGCTCCTGGGCGCGCTCCTTCATGTCAAGGATGCGCACCACGCCAGCGAGGTTGATGCCCTCGTCCGTGAGCTGGTTGATGAGCTCGAGGCGTTCGATGTCGGCTTGTGAATACAGACGTGTGTTACCACCCGAGCGCTTGGGGTTCACCAAGCCCTTGGACTCGTACACGCGCAGCGTCTGGGGGTGCATGCCCGTGAGCTCCGCGGCCACGGAAATCATATACAGCGGTTTGTTGCGGCTCTCCTCGGACATGCTTCCCCCATCAAATCGATCTTTCGAGTCCTATTGTACGCGGCGCGCGGCGGGACTCAGCTGCCCGGCGCACGCAGATGTGCAAAGACGCACCCGCCACCACATTACACGTTAGAGTTTGGTGCGATAGTCGCGCTCATCGGAATCGCGTAGCTTTTCCAAAGCGGTGCGCTCTTTGTCGGTCAAGCTCGTCGGGATCTGCACGGTCACGTTCGCCAACAGGGCGCCCATGTGACCACGGCGCTTGGCGTCGGGCATGCCCATCTCCTTAAAACGGAAGCTCTTGCCCGTTTGCGTGCCCGCGGGCACCTTGAGGCGCAGTTTCTTACCCTCGGGCGTGGGGATGTCAACCGAGCAGCCGAGCGCGGCCTCGTACATCGAGATGGGCACCTCGACCGATACATCGGCGGTCTTGCCGCGGCGCTTGAAAACCGGATGCTCGGCAACATGGAATTCAATGAGCATGTTGCCGCGCGGGCCGCCGTTCACGCCGTACTCGCCATGGTTCTTGTAGCGGACCTTCATGCCGTCATAGCAGCCAGCGGGAATCGTCACCTCGATGGTGTCGCTCTCGCCCGTCGACGGAATACGGTGCGTCACGCTCCTGCGGGCGCCGTGCAGCGCCTCGTCGAAAGTCACATCGATAACGGCCTTGAGGTCGCTACCCTTGCGCGCCCGGCGCGCGCCCCCACCGAACATGTCGCCAAAGTCGAACCCGGTGGGGTCGGAGCCGTACGCGCCACTCACCCCTTCGCCTCGGAACATGCTGCCAAAGATGTCCGCCATCGAGGGACCGCCCGCTCCGCCCGAATATGCGTAGCCGCCCTGCCCGGGAATGCCGCCGAACTGCAGCATCATGTCGTACTCTTTGCGCTTCTCGGGGTTCGAGAGCGTCTCGTACGCCTCGGAGATCTCCTTGAACTTGGCCTCATCGCCGCCACGATCGGGATGGTACTTCTGCGCGAGCTTGCGAAAAGCCGACTTGATGTCCTTATCGGAGGCGTTCTTCGATACGCCCAAGACATCGTAGAAGCTCTTAGATGAAGGCATGTGAACCCTCCCTTCTTAAAAAGGGCCCCGGGCTATCGTCCCAGGGCCCCGCCTGATCAATCGAAAACGCGTGCCGCGTGGACCCGTACTGAGGGCCCATCGAACACGCGCAGGTCGAAACGCTACTTACTCGGCCGATTCCTCGGCCTGGCCTTCCGCAGCGTCGGCCTCGGGCGCCGGCGCGGGGCGCTTGTCGCCGCCGTAGGTCACGGTGACCATAGCGGGACGCAGCACTTTGCCGCCCATCCGATAGCCCTTCTGATACACGTCGTTCACGGTCTCATCGTACTGAGACGCGTCCTCAACGCGACCGACTGCCTGGTGGATATTGCAGTCGAAGGCCTCGCCCTTGGGATCGATGGGCTCAACGCCCTCGCGGTCGAACACGCCGAGCAGCTTGGCGCGCACGGCATCGACGCCGTCGACGAACTGCTTGAAGTCCTCGGCCATCTCCTGGCTACGCGCGTGATCGAGCGCACGCTCCATATCATCAACGACCGGAAGCAGGGCCTCGACCAGCTTCTCGGTTGCACGGGCGCGCTCGTCCAAGCGCTCCTGCGCGGTGCGACGACGGTAGTTCTCCCAATCGGCCTGCAGGCGCGCGTGACGGCTCACGGCGTCGGCGGCCTTGGCCTCGGCTGCCGTCTTGGAATCCTCGGCAGCGGCAAGCTGCTCGCGGAGCTCGGCAAGCTCTGCCTCGACCTTCTCGTACTTGAGCTTGAAGTCGTTGTCAGCAGCCTCCTCGCCAGCGCGAATAGCGGCTTCGACCATCTCTTCCTCGGTCATCTCAGCAGGTTCCTCGGCCATATCGGCCTCCTCCTTCTCAACAACCAGTTCGGCGGGCTCAGGTGCCTGATCGGACGCCTCCACGGCATCCTTCACGGGTATCTTCACGTCCGTCTCCTTACAGCCTAGGCGGCCGACTCGCCAGCTGGCAGGCCGGCCGCCCCTTTCATCCATGTTTACCGCGGGTTTTGGACTCGCGGGCGGGGAACCTACTCCTCGTCGTCAACGACCTCGTAGTCGGCATCGACCACGTCGTCGGAAGCGGCGGCGCCGTCAGCACCCGCGCCGGCGGCCTGGGCATCGGCGTACACCATCTGAGCGAGCTCGTAGGCGACGGACTGCAGAGCCTCGCCGGACGCCTTGATAGCCTCGATGTCGGAGCCCTCAAGCGCCTTCTTGGCGTCCGCGATGGCGGACTCTGCCTTGGACTTCAGGTCGCCGGAGACCTTGTCGCCGAGCTCGGCGAGGGTCTGCTCGGTGGAGTAGCACAGGGAGTCGGTCTGGTTGCGGGCCTCGACCTCCTCCTTCTGCTTCTTGTCCTCCTCGGCGTGGGACTCGGCGTCCTTCACCATGCGATCGACTTCCTCATCGGAAAGCGCGGTGGAGCCGGAGATCGTGATGGACTGCTCCTTGCCGGTGCTCTTGTCCTTGGCGGAGACCTTCACGATGCCGTTGGCGTCGATGTCGAAGGTGACCTCGATCTGCGGGACGCCGCGACGGGCGGCCGGGATGCCGGAGAGCTGGAACTTGCCGAGGGACTTGTTGTCGCGGGCAAGCTCGCGCTCGCCCTGGAGCACGTTGATCTCGACGGAGGTCTGGTTGTCGGCAGCCGTGGAGTAGATCTCGGTCTTGGAGGTCGGGATCGTGGTGTTGCGGTCGATCATCTTGGTCATGATGCCGCCCATGGTCTCGACACCGAGGGACAGCGGGGTCACGTCGAGCAGCAGGATGCCCTCAACGTCACCGGTGAGCACGCCGCCCTGGACCGCCGCGCCGTTGGCGACGACCTCGTCCGGGTTCACGGACATGTTCGGCTGCTTGCCGGTCATGTTCTTGACGAGCTCCTGCACGGCGGGCATACGGGTGGAGCCACCGACGAGGATGACCTCGTCAACCTCGGAGAGGGAGACGCCCGCGTCGTTCAGTGCCTTGGTGACCGGAGCCTTGCAGCGCTCGAGCAGGTCACGGGTGATCTTCTCGAACTCCGCGCGGGTGAGGGTGTAGTTGAGGTGCAGCGGGCCGGACTGGTTCATGGTGATGAAGGGCAGGTTGATAACGGCCTGCTGAGCAGCGGAGAGCTCCTTCTTAGCGTTCTCGGCGGCCTCCTTCAGACGCTGCAGAGCCATGGGATCCTTGCGCAGGTCGACGCCGTTCTCGGACTGGAACTTGTCGGCCATCCAGTCGATGACGCGCTGATCCCAGTCGTCGCCGCCCAAGTGGTTGTCGCCGTTGGTGGCGAGAACCTCGAACACGCCGTCGGCGAGGTCGAGCAGGGAGACGTCGAAGGTACCACCGCCGAGGTCGAAGACGAGGACCTTCTGCTCCTTGTCCTGCTTGTCGAGGCCGTAGGCGAGCGCGGAGGCCGTGGGCTCGTTGACGATGCGCTTGACGTCGAGGCCGGCGATGCGGCCGGCGTCCTTGGTGGCCTGACGCTGGGCGTCGTTGAAGTACGCGGGGACGGTGATGACGGCCTCGGTGATGGGCTCGCCAAGGTACTTCTCGGCGTCGGCCTTCATCTTGGAAAGGGTCATTGCCGAGATCTGCTCGGGGGTGTACTCCTCACCGTCGATCATGACGACGCAACGGCCGTTGCTGCCTTCCTTGACCTCGTAAGGCACGGTCTTGAGCTCGTCCTGGACCTCGGAGAACTTACGGCCCATGAAGCGCTTGATGGAGAAGACGGTGTTCTTGGGGTTGGTGACGGCCTGGTTCTTAGCGGCCTTGCCCACGATGCGGTCGCCCTCGGCGCGGAAACCGACGACGGACGGGGTGGTACGGTCGCCCTCGGCGTTCACGATCGTGGTGGGCGTGCCGCCCTCGAGAACGGCCATCGCGGAGTTGGTGGTGCCCAGGTCGATACCGAGAATCTTGCTCATAGTTACTTCCCTTCCTTGGGTTGCGTGGCGCGCGTTCGCGGATGCTCACGGCGCTTCTGCGTTTTGCTCATGGCATAGTGTATCCCCTTATGCGGCGACTTATACAAAATCTAAGTCAATTCATATAAGATTTCTTATTTTCTTAAACTTAAGTCTTCTCTGCAGCCTGCTAACAGATGTTTTAGCGGGCCCCATAGGCTCAATGCCCCACCCACGGCACACCCGCCGCACCCCACTACGCACCCGAGGTGGTCCCAGTGTTCGCTTGGCGCGCGTCCACACGCCCGCGGCACGCTCACACATGCTCCACACACCCAATGCAAGCTCCGGATGGTTTCCACACGCCCAAACCGCATGCAAATACGCAAATGTTGCCTCTTTTTCGTCAAACCCAAGTAGACGCCCGAAACGCACGCCTGCAACCTGCGCTTTTAGTCTGGATGAGACCTTCTGTACTCGACAGTCCTCAATAAAGCTCAACATTTGCATATTTGCACCCCCTTCTCCCGATAAATGAGATGTGCGGACGATTCGCCCTGTACAGTCCCAGCGATCGGCTGCAGACGGAGCTCGAAACGCACGGTTTGGGGACGTGCAGTGACGGATGGACTTGCGTGAGAGACCAAAATGGAAGTCCAACAAGCCTTTGGACCCGACCGCCCCTCATTACGACGAGCGACCTTGAACAGTTCGCCGCGGGCCTTCGAGGCATCAGAGGGTCAAAGATGTTTGAACAGGCCGTTAACTGCGTGAGCGGCGTCACTGCCTCGCCTCTAGAAGCTCAGCTGTCGATGTTGCTATGGATGAGCTGCGACCTCGGTGGATGGGGTTATCGAAACTTCGAAAACAACTACCGCATTGTCTTGTCGAACAATGCAAAGACTCTCATCGATACTGACCATGCCGAAGTTGACATGCGCGTGCTTTCACCCGACGGGACTAAAGAATGGATGGTCGAGTGCCAAGGCAAGGTCATCCACGATCGAGTTGGCGCAGGGACCAGAGACTCGCTGCGCGCCACCGCCCTCCAAACGATGGGGCACAGCGTAACTATGGTCACCAGCGACCAACTTTCCGACTCTGACAAGTTCAACGCGCTTCTAGACTTGCTCTCTGCGCAGCTAAATATACACTGGCCCGAAAAGACCTCTAAGCAGGTTTTTGCAGAAGACAAACTGCGCTCTGAAATCTTTGACGACTGGATCAAGCTGGCAGATGAACCTTCTGCTACCGAACGGGCGCGGCGATACGCCGAAAACAAGGCAAGGCGCGCGCCGGGCCACTTTCTAAAGCGCAAAAAATGCCCCAACGGCATGGGAAAGAGAGGCAAATACACAAATGTTGAACGAAAACCATCTGGACATAGTAGAGAGAACTGAGACCAAGCGTTCTACCTGCAGTTTTTTCAACGGGATTTCTTTGTCTACTCCAAGGTCTTTCATTTTGGCCAACATTTGTGTATTTACAGGACGAGCGGATAACCCTGCTGCCGATTTGTAGAGACCGGCTCCATTCGCGTTGTTGGTCAACTTTGGCTTACTCGGCGAACGGTCGATATTGTCCGGTCCCAAGGCTTGCATTGAAGGAGCCGCGTGGTATCTTTCTTTTGAGAAAGACCCGTTGCCTCTTCGCCTGTGGCACCGGGCGCAACAGAGGAGGTTTATCATGGCTCATCCGATTATTGATGCTGACGAGTGCATCGCCTGCGGCGTCTGCGTTGACGCTTGCCCTGCCGGCGTTCTCGAGCTGAACGACGTCGCCACCGTCGCCGACGAGGATTCCTGCGTCGCCTGCGGCGCCTGCCAGGACGCCTGCCCCGCCGGTGCCATCACTGAGATCGCCGAAGACTAGTACAGGCCTGTCATCATCGCCTCGCATGACCAAGGCCCGACCCCGCAAGGGGTCGGGCCTTGGCTTTAACCGATCATCTCGCAGCTCAGAAGCGAAACCGATCGCAACCGAACCCTTCCCTCGCACCTACGGCGCACTACACGGAACGGACCCTTTCCAGAAGCTTTCTGCGCTGAGCCGCCACATCGATGCTCATTATACCGATGGAAGCCAGGACCAAACAGACGCCGATCAGCTTTCCCATGCCAAACGGCTCTCTGAATATGGCAACGCCGAGTATCACGGCCGTCACCGTTTCGAACGTGGCGATCACGGGGACCTTGGATGCCTCAAGCCCCTTTGAGAGCCCAGTCATATAAAAAAGTACGCGAGGACCGTTGGGAACAAGCCGAAAGCGGCTGCGACCCAGTAGAACCCGGATGGCATGCCCCCAGCTATCTTCGCAAACGGGTTCGCGAAGGCGGACAAAAGGGCGCCACCGGCCACAAAGCCATAAAATACGACAGTGAGCGGCTGGGCGTAACGTGTTGCCGCCTTGCTGAACATTGTGAGCAGGCATCCCATCAAGCCAGAGCAAACGCCCGTTCCAACTCCAATTGGGGATATCGACTCGATCTCGAGCGCGCCGCCCGTGACGGCAAGTGTGCAACCCGCGACGTTGAAAACAAGTGAGACGATTTTTTGATTGGTTATCCCCTCGCCGTATAGTATGCGACCGAGCACGATGCCAAACATAGGAGACGTGCACATGAGCACCGAAGAGGTTGACATGCCAATATGCTCTATAGATATATAGTAGGTTGCGCTGGACAGGGCGAGGCCAAAAACACCAACAAGCGCGCTCCAAAACAGCCCTCGAGGTGAGATCAGGAAAAACCGGAGGAGCCCCCGTCTTCCTGCCTTCTCGAAATCCTTGCCCGCCCCCATCGCCAAGAGAATCGGGACGAGAAATATGCTGGCGACGAACATTCTGAGCGCCGCGACCTCCATCGCAGTCAAGCCCATTTGACCCAGCGCACGCGAAAAGACGCCTACACTCCCCCACAGCAGGGCGCCAAGCAGGACAAGAAAATATCCAAAACGAACTTGCATCCACAACCTCCATGGTTCGCATGCAGAGGCTTCGCCATATAAAAGCTCCGTCCTCGACGCACGCATCGAGGACGGAGCATATGCCCCGATCTTCAGCCGGCGAAGTGCAGGCAGAGCTCTCTCAAGCGGACCGCCATCAACAAAATCAAACGGTCACGCCACGTGAGCGGGCCGGCCAATCAACCAGCCAAACGGGAACCCAAGCGAACTGTTCCTCAGGTAAGTTACTTCTCAAACTTGGCTATGATCACCCGCGTCGCGATGAAAGACACCGTGATGCTCACCGCGGCGACCACACAGGCGAGGAAGAAATTATCCATACCGCCGTCCGGGGCGATGAAGATCAACGCCGAGAGCAGACCGGGACAGGCGCCGGCAACGTACTCAACGAGCCCGAAAATGCCGGCGATGAGACCACCAGACAGGGCGCCGATAGCAGTGCCAAGAAGCAGACGGGGACGCTCGATGAGCGCGCCGTAGAATCCCGGCTCGGTAACGCCGCACAGCGCGGTGATGCCAAAGGTGGTCACCATGCCCTTACGAGCAGAATCTCCCTTGATGGTGCTCGCAAGCGCCAGGCAGGTAGCTCCGATGCACAGGTTCGAAATGAAGCCGAAGATAATAGGCGCGTATCCAAGCTGGGCAAGGCTATTCACTTCGATTGCGATAAAGGCCTTATCGAGACCAAGCATGACGAGGTACGGGTTGATCGCGGCAAATATCGGAGTGGCGATCACCGCGACATGCCCCATAAGCCACGTAACGGCGTCGCTCAGCGCGTAACCCATCATGGAACCGACAGGACCGAGAGCCAGAAGCGTCACGGGGACAATGATGAACATGGTGAGCAGCGGCTTGACGAACAACTTCACAACATCGGGGATGACCTTCTGCAGCAAGCGGTCAACCGCGAACATGAACACGACGCCGAGCACGATGGGCACGACAGTTCCACCGTAGCCGATCGCCGGAATAGGCATCCCGAGAAAATCGAGGCCCTCAACGCCGCTGATCGACGGGCTCACCATGATCGCGCCGAGAAGCGCGCCCATGATCGGCTGCATCTTGAGAATGGAGGCAAGCTGATAGCCAATCCAGACGGGTAGGAACGTGAAGGCCGCGTCGAAGATCGCCAGCAGCACCTGCGCCGTGCCGCTATCGGTGCTAAACCCGCAGTAATTGACCAGGAGGTTCTTAATGGCAAGGATCAGACCGCCGACGATAAGCGCCGGGACGATGGGCATGAAGATCTGGGCGGTGATGTTGCCGAATTTCTCGACAATGCCGACCGCACCGTTGCTCTTCACCGAGGCGGCCATGTCGGCGATCGTGCCCTCATCGTCTGCGACGACACCTGCACCGAAATCGATGCCCGCGACCTCGAGGAAATCGTTGTATGCCTCAGTCACGTTCGGACCGATGATGACCTGCAGCTGGCCGCCGCTCACCACGGCTCCAAGCGCATATTCCGCCTTCTTGACCGCATCGAGGTCGATTGCATCGAGCTTCTTTACATCAATCCTCAAGCGGGTCGCGCAATGCGTGACGGACGAGATGTTCTCCACACCGCCAATCGCGGCAAGAATAGAGTGCGACATCTTCTCGTATTTCATTTCACGCCTCCTATTCGCTTTGATTTAGATAGCCGTTGATCAGATCGCGATACCAATACCAGCTCTTTTTGGGAACACGCTTCAGATCATTGTCGAAATCGACTCGAACCAATCCGTAGCGCTTCTGGTAACCGTTGATCCAGCTGTACAAATCCATCGTTGACCATACGTAATACCCGTGGACGTTTGCACCCTCCGCGCGAGCGCGCATCATGTGCTCGATAAACTGATCCAGTACCTCGATGCGCTCGTCGTCGTGAACCATGCCCTCGGCGTCGGGATCCTCGTAGGCACCGTGGCCGTTTTCCGTGATGAACATCAGCGGGTTGCCGTAGCGCTCCGCGATGTCCATGATCGTGCTGTACATGACACGCGGAAGAATCTCGCGTCCCCACTTGTTGCGGGGAACATTCGGATCGCACGTAGTCTGATACAGCGGTGCGATCACCTTCCCCTCGAGCTTCTTGCTCGCTCCGCCCTTGTTGTTGGCGGAAACCTGGGTCGCTCCACCGCGCCAGTCCGTTGCGTACTCGCGGCAATAGACGTTCAAGCCGATGTAGTCGCCAACGCCTTGGGCAAAGATCTCCTCGTCGCCCGGCACGCGATACAGCAAGACGTCGAGCTTTTGGAGCATCTCGTCCATTTCCTCGGGAAGCCTGCCCTGCAAACATGGAGCGAGAATCATGCGATTCGCCATGAAGTCGGCACCGCGGAACACCTCCTCGGGATGCTCCGCAGCCGGATCGACCTCGACCACACCGCCGTCGTGCACGACGCCGATGATGCCGTCGCCGCCCATCTCCCGATATGCGCGTACGGCCATGGAGCTGGCAAGCATCAGGTGGTACTGATACTGCATAAAGGACTGCATGTCGAGGGATCTGTTGGGCGGGTAGTTGCCCAGCATATTCGCGCAGTAGCTATAGAAATGGGGCTCATTGATGGTTGCCCACACCTTCACGCGGTCGCCAAAGCGCTCAAAGCAGATCTTGGCGTAGTCGCAAAACCACTTGGCGACATCCGCATTGAGCCAGCCGCCCTTGCAGGCCAGGGCATAGGGAAGGTCATAGTGGAACAGCGTGGCATTCGGGACGACACCGTACTTGACGCAACAATCGATCACGCGATTGTAGAACGCGACGCCATCCTCGTTGACCTCACCGACCCCATCGGGCAAAATGCGGCTCCACGCGATAGAGAATCGATAAGTGTTCTGGCCGCCCTCTGCCAACAGCCGAATATCCTCCTCGTAACGATGATAGAAATCGCACGAGACGTCGCCGTCGACGTTATTGATGTTCTTGGCGCTCGTGTGGTTGAAATAATCCCACTCGCCAAGCCCCTTGCCATCCTCGTCCCAAGCACCTTCGCACTGATATGCCGCCGTGGCAGAACCCCACAAGAAGTCCGGTAACTGCAGATTCGCGTGTCCCTGAACATTCATGCGACCATCCTCCCCTCCTTTTACGCAGGCGGTTTTCCCGCCCTTTTTCGAACATGGCGCCATCTGATTTGAAGTATAGAAAAGGAATTTGCCTGCTATGATTCATAAAATGAACCACTGTTTGGAGACCGTTCGCGAGGGGTCATCTTGAGCAATCACGGCTTTGGCCTGCTAAACATCATCAGTTCAATAATCAACGAGGAGCGCGACGGCAACGATGTCGCCATTGCGCGCTACCTTATTTCCAACCTCCGCAATTCCGAGGCCATCAACGTGAGCGCCATAACAGAGCGCGCGCACGTGACGAGATCGGCTGTTCGCCGTTTCTGCAACCGCCTTGGGTACCAGAGCCTGAGCGAACTCAAGAACTCTTTTTCTCAACTGGTCTTCCCCTCGGACTTCAGGCACCGCGACCCTAATCTCAGCTTTAACGAATATCGTGCTGAGCTCGATATTCGCATGATGGAGATGTATGCGGAAGTGGAGAGCAGAATATCCGATGCCCTTCTCGACGAACTCGCATACGAGATAGCCCAACATCGCAATGTCGAGCTGCTCTGCACCAACAATGTGAGCGGAAATCTCATGCGCTTCCAACAAGAGATGTTCTTTGCAGGAAAGATCGTGCGCCTCAACACTCAAGACAACGGTAAGCCGCCGATGCGCGTCGAGACCTACCACGATTCCCTGGTCATCGTGGTTTCGGTCTCGGGCATGTTCGCACGCGAACTTGACGAACGCATGTGGGGACGAACGGCGAAGAAGGTGCTCATCACGGCGTTTTCCAGCAAAGACACCGCTTCGCGTTTTGATAAGGCGTACTACCTGAGCGGGCGAGGAGACGGCATCGATGAGCTAGGGGTTTACTCGAAGTACGCCATCACGTACCTGTTTGACCTTCTTTCTTCCCGCTACATCACGAAATATAAAACGCCGGGAAACCCCCTCTTCGGTCCAACGGTTTCTTGGCCGGAAATGATCGAGTGAGCTAAACCTTTATACCGCCCAGCGCTCCAGATATTTATCGAAATGAAGAGGCTACGAGTGCAGCTCAAACTCGCGCTCGTAGCCTCTTCTTTTCATAGGCACCTAGTCGTCGTCGCCGCTCGGACCGAGCTGAGCCAGAATCCCCAAGGCCGCCTGCACGGGGCCCATGCCGCCGGCGGCCACATCGGCGTTGATGCCGCGACCGACGCCGCTGCCGCTGCCCGCCCCCGCCTTGTAGGGGACCGTGAACTTTCGCGTCTTGGGAAAGGCGATCGCGCCGAGCTTCGTGCGCAGATCGAACGCCACGCCCTTGGGCACGTCAACGCCCTGGTAGGTGAGCTTCCCCGCGATGAGCGCAACGCTCTCGAGACCAAGCCTGTCGGCGCGGATGCGGATGCGCGTGCGGTCGAACAGGTTCTGCGCCGCCTCGGGCAGGGCACCGAACGTCTCCTCGCACTCCTCCTGGAGCTCGTCGACCTGCTCGAGCATGTCCGCAGCCGCGAGCTTGCGGTACACCAGAACGCGACGGTCGACCGCCGGGACGTATTCCTCGGACAGGAAGAAGTCCGCAGGCAGGTTGATGCCCACGGTCGCCTGCTCGACGTCGCCGGCGCCCTCGCCGCGTGCCTCCGCGACCGCCTGCCCCAGCATCTGCGTAAACAGATCGAAGCCCACGCTCGACAGGTTGCCGTGCTGCTCGGCGCCGACCAGCGAGCCGGCGCCTCGGATCTCGAGGTCGCGCATGGCGATGCGCATGCCGCTTCCCAAGTCCTGGAATTCGGAGAGCGCGGTCAGGCGCGCCGTTGCCTCCTCCGTCAACGGCAGCTCGCCGGGGAACATGAAGTACGCGTACGCCTGCGTGGCGGAGCGCCCCACACGGCCCTTGAGCTGGTAGAGCTGCGCCAGGCCCAACCGCTGCGAGTCCTCGATGATCAGCGTGTTGGCGCTCGCGTTGTCGATGCCGCTCTCCACGATGGTGGTGGCGATGAGCACGTCGATCTTCTTGGTGGCGAACTGCACCATCACGTCCTCGACCTCGCGCGGGCTCATCTTGCCGTGCGCCACGCCGATGCGCGCCTCGGGCGCGGCCTCCAGCACGCGCTCAACGGCGTCGTCGATGGTCTTCACGCGGTTGGACACGTAGTAGACCTGGCCGCCGCGGCCGATCTCCAAACGAATGGCCGCGCTCACCACATCGGGGTCGTACTCGCCCACGTGCACCGCCACGGGGCGACGGCCGGTGGGCGGCGTGGTGATGAGGCTCATATCGCGCACGCCGCTCATGGCCATCTGCATCGTGCGCGGGATGGGCGTCGCGGAGAGCGTGAGCACGTCGATCTGCTCGCGCATGTTCTTGAGCTGCTCCTTGTGCTGCACGCCGAAACGCTGCTCCTCGTCGATGATCACCAGGCCGAGCTCATGCGGGTTGACGTCGGCGGAGAGCAGGCGGTGGGTGCCGATGAGCACGTCGACGCGCCCCTCGGCGAAGGCCGCGAGCGCGCGGCGCTGCTGCGCGGGGGTACGGAAGCGCGATAGGACCTCGACCTCCACGCCGAACGGCGCGAAGCGCTCGAAGAACGTCTCGTAATGCTGCTGCGCCAAGATGGTCGTGGGGCACAGCACCATGACCTGGCGGCCGCCGTCCACGCACTTGAACGCCGCGCGCAGGGCAACCTCGGTCTTGCCGAAGCCCACGTCGCCGCAGAGCAGGCGGTCCATGGGCTTGGTCGATTCCATGTCCGCCTTGATGTCGGCGATGGCGTCGAGCTGGTCGCGCGTCTCGTCGTAGGGGAAGCTCTCCTCCATCTCGACCTGGGTCGCGCTGTCGGGTCCGAAGGCGAAGCCCGTGATCGAGCTGCGACGCGTGTACAGGTCGACGAGGTCGAAGGCGAGCTTCTTGGCGCTCTTGCGCGCCTTGGTGGTGGCGCGGCTCCAGTCGGCCGTATTGAGGCGCGTGAGGCGAGGGTTGTCGCCGTCGGGGCCGACGTAGCGCGTGATGCGGTCGACCTGCTCGAGCGGGACGTAGAGCTTGTCGCCCCCCGCGTATTCCAGCAGGAAGTAGTCGCGCTCCTTGCCGGCGACCTCCTGGCGGACGATCTCGGAGAACAGGGCAACGCCGTGCGTGCTGTGAACCACGTAGTCACCCGGCTTGAAGGGGAAGGTGACCTCGGTGATGTCCACGCGCCGGTGCGCGCGCCCGCGCTTGCCGTCCATGCGCGCGTTGAGGTCGGCGAGGCTGAAGACGGCGAGATGCGCCGCGGGGACCACGACTCCGGACGGGATGGGGGCGTCGACGAAGGTCATCCTGCCGCGCGTCAACGTGGGGACGACGCGCTCCCCGCCCTCATCGATGCCGCGCGCATTGAGCGCATCCACGTCGCGCTTGAGGAGCTCGACGCGAACGCGCGCCCCGCCCACGGCGCCGGCGTTCTCGGGCGCCGCCTGGAGGGACTCCTCGAACGGGATGTTCTCATCGGTGAAGGAGAGCTCCATCGACTCGCGCGCGCCGCGGTCGGGAATCGCGAACACGCAGGCGAAGCGGTTGTTGACAACCTCCTGGATCCGGCTCATGAAGCGGTTGTCCGAACCCGCGAGGGCCGGCTGCTCGATCTTGAGCTCCGCCGTCACCGATCCGCCCGCACGGATGAGGCTTACGTAGTTGAGGCGCTGCTGACGCCCAAAGTCAAGCTCTTGAGGCCGCACGTAGAGCCCGTCGAGGCGCGCGATCTTCGCGTCGGCCGCGCGATGCTCGAGGTCCTCGTACGCGCGCGAGCAGTCATCGAACAGCGAGCGCGGTTCGGACAAGATGACCAGTGCATCGGGATGCACGTGCGCGAGAGGGCTCACGGTCTCGCCGTAAAGCAGGGGCAAAAAGCGCTCGAGCTCGGGCGTGACAACGCGCGCCTCGACCAGCTCGAGCAGGGCTGCCAGCTCGGTGTCGTCCTGGGCGGGCAGGTACAGCGCGGCGGAGATCCGCCTCACCGCCTCATCGGTGAGGGCAAGCTCGCGCACGGGGCTGATCTCGACCGAATCCTCGTCGCCGATCGTCTGACCGGTCGATGCCACCATCAGGCGGATGCGGTCGATCTCGTCGCCGAAGAACTCGATGCGCACCGGCGCGGTCGCTTGGGCCGCCCAGATGTCAACGGCATCGCCCAGCACACGGAACAGGCCCGGGGCATCCGCCGCGTCCGCACGGGTGTAGCCCATCGAGACGAGTTGCCCGGGAACCTCCTCAAAGGCAACTTCCTCTCCCACGGAATACGTGCGGGACGCCCAGTACCGGCTCTCGAGCGGCGGGACGCATCGCAGGAGCGAGCGGGCGGATGCGACCATGATGCAGGCGTCGCCGCGCGCGATCCTCGCGAGCGCGGCGCAACGGGCGGCGACCACGGCGTCATCGGGCTCGGCGTTCTTCCACGGATAATCCTTGCGTTCGGGGAAGCGCACAACACGATCCGCACCCACATACGCCGCAATGGAGCGCGCAGCGCGGTCGGCCGCGTCCTCACCCGAGACGATGTACACCGTGGGGCGAGGCCGGCGGGCGAACTGGGCCGCCACCGCGAGGGTGCGGCCCGACTGGGAGATCGCGAGCGTGGCGTCCTCTCCCGCCATGAGCGCCGCGTCGATGTCCTGAAGCGCCTCGGCGGTATAGAGCTGCGCGGCGATACGGTGAATGAGCATGGGGGCACCTTTCCGACGCCAAACACCCGCCCAAACGCGAGCTTGGGCGGGAGTTCGACGCATTCGTATGTTCAAATCATCCTACCGCAAGATGCCCACCGGTCGAAAAACGATTTGCTGCAGTCCGAGCTGCCCATCTCGCGCTCATCGATATTGCTGAAAGCCTCTTCCTGCGGTTGTGCCTTTAAGAAGCTCGTCCACCTGAGAATTCGCGCTTGCGCTGCAACATATCGAGTGCTACCCCACCTTGGCACTCGGACAGATGTCAGCCAGAGGGCACTCCCCACACAAAGGCTTGCGGGCATCGCAGATCTCGCGACCCAGCATGATCCATTGGTGGTTCACGTCGTTCCAGTACTCGCGGGGGAGGATCTTCAAGAGGTCCTGCTCCGTCTTGAGCGGTTCCTTCTCGTGTGTTTTGGGCGAGAGCTTGAGGCGGTGCGCGATGCGGTTCACGTGCGTGTCGACCGCGATGCCGTCCACGATGCCGTACCCTACGTTGAGCACGATGTTGGCCGTCTTGCGCCCCACACCCGGGAGCTTCACAAGCTCCTTCATCTCATTCGGGACCACGCCGCCGTAATCCGCCACGATCATCTGGGCGCATTCGATGCAGTGCTTCGCCTTGGTCTTGTAGAAGCCGAGGGACTTGATGACCTCCGAGAGCTCCTCGTACGTCGCACCCGCCATCGCCTCGGGCGTGGGCCAGCGGCGGAACAGCTCCGGCGTGACTTTGTTCACCTGGGCATCCGTCGTCTGCGCCGACAGCAAGACAGCGATGACCAGCCTGAACGGGGTCTCATGGTCCAAAAAGCACTCGACCGGCCCGTATCGCTCGTTCAAACGACGGCACGTCTCGATCGCGCGTTCGCGCTTTGCCGCATTCGTCTCACGTGGCATCCGCCTTGGCTCCTCTCTTTTAAAGACGCTGACACCTAGAGATGCTGCGGTCGTTTGAAATGGAACGCGAACACGAGCAACACCGCTCCCGCCACGATGAGCGGCAAACTCAGGAGCTGGCCCATGGTGAGCCAGCCGCCAAACAGGTACCCAAGCTGCGCATCGGGCAGTCGTACGAATTCGATTAAAAACCGCACGATACCGTAGCCGAGTACGAACGTCCCCATAATGGAGCCCTGCGGCGGCGTCTTTTTTCGACGGCTCAGCAGGTAGAGCACGGCAAACAGCACAATGCCCTCGAGACACGCCTCGTAGAGCTGACTCGGATGGCGCGGAATGTCGCCGGCAGCCCCGCCGAACACCACACCCCAGGGAAGATCGGTGGGCTTACCCCACAGTTCGCCGTTTACAAAGTTCGCGCACCGCCCCAAGCACAGCGCCAAGGGCACCCCCACGAACGCCGCATCGGCGATGGTCAGCGGCGACAGCCGCAATACGCGACAGGCAATGAGGCCGCCGATGATGCCGCCCACAAGCCCGCCGTGAAAACTCATCCCATTGATGCCATGCCCGTTCGACCCAAAGATGATCTCGAGCGGGTGCTCAAAGTAATACCCATTGCTGTAGAACAGCACGTAGAACAGCCTGCCGCCAATCAACAGGCCAAAGACCACCGAGACCACAAGCGTCATGGCGTCGTCGATGGTAATGGCCATATCCCAGCGCTTGAGCGTACGGTACATCACCACGCCCGCCAGCAGCGCACCCACCATATAGGCAAGGCCATACCAATACACGGTGAAGGGTCCCGCAGAAAATGCGACGGGGTCGAGGCTGTGATAGAGCTCGTTGAGCATGAATGGCCACTCCTATGAGATACGCGCCGAGACGCATGCCCGGCGCGCGAACGGAAAAGAAAGGGTCCCGACGGGCGGCGCCTTCGGGACCCTTGTGCAAACCCTAGAACGGAGCGTACTCGTCGTACAGGTCGTTGGCCGCATCGGCGCCGCCACCCACCTGCTCAACGCGAGTCACACCGGGCACGTGCTCCTTGAGGATGCGCTCGATGCCCATCGACAAGGTGAGCGAGCTCATGGGGCAACCTGCGCAGGCGCCCTGCAGCTCAAGCTGCACCACGCCATCCTCAGTCACGCCCACATATGCCATGTCGCCGCCATCGGCCTGCAAGTTGGGTCGAATCTGCTCGAGCACTTCAAGCAGCAGCTGTTCGTTCACCGCCATGTGCAGTCCCTTCTCCAAACGCAGCTGCGCACTCCGCCGCCGCGCGTCATTCGTTGATAATGGGCATCGCGCCCGCATGTGGAGACACTATACCACGCTCCCCCATGTGCCGCTCCGCACTCAGCCGTAGAGGGCCAGCCTACGCAGATTCGCAGATGCGTCGATGTGCGCCAAACCAGCTCGCCGCGAACGCCGTCGGCGTCCCCCGTTGCCGTTCCCCGTTCTGCCATCGCCCTCTATGCAAAAGCGGGCGCGCCCCCAGTTGGAGCGTACCCGCCATTGTGGCACTACAGTATCGCATCGCCACGAGGGCCATACCGGGGGGCAGGCGCTAGAACCCTCCGCGGCCACCCATGTACTGCTCGAGATACCGGAGGAACTCCTCCTCGGTCATGCCGCCGCTCGAACCGTTGCCGTCGGAAGCGTCCTGCTGCTCGGCCTGCAATGCCTCGTCAGATCCGAGTTCAACCTCGATCTCCTTCTCGTCCTTACCACGCATCACGGTGAGAGTGACCTTGTCTCCCACCTCGTGCTCACGCAAGGCGATAATCAGGCCGTCGGCGGAAGAGATGGGCTCGCCGTCCACCGCCGTCACGATGTCGCCTGCTTCGATCCCCGCAGTTGCGGCAGGACCATCAGCAGTGACCTCGGCAACATAGGCGCCGCTATCGACTGCAAGGTTGTTCTGACGCGCGTTATAGGCGTTCACACTCATAAGCGAGGCGCCCAGGTACGGATGAACAGGCGTTTCGCCGGCGATGATCTGATCCGCGATATTGATGGCGTAATTCACCGGAATGGCAAAACCCACGCCCGAGCTCGAACCCGAGTACGACTCAATCACGGAATTGATGCCGATGAGCTTGCCCTCGTCGTTCACGAGAGCGCCACCGGAGTTACCGGGGTTGATGGCGGCGTCGGTCTGGATCATGTTCGCGTAAATGGAGGTGCCGCTCGTACTCTGAAGTGCGGTGGAACGGTACAAAGCGGAGACGATACCCGTCGAGACGGACTGCTCGTTGCCAAAGGGGCTACCGATTGCCATAACCCACTCACCCACGGTGAGATCATCGGAGTCGGCGAGGTCAATGGGCGTGAGATCGGCGTCCTCGGCGTCCTGGAGGCGGATCACGGCGAGGTCGCTCGACTCATCCGTGCCCACGACCTCGGCCTCATAGCTGTCGCCGCTGTCCGTGCGCACCACCAACGCGGAAGCACCCTCAATTACGTGGTAGTTCGTGAGAATGTTGCCATCGGTGTCGAGGATGACGCCGCTACCGATGCCGCCGGAGTCCTCGGTCTCGCCCTGAGCGGTGATCGACACCACAGATGGCAGAGCCTTGGCGGCAACGGCCTCCGAAAGCGTGGTGTCCTCGGGATCGATCTCGATGGTCTGCGTGGCACCACTGACAGCAGACTCCACATTGGTGCCCGTAATGCGGAATGCGCCGGACATCACGAGCGCGATCACGAGCACGGATCCTACGGCAAGACCGAGCAGGGATGCAAGGAAGATCGGAAGCTTGCGGCTCTTGGTCTTCACCACGGTACGCGTTTCGGTATGCATCGCGGGCATGACGGTGGTCTCCACCGTTGGCTCGGAGTGCGAAGCGAAATGCGGCTCATCCCCCGCAAGGCCGTCCGGGCGCTGCGGGGTCTTGTCGTCAATCATGGAGGTTCCTTTCAACGCTTTCAATCTCAACCGTTGTACCCCAAATACGAGGTTCAACCCCCCGAGAGTCGCGGACTTTAATCAAGTTGTAAGTACCATTAAGTCTTTCGAAAGGCACTCAGGCACTATACGCAACCCACAGCGCGAAAAGGCAACGCGCATGAAAAGGGGCGCGCGCCCTTCGGCACGCGCCCCGGCGCACACGTTATTCCTTAAACAGGTAGCCCACACCACGAACCGTGGAGATGTGACCGGCGATCTGCGGACCCACCTTGCTGCGGATTCGACGGATATGGACATCGACCGTACGCGTTCCTCCACAATACTCGAAGCCCCACACGCGATGCAGCAGCACTTCGCGGCTGTACGCACGGTTGGGATGCGTTGCCAGAAAGCTGAGCAACGAGTATTCCATAAGCGTGAGGTCAACCGGCTCGCCGTCGAGCGATACCTGGTAGGTGGCAAGGTTGATCGTGAGGTTGTCCACGGTGAGGACTTCGTCGACCGCGACGGTCTCGCCATCGCCCAAAAGCTGGCGGGCGCGCGCTTCGAGCTCGGCGTCACTTGCACCCGAGCAAATGAAATCGGAGCGGACATGAGAGGGAAGATGCAGGTCGGAGAGGTTCTCCTCATCCATCATGAGAAGCATGGGCACACCGCCGCGCTGCTCGAGCCACTTTGCCATGGCATCGACGCGATCGGAACGCACCCCATCGCCATCGAGAATAAGGAGGTCGAAATCATGCGCTACGGCAGGCGAATCTGGGGTCGCAATATGCACCTCGACACCTAAGGACGAGGCGAGTGTTCGGACGAAATCATGAAGTCGCGTGGTACGCGCCATGAATAGCACAGACTTTTCGGACATATTCACACCTCCGACGGCATCATCATAACAAATAGGCAGGTCGAGCACGTACATGGCGGTGATATTCGGGCAAGGATCACCGACCGAGGCCCCACTCCCTATGAATTGGCGAGATAGTGATCGAGCTCCCACTCGGTCACTGTGGCGTTGAAGCGATTCCACTCGTCGCGCTTCTTCTTGAGGAAGAATGCATGGATGTGCTCGCCGAGGGCGTCTTTCATGAAATCGGAGCTTTCAAAGACGTCGAGCGCCTCGTCGAGGTTTCTCGGCAGCGGCTCGATGCCGCGGGCGCGCAGCTCGCTCTCGGGCAGACGCAACAGATCGGAGGTCGCCTCCTCGGGCAGTTCGAGTCCGCGCTTGATGCCGTCGAGTCCGGCTGCCAGCGTGACGGTGTTCACCAGATACGGATTGGCCATCGGGTCGGGGCTGCGAAGCTCAATGCGGGCCGCAACCTGCTTGCCCGGCTTGTAGATGGGCACGCGGATCATAGCGGAGCGGTTGCGCATGCCCCACGTTGCATACCGCGGACCGTTACCCACGCCGGCGGAGAGGCGCTTGTAGGAATTCACCGTGGGGTTGGTGATGGCGCTGATTTCGGAGGCATGCGCCAAGATACCGGCCATGTAGCTCTTGGCAATAGGCGACAGGTGGTTCTTGGCGTCGTCACCCCAAAAGACGTTGTTGCCCTCACGGTCAAACAGGGACTGGTGAAGCAGCATCGCCGAGGACGAGCCCTTGGCGATGGGCTTGGGCATGAAAGAGGCGTGGATGCCCGACTCGTAGGCGCAGGTGCGAATGACGTGCTTGGCCGTCATGATGGCATCGGACATGGTGAGTGCCTCGGCGTGACGCATGGAAATGCCGTGCTGCGAGCGGCCGGAGCTGTGGAAGGTGTACTCGACCGGGATGCTCATCTTCTCGAGCATGAGCACGGTGGAACGGCGCAGGTCGCGCGCGGAATCCGACGGCGTGAGGTCAAAGTAGCCAACCTTGTCCATGGGCTCGGGTGTGTGCTCGTCGGGGAAATAGTAGAACTCGAGCTCGGCGCCCACATTCATGATGTAGCCGAGCTTCTCCGCACGATAGAACATGCGGCGCAGGCACTCGCGCGAATCGCCAGCGAACAGCTGGCGGTCGGGCGTGCAGACATCGCAGAAGATGCGCGCGGCGCCGTCGTGCTTGGGGCGCCAGGGCAGGATCTGGAACGTGGAGGCATCCGGGAAGGCCAGCATATCCGCCTCGTCGGGAGAGGTGAAGCCCTCAATGGCGGAACCGTCGAAGCCGATGCCCTCTTCAAACGCGACCTCGAGGTCCTCGGGGCTGATGGCGAAGCTCTTGAGCCTGCCGAGCACGTCGGTGAACCACAGGCGGATGAAGCGGATGTCGCGCTCCTCGACGGTGCGCAGGACGAAATCGATGTTCTGCTGCTGGTCCATATGCGAGCCCTTTCACATGCGATGATGCCAGATTGTCTCCATGTTCGCATAGTTATGTTTCGTCCGAGTTTCCGGCACTCCCCCGCATAAAAGCACCTTGGAAATGAGGGCATGGGCAGAAGGTGCAATGCCGCGAATCGGGCGTTTTTGTAACGAAGATCGAGACGCCCCGGGTAGACGGTCGGTTTGGGCATCAAAGCCCCAGTTGGCGATAGCCCAAAACACCTGTCTACTCGGCCCCTCTGGAAACTCGTTACAAAAACGCCCGATTCGCGGCAATCGACGGCTGAGACCGCGCCGCCGTGCGCTCGGCCGTCGGCCCCTACATGAGCTTGGTCTCCTCGAGCTTCTCGATGATCCACTGGTTCGCGCGAATCACGGGACGGCGGAATACCAGACCGAGCGCGAGCGACGGAAGCAGGTAGCACGCCAAGACACCGAGTTCACGCCAATACTCCATCCCATAGGCTCCGGCCATGGCGGCGTGCATCGCGTTGATGGCATGCGTGAACGGTAGGAACGGATAGACACCTTGGAAAAAGTCGGCCGTCATCTCGATAGGGAACGTACCGCCTGAGCCGGCCACCTGCATGACCAGCAACACAACGGCGATCGCCTTGCCAATATCGCCAAAACTCACCGTGAGCGTGTAGATGATGTTGCTGAACACGAACCCGGCAACCCAGCCCACGAGGAGGAACTGCAGCGGATGGGCACACTGGATCCCAAAGAACATCAGGTCGCCGGCACACACGAGCGTCGCCTGCGCAAAGGCGAGCAACGCGAAGAACGCGTAACGTCCCAGATAGAGCTCGTGCAGGTGAATCGGCGCGAGCGCTTGGATATCGCGCTCATCCACGTTCGCCTTGAGCATTGCGGCAAGCACGATGCCCGCGACCCAGATGGACAGCGTAGTGTAGAACGGCGCCATGGCGCTGCCGTAGTTCTCGATGTGGTACACGGCCTGGCGGTCGAGGGCCACCGGGGCGGCGAGGGCCTCGGCAAGCGATGTCGGGTCCGACCCGATGAGGTCCCGCACCTTCTGCAGGTCGCCCGACGCCACGGCGGCATCGATGCCGTCCTTGAGCTCCTGCAGGCCGTCGGCGGAGGTACTCAGGTCGATTGCGGCGCTGGTAAGCACGCCTTGCGCATCGGAAAGGTCGCTCGAAAGGTCCTTGGATGCCGTCGAGAGATCGGAGGCGGTCGTGCTCAGACTGCTCGCCATGTCCTCGCTGCTCTTGGCGACGCTCTCCACCGCATCGGCGAGCGACGCGATCTCCTGCTCGAGCGTCTCCTTGTAGGAGTCCTTGATCGATGCGATGTCGTTTTTGGCAGAGGCGAGGTTTTCCTTGACGGCTTCTGCCTGCTCGCGAGCGTCGGTGGCACCCGCCTCGAGGGAATCGGCGGCATCCGAGAGGTGCTGTGCGAGCAGTTCCTGCTGGTTAGCGACGTTGCCCACCGTGTTGGCCACGATGTCGATTTGCTGAATGAGCTCGGCCTTTGCCGCATCTGATATCGGCAGACTGTCGACCTTGTCCTCAAGGGAGGCGATCTTCTTCTGCACCGCACGTGCATCCGCCGCCTGTCCCGCTATCTTCGACGAGGCACTACGCAGCTGCGTGCAGGTAGTCGACACGTGTTCATCCACGGTGGCGAACGCGTTCTCTATGGCCGTGGCGGCGGCTTCGTAGTCACCCGCGCTGTCGGCCAGCGCCCCGTTGATGGCGTCAACCGCGCCATCGAGAGCGGCATCCATGTTGGCAAAGCCCGTCTTGGCATCGCTCACCAGTGCCTCGGCACTCGAGCTGGCCTCGCCCGTCTGAGACAACAAGTCGCCCGCAGAATCCAAAAGGCCTGTGGAGGAGCCCAGGACCCCCGTGAACTCGGTCGCCGTCTTGGACGCATCGCGCAGCGTCTCGATGCCCGCCGTGAGTGTGCTGCTCAGGTCCGCCGCGTAGTTGGCGATTTGATCGCCGTCCAGGTAATCGAGCAGGCTCGACGTGGTGGCCAGTCCCACCTCGCTGATAGTCTCGGCGAACGTCTCGTCGATCTGCTTGCGCACCGTACTCGCGGCCTTGTCGGTCACGCGGGGCGCGATGGCGTTGGCCTTTTGGTTCTCGTAGTACACGATCTCGGCGTGCTCGGCATCGCTCGAAAAGACCGTCATCATGCGAGAGCTGAAATCCTCGGGAATCACGACGGCTGCATAGTACTCGCCGGAGCGCACGCCCTCGACCGCCTCGCCCTCCTTGACGAAGACCCAGTCAATGTTGTCGTTCTCACGTAGCGACGAGACGACCGTGTCGCCGATGTTCACGCGCACGGGAATGAGATCGCTCAGATAGCCCTCGTCCGAATTCGCCACCGCGACTTTGAGATTGCCCGTGTTTCCGTAAGGATCCCAGCTGCCCGCAATGTTAAACCAGGCGTAAAGGGTGGGCACAATCACGAGACCCACCGCGACGATGCATGCGACCACGCTGCCGCGCACCCTCGAGAGATCCTGCTTGAGCAGGGCAATGATCTTCTTCATCTACTCCTCGCCTCCCTTCGGGGCGTCTCCGTTGGTGATGTGTGCAGGAGTTCTGCCGGTGAGGCCGCGATCCGGGCTCGCCCCTGCGGCGCGCGCCGGCACCCCGCGCGCGATGCTGCGGCCCAGCTCCTCGCGCAGCTCGTCATCGGGCAGCGAGGTCATACGCGCCTGTGAATTCAGGCTTTCGCGCAGGTACTCGATAAAGATCATGTAGGCATCCGCCACGATGATGGCAACGATCCACAGCACGAGCATCACGAGTTTGCCGTCGATGTCGAGGTCAAGCGTTGCCGTGAGCACGAACAGCAGCACGGGCAGACCAAGCACCAGGCAGAAGCCCGCTTTGATAAGCCGCGGGTACCGGTGCTCGAAGCGCGCGCCGCGCTCGAGGATCTCGCGACGATACGCCTCCGTGTCAAACAGCGCCCGCACGGCGTTGCGCACGGAGAACCGCTCGCGCGGCATGTCGTCGCGCTCGCAGATCATCACGCCCGTGCCGGAGAGCTGGCGGTCGAACAGCAGGTTGAGGTTGAGGAGCTTAGGCCTCAGCCATACGCCCACCACGAGCGCCACGGCCAAAAACACCGCAAGGATGCCCAGGTTGAACAGGTAGTTCATGCCGTACATGCCGCCGATGGTCTCGCGCATCGTGTTAATGCCGTAGGTGAAGGGCAGCAGCGGGTGCAGAGCCTGGAAGAAGTCGGGCATCATCTCGATGGGGTACATGCCTGAGGAACCCGGGATCTGCACAATGACGAGGATGACGCCGATGGCTTTGCCGATATGCTTGAACGCGATCGACAGCGCGTAAATGATGTTCACGTAGACGAACGAGGTGAACACGCCCGCAATCACGAACAACACGGGATGGCTGCACTGGATCCCTAGCACCAAGTCGCCCACGCACACGATGATCGACTGCACGAAGCCGAGCAGGACCATGAGCATCCAGCGGCCAAAATACCCTTGGTTGGCCGTGATTTGGCCCACACCCTCGGTGTCAACCTCAAGCTTGAAGATGGCGATGAGCACAAAGCCACCCACCCACAGAGCCAGGTTCGTGTAGAACGGCGTGACGCCCGAACCGTAGTTCTCGACCGGATACACGGCCTTAGTGGTGAGGGTCACCGGGGCGGACATGAAATCCGCGATGTTAGCGGGGTCCATATCGAGCAGGTTCGCGAGCTCGCGTGTTGCCTCGGAGCTGCGCAGCGCGACGATGTCGGTCTTGACCGTCTCAAGCGTAGCCTGCAGGTCGGCCAGCGTTTCATCGCTGCTCGCCAACGCGCTCTTGGTCTGGTCGAGCATGGCGTTCAGCTGGTCAAGTAGGCCCATGGACTGCGCGATGGTGGGGGTGAGGCTCGTCACGACGCCCGACAGGTCGCCCGAGACGTTCGAGAACGCATCGAGGCCCGCGCTCAGTTGGGGAATGACGCTGGAGTTGAGGGTCTGCTGGGTCTTGCCCAGGTTCTCGACGCTGCCCTGCACGGCGGTGTTGATAGCGTCCGTCGCGGTGGTCGCGGCATCGACGTCTTGGCCGAGTGCATCGCTCTGCGTCTGCAGCGCGTCTTTGGCAGACTGCAGACCGGCATTTTGGTTCTCAAGGTCGCGGATGAAGGCCTCGATATCGCCGTTTGAGCCCAAAGCCGAGTTGTTGAGGTTGCGCAGGGCCTCGAGGGCGCGCGAATTGGAATCGATCACGGCTTGGAAGTTGGAGAGCGATATGTCGATCTTGGTCTTAGCAGCCGAGACGGCGCCCGCCATTGAACCAACGGCGGCGTCCGCCTTCGACGAAGCCGTGCCCAGCTGGGTCGCTCCGTTGGCGAGGGCGGTCGACAGCGCGGTGTGGAACTCGCCCGCGGCCGAACGTGTTGTGCCCAGGAGCTGGTGTCCCTTGTCGAGCGCATCGACAAGCGCAGGCGTCTCGGCGTTCATGCCGGCCAGCGAGCTCTTGGCACTCGTTGCGGCAACCTTGGCGTCGTCGATGGTAGTCGCCATGCCGCCAAGGCCTTCGCGCACACGCTGCAGGGCGTCGACGGAATCGGAGACATTCGCGAGCACGCCCTGCTCCGCGCGCTCCCCCGCCGCGTCCACATCGACCCCGAGCTTTTGCGCCTGCTCGACAAGCGTGCTGCTGACCGTTGCAACAAAGGTCTCGTTCAGCTGCTCCTCGATGGTCTCGGCACCCGTATCGGTCACCTTGGGGGCAATGGCGTTTTTCTTCTCATTCACGTAGTACGTGAGCTCGGGCTGCTCAAAGTCGCCTGTGAGCATGCTCGTGAGCTTTTCGCTGAAGTCCTTAGGAATGACGATCGCGGCGTAGTACTCACCGCTGTACACGCCCTCTTTCGCGCTTTCCGCATCGGTGAAGACCCAGCCCAGGTCGTCGTTTTCCTTGAGCTGCTCGACCGTCTGCTCACCGGCATTGAGCGACCCCGTCAACTCATTTTCAACGCCCTCGTCCTCGTTGGCGACGGCGATTTTCACACCGGAGGTGTTACTGTACGGATCCCAGTTCGCCTCGATGTTGTACCAGGCGTACAATGACGGGATGATGCACACACCAATGGTGATGACCATCGCCACGGGATTGCGCAGTAACCGCTTGAGGTCTCGTTTAAAGATCTGGAAGGCCTTCTTCACGCTCGAACCACCCTTTGACCTTACTATTGCCTTTGTTGGAGCAGAACTATACTACGGTCGTGAGAAAAACAACACGTGTACTGGTAACTATCAATACTTTCTGCAGAATACTCGCAATAGGGCGACACACCTGTGCACATGAAAGGGCGAAAAGAGCCTCTTCTCCAGCGTGCGGAACGTGCAAATACGCAAATGTTGAGATAAAGTCCGCATCCGCCGTGTAGCCATTTGTGCAACAAAGGCTTGACCTGCGGTTATATTGCGGTCAATCTCGCCTTTACTCGCATACCCCCACTTTTAACCCAACATTTGCGTATTTGCGGCGCATCATCCCCCCCTCCGAGCAAAACCGGGGCGCCCTGAGGGACGCCCCGACCAGTCGTATGGCTATAAACTTCCGGCAGATGCGCAAGTAGGCAATCTACATGAGCTCGCAGACGCTCTGGGCAAACGCCACCGGGTCGGCGGGCAGGATGCCCTCGACGAGCAGCGCCTGGTCGTAGAGCAGACCGGCATACAGGGAGAGCTTATCCTGGTCGCCCGCCTCCTGAGCAGCCACGAGCTTGTCGAACACCGGATGCTTGGCGTTGAGCTCAAGCACGCGCTGACTCTTGGGCATCTCGCCGCGATCGGCCTCGGGGCCGCGCGCAAGCACCTTCTCCATCTCGAGCGACAGCGGACCCTCGGTGGTGATACAGGCGGGGGCATCGGTCAGACGCGCGGAGACCGCAACCTTCTCCACCTTGTCGCCGAGGGCCTCCTTCATGGCCTCGAACAGGTCGCCGTGCTCCTTCGTAGCCTCCTCGGCATCCTTCTTCTCGTCCTCGGTCGCGAGGTCGAGATCGCCGGTCGCCACATTCTTGAGCTCGAGGAAGCGGTCCTCGGTCTCGGGCTCCGCACCGTCGGCAACGGCCTTGGCGGCCGCCTCGCGGGCAGCGTCGTCCTCGTAAACCTTGGGCATGTGCTTGGCGGTGTAGCCGCGCATGGCCTGGAAGGTGAACTCGTCGACATCGGCCGTGAGCAGCAGCACGTCATAGCCGCGGTCAAGCACGCCCTTTACCACGGGCATCTTGGCCAGGCGCTCGCGATCATCGCCCGCCGCGTAGTAGATCGCCTTCTGGCCCTCGGGCATGGCGGCGGCGTACTCGGCAAGCGTCACCATCTTGTTCTCGCGCGCGCTCCAGAACAGCAGCAGGTCGGCAAGTTCATCGGCCTTCATCCCATAGCTGGAGTAAATGCCAAACTTGAGCCCACGGCCGAAGTTCTCAAAGAACTTCTCGTACGTCTCACGGTCGTCGTCGCGCATCTTCTCGAGCTCGCTCGTCACGCGCTTCTCCACGCGCTTGGCGATGGCTTTGAGCTGGCGGTCGTGCTGCAGGGTCTCACGCGAGATGTTGAGCGAGATGTCCTGGGAGTCCACCACGCCGCGCACGAAGTTGTAGTAATCCGGCAGCAGGTCGGCGCACTTCTCCATAATCAGCACGTTGGAGCTATAGAGCGCTAAGCCCTTCTCGTAATCCTTGCTGTAAAGGTCGAACGGTGCGCGGCTCGGGATATAGAGCAGCGCGTCGTACTCGAGGGTGCCCTCGGCGTGGAAGCTCACCGTACGCGCCGGGTCCTCAAAATCGTGGAACGTGCTCTTATAAAACTCGTTGTAGTCCTCCTCCGACACGTCCGAGCTGCGTTTCTTCCAGATGGGAGTCATCGAGTTGATGGTCTCGAGCTCCTCGTAGTCCTCGTACTCCGGCTTGTAATCGTCGCCAGCGTCGGCGGGACGTTCCTTCTCGCGGCTCTTGGTGACCATCATCTGGACGGGGTAGCGCACGTAGTTGCTGTAGCGCTTGATGAGGTCCTTGAGCCCCCACTCGGAAAGATACGTGTCGTAGTTCTCGCCGGGCTCGCCATTCTCGCCGGCGACGTTCTCGCGGATGGTGAGGATGACGTCGGTGCCGTGCTCGGCGCGCTCGCCGGGCTCGATGGTGTAGCCCTCAAGGCCGTCGGACTCCCATACGTGCGCCGTGTCCTCGCCGAAGGCACGGCTGACCACGCGGACCTTGGAGGCAACCATGAACGCAGAGTAGAAGCCCACGCCAAACTGACCGATGATGTCGACATCCCCGCCCTGGTGCTCGGCGTTTTCCTGCTTGAACTCCTGGCTGCCGGAATGGGCGATGGTGCCGAGGTTTTCCTCGAGGTCCTCGGCGGTCATGCCGATGCCGTTGTCGGAGACGGTAAGCGTGCGCGCGTCCTTGTCAAACGAGACGCGGATGGCAAGGTCATCGTTGCCGAGCTGAATACTCGAGTCGGAGAGACTCTTGAAGTTGAGCTTGTCCACCGCATCCGACGCGTTGGAGATAAGCTCACGCAGGAAGATCTCCTTGTTGGTATAGATCGAGTTGATCATGAGGTCGAGGAGCTTCTTGCTCTCGGTTTTAAATTGCTGCATACGCGCAACGCCCTTTCTGCTGTCGTCTAGCCGGCTTTCGCCGGCTTGTGCGCCGGCAAGCGGCGCACATCTACTGAACGCCTCCATGGTACCCACAATTGAACTCATAAAACCTAAGCGTTTACCACTTAGATTCAGATGACACAATTGGCATCCTGAAGTCTCAGCCCGTCACCTGCGGGCTATTGGCACCCCGTGGAGAGCAGGCCTCACCGTTCGATGCTCGCTGCGGCCAATTGCGGTCACGATTTATATTCATACAGTATTTGTAATTACGTTGCATCGCGTCTCTAAATCGAAATGGCCGTAAAACCCGTCACTTATGAAGAAATGCACAGCAGTGTGCCGCCCATGCATCAACCGTGATGCACTCGACGCCCAGCCAACGACAAAAAGAGACAAGAAATACTGTATGAAGTAGTTTTTTGACCACTTTGGCAAAAATGCGCCGAAATGCAGAAAAGAGCGTATCGTCTATGCATGGAGAAAGTTGTCTGCGCGTGCGGCGCCTCCGCACTCGAACTCTACCGATCGAGCAAACGCCTCATCCCGACGCTGCTCGACAAGCCGAGGACCGGCCAGGTCACCGGCCTGTCAGTTCCGCCGCGGCAGCTCCTGGCTGATGACATGACCGTCCACGGCATCGTGAGCAAGCCATATCACGTTCTCGTCGATGGAAACCGCGGATACAACCAACGTCAAGATACCCAAGTCACGGCATGCTACCGCCCTCTTCCTCCTCGGTCGCTCATAAAAATCGACCGATCGTTCTGGACGGTGAGTCCCGAACTCTCCTTCATCCAGATTGCGGGCGACAACACCTGGAGCAACTTCGATATCATCAGCTTGGGATATGAGCTTTGCGGCACCTATGTTCTCGATGATTCGTGGGACGGCCTCACGTGCACCGAGAAACCGCTTACATCAACCGAGAAAATCGGCAGGCTCACCGACTCCATCCACAGGGTCACCGGCATCAAGCGGGCGCGTAATTTGCTCAAATACGTGAACGGCCTGTCAAACTCCCCTATGGAGACCGTCCTGGCCATGCTTGTCTCGCTGCCCACCACGATGGGCGGTCTAGGTCTCGGTCCCATCTCGATGAACCATCCCGTCGCGACGCCCGTCGGGAGGCGGCGCGTCGACATCGGGTTCACCCGGCAGCGCGTCGGCCTTGAATACCAAGGAAAGGAGTTCCACTCCATAGAGGCGGCAGGGCGGGATGCGCGGCGACAAAACAAAATCGTCGGCTCCGGATTCACCATCTTGAACGTGTGGTACGAGGATCTTGTCGATGAGCACCTATTCCAGCAGTTCACCGACGATCTGTTCCGCGCCCTGGGCTCTCGCAAGCGCATTCGCACCAGCGGATTCCATACGCTCCAAAAGATTTTGCGAATGCAGCTCATGCCGACCGTAACCAGATATGGAGGCAACGAATTCTGACGGGGGTCGCGGATGCGCGGCACCGCGAGCTTTGCTGTCGAAAGTGCGGCGCCGCGCCAATCGAAGATGCGAGCCCCACCGATCGAGCATGAGAATCCCAGCCAATCGAGCATGCGATTTCGCACCAATGAAAAACGCGGCACCGCGTCAAGCGGCACCGCGTTTCATCGCATGTCGGCGTGAAGGCGGGAGCGGACCCTCTACGCAAGCACCTCGCGCACAGTGGCGGCAACACCCTCGGCGTTGAGGCCGTACTTGTCCAAAAGCTCCAGCGCCGGGCCGGACTCGCCGAACGTGTCGCGAACGCCAACACGGCGCATGGGCACCGGGCACTGCTCGCCCAAAACGGCCGCGCACGCCTCACCAAGGCCACCCATAATGGAGTGCTCCTCAACCGTCACCACGTGGCCGGTCTTGGAAGCGGAAGCGACGAGTGCCTCCGAGTCGAGCGGCTTGATGGTGTGCATGTTGACGACCTCGGCGGAGATTCCCTCCGCGGCAAGGACCTCTGCAGCCTCAAGCGCGGCGGACACCATAAGGCCGCAAGCGACGATGGACACATCGGTGCCCTCGCGCATGACGACGGCACGGCCGAGCTCGAACTCGTAGGTATCAGGGTCGTTGATCACCGGCGCAGCAAGACGGCCAAAGCGCAGGTAGAAGGGGCCGTCCGTCGCATAGGCGCAACGCGTGGCGGCACGGGCCTCCACGTCGTCGGCGGGAACCACGACCGTCATGCCGGGAATGGTGCGCATGAGGGCGATGTCCTCGTTGCACTGGTGCGTGGCTCCGTCCTCGCCCACCGAGATGCCGGCATGCGTGGCGCCGATCTTCACGTTGAGATGCGGATAGCCGATCGAGTTGCGAATCTGCTCGAACGCACGGCCTGCGGCGAACATCGCAAACGAGCTCGCGAACGCAACGCGGCCCGTGGTGGCAACACCCGCGGCGAGGCCCATCATGTTGCCCTCGGCGATGCCGGCATTGTAGAAACGGTCGGGGTAGGCGGCCTTGAACTTGCCCGTCTGCGTCGCCGCGGCAAGGTCGGCGTCGAACACCACGAAGTCATCGTGCTCCGCACCGAGCTCGACCAGCGCCTCGCCGTAGCTCACACGCGTGGCGATCCTCTTAACGTCTGCCATTGCCTTACGCCTCCTTCGCGAGCTCGGCCGCGCGGGCATCAAGCTCGGCCATTGCCTGCTCGAACTGCTCGTCGTTGGGGGCCTTGCCATGCCAGCCCACCTGGCCCTCCATGAAGGAGACGCCCTTGCCCTTGACCGTCTCGGCGACGATGCACACGGGTTTGCCGCTCACCTCGCGAGCAGCCTGGAACGCAGCGCGCACCTGCGCCATGTCGTTGCCGTCAGCGAGTTCGATGACGTGGAAGCCAAAGGCCTCGAACTTGTTGGCAATGGGCATCGCGGAGTTGACCTCCTCGATGCTGCCGTCGATCTGCAGGCCGTTGTGATCGACGATGAGCACGAGGTTGTCGAGATGGTGGTTGCCGGCGAACATCGCGGCCTCCCACACCTGGCCTTCCTCGATCTCGCCATCGCCCAGCAGGCAGAACGTACGATACGCATCGCCCCAGTGCTTGGCGGCGAGCGCCATGCCCACCGCGGCGGAGATGCCCTGACCCAGCGAGCCAGTGGACATGTCGACGCCGGGAGTGTCGTTCATGTTGGGATGGCCCTGCAAGTGGCTACCAACATGGCGCAGGGTCTCAAGATCATCTTTGGGGAAGAACCCGCGCTCGGCGAGCACGGAATACAGGGCAGGGGCGCAGTGACCCTTAGAGAGGACGAACCGGTCACGATTCGCGCGGCGCGGGTCGCTCGGGTCGATGTTCATCTCCTCAAAATACAGATACGTGATGATATCGGCTGAGCCGAGGGAGCCGCCGGGATGGCCGGACTTGGCGGCATGCGTTCCGACCACGACCCCCTTTCTAACTTCATTGGCAATCTGGATGAGTTCCTCATCGCTCATGGACAATGCCTCCTTGCATGTGAGCGGTGGCGCGTTACCAGGGTAATCATAGCGGCAGGACGTGGCGGAGGGTCGAAAGCAAACGGTAAATTCAAAACCTTACAATGTGAAATTGAGACATCTACCTGCGATAAAACGCTTGACCACAAGACGTTTTGAGAATCAAGCGAAAGGACCTAGCGAGCAGATGCAACCCGCTCCCAATCCGCCTCGAAAGCGGCGAGACCGGCGTCGGTAAGCGGGTGATGCAGGCATTTTCTGAGGGCTTTCATGGGCACGGTGGCGATATCCGCTCCCATGAGCGCCGCCTGCGTCACGTGGTTGGGCGTGCGCACGGAAGCGGTGATGATCTCAACTCGACTGTCCGGATTCTTGCCCGACCAATCGTAATTCTTGATGCACGTCACGATATCCCCAAGCTGGGCAAGGCCGTCGAGCGCAATGTCGTCGTAACGGCCAACGAACGGCGACACGTAGCGGGCGCCGGCGTTGGCAGCCAAAAGCGCCTGCGTCGCAGAGAAGATGAGCGTCATGTTCACGCGCGCGCCCTCGTCTGCAAGGGCGCGGCATGCAGTCAAGCCCGCTTCGCAAATGGGGAGCTTGACCACGATGTTCGGTGCGAGCGCAGAAAGGCGGCGGCCCTGCTCGACCATGCCCTCCGCAGTGTTCGCCGTCACCTCTGCCGAGACGGGCAAGCCCTCGCACAGCTCGGCGATCTTGAGCATGTGCGGCTCGAAGTCCTCGAGCTTGCCGCCCGTTTTTGCATACAGGCTTGGATTGGTGGTCACGCCCGCCAAGCAACCCCAGCTTTTTGCCTCGGCGATTTCCTCGAGATCTGCCGTGTCGATAAAGAACTTCATCTCAAACCCTTCTCGCGGCATCATGCGACACAAAGCACAGTATAAAAGCTGCGTTGTAGGCGTTTTGGAGCTAAAGCGTTTTGGCATCGACAAGCGGTCGAGAATTTACATAGCCGGCCCGCCAGCGGGCTCCCGCCCGGGCGGTTGCTTTACAGCTCCGGCAGCTCCTGCACCGGAAAGTGCACGGATATGCTGGTGCCGCGGCCAAGCTCGCTATCCAATTCGATGCGCGCGCCGTGATACGCCGCGGCGTGCTTGACAATGGCGAGACCCAATCCCGTGCCACCGCGAGCCTTGGAACGGCTTTTGTCCACGCGGTAGAACCGTTCAAAGATCTTGCCCTGCTCCTCAGCGGCGATACCAATACCCGTGTCGGCAACGCAGATGTACGGCGCAAAGAGCCCCGAGGCCTCATCTGCATCCGATCCGCCGACTTGCTCAACGCCGCACGAGAGCGTCACAACGCCGCCGGGACGGTTGTAGCGTATGGCATTGCTCGCCAAATTGTACGCAAGCTCGTCGATGAGCCGCGGAACACCCACCACCATGGCAGGCTCGCACGCCAGCTCAATCCGCACGTCCGCGCGCTGGGCGACTTGCTCCAAGCGCTGGGCGATGCCCTCAAGCGTGCGTGGCACGTCGATGGGTTCGCGCATGCCCAGCGTCGCCGACGCGGCACCGTCCTCGGAGCGCTCCGCCTCGTCCAAGTTGGACAAGGTGAGGATGTCATTCACAAGGGAAGTGAGCCTTCCCGCCTCGTTGTAAATACGACGTCCAAAGTCGCGCAGATCTGCCTCGTCGGTCACCATACCGTTGGCGATGAGCTCCGCGTAACCCGAAACCGTGGTGAGCGGCGTCTTGAGCTCATGGGTTATGTTCGCCGTGAACTCGCGGCGCATGCGATCATTGTTGGCGAGCACACGCACCTGGCGCTTGAGCTCTTGGCGCTGGGTCTCAATACGCTCCAACATGGGCTCCATTTCGGCGTAGGCGTTTTGTGCATTGCGCTGGGGGTGATCGAGGTCCACCTCGAGCAGCGGCTCGATGATGCGCCTGGATTCACGGCGCGCCACGGCAACGGAGACCACAACGCCGACGGCGGTCAAAATCGCCACGGGCCCGGCAAGCGACCAGAGAACAGACAGGTATCCCGCCTCGCCCTTTGCCAAGCGCACCACGCTGCCGTCCGCCAGGCGAACCGCCTCATACAGCATGACCTCGCCCAGCGTTGAGCTGGCGCGGTCAGAAGAACCGCTCCCGGTCTCAAACGCCTCCTCGATCTCGGGACGATCCCCGTGGTCTTCCATCTTGCTCTCGTCGATATCGGTGTCGTACAACACGTCACCGTCTTTCCCCACAAGTGTGATGCGCGTATCGTCCTGCTGCAGACGCCTAAGCATGCCGACATAGCTTGGAGAGCTGTTGAGGGAGGCCGCCACAACGCGCGCCTCGCTAGCCAGCTCCTCGGATGTCGAATCAACCAGGCGCTTTTGCATGAACAAGGTGAGCGCAAGGGCAAACACCACGATCGTGATGAGGGACATGGTGAGCATCGTGGCGAACACACGCTTGGAAAGGGAGCGTTTGGCCACGCGCGAACTCACGCGACCGCATCGAGGCGTCATTTACAGGTCTGCCAAACGATAGCCCACGCCGCGCACCGTCTCGATGCGATCGGCGTAATCGCCCAGCTTTTGACGGAGCGTCTGCACATGTACGTCGACCGTACGCGAGCCGCCGTCAAAGTCCCAGCCCCACACGCTGCGCAAAAGAGACTCGCGCGTAAAGACCACGCCGGGCTTGCGCATGAGGTACTCGAGCAGGTCGAACTCACGCAGCGTGAGCTTGAGCTCCTGTCCCTCAACGCGCACCACGCGATGGCTGGGGGAAAGCTCGATGCCTCCCACGGAAAGCGTCTCGGGCGCGGGACGATTGGACATGCCGCCGCGGCGCAACAGGGCGCGGCAGCGGCTCGTGAGCTCCATGAGGGAGAACGGTTTGGTGAGGTAGTCATCCGCGCCGCCATCGAGCGCCACGACCTTGTCGAGCTCGGAATCTTTGGCGGTGAGCATCATGATGGGAACCGTCGCGGTGGCCTGGTCGGCGCGCAGGCGCCGCATGATCTCGAGGCCATCGGTGTCGGGCAGCATGATGTCGAGCAGAACCGCATCGGGGACGCGACGCGCAACGGCAGCCTTGAACTCGCTGTCCGATGCGAACCCCTCAGCCTCTATCCCCTGCTGGCGCAGCGCATAGAGGGTGAGACCCCGAATATTGTCATCGTCCTCGACGTAGTAAATCATAGGAACGGCTCCTCTCGCCTATTGGTGGATTTTACCCAAATCGGCCGGTGAGGTAGTCCGCCGTGCGCTGGTCGCGCGGAGCTTTAAAGATCTGCGCGGTGGTGCCATGCTCAACCAGCTCACCCAGCAGGAAGAACGCCACAGAGTCGGAAATGCGCGATGCCTGCTGCATGTTGTGCGTCACCACTACCAAGGTGTAATCCTGCTTAAGTTCCATCGCCAGCTGCTCAACCTGCACCGTGGAAATGGGGTCGAGTGCGCTCGTGGGCTCGTCCATGAGCAGAACCTGCGGCTTGACCGCGATCGCGCGCGCGATGCACAGACGCTGCTGCTGTCCACCAGACAGACCAAGGCCCGACGACTTCAGCTTGTCCTTGACCTCATCCCACAGCGCGGCGCGACGTAGGGACTCCTCGACTATGCCATCCAGCTCCGAACGGCTCTTGACACCCATGCCGCGCGGACCATACGCCACGTTGTCGTAGATGCTCATGGGGAACGGATTGGGATGCTGGAAGACCATACCCACGCGCTGACGCAACAAGGTGGTGTCGAAGCCGTCGTAGATGTCTTGCCCATCGAGCTTGATGGAGCCCTCAACGCGGCAATCCTTAACGTAGTCGTTCATGCGATTGAAGCAGCGAAGGAGCGTGGACTTTCCGCAGCCGGACGGACCGATGAACGAGGTGATCTCGCGCTCCGGAATATCGATGGACACGTCCTTGAGCGCATGATGGTCACCGTAAAACAAGTCGACGTGGCTCACGGAAAGGCGCGTGGCGTGGTGTACGGGCACGGTGCCGCCCAGGTCGATCTTGGGCGCGCCAACCTCGCGCAATGCCGCCGCCTCGGCCGCGCGGGCCATGGCAAGGGCGCTTTCCTCAGACGTTCGATCCACCTGGGTCCTCCTCAACATGAGCGTCATAGCGCACAGAATGATACGGAGTCCACCTCAAAGGCCGGAAAGGCATATGTAAGGAGCCTGTAAGGAACAACCTCGCGATGCGCGTGGATGTTAAGAACTCGCAGGAGCCGCGATCGGAAGGTTCTGAACCTCAATCTGGGGACCTCAATTTGGAAACGGGCGCCGCATTGAGGTTGTGATAGAGAGCTTCTTGAGCTTTTTCGTATTGTTTTTCGATTTTGCAAAGTAGAGCAGCCTCAACGGGCGCGATGCGGCAACAAAACCGCAGTTCGCCGCAGCATGCCCCATCTGTCTACTTCGCAAAATCCAATTTCTGTACGAAAAAGCTCATCTAGCCTACGCTAACCACGCGACTCGTTAGGCAGCTCGATGGTGAAAACCGTCGCCTCGGGCGTGGAAGCGCAGGAAATGGTGCCCCCGTGCGCGGAAACGATCTCCTTGGCGATCGCCAGGCCAAGCCCCGCGCCACCGCGGTTAGTCGCGCGCGCGGCATCCAGCCGGTAGAACTTCTCGAAGATCATGCCGAGCTTGGGAGCGGGAATCGGGTCACCCTGGTTTTCGAAGCGCACGACCACGCTATCGGGCGTCTGCTCGGCAAAGATCCGAATGGTCGACCCCTCGTAGCTGTACGCGATCGCGTTCTTCATCACGTTGTTGAACACGCGCGCCATCTTGTCGCCATCAATGAGCACGATGAGACTCGCGGTTGCCTCCACCTCAACTGATTTTCCTTGCTCGGTGAGGATGGGATAGAATTCGTCGGCGACCTGCGCGAGCAGCAGCGCCAAGTCAACATAGCCGCGGGTAAGCACGATGTCGTGGAAGTCGAAGCGCGTGATGTCGAAGAACTCCTCGATAAGTGCATCCAGGCGGTGCGCCTTGTCGAGCGCGATGCCCGTAAAGCGAGCGCGCTGCTCAACGGGCAAGTCGGGAGCCTCCTCGAGAAGCGAGAGGTAGCCCACCACGCTCGCCAGCGGCGTTTTGAGGTCGTGCGCGAGATAGGTGACGAGGTCGTCTTTGCGGCGGGCCTCGTCGCGCAGGGCATCCGCCACCTGACGTTCGCGGTTGCGCACGCGGTTGATAGCGCCCTCCACCTCGAGAAACGTACCATCAAGATTCGCCACGTTCTCGGGGTGCTCAATGAGACGGTCGACCAGATGCGCGGCGATCGCACGATCTGCCAGAGCCTGGCCGCGGTCGTACCCCATGTAATACATCGCGCGACCGGCAAAAAAGACACCGCACACCGCGAGCGCGAGCAAAAAGCCGCAGAACATGAACAGGTAGTCGAGGTCAATGAAAAGCCTGCCGGCGCCCATCGTGAAAAGACGGCCCAAGAACAGGACGATGAACCACGCAAGGCCGCCGAGCGTAACTGCGCGGCGGGCCGTGATAAACCGGTCGATGAGCATGTACCCCACCACGACCACAATGAGGAAGGCAGGGAAGTTCTCGCCCGCCACCACCGAGAACGATATCAGCACGAGTACCACGATGGAGAGCAGGCGGCTATCGAGAATGTTGCGCATCTTGGCAAGGAGCTCGTCCATGGAGTCGTTATACGTAGTGAACGTGCGATCCCCCACGGGCGACGAAGTCGAGTTACGAACGGCGGATGCGGGGGGCATGCTGGCGACATGCGCGCCAAAGCTGCCCTCATCTGCCCTAGGCGCGTCTTTGGGAGATGGAGCGGAAGAACCCGTTGGAGTCGCGTCCAGCGATGCAGCGACGTCCGCCACGTTGCCTGTCCGCGTATTCGGAGCACCCGTCATGGGGTTAACGGGCAAATGGCCCCCTCGCCTCGATGCCTGCTTGTCGTTCCACATAGCCACTCGCTCTCGCCCGAGGTGGCATGATCGCGCGCGACCATGATTACATTCCTGCATCCATTATGACCAATGCAGCCCCGCATCAATCGGTATGCGGGTACATTAAGCGAGGATTAAGTGGAGACGAGTCTCCGCGTGTCTTGATGCGGGGCGCTGCGAATAACGCCCCGCCAAGCAATGCGCCCTCTCAATGCCGAGCAGGGGAATACAATAGGCGGACGGACGGATTCGCGTTCGCGCGAACCTCGATACGGGTACACGGAGGCGTGCCCGCACTCGCCCACGCCGGACAGATGAACTCATGGAGCCAGATTCCCGAGCTCGTCCAAGCGGGGCTTATGGGCATCGAGGTGCATCACCCTGACCACGGCTCCAAGGCCGTTGAGCAGGCGCGCGAGGCTGCCGCGCGCTACGGCCTCATGAGGACCGGCGGCAGCGACTACCACGGGCGCAACGGCTCGACCGAAGCCGCGGGCGCGCGTTCGATCTTGGTCGAAGAGGCCGGCGAGCGCGTGATGGAGCTGTTCGGGCGCGAGAAGGGGCTCACGTAGCGCATTCGGCGGCATACGCAAGAGCGCGTCACATATGCTCGGCATGTACTACTTTAGTGTGTGTCTATTTGGAGGGCCAATGGGAGATGGGTTGAAACCACAGAACAATTTGGAATGTCTGCAATCGGGCTCCGCCTGCGGTAACGTGATCATTCGCCCCGCAACCGAAGCGGACGCCGCGTTTGTCCACAACATGATGTGCCAGCTCGAAACGATGGAATTCGATTACCCCTCGTTCCTCCAACGCTTCTCTAGACAACTCCATAATCCAAACTATACCTGCTTTATAGCCGAATCCGGGGGATTGCCCGCCGGTGTGATCAACTTAAAAATCGAAGCGCATCTGCACCACGAGTGCCCGACTGCCGAGATCTGCGAACTAGTCGTCGACGCTCGGGCACGCGGGGGCGGTATAGGCACGAAACTCGTCCAGCGTGCCCTCCGCATCGCGCGCGAAGCCGGGTGCGAAGTGCTCGAATTGAGCTCAAACGGGTCCCGCACTGATGCGCATCGGCTCTATGAGCGGCTCGGGCTGAGTAAGACGCATTGGCATATGACGATGCCGTTGGAGCAAGAAGAGCGCTGAGCGAAGGGTGCGCGCACGCGGGCGACGCCATTATCGAAGGCCGGCTGCCCTTTGCGAACATAAAACATGGCAACGGTCAGGCGACCTGCTGATATTCAAAACTCCGCTCGTAAAGCGCCTCGGGGGCAATGTCTATGTCGCCATCACACCATGTCATGATGCCGTGCTCGAGCCGGAAATCCTTGAGGACGTCCTCGTCCTCAAGCGGCTCGAAGGCGGGCATGGATAAAAGGCAGCTGGCATCGAACAGGCGTGTCTCCCCCGTCGAGAACGTGACGAGCAAGATGCGCTCGCCGACATACCGCGCATGGGAGACCTCGATGCCCTCAACGGGCTCCCCAGCATATGCGATGCCGTCGATGATGTACATGCTACCTCCTACACGAGCGGCTCAATCTTGTCGAAGGGCTTTCCAGCTTTAATGCAATCTGGTACTGATACATGGAAAACAAAAGGGAGTGATAGCTATCGATAAACGACGACAACGATTTACCCAAGTCGCCCTTGAATACAAATTTCGCTTCAAGGGCTAAATCCTGCAACTCTGCCAACTTACACAGAAGAAGCTGCTGGTAATCTTGCTCAAGCACATGCGCAATAGACAGACCAATGGAATAGAGATAAGCGTTATTGGTCATGAATTGAAAAGACAAATCGTTTGCCAAATCCGGGCTTTCTTGCTCCCTTTCTAGATAATGGCGATTTTTCTCACAAAGATTCATGAGGCTCCTAGCATTTGTCCACACGCTAAGCCGATGGTTAAAGAGCCCCTGCTTGTTTGACTGAGTTATTTGATGGAACGTGACAAAAAGAGCCACTAGCGCGGTCGACGCCGTCACCACAGCATCAACATTCGAAATAGCCATTTTGCACTCTCTTTCAGTCAGATCCTAAGCTGTACCTGCAAGCAATTCATGTTGTGAGAATTCTCGCACGCCGTGCGGACATGATTATCGACCTAGAGCCAAGTTTCATGCTCATGGGGCATGGCACCGGCTCCCCCATGTGCCTCAACCCACGGTACAGAACATCTTAACCTTCCGATTCCCCAACTCGTAAAAGCGCCGGGTCAGCTCTTCCTTTGAGATGTTTCCGCCGGTCTGGGCAAAGATCCACGCTGCCGTATTGTGCGCGGCGATCTCGGCGTCTATGTACAGGCCATCGTATTGCAGTTCGTGAGCGATGTCCCTTATGTCCCCGATATCCAAGACGTATGGGGTCGCGACCGCAACCCCACGGTAAAGCGCAATTCTCCACTCTCTTTGCGACGCGTATTGCACCGCCTTTTTGAACGGCCCGAAACAAGTCCCCGGGAGCCCATCGGGAAAGAAGGCGTCCCCCGGCGCTTCATCCATCTCAAGCAGAATATGATTGCCCAGATCCCGACCGGGAGCCAAGGCGGGAGGCCCATAGGCCACGGGCGAAAAGATGTATTCCGCCCCTTGGGCGGCCACCGCGCACACCACCCGTTTGAGAAACTGATCGATATCATCGATTGCGATGAAATACTCGCCGAGCTCGCGAGGGTTCCCTAGGGTCTCGATACACGGCAGTCCATTGATGTTCTTGACGGTATCCATGGCAAAGCAGAGGATATTACACGAGGCAAAACCAGATGGACACACTTGAGCGCAATGCATCTGCACCCTTCTGAACTCTATGGGCAATGCCTCCAGAGTCATCGGCTCAATCTCGAGGCTCAGACCTTCGGCGGCGTCCCTCTGGGCTTCGTTTCCGTTACTCCAAAAATACCCCAGGGAGTTCATGTAGAGCCTGCCGTCGAGGAATTCCTCTCTGTACTCCTGGCGACCAAAACCCTTGACGAGGCGGTAGCGTTCCATCGTGTCCCCCGAAACCCTCGATCCTCATATCTAGCACTTTCCCGAAATTATGCCCCTATTCACGACGCCGCATAGGTAGACGTAAATATGCTGGATCGTTCTTGGTGGAGGCATCCTAAACAGAAGTCGGGTTTGAGTAATCAATAGATTAGGTATGACATATATATTTGTTTACGTGTATATTCATCTAATTAGACGAGTTTTTTAAGAACTTGAACTTGTTTATAGTTGCAACAAACAAAACGAATGCTATCATTGCCTTAGATTCAAGGGAGGTCAGTCATGGAAACATCCAGTATCAGCCTAGATTTAACGAAGAGGTCATTCACCATTTCCGGAAGCGAGGAGTTTGTTTCTGCGCGTCTGGCGCAAATGCTTGAGCTGGTCTCCACAGCCACAAGCCCCTCAATCCCATCTTCAGAGCCTAAGACAATCATGCCAGATTCTTTCGACCGAGATGATGCGAGCCTCAAGGATCAGTGCGAGACTGCAGGTATATTCTACCTGGACCAAGAGACAGGGCTCCCGGTACTTCAAGAACGTGTTCCGGGAGAAAACAAACGAGAAAAAATGCGCAACGTTGCCCTGCTGCTTCTTTACGGAGCCGAAAAGCCCATTGAAGCCGCCTACATTAAGGAACAATGTCGCAGACAATCGTGCCTTGATACCGGGAATTTCTCGAAAGCGTATGAGATGGATAAACGGAATTTCATCAAAAAGGGCAAGACTGGATCGCGGGACTGGACGCTCGAACTCACGATACCGGGAATCAAGACAGCAGAAAGCCTTATTCAGGCAATTCTAGAATCACTTTCCGAATAAACCAACTGCGCCCAGTGAGAAACACCGGGCGCAGTATAAGAAACGCGGTCTAAAGACCGTCTTGCTTGTATTGTAACTTTACGCCATCGGAAAGGCAAACGCATGGACACCCATTCGCCAAAAGATGTGTTGCCCCTGCTCGGGGCCCTCGTGTCGCCATCGTCCTCAATGCCGCCGACAACGCTGAAGAGGCTCTGGAAGCTTGCGCATGGGAGCTCGATTTAGGGCAGGCATTATTAAAGCCGATCGGTTTGGCGGAAGTCATCGTTCGCAACTCCATAGACAACGCAATTAACCAGTGGTGAATGGCCCAGGACCCTGAGAATACATGGACCACGTGCTCCGATATATATTCAAGCGCCCCGTGCTCGCTCCGTTTGTCCATCGCGCCGAATGGGAGAAGAGAGCCAAGCAGTATCTCCACGAAGGATAGGAGGTCGCTTCTCACGATGACATGATTTCCCATGCAACCTTGGGAACATGGAAAAATATGGTTGGCAATCCTGCGGGGCTCAGTCCCCGCGCTCCCATAGAATCAGAACGGCGGGAATCATGGGAAGCCGCTCGGAAACGCGATACCCAATGCGCAAGACTCTGGAAGGATGTCTTGTACCAAGCGTTTCCCAATATACCGAAGAACAAAGAGGAACGCGGAAAACTATCCCCACGCGCATACATCGGCTTGAGACTCTCGAGAATGGGGTCTTTGCGAAACAGGGTGTGCCACTGGGATAATTTGAGACTTGTTAACGTCAAGGGTCGTTATCAAGATGCTCTTGAGCTCATTCGTTCTGTCAGCCTGCCCGCATACGAATGGGCACGAGAAATATGTGATGCAGAAATCGCGGACTGCTTGTCGAGGCGTCCAGAATTCTTGAGTAGTGAAGCAGCGACATCAGCGAAAGATAGCTGAACCATAGACAGGATTCGGGTGGAACGCAGGAGTTGAAACTCGAATAGCGATATTCAGTCCTCCGCCACTTCGGACTGCCTCAACGAGTTCACCCGCCTCCATCTTGCCATCGGCACAATCGAGTTTTCGTATGGACCGCTTGCGGGCAACCCCACCAAGTGGCTGCGCAGTAACCCGAATTGGTAACGGCTGTCAGCCGCGATGGCACCACCGGTCGGTAGTGTCGGAAAAGTTGGTGTAGCCGGTCTTTCTGGGACGGGCCGCAGCCTGAATCCCTCTGCATCATAGCATCACGCCGCCCTCCTCCCCGCGCCGGCGAGCTCCATCGCCGTCTCGACGATCATGAGGCCCCTCCTGCGCGACGCCTCGCTCTCGACGGGCTCGGGCCCCGCGGGCTCGGCCAGCTTGAGCATGGACTCGGGCGAGATGTAGCGCCTGCTCGACCAGTCCTCGTCCTGCTCGGCGCACACGGCGCCCACCAGGCGCAGCATCGACTCCGGGCTCGGGAACACCTGCACGACCCTCGACCTGCGCTCTATCTCCCTGTTCATGCGCTTCTGCACGTTGTTGGTGCGGATGCGGCGCCTGTGCTCGGCGGGGAAGTCCAGGTACGCGAGCGCGTCGGCCTCCGCGTCCTCGAGCAGCGCCCCCGCGGCGGCGGACAGGGCGCCGACCGCGTCGATCGCCGCGCGGTACGCCAACCTCACGGTGGCGGGGTCCGACTCGCGGAAGACCGCCTGCATCGCCTTGGCCGCCATCGCCCTATGGCGCTTGGAGGGCAGCAGGGAGCAGACGTCGCGCTCGAGGTGGACGGCGCAGCGCTGCCAGCCGGCGCCCGGCAGGCACTCGGAGACCGCGCGCACGAGGCCCGCGTGGGCGTCGCTGACGACGAGGCGGACGCCCGAGAGCCCGCGCTCGCGCAGGCCGCGCGGGAAGCCGAGCCAGCCGGCGTGGGTCTCGGTGTCGATCGCCGCGATGCCGAGCATGCGGCGCGCGCCGTCGGAGCCGACGCCGATCGCGGTGACGACGGCCGTTGACTGCACGCGGCCGTCCCTCCTGCACTCGACGTACGTGGCGTCGAGGAACAGGTAGGGCACCTCGACTTCGGCCGGGCCGCGCGTCGCGAGCTCGCCGACCTCGGCGTCGAGCGACCTGCACATGGCGCTGACCTGGTCCTTCGAGAGCCTCTCTATTCCCACCTTGCGGGCGATCCGCTCCATCTTCCTCGTCGAGACGCCGTTCGCCCACGACTCCGCGACGGCCGCCGCGACGGCCCTGTCGGCGCGCGAGTGGCGCTCGATTATTCCCTCGGGGAAGTAGGTCCCGGCCCTCAGCTTGGGTATGCGCAGGGTGATGTCGCCGACGGGGGTGGCAAGGCCGCGCCCGCGGTAGCCGTTGCGCGAGTTCGCCCCGTCCTCGCACGGCATGTCCGCCTGCGCGTCCATCACCTCGTTCACCATCGACTCGAGCAGGGTCCGGGCGAGCTCCCTCATGTCGAGGAGCCCGTCGCCGTGGGTTGGGAGTTGCTGTAAAGTGTCCATTGCGGCCGTTGCCTTTCGAACGAATCCATCTCGTAGCTGATTTGAATTCTAGGCAGCGGCCGTCCCTTTAGCGACCTCCACTTACACCAACATTTCCGACGTGATCGCGGCCGTCCCTTCATCGACCTTGCTTACATCAACATTTTCGACGTGGTCGTCTCTGACGGGCTGCACCGAAAAGAAGAGGCCCATTTTTCAGAAAACCATAGGCCTCTCCCGCAGCATTTGGGGGGATTAACAGCGGTTCACATACTGTTCGCGATCGAAATCTGCAAGATGCCGCCGCGCCACTCGGCAACGGTCACCTTGCGGCAGGTTCGATGCGCGAGCTTTCGGCCGCGCATTACGTCAGTGGTCTGTTCTTTTGATTTGAGCTGCTATTCGCTCTGCCATAAGACGATAGCCTTCACCATTGGGATGAAAATGGTCTTTGTTGTAACAGGAATCCCAGCCAGAAGCCTCAACCTGCGATCTGAACAGACCATAGAAATCGATAAAATCTAGGGAGCGTTCCGAAGCCAGGGAGTATATCCTTTGGTTGTACAGTTCGTACTGCTCTGGTGTCCCCGAGAACAGCTCCTCATCGATGTACACGCATGAGCACGGAACGACTTTGAAACCAAGTCCCAACAACCCGTCAAGTAGCTCTTCATACTGTGGCGAAAACGACTCCAGGGGCATCCATTGCTCCGTGCCGTCAACAATCTTGATCACGCCTGACAGCGCTTTCCTGCACAGGTTGTCAGCATGCTGTCCCATGCGCTTTACGAGCGTATGGGAATAGAAAGGGCGTGGCATGAGCATGCCTCCACCCTGGAATCTTTTGGGAATGCGTGGGAATACGCGCCCCGTACGACTGGGGCGAATCTGAGCATCAACATTGCCGTACAGCACAACGCATACATCGCCTTCCCCTGCAAAGCGCACTTTATCGTCCTCTAACAGCTGTAAGGCAAAATCGACCATTGTGCCCGTATGGGCAAGGTTCACCACCTCGTAGGATTCTCCAAGCAGTCGAGAAAGCTCACCAGTAAAATTCACTTTCTTGCTGCCGAGCCCTTGCGTGATGCTATCGCCCAGCAGGTATACCATATTCTTACTGTCACTCACAGCGCACCTCCTCTACTAATTCCGTAATTGCTATAACTGCATTTGCGTAGTAGTCGTCCCAGGTCAAATCAAGAGCACACTTTCGTGCGGCCTCCGCCATGCCTGGAATTTTGTTACGATTATTTAGGAACCAATCGATTTTGCTGCGAAGTGCAGCCGCATCCTGAGTGGGCACTATAAACCCATTTTCGCCTTCTACCACACAGTCCGCTGCGCCCGTGTTGTCCGTGCAAACCACAGGCAGCCCCGAGGCAAAACCCTCCATGATGGAAAGGGCAAATCCATCTCCAAGCGACGGGAAGATCATCACATCAGCAGAAATCAGCAGATCAGACACTTCATCGTGCTGAACCATCCCCTTAAGCTCAATGTTTGAGGAAAGAGAGGCAACGATCGAATCCGGAATGTAGATAGCGCCCACGCATATAAGTCTCGCACGCGATGCTTCAATATCCCTGAAAGCTTCCAGAAGGTAGGAAATTCCCTTGTGTTCTGCGACTTGTCCAAGATATATAAAGGTCAGCGGCTCATTTTCTGACCTCGCTTGGCGTGGCGCGTACGAAAAAGCGGAGACATCAACGCCATAGTGGCAAACCCTGCATTTGTCCTGAGGGATTCCCGAATAGCCAAGGCTGCGCTCAACAAATGTTGAACCGCATAAAAATGCATCGGTAGCCTCAAGTTCGCGCTTTGTCCTATCAACGTCAATCGGATCCCAGACCCTCCTCCAGCCGTGAAGACTATCCGAGAAGTCTGGCTTGAGCTGAATGTCCTTTTCGTACACAGAGCGCAAATAGAGGGCATTGCCAGCCGACATATCAGCTATACAGACCGTAGAGGGCGATAGGCGCCTCACCTCTTCGAAAAGAACGGCAGAATGGCCATCGTATCCAACAACGGCATCTGCTCCAGTCTTTGCAACAAGCTTGGCGACTTTTCGAGCGAACCGGTCGTCGACAATGCGCTCAACTTGAGAACACCAGCGCTTTGCAAAAGATAGGTTATGCGTAAACAAAAATGCAAGTCCACCAAACTCCGAGTATTGAATCACCAACTCGTTCGATAAGCAATCGCTATGCCTGGAAGTTGCCTTCTTTCGCCAAAAGGGCGGCAATAACCTTGCCACGATTGCCGTTAAAGTATGGGGACGATAATACACCGTTGTGCAATATGCCCCAAGCATGTGAGCACTATTGAGCGCTTCTGCCAGTCGATATGAATGTTGACGTTGTGGATGCGCTACAATAATTTTCATGAACTGAATCCTATCCTTTGCTGCGGACTGTATTAAATACAGAGCGCAAACGATTGCGACGTGCATAAATACAAACTAAAAGCGCCACAACGAACGCGTAACGTACAGGCCCGAGCGTGTAAAGGACGAGGGAAATCGCCGCAAAAAGGCACGTTAAAACGCCAATGAAGCACATGAACCTGACGTCATAAATGCGAACGCTCACTCCCTTGCTCTTGAGAGTCTTCTTCATAAATAAGTAATGGAGCGCGGCGGTACCTATATAGCAGACGGCTGTAACGTATGCGGAGGCGATGTATCCGAACACGGGGATAGCGACAACGTTAAGAACGATATTCGAAACAGCTGACAGTACCGATGCGGTCGCCACATAGCCAGCCTTACCGTAATAGATTTCGACGTTCACAAACAAGGAATAGAGAAAAGTAAACACGACACCAGTAGCTATGGGCGGAATACACCATAATGCTTCCGCGTAATCTCCCGTTGCAAGCAAGGCAACGCACTCCGGTGCAAGAAGCATAAGGATAAACACCAGTACAGCTACAAGTAGAGCCGCAGCGTTAGACACGCCCGCAACAGATCGACAATCGCCTGATTTCAGTTTGCTGTAGAGCCAAGGTACAAGTGAGGAGTTGATGCCATTGCTTACCATGACAAGCAATAAGCCGGCGGAGTGTGCCACTCCGTAGATTGCCACTTTGGCGTTGTCGAGAAACCAACTAATCAGGACTTTGTCGGCTTGATTGAGTAAGACCTGCGATGCGTAATGCGGCGTGAGGGGCACGCCCATCTTGACTGAAGCACTCCACCAGTCATGGTCAAAGCAATGCTTAGAGTGCTTCAGGAAATCAATTATCACAAACATCGCGACTGCTAAATAGGGAACGAGATTACTCACTACTCGTGCAATAACCTTATAACCGCTGGGGGCCAATGTCACGGCAACTATGCCGATAGCAATACTAACGATGGAAATACCAAGCGTTACGGCTAAGAGAGGTTTGTACGCATAGTCAAACCGACGACGGGTAAGCCAAAGCGTGACAATTGCAGAAGCCCAAATATCAACAAACATTAGGGATGTCAAAAGAGTCCCCATACCCGTAAATGCGTTAATGGGAAACCGAAGCAAAAGGTACAAGATGTAAAACAATACGATCAAAGCCGTAATGAGAACTGCCTGGGACGTTGAGTATTCAGAACGCTCGTTTTCGTGATCAGACAGACCCTTGTTAAATACTTCTTGCTGTATATTAAGGGTGATTACAAGGCTAAACAGCATAACCCAAGTTACATAAAGACTGTAAGACCCATACTCATCGATCGAGAACAGTCGTGTAAAAATGGGCATCGATATGACAGATAGCCCTCGCTGAATTATCGCGCTTAGCGTAAACCACAAACCCGCTTTCACGGGCAAAGACATTGCACGGTATTTCGAAACTATCTTATCTGGCACAACGCTCCAATCATAAAAGCCGGCATTAGCATCTATCTGGTACGGTATCTCCGATTGTTTCTCAAAAGCTCGTTCGGCTTTTCGCAATTGCCTTTGTTTAGAAGCTCAACAATGATGATTGGAGCGAGGAGAAAAACGAGCATCGAGAAGTTTTGCGGCATATAGCCACGGATAATTACCTGAAATAGCGCAGGAAAAATGACGCAGTACAGCGCAAGTGCAAGCGAACTTTTGCCTCCTTCTGTAAATAGACCTCGGCAATAGCGACACAGCAACCCAAGAATGAACATGCAGACGATGATGCCAGCAAAGCCAAATTCAACGTAATACTCGCTTAAATTCGGGTATGCAACACCGTCGAGAACAGCTTTTTGTCCATAAAGAAGATTGATGATTTCATAAATCATTGGCTGGGGCTTCCCAGGCCAAATGGCGCGAGGAATGAACAGCGTTAGCGATCCAAGAATCATCTGCCTTCCAAAGAGAAGCGGATGGAGATTGGGGACAATGGCAAATACTCCGTAATAGACCTTAAAGTCGTCGATTTCCGCATAGAAAGGCTCAAACAAGCCGGCCATATCGACACCCTGCATATCAAGACCGGCGCCTGTTCGAATGCCGACGCGCGCAACCTGCATAACTGCGAATATCAGTACAAGTGCGCTAATAAGGGCAAGTACGTTTGTAAGTGCGGGAGACGAATTCTTACGAATATAGTGCAGCGCAGCACACGCAAGTAAAGGAATGAGCAGAGGAGCACGACTACCTCCGAAGAAAACTATACCGAGCATCATGAAGCCAGTAGCAAGTTTGATTGTTCGGTTTCGACCAAACATATAAATGAGAAACCAGGCGCTAATAAGCGAGTAGCTGCAATATGAGAGGAAACTTAGCGGGCTGTCGTTAACCGCAAGTTGACCCTGCGAGGCAAGGCCTCCCGATAAGACATATGACAGGCTGAATCCCCTACTCAACTGATACGCTAGATACAATGCGAGTGAGATAAAGTAAATAATGTACGCTGCTTTTATTATCGTGTGCTCTTTTTTCACATCCTTATAGAAAGCTTTATTCCTCTTTTTCGAGCCGCTATTTGACTCAAGCCCATACGCGACGGAAAAGGCGATATGACCAAGCACTACAAATGTACAGCCGATTAACGCATATTTAGTAGAGTCTACTCCGTAACGAGCAGTTTCACCCGCCGTAAGTTGAAACACTGCAGCAACGTGATATACGAGGATATAAACTACGGTGATCATTACGTAAGGCTCGAACATATAAATGGGGTGCCTGAAATACCTCACCAAAATAGCAGCAGCAAAATAGAAGCCTTCGAACGTGAGCGCAGTGAAATACTCCGACTCAGTAGGAACAGTCGCGTCAATTGCTTCGAAGAGCGTCCAAATTGCACCGCTGATCAATAATAACGACAGCAGCAAAACCGTAAGTAACGATTTAGCATTCCTTGCAAAAGTGTCAGCGTTAACAATTTCGGTTCTCTTAGACGCCATTATAGCATTCGGTGTTTTCGTATCTATCATTTCAATCTTATTTGATACATCCATACACAATAGTGAATTTCAGCTTGCCGTGTCGGTTCCTTCTTGCAGGGTAAGCAGGATCTCTAGAGCCTCGCATACGCTGCCGACAACATGAGAATCGACACGATGCAGCGTTTCCCGGCAGCCTCCGGTGTCGTAGGTCACAACACGGGTGCCGCATGCCTCGGCTTCCAAGTTGACCGTGGGATAGTTGTCCTCGGTGGTTGGGTTGAAAAATACGTCGACTGCAGTGTAGACCTCAGCGAGTTCTTGGACGGAACTAGTCTTTGGCAAGGCTACAGCACTTGGAAGCTCGTACTGTACCTGCGTGATTTGCTTGGCGTCCAATCCTACGACCACGACAGCGAACTGCTCAGAATCAAGTTCCTTCGCCAGCCGAATGAAGTCACCTAACCCCTTGCGCTCGCTCCACTTGGAGGCCACGCCCAACACAACGAAACGGCTCCCGAGACCATAGCGCTCACGGAAGTCGCTCGGCGTGGGCTTGAATACATCGGTGTTGATGGTGTTGTGCACGACCTTGACGTCGTACTTGGAAAGGAAGCTCTGCTTTACCAGGTCAGCAAGCCACTGCGAGGGGGTGATTAGCTGAACGCGCTCCGGCGGCAGCATGGTGAACAGCCTCTTCTTCCGCTCAAACGACCAGCACACCGCTTTATCACCCGCGAAGGTCTCAGGGTAGGTCCGCTTCTGCGGACATGAAGTAGATGCAGCGCACCCGGAACGCCACTGCGCGCACTTCGCGTATGTGAAGTAGATGCAGTGTCCCGTAAACGCCCAGCAATCATGCAACGTCCATACAACCTTGCAGCAATGCGCCGCAAGCCATTCGAACAGAATCTCGACGTTTATGTAGTAACCCAGAAGTAGATGCAGGTGTACCACGTCGGGGTCGATCTCGTCGAGCTTTTTCAACAGCCGACGCGTTATCCCCTTGGAATGAAAACCCGGCTTTCCATCCAACCTGGTCTGCAGGGCGTCCAAGCACACCTCTGGATAGCTGGCGATGCACTGCAAATGCTCGTCCTGTTCATGCTTTCCACGTGCCCAGAAGACCCACGATTCATCTCCGTTTTCAACAAGTTCGCGATGCTTCTTGAAAATGATCGAATCGGCCCAGCCGCCTGAGTATGCGTTGATCTGCACGTACTTCAAGCTAATTCTTCCTCCACACCATCTTGTTCACGATGCCGGTATAGCTCTGGATGAGCTTAATGACCTTCGTGGACACGTTGCGGTCCGCGTAGGCGGGCACCTCGATCCCGTCGTCGCCGTTGGCGTGCATGGCGACGGCCAAGTCCACAGCCTGGAGCACCTGCTCGGTCGTGATGGAGCCCACGCAGAACACGCCGGCGTCCATGGCCTCGGGGCGCTCGGTCGAGGTGCGCACCGAGACGGCGGGGAACTTGAGGTACGAGGCCTCCTCGGGGAGGGTCCCCGAATCCGAGACGACGCACAGGGCGTTGCGCTGCAGCTGGTTGTAGTCGAAGAAGCCCAGGGGCTTGTGCCGGATCACGCGCGGGTCGAACTCGAAGCCCCTCCGCTCGATCATCTTCGCGCTGCGCGGATGGCAGCTGTAGAGCACCGGAACGTCGTAGGCCTCCGCCATCGCGTTCACGGCGTTCATGAGGCTCATGAAGTTCGCCTCGATGTCGATGTTCTCCTCGCGGTGCGCGGAGAGCAGGATGTAGCGGCCGGCCTCCAGGCCGAGGTCGGACAGGACGGTCGAATCCTCGATGCTCGGCATGGCGCGGTCGAGCACCTCGGCCATGGGGCTGCCCACCACGTAGGTGTTCTCGGGCCTCACGCCGCTGTCCAGGATGTAGCGGCGCGCGTGCTCCGAGTAGCACAGGTTCACGTCGCTCGTCACGTCGACGATGCGGCGGATGACCTCCTCGGGCAGGTTCTCGTCCTTGCAGCGGTTGCCCGCCTCCATATGGAAGACGGGAATCTTGAGGCGCTTCGCGGAGATGACGCACAGGCACGAGTTCGTGTCACCCAGCACGAGCACCGCGTCGGGCCGCTCGGCGGCGAAGAGCGCGTAGGACTTGGAGACCACGTTCCCCATCGTCTGCCCCAGGTCGTCCCCCACCACGCCCAGGTAGCGGTCCGGCTCGCGGATGCCCAGGTCGTCGAAGAAGACCCTGTTGAGCTCGTAGTCGTAGTTCTGGCCGGTGTGGACGATGGAGAGGTCGAAGTACTCGTCGGCCTTGCGGACCACCTCCGAGAGCTTGATGATCTCCGGGCGCGTGCCCATGACGACCATGAGTTTGAGCTTGCTCATCTACATCACCTCGTAGTGGGGGTACAGGTCCCGGTGGGAGCGGACCCACTCGGCCATCTCACGGACCTGCTCCGGATAGGGCTTGGGACGATAGGTCGGCTCGAAGTTGGTGCGCACGAGCGTCTTGTCCAACTGGAGGCCCGCGTCGGGCACTATCTCCACGGAGCCGCCGCGCAGCTCGCGGTTGAACAGCCCTAGCAGGTCGTATTTGCTGATGGAACCCTCGGGGACCATGTTCACGAGGCCCGTCGCGTCCTCGCCCGCCTCGCGCTCCATGGCCTTGGCGAGCTCCAGCGTCGTGAGGCCCGTCCAGATCGCCCCGGTGTAGCCCTTGACGGGGCCGGGCTGCTGCATGAACCAGTTCAGAAGGCCGATGCCCCTCGGGCTCATGTCCGGGCCCACGATGGAGTTGCGGAAGGTGAGGTTCTTGCCGTCGTTCAGCTCGCCCGCGGCCTTGGTGCGGTCGTAGGCGCTCGTCCCGTCGGGGACGCTGACCTCGGTGTAGGGGCCGGCGTTCCCGGCGAATACGCAGTCGGTGCTCATGTGGAACACGCGGGTCGGGACGTCCTCGGTCATGCGCGCGAGCGCGTGCGGCAGCTCGCCGTTGAGCCACGCGGCGTCGGGGTTGGTCTCGGCGGCCCTGTTCAGGACCCCCACGCAGTTGATGACGACGTCGTAGCCCCCCGAGGCGACCGTCTCGGACAGGAGCGCCTCGTCCCGCGCATCGCCGAGGACCTGGCTGTCCAGGAACGGCACGCCGCGCCGGGAGAAGCCGGTCACGTCGTGCCCCCGCTCCTCGAGGTGGAGGGAGATGAGGTGCCCCGCCATGCCGGAGGCGCCGAGTACCAGGAACCTCAACCTACTGCACCGCCTCGTGCTCGCGGCCCTCGAGGGCCAGCTGGACGTACTCGGCGGTCTTGATCTTCCCGACCGTGCCGGCGACGTCCAGGCGCTCGGTGTTGTGGGAGGTGTAGGCCTCGTCGGCCTGCGTCTTGACCTCCCCCTCGACGAAGAACTTGTCGTAGTTGAGGTCGCGGGAGTCGCAGGCGACGCGGTAGTAGTCCCCCATGTCCTCGGCGCGCAGGCGCTCCTCGCAGGTCATGAGGGTCTCGTAGAGCTTCTCGCCGTGGCGGGTGCCGATCACCTTGGTGCCCACATGCCCGAACACCTCCTGGACCGCCTCGGCCAGGTCTCCGATCGTGGAGGCCGGCGCCTTCTGGACGAACAGGTCGCCGGGGTCGGCGTGCTCGAAGGCGAACTGCACGAGGTCGACCGCCTCGTCGAGGTTCATGAGGAAGCGGGTCATGCTGGGGTCGGTCACCGTGAGCGGCTCGCCGCGGCGGATGCGGTCGATGAACAGCGGGATGACGCTGCCGCGCGAGCACATCACGTTGCCGTAGCGCGTGCAGCAGATGGTGGTGCGGCCCGCGCCGTTGCGGGCGTTGGCGTAGATGATCGACTCCATCATGGCCTTCGACTTGCCCATGGCGTTGATGGGGTAGGCGGCCTTGTCGGTGGACAGGCACACGACCTTCTCCACTCCCTCGGCGATGGCGGCGTGCAGCACGTTGTCGGTGCCGATGACGTTGGTGCGCACGGCCTCCATGGGGAAGAACTCGCATGAGGGCACCTGCTTGAGCGCCGCCGCGTGGAAGACGTGGTCCACGCCGCGCATCGCGTCGCGCACGGACTGGGCGTCGCGCACGTCGCCGATGAAGAAGCGCACCTTGGAGGCGAGCTCGGGGCTGCGCTCCTGCAGGCGGTGGCGCATGTCGTCCTGCTTCTTCTCGTCTCGGGAGAAGATGCGGACCTCCTCGAAGTCCGTGTCCACGAAGTGCTTGAGCACGGTGTTGCCGAAGCTGCCCGTGCCGCCCGTGATCATGAGGGTCTTGCCCGCGAATGGTGACATGTTCTACTTCCTTTCCGATGCTTCCCGAAGAAGCGATTCGATCTCGTCCATGTAGCGGCCCTTCATGAAATGGGCCCTGAAGTACCGCCTGCCCCTCTCGCCGCATTCGGCGTACTTGGCCCTGTTGTCGATGAAGTCCTCCATGAGCCGCGCGAGGCCCTCGCCGTCGGTCCCGGACACCGACGCGCCGCAGCCGGACTCGGCTATCACCTCGGCGGCGGAGCCGTCTATCGCCGCTATGACCGGCTTGCCCGCCGCCATGTAGCCCTGGAGCCGGCTCGGGAGCGTCGAGCTGATCCACGGCGCGCCGGGGACGTGGAGCGTCAGCACGCAGGCGTCCGCCATCCGATAGAACGACGGCATCTCGCCGAACGGCCTCCTGCCGTGGAACACCACGTGGCGCTTCAGGCCATGCTCCTCGACGTAACCCTGCATCCAGGGCATCACCGAGCCGGTGCCGACCACATGGAGCTCGAAGTCACCACGGCCCTTAAGGCGGTCGACGGCCTCCATGAGCACCTCGAGGTGCTGCAGCTTGCCGATGTTGCCCATCACCATGAAGCGCGTCTTGTCCGAGGGCTGGGCGTCGAGGTCCATCTCCAGGTAGGAGTCCTCGGCGTACTGGGGGACGTAGCGGCAGTCCTCGCGCCTCAAGCGGTGGACGGACTCGAAGCAGTCGATGTAGGCCCTGGAGTTCGTGGCGACGATATCGGCGCGCCCGTAAATACCGGTGCTCACCCGGCGGACGGCGGGCAGCACGAAGCCCAGCCTCTTCGGCAGCATGGCCATGACGGCGTCGGGCCAGATGTCCGCGCAGTAGAGCAGGACGGGCGCCCCGAAGAGCCTTTTTGCCCGCATCGCTGGCTCCGCCATGAGGACGGGGGTGAGCTGGTAGGCGAAGATGACGTCGTAGCCCCCGGGCAGGGACTCGAGCCTCGCGTCCGCGCGGGACATGTAGCTCAGGTAGTTCCTGGCGAGGCCCGCGACCCCCGGTGTCCTGGGGACCTCCTCGACCCGGATGATGCGCACGCCGTTGTGCACCTGCTCCCTGTTCTTACCGTCGAGGTACTCCTCGGGAACCGTCCCCGTCGGGTAGTTGGGGATTCCCACGAGCGCGGTGACCTCGTGCCCCCTCCGGACGAGCTCCTCGCACACCTCCGTCACCTGGAAGTGCTCCGGCCAGTAGTGCTGGCAGACCATGAGGATGTTGAGCGGGCGGCCCATCTACGCCGCCCCCTTCCCGGTGAAGACCACGGCGACGGTCTGCAGGATGAGCTTCAGATCCGTCATCACGCCGCGGCGCGCGATGTAGCCCAGGTCCAGCCGCACCATGTCGTCGAAGTCCACGTCCGAGCGTCCGCCCACCTGCCAGGGGCCGGTGAGGCCCGGCTTCACGGCCAGGCGCTGCATGGCCCAATCGTCGTACTGCGCGACCTCGCGCGGCAGCGGCGGGCGCGGGCCCACCACGGACATGTCGCCCAGAAGGACGTTGAGGAACTGCGGGAACTCGTCGATGGAGTGCCTGCGGATGAAGCGGCCGATCCTCGTGACGCGCGGGTCGTCCCTCATCTTGAACATGGGCCCCTCGACCTCGTTCTCGGCCAGCAGGGCGTCCTTCATCTTGTCGGCGTCCTTCACCATGGAGCGGAACTTCCACATGGTGAACTCGCGGGGCCTGCCGTCCGCACCGATGCGCCCCACGCGCTTTTGGCGGTACAGCGGGCATCCCGGGCTCTCGATGGCGATCGCGGCGCACAACATCGCGGAGGGCACGATCGCCGCGGCGATCACGCACGCGGAGAACACGATGTCGAACGCGCGCTTCACGAGGCGGTAGCCCAGGCGCTCGCGGTCGAAGGCCTCGGCGTTGCGCATGAGCGTGAGGCGGCGCACCGAGCGCTCCTCCTGTCGCGCTTTGGAGCGCGTCCCGGCAACTGGTGTGCGTACACAAGCGGGAACAACATCAGGCTCCGCTGTCCCGGGGGTAGTCGCATCGCTCGACACTTCGATATCAGGCGTGCAACCAATCCCGGCAGCAATGACCTCGGCAGTCGGCATCTCGCCAACCCCCTCGCCCTTCGTATTCACTTCGCTCAAATCAGAACAGCCTGAAACCGACATAGAAGGCTGCCCCCCCCCCGCTCATGCCACGCCTCGTTCCGACGCGACATTGCGGGCTCCTTGCAAGTCCCTCATCAGCCATTTCTCCTTGGAAAGCACGCCTAGGCCCACGCGCGTGGACACCTTGCGGCCGCATACGTCGATCTCCAGCACCGCAGTGCTCTTGCGGCGCCAGATCTCCTTGACCATCGCCTCGTGCCCTACCAACGGACCACCCGTTATCACCACGCGGTCGCCGTCTTTCACGCCAATGCTCATGGGCACCACGCGATTCCCGGGCTTGGTGAAGCCACCAATAATCTCGACCTCGTCGGGCGCCAGCGGCACAAACTCATTGCCTTGGGCCAGCAGCCTCGCGAATTCGTCCATGTCGAGCAGCATGGCCTCAACGGCTTTGGGGTCATCGCAAACCGCAATGAGGTACCCCGGCAGCAAGGGCTTTTGCACAGAGACCCACCGACCACGGACCTTGATCTCAGTCTCGTATTTAGGTGAAAACACTTCTTGCAACAGGCACTTGGGCACCACGCGGCCAATGAGCGCGGCCATGGCGTCTTCGCGCCCTTTCATCACCTGAATCACATACCACTGCACGTACATCACCGCCTTAAGAACATTCCTATCGAGGGCGGGAAACGCAAAAGCGGACGCAGGCTAAGGCGAGCCCTATGGCTACGCCCACCCGGTGCATGACCGGCAAAACGTCCGCTATACATTCCCCAACCCACCGAGGTCTGCTCTTGGCACCACGTCGACAAGAGGGTATGGACACGCCGCCTATTGGCAACGGCAATTACCGATACCCCTCCCCCTAAAATATGCGGGCGGTGGATATCAGCTTATCGCTTGGTCAAGTTTACTATTAATAAACCCTTTAGGCGATTCTCTCCATAATATTTATTATTAACGAACTAATTACAGAAAACCCAGCAGTGTGTTTCCTATCGCTAAAACTGGAGGCACCAAATGGGTAAGCAAGACAAAACTGAGCGGGGCAAGACGCAACTTGCCCGACTGCGCAAAGCGCGTGGCCTTACGCAGACGGAAATCGCCTACGACCTTGGTGTAAGCAAAGCGACGTACAGCTCTTGGGAAAGCGGGCGCATTGAATTGGGGGCAGGGCGTATCACCGCCCTGGCCGAACGCCTTTGCTGCACGCCCAACGACATCCTCGGGTTTGCCTCCACCCCCGAGCATGACGAGCCCGCCCGCTACGAACCACTCACCGAGGAGGAGCTTCACGCCATCAAACTGTTCCGTTCCTGCCCACCCAATATCCGCCACAGCATCCTCGACATCATGCAAACCACCGTGAAAGGCTGGCGGATTGGATAGCGCGCCCCCACTCACTCCGTCATCGTTTATTTATTCCCTCACGTACCCTCCACAACAATGGGTTGACCTCAAGCGAGAAACCATTACTCGCAGAACCAAATCTTGCAATCCTACATGGCAAGATTGATACGAATCTTGACACGCTGCGTTGCAAGATTTTGGAACCCAACGTTACCGCTCGGTCTCCTGCATGGCCTTCGACATGAACTCGACCCCCCTGTCCACCATATAGAGCGGCAAGTTGAGCACTCCGTTGTTCAGCGTGAGATTGCGCTGCGAAAATCTCACCCTGAGCGGCGTTGAGTCTGCATGCTTTTTTGCATAGTACTTAAGGCTGGCAGAATGCACGACCTCGCCCGACTTGACCTCGACAGGCACGAGGTCGTTACCCACCTGAATCAGAAAGTCGACCTCATGCCTGGGTTTCTCGTTCGTCCAGTAACGAGGGCTCGCATCGAGCTGCGGAACCAGCGCCTGGAGCACGTAGTTCTCGGCAAATGCTCCTTTAAACTCCGCGAACAGCGCCGTCTTTTCCGAAAATGCCGTGGCATCCAAGCGAGACAGGCGCCGCAAGAGCCCAACGTCCAGACAATACACCTTGAACGCAGAGGGGCTGTCATAGGCCGAAACTGGCACACCCTTCGCGTCATTAAGCGGAATCTTTCGTATGAGACCGGCCTCTACCAGCCAAGAGACCGCGTCTTCATATTCGCGTGCGCGGGCTCCTTCACGCACCAACCCCCACATAAACTTCTTGTTCTCGCGCGCAAGCTGCGATGGTAGGGAGTTCCAAGCAAGGGAGATTTTGGCAAACTGGGCTGCCCCACCATGCTTGGCAAAATCATTGGTATACGAAACGAGCAGGTCCGAGAGGACGCCATCCACCTGTGCCACATCGCGCGTTGCCACCCAGCGATGCACAACTTCCGGCATGCCGCCCGTTACAAAGTACCTCTGGATCTGCTCATTCAGGCGATCGTTAAATTTGTGCTCGTGTACCTAGACGCAACCTGCTACTTTTCTATGGTGTACCCGACGCCCCAGATGTTCTTGATGAAGCGCGGGTTCTGGGCGTCGTCCCCCAACTTCTCGCGCAGGTGCCGGATGTGCACCATGACGGTGTTGTTGGACCCCGCCATGAATTCCTCGTCCCACACGGCACGGAAGAGCTCCTCAACCGGCACCACGCTCCCGCGATGCTCGGCGAGATACAGCAAAATCGAGTACTCGAGGGGCGTGCAACGCACGGGCTTTTCGTCCACCGTCACCGTGCGAGCATCCTTGTTGATGGAGAGCCCGTTGAACGAGATGATGGGCCCCGCCTCCTCGGCAGCAACAGCCTGCTCGCGACTGCCGTAACTCGTGTACCTGCGAAGTTGCGCCTTGCAACGCGCCACCAACTCAAGAGGGCGAAACGGCTTGACCATGTAATCGTCCGCGCCGAGTGTCAGACCCTCTATCTTGTCGGACTGGCTATCGCGCGCGGTGAGCATGATCACGGGGTAGGTGCGCTCAGAGCGAATGGTGCGCAGTAGCTCAAAACCGTCGACGTCGGGAAGCATGATGTCCAGCACAGCAAGGTCGAACTTTTGCTCCAAGATCAGCCGCGCCGCATCGGCGCCCGTATACGCCAGCGTGACGTCATAGCCCTCGTTACGCAGATAGATACCCACCAAATCCGTGATGGTCTTCTCGTCATCCACGACCAGAATGCGCGGCGTCTCCATAGCATGCTCCTTTCGCCCACGCCCATTATGGCGAAGACTCCATTTCCGCGCACCCCTTTACAGATGCATTAAGCAAATGCTAAGCGAAATGCCAAGTAGCCGTTTTATACGTGGGACATCATTTGCGGTAATCTTGAGGCATCGCGCTGAGCGCACTCCCCTGGCTTCCGAATCCCCAAAGAGGTTCTTATGAGAAAACCCCGCACAGCCACAATCGCCGCAGCCCTCACCACAGCCCTCGCCCTTTTCGCCGGCTTCCCCACACCAGCCCATGCTGAAATTCGCACAAGTGACGTCATCCTGGGGACCACGGCGGCGGACCGCGGCATCGTGCAGGGCGAATTGCCCGACATCACCGCGCCACATGCCATGGTGCTGGGCCAAGACGGTCTGGCCTACTATGAGCGCAATGCGGACGAGCCCATCAAGATCGCCTCGGTCACCAAGGTCATGACCGCCCTCGTGGCGCTTGAGCACTGCGAGCTTACCGATATCGTCACGGTCGACCACGCCGCGGCAACGGTGGGCGGATCGAGCCTGGGCCTTTTGGAGGGAGACGTCCTCACCATGGAGGACGCACTTACGGGCCTCATGGTCATGAGCGGCAACGATGCGGCAACGGCAATCGCCATCGCCGCCGGAGCCAAGATCGACCCTGCGACCACCGACCCCTATTCCACGTTCATTGAGGCCATGAACCAAAAGGCGAAGGAGCTGGGCTGCACGGATACGGTTTTTGAGAACCCCCATGGCCTCGATTTCGACAGTTGGGCGGGCAATCTGCACTCGACCACGCGCGACATAACCGCGGTGTTCGCAGCCGCCATGAAAAACGAAAACTTCCGCGCTATTGACAACAGCGACCGCACATCGATTTCCGTGACCTCCGCAGACGGCACCCAACGCACGCTCACGCTGACCGTTCGCAACCAGATTCATGGACAGGAGGGGAATATCGGCGGCAAGACCGGCACCACGATGGAGGCGGGCAACTGCTTTGTTGGCGCGTTCTCGCGCGAGAACGGCGGCGAGGTCTACGTGGCCATCTTCGGAGCCGCAGACAACGACACGCGCTTTGTCGACACGCTCGCTTTGGCGAACTGGTACTACGACCACATCGCTACGGTGCCCTACATCAACACCCCCGTCACACGCAACGGTGTTCCGCTGGTGGGCGAGGCGACGTGTAGCGCATGGTGCGACCGAACTGCCGCGGTCACCCTCGAAGACCCCAACGCGACGTTCAGCGTATTTAGTCTAGGCGATGAGCTCGTGCAGGACGTGAAGTATGACAAACTGGACGGAGCCGTCGAGCAGGGCGCAACCGTGGGCACCATTTCCCTGCGGCAAGGGGATGTAACCGTGGGAAGCGCCAACCTCGTCTCCGCGGAATCCGTGCCGGAGCCCAACCCGATCGAGTGGCTCATGATTAAATTCGACCGGCTGATCCGCTTGTTCGAAGGCAGGCCGAGTACGGCCGAGTCGGTTGTGGTAAACGAGGCCGCCGATCCACTGGGCTATGACAACTGGAACGCGGCATAAGTAGCTGCTTTGAGCCTGCTGCGTTGAGCTTGTGCCCGCTGGCCACAAGCGGAAGCTTAGCGCCCGTCGCGCTCCTGTGTGAGCTTTTTCGCCTGATGGCGTGAGATGAACCATGTCACGAACGTGGTGATGAACAGCAGGGTCGTGGCTATACTGGCAACCGATTCCAGATCGTGGTTGCCTAGGTAAACACCAAGACGCGACACCATGAATGCGAACACGGTGGCAGCGAGCAATCCGTACGCCACGCGCGTGAGGGGCAGTTCGCGGTGCAGTTCGTTGTCGATGGGTGCGGGGCCCTGCGCCGCTTCACGACGGGCGTGGAGCTCACGCGCGGTCTCCATGGCGCGGGCATCCTCCGCCTTGCGGCGTCCGTCATCCTGCGACGCACGAGTGCCGTGAGTCTTCTTCTTGCTGCTCAATAGTATCGATCTCCTTGGCTCACGCAACGCGCGGGTTCATGTTGCGCCCCGTATGACCTTCTACCCAAACAAGCCGACCGCGTTATCCCACGCCGCCTGAGCGACCGTCTTCGGTAGCTCGCCAGTGCGATCAACACGGTCAAATACCAGCACATCGGCGGTCTGGGCGATCATGGCCGGCTCGCACTCCAGTCCGCGGATGGGCTCGGGCGCCATGTACGGGCAGTCAGTCTCGAGCAGCAAGCGGTCGAGCGGACAAGCGGCAAATGCCTCGCGGACAGCATCGTTGCGCTTGAAGGTCGCAGCACCGCCAAATGCAATGTGGCACCCAAGGGCAAGGAAGCGCTCCATGGTGGTGCGATCCTCACCAAAGCAGTGGAGCACGCAACCCGCAGCGGGCACACCCACCTGTTCGAGCACGCGCGCTGCATCGGCATGGGCCTCGCGGGATTCATCCCCGTAGTCATTGCGAAGATGCAGCTCAACCGGAACATTGCGAGCAACGGCAAGCTCGACCTGCCGCGCCATGACGTCCATCTGCAGATCGTGCGGAGCCGCCTCGATGTCGTCGTCCGCATCGAAATGGTAATCCAAGCCAACCTCGCCCACGCCCACGCAGAGCGGATCTTCCAACGCGGACTCAACCTGCGCATGCAGCGCATCAGTGTACTCGGGGGCACCATATGGATGCACGCCCACGAGGTACCTCACGGCAAGCGGCAAACCGTTCTCCGCCGCGCAATTGACCGCCGCCTTAAGCCACGCGGAAAACGCGCGTGCGTCCGGAGTCTCTTCACTGCGATCGGCTACGGGATCGTACAGGGTAACCAGCGAGCGAACGCCAGCCTCGTATGCGCGGGCGAAAACGTCCGCCATGCCTTTGTCCTTCCCCCAAAACGACCGCAGATGGGCATGCGTGTCGTAAAGCGGTGCCTGAGGCGCGGGAAGCGTGAACGTCTTGTTCTTTTTGGTGTAGACAATCGGCATGTGCGAAAGGTCCTAGTCAAACGATTCCGAAAGAACGGCTGCGATCTTGATGAACTCATCCGTGGTGAGCGCCTCGGCGCGCGCGGTGGGCGCAACGCCACATGCCTCGAACGCCACGTCGAGTGCCGCCTTGTCAAAACCGTTTGAGCTCATGGAGTTGCGGATGGTCTTCCGACGCTGGGCGAATGCGGCGTCGACCACGCGCGACACGCACGCAGCATCGATCGGGGCATAATCCGATTCGAGGCACGCCAGCCCGGCGCACGCGAGGGCGTCGACGCGGTCGATGCGCACGACGGCGGAGTCCACGTGCGGGGCGGGCATGAAGCAGCGTGGCGGCACCTCGAAACGCCCCGTCACCTCGCCATGCAGGGAAAGCTTTACCGTGTAGGCGCCATACGCTTTGGTGCCCGCCACGGCGGCGATGCGATCAGCCACCTCTTTTTGCACCATGACGACCGCACGCTCGAGGCTCGGCATGGTCTGGAAGAACTGCAAGATGATGGTGGCGGCAACGTTATAGGGCAGGTTCGCCACGAGCATGGTGGGCTCGCCGCCGCTCGCCTCGGCGATGGCCGTCGGCGGAACAGCGAGTGCGTCGCCCATGATGAAGCTGAAGTTGTCATGGTCCATGGCATGCGCGGCCAACACCTGCTCAAGCTCGGAATCCATCTCGATGGACGTCACGTGCGCGGCTTCCTGAAGGAGCGCAAGTGTGAGCGTGCCGATGCCGGGACCCACCTCGAGCACGCGCTCGGAGCCGGAGAGGTCGGCGAGCGCCATGATGCGCTCGATCACATGGTTGTCGATGAGGAAGTTCTGGCCCAGGCGATGCTTGGTCGCCAATCCAAAGGCCTCGAGCATCTCGCGTGTCGCGGTGGGATTTGCCAGCGGGGAAGTCGTCATCGTTAGCCCAGACGCGGGAACAGGGCGTCGCCCTTCTCGACCGGCAGCCCCGCAGCGAGCTGGCCCCACGCGCAGGCGGCGGCCATGTCATCGGTCGCGGCCTCGCCCTCGCAGCCGATGCGGCGCAGGGCCTCGGCGCTCGTGCTCGGCATGAGCGGCATGAGCAGGTGCGCGGAGATGCGGATCGCCTCGAGGAGGTTCCAGATCACGTTGGCGAGCTCGCCCGCCTTCGCGGAATCCTTGGCGAGCGTCCAGGGCTCGGAGTCCTCGATGTAGTGGTTGGCGGCGTGGATGAGGTCCATGACCTCCTTGGCGGCGTCACCATAGGCGAAGGCCTCCATCTTGGCGGCATAGCGCTCGAAGATGCCCTCGGCGGTTGCGGCCAGCGGATTCTCGACGCAACCGGCGGCCGTGGCGTCGCGCTCGGGCGTTGCGCCGTCGAAGTACTTGATGCACATGTTGGTGGAGCGCGAGATCAGGTTGCCCCAGCTGTTGGCGAGATCGGCGTTGTAGACCTGCTCCATGCGGCCAAAGCTGATGGCGCCGTCGGTGCCCGGGGTGACGTCGGTCATGAAGTAGTAGCGGTAGCCCTCCACGCCGAGCTTCTCGATGACCTCGCGCGGGGCGATGGCGTTGCCGCGGGACTTGGACATTTTCTCGGCCTTGCCGGTCTCCTCGTTCTTGACGGTAAGGAAGCCGTGCGCAAAAACGTGCTCGGGCAGGGCTTCACCCAGCGCCATGAGCATCGCGGGCCAAATCACGCAATGGAAGCGGATGATGTCCTTGCCGACGATATGGGTCTGCGCAGGCCAGCGGTAGGCGAAGTCCGCAGCGGCCTCGTCGCCCGCGGCGCCGTAGCCCACGGCGGTCATGTAGTTGGTCAGGGCGTCGAACCACACATAGGTGACGTGGTCGGCGTCGAAGGGCACCTCGATGCCCCAGTCGAAGGAGGTGCGGGAGACGGAAAGATCATTCAGGCCGCCCTCCACGAAGGAACGGACTTCGTTCATGCGGAAGTCGGGCTGGACAAAATCCGGGTGCTCGTCATACAGGGCGAGCAGCTTGTCCTGGAACGCGGAGAGCTTGAAGAACCAGCTCTCCTCCTTAACGCGCTCGAGCGGGCGGTCGCAGTCGGGGCAGAGGTGCCGGCCTTCCGTGCCGCGGGCCTCGTCGGCCTTCTCGACCTGGGTCTCGGTGAAGAAGGTCTCGTCCGGCACGCAATACCAGCCATCGTAGCTGCCCTTGTAGATGTAGCCGGACTCCTGCATGCGCTCCCACAGGTACTGGACGGCGCGCTTCTGGCGCAGCTCGGTGGTGCGGATGAAGTCGTCGTTGGAGATCTCCAGCTCACGCCACAGATCGTGGAAATGCGGTGCCTGGGAGTCGCACCACTCCTGCGGGGTCATGCCGTGCTTCTCGGCGGCCTCGGCCACCTTCTGGCCGTGCTCGTCCATGCCGGTGAGGAACTTGACGCTGTAGCCAGCGGCACGGCGATAGCGCGCCTGGACGTCGGCGATGATGGTCGAGTACGCGGTTCCCAGATGCGGGTCGGCGTTCACGTAATAGATGGGCGTGGTGATGTAGTAGGACGGCTTCGTGCTCATGATGCGCGGCTTCCTTCTCGCTGGTTGTTCATGCAATTCTTCATTCTAGCAGGAATGCCCGGTGTGCCATTGGGGGACGGGCCCCTTTGGCACAAGGGGGCGCTGGGGCTGGATGTGCCATCGGCACACCGGACGCACGTCACTGCTGCTGCAGCTCGAGCACCTTGGCGTAGACGTCACGCTTCTTGCGCGAATACTTTTGGGCCAGGCGCTTGGCTAGGGCGTTGGCGGGCTCCCCGGCGGCCAGGGCCTCGGCGATGTCGGAACGCAGCAGCTCGTCGGGGTCGGCAGCCGCGTCCACCTGAGATCCCGCGGCGAGTGCGGCCTCATGGCGCTCAAGCTCCTCTTGGGTGGGAGGCGCCACCACGATCACCATCTCGCCCTTGAGCTCGCCACGCGCCACAACCTGCTCATGCAGCTCTGGGGCAGGTGCGCGCAAGACCTCCTCGTGCAGCTTGGTGAGCTCGCGGCAGAGCGCGAGCATACGCTGCGGAAACACCTCGGCGATCGCCTTGAGCGATGCCTCCGCACGATACGGGGACTCGTAGAAGATGAGCGCGCCCGGAATGGACGCGAGGCGCTGAAGCCTGCGCACGCGCTCGCCGTGCTTGCGCGGGAGAAACCCCTCAAAGAAGAACTGGTCGCTCGGGATGCCCGACAGGACCAGGGCGGTCACACACGCCGAGGGGCCGGGAATGACCTCCACGGGGGCTCCTTCGCGGCGCGCGAGCTCAACAAGCACCTGACCGGGATCGGACACGCTCGGCATGCCCGCGTCCGAGGCGAACGCGATGCGCTCACCGGCGAGCACACGCTCCACGAGCTCGGGGGCACGTTGGGCGATCACGTTGTCATCGCAGCGCATAAGGGATTTTGAAATGCCGAGGTGGGCCAGGAGCTTGGAGGTGACGCGCGTGTCCTCGCAGCAGATGAGGTCCGCAGTGCGAAAGGTCTCGGCGGCACGCGGGGACAGGTCTCCCAGATTGCCGATGGGCGTGCCCACCAGGGAAAGAAGCCCTGAGCTATCCGGACGTTTCGCACGATCGCCAAGGCAGAGGGTGTTCGGCATGTGCTACTCCATCATGGCGCGCTCGAGCGGGGCAAGCGCCACGCGCGCATCCCATGCGGGAAGACGGCGTTCGGTCTTCCAGGTTTGGAAGAACCAACCGTCCGCCGCATCGAACGTCGCGAGCTGGTTCGAAACGAATACGCGCTCGTAGGCACGACGGCCCTCCGGCGTGACCGAAGACCCCGAGAGCACGGCGGCACCCGACCACTCACCAACGATGACGGGGAATTTGAGGCTCTTTGCCTCGCGGATCAACGTCTTGTTGCGATTGAGCGCGGCAGTGAGTCCTTTGGGGGACGTGATGTCCTGGGCGGTCTCGTCCCTGAAATGATAGAGGTGCAGGTCCATGACCACATTCTGGTACTGCTCACCTGCCATGAAGCGCTTCCAGGCGTCCGGATGGCCCGAATCGGAGAAGACGACCATCTTGCGCGTTGGCATATGACGGCGCACGACCTCATACGCATCGCGATAGAAATTGCGCAGATAGTGCCTGGGAATTCCCACGCTGGTGGAAAAAAGCCCCGTGCGCACGCTCATAACGGGAGAATCGAGCAACTCGATGCCAAGCAGGGGCTCTTGCTCGCCGTACCGCTCGGCAAGGCGCTCGAGGGTTTCGAGCGCGGTAGCACGGCCATTTGCAGAAGAGTGCCAGTCGGCCACGATATCGGGTATGGTGGGAGAGCTGTTGGAATCCCCCTGGCCACCAGGAACCGTCGCGAGATCAAGCAAAACTTTCATCTCGTATTTATTGGCCCATTCCATGGCGCGATCGATATAGTCGATGCAGGAAATATAGGATTCATGCTCGTTTTGCGCGCCAAACGCATACCAGGGAAGCGGAATGCGCACGGCGTTGAGCCCCATCGCCGACATTCTCTTAAAGTCGAGCTCGGTGACGAACGTCTCGTAGTGCTCGCGAACGCGCTCGTTATAGGCGGCGGGTCCTAGCACCTGCTGAAGCTCGCCGTCGTTGGAAGCACCAGTAGCGGCGAACAATGAGGGCGTGACCCATGGTTCCAAGATGAACCAACCAGACAGATTGACACCGCGAACCCTGTCGAACATGGACACCTCTCCCTGTGCACAATTCCTATCTAAGTTCTTAGGATACCCCCATCGAGCGCGATGAGACATCGAAGACCTAAACCAAAAGACCTCCCATTTTTGGGAGGTCTTTCAAATTCAAAGGGTGGCGGGGAAGGGAATCGAACCCCTGACACGAGGATTTTCAGTCCTCTGCTCTACCAACTGAGCTACCCAGCCACTATATGCGCTGTCGTTGACAGCAGTGATTAATATACCCATAGTTTTCCAAGCGGTCAAGCAAGTTTTTTGTTTTTGCCAAAAATAGTCCCCGCACCGCCACGCGCCGATAGTGCCAATAGCGCCGAGGGGCGCTCGATAACGAACGCCGCCCCCGAGCACGAAAGCATGCGCCAGGGCATAACGCCATCGTGGCGTGCGAGTACACGACCGGATGCGTCGACGAAGGCGATATCCAGCGGAATCCGCATGAACCAGGTGTGAACCGACCGGCAGCGGGGAAACACGAGGATGCGAACACGCCCTGCGCCGACCGTCGCGGGAAGAGCCACGAAGCCCGCAAGACGGCGCGCGAACGTCTTCGCCTCTTCGACCTGCCCCTCCCAGCCAAGGTCGTGCAGCGCGCGGAAGACTGCAACACTAGCAGCTGCCCCATGACAGGAAGTCACACAATCACCCCCGACTTCCACGGATCGACCGTCACGGCCTTGGTGTGGACAAGCTCGAGCGGCGCCCCCAGGTCCACTCCTGCAATGGAAAGACCCTGGGGCCACGGACGATATCGCAAGGTGCACCGATAGGTCCGCAAACTCCCCACAAGGCTGAGCAGGGATCCACGATCCGAGCCGTCGCTCCCTTCACCACCCTCAACCACTACTTCGACGCGTACCTCATGACCATCCATGGCTTGTGCGAGCTGCTTCTCAACCTGCGCCGCGGCAGATGCCCCCGAGAGCACCCCCGTCGCATCTCCCGCTGGCGCCAAACCGTGCGCGAGCACGACATCGGGCGCCACCCGGTCAAACCGCGCTGTAGCTGACACGAACATCATCACGTTGTAGACAATCAGAGCAAGCACCAGCATGACGGGAGCGACGACGGCCATTTCGACCGTCGCCTGAGCGCGATCCTCCGCACGGCATGTCTCACCCATCACGAACCGCCTCCCCCAATTGACGCGATGTCGCTCACGCGCACCGTAAGTGGCAGGGAGCCGCCGCCGGGCAGCGGGATTTCGGCAATGGTGAATTCCATGGACATGATGCGTTCCCCCACTGCATAGCCGACGGCCTGCAAAATCGCCTCTGGATCCGTTGCGCCGGCGGGAATGCTCCGCAATGCACCTTGGATATGGGCATAATCCTGCATACCCGCGCGCGATGCCACGAGCGAGCTATCGGTGAGCACAGGCTTTCGCTGTCTCAAGTCGACCGGCTCTATGCCAAGGGTTCGCACGATTCCCTGCAATCGATCCTTGAGCCAAGTGCCCACCGAGCCGATGCCGATCCTTCCCAGGCCCTCTGCAAGGTCGGAAAAGGCGCGGTCTATCCCGGCGCTCGACTCACCGTAGGAAGTGAGTAGATCACCCCACAAATCCATCACCGAATCAACGAGACCGACCGCTCCTCCCGACCCAACGCGCCCTTCCAGGGAGCTGAAAAACCCTGAGAGGACGTTGTTTTGACGCGTCGCCTCGTCGGGCGCGAGGACCGAAGCCGAAACGGCACCGCGCTCTGCCACGTGCTCCGTCGTGGCAAACGGCGATTGCAGGTCTTCGGGCGTTTGCGTGGCGGATGCGACGACGAGCGCGATGCACCCGTCCCTACCGGGAGGGGCGATACGCGGCCGTTTGCCCGAAAGGCCCAATATCGCCTCCTCAAATGCACTACTCACCTGTTCCGCCTCTCCACGTGAACGTGCCTGCTCGTCGAGCTCCTGTTGACGCGCGGCCACGTAGTCGTCAAGCGCCAACGTGAAGGCTCGCAGATGGTACTCAAAGCCGTTGTCTATGCTCGTCGATGCGGCGGGGGCCTTTCCCACGTCGCCAATACTGAACCGGCACACCTCGCACTCCCGCGCGGCACCTTGATCAAGCGACTCAAGCGAAAGCGAGGGGCCCGCCGCCCCCTGAGCACCGGGGCACGAAGAAGAGAAATGCAGAGTGAGACCATCGTCCTCGTTGCTCGAGGGCCACGCGGCATCGGTATACAGACTTGTCTTCCGCACTTCCTCGGTATTTCTGGGCAGCAACTTGACCGTCGAGGTGATCGTGCCGTCCCGTTCAACGACTTCAGCGCCCGCGAGCGTCTTAATCGCAAAGCCGTAAAATGCATGGCGTGCAGCGGCGTCGGCACGGGCTTCGGCCCCTTGCCCTTCGGGAGCATCGTGGTCATAGCGCCAGCGATAATACGCCCGTGCGCGATCGAGAGCGACATTCGGCTCCCACACCATGCTCGATGCGAAATCGGGGTTGTCATGATCCGCAATGCCCGAGAGCCGCCCCGCCCGCTCCTGCATGTTCATGCCATCGCGCCCACAATCCGCTAGCCACGCCGCCTCCTTCTTTGCCGCCGTATGCTCCGCCGCGCGTGCCAGATCTGCCGCTGTCTGCTCCAATTCACCGGATTCTCGCTCAAGTTCCCCGAGTGATATCTGGTCGCCCTCGAGCGCCGGGAACTCCGATGCAGATGTTGAGGGAGCCGCCAATGCGCTGCCGGCATACGTGGTCGATTCGCCATTCTGCGCCGTGCAGGCGCGGGTGGCGTTGGCGGCAACCAGATACGGCAACGAGTCCTCGAGGGTCTTAAGGCCCCGCGAAGCCGATGTCACGAAGGTGTTCCTGGTCTCGAGCATATCGAGGCCGGCGTCCAGCGTCTTTGCCGCAGCACCCTGTGCGCCCGGCACGAACGCCCCAATCAACCCCACGCCCGTCATGGCAAAACCGGCAAGCCCCAAGCTCAGCGAGCAGGCGTCGAGTACCGTCGCCACTGTATGGTACGAAGAGACCACATTCGCCCCCGCAAGCGCGGTGGCATCCGCACGGGCCTGCACATCGCCCGACCTGCCCGCCGACCATACCGCCAACGATGCCGAGAACAGCAGCGCCAGCACCATCAACATCGCAACGGCTGATGCCACCGTCGTATAGGCACCGTCCTCGAGAAACATATCGATGCCCCATCGCACTCTGTGTCGCGCGTTGCGCGTGCGGGGCCACCGGCTTCCAAGAAGGTCAGCCCTCAACTCATGTATCCCACATCTCAACCCATTCCGCATACTCACCCTCCAGCCACTCTGGCCTGCCCTCATACGAGACATCGACCCGCATCCGCACATCGCCGTATCCGTTCACCTCGCCCATCGCGCCCGCAAACGCCCCCAAGATGGGAAGCGGCCGAACATGCCCCTCGATGGATACGCGGACGGTTCCACCCGTATCTGCCGCGCGCCCACACTCGATCTCCCATGATTGGGAACCTCCCGCATGAAAGATCGCCAGATCAGGTATGGCGGAGAGCCTGCGAAGCGCGAACGCCCGATATGCCTCGTCGTCCTCCAGCGTGGCCGTCGTCATCAACCTAGCCGTCTCGGCAGCCGCGGATTCCATGATCGCGCGCGTGTAGAGCAGGCAGACGGGCTGGAGCATGAGCAGCAACAGCAGCAGAAACGATGGAATCAGCAAGGCCGCCTCGACGGTCGCCTGGGCGCGGTCCTCTGCCAACATCTCAATACAGGGATATGTCGATGGCTCCTCCCGCGCTGAACGCATGCGATGCCGCGGCGCGCACGAGCTCCGCAAGCGTCCCGTCAACGGCAGCACGCCACAACGCCGCCATTCCCGCCACCATCGCCAGAAGCGCAACGACGGTGAGGGCGTATTCGACCGTCCCCTGCGCCGCCCGCTCACCAAGCACGTGCACCAGCCGTCCATGCTGGTGCCATGCCCCAACCATCGCCTTATCCAGCCTTCCATGGCACCTCCCTGCACGGCGGGAGCGCGCTAGACCTCGCCTGGAAGCAGTCGAGTCACCCTGACCGTGCTCTCCCGCCCGCCTTCCGTATTCACCAGGACCACGTCGCACCAAGCATCCCCTCCCTGCACGATGGCGCCCCAAACATTTCCCTGCATATCGAGGTAGCCGCTGGCGGCAAGCCTTGCCTCTCCGGTATCCGCATAGGCACGCAGCACGTTCTCGGCAACAACGGGAAGATCACCCTCCTCGACCCAACACAGGGCATCGGTTGCCCCCTCGCCATCCGAAGCCGCCGCACCAGCGTCTTGAGAGCACGCGAGTTGAGAGCCAAATCGCGTAAAAACGTCTCGGTCGAGCTCTCGCGCGTCTTCGCGCCCAATAACGCTCGCGCACGCTCCAATACGCCAGCCTGCCCTCCCGCCTCAGCCTCATCCTGAGTGGAGGCATCGCCATCAACTTGCGTCGCCGCCTGTCCCATAAGCGCCGCAACAATCGCGACGCCGATGCAGACAAGGGGAAGGCCGTACACCAGCGCACGCGGCGCACGCCCGCTCACAGGCCGTTGATTCCGTTCGAGATGGCGTTCCACAGCTCGCTCACCTTGTCTCGAAACGCGATGATCGCGATGATCGCTATCACCACCAGCACACCAACCAAAATCGCGTACTCAGTCGTCCCCTGCGCATCCTCCTCATGGGCGGCCTCGATGCATGCATTGCCCGCTCGTTGACAGGCAACCGCAACGCGAGCGCGCGCTTCTTCACAGACCTCGGCCAGATACTCAACTAATGCGATCATGGGTACCTCCCTACATCATCCCGCCGGCAGCAAGCAGCGGGCCCAAAATGGATAACAACAAGGCGGGCAAGATGAGCGTCCCCGTAGGTATGAGGAGCTTGACCGGAGCCCGCTCGATTTGGCGCTCAACCTCGGCGCGATGGGCGGCGCGGATCTCCCGGCTTTGCCCCTCAAGCGTCTCGGACAGCGGCGCACCGAGCTCGAGTGCCTGCGAAACGGCGACTGCGAATACTTCGAGCGCCCTTAGTCCCGTCTCATGCGCGACAGCCTGAAGCTCCTCTTCCCGCGTCGTCAGACCCGATTGCCACGACACGCGCGCCTGCGCCAGACGCGCGGAAAGCCCACCAGATCTGCCATCGCAGTACATGCCCAAGGCGGCATCGAACGACAAACCCGCGGACAGACCCAGCCGAACGATATCGATCATCTCGGAAACCTCGCTCAACGTCACAGAAGTCTTCGAGGGGGCTTCCACCCTCAGAACCCTGCGCACCCCCGCTTCAAGTGATGCGACGAGCCGCATGCCCTCCCTGCGCAACGTCTGCGCCCAACGGGCGCAGGTACGCCGACGGTCGTAACGTTCCCATCCCAAAAAGAGAAAGACAGATATCGTCGCCAACGAACCAGATGCCACGACCGGTATGGCGATATACACCCCTCCCATCACACATCAACTCGCATGATCTTGCGGATGATCGACCAAGCGAACATGTTCAGGAACAACGCGACGGCCAGAGACCCAAGGCCGGAAGGTGTGAACACTCCCGCCCGGAAATCACTCGACGCCAACGAGAGGAACCCCACCATAAAGACGGGCATTCCGGCTACCAATCGAGCCGACATGCGCACTTGCGCCGTCTTCACCTCGAGCTGGCGCATCAGGGCTATGCGCTCCCCAACCAACCCGGCGGCTTCTGAGAGTAACCCGCCCAATGCCGCTCCTGTCCTGCGGGAAACCTTGAGGGCGAGCACCACCAAATCCAAAGCGGGCGCATCGAGGCGCTCCACCAACTCATCAAGTGCATCAACCGACGAGACACCGCAGGTCATGAGCGCAGAGGCGTGTAGGAACTCGGTGCGCACCGGTTCCTCCGCACGGCTGCCCACATACTGCATCGCTTGGGAAAGAGACAAACCCGAACCAAGAGAAACCGCCAACGAGCCGAACGCCTCGGGCATCGCACGCTCAACCCGGTTACGCTCCACCCGCTTGCGTGGGGTGAGGACGCCGTACGCGGCAAACTTCCCCTCAATCTCTTCGCGCGCATGGAGCAGCGCACGTTCCACGCCCTTCAAAATGAGCGCGAGCCGCCTGCGTGCAATCGTCAACTCGCCAGATAAGCCGGGTGTCGACAGGGCCGCTAGGCTGATAGCCGTGAGCGCTCCGACGCACGCTGACACGATGACCTCCATCTATCGACCTCCTCTTGCTCAAGCGCGCCCGTTCGCAGCGCCTCGCCAATGAACGGTGGCTCCCGAATCAGTTCCCACGTGTGGGCAACGGCGTCCCCTCGCACGTACTCAGTCAGTTCGACCCCGCCTCCCGGTGCACGCGACACGCCCGTGTACGACGAGACGTATCGCTTACCCGACGGGGTGCGCACCGACATTACGATCCCGTCGAGCGCCATCGCGATTTGCTCCTCGATGAGGGAACTCGCGAGATCGACGCCGTAGCGGGCGAGCAGGGTCAGGCGGACCACCGCCTCCTCGGCGCTGCCCGCATGCAGCGTCGTGAGCGAGCCATCGTGACCGGTACTCATGGCCTCGAGCATGTCGATGGCCTCACAGTTGCGCACCTCGCCCACCACGATGCGGTCGGGACGCATGCGCAACGCGTTCACCAGCAGATCGTGGATCGTGACAGCGCCCTCCCCCTCAATCGACGCCTCGCGTGCCTCGAGTCGGACGACATGCGGATGGTGCGTGAACTTGAGCTCGGCCGAGTCTTCTATGGTCACAATCCGCTCGCCATGCGGAATCTCGCACGACAGGGCGTTGAGCAGGGTTGTCTTTCCCGATCCCGTGCCGCCCACCACCGCAAGGTCCTCGCGAAGGCGCACGGCGAACGAGAGCATCTGTGCGTACCATGCGGGAAGAGACCCCAGGCGCACCAGGTGCTCCAATGAGCTAATCCGATCCGAGAACTTGCGAATGGTGAGCGTGGGACCGTCGATGGCGACCGGCGGGATCACCGCGTTCACGCGATAGCCGTTCGGCAAGCGCGCGTTCACCATGGGGCTCCGCTCATCGACGCGACGGCCCAGCGGCGATATGATCCGGTCGATGAGGATGCGTATCTGCTCGTCCGATTCAAATGGTCTGCCTATTGGACTCAGCACGCCGCCGCGCTCGATGAAGGTCGACGTGCAGCCGTTGACCATGATCTCGGTCACCTCATCGTCTTCCAGCAACGACTGCAAGGGGCCGAGCCCCACCACGTCATCAAGCACATCGGAGATAACGCGCTCACGCTCTCGCACGCCCAGGTCGATTGTCGTATCCGCATTGATGACCGCCTCGAGGGCCGGCCGCAACTCGACGCGCGCCTGTTCGACGTCGGGCACCTTGACGATACGGGCAACCTCGGCAAACCCAACGCGATCCATCATCAGGCGCATGATATGCACCCTCATGGCCCGCGGGACGGAGTCTGGCGAATCCGTCACACACGATGCGCGTCCGCGTTGCGGCCCCTCCGCGCGGGCGCTCCCACCGCCGGCTTGGACACGGGCTATCCGATGCATCAAGCTCATCGTGCACCACCGCTCCTTTTGCGCCACGGCAACCGGAACTTCGTCCCGCGCGTCTCTCCCTGTGGCGACGCGGCCATGAGGCGCTTATCGACCGAACAGCCCAGCTCCCCAAGTAGCTGCGCCGCAAAGGTCCGCACGCTCTCGGCAAACGCGCTGTTTCCCGCAACCAAGGCGTCGAGCTTGCCGAATGAGAGCATGCCTCTCACGTCTTCGCCGCCATCCGCTATCCGAACGCGCGAACGTAGCGAGGTGCCCATCTCGAATCGCAGCGCCTCCTCCTCTCCGCACCCACGACCACCTAGCCGATTGAACACGCTGGTCATCCGTGTCGCTGGGACGCCCAACCGCGCCGCGAGCGAGACGACTGCCGCCGCCGATGACCCCGAGGTCTCTCCGCTGCCGCCCACAATCAAACAACGGTCGCATGCGCCAATTGCAACTGCCGCCGCATCTCCCCAGTTGTTCGAGGTGTCGGCGTAAATCACATCCGCCGCGCCCCGAAGCACCTCGATAAGCTGCTCGATTGGGGTGCCAAACAACTCTGCCTTCTCGCCTTCTGTCAGTGGGCCCCACAGCGTCAAACCGGGACCCACGCGCATCGCCGTCGCCTCGACGTCGCACTCCGCGATGAAATCATCGCGCTCATGGGCAACAAGGCCCTCGAGTCCCTTGCGAGTTTCCGCCCCCAACACGGCGGGCAGGTCGCCGAACATCAAGTCGAGATCAAGAACCGCGGCACGCAACCCGGCGCGAGCGGAAGAAGCGGCCAGAGCTGCCACAAGGGTCGTCTTTCCAACGCCTCCCCTGCCAGAAACAACCGTGACGAGCGGCGCACGGTGCGTCCCCGTCGCCGCGTGCGCAACCGAACGCGTGCCCGCACGTGCCGCAACCTCGCGCAAATCGCTCGCCGCCTCCTCTCCGCCTGCCGGCGCACCGTCACGCAGCTCGGCCACGGGCGGCGACATGATCGACACGTCCTCAGGCCATTCCGCGTCATCCGGCTCATCAAGCGGCGGCCACAGCTCCTCAAGAGGAACCATGTCATCGCGAACGAGGGCTATCTCGCCCGTCCGCTGCGGGAATTCGTCGGGTTCCATGCATGCTTCTAACGTGGTTGAGTCTTCGGAGCGCACCTGCGCGTCCTCACTCGCCCCCGTCGCGATGACCTCAGTTGCACCGGTACGCAGCAAATGCGCGATGGACGGCGCATCGCAGCCGTCGGCGATCACGAGTACCTCGACCCCATCAAGCGATTGCCGTACGAACGCCATCCCCGCCACCGTCGTCGCGACCGCCTGGGAATCGCAGCCAAACACCACATGGACATCTGCCGCGGCACACGCCCTCCCCAGTTGCACGGCGCCCTCCACCGAATTCACGCGGGCGATCCGCGCACGTACATCACGCTTGCGCACTTCCGCGCGAACACGTCCGTATGCGCTCTCCGCGCAGTACACCAGCCAAATCGATTCCATCCGTCACTCGCCTTCTTTCCCTGATGGCGAATCATCCGCAGACGCATCCGCCTCCGGCTCATCCTCGCCAGCGGATTCCCCTTCGTCTGACTGCTCCGCCTGCGTACCTGGAACGACCAAGGTGACCATGCCGCTCGACGTCGCCGCCAGCAATTCGCGCACAGCCGAGGGACGTACCGCGAGCGTCACCCATTGAACATCCCCGCCGCCGGAAGCCAGGGCACTTGAGTCGATTACCTGCGCGCTCGTCAACTTGTCTGCGAGCGCGTCGCCTAAGGCATAGACGTCAACCGTCTCACCCCGCGTGAGCATGCCTCCAACCGCGTGCTCCGGATCGCTCGCAACCGAGACCGCGACCATCCCGCGCGGGATGTCCACCGCGCCCTCACGTTGCTCGAAATACGCCTCCGCGAGGGGCGCATGCGCGGGGATCTGCGCCGTCGCCGTTCGACCCAGCACACTTGAAAGACCGGTTATCGCGCCTTGGGGCAGTAAGGTGGAAACCCATTCCGTCACCACGACGTTGCCCTCGTCGATCTTCTCACCAGGCTCGATCTCCCGGCTGGCCACGCAAACGCTCGTCAACTCGCCACCGTATTGCGCCAGCATCTCCTGCTCCACACGCTCCGCATCGCGGTGCGCGCCGGTTACCGCCATAAAGCACACGAGCGCGGCCGCCAATCCGGCAAAAACGCTGATTGCGAGCCTTCTGCTTCGATTCATGTACCGATCCCCCCAGTCGCATGCGTCCCGTGACTCGATTCTCGAACCCCGCGGAACTCGCGAAGGCGACTAATTGAGAAACTCCGCAGCGACCTGTTGAGGGCTCATACCACCAGCTGACACCCGATGACAGGCCTGTGCCAGACCCAGGCCAAACCTGTGTCCGAGCGCACGAAGGCCCACGGTCGACGCGCATAGAGAACAGGGCCGCCCATACCGAGCGACCCTGCGATCGAGCTATGTCGTTGTCTTTCGCTCACGCGTGAGGAAATCCCTGGTTAGAGGTGGATATCGGGGTCCAAGCTCTGCGCACTCACGCGCATCTCGGAAGCGAGCGCCAAAAACGCGTCCACGCGCACGCGCTCGATCTCCCCATCTTCCACGCCCTGCAGCACACCGCATCCCGGCTCGTGCACATGGGAGCAGTCATTGAATCGACAGGTATGTGCAGCATCGATGACCTCGGGAAATGCTCGTGCGAGCCCTCGTTCATGTCCCACGAGCGGCAGTGAGCGCAATCCCGGGCAATCGGCTATGACACCGCAGGGCTCAGGCAACGTGACCATGATGCGCGCGACGGTGGTATGCCGCCCAGCATCATCACGTTCACGCACCTCGCTCGTCTCGAGCGCCTCGGTGCCGAGCAACGTGTTGAGCAGCGTCGACTTGCCCGCACCGGACTCGCCCAAAATCATGCCGACCGAGCCGCGGGGAATGCAAGATCGGACCTCATCGAGCCCCTCCCCCGTACGCGAGGAGGTCGCGATCACGGGCACGCCCTCGCCAACCAGCCGCTTGATATCCTCAACAACCGCTTGCACCTCGCCCGCCTCACAGCGGTCGATTTTTGTGAGGACTACCACCGGCTCGGCACCGCAATCGCGCGCGAGCACGAGGGAGCGGGCGATGCGGTCGCGCATGAGCGACAAGGTGTCGCGCTCAGCTCCCAGGGGCTGCACGATAAAGATCACGTCGACGTTCGCCGCCAGCACCTGGCGTTCGCCACGGTTCTTGCCACGCCAGCGCTCAAACGCCGTGCGTCGGGGCAGGACGCGCAAGATCACGCCCATGTCGTGATTTGGCGAAACACGGACCGCCACGAAATCGCCCACGCTGGGCAGCACGCGCTCGGCGGTCTCATCCGCCCCCGCGGTCCTACCCGCACCCCTGCCGTGCTTACCACGCTTGCCGCGCTTGCCTTTGGCAAAATCAACAGCGTGTTCGGCGCGCAGTAACTCGCCTGCGGCCGTCGCAATCATGGGAAAGCCACGATCCAAGCGTACCACGGCACCCAGCTCGATCTCCGCGACGGGCACGTCCCCCGCCGCATCGAGCTCCGAGCGCGTCTGCTCAAACGCAGAGACCTGCGCGCTAGATGCACGCAGGTCCCCAAAGCTCGGAATATGTTCCAAAACGTCAGCCACGCTTACGCCTCGGTCCTTTCCCTTACGCCTGATCCTTCTCGATGGCACGCATGATGGCCTTGTAGATCTCCACCAGCGGGATGATCAGGAAGCCAAGGCCAAGGGCGGTGAACATGCCCTTGAGCTCGAGATGCTCAACGCCGAAGAAGATCTGGGCCAGCGGGTCGAACTCGACCACGACGAGCGTCAGCACGAGCGCGAGCGCGGCGGCGCCCCACAGCCACTTGTTCTGCGTCTTCATCTTGAAGATGGAGGTGCGGCGGCTGCGCATGTTGAAGCAGTGGAAGATCTCGACCATGTTGAGGGTGATGAACGCCATCATGACGCCTTCCTCGTCGGCCATGGAGGTCGCGAGCGCGCCGAGGTCGATCACGCCGAGGTCATAGTACACGCCGCAGAAGAAGCTGGTGAGCACGAGCGCGGTGATGATGAGGCCCTGAACCACGGTGTCGAGGCCCATGTTGTTGGCGAACACGCCGTCGGAGGCATTGCGGGGCTTGCGCTTCATGATGTCGCCCTCGGCCTCCTCCATGCCCAGCGCGAGCGCGGGGAAGCAGTCGGTCACGAGGTTGACCCACAGCAGCTGGATGGGCTGGAACAGCGTGAAGCCCATGAGCGTGGCGGCGAACACCGAGAACACCTCGGCCAGGTTGGCCGAAAGCAGGAACTGGATGACCTTGCGGATGTTGTCGTAGATGCGACGACCCTCTTCGCACGCGTTGATGATCGTGGCGAAGTTGTCGTCGGCCAGCACCATGTCGGCGACGTTCTTGGTGACGTCGGTGCCGGTGATGCCCATGCCGATGCCGATGTTGGCGTGCTTGATGGACGGAGCGTCGTTAACGCCGTCGCCGGTCATGGCGACGATCTTGTCCTTGGACTTCCACGCCTCGACGATGCGCGTCTTGTGCTCGGGCTGGACGCGAGCGTACACGCTGTAGTTCTCGATCTTGGCATCGAGTTCCTCGTCGGACATCTTGTCGAGCTCGGCGCCGGTGATGGCCTGGTCGCGGTTCTCAACGATGCCGAGGTTCTTGGCGATGGCCACAGCGGTGTCGATGTGGTCACCGGTGATCATGACGGTGCGGATGCCGGCGCCGTGAGCCTCGACGATTGCCGGGGCAACCTCGGGGCGCTCGGGGTCGATCATGCCGGAGAGGCCGCAGAACACAAGGTCGTGCTCGAGGGCCTCGGCCGAGCAGTCGGCCGGCATGGCGGTGTAGCGGCGGCAGGCGAGCGCCAGCACGCGCAGGGCCTGGTCGGCCATGGCCTTGTTGGCGGCGATGAGCTCAGCACGGCGATCCTCGGTGAGCTCGACGACCTCGCCATTGTCGAAGATATGGGTGCACAGGCCGAGGACGACGTCGGGAGCGCCCTTGGTGAACTGCTCGAACTCGCCGTCGAGGGTCTTCACCACAACGGACATCATCTTACGACCGGAGTCGAACGGAGCCTCACCCACGCGCGGATGCTCGGCGTCGAGGCCCTGCATGCCCGCCTTAGCGGCATCGTTCACGAGAGCGCACTCGGTGGGCTCGCCGACGGCCTCGCCGGCCTCCTCGTCCCACTTGGCGTCGCAACACAGCGCCATGCCGGCGAGAAGCTTCTCCTCGGTGGAAGCGAGCTCGTGCTTGACGACGGTCATCTTGTTTTGGGTGAGGGTGCCCGTCTTGTCAGAACAAATCACCTGGGTGCAGCCGAGGGTCTCGACGGCAGAGAGGTTGCGGATGATCGCCTGGCGCTTGGCCATCTTGGTCACGCCAATGGACAAAACGATGGTGACGACGGCCACCAGGCCCTCGGGGATGGCGGCGACGGCGAGCGACACGGCGACCATGAAGGTGTCGAGCAGCATGTGCGGCTCGGCCATGACGTTGCCCAGACCGGCGCGTAGGATGTCAACGCCAAAGATGACCAGGCAGATGACGATGACCATGACGGTCAGGATCTTCGACAGCTCGGCGAGCTTCATCTGGAGCGGGGTGAGCTCTTCCTTGGCGTCGTTCAGGGCGCCGGCGATCTTGCCCATCTCGGTGTTCATGCCGGTACCCACCACGACGGCGCGGCCGCGGCCGTACACGACGGTGGAGCCCATGTAGCACATGTTCTTGCGGTCGCCCAGCGGCACGTCCTCGGTGCCCTCGGCGAGCTCGATCACGTTCGCGTGCTTCTCCACGGGGACGGACTCGCCGGTGAGGGCGGCCTCCTCGATCTTCATGGATGCGCTCTCGAGCACGCGGCAGTCGGCCGGGACGGAGTCGCCCGCCTCGAGCAGCACCACGTCACCGGGAACGAGCTCGGAGGAGTGCAGCGACACGAGCTTACCATCACGCATGACCTTCGACTGCGCGGCGCTCATCTCCTGCAGGGCCTCGAGGGCCTCCTCGGACTTCGCCTCCTGGATCACGCCGAGGGCAGAGTTGATGATGACGACCGTCATGATGATGATGACGTCGGCCCATTCGGCCTCGCCCTGGATCATGCCGGTGACGGCGGAAATAACGGCGGCGACGATAAGCATGATGACCATGGGGTCAGCCATCTGCTCAAAGAAGCGCTTCCACAGCGGCGTCTTCTCTTCCTCGTCCAGTTTGTTCGGACCAACGTTCGCCAGGCGCGTCTGCGCCTCGGCGGCAGTCAGGCCCTGAGCGGCACTCGTGGACTGCTCCTCGAGAACCTCCTCAGCCGAAGCCAAGTACTCTTTCAATCTGACCCCTCCCGGAGTATGCCAAGCGGGACACAGGCGCGCTGCGCCCCAATCCAACAGTCTGACACCCGATTATAATTCCCGGAACCTGGGCAAGGGCTTGTCATAGGGCAATATGGTACCCAAGCCGGTCCCTGATATACCGGAGAGCCCCGCGATAGGGGGCAATGTCCATATCCTCTTACTACGGGGCGTTTATAAATCAAGAGCTGTGTAGATTGAATCGGCATGCGGTCGTTTTGCAACGATGGACGGCTTGAATTTTCCTATAATGTGCCCATGTATCTGCTTACCAACGACGCCTGTTAATGACATCAGATGGAGGTCTGAATGCAGCAGAAACTTAAACGCACCAAGATCGTTTGCACCATGGGCCCTGCCTGTGACAACGACGAGACCATTCGCGAGATGATCAAGGCGGGCATGAACGTCGCCCGCTTCAACTTCTCCCACGGCTCCTACGAGGAGCACCAGGGCCGCATCGAGCGCGTCCGCCGTTGCGCCGCCGAGGTTGGCAAGCCCGTCGGCATCCTGCTCGACACCAAGGGCCCCGAGGTCCGCACCGGCCTGCTCGAGGATCACGCCAAGGTCGAGGTCCACGCCGGCGACAAGATCATCGTCACCGCGCAGCCCACGACCGAGGATTGGCTTGGCAACGCCTCCCACATTTCCCTCGACTACCTCAAGCTTCCTTCCGAGGCTGAGAAGGGCTCCATCATCCTGATCGACGACGGTCTGGTCGGCCTTGAGGTCGAGCGCATCGACGGCCAGGACATGCACTGCATCGTCATGAACAACGGCCTGATCGGCGAGCGCAAGGGCGTCAACATCCCCAACGTCGACATCTCCCTGCCCGCCGTCACCGAGCGCGATCGCCAGGACATCCTGTTCGGCCTCACCCAGAACATCGACTACATCGCCGCGTCGTTCATCCGTAACGGCAAGGCCGTCGAGGAGATCCGCGAGCTCTGCCTTGCCAACGGCGGCGAGCACGTTACGATCTTCCCCAAGATCGAGTGCGCCCTGGGCGTCGAGAAGTTCGACGAAATCCTCGAGGCTTCCGACGGCATCATGGTCGCTCGTGGCGACCTGGGTATCGAGATCGCGCCCGAGCTCGTTCCCCACATCCAGAAGGAGATCATCGCCAAGTGCAACGCGGCTTACAAGCCCGTTATCACCGCCACGCAGATGCTCGACTCCATGCAGCACAACCCGCGCCCGACGCGCGCCGAGGTTACCGACGTCGCCAACGCCATCCTCGATGGTACCGACGCCGTGATGCTCTCCGGCGAGACCGCAGCCGGCCAGTACCCGGTCGAGGCCGTTGCCATGCAGGCACGCATCGCCATCGAGACCGAGAAGTACATGCCTGCTCACGCCGAGCTCGCCATGCCCGAGAACGCGTCCGGCACCCGTGTCGTCAACAACGTCGTGGGCATGTCCGCCGTCCAGATGGCGACTGCCGTGGGTGCCAAGTGCATCACCGTGCCCACCACCACCGGCCGCACCGCTCGCCTGATCTCCCACTTCCGTCCGAACATGCCCATCTGCGCGTTCTCCCGCCACGAGTGGGCCGTTCAGCAGATGATCATGTACTGGGGCGTCATCCCGCGCCAGGCCGAAATCACCCAGGGCACCGTCAACGGCACCATCGTGAAGGCTGTCGAGACGGCCAAGGAGCTCGGCTTCGTCGAGAAGGGCGATCTCACCGTCGCGACCGCCGGCGATGCCCGTCTCTCCGTCGAGCTCGAGGGCAAGGTCTCCTCGACCAACCTCGCCTACGTGGCTCAGGTTCGCTAAGGCTCGCGCTACACGCATCCTTTCAAGCGATATCATCGCTGCAGAGGGGCTCGCTGGTTTGTCCAGCGAGCCCCTTCTTTGTCACCGGCCTCGCCGCATCTCCGCCCCCGGCCACGCCGCGCCTCACGACTATCCCATCAAGCCCAGAGAAGCCGCACATCGAGCGATACCCCTAAAGCCGCTCGCGAATGAGGCTCGCGGCGGTGCGTTGAACCTCGTTGAAGGTCTGAGCGAAAAACTCGCTGGTGAGCAAGCGGTATTCCGGTTCACCAACCAAGCTGTTGGTCCGCAGGATCTCATGAGCGATCGCCACTGTGTACAGCACCGAGCACTCATCAATCGCATACTGCGGGAATGCCGCGGCCGCATCGAGCAGGCGCGGAGTTGCAACGGGGAAGGCGTCGATGCGCAACGACTTGCCAAACTGATCGAAGTCCCCCTGCTTCTTAATACGGAAGTCGCGGCTGGGTTTTTGCCCCAGCTCGTCAAGGAAATCGCTGACGCGTTGGTTCCAGATGGTGTCGGCAAGCAGATGCGTCCAGGTGCCCAGCACCATGTCGAACTGAGAGCGGCGCGCATCCACAGCCTTGTCCGTCTCGCGGACGGCCTCGAAGGCCTGCACCTGAAGCGAGGCGGTGAGGGCGGGGTCGACCTTCAGCTCATAGTTCGGGGTGTGCGCGGGTGACACATGTGCCACCTCGCGCGCAAGCGAACCCGCCTCGATGATGAGGGCCTTCCTTGCCGCGGAGTCGGTGGGCCTTCCCGCCGCGTCGCTCGTGCACCCCCTTGCCACGTCATCGTCGGGCGTAAGGACGATCGTGCGGCCAGCAGAAGCACCGGGTGCGGCATTGGCACCATCGGCAAGCGCGTCGGTAATGCCCAACTCATGAGCCATGGGCGCCACATAGGTATGCCAAAACTCCGCCTCGCGGGGCTTAGGGATATGCTCGGGAGCGGCGAAATGCGTCACGCGATACGGGATGGGCTCGGCCACACTCGGCACCATGTAGCCCACGTAAATGTCGGGCACGAAGTTGCCAAACAGGAACGCGTTGCGATCCCGCACGACGCCCGCGAAGGGGCCGCCATCCTCAAGCAGCCCCTCCGCATGCGCGATATGTATGTTCCAGGATGGCATACCTCAATCTTCTCTCGCGTCGTCGTGCGCCCCAACCGCAGCGAAAACGTTCCCAGGTGCCCCAGATCCGGGCGAACGTAAAGGCGCGGTGTACTGAGGTACATAAGCCTTTAGGTTCGCCCGGAGGTGGGGTGCCTGGGAAAGCTTTAACTACGGACCTCGCCGCCAGTGGCCTTACACACCTTGGTCACGAGCTTGGAGTGAGCCTTCTCCACTTCCTCACTCGTGAGCGTGTGGTCGTCGGCGCGATAGGTGAGCGCGAACGCCATAGACTTCTTGCCCTCGCCCACGCGCTCGGCATCGCGGTACACGTCGAACAGGCGCACGCCCACCAGGAGTTTACCGCCGGCGGAGCGCAGACGGCGCTCCAGGTCCTCGCAGGTGACGGAGTCGTCGACCACGATGGCGAGGTCATGCTCGACGCTCGGGAACTGCGAGAACTCGCGATAGGCCTCCTGGGCCCCGGAGAGCTTGAGCAGCGCCTCGAGGTTGAGCTCGAACGCGACCACGGGGATATCGATGCCATAGACGTCGCGCGCGTCGGGGTGGATCTCGCCGACCCAGCCGAGCACGGTACCGCCGGAGAGAACCTCGGCACAGCGCCCAGGCTGCAGGAAGGCGTAACCCTCGCCCTCGGCGGCGCGGAAGCGGACCTTTGGGATGCGCATCTGCTCCAGCAGTTCCTCGACGACGCCCTTGCCGTCGAAGAAGCGCAGCGGCATGGGCTTGTAGTTCCACGTCACGTCGCCCATAGAGCCGGACATGACACCCGCGACGGCCTCGCGCTCCTTAGGGGCGCTTGCGTTCTCGCGGCCGAAGAAGAGGGTGCCGATCTCATAGAGCTGCACGTTCGCCGTGCTGTGTTTGATGTTGAACTCGACGGCCTGCAGCAGGCCGGGGATGAGCGAGCGACGCATCTCGGTCTGCTCAGCGACGAGCGGGTTCATGAGCTCGACGGCGCAGCCGCGGCCCTCCTCCGTCATGCCGATGCGCTCGAGGTCGCCCGGCGCGGCGAAGGAGAAGTTCATGGTCTCGTTGAGGCCGCAGGAGCGCAGGATCCGGCCGACCTTACGGGTGAGGCGCTGCTCGCGGGTGAGGCCACCGATGTGGTTCTTGGCGGCGGGGATGGTTGCCTCGACGCGCCCCATGCCCCACAGGCGCAAGACCTCCTCGATCAGGTCGATCTCGCGCGGGAGGTCGGGGCGGAAGGTGGGGGGCACGATGCTGTAGACGAGGCCGTCGCCCTCACCGGAGGCGGACACCTTGCAGCCCAGGCGGGTGAGGGAGCGCTCGATGAAGTCGGGGGCGATATCGGCGCCGCAGATGGCGTGCACGCGCGCGAGCCTGAGCTCGACAGGGGCGACCTCGCGCGGAGCCGGATAGACATCGACGCATCCGGGCGCGACCTCGCCGCCGGCGAGCTCCTCGATTAGGGCGCATGCCAGATTCGCCACGTCGACGCATCCGGTCTCATCGACCTGACGCTCGAAGCGGATGGAGGCGTCCGAAATGAGCGACAGGTCGCGACTCGTGTGGGAGGTGCGGCCCGCGTTGAAGCAAGCGCTCTCCACCAGGACGTCGACGGTGGCGTCGGTGACCTCGGAGTCCATGCCGCCCATGACGCCGGCGAGCGCCACCGGCGTGGCGCCGCGCTCGCCCGTGGCGATAAGGCCCATGCCCGCCGAAAGCGTGCGCTCCGCGTCGTCGAGGGTGCGGAACCGCTCGCCCTCGCGCGCGGCGCGCACGGCCACGGCGCGCTTGCCGTCGCGCTCCTCGAAGGCGGAGAGGTCGAACGCGTGCAGGGGCTGGCCGGTGAGCATCATGACGTAGTTGGTGACGTCGACCACGTTGTTGTGGGTACGCACGCCGCAGGCGTTCAGGCGCTGGACGAGCCATTCGGGCGAGGGGCCCACCTTGACGCCGCGCACCACGCGGGCGACGTAGCGGTCGCACAGGCCCTCGTCGATGAGCTCGACGGAGACGGTCTCAGCCGCGGGCGCGCCGGCCTCGGCCTTGACCTGGGGCAGCTCCACGTGGAAATCGCGGTCGTAGATGGCGCCGACCTCTCGGGCGATGCCGATCATGGACAGGCAGTCGGGGCGGTTGGGCGTGATCTCGCAATCGAGGACCGTATCGGAGCTACCGAGGTACTGGGCAAGCGGCATGCCCACGGGCGCGTCCGCGGGCAGAATCCAGATGCCCTCGTGGTCGCCGGACAGGCCAAGCTCGCGCTGGGAGCAGTTCATGCCGCAGGATACGACGCCGCGCAGCTTGCCCTTCTTGATGTGCACGTCGCCCGGCAGTTCCGCGCCGATCATGGCGGTCACGATGTGGTCGCCCTCATTGAAGTTCTGCGCGCCGCACACAATCTGCAGGGGCTCGGGGTTGCCGTCGGCGTCGACGTTGTTGGCGCCCACGTCGACCAGGGTGACCCACAGGTGGTCGGAATCGGGGTGCGCCTCCTTGGAGACCACCTTCGCCGTGACGATCTTGTGATATGCCTCGCCCACCGTGTCGATGGACTCGACCTCGGTGCCGGTGCGGATGAACTCGCAGGCGAGCTCCGAGGGATCCTCCGGCAGCTCGACCATCGATTTCAACCATTCGTAAGAAACCTTCATCTCAAACCTCTTCTAAAGAAGTGAAATCAACAACGAAAAATCAGCAACAAAACCCTGAAGCGGAGACGGGTTTTCCAGGTGCCCGAGATTGGCCTGAAAGAGGAGGGAAGCGTACTTAGGTACGCGACCGACGATTGAAGGCCAAGGTCGGGCACCTGGAAAACCCGCCGGGATTAGAACTGATTAAGGAAGCGCATGTCACCGGTCACGAGCGTGCGCAGGTCGGGCAGGTCGTAGCGGAGCGCCGCGATGCGCTCGACGCCGGCGCCGAACGCGAAGCCGGAGTAGACGTCCGGGTCGATGCCGCAGTTGCGCAGGACATTGGGGTCGACCATGCCGCAACCGAGGATCTCGATCCACCCAGAGTGCTTGCAGAAGGGGCAGCCCTCGCCACCGCACACGCCGCAGCTCACGTCGACCTCGCAGGAGGGCTCGGTGAACGGGAAGAAGTGCGGGCGGTAGCGCGTGGCGCGGTCCTCACCGAACATGCACTTGACGAAGTAGTCGAGCGTGCCCTTAAGGTCGCCGAAGGTAATGCCGCGATCGACCACGAGGCCCTCGATCTGATGGAACTGGGGCAGGTGGCAGGCGTCGGCCGTATCCGGACGGTACACGCGGCCCGGGGCGATCATGTAGATGGGAGGCTCCTGCGTCTCCATGGTGTGGATCTGCACGCCGGAAGTCTGGGTGCGCAGCAGCACGTCGGACTCGCCGTGAGCGTGCTCCTCGGGGTGCGCCGCGGTGCCGGGGGCGTTGTCCTTCACGTAGAAGGTGTCGCGCGCAGAGCGGCTCGGGTGATCGAGCGGCGCGTTGAGGGCGGTGAAGTTGTACCAGCTGGACTCGACCTGCGGGCCGGTCTCGACGGTGTAGCCGATGCCACAGAACACGTCCTCAACTTCCTCGATGATCTGGTTGATGAGGTGCGCGTGACCGATCTGCGGACGGGCGCCGGGCAACGTGATGTCCACGGCCTCGGTCGCCATGAGCTCGGTGATGGCGGCGCGCTTGAGCTGCTTCATGCGGCCCTCAAGCAGCGTCTCGGCCATGCGGCGCATCTCGTTGGCGCGCTTGCCGAGCACCGGGCGCTCCTCGGGCTCGATCTTGCCCATCATGCGCATGAGGCCCGTGATCTCGCCTTTGCGGCCCATGAGCGCCACGCGCGCGGCCTCGAGTTTCTCCGCCGTCTCGGCGCTCTCGATCATCTCGCGGGCCCGCTGCTCGAGCTCCTCAAGTTCGTCGATCAGACTCATCTGTCCCCTCTCCTTCCGATCGTCGCCGCAGCGCGGCGCCGATGTGTTCCATAGAAAAATCCGCCCTCGGGATCGTGCGACCGCTCGCACTCCCAAGGACGGATCTGATTTCCGCGGTACCACCTTGATTGGCCGCCGGCTGTCCACCCGGCGAACCCTCTTTTGCCCGATGTCGCACGGGCGCGCGGCTTCCCTACTCAGCGCGCAATTGGGGTCGGGTGCAGATCGCACGTCGCCCCGGTGCCATCGCGGCGCGGGAAGCCCCTCGCCGGAAGGCGGCCGTTCAGGTCGCAGCTCGGGAGTGAACTCAGGTCTCGTCGCCGCGGGTGGGCTTGCAGCCGGTGACCCTCCCTCTCTGTGCGGCGAGGCGGTGAGGCCCGACCTCTCCGTCAACGCAGTGGCCAAGATAATAGCACAACGGCAAATGCAGCCGCACTATAGATGTGATGCGCTCCCGGGCTATTTATCACAGCCGTTCAACCCGGTCGATGCCTTGCGCTCTATCGCTAAACATTCTGCCATTCCCAGCCAGCAGCGTGGCGACAAGTCCAGCCAACAATCCAGCAATATCGAGCGTTTTTGCAGTCCAGAATGCTGGAAAGGTCACATTTTCAAGGTACCAGATAAAATCTGACAGGAAAGAATTCGCATCATGAGAGCCCCATCCCCACATCGTCTGCAAGTCGTAAAACGTTAGAAGGGCAAAGCTCATCACCAATGTGGTACAAGGGTATCGTACATACTTGCCCCCCCATAGCCCCGCAAAAAAGAGCGCAAGGGACGTGGCTATTAACAGCCAGTCTACTTTTGTTGGATACTCCAATCCTTTGTATGAAAAGCCAGGCAATCCGTAAAACTGCTCAGTAACTCGAAGGTAGTAGCTAGAAGCCAAAAGTACCGTGGCGGCAACCGCCAGCAATCCCGCTAATACTTTTCGCCTACCTCCGAACATAGCCGTAGTTCGACTTTCCATCATGGGTCTCCCAGCCATTGATCTTATCGCTCACATCAGCATGATAATCTTGAGTGTGCTGAGCGACATGATAGTCCCTATAGCCACCTGGACCTGTACCGTTCCCCGGAACCATTACATAGCCAACATGATCCCAGTCCCCATCTTTTCCGAAATCCAATGCGATGAAGTCCCCTTCTTGAATCGTGAAAGAAAAGTCGAGGTGGTCTGAGCCGCAATTTTTGACCCCAAAATACTTCATGAATTCATCAGCAAGCGTCCAGGTCCTTGATTGTAGATGCTGACCCCAATCATTTCTATGCCACCAACCGACATGGACGCTGTTGTAATCGCCGCCGGAAACCTGAGGTTCTCCCCCGCTTTCAAGAATCTGAGATGCAAAGTTGGTGCAATCCGAGTCAAAACTTGGATACTTCGGATTGCGCTTCGTCGAGTAGGTGAGCGCGTACTCGAAAGCTGCATTAGAATCGAAACTCCGAACCGCAGTCGAGTGTCTGGCAGATGCAATTTCAGTCCACCCGGAAAGCTCTTCAAATGATGCGCTAGGCAACGTTAGCATCAACTCACGTGCTTCTTCGCCTGGATCGGCAGACTCAAGCCTAGTGATTGCTTCGATATTTCTCTCATCATTTTCAAAAATATCAAAAAACAATCGCAGCTCAGAAACGCGCTCATCAGATTCGCAATACCAAGCCGGCCTGTCAGGAGAATCGAGGAGCGCCATAGAGAGCTCCGCATAGCGTGCCCAATTATTGCCATCGATTGGGTCCAACGCATACGCTTTCATCACCGCCTGGAGAGCTTCGTTCCTCCTTATCGAAGACAAAGCCTCTGATGGGAAGTCAAAGGTAGGATACAAAGGAACGAATGCCCCATCTATCCCAGCTTCAATTTTCGAAGAAACGGTTCCGAATTCCCGCGGTAAATCGATCTGCGCATTCGCGACCGGCTTCTCAATTGCTTGAACTTCAACTGTTTCTTGCGCACCAATAGGACACGGATTAAAGACAGAAGACGATAGAAATAAAACGAACAGAACGAACGCTGACACAATCATTTTCATAATGAACTCCTTAGCATTGGTGTGCGACCAATTGCTTATGCTTCACAAAGGCCCAGAAGCTTGCTCACCCCATCCCTATCTCTATCTCATCTGATTCAATGCTCTACTTTTCCCGACAGCCTAATATCCTCTCGTTGTCCCCTATCTGGGACAATTACATTAGACATTAATATTTATATATTATGATAACACTTCACAACTGAATATATTGCACCAGCCCTACTAAATTGAAAGACAGGCGAGATGAAATGGGGAGGGTCAGTGCCGCCCGTCACTACGTTCGGAAGACAAACGGGTACACTCAAAGGAAGCAACCGTACTTAACCTATCTCAAGGAGGCCCCATGGCAACTGCAGAAGAACTGACCGGCCGCCTTCGCGCGCTCGAGTCCAAGCTCTGGACCCGCGAGTACCTCATGAAGATCGCCGAGTTCGACGGCGCAACCATCGCGCCCGAGAACGGAGCGGCCGCACGCGGCGACGCGATGGGCGCGCTCGCCGGCGAGCATCACGAGCTCCTTACCAGTGAGGACGCCCGCGCGCTCATCGCCGAGCTCGAGACCGCCGTGGCCGCCGGCGAGCTCACCGATCCGCAGGTCGTCGCCGAGGTGCGCGCACTCGCCCGCGACCAGCGCGAGGCCGTCGCCCTGCCCACCGAGGAGGTCGAAGCCTGGAGCCGCCTCACCTGCGAGGCCGACGCCGTCTGGCACAAGGCGAAGGGTGCCAACGACTGGGCGAGCTTTGAGCCCTACGTGGACCGCATCGTCGAGACCCTCAAGCGCCACGCCGGCTACATGGACCCCACGCGCGACCCCTACGACGTGTGGCTCGACCAGTACGAACGCGGCATGGACGCTGCCGCCTACGACCGATTCTTCGAGGCCGTGCGCCAAACCGTCGTACCGCTCGTACATGCCATCGGTGAACGCGGCGAGCAGCCCAACGCGCCGTTCCTCACCGCACACGTCCCCGACGCCGTCCAGCGCGCGATGTCCTTCGACCTCATGAAGCTCGTGGGCCTCGATCTCGCGGACACCTGCCTCGCCTTCACCGAACACCCCTTCTCTGAGGGCTTCGCCGTGGGCGACGCGCGCGTTGCCACCCACATCTACGAGGACAACCTGCTCTCCAACGTGTACTCCGTCATCCACGAAGCGGGGCACGCGTCCTATGAGCTGGGCGTCAACCCCGCGTACGCGCGCACGTGCCTGGAGGGCGGCACCTCGCTTGGCATTCACGAGAGCCAGAGCCGCTTCTTCGAGAACACTGCGGGCCGCAGCCGTGCGTTTATGACGCCGCTGCTCGCCCTGTTGCGCAAGCATGTACCCGAGGTCTATGGCAGCGTGAGCGAGGATGAGCTGTACCGTGCGGTCAACATCGCCACACCGTCGCTCATCCGCACCGAAGCCGACGAGCTCACGTACCCGCTCCACATCATGATCCGCTACGACATCGAGCGTATGCTGTTCGCGGGCGAGGCGACCGCCAAGGACGTGCCGGCGCTGTGGGCCAAGCTCACCAAGCAGTACCTGGGCCTCGATGTCCCGAATGACACCCTTGGCGCGCTGCAGGACACTCATTGGAGCGGCGGCAGCTTTGGCTACTTCCCAACCTATGCCCTGGGCTCGGCATACGACGCCCAGTACGTGCCCGCCATGGAGCGCGCGGGCGTTGACCTGGAAGGCGCCTGCACGGCCGGGGACCTCGCCCCCGTGCGCGCGTGGCTGCGCGAAAACATCTGGCAGTGGGGCCGCGGCAAGGACGCGGGCGAGCTGGTCGAGGATGCGTGCGGCGCGCCGTTCAACGCCGCCTTCTACTGCGACTACCTGGCAAAGAAGTTCGGCGAGCTCTATAGCCTGTAAACTGCAGCAAGGGTACGTGCGTCCAGCGTAGGGCAAACGACCATTAGCCAAGGCGGCACACGTCCTGCAAGACGGGTGCCGCCTCTTTTCTTAGCCGCACTTGGCCCCTTTTCACCCAGTTCACAGCCGCGCCAGACGCCCTCCTTTTTCCCAGCCGCGACAGCCGCCCCTTTTCTCCCGCAGCCGCACTTACGAAAGATGCCCGCCACATGCAAATACACAAATGTTGGCCTAAACGGGAATGTCGCGAGTAGAGGCAAATCCATCGGTCAATCTACCTGCGGTTATGCCGTGCAAAAAACGGGATCTACTTCGCCTATCGCGTTTGAGGCCAACATTTGCGTTTTTGCACAACGAAACAGGCCCTGGCGCGCAGGAAACCATGCAAAAGCTACACCGTTAAGAACACCATCACGATGATGAGGGCAAAACCAACCAGATCCGTGGGCGCGAACACGGTGCCCAAAACAAGCGCGCTCGTGACCGTGGCGGACACCGGCTCAATCGTACCGATGAGGCTCGCCCGCACGCTTCCAATATCCTTAACGCCCTGCATATACAGGTTGTACGCCAGGAAAGATCCAACCACGATAAGCACGGCAAGCGCGAGCCAGCCCTCCGGATCGAACGCCGGAATACTCTGCCACGGCTGCACAAACGCCGAGAGCACAATCCCCGATGCGAACATCGCGGTGCCTGTGACAATGGATGAGCCATAGACCGGCAGAATCTTCGCAGGCACAATCGACATGCAGGCGGCGCCCACCGCCGAGATCAAGCCCACGGCCAGCCCCTCGGGCGGAATCACGAGCGTGCTGGGGTCGCCACCCGTGGCGATGAGGAACGCGCCCGCAAATGCCAAGACCACGCCCGCGAGCTCGCGGCGGCGTGGGAGCCGGCGCGTGACAATGCAGGTATATACCATGATGAGCACGAGCTGAAGGCACTGCATGACGGTCGCAGTGCCGGCGTTGGTCAAGCGAACCGCAAGCAGATAGGAAAACGAGTTGCCAAACACACCGAACAGGGTGAACACTGCCATGACCGCCAGGTGGCGCGGGTTCTTGAGCAGCTGCACAAAGCGAACGCGGTCGAACAGCAGAATGACGACCATGAACATAGCACCAGCGAGAAGCTGGCGTATGCTGAGCAGCCAAATGGTGTCGATCTGGTAGTGCGCGAACAGGTAGCTTGCAGACGTGCCGGAAAAGCCCCAAAAGATACCGCCGAACAGCGTGGCGAGCACCCCAACGAGCAGACGGCGTGAATCCCGGTCGTTCAGACGCTCGCGCATCGAGCGCCGTGCCGCGCGTGAGGCAGCATCCGCATCGGCCCCCGGCTTGATGGACGATGCCAGACCCATGCGCTCACGCTTCTCGAAAGCAGCAACCTCAGCAGCCTTGCCTGCGTCTTCGATGTCGTCGCCGCAGCCGCGCGATTCCATCTTTCCGTTCGTCATGCATCCCCCATCTCGTCGTCTTGCGGGACAACGATACCTCAAGCCAAGCGCGCCCATTGAGCAAACCATCGCCTCTAGCGAAAGATATGGACCCTTTGCCTGAGATAACGAGAGCCGAATTGCTCGGAGACGCCCATTTCTAGGGGGCAACGCCCGCCGGAAGCGCATGCTGCACAGGAGACGCGTGCCGCAGCGGAGGCGTGTGCTGTATCGGAGGCGTGTTCTGTATGTCTAGCAGCATTTGAAAGAGTCGGTGTGGGCGCGAGGTGAGCATGTTCCGCGGCAGGGACGGATCGCAAGCGCGGAGTGCCAGACCGCCGAGCGGGTATACTGGGCGAAGCGACCAACGTAGCAAACACTCTCCATAAAGGAGCTTCGCATGAACCAGCCGGTCTCCACCTGCAAACAAACCTCCCCCTGCGATGAAGCCCCCACGCGCCCGCATGCCTCTGTCCGCGACCGCGCCTCCCAGCTGCTCACACCCGGCGTAACCGTGTCCGGCTTCACCGTCACCACGGCCAAACCCCTCGCCGAATTCGACGCCGACGCCTACGTGCTGCACCACGAGGCATCCGGCGCCCGTCTGCTCTACCTCGCCTGCGAAGACGAGAACAAGGCGTTCGCCATCGGCTTCAAGACCCCGCCCACCGACGACACCGGCGTGTTCCACATTCTCGAGCACTCGGTCCTGTGCGGGTCGGCCAAATTCCCCGTCAAGGAGCCCTTCGTGGACCTCATCAAGAGCTCCATGCAGACGTTCCTCAACGCCATGACGTACCCGGACAAGACGGTCTACCCCGTGGCAACGACCAATGAGCAGGATCTGCTGAACCTCATGGACGTCTACATGGACGCCGTGCTCAACCCCGCGATCTACACTAAACGCGCCATCTTCGAGCAGGAGGGTTGGCACTACGAGCTCGACGTCCCCGAAGGCGCTCCGCTCGAGCAAGGCACCCTGCGCTACAACGGCGTGGTGTTCAACGAGATGAAAGGCGCACTGTCCGACCCGATGAGCGTCCTCGACGACGCCGTCAACCGGGCGCTGTTCCCCACCACGGCGTATGCCTGCGAGTCGGGCGGCGACCCGCGCGCCATCCCGCAGCTCACCTACGAGCACTTCCTCGACACGCATGCGCGCCATTACAACCTGGCGAACAGCTACATCGTGCTGTACGGCGACATGGCGGTCGAACGCGAGCTCGCGTTTTTGGACGAGCGCTACCTGGGCGACGAGCCGCGCATCCGCGATGAGCGCGCCCGCGCCCGGGCGCTGGCAGAAGCGCGCAAGGCGTCTGACGCAGCTGAGCCCACCGGGGTCGTTGGGGCCGACGGGACCGCAACCGCCGCGTGCGCACCCGTCACCATCGGGGAGCCCAACCCCCTCACGCGGCAAGAGCCCGTCACCTGCGATTACGAGCGCGTCGACATGCCCACCACTCCCGAGAACGCACTGGTGGGTATGGCGTACGTGCTCGGCGACGTCGCCGACCGCAAGCGCCTCATAGCCGCGGACATCATGTTCGACGCCCTGCTCGGAACCAACGAAGCCCCCGTCAAGAAGGCGATCCTCGCTGCGGGCTTGGGCGGCAACGTGGTGAGCTACACCTCGGGCGACCAGCTGCAGCCCCACACACTCATCATCCTGCAGAACGCCAAGCCGGGTGTCGCGCGCGAGTTCCGCCGCGTGATCGAGGACGCCTGCCGCGACCTGGTGGAAAACGGCATCCCGCGCGATCGCCTCGCCGCCGTCCTCGCCAGTGAGGAATTCGACCTGCGCCAGCGCGACTTTGGCATCGCTGACGGCGTCGCCATCGCGTGCGACGCGCTCGGCACGTGGCTCTATGAAGACACCGACGCCGCAGCCACACGGGCGCTCGAGTACGGCAAGGTCTACGCCGAGCTCAAGCAGGCACTGAGCACCACGTACTTCGAGGACCTGCTGCGCGAGATCGTGCTCGAAAGCGGCCACCATGCGCTGGTGGAGCTCGTCCCCGTCGCCGATGACGCGCGCGCCGCGCGCGAGGAGGCAGACGAACTCGCCGCGGCAAAGGCAGCCCTCGACGAGGCGGGGCTCCAGCGCATCGTGGAGGACGTTGCCGAGCTGCGCGAGCGCCAGGAGGCCGAGGACGCGCCCGAGGCCAAGGCGACGCTGCCGCGCCTGCGCGTGAGCGACATCGGGCCCGCGCGCCCCGAGCCCCAGCTCGTCCTGAACAAGCAGACCCCCATCCCCTGCCTGCGCCACGACCTGCCCACGCATCAGCTCGCGTACGCCCTCACCTACTTCGACCTGTCGCACCTCGCATTCTCCGAACTCCCCTACGTCACGGTCCTCGCCCGTCTCATGCAGCAGCTCGCGACCGAGCGCATGAGCGCAGGCGAGCTTGACAGTTACATCGGCGCGAACCTCGGCTTCCTCTCCTTCACCACCGAGGTCGCCACGCAGCCCAACTGGAAGCTCGCACGCCCGCGCCTGCTGGTCTCCGCGGGAGCCCTGTCCGAGAAGATGGACGCCCTCGCGAGCATACCGCGCGAAGTCTGGGCGACCACGATCTTCGAGGACACCGACCGCATGCGCGACGTGCTCACGCAGATGCGCATCGGCATGGAGCAGGGCTTCCTCATGAACGGGCACAGCGCCGCGCTCGCGCGCGCCATGTCCTACGTCTCGCCGGCGGCCGTGCTCACGCAGCAGCTTTCCGGCATCGACTTCTACCGCTTCCTACGCGACCTGCTCGAACATTTCGACGAGCGCAAGGGGGAGCTGTGCGACACCCTACGCGACCTGCGCGAGCGCATCTTCACGTCGACCGGCGCCATCGCGAGCTTCACCGGTTCCAACGAGGACTTCCAGCGCTACTGGGCGGCCGCGGGAGACCTGGGCCTCGCTCCCCGCACCGCGCCCACCAAGGAACTCTACGTGCCATGGCCTGAGGACAAGCATGAGGCCTTCGTCATCCCCAGCGATGTGAGCTACCTCGCGCGCGCCTGCGACCCACGCGCGCTGGACATCGAGACCGACGGCGTATGGAGCGTCGTCTCCAACGCCCTATCCTACGATTACCTATGGAACGAGATCCGCGTGAAGGGCGGTGCCTACGGCTGCGGTTTCCGCTCGCCGAGCCCGCGCCACGCGAGTTTCTACACGTACCGCGACCCCGCCATCGACCCGTCGCTCGCGCGCATCGCGGCCTCCGGCGACTGGCTCGCGTCGTTTACGCCCGACACTCAGACCTTCGAGGGCTTCATCGTGAGCTGTGTCTCGGGCGTGGACGCGCCGCTCAAGCCCTACGCACTTACCAAGCGTCGCAACGCCGAGCACTTCTGCAAGACGCCGCCCGAGCAGCGCGGCGAGCGTCGGCGCCAGATGCTCGAGGCGACCCCCGAGGCGCTTCGGGCGTTGAGCGACGACGTCAAGCGCATCGCGAACGATGCCCCCGCCTGCGTATTTGCCGGGCGCGACGTGATCGAGGCGAGCAATGCGAACTGGAACGTCGTTGATCTGCTGAGCGACACATGCGGGGAGGAGGCGTAAAGCAGCCCCCTCTCCCGCGCGGCCGCACGTGGCAAGCGGTAGAATGGACAGACGAAGACGAGAGGACCGTGCAATGGCAACTGCAAAACATACGAAGACGCCGGCCACAACGGAAAGCGCTCCCCGCGAAAAGCCCAGTGCTGCTGAACAGGAGATTCTCGAACAAAAGAGCGACGTGCGCCGCACAATCATCGAGTGCCGCCAGGAGCTGCGCCCGAGCGCCCGCTCGACGAAATCACGCGAGATATGCAACAAGCTGCTCGACCAGTTACGCGCCAGCGGTATTAAGGGCAAAAACGGACAGCCCCCAACGCTCGCAGTGTACGCGGCACTGCGCTATGAAGTCGATCTCGATCGCTTCATTCGCGGGGCATACGCATACGGGTACCGCATTGTGTTCCCGTGCATGATCCCCAACGCCGCACAGGGAGCCATGTGCATGCGCTCCGTCTCGTGCAACAACTACTTGGGCGGAAACGTGCCGTTCATCGTTGACCCGCGCAAGCCCTGGGGACCCGCTGTGACCGAAGAGCACCAGACGTACACCAGCACGCGTGCGGGCGCGACGCGCCGCTTCATCCCCTCGCGCATCAAGGGCAGCGTTCCCCCCAAGGACGACACGCGCTTCCCGGTTGTACCCCCATCGGAAATCGATTTGGTCATTGTGCCCGCCGTCGCATTTGACGCTCAAGGCAACCGCTTGGGCTACGGACGGGGCACCTACGACCGCTACCTGCCGCAACTGCGCGAGGATTGTCAGCTTTTGGGCGTCGCGTTCGTCGAGCAGGAGGTCGATCGGGTTCCCTGTGATGAACACGACCGCAAGGTCCCGCAGTTCATTACGGCATAAAAATGGGTCCGGCATCCTATTGCGCCAGACCCACTTTTCTATTTCATGCCGCTGGCACCAATGCCGCCCTGCCGCCGCTCACACGCCGAAGGTTCCGACGTGCGCGAGCTGATAACTGCCGCCACGCCTACGACCAACATAGCTGTGTCTACCAAAACGGCAATCGCCTCGAACACCTGCAAGCACCTCCCACATCGGTACAAATACAACCTCTCCGTGAAGCGTTAACGCCTCCAGAGCGAACAGGACGTTGCGCCTGCGCACGGGAACCCCTCGCAGGCGCCGCCCGAGTGCCTATTGCGCATGGCGTAGGCGAATCGAATCTTGGACAATGCCCTTGCTCATGAAATACGTGACCACAAAGTAGCCGCCGTAGCACAGCAGGAAGATGCCGCACGTCACACCCACGGTCCCGCCAATCGACATGCCGCCGAACAGCGCCACGATCTCGATGACCACCTGCAGCGCCACGAAGGAGTGCGCAACACCCATCAGCAGCGGGAACACAAAGAAGATCGCCTGCTGCACCAAAACGGAGCGCATGATCTCGCGGTTGGACGTGCCCAGCTCGGATAGGATGCGGCAGTTCTTGCCGGAGTCTGCCACGCCCGAGAGCTGCTGGATCGTGAGAATCGCCGCGCATGCCACCACAAGCACGAAGCCGATATAGATGGCCAGGTAGCTGATGAGACCGTTCATGGAGTTCGTGGACTCGTAGCTCTGGGCACGCGTGGCCTCCATGCCCCAAATCGCGCTTTCGGACCCGTCTGCGTTCAGGATCTGATCCCACGAGCGGTCCTGACGTACGTAGCCCTCCGTCTCGTCGTACGTGAGGCCCTCGCGGTAGTCGCCCAAGAAGTAGCTCGCGTACAGCGTCAGGCCACTTGCATCCACCAGCTCGTCCGGCACGACGATTGTGCCCGAATTGCTGCCCATCGAGGAGTTGAAGAAGGAGCTCGCGGCCTCGTCCACACTCGCGGCGACGGGACGAAGCACGCGTCCGCCAAGCTCGATCTCCACGCCCTCGCGCATGTCGGCGTTGTAGATCTTGTTCACCGACTCGCCCATGTCGCTCGTGATGAGGTAGCCATCATCACCCAGGTCGACGTGCTCCTTACCACGGAAGTCGAGATAGCGATTGTAGTCGCTCTCCTTCATGACCGTCAGGCCCATCATGCTCGCGTTACTCGAGTTCGTGCCCTTGGGCATGGGCATGTCCACCGCAGCGGCAAGATCATTCAGGCTCACCAACGGTAACTTGGTGCCTATCGGTCGCGAGTCGTAGATTTCCACCTGGACGTGGCTACCCAAGATGCCCGCAAGGTCGAAGGGGCGCTCCTCGGATGTGCCCTTATCGATGACGTTGCTCCGGCTCAGCTCCAGGATGTCCACGGGCTCGGTCGCAAGCTTCATGGGTATGTCGCCCGTATATGTCGGGTCGTTCACCACGTTCTCGCCAAGGTACATAACCACGCGCGAATAATCGGCGATCGTGCTGCGCTCCACGCTCGTGTTCATCACGCTGGCAATGGACATGCCGCCCGTCACGCTCGTGATGGCTAGGAACAAAATCATCGAGATGATGGCCATGGAAAATCTCACCGTGTTCACCTTTGCGGACAGCTGGCGCACGGTGAACATGTTAAGGCCCCTCCAATACAGACCGCGCGCGGCCTGGAGCACCTTGAGCAAGAACCCGGACAGACCAAAGAAGAACAGAATCGTGCCCACAACCACAATGCCCGTGGTGAGCATGAACTGATTCATGGCGGCTTCGACCTCGCTTGGCGCGCAATCAATGGGCAGGCCGTCACGCAGCAGCCGGAAGTACGCAATGCCGATGAGCGCGGCGCCCAGGATGAATATCGCCGCGGACACGATCGGGTTGCGCGTCTTGATGGCCTCATTCTTGCGACCGGCGCTCATGAGGTCGATCACCTTGGCACGACGCACCACGCGCAGGTTGAACACGAGCGTCACCAGGAAAATCGCAACCAAGCAACCCACCGTGATCAAAAATGCCGGCACCGAGAAAAAGAAATGGAAGTCACGGATCTGCGTTTTGAACAGTGACGCCGTGAAGAAGGTCATGAGCTGGGAGAATCCCACACCCAGCGCGATGCCGAGCACAAGGGCCGCACCGGAGACGATGGCCGTCTCGAGGGCCATCACGCGCGACACCTGGCCACGACTCATGCCAAGGACCTGATACAGGCCGAATTCCTTCTTGCGTCGCTTCATGATGAAGTTGTTCGCGTACACCATGAGAAAACCCATGAGCGTAGCGAGGAACATGTTGAGTCCGGACATGATGGTGCTTAGGAGTTCGGGCATGCCCTCTTCCTCAAGCACCAGATCCGCCTGAACGGAAATGGTGTTGAACGCGTAGAACACCGTGACGGCAAGCGTGAGCGTGAGCAGGTAGACCAAGTAGTCCTTACCCGCACGGCGCACGTTGCCCCAAGCGAGTTTACAGAGCATCGGAGCCCTCCCCACCCATCATGGCCACGACCTCCATGATTCGGTCGAAGAACTCGCGGCGCGGGCTGTCTCCGCGGCGGAGCTCGGTAAAAATGCGCCCGTCGCGGATGAACAGCACGCGGTTGGTGTAGCTCGCGGCAAAGCTGTCGTGCGTGACCATAAGCACGGTTGCCTGGTACGCATGGTTCATGTTTTCGAGGCTCTCGAGCAACAGGCGGGCGTTCTTGGAGTCGAGGGCGCCCGTGGGCTCGTCGGCCAGGATGACGGCGGGGTCGGTCACCAGGGCACGGGCAGCCGCCACGCGCTGCTGCTGTCCGCCGGACATCTGGTAGGGATACTTATCGAGCACGCCCGCGATGTCCAAACGCTGTGCCACTTGTTCAACGCGCGCAAGGGTCTCCTTGGCGGGCGTGCGCGCGATGGTGAGCGGTAGGGCGATGTTCTCGCGCGCGGTAAGCGTGTCGAGTAGGTTCGAATCCTGGAAAATAAAGCCCAGCTGCTCGCGACGGAAGCGCGTGAGCTTGGCCTGCTTGAGACGCGTTACGTCCGCCCCGTTGATGATGACGCTGCCGCTTGTCACGGTGTCGATGGTAGACACGCAGTTGAGCAGTGTCGATTTGCCGGATCCCGATGCGCCCATGATACCCACGAACTCGCCCTTATTCACCGTGAACGACACATCGGCGAGCGCGCGCGTGACGTTGTTGCGACTGCCGTATACCTTCTCGACGTGGCGCACCTCAAGGACGGGAGCGGCCTGTGCCTCAAATGCCATGTGAATCATTCCTCTCTCTTTAACAATCTTGCCAGAGCGCGGCCAAATAGCTGACTAGCGGCTTACCAGCGCAAGCAATGCGAGCATGCCCGATGCCATGAGCGCCATCACGCACAGCCACACCGTCATCTCAACCTGGCTCATGCTCGCCTGAACGAGCGCGGGCTCACCCTGAACAATCGCGGCGTCCATCTTCATCATCATGTCCTTCATCGTAAGCGTCCTTTCCCATCTGCTCGCGCACACTGGCGCGCTGGTCTTTTTCTTCGACCCCTATACTCGCAGCAACCCCCGTGCACAACCATCGATTTGGCTTACAGAAGGGTTGCATTCGTGTAAGGTTGCTTGTGGAAAACGGAAGCAGCGATTGGAAGCATCGCAAAGCGAGGTGACGCGCATGAAGAACGTTCGCGTGGCGGCGGGCATTATCCAGCGCGAGGGTGGCGAAGTTTTGGCCGTTCAACGCGGATATGGCAGCATGGCAGGCATGTGGGAGTTCCCCGGCGGCAAAATTGAGAACGGCGAGACGCCGGAGGAAGCGTGCAGGCGGGAGCTGCTCGAGGAGCTGCAGGTGCGCGTCACTAACTTGCAAGATTTTTACACCCTCGAGTACGACTACCCCGACTTCCATCTTTCGATGAACTGCTTCTTTTGCCAAATTGCCGAAGATGAGGGGGAGCCTCAGGGCAACGACCGTCAACGTGAACTGCGCTGGATACCGCAGGTCTCGCTCGCGACGCTGGAATGGATGCCGGCCGATATCGAGCTTGTGGAACTCCTCGAACAGCTCGCGCGGAAATCGAACGGCGAAGGGGCCCGTCAGCCCAAGACGAGCGACGAGGTCGGCAAGGAGCATGAGGGCAGGACGCGCGCTAGCAAGAGGCGCGCTCGAAAGAAGCGCGCCCTGAAGAAGCCCGACCTCCTCGACGGCATCGACACCTCGCAGCTGACCGCCGGCCAAACCGCCCTGGTCCGTCGCCGCGCCGCTGTGCGCAAATCCATGCAGGGCAACAAGCGGCGCGACACCAAGCCCGAACTTCTTGTGCGCCAACGGTTGCGTGCCGCCGGGCTCACCGGCTACCGCCTCGACTGGGCAAAGGCCCCCGGACGTCCCGACATCGCCTTCCCCGGACGCAAGATCGCCATCTTCGTCAATGGCTGTTACTGGCACCGCTGCCCCAACTGCAATCCAAGCGTCCCCAAAAAGAACGTCGAGTTCTGGGAAGCGAAGTTCCGCCGTAACGTCGAGCGTGACCAGCGCGCGCTCGATGAGCTCAAGGCACTGGACTGGACCGCCATCACCATTTGGGAATGCGAGCTCAAGCGCGACCGCATCGATGAGACAATGGAGCGCGTGATTGAGCGCGTACGCGCGGCAAGCACCGGTGCGAGCACGGACAAGGCAGCAGCTGAGTCGCAAACCGCCCCAATCGCCTCAGACGCCCCTGCCGAACCGAACGCCTCGCCAACGCCGGATGCCGCCTCGATTTTGACAGACGCCCCAATCCACGACCCCTCGCCCACCAAGTAAGGAGCCCATCATGCACCTGGGAATGTTTCAAGCCGAGGAGTTCGGCGACCTGCAGCGCCTTGTAGACGGCCTGTTCACCGGGCGCGAGACAATCGAGCGGCTCGACCTCATCGTGCAGGCCGAGATTTTGGACCTCGCGCCCGATTTGCTCGAAATCGTGAACCTCGTGCCCCCGGGAACGTACGACCGCACGAGGCTGTGCGATCAAATCAACTCCGCCCTCGCCGCGCACGGCTGGGGCGCCACCTACGGCACGGTCGAGTAGGCAGCAGGGGCACCCCGCCGGACCTCGAATTGGAGATGGGCTCCAAATTGGGGTGCATGCGCGTGCGTGCGCGCGATGCGGACGGACGTGGGCGAATACGGGCGAATGCGGACGGACACAGGCGCGATGCGGGCACAGGCAAACGCAAGCGCAGTACGAACGCAATCAGGCGTGGTGCGAACGCGCGCGAGCAAATGCAGGCGCTGTGCGCGTGTAATGTCGAAAGTGAAGGGCTTCAATCTCATTTTTTTCGACATTACACGCGCGCGGTAAGGCTAGGCGCGCCTCCATGCGCGCGGTAAGGTCAGGGGCGCTTCGCCTTTTTGCAGGCGACCGTCATGTAAATCATGCCGATTACCGCGGCGCTCACGGATCCTGCGAGGATGGCGGCCTTGGCAGCGAGCATCTCGAAGGGCTCGGCGGGGAACGCAAGGCCCGAGATCAAAATCGACATGGTGAACCCGATGCCGCCCAAGATACCAACGCCCACGATGTGCCGCCACGTCACCCTGCTTGGCAGTTCGGCAATACCAAGCTTCACCAGCAGAAATGTTACCCCCACAATGCCGATGGGCTTGCCCAGCAGCATGCCAAAGTACGTACCCATGGACACGGGGTCGAGTGCCAGCTGCACCACATCGACGCCCACCAGGCGCACTTGAGCGTTCACGAAAGCAAACAGCGGCAAGATGATAAAGTTAACCGGCGTCGAGATCTTACGCTCGAGGCGGACGAGCGGGGGCGAGACGCGATGCATAACGCGCTCGGCACCCAAGGTGGCGTGCGTGAAGTCGTGCTGTCCCAGGATATGCGCATCCTCATCGTAAGAGTCGACCAGCTCGGGCATATAACCGCGCAGCCAGTCAGTCAGGTTGTCCAGGCGGATGCCCGAGCGCGCGGGAATCGCGAACGCCACGATGACGCCCGCGAGTGTGGCATGCACGCCCGACTTGAACAGGCACACCCACAAAACGAGTCCACTCACCATATAAGGCGCCAAGCGGTAATGCTGCGTCTTGTTGAGCATGAACAGGGATGCGGCCACCACAGCGGCGGACACGAGCCACATGAGATCGGGAGCTTGGCCGTAGAACAGGGCGATCGCCGCGATGGAGATGAGATCGTCGGCGATAGCGAGGGTCGAGAAAAACACGCGCACGCCGGCGGGCACGCGGTTGCCCAACAGCGAGAGCACGCCGAGGGCGAACGCGATGTCCGTTGCCATGGGAATGGCCCAGCCCTGTGCCGAACCGCTTCCGCGATTGAGCAGCATGTAGATCGTCGCTGGCACCACCACGCCGCCCACGGCGGCAAGCATGGGGAGCAGCGCCTGACGCGGGCGCCTCAACTCGCCCACCGTCATCTCGTATTTGAGCTCGATGCCCACGAGCAGGAAGAAGATCGCCATGAGGAAATCGTTTACGAACACCTCGATGGAGATCGCCATCGTATGCGAACCAATGCCCACGTGGATGGGCTCCATCAAGATATGGTGAATCGCCTCATAAGCGTCGCTGTTGGCACAGATAACCGCGGCAATCGCCGCCACAACCATCACGGCAGCGGCGATAGTTCCATTTTCCGAGATGCGTTCCCAAATATCGCGCCGCTCGATGCGCTTGCGCTGCGTCTCGTTGAAAAGCTGCTCGCGTGCGTCCATACCACTCCCCGTCTCTTTTCACATCGAGAACTATCCTACCCAGCGGGCACATATGAGCGACATATGTCTATTATTGGTTCTAGAGCGAATCCATAATTGCCGGGCATCCATATTGCAAAACTCAACCTCTGGCATAGAAAGGCGCCCTGCACCGCACATGCGTTGCAGGGCGCCTCACGCTTGTTGGAGAAGCGTTAGTTCGCGGCGAGAATGGGGGCAGCGACCTGCTTCTTGCGAGAAAGCACGCCGGGCATCCACACGCCCTCGGCCACGTCCTCGATACCGAGACCCTTCTGCGCGGCGGCGGTGTCGCCCTCGAGCAGGACCTGGGAGCCCTCCTCCATGATGTCGGTGAGACAGAGCACAATGCCATCAGCGGCCTTCTCGGCCTGGTAAGCGCGCATGGCCTCGCGGATCTCGGGAATCATACCGAGCGCGCGGGACTTGTCCACGGTCTCGTACTGACCAATGAGGAGCTTCTTGCCAGCAACCTCGAACATCTTGATGTCGTTGCCGACCATCTCGGCGGCGGTGAAGGAGCCGGACGGGCGGGTGAGGAAGACCTCCATGCCGAACTTGACCGGGTCGACGCCGAGCTGCTCGCCGAGCTTTGCGGCGATAGCGGCATCCACATCGGTGGCGGTGGGGCTCTTGAGCATGAGGGTATCGGTCATCATGGCGGACAGCAGCAGCTTGGCCTGCGTGTCCGTGGGCTCAACGCCCAGAACCTCGAACAGCTTGGCCACGATGGAGCAGGAGGAACCCCAAGGCAACGCCACGATGTGAAGCGGAGCGGCGGTGGTGAAGTCACCGAAGCGATGGTGATCCACAACGCCGAAGATGGTGGCGTTCTCGAGGCCGGTGACGGACTGGCCGGGCTCGTTGTGGTCGGTCAGGATGACGAGCTGGGCATCGTCGCCCTCGGCAGCGGGCTCGATGGCGTCGATGAGCGTCGGGGCAGCCACGCCGGCGTCCTCAAGGAGCTTGGCGGACTCGGCGGGAAGCGGACCCAAGCAGCAGGCGGTGTAGGTGTTGCCCTGGTACTCGACCTGGTTGAGCAGCTGGGACAGGACGACGGACGACATGATGGCGTCGTTGTCGGGGTTCTGGTGTCCGAAGACGAGGACGTTTGCCATGAGGGCTCCTCCCTTGTAGCGAATGCATGGATGCTCTCATTGTAACGCGCGGACGTCACCCCGCCTCGCAAGCCTCTGTATTAACGATAAACACCCGTCTCTTTGACGAAGCCCTGTTATCAGCACGGTATCATACGTGCGGAATAGCAACACCCCCTTCGTCGATCCATGCGAGGCGCGGCATCGCGCGCAGGCTGCGCCAGCAGAGACCGGCTTTTCGTCGGGCATCCTTGCAAGTGGCATGTCCACGGCCAATTCGATTGGCATTCGCCATCGACGAGGGGAATTCTCTTTCTTGATTGGAGCCAGCATGCTTGCTGATTACCATGTACACACCGACTTCTCCGACGACTCCGTCTTCCCGCTCGAAGACGTCTGCGCGCTCGCCGTTGAACGCGGCTTCGACGAGATCTGCATCACCGACCACGTGGACTACGGCGTGCGCCCCGACTGGGACGAATACCGCCGCGACCCCTCCTGCGCCAAGATCGTTGAGGGCAAGCCCTCCATCAACGTCGACTACGAGCGCTACTTCCCCGCCATCGAGCGGGCGCGCGAGCGATTTGCACCGGAGCTCACGGTGAAAACGGGTATGGAATTCGGCGTGCAATCGCACACGCTCGACAAGTACCAGACGCTGTTCGACCAGCACGCCAATGCATGGGACTTCATCATCCTGTCCATCCACCAGGTTGGTGACCAGGAGTTTTGGGATGGAACGTTCCAGGAGGGCAGGACGCAGGAGCAGTACAACATGCAGCACTACGAGGAGATGCTGCGCGTTGTCCAGAACTTCAACCATTGGTCGGTTATCGGACACCTCGACCACATCAAGCGCTACGACCCGCTCGGACCCTGGCCCGACGTGAACGTTCGCGACATCGTGGCGGAAATTCTTGAAGAGGCGATTCGCCGCGACAAGGGCATCGAGCTCAACACCTCCTCCGTCCGATACGGCCTGTCCGATCTCACCCCCAGCGTTGAGATCCTGAGCCTCTACCACGACCTCGGCGGCCGTATCCTCACCATCGGCAGCGACTCGCACAAGCCCGAACACCTTGGCGCGCACATCCCCATGATGCGCGAGCGCCTGCAGGAAATCGGCTTTACCGAGTTCTGCACCTTCGACCACATGGAGCCGATCTTCCATAGGCTGTAGGCTCTCCCTGTCGGCATAGCGCCGAAGCACGTCTTGCCGTCCACCTCGTCCCATCAACCCCGGAGCATCAATGGCCTCTCTCCTTCTCGCCGTCATCTATCTCACGTTTATCTCGCTCGGCCTTCCCGACTCGTTGCTCGGCACCGCATGGCCCGTCATGCACGTCGACCTCGCCGCGCCCGTTGCCGCACAAAGCCTCATCTCCATCATCATCAGCTGCTGTACGATCATCTCGTCACTGCTCACCGCGCGCCTGGTCCACAAGCTCGGCACCGGCAAGCTCACCGCACTTTCGGTTGGCCTCACCGCTGCGGCGATCCTCGGCTTCTCTACAACGAACGCGTTCTGGCAGCTCTGCCTCATCGCCATTCCCTACGGTCTAGGCGCGGGTGCCATCGATTCCGCCCTCAACAACTACGTTGCTCTGCATTACGGCGCACGCCACATGAGCTGGCTACACTGCTGCTGGGGTGTCGGCGCGAGCGTGGGCCCGCTCGTTATGGGCTGGGCCCTCGCCAGCCCCTTGAGTTGGCATGGCGGATACCTCGGTATCGGCCTTATCCAGGCCGCAATCACGGCGGCCCTGTTCCTCTCACTTCCTCTGTGGAAATCAACCGACGCGGAGGCGACCGATGCAAATGAGGGCACGGCGATCGAACCTGCCTTTGACACCGGTGCTCCCCGTAAGCAGCCCTCTGGCGAACGCCCCCTCACGAACCGAGAGCTACTTAGACTCCCGGGTGCCATCGCCTCCATCGGTTCCTTTGGCTCCTACTGCGCGCTCGAGGGCTCCATTGGCCTGTGGATTGCCAGCTACCTCGTCATGGCGCGCTCCATCGACACGGCAACGGCGGCTTCCATCGTTGCACAATTCTTTATGGGCATCACCATCGGACGCCTCGTGTCGGGCTTTGTTGCCCAATGGCTCACAAGCGAGAACCAGATCCGCATTGGCCAAGCGCTCATCACCCTCGGCATCTTCTCGCTCCTGGTGTTTGACGGGCCTGTTGCCGCCGGTATCTCCATTCTGCTTATGGGTCTTGGGTGTGCTCCCATCTACCCCAGCATCGTCGCCCTCACGCCCAAGCGCTTTAGCGCCAAGGCGTCCCAGGGGCTGGTCAGCCTGCAAATGGCATGCGCGTATGCGGGCTCCATGCTCGTGCCGCCCGTCTTTGGGCTCGTCGCCGGTGCGGGTGGAGCGGTGCTCATTCCCTATATGATTGCGGCGCTCCTCGTTACCAATACCGTCCTTGCCGAGCTTGCCGTGCGCAAGGCCAACGCCGCCCCGGGCAACGCGACGCGCTGACAGGAAGAAAGCCCCCCTCGAACCTCCCAATGTGGCAGTTCGAGGACAAACACCGCATGCAAAACAAGAGGCCGGCTCCATTTGGAACCGGCCTCTTCATCTACAGCGATCCGCACACGCCGTCGAGTAGGACAGCGGACAGTCATGCGGCGAGTGCACGACGCTCGTCTACACCTCGCACGCAGCGGCGCGCAGCGCCACGTACGCAGCACCGATGATACCCGCATCGTTGCCGAGCTCGGCGACCTCAATGGGAGTCTTGGTACTCACAGAGAGAGCGCAAGCGGCATACTTCTCGCGCAGCTTGTCCAAATATACGTCCGCAGAAGCAGAAGCGCCGCCGCCCAAGACATACACCTCGGGATCGACCACAGCAGAGATGATCTGCAGGCCGCGGGCGAGATAGTCGGTCATCGTTTCAACGGCAGCCCAGGCGACCTCGTCGCCCTCACGGCACGCCTGGAACACGGCGCGGGAGTCGCTCGTGCCGGAAAGTTCGATGGGGTCGACGCCACGGACCTTGCACTCATGCAGGTAGTTGCTCACCACGCCGGTGGCGGAGGCGTATTGCTCGAGGCAGCCCTTGTTGCCGCAGCCGCACACACGGGTCTCGTCGGGGTTCACGCACATGTGGCCGATCTCGCCGCCCGCACCGAACGCGCCGTCGATCACATCGCCGTTCACCACGACGCCACCGCCCAAACCGGTGCCGATCGTCACCATGACCATGCTGCGATGACCCTTGGCGCTACCACGCCACAGCTCCCCCATGGCAGCCGCGTTCGCATCGTTCACGTAGCGCACGGCGGCATGGGGACAGCGAGACTCGAGTGCCTCCTTGAGCTCGGGGGCGTTGATCTTGATGTTGGCGGCAAGCGTGATGTTGCCGCTCGCGGGAACGGGGCACGGCAGCGCCAGACCGACGCCGCGCACGAACAGCATGGGCTGCTGCACGGACGCCATGAGCTCCTCGATGCCGCCCACGACCGCCGCGTAGCCCTCCTCATTGGCCAAAGAGGGGGTTGGCACGCTCACCTTGCCGAGTAGGTTGCCGTCCTCGTCGAACAGGCCCTCCTTGACGGAGGTGCCTCCCACGTCGATGCCAATGTAGTACTGCTTGCTTTCGGTCATTGGAGCTCCCTTCGTGTGGCAGGTCCATGTGCCCGCCTCAATCGCTGGCTCCAACTATACCGCTACCTGCCGCCATCATGCCAAACGAATGGGCAGCATATCGCCCGGAGGCCCCGGAGCCCAAGAGGCCCGACACCATCACCCAATTCACCGAGCAGGCGCTTTTCATACGATTCGGAGGGTACAAACGCAGGAAAAGCACTCACTTAGGACGCGCTTTGGGGCTTTTTACCGGCAAACGACACCACAACGCCGATTAACGCTCCGAGCAGTGCGGGCACAACCCAATTCATGCCCAAATCGGCAAAGGGCAGGACGTCGAACGGCAGCCAAGCGCCGGTGAAAAACGCGTCGCGCAAAGAGGTGGCAATGCTCACGACGGCGGTTAAGCCCACGGCGCATGGCCACACGGCGGGCATGCCATCGCACACCTTATGCAGCATGCCCATCACAACCAGGACGATCGCCATGGGGTACATCGCGTTGAGCAGTGGGACGGAGAACGTGAGGATGGCATCGAGCCCGAAGTTCGACACCACGCAGGAGAACACGGCAAAACCCAGTGCCCACACGCGATATGGAATGCGCGGGAACTCGTCGGAGAAGTACGTGCCGCAACAGCTGATGAGACCGATGCACACATTGAGGCAGGCAAGCAGGAAGATTGCCGCAACGACCACCGTGCCCACCGTACCGAAGTGCTGACCAGCGGAGGCAGCAAGGATCTCGGCACCGTTGGTAGCGCCGGGCAGAACGGCGGCTATGTTGACGCCCACCAGCGCCAAGCCGCAGTAGATGATGCCCATGAGCACGCCCGCGAATACGCCCGCGCGGGAAACCTCGCGCGTGAGGCCGGCATCGTCCGTCACGCCGAGCTCGCGGATATTCGTGGCGATGACGATGCCGAACGTGAGCGACGCCAGCAGATCCATGGTCTGGTAACCCGTGAGGAAGCCCGACATAGCGGGGGCGGAGGCGTACGTAGCATGGGCGGCCTCGAGACTGGATGCGGGGTCGAAGAGCGCGGCACCGATCACGAAGACCAGCAAGGCGATGAGGGCGGGGCCGGTGATGCGACCGAGCAGGCGCGTGAGAGCGTTCGGATGCATGGCGAGCAGGTAGGCAACGGTGAAGAACACGACCGAGAACACGAGGCGCGCCACCTCGAGCGAAAGCCCCGCGGGGAGCAGCGGCTCAAACATCTCAAACGAGGTGGAAGAGGTGCGCGGAATGGCGAGGCACGGACCGATTGCCAGGTAATTCGCCGCAACGAAGACGTGCGCGAACAGCGGGTGCACGCGCGAGGCGAGGTCGCGGATAGTGCCCGCGAGGCCAACCGCGATAATGCCGAGCATGGGCAGACCGATACCCGTAACGAGGAAACCGACCATGGCGGGAACCACGGCCTCACCCGCCTGCAAACCCAGTAAGGGCGGGATAATCAGGTTGCCTGCGCCGAAGAACATGGAAAAGAGGGTAACGCCCACGAATAGGGACTGCCTCGATGTCAACTTACCAGTAGTCATAGTCTCCCCGTTCCCGCGATTCCGCCGTAGTGCTCGTACTTTACCAGAGGGGAGTAGTTCTCACAATATGCACGAGGCGTGCGAGATTATGCGTTCAGCACCCCACATTGCAACGGATTAACACAGCGTCAACATTTGACATGAGCGGAAGGCGCTCACATTGCGACGAGGCACGGCGACGCACAACATGAAAAGGCGGAGCACCCTCAGGGTGCCCCGCCCTATCATCGGCGATCAGGTAACGTTACGCGCGTGCAGCAGTCACTGCTTGCGACGCCTCACAATAACGCCAGCGGAGATTACAGCCACAGCAGCCACCGCAACGCCACCAATCACGAGCATCGAGCTATCACCCGTCTGGGGCAACCCAGAATCGGGCTTCTGCGTCGAGCCCTGCCCGGGCTTCTCGCCCGGCTTCTCAGACGGCGCGTCATTCTTCGAGAACTTCGCAACGAGCGTCAGGTCGCTCGTCACGGGCGTCTCAAACGAATACAGCTCGCCGTTGAGATACCAGCCCTTGAAGGTGTGGCCGTCCTTAACCGGATCATCCTGCGGCGCCGCGACCGTCTCGCCATCGGCCACCTCAACCTTGTGATACTGCTCACCATCAACCGTGAAGGTCACCGTATGAGTCGTAGGCACAGGGGGAGCAGGCGTCTCATCGGAGCGCTTAAAGCGCGCCTCGAGCGCAACGCTGTAGTCGGCTGCAACCTCATAGGAAGTCTCCTCGCTCAGAGGCTCGCTTGAACAGGGGGCAAACCAACCCACGAACTCCATGTCATCGCCGGCCTTTGCCGTGAGAGTCACCCTGGAGCCGGGCTTGACGTCCGCCCGGAACACGGCGTCGGAGGCATCCGCGTCCTCGACCGATCCCGTCACGATACCACCCAACTCACCCGCGGACATGTCAAGCGACCCGTCCTGCGCGGCGACATAGCTCATGCCGCGCGCGTACACCGTGCTTGCGGGTGCAGGCTTGTTGGCGATGTCGAACTCGGAAACGGCGACCCACTCGTCATTGGACTTGGTCGCCTCAAAGCGCACGCCGTACACTGTCTGCTCGTCGAACGAGATGGTCTTCTTGGAACCATCCGCCTTGAACGTGGCGCCCTTGACGACCTGCTTCCATTCCCCATCTTTCTCCGTGCGAATAAACAGATTCGCCTCGGTCACCTGACCGCTGTTTTGGCCCTTACGCGGCGTAAAGGAAAACTGATTGATGAGATAACCCTTACCGAAGTCGATCTCAGCGTAGATTGGGTTCGTCACGGACAGGTGCCCGTCGGCGTTACCTTCCGTTACGTCCTTCCAATTGGAATGCCAGATGGTGGCATCGTCGTTGTCACAGGCGTGCTCGATGTGGCCGCCGGCGGTTTCGCCTTGAAGGGTCTGGCTATTGGTCGTTGCCGTCCAGCCCTTCTTGTTGAACTCATCGATCTCGGGTTCCTCGACGGCAGGTTTGACCACCACGTTGTCCATAGTCGCGGCGATCGCCTGCGTCTTGGACCCTATGCGCTGCAGAGGCAGGGTAAAGGTGGCATTGGTAATGCCCTCCTTGGTCACCTTGCCCGCATCGACGTTGTAAAAGCTGCCACGTGCCGTCCCGATGGCCTCACCATCGATCTTGAGCGTTGCCTCCTGCACGCTGGTGACAATCTCAACGTGGACCGACTTGCCCACCGGCAGCTTATAGTCGAAGTAGTAGTTGTACAGCTCGCGCGTAAAGCCAAGCCGCCCGTCGTCCATTACGCGAATATCCAACGTGCCGTACGGCGCATCGGCCTCAAAGAGGATATCGCCGGGACAGGCAGGCTCGGTGAGCTCGATGTCAAAGGAGAGCGAGGTGCCGGTCGAAATCTTGTCGATCGCGCCGTCAGCATAGGACTCGCCACCGTTCAATGTGAGCTTGCCGTTCTCCACCTCTGCGTTCTTGCCCTCCGTAAGGTCGCGGCCGTTCTCACTCACATCGTCGAGGCCCTGCTCGAAGTCGAACTCCTCGTAGGAGTCGCCCTTGAGGGAGGCCTCGCCGTACGGATTCACGCCCGGACCGTAGCCGGCCGTCTCCACGAGAGAGCGAAGGTTCTGATACCCCTTGCTTCCCTCGCCCTTTTCCTTGCCGGTAGCAGCCCAGTTGTTCTCTGCGTACACAGGCATCGCATCGAAGAAGCGCGTGAACTCGTCGGCCTCAGATAGACCGGATGCGCGTGTGTCGATATTGTCGTTCCAGATGGCGAATGCGGATCCCAGCACCTGCTTATCGCCAGATGGCAGCACGGTACCGCCAAAGCTGTTGGGATCGAACGAGTTGTACAGCCCCTCGGAGTTGAGGTAGTCGCCGTATGCACCGCGATTGCCGCCACCATTGGGGACCATGTAGCCATAGGAATCGAGGATGTTGATAAGATCGAAGCCCTTATCGTGCATGCGCCGAGGGTTCGCCCAACCAAGAGACCAGATGTTCATCTGAACGTCCTCGATGCCCTCAGGACCGGGCTCGGTGCCACCACCCTGCAGGTAGCTGCTGTCAAAGCTGCCCCATACGCGTACGGTATTGCCGTTTGCCTTGAGGTGCGGCACGAGGTCGTTATAGAAGTTGCAATATGCCGGGCGACCGTTGGGGATGATGAACTCGTCTGCGCCGATGTGCACGACGGTCTCGTCGTCGAAAACCTCGTTTTCGCCCGTAGTGTAATCATCGAAGATATCCTTGATGAGTTCCATGGTCTCGGGCTTGGTCACATCGAGATGGTCGATAGCGGAACGCGTCGTGTTCCCAGCCGTCGTGACCCTGGTGTTGTGCACGCCGAGCTCAGGCCACACCTTGGTAAAGGCCACAGCATGCGCGGGCATGTCGATCTCGGGGACGATGTTCATGCCAAGGGCGCGTTCGGACTGAATGAAGTCACGCATCTGGTCCTTGGTAATGGAGTAGTCCTTTGCCGTGGGGGTCTCGCCCTCGGCATTGGCCACATCCGTCTGCAAACGGAAGGCACTATAGGCCTGCCACTGGTTTTCCTCCGCGCCGTAATCCTCGAGGAAGATCAGGTTGTCGGAAAGATGGACCTGGAAGTCGTTCATCTTGTAGTAACGCATGGTGCGCGCCACGTTCTTCATCATGTCGAGGGACACGGGCTTACGCGCCACGTCCCACATGAAGCCGCGCACTTCGAAGCGCGGATAGTCGCGCATCTGGCCAATGGGGAACCCGTCCGTGTCGAGCTTGTACATCTGCAGGATGGTCTGCATAGCGTACATGTTGCCGGTCACGGCGGGTGCCACCACGTCGATGCTGTCGGCATCGATGGTCATGGCATAGCCCTCATCCCCAAGAAGCGCATCGCCCTCGGGGGACGCCAGCGTGAAGTTGAACGCGCCGGCCTTTGCGCCGACCTGCTCGATCGTCAGATCGCGACCGGTAAAGGTCTTGTAGTCGTCTGCGAATTCCTCGGCAATTGCCTTGAGCGAGGCATCGGAATAGGTAATCGCGGTCACGGTGTCGAGGGAGAGCTTGGCCGTCGAGTCGGAGAACCACTCCTGGATTTCGGGCACAACGGAGGGCTTGGCGTTTTTGCCCTGCTCCTGCGTTTTGGCGCCCTTCACCACATAGGGGATGTCCTTGGTCTCGGCGGTCTCATCGCTACCGTCCTTGGTCACCTTCCACGATACCTGCACGACCTTATCGACCAGAGGGTGAACCACGCTCAGGTCATCACCGATGACCTGCTCGAAGTCCGCTCCATTCAACTGGACGGTGAAGCCCTCGGGGACCTCGGGAAGGGAGATGGACGCGGCGTCGAGCGCGGCAGTCTGCTCCCCCATCTGCTCCAGGTCCTTCACCACGCTGCTAAGCGACTGGGTCACGGCCTATTCATTCGTGTAGGCAGCGAGCTCGACCACGGACACGCCGTTCCACTGCGTGTCGCCCGCGACGATGTCGAAATTAGTCAGGCGGACCTTGGAGGCCACAATGGGCTCGTCAAGCATCACACGAACGTGAGTCTCGTAACCATCGCCGCTCTTGACGTTCTCGACGGTCTTGGCCAGTTTCCACTCGTCGCTGCCTGGGGTCTGATACTGAATATCAAAGCCCTTTACGTTGCTGGGCTTGACCGCAACCGTGCGCCCCTCGAACTGGATGTCGAAGAACTGTAGCTTGGCGGCTTGCTTGAGGTCGACGGCAAGCCAGGTTGTATCGTCCTTGTTGGGCTTTGCCGAGCTGCTCGACCAACGCGTATCGGTCTTGCCGTCGATGGCATGGTCGGGCTTGAACTTATCGTTGTTGTCCTCGTAGGCACTCGCGGTCGCCGTCCCACCAAGCAGGTGGTTGACGTTCACAGTATCGACCACACCGTCAACAGCAAACGCACGCATGGGTCCCAAAGCGCAACAAAGCGCCCATGCAAGCAGCGCGATGACAGCAAGTCTCCGGCTTACACCTCCCTTATACATATTGAGATGCATTCGAACCATACATGCTCCTTTCTGCGAGCCTCCGGCATGCCGAGTGACAGAACCCACAGGAGTCCCATTGGCCGGCCTGCGCCGACCCGCCTCCCCTCGTTATCCTGCTCAATCACTCTGCATGCATAGCCGCATGATTGTCGCATGCACATAAACATATAGATTCAATGGGCAATTCGCACCCCAGCAACGGTCGCTTTTTCTCGGCAAGCGGTACGTTGCGCGATGCAACACATCCAATTATCTATGCAAAGCAGAGGGCGGGGCGCAATTCACTTGGGGAGCGCCCCGCCCTAAAATGGAATCCGTAGAGCCCGAGGTTAGCGCGAACGAAGAGCGCGCGTTTGTTCGTGGCGCCCGACGATTGAAGGCGAGCCGAACGCGTTGTGCACGGCAGCCGACGTTTGAACGGTAGGTCGGGCGCCGCGGAAAGCGTCAACTCAGCTTGACGATGGGAGCGAAGCCCTTCATGAGCTTCTTGGTCTGACCGGAGCGCTCGAACTGGACTTCGATCATATCGCCAGCGGCGGAGATAACCGTGCCCGGGCCGAACGTCTTGTGGCTCACGCGATCGCCCGCCGCGAAACTCGTGGCGGCAGCAGTTGCGTCGCGCTCGCGCTCGACCGTGGCGGACACGCTGGCCTTCTTGGGTCGGGGCGCACCGGAGCCGAAGGTCGACGGCTTGCGGGGCGCCGAGCTCGCTCCCGCGCCTGCGCCCACAGCACCCACGCGCCCGGCGTCGGGGCTGATCGCGGTGCGACGTTGCGTGCCGGGCGTCGAGCGGGTGTAAGAGCCGAACACGCGACCGCCGTACATATCGGAGCCCTTGCCGGAACCGAACGTGCCGCGACGGTCGCCGCGCTTCTCCCAGCCCGTCCCCTCGAAACCGGACGATCCGATGCCAGAGAATTCGATGTGCTCCGACGGGATCTCGTTCACGAAGCGAGAACGGGGATTTGCCTGGGTGGAGCCGTAGGTACGGCGCGTGGCAGCGTAGGTGAGGAACAGGCGCTTGCGGGCGCGCGTGATGGCCACGTACGCGAGACGGCGCTCCTCCTCGAGCTTGGCCGGGTCGTCATCGGTCCAGCCGGCGACATGCGGGAAGATGCCCTCCTCCATACCGGCGACGAACACCGCCGGGAACTCCAGGCCCTTCGCGGAATGGACGGTCATCATCGTGATGGCGTGGGTCTCCCCCGCCAGCGCATCGAGGTCGCTGCGCAGGGCGAGCCACTCGAGGAGGGCGGGCAGGGCCTTGCAGGCGAGCTGTCCGTACGTGCGCTCGACCTCCGCCGCGGCGATGGCGGCGGCGTTCAGAGCGGGGGCGGGCGCAGCAACCATCGACGCCAACGCGCCCTGAGGCGAGGTAACGGCTGCCGCAAGCGCATCGAGCGGATTGCCAAGCGCCGAGGCATCGCGCATGTCGGCTCCCTTGGCCACCATCGCATCGGTGCCGGCGGCACCTGGCGTGGCAGAGCCCGCCTCCGGCACTCCCGCGACGCCAGCGGTGCGCAGCTCCTCGAGGCTCTCGAGCGTGCCCTCGATGTCCTCGTGCGTCTCCTCGAATTCGGCGGCGACGCCCAGGAATTCCTGGATGTTCTCGGCGCGGCTCTCCGCCTCCATCGTCGCCTCGGCACGGAACGCTTGAATCAGGCCGCTCTTGTCGACGATCATCTCGACGACATCCTTGAGCTCGCCGTCCACGCGGCGCCCCTCGCGCACAAGCGAGACGAAGTCGCCCAGGGCATTACGGACCTTGGCGGAGAACATGCCCGTCTCCGCCGTGGCGATCTCGCACGCCTGGAAGAACGAGCAGCGGTTGGTGCGTGCAAGGTCCTCGATCTTGGAAATGGAGGTGGATCCGATGCCGCGGCGCGGGGTGTTGATAACGCGCTTGACGCTCATCTCGTCGGCGGGGTTCACAATCATCTTGAGGTACGCCATGACGTCGCGGATCTCGGCGCGATCGAAGAATCGCGTGCCTCCCACGATCTTGTACGGCACGCCCGCGCGCAGGAACATATCTTCCAAGATGCGGGACTGCGCGTTGGTGCGGTAAAAGACCGCCATGTCGTCGTAGCTCATGCCACCAACGTGCAGCTTCTCGATCTCCGAGGCGATCCAACGGCCCTCATCGCGCTCGTCGCTCGCCTGGTAGGACTGGATCTTCTCGCCGTCGCCCAAATCGGTGAACAGGCGCTTGTCCTTGCGCTGCGAGTTGTTGCGCACCACGGCGTTGGCGGCGGCGAGGATATGGCCGGTCGAACGGTAGTTCTGCTCGAGCTTGACAACCTTAGCCTGCTTGAAGTCCTTCTCGAAGTCGAGGATGTTCGAGATGTCGGCGCCGCGCCAGGAATAGATGGACTGATCGTCGTCGCCCACGACCATGAGGTTCTGGTACTTGGCGGCGAGCAGGTTGGCGATCTCGTACTGGACGTGGTTGGTGTCCTGGTACTCGTCGACGCTGATGTAACGGAAGCGCTCCTGGTACTTCTCCAGCACCTCGGGGCGCGTACGCAGCAGTTCGAGCGTGCGGACGAGCAGGTCGTCGAAGTCCATGGCGTTCGCGGCGCGCAGACGGCGCTCGAGCTCCAGATACACCTGACCCGCCTTCTGCTCCTGCGGGGAGCTCGCCTTCTCGATGAACTCCTCCGGGCCGATCATGGCGTTTTTGGCCGTGGAGATCTTGGAGCGGATCATGTTGACGGGGTATTGCTTTTGCTCGATACCGATCTGCGTCATGATCTCGCGCACCATACGGCGGGAGTCATCGTCGTCATAGATGGTGAACTGGCCGGTGTAGCCCAGCAGGTCGGCATCCTCCCGCAGGATGCGCACGCACATGGCGTGGAAGGTGCACACCCACATGCCGCGCATGCCGCCATCGGGCAGCATGGCGGAGAGACGCTCGCGCATCTCGGCAGCCGCCTTGTTGGTAAAGGTAATGGCGAGGATCTGCCACGGACGGATGCCGAGGTCGCCAATCATGCGGGCGATGCGGAAGGTCAGGACACGTGTCTTGCCGGAGCCGGCACCCGCGAGCACGAGCAGCGGGCCCTCGGTGGTGAGGACCGCCTCGCGCTGGGCGGGATTGAGCGAGTCGATATCTACAAGCGGGCGGGCAGGCGCGAGCGCCACCGTCGGAGCAACATAGGTCGAGACCCCGGGAACCGAAACATGCACTGGAGCGACATCCACCGCAGAAGGCTCATAATCCGCGGGAACATAGTCTGCGGGGGCCTCGGCATGCTCGGGCTCTGCCCCATACGCATCAAGCGGGACAACGTCGGGGTCGGGCGCAGAGGGCTGTGCATCCCACAAATTAGGCTGATTGGTCATGCCATCTCTCCAAAACACATCGTCGACGAGGCTGCGGGCCGTCGTCTTTTGAGCCTATCCAGTATAACGAGACGCCCAGACAAACCGAGCCAACCGCAAAGCCCCCACACTCGGAAGCGCGCAACCGGGGCAAAACAGCCTCGGGGGAATCCAAAACGGCCCCGGTGTGATCCAGTGCTGCCCCGGCGTGATCCAAAACAGCCACGGTGGAATCTCGGCCGACAAAAAGGGCGTCATGAACGCATAAATACGCAAATGCGGGGTTAATTTCCCAACCCTTCGATAGACACGCCATCCCACTTAATAAACCCGCAGGTCAGAACGATGCCCTCATCCCCTCTATGCGACGCTCCTCATTTTTATCCCCGCATTTGCGAATTTGCGTAACCGAAAGCTGTGCAACACCGACGAATGGGGCAGGTTGAAGACGCTTCCAAGTAGCGAAGGTGCACCAAGGCCCGAGGTCACTTCGCTACATAAAGGAGCCCTCCCGGAGGGAGGGCGGCGCTCAGAGCTATGAGTTATTTCCCGACACCAACGCGAGTCACATCGTAAGGCGTGGTCTGGTACACATAATAATTGAGCCAGTTCGTGTAGATGAGCTGCGCCTGGGCGCGCCATGTACATAAGGGCTCGCGCGCCGGATCGTCGCCGGGGAAGTAGTTCACCGGCACGTCTGGATCAATGCCTGCACGCACGTCGCGCTCGTACTCGAGCTGCAACGTATCGGCGTCATACTCGGGATGCCCAAACACGAAGAACCGCCGACTATCCACGCTTTTTACCAGGTAGAGCCCTGCCTCGGACGAACTCGCGATGACCTCGAGCTCCGGATGCGCGCGCACCGCGGCCTCATCGACCTCGGTGTAGCGCGAATGCACCGCGAAAAAGCGGTCGTCCAAGCCACGCACCAAAGGCGAACTCGGCTTCTCAATACGATGCTCGTACACGCCGGAGAGCTTGGCGGGCAGCGCGTGCTTGTCGATGTCGTAATGATGAAAGAGCCCCGCCTGCGCACCCCAACAGATGTGCAACGTTGAGTGCACATTTGTGGTAGACCAATCCATAATGTCCACCAGCTCGTCCCAGTAGTCGACATCCGCGAAGTCAAGCTTCTCAACCGGCGCTCCCGTGATAATGAGGCCGTCGAAGTGCTCATGGCGTACCTCGTCGAACGTGCGGTAGAAGGTCTCCAGGTGCTCGGGGGAGACGTTTTTCGCCTCGTGGCTACGCGTGCGCAGCAGCTCGACTTCGATCTGCAGAGGCGTATTGGAGAGCTTGCGCATGATTTGCGTCTCGGTGGCGATCTTGGTGGGCATGAGGTTCAAGATCAACACACGAAGCGGACGAATGTCCTGGTGGAGGGCACGGAACTCGGTCATGACGAAGATGTTCTCGCTCTCCAATGCCGCGGTGGCGGGCAGAGCGTCAGGAATGCGAATGGGCATGGGGCCTCCTTGGTTCACGTTCCCCTATGGTACGACACAAACGCGTGCGCCGGGAGGTGGGCTCGATGCGAACCGATGCCGGAGCGAAGCGCGCGCCACGGACGCCGCGCGTGCGCGCCTGCGCCGCCCCGCAACCCCGCCGCGCCCGCAACCCCGCCGCCCCGCAACCCCGCCGCGCCCGCTGCACCTACAGAGCCCATCACGCCCGGAACGCCCGCCGCCCCCACATGCCGCCACCGCAATGTGTCAGAACGGAAACGAATCGCTTTATCTCGGCACAGCGCTCGGTGCGAATTACAATGTCCTGTACGAAAACTTCGGCCGAAAGGACTCGGATATGTACCAGACTCGAAAGATCGGCGTGGTGGGCCAGGGCCATGTGGGCGCGCACGTTGCCAACAGTCTGCTGATGCAGGGAATCGCGGACGAGCTCTACCTGTGCGACATCAACGAGACAAAGGTGACCTCCGAAGTCCAGGACCTGCGCGACTCGCTCAGCTTCGTTCCCTACAACACCAAGATCGTCAACTGCGGAAACCGCTACGAAGAGCTCGCTTGCTGCGACATCGTCGTCAACGCCGCCGGCAAGGTCGCGCTTGCCGCAACCAATCGCGATGGCGAGCTGTTCTACACCACGGACGCCGCGCGCACCTTCGCCAACCGCATCGTCGACGCCGGGTTCGACGGCATCTTCGTAAGCATCTCCAACCCCTGCGACGTCGTGTGCACCGAGATCTGGCACCTGACCGGCTACGACCCCAAGAAGATCATCGGCTCGGGCTGTGGCTTGGACTCCGCGCGCCTGCGCACCGAGATCTCCAAGCAGATCGGCATCTCGCCCAAGTCCATCGATGCGTACATGGTCGGCGAGCACGGCTTTAGCCAGATCGGCGCATTCAAGGCCGCGACCGTCGCCGGCAAGAAGCTCAGCGAGCTCGAGGTGGAAAACCCCGAAAAGTACGCCTTCGACCACATGAAGATCGAGGAACTCGCACGTAAGGGCGGCTATGTCACCTACGCGGGCAAGGGCTGCACCGAATACGCCGTCGCCAACTCCGCCGCACGCGTCTGCGCCGCCGTGCTGCACAACGAGCACGCCGTACTCTCCGCCTCCACGCTCATGACCGGCCAATATGGCGAGGAGGGCATCTTCACCTCCCTGCCGTGCGTGATCGGTGCCGAGGGCGTCGAGGAGGTCTATACGCTCGATTTGTCCGAACACGAGCTTGAGGGCTTCCACAAGAGCTGCCAACACATTCGCGACAACATCGCCCAGCTCGATTGGTGGGACGAGGCCGCCTGGGACGCCAAATAGTCAATCGACCGCCGTCTGGTCGAGCGTAACGCGCTCCTACATATCGCGCTCCTACAGAGGCCGCGCACGGAGGAAACACTTCCGGCGCGGCCCGCTTATTGTCCCTGCGAACGCCCACAGGGGCCTCCGCCACTGAACAATGGCCCCACAGCTGCCCCAGGATGCAATCGAATGACGGCACCTACCGCACGCTTGCTTCGTACTCGGCAATCGCCGCAAGAAACGCCTCGCCGTAGGCGTCGGCCTTCTTCTCGCCTATGCCTGTGACCTCGAGCAGGTCCTCGCGCGTTGCGGGACGCTTGCGGCACAAACCGCGCAGCGTCGCGTCCGAGCAGATGATGTACGCCGGGACGTTGTGCTCATTCGCCAACTTGCGACGCAAGGACCTGAGCCCGTCGAACAGCTCGGCGTCATCACCCACGCGCGGGCGCGCATCCAGCGCAGCCTCCTCACGCACCAAGTCGACCGCCCGGCGCGCCCGGCTTGCCGAGACGCTCTGGGAGGCGCGCTTCTTCACCGTAAAGGAGAAGCCACTCACACGCTGCGGATCAAGTGCCTCACCTGCGTGGGAGCCCAGGCCCACAACGGGGAACCGACCCTGCGATTGCGCCAAGTAGCCGCGACCCACCAGCTGGTCCAGGACGTCCTTGATGCGCTTGATGGAGACCTCCGCAACAACACCGTATCCCGGCGCGTCGTCGAGGTGAAATTGGCGGATCTTCTCGGTGTTGGCACCGTGCAGAACCTCAGCTATAAGTGCCTTGCCAAACCGCCCGCCCGTTGCGGAGACCAGGCGCATGGCAGCGAGCGCGACGTCCGTGACGTCCTCCACTTCATAGCGTGTCAGGCAATTGGAGCAGTTGCCGCACCCGGTCTCGCTTGACGCGGCGCCCCCGATTGCCAAAGTCGCGCCGACCGGTACGGAGCTCCCTGCCGCCGCGCCTGCGCCGATCGGGTCGGCACTCCCAGTCGCCACCCCCTTGACACCCAGCGCACCCTCGTCGCCAAAATAGCGCAGGATGTACTCGCGCAAGCAGCCAGTGGTCTGACAGTAGCCCTCCATCTGCGCCAACAAACGGTACCGGTTCTGCCGCGTGAACGCGCGCTCTTCCGCGCCGAGCGCGTCTTCAGGCACATCCCGCTCGATAAAGTAGCGCCTCAGGCCAAAAACGTGCCCGTTCCACAGCAGGTAGCATGCGGCTGGATCACCGTCGCGCCCCGCGCGACCGGCCTCCTGGTAATAGGCTTCGATGCTCTCGGGCACATTATGATGAATCACGTAACGCACGTTGGGCTTGTCGATTCCCATGCCAAAGGCGTTCGTGGCGACCATGAGCGGTGCGGCGTCGGCGATGAAGGCGGCCTGCTCCGCCGTGCGTTCGTCTGTGCTCATGCCTGCGTGGTAGCGCGCAACACGTATTCCCTGCGGCGCAAGCGTCCGGCCCAGATCAAAAGCAAGCTCATCCACCGCCTTGCGAGTGGCGCAGTACACAATGCCGCTCTCGTCGGCGTGCCCGAGCGCGTAATCGCGAATCCAAGCCGCCTTCGCCTTGTCGCCCATCTCCTGCACGTTGAACGAGAGGTTGGCTCGGTCAAAACCCGTCACCACCGTCTGCGGCGAGCGCAGGTCGAGCATCTGAACGATGTCGTCTCGCACACGCTCAGTCGCCGTTGCCGTAAAGGCAGCCACCACGGGGCGCGCGGGCAGGGCGGCGATGAACTCTGCTATCTGCAGGTAGGATGGGCGGAAATCCTGACCCCACTGGGAAACACAGTGGGCCTCGTCCACGGCGACGAGTGGAAGACCGATTCCTCCCGGGGCCGCGGCCGCCTGCGCAAACGCGAGGAAGCGCTCGTCGGCGAGGCGTTCGGGCGCCACGTACATGATCTGGTACCAGCCTTCAGACGCACGCTTGAGCACGGTGTTCTGCTGGGCGGGCGTGAGCGAGGAGTTGAGGTAGCTCGGGCGCGCACCGACTTCTTTGAGGGCGCGGACTTGGTCGCCCATAAGTGAGACAAGCGGAGACACCACCAGCGTGAGGCCCTGCATCATGAGCGCTGGCACCTGGTAGCAGATCGATTTTCCGGCGCCGGTGGGCATCACACCCAGCGCATCGCGGCCGGCGAGGATGGCGTCGACCATCCGCTCCTGACCCGGACGAAACGAGTCGTAGCCAAAATAGCGCTTGAGAATGTCCTTTGTTGCTTCCACGAACCCCCTATGCCTCCCGAACCGAATGCGCGGATTCGCCCGCATTGGACGAGACGGACCTAGGCTTGGTGCGCCGGGGCCTTCCACCAGGCCTGGGGTTGTTTGCGCGGTCGCGCACGCTCTCCACGTCCACCATCCAAAGATTCCCTTCTTTATGCCCGCGCAAAATGCCGCTTTTCAGCATACGTGAACTCAAGTTCCATATGTATGACGACAGCGTTTGAGGACGATTCGTCTGTGCTATGATGTATCCAAGCACGCGAGGCTCACCCTCTTTTAAGCAAGTGAATCGGGTGGAACGGAACATATGTCTCGCACCTAGACTCCGGGTCGCTTGCAGGGCGGCCCGGAGTCGTCTTTTGTGCGAGAGCAGAAATTAAGACTTGGCCACGATCACCAGGACGGTGACGAGGGCCAGAAGCAAAATAGCCTCGGACACGACGACCACCCCCTTCCCATTGGATGAGGGCTATGGGCACACCTCGCGCACTCGATCTCCACTATAGCAACCGGCGCGTCGCGTGCTGCAAGGCCGCTGGCGATAGACGCGGCCCGCCCGTGATACAATCGCTCGACACACCCTGTACCAACACCTACCTGCAAAAGGAGCGCCCGTGGCGAACGCCGTCGACCAGCTCACCGACCGCGCGCTCGAGCTCGCGCGCCTCACCATCGTCCGCCGCATCATCACCGCGGTGGCCGTCACGGTGTCCGCCCTGATCCAAACCTTCCTCATCCAGGCCTTCGTTCAGCCCGCCGACCTCCTGCCCAGCGGCTTCACCGGCGTCGCGGTCCTCCTCGACCGCATCACCTCGCTCGGCGGCGTCCATATCGACACCTCGCTCGGCATGCTCGCGCTGAACATCCCCGTGGCGCTCATGTGCTGGAGCGGCATCAGCAGGCGCTTCGTCATCTTCTCGATGGCCCAAGTCGCCCTCTCCTCGCTGTTCCTCAACATCTTCGACTTCGCGCCTTTCCTGGGCGACAAGATCATGCTCATCATCTTCGGCGGCGTGGTCTCGGGGCTCTCCATCGCCATCGCCCTCAAGGCGGGCGCCTCCACCGGCGGAACCGACTTCATCGCGCTGTGGATCTCGAACCACACGGGCAAGACCATCTGGGGCGTGATCTTCGCCTTCAACTGCCTCATCCTCGTGATCTTTGGCTGGATGTTCGGATGGGACAACGCCGCGTACTCAATCGTGTTCCAGTTCATATCCACCAAGACGATCGACAGCTTCTACCACCGTTACGACCGCGTGACCCTGCAAATCACCACGCGCCTGGCCGACGAGGTCATGACCGCCTACGTCAACCACTTCCAGCACGGCATCAGCTGCGCCGAGGTCATCGGCGGCTACAGCCGCGAGAAGATGTACCTGCTGCACACTGTTGTGTCCACCTACGAGAGCCAGGACATCATCAAGCTCGTGTGCGACATCGACCCCGGCGCCGTGATCAACGTGTTCCATACGCTCGACTTCGTGGGCGGATGGTGGGGTGGCCATGTGGATGAGCCGTTGCCCACCGCGGTGCCCGACCCCGACAAACCCGCCCGCCTGCTCTCCAAGCAGGCCCGCAGGCACGAACCCGCCGGCCTGCAGCAGGACGACGGCAGGTAATCCGCGCACATCCCATATGGCGGCGCGCCGTTATATCGACTCGCCGCCATATCAAGCGCTTTTGCCTACAACACGAAGCGGTACCTGCTGCCCACGTAGTACTGGCGGCCGATGCACACGGGGTTGTCCTCGTCGTCGGCAAAGCAGACATTCAGGAAGAGCAGCGGGTCGCCCACCGAGATCGCCAGCCTCGACGCCTGCTCCTGCGTGGCGCGAACCGCCTCGACCGTGCGTCTTGGTGTTTTAGTCGGCCGGTGTCCGGTAACTTCCGCAATTATGTCGAACAGGGATACGTCCTCCAAATCGACGTTGAGAAGCTCTTGACAACCTTCGTACGGCACGAAAACATTTTCTTCGAAAATCGGCTGCTCGTCGGCAGTACGAATTCGCTGGACATACAGGAGTAGCGCCGACTCGTCGAGGCCAAAGAACTTCGCTTCCTCCGAGCGCACGGGGACGATGAGACGATTGAGAACATGGGCACCAGGCTTCATGTTGCTGTCGCGACACACATCTGTAAAACTCCGCGCCGCCGTATATTGCAGAAGACGGCGATTAATGTGAGGCGTGCTCACGAAGGTGCCGCGACCCTGCTGCTTGACCAAATATCCATCGGCACACAACTCCTCAACAGCACGGCGAACGGTGATGCGGCTCACTCCATAACGCTCGGAAAGCTCCGGCTCGGAGGGAATCCGCTCCTTCGGAACGTAATCCCCCGCCTCGATCGCCCCTTTAATCTCTTCGAAAATCTGCTGGTACAGAGGTGACGACTTGCTATTTGCCATGATTCCATCCAATTATGTGATGTATATAACGTCTTAAGTATAATCGCTTGCGCATCAGTTGAACCCGCCTCAACCGGCAATGGCATACACCTCGGTAAACGGTAAAAAGCCAATCGCCGTCCAGACCTTGACTACAGCTCGTCCATGATTGCGCCCAAAGTGTCAATCACTTTATCTGCCCGAGATTGATCGAGCATAACCCCGTCGCGGGGCCTCAATGCCAAGACGCGTGCGCCAGAACGCACGCCCGACTCAATACCAGTAGGAGAATCTTCGACGACCAAGCATTCGGAAGGCTCAACCCTCAAATAGTTCATCGCTCTCGCGTAGATTTCAGGATCAGGCTTAAAAGCATTGCACTCAAACCCACTTATCACATAGTCTACAATACCCCTGATTCCCGCAACGCTAATGACCTCCTCAATCATGTCTCGATATGATGAACTCGCAATAGCAGTCTTTATTCCGCGTTCGTGCAACTTTCGAAACGTGTCCCTCACCCCATCATTGAGAAGCTCGGAATACGGAATGGGGTGAGCATCGCAATAGGGGCCATATGCCTCACATAGACGTTCACGTAGCCCTAAATCGTTAGGGATGAGCACCTCCCAAGTTTCGGCAGTGCTAATACCAGTCAAATCGGGAAAAACATCATATGTTATCCCGCACTCAGCTAAATATGCCTCACGACGCCTGCTGTAATACCACTCTGTATCTACCAGCACACCGTCCATGTCAAACAGCACTGCCCTAATCATAGGAACCTCCCTGTAATAAAGGGCGGCCCCATAAGGAGCCGCCCCGCCGAGTCAAAATACAAATCGCAGACAGAACCTGCAGCCTTCACCTAGTAAGTGAGCTTCCACATGTAGCGACGCATGGTCAGCGGGTGCTGACGGGCCTCGGCGATCTGGTTGCCGTACTCGCGCATAACGGCGAGGTGCAGCAGCGGGTTGAAGTAGGTGATGACGCTTGCCGGCACAGCGTCGGCCAGACCGTAGTCCTTGGAGTCGATCAGAGCGACCTTGGCGCCCATGCGCTCAAGGAAGGTGAGGGCGCGGGCGTCCATCGGACGGGTGGCACCATCGGACATGAAGAAGACGTAGGGCTTACCCTCGGTGGAAACCTCGAACGGGCCGTGGAAGTACTCGCCGGTGTTGTAGGCGGCGGCGTCGATCCACTGCATCTCGGTGAACAGGAAGGCGGCGTGAGAATAAGCCATCTTCTCGGAGGCACCGGAAGCCATGAAGTAGATCATCTTGTCGTCCTTGAAGTCCTCGGCGAACTTCTTGGCGAGCTTCTTGCAGTGCTGAGCGGCGTTCTCGCACAGGTCGAAGATGTTGGTGAGGCCGGTGATCATATCCTCGTAGTGATCATAGCCCTCGGTCTGCTGAAGGATCTCGAGAGCAAGAGCGATGGCATAGCCAGGCTTCTCGGCCTTGGCGGCATAGTTGGCGTGGAAGCCGTGGACGATGACGTGGTCGGCGTCGACGGTCAGAGCGGAGCCAGCCTTGTTGGTGAGGGAGACGACCGGGCAGTTGTGCTTCTTGGCGGTCTTGTTGGCCTCGACGGTCTCGGGCGTGGAGCCACCGAGGGAGCAGGTGATCACGAAGGTGTGCTCGTTGACCCAGGAAGGCGTGTCGTAGTTGAACTCGTTAGCGGTGAAGATCTGAACGTTCAGCTTGTCCGTGTTGTTGGCCAGGAAGTACTTGGCGGGGTACAGGTCGGACATGGAGGCACCGCAGCCGACGAAGGCGACGCTGTGGATCTCGTGGTTGGACAGGACGTCAGCGACGATCTGCTTAGGGAGGTTAAGGTCGATCTCGTACATAACATGCTTCCTTTCTATGCTGCCGCGACAAGACTCTCCTACGCGCCGTCGTGGCACCTATAAACAAATGGCTTTATGCAGTGGATTTAACGCCGTACGCTAAACAGACGTAATAGGTTCTTTCGGGAACGAAGGGGTCTGCTGGCTATAGAGCTTCACGCCCATTGCGAGCAACTCTCGGGTATCACTTTGTTCAGACTCATCCAAAAAGACGCTTTGATCAATCTGCTTCGAACCGTCCTTATTAAAGGTGGCTCCATATTGGATCTCGTTAATCGCACCAGTAGCCTTACACACATCGACAAGCGCCTTAGTGGTACCAAAGACCATCATGATATTCTCGTTGAGCTCGAGAATCTTTGGCATCTTCGTGATAGCTTTCTCAACGGTAAAGATATTCAGGCGAATCCCCGCGGGCTTTGCGAGCTTCAGGGCGGCAGACCTCATTTCGTCATTCGCCGCCGCATCGTCAACCAAAATGATACGCTGAGCGCTCAGGTGGTTCACCCAGGCTGCCAAAATCTGGCCGTGTACCAAACGATAGTCCAAACGCACGAGCTTGATCATAGGTCGTCCTCCTCTTCTTCCTGTGCCTTCTGAGCCAAAAGGGCCGCGACGTCTTGGATGCCGCCCTTGCTTTGCGAGATGATTTCGTCAATGCGCTCTCGAGAAAGAGGCTCGGTTGCCAACGACATCTCAAGCACTAGAGGAAAATTCATCCCAGAGATCACCGTGACAGAGGGACGCTGGGCAAGCACGGAAACCATCGAGTTATTCACGCTGCTACCCATCATATCGGTCAAAATATAAACTGCATCAGACGGCTCGAACGAGTCGATAAGCGCAATCGTGCGCTCGTCGATCCGATCCTTGTCATCCCTCTCCAGCGAAACCACGTGAACACGCGACACATCGCCAATAATCATTTCGAGCGTATCGCGGGCACCAGCCGCAAGGCCACCATGCGACGCAAGTATGAGTTGATTCATACGTACCTCCTATTCGTTACTGACATCATAGACGTTATATACCGATTGGTCTAGATTCAAGTTGAAATGTCCGTTTATCGCCGAATATCTACCGTTCACGGCAAGAACCCCAGGTCTGCACATCATACATCTCTTTAATTTATAATCGTATATGACGTCTGAGACGTGTTTGTTGATAAATCCTTGGAAAGGAGTCGGGATGGCACAGCCTCGCATTGAACTTGCCACCATGAACCACCACTACATGTTCTATGACCTTGATGACTTTTTTGCCAATGCACAAAAGCTCGGCTATCCCTGCGTCGAGCTATGGACATCTCCCCAGCACTTCTTTATGGATTATCGGCAGAACGATCCCATTGAGCGTCTAAGCCATCTCATCGATGAATACGGCATCCGCATCCACGGCATATGCCCGGAGCAATGCAACCCCAAACCACACAATATGGCGGCAAAAGACGCGAGCATCCAAGAACGCACACTTGCATATTTTACCCGTGCCGTCGATGTTGCAAAAAGCGTTGGCGCAACTCAGGTGCTCGTAACGAGTGGCTGGGCGTATTACAACGAGCCAGTTGAAACCGCACGCGAGCGTAGTGCAACCATGCTCAAACAGGTCGCGCGCTATGCAGGCGAGCAGGGCATCAACCTCGCCATCGAAGCCTTGCGCGCGCCCGAGTCGCGCATCGCCAACACCGTTGCCGACCTCAAACTTCTACTATCCATGGTCGATGAACCCGCATTGAAAGTCTGCCTCGATATCGGCGCCATGGTGAGCGCTGGCAACACTATTCAGGAGTATTTCGATGCCTTTGGCCCCAAGATGATTCATGCCCACTATGTCGATACCGGCGAGCGTTCACTCCACCTTGCCCTTGGCGACGGAGAACGTGATATTGCGACTGACATCCTCACCTTTGAGCAGAACGGCTACCAAGGGGTGTTAAGCGTCGAGTGTACCGATTCCGCAACGCTCACCGATCCCATGGCAGCCGATGCGCGATCAATGGCAACCTATCTTAGCGCCTACGAGAAGATCGAAGCTGCACGCGCATAACGCGCACCCCCACCAAAAGACAGAAACCTTCCATCCCCCGTTTCTCATACAGCAGAAACGGGGGCTTCTTGTCTCTGACAATGCCAGCCACCGGTCATGCAACTGAACCAAAAGACCCCACGCAAAGCACCCACCCATATTGTCCTCAGCAACCTCGAAAGGGAAAAGGCCGCCCGTAGCGGTAAAGATCCAGACTCTCATAACCCATCCGCACATTGACATCGACAGGATGACCATGCGGCACACGCACATTCGACACCCACGCCATCACAGCTTTCGCCACACCCGTCCACATTTCGATGAACCATGGCTGCGAACGAATCGGCGAGCCACTACTTGCCCGCAACCACTGGCAACAGTCGGGGACCAGGTCCTGCCCAAGACCGACATACTTCAAAGATGTCTCACTCGAAGCACCAGACCCCGCTCGACACATTTCGTCAACATACGAAAAGGCGCAGACCCGTCAACGATCTGCGCCTAATAAGGGGGCTATATACGCAATTGCTATGCAAGAATTCCGAAGAAGCTTGCAGCCAAGCTAGCAGCAATGCCGCCCAGCAGCAACACCGTGAGGCTAACCTTCTTCTTGAGCAGCCAGTAGAAAGTCATAGTAATAGCCAAGGGAATCATTGCCGGGAAGATGCCGTTCAGCACGTCCTGAATTACCAAAGCTCCATCCTGGAACTGCAGCGGGGTCGTAATACCAACCATCGTGGCAATCATCGCGCCCACAGTCATGAGGCCAACAATGCTCGCAACGTACATCACGCGCTCCATCATGCCGCCGCTCTGCAGCTGCTTTACGTAGTCGGCACCAAGTGTATAACCGAGCTTGCCGCCAAACCAAGTAATAAGGGCTTTAGGGATGCCGGAGATGAGGATCGCCAAAATAGGTCCAAGAATGGAGCCCTGCGCTGCCAGGGACGCGCCCAATCCGAAAGAGATAATGCGAAGCGTTCCCTCAAGCAATGAATCGCCAATGCCCGAAAGCGGACCCATAAGCGAAACCTTTAGGCTGTTCATCACCTCAGGGTTGAAGTGTTTGGGGTCGCGAGCGTACTCTTCCTCCATCGAGGCAACGAGACCAAGCACAAAGCTGTTCAGCTGTTGCGTGATGTTATACAAAGCGGTATGACGGTGATAGGCCTCCTTCTTTCGCTCGAGAATCTCCGGGTCGGACTCATCTGTGTAAATGCGGTCGAGCGTCGGCGCAATGGAATAGAGGAAGCCCAGGTTCATCTGGCCCTCATAGTTCCACGAAGATTGGATCGCCCAGGTGCGCCAGAAGAACTGCCAAAGGCGCTTCTTCTCGGAAACAGGTTGCGGCTCCAAGCTTTTCAGCTCGGTCGTGCTGGATGCCTGCTCAACAGTAATCTGCTCTGCCATTGAAATGACCTCCTTCTTTCTTAGTCGTCGTCCTCGAGCGGATCATAGTCGTCTGCGGCCTGGGTTGCGAACTGGCCGCCACCATCACGGAATTTGAGATCCACGAGCAGCAGGGCGAGCAACACAGCAAAGATTGCAACGGCGGTAACGTTAATGTTAAGGAAGGCCGCAGCAAAGAAGCCAACGAAGAAAAAGAGGGCCATCTTCTTGGTAAGCATGATATTAAGCAGCAGGGCCATGCCGAGAGCGGTAAGGACATTGCCGGCAAGGTTAAGTCCACTTGTGACCCATGCGGGAATCATATCCACAATAGACTGGACAAGATCGGTGCCGACATAGATCGCAAGGAAGATGGGCACGAAATACATCAGAGCATACAGGACATTACCCCAAATAATATGAAGGTGAAGCGCCTGCTTAAATTTGCCCTGATCGATAAGGGTGTCGGCCTTATGAGAAAATGCCGCGAGGACCATGCGCACCGCAAGACCAATCGCTTGGCCAAATGCGGCAACAGGAACTGCGATGGTCAACGCCGCCTCCGGACCCGCTCCGGTCAAGATGCAAAACGCCGTAGCAACGATAGATCCCATATTCATGTCGGGGATCATCGCGGCGCCCACATTAATCAAGCCGATGCTCATAAGTTCGAGCGTCGCGCCAGCGGCCAAAGCCGTGGGGATGTCACCAAGCACGATGCCGACCATCGTGGCGCCAATAAGCGGGCGCTCAAGACTCAGGCGCCCCAGCATACGGGAGTCCATGATGCAAATGACACCCACGAGGCCAACGGCTATTGCTGCATAAAGCTGATTCATTACCGTCTCCTTTCCATCAATTCTTTATGGCGCTTCGAAGCGCCCTCATCGAAGCGCGCGAGTCCGGATCCCGCGGCAACATATGACAGAAGTCATCATATACGTCTTATACGTTGTATACGATTTAGTTACATCAGTCTTGGGTAGACGGTAGCTATTTCCATGTGAACGGTCTTCATCTATCCACATCCTCAAACTGTCCCTCGCCACTGCGCCCGAACAAGAACCCTTCCGACAGCCTTGTGAAGATAACGGTTATGGCAGCAAAAGCAACTACAGAAGGCATGGCACCATAACAACCAAAGCATCGGATCGACAACATATTTTGGCATGTCGCACGAGACGGCAGCTGACACCTCCAGCAAGCAAAGAGCCCCAAGCGGACCACCGCTCCGGCATCAAACGTCCGCCCCGCTCCACGTCTCAAAGCGCGTCCAGCGTACAGACCGCGCAAAATACGTCGAGCCTATCGGGTAGCCAGCCAAAGGGGCCGTATGCCAAGCCGCGCCCAAGGGGTCGGGCGTCGAACGTGCCCGCGAGAGTTAACTTTCGCGGAAGCTTTTTCGGACCTGCAACAAAAACGTGCCGCGAAAGTCAACTCTCGCGGCACTTTCGCGCGGAGCCGCCATGGGATGGGACATGCCGCGACCGGCACAGGCAGTTGCGAAACGCCGCCCGAGCGTTACCCGTCAAGACCCTCGCGCTCATAGGGCAGAACCTCGGCAAGATAGCCCTTGGCCGCAAGGGCGGCCTCAATGGCGTCCAGGGCCTCCTCCGTATCGGCAGAAATACGATGAAAGTGATAGCCACTCGTCACCGTCATCAGCGGTGTGCTCTTACCCGTGCGGATGTCATCGAGGTAGCGGGCTATGCCGCTACGGCTGCGTATGTCCAGATTGGCGGTGATTTTGCCGTATGCGCGATGATTTACCATGACGGTTTGAACGGTTCCGCCCAGGTCGACGACGGTCTGGAGCTCGTCCTCAAGTTGATCGATAGTGTGGTGAACCTTGATAAGACGCGTGGGAACCGTGAGCTCCGAGGCGCCCTCGCGCAGCACGTACCCGCGATTGGTCGCAACGATGTCGTGCCCATCGGCACGCAGCAGGGCGATGTCCTGCACGATCACCTGTCGGCTCACACCGGCGACGCTTGCGAGCGCCGTCCCGCTCACCGGGCGTTTTGCGCCACGCAAGGACTGTAAGATGGCATCCCTGCGCTCATGACCCATTAGCGGCATCGCCGCACCTCCCGTCTCCGTCTCATCGAATACACCGCGACTTCGCATCAAATCGATTTAGAGCAGGCGCAGGTGTTTCAGCGAGAGATCCAGAATGGGCGCCGAATGGGTAAGCGCTCCCGACGAGATGATATCGACGCCCAGATTGGCGAGTTCGCGGATGTTACTCGCGTCAACGTTGCCCGAGACCTCGACCTTGGCGTGGCCATCAATGAGCGCAATGGCCTCGCGCATCTGCTCGCGATCCATATTGTCGAGCATGATGATGTCCGCTCCAGCATCGAGTGCCTCTTGCACCATATTCAGGCTCTCGCACTCAACTTCCACCGTGCACACAAAGGGCGCATGGGCGCGAGCACCTGCCACGGCGGCAGCGATATCTCCCGCCGCATCGATGTGGTTGTCCTTGAGCATGACCGCCTGTGAAAGGTTGTAGCGGTGATTGTGGCCACCGCCCGCCTCGACCGCCGCTTTTTCGAATATGCGTAGGCCGGGTGTGGTCTTGCGCGTGTCGGCAAGCAGGGTCTTGGTACCTTCGAGCTCCTTTGCCATGGTACGCGTATACGTAGCGATGCCGCTCATGCGCTGCAGGAAGTTGAGAGCCACGCGCTCACCGGAGAGCAACACGCGGGCATCACCGCGCACCGTTCCCAGCACCTGACCGGGCTCGACCTCGTCACCATCACTCACGCGCGCCTCGAATGTCGTGGCGGGATCGAGCAGGGTGAACGCGCGCACGAACACGTCCAGGCCGGCGATGACTCCCTCGGCCTTGGCGATGAGCTGCACCTGTGCCTCCCGCGGACCGGGGCAGACCGACTCGGTCGACAGGTCGCCCGCGTTCATGTCCTCGCGCAGGGCAAAACGGATGATATCGTCGGCAACAAGGTTCATGGTGATTGGGTTCACAAGAGCTCCTTTCGTAGGCATGACGGTCGCAAGCATGAAGGGCACACTGCACGCCAAGGGGCACGTCGCAGATAGCGCACCTCAAGGCGTGCTCATCACGCGTGCACGAGCGCGTCGATGTTGAGGTTTTGGCGCACCTGACCGGGCAACAGGCGATGTGCGCCGTCGAGCGCGGGCTCGCCCGCCTTCTCGACTTCCAGGCTCTCCCCCGTTGCCATTTTCCACGCCGCACGGCGCGCAAAAACGAGCGACTCAAGCAACGAATTACTCGCAAGGCGGTTCCTGCCATGCACACCATTGCACGCCGCCTCGCCGGCAACATACAGATGCGGCATCGTGGTCGCCGAATCCCGATCGACCCAAACGCCACCCATGAAGTAGTGCTGCGTGGGAACTACGGGAATCGGTTCCTCCAAGATGTCGCGTCCCTCGGTCTTGCAATGCTCTCGAATATTCGCAAAGTGCGTGCGCACGATCTCGCGATCGACGGGATCAAAGCTCAGCCACTCGTACTCCGCGTCCTCATCGCGCATTTGGTCTTGAATGGCACGCGCCACCACGTCCCTGGGCTGTAACTCATCGGTAAAGCGCTCGCCGGCCTGGTTGAGCAAAACCGCCCCCTCGCCACGGCAACTCTCGGAGATGAGGAACGTGCGACCGGGCTTTTCGGAATACAGGCCCGTGGGATGAATCTGAACGTAGTCCAGGTGCTCCTGACCGACGCCGTATTCGTTTGCCAGGAAACACGCGTCGCCAGTCAGCTGCGGGAAGTTTGTGGAGTGCTGGTACACGCCTCCGATACCGCCCGTTGCAAGCAGCACATCACACGCCCGAATCTCAAAAGGCTCCCCCACGCCCTCGGGACGGACGCCCCGCTCACTCTGCTCACCGCGCAGCTCTTCGACCGTCGCGATCGAGGCATCCTCCGTTACCGGCACGGCAATCACGCCTGCGCACGCATGGTCATCAACGATGAGGTCGACGGCGGCAACGTGTTCGAGAACGGTCACATTGGGCAGCCGTTTGACCGCCGCGAGCAGAGACTCGGTAATCTCCTTGCCTGTCACATCCGCATGGAACGCGATTCGCGGACGCGAGTGCGCACCTTCGCGCGTGAACGCGAGCGAACCGTCCTCAGCCCGATCGAAATCCGCCCCCAACGCCACGAGGTCGTTGATGACCGAACGGGATGATCGAATCATGATGTCCACGCTCTCGCGCCGGTTCTCATAATGACCCGCGCGCATGGTGTCCTCAAAGAACGCGTCGTAATCCGCGGCCTCGGGCAATACGCAGATGCCCCCTTGGGCGAGCATGGAGTCGCATTCGTCAACCGCGCCCTTGGAAAGCATAACCACCCGCATATCACTCGGCAAGTTGAGCGCGGCGTACAAACCCGCCACGCCACAGCCGGCGATTACCACATCGCATGTCATATCTTTATATACAGCCTCCATCGTGCCGCTCCTTTCGCCGCGCATGTGCCGTCGATTATCGAGCGGCGTACTCGAGCATACGGTCGAGCGTGAGCTGAGCGCGCTTTGCGGAGGCCCCATCCACGCCGATCTCCACGGCACCCGTGCCGAACTCCAAACAATGCAGGAGCTTCTCAAGCGTAATACCGTCCATATCGCTGCACGTAGGCGGCGTAGACGTAACGTAAAATCTCTTCCCCTGGCCGGCGCATCGACGCTCGAGTTCGTACAGAACCCCTCGAACCGTCACGATAATGAACTCCTGCGCGTCGCTTTGCTCGGCAAACGAGATGATGCCCGCCGTCGAACCAATGTAGTCCGCCTCGTCCAACACGGCGGCGACGCACTCGGGATGAGCGAGCACCAGGGCATTCGGATGCCCCACCTTGAGCTCGCGCAGCTCCGCCAAAGAGATGGCCTCATGCCGCGGGCAGCATCCGTCATTCAAAATCACGTGCTTCTCGGGAACCTGCTCCGCCACGTGGCGCCCCAAATTGCGGTCGGGAATGAACAGGATGTGATGCTGGGGCAGCTCGCGCACAATTTTCACCGCGTTGGAGGAGGTCACGCACACATCGCTCCAGCTCTTGATCTCCATGGTGGAGTTGACGTAGCAGACCACCGCAAGATCGTCGCCGTATTCCTCGCGCGCCTTGTCGATCGTCGCACGCTGCACCATGTGGGCCATAGGGCAGTCCGCTGCGGGCTCGGGCATCAACACGGTCTTATCGCGATTGAGGAGCTTCGCGCTCTCCCCCATGAATTCCACGCCGCACAGCACGATCGTCTGTTGAGGGAGTGATTTTGCGAGTTTTGCCAGGTAAAACGAATCACCCACGTAGTCAGCCACCGCCTGGACCTCGGGCTCGACATAATAGTGGGCCAAAATCACCGCGTCACGCTCAGCCTTGAGCGTCTCGATCCGCGCGCGGGTCTCCGCCGTCACCGCGGCGGCGCGCTCAAGCGCGGTGGGTTCCATCGTCGTCTCCGTCATTGAGTCCTCCCGACGAATCAGCTTCCGTTGGGGGAAGTATCCCACTGACCGCCTTTACTGACAAGACAACTGACAAGACAGTTAATAATGACGAGAAGTCGCCACGGTTCACGGTTAATAGGGGGCTCCCAAGGGAGGGAGCTGCTTGAGATATGCCCACATGCGCTGCTTTTGACGAGGCTCCGTGAGTGCCGCCTCAAAGCCGTCGAGCGCAAGCACGCGCCGCCCCAACACCGGAGCCACCAACCCGGGCTTGAGCATAGCCGTGTCAAAGTCCTCGATGATCGCAAGGGCGTCCGCGTACGCTTCGCGCATCGCATCCGCTGCGGCATCGTCGAGCAAGACGATCGCCTCGGGGTCAAGCGCCTCGAGCGCCTCGCGAAACAATTCAGCGGGCACGGCATCGCCCGGTACGGGGCCGTCGACAATGCCTGGCTCGCCCGCGCCGAACACCGTCGCAAGCGCACAGAAATCCTGCGGTTCCCACCCAATGGCCGGAAGCGCCGCACGGAGCGCCGCGCCGTCTGCGCCGCTCAAGAGGCTTTCGCCCGCCAATTCGTCGGCATTCAGCTCGCCTTTTACCAAAACGACAGGCGAGAACGCATTCCCCGCAATCCGAACGCCACGCGCTTGGAGCGAGCCAAGTTCCTGCTCAACGGCAGCCGCCAGGGCCTCCTTGCGTTCGCCTGTTGTTACCGACATGCGCCCTCACCCCGTCCGCGTTGACCGTCGTCCTACATATTGTAAGAACATTCTACCGCTCGGTGTAACACCAGTACGCTCGTGGGTATAACCACCTCGATTAGACCAACCCTTGCAGCGTCCAACGCTGCGAGACCACCCATACAGGAGGCTCTCATGGCCAATATCATCGAAGCGAATGCAAACACGTTCGACAGCCTGCTCACCAACGAGTTGCCCGTCGTCATCGACTTCTGGGCCCCGTGGTGCGGTCCGTGCCGCATGCTCTCCCCCGTCGTTGACGAGATCGCAAACGAGCTCGAGGGCAAGATCGTCGTCGCCAAGTGCAATGTTGATGAGAACCAGGACCTCGCCATGCGCTACGGCGTCATGTCCATCCCCACGGTCGTTATGCTCAAGGGCGGCGCAGAGGCCATGCGCTCGGTTGGCGCCGTTCCCAAGCCCAAGCTTAAGGCAGATATCGAGGCAAACCTCTAAACGCCTGCCACGTCGCGTCGCACTGCGGCGCGTCAACGCACCTTCCCTCTGCGACCGCGCCCGTCCCCCAGGCGCGGTCGTCTTTTTGCATGAGCTGCATCGTCCCGTGTATCATCAACGCCTCACGAGCCGACCCCGGTGGAACTTGTGCGGACGATACGCATCCTTGATACACTATGAATCGTATGCCGCGCAGACATGTTGCACCCGCGCGCATGAGATAGCGCCGTCACCGTCCAATTGGTGATGCGCGCCAGGCTTGTTAGGGGATCCGCATGGAGTCCATCGCACCGGGAATGCAGGGGCCTGCCGTCGAAGACGTTCAGACGCGCCTCGCATCGCTGGGATATACCATTGACACCGCCGAGACGTCCGCCCAGGAGTACGGCACCACCACCACAGAGGCGGTGCGTGCCTTCCGCTCCTCCGAAGGCATCGAGACGGGCGACGAGGTTGACGGCACCACATGGAGTGCGCTGGTCGATGCCTCGTACAAACTCGGTGACCGCACGCTCTACCTGCGCCTGCCCAATTTCCACGGCGCGGACGTGCAGGCACTGCAGCGGGCACTCAACACGTTGGGCTTTGCCTGCGGCGTCGACGATGGCTACTTTGGCCCGCACACCGAGGCGGCGCTGCAGCAGTTCCAGGAAAACGTCGGCCTCTTCGCCGATGGCATGGCGTTCCAGGACACGTTTGCCTACGTCAAGCGCCTTCACCATGTTTGGGAGGGTAAGCCCTCGATCGTCGACATCGATGCCGAGGCACGCATGGGCTTCGCACGTGCTGCAAATGTGCTTGAGAACTGCCGCATTGCCATTGGCGGCGAGGACGCGATCGCGCGCAACGTCGCCTCGCGCGTGTGGAATATCGCCTCGGCGACCACGGACGGCAGCGGTATCGTCCTGTACGACAGCGAGGCGCCGCACGACGTCGACCTCATCGTCGAGGTCGCTTCTGACGAGCTTCCCGAAGACGCAGAGCCCCGTGCGACCATTGCTCTCGCCGAATGCCAGAATCTCCCCCTTCGCATAAAGACCGCTCTGGCGGCGGCCAAAACCAAACCTGTGGCACTGCGAATCGAGCTCACGGGCATCACCGGTTACGGCATGTTCACCGCAAGCGATGCGCAAACCTTGGCGGTCCGCCTCCTCGACGCTTTGTGCGATGCATTGAGCGCCTAGGTACGCTACACTATGACGGTCGCGCGTTTGCGCGGTCGATGCATTGGGGTATCGTCCAGCGGCAGGACCCTGGTTTTTGGTACCAGTTACGGGGGTTCGAATCCCTCTACCCCAGCCATTGAATACAGCAGGCCGGAGCAGATAATTGCTCCGGCCTGTTTGCTTACGTGTTCAATGACGAACGCACAGTGGATTCTTCTTATCCTTTTCTACAAAGACTTCGAAGGCACCTGTTATTACGCTGATCGGTTTCCCGCATAGTACCCATCAAGGTCTTTGCTAAACCAACGCCCATTCATCACATTTTTCGCAACTAGGCTTTTTATCTCATCGCTTACCGTTGTATCCAACTCCATGCGCTCGATGATATCGCCATAGGTAGTAGTCTTATCAAGGCTCTTCACCACTGCACCTTCTGCATCCGCGTCAAAGCACAGGGATTCATGGCAATCGCTGCTCCAAGCCACCCACTCTTCGAGCTCCTCGGAATTCGGGTCTCCCGTCTTCAAATAGTTTGCGATGTAGCTCCTGAATACTTCCGCCATTGCCTGGTAGCTCTCACTTTCGAACACGCCTGGGAGCATCGAGGTATAGGAATTAGTCGAGGACAGCATGGGAATAAAGATGCCATGGAACGCGCCGTAACCGCTGAGTTCATCCTTCATCTTTGACGCATCATCGCCATAGTTCACCTCGCATACGTATATCGGCTGCTCACATCCACTCATCATCGTGTTTGCGCTTTCTTGCGCGTTGAAGATGCGATACATCTCGTTCCCATATGTGCAAGAGAAGTTCTTTGCCGCAGTCAGTTCGTCATCTGAGAGCCCTGCCGCTTCTTCACCCTGCCACCACGAATCTCCATTGGAGAATAGTCCGAACTCCGAAGAACCCGTCAACATAATCACGGGCACATCGTTGTACAACGCTCCATCAAATCCTCCCCTTGGAAGGGCCACACCATCTTCGTACAAATGAGGGAACACGCTCATCCGGATACTGGCATTCGCCATGAGAAGTGCCAGACGCTCCGCTTCCAGCCCGCGCACGTATGCTTCGACCTCATTGTCATTCGCAAGAAGCCACGCCACCGCCTCTTCCGATGTGTCGGCGATTCCATCCTCAAGCGCAAGAGGCGCCAATGCCCGGGCCACTCGCACAGAGGCGGCAGACTCATCACATGTCGTCATACCGCCGCTAAAGACGATCGCACGTTTAAAAGCTCCTTCAAACAAAGGGCTGATAAGCATCGCCATAACGTCTCGGCCTCCCGCCGAGAAACCCGCTATCGTAATATTCTCTGGGTCGCCACCGAACACGGAGATGTTCTCCGCAACCCAATCAAGAGCCATTTTAATATCGAGCAGCGCATAGTTACCCGTAGCGTCATCGTCGCTCTGTAGCGCCGGAAGACAATTGAATCCAAAGAGACCCAGTCGATAGTTTAAGGAGACATACACACAGTCGAGCGTACTCACCAGCTCGTTTCCAATAAGCTCCCGAGCATCACCAGTCTGATTGTTGCCACCATGAATATAAACAAGAACCGGTTTTCCACCCTCACCGTCACGAGCTGTCACGGTCAGGTTAAGGCAGTCTTCAGAGCCAATAACCTTTCCGCCGGAATACTGGAGCGACCTCTCGCCCATTTTGCTGCAGTCAAGCTCGTCCGTCCACGCAGCACGGGTTTTTGGAGCACTCCAACGCAAGTCACCAATCGGTACCTCGCCATACGGAATTCCGTACCACGAGAACACTCCATCAGCAACTTCAGACCCCTTGACCGAACCTGCGCTCACCGTGGCGCGCGCACCATCAAACTTCACACCACTTGCCTCAGAAGACAACCCGCCTTTGGTAATATCGTCACCCGTGCACGCCGAAAGGCCTGCAGAAGTCGCCGCCGCAGCCACCATCGCACACAACCCCCCTACGACTTACGTTCTTGCCCATTAAGGTAGTACCTCCCATGGCACCGATCCGGCACCGTTTCCGTTTTCGCTTATTTGGCTTGATCCCCTAATAAAAAGGCGGCCAGTGGTATCTCGTAGGCCGCCAAATCAAAGTCATATATACGATATCGCTCGTCTTAATCCCCAAGGGCCTTCTTGACCTGGGCAATGACGGCCTCGCCGTTCATCATGCCGTAGGCCATCATGTCGATCGCCTCGACCTTCTTGTCGGACAGCAGACCCTGGATACGCGCCAACTCAAATCGAACCTGCGGGCCAAGCAGGACAATATCGGCGTCCTTGCCGTACGTGTCGGCCTCCGCAATGGGGTGAGCCGCAATCGTTGCCTCATAGCCGGCGGCGTCGGCAGCTTCCTGCATCTTGGTCACGAGCAGGCTCGTAGACATGCCGGCAGCACAGAACAAAACGATGTTACGCATGATGGTTTCCTCTCTGGCAATGTGGGGCACGGGCATCCCGCGCCCCACACATGTGATACGGGTTCGGTCAATACACCGGACACGAACCGAACGACTGGCTTAGGCACCGAGCTTCTCCTGAGCAGTCTCGGCCTCGACGAGCGTCTTGTCATACGCCTTGATGAACGGCAGGCACACCAGGACATCGACCGCGAGCAGCACGAAGTACAGAACGATGGTCTTGGGGTCCATAGTGGCGAGGAACGCCTGCAGCGGGCCGGGGACCGTGAAGGGTAGCGTGATGTAGAAGCGACCCAGGATGCCAGCATCGGCAAGCAGATAGTACGTAGAGAAGTTGATGATCGAGCAGATGAGCAGCGGCACGTACGTGAAGACGTTCAGCACCGTGGGCATACCGAAGATCATGGGCTCGTTGATGTTGAACACACAGGGAACGGATGCGACCTTGGCGACGCTCTTGAGCTGGGAGCTCTTGCAGAAGAACAGCACGACGAGCAGGATGGCGAAGTAGGTGATCCAGTTGCCGAACACGCTGTTAACCGCGCCGGAGAAGATGTAGGGCAGGGGCTGATTCGCCTGATAGGCCTCAAGGTTGGCGGCGAGGGCTGCCGTGGTGATGGGGCTCGTGACAACGCTGACCATGTTGGCACCGTGGATGCCGAAGAACCAGAAGGTAGTCATGATGACGTTGATGAGCAGAACGGAAGGAAGGCTACCGGTTGCGGAAAGCAGCGGCTGGAAGATGGTGTACACGAGCGAGGTGATACCCGCGCCAGTGACCGCGGTGCACAGGACGTTGAGGAGCGTGAACCCGACGACGCTGAACGTCATGGGAATCAATACGTTGAACGGGGCGGCAACGTTGGGCGGAACGGATGCGGGCAGCTTGATGCTGATGTTGTGCTTGATGCACTGGTGGTTGATCTCAACAGCCAGCAAACCGATCATCATGGCGCCGAACATATAAGAGGCACCGAGCTTGGAAATGGAGATGGAGACCGTCTCAAGGTCGACGGCGTCGCTCACGCATAGGAACACCAACAAGGCGCAGAGCATGTTGTTGACGCCATCCATCTTGTACGTCTGGGCGAGCTGGTAGGCCACGCCGCACACAACGAACACTGAGATAATGCCGATCGTCATGTGATAGGGAATCATGAGAACCGACGCATTCGCCGCAGCCCATGCCTGCCAGGCAAGCAGGAAGTCGGCGAAGATGTTGCCGCCCGTGAGCCCAACCGGCGCAGGAGGAACGGCGAGCAGGCAGGCGAAACCGCCGATGATGGTAATGGGGATCATGACGGTCATGCCGTCGCGGATGGCAGCCAGATACTTCTGCTGCGAGATCTTCATGCCGATGGGCACGATGGTGCGTTCCATGACTGCCTGGAACTTATCCATGATGGACTGCTTTGGTGCAGTGGCCTCACTCATGGTGGACCTTCCTTCCTCTCGTTACTGCAAACGATGTGGGCGCACGGCCAGTACGTGAGTCGAATGTATACGAACTTGAATGACCATTTAACACTTTTACCGTTTACCGGAATTTCCATTCGGTAAACGGTAAATGGTAATTCATGTAGTACGATGTCCTCATCATACAGGTTTCAATGGTAAGAAGCTGGTAACTATGTATATCAGATTCGATAAAGTAGATATCACCCCACAGCGTCCATGCTATATGGCTGGCTATAATCGCCCAGGAATGAATGAATCAGTGCTTGATTCCATTCAGATTAATTCACTATGTCTCTCCATCGACAACGAGACCTTCGTTCTCGTCGTCCTTGACTCCATCATGCTCGACCCCGTGTTCTGCAACCGAGTAAAGGCGGGAATCACCTCGCGCACGGGCATCCACCCCTCACACATCACCGTGGCGTGCATTCACACGCACTCCGCCCCGGCGTATTTCAAACTCGCCTTTGAGGACACCCATGTCGAACCCGAACTCACCGCGGACGCTGAGCGCCGCATGATCGAGAGCGCCTGCCGTGCACACGCGCATATGCAGCCCGCCACCTGCACCTTCGAGAAGATGCTCGTCGACGGCCTCTACGGCAACCGCAACGTCCGGGGGGGTGTCGAGGACAAGCACTGCTACCTCATCACCTTCCAAGGCGAGGACGGCACGCCCCTCGGAGCGTTCTTCAACGTCTCGGCGCACCCCACCATCCTCAACGGAAGCAGCACCGCGCTTTCCGCCGACCTTATCGGCCAAGTCCGTTTGAGGCTCGAGGATGCCCTTGGTTGCCAGGTGTTGTGCACCAACGGAACGTGCGGGGATGTGTCAACGCGCTTTTACCGCAAGTCATCGGGCATAGACGAGCTTAACGAGACCGCCGATGCCCTCTTTGATCAGGTCATGGTCAAGAAGACGCCCGTCGAATTGCACACGTGGACGCCCCGGTGCGGAAGCGTCAGTCGTCCCACCACCTATGATGCCCGCACCGATCGCGACTGGGCAGAAATGACCGCTCGCATTCAAGGAGACCTGGCCTCACCCGAGCCCCAGGCCATGTCCGCATTCCTGATGGACCGCCAACAGCGCAAGCTCGAGATGAGCCCCGTGTCGCTCGAACTTACGAGCCAGTTCTACTCATTCGGTACCCTCATCGTCGTCACCATGCCGGGTGACGTGTGCAGCGAACTCGGCCGCCGCATCAAAGCGGCATTCCCGCATCACGAGGTCATCATCATCGGCTACGCCAACACCTACTGCAACTATCTCGTCCCCAACTGCGACTACGGCAAGTACTTCGAGACGTTCAACTCCCGCACCGCGCGCGGCGAGGCGGACGCCTTCGTTCAGTCGGTAATTGGTAGTATTGAGTCCATGATTGCTGAATAGCCATTCGGTATGACTGGAGGACTCACTATGAACCCATTCGAGCAGATGCAGATTAAACAGGGTGCGTTCACCGCAACGGATCAACAGGTGTACGAGGCGTTCATCAATAACGTCGACGCCGTCCTGCGCGCTTCGGCGACCTCCCTTGCCGAGGACTTCGGCATCTCCCAGCCGGCGATCACGCGCTTTTGCCAAAAACTCGGATACCGGGGGTTCTCCGATTTCCGGTCCGCCGTGTACCAGCACCACAAGTCAGCTGGCGAGAGCAGCTCGCCGTCTACGGCAATCGAATGGTACTGCAAGCTCCTCCAGCTCATACCCGCCGCTATGGAAGACGCCGATATGAGTTTGCTCGTCGAGCGCCTCACGACGTCGCGGCGCATCGTCACCACCGGCTTCCACAAGAGCGCCCTGTCCGCCCAGCTTCTGAACTTCAACCTCCTCAAGCTCGGCATCATCTCGAGCTTTGCGCCCTATGACCAGCTTTCCGTCGACCAGGGCATCACCGATGAGGACACCCTGGTCATCTTCTCCGCAGGCAGCAGGGTTTACAAAGATATTCTCGATGCCTTGGCCGATACCTCCGACGAGCGGAAACCGCATATCGTCCTCATCACCATGAGTCGGAAGAACCCGCTCAACGCGAAGGTCAACCAGGTCGTCTGGCTCCCCAATTATCAGAACCAGAACTACAGCCAATACCTCGAGACGCAAGTCTCGTTCATGGTGTTCATCGATCTGCTCACCAGCGCCCTCGCGCAGCGCACCTCCCAACAGTCTTAACACCGCGATCGAATAGAAAGGACCCATCATGATCGCCATCAACTGCACCATGTACCACGACAAGCTCAAAGAGTACGTCACCGCCGTGGAAGACCCCACGTGCACGTTCGTCAGCGAGACTCCCATGGAGATGTTTTTTGAGACGACCGACGACGAGCGCGCGCTCACCGTCGTCAAGGCGGCGCTCAAGGCAACCCCAGAATTCAAGGCTGTCTACTTCCAAATCCACGCTAAATAGCAACCAGCCCAACGAACAGGAGTATCCATGAGTCCCGAAGTCGAACAGGCAAGTTTCCAGATCATCGCCTCCGTTGGTGCCGCGCGCTCAAACTACGTCGAGGCCATCCACCGCGCCAAGGAAGGCGATTTCGATGGTGCCGAGCAGTTGATTGCCGAGGGCCAGCAGCTCTTCACCGCCGGTCACGACGCCCACTTCTCCCTCATCCAGAAGGAGGCCGCCGGCGAGCAGTCCGAATTCGCCCTGATCCTCATGCACGCCGAAGATCAGCTCATGAGCGCCGAGGCCTTTGGCATCCTCGCCAAGGAGTTTATCTCCGTATACCAGGCTATAGCCGAGAAATAGGACCCATGAGCATCGCCGCAACACTGGCCTCTCAGTGCCTTGTCATGTTCGCCGTCATGGGGCTCGGCTGCCTGCTGGTGAAGCTTGGCATGCTTAGCCCCACCACCACGCGCGAACTCGGCTCATTGCTTCTCAATGTCGTGTTCCCCGTTGTGATCGTCCGCTCGTTTTGGGGCATGTACACACCCGAGCGCCTTGAAAACCTCGTGTTCACCATGGTGCTTTCCGCCCTCGCACTCGGACTGGCAATGCTCATCGCGCGGCTGGTGTTCCCCCGCGACGGCGTTCTTGAGTTCGCCGCTGCGTTTTCCAACGCCGGGTTCATTGGGATTCCCCTCGTTCAAGCAGCATTTGGAGCCGAGGCAGTGTTCTTCATCGCGCCTTTCATCGCGGCCCTCAATGTCTTGCAGTGGACATACGGGCGGTGGCGCATCTCCGGCTCCACTGAGAGCATCAGCATGCGTTCCGTCCTGAGCAGCCCCATGCTCATCGCACTCATCCTCGGGACCGTGCTGTTCTTGGTTCGCATGCCCATTCCCCCCATTGCCCAAACCCTCATGGGGACTATCGCCAACCTCAACTCTCCGCTCGCGATGCTGATTCTTGGCTCGTATCTGGCCAATGCAGACCTGCGCACCCTACTCACCACGCCCAAAGCTTATCAGGCAAGCGTGGCGCGCCTCGTGCTCATCCCCTTGGTATCCATTGCCCTCTTTGCCGTCATCCCCGGGGCGCGCGAGGTCAAACTTGCAATCCTCATCGCGGCCGCAGCGCCCGTAGGCTCCAACGTCTCCGTCTTTTGCCAACAGCTCGGACAGGACACCAATAAGCCCAGCATCACGGTCTGTCTTTCTACCCTGCTCTCTCTGGTAACGCTGCCCCTCATCAGTGCGCTGGCGACCGCCGTTCTTTAATCCACACGTCCCCTGCTTGGAGGCCCCATGCGATTCGTTGTAAATGGAGATGACCTTGGCTACACCAAGGCGAATACGCTTGGCATCATCGAGGCATACGAGCGTGGCATCCTCCGCTCAACCACCGCGCTCATGAACGCCAAGGACATCGACTTCGCACGGCAAGCGGTGGAAGGCCTGGACGGCCTGGGCATCGGCGTTCACCTCACGCTCACCCTGGGCAGCCCCCTCACCGCTGGACGCAGCATCACGGCCCCTGGCGGTACGTTCTATGGACGCAAGGAGCTCTACAGCCGCGTGGATGACCTCGACGCCGAAGACGTCCGACGTGAGTTCAAGGCCCAGATCGAGTCCTTCTGCGATGTCTTTGGACATGCGCCCACGCATATCGACTCACACCATGGCGTGCACGATATGTCTCCCGCCATCCTCGATGTCACGCGCGGCCTTGCGCGCGAGTACGGCCTCGAAATGCGCCGGTACGGGCGCTTTGCGTATGTGAGCGGATTCTTTGGGCCAACCGCCACAGCCGAGACGCTGATATCGATCATGCAGGAACATCTCGACGAGGATATCGAGCTCATGTGCCATCCCGGCTACTGCGACCTCGACCTCTACCGGGCAAGCTCGTACAACCTGGATCGCGTGCGTGAGCTCGATGCCCTATGCGATCCGGCAGTGATTGCATTTGCAGAAGAACACAGCATCGAGCTCACACACTACTAGCGCCTCAATCGCGGCGGCGCTACATGGACGCGCGAACGCACAGGCGCGCGGATATGCGGCGCACACGCGCCTCGTCCGCGGGGGGCGCAAAGCCAACCGCGTCCCCCAAAAGCTCGAGGCAGTGCCCTGCCATCTCCTCCATGGGAATCGAGACGCACGTCAAAGGCGGACACGTATGCTCGGCGTATTCCACGGCACCATTGCCCACGGAGATGACTCCCATATCGTTGGGGACGCGAATGCCGAGCTCCCAGCACCGGTGCAGCACGCCCATGGCGACCGCATCGCTGGGAGCGAACAGGCACGACACCGCACCTGGCGCGATACCCGCAAGCGCTTTATAGCCGCCTTGTGCGGAGTTCTCGTCAACTGCCATGTCGATCACCTCATGGCCCGCATCTCGCAGGCCTGCGCAAAACGCCTCTTCGCGTATGAGCATGCCCTCAAAGGCTGCAGGTGCTCGCAGGCAAGCCACGGGACGACGACCGCCATCGCCCCGACCGCCCAACCACGCAGCGGCTCTCTTCGCCGCCATCGCCCCAACTTCCGCATCGTCAACCACAACCGAGGCGTAGCCCTCAAGTTCGCGGTTGTAGAGGACCATAGGTGCCAAGGGCTTCATCTCTGCCAGGAACGCAAGGTCGTCGGGCGACGCGTTCGCGATGATGGCGGCGTCGAACGTCGGCGCACCGCACAGGGCACCAACGCGAGACAGCTCTCCGTTGCGGTACGTCTCGACACCAACATCGAGTTCTACACCACATTGCTCGAGCTTCGCATGAAGCCCCTTAAGGAAGCGGGCAAGCATGATCTCGCGGAAGTCATCCGCCCAAAAAACTGTGAGCTGGCGGCGCTCCTTGCCGCCCCGGAGCTTGCGGGCCGCAACACTTGGGCGATACCCAACCTCACGCATCGCATCCAGCACGCGCTCTTGCGTGACCTGTGAAATGTTGCGCTGTTTGGCGCGGCCGTTTGCGACGATGGAGACCGTCGAGAGCGAGACCCCCGCCAATGCGGCGACGTCTTTTATCGTGGCCATTCCCATTCCCCCATATGCACGGCACGTGCGGGCTCGACACCGCGCATGCAGACGATTTTGCTTAAAAAATCCTAGCACAACCGCTTGACACTGATAGGTACAACGTTCTACTATCCTCGTAGGGTACAACGTTGTACTTACGTGGTACCGGCACATTCACGGGAGGCCGGCCAGTACTCCCATCCTCCTTTGGCCCGCAATGCGAAAGGACGCCAAACATGAGAACTATCCGCATCGGCTCGGGCGCGGGATACGGTGGCGACCGTATCGAACCCGCCATCGACCTCATCCGCCGCGGTGACCTCGACTACATCATCTTCGAGTGCCTCGCGGAGCGCACAGTCTCCATCGCCCAGACCAGGCGCCGCCAAAATCCCGAGCTTGGCTACAATGACCTGTTCGATTACCGCTTCACGCGCATCCTCGACGCCCTCGTCGACTTGCGCGCCGAAACCAAGCGAGCCCCGCGCATCGTGACGAACATGGGTGCGGCGAACCCCACGGCCGCGGCGAAACGCTGCCTCGCTATGGCACGCGAGCGCGACCTCACCGGCCTCAAAATCGTATGCGTCACCGGCGACGACAAGACCGATGAGCTCGACCACTACCTGGGCATGACCACCATTGAGACGGGCGCGCCGCTGTCCGACATCGACGGCGAGGTCCTGTCCGCCAACGGTTACATCGGCTGCGCTGGTATTGTCGAGGCGCTCGACCGTGGCGCCGACATTGTCATCACCGGACGCGTGGCGGACCCCTCGCTCGCGCTCGGCCCCCTGGTGCACGAATTCGGCTGGAGCATGGACGACTACACTCGTCTTGGGCGGGGCACATGGGTCGGTCACCTGCTCGAATGCGCCGGTCAGGTCTGCGGCGGGTACTTCGCCGATCCCGGCCACAAGGAAGTGCCCGACCTGTGGAACCTCGGCTTCCCCATCATCGAGGTCGATGAGGAGGGCAACGGCGTGATCACAAAGCTGCCCGGCACGGGTGGCCTCGTCAGCGTCGCGACGGTCCAAGAGCAGACCCTCTACGAGATCCAGAACCCCCACACCTACTTCACGCCCGATGTCGTGGCAGACTTCTCCCAGGTCCGCATCGAGCAAGAGGCCGAGAACCGCGTCAAGATCCACGGGGCAGACGGAGCCGCACCCAACGGCTTCTTCAAGACGAGCGTTGGCTACCACGATTGCTTCATCGGCGAGGGGCAGATCAGCTACGGCGGCGAGAACGCGCTCGCCAAGGCGGAGCTCGCACGTGATGTACTCGAGCACCGCTTTGAGATCATCGGGCTTGAAGCCGAGGAAGTCCGCTTCGATTACATCGGGTTCAACTCCCTGTATGGCGATGCAATCTCCCATGCCATCCGCGAGACGTCCGGCCCTGGAGTCGGCGCCCCCATTGAGATCCGCCTCCGCGTTGCAGCTCGCACCAAGACTGCCGAGATGGCACATGAGGTTGGTCGCGAGGTCGAGGCGCTCTACACCAACGGCCCCGCCGGTGGCGGCGGTGCCACAGCCAGCGTACGTGACATCATCTCCATCGCGAGCATTCTCATTCCGTCTTCGGACTTCACCATCGGCGTCGAGCTTCTGGAGGCATAGACGATGAAACTCAAGGAAATCGCCCACTCCCGCACGGGCGACAAGGGCAATGTCTCGGTCATATCGGTCATCGCCTACGACCCAGCGGACTATGCGCTCCTCGAGGAGAAGATCACCGCCGAGCGTGTCGCCTCTTGGTTTGGAGAGCTCGTGCACGGAGAGGTAACCCGTTACGAGATCCCAAGCATCGCAGCGCTGAATTTCGAGCTCAAAGCAGCTCTTGGTGGCGGCGTGACCCGCTCGCTCGCCCTCGACATGCATGGAAAGTCCCTAGGGAGCGCCCTGCTCGAGATGGAGGTCTAACTATGAAGGTTCAAGATATCGAGCGCATCGTGGTTGCCGGCGCGGGAACGATGGGCTATTCCATGGCGCAGATCTTCGCGCGCTACGGCTACCAGGTCACCATCTACGACCTCGCTCAAGCGGCACTCGATAACGCCGCGACGCGCATCGCGCAGGGCACGGACAACCTCGTTGCGGATGGCGATATCACCCGCGACGAAGGCGATGAGCTGCTGGAACGTATCGCATATACCTGCGAGAAAGATAGCTTTGGCACCTGCGACCTCATGGTCGAGAGCATCGTGGAGCGCCTCGATGTGAAGACGTCCTTCTACCGGGAAATCTCCGAACTCGCTCGTCCCGACGCGATTCTCGCCACCAACACCTCGGGCCTCTCCATCAACGAGCTCGCGGCGGCGGTGAAACTGCCCCAGCGGTTTATCGGCATGCACTGGTTCAACCCCTCCCATATCATCCCGCTTATCGAAATCGTCCGCGGCGACGAGACTTCCAATGAGACCGCCGATATCGTGCGCGATCTGGCGCACGCGATTGGCAAGAAGCCCGTCGTGGTGCAGAAGGACGTGCCCGGCTTCGTGGCGAACCGCATTCAATTCGCGGTGCTGCGCGAGGCCCTGCACCTTGTGGAGACCGGCGTGGTCGATGCGCAGGGCGTCGATGACATCATGCGCTATGGCCTCGGTCTGCGCTATGCGTGCCTGGGACCGCTGCAGATCGCCGACTTCGGCGGGCTCGACACCTTCCACCACATCGCGTCGTACCTCAATGCGGACCTTTGCAATGCCGCAGAGCCCTCTCCCCTTCTCGCCCAGTTGTTCGACGAAGGAGCCTACGGCGTGAAGACCCAGCGCGGGTTCTATGACTACACTCAGGGTCGCGACGTTGAGGCCACGCGCGAGCGCGACGAGGCGTACCTCGCCGTGGCGAAGGCCCTCGGAGAACTGTAGCCTCTCCGCGCTGCACCCCCGCTCAGAGCCCCTGCACATCGACCTCCGCGTACACGGTGCAAGCGCTTCGCGCTTTCAAGGCTCCGTCCCGCCGCCGCGCGCAACCCCTCCAAGGTGCGACGTCGCAGACCCCCACAACAACCCCGTCCCCTCCTATACGTCCCGGCACCATCCCCCAAGGTACCGGGACGTTGCGCTATGATGGCTGCGCAATCAACCGAGAGGAAGGCCCGCCCATGGCATTCACCCACGTGATCTTCGACCTGGATGGCACGCTGCTCAACACGCTCGATGACCTCACCGCAGCGGGCAACCATATGTGCGAGCTGCACGGCTGGCCCACCTTCACCGCTGACGAGTTCCGATTCAAAGTGGGCAACGGACAGCCCAAACTCATCGAGCGGCTCATACCCGCCGAGTTCGCGGGGGACGGACGCATCTTTGAACAGGCGCTCTCCGAGTTCCGCACGTACTACAGTGCCCACAAGCAGGACCGCACGGCCCCCTACAGCGGCATTATGGAGATGCTCGACGCCCTCTTGGATGCCGGCGTGACGCTCGGCGTCCTCTCAAACAAGGACCATGCCGCCACCACTCCGCTCGTTGCCCAGTACTTTGGAGACCGCTTCGCCGTCGCGCAGGGGCGCGTGGATGCGTTCCCGCCCAAGCCTGCCGCCCCCATCACGCTCCATGTGCTCGAACTGCTCAGTGCCGACCCCGCCTCCACGCTCTACGTGGGTGACTCCAATGTGGATATCGCCTGTGGACACAACGCCGGCTTGCGCTCTTGCGGCGTTGCCTGGGGATTCCGCGGACGCGCCGAACTCGAGGCGGCGGGGGCCGACTACGTGATTGACGACCCACGCGAACTCATCGACATCGTTCTCTAATGGCTGCCACAGCACGAGCACAGCGCGATTCGATTGCTGCTGCCGCAAATCGGGCGAAAATGTAACGAAAAACCAAGGGAGCCAAGTAGACCCTCTAAAACGCCGACGTTTTCCCTGATAAAACTCTTTACTTTTCCCGTCTACTCAAGGCATCCGGAAATTCGTTACAAAATCGCCCGATTCCTGGCATCAAGGAGCATTTACGCCAAACCGAGCTGCCGCTTCACACCCGCGGCGCGGCGGCGACTCACCGGGACGCACGCCCCCGTGCGCTCGAGCGTGAGTTGGATAAGGCCGCTTGGCTTGAGAACCTCGATGTCACGAACGTCGTCGATGTTCACCAGGAAGCTGCGGTGCACACGCAGGAAGCCCTCAGACGCCAGGCGGCGCTCCAACACCGATATCGATTCGTTGACCAAATAGCCCCCTACTTGCGTGTGCGCAACGGCGTAATCGGCCTTTGCTTCGATGTAGGCGATCTCCCCCACGGGAATATACGAGCGTTTCCCGTTACGCTCCCCTTGAATACGGCGGACCGGCTCGGCAGCCGCAGCGGGTTTGCGTGCCGCAATGGTAGCCTCAACCTTGTCGAGTGCCTTCTCCAAACGGGCCTGCTCAACGGGTTTGAGCACGTAATCGGCAGCATCGAGCTCAAATGCCTCGGCGGCGTACTCGGAAAACGCCGTTACGAACACGATTGCCGGCGGGTGCTTGAGGTTGTGCAGGCTGTCGGCGAGCTGCACGCCACTCGTGCCGGGCATCTGGATGTCCAAGAACAGCACATCCGGACGGAACGACAGGATCTTTTCAACCGCCGCCGTCGCTCCGCCCGCTTCTTCCACCGCGCCCACACGAGCATCTTGCGTAAGCAGGTAGTTGAGCTCTGCACGAATCGGCGGTTCATCATCCACAATTAGCACGCGCCAGTTTTGCCCAGCCATGCGAACTCCCTTTCTGCTGCCCGGGCATGCGCCCGAACTCATACGGCCAAAATCCAGTCCCAAACGAAAAGTCTACCGCAGCGCCAACAGCCCCGACGCCCCGGCGCAATTGCCCAAGGTCAGCGGGCGGAAGGTATTGCGCTCGCGTCCGGCTCGTGAGGTTCGCCCACAAGCTCGACCATAATCCGCGTGCCCACACCCTCCCGAGATTCCACGCGAATGCCCGATTCGTCGCCAAAGAAGAAATGGATGCGCATGAGCACATTGGCGAGCGCCAAACCGCCGCCGCGCTTAAGCGACCCGTCTGCCGTAGTGGGTGCATCGCGAAGACGGGCACCGTCCTGGCCCTCCGCCTCGTTGGGCTGCGACCCCGATGCCCGCTTGGGGTCAAACAGGTACGCGACCGTCTCCTCGCTCATGCCAATGCCATCGTCCTCCACAACGATTTCGATGCCGTCATCCGTTTCGATGGACGAAAGCACGATGGATAGCGGTTCGATCTCGCGCATGGCGTGCTTGATGCAGTTCTCCAACAGCGGCTGCAAGATGAACGGAGGCACACGGCTATCCAGTGTCGCAGGGTCGAGCTCCACACGCAGCTTGAGGCGGTCGTCTCCGTAACGCGCCTGCATGAGGTTGATGTAACGCATGCCCTGCCCCAACTCGTTTTGCAGTGTCGTGAGTGCGTCGGAGTTCGAGAGCGTCTGGCGGTAGTAGTTCGAGAAGTCGATGAGCAGCGAGCGGGCCTTCTCGGGCTCGGTGCGGACGAGCGACACGATGGTTCCGATGGTGTTGAACAGGAAGTGCGGGTCGACCTGAGACTGCAGGGCGCGGAGCTCCATGCGCGCGCTCACGTCCTGCTGACGCTCGAGCTCGAAGCTCGCGAGCTGCGTGGAGATGAGCTCGGCAAACCCGGTGGCGAGCGCCGTCTGCCGCGCGTCGATGTCGCTGTAGCGCGGGTAATACAGCTCGATTGTGCCCATGCAGCGATCACGCACGATGAGCGGGGCGGTGATGCCCGCGTGCAGACGGGGGAAGAAGCGCGGCTCGCCCGGCTCGGGGGTCTCCCGCGCAAAGACCTCCATCTGCTTCTCCTCGAGCACACGCAACGTGCTCGGCAGCACGACGGGCGTGCCCGACGGGCACCTGTCGGAATCCTCGCCCCAACTCGCCACGACGGCGGTGCCGTCCGTCACGCAGATCGCGGAGGCGAGCGTTTCGGGCAGGATGATCTGGCACGCGCCGAGCGTGGCCTCGGGCGTAAGGCCATGACGCGTGTAGGTGAAGATCTTGCTCGCGATGCCCAGCGTGCGGTCGGTCGCCGAGAGCGAGAAGTCGTCCGGCGCCACGAACACGTAGGCGAAGAAGAAACACAGCAGCACGAGGCCGGCGATGGTGATGACCGCGGGAACCGGGTTGGGATTGCTCACGAACTCGAGACCGAGCAGGCCGAGCAGCATCGGCACGCAGAGCATGAGGCCACGCAGTGCCCAGGTCTGCGCAACGCGGAAGAACTTCGTCTGGTTCTGCCGCTCGAACGGTCTCTGCATGCGTCTCCCTCTCGCCCGCGCCATCCACAACACCTCACCATCTTACAAGAGCGGAAGTCCCGAAGCCGGGCGCGCCAACTCCCCCGCTCCACCCGACCCCGCAACGGGGTAAGCGCAGGGGCTCCCCGGTCCTTAGTCTTGCGCGATTTCTGAGCGCAGCGAAGCTGAGCGCAAGACTAAGGACCGGGGAGCCCCGATGGGAGTGACCCCCGTTACTCGGAATACTTATTGCCCTCGCCGAAGGTACCCGGATCGACAATCCAGCCGTCCTTCATGATGACGTCCATGTTGTCGACGTTGAGGGTGTGGATGTCGGCGGCGACGTCGCCGTTCACCACGAGCAGGTCGGCGCACTTGCCGGCCTCGAGGGAACCGGTCTCGTCCTCGATGTGGCACATCTTGGCGCCGTTGAGGGTGGCGCAGGTGATGGTCTCGACCGGGGTGAAGCCGATCTTGTCCACGAACTCGTACATCTCCTCGATGGAGCAGGTGCCGTAAGGAGTGACGAAGGAGAAGGAGTCGGAGCCGATGGTCATCACGACGCCGCGCTTCTTGGCCTCGCGCAGGCAGTCGTAGTTGCGCTGGAGCTCCTTCTCGACGAGGGTGCCCTCGTACTTGTCGTGCAGCTCGGGCACGTAGACCGGCGGATAGGTGGAGTACCAGGTGGGCAGGAAGGCGATCGTCGGGGTGAAGAAAGTGCCCTGCTCGGCCATGAGGTCCATGGTGCGCTCGTCGATGTCGAAGCCGTGGATCAGCTGCTCGCAGCCAAAGCGCACGGAGTCATACGCGGCGGCGTGGTTGTTGTAGCAGTGGCTCCACACCGGAATGCCGACCATCTTGGCCTCATCGATCACGGCCTTGATCTCCTCGGAGCAGTAGTGCTGGTCGCGACCGGAGTCCCAGCGCCAGATGCCGCCGCCGGTAGCCCAGATCTTGATGGCATCGGGGTTCTCGCGCAGGCGACGGCGAACGGCCTTGCGAAGGTCCCACGGACCGTCGACCTGGTCGCCCCAAGGATGGGACTCTTTGTTCTCGAGCTGGCTGCAGTGGTGGGAGTCGCCGTGGCCGGCGGTGCGGCAGAAACCGAGACCGGTGGCGAGGACGCGAGGACCCTTGAAGACGCCCTTCTCGATGCAGTCACGAACCTGGATGCCAAAGCGGCCGATCTCGCACACGGTGGTCAGGCCGTGGGTGAGACAGTCATAGGCCTGCTTGACGGCGACGGCCTGCTTCTCGAGCAGCGGCTGCATGACCCAGTCGGTGTCGTCGTCGGTGAGGTTGCCGGAGAAGTGCAGGTGGGTGTCGATGAGGCCGGGCATGACGGTCTTGCCGGCGGCGTCGATGACCTCGTAGCCCTCAGGGGTGTCCTGGTGGGCGCCAGCGTACTCGATCTTGCCGTTCTCATCGACGAGAACCAGGGAGTTCTCGACCGGCTCGGCGCCGGTACCGTCGATGAGCTTGCCTCCGACGATTGCGTACTTCTTACCCATGATGTTCCTCCTTATTGGAACGATGGATTGGCTATTGGCCCCCGGCCGCGCGGGGTACGTGCACGGCCGGGTGATGCCACAAGAGAGGAGAGGTCGGGCGAATGCCCGGAGGAAAGCGGCGGGTGCGTCGTGTGGGGTCACCCGCCGCTTGCGGGTAGTTCGCTACTTGGCGCGGGCCTTGGTGACGAACATGAGGATGAAACCGACGACCAGCCAACCGATCACGATGGACCACTCGACCATGTCGAGCGATGCCGGGCTGAAGGGCAGGACCAGCAGGCCGATGATGATAGCGCCGGCGAGGATGGCCAGGAAGATACCGAACTTGCCGCCGGGGACCTTGTAGGGACGGGGCAGGTCGGGCTCGGTGTAGCGCATCTTCAGGCACGCGAGGGCGACCATGGTGCAGGAGAGGATGAACGCGAGGGCGGACACGTTGGTCAGCGGGATGAGCATGTTCTTGCCCAGGAACGGACCGACGATGGTGATGACGGCGAGGACCACGCAGGCGAGCTTCGGGGCACCGGACTTCTCATCGACCTCGGCGAACTGCTCGGGCAGCTGGCCCTTGCGGCCCATGGCGAGCATGATGCGGCTCGTGGCGCCGTAGAAGGAGTTCATCGGTCCCATGGGCCCGAGGGTGGCGATGACGAGCATGGCCACGTACAGGATCATGTTGATGTTCTTCAGGCAAGCGAGCGCGGGCACCGGCTGGGAGACGAACTCGTCCCAGGGAAGGATGGTGCCGAAGGAGTAGATGCAGACCATGTAGAAACCACCGGCGGCCAGGAGGGCCAGGGTGATGATCTTGCCGAACTTGTTCCAGTTCAGGCCCTCAGCGGCCTCCTCGGCCTGCTGGGGAATGGTGTCGAAGCCCGCGTAGAAGAACGGGGTCAGGACCAGGACCGAGACGATGCCCGCGAGCAGGTTCGTGGACTCGGTCGCGGCGACGCCGCCGCCGGCGCCGGACACCTGGGAGAAGACGGGCATGGCGTTGCTCGGGGAGCCGGTCACGATGGAGACGCCCATGGCGAGCAGCATGCCGCAGAGCAGGGCCTTGGTGAGGAAGGCCTGGAGCTTGGCCGCGGAGCTGGCACCGCGAAAGTTGAGGAAGACCACGTAGCCTGCGAAGGCGAGCGCGATCAGCGTCGGGAACAGGTACACGTCCGCACCGAGGATGGTGTAGAGCTTGACGGCGCGAAGCCACTCGAGGCCGGGCAGGCTGCCGAACATGTCGGACACGAGCGTGGAGATGGCGATCGCCTCCCACGGGCACAGGATGCCGTTGCCCAGGGCCAGGAACCAACCGGTGATGTAGGATGCCGTGCGACCGAAGGTGCGGTCGACGTACTCCACGATACCGCCGGAAACCGGGATGGCGGCGGTAAGCTCGCCAAACACCGCTCCAATGGGCACCAACGCGATAGCGCCCAAGAGGAATGCGATCATAGCGGGGACCGGGCCGCCGCCGACGACCATCCAGTCGCCGACCTGAAGGACCCAGCCGGTACCGATGATGGCGCCGAAGCCAATGGTGAAGAAGTTCCACAGCGACAGCGTCTTTTTCATGCCGCCCTGTTCGGCGGCAGGAGTGGTGGTGTCCGCCATAGCACGCCTCCTTTCTTTGTTATGGGCCTCTCCGTTCCGGACGGGCCCATCCCTCTGCGCGCGAGGTACACGCGCGCCTTTTCCACGCCTTGGAGGATATTGCCTGCCGTTGCGCGTTTTGCGTGCTTCTCGATTTGCGGAAGCAAGGCGCAGACGAGCGGCCGCGTTTTTGGGACGAGCGGTCGATGATGCAACGGCCAGCGACGAGAGGCGCAGCGGGCGCGCGGTGGGCGTGGCGCATCTGCGCGGGTTACAGGCACGACAGCCGACATCGGCGAGCGCGCGGGCCGCGGCAAGGCGCATCTCAGCAGCGAATCCCTCGTCCCTCCCCTACAGCCATGCGAACAACTCGCAATCCCCTTAATACGATGTGAGGAATCAACGGTTTGAAACGGTTAGTTTGTTTCAAACCGTTGATAAATCACATTACCAAGGCCATTTATGTGAGAAAACCGCGGTTTGAAACTGCCGCCAGATTTCAATTCGGAAATGACTCGCCTTATTAACCCCAGACAAGTGTCGGACAGGCGCATGTGCGCGGCCGGCGCATCCTGCCTGATTATCCACCCTGGAGCTGGTACCATGTGCAGTATTGCCGTGCATACCGTAAGGGGGTGCAGTTGTGGACCAGGGCCATCAAAATGATGCGTCTCGGCGATCCGTTCGCCTTGCCGGCCAGCGAGAAGTGCCGCTCGGCGTGAACGAGCGTCGACGTCAGGCAGACTCGAGTATCAGCGGTGCGCCCCAGCGAGAATATCTTGAGCAACCTCGCAATGGCAGAGTCCCCCATCCGCAACGCGGCGCATTTCGCGGCGCGGGCCCTGGTGCCGCCCGCAACTCCAATCTCGGCGTCCCCCGCAGCTCCAGCTTCGGCTCCACCCGCAACCCCAACTTCGGCGCCGCCCGTGGCTCTGGGCTCAGCGGGAAACGCGGCCGCTCGCATGGCTACGTTGACGGAAGCCGCAGACAGCCCGTCTTCAAATCATCACGCGGCTCGTATCCCCATCTGCGCTCGAATCGCATCTTCGCCCGCGCAACCTGGATCGATCGCCTTCTGCAGCCGCGCGTAATCGTGGCGGTTCTCGCGCTCGTGCTTGTTGGCGGCGGAGGGCTGGCCATCTACTCGTCCGCACAGCAGCGCGCAGCGGAAGAAGCCGCGCAAGCAGAGGCAGCCGCCGAGAAAAAACGGCTCGCCAACCAAGCGGTCAACCCCAACAAGTTAGGCGTCGGCGCCTATGCCGTCTCCACTCCCCGCTCGGAATGGACGCAGGGCACCATGCCGCACCTGTACCAAACTGATCCCGCTTGGGCAAACAAGTCTTACGCTGGTGGAACGGTGCGCGCCAACGCATGCGGCCCCACATCTCTGACCATGGTCTACATCTACCTAACCGGACGAACTGACCTCGATCCCGGCGCCATGGCGGCGTTTGCCGACGAGAACAATTTCGCCCCAACCGGCGCCACGGAGTGGTCCTTCATGACTGAAGGTGCCTCGATGCTCGGCATCAACTCGGCATACATCAACCCCTCGCGCCGGGACATCACCAACGCCTTGGCAAACGGGCGTCCCGTCATCTGCAGCGTCAGTCCGGGCGACTTCACCACCGTGGGTCACTACATCGTGCTGCGCAGCATCGACGACCGCGGCATGGTCGAGGTCTTCGACCCCAACAGCCCCTACAACTCCGCACGACGTTGGGGCATCCAGGAGATCCTCAACCAAACCCAAGCGTGCTGGTCATTTTGGGTGTAATCCCCCCACCCTCTCGTTGCGTCATCCAGTCAGCACCCTTCCACAAACATACAAGTGCCTATGGCCGCACGAGATTGACTATGTCTCTCACGAGATTGCCTATGGCAATCTGCCGGTTCAGAGGCCCAAGCGGCTGACAACCATAGGCAATTTCAGGGTAGTCATAGGCAATTTCAAGGCGCCCACAGCCAATGTGTGGCGACACGTGCAAAGGACGCCCCGGGGCAGTTTTCCGGGACGTCCAAAGGAGAGGAAGGCTATGTAGGAGGCCGACCCGGCATCCGTCGTCGTGTTAGGCGGACGCAAGCGGTTTGACCAGCAGGGAGACAAGCCAGGGAATGCCGCGCCCGAGGCTTGGCGCTCGAGCGCGGCGAGCGAAAACGCAAAGCGATAGCTCATCGGAATTCCAGATGCCGGACATCGTCCGACACGCTGAATACCGATATCTAGCCCGTGATGCGCGTGCCGGAGAGACCGGCCATGGTCTCGGCGGCCTTGTCGAGGGCACCGATGATGCAGGTGCGGCCCTTGCGGGAGCGCGCGAACTTGATGGCGGCGCGGACCTTGGGCTCCATGGAGCCCTTGCCGAACTGACCCTCATCGGCCAGGCGCTCGGCCTCGTCGGCGGTGAGCTCCTCGAGCTCCTCCTGGTTGGGCTTGCCAAAGTTGATGGCGACGTGCTCGACGGCGGTCAGCAGGAACAGAACGTCGGCGGAGCAGTCCTCGGCGAGGAGCTCGCCGCCCATGTCCTTGTCGATGACGGCGGCAACGCCCTTGTAGCAGCCCTTGTTGTTGTAGTCGCGGACGACGGGAATGCCGCCGCCACCGCAGGCGATGACGATGAACTCGTTGTCGAGGAGGTTGAGGATGGAGTCGGCCTCGACGATCTTCTTGGGCTCCGGGGAAGCCACAACGCGACGCCAGCCGCGGCCGGAGTCCTCAACGAACGTCATGTCCGGATTCTCCGCCATGATCTCCTTGGCCTGCTCCTCGGTGTAGAAGGGGCCGATCGGCTTGGTCGGGTTGACGAACGCGGGATCGTCGGGATCGCACTCGATCTGGGTGACGACGGTGGCGGCGTGCCAACGCTTATAGCGCTTGTGCATCTCGCGGCCGATGCCCTGCTGCAGGTGGTAGCCGATGTAGCCCTGAGACATGGCGCCGCACTCGGGCAGGTCCATGGAGGGGGTGCCGATGGCGTCGTGCGCGGCGGCGAAGGCGTTCTGGATCATGCCAACCTGCGGGCCGTTGCCGTGGGTGATGATGATCTCATTGCCCTGCTCGATGAGGCCCAAAAGGGCGTGGGCGGCGTGGTTGACCTTCTCGATCTGCTCGGCGGGAGTGTCGCCAAGGGCGTTGCCACCAAGAGCCACGACAATGCGGTCGGGCTTGCCGTAAGGCTTGGACATAACTGCCTCTTTTCTAACGTAGGGCGCCGGTTCTAATATTCACCAGCAGGCTTACTTTATGCAATATACCCTCAATGTGCCACTGAAAGGACCTTTGTTTTTAGTTGTCTTGGTGAACGGACGATTATTGGCGATAAGCGTTAATAACGAGCTTATAGGCATAATCTCATCACATTGACCAAATGTCAGGCCCTTGCGCCTCTTGTATATCAATCCTGCAGATTTAGCTTGTCTATGCATTTCTATACAAGAATGAACAAGAATATGCGCACCTGTTATCACAGTGGAGCAAACGGGGCACCCGCACACGAGATTGGGCGCCCCCGCAAGAGATGTGGCCGCCCGGCTTGGAGACGGGGCCGGGCGGCCTTCGGGAGATGACGAAGGGAAGCACATGGTGAACGGGGCGCTTCCGCTCCGCGGAAAAGCGTGATCAGGCGGAGCGGCCCATTACGCAGAGGGCTCCTGCTGCGTGATGCAGTGGATGTTGCCGCCACCGTAGACGACCTGCTCGGACTGGACGCCGACGCACTTATAGACGCCCTCGCCCCAAACCTCGTCGTAGATCTTCTGGAGGGTCTCGACGGCCAGGGCGTCGTTCTCATCGCCGTACTGCGGAACGATGACGCCGTGATTGGTCACGAGGTAGTTCATGTAGGAGGCGATCAGCGGCTCGTCGGCGACGCGCGGCTCGGCGTTCTCGTCGGCGTCGATGGTGTCGCAGGAGGCCTGGTCCATGAACAGCGGGTTGACGGGCATGGGGAGCTTGTAGACTTTCATCTTGCGGCCCTTGGCGTCGACCGCGTTGGAGAGGGTCTCGTAGGCGGCGTGGCACTGCTCATAGAAGGGGTACTCGGGATCGTCGGTCCAGATGCAGGCCATGACGCCCGGGGCGATGAACGTGGCGACGTCATCGATGTGGCCGTTGGTCTCCTCGGGGTCGATGCCCTCCTTGACCCAGATGACCTTCTCGACGCCGAGGTAATCCTTGAGGTGCTCGTCCATGTAGGCGCGAAGCTCCTCGCTCCAGGGCTCGAACTTCTTCTTGAACTTGGGCCAGATTGACTCGGGGTCCTCTTCCTCCTCGAGCACCGCGGAGCAGGTGCGGCCGGGGGACAGCAGACACTGGTCGGTCACGACGAGGGTGCCCTCGCCGTCGACGGTGATGGAGCCGCCCTCGAGGATCATGTCGTCGGGGCGATAGCGACGGCAGCCGGAGAGCTCGGCCATCTTGAGGGCGATCTGTTCGTCCTTGTCCCACGGGAAGTACAGGCCGTCGATGAGGCCGCCGTAGGCGTTGAAGTGCCAATGACAGGCGCGCTTCTCACCTTTGCCGTCGATGACGTAGGTGGCGGCGGTGTCGCGGAACCAGGCGTCGTCGGTGGTCATCTCGATGACGGTGACGTTCTCGTCGTCCTCGAAGACGGCCTTGCAGTTGGCGTAGTCGGCCTGGTTGGCGCACATGGTGACCGGGGTGAACTCGGCGATGGCGCGGGCGATGGCGGCGTACTGTCTCTGGGCGGGTTTGGCGCCGTGGGCCCAGGTGTCGGTGCGGTGGGGCCAGCCCATCCACACGCGGTCCTGCGGAGCGAACTCCGCCGGCATGAAGAAGCCATCGGCCGCAGGCGTGGAGTCGGATTCGTAGATCGTACGCATTGTGAACCTCCATATTCGTACAACCTTGTGCGCGAGGCGGGTCACCCCGCGCGAAACTACCTGTATAGGTGGGGTGCCCTAGTCCTCTTTTCTCCGAGGAGGCTAGAGCGCCTCATGTTGGGAGCGACAAGCTCGACGAAGCGCACTACGGTACGCGAGGAGAGTTGGAGCCCCAAGATGAGGCGCTTTAGTTCTCCTCGGCCTCCTCGGCGAGGCGCTGGGCGGCTAGCTCCGGGGTCAGGCCCCTGTACTCGACCTCACGGCCCTTGGAGGAGACGACGCGGAAGATCTCGCCGACACCCAGCAGGACGAGGAAGATGATCAGCATCGGGATCTTGCTCTCGAACTCGGCGGCGCTGAGCGGCACGATGGTCGCGACGATGGCCAGGATGAGCTCGATGCAGGGGACGGCGATGGCGATCTTCATCATGGCGCCCTTGAAGGGGAAGCTGAAGACGCGCTCGCGGTTCGGGTCGACACGGCGCAGCTTGAGGAAGGCCGGGAACATCGGGATGTAGGTGAGCAGCAGGAACACGACGGAGGTGCCGAAGAGCATCCAGAAGATTCCCTCGGAGATCGCCGGGATCGGGACGAGCTGCAGGCACAGGACGAGGGAGGCCACGATGGCATTGACGAGGTTGGCGCCATTGGGCATGTCGTCCTTGGAGATCATGGACGCAAAGATCTTGGGCATGTTGCCGTGCTCCGCGGCATAGCGGGCGACGGAGTTGACGCCGAAGGACCAGGCGGCCATGTTGGCGAACAGGGTGACGAGGAAGGCGATGCAGATGATCTTGAAGATCGGGGAGTCGCCGACCATCGTCTGCAGCGCGTAGATCATGCCGTAGTCGGGGTCGATCTGGCTGGCCGGGACCGCCGCACCGATACCGAAGCCGGCGAAGAGGTAGATGGCCGCGATGGACAGGCCGCCGACGATGATCGCCTTGGGGATGTCCTTCTTGGGATCGGCCATGTCATCGGTCATGGTGCAGATGACCTCGAAGCCCATGAAGTTGAAAATGATCACGGACAGGTAGCTGAGCGCGTTGGCGTTGGTGAGCTCGGGCAGGAAGGTATGCGGGCTCATGTCGGAGGCGAAACCGTTCTCCATGGCGTACCAGATGCCCAGGGCGCCCACGGCGACCGCGACGGCGACCTTGATGATGGCGCCGCCGTTCAAGACCCACTCGGAGTCGGCGACCTTGGAGCGGCCCATCAGATAGACCAGCCATACGAAGCCGAGGTCGATTGCGATCTTGGCGACCAGAGAGAACTCGACGTGGAACACCATGCCCAAGATGTCGGGGAACATGGTCGCCAGGGAGGCGATCCAGAAGGGATAGTTGATCCAGTAGTAGTACGAGATACGGGCGCCCCATTTGTCGCCCAGGCCCTCGCGCACCCAGTCGTAGATGCCGCCCTCACCGTCGTAGGTGGTTCCCAGCTCGGCGACGATCATGCCGTAGGGCAGCAGGAAGGTGATGACCAAAAAGATCCACCAAAAGAACTGCTGGTTGCCGATGGCGGCCGCGGGGGCGGCGGCCTCGCAGACGAAGACGACGCAGATGACGGTGGCGATAACGGTCAAAAAGGAGAGCTTCTTCTTTGATTCGCTCATTGGTATTCCTTTAGCTCAGTCAATGATAGGCAGGCGGGCGGCAGGAGACGAGCATCCGCCGCCCGCAAAGAGAGGACTTAGGCCTGCAGCTCGCAGATCTTGTCGAGGGCGGCGTGCAGCTCGGCCTTGGCGGAGTACTCGACGTCATCGTCATTGAGCGGGGTGCGGGCGCCGAGCGTGGCGAGCAGGGCGCGGATGGAGTGCTTGCGGTTCTCGGCCTCAACCCAGCACAGGGAGCGCTCGGGGTCGTCCATGACCTCGTCGGTGACCTCCTCGTTGCGGGTGGCCGGCAGGCAGTGCATGAACTTGGAGTTCGGGCCGGCGAAGTTCATCATGTCCATGGTGACCTGGTACTTGGGGTAGAAGACGTCCATGTAGTTCTCGCCCTCGACCTCCTCGTCGTACAGGCCGTACCACACGTCGGTGTAGATGAAGTCGGCGCCCTTGATGCACTCGATGTCATCGGAGATCACGATGGAGCCACCGGAGACCTTGCAGTTCTCCTCGCCGATCTCCATGAGCTTCTTGCCGAACTCGGCGCGCTCCTCCTCGGTGCCCACGTGCAGGGCGCCGTCGCAGATCTGGTGACCCTTGGGCCCGAACTGCACGAACTTCATGCCGATCTTGGAGCAGATGAACATGAGGGAGAGGCAGACCTGGGTGGCGTCGCCGATGAAGGCGAGGGTACAGTCCTCGATCTTCTTGCCCTCGGGCAGGTTCTCGAGCATGGTCATGAGGTCGCCCATCTCCTGCGTGGGGTGGTTGAACTCGGACATGCCGTTGATGACGGGCACCGCGGAGCCCTCGGCGAGGCCGACGACGTCCTTGTGGCGGTCCACGCGGGCCATCATGATGTCGAGCAGCGAGCCCATGACGCGGGCGGTGTCGCCCAGGGACTCATGGCCACCGAGCTGGATGGAGCCCGGGCCGTAGAACTGGGCGTGACCGCCGAGGTCGGTCATAGCCGTCTCGAAGGAGAGACGGGTGCGGGTGGACACCTGCTGGAAGATCATGCCGAGGGTCTTGTTGCGGAGCAGGTGGGGATAGTAGCCGTCGACCTTGATGGCCTTCTTCATAGCGAGGCCGAGGTCCTCGATCGCCAGGATCTGCTCCTTGGTGAACTCATTGGTGTCGATAAAGTCCTTGGGCATAGCCATTGCTCGTCCTCTCCGCCGTCCGCCGTCTTGGCGCCGACTTTGCTACGCGGGGCATCTTGCGCGCCCCGCCTCGTTCCGTGACTTCATCTTTGGACGAGCTTGTGCGATTGGCGAGTTTATTCGAGTTGATATGCCGCTCGGGGAATTAAACCGGCTCCAACTCCGGTTGAGGACGGTCATCCCGCCAGCATCCGACGACCCGATCCCCTCGCCGACGGAGTCTCGTGGCACCGTTCGCCGAATCCGCGAACGGCTCCCTGAACGGTCGACGCCTCGCACGGCGAATCTTGGACGTGGGGCCCGCGATCACTTTTTGATGCATGTTTTGCCGCTCACTGGGCCATTTCAACCGCATAAGAGAATAAACCCCAATAAACCGCAGGTAGAAGAGCCGCAGGTCGGACGGCTAAACTTGCTCTTTCCCGTTTGGGTAGTATGTATACTGGCCAAGATTTGGGAGGGACTGAGTATGAACAGCCTGTTTTTCTTCTACACGATTGCGATGCTCACCCTGTGCATCGTCACTGCCGTGTTCTCGTTTGCCGCGTTGGCGTCAACGCGCCGGCGGCTGTTCTTCTTTAGCACCGGTGCCTTCGTCTGCTGCGCGATCGAGCTGACCGAGATCTTCTTCCACGAGTACATCTCTCAGAACCAGCCGTTCCCCATGGACGAGTACTACGCCATCTCGATGCCCGTGCTTCGCACCGCTGTGAGCATCATCCTCAATGCGTTCGTTTGGCTTCTCATCCTCAACGTGCTCGACAAGCACTCCAAGCGTTTGTTCGCATGGCCGGTCATCATGCTCTCAATAGCGAACCTCGTGGTCATATTCCTCATGCCCGAGGGTCCCGTACGCCAATGGCTGTACTACACGCTGCGGCAGGCGTTCTCCTTTGGAACCCTGCTCTATGCCATTTGGAGCTATAAGCACGAGGCCTCCCCCGAACTCAAAGCACAGCTCGCTAAGTTCCGCAAGCCGCTGCGAGTCGTCCTCACGCTTGTCGGCCTTATCATCCTTGAGGACACGCTCGTCATCCTCGTCATGCCGCCGAGCGACGGCGAGACCTGGCTGCCGCTGTACCTCTCCGAGCGCAACTTCACGGAGAACGTGCTGCTCGTCTTCGCGGCCCTTCTGCTGCTGCGCCACATCTACCACGTGCTCTCCATCCGCATCCAGGAGGCCCCCGAAATCGAGAACGTCCCCGACATCGAGCGCCACATCGACACCATCATGCCGAGGTACCGCATGGAGCACGGGCTGTCCGAGCGGGAGGCCGAGGTCCTGAGCCTCGTCGTCATGAAGAAGACCAACCAGGAGATCGCCGACGAGCTCGTGCTCGCCGTGGGAACCATCAAGTCCCACGTGCACAACCTCGTCAAGAAGACCGGCACCAAAAACCGCGAGGACCTCATCGTCGACTTCTGGCAGAGCTAAGGTGTGAAACTAGATACCCACCACAACCAGCAGGTTTACGCTTTTACATCACGTTTTTGTCGTTTTTTCTTGCGTTTTCCATCTCGATTATGGTCGAATTACTACGCTTTTCCATCAGGCACCTCGCCATGCGCAGCATCCTGTTCGACACGCGTTTGGGCATTTCAAGTTATGGCCCGCCTCCACTCGGCTGCCTCGAGAGTTAACTCTCGAGGCGGCAATCCGGACAAAACGACAAAAACCCGCCGCGAGAGTTAACTCTCGCGGAACTCGCCTTTTCCGTGGCAACGCCGAGACTTCATTTCTCGTGACTTGCGCTTCGCTGCAAGTACTTCATACCAAGCGCCTCATGCCAAGCACCCCCGCACCATGCACTTCGCACCTCAGATTAGCACCCGTCCCTTTCTCGAGGTGATGACTTGTATCGCGCATTTCCATCACGCTGGGAACTGTGTTTTCCAACGCCCATGCAAACGCCCCCGCCGGAAATGAATCCGACGGGGGCGCATCAGGCGCTATGCGCTGCGGCTTACAGCCCGTTTTAGGCGACTACTCGTTGTAGAGCGTCTTGAGCTTGACCAGATGCTGGTAGCGATCCATGGCAGCGGCCTCGTTCTCGGCAAACAGCTCCTCGGCACGCTCCGGGAAGGAACGCGTCAGGCTGGCGTAGCGCGCCTCGTTCATGAGGAAGTCGCGATAACCGCCAGCCGGCTCCTTGGAGTCGAGGGCGAACTTCTTGCCCTCGGGGGCAGCCGGGTTGTAGCGGAAGAGGTTCCAGTAACCGCAATCCACGGCCTTCTTCATCTCGGCCTGGCAGTTCTGCATGCCGCCCTTCTTGATGGAGTGCATCTCGCAGGGGCTGTAGCCGATGATGATGGACGGGCCGTCGTAGGCCTCGGCCTCGTGGATGGCCTTGAGGGTCTGGGCCGGGTTGGCGCCCATGGCGACCTGCGCCACGTACACGTAGCCGTAGCTCATCGCGATCTCGGCGAGGCTCTTCTTCTTGATGTTCTTGCCCGCGGCGGCGAACTGGGCGACCTGGCCCAGGTTAGAGGCCTTGGAGGCTTGGCCGCCGGTGTTGGAGTACACCTCGGTGTCGAACACGAAGACGTTGACGTTGTTGCCAGAGGCGAGGACATGATCCAGGCCGCCGAAGCCGATGTCGTAGGCCCAGCCGTCGCCGCCGAAGATCCAGAAGGACTTCTTGGTGAGGTACGCCTTGTCGGCCAGGATCTCCTTGGCCTTGTCGCAATCGGACTTCTCGCACTCGGCGATCAGCGCGGCAGCGGTGGTCTTGGAGCCCTCAACATCGTTGCGAGCGTCCATCCAAGCCTGGGCGGCGGCCTTCAGCTCATCGGAAGCCTTGTCGCAGCCGAACATCTCCTCGCACGCGGCGACGAGCTTGCCCTGGACGGCCTTGTAGCCGAGCTCGAGACCGAGACCATGCTCGGCGTTGTCCTCGAACAGGGAGTTGTTCCAAGCCGGGCCGTGACCGTTCGCATCGGTGCAGAACGGGGAGGTCGCGGCGGGGTTGCCCCAAATGGAGGAGCAGCCGGTGGCGTTGGAGATGAACATGCGGTCGCCGCAGACCTGGGTCACCAGGCGGGCGTACGCGGTCTCGGCGCAGCCGGCGCAGGAGCCGGAGAACTCAAGCAGGGGCTGCTTGAACTGGCTGGACTTGACGTTGTTGCCCACGAGCTCGGGCTTCTCGGCGACGTTGGCCACGCAGTAGTCGAAGGTCTTCTGCTCGACGAGCTCGCCCTCGGCGGGAACCATGGTGAGCGCGTCCTTGGGGCAGACCTTGGCGCAGTTGGTGCAGCCCATGCAGTCGAGCGGGCTGACGGCGATGGCGAACTTGTAACCGGTGTCCTTGGGGATCTTCACATCCAGCATGCGCATGGTCTCGGGGGCCTCGGCGACCTCGTCCGCGTTGAGCGCGAACGGACGGATGGTGGCATGCGGACACACGTAGGCGCACTGGTTGCACTGGATGCACTTGGTCTCGTCCCAATGCGGGACCATAACGGCGACGCCGCGCTTCTCGTATGCGGAGGCGCCCAGCTCGAACTGGCCGTCGGCGCAATCCTTGAAGGCGGAGACGGTCAGGGAGTCGCCGTCCATGCGGGCGATGGGCTCCATGAGCTCCTTGACCTGCTTGGCGATTGCCGTCTTCTCGGCATCGGTGAGGACCTCGGCAGGAGCCTCGTCGGTGGCGTCGGCCCAGTCGGCGGGAACATCGAACTTCACGAACGCGGTCGCGCCGGCGTCGATGGCCTTGTGGTTGGCGTCGACGATAGCCTGGCCCTTCTTAGCGTAGGACTTGGTGGCGGCGTCCTTCATGTACTGGAGCGCCTCCTCCTGCGGCAGAACGCCGGCCAGCGCGAAGAACGCGGACTGAAGCACGGTGTTGGTGCGCTTGCCCATGCCCACCTTGGCGGCCAGGTCGATGGCGTCGATCAGGTAGACGTTGATGTTGTTCTTGGCGATGTAGCGCTTGGCATTCGCCGGCATATGGGAGGCGAACTCCTCGGGCGTCCACTGGCAGTTGACCAGGAAGGTGCCGCCGGGCTTGACGTCGCGGACCATCTTGAAGCCCTTGATGATGTAGCTCGGGTTGTGGCAAGCCACAAAGTCGGCCTTGGTCACGTAGTACGGGGAACGGATCGGGGAATCGCCAAAACGCAGGTGCGAAATGGTGACGCCACCGGTCTTCTTGGAGTCGTACTGGAAGTAGGCCTGGACGTACTTGTCCGTGTGGTCGCCGATGATCTTGATCGAGTTCTTGTTGGCGCCAACGGTGCCGTCGCCGCCAAGGCCCCAGAACTTGCACTCGATGGTGCCCTCAGCCGCCGTGTTGGGGGCATCCGGGTCCATGGGCAGAGACAGGTGGGTAAGATCGTCCTCGATGCCGATGGTGAACTCGCGCTTGGGCGTATCGGACTTGAGGTCCTCGAACACGGCGAAGGCAGCCGCCGGCGGCTCGTCCTTGGAACCGAGGCCGTAACGGCCGCCGGTCACCACGAGGTCGGAGCGGCCCGCCTCGTACAGCGCGGAGACGACGTCCTGGTAGAGCGGCTCGCCAATGGAGCCGGGTTCCTTGGTGCGGTCGAGCACGGCGATCTTCTTGACGGTCGCGGGCAGGGCGGCCACGAAGTCCTCAACGGACCACGGACGGTACAGACGAACCTTGACCAGGCCGACCTTCTCACCGTGGGCGTTCAGGTAATCGATGACTTCCTCGAGGGTGTCGCAGAAGGAACCCATGCAGACGACCACGCGGTCGGCGTCGTCGGCGCCGTAGTAGTCGAACAGATGGTAGCTGGTACCGAGCTTGGCGTTCACCTTGTCCATGTAGGACTGGACGATGGCCGGCAGCGCGTTGTAGGTGCCGTTGCAGGCCTCGCGGTGCTGGAAGAAGATATCGCCGTTCTCATGGGAGCCGCGAGCGGTGGGGTGCTCCGGGTTGAGTGCGTGATCGCGGAAGGCCTGAACGGCCTCCATGTCGCACATGTCCTTGAGGTCCTCGTAATCCCACACGGCGACCTTCTGGATCTCATGCGAGGTGCGGAAGCCATCGAAGAAGTTGAGGAACGGCGTCTTGCCGGTGAGAGCGGCAAGGTGGGCGACGGGCGAAAGGTCCATGACCTCCTGGACGTTGCCCTCGGCGAGCATGGCAAAGCCGGTTTGGCGGCAGGCCATGACGTCGGAGTGATCGCCGAAGATGTTGAGCGCGTGGGTGGCGACGGTACGGGCCGAAACGTGGAAGACGCTCGGCAGGCCCTCACCCGCGATCTTGTACATGTTCGGGATCATGAGCAGGAGACCCTGGGACGCCGTGTAGGTGGTGGTGAGGGCACCAGCTCCCAGAGAACCATGGACGGCGCCGGCAGCGCCAGCCTCAGACTCCATCTCAACCACGTTCACGGGCGTACCGAAGATGTTCTTCATGCCCTGAGCCGCCCACTGGTCGACATGGTCGGCCATGGGGCTGGACGGCGTGATCGGGTAAATACCCGCCACTTCGGTGTACGCGTACGAAACGTACGCGGCGGCCTCGTTGCCGTCCATAGACTTGAACTTACGATCTGCCATATACCCCTCTCCTCTCGACTAGGTATATAAGGCGCCGGGAGTCACTGCGACTCCCGGTATGCTCGCATGGCGGACGGAACCGAGCAGCTGCCTCGGAAGATCGCACCATGCACTCGCGCGGCATGACATATCGCCACGCGGGATGCGCATGTAGGACCATTGTACCCCCGATTATGAGTCCTAAAAGCACAATCTAGTTGAGTCGGCGAACGTATGTTTTCGCAGGTAGATATACTGGACTACGCAGCATCTCATCAATGATGAACCTCGTGCCATCGACACCGGCTTGCTCAATGTGCCGCCCTCGCGGTCGTACTCCACCATCATCGTCCGCCGCGTTCTGTTGCCGGCATGTGCCGCCACCCTACCTCGACGGCACCTCCGCACGCCCTTGCGCGCTTCGGCCCAAAGGCCAGCGTTACCGCGCGAACGACCACGCCCCACAATCATCCCCAAGCACTGCCGCCGCTCCGGACAGCGCGCTCCCTGATCTGTCTGGGCTCGCACTCGCGCATCTTTCGGCGATTAATGCCGACGACTAATTCCGGTGATTCACCTAAGTACGTTCAATTTGGCCAATGCCTCGAGAACAGAAGCAGATAATTTGTCAAAACCCCAGATAGAGAGCTCATTCATTCTGGGTATATCCAATCCAACCACATTATTGAACGTACTTGAATGCAAGCTGGGAGGGAACCGACTGATGGACCAGATATTGAGCGGGCCAACCGCCTTTGCGCTGCATCGCATTCCGCCGCAATACCGCGCCCTGCTGCCCAGCGTCCCCTTCATTGGCGCACCTGCATGCTGGCGCACCGTCCTCAAAGAATCCTTGTTCCGGACTTTAATCCAGCCACCGCTCTACTGCCTGCGTCAAACACGATCCGCCTGTTCCGGCGCAAAGAACCTCAAAGACCAGCTCTGGCTTGGCGATCTCCCCTTTGGGGCAATCGAGAACTACGGCTCTGACCTCCAAGTCACCTCGCCCCTCATGACCCTTCTGACACTCGCCCGCATTCCGCATGTTTCCGATGTGCGTCTCCTCATGGCAATGTATGAGCTGTGCGGTACGTTTTCGCTTTTCGCACCCACCGAGGAGTTGTGCGCCGCACTCGAAACGGCACGCTCGGCGGGCGCACGTTTCTTCGAAGAATGGCGGCCCGTTAAGAAAGCCGACGGCAGGCCAAGCGGACTCTGGAGCCGCAGGCCTCTTGTTGCAATCGAGGAGCTCTCCTCCTTTGCCAACGAAGTGCGCACGTATCGTTGCGGAGCGCGCTTCGCTCGCTGCGCCAAGCTGGTCACCGGAATATGCGCGTCTCCCTTTGAGGTGCAAGCCACTATGTTACTTTCGCTGCCGCCAAAACTCGGAGGCCAAGGGTTCAAGGGGCTCGAGAACAACAAGGAAATTAAGCTCACTAGCGACGCACGTCTCCTCTCGGGACGAGTCCGCTGCTGTTACGGAGACCTCTTTTTCGAAAACACCACCTCGGGGCGTCCGCTGGATATTGAGTGTCAAAGTGGTCTGGTCCATGACCGATACGAGTCCTTCATCTCGGATTCGGACAGAATGGCCGCATTGCAAACCATGGGGATCGAAGTCCTGCCCCTTACCTATGACCAGCTCTTCAATCCAGAGAAGTACCACGCCGTCTGCGCCCATATTGCCCATTTGCTGGGCACCAAGCCCCCGGTTCTGGATGCCCGCATGCACCAGATGGAAACCAACCTGCGATACCGCCTATTCACCAGCTGGAATACGCCCTTTTAGCATGGCCGCGCCAAGCATCGATCGGGGCGGGCATGGCCAGGTGCCTGCACGAAAAACTGCACCCGTCAAGCAGACCCTGCACGTGAAATCTCGAGGACTTTCGTATCGCTTGCTGCTAAGTACGTTCAATTTGGCTGTCACCGGAACTCGGCCCGTTTAAGGCGACACCTCTACCTGCGCTTTTGATAGGCCACACTCATTCCGTACTCAGGGTAAGCCAAAAATTGAACGTACTTGGAACATCGAAGCGCCGCAAAGCCGCCCGGCACCGCAGATCGACACCGTATCCACGCCAAAGCGCGGGCGCACGTATAGCGGGTTTTTGGATGGATGCCCGCAGATTGGACTTCCAGAAAGTCGTCTTGGCGTGTGCGGCGTGCGCATCCGGACATTTTGTGCCTCCCAATGCCCGACTCCCTGCACGCGACAACGATTAGCCCACTTCTACAACGCCCGGCGGGCCTCGATAGCGCGGCCCAAGGTGAGCTCGTCGGCGTACTCGAGGTCGCCGCCCACGGGCAAGCCGCTGGCCAGGCGCGTGACGGTGATCCCCAGCGGCTTGATGGTGCGCGCGAGGTAGCTCGCCGTGGTCTCGCCCTCGATGTTGGGGTTCGTGGCGATGATGACCTCTCCGATGTCCTCACTCCCCAGGCGAGCGAGGAGCTCGCGCACATGCAGCTGCTCGGGGCCGATCTTGTCCATGGGGCTAATCACACCGCCGAGCACGTGGTAGAGGCCGCGGTAGCTGCCCGTCCGCTCGATGGCGGTCACGTCGCGGGGCTCGCCCACCACGCAGATCCGGTCGCGTTCACGGGACATGTCCTCGCAGATGGCGCACTCGTCGTCGGTAGCGTAATTGAAGCACCGACTGCAAAAATGCACTTCGCTCTTGACCATGAGGATGGCATCGGCCAGGCGGCGCGCCTCCTCGGCGTCGGCTTCGAGCAGATGGTAGGCGATGCGCTGGGCACTTTTGGGGCCAATACCCGGCAGGCGTCCCAGCTCGTCAAGGAGTATTTGAAGACTGCGATCGGCACTCATGCTTCAATCCAAAATCGTTCCACAGCGGCATGCGTCCGGAGCGTGCATCTTGGGGACGGACTCCAATTTGCACAAAGAGAGCCGCGTGCATTTTGGGGACGGACTCCAAAATGCACGCTCTGCCTCAAGTTCAACAGATGCTAAAAAGGCATGCCGGGCATGCCTGTGCCCATGCCGCCGGTGGCGGCGCTCATACGCTTGTTGGCGATCTCGGCCACGCCGCGGTAGGCCTCGTTCACGGCCGCCACGATCATGTCCTGGAGCATGTCAACGTCCTCGGGATCGAGAGCGTCGGGGTCGATGGTGACGGACTGGAGCTGCATGTTGCCGTCCACGGTCACCTTGACCATGCCGCCGCCGGCGCTGGCGTCAACGGTGACCTCGTTCATGCTCTCCTGGGCCTCGGCGAGCTTCTTCTGCATCTGCTGGGCCTGCTTCATGAGCTGCTGCATGTTGATTCCGGCCATGGGCTCTCCTTACTCAAGCCTCCTGCGATTCCCGCAGGCGAATAGTCCAAGGGCATGGTACCACGGGGAGCCGCACATGCCGCCGCGGGAGGCGGCCGTAGGCGCGGCCACAAACGCGGTCACGGTCTCTGCCGCGATCACGCCTGCGGCCCCGCTGCCGCGGCCTCGGCCGCAGCTGCGGTCTCGGCCTCTACCCCAGCCTCGGTCTCGGCCACAGCTGCACTCTCGGCCTCTACCCCAGTCTCGGTCTCGGCCACAGCTGCACTCTCGAGGGTAACTTCGTCGATTTTTCCTAATGAAAGCAGGAGATTTTTCGACGAATCCACCCTCGCAGCATGAGTGCCTTAGCTGCAGGACAACCCCGGCGACCGAACTACTTGAAGACGACGTTGCCCCAGATGTTCTGGAGCACCTCTTTCGCGTCGACGGCATCGGCAGCGGGTGCAGAGGCGGCGTCGCCGGCGGCGGGAGCGGTAGCCGCGGGCGTCCGAGCTGCGGCGGGCCGCCCAGATGTCGCGGAGGCGGCGGGCTGCGCGGGTGCCGTGGGCTGCGCGGGTGCCGTGGGCTGCGCGGGTGCCGCGGGCTGCGCGGGAACGTCGAACGGCGGCAGCTCATCCTCATCGGCATACGAGGCTATCGTCGCGTCGTCGTACGGGACCTGCTCATCTTCCCACGCCCTACGGTCGGCCTCGATGTCGCGTTCGGGCAAGACGGTGGGACCACTCACCTGGTCGACCGTCTGCGCGGACTGAGCAGATGCCGGCTGCGCCGAGACATCGGTCCTGCCCTGAACAGGAGCCGACGCGGGCTGCGCGGCCGACACCGCCCGCGGGGCGGCGACAACGGGCGCCACCTGCTGGGCAGGCGCGGTCTGGCGGGCGGGGGCGGTGGAGGCGCTCTCCGCAGCGGGAGCCGAGGGGGCAGCAGGGGCCGGCGCCTGAGCCGGCGCGGCCTGGACGGTCGCCGTGCCCTGCGTCGCCGCCGGAGCGGATGCGGCCTTTGGCGCCGGCGCGTCTCCGGGGCCGCCCTCCATCACGTACGTCACCGAACGCTTGCCGAACACCTGGCAGATGATGGGCATGACCAGTTGCGCCGAATCGGGCCGGGTGATCATCTTGAGCGCAAAGGTTGAACCCTTGGGGAATTCAATCGTAAGCGTCTCGCCGTCATCGCTCACCGCGCGAGAGCTCTGCAGCAAGCCACCGCGAGAGGGCTGCTCTGCCGTGACGCGCTTGACCGCATCCGCCCAACGACGCTGCAGTTCGCCGGCGTCAGCGGCAGGGGGCGTGACGGCGCATGAAGCCATGTGGAGCTGGGACTCGGCGGAGACGGTCGCCTTCGCTGAGGGAGCACCAGTCGCCGACGCCGCGGACGAACTCACGCTCGCACCAGGCACCTGAGCCGTAACGGGTGCTGTGCGGTCTGAAGCCGAGCTGACAGTCGCACCGGGCTCGGGATTTGTCGAGCAGGTTGGGACGGGCGAGGCGGAGGGCTCAGCAGTGGCGGGACGCACCTGGGCAGACGCCGAATTCGCGGCGGGCATCGTGGCAGCAGCGGGAACCGCGGCAGCAGGCGCCGCAGCAGCAGGGGGCACCGGTGTCGCAGCGGGTGCCGCAGCCGATGCCATGACAGGATCGGGGGTCGGCCTCGAGGCAGCGGCTGGGGCGGCGGCTCCCTGGCCTCGCCCCATAGCCGCCGCTGGCATCGCTCCACGCGTGGGCGCAACGCCGCCCTTAGCTGGCGCCGCCTGCGCGGCAGGCCTTGTCCCCGTCATCGAGGCAAGCTGCTCTGCCCCCATCGGCGTACTCGGAACACCGGCGGCAATCTGGGCCTCCAATCGCGCGATGCGCTCGGCTAGGGCTTCCAGCGTCAAGTCGGACTCGGGACGAGCGAGCCTTGTGAGGGCTATCTCCAGGACCAAGCGCGGATCGGAGGCACTGCGCATCTCGAGGGCCGCATCGTCAAGAACGGTCAACGCGCGAGCAAGGCGATCGGCACTCCCAAACAGGCGGGCCTCCTCCACCAGCGCGGCGACCTCCTCCGGTGTCCCATCGAACAGCTCCGTCTTGGGGCCAGCGATCGCTGCGGTATAGACATCGCGCATGTGCGCCACCAGGTCGCGCGTGAGCTCCAGCAGGTCATTACCCTCGTCGACCTGGACACGAACCAGCCCGAACAGGCCGACGGTGTCGCGCACGGCCATCTTGCAGGCAAACTCGGCGAGGACCGTCGACGCGACTTCGCCCAGCAGGGCGCGGGCGTCGTCCGCACGTACCGAGCCATCGCCGAATACCGAGAGCTGCTCGAGCGTGGACAGAGCGTCGCGCATGCCTCCGCGTGCGTGCTTTGCCACAATATCGAGGGCCTCGTCGTCAAAGACAAAACCCTCCCGCTCGCAGATATACCGCAAACGTCCCACGATATCCTCGTTCGAGATACGGTGGAAATCAAAGCGCTGGCACCGCGAGAGAATGGTTTCCAAGATCTTTTGCGGATCGGTGGTGCATAGCACGAAGATCACGTGGCTCGGCGGCTCCTCGAGCGTCTTGAGCAGCGCGTTGAACGCCGCCGTCGTGAGCATGTGGACCTCGTCGATGATGTAGACCTTGTACGCGCCGCGCACAGGCGCAAAGCTCACCGAGTTGATGATCTCCTCACGCACGTTGTCGACGCCCGTGCGGCTCGCGGCGTCCAGCTCATACACATCGGGGTGGGTTCCCGCCGCAATGGCCTCACACTCGGGACACGTGCCATCCGGCATGCAGCCCGAGGCGCCCTGCGCACGGGCGGCGTCGGACTTCTCGCACAGTAGAGCCTTGGCGAGGATGCGCGCCATGGTGGTCTTGCCGGTGCCACGCGGCCCACAGAACAAGTACGCATGGGAAAGACGACCCTCGGCCACCGCGTGCTCAAGGGTGGAGACGATATGCTGCTGGCCAACCACGCTTTCAAACGTGAGTGGACGGTACTTCCTGTACAGCGACTCCATAAGGCGCCTCCTTTACGGCGTTTCGGGCACAGACACACAAGCGACGAGACTACAGCCCGTGTTCGACAAGACGGCGATCAATCTCCTTTAAGGTCGACCGAATCGCGAAGAGTTGTTTGTATGTGGCGGATTTTACCCTGTTCTCCGCGCGAAGCTTCTCCATATGACGAGCCGTCTCGTCCAGCTCACGTCGCACGTCCGCTGCGAACTGGTCAAATGCCGCTAACCGGTCCATGTTCTCCACGCAAGGCGCCCCCTTCTCGCCCCCTTTGTCTCCCGCGAGGCTGCGGGGCAGTCGCGGCGACGGCACGGGTGGGGCTCGACCCGCTGATGATGAATCGCTCCATCAATCATACCGTCTTGCGTCCGCGCGGGCGCCCAGGGGCGCAGCGGCGGCCCCGCCGAGGAGGCGCATGCCCGAAATCGGGCGATTTTGTAACGAGTTTGCCGCGGGGTCGAGTAGACGCCTGTTTCAGCTTCCTGCGAGCTGGGGTTTTGTTGTTCAAAACGCCCGTCTACTCGGGGCGTTCGGATTCTCGTTACAAAATCGCCCGATTCCGGGCAGTCCCGCATGGTGGAACGGATACGCCCGCCTGCGCGCGTGGTAAAATGCGCCCTACATCAACCGGCCACGGCCGTGAACGCAGCTCAAACGCACCAAGGATGGCCATGCCGCTATTCTCCTCACACAGATCGCCCCGATCCGGGGCAGGAACGCCCGCATCTCACGGGCCCACCGCGGTGCCCGGCGCCAAAGCGGGCTATCCCGCGAGCGACCACGCGGGCAATGGGTTTACACCCGGCGGGGCACCACTGTCGCAGCGCCACGGACTCGGCGGCGTGCACGTTGCCCCGCCACCCCCGGCGGGGTCCGCCGCATCCGCCCTGCTCAAGCGCTATCGCCCCCTGCAGACACGTGCGGCGGGCGGCTTTGGCAGTGTCGAGATCTGCCTCGACGGGCGCCTGCAGCGCCGCGTCGCCATTAAGCGCATGCCGCTCGCCTCCCCCTACAACCGCGTCTCCACCGAAACCACCGCGACCGCGCTGGCCGAGGCCCGTACTGCGAGCATGCTCCAGCACCCCAACATCGTGCAGGTCATCGATTTCACCTACGACAGCGCCTATGCCTACCTGGTCATGGAGTACGTCGACGGCATGAGCCTCGAGGAGTTCCTCGCGCAGGTCGACGGTCACTCACTCACGTACGATGAGGCGGCCTGCATTGCCGATGCCCTCGTCCAGGCGCTGTCCTTCGCGCACGAGAACGGCGTACTCCACCTCGACATCAAGCCGGCGAACGTGCTTATCGACCACAGCGGCCACGTCAAGCTGGCCGACTTTGGCATGGCAACACTCGCGAGCGCCGCGGGGTTCGGCGGAGCGCGCGGCGGCACCATTGGCTACATGCCCCCCGAGCAACTCAACGGCGAGGTCGTGGACGAGCGCAGCGACATATTCGCCCTCGCGTCCGTGCTCTACGAATCGCTCTGCGCCGCGACCCCGTTCCGGGCGGGCACGCCGGCGGACTCCCTCGCGAACATCGAAAAGGGCGTGATCTACCCCAGCAACCTGCTCCCCGACATCCCCGAATCCGCTGAGGACGCACTACTTTGCGCCCTCGCGCCCAACGCCTGCGACCGCATGACGGACGTGGGTGAGTTCGGTGACCTCTTTTTGGCCAACTTGGGGAACCCGCGCGAGGGACGTCGAAGTCTGGCGCGCATCATCGCCCGCCTGACCTCGGACGAAGAAGAGGAGCAAGGGGGCGAGACGCAAGAGGCGGCTCGCGCCTGGGAGCTCGATCCCGCAGAAGGATACCTGGGCAGCCGCACACCCCGCGCGCGGTTTTACGCGCTCGGGGCGATCAGCGGAGCCGCAGTCGCGGTAACGTCCTGGACGCTCCTGGGTGACTTGGGGATCGCCGACCCACTTGTACACGCGCTCACCGCAATGGGCATAGGCGCCGGCGCGGCGCTCGCCCCGCAGATGGGATCGGCTCTCACCGCGGGCGGCTGGCTCATGCTCATCCTAAACAACACGCCCCTGCTCTCGGTGCTGCCCGTCGCCATCCTTTCGTTTGCCCTGTTCAGCGCTTGGTGGCTCGTGTGGGGCCGTCTGCAGCCCGCCTCCTCCATGGCGTTCACCGTTGCCGCGGCATGCACGCTGACCTGCGGGAGCACCTTGTTCGCAGCGCCCGTCGTGGTTGCGCTCGCCGCGTTCTTCCTTGCGCCCGCCCACGCCGCCACATCCACCGCCTGTGGCCTTGCGTTCGCGCGCCTCCTTATCGCCGCGCACGTCGCTGGCGGTGCGCTGCCCCTCGACATGGCCGCACGAGCCCTGTTCTCCCTTGAGTTCCTCATCCCCGCCGCGGGCTTCTCGGCGGGGGCGGCGGGAGCGAGCTGGATGCTCGACCGCGCATGTCAGGCGCGACAAGACAGCCGCTCTACCAGCCTCACAACCATCCTGTACCTGCTGCTTCCCGTGGTTTCCGTTGTGTTGCGCTATCTTGCACAGCCTATGGAAATTGCCAGCGTGCCGCCCCTCGAGGTCGCCGAGGCTGTGGGACTTGGGTGCCTATCCTCTATAATCGTTTGGATATGCGTGTATTTGCTTGGATACAAACGAGAAACCCCGGAAGGTGATCGCTCGTGAACTTCCTGAATATCTTCGAGGACCGCGTTGCCGGCATTTTTGGCGCAGCGCAAGCTCCGTTCTCTTTTAAGAAGCTCGCCAAGCAGGCGGCTCGCGAGATGGAGGACCAGACGCTCGTGATCAACGGCGTGGACACCGCACCCGCGTTGTACACCGTCCTCATCTCCGCCGACGACGACCCGCTGCTCGCACCGTACTACGCGCAGCTCGCACGCGAGGTTTCCGAATTCGTGAAGGCGCAGGCCGAGAAGAAACGCTACCGCTTTTCGGGCTCCCCGCTCGTCCGCTTTATGATCGACCCGTCCCTCAAGGCGGGCAAGTTCTCCGTGTTCGCCGAAAACGTGGACGCCCCCACCCTCGCCCGCCTCTATGAAGAGGAGCGTGCGTTCCTCAACGGGGGGAAGCAGGGCGGCGCGAATGCGTTCGGATCCAGGACTCCGGCCCCATCCCCCGTTTCGCAACCCGCGCTGTCACCGCTCGCCGCCGACGCCGAGATGGGTGCTTCCGCGGCCGCCGGGATCGCGGGGCAACCCGACCCGTTCGCAGCCGACTCGCCTGTGCCCGACCCGCTCGCGGCCCCCATTCCCGTTCCCAAAACCATGACGCGCGAGCAGATCGCCGGCCTGGGCGGCGCTGCAGCCGCAACCGGTGCTGCCGGGGTTGCCGCAGCGGCAGCTGGGGCGCACATGGCGCCGTCCCGTCCTTCCGCGCCCGCCCGTCCGCTCGCCCAGCTCGTGGACGTGGTGACCGGCGACACGTACGAGATCACGAGCGCCCGAGCCACCGTGGGCCGCGAGCGCTCCGTTGCCGATGTGGTCCTGCGCGACCCCAACGTCAGCCGCAGCCACGCCCAGCTCGCCTTCACCGGAAGCGACTGGTCCATCGAGGACCTTGGCTCCACCAATGGCACGCTCGTCAACAACCGCCGTGTCTCGCGCTGCCCGCTGCGCACCGGCGACCTGCTGACCTTTGGCCTCAGCACCTTCGAGTTTAGGGGCTAGCCGTGATTGACATCTTCCTGTTCGCGGGGCGCATCGTCCTCATCGTGTTGCTCTACATCTTCCTGTTCGCCGTCATGAAGACCGGCGTGGGACTGGTGCGCGGCCAGCGTCGCGACTCCGCCATTTGGACCATCGACGTCGACAAGGGCCCGCGCGGCATCCGCGGCATCCACATGGACATCCTCGGCCCCGTCATCGTGGGCCGCTCCCCCAGCTCGGACATCTGCGTGAACGAGCCCTTTGTCTCGGCGAGCCATGCGCGTTTTTCGCTGCAGGGGCCCGCGCTCGTGATCGAGGACCTCAACTCGCTCAACGGCACGCTCGTGAATGGACGCGCGCTCAAGGAGCCCGCCACCCTGCGCGAGGGCGATGAGGTCCAAATCGGAGACGTGGTCATGAAGGTGAATCGCCGATGACCGACGAGCGGGACTACACTTCACGCGGGGTGGACGAAGTGTTTGACGAAGAGCTCCCCCGCGAGCCCTTGGGTGCTCACGCCGAGCCAGCCATGCCCGCTGCCGCTCCAGCCCCAGCTGCTCCGGCCGTCCCCGTGACCCCCGCTCCGGCCCCCGTCGCGACTCCCGCCCACGCCGCGCCCGGATCCTTCGAGTCCATCACGGAGCCCGAAGAAGAGCCCGAACCTGTCTACCCATTTGAACCGGCAACCGATACGGCCCCGGAGACACCCGCCCCCATCGAGGCGATCCCCGACCCCACCGCTCCCACCTCCCCCGAGGACACGGCAGAGATCGACATCACCGCCGTCGAGGCACAGCTGAACGACCCGGGCTCGACGCAGAGCTTCGAGCCCATCACCGATGATCTCGTGAACACTGACGAGACTTTTGACGCCGGGACCTCTTCTATGCTCATGTGGGGTGCCAGGTCCGATGTTGGATGCGTGCGCAATCACAACGAGGACTCTTACCTTGTGGCCTCGCCGCTCTTCTGCGTCTGCGACGGCATGGGTGGCCACGCCGCCGGCGAGGTGGCGAGCGCCATCGCCGTCGAGACCATTGCCAAAACCGGCCCCAAAACAGCCGACGCCGCCCAGCTCGGAGCCGCCATCGAAGCCGCCAACGCCGCCATCATCGAAGCCGCGGTGAACGGCATAGGTCGCCCGGGCATGGGCTGCACGGCAACCGCCGCGGTCATCGACGGCACCACGTTGGCCATCGCGCATGTGGGCGACTCCCGCGCCTACCTACTCCACGAGGGAACGCTCATCCGCGTCACGCGTGACCACTCATATGTCGAGGAGCTCGTGGACGCTGGCGAGATTACCGCCGACGAGGCTCGTGTGCACCCCAATCGCTCGGTCATCACCCGCGCACTCGGTAGCGATCCCGCCATGTACGCGGACCACTTCACCTTGAACGTCGAGGAGGGCGACCGGCTCATCCTGTGCTCGGACGGCCTTTCGAGCATGATTCCCGACGGCGAGATCGAACGTGTGGCGCAGCAGAGCTCCACCGCGCAGATCTGCACCGACAACCTCGTCGACGCCGCGCTCGCGGCCGGCGGCGGCGACAACGTGACCGTCGTCGTGGTGGACATCACCGACGACGGGCGTATTCGCGAGCTCGCCCGCAAGCACCGCCGCGTGATGACCCTCTCGCTCATCGGATTGCTGCTCGCAATCGTCATCATCGCCGGGGTCTCGTTTATCTCGATCACCAAATCGGTGTATCTGGGCGTCAAGGATGACGCAGTCGCCATTTACACCGGTGTCCCCGGCAAAATCTTGGGACTCAAGCTCCATTGGCTTGAGGACGAGACCTCAATTAAGCTGAGCGACCTGCCAGAAGACACGCAAAATCGCCTGCGCGAGGGCATTCCGCAAAAGAGCCTTGAGAACGCTGCGGACGCCGTGGACAACTACCGCGAGCAAATTGACGAGTCCAAGGCCAAGGCCCTCGCCGATGCGCGGGCAATCGGCCTTGACGCGCAATACGGTGCCGAAGGGGACGGCGCAAGCGGTCCCGCCGACGCCTTGGGGTCGAGCGACCCCGCCGATTCTGTAGCCCCCACTAGCACATCAACCGAGGGAGGTGCCGCGTAAATGAGTCGCCGCACGACCGAATTGCTCCTGCTCATAGCCGCCGCGTTCCCCGTGACGCTGCTCTACGCCCTCTATGTGGTCAACGCGGGCGCCGCGCTCTCGTTCCAAACGCTCGCCGTACCGCTCGGCCTCTTTGCCGCCTTTGCCGCCGCCCATATTGGCGTTCGATTCTTCGCCCCGGGCGCCGACCCCGCGCTGTTACCCATCGTGTTCGCACTCTCGGGCATTGGCATCACGTTCGTCACCAGGCTCGAGCCCAGCGCGGCCATGGGTCAGATCGTCTTCCTGTTCGTGGGTGTCGCGCTCATGGTGGGCACACTCGCGCTCGTCAAGAACCTCGAGGTCGTCAGCCGCTACAAATACGCACTCGGTGCCATCGGCATTGTGCTGCTCGTATTGCCCATGCTCATTGGTACCGAAATCTACGGCTCCAAACTGTGGATAAAGATTGGCAGCTTCCAGTTCCAGCCCGGTGAGTTCGCCAAGGTGTTCATCGTCCTGTTCCTAGCGGGCTACCTCGCAGAGAACCGCGAGCTGCTCTCCATCTCCAACCGCACCGTACTCGGCATCAAGCTCCCGCGGATTCGCTTGCTGTACCCCCTGTTCATCGTGTGGGGCATTTGCCTTCTGGTGGTGGCATTCGAACGCGACCTGGGCAGCGCGCTGCTGTTTTACACGGTCTTCCTCATCATGCTCTACGTTGCCACGGGGCGCGTCTCCTACGTGCTCATAGGCCTCGTGCTCTTGGCCGTGGGCGCGTTCGGTATGTACCACATCATGAGCCATGTGCAGGTGCGCGTAGCCATATGGCTCGACCCGTTCAAAGACGCCCAGAACATGGGCTTCCAAATTGTGCAGGCGCTCTACTCGCTCGCCGATGGAGGCCTGTTCGGTGTGGGAATCGGCAAAGGCCTGGGCGGCGACACCATTCCCGTCGTGGCATCCGATATGATCTTCGCCGCCATCGGCGAGGAGATGGGCCTGCTCGGCGGCGTCGCGGTGCTCCTGCTGTTCATGCTCTTCGCCGTGCGCGGCCTCACTACCGCGGCGCGCGCCAAATCCGACCTTGCCGCGTTCTCCGCCGCCGGCCTCACCGCGGCCGTCTCGTTCCAAGCCTTCACCATCGTGGGCGGCGTGACCAAGCTCATCCCGCTCACGGGCGTCACCCTGCCCTTCATGAGCCAGGGCGGCTCCTCGCTGCTCGCGAGCTTTGTGATTGTGGCGCTCCTGCTGCGCGCAGGCGACGAGGCGACAGGGCGTTCCACCGAGATTGCCAACACGAGCACCGACCTGGCAACCGCCGGCTATCGCGTGACTGCGCGTGGATCCCACGTGCGTCGCCCGGGCCTCGATACGCCCGAGAGCGGCCTGTTGGGCCGCGTGGCCCTTGCCAACCGCCTCACCCGCACAGTACTGCTGTTCACCGCCCTGTTTGCCGTGCTCATTGGCAACATCACCTATATCCAGGTGTTCAAGGCGTCTGAGTATCAGAACATGCCCAGCAACAACCACACCATCACCAAGGCGCGCTACATCAAGCGCGGCTCCATCATTACCTCCGACGGGCTCACGCTTGCCGAATCCATCCAGCAGGAAGATGGCACGTACGTGCGCTCCTACCCCAACGGCAACCTTGCCGCCCATGCCGTGGGCTATTACTCGCAGCAGTACGGCAGCTCGGGCGTCGAGGCTTCGCAAGACGAGACGCTCACCGGCTCCAAGGATTACTCGAGCTGGCAAAACGCCCTCAACTCCCTCGCCGGCATTACGCAGCCCGGCAACTCCGTGCAGCTCACGATACACTCGCGTATCCAGGTCGCCGCGGAGCAGGCACTCGCCGGGCGCAAGGGAGCCATCGTCGTGCTCGACCCCCGCACGGGCGCCGTCTTGGCCTGGGCGAGCGCCCCGGCGTACAACAATACGGATATCCAGGCGGCCATCGAGTCCGCCAACGCCAGCGGCGGTGCCGATACCTCCATGTTCGACCGCGCTACGCAGGCTCTCTACACCCCTGGCTCCACGTTCAAGGCGGTCACGCTGGCGGCGGCGCTCGAGAACGGCGTCGCAACGCTCCAGTCCACCTACAACAGCCCCGGGCGCCTCGAAATCGGTGGTGCAGACGTTGTGAGCGTGAATGAAGTCGGGTACGGAAACATCACGCTCGACCGAGCCTTCGCCGTCTCGTCCAACACGGTCTTTGGCCAGGTTGCCGAGCAGGTAGGGGCAGATCGACTCGTGGCCACCGCAGCGGCATTTGGGTACGGCCAGAGCCTGGGTATCGACTTCTCCACCGTCGCCTCCGTCATGCCCGATCCCTCGGAGATGACCGAATGGGAGCTCGCATGGGCAGGCGCCGGCCAGCCGGTTGGCCAGGGACACACGCCCGGCCCGCAAACCACGGTCATGCAGAATGCCGTCATCGCCGCCGCGATCGCCAACGACGGCATCGCCATGAACCCCTATGTGGTCGGCCAAGTGCTCGCATCCGACGGAACGGTCATCAAGACCACGCGGACGCGCTCGCTCGGCCAGGCCGTGAGTAGCGACACCGCTGCCAAGATCAGGCAGGCCATGCTCGATGTCGTCCAAAACGGCAGTGGATCTGCGGCCAGCATCGCCGGCGTCAAGGTCGCCGGTAAGACCGGTACGGCGGAGACCAACAGCAGCACCCCCAACTCGACGTTCATCGGGTTCGCGCCATACGACACGCCCACGCTCGCAATCTCGCTCGTCCTAGAGGAGACCACCGAGAACGAGGCGACCGCCGCAGCCGTTGCGGGACAAGTCCTGCGCGCGGCACTCGCGGCCCAGAGCTCGTAACGTATTCGCCCACCCACGGGCCCAAGTGAGGTAACGATTTCCGCTTTGCGGATAGGATGATGAGGAGTTTGACAGATGGCAGAGGTACAGCGCGTCCTCGGAGGCAGATACCTGCTCAAGGACAAAGTAGGCAACGGAGGCATGGCAAGCGTCTATCGCGCACAAGACCAGGTGCTCGACCGCACGGTGGCAGTCAAGATCATGCTGCCCCAATACGCTGGCGATGCCACGTTCGCGGCGCGCTTCAAGCAGGAGGCTCAGGCTGCGGCCGGACTGCAGAGCCCCTATATCGTGGGCGTATACGACTGGGGCAAGGACGGCGACACGTACTACATCGTCATGGAGTACCTACGCGGCACCGATCTCAAGAGCGGCGTGCGCAGCCATGGCGCCCTTGACCCCAAGAAGGTCGCCCAAATTGGCTCCCAAATCTGCGGGGCACTCTCCGTCGCCCATAAGCACGAGATAATCCACCGCGACATCAAGCCGCAGAATATCATGGTGCTGCCCGACGGCAACATCAAGGTGATGGACTTTGGCATCGCCCGCGCCAAGAACAGCCACCTCACCCAGGACAACAACGTGCTGGGCACGGCCCACTACGTCTCGCCCGAGCAGACGCGCGGCCAGGAGCTCGGCCCCACGAGCGACATCTACTCCCTCGGCGTGGTGATGTACGAGTGCGCTACCGGCCGCGTTCCCTTTGACGGCGACGACGCCATCTCCGTTGCGCTCAAGCAGGTCAACGAGCTTCCGGTCCCCCCTTCGCAGATCAACCCCGGCGTAGACCCGGCACTTGAGCGCATCATCCTCAAGTGCATAGAAAAAGATCCTGCCGCCCGCTTCCAAACGGCAGACGAGCTCCGCGAGGTCCTCAACGCCTACGCCGCCGGTCGTGCCGTCGACGTGGCCGAGCCCACGCGTGTCATCGCGGGCGCCGTTCCCATGAACGGCATGGGTGCCACCGAGACGCGCGTGATGAACGATGCCACGCAGGCAATGGTTCGCCCTGCTGGTGGTGCCTCCGGCACGACCGTTGCCGGTCCCCGCGTCCCCAGCCAGAACTCCGCTGGGCACAGCCCCTCCTACGAGGAGCCCAAGAGCAACAAGGGCAAGATCGCCGCGATCGTGGTCGGCGCCATCGCCGTCATCGGCATCGCCGTATTCCTCGCCTCCAGCCTGTTCGGCGGCGGCAAGATGGTCACCGTTCCCAACGTGATCAACTACACCAAGGAAGATGCGGAATCGACGCTCGAGAAGGCTGGTTTTAAGGTCGAGTACGGCAATCCGGTGACTGACGAGGAGATCGAAGAGGACCACGTGGTCGACCAGACGCCCGACGGCAACCGCGAGGCCAAGGAGGGCTCTACGGTCAAACTGACGCTCTCCAAGGGCCCCGAGCCCGTCACGCAGGTTGAGGTTCCCAACCTTACCGACATGACGCGCGAGAAGGCCGAGTCGGCGCTCAAGGCGCTCAACCTCAAATGCCAGGTACACGAGGAGGCCAACGACGCCGACAAGGGCAAGGTCTTCAAGCAGGGCACGAACACCGGCGAGATGGTCGACGAGGGCTCCACGATCGAGATCTGGGTCTCCACCGGTCCCGACACCGTTGAGGTCCCGAGCATCACCGGCTACAACGAGTACGACGCCAAGGCAGCGCTCGATGAGGCGGGGCTGAGCTACAACTTCACCTCCGAGTACAGCGACTCCGTGAGCAAGGGGCTTGTGGTTAGCTTCAACCCCGGTGGCAACGTTGCCCCCGGCACCACCATCACGGTCGTTCTCTCCAAGGGCCCCCAGCCCGCCGAGAAGGTCAACGCCCCCTACTATGTGGGCGAGTACGCCTCAACTGCCATCAAGGACCTTAAGGCTCTTGGCTTTGTGGTGACCGTGAACGGCCCGCAAGACGGCGTGGTGACCGCCCAGTCCGCCTCCGGCTCGCTCGATAAGGGCTCCAGTATCACGCTGACCACCCAAGCTCAGCAGTCCGGCGGCGATACCGGGTCTGAAGATTAACGCACGCCACGCGAACGGAAAACGCGCTTGGGGATTGAACCCCAAGCGCGTTTTTTTATCTCGACCAGTGCTGTGGGCTTTGGAACGGGCCTCCCGTTTCGAGCCCCACTCCCCACGCTTGCTCAGCGTGATCAGGTATTCCGTATGGGAAAAAATCAGGCCAGAGGAGATACGTCCTCTGGCCTGCTATTTCTCAATGGTGCCCCCGATACGATTCGAACGTACGACACCCGCTTTAGGAGAGCGGTGCTCTATCCCCTGAGCTACGGAGGCATTGCCATGTGTGCGGCGACCGTACCTAAAACCCGTAAAGCGTCAATCCGGGCTTACCGGAAACGATCGGGCGGGCCGGACGGCACCGGCCGAGTCGCAAAAGCGCACTCTCGATATTCTAGCGGTTTTTGCGGAACAGTGACAGCACGCCACGCTTGATCACGTCAAAGAAGCTCAAAGAACGCAGCAATTTCTCCTCCGGGACATGCTCGCGCATGGCCCGAAGCGTCGCCTTGTTGTCTCGCGTCGAGAACGAGAAGCCCGACTCGCTGCCGTGTACGAAGATAGCGAAACGCGCGATCTTCTTGCCCCCGAACATGACGGACGCCGCCACGCGATCGATCTCGTCCCAGGGAATCTGAATGTAGTCCTCGGGGTTGCGCTCGTTGTAGAACTCGAAGGCCTTGTTCCCCAGCATCACGTTTCCGTATGTGGCCATACCGTGAAACGATGTGGCGTGCTCGGTGTAATAGACGGAGCTGTTCTGCGACTGCGCCATCTTGGTCCCCTCTCCTCTTCGCGCTATTGAAAACGCGCCTGCCACCGATGGTAGACCATGGTAGCAGGCGCGAATTTAGGTGCAAGCGCGACAAACGCGCTCAGACCCCGGATGTCTTACATGATGCCGGCAAGGCGGGCGATGATGCCGACGGCGAACAGGGCAATGATGATGACGATCGGGGAGACCTTCTTCTTGAGCAGCTGGCAGCACAGGAGCGTGAGGCCCACGGCGGCAAGGCCGGGGATCAGCTGGTCGAGATTGGCCTGGAGCGTGGTCACCTTGGCGACCTCGAGGCCGGTGGGACCGAGCGCCGCGAACTGGCTCAAGGCCTGATGGATGCCCTCAGTACCCGCGGGCAGGCTCGCCCAATCGATGTAGGCGCCGGGGGACTGCTGAACCGTGGAGACGACCGGCGTGAAGGAGATGCTCACCCAGCGCTGCACGAGCGCGCCGATGATGAACATGCCCAGAATGGAGGCACCCTCGGTGATCTTGCCCATAAGGCCGCCAGAGAGGTCCTTGGTGATGGAGGTACCAACCTTGTAGCCAAACTCCTGGGTGTACCACAGGAAGGCGATACGGATGATGTTCCACGCGAAGAAGAACAGCAGCGGGCCCATGATGGAGCCGCCCAGAGCGAGGGAAGCGCCAAGGGCACCGAGGATCGGGCGAAGGGTGAACCAGAAGACGGGGTCGCCAACACCGGCCAGCGGGCCCATCATGCCGACCTTAACGCCCTGGATGGCGGCGTCCTCGACCTGCGCACCGTTGGCGCGGTCCTCCTCAAGGGCGAGGGTGACGCCGATAACGGGAGCGGACACGTACGGATGCGTGTTGTAGAACTCCATGTGACGCTTGAGCGCCGCGATCTGGTCCTCCTTGTTGGAGTAGAGCTTCTTGATCGCGGGGATCATAGCGAAGCACCAGCCGCCGTTCTGCATGCGCTCGTAGTTCCACGAGCCCTGCAGGAACTGATGACGCATGCACACCGACATGCGGTCGGACTTGGAAAGCTGAACCTTGTTCTCTGCCATGATGTACGTCCTCCCTTCCTTACTCGTAATCGTTCAGGATGTCGCCGAGCGGGTCGCCGGTGCCGGCAGAACCGCCGCTGTTCTTGGCCAGGTCCTTGAGGCCGAGGTACAGCAGGGCGAGGGACACGCCGATAACGCCAAGGGCGATGAGCGTGAGCTCGGAAATGGCGGCGAAGACGAAGCCGAGCGCGAAGAACGGCCAGACCTCCTTGGTCGCCATCATGTTGATGACCATGGCGTAACCGACAGCGGCGACCATGCCACCGCCGACGGCCATGCCGCCGGACAGCCATTCGGGCATCATGTTGAGCGCGTCGGTCACAATCTCGGGCGAGACGAAGCACAGGGCCACAGCCGGGATGGCGATGCGGGCACCCTGCATGAGGATGGCCAGGATCTGCCACATCTCAATGCCCTTGAAGTTGCCCTTCTCGGCGGCGGCATCCATGGCGTGAACCAGGGGGATGGCGAGTGTGCGGCAGATCATCGTCAGGAACAGGCCAGCCACGGACAGCGGCACGGCGAGAGCGATAGAGGTGGTGATGGCCGTCTGGGAGTCGGCCGTGCCACCGTCGAGCGCGAGCACCATGATGATGGCGGACGCAACGGAGGCCAGGGCCGCATCGGGCGCGACGGCGGCGCCGACGTTCGCCCAACCGAGGGCGATCATCTGCAGGGAGCCGCCGAGCATGACGCCCTCCTGCAGGTGGCCGGTCACAAGACCGATGAGCGTGCAGGCCACGAGCGGCTGGTGGAACTGGAACTCGTCCAGAATACCCTCCATACCGGCCAGCAGCGCGATGATGGCGATCAAAACGATCGAAAGTGCTGACATATTCCCTCCTTTACTGGGCGGCCAGCTCGGACTTGGCCTTCTTGATCATCGCGTCGAAGGACTCGGCGGAATCTGCCGGGACCTTGCGGATGTCGAAGGAGATGCCACGGGCGGCGAGCTTCTCGAGCGTCTCGACGTCGTCGTTATCCATGGCGATGGCGTTGGTCACGACGACCTTGCCCACGGAGTGGGCCATGGAACCGAGGTTGACCTCCTTGATGTCCACGCCGCCCTCAACCGCGCGGAGCAGGTCCTGCGGGGTCTCGAACAGAAGCATGGCCTTGGTGGCGCCGAAACGCGGGTCCTTGGCGACCTCGATCATCTTCTGGACCGGGACGACGTGGGCCTTAACTCCGGGAGGCGCGGCCTCCATGATCATGGACTTGCGCAGGTCATCGTGAGAGACGGCGTCGGACACGACGATGATGCGATCGGGGTTGGTCATCTTGGTCCACGTGGTTGCCACCTGACCGTGGAGCAGACGGGTATCGACACGGGCGAGCACGAACTTGATGTGGCCGTCGCCGAGGACCGTGCCCTCGGGGATGGCACCCTGATGGGCGGCCGGCGCCGCGACTGCCGCGGGCTTGGCCTCCACAGGCTCGAGAGACTCAGGCTTGACGCGAACGCCGGCGCGGGCCTCGGAAATGACGTGCTTGGCGATATCGTGGGCCGTCTTGGATGCGTCGAAGCGAGCGGTGTACACCTCGACGAGCATCGGCAGGTTCACGCCGGTCAGGATCGCCCAACTGGGATGGGCGTCGAACAGACCGCTGATCTGGTTGAAGGGCGTGCCGCCCCACAGATCGACGAGGAACAAGACGTCCTCGGGATCGTCGAAGGAAGCGACCGCCTCTTCCACCTTCTGGCGGAAGTCGTCCGGACCCATGCTCGGCATGAGGGAAACCGTGGCGACGTTGGGCTGATCGCCGAAGACCATCGAACCGGTCATCTTCAGACCCTCTGCCAAGTCACCATGGCTTGCCAAAACGATACTTACCATCACACAACCTCCTCTGTTGATACACGTTTTGAACACAACTTCTGTTATGGCATGCCGCTCGTCCGTAATATTCAACCCTTTGTCGAACAGGGAAAATAATGCATATTCGCAGGTCGAGGGGTTGTTATATAGATTCAGTTTTTCGCCCCACTATTTCAGCACGGTAAGTCCGCAGGTACGCGCCATATACGTGGCATGTCGCGGCTTGCACTCGATGCGGCGACTCGCATTTAAACGCCCCCAATCGGGCTTTTTTCATTCCGTTGAACGGCGGCAAGCAGGCCGTAAGCGGATTGGGTCACGGCGCACGGCCCGCCCAGGCTCGCCACAAGTCGAGGACGGAGCGGTGCGCATCCGCTCGGATGGCCGCGCCCCGGAGCGGAACGGGGCGGCCAGCCCAGGCGGGCGCCAGGCCGGCGCGGCGCGGTACGGCGACCGACCGGGCGGCCGTGCGCCCTCACGATCTTTAAGCGAACTGGCTGCGATACAGGTCGGCATACGGCCCGTCCTCGGCGAGTAGCTCCTCATGCGTACCCTGCTCGATGATGGTGCCGGCGCGCATGTGCAGGATGAGATCGGCGTCGACGATCGTGCTCAGGCGATGTGCGATGACGAAGCTCGTCCGCCCATGCATGAGCGTCTCCATGGCTCGGACGATGTCGCGCTCGGTGCGCGTGTCCACGCTCGAGGTCGCCTCGTCCAAGATCAAGATTTTGGGGTCGCACAGAATGACGCGCGCAATGGTGAGCAGCTGGCGCTGGCCCTGGCTGATGTTCTCAGCGTCGTTCTCAACATGCGTATCGTAGCCTTGGGGCATCGTGCGGACAAAGTGGTCCATGCGCGCCATCTCGGCGGCGGCGATGATCTCCTCGCGCGTGGCTTCCGGGCGCCCATAGGCGATATTTTCGGCGATGGTGCCGTCGAACAGCCATGCATCCTGCAGCACCATGCCGAAGTTCCGGCGCAGGTCCGCGCGCGTCATGGCATGGGTGTCCACACCATCAAGCGCGATCTCGCCAGCGCCGATCTCGTAGAAGCGCATGAGCAGGTTGATGAGCGTCGTCTTGCCGGCACCCGTCGCGCCCACGATGGCGATCTTCTGGCCGGGCTTCACATGGAACGTCACATCGCGCATGAGCGGCTTTTCCGGGTCGTAGCCAAAGCGCACGTGCTCAAAGTCCACGCGCCCCTCGACTTCCGCCGGCAGGCTCGCGGCCACATCGGGGGCGGGGTCGGACTCGACCTCCTCCTCATCGAGGATGTCGAACACGCGCTCGACGCTCGCCAGGGCGTTCTGCAGCGTGTTGATGGTGAACGAGAGCTGCGTGAGCGGCTCGGACACCTGATAGATGTAGTGAAAGAACGCCTGGAACACGCCGATGGTGATCTGACCGCCCACGAGCATGCCCCCCGCGACGATGGCGATGAGCACCTGCGCCAGGCGGATGATGAAACGGATCAGCGGGCTGATGGCGTTGGTCGCGAAGTCGGCCCTGCGGCTGGCGCGGGCGAGCTTATCCGACAACTCGCTCACCTCGGCGGCGCTCAGCTCCTCGCGGTTGAAGCTCTTGATGATGAGGCGGCCCGAGTAGGCCTCCTCGACCGTCGCGGTGAGCTTGCCCACGTAGCGCTGGCGCTCCGCAGCGAGCCGCAGCGTCTGCTTTGAGACGTACTGGGTCACCACCGTCGAGAACAGGGCGAACACCAGGAAGATGCCGGTGAGCAGGAGGCTGTAGCGGAACATCATGAACAGCGCGCCGACGATGGTGCCCACGGCGCTCATGAGCTTGAGCAGGCCGGTTTGCAGCACCTCGGACATCTTGTCCAGGTCGTTGGTGGCACGGCTCACGACCTCGCCGGGCTTGTGGCCGTCGTAGAACTTGAGCGGAAGGCGGTTGAGCTTCTCGGCGATGCTTGTGCGCAGAGAGAGGTTGAGCTTCTCGGCGAAGCCCGCCATGACGAAGCACTGAACCGAGTACAGCGCACAGGCACCCGTCCAGATGGCGAAGTAGATGGCGAGTTCACGGCCGCCCGTGTCCCAGCCGACGGTGAACGTGCGGCCCTCGGCGAAGGCGGCCTGAATGCTCGTCCACAGGACGTCGATCACGTGCGCGCTGTACGCGGGGGCGGCGACATGGAAGCCCGTGTAGACGATAATGGCGGCAACCACCACGCCGAAGCGCCAGCGCTCTCCGCGGGCGGCGCCCCAGAGGCGGCGCACGGTGCCCCAGGCGTCCTTCGGCACCTCGAGCCCCTCCTCCGGCGTGCCGGAATTATCGGCCATCGCCTGGGCGTCCTCTATGGCACCCTGCTTGCGCTCGCGCTCGATGCGAGAGTTCTCGGAGAACAGCTCGTCACCGCCATCGTTGCGCTTCTTCTTATTCCACGCCATGCTACTCACCCCCCTTCATCTGGCTGTTGGCGATCTCGCGATACACCTCGCAGCTCTCCATGAGCTCCTCGTGCGCGCCCTTGCCCTCGATGCGACCGTCTTTGAGCACGATGATCTGGTCGGCATGCAGGATCGTGTTGATGCGCTGGGCGATGATGAGCACCGCCGCGCCGCGCGTCTCGGGCTTGAGGGCGCGGCGCAGGGCGGCATCGGTCTTGAAGTCGAGCGCCGAGAAGCTGTCGTCGAAGATGTAAAGGTCCGCGTGCTTCATGAGGGCGCGTGCGATGGCAAGGCGCTGGCGCTGACCGCCCGAGAAGTTGGTGCCGCCTTGGGCAACGGGTGCCTCGAGCTTCTCGGCAAGCCCCCAAACGAAGTCGGACTGGGCCACATCGAGAGCGTGGCGCATCTCGGTTTCGCTTGCGCTCTCATTGCCGTAGCGCAGGTTGCTCGCGACCGTGCCGCTAAACAGCCACGCCTTCTGCGGCACGTAGGCGATCCGGTCGCGCAGGTCGCGCTGCGTGAGGTCGCGCACGTCCGTGCCGGCGAAGCGCACAGAGCCCTCCGTTACATCGTGCAGACGCAGGAGCATCTTGGCGATGGTCGACTTGCCCGAGCCCGTCGATCCGATGATGGCCGTTGTTTGGCCGCGACGGCACGCGAAGTCGATGTCGTGGAGCGTGTCCTCATCGGCATCGGCAAAGCGGAACGAGGCGTGGTCAAACTGGGCGACGACGTCGCACGCGCCAGTCGCAGGCGAAGCGGACCGCAGGCCCTCTCCGGGGCACCCGCCGTTCGCGCCCACCTTCGTCGGCAGACCCGAAGCAACGCCCGCGGTGCCCTCTCCTGTCCCTGATATGATCTCGCCGTCAGCTGCGGCAACCCCGTCGACGATGCTCGGCTGCTTGTAGATGACGTCGGAGCAGCGCTGCAGGCACACGATCGCGCGCGGGACCATCAGTGCCACGAACTGGGCCATCATGATGTAGAACATGATGAGCATGGCGTACTCGACCACCGCCGAGATGCTGCCGATCTCCATGGCGTGTGCGCCCACGCGGTTGCCGCCGAGCCACATGAGCAGCACCTCGGCGATGTTCATGAGGCAGAAGCTAAAGCAGTCGACGCCGGCGAAGATCCAGTTGACCTTGATCGCCGCGTTCGCGTAGTCGCTGAACACGCGGCCCATGCGGCCCTCTTCGTGGCGTTCCTTGCCGAAGGCGCGGATGACGCGCACGCCGATGATGTTCTCGCGCAGCACAACGTTCATGCGGTCGATGAAGCCCTGCATCTTCTCGAAGATCGGCGCGGCGCGGCGCACGGCGATAACGGCGAAGACCATGACCACGGTCACCACGGCGAGCATCATGGCGCCCATCTGGGCGTCGATCTTGAATGCCAGGACCGTGCCCATGACGCAGATGATGGGAACCGGCAGCATCGCCTGCGTGGCGAGCATGACCGTCTGCTGGATGACATTGACGTCGTTGAGGGTGCGCGTGATCATCGAGCCCGTGCCGAACTCCTCGAAGTCACTACCCGAAAACGCGAGCGAAGCCTCATACACGGCGTTACGGATGTCGCGGCCCACGTATGAGGCGAGACGGGCACATAGGTAGTTGCCGAGCAGGGCGCCGCCGCTCGCGCAGCAGCACGCCAGCAGCATCTTCAGGCCCTGTCCCAAGATGAAATCGGTGCCCCCGCTCGCGACACCTTGGTTGATCATCCCGGCGAGCATCGTGGGCACGTACAGCGTGCCCGCAACGTCCAACAACAGGGCCGCGAGCGTGGCGGCGACGAGCAATTTGTACGGCCGTACGGTATTCAGCAGCAGCTTCACAACCATCATCCCCCACGCGTCAAACCCCGATGACCGTCAATCGCCCCGCAAGCGATGAACGACTCGCCACCTCGAACGATCCCCGCATCGCTCCGCTCGAACGATCATCAACAATACATGTGCGCTGTATTAGACACCAATCCTATCTTAACGTCACAAGCTTCTCAATCGCACGCCCCCAGCATCACTCTTGGCAACCCACTTCCTCAAAGGAAAAGCCCCGCTCCCCCATGGGGGAGCGGGGCCGGCGCCCGCACAAGGCGGAAATCGGCTTGTGGTCGCCACGTGGAAGTTATTCCTCCACAGTAGCGGCTTCCGCAGCAACAGGCTCCACGCCATCCGGCGTAACCCAGCCCTCCTGAATCGACTCGTAGAACGTCGCGCTATCGGTCAAGTCGTGCACGCTCTTGCCATCGAGCCACGGAAGTTCGGCCAGCTCCGGCAGAGTAGTCACCAACTCTGAGCAATCCACAAAGCGGCCCTTGTCGTTCAGGCGCTCGCAATCCTGGACGCGCCAGTACCCGTCGGTGTGGGTCACATAGTACTCATGTCCATCGACGTCCATGAATACACGCGTCTTAGAGCGCAGGTAGGACAAAAGCCCCTCGAAATCCAAGGAGATCTCCTGATCAGCCTTCATTCCCATAGTTGGCTCCTATCTGTCGGGCGCCCGGACCCGACGCCGGGCGCTTGCATAACCGATACTTCCATCTTTCCCACCTTACGCACGTTTTACGAGCAAAACTTGGTGGACGGCTCTTTTGTTCGAGCAACGGTATGCATACGAATGGCACCCGACCTACCAAATGCCAAGCAAGTGCTGCATGCCCACACTCACCAGCGTGATGCCAATCCAGCAGCATAGACCCATGAAGATAGGCTTGCCGCCCGTCTTAACCAGCTTGACCACATCGGTGTTGAAGCCAATCGCCGCCATGGCCATGACAATGAAGAATTTGGAGAGGGTCTTGATGGGAGCGGTCACGGTAACCGGCAGGGCGAATACAGTGGTGATGACGCTCGCCAAAACGAAGAAGAGGATAAAGAACGGGAAGATCTTCTTGATGTCGAACGTGCCCGCTGCCGCGCCGTCGCCCTTGCCCATTTCGGTGGCGCGCTTTGCTTGTCGGACCTGCCAAAAGGCCAGGAACAGCGTAATGGGAATAATCGCGAGCGTACGGGTGAGCTTGACGATCGTGGCATGGTCGAGCGCGTTGGAGCCGGGATGCATGCCGTCCCACGCCGCCGCCGCGGCGGTCACCGACGACGTGTCGTTCACGGCGGTGCCGGCGAACAGGCCAAAGCCCTCGTTGCTCATGCCGAGCACGCCGCCAAGCGTGGGAAACACCAGCGCGGCGATAATGTTGAACAGGAAGATAACACTGATTGCCTGGGCGATCTCCTCGTCGTCCGCATCGATGACCGGAGCTGTGGCGGCGATAGCGGAACCGCCGCAGATCGACGAGCCCACGCCCACGAGCGTCGAGATCTTGCGCGGGATGTTCATGACGCGGCACAGGACAAAGGAGATCACGAGCGAGGTCGTGATGGTGGAGACAATGATGGGCAGCGAGCTGGCGCCCACCTTGGCGATCTGCCCCAAATTGAGTCCGAATCCAAGCAAGATGACCGCATACTGGAGAATCTTCTTAGAGGTGTACTTGATGCCCGGGGCGGCGGCTTCCGCGACACCCGAGCGCTTACGCAGCACGTGTCCCATCACCATGCCGATGAGAATGGCGAAGACGGGACCACCGATGACCTCGAATCGCCTCCCCAGCAACCAGGCCGGCACCGAGATCACCAACGTCAGCGCCACCCCGCGCCACAGGTCCTTGAAATCCTTGAAGAGCTCCACGCATCCACCTTTCCGAACCTCAATGTAGCAACGTGCTCCTCTTGAGGCTTCTCGCATTGAGGCTTGTATTCACCGCTATGCCCACTTGAACGAGCTACGAAGCGGCACCCGTGTTGTCGAAACTATGGTAGGACCTTTATCTATAATTATTTAAATGAATTAGTTATGGTTTCATTAGATATCTTTATTACGTAAGAACGAGCAGACGGGAAACAAGCATGCTTGATTACCGCACCCATACCTTCTTGGAGGTCTATCGGCAGCGCAGCTTCACGCAAGCCGCCGCCTCCCTCATGATCACGCAGCCCGCCGCCTCCCAGCACATCAAACAGCTCGAATCGCACTATAGATGCCCGCTATTCACCAAAACGGGCCGTGGCATCGAACCCACGCTCGCCGCAGACGTACTGTATCGGAGACTTCTTGCCATGGAAAACGACGAGGAGAGATTGATCACCGAGGTAGGGAGCCTCGCAGCGGAGCCCACAAGGGCCCACACCGTGCCACTCAAGTTCGGCTGCACGCGGACCATCGCCGACTTCACGGCACCGAAGCTCATGGCAGTCCATCTCACTCGGCACCCCAACAGCTCTATCACCATGCGTGCCGGCAACACGCGCGACCTAGTGGGGGCGCTCGATCGGGGCGACATCGACTTCGCGCTCGTGGAGGGCTCATTCGACCGCGAGCGCTTTGACTACGAGATCCTCTCGCGCGAGCCGTATATCACCATCGCCGGAAGGGCCGGCGCAAAAGGGATCGTCACTCCCGGGGCAGGAGGAGGCGTCGCGCACGGGGCGGGAACTAAAACCGAGGTCGACAACCCTGCAGATGCCGAGCGGGGCGCCTCCCCCACAGAGTTTCGAACCCACGTTGCCCGGCCCAGCTCCATTCGCGACCTTCTTGGCGAGCGCCTCATCCTGCGCGAGGCGGGATCGGGCACGCGCGAGATTCTCGAAAAGCACCTGGCGGCGCGCGATCTCGCCGTGACGGACTTCGCGGGAGTCGTCGAGCTCGAGAGCATCCCGACCATCAAGGCATGCGTGAGAAGCGGCGCGGGAATAACGTTCATGTATCGCGCGGCAGCAGCAGAGGAGCTCGCCCGAGGGGAGTTCGTGGATATTACACCTGTCGACTTCTTTATCGAACACGACTTTTGCCTCATCTGGCAACGGGGCAGCCAATACGCACCACGGTATCGCGCCCTCTGCAAAGCATGGCGCAGCCTACCGTGAGCCCTCATGCCGTGGGCGACCAAAAACCGACGCGCGACAGGTTGCGACAAGTACGACAGGCTGTGACGACATCTACTTTGAGCCAAGCCTCGTCTCTTGCCGCCCCGCTCTTTTTCTCGAATTCCGAAGGAGCTACTCCACCGTCACGCTCTTGGCAAGGTTACGGGGCTGGTCGACATCGCATCCGCGCAGGATGGCGACCTCGCGCGCCAAAAGCTGCAGCGGCACCGTCGCCGTGATCGGGCTCAGCGCATCACGCACGGCAGGCACGTAGATAACATGGTCCGCGACCTTGCGAATGTCCTCGTCCCCCACCGTCGCCACGGCGATGATGCGCGCGCCACGTGCCTCGCACTCCTTGAGGTTGCTTACGGTTTTGTCGTACGTGGGGCTCTTGGTGGCAACAGCGATGACCGGGAAACCGGGGTCGATCAGCGCGATGGGCCCGTGCTTCATCTCGCCCGCCGCGTACGCCTCCGCATGCAGGTAGCTGATCTCCTTGAGCTTGAGGGCGCCCTCGTTTGAGATCGCGGCGCCCATGCCGCGGCCCACAAAGAGCGCAGAGTGTGCGTCCTTGCACGCCAAGGCGGCCTCGTGGACGGCCTCCTTCTGCGTGTCGAGTATCCACTGGATCTGCTCGGCGGTGTCGCCCAGCTCGTGGAACAACATGCGCACCTGGGCAGTCGTGAGCTTTCCTTTGACCTGGCCGAGCAGCAGTGCGAGCAGCGTCAAGCTCACCACTTGGCCGATAAAGCTCTTGGTGGAGGCCACCGCGATTTCCTTGTTCGCCTTGGTGTAGATCACGCCGTCGCTCTCGCGGGCCACCGGGCTGCCCACTACGTTGGTGATGCCGAAGACCTTCGCGCCCTTGATGCGCGCGTCGCGAATCGCCGCCAAGGTGTCCGCCGTCTCTCCCGACTGAGACACGGCAACCACCAGCGTCGAAGGCGTGATGATGGGGTTGCGGTACCTAAATTCGCTCGCCGCCTCAACCTCGCAGGGAATGCGCGCCCAGCCCTCGATAAGGTTCTTCGCGATGAGGCCGGCATGATAGCTCGTGCCGCACGCGATCACGTACACGCGATCGATCACGTCGAGCTGCTCGTACGTCAGGCCGAGCTCGTCGATGTCGAGCTCCCCCGTGGGGGCAAGGCGGCCCACCAGCGTGTCGCGCACCACGCGCGGCTGCTCGTAGATCTCCTTCATCATGAAGTCGGGATACCCGCCCTTTTCGGCCATATCGATATCCCAGTCGATATGCGTGACCTCAGGCTCAATGACGTGTCCGCGCTCATCGGTGAACTCGACGCCTTCCGGCGTGAGGCAGGCGAACTGCCCGTCCTCGAGGACCACGACGTCGCGCGTCGCGTCGATAAGGGCGATGACGTCGGAGGCAACATAGCTGCCGCGCTCGCCGCGACCGATGACTATCGGGCTGTCCTTGCGGGCAACCGCGATGACCCCGGGCTCGTCCGCACACACGGCGGCCAGGCCGTAGGCTCCCACCACGCGCGTGCACGCCTCGCGAACCGCCGCGACAAGCGGGCGCGGCTCGGATAGATGGTGCGGATAGGCCTCCTCGATCAAATGCGCAAAGACCTCGGTATCGGTTTCACTCCTAAAGTGATGGCCCTTCGCCGTGAGCTCTTCGCGCAACTCGGCAAAATTCTCGATGATGCCATTGTGGACCACCGCGATTTTGCCATCGCAGCTCACGTGTGGATGAGCGTTTTCCACCGAGGGGCGCCCATGCGTCGCCCAACGTGTGTGACCGATTCCGCAGGTCGCAGCCGCATGACGGGCGACCAGCTCGTCTTCGAGGCCTGCCACCTTGCCCACGCAGCGAACCACATCAATCGTGCGCGACGACTCCCCCGTAGAGCCAAGCTCGAGCGCGACGCCAGCCGAGTCGTAGCCCCGGTACTCAAGGCGCTTGAGGCCCGTGACCAGCACGTCGACGGCGGCCTCGGCTCCGGTATATCCAACAATTCCGCACATGGAAAACCCTTTCGGTCGATTGACGGCAGCCCAAGAGTTTACGGACGAATTGTTACAAGTTGGTAACAATGGTATTTGTTTTTTGGGACCATTTGAGATGACGCGCGCCCCCGATTGAGAAACTCAAATTAGCGCCTGTTCCCGAATTAAGGTTTTGAAGCGATACAATGGATAGGTTTTCCGCATAACCGCGTTCGGCAAGGCGCTTTTGGAGGCCCCATGGCTCGCCATACCACCGTCACCATCAACGACGTCGCCAACGAGGCGGGTGTCGCGCTGGGCACTGTATCGAACGCCTTCAACCATCCGGAGAAGGTGCGCCCCGAAACGCTTAAGCGCATCAACGAGGTCGCGGCAAAACTGGGATACGCGCCCAACCAGAGTGCCCGCATGCTCGCCGGTGGCAAAAATCAGTCGTTCGGCCTCGTGCTGCCCAGCCTTGAGCACGGCATCTCACTGCAAATCGCCAACGGTGCCAACGCCGAGGCCCAAAAGCACGGATACGGCCTGCTCATCGCCAACGCGGACAACGACGATATTCTCTCCGCCCGCTACCTGTCCTACTTTATGGGCACCCAAATGGCAGGCATCCTCGTGCAGCCCATGAGCGTCTACGGCTGGAAGCCCTCCATGGCGACGCCCTCGGTCCCCACCGTCTACCTCGACTTCCACAGTGACGAGCCGGGGTATTTTGTTGGCGCCGACAACCGTGCACAGGGGCGCCTTGTGGCCCAACACGCCATCGAAGCCGGCGCCCATCACGTTGCGGTCTTTGGTAAAGACGAATTTGAAAAGCTCGGCATGCGCATAGCGGGCATCAAAGACCTCATGCACGAGACGACGGGCGTAACGTTCGAGTTCATTGACGAGGGCTCTTGGAACCTGGCACGCGATGGATATTCAATCGGGCGCCGCCTTGCCAAGCGCCCCGCGTCGGAACGGCCCGACTTTGCGATTGCGCTCTCCGACGTGCTCGCCACCGGAGCCATCGCGGGCATCCAGTCCGCCGGGCTCAGCGTGCCCGACAACATCAAGGTTGTGGGTAGTGACGGTAACCCGCTCGCCTGGAGCGGCAACGTTCCGCTCACCACCATCGCTCCCCCCGGGTACGAAATTGGTCGCAAGGGCGTGCAGTACCTCATCGCGCAGATTGAAGACAACCGCAGGGCGGGCAACGCCATGCCCACCGAGAATCATCAGGCTCTGGTGCGGCCATTCCTGCTCGCACGCGCAAGCTCCGGAGAGCACAACGCCACCGACTTCGCCGATCCGGACCTGGATATCAGTGGGTACCTGTAGTCGGGTTAGGCAGGAGCCCGCATGGGCTCCTCCGGCGACGGCGCGAGGGGCGATCATCTTGGGCCATCGCCCGCACGAACGCAACATCCTGACCGGAGAGCGCGGCAAGCGTGGTCCCGCAGACGTCATTCTCAAAATCATCTTCCGCCGCACGGATCGCACCCTGCATGAAGAAATCGCGGCAGGTATCACGAAGATCCTGGTCGGAAATGCGGTTGAGGAAGTCGTCCGAACCGCCGTTAGCCGCACGGGCCGCGAGGTAGATCTCCGCCGCCTTCTCGATGGTGTGCGCGAGGCCAAAGGTCGTGTCGAAATCCGGACCGGCCGCGAACAGGCCGTGGTGCGCCCACACAATCGCTTCGTAGCTCTTCATGAGCGCGCAGGACGCCTCGGCAATCTCGGACTTGCCGGGCACCATCCGAGAACTTCATGCGCATGTTGGTGTCGCCAAAGGTGAAGATCGGGCCATCCACGTTCTCGCCCTCGGCGACCACGAACTTGAAGTAGCCGTCACCATCCTGCGTGATGCCGAGGAAGGTGATGGTGCCGCGGCCCGGATAGAACTGGGGCAGGTAGGCCTCGAACGGTTCTGCTTCGCGGCACAGGTCGCACAGCTCGTCAAAGCCGACCTTGTGGTCGAGCATCGCTTTGTGTGCGGTCTTCCCCTCAACGTAGTCCACGCCGTTAATCTCACGACGGACCGACTGATTCATCCACAAACCCATGATGTTCTTGAGATACCTAAAGCGGAACTCAAAGCCGCCCTCATTGGTGAAATTCTGCTCATAGCTTTCCGCAGTGGTGATGGGCTCGGGATTCTCAACGCCCAGCAAACTCCACGTACCTGAAGAAAGAAATACGCAAATGCGAGGTTAAAATCTGTTACGCCAAGTAGAGCTTGTTTTTGACAACACAACTACCTGCGGTTTTGTCAAAAGGGGAACTCTGTCTACTCGCGCGTCGTCAATTTAACCCCGCATTTGCGTATTTACCGAGCGCGCCATTAGGGACAACCCCCAATGGCGCGCGCATTACCCCGTCGGTGCAATTTATCCGTTCACGGCGGCAATCGCGGCGGGCAACTCATGCAGGCTGCCGAGGATCGCCGTGCACATGGCCTCAATCTCGCTGGTGGGCGGCACCATGTCGGGAATCATGAAGACCCGCGCGCCGGCGGCGTGACCAGAGCGGACACCGTTATGCGAGTCCTCTACCACCGCGCAGTTGGCCGGCTCGACGCCCATACGTTCCGCCGCCAACAGGAAGATGTCGGGTGCCGGCTTGCCGTTCTCAATCTCGTCGCCCGTGGTCATCGTGGCGAACATGTCGAGCAGCCCAAAGCGCTCAAGACGCGGAATGGCCTTCGCGCGGTAGGTTGAAGTTGCCAAAGCGAGCGGATATCCGGCGGTGCTCAGCTCCTCGAGCGCCTCGCGGGCGCCGGGCATCAACGTGAGGTCCGTCTCGCAAATGCGATCAAAATGCACGTGATGCAGGCGGAAGCACTCCTCGGCGAGAGCCTCATCTCCATGCAGGTGATTCGCCACCAGGGCATGCACCGATGGCGCGGTGCGGCCAATGAACGACTGGGTGAGCGCATCGGGGAGCTCGAATCCCAAGTCGTGGGCGGCGAGCTTCCACGCCGCCTGACTCACCCGCTCGGAATCGACGAGCGTGCCGTCCATGTCAAAAAGAATCGCTTGAATGGGCTGCATGGCTCTCCTCTTAACGTCAGTCTCGCACGGCGCCGAGAACATGTCGATATGATGCGAATTGAGATGCGAAGCCATCAACCTCGCCCTCGGCAAGCATTGTAACGGCTCGTTGGGTAAGATACCTTCCATGAGCACAAGAATCGACATACCAATATCGATTTGCAGCGACGAGAAGATGCAACGGCTTATCGAGCTGCTTCGGTCGTACGAAAGCGTCGCCATCGGATTTTCGGGCGGGGTGGACAGCACCTTCCTCGCCGCGGTCTGCGTGCGTGCGCTGCCCCCGAGCCATGTGCATCTCATTCACCTCGATACACCCCTGGTGGGAACGCCCGAGCGCGCATCGTTCGAACGAGAGCGGGAGCGGTTTGAGCGCCTAGGGGCCCATGTGGTCAGCATCGCGGTCGATCCGCTTTCGGATCCCACCGTGGCGAAGAACCCCGCAGATCGCTGCTATCACTGCAAGCGCTTGGGATTCCAACGCATCATGGATGCCGCGCATGAGCTTGGAGCGCACGTGGTCCTGGAGGGCAGCAATGCCGACGACGCCGGAGACTACCGCCCCGGCACGCGCGCCGTGCGAGAACTTGGCGCGAAATCCCCCCTCATGGAAACAGGTTGGAGCAAGGCAGAGGAGCGCGAGGTGCTGCGCGCCTGGGGGCACGAGGTGTGGAACCTCCCGGCAGGAGCCTGTCTGGCAACGCGTGTCCCCTGTGGTGAAGTCCTCACCGCGGAGAAGCTTCATGTTGTTCAAGCCTGCGAGGACTACCTGCATAGCCTGGGGTTTGAGCAGGTCCGCGTGCGCTTGGACGCCGGCACGGCGCGGGTGAGTCTCGGCGAGGATGAGCTCAAGGCGACGCTGCTCCAAAATGCGCAGACAGGAGAGCACGCGCTGCCACAACGCATCATTGACGAACTTGGACGACGGGGCGCCCAAAGGGTCGACCCCATCGTCCGAGCATACATTCACGGCGAAGGTAACGGCAAAGCATAACGACCTGCAGCGGAGCGCAACGCTCCTACCCGCAACGCCCAGAGCCGCTACAGCGCGGCGGGCCCGTGTTCGCCGGTGCGGATGCGAATGACGTCCTCCACAGGGGTCACGAAGATCTTTCCATCCCCGACCTCCCCCGTTCGGGCCGCATCGCAAACGACCTGCACCAGATCATTTACTTGCTCGTCGTCCACGACGATTTCGAACTCGACCTTGGGGATGGTGTTGAGAAGGACCTCGGTACCACGCACGTACTCCTTCCAGCCGTGCTGGTTGCCGCAGCCCTGTACCTGAGAGATGGTCATGCCGCGAATGCCCTTATCGAACAGCGCCTGCTTGAGAACCTCAAGCTTCTCCTGACGAACAACAGCGGTCAGTTTCTTCATGGCTACTCCTATCATTTCATCTATACGCGCTGGTTGGCGAGTCAAACGGACTCGCGGGTAGGCCTAGTCCAAACCCGTGAAGGCGGGGTAGGCGCTCTCGCCGTGCTCGGAGATATCCAGGCCCAAGGCCTCCTCGGACTCCTCAACACGCAGGCTGCCGCCGCAAAGAGCCTTCACTGCAAACACGATGGCAAGATCGAGAACGAGGACGATGGCGACCGTGACCACAATGCCCAGGACCTGCGCGACGAGCAGCGTGGGATCGCCGGTGTAGAGCAGACCACCAAAGGACGTCCATGACAGCTCGGGCACGCAGAACAGGCCGGTGAGGATGCCGCCAACGATACCGCCGATGCCGTGGCAACCGAACGCGTCAAGCGCGTCGTCGTAACCGAAGCGAGCCTTGAGGTGCGAGATGGCGAAGTAGCACACGGGCGGGACCGCGGCGCCAATGATCAGCGCAGCCCAGGGCTCGACGAAGCCCGCGCTCGGCGTGATGGCAACCAAGCCTGCCACCAGGCCCGTGCTGGCGCCCACCAGCGTGGGCCTTCCCGTTGCAAGTCGCTCTACAATCAGCCACGACACCAGGCCCGACGCACTTGCGGTGACGGTGTTGAGCAACGCGAGGGCGGCAACGCCGTCGGCGGCAAACTGCGAACCGGCGTTGAAGCCAAACCAACCGAACCACAGCAGACCAGCACCGAGGGCAACAAAAGGCACGTTGTGCGGACGGTAACTCATGACACCGAAACCGCGACGGCCGCCCAGTGCGATGCAAAGCACCAGACCGGTGAGGCCGGAGGAAATGTGGACCACGTCACCACCGGCGAAGTCGAGCGCGCCGATCTGCTCGCCAATCAACGAGCCTTCGCCGCCCCACACCATGTGTGCGAGCGGGGCGTACACAACCAGCACCCATATGCCCAGGAACAGCACGATCGCCCTGAACTTCATGCGGCCGGCAACGGAACCGGTGATAATCGCCGAGGTGATCATGGCAAAGGCCATCTGAAAGGCGATGTTGACGATGGCGGGATAGGTGGCATCGACCGGTGGGTTCACGGCCTGCTCGAGAACCTGCTGGACAACGGGCAAGCAAAGCAGCTGGTCAAAACCGCCGAAAAACGAGATGGATCCGTCTCCGCCATACGCGAAAGACCAGCCGGCGAGGATCCAGAGCACACCGACGACACCAATGACCACAAAGGTCATGAGCATGGTGTTGGCGACGTTCTTACGGCGGGCAAGACCCCCGTAGAAAAATGCGAGACCTGGGGTCATAAGGAAGATGAGCATGGTGCAGATGAGCATGAAGGCCGTTGAACCGGTGTCGAACATGGTATCCCCTAACAATCCGGTTTTGCGTACATAACCTGGTGGACCGGTCGCGCCGGACCACATTGGCCCACGGCGCAATTGCAACTTGGCCATCATGCCACCCGGAACGCTCAGGACTGGCGCGAGACCCACTCGTTAACGTATAGATGCAAAGGGGAAACAGCCCTGTCAGCATTCTGAAACAGGCGTGCAACTCCCGAAACTAGGCTGAAAAGGGCATGTAATGTGGATAAAAGATCAACCTTATTACTAAAGCCGAAGCGATATGCGGTCCGAGGTAAATGGGCACCCAAGACGCTCGCAACGCAAACGTTGTATAAAAAACCCGGGCCGCTTAGACGACCCGGGTCCTCATTTCGACTGGTGCGGCGTACAGGATTCGAACCTGTGACGTTCTGATTCGTAGTCAGACCCTCTATCCAGCTGAGGTAACGCCGCAACGCACGGAATATATTGCCACGCGCCCATGGCGGAGTCAAGCACTAAACCTAAAATCTTTTCGACGGAGGCAACCCCAGCGGCGACTTCGGTTGCAACGATAGGACGGCGGTGTTGGGCCACGGCCTCAAGCCATCACGACCCCACCCTCTCATCCTTTTCACAGCGATGCCACATTAAAAAAACCCGAGCCGCTTAGACGACCCGGGTTCTCATTTCGACTGGTGCGGCGTACAGGATTCGAACCTGTGACGTTCTGATTCGTAGTCAGACCCTCTATCCAGCTGAGGTAACGCCGCAACGCAAAGTATATAGTGCCACCAATCATGCACCCCGTCAAGGATTCTTCGCCACTTTTTCAGATTCCTGAAACTAGCAGCTATTCCTCGAGCTTGCAAAAGACGCCGATGCCCAAATAGGGAGCGACATCAAAATGCCCCGCTTCCCATCTTCAAAAACAAGACGTAGGCGATAGCCATCCAAAGGCTCCACCTCGACCACGTCAACAAGCTCAGGCATATCCATTCCCCCTTTCCTCTCCCCTCAGCGCGCAATCGCGGCCTCGAGAACGGTGTACGGGACCGCCAAACGGCGCAGGAGGGCACGCAGGCGCAGGAAGCAGTCGTAGCCCGTGTACTCCAGCCGGAGAATCGCCGGCAACTGGTAAGGCTCATCCACATGGAAGTACTCCATAAGCGCGTCGAGTTCCGCGGGTTCCACCACCGCCTCGATGCGATGCGGCGTCTCCTCAAAGCACCACTCGGTAAGCGGGCCATCGCTTTCCTGCATCACCTCCAACGCGCCCTCGGGCGTCATTGCGCACTCGATACGCAGTACCTCCTCATCCTGGTCGCTCTCAAACAGCATCGCTCCGCAATCAAACAGATCGAGCATCGCCACTCCCCTTTCAACTCGACCGCTCTCCTCGTCATCTAGTTTACCCAATAACGGAACATTTGTTCGTGGAACTTCTGTTCGTATTCGATGGAGAGCGCCGAGGTTTGTCCGGACGCCGTGCTACTCCCCCAAACAAAAACGGCCGCCCGAAGGCGACCGTCGTTCAACACGTGAAATGTGTTGGGGCTGCCCGTCTACACCATGATGCCCCGGAAGAACAGCAACCAGCACAGGAGCGTGAGCGACGCGAGGGCGACCGCGAACGTAATGAAAAACCCCTGGCAGAGCCCGCGCTTTGAGTCGAGGAAGAACCGGGAGAACGCGAGCGCGCTTGCCGTCAAGACCGGCGCGGCGCAGGTCGTCGAAAGCCCGATCCCAACACCCGCCTTTGACGCGAAAAATGGGATGACGATTGTTCCCAGCAAGACTGCCCCACCCAAAAGGAACGCACTCTTGAATGTAAACGGGACGGAACCCGTTGCCGTCACCTCGTTCGCCAGATCCTCGGGCATGACACCTACGAGCTTGGCTGACTTCTGGACGCTCTGCTTTGCCTCGGTGCGCAGTCTCTCGGCATCTTTGCGCGACGGGTCCGCCGCAGTCCCACGGGCGGCGATCTGCGCCTTGGTCTTTCTACTCATTACCTGCTCCTCGGGGGATTGATAACACTACCCAGCACAACCGACTCACACGCGCCGGTGGCGGAGGGAACATTTGAGGGGCGCCCGCTCAGCGTCTGGTTGCCCAGCACGGCGAAGGCGACCGCTTCTTTCGCGTCGGAAGAATAGCCCAACTCGTCTTGCGTGCACACATGTGTATTCGGCATGCGGGCCGCGATACGCGTCACGAGCGTGGCGTTGTGCGCGCCACCACCGCCCACAATCAGTTCGTCGAGCTCCCCGTCGAGCCTCGGGGCAACGAAACGCTCGCAAGCATCCGCCACACTCGCCGCGGTGAACTCGGTGAGCGTGGCGACTGCATCCTCGGGGTCCATCTGGGGGTGCGCCGCAAGGAACTCCTCAACGAACTGCATACCAAACATCTCGCGACCGGTCGACTTGGGCGGCTCCATGCCAAAGAACCCATGCTTGAGCAACTCGGCAAGCACGCCCTCATCCACGCGTCCGCGCGCCGCGACGCGCCCGCCCTCGTCATACTCGACGCCGAACAGACGACGGCATGCCTCATCAACCGCCATGTTGCCCGGGCCGGTGTCGAAGGCGAACACGTCGCCCGCACGGCTCCCGCGCGGCAGCACGGTGACGTTCCCGATGCCGCCGATGTTCAGCAGCACGCGGTTGTGTTCGGTCGAACCGTACAGCACGATCTCAGAGAACGGCACGAGGGGCGCGCCTTGGCCGCCGGCAGCCACATCCATGGCGCGGAAGTCATACACCACGCGGATGTTATGGTCGAAGGCGATCGCGGCGGCATCGCCCAGCTGCAACGTTCCGGCATGAAAGCGGCTGCCATCCGCGTAATCGCGCGATGCACCCGGCTCGTGCCAAATCGTCTGACCATGGCTGGCAACGAACGCGACATCACCGGGCGCAACCCCGGCCTTTTCGCACACCGCGGCGACCGCACGTGAGAACAGGTGGCCCAACTCGGCATGGAGCGAGCACAGCAGACGCGAATCCCCGCCCCCGGGCGCCACCGCCTCCAAAATCCGAGCCTTCGTGGCATCGGGCATGGGATAGGTGATGAACTCGCGCAACTCTACACGCGTGGACTCGTCCACGCCGTCGATATCCACAAGGACACAGTCCACGCCATCCAAGCTGGTGCCGGACATCAATCCAATCGCTAGCATGGCGCCTCCTACTCCCCAAGTCGCTGGCGCAGGAGCAGGCAGGGACCCGCCGCAGGCCCGAACGCCGGCTCGACAAGCTCAAAGCCCTCGGGCAGCGCACGGCGCAATGGCGAGAACAGCAGCTCGCCCGCTCCCTCGAACACGCCGCCCACATACCCCACGGGAGCGTACTCGCCGTGCTCAAACAGCCCCTCGACGGCGGCGGAGGCGATTTGCGCCAACTCGGAAGCCGCGCGCTCGTACACGTTCAATGCAAAGGGATCCCCCGCCAGAGCGGCGTCACGCATCACGCTCGTGAGCGATGCCACCTTCGCGCGCTCGCCCCCCAGCTCATCACGGACGTACAGGATCAAGTCGGAGGGCTCGGAAAGCCCCAGCCGCTCCATCACGACATCGAACAGCGGGCCTCGCTCATCGCGTCCATCGGCTTGGCGGCTGAACAGACGCAGCAGCTCGCGGCCGATCCACCAGCCGCTCCCCTCGTCACCGATCTGATAGCCCCAGCCTCCGGCGCGCTGCTCCCGCTCGCCGCGGACGGCGTAGGCGATTGAGCCCGTCCCGCAAATGACCGCGACGCCATCGCGCACAGCGAGGCTCGAGGCCCAAGCAGCGCGCACGTCGTTCACCAGCTCGAATGGGCGCTCACCGGCGACCGCGCGCACGACCTCCTCGATCGAGGCGCGGATGCGGGGGTCCTGACCGTAGCCCGCTAGGCCAAAGCCAATGCCCACCTCGTCACCAGCTGCCGCCGCGAGTGCCTCCACGCCCTCGGCGAGCACCGCGTGCATGCCGTCGTAGCCCACCTGACCGGCGTGGCACGTGGGCAGGCGCAGCTGCTGCAGCATGTTCATGTCGTTGTCGTACAGCTCGAACAGAGTCTTGGTACCCCCGCCGTCCACGCCGATCCACTGCATGCCTAGCACGCCTCCCTAAAGCGGAACTTCTGCCACGGGCGAATCGTATCGAGCAGGAAGTGCTCGATGTCGAGCACGTGGCCCACCACGGAGCTCTTGCCGCTGTTCTCCATATCGGAAAGGGCGATCTGCAGCTCACCGGCATAGTGGCCGTACTCGCTGCTCTCAATCACCACGTCGCCGCGACGGATTGTGGCAGGGGCGTTGAGGACCTTGAACTCGTGGCCCTTGTACTTGACGCGACTCTGCGTGGAGCGCAGAAAGTTGACCGAGACATCGCCGCGGTTGAAGTGTAGCTCGTCGAGCACGATGGAGCGCTCGACCTCGGGCAGACCCTCGATGAGTTCAACGTCAAAGCACACGAGGTTGCGCGGCAGGTCCTTCAAAATAGCGAGCTCCTCATCGCTCGGATAGCAGTTCGAGATGATCACGTCGTCGATGGTGCCCATGGAGATGAAGTGCTCCACCTGAAGGTGCAGCGGCAGGTGACGGTGCATCTCAAGCGTGGGCAGACCGTCGGTCACGGGCCAGTTGGCAAACGTACCGCTCGCCTGGGACGTTACGAACGCGGCCGTCTGCAAGCCATGGCGGCGGAAGTTCTCGGTGCACTTGGTAAAGTGCTCGAGCGTGAGGCCGGAGTAGTTGTGTGGATAGAAGTTGTGACACCCCACCAGGTGATTCGTGTCGGGACAATAATCCATGATGGTGTCCACGTAGTGGGTGTCGTTGCTCATGTTAATCTCGACGAGCAACCCTTGCGGGTTGAACGTCATGAGCGATTCCTCGCTGCCACTAAAGCCCATATCCAGGCGAATGCCGTCCGCGCCGATCTCCTTGAAGAACGATAGGTCCTTATACGACACGCCAAGCTCGTCGAACACGCGCGGATTGCAGTCGAGCATGACCTCAAAACCCAGCTCGTGTGCGCGATTGTTCATCTCGATGTAATCGCGCTTGAGCGTCTCGCGGTCATCTTCGACCGAAAGCAAACAGCTAAAGATCCGCGAGAAACCCGCCTTGGCCGCGCGCTCCATATAGGCGAACGTTTCTTCCCTGGTGGCCTTTTCCGGATAGATGGAGATACCCAAGCGCTTCATGAGGTTCCTTTCGTCTATGCGGGCGAGCCGCACGGCGCGCCTACGAGGTTCAAAACAATAACGGGTCCCGAGCTACCTTGTGCCCGGGACCCGTGCGATGGCTACACAGCGGTCACGTTATCGCTCGCGCTACGCGACGTCGGCGGCGGGCTGCTCCTCGAGCGAACCCTCCTCCTTGAGCTGCTGCTTGTCGTACATCTTGACAAACGGCAGATAGCAGAGGACGGAAATGATGATCAGGACAATGCACAGCACCGAGGCACGCCAGTCGCCTCCGGTGGCCAGGTAGGCACCGATAGGCCCGGGCAGGGTCCACGGGGCGGTCACGATCACCTGGTTCACGAGACCCATGGAGGTCACGACCCAAGCGATGACGGCGCAGACCATGGGCGTCACGATGAACGGGATCGCGAGGGTGAGATTCAGCACGATGGGCGTACCGAAGATCAGGGGCTCGTTGATGTTGAAGATCGCCGGAACGACGGCCAGACGGCCAAGATCCTTGAGGTACTTGGAGCGGCAGACGGTCACGAGCAGCAGCGCGAGGCCGATGGTGCAACCCGAGCCGCCAATCCAAATGAACCACTGATAAAAGGGCTCGGCGGAGATGGCGGGCAGGGCGGTACCGGCAGCACCAGCGGCGACGGCGTTGGCGTTCTGCTCAAGCAGGGTCAGCCACAGCGGACGGGCAATGGAGCCCACAATTGACACGCCGTGGATGCCGAAGAACCAGAAGAAACAGGTAAGGAAGACGATGAGCAGGACACCCGGAAGGGTGTCGGTGGCGCTCACGAGCGGAGCGATCAGCGTGGAGACCGCGGTGTGCCAGTTGAAGCCCACGAAGTACGTGAGCGAGCCGATGATCAAGATCACGATGAGCGTGGGCGTAAGGGCCTCGAAGGAGCGAGCAACCGACGGGGGAACCTGCTCGGGCATGGTGATCTTGAACTTGGAGTTGTTCGTGAAACGGAACACGTTAATCGCGATGAAGGTCACGATCATGCCCACGAACAGGCCGCCGCCACCCAGGTTGGCCATGGGCAGCACAAAGCCGGCAACGCCAGCCTCGGCCTCAGCGGCAACGTTGACCGGGGTGAAGGTCAGCAGGAACGCCATGACGGACAGGATACCGCCCGAAACGCCGTCCAGGTTGTAAGAACGGGCGAGGCTGTTACCCATGCCAAAGACCGCGTAGAGCGCCATGATGTACATGGTCATGCGGTAGGGCAGCAGAATCGTGGCCGCGTTGCCGGACAGGAACTTGTAGATCTCCCAGTCCTGGGGCAGCGGCGGCATGGCAACGATCAAGAAGAACGAGCCAACGATGATGAGCGGCAGCGCGGAAACAACGCCGTCGCGCACAGCAAGCAGATAGCGGTTTCCACCGAGCTTGCTCATGATAGGCCCGAGAGACCTATCGAGGAACGCTTGGAACTTGTCCATGTGTTCGCATCCTTTCTTACTCAAGGGCACTCGACTGCCGAGCGCACGTGGGCCTTAGCCCAAAATCTCATCGACCTGCTTGAAGATGTTCTCGCAGCGAGCCATCGCGTAATCCTGGGGCTGCATGGCGGCAACCGGGATGGACACCTTGGCGGCGATGCCGCCCTTCTGATAGGCGATCTGCGGGCCGAGCAGGATGACGTCGTACTCGGGCGCCTTGTCCTGGCACACGCCCATGGCGCAGGCATCGACCTTGAGGCCAAAGCCCTTCTCCTCCGCGTACTTCTGCATCTTGGTCATCAAGATGGTGGTGGACATGCCACCGGAACAGACGAGCAGGATCTTGTAGTCCTTCATGGTAACCACCTTTCACTGGTGCTTTCGGATCTGGTTTTTCTCCAATACCTCCGAAAAGCGCTCATAGTTGCGATTGACGAATGATTTGAACAGGATATCGATGACTCCCAGCTGGCCGATGCGCGATGCCATGGCGGCGGAGCGCATGAGCGGTTCGGTCGATCCGACAAAGAGGATCTGGTCGGCGCTGCGCGTGAGCTCGGACTCAAAGCCAGCGCCGGTGATGGCGATCACCTTGCCACCTCGCTCGTGAGCCAAGCGCGCACACGTGTTAACCTCATCGGTCGAACCCGAATAGCTAATCGCAATCGAGAGGTCATCCGGACCGCTATTCGAGGCATACAGCAACTGCCCATGCCAGTCGTCAATCAGGTTGCAGTTCACCCCAATCCTCAAGAGTTTGTAGTGCAGGTCGCGAGCTGAGAGCAGCGATGCCCCCATCCCGAACAGGTTGATGGTGCGCGCGGCTTCCATAAGGTCAACGCATGTGTCGTACACCTCGGGATCGTTGAGTTTGCCCACCAAGCGCAACGAGTCGACGTTGCCCCTCGTGACCTTCTCGATGGTCTGCCGCGTCGTGTCGGTGGGCGCCAGATCGTCAATCTTGGACAACTCGTTCTCACGTAGAAGCGCTAGATCGTATATGAGAAAACGTTGGAACTCCTTATATCCCTTGAGGCCCAGCTTTTTACACATACGGGTGATGGTCGACGGGGAGGCGAACGTGTATGCCGCCAGCTCGTGGATGCTCAGCCCAGAGATCTCTCCGGGTGCCTCGAGAATCCTCCCGATCAAGTCGCGCTCAGCCGGGCTTGCGCTGTCCTTATGCTGCTTTAAACGTACCAGCAGGCTTGCCATGGGGCGTACCTCCAACCTGTAAGGCCATTGTAGATAGTGAAAATTATTTGTCAGCTATAAGCATGGTACAAGAAATTTAATTTCAATTTCTGACACGAATGGGCCGTAAACGGTTGAAAATCGCCGGCTGTGGAGGACTCGCGTGACATGTTTTACCCTCAACGGCAAAAGCCGCCCGCTAGCGTGCAATCGGAAAAGTCGGTGAACGATTTTGCCTATACCACCGTTTACGTGCGGTTTCGTTATGGTAGATGCCATGACGAAACATGTGAGCGCCGGATGGGGCCACAGCGTTTGACTCGCCTTCGACCGTCCTTGTCGGAGTTTTGCGCATGGTCTATCTTCAACACGAACCCGCATGAGGGATAGTAATGCACACCCCAAAGAAAGGCCCCTCACATGAACGAGCCGACCGAGACCTCCCCCGAGATGATCGCCTTTGGCCTGATCGCGCAGGCGGGCGATGCACGCAGCAAGGCCTACGAGGCGCTCGCGCTCGCCAAGCAGGGCGACTTCGCCGGCGCGAAGGAGCTCATCGAGCAGGCGGAGGCGTCGGTGCTCGAGGCGCATCACATCCAGACCTCCCTGCTCACCAAAGAGGCGAGCGGCAACCACACTGAGGTCAACGTGATGCTTGTGCATGCGCAAGACCATCTCATGACCGCCATCCTCGCCAAGGAGCCCATCGCCGAGATGATCGAGATGTATCAGGCCATGGGCAACCTCAACCAGTAAAGGACGCTCAAAAAATGGTAGACCTCTCCAAACTCACCACCGAACAGCGCAACCCGCTCACCCTTGAGCTCGACACGTTCAGCCCGCTTGAGATCGCGCAGGCCATGAACGCCGAGGACGCCAACGCGGTGAAGGCGGTCGAGTGCGTGCTGCCGCAGGTGGCGCAGGCGATCCAGTGGGCCGCCTCGTGTCTTGCCGACGGTGGCCGCATCATCTACCTGGGCGCGGGAACAAGCGGGCGCTTGGGCGTGCTCGACGCGGTGGAGTGCCCGCCCACGTTCGGCGTCGACAACGACCTGGTGGTCGGCCTCATCGCCGGCGGCGAGGACGCGTTCGTCAAAGCCCGCGAAGGCGCCGAGGACGACACCTCCCAGGGCGAGGGCGACCTACGCGCGATCGACCTGTGCGAGCGTGACTTCGTGGTGGGCCTCGCCGCGAGCGGCCGCACGCCGTACGTGATCGGCGGCCTCACCTACGCGCGTGAGCTCGGCTGCAAGACGGCGGCCGTAGCCTGCGTGCCCACATCGCGCATCGGAGAGGTGGCGGAGCTCGCCATCGAACCCGTAACGGGCCCGGAAGTTCTCACCGGCTCTACCCGCCTCAAGGCCGGTACCGCTCAAAAGCTGGTGCTCAACATGATCTCGACCGGCGCCATGACGCTCACCGGCAAGGTGTACCAAAACCTCATGGTCGATGTAAAGCAAACCAACCAGAAGCTCCACGCACGCGCACGTAACATCGTGATCGAGGCTTGCGACTGCACGCCCGAGGCGGCAGCTGCCGCCCTCGAGGAGGCGAACGGCAGCGTCAAGCTCGCCGTCACGAGCATCCTGCTCAACCTGCCCGCCGCTCAGGCGGCCGAAGCACTTTCCGCCTCGAACGGCCATGTTCGCCAGGCACTCGAAGGGCGCTCCGCATGCTAGCCGAGCGCGATCGCAAACTCACCTCCCTGCCTCGACCGGCGTCCTCGCGCGCACTCTTGTGGGGCGGCGCCACGGCGAGCAGTCAGTACGAGGGAGCTTTTGCCGCCGGCGGCAAGGGGCTCGACACACAGGATGTGCGCCCCTACCTGCCGCGCACGAGCGATGCCACCACGGCAACCCGCCTGCTCACTCGCTCGGCTGTCGAGCGCGCCAAGACTGATACCCGGGGCGCCTATCCTTTCCGCACGGCATCGGACGGCTACCATCATCTGGAGGAGGACATCGCCCTGCTGCAGGAACTCGGCATAGACATCTACCGGTTTTCAATCAGCTGGGCACGCCTGTTCCCCATGGGCGATGAGCCCGAGCCGAATCCCGAGGGGCTCGCCTACTACGACCGTGTGTTCTCCGCCGTGCGCAAGGCGGGCATGAAAGTGTTCCTCACGCTCACGCACTATGCCCTGCCCTTGCACCTGGTCGAAGCCTATGGAGGCTGGACCAACCGAGCGCTCATCGACCTGTACGCGCGCTTTGCGCGCGTGGTGTTCGAGCGCTGGGGCGACGCCATCGATTATTACCTGCCGTTCAACGAGATCAACGCGGGCTACTTTAGCCCCTGGAACGGCGTGGGCCTCATTAAGCCCGAGGACGGCGAGTACAACCAGTCCGACGTGTTCCAGTCACTTCACCACCAGTTCGTAGCGAGCGCGCGCGTTATCCAGATGCAGCGTGAAATCGCTCCCGCCTGCCAGTCCGGTTGCATGGTGGCCGACTTTTGCTACTACCCGCACACCTGCTCACCCGAGGACAACCTCAAGACAATCCGCGAGGAGCAGATCAACCAGTGGCTCGCGGTAGACGTCCTCGCCCGCGGGTACTACCCCGGCTACATGGACCGATTCTTTGCCGAGCACGGCATCCTCATCGAGCTTGGCGAGGATGACTTGGAGCTGCTAGAGCGCCACACCTGCGATTTTGCGAGTATTTCATACTACCAGTCGAGCGTGTGCTCCACGAGCGAGACGGCCGAGCACACCGCGGGCAACCTCGTGTGCACCGTCAAGAACCCGTATCTGCAGGCCACCGAGTGGGGCTGGCAGATCGACCCCGTGGGCCTGCGCACGGCGCTCAACAAGCTCTACGACCGTGTGCGCAAGCCGATTTTCATTTCCGAGAACGGCATGGGCGCCCGCGATGTGCTTGAGCGTGACGGCGGCGGCAAGCCCGTGGTACACGACCCGTACCGCGTCGATTACCTGGCACGTCACTTTGAGCAGATCGACGAGGCGGTCGCCGACGGCGTAGACGTGATCGGCTACATCATGTGGGGCGTCATCGATATCGTGAGCGCCGGCAGCTGTGAGATGGAGAAGCGCTACGGCGTGGTGTACGTGGATGCCGATAACCACGGCAACGGGTCCTTCGAGCGCATCAAGAAGGACAGCTTCGCCTGGTACCGCGACTTCATCCGCGCGCGACATGAGGGCACAACGCGCTAGCGAACGGGCCCCTTTTGCCCGACCTCCTTAAAGCGGGTCGCCCGGGCACGTGTTTTCTGAACCGCCTCCCATTTCTTGGACACGAGAAATGGGAGGCGTCTTCATGACGTGCGACCTGAGGGCACAATACGGCGAGGTGCTGAAGAGGAGGGGCTGCGGAGCCGTTCGCCGATGGCCACGGCCATACGAGCATCGCGGGCCTCCTTGGGGCGCCGATGCGAACGGTGAAGGGCTGGTTGCGCATATGGCGCGCCGGCGCTCCATGGGAGAAGATGGCCGCCCCCCTACGCCAGCGGCTCGATCTTCTCGATGCCGCCCATGTAGGAGCGCAGGACCTCGGGCACCGTGATGGAGCCGTCCGCATTCTGGTAGTTCTCCATGATGGCAGCCATCGTGCGGCCGGTGGGCAGGCCGGAGCCATTGAGGGTGTGCACGAAGCGCGTGCCCTTGAAGTTCTCTGGGTCGCGGTACTTGATGTTGGCACGGCGGGCCTGGAAGTCGCCGCAGTTGGAGCAGGAGGAGATCTCCTTGTAGGCGTTATAGCTCGGCAGCCAAACCTCGATATCGTAGGTCTGACGGGCAGAGAAGCCCAGGTCACCGGTACACAGGCTGATCACGCGATAGGGCAGGCCAAGCTGCTGCAGGAGGTACTCGGCCTCGGCGACCATGCTCTCGAGCTCGTCATCGGACTCCTCGGGACGGGCGAACTTGACCATCTCGACCTTGGTGAACTGGTGTTGGCGGATGATGCCGCGCGTATCGCGACCCGCGGAGCCCGCCTCCTCTCGGAAGCAGGGGGTGCCGGCGGTATAGCGCAGCGGCAGGCTCGAGGCGTCGAGCACCTCGCCGGCGTGCAGGTTGGTGAGCGCGACCTCGGCCGTGGGGATCAGGAACTGGTCCTCGCCGGTGTGGTAGGCGTCGTCCTCGAACTTGGGCAGCTGGCCCGTGCCGTACATGATCTCGCGATTGACGATCACCGGCGGGATGAACTCCTTGAAGCCACGGGCGATGTGGGTGTTGAGGAAGAAGCACTGCAGCGCACGGTCGAGCGTCGCGCCGGCACCGGAGAGCACGGTGAAGCGGGCGCCGGAGAGCTTCGCGCCGCGGTCGAAATCGAGGATGCCGGTCACGGTGCCCAGATCCCAGTGGGCCTTCGGATCGAATCCCTCGGCGGCGAAGTCGCGGGGCTCGCCCACGCGACGGCGCTCGGGGTTCTCGTTCTCGTCCTTGCCGACGGGAGTCGCCTCGCAGGGGATGTTGGGGATGCGGGCCATGAAGTCGGAGACCTCGGCGTCGAGCTCCGAGCGGCGGGCGGCGAGACCCTCGATCTGCTCGTTGACCTGGCGCACGGCATCCTTGGCGGCCTCGGCCTCCTCGCGCTTGCCCTCCTTCATGAGCATGCCGATCTTCTTGGATTCGGCGTTGCGGGTCGCCTGCAGGTCCTCGACCTGCGAGATGACGGAGCGACGCTCCTCATCGAGCGCGAAGAAGCGCTCGCGGTCCCAGCTGCCCTGACGGTTGGCCATGGCGGCGTCGAGCACCTCGGGGTTCTCGCGTACAAACTTGATGTCGAGCATGATTCCTCCGTATCCTGCCTGTGTAAGCTATCGCGGCGCACCACTTCCTGCGGAAAGGGTGCAAGATTGTGCATTGCAAGTATATACTGGTGCCCGTTATAACGACAGGCGACCCGGCCAAGAAAGCAGGACGTAACCATGGATGAGCTGTTCAATTTTCTCTTTGGCACCCGCACGGGCGTTGCGGTCCTGTTCTTTGCTGGCGTGCTGATTTTCGCCATCGTCGCCTTCGTGCTCGAGAAACGCACGCACAAGATCTACGTCGACCGAGGCCCCAGGCCCGACGACGAAGACGGTCTCTTCTAACCCTCGATCACGTCGATGGCGCGGATGAAGGCAGAGCGCATCCCCGCGGCCTCGAGCTCCGCGACCCCCTTGATGGTCGTGCCACCGGGCGAGCAGACGGCGTCCTTCATGGCACCGGGGTGCATGCCGGTCGCCAATTGCAGCTTCGCCGTGCCGGCGACCATCTGGCTCACCATCTCGTAAGCGACCGCGCGCGGGATGCCGTGCTTCACGGCGGCATCCGCCAGCGACTCGATCACCATCGCTATGAACGCCGGCGAGCAGCCACCCACCGTGCCCGCGACGGAAAGCAGGTGCGTCTCCACCTCGACGGGGCTGCCGAGCAGCTTAAGCAAGTCGAACACGAGCTCGTGCTCCGCCTCCGCCAGCGTCGAGGCCCTCTCGCAGGCGATCACGCCCTCGTTGATCGCCACGGGCGTGTTGGGAACCGTGGACAAGTGATGGGCCCCGGGAATCACGTGCTCGTAATCCGCGCACTTCCAACCCGCCGCCACAGACAGGATCGCCTTGCCCTCGAGCGCATCGGTAAGTGGGGCGAGCACCGACTCGATCATATACGGCTTCACCGCGATGACCACGACGTCAGACGTCTCGACAACCTGCCGGGAGGTCTCGCACGCCTTCATGCCGCGCTGCTCACAGCGGGGCACCAGCGCCTCGTAGCGGCCGGCGCAGGCGCACATGTTGCCCGCCGGAACCGCGCCACTCGCGATCCAGCCGTCCGCCATGGCGCTCGCCATGTTTCCGAATCCGATGAAGCCAATCCTCGCATCGTTCACGTTCATGCCGAAAACCAATCTTGTCGTGCGCTCTTCGCGCGAGCCCGCACTCGCATGGGGCCGTCCATACACATATGCAGATATCTTACTCGCACGCCCCAGCAAGGTGCGTTCACGCTAGGATTGTGAACGCGAGGTGTCAGAAAAGGGGAATGCATGGAGGAGCACAGCTTGGCGCGCGCCAAGGCAACAGGCGGAGTCGGTTCGGATAGCGCGGATGGCGCCACATCGAGCCCCGAAGGGCGCATCGCCCTGTTCGACAACCTCAAAGGACTCCTCATCATCCTCGTCGTGCTCGGCCACATCGCCCATCCCGTGCACAACACCAATCCGGTCCTCAGCTTCGCCTTCGACGTTGTCTACCTCTTCCACATGCCGCTCTTCGTGCTGATGTCCGGCCTGTTCGCAAAGAGCGCATATCGCAACGGCAAACTCAAGATCAATCGCATCATCTCGTTTATCGCCCTGGGCTTTGCCTACCAACTCGCCCTCGCACTCATAAACGGGGCAAAACTCACGCCGCTGCGCATCTGCGCGTTCACCTCGGCGCCGTGGTACCTCATCTCCATGGGCTGCTGGTATGCGATGACACCCGTGCTCGCCCGCCTTGGGACGGTGCGCGGTATGGTGGCCTCGATTGCGATCTCCCTGCTTTCGGGCCTGGTGGACACCTCGAGCGGCTTTCTTGCCATCGGGCGCACGTGCGCTTTCCTGCCGTGCTTTGCCCTCGGTTACTACCTGCGCCCCGCAACCGTCGCGAGCCTGCATGGACGCAACATACCATGGCCCGCCCTCTGCCTCGCGGGAATCGTGGTGGCAATGCGCCTCATCGACACGGATTCATACAGCTGGTTCTTCCCGATGGTCTATGGAGACAACCCATATGCAAACGGGCTTTTTGAGGGAATCGCCCAAAGGCTCACCGCCTTCTTGATGGGTGCCCTCATGTCACTGGCCGTTCTCAAACTCGCGCCCACCGCCACAGGTTGGCTCACCACCCTCGGCAGGCGCACGCTCCAAGTCTACGTACTCCATCGCCTCGCCCGGGCATGGCTGACCTTCCATACGCCCCTGTACGAGTTCGCATGGATGGACGACCCGTTCGCCGGCGCCGCCGTGATCGTGGTCCTCACCGCCGCCACCGTCGCGCTGTGCGCGGCACCGCAGCTGGAGCGGCCGTTCGCGAGGCTCCTCTCGATCCGCTGGATTCGCGGCGAATAAACCGCCCGACGCCCCCGAGGACCCAGCACCACATGGGGAAGTCCCGATCGGCGCATCGCGGAAATCCGACATGAAAAAGGGGCGCCCGCAAACCGCGCGGACGCCCCGAACCGAACCGCCCCGGTGCACCTTAATGCACCGGGGCGGATGTACGGCGGGAATATGGCCTTAGTGCCAGGTATCGTGCTCCTTCTTGACCTTACGTGCGAAGAAGAGGATCGTGAGCGCCTCGAGCACGCCCACAACGAGCAGCACGGCATTCGGAGCGTCGATCTTAACAAAGCCCTGCCACGACCAGAACAGCACCGCAACGGCGCTCACCGCCAGTGAGCCAAAGGCCGTGACAATCGACGTGCCGCTGCGCGACGGCACGTTGGACGCGCGCATGCCCATCAAGCCCATCACCACAAAGCACAGACCCGAGACGCCGGACACGCCCATGTACAGCGGCGCGGCGTCGGTCCCCGAGATCGCCGTCCCGCCGAACAGGCCGGCGCCGGCGACCGCCAGGCCGAATGTCCACATGGCGAGTCCCGTGATGGCCGCCACGATGGCCACAAGCTTCAACATCTTTCGCGAGCTGCTCATCGCTTCCCCTCTCTCTTCAGGCGAAAGGGCCGCATCGTCGGCCCCCTCTTGCAATCATGATGGCTTATACCCAGTTTACCTGCATGCGGGTATAATGCGCCTGCCCCTTTGCGCGCCGTGCACGCACGCGCATCCTAACCCCGCGGCTCCACCGGGGGCACGGGAGGCGCTGCGGGCACCGGGGCCGAGTCGTTCGCCTGACTCGCCGCCAGCATCTGCTCGAACATGCCCGCGCTCTGCGTGAAATCGGTGGGCAGCACCACGGTGCTGGCGCGACCGCTCTTGGCGAACTCATTCATCATCTCGGTCCACTGCGTGAACATGAAGAGCTGGTTGGCCTCATCGTTGCCCACGCCCGTCTCCTGGATGGTCTCGAGCGAGTCCTTGATGCCGATGGCAATGGCCTTGCGCTGGTTGGCGATGCCCTCGCCGGCCTTCTCCATGGCCTCCGCCTCCGCCTTGGCCTCGGTGACGCGGCGGATGCGGTCGGCCTCGGCGAGGTCCTGCGCCGCGGCCTTGGTGCGCTGCGCGGCGTTGATCTGGTTCATGGAATCCTCGACCTCGGCGGGCAGCGCGATCTTGGTGATGAGCGTGCTCACCAGGGTGAAGCCGTAGGCGTCCATCTGCTCGGACACGGTGGCGTTCACGTCCTTGGCGATGTCGTCCTTCTTGGCGAAGACCTCGTCGAGCGTGTAGACGGGGATGGAGGAGCGCAGGGCGTCGGTGATGAAGTCGCGCATCTGGGCGACGGGCTGCTGGAGCATGTAGTAGCTCTTGTACACGCCGGATTCGCTTGGCTGCGTGCCCATCTCGTAGCTCACGTGGTACTGCGCCGAGACCTCGAGCCCGATGGTGACGTTGTCCTCAGTCTTGACGTCGATGTCGAAGCCGTTCTTCATCGTGCGCAGAGAGACCGTCGCCGCCTTGCGGTCGACGAAGGGGATCTTGGCATGGAAGCCCGCGGGCACGATACGATGGAACTTGCCCAGGCGCTCGATGATGACGGCGTGCTGCTGCTTGACCACGAAGAACAGATTGCCGGTGACGACGCCGACGATTAAAAAGATCACCAGCAAGCCGACGAGACCGCCGAGAAAGTCGAAAATGAAGAACATGTCCGATCCTTAGAACGAAGGGTTCGTTGGGAGCATAATACCCGCTCGCCGTTCACCCCGTTCCCACATACCGCCTGTTTCCCGCGAACGGCGGGAGAGCGGCCCCCGCGGCGGCGGGCGGTATACTGGGCCAGCCGGGGGTCACTCGCCGCACCGCGCCCGCACCATCGAGGCTCGACGGCGGCACCGCCCCACGGCGCCCCGCACGCATATGAGGGAGGGCCCATGGCACGACGCAGCAAGCACGACACCCAGGTCGACCCGTTCAACGCCGGCGAACCCACCCTCCCGTGGGATGAGCCCGACGCGCCCGATCTGCTCGCAGACCGTCACCATGCCGAGGATTGCGCGTTTGGAGAAGAGCCCTACACCAGCCCCACCAAGATGCGTGACAACTACAGCGCTCCAGATTCCGACGCGCCCAAAAAGCCGAGCGGCGATGGGCTAACCCCACGCCAGCGCAAACAGGCCGCCCGGGCAAAGGCAAAAAGCGAGCGCCGCGCCGCAAAGGCAGCCCCCAAGGACACGACGAAGCCGCGCCGCGGCAAGCGATCGGTCTTTAGCCTGATCATCATCCTCATTGCTCTGGTCAATATCGTGCCATCCCTGTTCAGCACGGCATTTGACCTCGTTAGAGACGTTACGGCACCGTTGGCATCCCTCCTTGAACCCGAGCCCGAAATCGATTTCGACTCGGACCCCATCGGCCCGGATGCGCCGCAAGATGATGCCGATGCAGGCGTGCCTTCCGACTACGAGCTCGATGAGCAGGAATGCATCGCCCTCGTAGACGAATACCTAAGTGCCGAGCTCGTCAGCGACCACACACGCGACCTGCTAGTGAAAACACTCAACGCAGATTGCGATAGCGCCCTCCTCGGCACCTGTGAAGAGCTTGGCATCGATGCCCAAGCGTGGGCGGACTGGGAGATGAGCCATCTCTCGTATACGATCGACTCCTGCTTTGTGTATACCGAGGACAACACCGCCACGGTCTATGTGAGCTACACGACGGCCGGCGGCATTTTTGAGCTCCAGGATATTTACGATGAAATCGACCGCTACCTCAAGGACATTGACGCCTGGGACGAAGAATGGAACCTCCGCCCACTGAGCGATGCAGAGAAAACTAAGGTCGGAGACATGTTCACCGAGGGAATGGCGGACATCGACGCCGAGCAGGAGACGTTCTTTGGGAGCGAGCTCGTCCGAAAAGACGGCGAATGGGCCATCAACGAAGACGCCATGACCGAGACGATGAGCATGGTCCTCGGCGTCTGGTAAAACCGCAACGGCCCCGTCGCCGGGACCGATATCGCGCTGGTAGGGGCAGTGGGACTCCGCGTGCGGCTCCGCCGCCCGCGCCCCGCTTCGGGCCCGGCGGCCCTCGCGAGCTCCGCTGGAAAACGGCGCGGCCGTTTCCTCAGCTCCGCGCCCTCTCGGGTTCGAGTCCCCGCAATGCGCCCAAAACCACAACGGCCCCGTCGCCGGGACCGATATCGCGCTGGTAGGGGCGGTGGGACTCGAACCCACAATCCCGAAGGCCGAAGATTTTAAGTCTCCTGCGTATGCCAATTCCGCCACGCCCCCATGCCGAGAAAGTGTACCACGGTGCGCCGCGCACGGGCATGTACTTGGTTTCCCCTCACGCACAAACAACGATGCCGTTAACCGCCCCGCTCACCGGTTCGGAAAAATAACACCCTATCAGGGGATATCCTGAAGGGGACAAACAAGCCGCACGGACAGGAGGGCTTGTGAATAAGATCGGGAGCGAGACGCTGCACGGAAGCGTCTCTAGTTTTATCCGCTCAAAGATCTACGACAAAGAGCTTGCCGCAGGGGACAAAATACCATCTGAGCACCGGCCACACTTTCGTAGGCGTGGCCCGTCAGACCACCGAGGTCGGCATCGCCCTGGGGCAAAATCCGTTCTAAAAAGTTCTTGAACCGCAAAAGCACTTTCGCTAGTATGTAAATCCATGCGGGCGTGGCGGAATTGGCAGACGCGTATGGTTCAGGTCCATATGGGGGCAACCCCGTGAAGGTTCAAGTCCTTTCGCCCGCACCATAAGATTTGTGAGCCCCAGCGATGGGGCTTTTTCATGTCCAGGCACCACGCATGGACTTGAACCCATTAGGGTCGCGAGGCGTTAAGCGAACAGGCCCTTTGGCCTGTTCGTAGCCGAGCGTGCGAGGGCCGGAAGGCCCGAAGCCGCGAACGCCAAAGGCGGGCGCAAGTCCTTTCGCCCGCACCATAAGATTTGTGAGCCCCAGCGATGGGGCTTTTTCATGTCCAGGCACCACAGGATGAAAAGGCCGTCCAGGAGCCTGTCCGGAGGTGTTCCGCCGGCGCTACAAAGCGCTGAGCGTCGGCATCCAGCCAATCACGGGGGCCTCGCCCGCCATTGCCTCACACATCGTTGCCGCGGAACCCGCAAGCAGGCTGTTCTCGCTCACCGTCAGGCGGTCGTAACCACCCGAGCGCATAAGCTCGCGCATAACGACCGCTCCCGCCAGAATAACCGGAGCGCGCTTTGCCTGAATTCCCGGCAATGCGGCAATTTCCTCGATCCCCATGGCTCGCATCTTGGCAATTGCGTTCTCCACCTGGTATATCGTCAACTCACGCAAGTGCACGAAGTGCGAATCGTATACGGTCAGCTCATGGACCATCGCCACGAGCGACGTTACCGTACCGCCAACCGCGATGAGGCGGTCAGGTCGCTCGTCCAGCGCCCGCCAATAAGCATCGAACTGGGGTCGCATCCACGCGACCGCGGCGTCAAGCTCCTCACCACGAGGCGGCAAAGCAGAGAAAAAGCGCTCCGTCACCCGACGGCACCCGATATCGAGCGAACGGGCGCACTCGAGTGCAAAAGCGTCGCCCTCAGAGCTGGGCGCATATGTCCCAACCACGATTTCGGTCGAGCCGCCGCCCGAATCTGCCACGGCGATACGCTCGCCGGGGAAATCGTGCGCAACACCGTAAAACGTCAGGCGCGCCTCAACCTCGCCCGGAATGACCTGCGGCTCAAGGCCAAGGTCGCTCAACTGTTCGAGCAGCGCGTCCCCGTTCGACACATCGCGCGCGGCGCTCGTGAGCGTCGTGCACACCCGAGATGCTCCATACGAGCGGGCCTCATCGACGAACTCCCGGCATGCGTCCATCACGCGCTCGATCGCGGCTGCAGAAAACACTCCCCGCGCATCCACGCCCTCGCCCAAATCGGTGATGACCGTGTGCTTGCGGGATTCGCCGATCGCCCCATCGCGCATGGTCGCACACAACAGACGCGACGACACCGTTCCCAAGTCGATGGCAGCGAGCTTTACCATGGATACTCCTATTCCCCCGTTGAGACAACCGCCATGCCGTTGACGCCATCAAAGAAGAAGATCACGTCAAGCACCTTCCAGTACCAGGCGGAATTCTCGAGAACCGCCTGCTCGGCGGCCTCCACTTCCGCCGACGTCTTGGGGTTGTCCATGGACTTTGAGGAGCCATTGTCAGCAGATGAGGCGTCCTTACTTGCCGCATCGGCCCCCTTGATCGTGTCCTTCTCCTGCTTGGATGCGGCGCCATTGGCGTTTGCGGGATCCTCCTCGGAGGCAGCGTTCGCGTCAGAGGCACCGCCCGAGGCCTCCCCATCCTCGCCCTGCGCGCTGGTATCGACCACAACCGGGTCGCCGTTCTCGTCCAGGCCCTCAACTGTGATGGTCTTCTCGCCAGGCATGACCATGCCGTAGTCTCTGCGCGCCGCGTCCTCAATGCCCTCCTGCGAGAGCAGGGACTCGACCTCTTCTCCCAACGAATCGTTATAGGTTTCGCGAATAGCCTTCTGCTCTTGCAAAATCGCCTCGGTGCGATGGGCAATGAAAAAGTCACGCACGGGCATGTACACGCCCACGCCCACGATTGCGGCGACAAGCAGATAGAACAGATGGCGGCTCGGACCCGTGGTGAAATCGTATAGCCATCGAACCGCCCGGTTGTCCGTCGCGTACTTCATGGCAGCCCGCTGAGAGTCCTGCGAATTTTGGGGCGCATTTCCGCGACCCCTGCGACCGGTGCCTACCCGCGCACCGCCAGCAGGCCCTCCCGCCAACGGCGAACGAAGGCCCGCGCGGCCGGAACTGTGGGAACCCTGCTTGCGAGCATCGCGGCGCTCTTTTTTCTCACGTGCTGCGACCTCGCTCCCCCGTGCCGAACGCCGGGTGGGCTTTGCCGTCGCCGCCCCCTCGTCGCCTGCGGAGCCCGGCTTGCCGTTCATGTGCTCCAGAGCCGACGCGCGCTTGGCCGCGACTCGCGCCTCGGCGGCATGCACCGCTGCGGCCTGACGGGCAGCAGAAAGGTCTCCGGTCTTGCCGGGATCGATTCCGCGAGAGATACGTGCAGTTGTGTTCGAAGTAGATGCCATATGCGCCTTGTGCGGTTGAGGGTGTATGTGCGCTTTGTTTCCCTCATTATGGCACGCGGGGCGAATGCAGATGTGCAGGCTTTGCGAGCTACGTATAGAGCGCGAGCTCCATGAGGGCAAAAAGCGTCTCACATGACCCATCGCCCCGTTTCATCGCGTCGAGCATCGCCTGCCAGGCGAAGTCCACCACCGCATCCATTTGAACGCGATCGCGAGCCCGGCTGGTGATAGCCGCGTCCCTCTCGAATGCGTGCCTGACCGTCTCGTGCAGGTCCCCCAGACATGCTCGCTCCGCCTCCATGGTCCGCTGACGCGTCCTGCCGTCGAGCGCCCCCATGTCGCGGAGCCACGCGGTGCGGAACCCCTCGAGCGAGCTAGACAGGGCATCCGAAAGACGACGGCAGTAGTCCAGCGCGGTCTCGGCATCGCGCGTGCACGTCTCGAGCTCCGCTGCTTCGATCGCCTCGCGCCAAAAACGCTGCAGTACCTCCGTTCGCAGCTCGGCGACGTCGGGCACATGGTTATATATCGTGCCGGTCGCCACGCCGCAAGCCTCTGCGATGGCGCGCACGCTGAGCGACGGCAGCCCCGATTCGCGCGCCATGCCAAACGCGACCTCGATAATACGATTGCGTGAAATCGCCTTCTTGCTGCTCATGGCCCCGCCTTCCCTTCTGAACAGAAGCGTGGAACGTTCAGGGTCTTTACCAGCAAGCCGGCCCCCGACTTGTTTCCACAGTGCCATGCTCCTAATATGAACGCCGTTCATATGAACATCGTTCATATTATACACCGCCTTGCGGGGTCATAGTGACGCCGCTTGAAAGGAGCTTTCATGTCCCCCATGCTCATGTTCGCCAGCCTTGCCATCACTGGCGCTCTCATCCTGTATACCATCGGCGTGTTCAAGGAGCGCGCTGACGGTCGCCTGCGCGGGATCCACCTCGTCTTCTTCTGGTGCGGCCTTGCGTGCGACACCACCGGCACCACGCTCATGAGCATCATTGCGCGCGAAAGCACCGCCACTACGCCCGCCATCCACGGCATAACCGGACTCGCCGCCATCGTCCTCATGCTCTTCCATGCCATCTGGGCAACGGTCGTCTACGTGCAGGGCAGAGCCCATAACGCCAGTGCCCTCAAGCGTGAGCAGACGTTTCACCGTCTGAGCGCCGCCGTGTGGATCGCCTGGCTCGTCCCCTACGTCATCGGCCTGCTTGTGGGCATCCCTTTCATCAAGCTCGGCACAACGCCCTCGGTCATCCTGAGCGTGCTCGTCGCCGGCGTTGCCGCCTGCCTCGTATTTCGTCCTCATTCGTCGCGCGCATAACCGCGGACGAACCATCTAAGGAGGCCCCATGAACCTATTCACCGTCCGCAAGCACACGCTGCTACTCATCGCGAGCATCGTCTGGCTTGCCGCGGGCATCAACATCGCCCGCATAGGCTTCGAAGCCTACGCCAACAACCACGTGACCCCGATCAACGTCTTGCTTTCCGCCGCGGTGGGCGCCGTCTTCTGGCTTTTCGTGTTCGGGAAGCTCGTGGTCAAGCACACGGCGCGCATTGCCTCGTACGAAGAGGAGCGCCACTTCTTCCTCAAGTTCTTCGATGTCCCGGCATTCCTCATCATGGCGGTCATGATGACGGGAGGCATCTCGATCAGGGCATTCGGCCTTGCGCCCGAAGTCTTCATCGCCGTCTTCTATACCGGACTCGGACTGGCGCTCACGCTTGCCGGCCTCCGCTTTGGATGGATGTGGATGAGCGCCCGATCTAACCCCGCTTGGAGTGATCCCACAGCTCGTTGAGCTCGTCCGTCGTGAGGCCCTCAATTGGCATTCCTTTGCGATACGCCGCGCCCTCCATGGATTCCCAACGCGCACGAAACTTCGCGGTGCTCGCGCGCAACGCACTCTCCGCGTCGATGCCCTCTTTGCGGGCGACGTTGACGAGGGCGAAGAGCATGTCCCCGAACTCCATGGCGCGCGCTTCGCTGCGCGGATCCTCGGCCTCGAACTCGGCGCGCTCCTCGGCGACCTTTGCCCACACGTCCTCGACGGTCTCCCATTCGAACCCGACGGCAGCCGCCTTGCGCGAGACCTTTTGCGCCTCCATCAGGGCGGGAAGAGCCCTCGGCACCCCATCGAGCAAACCTTGCGGCATCTGGCCTTGGGCAACGGCGGCCGAATCCTTGTCGCTCTTCTCGGAAAGCTTTACGCTATCCCAGATCTCGAGCACTTCGCGGGCGTCCTTGGCTGCGCCGGTGTCATCGCCGAACACGTGGGGATGGCGGCGAATCAGCTTTCGATTGATGTCGCGCGCAACGTCCGTCATGGTGAAGGCACCAGCATCCGCCGCGATCTGCGCGTGCAGAACCACCTGCATGAGCACATCGCCGAGCTCCTCGCGCAGATGGACCTCGTCATTTTGTTCGATGCAGTCGACGGCCTCATAGGCTTCCTCGATCATGTTCTTGGCAATGCTCTCGTGGGTCTGTTCTCGATCCCACGGGCAGCCGTCCGGCTGACGCAGGCGCCAGATAGTCTCGACCAGACTCTGCATGCTCTCCGCCGCATCTGCAAGCGTGGACGTATCACGCGTGAGGGCCGCCAAACTCGACGAGTCCGTCTCTTTCCATTCGGCCATGGTCTTCTCCTCATTTCCGCTCGAAGTGCTGTTTTTACAACAGTACGTGGTCGAAGGCCTGATCCAGCGGTTTTTCGCTGTCGTAGGTGCCACAGCTGTTCGTTCCGTCTTTGGGGATCGACACGCTGCCAGGGTTGAATAACCACAGCCCGGAGTGTTCACTACTCGGGCCGTTCACTTTGACGTGCGTGTGCCCGTACAGCAGCGCGGAGCCCTGAGGAAGGCACGGAACACGGTCGACGCTGTTGTGCATGCCCGCGCCGAACACGTGACCGTGCGTGCAGAACAGCGTGCGGCCCTGCGGGTCAATCAGCGTGGCGCTGTCCGCCATACAGGGGAAGTCAAGCACCATCTGGTCGACCTCTGCCTCGCAGTTACCCCGCACCGCGACCAAGCGGCCGGACAAAGCAAGCTCGTTGAGCAGCGCGATCACGCGCTTGGGCGCATAATCGCGCGGAAGGTCGTTGCGGGGGCCATGGTAAAGCAGGTCGCCAAGAAGCACCACGTGATCGGGGCGCTCATGGTCAATTACGCTCATAAGGCGCTCTGTCCAATAGGCAGAGCCGTGAATATCCGATGCAATGATGAGCTTCATACCGATCCCCCATCTTTTCGTTCTTCCATGCCGACTTCAAAGACTCCTCGACGCGGCGGCAGACACCGACCCCGCAGGCATTCGGACATGTGGCGCGCCCGATTAACTAGTGTATCGTAGCCCCGCGACGCAAAATCGGCCGCGCATGCCGCAAATCGACCGTTTTTGTAACGAATCTCTCGCACAGCCAAGTAGACGGGGTTCTCAGACCCCGCTCACCTGGGGTTTTACCGCGCGGACAAAATGGCGGCTTCGACCACCTCGTGCAGCGGGACCCCACACGTGCGCGCTAAGGCGGCACAGTCCTCGTATTCAGGCTTAACGCGCTTCGTGCCGTCTGGGAGCGTCGCGCGCTTAACCGTAACGGGCCCAAAGGGGGTTTGGACCGTCGCGCGCTCACGCGCGAGAACCGTACGCTCGCATTCGATGCGCCTAATGCCGAGGGTGGGGGTTTCGGCGAAGATGATCGATTCCAGCGCTGGGACCTCGCTGGACTGACACAGCACCTGCAACTGATAAGCGGGGCGACCCTTCTTGGAGAAAATGGGCAGCCAGTGCACCTCTCGCGCGCCGGCACGAGCGAGCTCGGAGGCTGCATACGCCATCTGCTCCGATGTCGCATCGTCGATATCGCACTCGAGCTTGACGATCCTCGTCGGCGCCTCGAGCTCGGCGGCGCGCGTCCAAACCCCTTCCGAATCCACCGAGGTTTGCAGCCCCGAGCCGCGCTCCTCTTCTATGAGCACCGCGCGCAGAACCGAAGGCCTGCTGTAGGTGCGTTTTCCGGCGCCAAGGCCGACGGCGCGAACGGTGTACCGCGCAGGCAAATCGAAGGCGGGGTCGAGGGCGGCAACGAGAGCAGCACCCGTTGGTGTGACGAGCTCGCCCTCCACCTCGCACGGGGCGAGCGGCAAGCCGTGCGCGGCGCAAATGTTGAGGGTCGCGGGGACAGGCACCGGGATGACCCCGTGCTGGCAGCGGACCGTTCCGTGGCCCTCAACGAGAACGGGTACGCAGACGCGGCCGATGCCGAGATAATCGATGAGCACCGACGCCGCGAGGATGTCGGCGATGGAATCGACGGCGCCCACCTCGTGGAAATGGACCTGGTCGATCGCCACGCCGTGCGCCTCAGCCTCAGCGGCGGCGAGGATGCCGAAGGCGCGGCTCGCGAGCGTGCGCGCGCGGGGCGTCACGCGGGCAGCGGCGATGATGGCCTCGACCTCGGCGAGCCCGCGATGTATGTGCTCGTGGGCGTGGGCGTGGGCGTGGGCGTGCTCGTGCTCGTGCTCGTGCTCGTGCTCGTGCTCGTGCTCGTGGAGCGCATGCTCACACGCCCCGTGTGCGGCGTGCGCGTGGCCGTGCAGATATTCCATATCGTGATCGTGATTCTCATGCGCCTCGTCGAGGATCACATTGAAATCAAGGCACGACAGGCCCGCCTTCACCACGCGCGTCACCGCGATGTCGAATCCCTCCACATGTAGGCTCTCCAGGGCTGCCGTCACGACCGCCTCCGCCTCCGCGCGGTCCGGAGCCGCATCGAGCAGCGCCGCCACGAGCATATCGCCCGCAATACCCGCCTGGCAATCGAGCCACAGCGCGGCACTCGAGTCGCCCACGCGGAGCTCGCCGTCGTCTCTTCCCTCGCACTTCATATGCATCACGCCTCCCCGCTCGAAAGATGGTTGATTAAAGACGCCTGGTAGGCAGCACCAAAACCGTTATCGATGTTGACCACCGAGACGCCGCTCGCGCAGCTGTTCACCATGGCAAGCAGGGCGGTGACGCCACCGAGATTCGCCCCGTAACCCACGCTCGTGGGAACCGCGATGACCGGGCAGCTCGCCAACCCAGCGACCACGCTGGGCAGCGCTCCCTCCATGCCGGCGATCGCGATGATTACCTGCGCGCCGGAGATATCCTCACCGTGCGAGAGGAGCCTATGAATCCCAGCAACGCCCGCATCGTGCACCACGCGTACGCGGTTTCCCAAAAACCGCGCAGTCAGCGCGGCCTCCTCTGCAACTGGAATGTCGCTTGTGCCGGCGGTGATGATGAGGATCTCCCCGTTCCCGTTGGGTTCGGGCAGCTCGCCCACCACACCGGCACGAGCGCCTTGGTGATACGAAAAGCCGCATCCAAGACCCCGCAGCCGCTCTGCCTTTTGCGCATCCAGGCGTGAGATGAGCACCCGCTCCTGTCCGACGGCAAGCATCGCGGAAACGATGCCGGCAATCTGCTCGGGCGTCTTCCCCGCACCGTATATCACTTCGGACACACCGGTGCGGACGCCACGTTGATTGTCAACGCAGGCATATCCCAAATTGGTCACCGCATCGACGCGCAAACAGCGCACCAGCTCCTCGGGTGACATCCGCCCATCCGCAACAGCATGGGCAAGCCCTTCCAGTTCGTGTATCTCCACCAGTACCCCTCACAAGACCGTCTATGGCAAAACGGAAATTACCTATGGCATTCTGACGTTTCACTGTCCTCAACAAGACAATTCCCATAGACATTTTTAAGGGAGAGCCGAGGCATGGACCGACGGCGGCCCTCCTATTTCCAACAGACGCTTAGAGCAGCGCCTCCTCCCACGCGGCCTCTTTAAAGCCCGTGAGAACCGCGTTGTCGGTCACGATGATCGGGCGCTTGACCAGCATGCCATCCGTGGCGAGCAGGGCGTACGCCTCCTCGTCCGTCATGCCGGCGTCGAGCTTAGCCTTGATGCCGAGCTCGCGGTACTTCATGCCGCTCGTGTTGAAGAAGCGACGCAGCGGCAGGCCGGAGCGCTCGTGCCACTCCGCCAGCTCCGCCGCCGTGGGATTATCCTCGACGATATGGCGATCGGTGTACTCGACGCCATGCTCATCCAGCCATTTCTTGGCCTTTTTGCAGGTAGTGCACTTGGGGTATTCGATAAACAGGACGGCCATGAGGACTCTCCTCTCATATTGGGTGCCAAACTCCTAACAGCGTACCCAACACATATAATGACAAGCATGAGAAACTCAGCTGACACATCCGGTAACGGGCGACGCACGGCGCCCACGGTGCCGACCTCCCCCGGACGGCGCGCCGCGCTCTACGGCGTGCTCACCGCCGCCGCGCTCGTATGCGGCTACCTCGAACTACTCATCCCCCTGCCCGTCACCGTGCCCGGCGTGAAGCTGGGCCTGGGCAACGTCGTGATCCTCATGGCGCTCGAGCGCCTGGGCGCGAAGGCGGGCCTCTTCCTCATGTTCATCAAGGTCATCGCCTCGACGCTGCTGTTCGCCAACCTGCAGATGTTCGTCTTTTCCCTGGCGGGCGGCCTGCTGTCCTGGGCCGTCATGGCACTCGCCGTACGCAGCGGGGCCTTTTCCACCGTCGCCACCTCGGTGCTCGGCGGGCTCGCCCATAACGCCGGCCAGCTCATCGCCGTCGCCGTGCTGCTCTCCAGCCGCGTCGCGCTCGCCAACATGCCCGCGCTCGCCGTGTCCGGCGTCCTGTGCGGGGCCGCCGTGGGCGTTGCCGCCCGGCTCGTCCTGTGTGCACTGCCCCGGGAGGCGTTCCATGGATAGGGAAAAGGGCACGCCGATCTCGCGGCGCGGGCTCATGTGCGGCGGCGCCTGCTCGACCCTCGCGCTGCTGCTCTCCGGATGCGCACGGCCCGGAAGCGGAGCCTCAGCCGCAAAACCCGTCACCGGGTCGACCTTCGCCTTCGACACCTACTGCACCTTCAGCGTCTACGGTGACGACGCAGCACCGGCACGTCTGGCCAAAGCATGTGCCCACTTCGACTCCCTCTTCGATCTCTATGACGAAAAGTCCGATATCGCCCGCATCAACGCGGCGGCAGGCAAACCCGTTCGCGTGCACGCCGACACCATTGACCTCCTGCTCGCCGCCAAAACGTATTGCGAGCAGGCGGACGGCCTGTTCGACATCACGATCGGCGCGGTTTCCACGCTCTGGGATTTCACCGAGGGCGTGCGCCCGGCACCCGAGACGATCGCCGACGCTTTGCCCCATGTGAATTGGCGCTGCATCGAGATTGACGAAGAGGCGCTCACCGTGCGTCTGGCCGACCCGCAGGCCAAGCTCGACCTGGGCGGCATCGCCAAGGGGTATGTGGCCGACCGCCTCTGCGATTTACTACGCGACGAGACGAGCGCCACCGGCGCCGTGCTCTCGCTCGGCGGCAATATTGCGTTTTTTGGAGAAAAACCCGACGGCGGCACATGGGACGTGGGCATTCGCGACCCCAATGACCCCGGCGGCGACACCGTGGTGGGCACCGCGCGCGTCCAGGGAGGGTCACTGGTGACGAGCGGCCTGTACGAGCGCGTGTTTGAGCAAGACGGCGTCACGTACTGGCACATCCTCGACCCGCGCACCGGCGAGCCCGTCCAGACCGACGTGGCGAGCGTCACGGTGCTCAGCCCGTCCTCGACCGCCGCCGATGCGCTTTCGACCACGCTGTTCGTGGCCGGCAGCCGCCAGGGCGCCGAGATCGCCGACGCGCTCGAGGACACGGCGGCGTACTTCATCCTGCAAGACGGCGGCACCGTGGAATCCGCCCGCTGGCAGGAACTCACCGACTTCTCGTAACGGCGAGGTGCGCGAACGGGCGCGCATGGGGACAGGTGCGAATTGCTCCGGTCAGCGCGGCGTTTGTGCGGCATGCGCGTGCAATGTCGAAAAAAACGACGTTGAAGCGCATCAGTTTCGACATTTCACGCACGTCGTTGTGCTGTGGCAGAAGTGCCGCCGCAGCTCGTCGCGCCGTCGGCGAAAGCGTTGACCGACGCGCAATTTGCACCCAGCCCCCATCAAAATCCCTTAATCCAGTTTCGCCTCGAGGGCGGCGATGCGACGATACTCATCGATGAAAAAGCGGGTCTGCTTCTCCATCATCATGGCGGTCATGAGGGTATCCTGCGCATGGACCATGATGAACGTCACATCCATCTCGGAGCCGCCCGCCTCCTGCGACAGCAGCTTGGTCTGTGTGTCATGCGCACCGATGAGAGCCTCCTTGGCGGAGGCGTGCAACTCCTCGGCCCGATCGAACTCCCCCCTGCGCGCGCAATCCAATGCCTCAATCAGATCCGTCTGAGCATCGCCCGCGTACGCGACGATTTCGAAACCGATCATAGATATTTCCTGCTTGGTAGCCATGCGTTCTCCTTAAGAAGTAAATCTGTAATTCTGATATGACACGCGATCGGTCAGGACTCGACGCTCCACAAGGGCCACGAGCGCGCCGTTCGCGTCGGACATATATCGAGTAATCGATAGCAGGACCCCGTCTTCGACGCCAAAGGCATCTCGCTCACCCGCTGTAATCGACCGTGCGTGATAGCTTTCGCGAACGGAAGACACACGAGGGCGAATCGCCATGAGTGTGCGGAGCACCGGCTCGGACTCGCAGTCCGGCAACGCGTTGACGTCGGATCGCCGCAAGTAAATGCTCTCAAGCGCGACGACGGAACCGTCGATAAGATACCGAACGTCGGTCCTGCACACTGATGCCCTGGAGGCCCCGCCGAACATTTGGACCGTCGACATCGCGACATCCGGCAGATCACGACAAACCAGTTCGCGAACGATCTCGCCCGGCTCCACGCTCTCGCACTGAGCGAGCATATCGAAATCAAGCATGGACGAGGGCTCATCGACCGACGCCTCCGAGGCAATGAAAGAACCCTTGCCCTGAATGCGATAGATCAAGCCCCTCTGCTCCAGCTCCGCGAGCGCCTGACGCACAGTCGTTCGACTCACGGCGTATTCATCGCACAGCTCCTTTTCGGTGGGAAGTTGCTCTCCCTCGCCGCCGGCACCGACCACGTCGGAGAGCAGAGCGTCCACGAGCTGAACGTAAAGTGGCCGCTTTTCCCGAGAATCCAACACCGCTGCCCCCAATGTATCGCTCTTCCTGTGTCTTCGTCGTGGATAGTATTATACGGGCGGGACGCTCGCGCCTAGCGAATCACCGAGCGACTCGTCATGGCGAGCTGATGGCGAAGGCCGCGAATGGCGACGCCGAGCGTCCAAATGTTCTCGGGAAGGCAGCACCCGTTGAACGAGTCCCCGATGTGCTGCAGATGCGCTCCAGCCGCCTTCGCCGCAAGTCCGATTTGACGGATGGAGTCCGGGTCGCACGAATCTTGGCTTGTGCCGTTCGCCGCAAGGACAAGCACCTTCTCCTCGATGGGCTTTCCCTCATTGAACTTGTACACGTAATCGCAGATCTCGCGCAGGTCCTGCTCCTGGAAATGCGGAACGGTATACGGGGCGGGCACAAGCAAGATATCGACACCAAGCTCGATGAAGGACTTGGCGATCTCAAGGGTCATGACGGGCTCATCCACACCGGCCCCATGCATTTTGCCAGCGATGACCAGACCGTCGAAATGCTCTTTGACAACCCTGACCGAATGAGCGATCGAGGCATTCGAAACGCCCGTGCCGGGATTGCCGGTGAGGCAGACAAAGTCGAAGCCGAGCTCATTCGCCCGCTCCAGCGTCTTGATGGAGACACGGCGCCCAACAGGAAGCTCGACGCGGGTCTCGACCATTTCGGTTTTGTCATCCACTGGCTCCAGATTCACACCGATCGCCCGTCCGCAAGCGCGCTTTACCCAAGAGATGGGATTCTCTTCGAGCCCCTCAGGCACGCAGGCAATCTCCGGGTCGAAGAGGTCGAGTGCGTTGAACATGAGCAGGTCCGCACCGGCATGTGCCTCGTACTCGGCATTGGTCGCACCCAGCAATAACGGGGAGCCGGGAACGTTCTCCGCCATGATGGTGCGTCCCTCCGACGCAAGAATCGCCTGCTTGAGCTCCATGGGCGTTGCGCTCAGAAAGTCTGAGGCGTTGAAATTGAGAAGACGCTTACCTGCCATTGGATCACCTTTCATATAGTCATTCGAGCGTATAGACAATACCGCTCAATTGATACCTAATTGTTACAATAACTAAATAACTTGTCTGCATTCCATCGGTAAACGGTAGAAGGATCCATATCTTTTATTATTTTGGCAGGTATTTATCTTATTGATAAATAAAACTGCTACCGTTCACCGATAATGCCAAATATAACTTGACCTACAATTCCCGAGTGTTTTTCAATTATTGCCGACAATTTGTATCAGTTGTATCTTTCTTGATATGACCGATGCGCACTAGGCTCGTTGATTCCGGACGCCGCAGCCTAGCGTCGACGAACGCGTACACGAAAGGACGTGACATGGACTCAATCGTCAAACTGCTGCAAAGGCATCAGGGATTCTTCGACAAGATCTCGAAGAACATGTACCTGGTGGCCATCAAGGATGGCTTCATATCGAACATGCCCATCATCTTGTTCTCCAGCTTGTTCCTGCTGATATCCACCCTCCCGGCATATGTCGGCGTCACGCTGCCGCAGGAGGCGCTTGACTTCTGCAACAAGGTGTATGCCTACACCATGGGTGTCTTCGGCATCATGGTCGCCGGGCAAACCGCCAACTCACTCGCCACTTCCATGAACCGCCGCATGCCCGCCGGAAAGACGATCAACCCCAGCTCGACCATGATCGCGGCCATGTGCGGCATGCTGCTGCTCTCCGTGACCAACTCCGTTGTCGCCGTCGACGGAGTTGACACCAGCGTTTTCGACACCGGCTTCATGGGCAGCAGGGGCGTCGTCTCCTCGCTCATCTCTGCGTTCATCATCGTGAACGTCTATAAGTTCTGCATCTTGCACAACGTGACCATCAGGATGCCCAAGGAGGTTCCCGGCACGATCGCCCAAAGCTTCCGCGACATCTTCGCTTTCGGCTTCTCCATCATCATCTGCGCCGCAATCGACTTCGTCTGCCGTGCCACCATCGCGACGCCGTTCGCCAACCTCGTATCCACGCTGATGTCGCCCTTGTTCTCCGCCGTCGACTCTTATGCCGGCATGGCGTTCATCTCCGGCGCTGTCGCACTTTTCCAGTTCATGGGCATCCACGGCGCATCCGTCGTCATGACTCCGCTCAACGCCGCCCTCTATGGCAACCCGACCATCAACCTCGAAGTGTTCCAGGCAGGCGGGCATCCTACCCTTGCCCTCACGCAGGACTTCACGAGCTTCATCTCCGGCTTTGGAGGATCGGGCGCAACGTTCGTCGTCCCGATCATCCTCATGCTTCTCATGCACTCCAAGCAGCTGCGCGCCATGGGTAAGGCCTCCGTCATTCCCACCATCTTCGGAGTCAACGAGCCCGTCATTTTCGGTATGCCCATCGTATTGAATCCTTACATGTTCGTCCCCTTCCTTCTCGCCCCCATGGCCAACGCCGTCATCGGCAAGGCATTTATTGACTTCCTCGGTATGAACGCCCCCATCTACACTCTGCCCTGGGCGCTTCCCGGACCGGTGGGCATCTTCCTCACCACCAACATGCAGGCCATTTCCCTGCTGCTCGTGGTCGTACTCCTGGCAGTGGACTTCGCTATCTACTACCCGTTCTGCAAAGCATATGACCTTAGCCTCATCGCCGAGGAGGAGACCGGTGCCGAGGGCGAATCCATCGAACCGGTTGTCGACACCAAAGCCATCGCCGACAAAATGAAGAGCACGGGCGAGCAGATCAAGGTTCTCGTCCTGTGCCAGGGAGCCGGTACGAGCGCAATGCTCGCCAACGCCCTGCGCGAAGGAGCTGCTGCCGAGGGAATCGACCTGGTTTCGAACTCCGGCGCGTACGGCAGCCATTATGAAATCATGAGCGAGTACAACGTGATCGTACTTGCACCTCAGGCCCGCACGTATTACGAGGATATGAAGGCCGATACCGACCGCCTGGGCATCAAATTGCTCACGACCCGCGGTAAGCAGTACATCGACCTCACGAACGACCCGAAGGGCGCTATCAACTGGATCCTCGACGAACTCAACAAGGACTAGTAGTCGCCACCCACCGTTACCGCCCCAAACCGAAGCGGCCGTCTCATCCGAGACGGCCGCTTTTTTCAGACTTTTGAACGATCGCACACAAGGAGACGGCACGCTTACACCAAGGCCTATTCGAGACGTTAGAACTCGCCGATCATGCGGACCTCGGGCTCGAGGTCGACACCAAACTGTGCCTTGACCTCGGCCTGCACATGCTCGATGAGGCCGAGCACGTCCTTCGCGCTCGCGCGGCCGGTATTCACCACGAAACCGCAATGCTTCTCGCTCACCTGCGCATCGCCCACGCGCGCGCCGCGCAGGCCCGCGTCCATGATGAGCTTACCGGCAAAGTAACCTTCGGGACGCTTGAACGTCGATCCCGCGCTCGCCATGTCGAGCGGCTGCTTTGCCTCGCGACGTGCCTGGTAGTCGTCCATCGCGGCTCGGACCATGGCAGGGTTACTCGGCGAAAGTTTGAAGGTAGCGGAAAGCACGATGAGTCCGTCATCGTGCACGCGACTCTTGCGGTACCCCAGATTGAGGTCGCGCGCCTCGAGCGTCACGACCGACCCGCGATTGCCCTGTTTGCTCGGCACGTACACGCGGACCGACTCGAGGACGTCGCCCATCGTACCGTCGTACGCGCCGGCGTTCATAAAGCACGCACCGCCCACCGTCGCGGGAATGCCCCACAGCGGCTCCATGCCGGAGAGCCCCTCTTCGGCGGCGGCGAGGGCCACGTCACGCAAAAGCGCGCCGGCCTGGGCAGTCACGCGCCAGCCGCCGGCGTCGACCTCAACCTGAGCGAGATTGTCACGCAGGAGCACAACCACACCGCGAATGCCGCGATCACCCACGAGCAGATCCGACCCGTTACCCACGATCGTCACCGGAACATCACCCAAATAGCAGGTGTCGAGCACCTTGACGAGTACCTCGGGGGTGCGCGGCGTCACGAGCACGTCAGCCGGCCCGCCAATATGAAACGTCGTGTAATCGCGCATGGGCTCGGTCATGAGCACATTGTCCTCGCCGGCGATTCCCGCCAACACGCAGAGCAGCTCTTCGCTCACATACTCGCGCTCGTGCATAAGGCCCTCCCAATAGGTAGGTGAAAAACAGTCACACCCCACTATACCCAAGCACCCGCCCCCTCCCACGCGACTCCACAACCCTTTCGAGGAGCTCCCCCATTGCGCCCCGCAGAAAGGCGCGTTATAGTCGACATGTTTCAGGGCGGGGCGCAATTCCCCACCGGCGGTAAATGCGCGGCGTATTCCTCGCCAAGCGCATGAGCCCGCGAGCCGCAAACAGCGGCCGACCCGGTGCGATTCCGGGGCCGACGGTATAGTCCGGAGTGAAGAAACGGAAGGTATTCCCATGAACAATGCTATCGATTCAAAGAAGATCGCCCTCGCGGCGCTTTTCACCGCGGCCTCGCTCATCTTGAGCTTCGTGCAGATCCCCATCTTCCCCGCCGCGCCTTGGCTCATGTACGACCCCTCGGGCATCGCCTGCCTTATCGCGGCGCTCGCCTTTGGCCCCAAGCTCGGAGCCGCCGTCGCCATCATCTCGTGGATGCCCCGCGTGTTCCTCGATCCGTTCGGTGCGCCCATGGGCATGCTCTCTACCTGTGCATTCGTCATCCCCGCGGCAATCATGTACGCAAAAGGCGGACATTCGCGCCGCGCATCCGTTGTTGGCATGGCACTCGGCTCCGTGGTGTCCGTTGCGCTTGCATGCGCGATGAACCTCGTGGTGACACCCCTCTACACGGCCATCACCGTCCAAGAGGTCGCGGCCATGATCCTGCCGATCCTGCTGCCCTTCAACATGCTCAAAATGATCATTAACACCGCTGCCGGCCAAGTGCTGCTCGCGCCGTGCGCAAACGTCCTCAAGGCACAGGGGGCAATGCGCTCGTGACCGCCGACGCCATCGTCTTCGAACACGTACACGTCACGTACCCCGGCGCTGCGACCGAAGCCCTCAACGATATCTGTCTGCGCGTCCCCAGCGGGCAACACCTCTGTATCTTGGGCGGCAATGGGTCGGGTAAGTCGACCTTGCTCCAACTCGTCAACGTCTTGACCATCCCAACGGCGGGCCGCGCCGTCATTCACGGCATGGACACGAGCGACCCGTGTCGCACGCTTGCCATACGCAGCCGGACCGCGAGCGTCTTTCAGCATCCCGAGGACCAAATGGTGACGAGCGTCGTGGCCGACGACGTCGCCTTTGGTCCGGAAAACCTGTGCACCCCCCAGCCGGAGATCGCGAAACGCGTCGACGCCGCCCTCGCCGCCGTCGACATGGCCGAACGCTCGCAGAGCGACCCCGCCGATCTATCCGGCGGGCAGATGCAGCGCGTGGCGATTGCCGGGGCACTCGCAATGAAACCGGAAATCCTGCTGCTCGACGAGCCATGCGCCATGCTCGATGCCGAGGGCCGCTCGGGCGTGCGAGGCATCATCGCCGAGCTCAGCGCCCGCGGCATCACCATCTTGCATGTAACCCACTTTATGGAAGACGCCCTCGCGGCCGACCGCGTTCTCGTGCTCGATCACGGACGCACGGCGTTCGACGGCACGCCGAGCGAGCTCTTCTCGCAGCCCAAACTGGTGGAGAGCCTCGGTCTCGAGGTGCCGAGCGCATGGAGTGTAAGCGCTGAGCGCTCTGGCGCTGCAGGAGCCCATGGCGGCGCGGAAGGCCACGGCAGCCCTTCCAACCAGCAACGTGCCGTGGCGGCAACGCGCGCCGACAGCGCGGCCGAGCCCATCGACAAGCCCAGCGTCGTATTCGATCACGTCTCGTTCTCCTACGCAAAAGCCGTGAACCCGCGCAAGCGCACGCGCCGCCGGAGGCTGTTCGGCGTCCGCGGAAGCAGCGACGCTTCCCGCAGCTCAGTTCCGCTCGCGCTCGACTCCCTCTCCTTCCAGGCGCGGCCCGGCACCATCACCGCTCTCATTGGGCGCACGGGATCGGGCAAGTCGACCACCGCCGAGCTCGCTTGCGCCCTCAAGCTCCCCACCCGGGGAACGGTACGCATCGCGGGCATCGACACCGCCGACCTTGCGCGCCGCGGCGAGCTTCGTCGCAGCGTTGGATACGTGGCGCAACTCCCCGAGCGCCAGCTGTTTGCCGAGACCGTCTACGACGATGTCGCGTTTGGCCCGCGCAACCTCGGGGTGCCGTCGGACGAGATCGACCGACGCGTGTGCGACAGCCTGCGCTCCGTCAACCTCGAGCCCACCGAATCCCTCCTTCAGGCGTCGCCCTTCGCGCTCTCGGGAGGCCAGCAGCGCAGCGTCGCGATCGCCGGCGTCCTGGCGATGGGGCAACCCGTCCTCGTGCTCGACGAACCCATGGCGGGCCTCGATCCCACCGGACGCAAACACATCCGGAGGCTTCTGAAGCAGCTCAAGCAGGTTGGGACCACACTGATTATGGTCACCCATAGCATGGAAGACGTCACCGAGCTCGCCGACCAGGTCATCGAGCTCGACCGCGGCCGCCGTATAGACCATGCGGAGGTGAGCCGCCATGGCACTACGCGCTAGCATCGGCCAGTACTATTCCGCCGACTCGCCTATCCACCGGCTCGACCCTCGGGTGAAGCTGATGGGGGCCATCATCTTTATGGTGAGCTGCTTTTTTGTGAGCTCGCTGCCCACGCTGCTCCTTGCGGCGTTGGCCGTGGGCGGCGCCGTGGCCTGCTCCCATGTGCCCGCGCGCCGCCTCCTGTCGCAGATCCGTCCCATCGCGCTCTTCCTCGTGGTCACCTCGCTCATCAACCTTTTCTTCGTCCAATCCGGCGAGGTCGCCTTAAGTATGGGGCCGTTGCACATCCATTGGAGCGGCGTGCACGCCGCCGTGCTCTACACCGCCCGTTTCTTCCTGTTGCTCCTTGCCGGGTCGCTCCTCACCCTCACCACCACGCCCGTCGCGCTGACTGACGCCGCCGAGTACCTGCTCGCCCCGCTGGAGCGCGTGGGCGTACCCGTGCGCCAGGGAACGCTCGTGCTCTCCATAGCCCTGCGCTTTGTGCCCACGCTCTCGCAGGAGGCCGAGCATATCGTGGCGGCGCAAACCGCCCGCGGCGCCGATCTGGAAAACAAGGGCGCGCTCGCCTATGCGCGGGCGTGCGTACCGCTCATCGTTCCGCTATTCGCCAGTGCCCTTCGCCATGCCGAGAACCTGGGGCGCGCCATGGATGCACGCTGCTATACCGGCGGCGAGCGAACGCACTACCACGTGATGCGGCTCGTCGCGAGGCGCGATGCCCCCGTGATCGCAGCGCTTGCACTGTACCTTGCGGCCCTCATCGCGCTCGGCATGCGGTAACCGTCCCTCTCCGCACCACGACCACGTCCATTGGCCGACGCGTTTCCGTGAAATTTAAACCATGCCCATTATCTTGCGGTATCCTTTATCCCTGATATGTGGCGTACATCATTCACAGAACCAAACGGAGCACCCATGTCGCACATTCCCAACGCGCCCGCCTCGGAAGCCGAGAAGCAGGAGCGCATTCAGAACGCACTTTTCAACGTGGGCTATAATGCCGAGTTTTCGCGCCGCGGTGCCATCAAGGCGGCGCTTGCGCTGGCCGGTTCCGCCGTGCTATTCGGCCTGCCCGGACGCGCCTATGCTGCACGTGCCTCGCAAAAGACCCTCGACGCACTCGCCACGGCAGAGGAGAAGCTCGCCGCCGTGGAAGCCGAGCTCGAGCAGCTCGCCGCCGAGTTCCAAGCGCTAAGCCTGGAGCAGGAAAAGACCATCGCCCAAATCGATGACGTCCAAACCCAAATCGACGAAACGCAAGAGCAAATCGAAGAGAAACAGCAGGAACTCGAGGACAAGCAGGACGTCCTCGCCGGCCGCGTGTCCGACAGCTACAAGGACGGCCCCGGCAGCACCCTCAAACTCCTGCTCGCCGCGAAGTCCTTTGACGAGCTGCTCTCCAACAGCCGTTACGTCGAGAAGATCAACGATGCCGATAAACAGGTCATCAGTGAGATCCAGCAGATCCGCGAGAGCCTGGAGCAGCAAAAAGCAGAACTGGAGCAGCAGAAGACCGAGCTGGAGACCCTCAGGCAGCAGCAGGCCGACCAGCTCTCCGACATGCAGGCCAAGCAAGGCGAAGTCCAAACTTTGGTCGATGGCCTTTCCAGCGACGTCAAAGAGCTCATGGCCCAGCGCGATGCCGAATACCTCGCCGCGGTCGAGGAGGAGCGTCGCCAACAGGAGGCTCAGCAGCAGCACCAGCAGAGCGGCGGGGGAACGACGTATCTGCCCGGCAACGCCCAGGTCTCCGGCTCGTCCCGCTCGCAGGAGCGCGTGGTTTCCTGCTGCCACGCCGTGCCGAGCCCCGGCGCCGGATATTGCGCCATGTGGGTCTCGCGCGTGTTCGCTGCGGCGGGCTTCTCCTACCTGGGCGGCAACGCCAACGACATGTACAACCGCTGGTGCACGAGCTCCAACAAGGACAACCTGCGCGTGGGCATGATCGTCGCCGTCTCCACCTACTCCAAGAACACCATGGGCCGCATCTACGGCCACGTGGGTATCTACGTGGGCAACAACACCGTCATGGAGAACATCGGCGGGATCGCCTCCACCAACCTTGACCGTTGGATCTCCTACTACGGTGACACGGTGAGCCCTCGCTGGGGCTGGGCGGGCGGCTGGGCCCTCGAGTAGCCCACATCCAACAGGTCTTGTGAACAACGCCTGCCGCATGAAGCCATGTTGGCATGCGGTAGGCGTTTTGCGTTAACGCGGACAACGAGACGCTCAACGGACAGGGCAACCATGTGAAGCGGTATACTCTCCCCAGCATCATCCCCCGAAAGGAGCGCTTGCATGACCCAGACCCTCACCCCTGCCGATACCTGCGTCCTTGTTACCGGCGGCGCCGGATTCATTGGCTCCCACACCGTCGTCGAGCTGCTTCAGCGCGGCTACCAGGTTGTCATCGTCGACGACCTGTCGAACGCCTCGGCCAAGGTCGAGGACCGCATCAAGACCATCGTCGGCGAGCAGGCCGCGGCCAACCTCACCATGTACGTCGCCGACGTTAACGACCACGAAGCGCTCGAGCGCATCTTCGACGCCCATCGCATCGACCGCGTAATCCACTTCGCCGGCTACAAGGCCGTGGGCGAATCCGTGGCCAAGCCCATCGAGTACTACAGCAACAACATCGGCAACACCCTCACGCTCGTCGACGTCATGCGCGGCCATGGGTGTAAGTCCATCATCTTCTCCAGCTCCGCGACCGTCTACGGCGACCCCGACAGCCTCCCGCTCACCGAGGAGAGCCCCAAGAAGATGGCCACTAACCCCTACGGCTGGACCAAGTGGATGATCGAGCAGATGCTCACCGACCTCCACACCGCGGACCCCGAGTGGAACGTTGTGCTGCTGCGTTACTTCAACCCCATCGGCGCGCACGCGAGCGGCCTCATGGGCGAGGACCCCAAGGGCATTCCCAACAACCTGCTGCCCTACGTGGCACAGACCGCCATCGGCAAGCGCGAGGCCGTGCACGTCTTTGGCGATGACTACCCCACGCCCGACGGCACCGGCGTGCGCGACTACATCCACGTGTGCGACCTGGCCTCCGGCCACGCCGCCGCGCTCGCATGGATGAACGGCCGCGAGGGTGTCGAGGTGTTCAACCTGGGCACCGGCCGCGGCACCTCCGTGCTCGAAATCATCCGCGCCTTTGGCAAGGCGTGCGGACACGAGGTTCCTTACGTCATCGACCCGCGCCGTCCCGGCGACGTAGCCGAGAACTACGCCGACTGCTCCAAGGCCCGCGAGCTCATGGGCTGGGAGGCGCAGTTCGACATCGACGACATGTGCCGCGACGCCTGGAACTGGCAGTCCAACAACCCCAACGGCTACGAGGGCTAAAACGCGGCCTCATCGCGTCCGCTCCGCGCAGTCATTGCGCCGGCAGGACGTAGGAGCTGAGGGCGTTACAGAACAAACCTGGACGGGGCGGCCAACGGTCGCCCCGTTTTGCTAGCATTACACGGTGAGATCAACAGAAACGAAAGGGCCGCACGTGAGCGATGCAAACACCAACACGGGAGAGGCCTTCGTCGCGTACCTGCGCGAGAAGCTGCCGCTCATCGAGCGCGCCCTGCACGAGGCGAACGCCGCGCCCATGGCAGAGGTCGACGCCCCCGCGCGAGACCTCGACCGGTACCTGTACGAGCCCCTCGCGCACTTCACCGCCGGTGGCGGCAAGCGCGTGCGCCCCGTCCTCGCCCTGCTAGGAGCCGAGGCCATGGGAGGCTGCACTGAGCAGGCGCTTTCCTCCGGCGTGGCCATCGAGCTGTTCCAGAGCGCCGCGCTCATCCACGACGACATCGCCGATGCCAGCGAGCTGCGCCGCGGCGAGCCCTGCCTTTACCGCACGCACGGTGAGGGCCTTGCCATCAACGCCGGCGACCTTGCCCTCACGCGCGTGTTCGAGGTCGTCCTGAACGATGCCTCCCTGCCGGGCGATCGTCGCCTGCGCGTCCTTGACGAGCTTGTGCGGATGGAGCGTCACACGCTCGAGGGTCAGGCGCTCGACCTGGGCTGGGCGCGCGACGGACGCTGGGACGTCACGAGCAGCGACTACCTGTACATGATCGAGGGCAAGACCGCCTGGTACACCGTGGCGAGCCCCCTGCGCATCGGAGCGCTGGCCGCCGGCGCGGCGGACGAGGCCGCCCGCGAGCTCGTCGAGCTGGGACGCCCCGCCGGCCTTGCCTTCCAGCTGCAAGACGACCTGCTCAACCTCGTGGGCGACGCCAGCGCCCAGGGCAAGGACTTCCGCTCCGACATCACCGAGGGCAAGCGCACGCTCGCCGTGGTCTGGGCGCTCGAGCACCTCGATGACGAGCCGCACCGTGAGCTCGTCGACCTGTTGGAATCCAAGACAACCAACCCGGACGAACTCGCGCGTGCCGTGGAACTCATCGAGCAAGGCGGCGGCATCGAGGCGTGCCGCGACCTCGCCCTCAAGCTCACGCGCGACGCGCAGGGCAAGGCACGCGCCCTCGCCACGTCCGGCACCATCACGCCCGAGTCGGCCGAGCTCCTCTGCTCCATGGCAGACTTCTTCATCAACCGCCGCGCGTAGAGCGGCGCAACGCAAAAACGCCTTTCGTGCTTCCCCTTGCAGGATCTACTTCGCCCGTGCACGCACGCGGCGATACATCAGGCCACCCGCGGCGACGAGCAGTGCAGACGCAACCAAAACCACGCCGACCATCACCCAATTGCCGCTACCCACGGCAGAAGCCGCAGCCGTCGAGGTCACGATGGACGGAATGCGACCGAACGTGGCAATAAGAACGACGGGGGCAAAGCGCATCTTGGTGAGCCCGGCGAAATACGTGAGGAAGTCCTTCGGCGTGCCCGGGATGAGGAAAATGACGAGCATCACCAACTCAAGGCGCTTGGCATTGTTGAGCCAAGAAAACCGGTCGAACAGGCTTCGATCGAAAAACAACCCCACCAAGCGCCAGCCCCACCGGCGCGTCGTCCAGTAGATTGCCGAAGTCGCAACCGCCGAGGCCACGAGGCACAACGCCGTACCCTCCCAGAAGCCAAAAGCGTAGCCACTCGCCAACTCGACGGGCTCGCCGGGCAGGAACGCCAAGAAGATCTGCGTCGCGTTGATTCCCAGCATAGTGAGCCGGCTCATCACCGCGTTGTCGGCGACGAAGGCCCGCACTGCCTGCGGGTCCGCAAGCCATGCGAGCATGCTCGGGAGATACTCCCAACACGCAGCGGCGATCCCAATCGCGGCGACGACGAGGACGATCACGACGCGGCGGCGCAAGGTCTTTCGGCGGGCGTCGAGATCGCTTCCAGACTCAGCCTCCGCCGGCGCGAAACCCGCCACAGGCATCGCATCTGCAGCCAGTGACGCGGAGGCCGCGCGCTCTCGAGCCTCCTCCACCTCGGGTTTGACGCGACGGCGCAGCTCGCCGAGAATGCCCGTATCCACACGGCGCACAGCTCCCCCGCAGGAGACCTGACCGGTGTAGCTTTCCGCTTCGGGCTGCATTTCCATCATCGCGATCCCTCCTTGGTTTTAGGACAAGGATAGTTTCTCAACCGCGTGTCTACCTTTTGTCTACCAGTGATGACAATTCAGTAAGCCTTACGTTAAGGTAAGCTTTTCTTAAGGTAAGGTCGGCGCATCACCGAGAACAAGCTCCCCCTTCTTCAATCGTATGCAGGAACGCGGTCACCCCTCTCGCTCCGTGCCATCCACGTCAAACGTCGCGGACGCACATGCGCCACCCATTTCGCCGTTCGCCAAATCAAGCGCACCGCCGTGCAGCCCACACAGGATGCTCGACACGTTCAGCCCCAAGCCAAAGTGCACGGCAGACTTGTTCTCGCTGAAAAACGGATCGCATCCGCGGCGTAGCGCCTCGGGCGTGAAGCCCGGACCGTCATCGCTCACGCGGAGGACGAGCTCACCCTCCCGCACGACTGCCTCCAGCCCAACGACACCGCGCGCGTGTCCACACGCGTTGCTCAGCAGGTTATCGAGCACCTCCTCGACGAGAGAAAGGTCGACATACGCGAGACCGCTCTCCATATCCGCGGTGTGCGGACGGGGGCTCTGCACGATCGGGACCGTCGGATCCACCATCGGCTCCTTCCCCGCCGTGCCCGCTCGCCCAAAATGCACCGGCGGCATCTGCGGACTCACGCGAAGGCCAAGGCCCTCGCCACGTGCCGCGACAACCTCCGCGGCATGGGCGGCGAGCTCGTCAACGAGCTCGCTTGTCGGCATGATGCGGCGCTCGACGGGCCGATCCTCCAGCTTGGTGAGTCCGCCCATTTCTGTAGCGTATCGTTCAAGCCTCATCACCTGCGACGAAAGCGTGTTGAGCGACTCCTCTGCAAGCGCATCCCCACGGCGCAGGCGCATCTGCGCCATCTCGACCGTGCCCCTGAGTACCGTAATCGGCGTGCGCATATCGTGCGCGAACGCCGCATTGAGGCGGCGGCGCCCTTCCGCCGTACGCCACAGCTCCCGCTGGGCATCGAGCAGCGAAGCCCTCATGTCTTCGAGCCTCTCCGACAAGCGGCCAAGCTCCTTGCCCCGAACCCGCTCAATCGAAAAGTCCAAGTCTTGCCTGGCTATGCGCTCCGCGGCACCCGAGAGCTCGCCCAAAGGACCGGCGATATGCACCCGATAGAACCTGCGGAACGTGATCCAGCCCAACCCGCCGTAGGCCAGCACCGGAGCAAGGCCGGTAGCAATCGCCAGAATCCACGGCATGGGGCCGGCGGGGCGCTGGGATGCCGCATAATATGCGGTGTTCGAGACGAGGTTCTCGCCAAAGGTCTCCTCCAGGTCCGCGTCGGTCATCGACTCGAACAGCTCGACACTCTGCAGGCGATTCGCGCGGCTAAGCTCGTCATATCGCGCCAGATTGTCCGCGGAGATCGAGTTGTTCACCTCGAGGGCCTCCTCCTGCGGATACCATTCGTTGTAATTGAGACCCCAGTCGTACAGCTGGACCTGTCCGTCGCGAACCATGTCGACCGTCGCGTGTATCACGCTGGCCGCATCCGCACCCTCAGGCGCGTAATCGTCTCCGGCCTCCCAGTCCCCCGTGGCGATGAACACCGCAAGCGGACCGTTGCCCGGCAGGTCAAGCTCGGAGGCGGGAAGCAATTCTCGCGCCACGGGGTCATAGATATATGGCCCCGAATCAACCACGCCGCGCTGCGTCAGACCGTTTTCGAACGTCACCTCAAGTTCGTAGTAGCCGTTGTTCCAGGTGGAAAGAAGCTCGATGAGCCCCAGCGTCAGCACCGTGGCGACCGCGAGGTACGCGCCCAGATACACCGTGAACGTCAGGCCGAGCGGGCGCGTGCGCCACCATGCGCCAAGGCGCTCCCGGCGGGGAAGCCGCTTGAGGGCCTCGCGCTCACGCGCCCGGCTTTCGCGACGCGACGCGCGACGGGCGCGGCGCTCATCCCCGCGCGCAGCCAGCCGGGAATGCCATCCGCCCGCATCTCCCGCGCGCCTCACTTGGCCACCCACTTATAGCCGACACCCCAAACCGTAGCAATGGGGTCTTCGGCCACGCCCGCGGCGGCGAACTTGTTCCGGATGCGACGGATGTGCTCGCGGACCTGCGAGGGGTCGCCCGCGGCGTCCCAGCCCCATACGCGCTCGTATATGGCATCTCGGTCGAACACTTGGCCGGGGCGCTTGCTCAGAAGGGCGACGATGTCGAACTCAAGTTTGGTGAGGTCGACGGCCGTCGTGATCGAGTCATCCGCCTCGTATGGCTGCCGCCCGCCGTTCGCTCCGTGGACCTCCACAACCCGCTGCGCGTAATCGATGGTTAGTTCGCTAAAGAACCGTGCGGCATTGCCGCTTTTGCCGCCACGGGCCCTCCCCTCGCGCGCCATGTGGGCCGCCACACGACGACCCAGCACCTCAAGGGAAAAGGGTTTGAGCACGTAATCGTCGGCGCCGGCGGCGAAGCCATCGAGCTGGTCCACGTCCTCGACGCGGGCGGTCAGAAACATGATGGGACAGCTCACGTGCTCGCGCAGGCGACGACAAACCTCAAAGCCGTCCATACCCGGCATGTTCACATCGAGCAGTATGATGCCGAGCGCAGATTCGGCCGAGGCAGCGGCAAGCGCCTCTGCGCCGCTATGCGCAGTCGTGACCTCGTAACCCTCCATACGGAAATACTCCGCAAGCATATTCGCGATATCGACCTCGTCATCAACGACCAGCATGTGCATGGCGCCCCCTCCACTCTTCCAACAGCAAGACGCGCCCAGGTGCCCGGGCTTCGCGCCGCATAATCTCCCACCCGTAATCTTGCTCCAAATCTGTCTATCCTTTGTCGAGAGTTAACTCTCGGGGAGCTTTTGTCGACTTACGCCCGAAAAAGCGCCGCGAAAGTTAACTCTCGCGGCACCATACCCAGGCGGCACGAGAGCCGCCCCTCCCCAAGGGTCTCCAGTAATCCGTGAGCGGTACGCCCGAATCGGCTAGCGGCAAATTCCCCCATCTCCAGCCATTCGCTTGACGCCCTACAATCTCGGCAAGTATTATGCAATGCGTACACAGGGTGTTACCCACGCTTTTGCGACGGGGCAGACTGGACGCATCAGGGCGCATTATGTCTGTTCCGTTTTTTCATGCCGAGGGAGGGCCCGTGATCGTACTCAAGCGCATTAACAACAACGCCGTGCTGTGCATCGACCCCGCTGGCCACCAGGTCGTCGCCCTCGGTAAAGGCCTAGCGCAATGCACCGTGGGCAAAGACGTTGACCTCAACCTTGTTGACCACACCTTTTACGACGTCGAGCCACGCTATGTTGAGCTCATGCGCGACCTTTCTCTCGACTACCTTGAGGTAAGCGCCCAGATTGTCAACGTAGCAAGAGGCATGCTGGGCTACGACCTGAGCCCGAACATCGAGGTCGCCCTGGCCGACCACATTCAGTTTGCCATCCAACGCATGCGCGAGCATATCTATCTTTCGGCTCCGCTTTCGTACGATCTCCAACAAAACTATCCGCTGGAATATAAGATCGCGCAATGGTCACTCGGCCTGATTCGGCAGCACTTCGGCGTCGCGCCACCCAGCAACGAGATATCCGGCATTGCCATGTGCCTGATAAACGGTGCCTACAGTTCAGCAGGAGCCTCCTCAAGCGATGAGGCAGAAAAGCAGGACAACCTGCTTGAGCAGATAATCTCGCTCATTGAATCCAACATGGGGGCCTCCGTCAGCCGAGAGGGATTTGGCTTTGCTCGGTTCGCGACCCACCTGCAATACCTTATCCGACGCGTAGCCTCCGGCGACTCCATATCCTCTGACAACTCCGAGATGTACCAAATGGCTGCAGCGGACAACCGGGCTGTCTCCTCGTGCGTCGACGCCATTGCGGCTCTCATCTCAAGCGCATATCGCCAATCACTCACCGATGAAGAAAAACTCTACCTCATTCTTCACGTCAACCGTATCTGTTCGCGCTCCGATGTAGCCCGCCCAGGCAATAATCCCAGCGCGTAAAGATAGCTATCCGGGATCGGCACGGCGCGCACGCCGATCAGGGCATAGAGACCGTTTCGTAAGGCATCCGCATACGCTCGCGCGATGCCCGCGATGGTGAGCGCATGCTCGCCTGCCATCGCAATACGTGAAAGGAGTCCACTGTGGCCAACAATAAACAGATCGCAGCCGACGTCCTCGAGGCAGTCGGCGGCAAGAGCAACGTCAGTTTTGTGACACACTGCATGACCCGCCTGCGCTTCACCCTCAAAGATCGCACCGTGCCGGACACCGCAGCCGTCAAAAAGCTCAACGGCGTCCTCGGGGCACAGGAGTCCGGCGGGCAGTTCCAAGTCATCATCGGTCAAAATGTTCCCAAGGTTTACGATGAACTCTGTATCCTTGGAGGTTTTTCCAAGCAGGCGGCGATTGACGAGAATCTGGATGGCCCAAAGGAAAAGCTCACCATGGCAAGCGTCGGCAAAAACATCATGAACTATCTTGCCGGCTCCATGACGCCGATGATCCCCGTCCTTCTTGCCGCTGGCCTGTTCAAAACCATTGGCGTTGTGTTTGGGCCCACTATGCTTGGCGTCATGGCCGCGGACAGCGACCTCGTTCGCTTTATGGACATGATCTACAATGCCGCATTTTACTTTATGCCCATCTACCTTGGATTTAATGCTGCCAAGCAAATCGGACCCACGCCGATTCTCGGTGCGTTTTTAGGAGGCATGCTCATCGAGCCAACTTTCTCCTCACTCGCTGCCGAAGGGGCAGACTTTAGCATCTACGGTGTCTTCCCATGCGCTCCTGGTGCCTATGCGCAGACCGTTCTGCCCATTCTCTTGACCATCCCTGTTGCCTATGCAATTGAGCGCATTATGCGTAAACACATGCCTGATGCACTGCAAACCGTGTTCGTTCCTTTCCTCACTCTCGGAATCACGCTCCCCATATCCTTCTGCCTACTCGCCCCTGCTGGCTCTTGGCTCGGGAACGGACTCGCCGGCGCGTTCGAGTTCCTAGGGACCTCCGGCGGCGTCATCTCCATCCTTGGCGGCGGCATCCTTGCAGCGGCATGGCTCCCCATGGTCATCACCGGCATGCATGTTGCGCTCATCGGAATCGCTCAGGTCGCCTTCCTCCAAGCTGGTTTTGACCCATTTATCTTCGTTGCCATCACCATTAGCCTCTGGCCTGCGTTTGGTGCGGAGATCGCCGCGTTCCTCCGTCTTAAGCTTCGCGACGAGAAGAGCGCTTGCGCCGGTTATCTTGTGGCACAGCTGATTGGAGGCGTCGGCGAGCCCTTCATCTACGGAATGACCTTCCGCTACCCCAAGCTCTTCGCCTGCTGTATGGCGGGGAGCTTCGTTTCCGGCGCGCTCGCACTCGCACTCGGCGTCACTGCATACGTAGCCGGGCTTCCGTCGAGCGTCCTGTCTATCCTCACCTTTGTGGGCGGAGGTACGGAAAACCTCCTGTTCGCCTGCATCGCTGCGGCGGCGGGCTTTGCAGTCTCCTTCGCAGCAACGTGGTTCTTCGGCTTCAGCAAGGACGAGATCGAGAACGGGCCCCTTAGCGAACGCGACTAGCGTCGCCCGTTAAACCCCACAGGGTAGCCATTACCATTTAAGAGGGCGACGGGGCATAGCGCTCCTCGCCCTCTTCATCACGTCAACTCACGAATCCGGGAGGCCATACCATGCTCATCAGCGAGGCAATCCAGAAGACCAAGGACTTTTGTTGCGGCATCGACGCTTTCACGGGCAACCCGATCGACCCCGTCACCACGCGCGACAAAGTCACCTACGGCAACACCGATCAGGAGTGCACGGGCATCATCACGTGCATTTGGCCAACCGCGCACATCATCGATGAGGCGCGAAAGAGCGGGGCGAACCTCATCATCACCCACGAGGCCCTCTTTTGGAATCACGGGGACCATCAAGATGTTGTTGCCGACAATAGCGCATTTATAGCCAAGAAAGAACTGCTCGATAACTGGGGCGGAGCCATCTGGCGCTGTCATGACTATATCCACGCTGGAGTTCCCATCGAGGAAAACGGATCGATGGCCGATGGCATATTTTACGGCTTCGCTTGGAAACTAGGATGGCTCGGCTATCGAACGGGAAAGCTGTTCAACAGCATGGATTACGTAATCCCTCCTACGCCCGCACGGTCCCTCGCCAAGCAAATCGTAAACAAGCTCGGTTTAAACGGGGTGCGCGTAGTGGGAGACCTGGATACAGATGTTGAACGAGTCCGTATTCCCATGCACATCATGGGAGGACCTGGCGACACCGCTACCGCCAACGCCATGGATTCCGAGCGCATCGACGCCCTCCTTAGCATGGAGATGATTGACTTCACCACCTGCCAATACGTGCGCGATGCCGCTATGCTCGGCCACGGCAAATGCGCCGTTCAAATCGGACATTTCAATCTGGAAGAGCCCGGCATGGAATACATGGCAACATGGCTTCCCAAAGCGCTCGAAACAGAGGAAGTCCCTGTAACATTCGTCCCCATGGGTGACACCTACCAATACGTGTAGAGGAACGCTCCCAAATAACCGGAGCTGCCGATTGGTCGCCATGCACAACGTGCCAGCCATAACCAGGCTGCAATTTGCGAGGAATTCTCGCACGGCCTCTCACCGCTGCCGAAGCTCCCCGAGAGTTAACTCTCGGGGAGCTTTTGTCGACTTACGCACGAAAAAGCGCCGCGAAAGTTAACTCTCGCGGCACCATACCCGGGCGGCACGAGAGCCAAAAGAGTACACTTGACCCATAGCGACCATCCCGTCACAACGGGGGGCTGCACAGCGGCCCGAGCGTATCGAGGAGCACGACATGCACGACGCAGGCATGAATATGGGGCAGCTCGAGATGAGCATCAAGCAGGTAGACGACGCCATCGCGCTTGCCCACGAATGGAGCCACACGCTGCTGCACGCCACGGAGACCTATGACATGGAGCGCATCGGCGGCAAGCTCGAGGCCGCCATGAGTGCCCTTGATGAGGCGCGCGGCGCGCTTGAGGGCTATCAGGAGGCCATCGAAGCCGACCACAACGCCGTTGGCACTATCAAGCTGGTGTAGTCATGGCGCACGAGCACGCCCACATCGGCCACAGCCATCATGCATGCGCCGAGAGCAATGCCCGAAGCTACACCGTGCAGCCATCGAGCGGCTCCGGGGAACTCGCCCGCTTTTCCGTCACCGTGCCCGAAGACCTTCTCGCCACCTTTGACGAGCAGATTTCCCGACGTGGCGACGTCGCAAACCGTTCCGAGGCCATTCGCGACTTGATTCGCGCGTCCCTTGTCCGCGAGACTACGCGCACTCCAGAAGAGCAGGTCATTGGCTCGCTCACCATGATTTACGACCATCACACCGGAGACCTCGCACGTCGTTTAGACGAGGTCCAGCATGACTACACGGATGAAATCGTCTCTACCATGCATGTACACCTCGATCACCACAACTGCCTCGAGATTCTCGCCCTCAAGGGAATCGGCGCGCGCGTCTACGAGCTCGCCGACAGGCTCTTGGGCCTGCGCGGGGTCAGCCATGGCGAATTCACCTGCGCGGCGACCACATCCAGCCTAGAACTCTAGGCGACCCAAAGCCCGTCGCCACGCAAGCGAATCCGCAATGGCAAACAAACACGAAAGCACCTGGCGATGAAACACGTGCGCATACATATCACCGGCATTGTCCAGGGAGTGGGCATGCGTCCGTTCGTGTACCGCGAGGCGGTGGCGCACGGCATTTCGGGATGGGTGCTCAACGCCGGAGACGGAGTTCATATAGAGGCCTGTGCGGCAGAGGATGCACTCGAAGTGTTCGTGCGCTCGCTGCGCGATCACGCGCCGGCGGCATCCCGTATCGATCACATCGCCGTGGAGGAGCTCGACGCACACGACGACACAGTGGTGCAGGCATCGACGACATCGGGCGGGGCGAGCGCGCGCAGAAAGCACTCAGAGGCCCACGAGTCTTGCGGCATGCCCGCGTTCCGCATCATCGCCTCCCGCGATGCGACGGCCCACACGACGCTGGTATCACCCGATATCGCCACATGTGACGACTGCCTACGTGAGCTCTTCAATCCCGCAGACCGACGCTACCATTACCCCTTCATCAACTGCACCAACTGCGGACCGCGCTTCACCATCATTCGCGACCTGCCCTACGATCGCGTCAAGACCTCCATGAGCGCTTTTCCCATGTGCCCCAACTGCGCCGACGAGTACAGCAGCCCCCTTGACCGGCGCTTTCACGCGCAACCGGATGCCTGCTTTGTGTGCGGTCCCCACATCACATGGCGCGAACGCGAAGATCACGAGACCGCAATGGGCGATTCGCTCGAGGCAAGCGATGCCATCATCGCGCGTTGCGCCGAGGTCCTCGCCGCCGATGGCATTGTGGCAATCAAAGGCTTGGGCGGTTTTCACCTCGCCTGCCGCGCCGATTCCGAGCAGGCCGTGCGCGAACTGCGCCGCCGAAAACGCCGAAGCAATAAGCCGCTCGCCGTCATGGTGCGCAATGTGCAGATCGCGCAGAAGCTGTGCCGCATCAACCAGGTGGAACGCGACCTGCTTACCGGAAGCGTCCGTCCCATCGTCCTGCTCATGCGGCACGCCGAAGAAACGTGCCCCACAAAAGAAGACAAGGTGCTGCTCGCCCCCGCCGTCGCATTCGACCTTCCCGAACTCGGCGTCATGTTGCCCTACACGCCGCTCCAGCACCTACTCATGGAGGAATGCCGAACGCGCGGGGTCGATGTGCTCGTCATGACCAGCGGAAACATAAGCGAAGAGCCCATCGAGAAGGACGATGAGCACGCATGGGATCGCCTGGTCGCCAGCGAGATAGCAGACGCCCTGCTCGGTAACGATCGGGCGATTCTCTCGCGATTCGACGACTCCGTCGTGCGGGTCGTCAACGGTAAGGTCCAGCTCGTGCGGCGGGCACGAGGATTTGCCCCGCGCCCCATTGCGCTGCCCGCTCCGCCCGCTTCGTGCTCATCCTGCGTCTTGGCGTGCGGACCCGAGCAAAAGGCGACCCTTGCGCTCACCCGTCCCGGCAACCTCGACGCGGAAGAGTGCTTCGTTTCCCAACATATCGGCGACCTTGAAAACGCGGAGACGTTCGATGCGTGGAAAGCGGCGCTCGATCGCATGACGCAGCTCTTTGATGTGCGCCCCTCCGTGCTCGCCTGCGATGCCCACGCGGGATACCTCTCCAGCCAATGGGCGCAAGAGCAGGCACGGGCATGGGACCTTCCACTCGTCCGCGTGCAGCACCATCATGCGCACATCGCTTCCGTCATCGCAGAGGCAGCCGTGCACGGAGAGATCGATCCCGCTGCACGTGTTATCGGTATCGCCTTTGACGGCACGGGGGCGGGGGCGACCCCGAGCCCCGAAGCCCCCCTCCGCAAGCCCGTGCTCGATAGCACCATCTGGGGTGGAGAGATTCTCCTCGCAAGCCTCTCGTCTTATGAGCGCGTGACGCATCTCGAGCCTTGGCGCCTTCCCGGCGGGAGCACCAGCGTCCGCGACCCACGCCGCAACGCATTTTCACTGCTTGAGCAACACGGCCTTCTTGACCACCCCGGCGCCAGCACGCTCCTTGCAACACTGAGCTCCGATGAGCGCGCGCTCACTTCCCGCATGCTCGAGCGCGGCATCAATTGCCCAAGCACCAGCAGTATGGGTCGCCTGCTCGATGCCATAAGCGCCATCCTTGGCATATGCCACGTGGCGACATACGAAGGCGAGCCGGCAATCGAACTCGAGGCCGCCGCGTGGAAGCACGCTCGGAGGTGCGGTGCCGTAAGCGCGCAGCGCTTCGACGCAGGCACGCACCACGATGAGGGCGACTGCTTTACCGCTAGCCCCCAACCATCGCACGGCTACACGAACCGCCCCGGGGAGCATGTGTCCACCGAAGAGGCCACGATCGACGTCCGCCCGCTTCTCATCAAGCTCCTCGACGGGATGGCGCACAGCGCACCCGTCGAGGAGCTTGCATGGGTCACCCATCGGGCAATCATCGACATCACTGCAAAAACCGTCATCGGCATTTCAGACGCCACCGGTGTGCGCGCCGTTGCGCTTTCCGGCGGCGTCTTCATGAACCGCCTGCTCCTTGACGGCGTTTCCTCCGCGCTTGAACAGGAGGGGCTCACCGTCCTCACGCCTCACAGCCTTCCGCTGAACGACGGATGCATAGCCTACGGTCAAGCGGCAGTCGCCGCGTGGGTCGTCGGAGCATAGCACCCGCGGCACGCCGGTTCGTTGCTTCGTTTTTCCCGTAGCGTTACCATCTAGACCGATGACGCGACCCTGGGAGGTTGGCATGTGTCTCGCGGTTCCCGGCAAAATACTCTCGCTACACGATGACGCGCGCGGAACGGTCGATATGCTCGGCGCGCAGCGCGAGGTCTCCATACGCCTCACACCAGACGCCGCGGTAGGCGACTATGTGCTGGTGCACGCCGGCTTTGCCATCCAAATCATCGATGCCCAAGAAGCAGCGGAAACCCTCAGCATCGTCGAAGACCTTGCCGATCTGATTGATGAGGAACTTCCGGCATGACCCAGGGCACCGCTAAAGACGTCGCGGCGAACGCAGCACCCCCACTCGACGCTTTTCGCGATCCGGCGCTTGCCCGATCGCTCATCGACACCATCCACGCACTCGCCGGCGGTCACGCCATCAACCTCATGGAGGTCTGTGGCACGCACACTGTGAGCATCGGCCGTTATGGCTTCCGCTCAGTCATGCCCGATGGACTGCGTCTGCTCTCCGGACCAGGGTGTCCCGTGTGCGTCACCGCCAATCAAGACATCGACCACGCCATCGCCCTCGCGCGCGTGCCCGGAGCCATTATTGCGACATTCGGCGACATGATGCGTGTGCCCGGGTCAACGAGTTCGCTCGCGGCGGAGAAGGCCGCGGGCCGTGACGTGCGCATGGTGTATTCGCCACTCGATGCGCTTTCGCTTGCGCATGACAATCCCGGCAGCGAGGTCATCTTCATGGGCGTGGGCTTTGAGACCACGACACCGACTATAGCCGCCGCCATCCTCGAGGCGCAGGCGCAGAGCCTCAGGAACTTCTCAGTCTTCTGCGCCCACAAAACCACGCCACCCGCACTCCGCGCGATTGCAGGAGATCCGCATACGCACATCGACGGGTTCATCCTTCCCGGACACGTCTCGACCATTACCGGCATCGAGCCGTACCGGTTCCTTGTCGATGAGTTCCGCATCCCCGGCGTTATCACGGGTTTTGAGCCCGTCGATGTCTTGGAGGGCATCGCCGTGCTCGTCAACATGGTCGAAAGGGACGAACCCGCCATCCAAAATGCATACCGTCGCGGTGTAGATACGAAGGGCAACGCAGTCGCTCGCGCACTCGTCAATCAGGTCTTTGAGCCCTGCGACGCGATCTGGCGCGGGCTGGGCCCCATCCCGCAATCGGGACTGCGCATACGGGACGACTTCGCGGCATTCGACGCCACACGCCGCTTTGAGGTGGAAGTCGAACAGACCGTTGAGCCACAGGGATGTCGCTGCGGCGATGTACTTCGCGGGCGCATCGCACCAACCCAATGCCCGCTTTTTGGCCGGAAGTGTGCGCCCGAGGACCCCGTCGGCCCCTGTATGGTGAGCTCGGAGGGCAGTTGCGCCGCGTACTATCGATACCGCGCATAGCACCAAGGAGGCATCATGGGCATACAAGCAGAAACCGTGCAGCTCGGCCATGGATCGGGCGGGCAGATGATGAAGCGCATTATCGACGAGGTGTTCCTCGAGGCCTTTGGCTCGCCCGAGCTCCTCGCCGGCAACGACGCAGGCGTTGCCGAGCTGTCCCCATCAGCCACAATCGGCACTTCGCCGTCCACCCGTGAACCCGCCACCCACGACGACACGACCGCGCAGGCGCGGCTCGCCATGTCAACCGACAGCTTCGTAGTTACGCCACAGTTCTTCCCCGGCGGCGACATCGGTCGGCTGGCCATCTGCGGCACCGTCAACGATGTGGCAACTTCGGGGGCGCGACCGCTCTATCTGTCGTGCGGATTCATCCTGGAGGAGGGCTATCCGCTCGCAGACCTGCGACGCATCTGCCAATCCATGGCCGTAACCGCCCGCGAAGCGGACGTGCGCATCATCACCGGCGACACCAAGGTCGTTGAGCGCGGCAAGGCGGACGGCGTCTACATCAATACCGCCGGCGTGGGAATCGTGCCTGCGGGTGTCAACCTCTCCGGCTCGAATTGCCTGCCGGGAGACCTCGTTCTCGTCTCGGGCACCCTTGGCGACCATGGCATTGCCGTCATGAGTCAACGCGAGGGCCTCACATTCTCCACGCCCATCGAGAGCGATGCCGCGCCACTCAACCACCTCATCGCAGACGTGCTTGCAGCGGCACCTCACACCCGGTGTTTCCGCGATCCCACCCGCGGAGGTCTTGCGAGCACACTCAACGAGTTCGCGCAGGCAAGTAGCGTCCTTATCGCCGTTGATGAAGAGGCCATCCCCGTCAAACCCGCCGTGCGCGGCGCGTGTGGGATGCTCGGCTACGACGTGCTCCAAGTGGCAAACGAGGGCAAGATGGTTGCCGTCGTGCCCGCAGAAGAGGCAGAAGCTGCCCTTGCCGCCATGCGCGCATCGCGCTACGGCGAAAACGCCGCCATCATCGGCGAGATCGCCGCGCTGCCCGATGGCTCCAGCCAACCCGCGAGCACAACGGGCTCCGTCCGCGCGCGCACCCCGTGGGGTTCAACGCGCATCCTCGACATGCTCGTGGGCGAGCAGCTCCCCCGCATCTGCTAAATCGACTGCAGCAAAACGACCGAAGAAAAACGGGCTTCGTCGCGCATACGACGAAGCCCGTTCACGTGGGGGCTATGCTGATGCGAGGACGGGGCAAGAACGCCCCAGACCGTGCCCTTTCGGGCAACCCGCAGGCGTCCTAAGAGGATTTATGCCTCGACGCCCATACCCTCGGGAACCTCGGCCTTACCGGAGAACTTACCGGCGCGGTAATCGCGGGCGCCCATCTCGGACCACTCGGGCTCCTCATCGGGCATGGAGCCAGAATCCTTGCCCACGAGCTCCTTGAGGCAGTTCACGGCCACGATCAGGCCCAAGGCGACCAGCAGCACGGCGAAGACGAGCTGCAAACCAGAGGTTGCCATCACGGCCATACCGCCCGCCTGGAGCGCAGTGACGCAGCCCATGATGCTCATGCCGAGCGACGTGAAAGTACACACGAGCAGGAACGCAACGGGAACGTAGAGCATCCAACCGGATCGGCCGGTGCACTTGCAGAACACGGCCAGCGTGATCATGGTCATACCGCCGAGCAGCTGGTTGGAAGCGCCAAAGAGCGGCCAGATGTTGAGGTAACCGCCAAAGGTGAGGGCGAGACCGGGCAGCAGCGTCACAACGGTGGCCACCCACGGGTTGCCGAGAACCTTCATGACGCCGGTCTTCTCGTTTTCAACGGCGAGGGCGTCATTGCTGGTGGCAAAGAACTCGGAGAAAGACGTGCGGCCAATACGGGCAACCGCGTCAAGGGAAGTCAGGGCGAGGGCGGAAACATTCATGGTCATGAACACGGTGGCCACGGTGCCGTCCACGCCAAATGCCTGCATGCCGCGGGCAATGCCGGTGGCGAAAATGGCAAACGGAGTGGAGGCGACGCCGGCGTTGAGCGCGCCGGTTCCCGCGGTGTTCATGTCGGAGAACATGATGCCGGCGACGATGATGGCAAGGACGCCCACGAAGGACTCGACTACCATGGCACCGTATCCGACCTTGACGGCGTCGGCCTCGTTCTCAACCTGCTTGGAGGAGGTTCCGGAAGACACGAGGCTGTGGAACCCGGAGAGCGCGCCGCACGCAACGGAGACGAACAGGACCGGGAACATCATGCCGGAGGCGGTGGTGAAGCCCGTGAACACCGGTGCGGTGATGGTGGCCTGACCCTTGGCCCCCAGAACGACGATGCCGAGCACGGCGCACGCGATCATGACGATCATCATGATGGAGGTCAGATAGTCGCGGGGCTGCTTGAGCATCTGGATGGGCATGGCGCCAGCGAAGACCAGATAGACCATCACGACAGCGATCCAGCCGTTGAGATCGAGGTAGACCGGGAACTGCATGCCAACGGCGAACATGGCAACCATGAGCACGACGCCGGTAACGAACTGCTTGGCACCCGTGAGGTTGAACTTATTGCAAGCCCAGCCAAAAACCATCGCGACGAACGTGAACAGGATGGAGATGGTGCCGGCGCAACCCGCGGCGTAAGACTTGGCAACATCGACCGCACCGGCGGCGTCGGGTGTGAACTTGAAGGTGCCGGCGACCATCGAGGTGAACGCGGCGATGACGATCAGGCAGAACAACCAGCTGAACAGCAGGAACAGGCGACGGCCCGTGCGACCGATGTACTTCTCGATAAGCTGTGCGAGCGACTTGCCGTTATTCTTCATCGAGGCGTACAGCGCACCGAAGTCGTGCACGGCGCCAAAGAAGATGCCGCCCACAAGAACCCACAGCACGACCGGAAGCCAGCCAAAGGCCATGGCGACGATGGTACCCGTAACGGGACCGGCTCCGCAGATCGAGCTGAACTGGTGCGAGAACACGGTGAACGCCGAAGCGGGCGAGAAGTTCTTGCCGTCCTCCATGCGGCAAGCGGGCGTAAGAGCCTCACGGTCAACGCCCCACGTATTGGCGAGCCAGCGACCGTATCCCAGGTAGCCGACGGCCAAAACCGCCGCCGCCACCACCATCAATACAACTCCGTTCATGTTTTCCTCCCCCTCGTGAGATTTAAAGCCAAAAAAATGGGCCGTCGAACGATACGACGGCCCACAACCTATAAGCCGCCCGTGAAAATGCACGGGCGGCGACACCACGCCAACCCGTGCTAGCTAATAATTAGGCGAATGTATAGGCTGAACTGATGCATGACTTCAAAAACCCTCTTGGTCCTGACGAAAGCCCTTCTGCTTTCATCGACTAAAGTGAACATAGTGCAGTATCACGCTTTAGCAAGATGGAGTCAACTATATTTCTCACGTGTTTCGAACTATGAAACACCCTGTTTCCGCCGCGCTCGGCTCAATGGCCACAAGTCTGCCTCTAGGCCCGCCACCGCAGGGGCGTTTTGTCCGGCGCTCGGGCAGTCCTGCTCGCACGGAGGGTCCACTGGACCCTCCGGCTCGTGCGGAACTCGCGGCGGACAAAACGCCCATGCGGTGGCGGGCGGCCGGGGTCGCTACAGCGTCATATTGGGATCGGCGTCCACCGTAAAGTCGGAGCTTTCTCCGCGCAGGAACTTCTCGCGGGCCACCACGGCAATCATCGCCGCGTTGTCAGTGCAGGCGTTCTGCGGTGGCACGGTCACGCGGATTCCCTGACGGCCGAGCTTCTCGATCATCATCTTCCGCAGGTGCGGATTTGCGGCGACGCCACCTCCGATGCAGTACTCGCGAGCACCCGTCTCACGCAGTGCGTTCTTCGCCTTCTTGTACTGCACGTCAAACACCGCCGCTTCGAACGAGGCGGCCAAATCGGGAAGATGGATTGTCCTACCGGCCGCAGTCTCCTGCTCAATGTACAGCGTCACGGCGGTCTTCAGGCCCGACAATGAGAAGCGGTAGTCTCCCTTGCTGTTAAGGGCGCGAGGGAAGTCGATCGCTTTGGGATTGCCGTCTTCCGCGAGGCGCGAAATCACGGGGCCGCCCGGGTAACCCAGACCCAACGCCTTGGCGACCTTGTCGAACGCCTCGCCCACGGCGTCATCGAGCGTTTCGCCCATGACCTCATAATCGCCCCAAGCCCGCACATGCACGAGCATGGTATGACCGCCCGAGACGAGCGTGAAGATAAACGGCGGCTCAAGATCGGGCGTGGTGAGCTTGTTGGCGAACAGATGCCCCTCAAGGTGATTCACGCAGATAAGCGGTTTATCCGCGGCGAAGGCAAAGCCCTTCGCGAACGCCACGCCCACCACCAGCGCACCCACGAGGCCCGGCCCCTGCGTCACGCCCACGGCAGCAAGCTCGAAAGGAGCAATGGCACCGCCCTTGAGCCCCAGCGACACCGCGGCTTCCCCCAGGGCAGCATCAACAATGCCCACGATGACCTCGACATGCTTTCGCGAGGCGATCTCGGGCACAACGCCGCCAAAGCGCGCATGGAAGTCAATCTGGGTCGACACCTGATTTGCCAGCAGATTGCCTGCGGCGTCGATGATGGCCACAGCCGTCTCGTCGCAAGAGCTCTCGATGGCGAGCACAAGTTGACGACGGGCGAGCTCGGCGGCCTCGTCGTCGGTGCGTTCAGGTGCAGGCAGGGGCCATTCGCGCACCGATGCCGCGGTCGGCTCGGGCGAGGCGGCATCCACGGGCAGCACCAAGGGCAAGGAGGCCCCCATCACAAGCGCGTCGACTCCTGCCCCATAATATCCACGACGACGCCCCACCTCGACGAATCCCAGGCTCTCATACAGGGCGATCGCCGACACATTGCCAGCTTCGACTTCGAGTGATGCCGAGGTGCACCCCAGCATCTGCGCGTCATAGCTCACATGCGCGAGCAGTTTGCGCGCGATGCCCTCACGGCGGTGCTCGGGCGCGACTGCAACGTCCAGGATCTCCACGTCCTTGTCCACGACCATGCCGCCGGCAAATCCAATCAGCTCGCCGTTGTCGTGAGCGACCCACCACGAGCGGGCAGCCGGGGCCTCAGGGTCAAGCTCCGCCAAAAACATGGATGCGCTCCACGGCTCGTGACCCGCGCCGACAAAGCACGTACGCTCCAGCGCTGCCATGGCCTCCGCATCCGCCGCCGCCATGGGGCGCAGCTGCAAGTGGCGACCCGCCAGCTCGTCAGCCACGCCGGTCGTGGCAGTATTAACGCTTTCGGCGAGCCCCAAGCGTTTACGCTCGTTCTCCTCGGCATCGGACAGCCTGGTGTACACGGGCAGCACGGCGGCAGGATCACTGCTGCCGGCGGCCATGAGGCCCTCGGGGCTCGCGGCAGCCAAGAGCAACCCTTCGCCCGTAGGCCACCAAAGCTCACGCGGCAACGCGCGCGCCATCATGCCCGATGGCTCAAAAAGCTTCCCATAGCGCACCAGGCCGTCACCCGTGAGTTGGATATCGGCGGCATCTGGCCGAGATGTCCACTCCTTGACGACGAGATCCGCTTTGATCACGCGCTCTCGCTCAAACAGGCGCTTGGGGCCGCCATCGCCCACCTCATACAAAGCCGGGTAGATCTCGCCACGCATGGCATCTGCCGCAACGCCGATCATGCCGCGAACGCCGGAGCGCCACGCCGTCCAAGCGTAGGCGTCGAGCGTCGACGCGCCCATCAACGGCACATTCGCGCCACAGGCGAGACCCTTTGCCGTCGAGATGCCAATGCGCACCCCCGTGAACGAACCGGGCCCGCGTCCAACCAAAAACCCGCCCACGTCCTCAATCGTCTTACCGACATCCGACAGGGTCGCCTTCACCGTATCGACCAACTCGACGTTCGCATGCCTGCGGCACAGATGGTCACGAGAGGCCAGGACCTCCACGCACGCACGCGAGGGCGTGTCGTCAAAGAACACCTCGGGCGTCCACCAGGCAACCGAGCACGCGAGCATGTCCGTCGAGGTGTCAATCGCCACAATCAGCGTGCGAAAATCGTCCAACTTCATCGGAAGCGCCCTTCCAAACTGCAATCGTTCATCCAAATCATCCCCGGGATCAAACGGGGGGTGCCGCGCAGCCGCAGCCACGCACCTACCGCGCGGCCAGGACCGCAGCGTCGATGGCTTGCGCCAGCTCCTCCGCGCGTGCGCCATGTGGCACAAGCTCGATACTCCGCCCAGCGGGCTCACCCTCGACGCGCGATATGACTACGCCCAGATACTCATCGGTCAACTCGTCCTGGAACTGTTCGCCCCATTCGAGGAGACATGCCCCCTCGTAGCCGAGCACATCGAAGATGCCCGTGTCTTCGAGCTGATAGGCGTGCTCAAGGCGGTACAGGTCAAAGTGAAACAAGGGAATGCGTCCGCCATCATGCACAGCCATCAGGGCAAACGTGGGGCTCGTCACGGGATGGTCATCACCCAGTCCAGCCGAGACGCCCTTGGTGAAATGCGTCTTGCCCACACCCAGGCCGCCGGTGAGCACCAACACGTCGCCATCGGCCAAACAGGCAGCGACAAGCTCTCCCAAGCGAACCGTATCCTCAACGGACGCACTCTCGTAGAGCCGGTCCCCCTTGCGCGAAAGCGCCATACTACTCTCCCATCCGTGGCAGGGCATCCGAGTTGGAGGCATCTACGGTCGACGTCCCTGCACCCTCGCCCTTGGCACGTGCCTCATGGGCGGTGCGCAGTCCGGCATCGATGGGATGCTGCGCCAAATACTCCCCCAACATGCGGAAGTCCGCTTCGAGCAGCTCTTGCCACGCCGGGTTTCGCAACGCGGCTGCAGGATGGAAGGTTGGCATGACGGTGAAATGCCCCATTTGGTGGAAGCGGCCGCGCAACTTGGTGATGCCGACCTCCGTCTTGAGCACGAAATGCGTCGCCGGATTTCCCAGCGTCACGATGACATCCGGCCAAATGCTCCTAATCTGCTCGCGCAAAAAAGGAGAACACGCCAAGACTTCGTCCGCCTTGGGGTTACGGTTTCCCGGAGGCCGGCACTTGAGCACGTTGGCAATATAGATATCCTCACGGCGCAGACCAGCGAGCGAGAGGATTCCGTTGAGATTCTCGCCCGCTCGCCCCACAAACGGCTCGCCCTGCAGATCCTCGTTCTTACCAGGAGCCTCCCCCACAAACATCACGCGCGCGCGAGGATTCCCAACGCCGAACACGATATTGGTGCGCGTCTGGCACAACTCGCACAGCCTGCAGTCACCCAAGACAGAACGAATCTCATCGAGCGAGACTTCCCGTGGCTTCTGATTCTCATGTCCGGGAATGTGCATGACACCCATTGCGAAGTCCCTTCGTCACCTCGAGCCCGGCGAGCCCCTTTATACGTAAATCTTCTCCAAGCGCATGCCAAACCCGCATGCCAACTCATAGTTGATGGTCTGGCACGCGGCAGCGAGCTCGTCGAGCGTAATCCGCGCCTCGCCATCGCGCCCCACAATCGTCATAAGGTCTCCCACCTCGGCCTCGGGTGCCGGGCGCATGGGGTTTTCGCTGATGGCGACCATGCACTGATCCATGCAGATATTTCCCACCTGGCGAACGCGTCGCCCATCGAACAGCACTTCCATACGATTGGACAGAACGCGCGGAAGGCCGTCGGCGTAACCGATCGGCAGGGTGCAAATCTCAACACGCGTGCGCGGGACACGGTAGGTAAACCCATAGCCGACTCCCTCGCCCATGGCCGGATGACACGCATGCGTCACGCGAGCCTTGATGCTCATCACAGGTTCAAGCGGAAACACCGTGGCGGTGCGGTCACACGGCTGCAATCCATACAAACCGATTCCCGCCCTGATCATGTCGAAATGCATCGACGGGTTCAAAATCGATCCCGGCGTATTGTCGCAATGCACAATTCCCGGATCAAAGCCCGCCTCGCGCAAGCCGGAGATCGCCTCGGAGAACCGCTTGCACTGCAGCTGATGATCCCATCCATCGGGTTCGTCGGCAGTCGCGAAATGCGTGAACGTGCCGTCGCATTGCAACCCGGAATGAAAGTCGACGCTGCGTCTGAAATCGATGGCCTCCGTATAGTGCACGCCAATTCGATTCATGCCCGTGTTGATGGCCATGTGGTACTTGCCCACCTTGCCAAGGCTCGCCGCCCGCTCACCATATGCCCATGCGAACTCCGGTGAATACACGGAGGGCATAATCTCGTGTTCGAGCAGCGCATCGATGGCATCGGTGGGAGGTTCGCTCAGAAGAAGGATGGGGAGCTTCTGCCCCGCCTCGCGCAGGGCGACGCCCTCGAGTACCGTTGCGACGGCAAACATGTCGGCACCTGCTGCATGCATGACTTTTGCGCATGCAGCCGCTCCGTGTCCATAGGCGTCCGCCTTGACCACGCAGCAGAGGCGCTGACGCGCTCCCACAAGCCCCTTGAATGCTCGCGTATTGCGACGCAGGGCGCCCGTGTTAATCTCGGACCACGCCCAACGTGTGGGTGGTTCGCTCAACGTCTGCATGACCTACTCCCCCAATTCGATCCCGGCATCCTTGAGCGCCTCGCTCTCGACAAGGTGCATGGCATCGCCCAATACGTCGACCAGGTCGGTCGCGATGACACTTCGCTCGCCCATGGCAGCCGCGGCGGCATATCCGGTATACGAGTGCACGGCGACCGCATAGGCGCAAAGCAGCTCCCAGCGATCGACCTCGCCGTGACTCACCGCGACGTTAGCGGCAATGATGCCGGCAAGCACGTCACCAGAACCCGCGGTCGCCAATGATGCGGGACCGCTCATAGGCAGGAGCACCTTCTCAACACCCACGATTGCCGTGGAGGGGCCCTTTGCAATCACGATGAGGTTGTCGGAACCAGCGGCCCATACAAGCTTTTGCGCCGCATCGATGGCGGAGCTCAAATCATCGACGCGCGCATCTCCCACAAGTCGCGAAAGCTCGCGATTATGCGGCGTCAGGATGAGCGGTGCCTCACGACGATACACCTCCGGCGTCTCCTCGATTCCACCGATTGCCAGCCTGCTCATGCAGTTGAGTGCATCGGCGTCGAGCACCAAGGGAACTTCGGTACGCAGAAGGTCGGTCACCACCTGCATACCGCCCGCCGTCACCGTCATGCCAGGACCACACAACACGCAATCAAATTTCTTTGCAAGCTCACGAACGGGGGAGCTCGCCGCCGCACCGAACGCACCGCGGGAGTCGGAGGGAATACCCACAACCGGAACGCACGGAAGCGCCATTCGAATCAGGTTGGCACATGGCTCGGGGGCGGCAACCGTCACATAGCCGGCACCAGCGCGCGCGGCCGCCTTGGCCGCCAGAATTGCCGCTCCTGGATACGTTGCAGAGCCAGCGACGACCAAAACGGATCCGCGACTATATTTATTGACGTTGGCAGGTAAATCTGGAATATACTCCACCAAGTCCGCCGGCTCTATGATCTCTGCCGCATGCTCGACGTCGTCAATCACCTCGTCAAGCCGGTCATACAGCTCACCGCAGGAGATCTCTCCAGCAACTTCGGGCCCCTCTCCGCTATACAAACCGATCTTGGGAGCGAGAAGCGTGACAGTCGCCGTGGCCTCTACGCAGACGGAATCAACAACACCTGTCTCAGCGTTGAGACCCGAGGGGACATCGATGGAAACAACGGTGAGGCCAAGCTCGTTGAGCGCGGGAATCCAGATGGAAAACGGCGCGCGGACAGACCCCGAGAACCCGGTTCCCAATATTGCATCGAGCACCACATCGGCTTTAGAGAGAATAGCGGTAAGCTCATCACGAGAAGGGCCCACAACGACGCGAACATCCCGCCCCGCCGTCCTTCGAGCCACATGGCGAGCAATGGGACTCTTGATCTCGTTGGGCTCGATGGGCGTGACAACATCAACCGTGACGCCCTTATGACTGAGGATATCGGCAGCGACCCATCCATCACCGCCGTTGTTGCCAAAGCCACAAAGGACAACAACGTGTTTGGGCGCGAATTCGTACACACGATCAGCAGCAAACTCGCCAGCATGCTCCATAAGCGCAGCCTTGGAGGTGCCTTCCTTTTCAATGAGGTCCTCGAGACGTAAAACCTCCTCGACATTCAGCACAGGCTTCATGCGGCACCACCCTTCTCGACAACCGGCGCATCGCCAGTCGATTCTAGCAGCTCAGTGTTTTGAACGCGTTCCAATTCGTCGAGAACCGAACGCGCCTCGCGAAAAGATTGCGCGAGACGTTCGCGTTCGGAAACGCGCTCCTCCTTAGCTTTAGGCCTGAAATCAGGAGTAATCGCCATGGCATTGGCAACGGCAAGCTCACCCGTGAACGAAAGGGAAAGGGCCACTTCCTGCACGCCAAGACGCTGGGCAACGGCCAAGGCCCCACCAGACAAGACGGCAAGCGGGCGACCATTGGCATCACGAGAGACAGAGACGTCCTTACGCCCAACGCCCTCTTGGCCAAATCCGACACCGAGAGCCTTTAAAACGGCCTCACGCGCGGCAAACCGGCAGGCGTAGTGTGCTGCCGGCCTTGCACTGGCCTCACAATACTGTCGTTCTTCTTCGGTGAACATGCGCGGGAAGAAGCCGGGAGTGTCGCGCATGATTCGTTCCATGCGGGCAATCTCGACAATATCAACGCCGATGCCAGCCTCGGCCATAGGCACCTCCCGATATCAATAGGCATACCATCACTATTGTATCTATCATGGGTGCGCAAAATCATTGCAAGGT